>CAVPKC010000001.1:0-42138 GCA_963705605.1 uncultured Thermoleophilia bacterium
CCTCGAAGCCGCCACGATGACGATTCGCCCGATCAAGACGCTGATGAACCACGCGACCACGGAGATCTTCCTCGACGGGGTGCAGGTGCCGGCAGACGCCCTGGTCGGCGAGGAGGGAAAGGGGTTTCGGTACGTCCTCGACGGGATGAACGCGGAGCGGATCCTGATCGCAGCGGAGTGCATCGGCGACGGGCGCTGGTTTACCGAGAAGGCGACGGTGTACGCCTCCGAGCGCGTCGTTTTCGGCCGACCGATCGGCGCGAATCAGGGGGTTCAGTTCCCGATCGCCCAGGCGTACGCTGCGCTCGAGGCCGCCGACCTGATGCGCTACAAGGCCGCCTGGCTGTTCGAGCAGGGGTATCCCTGCGGGCCGGAGGCGAACATGGCCAAGTACCTCGCCGCCGAGGCCTCGTGGCAGGCGGCCAACGCCTGCCTCGACACCCACGGCGGCTTCGGCTTCGCCGAGGAGTACGACGTCGAGCGGAAGTTCCGCGAGACGCGGCTGTACAAGGTCGCCCCCGTCTCGAACAACCTCGTGCTCGCCTACCTCGGCCGCACGTGCTCGGCATGCCCAGGTCGTACTAGGGGCTGAGCGGCCGGCTCGGCCGGCCGCGACCCCGCGCCCGCGCTCCCGCGGAGCGGGAGCGCACCCGTACTAGGCGGAATCGCTGCCCACCGGCGGAGCCGGTGGGCCGATATTCGCCGGAGAGGGCCCCGAGGGGGCCCGGTCACGCCCAAGGGGCTGAGCGGCCGGCTCGGCCGGCCGCGACCCCCGATCGCGCTCCTGCGGAGCGGGAGCGCACTCTTCGAATCGTTGCCAGGCCGAAGGCCGGGCCGATATCCGCCGGAGAGGGCCCCGAGGGGCCCGGTCACGCCCAAGGAGCTGAGCGGCCGCAGTGCGCGAAACCCGTTGTGCCGGTTTCGCGCGGTTCGGCTGTTGCAACGACGTCGGCTACCCCAGCTGGGCCGTCGTGAATCCCCGCGCCCGTGCAGCCGCCGGCAGGTCCCCGTCTGCCGCGACCAGCACCGTCTCCGCGTCCGCGATCTGCTCCAGGGAGGCGAGATGAACCGCGTCATAGGCTCGCAGGCCGTGCTCCTCGGCGAGGTCGCCCGCACCACGCAGGAGCGCAGCCGTCGGGCTCGATCCGATCGACCGCTGCCCAGAGCGTCTCGATCCGGCGGCGCGCCGGCGTCCGAGGTCGCGCCGATCGCAACGGCTCATGCGCCACGCACGCGCGACCGCAGCCCGCGCCTCGGGATAGAGAAGCGCGACGACACGCGCCGGTCGGCCCGAGCCAGATTGTCGCGACCTCCCAGGTACCGTCTTCGCGGACGAGCAACTTGACGAAGGCCGATGCGTCGAGGTAGACGATCAGCGCCGATCCTCGAGCACGATGTCACTCAGCGGCCCGGCGTCCTCGATCGGCTTCGGCAGCTTCCCGCGCCAGGGCCGCGGAGCCGAAACGACCATCCCCTCCCGGATCAGCCGATCAAGCGGTCGCTCGACGGCGATGGGCACGATGCGCGCCGCCGCCCTGCCGCGGTCGGTGACGACGACCTCCTCGCCCGCCTGCACCCGCTTGAGCCAGCGGCTGAGGTCGGCACGCAGCTCCCTGATGCCGACTTCCATCCCCGCTAAATGTAGCGACTCGTAAGTATCGTCTTGTAGCGACATTGCCGGCTGCGGCAGCCAGCCTGTTCCGGGAGAACGTTCCCGGGACCCCTCGAAGGAGCTCCTCGGCCGCGCGTTCGAGCAGGCGGCGGACCCGACCTCTACGATCGCGGCATGGGCCCCGCTCCCGCCTCGATTCGGCTCGCCGACAGGCGCACGCTCTCCTTCTACGATCTCGGTGACCGGTCCGGCGAGCCCGTCCTCCTCTTCCACGGGACACCGCAGGCGGCGATCGGCTGGTCGTTCGCGGACGGGCCGGCGCGCGAGCTCGGAGTCCGGGCGCTCGCGCTCGATCGACCGGGGATCGGGGCGTCGACCCTCCAGCCCCGCCGGACACTGCTCTCCTACCCTCGCGACGTCACGGACTTCGCGGCGGCGCTCGGCCTCGAGCGCTTCGCCGTCCTCGGCTGGTCCGCGGGTGGGCCGTACGCGCTCGCCTGCGCGGCCGCGATCCCCGGCAGTCTCTCGGCAGTCGGGTCGGTCGCCGGCGCGTGCCCGCTCGACTGGCCGGGCGCGATGGGCGACCTCAATCCGCAGGATCGCCGGATCGTGAAGCTCGGCCGGCGCTCGCCGGCGGCGGCACGGGCCGTGCTCGCCGTCTCGGCGCTCGCGGCCCGGCATGCTCCGGGCCTCACCCAGTCGTGGACCGCGAAGCAGCTCTCCGCGGCCGAGCGCCGCACCCTCGACCGCCACCGGGGTGAGCTCGCCGACATGCGGTTCTTCCTCGACGCCTTCGAGCAGGGCGCTCGGGGCGTCGCCGAGGACTACCGGATCTACGGCGAGCCCTGGGGCTTCGACCCCGCCGAGATCGCGATCCCGGTCGTGCTCTGGAACGGTGACGAGGACAGCCTCGTCCCGCTCCGCCACGCGGAGCTGCTCCACGAGCGGATCCCCGGCTCGCGGCTCGAGGTGGTCGAGGGAGCAGGACACCTCCTTCCGTACGACGTGATCGCGGCGATGCTCGCCGAGCTGACCGGCCGCTGAGTCAGACGCCGGTCTCGGGTGCGACGACGTCTCGCCAGGCCGGGCGCCCGCACACGGCCTCTGCCCAGTCCGCCAGCCGCGGATAGGGCCGAAGGCCGCTTCCGTCTCCGGCGCGCACGAAGCGCCAGAGCATCGGGGCCGCGGTCACGTCGACGATCGTGAACCTGTCGAGACAGGCCCACGGCGCGGAGCCGAGCAGCGCTGAGACCGTCCCGAAGCGGCGGTGCTGCGCCTCGAAGGCTGCCGGGATGCGCTCCGGCTCGGGCTCCTCTGCGAAGATCCCCCGCCCCACGCGCAGCCCGTAGGCCACCGTCGAGATCTCGACGACGGCAGGGCGGAGTTCGGAGACGACGGCGTCGAGTAGCCAGTCGACCGTCGCACGTTCGCGGAGGTCCGTCGGGTAGAGGTCGGTCCGCCTCTCCCGGGAGGCGAGGTAGCGGAGGACGGCGACCGACTCGGCGAGCGCGAACCCGTCGTCGAGGAGCGCGGGAACGCCTCCGGCCGGGTTCACCGCGAGGTGCCAGCCGGGCCGGTCGGGGCCGAGCGGCACCGTGCGCCGCTCGTACGGCAGGGCGAGCTCTGCGAGCAAGAGCCTGACGCGCTGGGCGCAGAGCGAGCGGGCGTTGTCGTGCAGGATCAGCACGGCGGCACGGGTAACCTACGCCAGAGCGATGAGCATGCCGATCCACAAGTACCGGCCGTATCCGTACGGGCCGGCGTCTGCCCGACCGGACGTGGCCCGAGCAGCTCCTGACGCAGCGCGCCGATCTGGTGCTCCGTCGACCTGCGCGACGGCAACCAGGCGCTGATCGACCCGATGGACGTCGCGCGCAAGAAGGCGATGTGGGATCTCCTCGTCCGGCTCGGCTTCAAGGAGATCGAGGTCGGCTTCCCGTCGGCGTCCCAGCCCGACTGCGACTTCACGCGCCTCCTGATCGAGGAGGACCTCGTCCCGGACGACGTCTGGGTCCAGGTGCTCACACAGTGCCGCGAGGAGCTGATCGACCGGACGATCGAGAGCGTCCGAGGCGCGAAGAAGGCGATCGTCCACCTGTACAACTCGACCTCGGAGCTCCAGCGCCGGGTCGTGTTCCGCGAGGACCGGCAGGGGATCGTCGACATCGCGGTCACCGGCGCCAAGCTGTGCCTCGAGGCGCTCGACCGGCTGCCCGAGACCGAGATCCGCTTCGAGTACTCGCCCGAGAGCTTCACCGGCACCGAGCCGGACTTCGCTCTCGAGATCTGCGAGCGGGTGCTCGACGTCTGGCAGCCCCGGCCCGACCGGAAGGTGATCTTGAACCTGCCGGCGACCGTCGAGCTGACGACGCCGAACGTCTACGCCGACCAGTTCGAGTGGTTCGGGCGCAACGTCAGCCGGCGGGACTCCGTGATCCTCTCGATCCATCCGCACAACGACCGAGGTTGCGCCGTCGCCGCCACGGAGCTCGCGCTCCTCGCGGGCGGCGAGCGCGTCGAAGGAGCGCTGTTCGGCAACGGCGAGCGCACCGGCAACGTCGACATCGTCACCCTGGCGCTGAACCTGTTCAGGCACGGAATCGACCCCGGCCTCGACTTCTCCGACATCGACGAGGCCCGCCGCGTCGTCGAGTACTGCAACCAGCTGCCCGTGCACATCCGCCATCCGTACGTCGGCGAGCTCGTCTACACGGCGTTCTCCGGCTCCCATCAGGACGCGATCAAGAAGGGCATGGAGGCGACGGTCTGCGACTCCGACGGCCGCGGAAGATGGACGCGATCGCCGACCAGCGGGACGGCGTGTGGGAGGTGCCGTACCTGCCGATCGACCCGAAGGACGTCGGCCGTACGTACGAGGCGATCATCCGCGTCAACAGCCAGTCCGGAAAGGGCGGCGTCGCCTACCTGATGAAGGCAGAGCACGGTCTCGACCTGCCGCGCCGCCTGCAGATCGAGTTCTCGCGGGTGATCCAGGAGGTCGCCGAGACATACGGCGGCGAGGTGACGCCCGAGCAGATCTGGGACTGCTTCGCGGTGGAGTACCTCCGTCCCGGGCCCGTGGAGGTGATCGGGCACCAGTCGATCTCGGAGCGCGAGGAGAACGAGCGCCTCCGGGTGAAGCTCCGCCTCCAGGGTGAGGATCGGACCGCCGTGGGCACGGGCAACGGGCCGATCGCCTCGTTCGTCGACGCCCTCGCCGGGCTCGGCATCGACATCCGCGTGCTGGACTACGACGAGCACGCAGTCGGCGCAGGCGCCGATGCGCGCGCCGCCTGCTACATCGAGGCAGCGGTCGGCGACCGCGTCCTCTGGGGTGTCGGCCTCCATCCGAGCATCGTCACGGCGTCGCTTCGCGCGGTCGCGAGCGCGGCCAACCGCGCCGTCGCCCAGGGGCTCCTGCCAGATCTGGCGCAGGGCATGCTCGCACCCGAGTAGCGGGGCCCGGTGTTCTCCCCGCTCGCCGGCACTCGCGTCCTCGACGTGACCACGTCGCTCGCGGGCCCCTACTGCACGCTCATCCTCGGCGCCCTCGGAGCGGACGTCGTCAAGGTCGAGCACCCGGACCGCGGCGACGACACGCGCGCGTGGGGGCCGCCGTTCTGGGACGGCGAGAGCGCCACCTACCTGGCGGCGAACGCGAGCAAGCGCTCGCTAGCGGTCGACCTGAAACACCCTGACGGGCTCGAGGCCGTACTCCGCGTCGCAGAGGGCTGCGACGTGTTCGTGCAGAACCTGCGCCCCGGCCTCGCCGAGCGGATCGGGCTCGGCTTCGACGCCGTCTCGGCGCGCCGCCCGCGCGTCGTCTACTGCTCCGTCGGCGCCTTCGGCAAGGTCGGCCCGCTCTCCACCCGTCCCGGCTACGACCCGCTGATGCAGGCGGCCGGCGGTGTCATGAGCGTGACCGGGGAGCCCGGGCGCCAGCCGGTGCGCGCCGGCGTCTCCGTCGTCGATCAGGGCACAGGGATGTGGGCGGTGATCGCGATCCTCGCTGCTCTGCGCGCACGCGACCAGGGAGCTGCGGGAGCGCAAGTCGTCGACCTGTCGCTGTTCGAGACCGCGGTCAACTGGCTCCCGTACCAGATCGCCGGGTACCTGGGGAGCGGCCGGGTTCCCCGGGCGATGGGCACGGCTCTCGGGATCATCTCCCCGTACCAGGCGTACGCGTCGAAGGACGGCTGGGTGATGCTCGCGGCGGGCAACGACCGCCAGTTCGCCTCGCTCTGCGAGGCGCTCGGCGTGCCGGACGTCGCCGAGGATCAGCGCTTCCGCACGAATCCCGACCGGGTCGCCAACCGCGATGCCCTCTCGGCGATCATCGCCGAGCGCTTCCGGGAGCAGCCGTCGCAGGCCTGGCTCGACCGCCTCGCCGCGGCCGGCGTCCCGGCGGCGCCGGTCCAGGACCTCGCACAGGTCGTGGCCGACGAGCAGACCGCGGCGCTCGGCCTGCTCCAGCCCCTGCCCCACCCGACCATCGACGACCTGCGACTCGTGGGCCTCCCCATCTCCGTCGACGACCAGCGTGTCTCGCATCGCTCGAGGCCGCCGGCGCTGGGCGAGCACTCGGTCGAGATCCTCCGCGAGGCAGGGTACGGCCCCGCCGAGATCCAGCAGCTCGAACGCGACGGCGTGCTCCGAAGCGCCTGACGTTACTCCGGGACGAGCGGCTCGACGTCGAGCGTCGAGTGTCGCGCGATCGTCTCGAAGTCGCGATCGAGCGTCAGGATCGACGCGCCGGCGTCGATCGCTGGAACGGCGATGAGGCAGTCTGTGTGCGTCCGCAGGGGCTCCCCGGCGGCGTGGCAGGCGCGCCAGAGCGAGGCAGCTGCCTCGTACCCGTCGAGACCGCGGAGCCCCAGCACCGGCCAGGCGAGGAGCATCGACCGCAGCTTCCGGGCGGCTCGTTCCGATGGCGCGCCGGCGAGCAGCTCGAGCACGACCACCTCGGTCACCGCGAGCTCGCTCTCGCGCTCCAGCAGCACGCGCAGGGTCCGGTGCCCCCGGGAGCCGGTGCCGCGGAGGAGCTCGATCCAGACGGAGCTGTCGACGACGATCACGAGCCGAGCCGGCGCGACCGCATCTCCCCGAGGTCTCCTTCCCAGCCGCTTCGCTCGAGCTCGATCGCAAGCTTGTGCGGGCTCTTCCGCTCGGCCAGCTCGCGAAGAGCAAGGTCGACGGCGGCGCGCTTCGTCTCCAGCCCGAAGATCCGCATCACCCGCTCGATCAGCTCGTCGTCGATGTCGACCGTGGTTCGGCTCATTGCGGGCACTCTAGCAGGCATATGATGCTTGCTGGCTTCCTCATGATGGCCGCTGCCTGCTGGTTGTTACTACGGGAAGAGGTCCCGGTCAGGGGGCATGACGAGGTCGGTCGCGCGCCCGTCGCCGGCCGGAGGCTCGTAGCCGCGGATCAGCGCTGCGGGCACCCCGCGGCTCTTTCCGGTCACGAGCTCTGCCGCGCCGGCGAGCTCGTCCGCGACGGCGATCATCGTCGACTCGAGCGGCCGCCCGCGCGCATCTCTGCTCCCGCGCAGATCGAGGATCGGCGCCATCCCCGCCACGCCGACGGCGACGTCGGTCGTTCCCTGCCGCCAGGCTCGCCCGAACGAGTCGGTCACGATCACGGCCGGAGCGACGCCGAACCGCGCGCGAATCGCCTCGCGCAGGCGCCGCGCCGATCCGTCCGGATCGAGCGGGAGCAGGACGATCCAGTCGTCACCGGGAGCGTTGGAGCGGTCGATCCCCGCGCTCGCGCAGACGAAGCCGTGCCGAGTCTCGGCGATGACGAGCTCCTCCCGGCGCCGTCGCACACGGCGTGCCTCGCGCAGGATCGCCTCGAGATGTTGCTCGGGAGGCACTCGCTCGACCCGCCCCTCGACCTTGGACACTGCCTTGTGAGCGACGACGAGCACATCCCCTCGCTCGAGCCCTCCGACCCGGGCGATCGCCTCGCAGAGTAGGCCGGCGAGATCGTCGCCCCCGCCGAGCTCCGGAATCCCGCCGAGCGGGACGATCCGGACCTCGCTCACGGCAGATCCGTGATCGCGATCCCCGTGTGGGCCTTGTAGCGCCGGTTGACGTGCAGGAGGACGACGGTCAGCGTCTCGAGCCAGCGCGAGACGTAGAGCGGGCCGGCATCGACGCATCGGCCGTCGACCACCTGCTCGGCTAGCCGCGCGACCTCCGCCTTCGCGAGGTCGTCGTCGCCGCAGAGCAGCACGTCCTCACGCAGGCGCCGACCGGTCTCGACGAGCGCCTTCGAGCTGACGGTGTGGAAGCCGGAGACGATCCGGGCTCCCGGCGCCTCGAGTGCGAGCATCTCGGCAATCGAGATCGGCCCACTGTCTGCCATCGGCTTGCCGTCCCGGAAGACGACGGCAGTGGCCACGCTGACCGCGATCTTGCCGGCGAGGTGCGGAGCCAGCTCACGACCCATCGCCTCGACGCTCGCGGGTGGGATCGAGAGAAAGATCACGTCGCTCGCCTCGCACGCCTCGGCGTTCGAGACGAAGACGTCGCGCGGCGTTCGCGAGCCCAGAACGACCTCGTGGCCGCGATCTCCGAGCCTGGCCGCGAGACCCTGGCCGAAGTCTCCGCTGCCGCCGACGATCCCGATCATCCGAGCACCCCTTGGAGCACCTGCCGTCCGACCCCCTCCCGCGTTCCCGGGTCAACCATAACCGTCTGGCAGACGACCGGACGCATGCCGAGTGCCGATACCTCGTCCGCGGACTCGGCGTCGGCATGGTCGAGCACGAACACGTCGACGAGCCCCGCGTAGAGCCGCGCGACGCCGATCGCCGTCGGCTCGCAGCCGAGGGTGTCCATCATCCCGGCCAGCGGGCCCCGGATCGCCCGGCCGCCGACCAGCGGCGAGACGGCCGCGACCGGCCCGGTGCGGGCGCGGAGCGCTTCCTCGACTCCTGGAACGGCGAGAATCGGCCGGATCGACACGAACGGGTTGGAGGGCGCGATGACAGCTACATCGGCCTCGGCGATCGACTCGACCACCCCGGGCGCGGGAGCAGCGGATCGGGCGCCGACGTAGCGCACCCCGCGCACAGGGTCCGCGTGCCGGCGGCCGACGAACCACTCCTGGAACTCGAGCTCGCCCTCGTCGGTCAGAATCTTCGTCCGCACGGGGTCGTCGGTCGCCGGGAGGAGCCGGACGGCGATCCCGAGCTCGTGCGCGAGCCCCGCGGTCACGGCCGAGAGCGCCTCGCCACGGCGAAGCCGTTCCGTGCGCGCGAGGTGCAGGCCGAGATCCCGGTCTCCGAGCGTGAACCAGGCCGAGCCACCCAGCTTCCCGACCTGCTCGAGCGCGCGATAGCTCTCGTCGCGCACCCCCCAGCCGCGGGCCTCGTCGAGGAGCCCGGCCAGCGTATAGAGGACGGTGTCGAGGTCCGGCGAGACGTGGAGGCCGAGGATCTCGAGATCGTCCCCGACGTTGCCGATCGCCGTCACCCGTTCCGGACCGGCCGACCGCGAGAGGGCGTCGACCAGCCGGGAGCCGCCGAGGCCCCCGCAGAGGACCGTCAGGCGCCCGGCCAGCGTATGCTCATTTCGATGCTCGCGATCGTTCCGGTCAACTCGCCGACCTCCGCAAAGCAGCGGCTGGCTTCCCTTCTCACCGTCGAGCTGCGCGCCGGCCTCATACAGGCGATGCTCGCGGACGTCGTCGCCGCATGCAAGGAGAGCCACTCCGTCGAGGGCGTCCTCGTGGTGACACCCGACCCCACGCTGGCACCGGACGGCGTCGAGGTCATCGTCGACGCGGGGCGCGGCCACGCCGCGGCAGTCACCGTGGCGCTCGCGCAATGCAGGGCCGACGGCGCCCTCGTCGTGATGGCCGATTGCCCGCTCGTTCGGCCCGAGACGCTCGACCTGCTCTGCGACTCGGCCCACCCGGTCGCCGTCGCCCCGGCTCAGGACGGAGGAACGAACGCGCTCGCGCTGCGACCGCCAAACGTCCTCGAGCCCGCGTTCGGCGTGCTCGACGGCGCGAGCGTGCTCGTCGAGCGCGCTGAGCGGCTCGGAGTCGTGGTCGCAGTGGTCGACGATCCATTGCTCGCGCTCGACGTCGATCGCCCGGAGGACGTGGAGCGCGTGCTCGAGCTCGGCCCCGGCACGCACGCTGCCGCTTTCCTCGACCGTGCCCTCGCGGCGTCGGCAGACTATCGGCTCGACCCTCGATGAGCCACGACCGACTTCTGCACGCGTCGCCCGAAGAGCTTTGCTCGGAGGCCTCCCGCCTGCGCGCTCGGGGGACCGGAACGCTCGTCACCTACTCCCCGAAGGTCTTCATCCCGCTGACGACCCTATGCCGGGACGTCTGCCACTACTGCACCTTCGCGAAGCCCCCGCGGCGGGGTCAGCGGGCCTACCTGAGCGCGGGCGAGGTGCTGGAGATCGCCCGCGCAGGGGCTGCTGCGGGCTGCCGGGAGGCGCTGTTCACCCTCGGTGACAAGCCGGAGCTGCGCTACCGCGTCGCGAGGGAGGAGCTCGCCGGCCTCGGCTGCGAGACGACGATCGAGTATCTGGCTCGCATGTGCAGGCTGGTGCTCGACGAGACGGGGCTGCTCCCCCACGCGAACCCCGGCGTCATGTCCCGGGACGAGCTGGAGCTCCTACGCGGCGTGACCGCCTCGCAGGGGATCATGCTCGAGACGATCTCCGAACGCCTCTCGGAACGCGGAGGCCCGCATTTCGGCTCGCCGGACAAGCGTCCTGCGGCGCGGCTCGAGACGCTTCGCCTTGCCGGCGAGCTCGAGATCCCGTTCACCACCGGAATCCTGATCGGGATCGGCGAGACGCGGGAGGAGCGACTCGAGGCCCTGTCGGCGATCGGCGACCTGCACGATCGCTTCGGCCACATCCAGGAGGTGATCGTCCAGAACTTCCGCGCGAAGCCGGGCACGAAGATGGCCGCCAGCGCCGAGCCGCCGCTCGACGAGCTCCTCTGGACGGCAGCCGCCGCGAGGATCCTCCTGGGGCCCGAGATGAACATCCAGGTCCCCCCGAATCTCTCGTACTCGGACTTTCCGGCCCTGCTCGACGCGGGCATCAACGACTGGGGCGGCATCTCGCCTGTGACGATCGACCATGTCAACCCAGAGGCCCCCTGGCCGGAGGTCGAGCGCCTCGCCGCGGCGACCCGGGGACGAGGGCTCGAGCTCGCCCCTCGCCTTCCCGTCTACCCGGAGTTCGTCGCCGAGGTCGATCGCTGGTGCGAGACCGGCGTCGCGACGGCGGTGCGCCGTTCGGCAGATGCCAGCGGCCTCGCGCGCGACGATCGCTGGAGCGCCGGCTCGACCGGCGGGATCCCGGACGTCTGGATCTATGTTGCAACCTCCAAGAATGGCAAAACCGCTAAAGCGCATCCGACAGCACGCAAGTCACGGCTGGATCCCGGGGTTGCGGCGACGCTCGCGAAGGTCGCCGAGGGCTCCCCGCTCGACGAGGACGACGTCACGCGGCTCTTCGAGTCCCGCGGAGCGAGCCTCGAGGCGGTCATCCGGTCGGCTGACGCGCTCCGCCGCGAGGTCTGCGGCGACACGGTGAGCTACGTCGTCACCCGCAACATCAACTACACCAACGTCTGCTACTTCCGGTGCGGCTTCTGCGCGTTCTCGAAGGGCAAGCTCGCCGAGAATCTCCGCGGGCCCGCATATCTCGTGCCGGTCGACGAGATCGTGCGCCGCTGCCGGGAGGCCTGGGACCGCGGGGCGGTCGAGGTCTGCCTGCAGGGCGGGATCCATCCGTCGTTTACCGGCGACACGTACGCGGAGATCTGCGACGCGGTCAAGAGCGAGCTCCCGGGCCTCCACGTCCACGCCTTCTCTGCACTGGAGATCTGGCAGGGCGCGGCGACGCTCGGGCAGCCGCTCGAGGACTATCTCGCACGCCTCCGCGACCTCGGCCTCGCGTCGCTTCCCGGGACGGCCGCCGAGATCCTCGACGACGAGGTCCGCCGGATCCTCTGCCCGGACAAGGTCTCGACGGGACAGTGGCTCGACGTCCACGACGCCGCCCATCGGGTCGGGCTGCGCTCGACGACCACGATCATGTACGGCTCGGTCGAGGGGCCGCGCAGCTGGGCGCGCCACCTGCTCGCCCTCCGCGACCAGCAGGTCCGCTCCGGCGGCTTCACGGAGTTCGTCCCGCTGCCGTTCGTGCACATGGAGGCGCCGATCTACCTCAAGGGCCTGGCCCGCCCCGGGCCGACCTTCCGGGAGGCGATCCTGATGCACTCCGTGGCGAGGCTCGCACTCCATCCGCAGATCACGAACATCCAGGCGTCCTGGGTCAAGCTCGGCGTCGAGGGGGCGACCGTCGCACTCGCCGCCGGGGCGAACGACCTCGGCGGCACGCTGATGAACGAGTCGATCTCGCGCGCGGCGGGGGCCGAGCACGGCCAGGAGCTGGCCCCGCAGCGCATGGAGGCGGCGATCCTCGCCGCGGGCCGTACGCCGCGTCAGCGCACGACTCTCTATGGCACGCCCGACCCGGAGCGCACGCGTGTGTCGTTCGCCGCCTCACCGCTCTCCGAGCCTCGGAATCCGAAGGTCGACACGCGGGGGATGCACCGCCCTCGCGTGCTCGTGCGGCCAGGGCTCGCGGCACGATAGCTCCCGCCGGCGCGCAGGGAGCTTCGGCCCATTTCACGCCACGCGGTCAGGCGCCTGCCGTGTCCTCGGACTCGGTCGACGCGAGCCAGGCGACGTTGACACCGGGCGACTTCCCTTGACTAACGATCGTTAGTTCGCATAGCCTGCCGCCGTGCTCGCGGAGGCGAGGGTGGCGATCATCGGCGGCGGCGTCGGGGGCCTGTCCACGCTCTACCACCTGACACGGCTCGGCTGGACCGACGCCGTCCTGCTCGAGGCAGCAACGAGCTGACGAGCGGCACGACCTGGCACGCAGCCGGGCTCTGCACCCAGTTCACGGGCTCCTACAACCTGATGGGGCTGCTCCGCTACAGCGTCGAGCTCTACCGCTCGCTCGAGGCCGAGACGGGCCAGCCGGTCGGCTACCATCAGACCGGCTCCCTGCGCCTGGCGCAGACCCGCGACCGTCTCGACGAGTTCGCCCACGTCGCCGGTGTCGCAGAGCTGCTCGACGTGCCGTTCGAGGTCGTGACGGCCGAGCGGGCGAGCGAGCTCTTCCCGCTCATGGACACGGGCGGCGTGACCGGGGCGGCGCACCTGCCGACGGACGGCTGGATCGACCCGACGAGCCTCGCCAACGCCTACGCGAAGGGAGCGACCGACCGGGGCGCCACGATCCACCGCCACACGCCGGTGACAGGGATCGCCCGCGGGCGCGCAGGCTGGTGTCTCGGAACGCCGAGGGGCGAGGTTCGCGCCGGCACGGTCGTGCTCGCGGCCGGCCAGTGGTCGCGCGAGCTGGCGCGGCTGGCGGGCGCCCGGCTTCCGATCGTCTCGATGCCCCACCACTACGTGATCACCGACCCGGTCGACGGCCTGCGCGCCGGCGACGACACCCTGCCGGTCCTTCGCGATCCGGACGCGAGCTTCTACGCGCGTCAGGACAACGAGGGCCTGCTCGTCGGCCCGTTCGAGCAGGATGTCGAGCCCGTGGGCGCTCGAACGGGATCCCCAAGGGCTTCCACAACCGGCTCCTGCGCCCGGAGCTGCAGCGGATCATGCCCTCGCTCGATGCAGCCGCGGAGCGGATCCCCGTGCTCGGCCGAGACGGCGATCAGGAAGACGATCAACGGCCCAGACGCGTACACGCCGGACGGGCGCTGCCTCATGGGCCCGGTGCCCGGGCTCCGGGACTTCCACGTGCTCACCGGCTTCTCCATCTTCGGGATCGTCTTCGTCCGGCGGCGCCGGGCGCTACGCAGCCGAGTGGATCGTCGACGGCCAGCCGCGCGACAACATGTGGGAGCTCGACGTCCGCCGCTTCGGCGACTACGCGGGAACGGCCTACACGGCGCGCCGCGCCACGCGAGGTCTACGAGCGCGAGTACGACGTCCACTACCCGGAGGAGGAGCGGCCGGCCGGGCGGCCGCTGAAGACCGGGCCGCTCTACGATCGGCTCGAGGCGCGCGGCGCCGTCTTCGGCGCGCGCTTCGGCTGGGAGCGGCCGCTGTGGTTCTCGGCAGACGAGGATCCCGCCGACGACTACTCCTTCCGTCGCGGGAACTGGCACGACGCAGTCGGCGAGGAGTGCCGGGCCGTTCGCTCGGCCGTCGGCGTGCTCGACCAGACGAGCTTCGCGAAGTACGAGCTCTCCGGGCCCGGGCGCGGAGGCGCTCCTCGACCGGCTCTGCGCGAACCGCCTGCCAGCCGAGCCCGGACGGATCGCACTGACCCAGATGTGCACGCCGAGCGAGGCGGGATCGAGTGCGACCTCACCGTCACGCGCCTCGCGGAGGACCGCTTCTACCTCGTCTCGGCCGCAGCGACCGAGAGCGCACGACCTCGGCCTGGATCGAGCGCGCACGCACCCGACCGACGGCTCGGTACGGATCGAGAACGTCACGGCGCGCTACGGCGTGCTCACGCTCGCCGGCCCGCGCTCGCGCGAGCTGCTGCAGTCGCTGACCCGGCGACGATGTCGGCGCGACGCGTTCCCGTTCTTCCGCGCCGGGAGCTCGAGGTCGGGCTGGCGCCGGTGCGAGCGCTGCGCGTCTCGTACGTCGGCGAGCTCGGCTACGAGCTCCACCATCCGCTCGAGGTTCAGCGCCACCTCTACGACGTGCTCGCCGAGGCAGGCGAGCCGCTCGGGCTCGTCGACTTCGGCTACCGCGCGCTCGAGTCGCTGCGGCTCGAGAAGTGCTACCGGCTCTGGGGCGCCGACATGTCCGCCGACTGGACGCCGCTCGAGGCGGGGCTCGAGCGCTTCGTCGACTTCGACAAGGGCGACTTCGTCGGCCGCGACGCACTGCTCGCCGAGCGCGAGACGGGCCGCGATTCGTGCTCTCCTGCCTCGTCGTCGACGCGAACGGCGCCGACGCCCACGGCCACGAGCCGGTCTACGCCGGACGGCCCGCCCGTCGCGTACGTCGCGTCGGGTGGCTACGGCCACACGCTCGGCGTCGTCGATCGCGCTCGCCTACCTGCCCGCCGAGCTCGCGGCGCCGGGCACGGAGCTCGAGGTTCGGCTGCTCGGCGAGCGTCGCCCGGCGCGCGTCGCCGAGCAGCCGCTCTACGATCCGGCGAACGAACGGCTCGTCGCGTGAGACGCGAGCGCCGACGATGATGAATTCCGCGTACATCTCCGCGATCTCGTCGGCAGCGAGCGGGCCGTCCTCGCGGTACCAGGTGTCGACGAACGTGCACATGCCGCCGATCGCGAACGTGATCACGGACGTGTCCCGGACGTCCCAGCCGTCCTCGGCGCGACCGAGATCGAGAATGTCCTTGAAGAGCCGCGTGTACGCGTCCCTCACCTCGACCACCGCCGCTCGACGCTCCGGGACGAGCGCATGCAGCTGCTCGTCGGCGACCCGCGCCCGGGCGCGCTGCTCGGCGTGGTAGACGACGTGCCAGCGCACGAGCGCGCGGAGTCGCGGCGCCGGCGCTTCGAGTTCGGCGATCGCGGCGCGCCCGCCCTCGAGCAGCTCGACCATCACCCCGTAGGCGATCCGGAAGAGCAGCTCCTCCTTGCCCGGGAAGTGGTTGTACAGGCTGCCGGCCTTGATCCCGACCGCCGCCGCGACCTCGCGGATCGACGTCCCGTGGTAGCCCTTCTCCGAGAAGAGCGCCGTCGCGGCCTCGAGGATGCGCTGGTCGGTGCCCATTTGACAGGTCCCGCGGAAGCCGCGGAGACTAGCACACGAACGAACGGTAGTTAGTCGAGAGGAGCGACGATGCCAAGCCCGCTGTATGTCCGAGACACGCGCTGGGACCTCGTGCCCGGCCGCACCGTGCACGTCGTCATCGACGACCAGAACGACTTTCTCCATGCGGACGGCTGGTACGGCGCAGCAGCGGGATCGACATCTCGCACATGCAGCGGGTGATCGAGCCGACGAAGACCCTGAACGACGAGTGCCGACGCCGCGGCGTGCCGATCGTCTGGACGCGGCACGGGACGAAAGGGCTCGAGGACGGCGGCCCGTTCATGGAGATCCGAGCCGTTCTGCACGACGGCGGCCTCCGGAAGGGCACCTGGGGCTACGAGGTCCTCGAGGAGCTCGGCGCGCGCGCCGAGGACTGGTTCGTCGAGAAGAGCCGGCTGTCGGCGTTCTTCCAGACGAACCTCGAGCTGATCCTGCGCGGCCTCGGCGCCGAGACGGTCCTGCTGACCGGCGTCCTCACGAACCAGTGCGTCGGCGCGACGACCAAGGACGCGCTGTTTCGCGACTTCAAGCCGATCGTCGTCGAGGAGTGCACGGGCACGACCCTCCCGCACCTGCACGCGCCGGCGATCGAGATGATCGGCGTCGGCTGGGGCCAGGTGAACACGCTCGAGGAGACGCTCGCCGAGCTCCGGACGTTCCCGGCCGTCATGGCCACGGCCTGACCACACGACCGCGGAAAGGAGCCCACGATGTCGATCGGCGCCCAGTTCCTGTCCCGAGGACTTCGAGGAGTGCATCGCCTCGGTCAAGAAGGCCGAGGAGGCGGGCTACGACGTACGCGTGGCTCGTCGACTCGCAGATGCTCTGGCAGGACGTCTACGTCTACATGACCTCCGGGCTCGATCGGACCGACCGGATCGTCTTCGGGACGGCCGTCACGAACCCGCTGCACCCGCCACGTCACGGTGACGGCGAGCGCGTTCGCGACGCTCGCCGCAGCTGCACCCGGGTCGGCTGATCATGGGCATCGGACGCGGTGACAGCGCCGTCCGCACGATCGGGCATGAACCCGGTGCCGACGAAGCAGCTTCGGGAGTCGGTCCCGATCCTCCGCGACCTGATGGCCGGCAGGACGGTCGAGATCAACGGACGCCGACGTCCACATCCGCTGGGTGCAGGAAGACGTCGGCGTGCCGATCTGCCTCTCCGCGACCGGGCCGAAGAACCTCCGCGCCGCCGGTGCGCTTGCCGACCTCGTCATGCTCTACGTCGGCGTCAACCCGGTATCGGTGCGCTGGGCGATCGACCACGTCCGGGCAGGCGCCGACGAGGCCGGGCGCGACCCGGACTCGGTCGAGCTTCTCGGTGCTGACGCGCGATGTGGGTCTCCGACGACCAGGAGGAGGCTTGGGCGAGGTG
This sequence comes from uncultured Thermoleophilia bacterium, assembly GCA_963705605.1. GTDB lineage: Bacteria > Actinomycetota > Thermoleophilia > Gaiellales > Gaiellaceae > CAVPKC01. The sequence continues at coordinate 16,824 of CAVPKC010000001.1, forward strand.
CCGCTGGGCGCCCGCCGCGTGCGCGAACCACATCGACGACACGATGAAGCGAAATCCCGAGCACGGCATGCCCGAGCAGATGACCCGCCTGCCGCAGGCGCGCGACCACTACGACTACTACGCGGGCCACCTCGACTCGTCGGCCGACCACACCGACTACCTCACCGGCGACCTCGTCGACGACTTCGCGATCGCGGGCACCGCCGAGAAGTGCCTCGCCAAGGTTCGCGAGCTCGCAGGCCCTCGGGATCGACGAGATCTCCTGCGCCTACCTGAACGGCGAGTTCGAGCAGATGGATCGAGTCGGGCGCGAGATCATCGCGGCTCTCTCCGCCGCCGGAGCCGCGCGATGAAGCGGATCGGCGTCGACGTCGGCGGCACGTTCACCGACCTGATCCTCGTCGACGAGGAGTCCGGCCGGATCACGGTCGACAAGGTCCCCTCCACTCCGGACGACCCCGCGCGCGGCTCGGTGCAGGGGATCAACGACCTGTGCGAGAAGGCCGGGGTCGGGCTCGCCGAGGTCGAGAACCTGCTCCACGGCACGACGGTCGCGACCAACATCGCGCTCACGCACTCGGGCGCCGAGGTCGGCCTGATCACGACCGAGGGCATGCGCGACATCCTCCACATCGCCCGGCACAAGAAGCCGTTCAACTTCTCGCTCCAGCAGGAGCTGCCGTGGCAGTCGCGCCCGCTCGTCAAGCGGCGCCACCGGCTCACCGTCAGGGAGCGCGTCACCGTCCCGGACGGCGACGTCCTCGTCGCCGCTCGACGACGCCGAGGTGCGCGAGCGCGTCCGCCAGCTCCGCGACGCAGGGGTCGAGGCGGTCTCCGTGTGCCTGCTCCACTCGTACCTGAACCCCGAGCACGAGCGGCGGATCAAGGAGATCGTTCAGGAGGAGTACCCGGAGGCGTACCTGTCCGTCTCGCACGAGGTGCTGCCGCTCTACCGCGAGTTCGAGCGCTTCTCGACGGTCTGCCTCAACGCCTACGTCGGCCCGAAGGTGTCCCGGTACGTCACGCGATTCGACGAGGCGCTGCGGAAGGCGGGGTTCGAGCACGGCGTGCAGCTGATGCAGTCCTCGGGCGGCATGGCAACGGTCGATTCGGCCACCCAGCGCCCGGTGAATCTGCTCATGTCCGGCCCTGTGGCCGGCCTGATCGGCGGAATCTGGGCAGGCAAGGTCGCGGGCTTCGACAACGTCGTCACGCTGGACATCGGCGGCACCTCGGCGGACATCGGTGTCGCGGCCGGCGGCCAGCTGCGCATGCGCCACCTGCTCGACACGAAGATCGGCGACTACCAGGCGATGGTGCCGATGGTCGACATCGACACGATCGGCGCAGGCGGCGGCTCGATCGCCTACGTCGATCCCGGCGGCGTCTTCCGCGTCGGCCCGCAGTCGGCCGGCGCCGATCCCGGCCCGGCCTGCTACGGGCGCGGCGGCGCACTGCCGACTGCGACCGACGCACAGCTGCTGCTCGGACGGCTGCGGGCGGACCGCGGCCTGCTCGGCGGCAGCATGAGGCTCGACCGCGGGCTCGCCGGAGACCGCGATGGGCACGGTGGCCGGCGAGCTCGGGATGGACGATCGAGGAAGCGGCACTCGGTGCGCTGCAGATCCAGAAGTACGGGATGACGCAGGCGATCGAGCTCAACTCGGTCCGCCGCGGCTACGACCCGCGCGAGTTCACGCTCGTCGCGGCGGGCGGCGCGGGCCCGCTGTTCGCGTGCGACATCGCGCTCGAGCTCGAGATCGGCCGCGTGCTCGTGCCTCCCCACCCGGGAATCATCGCGGCCACCGGCCTCCTCGCCACCGATCTTCAGCACGAGTTCGTGGCGACCGAACGCCACCAGCTCAAGGCGCTGGATGCAGCCCGTCTGGCGGCTCGGTTCGACGACCTCGTGACACAGGCGACCGAGCAGCTCGACGCAGACGGGGTGGTCGAGGAACGCCGGCTGGTCCGGCGCCTCGCCGACTGCCGGTACGCCGGCCAGGGATACGAGGTGCGCACGGAGGTGCCGCCCGGCGTGGTGGACGATGCCTGGGTCGAGGAGCTGAAGGAGCGCTTCCACCGCGCGCACGAGGCCGAGTACGGCCACCGCTTCGAGGCGCCCATCGAGATCATCAACGTCCGCGCAGTGGCGGTCGGTCGAGTCGACGAGCTCGAGGCGCCCGAGCTCGAGCCCGGCGACGGCGATCCTTCGCGGGCGAAGACGCTCGAGCGCGAGGTGGTCTTCGACGTCGGCGGCAAGGCCGAGCGCCACCTGACGCCGTTCTACGAGCGCGAGCGGCTTCGTGCCGGGCGACACGCTTCGCCGGTCCGGCGGTCGTCGAGCAGTACGACACCGACGACGGTCGTCCCGCCCGGGCTCGTCGCCGAGATCGACCGCTTCGGCAACATCGTCGTCGACTGCACCGTCCCGGCAGCGCGCCGCCGGCGAGCGGGGCGCGGGCCTGGCGACGCCGATCCTGATGCGGGTGATCGGCGGCGCGTTCGCGTCGATCGCCAAGGAGATGGCCGGCGTCCTCTACCGCATGTCCTACTCGTCGATCATCCGCGAGTCCGAGGATCTCGGCGCCGGGATCTTCGACCGCGACGGGAACGAGCTCGCCGAGTCGGACTCGACGCCGATGTTCATGGGCGCGATGCCGAAGATCGTCAAGAACGTGATCAGGATCCTCGGCGACGACATCCACGAGGGCGACGTCATCCTCCACAACGATCCGTACGGCGGCGCCACCCACTCCCCGGACGTGGCGATCGTGATCCCGATCTTCTTCGACGGCGAGCTGGTCGGCTTCTCCGGCGCCTCGGCGCACGTGCTCGACATCGGCGGCGCCTATCCCGGGCTCGCGATCGACCTCGTCGACAACTGGTCGGAGGGCAACATCTACCGGGCGGTCAAGCTCCAGGAGAAGGGCGTCTGGCAGGGCGCACTCTGGAAGCACATCCTCGAGAACGTCCGCACGCCGAGCTTCAACAACGGCGACATCCAGGCGATGATCGCCGCCTGCGAGCTCGCCAAGCGGCGCTACGTCGAGCTGCTCTCCCGCTACGGGCAGGAGACCGTGCTCGAGGTCGCGCGCGCCTGGCTCGAGTACTCCGAGGCGATGCTCCGCTCGGAGATCGCGAAGGTGCCCGACGGGCGCTACGAGACGGAGCTCGGCTGGCTCGACGACGACGGCGTCAACCGCGGCGATCAAGCTGCCGGTCAAGGTCGCCGTCGAGATCGCCGGCGACGAGATCACGTTCGACCTGACCGGCTCGAGCGACGAGGTGCCGACCGGCTACAACTGCCCGTTCGAGGGGACGACCGTCTCGGCGATGACGTTCATCACGCGGATGATCTTCCTCGACGAGGACGCCTACCCGGTGTTCGTCCCGCAGAACGAGGGCATGCTCGCGCCGGTCAACGTCGTCGCGCCGAAGGGGTCGATCTTCAACCCGAACTTCCCGCGCGCCTGCTTCGCCCGCTTCTGCCAGGTGCAGCGCGCCGTCGACCTCGCCCTGCGCGCGCTCGCGCCGGTGATCCCGAAGCAAGTCACCGCGGGCAACTCGGCCCACCTGCACTTCCTCGCGTACTCGGGCTACAACGAGGAGGAGGGCGAGTACTGGGTGTACCTGGAGGTAGACGAGGGCTCGTACGGCGGCCGGCACGGCCGGGACGGGCTCGACTCGGTCGACTGCCTGATCGCGAACACGCGCAACAACCCGATCGAGGAGCTCGAGTGGCGCTTCCCGATGCGAACCGAGCGCTACGAGCTGCGCGACGAGCCGAGCGCCCCCGGCAGGTGGCGCGGCGGGATCGGGATGGTCCGCGTCAACCGGTTCCTCGAGGACACGATCGTCTCCTGCGAGGGCGATCGCGTCGAGTCCGACCCGCCCTGGGGGATCTTCGGCGGCCACGACGGCGTCAACGCCTACGGGAAGGTGACGCAGCCGGACGGGACGGTCGAGTACTGGCCGTCGAAGTTCACGGGCAAGACGCTGAAGGCCGGCTCCACGATCGAGATCGCCGTCCCGAACTCCGGCGGCTACGGCGACCCGCTCGAGCGCGACCCGGAGCAGGTGCGCGTCCGACGTCCTCGACGGCTTCACGACGCTCGAGCAGCGCCGAGCGCGACTACGGCGTCGTGATCGCCGGCGGCGGCTCGGCGATCGACGGCGACGCGACCGCCCGGCTCCGGGAACTGCTCGGGGAGGAACGCCGGGCTGCCACTCGCTAGCCTTGGTGTCCATGCGTGCCCTGCCGCGTTCGCTCCTCGCGCTGCTGCTCGCGCTTGCCCTCGCAGCCTGTTCCAGCTCCGGCGGCTCGAGCGGCAGCTCAGCGGCGGACGGCGGAGCCACAGCTGGGGCCCAGACCTCGAGCGGCGAGCCCGTCCCTGAGGGCGAGGCCCTCACCGTCGGCTGGATCCTCGCAGGCCCGGCCGACCAGGCCGCCGTAGATGCGGTCGGCGCAGCCTTCCCGGGACGGGTCGAGAACGTGGTCGCGGACGACGCGGCCGATCCGGGCGCCGCGGCGAGCGAGCTCGCCGCGCAGGGGGCCGCGCTCGTCGTCTCGGCCGTGCCGGGCGCGTGCGAGGCAGTTCCCGACGTCGATTGTGTCGAGCCGCCCGCCGAGGGATGGTGGAACCGGGCCTACCTGATCGGCCGCGCCGTCGGACTCCTGACCGAGACGGACACGGTCGGCTACGTGGCCGCCGCGGCCACGCCCGCGGAGACGGCAGCCGTCAACTCCTTCGCGCTCGGGTGCCAGAGCGGAAATCCGAACTGCGTCGTCCGCCTCGTGGTCTCCCCTCCGAATCCCGCGGGGGCGCTGAAGCGCTTCCGCAAGCAGAACGCCGACGTGATCGCGACGACGTCACCCGACGCGGCGCTCTGCGACGCGCCGCCGAAGCTGCTCGCCGTTCAGCCCGTCCTCGCGGCAGGCGACCCGTGCGGGAGGGCATTCGTCTCGACCGACCTCGCCGCCCTTGCGCAACCCGTCGTCGAGTCGGTCCTCGACGGCACCTTCGATGGCAGCGGGCCCGCGCAGCTCCCGCTCGACGCCTGGAGCGACTCGGTTCCCTCCGGGGTGCGCGACAAGGTCGAGCAGCGGGCAGCGGAGATCGAGGGCGGCCGGAACGTCTTCACCGGCCCCCTCTACGACAACCAGGGCACGCAACAGCTGGCCGAGGACGAGGAGCTCGACGCGACCTTCGTCGCGGCGCAGTGGAGCTGGCTGCTCGGCGGCGTCCTCGAGGAAGGGGGATCATGACCGACGACGACATCAGGGCGGCGCTCGACCGCATCTTCTCGGCGGACTCCGACATCTACCAGCAGCGCGGCTTCCAGCGCCGCGTGGGATTCGGAGAACGGCCGGCGCTCGTCCACATCGACCTCGCGAACGCCTGGACGCGACCGGGCAACCCGTTCACCTGCGACGGCATGGACGTGATCATCCCGGCCGTCCAGCGGTTGAACGACGCCGCTCGACCGAAGGGCGTTCCGATCGTCTACACGACGACGGCGTACGCGGTCACCGAGGGGCCGAACGCCGATACCGGGCTCTGGCACCGGAAGATCCCGGTCGAGGTGCTCAAGCTCGGCACCGAGGCCGTCGAGATCGACGACCGGATCGCCCCGACTGCCGGACGGAGCAGGTGATCGTGAAGAAGCGCGCCAGCGCGTTCCACGGCACGTACCTCGCCGGGTTCCTGCGCGCCCACGGCGTCGACACGGTGATCGTCACGGGGGTGACGATGGCGGGCTGCGTCCGCCACACGACCGAGGACGCGATCGCCGAGGGCTTCCGGCCGATCGTCGTCCGCGAGGCGGTCGGTGACCGCGTGCCGGGCGTCGTCGAATGGAACCTCTTCGACATCGACGCGAAGTTCGGAGACGTCGAGCTGCTCGACCGCGTCGTCTCCTACCTGGAAGGGCTGCCGGAGGGCGCCTGACCTACCCGGCGTGGGCGTCGTCGTACGAGGGCCCTCCGCTCCCCTCGACCCAGTAGCGGCGCGCCCAGCCCACGCCCTGCCAGGTCTGGAGCTCGTCCGGGTCGATCCGGAACAGCCAGCGCGGCTGCTGGAGCGTCGGCTCGAGGTAGGTCGGCCCGTTCGGGCCGAGGTACCGGACGGACATCCGGGTCGCCACCTCGACCCAGCGCCCGCCGACGTTCGGCCGCTCCACGAGCTCTGCCCGCCCCCTTCCCCACACCTTCTCGAGCGTGACCGCCTCGTCGATGACGAACGACGCACGCCCGTCCCGGGCAAGATGCTCGGCCCAGGCCGAGCGCTGGCGCGGCACGACCCAGAAGGCCCCGTCCCGCCACTCGTGCCAGACCGGGACGACGTACGGCCCGCCCGTCTCGTCGAGGCACGCCAGGCGCATCACCATGCCCTTGGCGAGGAACGCCTCACGCTCGGCCGCGCTCATCGGCCCGACCGTGCCGCGCCATTCCGATGCGCCGCTCACGGCTACCAGCCTCCCACGAGCTGCTCGGGGATCAACAGGCCGTCGAGGATCTCGTTCGCGCGCTCGATGTGGCGCTGGGCTGCTCTGAGCGAGACGTTCGAGTGCCCGGAGAGAAGCATGGATACCTCCTGGTCGCGGAGCTTGCGGAGCGAGCGGATCTGCTCGTCCAGCCTGCAGTCGTGAATTGCCTGGAGCAGGATCTTGCCCCCGAAGAAGACCACGTCACCCGCGAAGAGGATGCGCTCGCCGCCGTGGTCGAGCACGTAGGAGACGTGGCCGTCGCAGTGCCCCGGAGTGTCGAGAGCCCGCAGCGTCAGGTCGCCGACTGCGACCTCGTCCCCCTCTCGAAGGTCGACGTCGACGGAGCACGGCTCGTACCGGTAATCGGGCGGATAGATGCCGACCGTCTTGGCGACGTCGATCGAGACCCCGACCTCGTCACCCTGCCTGAGGTAGTGGGCGGTCGTGGCCGAGAGATAGACGAGCGGCTCCCCGCCGATCAGGTCGCGCATCCGGGCGGCGCCTCCTGCGTGGTCCCCGTGGGCATGGGTCAGGACGAGGTGGCGGATTCGCTCGGGGTCGAAGCCGGCGCGACGCACGTTCTCGAGGATCGCGCGTGCGCCCATCCCGGCGCCCACGTCGACGAGCGCGAGCTCGTCCCCGCCGTCGAGGAGGTAGACGTGGCAGTCGAACGGATCGGTGAGATCGAACCCGAGGGCCCCCGAGCCGACGAGGTGAATCCGCTCCGCAAGCTGCATGCCCCCGCGATTGTAGGGCCCGAAACCTCCCGGCCCTTGTACCGTGGTCTCCCGCCGCCGAGCCAGGAGGATGCCGTGAGCAGGTACCCACACCTCTTCAGCCCGCTCCAGATCGGCCCAGTGACCGTCCGCAACCGGATCCTCCAGACCGCGCACGTGAAGCTCTTCACGGTCGACGGCGTCGACTCGAACCGGAACGTCGCCTACCAGGTGGAGCGCGCGAGGGGCGGCGCCGGCCTCCTGATCACGGGCAACCGCCTTGTCCACCCGACCTCGACGACCGGCATGCCCCGGTTCGCGTACCAGTACCTCCCCGGCGGCCTGGAGATCGACCGCAAGCTGACTGCGGGCGTCCACGCCCACGGCGCCGTGATCTTCACCCAGCTCAACCACTTCGGGCTGAACGCGACGAGCGACTCGGCCGACGACCTGCGAGTGCTCTGGGGGCCGTCGGCGGTCAAGTCGCCCGCCTACGGCGAGACCCCGAAGGCGATGGAGAAGGAGGACATCGACGCGGTGGTCGAGTGGTGGGCGCGCAGCGCAGAGCACTCGCGGGAAGGGGGCTTCGACGGCACGGAGGTCCACATCGCACACAGCTACCTCCTCCACCAGTTCCTCTCCCCCGTCTACAACAAGCGAGACGACGACTACGGCGGCTCGTTCGAGAACCGGCTCCGGTTCACCCGCGAGGTGATCGACGCTGTCAGGCGGCGGGTCGGCCGCGACTGGGCGGTCGGCGTCAGGGTCACCCTGAGCGACTTCATTCCGGGCGGCCTCACCGCCGGCGACGCGGTCAAGACTGCGCGCCTGCTCGAGGAGGACGGTCAGATCGACTACGTGAACGTGAGCGCCGCCGGCTACCACAACATCCACATGGCGATCCAGCCGTCCGACGAGCCCGACGGCTACCTGGTGGAGCTCGCCGCCGAAGTCAAGAGCGCCGTCGGGCTCCCGGTCTTCACGATCGGCGGGATCAAGGATGCCGCGCTGGCGGAGTCGATCCTGGCCGAGGGCAAGGCGGACATGGTCGCGATGACACGTGCCCAGATCGCGGATCCCGAGTTCGCGAACAAGGTGCGCGAAGGCCGCGAGGACGAGATCGTCCACTGCATCCGCGGCAACCAGGGCTGCATCGGCCGCGTGTTCAAGAGCCTGCCGATCAACTGCACGGTCAATCCGGCGGCGGGCCGGGAGGCGCGCTTCGGGGCGGGCACGCTCCGGCCGGCCGAGCGTCCCGGGCGCTGGCTGGTCGCAGGCGGCGGCCCAGCCGGGATGCGCGCGGCCGCCACGCTCGCCAAGCGGGGCCATACGGTCACGCTCGTCGAGCGCGAGCAGGAGCTCGGAGGCCAGGTCAACCTCATCCTGCGCACACCCGGACGGGAGACGTTCGGCTGGGTCGTCGCGCGACCTCGAGACGCACCTGCGCAAGGCCGGGGTCGCAGTCCGCCTCGGAGTGGAGGCAACGCCGGAGCTGGTGCGGGAAGAAGGCGCGGACGGCGTCCTGATCGCGACCGGCGCGACGCCCTCACGCGAGGGGTTCTCGATCGTCAACCCGATGGTCGAGCGGCTGCCCGGCGTCGAGAGCAGCCACGTGATCCACGCCTGGGACGTGCTGCGCGGCGAAGCGACGATCGGCGAGCGCGTGGTCGTGCTCGACGACGACGGCGGGCGCTACGCCGCCGGCGTCTGCGAGGTCCTGCTCGACGGCGGCTCGTCCGTCGAGCTCGTGAGCCGCTTCAACGCCCTCTTCCCGGGGACGTTCACCACGCTCGACATGGCGACCCTCTACCAGCGCCTGCTCTCGAAGGGGCTCGCCGACCGGCTCAACTCGTGGGCGAAATCGGTCGATGGGACGACCGTGACCGTCTTCAACCTCTACACCGGAGCCGAGGCGGTGCTCGAGGGCGTCGATACCGTCGTCCTCGCGACCGGGCCGAAGGCGAACGACGACCTCTATCTCGCGCTCAAGGGACACGTCGCCACGCTTCATCGCATCGGCGACTGCCATGCGCCGCGAAAGCTCGACCACGCGATCTACGAGGGCGAGCTGGCCGGCCGCGAGCTCTTCGACTGGGCCGAGCGGACGATCTACGAGGGCGAGCTGGAAAGGCACGCGACCCCCGTCTGAGATGCCGGACCGCGTCCGACTGACCGTCCCGAGCGAGACTCGCTCGCTCGCCCTGGTCGAGTCGCTGGCACGCCGCTGGTGCGAAGGCCTCGAGATCCCGGAAGGAGAGGCGGCGGGCGTCTCGACGCTCGTCCGCGATGCCGTCGAGTTCACGCTGCGACACGCCTACCCGGACGATCCGAGCGGCGAGATCCAACTGACGCTCGACCTCGTCGATCGCGACCTGCACGTCGAGGTGCACGACTGGGGGCTGCCGCTCGCGAGCGCAGGCGGCGGGCTGGGCGAGCTCCCGTCGGAGCTCGCGACGCTCGCCGAGCGAGCCGACGACCTGCGGCTCGTGAATCTCGGCGCCGACGGCAAGCGGGTCACCTTCCGCACGGCTGTCTCGACCGCCCTCGACACAGGTCCGGACGCCCACGACTACGGCACGGTCGAGCGGCGCGCGGCCGCGAACGGCGACGTGCGCGACCGGCTCGAGATCTGCGATGCGCAGCCCGGCGACGCCGAGAGGATCTCCCAGCTCCTCTACGCGAACTATCACCTGAGCTACGGCCATCCCGACTTCTACCGGCCTCGCTGGGTCGAGGCGCAGCTCCGTCAAGGCACCCTCCTCTCGAGCCTCGCCGTGCTCGACGGCGAGGTGATCGGACACCACGCGGTGATGCTCGGCGAGGACAGCGCATCCGCCGAGACCGGCGCCGCAGTGGTGCATCCCGCCTTCCGCGGCCTCGGGATCTTCACCGTCCTCGCCGACCACTCGACGGCTCGCGCCGAGGCGCTCGCGCTCGAAGCGCTCTGGGGCCGGGCGGTCACCGTGCATCCGTTCAGTCAGCGCGCGGCGCTCGCCCGCGGATACCGGGAGACGGGGGTCATGCTCGGCTCGATCCCGGCCCGCATGGAGATGGCGGGCATCGACGGCGCAGCCGGAGGCAAGCGCACCGCGTCGATTCTCTCGTTCCGCGTGCTGCACCCTTCGCGTCGCTGCGTCTCGCTCCCCGGTCGCTACCGCGCCGAGCTGATCGCCGCCTACGCGAACGTCGGTCTCGAAACGGGCACGGACCCTGCCGCAGGCGCGGCGGCAGGCGAGCCGGTGACCGCCTCCGAGGAGGAGTCGCGGGCAACCGCGGTCCTGACGGTCTCGTCGTACGACGAGGCCCCGCTCCTCCACGCGGTCCGCCGGGCGCTCGCCCGGCACGTGGACGTGGTGTATGCCGACCTCGACCTGACGACCGGGGCTGCGAGCGACGAGGCGGTCGAGCGGCTAAACGCCGAGGGGTTCTTCTACGCCGGGCTCGTGCTCTGCGGGCGCCGAGGTCACGACTTTCTCCGCCTCCAGCTCCTGAACGCCGAGGACGTCGAGCTGGAACGAATCGTCTGCGACTCGGCCGCGTCCCAGGAGATCCTGCGCGCCGTCGTCACCGACCGCGGCAGGGTCGAGCGGTAGCGGCTCTCAGCGGTGGTGAGCGGCCGCCGAGAGCGGACGCTCCCTTCCGAGCTGGACGAGCTCGAACGCGAGCTCGACGCCCTCGAGCCCGAGCGCTTCGACGACCCCGCGCACGACGTCCGGGCTCGTCGTCACCGGGATCCGGAGCTCACTGCCGCTGACCTCGATCGGGACGTGCTGGTTCCCGAACGCATGCCCCACCCGCGCCGCTCCCTCGACGAGCGCCTCGGGCGAGCTCTCCGCCCCGAACCGGATCACCGCTGCGGGCTCCGGGCTGCGCTCCACCACGATGATCGTCGCCCCGTCGTCGGCGAGCACGGCCCCGTGCCGGAGATAGGAGCTCCGCTCGAGCGCGACGGCGACGTCCGTGCCGGCCTCGGTCCGGGCCCGCAGCCTGCGCTTTGCCGCGTCAGTCGAGCTCACCAGGAGGCGGTCGACCTCGCGCGAGGCGAACCGGGGCTCGGACCCGGCGCCGAGGATCTCGTGGACGAGCAGCATCTCGCGGTCTCAGCCGCGATCGAAGAGGACGGAATGGCGAAGGTGTTCCAGAACCTGCGCGGCGCCTCCGTGGCGGAGGTCGGTGAAGACGGTCGGACGATCGGGGCGCACAGCGGCCAGGTCGCTCCGCATCCGCTCCAGGTCGGCGCCGACGTGCGGCGCGAGATCCGTCTTGTTGACGACCAGCAGGTCGGCCTGCGTGATCCCGAGCCCGCGCTTGCGCGGGATGTCGTCCCCTGCTGCGACATCGATGACGTACACCCAGTGGTCGACGAGATCCCTGCTGAACGTCGCCGCGAGGTTGTCGCCGCCGGACTCGATCAGGATCAGATCGAGCGGCCCCTGGTCGCGCTCGAGACGCTCGGCCGCGTCGATGTTCATCGACGGATCCTCGCGGATCGCGGTATGCGGGCAGGCGCCGGTCTCGACTCCGACGACGAGCTCGGCCCGGATCAACCCGCCCTCTTGCAGCCGCTCGGCGTCCTCCGTCGTCACGAGATCGTTGGTGATCACTGCTACCCGCAGCCGCTGCTCCTGGAGCAGGGGGAGCAGCCGCTCGACGAGCCGGGTCTTGCCCGAGCCGACCGGCCCCCCGACCCCGATCCGGATCGCTCCCACGCGAACCCCCTAGATGGTCGATCGGGAAGTGTGGTGCCGCCAGCCGGCGGTGCCACGGTTTCCGGTCAATTTCCGATCAATCATCTAGATCTGGACGGCCTCGAACACGATGTCCTGTGCACCCTTCCAGAGAACGAGCTCTCCGAGCTCGGCGAGGCGCTCGCGACCGTCGACCACGGTGAGAAAGTGGTTGCCGGCGAGCGGCCCGGCGACGCTCCTGAAGTACGTCGGGCCGTACGGGAACAGGATCTCGACCTCGCTCACGCCGCCCGGATAGAGGAGGATCTCGCCCGGCAGCGGAATCGAGGTCGCGTTCTCGGGCGGGAGGTCGAGCGTCCGCTCGTAGCCCATCGGGACCCAGGCCGACCGACCACTCCACCGGGCCTGGATGATCTGGCTCGCCAGCGGCAGGAGCCCACGGAAGAGCGCAGCCGTCCTCGGGGCGGCCTCGTCCTCGAAGCGGGCGGTGAACGACAGCCCTCCGGCCGTGATCGACAGGTCGTGGCTCACGTCGTCCTCCTCGGAGTCAGGAACCGGCCGAGCGGCTCCGGGCTGAAGGCGCCGCCGGCGTAGACCGTCCGGCCGCGCAGCAGCGTGCGGACGATCCGCCCGCGGATCGGCTGGCCCGCGTAGGCGCTGTACGCATGACGGTAGTGCAGGCGATCGAGCTCGACGGCACCGCTCCAGGCGAGGTCGACGAGCGCGAGGTCGGCATCGAGCCCGGGGACGAGCTCCCCCTTCCCAGGTAGCGCGAAGCGGCGCGCCGCACTCGTCGACACGGCCGCTGCGATCTTCCCGAGCGGCACGCCGCGACGGGCATTCCCTGCCTCGAGGAGCAGCTGCAGGGTCGACTGACAGCCCGAGATCCCGCCCCACGCCGTGAAGAAGTCGCCGATCTTCACCTCGGGCGCGCCGGGCGAGTGGTCCGAGGTCACCATGGTCAGGGTGCCGTCTGCCAGGAGTGCCCAGAGAGCGTCGCGGTCGCGTGCCGTCCGGACCGGGGGCGCCGACTTGAGCGGCAGCCCGATCCGCTCCAGATCCTCCTCGGTGAAGAGCAGGTAGTGCGGACAGGTCTCGCACGAGACATCCGCGCCCCGCGCCGCGGCCTCGGCGACCATCAGCACGCCGCGCGCGGTCGAGACGTGGACGATATGGGTGGCGCAGCCCGTCGCCTCGGCGAGGACGAGCGCCCGGCCGACGGCCTCGAGCTCGGCCGCGGCCGGCCGCGATGCCGCGAAGTCACGCGGCAAGAGGCGGCCGGCCCCACGGGCCCGATCACCCAGCCCCTGCACGATCGCTGCGTTCTCCGCGTGCAGGAGCAGGATCGAGCCGAGCTCGGCGATGCGTTGCATGCCGTCGTACAGGGTCAGATCGCCGACCGCCGGGAACTCGTCGATCCCCGAGTGACACATGAACGCCTTGAAGCCGCAGACGCCGCGGTCGAACTGCTCCTCGAGCCGGTCGACGTTGCGCTCGACGAGCCCGCCCCACAGGCCGAAGTCGACGAGCGAGGCCGCCGCGACCGCGGGCAGCTTCGCGTCGAACGACGGCCCGTCTACCGTCACGGGAACGTTGTTCAGCGGCATGTCGACGTAGGTCGTGAACCCCCCGGCGGCGAGCGCCCGCGACCCGGTCTCGACCCCTTCCCAGTCGACCCGCCCCGGCTCGTCGAAGTGCACGTGCGGGTCGACGCCTCCCGGGAAGACATGGAGCCCCGACGCGTCGATCTCGTCAGCGGCCCCGGCGAGCTCCGGCCCGACCGCCGCGATCAGCCCGCCCGCGATCCCGACGTCGGCGGGCTCCACGCCCGCCTCGCGGACGACCGTGGCGTTTCGCACGACGAGGTCGAACTCAGCCATCGACCGTTCGCAGGAAGCGCTCGACGACGTCGATCGCGATGCCGACGTCGTCCGCCCGCACCGACTCGTCCGGATGATGGCTGACACCGCCCCGGCAGCGGACGAAGAGCATCGAGACGTCGGTCAGGTGCGCGATCGAGACGGCGTCATGGCCGGCACCGCTCGGCAGCTCCAGGGCGCGGAGGCCGAGCTCCTCCACCGATCGCCGGAGGCGAGAGCGCAGGTGCGGGGCCATCGGCACGGCGGGATGGTCCTGGAGGTGACGCCACTCGAGGCCAAGCCCGCGCCGCTCGCAGATGCCGGTCGCGCGAGAGCGCAAGGCGTCGATCCCGTCCCGCAGACGGGCGTCGTCCTGATGTCGGACGTCGTAGCTGAGCGTGACGCCCCCCGGGATCACGTTGCCGACGTTCGGCGAGACGTCCAGCCTGCCGACCGTCGCGACGAGACCCGGCTCGAGGCGCATCGCCTCCTCGACGGCGAGCACGAGCTCGGCCGCGCCGCAGAGCGCGTCGCGGCGCAGCGCGAGCGGCGTATTGCCCGCGTGCCCCGCCCGGCCGACGAGTTCGACGAAGCCCCGGCTCTGCCCGGCGATCGCGGTCACGATGCCGACCGGCACGTCCTCGGCCTCGAGCACGGGTCCCTGCTCGATATGGACCTCCAGGTAGCCGGCCAGGCCATCCCGAGGGCGGGTCGCCTCGCCGATTCGCGAAGGGTCGCCGCCCATGGCGCTGATCGCATCGGCGAGCGAGACGCCGTCGTCGTCCGTCTCCTCGAGCTCGCCCGGGGGGAGCAGCCCGGCGAACGCGCGGCTGGCGAGGTAGGAGGAGCGATAGCGCAGACCCTCCTCGTCCGCGAAGCAGACGACCTCCGCGGCGACCGGCAGCGGTTCGTCGCGCAGCCGCTCGAGCGCCGCGATCGCGACCAGCACGCCCAGCGGGCCGTCGTAGCGCCCCGCGTTTCGCACCGAGTCGAGGTGGGATCCCAGGAGCAGCGTCGGCTGCCCGGAGCCGCCGCGGCGCCCGATCAGGTTTCCGACCGCGTCGCGCCTGCACTCGAGGCCCGCGCGCGCCATCCATCCCTCGACGGCGGCGAATGCCTCCACGAGCGCGCCTGAGCCGTACGGGCGGGTGATCTCGCCGTCGACCTCGGTGAAGGACGCCAGCCGGTCGGCGCGCTCCATCGCGCTCGCCTCACCCGACACGACCGACCTCGGCGTGGCGGAAGCAGCCGACGACGTGGTCGTTGACGAGCCCCGCGGCCTGCATCAGCGAGTAGCAGACGGTCGGCCCGACGAAGCGGAAGCCCCGTCGCTTCAGCTCCTTGCTCATCGCCTTCGACTCAGCGGTCTCGGGCGGCACGTCGGCGAGCGTGCGCGGACGGTTGACGATCGGCTCGCCACCGACGAACGACCAGAGGAGGCCGTCGAGCCCACCCTCGTCGCGGGCGGCGAGCGTCGCGCGGGCGTTCGCGACCGCGGACTCGACCTTGAGCCGGTTGCGCACGATCCCGGGGTCGCCGAGCAGGCGATCCACGTCCCTCGCGTCGAAGCGCGCGACAGCCTCGGGGTCGAACCCGGCGAAGGCGCGGCGGTATCCCTGGCGCTTGCGCAGGATCGTGGCCCACGAGAGCCCCGCCTGTGCGCCTTCGAGCACGAGCAGCTCGAAGAGATGGCGCTCCTCGCGGGAGGGCACGCCCCATTCCTCGTCGTGATAGGCGAGATAGAGGGGGTCGCCGGCGGGCGCCCACGCGCAGCGCTCGGGCATCGTCAGAGGCCGGCGAGCACCGCGTCGCCGAAGTCGCTCGTCGTGGCTCGACCTCCGAGGTCGGCCGTTCGGGCCGTCTCGAGCGCCAGATCGATCGCCGCGTCGAGCCGCCGCGCCTCCTCGGCCAGGCCCAGCCCGTGCGCGAGCATGAGCGCCGTCGCCCGGAGCATCCCGGCCGGATTCGCGGTCCCGCGGCCGGAGATGTCGGGAGCGGAGCCGTGCACCGGCTCGAACAGCCCCGGGCCAACGTCTCCGAGGCTCGCGGAGCCGGCGAGCCCGAGGCCGCCCGTCATCGCGGCCGCCTCGTCCGAGAGGATGTCGCCGAACAGGTTCTCCGTGAGGATCACGTCGAAGCGCTCCGGAGCCTGGACGAGCTGCATCGCAGCGTTGTCGACGAGCATGTGGTCGAGCTCGACCTCCGGAAAGCCTCCTGCGAGCTCGGTGACCACGCGCCGCCAGAGCCTGGACGTCTCGAGAACGTTCGCCTTGTCGACGGACGTGACTCGCTTCCGCCGCCGGCGGGCGAGCCCGAACGCGCGTTGCGCGATCCGCTCGACCTGGCGCGGATTGTACTCGCAGGTGTCGAAGGCGGTTCCGTCGGCGCGGACACCCTTTGGGCCGAAGTAGAGCCCGCCCACGAGCTCGCGCACGATCAAGAGATCGACGCCGCCCTGTCGGGCGGGGCGAAGGTTCGCGTAGACGTCGAGCTCGGCGCGCAGCCGCAGGAGCCCTTGCTCGGGACGCACCTCGGCGGCGTCGAACTCGGGATCGCCGATCGGGCCTTTGAGAACCGCGTCCGCCGACCGGCACGCCTCCAGGGTGTCGGGGGGGAGAGGATCGCCACAGTCCCGGATCGCGGCCCCACCGAACGGGCGCTCGACGATCTCGACGCCGGGCACCAGAGCGCAAAGCACCCGGACGGCTTGAGCGCTGATCTCCGGTCCGATGCAGTCCCCCGCGAGGAGGACGACCCTCACGCTCGCATCGCCGCCCTGTCGGGGATGCTCTCGAGGTAGTCGAGAGCGTCCTGCAAGGAGACGACGTCGGCGTACTTCGCCTGGATGTCGAAGAGGTTCGCATCGTGGGGCGCCTGGGCGCGGTCGCCGACGCACTCGCGCGGCACGACCGCGGGCCACCCGTACTGCAGGAGATCGATCGCGGTGGCGCGGACGCACCCGCTCGTCGTCGCGCCGCAGAGAACGACCGAGTCGACCCCGAGCGCGACGAGCACGGAGGCGAGATTCGTCCCGAAGAACCCCGACGCGCCCTTCTTGAGGATCACGATCTCGTCGTCTCGCGGATCGAGGCGCGGGTCGATCTCGACCCACGGCCCGCCGAGCTCGAGGTCGAGCAGGGCGGGCACCTTCTTCACCCAGAGCCCGCCGTCCTTTCCACTCGGCTCGAAGCCGATCGCCGTGAACACGACCGGAACGCCGCGCCCGCGGGCCGCGTCGAGGAGGCGCCTGGTAGCCTCGACCTGGGGCGTCAGATCCGATCCGAGCCTGCAGGCGGGATCCGTGAACCCGCGGCTCAGGTCGATCACGAGGATGGCGGGGCGGCTGCCGAGCTCGAACCGCTGGCCGAGCCCCGCCTCGGCGTAGATCAACCGGGCCTGCTCGTCACTCACGCGCTCATCGCTCTCGCCGTCAGCTCCTCGCCGAAGCGAGCACGTTTGACGAACCGGCCCGCCCCAGGCTGCGCGACGAGCTCGTCCGCCTCGACGATCACCTGACCGCGCACCAGGACGACGTCCGGTGCACCGGTCACCTCGGTTCCCTCGAAGAGGTTGTAGTCGACGTTCGAGTGATGGCTCGCCGCCGAGAGGGTCACTCGCTTCTCCGGGTCCCAGACGACGATGTCCGCATCGGAGCCGACCGCGACCGTGCCCTTCCTCGGGTAGAGCCCGAAGAAGTGGGCGGCGTTCGTCGACACGAGCTGCACGAAGCGGTTGAGGGAGATGCGGCCTTCGCGGACGCCGAAGTGGTAGAGCATGTGGAGGCGGTTCTCGATGCCGGGGCCTCCGTTCGGGATCTTCGAGAAGTCGTCCTTGCCGAGCGTCTTCTGGCCGTCCCAGTTGAAAGGGCAGTGATCCGTCGACACGACGGAGAGGATGCCGGTCGACAGCGCGTGCCAGAGATGCTCCTGGTTCTCCTTCGCCCGCGGCGGCGGCGTGTACACGTACTTCGCGCCCTCGAAGCCGGGCTTCTCGAGCGCCGTCTCGTCGATGAACAGGTACTGCGTGCACGTCTCGCCGAACGCCTTCCAGTCGGCGGCGCGTGCCCTGGCGATCGGCTCGATCGACTCCTTGCACGAGACGTGCACGACGTACAGGGGCGCGCCGGCGACGCGCGCGAGCTGGATCGCGCGGTTCGTCGCCTCCCCCTCGGTGATCGGCGGGCGCGTGCGGGCATGCCAGACCGGGTCCGTCTTCCCCTCGGCGAGCGCCTTCTGCACGAGGACGTGGATCGCGTCGCCGTTCTCCGCGTGCACCATCACCAGGGCACCCGTTTCGGCAGCCACCTCCATCGTCCGGAAGAGCGTCTCGTCGTCGACCATGATCGCGCCCTTGTACGCCATGAAGAGCTTGTACGACGTCACACCCTCGTCCGGGAGCTTCGCGAGGTCGTCGAGGGTGCCGCCGTCGCGAAGATCCGTCACGCCGATGTGGAAGCCCACGTCGATGACGGGCTTGGCCCGTTCGATCTTCTCGTGGTAGTTGGCGAGCGCCTCCGGAAAGGTGCTGCCGGGCGCCTGCATGCAGAAGTCGATCAGCGTCGTCGTCCCGCCGAACGCCGCCGACACGGTTCCCGACGTGAAGTCGTCGCAGGTGACGGTGCCCCCGAACGCCATCTCGAGATGGGTGTGCGGATCGATCGCGCCGGGCATCACGAGCTTGCCGCTCGCGTCGATCACCTTGTCGGCCGCGACGTCGAGCGACTCCCCGATCAGCGTGACCGTCTCGCCCTCGGCGAAGACGTCGCCGAAGTAGTCGTCTGCGGCGGTGACGATCCGGCCGCCCTTGATCAGCACGGACATGACGTGACTCCCTTCGTGCCGCTTCCTCCAGACCGGGCGGCTCCGGCCCCTAGATTATCCCGCCTCCGCACCCACCGCCTCGGCGACGTCGACGCTCGAGGCGAGCGCGAGCTGGCAGAGGACGCGCGCCTTCGGGCCGGCGAGGTCGCCGGCGAACAGGGCGCCCACCTCGGCGAGATCTCTCCCGCCTCCCCGGCCGTACTCGGGCTCGACCCGTCCGGCGACGCAGCGTGAGCACACGACCACCGGCACGCCGGCGCTCACCGCCTCCCTGACGCCCTCCAGAACCTGCTCGTTCGCGTTTCCCCGACCGGTCCCCTCGAGCACGATCGCCCGCGCGCCGGAGGCGAGTGATGCCCGCACGAAGCGGGCGTCGCTTCCCGCGTACAGGCGAACGAGGTCGACGAGCGGCAGCAGCGCTGCCGGATCCGGCAGCGGCGGTCGCCGGAGAGGCCTCCGGCGCAGCGCGATCCGCTCGCCGTCGACGTGTCCAAGCGGTCCGTAGCCGGGCGAGGCGAAGCCGTGCAGCGCCGAGGTGTGAACCTTCCTCACCTCCCTGGCCGCGTGGAGCTCTCCCGCGAAGCAGACGATCGGCCCCGCGTCGCGCGCTGCGGGCGAGGTCGCGACCCGGATCGCGTCGCGAAGGTTGCGCGGACCGTCCGTGTCGGGCTCCTGGGCGCCGCGCTGGGCTCCGGTGAACACGATCGGGGGATGCTCGAGCGGGAGGAGACGCTCCGTCAGGTACACGCTCTCCTCCATCGTGTCCGTGCCGTGCGTCACGACGACTCCCACCCCCGTCGCGGCGTGGACGAGCACGCGGCGGGCGAGCTCGAGCGCGAGCTGTCCGTGCACGTCGAAACTCGGCACGCTCGCGAAGTCGTCGAGCCGGAGGGGTGGAACCTCGCCGGCCCAGCCCGACCCGGTCACCATCTCCACGAGCTGGTCGCCGCTGACCGCGGGCACGAGCTTTCCCGTCACCGGGTCCGGTCGCATCGCGATCGTCCCGCCTGTCGAGACGACGACGACGCTCACGGGATCGAGCGCCCTATCGAGCCCGGGCGCCCGCGCCGGTCGCGCCGGGCTCGAGCGGATCGACGTCGACCCCGGCCACCTCGCCGAGCTGCTCGGCGATCTGGACCTCCTGGGAGACTTGGGCTCGGCCCACGCGGCGCCGAAGGACGATCGCGGCGATGACGAGCACGATCGCTACCACGATCAGGATGAAGATGGTCGTGGCGGTGCCGAGCGCGTACAGGTCGGGCCGGAGCACCGAGCCAACGCTGAGCGCAAAGATCTGGATCGGCAGGGTCAACGTGCCCGAGGCGATGACGAGCGCGGTACGATCGTACTCGTTCCATGAGAGGACGAAGCCGAACAGGAACGCGCCGAAGATGCCGGTCCAGACCAGCGGCAGCGTCACCTCCCGGAAGGTCCGCCCGGCGTTCGCTCCGAGGTCGCGGGCCGCCTCCTCGACGCGATCGTCGTAGCGGTTCCAGACGGCGACCATGACGAGGAAGCCGAACGGGATCGCCCAGACGACATTCGTGCCGATTGCTGCCAATCCGCCGAACTCGCGGAGGAGTGCCGGCCACCCTGGGGTCTCGCCCATCGTCTGCCAGAACAGCGACGTACCGAGGCTGAGCAGGAAGCCCGGCGTCATCAGCCCGAGCAGGATCAGGTAGAAGAGTATTCCGTCCCCGCGGAAGCGCCGGCGGTAGGCCATCGACAGCGTGAACGCGAGAATCGCGGAGAGCGCCCCGACAAGCATCGCGAGGTAGAGCGACGACAGCGCGGCCGTCCGGATCTCCTCCGCGTTGGAGCCAGGGATTCCGGAGTCGAAGAGCGCCTGCCACCAGTGGCCGCTGAAGCCCTGCATCGGGAAGTACGGCAGGCCTCTCTCGCCCTGGAACGACAGGATCGCCATCAGGATCATGGGCAGGTAGAGGATCGCTGTGAAGAGCCCGAAGTACACGGTCAGGCCCCACTTCGCAGCGCGACTTTGCTTCACCTGAGGCTCAGAGCTCCTCTCGCAGCTTCGAGAACCGGAGGAGGAGGAACACCGCAGCGATCATCGTCAGCACGAGGAAGACGGCCGACGCCGCCGCGATCGGGAACTGGATCCCGCCGACGTAGTTCTGCACGATCGTTCCCACGGAGGCCACCTGCCCGCCGCCGACGATCCGCGTCGTCCCGTAATCACCCATCGTGAGGACGAAGACGAAGATCGATCCGATGGCGATGCCGGGCATCGCCTGGGGGAGGATCACCGCGCGGAATGTCTTGCGGAAGCTCGCTCCGAGGTCGCGCGCCGCCTCGAGCGAACTCCGGTCGACCTGGCCGAGCATGAAGAAGAGCGGGGTGATCATGAACAGGATGTAGAGCTGGATGAGCGCGAGCGTGACCGACAGCCGCGAGAATCCGAGGATCTCGAGGGGCTGGTCGATCAGGCCGATATCCTGGAGCACCTGGTTGACCGCGCCGTTTCGGCCCATCAGCGGGTACTGCCAGGCGACCGCCCTGATCAGATAGCTCGTCAGAAAGGGAGCGACTAGAACGAGGAAGAGCGCGACCTGGTTCCGGATGCTCCGAATGTAGAAGGACAGGTAGTACGCGATCGGGAAGCCCAGCAGCAGACACGCGCCCGTGACGATCAGCGCCACGAGGAAGCTGTCCTTCAGCTGGTTCCAGTAGACCTCCGAGCCGAAGAGCGTCCGGTAGTTATCGAGTGTGAACGTCTTCTCGAACCCGGACAGGCTCGGCGTCCAGAACGACACGAGGATGATCATCACGACGGGTCCGACCAGGAAGAAGAGAAGCCACAGCGTCCCGGGCAAAGCCCAGGCAGCGGTCACCCATCGCTTGCGCCCGCCCGCACCCGCCTCCCCGAGAGCCCCTTCCCGGGCCTCCTCGCCGGGCGCCGCCTCCTTGTCCAGATGCTCGATCGCGTCGAGGTCGTCGGCGTCGAGCCGCGGAGTCGCTCCCTCAGGGCTCGAGGAGCTGGACATCCTCTTCCTTCCAGGAGATGCCGAGCGTCGAGCCCTCGGTTCCCCGCAGTGCTGCGTAGCGCTCACCGCCCACCTTGGCGAGGAACCGCTCTCCGCCGACCGTGAGGTGGAGCTTGATGAGATCGCCGAGGTACTCGACGAAGACGATCTCGGCCTCTGCCGAGTTGAGGTCGCCGTTTCCGCTCGAGCCGATCTGGTGCACCTCGACCGCCGACGCTCGGATCGAGACAGCCACGCTGTCGCCCACCGAGAGCGCGGACTCCGGAGCACGAACGCTTGCCCGCAGGCCCTGCCCCTCGAGCACGGTCCGGTCACCCTCGCGAGCATCGACAGCGCCCCGGATGATGTTGTTGTCACCCATGAACGTGGCGACGATCACGTTCCTCGGCTGCGTCGCCATCGTTAGGGGATCGGCCACCTGCTGGATGCGGGCCTCGTGCATGACGACGATCCGGTCGGCCATCGACAGCGACTCCTCCTGGTTGTGGGTCACGTGGATGAACATGAGGCCGAGCTGGCGTTGGAGGTTTCGCAATTCGACCCGCATTCGCATCTGGAGAAGCCGGTCGAGGTCGCCGAGCGGCTCGTCGAGCAGGAGCGCCTTCGGACTCGTGACGAGGACACGCGCGAGCGCGACACGCTGCTGTTGCCCACCGGACAGGGCGCGGGGCTTCCGGTCGGCGAGCTGTGAGAGGCCGACCATCTCGAGCGCCTCCATTGCGCGCCCCCGCCGCTCGTCCTTCGGGGCGCCGTGCATCTTCAGACCGAACTCCACGTTGTCCACGGTCGAAAGATGCGGGAAGAGCGCGAAGTGCTGGAAGACCGTGGTCGTCGGCCGCTTGTCCGGCGGCATCCCGAGGAGCGACTCACCATCGAGCAGGATCTGCCCGCTCGTCGGCTCCTCGTGACCGCCGATCATCCGCAGCGTCGTCGTCTTCCCACAGCCGGAGGGGCCGAGGAGGACTACATACTCGCCGTGCTCGATCGTCAGGTTCACGTCGTCGACCGCGACCACGCCGCCTTCGAAGACCTTGGTCAGGTTGATCAACTCGAGGCCCTCTCCCGCCTTCGCGGGTGCGGCGGCCCCGGACTCAGAGGAGGGGGCGGCGGGTGCCGCCCCCTCCCCCTGCGTGGTCGTGTCGTCCGCCATCCGTCGAGGCTAGGCGGAGAGGAACTCGTTCCACTTCTGGACCTGGTACTCGTTCTCCTGGAAGTACGAGTTCCAGGTGGCGTACTTGCAGGCACGCTGGGTGAACGACCCGCCGTCGCGAACCTGACCCTGCTTGACGTCGCCGACCTGGCCGGTGATGCCCGGCAGGTCCTCGGCGGCGGGCTTGCCCTCGATCCAGAAGTCCCACTCGTCCGGCGAGACGTACTCGCGGCTCGTCTCCTGGACGGAGTTGTAGTAACCCTGTCGCATCATCAACGCGGCGGGCTCGCCGGAGTACCACCAGTTGATGTAGTCGTAGCAGGCCTGGAGCAGGGCCGGATCGCTCTCGGTCTCCTTCGAGATCGAGAGGTTGCCGCACCAGCCGCGATAGCCCTCCGGCGGGGCCGCGTAGCGGACGTTCTGCCCCTGTGCGACGAGCAATGCGACCGCGGGCGACCACATCGACTCGATCACGACCTCGCCGGAGGCCATCAGGTTGACCGACTCGTTGAAGGTCGTCCAGAACGCCCGGAACTGATCTCTTCTTCTCGATCAGGATCTTGGTCAGCGCGTCGATCTCGTCCTTCGTCATGTTGCCGAGGTTCCCGAACTGCAGCAGGCCCAGCGCCGTGGCGGCGAGCGCGGCGTCCTGCATGCCGATGCCCGGGTCGTTGAGGAGCGCGACCCGGCCCTTGTACTCGGCGTTGAGGAGCTCGGCCCAGGAGACCTTGTTCGGCTCCTTCTGGATCACGTCGGCGTTGTAGCCCATCGAGTCCATGTTGAAGATGGCCCCGGGGGCGCCGACCGTGTACTGCGGCTCGTCGCCGACGGCTGGCCGCTCGACTCGTCGACCCACTGAGACGATGATGCCCGTCGAGCTCGCTCGGCGTGTTCTGGTTGGTCTGCCAGGCGCCCGGTCTTGTCCGGGTCGACGTAGAGGCCGCGGAACGGGGCATCGCCGTCGCCGTAGGTGCAGCCCTGGCCCTGGCCGGCGTCGGGTCGACGTAGCCCTGCGTTCATGAGAGCGTGTCATCTGCGCCCAGGCCGTGAGCTTCGCGATCTCCTCGGTGGAAGTTCCCCGACGGCCACGCCTGGTCGTACTGGTACGTGTAGCCGGAGAAGACGTCGAACGACCCCGGCTGCGTCATCGCCTTCTGCACCATCGTCACCGAGTCGGTGACGTCGAACGCGAGCTTGAAGCCGAGCGCCTTCTCGCCCATCTCCTTGATCGGGTCGATCAGGTCGACGCCGAGGCCCGAGCACGCGGAGCGTCCCGGTGAACGCCGGAGCCGCCTCGGCCGTGGTCGCGGCAGCCTCGTGGTCGCCGCCG
Organism: uncultured Thermoleophilia bacterium; assembly: GCA_963705605.1. Classification (GTDB taxonomy): domain Bacteria; phylum Actinomycetota; class Thermoleophilia; order Gaiellales; family Gaiellaceae; genus CAVPKC01. The sequence goes on from CAVPKC010000001.1 coordinate 40,878, forward strand.
CCTCGGCGGTCGTCGCCGCCCGCGGTCGTCGCGCCGCAGCGGTCGTGGCGCCTCGACCGCCGCCGTCACCGCCGCCGCACGCGGCGAACAGCGCGCCGAGGCCGAGGGCGCTCGGCCATGGCCATGCCGCCCTTCATCAGGTCGCGCCGCGTCAGACCGCGCTTCTTCAGCTCGTGCTCGAGGTGCCGCTCGAGCTGGTCGCGATCGGGTTCCCGGTTCTTCCAATCCTGACTCATCCCCTCCTGCTCCTTTCTCCTCGCCGGCGGCGTATGTCCCAGCAGAGCGCCCGAGAGGCGAGTTCCTCGCACCGTGATGGCGTTGTATACGACGTCTCACCCTCTCGTCAAGACCGAACCGACCGAAGTCTGACTTCGCCGCCGTTCGCCCTCACGCACGCGTCGCCCGGCTCGGCCGGTCGTTTGTACCACTGGATTCAGACGTCGAGCCTGGCGTTTAGTCGGGCGGATGCGCCGGAAGAAGTCGATCACGACCTCGGCGTGCTCGTCGGTCGAGTCGAAGATCGTCGAGTGCCCGGCGCCCTTGATGACGTACTTCTCGGCGCCGGGATGCCCTGGTAGATCGCCTCCTGGCCGACGCCGTTCGGGCCCTGGTCCCACGGCGTCATGATGTCCTCGTCGCCGCCGAGCACGAGCGCCGGCGACGTGATCTTCGCGCGAGCCACGGGCGTCAGGTCCATGTCGCACATGGCCTGGCAGCCGCCGTGAACACCTCGATCCGGTTCGAGTCCGCAGGATCGTCTGCACGTGGTCGACGAGTGCGGCCGCGTCCTGGACTCGAGGAACGGCTCTTCGAGAGCGCCTGCCACGTGATCAGCTCGGCGAGGATCCGGCTCCCTGGCCCGGCGGGATCCAGCCGGGCGATGTCGATCCAGTTCTTGAAGATGAGCGGCCCGTCACACCGAGCCTCGCGGCGGCGCAGTTGATGACGACGGACGTCGTCCGCTCCGGGTACTTGCCGGCGAACGTGAGCGCGATCATCCCGCCCATCGACGTCCCGTGGACGTGCGCCCGTCGATCCCGAGCGCGTCCATGAGCCCGGCGAGGTCGTCGGCCCAGACCTCCATGTCGTAGTGCTGGATCGGCTTGTCGGAGGCGCCGTAGCCGCGCATGTCGTAGTCGACGACCTTGAAGCGCTCGGCGATCAGCGGGGTCACCGGGTCGAGGTTGAAGTGGCCGAAGCCGGCCCCGTGGATCTGCACGACGGGCTCTCCCTCGCCGGTGATCCGGTACCAGAGGTTGAC
>CAVPKC010000002.1:0-616836 GCA_963705605.1 uncultured Thermoleophilia bacterium
CTTCTGGACGAGCCTCGGCGCGATCGCGTGGACGCACGTCGGCTACCCGCTCGCCGCCGGGGCGCTCGCGCGGGTGAGGCCGCGAGCCGTGCGCGAAGGACGACATCCTGCCGACGGTGAGCGTCATCGTCGCCGCCCACGACGAGGAGGCGGTGATCGAGCGCCGGGTGCGGAACCTGCTCGAGCTCGACTATCCACCCGAGCGGGTCGAGATCGTGGTCGCCTCGGACGCGTCGACGGACGCGACGGACGCGATCGTCGAGCGGATCGGGCGGGAGGAGCGGCGGGTGCGGCTCCTGCCCTGCCCGCGCGGCGGGAAGGTGACGGCGCAGAACCTCGCGGTGCGCCGGACGAGCGGCGGAGATCGTCGCCTTCTCGGACGCGAATGCGACCTGGGCGCCCGATGCGCTTCAGCGCCTCGTCCGGGCCTTCGCCGATCCCGACGTCGCGTACGTCTGCGGGCAGCTGCGGCTCCAGCGAGGCGGACGGCACGAACCGGGAGGGCGCGTACTGGCGCTACGAGGTGTGGCTACGGGAGCAGGAGTCGGCGCTCGGATCGGTGACCGGCGGGAACGGCTCGATCTACGCCGTGCGCCGCTCGGACTACGTCGAGGTCGATCCGCGCTACGGCCACGATCTCGCGCTGCCGTACGCTGATGGCCAGCCAGCGGCCGCCGGGCGGTGTACGAGCCGCGAGGCGCACGCGTTCGAGAAGCCGTCCCGCGACCTCGAGGACGAGTACCGGCGCAAGGTGCGGATGTTCGAGCACTGCTGGCTGATCCTGCTCGAGGGCGGCATGCTCCGCGGGCAATCGCCGCTCTACACGGCCGAGCTCGTCTCCCACCGCGTCCTGCGCTACGGCAGCGGGGTCGCGCACGTCGCGCTGCTGCTGTCGAGCATCGGGCTCGCGCGCGCAGGGGGCGTGTCTACCGGACGGCGCTGGCAGCGCAGCTCGCCGTGCTCGGCCTCGCCCTCGCCGGGCGGCTGCGGGCTCCGTTCCCGGCGCTAGCCTCGCCTACTACTACGCCCTCGTCACGAAGGCGACGGCGTCGCGCTCGTCGAACTACCTGCGTCGCGGGCGTGCCGGCCGTCTGGGACAAGGCCGAGGGGACGCGGTGAAGCGGGCGCTCGACGTCGCCGGGGCGTCCCTGGCACTTGTCGTCGACGAGCCCGCTCCTCGCGGCTCGCGCGCGATCGCGATCAAGCTCGAAGACGGCGGCCCCGTGCTGTACCGGCAGCGGCGGGTCGGCATGGGCGGGCGGGAGTTCGAGCTGCTCAAGCTGCGCACGATGGTCGTCGGTGCCGAACGCCAGGGCGCGGGCTACGCCGTCGATCGCGGCGATCCCGCGGATCACCCGCGTCGGGCGGGTGCTGCGCCGGCTCTCGATCGACGAGCTGCCGCAGCTGTGGAACGTCGTCCGCGGCGAGATGAGCCTGGTCGGGCCGCGGCCGACGCTCGCCTACCAGGTCGAGCGGTACACGTCCCGGCAGCGCCGGCGCCTCGACGTCCGGCCCGGGATCACCGGCTGGGCCCAGGTGCACGGCCGCGCGTCGCTCCCCTGGGACGAGCGGATCGAGCTCGACGTCTGGTACGTCGAGCACCGCTCGCCCCGGCTCGACCTGCGCATCCTCGCCCGCACGCCGCTGGCGCTCTTCGCCGGGACGTACAAGGGCCAGACCGGCGGCTGGAGGGCGTCCAGCTAGCCCTCGCTCGCTGCAACCCGCGGCGACTTCGCGAGCGTTTCGTTACCGGGTCTGACCCCGCCTTAATCCGAGAAGGACGGGGCCGGAGTCGGTCGGAACCCCGCCGGTCCGTACGTGGAAGCAAGCGTCGCTGTCACGACTTGAGCTGCGACAAAGCGTGGCTGTCAATGAAGCGTGGACGGGCAACCCGGTTGGCGATTGGAGTCATGGCCCTCGCGGATTAAGGCGGGGTCAGACCCCGTGTCGAGATACGCGCCGCCTCGGAGTGGGCCCTACGAGCGCGTGTAGGGCGCTTGGAGGCGCGCTTCGGCGATCACGTGGCCGTTGATCGCCGCGTCGAACGCGGCGCGATCGGCGTCCGGCGGGAGGCCGAGGTCGGTGTCGAGCGCGAGCAGCCGGATCGAGTAGGTGTGCGTCTCTCCTTCGGGCGGGCACGGGCCGCCGTAGCCGATCTTGCCGAAGTCGTTCTTCCCCTGGTTCATCGGCGTCGGTCCCGGGATCTCCGTCTGGAGCGGGGGCACCCGCTGGGGAACCGCGACGGCGCCCTTCTGGAGCCCGAACGCGAGCCAGTGCGTGAACGTCCCGTCGGGCGCGTCCGGATCCTCGACGACGAGGGCGAGCTCCTTCGTCCCGTCGGGCACTCCCGTCCAGACGAGCGCCGGCGAGACGTCGTCCCCGTCGCAGGTGTAGCGGGCGTTGATCGCCTCCCCCTCCGAGATGTCCCCGCCCGTGAACTCGAAGCCCGAGACGGAGAGGGGATCGCCCGATGTGCTCTCCCCGTCTCCGCCGCAGCCGGCGACCAGGAGCGCGACCACGAGCGCCGAGAGCGGGAGGAACCGGGCCATCGTCCGAAAGCGTACGTCTACGATGCGGTCGTCGTGGACGCGGTGCTCTTCACCTGTGCCGGGCAGCGCGCCGACGTGATCACCGCCTTCCGCGACGCGGGCGCGCTGACCGTCGCCGCGGACGTGAACCCGCTCTCGCCCGCGCTCTACCATGCCGACCGCAGGCTCACGCCTCCGCGCGTCGACGACCCTGCCTACCTTCCGTATCTCGCTGCGGCCGCGGAGGAGCACGGCGTGTCGCTCCTCGTCCCCCTCACCGATCTCGACCAGCAGCTCCTCGCCGAGCGTAGGGACGAGCTCCCGGCGCTCGTCCTGCTCCCAGGGCCCGAGGTGGTCGAGACGACGAACGACAAGTGGCGCGCGCACTGCTTCTTCGAGGAGCACGGGATCGATTCCCCGCCGACCTGGCTCCCCGACGGATTGCCGGACGAGATTCCGTTCCCCGTCCTCGTGAAGCCGCGGCGCGGCTTCGCGTCGAAGGGGATCCACCGGGCGAGCAACCGCCGCGAGCTCGACTTCTTCCTCGAGTACACGACGGCCCCGTCGATGGTGCAGCGGGAGTGCGAGGGGGAGGAGTTCTCGATCGACGTCTTCTGCGACCTCGAGGGCCGCTGCCTCAACGCCGTCCCGCGAACGATGATCGAGTCGAAAGGTGGGGAGTCGATCAAGGGCATGGCGATCAGGGACGAGGCCCTGATCGACGTCGGTCGCGCGGTCTCCGAGGCGCTCGGCGTCGTCGGGCCCGCGAACGTCCAGTGCTTCCGCACGGACGACGGGCGTCACGAGATCACCGACGTCAACGCGCGCTTCGGCGGCGGCTTCCCGGTGCACTGGGCGGCGGGTGGGCGTTACCCGGAGCTGGCGCTGTCCCTCGCCCGCGGCGAGCGGCCGGAGCCGCGGCTCGGCGATTTCCGTGAGGGCGTGACGATGACCCGGTTCTTCTGGCAGGTTTGCCTCGTGGAGGGTGCCGACGGCCTCGAGCCCCTGCCGGGCTCGGTCGCCGCCCCCGTGGCCGGGGACGAGTGAGGCGCCTCGCGCCCGCCGCCGCCGCCGTCGCGGTTCTCGGGTGCGCCTGCTCGGGCGCCGACGGCGACGGGGTGAGAGCCGATCCACCCCCCTCGACGGCGGTCACGGCGCCGGCCGAGACGACGGTCGCCGAGACCGAGCCGGCTCCCGCACGTCCGAAGGAGGCCCTGATCACCGTCGTCGACGGCGACCTCGGCACTCGCGTCGCGGGAGCAGGGGTCACCGTCGGAAGGGAGCAGGGCGTGGCGGACGCTCGCGGGCTCGCCCGTGTTCCGCTGCCCCGCCGGGCCTCCCTGCGCGTCTCGATCGAGGCGCCGGGCTACGTGGAGAGGCGATTCCGGCTCGACCTCCGTGAGAAGCGGCGGTACACGATCCGCATCTACCAGGAGGAGCTCCAGTGGCCGTTCTTCGGCGCGACGCTCGCGCGGACGCAGGCCCAGCCCGCGATTCGGATCCGCCCGCCGTTTCGGACCGTGTGGAGCCGCGGTGTCGGCTCGCTGGTCGAGTTTCCCGCGGTCGTCTGGGAGGGCGTCGCCTACGTGAACACGCTGAAAGGCGTGCTCCACGCGCTGTCGATGCGCGACGGACGCGTCCTCTGGACGCAGCAGGTCGGGACGAAGACCGCATCCTCGCCGGCGGTCGACCCGGCGTCGAGGACGCTGGTCGTGACGACGATGGAGCCGGGAGACCTCCAGGTCCGCGACCTACGAAGCGGTGAGCTCGTCTGGCGTTACGCGACCGGGCTCACCGAGCCGTCGCCGGTCGTCCGCGACGGCGTCGCGTACTTCGCCGCGACGAACGGAAACGTCTACGCCCTCGATCTCGAGCGGCGCGAGCCGCGCTGGATCTACCCGGCGGGGTCGAAGATCACGTCGAGCCCGGCCCTCGTCGGCGATCGCCTCTATGTGGGCGACTACGCGGGCCGCGTCCTCTGCCTGGATGCGCAGACCGGGCGCCTCGTCTGGTCGGGGAGCGCGGGCAGCAAGGTCTACGGCACCGTCGCGGTCGGCGGTGGGCGCGTCTTCGCCCCGGCGGTCGGGTCGGGCCTGGCCGCCCTGTCCGCCACCGACGGCTCGCTGCTCTGGCGGGTGCCCACCGGCGCGTACACGTACGCAGCACCCGCTGTCTTCCACGGCCGTGTCTACTTCGCCGACTACGGCGGATCGGTCTACGCGGTCGCAGCGGCCACCGGAGACGTCGTCTGGCGGGCGAACGCCGGTGGCGCCGTCTCGGGCGCTCTGACGGTGGTCGACGGCGTCGTCTACGCCGGGAGCTTCGCGGGCAGGATCACCGGCTGGGACTGGAAGAGCGGGAAGGAGCTGCTGTCGTTCCCGCACGGCGAGTACGTCCCGGTCTCCGGGAACGGCGGGCGGCTCCTGCTGCACGGCTTCTCGCGCATCTACGCGGTCGAGCCGACCGGATAGGCATCCTCGATCCGGCATGTCCCGAAAGCGGACGATCGTCCTGATCTCGGCCGGGCTCGTCGCTCTCGCCCTGGGGGGCGCGGCGCTCGGCGTCTACCTGTGGAATCGGAGCGAGACGCAGGACGTGCGCGGGTCGAGCACCGTCGAGTTCGTCGTCACGCAGGCGCCCGGGACGACGGCGGCGACCCAGGAGCCACCGGTCGGCGAGACGGTCGAGGCCGTCGACGAGGTCGCGTGGCCCACCTGGGGTTACGACCAGGCGCGAACCCAGTTCGGGGCCGGTATCGAGATCGGCCCGCCCTTCGAGGAGCGCTGGACGGTCCGCGGGGGCAACCTGATCGAGTTCCCGCCGGTGGTCGCGTACGGTCGGCTGTTCGTCGGGACGAACCCGGGACGTTTCCTGGCGATCGACGCCGAGACCGGGAAGATCGTCTGGCGGAAACGCTTCAGACGCTGCATCGCGGCCTCGCCGACCGTCGCGGACGGCGTCGTCTACCAGCCCCTCATGGATCCGTCGCCGTGCGGCAATCCCGATCGTGACGCTCCGGGCTTCATGGTCGCGCTCGACGCCGACACGGGCCGCGAGTTGTGGCGCTTCGAAGCGGGCGTGGTCGAGTCCTCCCCGCTGCTCGTGGACGGGGTTCTCTTCTTCGGGTCGTGGGACGGGAAGGTCTACGCGCTCGACGTCGCCACCCAACGGCTCCGCTGGTCGTTCGAGACCGGCGACGAGGTGAAAGCTGCCGCTGCCTACGCGAACGGAACCGTCGTCATCGGCTCGTACGACGGGAAGGTGTACGGGCTGGACGCGGAGACCGGGGAGGAACGCTGGTCGACCAAGGCCCAGGCGGGCTTCGGCGGCGCCGGAAACTTCTACGCCACCGCGGCGCTCGCGTACGGCCGGGTCTTCGTCGGCAACACGGACGGCAAGGTCTACGCCTTCGGCCTCGAGACCGGCAATCTGCTCTGGTCCCGCACGACCGGCGGGTTCGTCTACTCGTCGGCCGCCGTCTGGGAGCAGACGGTCTACGTCGGATCCTACGACGGCAACCTCTACGCACTCGACGCCGCGACCGGCGACGTCCGCTGGACGTTCGCGGCGGGTGGGCGCATCTCCGGCGCGGCGACCGTGATCGACGGCGTCGTGTACGTCGCGACGCTCGAGGGCACGACGTTCGGCCTCGACGCGCGGACGGGCGCGCAGCTGTGGTCGTTCCCGGACGGGAAGTACTCGCCGATCGTGGCCGACGAGGAGAGCGCATACCTCGTCGGGTACACGCGGATCTACGGGTTGACGCCGGGGGGCACGCGATGACCGCTGCTATCGTCGGGCGGCTATGAGTTCAGAGGGCGAGCGCACGCGGGCGGCGCAGGGCTCCGGCGTCGACCTCGACGCAGAGCGCGAGGTCGATCTCGCGAAGTACGGCTGGGCGATCCTCAGCCGCTGGTGGCTCGTCCTCGCGGCGGTCGTGCTCGGCGGGGTGATCGGGTGGCTCGTCTCGCTCGGGGGCGGGGACGTCTACCAGGCGAAGGCGACGGTCTACCCGGGCCAGCCGCTGACTCCGAGCTCCGGCGCCCAGATCCAGAGCCTCCAGACGAACCCGTCGACGATCAACCAGATCGTCAAGAGCGAGTCGGCAGTTCGCTCCGTCGCCGCGAAGGTCGACGTCCCGCCCGGCGAGCTGCGCTCCGGCATCTCCACCAAGGCGGTGGCCGGAGCGGTCGCCCGCTCGGGCCAGACCCAGCTCGTCGAGGTCTCGGTTCGGGGGCCGTGGCGGCGGCAGAGCGCCGAGGCCGCGAACCTGCTCGCCGAGACGGCCGTCGATCGCATCTCCTCGTATCCGGACGCGAAGATCTCCCAGCTCGGGCAGCAGCTTGCGAGCCTGGACGAGCAGATCGCTTCCCTCGACGAGGCAGTCGCCCGCTACCGCGAGGCGATTCAGTCGGCGGACGGCCTCGGCGACGCCGAGCGGCTGGTCCTCGTCGGCCTCCTCCAGGACGCCCAGACCGACCGGGGCCAGCTGATCACGCAGAAGACGGAGACGGAGTTGTCGCTGTCGCTCGCCGAGGACGTCGAGCGCGGCCAGGTCGTCACCCGGGCGACCGCGAACAAGGTCGCTGCCCGCTCGAGCCGCAGCTCGATCGTGGTGGGTGCCGTGATCGGGCTCGTGGTCGGAATCGCGCTCGCCCTCCTCCTGGACCCCGTCAGGCGGCGGCTCGGCCGCGGGCAGGATGGGGCGCGACCAGCGACCCCGTGATCGACGACAAACGCGTCGGCGTCGTCGTCCCCGCCTTGGACGAGGAGCGACTGATCGCCTCGACGATCTCCGGCATCCCGGCGTTCGTCGACCGGATCATCGTCGTCGACGACGCGTCGAGCGATGCAACCGCCGCTCAGGCCGAGGCCGCCGACCCGCGTGTCGAGGTCGTGACCCATGCGCGGAACGAAGGCGTGGGAGCAGCGATCGTCACCGGCTACCGCCGGGCCGTCGAGGAGGAGCTCGACGTCACCTGCGTGATGGCGGCGGACGGTCAGATGGATCCAGCCGACCTCGAGCAGCTCGCCTCGGCCGTGGCTCGAGGCGAATGCGACTACGCGAAGGCGAACCGGCTCGTGACAGGGGAGGCCTGGCGCGTGATTCCGCGAACCCGCTACCTGGGGAACGCCATGCTCTCGTTCCTCACGAAGATCGCCTCCGGCTACTGGCACGTCGGCGACTCCCAGTCGGGGTACACGGCCGTGGGCCTCCAGACGCTGCGGGAGCTCGACCTCGAGCGCCTGTATCCGCGCTACGGCTTCCCGAACGACATGCTCGTCCATCTGAACGTCTGGAACAAGCGGGTTCGCGACTACCCCTCGCGGCCGATCTACGGCGTCGGGGAGGAGAGCGGCATCCGGATCCGGCGCGTCGTGCCCCGCATCTCATGGCTCCTCCTCAAGGGCTTCTTCTGGCGGCTGAAGGAGAAGTACGTGATCCGCGACTTCCACCCGCTGGTCCTCTTCTACGCGTCGGGCGGCTTCCTGTTCCTCGCCGGCGTCGTGCTCGGCCTGATCGAGACCGGCCTGCGGATCGCAGGAAACACGATCCCGGCCGCCACGATCGTCCTCGTCGCCCTGCTCGTGGTCTCGGGGCTGCAGCTCGTCCTCTTCGCGATGTTCTTCGACATGGAGGCCAACAAGCACCTTCGTTGAGCCCGCGCGAAGGGCCGTAAGGATCGCGTAAAACTTCGCGGCAGCCGGGAGGACGGCCCGGTGGCTTCTCTAAGATCGACGTGGTCAATGCCCACGGCCGTCGTCACCGGCGGGGCCGGCTTCGTCGGATCCCATCTCTGCGACCACCTGCTCGCGAAGGGCTACCGGGTGGTCTGCGTCGACAACCTCGACACGGGCAACCTGCAGAACGTCGAGCACATCCGCTCGGGCGACTTCCTCTTCCTGAACCACGACCTGACCGACCACGTCGCGATCGACGAGCCGGTCGACGTCGTCTTCCACCTCGCGAGCCCCGCCAGCCCGATCGACTACATGCGGCTGCCGCTGCACACGCTCAAGGTCGGCTCCTACGGGACGCACAACGCGCTCGGGCTCGCCAAGTTCAAGCGCGCGCGCTTCCTGCTCGCATCGACGAGCGAGGTCTACGGCGATCCCAAGGTGCACCCGCAGCCCGAGACCTACTGGGGCAACGTGAACCCGATCGGCCCGCGCGGCGTCTACGACGAGGCGAAGCGCTACGCGGAGGCGATGACGATGGCCTACCACCGCCAGCAGGGCGTCGACACGTCGATCGCGCGGATCTTCAACACCTACGGGCCCAGGATGCGTCCCCACGACGGCCGGGCGATCCCGACCTTCCTCCGCCAGGCCCTCGACGACAAGCCGGTCACCGTCTTCGGCGACGGCTCGCAGACGCGGAGCTTCTGCTTCGTCGACGATCTCGTGCGGGGGCTCTACGCGCTCGCGATGAGCGGGGAGCACCTGCCCGTCAACCTCGGGAATCCGGAGGAGCGCACGCTGCTCGAGCTGGCCGAGGTCGTCGTGCGCCTCACCGGCTCGACGCAGCGAGATCGTCTTCGAGGCGCTGCCGATCGACGACCCGCAGGTGCGACGCCGGACATCACGAGAGCCCGACAGGTTCTCGACTGGGAGCCGCAGGTCGGCCTCGAGGAGGGGCTGCGCCGAACGATCGACTCCGTCTCGTCAAGCCAAATGGAGGTTGCAGGTGCGTAAAGTCGTCGTCCTCGCCGCGGTGACGCTCGTCGCCGCTCTCGCCGCTTCGAGCGCATCGGCCGCGCCGGGCATGAAGATCGGCTTCTACGACGAGGCCGTCACGCTCGGCTACCCGGACGATTTCGGCTTCCGCACGCTGCAGGATCTCGGGGCCCAGGTGCTCCGGATGAATCTCTACTGGAACCAGGTCGCCAAGTCCCGGCCTGCGAACCCGACCAACCCCGACGATCCCGCCTACGACTGGTCGAAATGGGACGAGGCGCTCGCCCGGGCCGACCAGTACGGGATCCAGGTCATCCTCTCGATCATCGGCACGCCGGGCTGGGCGAACGGCGGCAAGGCGCCACAGTATGCGCCGAACGATTTCGGCGACCTCCAGGCGTTCGCCGAGGCCGCTGCCACGCACTTCCCGCAGGTCACGATGTGGCTCGCGTGGAACGAGCCGAACGCGCCGAACTTCCTGAAGCCGCAGTCGGTGAACCAGGGCGGCGGCTGGAGGTTCGTCAGCCCCGAGATCTACGCGAACATCTGCAAGGCGGTGGTGAACGGCGTCAACGCCGCGAAGGCCAGCGACACCGTGGGTTGTGGGGTGCTCAACCCGCGCGGCAAGCTCACCGCCAACGGCAGGCGCGACTCCGTCGCTCCGATCCTGTTCCTCGAGCGCATGTTCAGGGCGGGGGCCCCCGCCGAGGTGATCGCCGTGCATCCGTACTCGTCGACGCCGCTCTGGGGGCCGACGAAGAAGATCAAGTCCAACAGCCAGATCGTTCTCGGGACGATCGGCCAGTTCATCAAGGCCGTCGACCGGACGTACGGGAAGCGGACCCGGATCTGGGTGACCGAGTACGGCTATCAGACGAATCCGCCCGACGCGCGGTTCGGCGTGTCGTGGGACACGCAGGCGAAGTGGCTGACGCAGGCGTTCAAGATCATGCGCAAGAACCCGCGGATCGACGTCGGCCTCTGGTTCCAGATCCTGGACGATTCGAACCTCGGCGGCTGGCAGTCGGGCGTGATGACGAACTCCGCGAAGAAGAAGCCCTCGTACGCGGCCTTCAGGAAGCTCTGAGCCGGCGCGCGGGACGGCCGGAGAGGCAGGATCCGGGGAGTATCCTGCCCCGGGTGATCTCCGATCCGGTCCGGCCTCCGCGCGAGGATCCGTCGCCCGCGGCGAAGCGGGCGGCGGCGCTCCCGGCGCCGGCGGAGGAGCCGGGCGCCGGCGACATCCGCGCGCAGAGGCCGTATCTCATCTCCCGATCGTCGCTGCTCGGTGCCGCGCGGCGGATCGCGAGCACGTGCGCGCTGCTCGCGCTCGATCTGGGCGGCCTGACCCTCGGGCTCTACGCGGCCCTTGCCCTGCGCGAGCTCTGGGTCGGCAACTCCCCCGACTGGGGCGGAATCTGGGGGACGGAGGCCGAATGGCTGCCGTTCCTCGCCGTCGTCACGGCGCTCGTCTTCTGGCGCGCGGGGCTCTACCACCGGCGCGAGCTTCGCACGGGCTTCGGCCGGATTCTCTCGTCCCTCGTCCTCGTCACCGTGCTCGCGCTGGCGTTCGCGATCGGCACCGGCTTCGAGTTCAACACCTACGGCGTCGTGCCAGCGACGCTGCTCTTCTCGGCGCTCCTGATCGGGCTCTTCCGCTGGCTCTACGAGCGGGGCACGGCCGCGGTCATGCGCAGTGCCGGCGTCCGCCGCCGGGTGCTGCTCGTCGGCGAGGGAGACGAGCTCGGCCGGTTGCGACGGGTGCTCGGATCGTCCCGGTCGAGCATCGACTACGAGCTGCTCGGGGCGGTCTCGCCGACACCGGCGTCGGCGGCCGTCCTCGTCGTGGGCGACCTGCCCGATCTTCCCGAGCTCCTCGAGGACGTCGACGTCGACGAGCTCGTCGTCTCGGACGCGGAGCTCTCGAGCAGGCAGCTGCTCGAGATCGTGGACGTCGCCCATCGCAACGGCGTACGTGTCTGCATCGCTCCGACGACGAAGGAGATCCTCGCCGAGCGAGCCGAGTACATCCCGGGCCATGGCGTGCCGCTCTTCGAGCTCCGCCCGCCGGTGCTCGCCGGAACCGACTGGCTGCTGAAGCGCTCGTTCGACCTGCTCGTCAGCGGCCTCGTCGTCGTGGTCGGGCTTCCGCTCTGGCTGGCCATCGCGGGCGCGATCAAGGCGACGTCCCGGGGCCCCGTGCTGTATCGGGACGCCCGGATCGGTCTCAACGAGCGGGAGTTCGAGATGCTGAAGTTCCGCACCATGGGCCCCGGCGCCGCGGACCTCCAGGACGGGCTCGAGGGTCGCAACGACGCGGAGGGAGCCCTGTTCAAGATCCGCGACGATCCGCGGGTGACCGGCGTCGGCCGGTTCCTACGGCGATTCTCGATCGACGAGATCCCCCAGGTCCTGAACGTGCTCCGAGGCGAGATGAGCCTCGTCGGACCGAGGCCGCTGCCGATTCGCGATTACGAGCGACTAGAGGCGTGGCATCGCAAGCGCTCGCTGGTGCTCCCGGGCATGACGGGCCTGTGGCAGATCTCGGGCCGCTCCGACCTCTCGTTCGACGATCTGGTCAACCTCGACTTCTACTACCTCGAGCGCTGGTCGATCTGGCTCGACGTGTCGATCCTCCTGAAGACGCTCCCGGCAGTCCTGAGCGGCCGGGGGGCGTACTAGGCGGAATCGTTGCTCGGCCGCAGGCCGAGCCGATATCCGCCGTGGAGGGGCCGGAGGCCCCGGTCACAGCCCTAGGCGGAATCGTTGCTCGGCCATGTGTGCGAAACCGGCAGCGCCGGTTTCGCACGGTCGTCGCGAGTATCGGGCTTGCCCGATTCGCGACACTCCGAGCCGATATCCGCCGTGGAGGGGCCGGAGGCCCCGTCTCGTACTGGGCGGCTACGTGCTCCGGCTCTCGGAGAGGCTTCCCGGCAGCCAGTCCACCCTGCCGCGCCAGCGCTCCGGATGCGCCGCGTACCAGGCGATCGTGCGGGCCAGGCCCTCCTCCCACGACAGGAGCGGCCGCCAGCCGGTCTCCCGCTCGAGCAGGGAGTAGTCGGCGCGCAGCGCCATCACGTCGCTCGCGCCGGGGCGGAAGCGCGCGGCGGTCGTCCTCAGCTCCCGGCCCTTCCAGTACCCGTCCTCCTCGCCGATGCGGAGGATCAGCTCCGCCCAGTCGCCGATCGAGATGCTCGCTCCCTGGCCGAAGCAGTAGACGGAGCCGGGCGTGCCGTTGAGCGCGACGTACAGGTGGGCCCGCACCCCGTCCGCGCAGTAGCAGAAGTCGCGCTTCGGCTCGAGGTATCCCAGCTCGACGTGGTCGCGGCCGAGGGCCTGCGAGATGATCGTCCCGGTGACGTAGCGCGGGTTCTGGCGCGGCCCGTAGTTGTTGAACATCCGGGTCACGATCCCCGGGATGCCGTAGGCGTCGGCGTAGTTCTGGGTGAGGAAGTCGGACGCCAGCTTCGACGTGGCGTAGATCGATTTCGGGTTCAGCGGCGACTGCTCGTGGAGCACGAGCTCGCCGGCGTCGTCGAACCTGTGCAGCGACCGTGCGGCCTCGTCGACGTTGCCGTACTCCTCGGAGGTGCCCGACGTCGAGAGCTTCGCGAGCTCGATGCCCTGATCGGCGATCGACTGGAGCAGGTTGAGTGTGCCGACGACGTTCGCAGCGATGGTCTCGTACGGGCGCTGCCACGACTCGCCCACGTGTGCCTGCGCGCCGAGGTGGAACACGAAGGGCGGCTCGGTCGCGCCGCGCAGAGACGCGACGGCATCGTCGACGGCGCGCCTGTCGGTCAGGTCGCCCCAGTGGACCTCGATCTCGCCGCGGCGATGCGCGAGGTTGTTGAGAGCGCCGCTCGAGGTGGCGCGGACGAAGACATGAGTGCGGGCGCCGAGCTCGACGAGGGCCTCGGTGAGGTGCGACCCCATGAAGCCGTCGGCGCCGGTGACGAGAGCGGTGCGTCCGCCGAAGGCGTCTCCGAGCTCTTCGACGAGCGGGGCGAGCTCGCCGTCGCGCCAGGCGTGATCGGGATCGGAGGCGGCCACGGAAGAGCGAATCCTAGCCGCTGAGTAGGATCAGATCGTGCCGACCGCCCTCGTCACCGGGATCGGCGGGCAGGATGGCTCGCTGCTCGCAGAGCTCCTCGTCGAGCGCGGCTACGAGGTGATCGGCACGGCCCGCGATGCGTCGCGCGAGCCCGAGAATCTCTCTGCGATCGCCGATCAGGTGCAGGTGTCGGAGCTCGACCTCACGGACGGCGGAGCCGTCGCTCGTGCTCTGGCGACGTGGCGGCCGGCGGAGGTGTACAACCTCGCCTCGATCTCGCTCGTGCCGAGGTCGTGGGACGAGTCGATCGCCGTCGCGAGCCTCGGCGCGGTCGGGGTGACCGCGCTGCTCGAGGGCATCCGGCGTGTCGACCCGTCCATCCGCCTCTTCCAGGCGTCGTCCGCCGAGATCTTCGGCGAGGCGGACGAGGTGCCCCAGACCGAGCAGACGCGGGTCGCGCCGCACACCCCGTACGGCGTCGCAAAGGCATACGGGCACTTCCTCACCGGCGCCTACAGGCGCCGCCACGGGCTGTTCGCGTGCTCGGGCATCCTCTTCAACCACGAGTCGCCGCGCCGTTCGGAGGACTTCGTCACTCGCAAGGTGACCGTAGGAGCCGCCCGGATCAGCCTCGGCCTCGAGCAGGAGCTCAGGCTCGGAAGCCTCGAGGCGTGCCGCGACTGGGGATACGCAGGCGACACGGTGAAGGCGATGTGGCTGATGCTCCAGGCAGCCGAGCCGGACGACTACGTCGTCGCCACCGGCGAGTCACACTCGGTCGAGGAGCTCGTCCGCCTCGCCTTCGAGCACGTGGGCCTCGATTGGCGCGCCCACGTGGTGGGCGACGAGCGCCTCACGCGCGGGAGCACCGAGATCTGGCTCCAGGTCGGTGACGCGTCGAAGGCGCGAGAGCGTCTCGGCTGGGAGCCCACTGTAGGCTTCGCGGAGCTCGTCCGGCTGATGGTCGACGCCGACGTCGAGCGGCTCCGGGCGCAGCTCGCGCGAGCCCAGTAGCGACGTTCGGTGCGCATCGTCGTCGACGTCAGCCCACTCTCGCGGCCCCGCTCGGGCGTCGGTCAGTACCTGCTGGGCATGACCGGCGGCCTCGCCGTAGCCCTCGGCGAGGGGGACTCGCTCTGCGCGCTCGCCGTCGCCAGCGATCGAGGCGCGGCGAGGATCCGGGACGCGCTGACCGGGCTGCCGGTCGAGCTGATACTCCGGCGCGTGCGGGCGCCGCATCAGATCCGGACGGCGTGGAGCATGCTCGGACGCCCCCAGGTCGAGCGGCTGACAGGAGGCTTCGACGTCTTCCACCCCTCCGACTGGATGCAGCCGGCTCAGCGAGCCGGCATCCGCGCCACGACCGTCTGCGATCTCGTACCGCTGCGCTTCCCCGAGTGGACGACGCCGCGGACGCGGCGGATGCTCTCGCGCAAGCTCGCCGACGCACGCGTCTGCGACCTCGTCTTCGCCATCTCGGAGTACACCGCGGGCGACGTCGTCGGCCGACTGAGCGTCCCGGCGGCGCGCGTCCGCGTCGCGAGGCCCGGCGTCGATCCGCGCTACCGGCCGGAGGGGCACGCGGAGGAGCGCCGCGCGCCGTACCTGCTGCTGGTCGGGACCCTGGAGCCGCGCAAGAACCTCGGTGCCGCGCTCGAGGCGTTCGCGCTCCTTCGGCGCAGCCGTTCCGACCTCGAGCTGCTTGTCGCCGGGCCGCCCGGCTGGGGCGAGGTGCCCGACCTCGAGCGGCCCGGCGTCCATCGGCTCGGCTACGTGGACGAGCGACGGCTCGCGGGCCTCTACCGCGGCGCGTCCGCGCTCGTCTATTCGTCGTGGTTCGAGGGCTTCGGGATGCCCGTGGTCGAGGCGATGGCGAGCGGGCTCCCGGCCGTCGTCTCGTCTCACCCCTCGCTGGACGAGGCCGCCGGCACGGCCGCCCTCCGGGCCGACCCGGGCTCCGCCGAGGAGCTGGCGGAAGCCGTCGAGAAGGCCCTCGCCGACCCCGGGCGCCTTCGCCGGGCAGGGCTCGCCCACGCGGCGTCCTTCACGTGGGAGGCGTGTGGACGCGCCGTGATGGCCGGCTACCGCTCCGCCCTCTGACACACTCCGGGATCGTGGCCGAGAGCACGCTCAGGGTCGGCATCGACGTCTCTCCTCTCGTGCTGACGAAGGCGGGGACGGCACGCCACATCGCCGAACTGACCGCGGCGCTCGAGGCGGCAGGCGGCATCGAGCTCCGGCGCTACTCATTCGGCGGCTCCGGGCGCGCGGCAGCGGCCGTGCGCGACACCGCCTGGTACCTCGCAGGCCTCCCTCGACTTGCGGCGCGCGACGGCGTCGACGTCCTCCACTGCCCGACGTTCCGCGCCCCGACGCACAGTTCCGTGCCGCTCGTGGTGACCGTTCACGATCTGGCCGTCCTGCGTCATCCCTGGCTCTTCAACCGCTGGAGCCGAGAGTACGGCCGGAGGGCGCTGCCACGCGTCGCCCGTGCAGCGAGCGCCATCATCGCGGTCTCCGAGTTCACCCGCTCGGAGGTCATCGAGCTGCTCGACGTCGAGCCGGAGCGGGTTCGCCACGTTCCCAACGCCGTCGGGCCGCCGTTCGTCGCCGACGGCCCCGGGGCAAGGGGCGACTACGTGCTCGCCGTGGCGACGCTCGAGCCTAGAAAGAACCTCGCTCGCCTCGTCGAGGGCTTCCGCCGCGCGCGGCTCGACGGTGCCGAGCTGCGGGTGGCGGGCCCTCCCGGCTGGGGGGGCGTACGCCTTCGCGGCGCGGGAGTGCGCTGGCTCGGAGAGGTCGAGGAGGTCGAGCTCGCCGAGCTCTACCGCGGTGCGATGTGCGTCGCCTACGTCTCGCTCTACGAGGGCTTCGGGCTTCCCGTGCTCGAGGCGATGGCGTGCGGGGCCCCCGTCGTGACGTCCTCTGCGCCCGCGCTGCTCGAGGTCGCCGGCGGCACGTCGATCACCGTCGACGCTCTCGACCCCGACGCGATCGCGGGAGGCCTCGAGGAAGCCGTCGCGCGGCGCGAGGAGCTCGGTCGGCTCGGCCGGGAGAGGAGCAGAGCGTTCACCTGGAACGAGGTCGCCCGGCGCACCGTCGACGTCTACCGGTCGGTTCTCCGGTGACCCGGCCGCTCGTCGTGGTCGACGCCGACGTCCTCGGTCGTCAGCGGACCGGTGACGAGACGTACGTCGAGGCACTCCTTCGCGAGCTGGGGGCACTCGACCACGGGCTGCGAATCGCCGCGATCACGCGCCGCCCCGACCTCGTCCCGCGGGGCGTCGAGCCCGTGCACCTCCCTGCAAGGAGCCAGATCGCGCGCATGGCCATCGGTGTCCCGCGCCTGCTTCGCAGGCTGCGTCCAGCACTGGCCCACTTCGTCCACGCGCTGCCGGTCGCCTGCCCGTGCCCCGCCGTCCTGACCGTCCAGGACCTGTCCTTCGAGCTGGAGCCGGGCCTGATGCGGCCGAGGGATCGGCTCGTCTTCCGCCTGGTCGTTCCGCGTTCCGTCGCCCGGGCCGACCGGATCCTGACCGGGTCGGAGCGGACTCGCCGGGACCTCGTGGCCGCCTACGACGTCGACCCGGCGAAGGTCGAGGTGATCCCTTACGGCGTCGACGTCGTCTTCCGGCCCGGGTCCGGGCCCGCGGGGGCCTACGTGTTGTTCGTCGGGGCGGTCGAATCACGCAAGGATCCGCTCGCCGCCAGCGCGGCTGCCAGCGCAGTCGGGCTTCCGCTCGTCGCAGCAGGGCCGATCCGCGACGAGAGGCTCGCCGACGAGCTGCTCCGAAACGGCGTGTCTCTGCGGGGCTACGTCGGCAAGGAGGAGCTCGCGCGCCTCTATCGGGGCGCGGCGTGTCTCGTCTTCCCGTCGCGTTTCGAGGGGTTCGGGCTGCCTGTGCTCGAGGCGATGGCGTCGGGCACGCCGGTTGTCGCGTCCGACGAGCCGGCGATCCGGGAGGTGGCGGGGGAGGCGGCCGTGCTCGTCGCCCCGGGCGGACTGGCAGACGGGATCAGGCGGGCGCTCGAGGATCGCGCGTGCCTGGCGAGGTCCGGGCTCGCTCGCGTCGGCGCCTTCAGCTGGGCGAAGGCGGCGGCCAGGACCGCAGGCGTCTACCGCGAGATGCTCGGGCTCGAATGATCGTCTCCGCCGTCGTCGTCTCCCACGAGCAGCCGCACGACCTGCGCCGGTGCGTCGAGGCGCTTCTTCCCCAGGTCGACGAGCTCGTCGCCGTCGCGAACACTCCGACGAGCGTCGCGGACGTCGTCGCCGGCGCCTCGGTGATCGTCAACGACCGGCCCCGGGGCTTCGCGGCGAACGCGAACGCCGGAATCTCGCGCACGAGCGGCGAGCTCGTCGTCGTCGCGAACGTCGACGCGATCCCGCGATCCGGTTGCGTTGCGGCGCTCGCGTCGTTCATGGCCGCGCGCCCTGGTTGCGGCATCGCCGGCCCCAGGCTCGTCTATCCGGACGGAAGCCCGCAGCCGTCGCGGCGTGCGTTTCCGACGGTGTCGGGGACGCTGGTGCGCCGGACGCCGCTCCGCTGGCTGATCGACCCGGCCACGGCGCAGCGCTCCCACTACCTCCTCGACGAGCAGCCGCGAGAGCCGGCCCCGGCAGACTGGATGCTCGGCGCGTTCCTCGCCTACCGGCGGCGGATGCTGGACGAGCTCGGCGGCTTCGACGAGGGCTACCGGCTCTACTGCGAGGACATCGATGTCTGCTACCGGGCGGCGGCGGCCGGATGGGAGCGCTGGTACGTTCCGGGCGCGGTCGCGGAGCACGCGTACGCAGCGGAGATCGACCGGCGCTTCGCGTCCCGGCGGACGCTCTGGCACACGAGCGGCATGCTCCGCTTCGTGCGCAAGCACCCCGAGCGGCTGCTGCGCTGGTGAACGGCGTCCGTACGATGGATCACCGATGACGCTCTGGCTCGACGTCTACCGCTACCGGGACCTCTTCGTGAACCTGTTCCGGCGCGAGCTGCGCGTGAAGTACAAGGGCTCGGTGCTCGGGCTGGCGTGGTCGCTGCTCCTGCCGCTCGCGCTCGTGGGCGTCTACACGCTCGTGTTCTCGATCCTGTTGCGGACGACGACCGTCGCCCACTACCCGCTCTTCGTCGTCTCCGGCCTCCTGACGTGGGTGTTCTTCTCGACGTCGCTCCAGACCTCGTGCGCGAGCTTCCTCGGGCAGGCCTCGCTGATCAAGCAGGTGCGGTTCCCGCGCCAGCTCCTGCCGCTGTCGATCGTGGCGACGAACGTCGTCACGTACGTCGTCATGCTCGCGATCATCCTCCCGATCAACCTGGCAGTGATCCCGGAGACGCGCGACACGTTCTGGGCCGTCTTCCCGCTCTCGCTCGCCCTGATCGCCTTCGTGAGCGGCCTCGCCGTCGTCGTCGCCTCCGTCAACGTCCTCTACCGTGACGTCGAGCACCTCGTCGCCACCATCCTCCTGCCGTGGTTCTTCCTGACGCCGGTCTTCTACACCTACGAGTCGATCCCGGCCGTTCAGGACCACCCGACGCTGATCACAATCCTCGAGTACGCGAACCCGCTCACCCCCATCCTGACGTCGATCAGGGACCCGCTGTTCTTCGGAGAGCTCCCGAGCTGGATCGACGTCGTCTACACGGTCGCGGCCGGCGTGATCTCGCTGGTGCTGGGCGCCCTGATCTTCAGGCGCGTCGACGATCGCCTCGCCGTAGAGCTCTAGCGTCGACCAGGACGCGGATCCGGCCGTCGCAGAGCCAGGCGTCGGCCAGCACGGCCGGGTCGACGGCGGGCAGCCCGGCGACCGGCTCGAGCCAGGTGACCGTCTCGGCGACTCCGGCCAGGAGGGAGGGGCAGAGAAGCGGGTGGGACCAGCTCGGAGCCGCGCCGAATCCAGGCTTCCACGGGGCGAGCTCCCGCGCGACCTCGCCGCGTCCGCGCCCGCGCCCGGTGACCTCGATCGAGCCGCCGACCGCGGCGAACCCGGCCGCATGCGCATCGAGGATCCGGCGGCTCCAGTCCGGGGCGGGGCGGCAGCCTGGGCGCAGGAACACGATGGCCGCCCCACTCGAGGCGGTCGGCTCCTCCTGCGCGTCCAGTGCGGCGAAGGTCTCCGCGAGAGCGCTCTCCGCGCCATCCGAGATGCGTACCTCGAGCGACCGCTCGTCGAGCCTCGGCCCGACCTCGAGCGCGAGCTCGAGCGGCTGGTTGCCGAGCTCGGCGAACCAGAGCCGGCCCTCGTCGACGAGGTCGAGGTCGAGGCGGTAGCGGCCCGGTGGCATCGGGACGCCGAAGGTGAGCTCGAGACGGCATCGCTCGCCCGGGCCGACAGGGTGCGGCAGCGGGGCGCGCAGCCCCTCCCAGAGGAGGACGTTCCCGAAGTCGTCGAGGGTGTGATGGGACAACCGGATGCAGGAAGGGCCGTCCGGGTGCCAGGTGCCGCTCCCGGCGTTCTCGAGCTCCACCGTCACGGTCGACCAGGTGCCGGCCCGGAGCGGCCCGAGCTCGTAGGAGAGGAAGCGGACCGCGAGCGGGCCGGCCGGCACCGGGTGATCCGAGACCGCGATTCGCATCCGACTAGTCTAGGAACCGTGGACGCGCCCCTCCTCGTCCGGGCTGCGCGGAAGGAGCGCGTCGAGCGGACCCCGGTGTGGTTCATGCGACAGGCCGGCCGTTCGCTCCCCGAGTACCGCGCGATCCGTGCCCGAGCCGACCTGTTCACGATCTGCCGGGACCCGGCCCTCTGCGCCGAAGTGACCCTCCAGCCGGTCGCTGCGCACGGCGTCGACGCCGCGGTGATGTACTCGGACATCATGCTCCCCGTCCTCGGGATGGGCGTCGACGTCGAGCTCGTCGAGGGCGTCGGGCCGGTCGTCGGGGAGCCGATTCGCGCCCGCTCCGCGGTCGAGGGGCTCGGCCCTCTCGAGCCCGAGCGCGATCTGCCATTCGCGCTCGAGGCGATCAGGCTCGTTCGCCGCGCGCTCGCTCCGGAGCGGGCCGTCGTGGGGTTCGTGGGAGGCCCGTTCACCGTCGCCGGCTACCTGGTCGAGGGGCGCCCGAGCCGGAGCTTCGTCGAGACCAAGCGGTGCATGTACGGGGCGCCGGACGTCTGGCACGCGCTCATGGATCGGCTCGCCGGTGCCTTCTCCCTCTACGTCGGCGCCCAGTTGGCCGCGGGCGCGGACGTGATCCAGCTGTTCGACTCCTGGGTCGGCGTGCTCTCTGCCGACGACTATCGCGAGTTCGTGGCTCCCTACTCGGCGCGGATCCTGTCGGCCGTGAGCGGAGCGCCGACGATCCACTTCGGCACCGGTTGCACCCACCTGCTCCCTGACCTGGCGGAGTCGGGCGGCGACGTGATCGGCCTCGACTGGCGGCTTCCCATCGACCGCGGCTGGGAGCTCGCCGGCCTCGACCGGGGCATCCAGGGAAACCTCGACCCGACGCTCCTGCTCGGGCCGTTCGAGCGGGTCGAGACCGCGACCATGAGCATCCTCGGTGCCGTCGGAGGAAGGCCCGGTCACATCTTCAATCTCGGCCACGGCGTCCTGCCGGAGACCGACCCGTCTGCGCTGCGGCGCCTGTGCGAGCTCGTGCACGAGCGCACCGCCGCCTGAGCGGGGGAGCTCAGTTCCAGCGATGGGAGCCCAGGAAGCGCCGCTCGTGCGGCCGGAGCAGCGAAACGCGGCTCTCGCCGCGTCCGATGTGAGCTCCGAGGGCGAACGCGAGCACGGCGATCACGGAGAGCGCCAACCACGCTCCGAGCCCGGTCAGGAGCCAGCTCCACCAGGTCATGCCCGGAACCGAACGTAGACCCTCCGCCGGACGGCGAGAGGGCTCCGGTGCGGCCGAAGCCCGTGAGTACACTCAGCAGCGTGAGGCCGGGAGCAATCGTCGCGGAGGGCGTCAGCCGGCGCTTTCGCGTTCATCCGGAGCGGTCGGCGAGCCTGAAGGAGGCGATCGTGCGGCGCGGCGGGGCGAAGGCCCGGGACATCTGGGCGCTGCGCGACGTCTCGCTCGAGATCGAGCCCGGCGAGTCGGTCGGGCTGATCGGCCGCAACGGCTCCGGTAAGACCACCTTGCTGCGCCTCGCCGCAGGGATCTTCGCGCCGACGACCGGTCGGATCGAGGTCGGCGGCACGGTCGGCGCGCTCCTCGCCCTCGGCGCCGGCTTCCACCCGGACTTCACCGGGCGCGACAACGTCTACCTCTCCGGCTCGATTCTCGGACTGCCCAAGGGCTACATCCGCGAGCGGATCGACGAGATCATTTCCTTCGCCGAGCTCGAGGAGTTCATCGACCTTCCCGTCCGGACCTACTCGTCGGGGATGCACGTGCGGCTCGGCTTCGCCGTCGCCACGCACCTCCGCACCGACGTGCTGCTCCTCGACGAGGTGTTCGCCGTCGGCGACGAGGCGTTCCAGCGCAAGTGCGTCTCGAAGATCTTCGAGCTCAAGGCCCACGGGGGGACGATCATCTTCGTCTCGCACAACGCGGCGAGCGTCGAGCAGCTGTGCGAGCGTGCGATCCTGCTCAAGGGAGGTCGCGTCGACTACGACGGAGCCGTCGACGAGGCGATCGCGCAGTACCACCGTCTCCTCGCGGTGGAGGAGGAGCCAGAGGAGCGGAGCGCCGGCCTGCGCGAGTGGGGGAGCGGCGAGATCCGGATCCTCGCCGTCCGGCTCGAGGACGGCGACGGTAATCCGCGCGAGCAGTTCCTCGGCGGCGAGGCGCTCGTCCTGCGCCTCGAGCTCGATGCCGGCCGATCGCTGTCCGCCCCGTGGCTCGGCGTCGAGCTCCGGGACGACAGCGGCGCCCTGCTCGGAGCCTGCGTCCAGGACACCGCGCAGCTCGGCTGGGTCGAGCGGGCGGGCTCGTGGGGAGCGACGTACACCGTCAGTCCGCTCCCGCTCGCGGACGGCCGCTTCACACTCGGCGTGTCACTGGCGGACTCGCCCGGCGGGCGCCTCTATCACCGGATCGAGGGCGCGGCCGCCTTCCTCGTCTATCCCGACCGCGAGACCGACCGGGGTCGGATGCGCCTAGACGGCCACTGGAGCCTGCGCCCCGCATCGTCGCCTCTCGAGGTCGCGCGGTGAGCGCGCGAAGCTGCCCGGACTGGCCGACGCTTCTCGACCTCGCGCCGGATCTCCACTTCAAGCACTTCACGGTCGCGGAGGCACGCCTTCCCGCCGACGCGCTCGTCAACCTCCGCGACGTCCCGCTCGAGGCGGTCGCCATCTGCGCCGACCTCGACCATCACGTCTTCAATCCCGAGCACACCGATCCCAAGGTCGCGGACGCGCTCCGCGACACGCACTGGTACTCCCTGAGCGAGTGGATCAGGGAGCGCCCGGGCGGCTAGCGCCGCCGAGCGCCCCGAGCGGGATTCGACCCTCGAGCAGCGCCCGCCCGACGATTGCGCCCTCGACGCCGAGCGCCGCGAGGCCGGCGAGGTCGTCCATCCCCCGGATCCCGCCAGCAGCGAGAACCGGGAGCCCCGACCGCTCGCGGACGGTCGCGAGAAGCCCGAGATCCGGCCCCGAGAGGGTGCCGTCGCGCTCGACGGCCGTGCACAGGAGCCGTTCCACCCCCATCGCGGCGCAGCGTTCGGCCGCGGCGGCCGCGTCGATCCCGGTCGAGCGCTCCCAGCCCGAGACGGCGAGCTCTCCCGCTCGCGCGTCGACGGCGACGACGAGGCGGTCGCCGAGCGACTCGACGAACGTGGCGAGCGCGGCCTCCCCGGCGAACGCGGCGGTGCCGACGACGACCCGTGCGGCGCCCGCCCCGAGCAGGCGGCGAGCGTCGGCGACAGACCGGATCCCGCCCGAGGCCTGGATCGGAACGCCGTCCGCCGCCTCGACGAGACGCGCGATCAGCTCCGGGCGGAGCGTGCCCGAGCGCGCGCCTTCGAGGTCGACGACATGGATCAGCGCCGGTCGCCACAGCGCGAAGCGGGCGACCAGCGCTGCGGGGTCACCCGCGTGATGGGTGACCCGGTCGTAGTCGCCCTGCTCGAGCCGGACGGCCTCCTCGCCGAGCAGGTCGACGGCAGGTATCACGAGGAACGGCGCCGTCGTCTCTTGCGTTGCCATGACAGCATGCTAACATGGCAGCAGATTACGAGATGACGGCCGACAAGCGACAGCCCGCGATGGCGAAGGAGCAGTCACACACGTGGGCGAGCTCGGAGATCGAGGATCTGCTGCAGACGGTGCTGGCGCTGACGTCGCTGGACGAGGCGGAGCGGTTCTTCCGGGACCTCTGCACGCTCTCGGAGCTCGAGGCGATGGCGCACCGCTGGCAGGTGGCGAAGCTGGTCGACCAGGGACTGCCCTACCACGAGGTCTCGCGGAGAACGGGCGCGTCGACGACGACGGTGACGCGGGTCGCGCACTGGCTTCGCCACGGGGAGGACGGCTACCGGCTGGCGCTCGACCGGCTCCCGACGGCGGCGACGAGCGACTGAAGATCGCGATCCCGGCGAAGGGGCGCCTTCGCGAGCCGTCCGTCGCGCTCCTGGACGAGGCGGGGCTCGGGCCGGAGGTGCCGGGAGAGCGAGCCCTCGCGTTCCCGTGCCGGAACGCACCGGTCGAGGTGCTCCTCGTCCGGGCGGCCGATATCCCCGAGTACGTCCAGGACGGCGTCGTCGACTGTGGGATCACGGGAGCGGATCTCGTTCGGGAGCGCGAGCGCGACGTGTCCGAGCTGCTCCGGCTGGGATTCGGCTGGTGCACGCTCGAGGCGGCGGTGCCGCAGGAGTCGCAGCGCGGCGACGCTCGACGATCTCGCCGGGCTTCGCATCGCCACCGTCTTCCCGCGCCTCGCACGCGAGCTCCTCGCGAGCCACGGCGTCGCTGCGACGCTCGTCGACGTCACCGGCTCGGTCGAGGTCGCGCCTCGGCTCGGGCTCGCCGACGCGATCATCGACCTCGTCTCGAGCGGGAACACGCTGCGCACGAACGGCCTGCGCTCGCTCGGCGTCCTGTTCTCGTCGGAGGCCGTTCTCGTCGGAGGCTCGCAGCCGGACGACGCGGCCATCCGGCTCGCACGCGTGCTCAAGAGCGTCGTCGACGCGCGCGGCACGCGCTACCTGATGATGAACGCGCCGGAGACCGCGCTGGACGCGATCTGCGGGCTCGTACCGGGAAGCGGAGCACGCCGAGCGTGCTGCCGCTGGCCGAGGCCGGGATGGTCGCGGTGCACGCGCTCGTTCCGGCCGCCGACGTCTGGAGCCTCCTGCCCGAGCTCGAGGCGGCAGGCGCGTCTTCGATCCTGCTCGTCCCCGTCGAGCGGATGCTCGGATGAGCGCGCAGCGATGCGGTCCTGCCGCCGACTTCTCGCCCTACGGCTGGGCGACGTCGACGGAGGAGATCGCCGGCTCGCGGGCTCGATCCGGTCCAGGTGCTCCGCTTCGACGGGAACGTCCCGGCGAATCCGCTGCCCTCGTCGCGCCCCGGGACGATCGCCGGCGCGCTCGCCGAGATCAACACCTATCCGCACGGCGGCTACCCGGAGCTGCTCGACGCGATCGCCGCATACGCCGGCGTCGAGCCGGAGAACGTCGTGCTCGGAGCGGGCGCGCGACGACCTGATCCTGCTCTGTGCCCGGGCGTTCGCCGGCCCGGGCGACACCGTTCGGGTCAACGAGCGAGCCGACCTACCCGCTGTACCGGATCGCGTCGTGCCTCGCCGGCGCCGAGGTCGGCGAGGCGAGCAGCCGGCGCTGACGTTCTCCTGCCGGCCGAACAACCCGAGCGGGGCGCTCGGCGAGCTGCCCGGCGCTCGGCCGCTCGCGGTCGACGAGGCGTACTACGAGTACGCGGGCGAGACGGCTCTGCCGATCTGATCGACGACGGCGTGGTCGTGATCCGGACGTTCTCGAAGGCCTTCGGCCTCGCCGGCGCGCGAGTCGGCTACGCGCTCGCCGACCGCGAGACGGCCGCGGAGCTGAACGCCCGCCAGGCCCCGCGGCGGTCTCGACGCTCTCGGCCGCGCTCGCGCTCGCCGCGCTCGCGAATCGCCGCCGGACGTCCGCGGTGGAGCTCGAGGAGCGCGAGCGCCTCGCGGACGCGCTCGGGGCGCTCGGGCTCGACGCCCTGGCCGTCGACGGACGAACTTCCTCTTCGTCCCCGTCGCCGAGGCCGAGCACCTCGGCGACGTGCTCCTGCGGCAGGGGCTCGCCGTGCGTGTGTTCCCCGACGGCATCCGCATCTCGGTGCGCGACCGCGAGGACGACGACGTGCTGCTCGAGGCGATCGCGCGGGCGCTCGAGCGGCCGAGCCCGGTCGACGGGGCGGGCGGTCGGCACGGCGCGTGTCGTCAGGGCGACGGCCGAGACGACGATCCGGGTGCGGCTCGCGCTCGACGGCGCAGGCCGCGTCCGCGTCGCGACCGGTGCCGGCATCTACGACCACTTCCTCGAGCAGCTGGCGTTCCACGGTGGTCTCGACCTCGTCCTCGAGGCAACCGGAGACCTCGAGACGGGGCCTCACCACACCGCGGAGGATGCCGCTCTCGCGCTCGGCGAGGCGCTCGACCGCGCGCTCGGCGATCGGCGTGGGATCGCTCGCTACGGCGACGCCGTCGTGCCGATGGACGACGCGCTGGCGCGCGCGTCGATCGACCTCGGCGGGCGGCCGTGGTGCGAGTGCAGCCTCGAGCGCGAGACCGGGCCTGGCGAGCCACATGCTCCAGAGCCTCTGCTCAGGCAGGACGACTCGGGCTCCACGTCGAGGCGACCGGTCGACGACGACCACCACGTCGCCGAGGCGGCGTTCAAGGCCGTCGGACGGGCGCTCCGCGCAGCCGTCGCGGGTCGGCGAGCCCGGCCTCCCGTCGACGAAGGGCTCGCTGTGACGACGGTCAGCGTCTGCGACTACGGCGCCGGCAACACGCTGTCGGTCGTCCGTGTGCCTTCCGCCGGCTCGGAGCGGACGTCCGCGTCACCTCGGAGCCCGGCGAGGTCGGCCCGCGCCGACCTCGCGGTCCTGCCGGGGGTCGGCTCGGCCGCGACGCGCGATGGCGGGCCTGCGCGCGGCCGGGCTCGACGAGGCGCTGCGGGAGCGCGTGGCAGCCGGGCGGGCCGACCCTCGGCATCTGCCTCGGCCTGCAGCTCGCGCTCGAGGCGATCGGAGGAGGACGGCGGCGTCGACGGGCTCGGGCTCCTGCCGGGCCGAGCGGTTCGCCTTCGCGAGGGCCGCGTGCCGCGGATCGGCTGGGCTCCCGTCGAGCCGGGAGGCGAGGCGTACTACTTCGCCCACTCGTACGCCGCCGAGACGCCGGCCGCGACTGCCGCCTCCGAAGGGATCGTCGCCGAGGTGCGCGCCGGGAGCTTCGTCGGCGTCCAGTTCCACCCCGAGAAGAGCGGTGCCGCCGGCGCGCGCTACCTGGAGCGATGCCTCTCCCTCGCCTGATCCCGTGCCTCGACGTCGCGTCCGGCCGGGTGGTCAAGGGCGTGCGCTTCGAGGGCCTGCGCGACGTCGGCGATCCCGTCGAGCTGGGCGCCTCGTACTCGAGCGCCGGCGCGGACGAGCTCGTCTTCCTCGACGTGAAGGCGACGATCGAGGGCAGGGCGTCGCTCGTCGAGCTCGTGAGACGCGTCGCCGAGCGGCTCGCGATCCCGTTCACCGTCGGCGGCGGCGTCCGGTCCGTGGAGACGCCGCCGCCCTTCTCGAGGCCGGCGCCGACAAGGTCTCCGTGAACTCGGCAGCGCTCGCCCGACCCGCGCTCGCTCGGCAAGCTAGCCGAGCGTCTCGGCTCGCAGGCGGTCGTCGTCGCGATCGACGCCGCCGCGGGCGAGGTCTACTCGCACGCCGGCACGGAGCCGACGGGCCGGACGGCGGTCGACTGGGCCCGCGAGGCCGAGGAGCTCGGCGCCGGCGAGATCCTGCTGACCTCGATCGACGCCGACGGGACGCGCGACGGCTACGACCTCGAGCTGACGGCGGCGGTCGCCGATGCCGTCGTCGATCCCGGTCATCGCCTCGGGCGGCGCCGGCGAGGCGCGTCATGTCGCCGAGGCGCTCGGCGTCGCGCAGGCGGCGCTGCTCGCCTCGATCCTCCACGAGGATCCTGCGCGTCTCGGGATCGCTCCGCACCGAGCTCGTCGCGCTCGGGGTGCCTCTCCGCGATGCAGCCTGAGCTTCGCGCCGCGATCGTGCAGGACGCGGCGACAGGCCGCGTGCTGATGCTCGCCTGGATGGACGACGAGGCGCTCCGCCTGACACGGGAGACCGGCGAGGCCCACTTCTGGAGCCGCTCGCGGCAGCGGCTCTGGAAGAAAGGGGAGACGTCGGGGAACACGCTCGCCGTCGTCGAGCTGCGCGACGACTGCGACGGCGACGCGATCCTGCTGCGGGTCGATCCGGCAGGCCCCGCGTGCCACACGGGATCGCTGTCGTGCTTCGCGCCCTGGCTCTGGCGCCGCGTCGCCGAGCGGGCGCGGACGCGGCCCGAGGGCTCCTACGTGGCCCGGTTGCTCGCCGGAGGCCTGCCTGCCTGCGCCCAGAAGCTCGGCGAGGAGGGAGTCGAGGCAGCGCTCGCAGCCGTCTCCGAGAGCGACGAGCGGCTCGTCTCCGAGCTCGCCGACCTCTGGTTCGCGAGCTACGTCGTCCTCGCCGCCCGGGGGCTCGACCCGGCGGCGGTGGAGGACGAGCTGCTGGCGAGCTCGCGAGCGGCCGACGTCCGCTACGCTACAGAGAGCTCGTCAGCGACGCGACGTCCATGAGCGTCGAGAAGCCGTCGGCCTGGGCGGCGAGCGTCGTCTCGTGGACGACCGCGTGAGGGATCGTGCCCCCGCTCGGGCCGGCGAGGTCGCGGGTTGCGGTTCCGTCGGTCAGGAAGACGACGTCGAATCCGCGCGCCTGTGCCTCCCGCGCCGTGGTGTCGCAGCACATGTGGGTCATGAAGCCGGCGACGACCAGCGTCTTCGTTCCGAGCTCCTCGAGGATCGCGTCGAGGCTCGTGCCGTCGAACGAGCCGGGGAGGTGCTTGACGATCAGCGGCTCGCCCTCCGCCGGTGCGACCTCGTCCATCGTCTCGACCGCAGCGGTGCCCGTCGCGAAGACCTCCGACGACGCGTCCTCGTGGTGCTGGACGTGGACGACGCCGGTTCCTCGCTCGCGCACCGTGTCGAGGAGGCCTGCGAGCCGCTCGAGCACGGCCGGGCCGTCCGGGATCCACAGCGGGCTCTCGCGGGTGAAGTACTCCCGCTGGACGTCGATCATGAGGATCGTCGGCCTCTCCACGGAGCTGACCCTACGCTAGCCTGATCCGGTGGGCAAGGGATACGCAGAGGGCCCGGCGGCAGAGGAGCGCTTCGCAGAGCTCGAGCGGGCGGAGCGGCCGGGTGACAGTCACGATGGGCCGGATCGCCCCGCCGTCTTCGGCGCCACCGCGGAGGATCCGGAGAAGCACTTCCTCGGCTGGCTCGGCGAGGTCGATCCGGACGAGCTCTTCTCGACCGGGAAGGCGTGGGGCCTTTCGGTCGTTCGGCGCCGGTCTGACCCTCCTCGTTCGAGGGATTGATCACCCGAACGGGTGACCTCGTTCGAGGGACTGTCGATTTCGGGGTCGCCCGTTCGTCGTACGGACACATTCGACGAAAGGAGCGACGTGCACTACATCCTGCTGATCAACGATCCACCGGAGACCTTCGAGACCTACGAGGAGCTCGGCGGCCCGCTGATGCGCGAGTACGAGGCCTACTCGCAGGCGCTGGTCGACGCCGGGGCGATCGTCGGCGGCAACGCCCTGCGTCCGCCCGCCACGGCGACCACCGTGCGCGTGCGTGACGGTCAGACGCTGACGACGGACGGCCCGTTCGCCGAGACGAAGGAGGTCCTCGGCGGCTACTTCGTGATCGACGTGGAGAGCCTCGACGAGGCGCTCGAGTGGGCGGCGAGGTGCCCCGGCGCTCGGACCGGCTCGATCGAGGTTCGCCCTCTGATGGCGATGGCGGAGCCGGCCCGCTGACCGTCGAGGAGGTCTTCCGCGCGGAATGGGGCCGCGCGATCGCGATTCTGGCCCGCGTCCTCGGCGATCTCGACCTCGCCGAGGACGCGGTGCAGGACGCGTTCGAGACGGCGCTCGACCGCTGGCCCCGTGAAGGAACGCCCCGGAATCCCGGCGCCTGGATCGTCACGACGGCCCGCAACCGTGCGATCGACCGGATCCGGAGGGAGCGTGTCCTGGCGCGGAAGACCGAGCTCCTCGGGCGGCTCGGGGCGCTCGAGCCACCCGGGGCCGAACCGGAGGAGGCGACGTTGATCCCGGACGAGCGGCTCAGCCTGATCTTCACCTGCTGCCACCCGGCGCTGGCCGCCGAGGCGCGCGTGGCCTTGACGCTCCGGCTCCTCGGCGGACTGACGACGCCGGAGATCGCCCGGGCCTTCCTGGTTCCCGAGCCGACCATGGCGCAGCGGCTCGTCCGTGCGAAGCGGAAGATCCGCGACGCGGGTATCCCGTTTCGGATCCCACCCGACCACGTGCTGCCCGAGCGGGTCGGCTCCGTCCTCGCCGTCCTCTATCTGATCTTCAACGAGGGCTACTCGAACGTCGATCGACGGCAGGACCTGTGCCGCGAGGCGATCCGGCTTTCGACGATCCTCGTCGCCCTGATGCCGGACGAGCCGGAGGCCGGCGGGCTGCTCGCGCTGATGCTCCTCCAGGACTCCCGGCGCGAGACGAGGGTCGACGAGGACGGCGGCATCGTGCTTCTCGAGGATCAGGATCGCGGGCGCTGGGACAGCGGGGAGATCGAGCGCGGTCTGGCCATGCTCGCGCGGGCATCGCGTCAGGGGCGCCCCGGCCCGTATCAGCTCCAGGCCGCGATCGCGTCCGTCCACGCGCGGGCGCGAACCGCCGACGAGACGGACTGGCAGGAGATCTCGCGCCTCTACGGCCGCCTGCTGCTGCTCGCGCCGAGCCCTGTCGTCGCCCTCAACCGAGCCGTTGCGATCGCGATGGCGAACGGCTCGGCGGCCGGGCTGGGCGAGGTCGAGGCGCTCGCCCCGGATCTCGGCTCCTACCATCTCCTGCACGCGACCCGCGGCGACCTGCTGCGGCGGCTCGGCAGGATGGACGAGGCCACGACGGCCTACGAGCGGGCTCTCGAGCTCGCACCCAGCGAGGCGGAGCGGGCGTTCCTCGCGGGGCGGCTCGCCGACGTTCGAACCGTCGCGTCAGCGCACCACGAGCCCTGAGCGCGGCCCGGTTCGCTACCGTGGCGCCGTGGAGCGGTTCACGACGGAGGAAGTCGCGCTCGCCGCCCGCAACCACGGGCTTCCGCTCGAGGCGCTCCGGTACCCGCTGACGCCGGTCGGGCTCCACTACCTCCTGACCCACTACGACATCCCCGAGGTCGACCCGGCAGCCTGGCGCTTGACGATCGGCGGGCTGGTCGAGCGGCCGCGGGAGCTGACTCTCGACGAGCTCCGGCGCCGAACCGCTGTCGAGGCCGTGGTGACGATGGAGTGCGCCGGGAACGGGCGCGCTCACCTCGACCCACGCCCGTTCAGCCAGCCCTGGATCGACGGTGCGGTCGGAACCGCGCGCTGGCGCGGCACGCCGCTCCGGCCGCTGCTCGAGGAGGCCGGCGTGCTCGACGGAGCGGTCGAGATCGTCTTCACCGCGCTCGACTGGGGAACGGAGTCGGGCGGCCCGCGGGAGCCGTTCGGCCGGAGCCTGGCGGTCGCGGACGCCCTCCTTCGCGACGACATCCTCCTGGCCTACGAGATCGACGGCCGGCCGCTGCCTCCGCAGCACGGCTTCCCGCTGCGCCTCCTCGTGCCGGGCTGGTACGGGATGGCGAGCGTCAAATGGCTCGCCGCGATCGACGCCGTTTCCGACCCGTACCTGGGCCACCATCAGGTCGTGGCCTACTGCCTGCGCCAGGAGCCGGACGATCCGGGAGAGCCCCTCACGCGCATTCTTCCGCGGGCGTTGATGATCCCGCCAGGGACTCCCGATTTCCCGACCCGCCGCCGCACTCTCACGCCTGGCCCCTGCACGATCGAGGGCCGCGCGTGGTCGGGCTGGGGCCCGATCGAGCGCGTCGAGCTCTCGACCGACGCCGGTCGCACGTGGAGCGACGCGCCGATCGAGCACGACCTCGACGACTCCCCCTGGGCGTGGTCGCGCTGGGCGTTCACGTGGGATGCGCCCGTCGGTGAGCACGAGCTCCGCTGTCGCGCACGGGACGCCGCCGGGAACGTTCAGCCTGACGACGCCGCCTGGAACCTCGGCGGGTACGCGAACAACGCGGTTCAGCGCGTCCCCGTCAGCGTCGGGTGATCAAGCTCGACGGAGGGCTCGGAACCGTCTCGGAACGGTGCTAGCCGGCCCTGGCCCCACCCCTCTACAGCCGATTCGGCCTTGACCGTCCTCGAAGGCGTCTCCCCCTGGATTCCCTGGCTCGATCTCGACGTCGTGCCCATCGTCGAGATCGAGCAGGCGGTACCGATCTTCGCTCGCAACGAGAGTGGCGCGACTCGATCTCCTGAGCCGCGACGATGAGAGCCGCCACAGGGGCGGCCCTCACCAGGTAGGACTTTCGTGCGCTAGCTGCAGCCGGTGTTCTGGCCGCAGTCGCGGCAGGTGTAGCAGCTGCCTGTGCGGATCATCCGACCGCCGCACTTCGCGCACTCGACGGCATCCTCGAACGCGTTGAAGAGTGCGGTCTGGCCGGGCGAGACCGGCGCTGCCGGCTCGACGTCGAGGTCGGCCACGCCGCTCTCGAGGATGTCGTGCGCCTCTGCGAGGCGTCGCTTCACCTCGGGGCTCATGATCCCGAGCTCCTGTTGCGTCTCCGCGTCGAGGAACTTCTTGCCCATCCAGCGGAAGATGTAGTCGACGAGCGACTTGGCAATCCGGATGTCGGCGTCGTTCGTCGGCCCCGACGGCTCGAAGCGCATGTGGGCGAACTTCGAGACGTAGACGTCGAGCGGCACCCCGTACTGGAGCCCGAGCGAGACGGAGATCATGAAGGAGTTCATGAGCCCGGCGAGCGTCGTGCCCTCCTTCGCGATGTCGACGAAGATGTCTCCCGCGGTGCCGTCCTCGAACAGGCCGACGTGGATGTAGCCCTCGTACTCGCCGACGCGGAACTTCCGTCCGATCTCCGTCCGGTCGTCCGGTAGGCGCCTGCGCTGCGGCTTGGCGAGGAGGGTCGCGGCGCCCCCGTCCGTCTTGCCCGAGAGCGGCTGTGCGACCTTGCAGTTGTCCCGGTAGATGGCGATCGCCTTGACGCCGAGCCTCCAGGCGTCGACGTAGAGCTGCGAGATCTCGTCGGCGGTCGTCTGCTCGGGCAGGTTCACGGTCTTCGAGATCGCGCCGGAGATGAACGGCTGCACCGCACCCATCATCTTCACGTGGCCCATGTGGTGGATCGCGCGCTCGCCGATCGCGCAGTCGAAGACCGGGTAGTGCTCCGTCTTCACGTACGGCGCTCCCACGATCGTGTTGCGCTCGTCGATGAAGGCGACGATCTCGTCGACCTCGGGCGGTGCGTACCCGAGCTTCTCGAAGGCCATCGGAACGGTCTTGTTCACGATCGTTATCTCGCCGCCGCCGACGAGCTTCTTGGACTTCACCAGCGAGAAGTCGGGCTCGACCCCGGTCGTGTCGCAGTCCATCATGAAGCTGATCGTTCCTGTCGGCGCGAGCACCGTCGCCTGCGCGTTGCGGAACCCGTGGACCTCGCCCTGGTCGAGGGCGTCGTCCCAGGCTTGACGTGCGTTGGAGAGGAGATCGGCGGGCACGGAGTTCGCGTGCTCGATGTTGCCCATCGAGGCTCGGTGCTTCGCGATGACGCCGATCATGGCGGCCGCGTTCGGCTGATAGCCGGCGAAGGGCCCCATCCGGCCCGCGACCTCTGCCGACTTGCGGTATGCCCGTCCGGTCATGAGCGCGGTGATCGCCGCCGCGTACGCCCGGCCCTCGTCGGAGTCGTAGGGAAGCCCTCTGGCCATCAGGAGCGCGCCGAGGTTCGCGTAGCCGAGACCGAGCTGGCGGTAGGCCTTCGCGTTCCGATCGATCTCGGGCGTCGGATAGCTCGAGTAGCCGACGCAGATCTCCTGGGCGAGGAAGACCGTGTCGACCGCGTGCTCGAACGCCTCGACGTCGAGCTCGCCGTCCTCGCGGCGGAACTTCATCAGGTTGAGCGAGGCGAGGTTGCAGGCCGAGTCGTCGATGTGCATGTACTCCGAGCACGGGTTCGATGCGTTGATGCGCCCGGAGTTCGGGCACGTGTGCCACGCGTTGATCGTCGTGTCGTACTGCATCCCGGGGTCGGCGCACTGCCACGCGGCGTCCGCGATCTGGCGCAGCAGGCTCCGCGCCTTGACCGTCGTCAGCACCGTGCCGTCCGTGCGCGCCGTGAGGTTCCAGTCGCCGTCGGCCTCGACCGTGTCCATGAACGCGTCCGTCACCCGGACCGAGTTGTTCGCGTTCTGATACTGGATCGAGGCCCAGTGGGGTGAGTCGAGAGACATGTCGTACCCCGCCGCCGCCAGCACCCGGGCCTTCTCCTCCTCCTTCGCCTTGCACCAGATGAACTCCTCGACGTCCGGGTGGTCGATGTCGAGGACGACCATCTTGGCGGCGCGGCGTGTCTTGCCGCCCGACTTGATCGTGCCGGCCGACGCGTCGGCGCCGCGCATGAAGCTGACCGGGCCGGAGGCGTGCCCGCCCTTGGACAGCTGCTCCTTCGACGAGCGGAGTTTCGAGAGGTTCAGCCCCGAGCCCGAGCCGCCGCGGAAGATCACTCCCTCGCGCCGGATCCAGTCGAGGATCGACTCCATCGAGTCGTCGATCGAGAGGATGAAGCACGCCGAGCACTGCGGGCGCTCCTCGAAGCCCACGTTGAACCAGACGGGCGAGTTGAACGACGCGAGCTGGTTGACGAGGATGGCCTTCAGCTCGGCCCGGAACGTGTCCGCCTCCTCCTCGCTCGCGAAGTAGGAGCCGTCAATGCCCCAGCCGGTGATCGTGTCGACGACGCGGCCGATCATCTGCTTCACGCTCCACTCGCGCTCGGGGGATCCCAGCCGCCCGCGGAAGTACTTCTGGGCGACGATGTTCGTCGCCGTCTGCGACCAGAACTTCGGGAACTCGACGCCCTTCTGCTCGAACGCGGGGCCGTCCTTGCCCGGGATGTGCGCATCGCGTAGCTCCCATTCGATCTCGTCGAACGGGTCGCGTCCCGGGATCGTGAAGTACCTGCGCACGCCGCATTCG
Source organism: uncultured Thermoleophilia bacterium (assembly GCA_963705605.1). GTDB lineage: Bacteria > Actinomycetota > Thermoleophilia > Gaiellales > Gaiellaceae > CAVPKC01. Next base: position 34,495 of record CAVPKC010000002.1, read on the forward strand.
CGGGCCGTGTCGACGACGACGTTACGCAGCGCGTCGTCGTCGATCTGGGGTGCGTTCACAGTCCGTTCCACGGCCGACATCTGGTCCTCCCCGAAAGAGTAGCTGCCTGCTATCCGCCTGCATTTCGCCCCGGAAGGGCGGACTGCGGAGGGTAGCGCGGGAATCGGACGGAACTCGAACGTGGCGTCTTTGCAGGGAAATCCCGGCCGACGAGAGCTCAGTCGGCCGGCCTTCGCCGGTGAAGCTGACGGCTCACGAGCCATCCCGCGACGACGACGGCCGCGAGCCCCGCTACCGACAGGAGGACGACGATCGGCAGCGGGATCGAGGATCCGCCGTCGTCAAGCTCCGTGCCGAAGAGCTCCGAGGACGGGGCAGCCACCGTCTCCTGGCCGCCCGCGCCATCGCCCTCCCCGTTTCCGCCGTTCGCGGCATCGTCACCCGGAACGCCCGCGAGTGTGTCCTGCTGCGTCTCAGCCTGCGGGTCGCGCTCGTCGCCGGCTGAGGCTCCCTCGTCAGCCGAGCCGGTGCCGCCCGGTGACTCCGACTCCCCGTTCGAGCCGCCGGCCGATGAGGCGGATCCGCTCGCGTCATCGCCGCCCGAAGAACTCGATTGGGTCGCGATCAGCTCCTGCTGCGCCCGGCGGATGTCGTCGGCCGCGCTCGAGTAGGCGCGCAGGTCCTCCGGAAGCGCGTTGATCGCCGCCCGGTAACAGGCGATCGGATACGTTCCGTCGATCTCGGCGTTGTCGGCCCAGTCGTCGATCAGCTTCTCGGCGCACGTGGCCGAAGACGCCGGCGCGGCGAGCGCGAGAGCTGTCACGAGCCCGAGGGCGAGAGTGAGAAGACGAGTCCGGCCGATCATCGCAGGGCCTCCGGGGAGCGGCATCATCATCATAGATACCAATCGTGATTGACCTGTAAACGTGGTCGATGACCCCTGGTAGCCCCGATTCGGCGGAGGTGGTCGTCGAGCGCGCCGGCGACCCTTCCCCCGCCCGCTGCGCCGTCGGCGTCTCCGGGGCTCGGCATCGCCGGTGCGCTCGTGCTCCTCGGGGTCGCCGCGCTGGTCGCAGCCGCCGTCTACCAGGGAGGCGGATCCAGCGACACGGCGTTCGTACCAATCGGCATCGGTGCCGTCGTTCTCCTCGCTCTGGCAGGGATCGGAATCCTCACCGGCCGCCTGCCTCGCCCGTCGGTCGGCCGCGCGGGCCAGGTCTGCCTTGCCGCACTGCTCGTCCTCAGCCTCTGGAGCGGCGCGTCGATCGCGTGGTCGATCGCGCCGGACCTCTCGTGGGGTGCCACCAACCGGGCGCTCGCGTACCTCGCGCTGCTCTGCCTCGGGGCGATCGTCGGCTCCCTCGCCGCCAGGGCGCCTCTCCTCACGGCTGCCCTGCTCGGGGCGATCGTGGCCGCTTCGCTCGCATGGGCCCTCGCGGCGAAGGTGTTCCCCGGGCTCAACGAGGACGGCGGCCGCATCGCGCGCCTTCGCCTGCCGGTCGGCTACTGGAACGCGCTCGCGATCCTCTTCGTGATCGCACTGCCCATCGCGCTGTGGCTCGCCTCGGAACGGCGCTACCGGCCGGCCGTTCGGGCAGCGGCAGTCCTCTATCTCTATGCGCTCGTCGTCGGGCTCCTGCTCACGTACTCGCGAGGGGGAATCCTCGCCGCGGTCGTCGCCGTCCTCGCCTGGCTCGTTCTCGCCCGCCAGCGTCTCGAGAGCCTGGTCGCGCTGGCGATCGCCCTCCCGATCGCGATCGGAGTCTTCTCGTTCACCCTCCGTCTCTCGGGCGTGGTCGACGACGGCCAGGGGTACGAGGTCAGGGTCTCCGACGGACGGACGTTCGGGATCGCCCTCCTGGTCGGAGCGCTCGTCGCGGCCGGGCTCGCCCTGCTCGCGTGCAGGTACGAGGGGCGACGCCCGGTCACGGGCGACGATCGTGCCAGGCTCGGTCGCTGGGCGAAGCTCGTACTGGGAGTGGTCGTGGTCGTCGCCGTCGTCGCCGTCGCCGTGCGCGCCGACTCGGTCGCGAGCTGGGTCGAACAGCAGGCGGACGAGTTCGCGAACCCACCGACGGTTCTCGTCACCCAGGAGGCGGAGCGCCTCACGAGCCTGAGCTCGAACAACCGCTGGACGTGGTGGAACGAGGCCTGGAACGGCTTCCGCGCCGCGCCGATCGGGGGCACGGGAGCCGGGAGCTTCGCCACCGTCCACCGGATCCTTCGGGAGGATCCGCTGACGGTCACGGAGCCGCACAGCATGCCGCTCCAGCTACTCGCGGAGACGGGCGTCGTGGGCGCCGTGCTGGGGTGCGCGGCCGCCGCCGCCGCACTTGTCGGCGCCTTCGCGGCCCTGCGGCGCGTCGACCCGCTCCTGCGCCCGGCGGCGCTCGCGCTCGCAGCGGGCGTTCTCGCCTACGCCGTGCAGTCGCTGATCGACTTCGACTGGAACTACATCAGCGCCACCGCCCCGGTGCTCGTCGCGACCGGTGTCCTCCTTGCGAGCGGGCGCGAGCATCCGCTCCGGCGGGGGAGCCTCGCCTGGGCACCGCTCATCGCGGCCGTCGGCGGCGCCGTGATCGTCGCGTTCGGAGCGCCCTGGCTGGCCGAGCGTCGGGTCGACGACGCATACCGGGCGCTCGGCGACGGGCGAGCCGAGGCTGCGCTCGCTGCTGCCGGCTCCGCCCGTTCGCTGAACCCGCTCGCGCTCGATCCGTTCGTGGCGAGGGCCGCAGCTCAGGTCGAGCTCGGCGATCTCGGATCGGCCCGCCAGACGCTGGTCGACGCGATCGAGACCCAGCCGCTCGACAGCGACGCCTGGTACGAGCTCGGAGCGTTCGAGCTTCGCCTCGGGGGGCGTCCGCAGGACGCGATCCGCTATCTGCAACGGGCGGACGAGCTCGACCCGTTCGGGCCGGCCGCCGCCCTCCTGGAGGAGGCGACGGGGGCCGGTTAGTCGCGTCAGGCGGGGCGGCCGAGGATCAGCGCGAGCTGGGCGCCGCGCAGATCCTTCACCCGGAGCCCGTCGAGCGGGACAGCTCGGCGGGCGGGAAGGCCGAGATCGCGTGCGAGACGAACGGCCGCGGCCTGCGAGCCGTCGCGATACATGACGATCGTCCTCGAGAAGTCGCGGCGTGAGGCATCCGAGACGGCGACGATCGGATAGTCGAGCTTGCGGATCCGGCGGGCGGCGGTGCCTGCCGCCCCTGCCACGCCGTTGCCGTTGAGCACGATCACGGGCGTCTCGGGCCGCGGAGCGGCGGCGGACTCGGCGACCGGCTCCTTGCCCTTGCCGGCCGAGGCGGCGTCGTTCGTGAACGGCTTGGCGATGAACGCAAGGGCGATGATCAGGAGGACGACGAGCTCGACCGCCGCGATCGCCGCCGTGATGATCGCCGCGCGGCGCCACGGGCGCTGTCCGGAGTCCTCGGCGTAGCGAACGGGAGACGGAGCCGGGAAGTCCACGGGGCTTCCCTGTTCGGCGGAGCTACGCCGCCTCCTTCTCCCTGATCCAGTCCCACGTCGCCCGCAGTCCGTCGTGGAGCGAGGTCTCGGGGCGGACCCCGAGCTCGCGCTCGATCCGAGACGGATCGAGCACATTGCGGGCCAGCTCGCCGGCCCGCGGCGTTGCGAACTCCGGCCGTGCCTCGACACCCGCGGCGCGGCAGCAGGCTCGAAGCAGGTCGACGACCGAGGTCTCCGTACCGGTGCCGACGTTGAACACGCCTGTGGAGGCCTCGATCGCGGCGAGCGCCGCTCTCACGACGTCGCCGACGTACACGTAGTCCCTGGTCTGGCTCCCGTCTCCGAAGATCCTCGGCGTCCCGCCCTCGGCGAGGAGCCCGAGGAAGATTGCGACGACGCCGGCCTCGCCGTGCGGATCCTGGCGCGGCCCATAGACGTTGCCGAGCCGCAGCACGATGTGGCCGCCGCCGTGGAGGCGGTCGAACGTCGCGATGTACTCCTCGGCGCAGAGCTTCGCCGCGCCGTACGGGGCGAGGGGCCGCCGCGGGTCGTCCTCGGTCGCCGGTCGCTCGCACTCGCCGTAGATGGCGCCGCCGGTCGATGCGAAGACGATCCGGCAGCCACCCTTGCGGGCGGCCTCCAGGACGTTGATGGTGCCGATGACGTTGATCTCGCAGTCGAAGGCCGGCCGGTCGACCGAGATGCGGACGTCGGGTTGCGCCGCGAAGTGAAAGCAGACCTCCGGCCGGTGCCGCTCGAACGCGGAGCCGAGCGCGTCGGCGTCGCGGACGTCGACGACGACGAGCTCGGCCCGGGGATCGACGTTCTCCCGGCGACCGCGGGAGAGGTCGTCGACGACGAGGACGTCGTCGCCCCGCCCGACGAGCGCGTCGGTCAGGTGCGAGGCGATGAAGCCCGCCCCGCCGGTCACGATTGCACGCATGCCGCCCATGCTAGGCGTCTTGTCGGCACGCCCGGCGCGTACCTGAAGGGGTCTCTGCGACAATCAGCGCGATCGTGCGCGCTTACCGCGGTTTGATCCTGCTCGTCCTGCTCACGGCCGCGACGCTCGCGGCCGGGCTCGTGCTCTCCTCGCGGGACGACTCGCAGGCAGCGGCCCCGGAGCGGACCGAGCCGGCAACCACCACCGAGGGTGGCCCGGCGACGACCGAGCGCGAGGCCGAGGAACCGGCGTCCCGGCCTCTCAGCCGCAACGGGCTCGACTACGACGCGCGAGCCCGGGAGCGCGGCGTGCGGATCTCGGCGGAGGCGTACATCGCGATCGACGGCGAGACCGGGCGCGTGCTGATCGCCCACCGAGACCGCCAGAAGCGTCCGATCGCGTCTCTCACGAAGATGATGACCGCCCTGCTGGTGATCGAGGGAGGCGAGCTCGACCGCTCCGTGGAGGTGCCGTACGTCGCGACCCAGGTCGAGCCCAACAAGGAGGGGCTGATCGCGGGCCAGGAGGTCAGCCGGCGCCTCCTGCTCTTCTCGACGCTCCTCGAGTCCGCGAACGACTCGGCGACGGCTCTCGCCTTCGACGAGGCCAACGGCTCCCTGACGCGCTTCTTCCGGAAGATGAACGCCCGCGCCCGGGCGCTCGGCATGACCGACACGCGCTACCGGAGCGCGTCCGGCCTGAACGACGACACGAACTGGTCGAGCGCAAGGGATCAGGTCGTCCTCGCGCGGGCGGCGCTGGACGACCCGACGTTCGCGAAGATCGTCCGCACGCAGCGCAAGTCCGTCGACTGGCCGGCTCCGACGTACGAGAAGGTCTGGGTGAACCACAACGAGCTCCTCGGCGATTACCCGGGCACCTACGGCGTGAAGACCGGGTTCACCAAGGAGGCCGGGAACTGTCTCGCGGCGGCCGTGCGGCGAGACGGCAGGTCGGTGATCGCCGTCGTCCTCGGCTCGCAGAGCATCTACTACGACATGCCGCGACTGGTGAACCGCGCCTTCGCGCTCCTCGAGGCCGGCCCGGCCTCGCCCTGAGCCTCCGTGCCCGTGTTCGTCACCTTCGAGGGCGTCGACGGATCCGGCAAGTCGACGCAGGCCCGCTTGCTCGCCGAGACGCTGCGGGGCGAGGGTCGGCAGGTCGTGTGTGTACGCGAGCCGGGCGGGACGGAGCTCGGCGAGCGCATCCGGAGCCTCCTGCTCGACGACGGCAGCATCGCCCCGTGGGCCGAAGCCGCGCTCTTCGCCGCGGCCCGAGCGCAACTCGTGGCAAAGGTCGTGGGGCCGGCTCTCCTACGAGGCGCGGACGTGATCTGCGATCGGTTCCTCGATTCGTCGCTCGCCTACCAGGGAGTTGCGCGTCGCCTCGGCATCGACGCCGTGCTGGAGCTCAACCGGCTCGCGACCGGCGGCCTGGCTCCGGACCGGACGTTCCTGCTGCTCTTGCCTGCGGAGGTGGCCGTGGCTCGCGCGAGCGGCGGAGCCGACCGGATCGAGCGGGAGGGCATCGGCTTTCTGGAGCGAGTCGACGCCGGCTATCGCGAGCTGGTCGAGCGCTTCCCCGAGAGAATCGTCCCCGTCGACGCGACGCTCGCTCCGAGCGAGGTCGCACGTCTCGTCCGTGACGGCCTTCGCGCACCTGCCTGAGCAGGAGGAGGCGAAGCGCCTGCTCCTCGCCGCGCTCGAGGAGGGCCCCGCGAACGCGTATCTGTTCCACGGCCCACCCGGTGTCGGCAAGCGCGCGACGGCGCTCGCATTCGCGGGCGCGCTCCTCGGCGACGTCGACCGGGTCGCGCGCCGCGCGCATCCCGATCTCTACGTCCTCGAGCCGCTTGGCGACCAGATCAGAATCGACGCGATCCGGGAGCTGCGGCACGACCTCCACATGCGCCCGTTCGAGGCGAACCGCCGGGTGTACCTCGTGTTCGGCGCCGATCTGATGAACGAGGAGGCGGCCGACGCTCTCCTCAAGGATCTCGAGGAGCCCCCCGAATACGCGGTCCTCGTGCTGGTGGCGGCGCGGCCCGCGCGCCTTCCGGAGACCGTCCGGTCGCGGTGCCAGGCCGTCGCGTTCCGGCGACTCTCCCGACGAGCACTCGAGGCCCAGCTCTCGAGAGCGAGGCCCGATCTCGGCCCCGAGCGGCTTGCGGCGGTCTCGCGCCTGGCGGCGGGCCGCCTGGACCGGGCGGAGAGCCTGCTCGACCCGGACGTGGCGGCGCGACGGGACGAGCTGATCGCGGTCGCACGATCCGTCTACCTTGACGAGCGCTTCGATGCGGGTCGTGCGGCCAGGCTCGTCGTCGACGCGGCTCGCCGTGCCGGCGAGGAGGCCGCCGAGACGGCTGCCGATGGTGCCGAGGGGACGGCGCGGGAGCGGGAGCAGCGAGCACGGCGCATCGCGCGCGGGGTCGAGCGCGAGGAAATCCTCCGCGGGCTCGAGCTGCTGGCAAGCTGGTATCGGGACCTCCTCGCCGCCTCGGTCGGGGCCGCGGGCGTGGCGCTGAACGCCGATCGGACGACCGAGCTTGCCGAGGACGGGCGCCGGGTCAGCGCTGTCGCCGCCGAGCGCGCGATCGAGGCGGTTCTCGAGACGCAGCGCAGCTTCGAGCTGAACGTCGGGGCGCCGCTTGCGCTCGAGGCCCTCTTGATCCGGCTGCGGCGGGCGCTCGGTCGGGCGGTCGCCGAGGCGGGCGTGTAACCATAGGGCGCATGGCCGAGGTCGTTGGAGTCGTGTTCGCCCCGGGCGGGAAGGTCTACTCCTTCGATCCGTGTGGAATCTCGCTCGCGTGGAACGACAAGGTGATCTGCCAGACGTCACGGGGACGCGAGTTCGGCCGCGTCGTGCAGGCGGGGGAGACGATTCCCGACGGGGAGGCCGGGCGCCTGAAGCGGGTCGTTCGGCGGGCCAACGAGGACGACGAACAGCAGGTACGGCGAAACCGGCAGGAGGCGAAGAAGGCGATGGCCGCGTTCCGCGAGGTGATCGGCGCACACGGTCTGCCCGTGAAGGCGATCTCGGCCGAGCTCGTGTTCGACGGCTCCCGTCTCGTCCTCTCGTACGGCGCCGAGGGGCGGGTCGAGACCCGACGGGTGCAGGAGGAGCTCTCGAGCCGCCTGCGCCGCAGGGTCGAGCTGCGCGCGGTCGGCCCGCGCGAGCAGGCCCGTCTCTGCGGCGGCTACGGGCTGTGCGGCACCCAGCTGTGCTGCACGCGGTTTCCCTCGCACGAGCAGCCCATCGCCCTGCAGGATGGCGAAGGATCAGGATTTGCCGCTCTCGTCCGGCCGGATCACCGGGCTCTGCGGCCGCCTACGCTGCTGCCTCGCGTTCGAGCACCCCGTCTATCGGAGCTTCCGCGACCGGGCCCCCAGGGTGGGAGGCCGGGTCGAGACGCCCCAGGGCGTCGGCCTCGTCAAGGCCTACGAGGTGCTGAAGGACTCCTGCGTCGTCGCGTTCGACGACGATCGGAGGGTCGAGATCAAGATCGACGACTGCCGGGAGCTCGACAAGGGTCCCGCATGCGGGCACTGAGAGCGCCGCTCGCGCTCCTCGCGCCCTCGCCCTCATCCCCGTTAGGAGGCCCGATGGATCTCTACTACATGCCCGGAAGCGCCGCGATGGTCGTCCACGCGGTCCTCGAGGAGGTTGGCGCCGACTACCGGCTGGTGCGAGTCGTCAAGGAGAACGGCCGCATCGACGCCGCCGGAGCTCGCTCGCCTCAACCCCCACCGCCGCGTGCCCGGTGCTCGTGGACGGCGACCAGGTGCTCTACGAGTCCGCCGCGATCGTCATGCAGTTGTCGGATCTGCACCCCGAGGCCGGTCTCGCCCCTGACGTCGGGCACGGCCGAGCGCGCGCTCTGGTACCGGTGGCTGACCTATCTGACGAACACCGTGCAGGCGACGTTCATGGTGCAGTTCTTCCCGTCGCGAGTGACCGGCGATCCGGCGGGCGAGGAGGCGATCCGTTCGGCGACGCGCGCGCTCGCTCGGCGGCATGCGCGACTTTCTCGAGGGGGAGCTCGCGGCGGCCGGGCCGTATCTCCTCGGCGACCGGTTCACGAGCGCCGACCTCTACCTCTTCATGCTCACCAGATGGGGTCGACGGTTGGAGCCAAAGTGGTGGGACCAGCCGCAGCTCGGGGCGCACTTCCGGCGCGTGTGGGATCGCCCGGCGGTCCAGCGGATGTGGGAGCAGGAGAGCCTCGATCCCTGGGAGGACGGCTAGAATCGGGGCCTCGCGCCGACGTAGCTCAGCTGGTAGAGCACATCACTCGTAATGATGGGGTCCGGGGTTCGAGTCCCCGCGTCGGCTCTCGAATGCGACTCGCGGTATTCGTCTCCGTCGCGCTGCTGCTCGCCTCGGCGACGGCGCTGGCGGGGTCGGGCGTCGACCCCCGCTGGGTTCGGGCGGCAGAGCAGCTGACGATGCCCGTGCTCGCCCCTCCGAAACGTTCGGAATGACCCTGAAGCGGGTGAACCCGCAGCGGATCGACTGCGGCGAGACGACAGAACAGCTCGACGCGTCCTACGGTGCCGGCGAGCAGCGAAAGCTCACCATCTACGAGGGACAGCCCTACTACTGCGGCGATCTCGGAGACGCGACGGTGCTCGGCACGTACCGGGTGCACGGGCGGAAGGCGACGCTCTACGAGTACTGCCAGGGAACCGGTTGCAAGCGCGCGACGAACCGCTACGCGCTCTACTGGCGCGAGCGAGGCGTGCAGGTCGGATTGATCAGTCGCGGAACCCAGCGCGACCAACTCCTCGAAATCGCGCGGAGCATGACTCCTGTCGGGGCGTAGTCGCCCGACCCATGGGATTCCCGGGATGAGGATCGCCGTCATCGGAGGCGCCGGTGGCATGGGCCGGATCACCTGCACCGATGCGGCTCGCAGCGCGGACGTCGAGGAGGTCGTGATCGTCGACCGCGACGTCGAGGCCGCGGGCGCGCTCGCCGCCGAGCTCGGTGAAGCGGTGCGCGTCGCCGGTGCCGGCGGCGGTTTCGCCGAGGCGATCGAAGGGTGCCACGCCGTCGTCAACGCAGCGAGCCACACCCTGAACATGGAGGTCATGCGCGCCTGCCTCGAGATCGGCGCCCACTACACGGATCTCGGCGGGCTCTTCCACGTCGCGCTCGAGCAGTACTCGCTCGACGAGGCCTTCGCCTCCGCCGGGCTTGCCGCGGCCATCTCGATGGGTTCGGCGCCCGGGGTCACGAACATGCTCGCCGCTGCCTGCGCGGAGCAGCTCGACACCGTCGAGGCGATCGAGATCGCCGATGCGATCATCCCGGGCCGCGACCCCGATGTGACTCAGCCGTACGTCCCGCCGTACGCGGCCTCGACGCTGATCGACGAGTTCACGGCGCCGGCGGCGGTCTTCCTCGACGGCGAGATGCGCATGCTGCCGGCCGACACGGGCGGCAAGGTCTACGAGTTTCCGGAGGCGGCGGTCGAGTGCGTGTACACCATCCATTCCGAGCCCGCGACGCTCTCGCGCTCCTATGCCGATCGGGGGATCGGACGGGTCGAGTGGCGCCTCGGCCTGCCGCCGATCGACGTCCTGCGCCTGCGGTCTTTCATCGCGGGTGGTCTCACGTCGATCGAGCCGATCGACGTCGGCGGCGCGACCGTCGTCCCTCGCGACGTCCTCGTCCGCGTGCTCATGAGCCAGGGCGGGGCCGAGCCGGACCCGGGAATGGTCGAGTACCTTCGGGTGATCGCCGCCGGAGTACGGGGGGGCCTCGCGGCGAGCCTCACCGCCGAGATGAGGATCGCCGCGCGGGAGGAGTGGGGGAACGACATCTCCTACGTCACCGGAGTGCCACCCTCGGTCGCCGCGCAGATGCTTTGCCGCGGCGACGCGCGCCGCGTCGGCGTCGGTGGGCCCGAGGTGATGCTGCCCGTCGAGGGATTCTTCGCGGAGCTGCGCTCGCGCGGGCTCGAGGCGAGCCTCGAGGACGGGGGCTCCGTCACGCGTCTCGGCGTGGCGTGAAGACGGGTCGCGACCCTCGCTTACGGCACGCCGATCGGGGCGCCCGTTACCTCGGGCGAAACAGGGCCTTCTCGCCCGTCTGCCCGTAGCGCGCTGACCCGATAGTAGCGGCGTTCCGCCACGCCGAGCTCGAGAACGCCGACGGCGCCGCCGAGTGCGGGATCGGGCGTCGTGGCGACGAGGTAGGCATGGTCGTAAGGACCGCCCGCAGCGGTGCCTCGATAGAGGCGGTACCACGCAACCGCTGGATCCGTGGAAGGCGTCCACGAGACCTGTACCTCTCCGCTACCGCCTCCCTCGCCGGCGGCGAGCCCGGCAACCGCGGCGGGAGGCGCGCAGCACGGGCGGACGAGGCGACACACGAAACCTCTCCATCCGCGAACCTCGGCCAATGCTCGTCCCTCCCGTCTCGATTCGATCGGCCGCGACCTGGATCCGCCTTATCGGCGCGACCCCTGACTCGAGGGAGCCTCGGCGCGTATGCGCAGTCGCGTACAGTCACGCGATGCCGGACGTCGCTCCGCTGCTCGAGAACGCTGCGATCCGCGAGGAGGCAACCGACCTGCTCCGCGCACTCCTCCGCATCGACACGTCGAACCCGCCCGGCCGTGAGACCCCGGCCGCGATGGAGCTCGCGGCCTATCTCGAGGCGGCCGGAGTCGAGTGCGAGCTCGTGGCGCGAGACCCGGAGCGCGCGAACCTCGTCGCGCGCCTCCGCGGCACCGGTGACGGCCCGTCACTCTGCTTCCTCGGGCACACGGACGTCGTGCCGGCGGATGCGTCCGACTGGACCCATCCACCGTTCTCCGGCTACCTCGACGACCGGGGATTCGTCTGGGGTCGTGGCGCGACCGACATGAAGAACGAGACGGTCTCGCGGACGGTCGCGTTCGCCGCGCTCGCTCGCTCGGGGTTCCGGCCCCGCGGTGACCTCGTGCTGATCTGCCAGGCCGACGAGGAGGACGGCGTGGAGCAGGTAGGTCTCACGTGGCTCGTCCGCGAGCGCCCGGATCTCGGCTGTGACTACGCCATCGACGAAGGCGGCGGCACGCGGTACGAGCTCTCGGACGGCCGGGTCGTGGTGACGGTCTCCGCGGGCGAGAAGGCCACCCTCCCGGTACGCGTCACCGCGCTGGGTGAAGCGGGCCACGCCTCGAATCCGGCTGCCGGTGCGAACGCGGTGGTGCGGCTCGCCGAGCTGGTCGGGAGGCTCGGTCGTCACCAGGGCGAGCGCGTGCTCACGAAGGAGGCGCGCCGCATGCTCGAGACGCTGCTCGGGCCGCTGGGCGACGATCTCGACGGGCTCGTGGAGCGGGTGCGGGTGCTGCATCCCGAGCTCGCGCTCGATCTTCCCCCTCTCCTCGGCGCAACCGTCGCACCGACGCGTCTGGCCGCCTCGGCAGCGTTGAACGTGATTCCCGCGCGCGCGAGCGTCGATTGCGATTGCCGCCTGCTACCGGGCGGGACGGCGGGCGAGCTCGAGCGTGAGCTACGAACAACGCTCGGCGACGACGTCCCGTTCGAGCTCGAGTTCCTCGACGAACAGGTCGGAGGCACGAGCTCCCCGCTCGACACTCCGCTCTACCGAGTCTGCCAGTCGTTCCTCGACGAGCACGATCCGGGCGCGACGCTCCTGCCGATCCTCCTGACGGGCTTCTGCGACATGCACTTCCTCCGCGAGGCCTTCGGCACGGTCGCATACGGCTTCTGGCCGGTCCGGCATACGCCGCTCGACGTCTACCTCAACGGCTTCCACAACCGCGACGAGCGCGTTCACGTCGACGATCTGGTCTACGCGATCCGCTTCCACCTGCACGCGGCGCACGAGATCGCCGCGCTCGCCCGCCAGTAGGCGCTCCCGCATCGCTTCAGACACATTCCCGCGCAGACTTCGTGACGGGGTCTGACCCCGCGTTAACACCTGCAAGCGGGCTACGCCACGCGCCCGAGGCCGAGCCAGAGCGCTCTCGTCGACTCGACGTGGCGCACCATGGCCGCTCGGGCACGCGGCGGCCGGCCGGAGCGGAGCGCCTTCAGGATCTCCCGGTGCTCTCGATCCGCGAGCTCGAGCGTGCCGCGAGGAGTCGGAACCTGCCGTGTCACGCGGTAGACCTCGGCACGCAGCTCCGCGACTCGCGAGACCAGCCGCTGCGAGCCCGAGGCGTCAGCGATCAGCAGATGGAACAGCGTGTCGCTGGCGCTCCACGGCTCGTACTCGGCCGTCGACTCCATCACTGCCGCCAGCCGTTCGAGCTCGTCGAGCTGCCTCGGCGACGCACGCTCTGCAGCGAGCGCCGCGGCGCCGCCCTCGACCACGGCGCGCTCGTCGACGAGATCCCGAAGCTCGGCTTCGGATGGCAGGGGCTCCTCGATCGGCAGCGGGGCTCCTGCGGCGGCCTCGGTGACGAACGTCCCGCCGACCCGCCCGCGCTGCGTCTCGAGCAGGCCCGCCCCGCGGAGGATCGCCAGGGCGCTGCGAAGCGTTACGGGCGAGATGCCCAGGTCCTCGGCCAGGCGGGTCTCCGGCGGCAGCCGATCGCCGGGCCGAAGCAGGCCCATCCCGATCGCCTGGCCGAGGCGGGCCACGGTCTCGGCCACGGCGCTGCCCTGGCGGACGGGCGTGAACACCGTCCGCTGGACGAGGCTACGGACGAGCCCGTACCCCTCGGTGTCAGTCGGCCGTCGCCGTCGCGAACCTCCTCCGCGTCGGCGATGATGACGTCCTCCAGTTCGTAGGAGTCGTGTGCCTCTTCGAAGTGGGCGTTCACCTTCTCGACGAGCTCGTCGTCGTCAGCGGCCGTCACGACGGCGCCGCAACCGGCCTCCATGCAGGACCAGCGTCTCACCGCTCCTAGCCCGCCTGCACGCCGGTCACGAAGTCGATCGAAGGATCGAGGATCTGATCGACGAGCGACTCGTCCGCCGCGACCCCCATCTCACGGCAGCGGTTTCGGTAGTGGCGGACCTTCTGGCGCTGATACTTGTCGAGGTCGAGGCCGGGGACGTTGCGCTGGTACTCGAGCATGCCGACGGCATTGCCGCGGTACTCCTCGATGATCTCGTGGACGAGCGACTCGTACTCGGGGTGCTCCTCGATCAGGATCCGGCAGGACTCGGTGCCGAAGGTGATGTGGCGCCCCTCGTCGGCCAGGATTCCCTTGAATCCCTGCTGGAGCGTCGGGAGCACGCCCCAGGCCCCGGTCGTGTCCATCACGATCTCGTACGTGGGCATCGTCAGCACGCCCTCGACCCATGCGTTGTAGAGGGTCGAGAAGCGGACGAACCCCTGCTCGATCGCGTCGCGGCGCTTCGTCTGGACGGCCGCCATCAGCGCATCGCCGTACTTGGGGATCCCCTCGTAGACGGGCTCGCCGACGTGGAAGCGGCCGCTCGGATCGACGGTGTGCTCGCGCAGGGGCCAGTGGGCGGCCTTCTCGGCCGGCGTCGTCACGCCACACACCTCGCGGTGCCAGATGTTGAAGAACTCGGAGTGGCGAGCCTCGTCGAGCATGAAGGTCGAGAGAAACATGACCCAGTCGAAGCGGCCCAGCTCGTGCGAGGCGGAGAGCATCGGCAGGAGCTCGTCCGTCACGGCCTCCTCGCCGGCCTCGATCCGGACGGTGATCGTGAGGATCCCGTCGCGCTGCTCCTGTGTCATGCGCTGCCAGTCGGCCGCGTCCTGCGAGTAGTCGAAGTCCTTGGGGTCCCAGAACTTCCGGGTCGCCTTCTCGTACTTCCGGTAGATCGGCCCGGCCATCAGCTCCGGCGTCAGGAGGAACCGTGCCTCGGCCGGGCTCTCGGCGGTGGTCGCCACTGCGTCTCCTTTCAACGGCCCGTAACGAGTAAAACTCTAACAGATAGAACCATAGGATTTAGCCACACTCCCTCGAACGGGTGTGCTCCGCGGCGCGGCTCGGAGCCGATGCAGGAATCGGGTGTCCCGCCTCGCCGTCGAATGCCTGAACTGTGGCTGCCAGCGCCGGCTTCGCGGCTCCACCGTGCACGCGATGGGTGCTGGCCACTGCCCGCGCTGCGGGTACGTCGGCTGGGCGGCATCGGAGGAGCTGACCGAGGACGACCGGCGCGCGCTTCGCGAGGTGCCGCTGGAGGCGCGCAAGCGCCTGCGCGTCCATCTCGCGCGAACCAGGGAGTAGGCTGGCGGCCGGATGGCCGGCCGCATCCTCGTGCTCGCACACTCGCGCTCGACCCTCGGGGCGTACGCCGAGGTCCTCGAGGAACGGGGCGACGAGTGCGTCTGGATTCGTTGCCACGAAGGGGAGCCGGTTCCCGAGACGAGCCGGCAGTACGACGGGGTCATCTCGCTCGGCGCCCCGATCTCCGTCTACGACGCCGGCCCGCCGTGGCTCGAGCCGGAGCTGCGGCTGCTGCGGTCGGCCGTCGAGGCGGACACCCCGGTCTGGGGCATCTGCTTCGGCGCGCAGGCGCTCGCCGCCGCACTCGGTGCGCGCGTCTGGCCCGGTCCCGCGCCCGAGGTCGGATTCCATCGGCTCGAGCTCGCCGCGGCCGCGCGCGACGATCCGGTCTTCGGGAGCCTTCCGTCGTTGCTGCCGATGTTCCACTGGCACGGCGACAGCTTCGATCTGCCCTCCGGCGCGACCCTGCTCGCCGGGTCGGACGCCTATCCCCACCAGGCCTTCCGGGCGGGCGGGCTCGCCTACGGCGTCCAGTTCCACGCCGAGGCGACCCCTGACCTCGTCCGTCAGTGGATCGAGCATCCGGCCACGCGCGCACAGCTCGCCGCCGCCGCCGGCGAGGGCTCCGCGGAGCGCCTGGGTGCTGAGGCCGAGAGCGCGCTTCCCGGGGTGAACGACACGGCACGGGCGCTGATGCGCGCGTGGCGCGACGCCGCCGAGGCGGGAGGATGACGCACGTCCACGCGCACGGGCCGGCGGCTCGCGACGGTCAGGCGAGGGCACTCTGGATCGCGCTCGGGCTGAATGCCCTCTACACGATCGGCGAGGCAGCCGCCGGGTTCCTGACCGACAGCCTGGCGCTCGTCGCCGACGCGGCGCACAACCTCTCCGATGTGGCGGCGCTCGGCATCGCCCTGATCGCGACGATCCTGGCCGCACGGCCGGCAACGCCGCAGCGGAGCTTCGGGTACAAGCGCGCCGAGATCCTCTCGGCGCTCGCGAACGGGGTGCTGCTCGTCGCGGTCTCGATCTGGATCTTCGTCGAGGCGGGCCGGCGGCTCGCCGACCCGGAGGACGTCCCCGGCGGCTGGCTGATCGTGGTCGCGGGAATCGGGATCGTCGTCAATCTCGTGAGCGCGGCCGTCCTCTGGCGCCAGCACGCGGAGAGCCTCAACCTACGGGCCGCGATCCTCCATCTCGGAGGCGACGCGCTGGCCTCCCTGGGCGTGGTCGTGGCCGGTGTGATCATCCTGACGACCGGCTGGCTCGAGGCGGATCCGATCGTCAGCATCCTGATCGGCGTGCTCGTTCTCGTGAGCTCGTGGAGCGTCTTGCGCGATGCCGTCTCGATCCTGCTCGAGGAGGCACCTCGCGGGATCGACGCCGCCGAGGTCGGCCGGAGGATGGCGGGATCCGAGAGCGTCGTCGACGTCCACGACCTCCACATCTGGACGATCACCTCCGGCTTCCCCGCACTTGCGGCGCACGTGCTCGTTCGTCCCGGAGAGGACTGTCACGGAAAGCGCCGCGAGCTGGAGACGATGCTTCGCGAGGATTACGGCATCGAGCACACGACACTGCAGGTCGACCACGCTGCCGACCCGGACGCGCTCATCGGGGTCGAGGAGGTGCGCCCGCACCTCGGGCGCCCGGCCTCCCGCTGAAGCGCGGTGGCCGCTTCTCGACGAACGCCAGGAAACCCTCCTGCGCGTCCGGCTCGAGGGCGTTCTCGACCATCGCCTCCTTCGCGAGCTCGTATGCGCGGCGCTCGTCGAGCTCGATCTGCGCGTAGAAGGCCGCTTTGCCCATCGAGATCGCGACCGGGCTCAGAGCGGCGATCTGCCGCACGAGCTCGAGCACCTCGTCCTCGAGCCTGTCGCCCGACACGACGCGGTTGACGAGACCCCAGTCGAGCGCGGTCCGGGCGTCGATGAGCTCTCCGGTCAGGAGCAGCTCGAGCGCTCGCTTGCGGCTGACGGCGCGCCCGACAGCGACGCCCGGGGTCGTACAGAAGAGGCCGGTCTTGACCCCCGAGGTTCCGAAGCGCGAGTCGTCTGCAGCGACGGCGAGGTCGCACGTTGCGACGAGCTGGCACCCGGCTGCGGTGGCGACGCCGTGCACCTTGGCGATCACCGGTTGCGGAAGCCGGCGAATCGACGCCATCAGCTCCGTGCAGACGTCGAAGAGCTCGCGGTAGACGGCGGGCTCGCAGGCGATCATCTCCGAGAGGTCGTGTCCACCCGAGAACGCGGGCCCGGCGCCCTCGACGACGACCGCACGTACCGACTCGTCCCGGCCCAGATCGTCGAGCGCCGAGACCAGGTCGCGCATCAGGTCCAGGCCGAGCGCGTTTCGCTTCTCCGGACGGTTGAGGACGAGCCTCGCCGCGGGCGGCTCCCGGGTGACGATCAGGTGCTCCAGCGGAACCGCCTGCCGTTGCCGAGCCGCTCCGCGAGCTGCGGAGCGACGTTGACGAGCGCGACTCCGACGATCGCGAGCCCCATTCCGGCGAGCACCAGGCCGTCGGGCGTGTTCCCGTACACGATCTCGGTGATGACCGCGACGACAGGCGCGAGGAACTGCCAGGCGGTGACCGTGGTCGGGGACATGCGTTTGAGGGCCCCGAAGAACGTCAGGGTCGCGATCGCGGAGCTCCCGATCGCGAGCCAGGCCACCGCCGCCCAGAGGTCGCCGGAGCCCCACTCGGTGCCCCCAGTTCCGTCGATCACGAGGGCGAGCGCGAGCGCTGCGGCGCCGCCCACCACGTACTGCGCGGTCG
This sequence comes from uncultured Thermoleophilia bacterium, assembly GCA_963705605.1. Taxonomy (GTDB): domain Bacteria; phylum Actinomycetota; class Thermoleophilia; order Gaiellales; family Gaiellaceae; genus CAVPKC01. The sequence continues at coordinate 51,850 of CAVPKC010000002.1, forward strand.
TGAAGCCGAGCATGTCGAGGGTCGGGTTGCGAGTGAAGAGCACCTTGGTCATGAGGACGCCGATCGCCCAGCCGAGCGCCCCGAGCAGCGCCAGCGACATGCCGAGCACGAAGTCGCCGGTGTCCGCCACGTCGCCGATCTGCGGGGCGACCATGATCACGATTCCCGCGAACCCGACGAGCAGGCCGAGCACCGCGAGCGGCGCCGCGCGCTCGCCGAGCACGAGCCTGCTGAGGACGAGCACGAAGAACGGCGACGCGTTCAGGAGCACGGCGGCGTTGCCGGCGCCCGCGCGCGCCGTTCCCTCCGAGATCCCCTCGAGCGTCAGGGTGACCATGAGCAACCCGGTGACGATCGTCCACGTCCACAGCTCGCGGCCGGGCAGACGGCTCCGCAGGAAGACGACCGCGGCGATCAGCACGATCGCCGCCAGCGAGGCCCGCATGGCGGTCAGCATGATCGGCGAGGTGGACTCGGCTCCGATCGCACTCGCCCGGAAGGCCGTGCCCCAGAAGAAGATCGTGACGATGAGGAACAGGGCGGCCACGGGCCAGGGTGATTATCGCCGACCGGCGAGCTCGCGGATCGCGTCGGGCCCGATCCCGCAGCAGCCGCCGATCAGACGCGCTCCGAGGCTGCGCCAGCGCTCGACTGCGGCGGCCGGGAACCGGCCGGCGCCGAGGCCGAGCCAGCGGCGGTTCGGCCCGTCCCAGAGCCTTCCGTCGTTCGGGTAGACGACCAGCGGGAGCGAGGTCACCGAGCCGGCCCGGACGAGCAGTTCGTCGACGTGCTCCGGATGGGTGCAGTTGACGCCGACGGCGACCACCTGAGGCGAGCGCTCGGCCACTTCGACCGCCTCCTCGAAGGGCTGGCCTTCGCAGGTCCGCTCGCCGTCCGCGCAGCTGTAGGAGAGCCACGCCTGGGCCTCGGGGTGTGCGTCGAGCAGCTCGACGAGCACCTCCGCCTCGGCGACGCTCGGGATCGTCTCCAAGGCGAGGACGTCCGGCCCGGCGGCGAGCAGCTCACGCAGCCGTGGCTCGTGGAACTCGCGGAGCTGCGCGGCACCGGCGCCGTAGTGCCCCTCGTACTCCTGGCCGTCCGCCAGCATCGCCCCGTAGGGCCCGACGGAGGCCGCGACGAACAGCGTCCTCCCTTCGTCCTCCAGCACGCGCTCGGCGCGCCGGCGTGCCCGCTGCGCGAGCTCGACGCTTCTCCGGAGCAGCATCGCCGCGTCTCCGCGTCCGATTCCGATCTTTGCGAAGCCCTCGAAGCTCGCCTGGTAGCTGGCCGAGATCGCGACCCGGGCGCCCGCGAGGAAGTAGGCGAGGTGCACGTTCTCGATCGCGTCCGGATCGTCCCGGAGCAGGCGCGCCGACCAGAGGTCGTCGGAGAGATCGTGGCCGCGCGCCTCGAGCTCCGTCGCGAGCCCGCCGTCCAGGACCACCGTCCCGGCTGCGAGCGCGGCGGCGAGATCGAGGGCGGCCATTCCCACGGAGGCTACAAGCCGGATCCCGTACGATCGCGCCCATGGAGAGCTGGCGGAGCCGAAAGACGCTGATCCTCGGCCGCACGGACATGATCGGCCTGCTGACGCCGGGCGAGTACAACGACTGCGTCGAGCACGCGTTCCGGATGCACGGGGAGGGCAGGGTCTACATGGAGCCGAAGGGGCATATCGTCCTCGATCGCTACGCCGGCGAGTGGGAGGTGATGCCCTCCTGGATCGAGGAGCCCGAGGCCGCAGCGTGCAAGTGGGTCTCGATCCGCGAGGACAACGGCCGCTACGACCTTCCAGCTGTCTTCTCGATCCTCGTCTACACGCATCCCGAGACCGGCTTCCCGCTCGCGATCTGCGACGGCTCGCATCACACCCTGATGCGCACCGGAGCGTCCGCAGCGGTCTCTGCCAGGTGGCTCGCCCGGGAGGACTCGAGGGTGCTTGCGATCGCCGGCACCGGAAGCGTCGGGGAGGGCGCCCTCGCCACCTGCAGCGAGGTCTTCCCGTGGGAGGAGGTGCGCGTGTGGAGCCGTTCGCAGCCCTCCGTCGACCGCTTCCTCACCGCGCAGCGCCCGCTCTTCCCCGAGCTTTCGATCACGGGCTCGACGGACCTCGAGATGGTCGTCCGCGGCGCCGACGTGATCGTGACCGGGACGCACGCCCGCAGCTGGATCGTCGACGACCGGTGGATCTCGCCGGGTACCCACCTGGCGGCGCTCGGGGCCGACCTTGCCGGGGAGCAGGAGCTCGACCCGCGGATCCTGCAGCGGGCGCGGGTCTTCGTCGACGACCTCCGCCAGTGCCGCCCCGACGGGGAGATCAACGTCGCGCTCGCCGAGGGGCTGATCACGGAGGACGACGTTGCCGGCGAGATCGGCAAGGTGATCTGCGGTGAGCTCGAAGGGCGTCAGTCGGCCGAGCAGATCACGGTCTTCGACTCGACGGGGATCGCCCTCCAGGACTCGGCGACGGTTCCGCTCGAGTACGAGCGGGCGGTCGCCGCCGGGGTCGGCATCGAGAAGAAGATGATCTCGACGTAGCGCCTCGCGCTCGGCCGGCTAGAGCCGGGCGCTCTCCGCTCCGGAGCAGGCGCCGGGGCAGGCGTCGTCCCCGCCCGGGATCCGTTCTAGGAGCTCCTGCAGCGCGGCCAGCTCCTCGCTCGAGTAGTAACGCTCGAGCAGTGCCTTGACCGCGGCGACGTGCGAACAGGTGGAGGTCTCGAGCTTGCGCCGGCCGGCGCTCGTGAGCACGGCGTACGTGACGCGGGCATCGCCCGGGCAGACGCCCTTCTCGACCAGGCCGGCCTCCTCGAGGCCCTGGAGGAGACGCGTCACGCCCGAGGGTGTCAGCAGGAGCCTCTCGGCGAGGTCGACTCTTCGGAGCCGGCTGTCCTCGGCTCGAGCGAGGTGCATGAGGGCCTCGTAGTCGGCGATCGTCAGGCCGTGGTCGGCGTCGAGCTCGCGGCTCAGCTCCTTCACCGTCGCCGCCTGCGCGCGAAGGAGAGCGAGCCAGCAGGCGAAGGCCGCATCCGTTTGCGCGCTCAATACTTGACGGCTCACGTGTCGGGTGGCTACAGTCATTGCGTCCTCAAGTTTACACCAGGAAGGAGCAAGACATGAGTGCGATTGCTGAGACCACCGAGGCCCTGCCGACCGGGGCCTGGGCTCTCGACCCGGTCCATTCGCGTGTCGGGTTCGCTGTCGACTACCTCGTCGGCACGTTCCGCGGAACGTTCTCGCCGTTCGCGGCGACCCTCGACGTCGACGAGAACGGCCAGGCGATCCTCGCCGGCGAAGCAGAGGTCGCGAGCGTGAGGATCGACGAGCCGAACCTGCTCGGCCACCTGCTCGCGCCGGACTTCTTCGACGCCGAGCGGACGCCGGTTCTGAGCTTCGTCTCGAACGACGTGCGGGTGGCAGGCGGAGAGGCGCGTGTCACGGGCGAGCTGACGATCAAGGGCCACACCGAGGTGGTCGAGCTCGAGGGGACGGCGTCGGGTCAGGTCACGGACGCGCTCGGGAACGAGCGCGTCGGGCTGCGCCTGGCCACGGTCGTCGATCGGACCCGGTTCGGGCTCGAGTGGAACACTCCGCTGCCGAACGGCAAGAAGGCGCTCGCAGACGACGTGACGCTCGAAGCCGAGCTCTTCTTCGTCAGGGCGTAGCTCGATGCACGTCGTCGGCATCCCGGGCAGCGTCCGGCGGAACTCCTACAACCGGCAGCTCCTGGCAAGCGCCGGGCGCGTGCTCCCCGGCGAAGCGACCTTCCAGGTGTGGGAGGATCTCAAGAGCGTGCCGGCGTACGACGAGGACGACGAGCGTGGACCGGCGCCGGGCGCCGTCGCCGGTCTGCGCTCTGCGCTCGCGGGCGCCGACGCCGTGCTGTTCGCGACCCCGGAGTACAACGCGTCGGTTCCCGGGGCGCTCAAGAACGCGCTCGACTGGATCTCGCGACCGCTCGAGGAGAGCCCGCTCCGCAACAAGCCCGTAGCAGTGGTGGGCGCGAGCACGGGCGTGTTCGGCGCGGCCTGGGCCCAGGCCGACCTGCGGAAGATCCTCGCGCGTATCGGCGCACGGGTTCTCTCCGAGGAGCTCGCCGTCTCAGTAGCCGAGCGCGCGTTCGACGATGCCGGGCGGCTCGTCGACCCGGACGTCGAAGAGGCGCTCGCCACGCTCGTCGACCGCCTCGTCGCGCAGATCCGGGTTCCGGCGGCGGTCGGCTGATGGGCGGGCCGTCTTCTGCCTCCCTGCTCGCGGCCGACGACTGCTTCCTCGGCGTGATCGACGTCCAGGTCGACTTCTACCGGGATCGGCTCGACGTCGCGCGCGACGAGTTCGATCGGTTCGTCGCCCGGGTCGCCTGGCTTGCGGGGGTCGCGAAGGCGCTCGGGGTACCGACGATCGTGACCGAGGAGGATCCGGCGAGAAACGGCCACACGATCGAGGCGGTCGCGCGGCAACTCGCCGCTGCGACGCCCGTCTACGCGAAGCCGGTCTTCTGCCTCGCGGACGTACCGGAGATCCTCGCCGGGGTCGAGGCGACCAACCGGAGGACGGCGGTGCTGGTCGGCATGGAGACCGACGTGTGCGTCGCCCACTCCGCGCTCGGCCTCGTCGACCGCGGCTACCGCGTCGCGGCGGCGGCGGACGCGCTCTACTCTCCGCAGGGCGCGCACGAGAACGGCCTCGCCCGGCTTCGCGCTGCCGGCGTGGGACTGCTCTCCGCGAAGGAGGTCTACTACGACTGGGTCCGGACGCTCGACCGGGCCCGCGCCTTCACGAGCGCAAACCCGGATCTCGCCCGCCCTCCCGGGTTCTCGCTCTGACGATCGGTAGCGTTCGTGGTCCAGTGGGCGTCGACCCGGACCCGAAGCCGGCACTCGTCGTCGTCGACGACGAGCCCGCGGTCGCCCGCGCGGTCGAGCGGGATCTCAGGCGGCGCTATGCCGATCGCCTGAGGGTCGTGCGGGCCGAGTCAGGCCCGGAAGGGGCCGGGTTGGTCGAGGAACTGGCGCTGCGAGGCGACCCGGTCGCCGCGGTCGTGGCCGACCAACGCATGCCCGAGGTGACGGGGCTCGACGTGCTCGCCCGTGCCGCCGAGATCCTCCCCGATGCGAAGCGGGTGCTGCTCACGGCGTACGCCGACACGGACGCGGCGATCCGGGCCATCAACGACGTGCGTCTCGACCACTATCTCCTGAAGCCGTGGGATCCGCCGGAGGAGAAGCTCTACCCGACGCTCGACGACCTCCTGGACGACTGGTGGGCGACCTACCGGCCGCCGTTCCAGGGCGTCCGCGTCGTCGGGCATCGCTGGTCGGCGGCCTCTCACGCGATCCGCGACTTCCTGGCGCGGAACCTCGTTCCGTACGAGTGGCTCGACATCGAGCGCGACGGGGAGGCGCAGCGCGCGCTGGCGCTCGCCGCCGTCGATCGCTCGCGCCTCCCCGTCGTCCTCTTCGAGCGGGGCGGCCTGCTCGTCGAGCCGTCGCCGGCCGAGATCGCCGAGCGGCTCGGGCTCGCGGTCCGGGCCGAGCATCCGTTCTACGACCTCGCGATCGTCGGCGGCGGTCCAGCGGGCCTCGCTGCGGCGGTCTACGGGGCCTCCGAAGGCCTCCGGACGATCCTGGTCGAGCGTGAGGCGCCAGGTGGCCAGGCCGGACAGAGCTCCCGGATCGAGAACTACCTCGGGTTCCCCGTCGGTCTCTCCGGCGGAGACCTCACCCGCAGGGCGGTCACCCAGGCTCGGCGCTTCGGCGCGGAGCTCCTCACCGTTGCCGATGCCGTCGCCCTCGAGCCGAACGGGCCCGCCCGGACGCTTCGACTCTCCGACGAGACCACGATCGACGCGCACACCGTGCTGCTCGCCACGGGCGTCCAGTACCGCCGGCTCGGGATCCCGGGGGCCGACCGCCTCGAGGGGAGCGGCCTCTACTACGGCGCGTCCCGAAGCGAGGCCCCGGCGTGCAGGGGCGAGCGCGTCTTCGTGGTCGGCGGCGCGAATTCGGCCGGTCAGGCAGCGGTCTACTTCGCGCAGTTCGCCGACGAGGTGACGATTCTCTATCGCGGCGAGAGCCTGACGAAGGGCATGTCCCGGTATCTGATCGACCAGATCGACGACATCCCGACGATCTCCGTTCGCCTCGAGGCAGACCTCGTCGGACTGCACGGCAGCGGCTCCCTCGAGTCGATCACTGTTCGCGACCACGAGGGACGGGAGGAGCGGATTCCCGCGAACGCCGTGTTCGTGTTCATCGGAGCGCTGCCGAACACGGGCTGGCTCGAAGGGGTGGTCGCCCGGGACGAGCGAGGGTTCATCCTCGCCGGCCCGTCGACCGTCGCGCACGGCGTGAAGCCGGCGTGGCCGCTCGAGCGTGACCCGTTCCTGCTCGAGACGAGCCTTCCGGGGGTCTTCGTGGCCGGTGACGCCCGCTCGCGCTCGATCAAGCGCGTCGCCTCGGGCGTCGGAGAGGGCTCGATGGCGGTCCAGTTCATCCACCGGTACCTGGGCGCGCTGTGATCGAGGACACGCTCCGGGCGGTCGAGCTCTTCCAGGAGCTGCCGGCACAGCGGCTCTCGGCGATCGCCGCCGCAGCCGAGGAGGTGAGGGTCGGCATGGGTGAGATCCTCGTTCGGCCGGAGGAGATCCCGGCCGCCGTCTCGGTCGTGGTCGAGGGCAGCGTCGAGTGGTCGCTCGACCTGAACGGAGAGCGGGTGGTGCTCGGGATCCGAGACGCTCCGACCTACTTCGGCGCGATCAACGTCCTGCTCGACCAGGCGAGCGAGGTGACCGGGCGGGCAGCGGCGCCCAGCCGGCTGCTTCGCATCGACGCCGACGACTTCCGTGGCCTGCTGCGCGACGAGCCGAGCGTTCTCCGGCAGACGCTCGCCCGGATCGCGCCCGTCAACCGAAGCGTCGAGGCCCAGCTCCGCCAACGGGAGAAGCTCGCCTCGCTAGGAACCCTGGCCGCCGGGCTCGCACACGAGCTGAACAACCCTGCAGCCGCCGCGAGCCGCAGCGCCGCCGAGCTCGCCCGGTCCCTCGACGTGCTCGCGGGCACGGTCCACCATTTCGTGTCGAGCGGAATCGAGCGCGAGGATGCCGAGCGGCTCGTCGCCCTGCAGCGGCGGGCGCTGGCGGGCGCGCCGGCCGGTTCGTCGTCGCTCGAGCGTCTCGAGCTGGCCGATCGAGAGGCGGCGCTCGAGCGCGCGCTCGACGCGCGCGGTCAGGAGGGCTGGCGCCTCGCGGGTGCGCTCGCGGAAGCCGGCCTCGACGCGGCCTGGATCGATGAGGTCGCGGCCCTTGCCGGATCGGCACTCGGAGCTGCGCTCGAGTGGGTCGTGGCGTCGTTGACGTCGAGGACCCTCGCCGCCGAGCTCGAGGCGAGCACGTCCCGGATCTCGGAGATCGTGTCGGCGGTCAAGGACTACACGTTCATGGACCGGGGCTCCCTCCAGGACGTCGACATCCACGCAGGCATCGAGGCGACCCTGACGATGCTCCGGCACGAGCTGAAACGAGGCAGCGTCACGATCGTGCGCGAGTTCGATCCGGCGCTTCCCACCGTCGCCGCCTCCGGCTCGGAGCTCAATCAGGTCTGGACGAACCTGATCGACAACGCGCTCGACGCCGTCGACGGCGCGGGAAAGATCACCATCCTCACGCGTCACGACGAGGACAGCGTGGTCGTCGAGATCGCGGACGACGGCCCGGGCATCCCCGCGGAGGTCCAGTCACGGATCTTCGAGCCCTTCTACACGACCAAAGAGGTCGGCGAGGGGACGGGGCTGGGGCTCGACATCAGCCACCGGATCGTCACCACCCACGGCGGGTCGATCGTGTTCACGTCGAAGCCCGGTGACACCCGCTTCGTCGTCTCGCTCCCCCGCGAGCGCCCGGCCGCTTGACGAGGCAGAGCCGGAGCGGGCCGATCTGATTCGCCTGCCCGCTCGCGGTTCAGCGCAGCGGCCAATCTGCCGATCACACAAGGGATGCAGTGGCCCATCCCTGCCCGCCTGACCGCGCCCGCGGTCTCGTCCCGCTGGCTCTGGACCGGCTTCCTCTCGCTCGGGTTGCTCGAGGTGGGCGTCTACTACCTCCTGCCGGACGGCAACGTCAGGCTCTTCCTGTCGACAGCCGTGGGATTCGCGGCCGTCGCTGCGATCGTCGTGGGGGTGCGGGTGAACCGCCCGAGCCCGGCGCTCCCCTGGTACCTGATCGCGGGCGGCACTCTGCTCTTCGCGATCGGCGACGTCGTCTGGGCGATCTACTCCCTGGAGGGCGAGATCCCGTTTCCGTCGATCGCGGACGTCGCCTACATCGCCGGCTACCCGTTGCTCGCCGCCGGGGGCCTCCTGCTCCTCCGTCCGCTCGGTCGCGGCCAGCGGCGCCTCGCGTCGATCGACGCGGCGATCATCGCCGTCGGGTTCGCGGTTCCCACCTGGACCTTCCTCATCCAGCCCTACACGGGCGGCGCCGCGACGTTCGGCGACGCCGTGCTGCTCGCCTATCCGTGCGCCGATCTGGTGCTGATCGTCCTCCTCGCCCGGCTCCTCCTCAGCCCGGCGTGGCGGAATCCCGCGTTCTGGCTCTTCGTCGCGGGCGCCGGTCTGATGCTCGGGGCCGACATCGCCTACTACGGCATCGCCGGTGCCGAGACCTACTACCCGTGGCTCGATGCCGCCTACACGCTCGTCTACGTGCTGCTGGGGGACGGCCGCGCTGCATCCCTCGATGGGGCGACTCTCGACGGAGCTCACGCAGAGCGCAGCCCGCCTGACGCCGTTCGGGGTCGTTCTCATGGGGCTCGCGGCGATCGCCGTGCCGGCGACCCTCGCCCGCGAGCTCTGGGGAGGCGGCGGCATCGACGCGTTCGAGTTCGCCGCGGCAGCCGTGCTCGTGCTGTTCGTGCTCATTCGGATGGCGACGCTCGTCCGGGAGTCGGAGCGTGCGAGGGATGAGGAACAGTTCGCCCGGGCGGAGGCCGAGGCCGCACAGCGCCTGCTGGCGGAGCAGAACGATCGCCTGCGCGAGCTCGATCGGGTCAAGGACGAGTTCGTCTCGCTCGTCTCGCACGAGCTCCGCACGCCGCTCACGTCGATCACGGGCTACACGGATCTCCTGCTCGAGGAGGACGAGGTCGACGCCGAGGAGGGCCGCCGCTTCCTCGAGATCATCCATCGCAACGGCTATCGCCTCCTCCGTCTCGTCGACGACCTCCTCTTCCTCGCCCGTTCCCAGGAGGGTCGCCTCGAGCTCGAGACGGGTGAGGCCGATCTCTCGGCGATCGCGGCCGACGCGGTCCAGGGGCTTCGGCCGAAAGCGGACGCACAGGGGGTCGAGCTCCTGACCGACCTCGCCGAGCCGGTCGTGCTCGACGCCGATTCCGCACGGCTCGGCCAGCTCTGCGACAACCTCGTCTCCAACGCGGTCAAGTTCACGCCCCGCGACGGCTCGGTGACGGTGCGGGTCGCGGTCGAGGGCGAGAGCGCGGTGCTCGAGGTCTCCGACACGGGCATCGGCATCCCTCCGGACGAGGTCGATCGGCTCTACGAGCGCTTCTTCCGTGCCTCGAGCGCGACCGAGCGCCAGATCCAGGGGACCGGCCTCGGCCTGACGATCACGAAGGCGATCGTCGACGCGCACGAAGGCAAGATCACGGTGACGAGCGAGGTCGGGGTCGGGACGAGGTTCAGGATCGCCCTCCCCCTCGGCGAGCGGCGGGCCTCAAGGCCGGGGCCGTCACGGCCGACAAGAGCGGAGACCGTTCTCCGAGAGGCGTGACGATGGCCCAGCTCCAGGCTCCCGAGACACCGAACGTCGAAGCGACCCCGATCGAGCGTCGGCGGCTCGCCGCACGCCTGAGGGGCCGGACGGCTCGGCCCCCGGCTCCTCCCGTCGTCGTCGCCGAGCAGCCAGCAGGCCCCTGCTCCCGAGGCGAGGCGGCGCAGCATGCTCGGCTCCTTCCGCGCGCTGCTCGATCACCAGCCGTGGTTCGCGGCCTCCGGCATCATCTTCGGGGATCCGCCCCGATCGCGCCGGCGCGACGACTACTAGCCTCATCCAGACCTGCCCCGAGTTAAGGGCGCGGAGACCCTCGAGGCGGTCGGCAACGATTCACGACGCTGCCATAGGATGTCGCGTCCACGATCGAAGGGAGCGACGATGAGGAAGCGGCTTTGCGTACTCGCTGCGGCAGCTGTGGCAGTGCTCGCACTGGCTGCGCCGTCCTACGGGGCCTTCCCCGAACCGACGCTGCAGCAGGCGAGCCTCACCGTCGTCCACAACGGACGCAAGCCGGTCTGGAAGCTCGACTATCTGCTCTGCTACACGGGCTCCGGGCTCGTCACCGCCTCCGTGTCGGAGTACCAGTACGAGCAGGGGGCGAAGTTCTCGACGCTCCAGGTCCAGACCCGTGGAGAGAAGACGCTCCAGGATCCCTCCGACCGCGGCGCCGGCGGCTCGTGCTCCTGGTACCACTCGGAGACATACAGGTCGAAGTTCCCGCAGCGGGCCGGGTACGTGACAGGGGTGACGCTCCAGCTGTACTCGGATCCGAGCCGCGTGATCACGAGGACGTTCCGCCTCCATCCGTAAGCCGTGCGACGGAAAGCGGCCGTCGGCGCACTCACGCTCGTCGTCGCGGGCATGCTCACGACGATCGCGTCGGGTACCGACGGCCGCTTCTTCCGGACTCCCTCGGGAAACATCGGCTGCGCGATCTTCGGTGGCGTCCTTCGCTGCGACATCGGGACGGGCCTGATCCCCCGGCCGCCGCGACCTGCGGGCTGCGAGCTCGACTGGGGCTTCGGGCTGACCCTCGGGCGAACCGGGCGGGCCGGCATCGTCTGCGCGGGCGATACCGTGATCGATCCGGGAGCGCCCGTGTTGCGCTACGGCTCGACCTGGCGTCGGGTCGGGCTCCGCTGCGTCTCCCGGACGGGCGGTCTCACCTGCACCAACCCGTCCGGCCGGGGCTTCTTCCTCAGCCGTCAGGAGTGGCGCCGGATCTAGCGCCGGGGCGAGCGCTCGCGGCCGCTGACCGAGCTAGTCGACGAGGGGAGGGACGTGCGCGTTCGCCGCGACCTGCTCCGGCTCGCCGGCCTGGTAGTGACCCTGACCGGGCCACGGCGCGAGCAGGAGGAGGATGCGCGACGTCTCGAGCGCCCGGACGGCATGGCGCTCCCCCGGCTCGAAGAAGACGAGCGTTCCCGCGGAACATTCGACTTCGGTTCCGTTCGCTCGTCACCTCGAGTCGTCCGGTCGCGACGTGGAGGATCGTGTTCTCGTGCACGGAGTGCTCGCCCATCTCCTCGCCGGCCTGCAACTCGATCACGACCGCCCTGCACGCGGGCGACGAGAAGAGGACACGCGGCTCTCGCTTGCCCGTCGCTTCGATCGAAGGCAGGTGCCACCGATCCACGGCGCCACACTACCACCGCTTCCGAGATTGACGTCCGCCGGGTACTCGTGCAGGCTGCGAGAGTTCACCTGGAACGGGAGGCTAGCCATGAAGCGTCTACTCGTCGTTCTCAGCCTGGTTGCTGTCCTCGCCCTGCCTGCCGTGGCCGGCGCGTTCGAGGGCTGGCACTGGACCGTTCAGTCCGCACAGCAGGAGCTCAAGCAACAGGGCATCACATGGTCGAATCAGAACGGTCGCGATCTCGTCAAGAAGGCTCAGTGCGTGGGAATCGGAGAGCCCTGGGAGCAGGACGGGGTCGTTCGCTTCGCCCGATTCCGCTGTCTCATCACGGCGATCAATCCGGATGGTGTAACCGGCGCTACTACGCTCGGATCGCGGTGACGGGGAAGCACAAGTTCGTCGCCCATTTCATCCGGTTCGTCTAGTAGCGACCCTCTAGGGTGCGAGCGTGACGGGCACCTCGACCAGGTGGGGCGGGGTGCCCGTTCCCGCCGCGTCGTCGTCCTGGACGACGATCGTGCCGTCCTGCTCCTCGGTGACCGTGAACGGGAGCTCGATCGAGTAGTCACCACGGCAACCCGTGCCGCACGAGGCCGTCGTGAAGTCTCTCGCGAGCTCATCGCCAGCCGCATCGAGGACGATCACCGTCACGTTCGCCTCGAAGACGTTGGCCGTCCCGGCGACGGTCACGGGGCTCGAGACCATCGCCTCCCTCGACCGGAGTCTCGACGACGATCGCCGGGAGCTCGGCGGCACCGGTCTCGGCCGGAGCCCCGGTCTCGGTGGACTCGGCGGTCGTGGTGGCGCTCTCGTCCGTACCTCCGCACGCCGCGAGCACGAGCGCCAGCACGGCCGAGGCGAAGGCGGCTCGCTTCACATCCGCTCCGCCGCGCCGTCGGCGACGGCGATCGCCTCGATCTCGATCAGGAGCTCCGGAAGCGCGAGCGACGAGACCTCGACGATCGTGTCGGCCGGGTACGGCGGCGTGAACCAGGCGCCCCGAAGCTCGACGATCCTCGGGAAGTTCGCCATGTCCCGGAGGAAGATCGTGACCTTGACGACGTTGGCGAGGCTCGAGCCGCCGGCCTCGAGCACTCGCTCCAGGTTTCGGAACGTCTGCTCGGCCTGGGCGTCGAAGTCCCCGCACGCCGACGAGCTGCCCGTGCCCGTCGATCGCGGCCTGCCCCGATACGAAGAGGAGGTCACCGACTCGATAGCCCTGCGCGAGCCGGAACGGCTCGTACGGGTCGGGCTCGGTACGGATGCGCTCGATACGGACCACGAGCCTGTTCTACCAGGGGAGGGCCGGCTCGCCGGCCGTCCAGCCTCCGTCGACCGGCAGGACGACGCCCGTGATCGCGCTGGCCAGCGGGCTCGCGAGGAAGACGACCGCGCCCGCGATCTCTCTGGCCTCGAGGATCCGTCCGAGCGGGATCCGACCGCGTCGCCGCGCTGGTGAACGTCTCGTTCTCGAAGAACTGCTCGGTCATCGGCGTCCGCGTGAATCCGGGGGCGACGGCATTGACGTGAACGCCGTGCTCGGCCCAGTCGATCGCGAGGGAGCGCGTGAGCGAAGCGACGGCGCCCTTGGCCGCCGTGTAGGCGGCCTGCTGGGGCAGCGATACCAGCGCGGCCTGAGAGGCGACGTTGACGACCGCGCCGCGGCTCTCCCGGAGGAGCGGTCCGAACGCCTGGCAGGCGTTGACGATCCCGAGCACGTTGACCTCGAAGTTCCGCCGGAAGTCGTCGAGCGGAAGCTCCTCGAAGGGAGCGTTCGCCGTCAGGACGCCGGCGGCGTTGACGAGGGCGTCGAGACGCCCGTGTCTCGCCCGGACCGCCGCCGCGAGCTCGTCGAGACCGGCCCGATCGGTGACGTCGCGAGCCGGATCGCCGTCCCGGTCGACGACCTCGACCGTCGCTCCGGATGCACGCAGGAGGTCGCCGCACGCCTCTCCGATACCGGAGGCACCGCCGGTGACGACGGCGATACGGCCCTCCATCCCGGCAATCACAGGCCGAACTGTAACGGTACCCTCGAGGCCGATGGCCCGCGACTACCTGGAGCAGATCCTCAACGCCAACGTCTACGACGTCGCGATCGAGACGCCGCTCGACGAGGCGCGCCGCTCCTCTCCGGCGGCTCGGCAACCGGCGTGCTTCTGAAGCGGGAGGACCTGCAGCCGATCTTCTCGTTCAAGCTCCGCGGCGCGTACAACAAGATGTCGCGCCTCGACGCCGCCGAGCTTCGCGCGCGGGGTGTCGCTGCCTCGGCCGGCAACCACGCCCAGGGCGTCGCGCTCGCCGCGCAGCGGCTCGGCGCGCCGGCGACGATCGTCATGCCGGTCACGACGCCGCAGATCAAGGTCGACGCGGTCGCGGCGCTCGGGGCGACGGTCGTGCTCGACGGCGACTCCTACGACGACGCGTACGCGCGAGGCGATGCGACCTCGCGCGCCGAGCGCCGGCTCACGTTCGTCCACCCCTACGACGACCCGGACGTGATCGCCGGACAGGGCACGATCGCGATGGAGATCCTGCGCCAGTGCCGCGAGCCGATCGACGCGATCTTCGTCGCGGTCGGCGGCGGCGGGCTGATCGCCGGGATCGCCGCCTACGTGAAGCGGCTGCGCCCGGAGATCCGGATCGTCGGCGTCGAGCCGGTGGACGCCGACGCGATGGCCCGCTCGCTCCGCGCCGGACGCCGGGTGACGCTCTCGCACGTCGGCCTGTTCGCCGACGGCGTCGCCGTCAAGCAGGTCGGCGAGGAGACGTTCCGTCTGGCCCGCGCGCTACGTGGACGAGATGCTGCTCGTCGACACGGACGAGCTCTGCGCCGCGATCAAGGACGTCTTCGAGGACACGCGCGTCGATCGTCGAGCCGTCGGCGCGCGCTCGGCGTCGCCGGCGCGAAGCGCTACGTCGAGCGCGGAGGCGCGCGCGACCGAACGCTCGTCACGATCCTGTGCGGCGCGAACATGAACTTCGACCGTCTTCGCTTCGTCGCCGAGCGCGCCGAGCTCGGCGAGCAGCGGGAGGCCGTCTTCGCGGCGACGATCCCGGAGCGGCCCGGGCAGCTTCAAGGCGTTCTGCCGGCTGATCGGCGAGCGCAACGTCACGGAGTTCAACTACCGGTACGACGACCCGCCGGACGCGCACGTCTTCGTCGGCGTCGAGGTGCGGAACGTGGCCGAGAAGGACGCGGCTGCTCGCGAGCCTCGAGCGCGCACGGCATCCGGACGCTCGACCTCTCCGACAACGAGATGGCGAAGCTCCACGTGCGCCACCTCGTCGGCGGCCGAGCGCCCGGGCCGAGCACGAGGTGCTCTACCGCTTCGAGTTCCCGGAGCGGCCGGGCGCGCTGATGCGCTTCCTCGACTCGATGGGCGAGGGCTGGAACATCAGCCTCTTCCACTACCGAAACCACGGCGCCGACTACGGGCGCGTGCTCGCCGGGATCCAGGTGCCGCCGGGTGAGCAAGCGCGCGTTCCGGCGAGTTCCTCGAGGGGCTCGGCTACGCGTCGTGGGACGAGACCGCGAACCCGGCATACGAGCTCTTCCTCCGTTGACGCGGGGGCTCGAGGCGCGGCGCCGACTCACGCTTGCCGCGACGATCCTCGGCTCGTCGCTCGCCTTCATCGACGCCACGGTCGTCGTCGTCGCTCTCCCGCGGATCGACGAGGACCTCGACCTGGGCCTCGCCGGACAGCAGTGGGTCTACCTGGCGTACTCGCTCGCGCTCGCCGCGCTCTACCTGCCGGCCGGCGCCGTCGGCGACCGGGTCGGCCGGCGGGAGACGTTCGCCTGGGGCGCGATCGGTTTCGCGCTCGCGTCCGCGCTCGCAGGCTTCGCGCCGAACGAGACCGTCCTCATCGTCGCGCGCGTTCTCCAGGGCGTCGCCGGCGCGTTCCTGACGACGAACTCGCTGGCGCTGCTGCGAACGACCTTCGGAGCCCAGGCCGGTCGTGCGATCGGCCTCTGGACGGCGTGGACGGGCGTCGCCACGATCGCAGGACCGCCCGCCGGCGGGGCCCTCGTCGAATGGGCGTCCTGGCGGTGGATCTTCTTCATCAACCTCCCGCTGGCCGTCGCGACGGTCTGGCTCGCCCGAGCGGGGCGCTGCGAGGCGCAGGTCGATCTGCCCGCGAGGCGGCTCGACGTTCCGGGGGCCGCGACCGCGGCAGTGGCCTTCGGGGCGATCACCTACGGCGTCGTCCAGGGAGCCGAGGAGGGATTCGGCGAGGTCTGGTGGGCGTTCGTCCTCGCGATCGTGGCCTTCGCGGCGTTCCTCACGATCGAGACCAGGGTCGCCGCGCCGATGCTCCCGCTCGCGCTCTTTCGGCGCCGCAACTTCGCCGCCGCGAACGGGGAAACGTTCCTTGTCTACGCCGCTCTCGGGGGCGTGCTCGTGTACATGACGCTGTACCTGCAGTTCCTCGGCTTCACGCCGTTCCAGGCCGGGCTCGCGAGCATCCCGACGAGCATCGTGATCATCCTGCTCGCGGCGCGCTTCGGCCGGCTCGCCGATCGCCACGGGCCGCGGCTCTACCTGACGGTCGGGCCGGTGCTCGTCGGCGCGGGCGCGCTCCTGCTGCTGCCGATGGACGAGAAGAGCGAGTTCTGGACGTTCGGGCTGCCAGGCCTGCTGGTGTTCGCGCTCGGCCTCGCGATGCTCGTGGCCCCGATCACCTCGACCGCGCTCTCCTCGGTCTCGACGGACTTCGCCGGGATCGCCTCCGGCGTGAACTCGACGATCTCCAGGCTCGGCAACCTGCTCGCGGTGGCGATCATCGGTCTCGTCATCTCGATCGTCTTCGATGCCGCCGCGGGGGTCACGTCGGCCGTTCCGCTCGCCGCCGATCAGGTCGATCCCGCGCTTCGCTCGGCTTCGATCGACGCCTTCCGCGCCGGGATGCTGGTCGCTGCCGCATGTGCGTTCGGGGGGGCGCTGCTGGGTGCGCTCCGCATCTCCAACGCCGAGGCGCTCGCCGCGTCTGCCGAGGCCCAGGCAATCGCCGAGCCTGGCTAGAGGCTCGACGGAAGCCTCTAGTGTTTCGTCGATGCAGCGGGAGGTCGCCATCGCAGCCCAGGGGCTGACGAAGTCGTACGGGGACGTGGTCGCGCTCGAGGACGTCGATCTCGAGGTGCCTGCCGGCAGCGTCTACGGGCTGCTCGGTCCGAACGGCGCCGGCAAGACGACGCTCGTCCGGATCCTCGCGACGCTGATCCGCGCAGACCGCGGAACGGCGAGTGTCGCCGGGTTCGACGTCGACATCGATGCGGCCGAGTTGCGTGCACGCATCGGGCTCGCCGGCCAGTACGCGGCCGTGGACGAGAACCTGACGGGGTTCGAGAACCTCGAGATGGTGGGGAGGCTCTACCATCTCGGGCGCAGGAGCAGTCGCCAGCGGGCAGAGGCCCTGCTCGAGCGCTTCGATCTCGCCGACGCCGCCAGGCGTCCGGTGAAGACGTACTCCGGCGGGATGCGCCGGCGGCTCGACCTCGCGGCGGCGCTCGTCGCGCGCCCGCCCGTCATCTTCCTGGACGAGCCGACGACGGGGCTCGACCCGCGCAGCCGCATCGGGCTCTGGGAGACGATCGAGGGCCGCGTCGAGGCCGGCAGCACCGTCCTCCTGACGACACAGTATCTCGACGAAGCCGATCGCCTGGCCGACCGGATCGCCGTCATCGATCACGGCCGGGTGGTGGCCGAGGGAACCTCGGACGAGCTGAAGGACCGGATCGGAGGCGAGTACCTCGCGGTCTCCCTTGGCGCCGGCGCCGACGCGCGGGCGGCGGCGGCGGCGCTCGCGCCCATCGCGGACGGCTCGCAGCCGCGTGTTCAGGACCGCGAGGTGACGGTCACGGTCGGACGCCGGAACGGCTCCGTCGTGGAGGCGGTGCGCTTGCTCGACGCCGCAGGTGTGGAGGTCGACGACGTCGCCGTCCGACGCCCGACGCTCGACGACGTCTTCCTCGCCCTGACGGGGCGTCCCGTCGAGGAGTCCCGGGAGGAGGACGCGGGGTGATGGCCGCGCGCGCCGCGATCGCCGACACGTTCGTGATCACCCGCCGGAACCTCCTGCGGATACCCCGCGCGCCCGATCTGCTGCTCGGCTTCACGGTGCAGCCGGTGATGTTCGTGCTCCTCTTCGTCTACGTCTTCGGCGGCGCGATCCAGACGCCGGGCTACGACTACGTCGACTTCCTGATGCCGGGGATCATGACCCAGACGATCGCGTTCGGTGGGTATCTCACCGCGGTCGGCCTGAACGAGGACCTCCGCAAGGGCCTGATCGACCGCTTCCGCTCGCTGCCGATGGCCCGCTCGGCCGTCCTCGCCGGCAGGACGCTCGCAGACGTGGTCATGAACATGCTCTCGCTCGCCCTGATGATCGGCGTCGGCTACGCGATCGGCTTCCGCTTCTCCACCTCGATCCCGGAGATCCTGGCTGGGATCGCGCTGCTCCTGCTCTTCGGCTACGCGTTCTCGTGGATCTTCGCGCTGATGGGCCTCGTCTCCAGCTCGCCGGAGTCGGCCGGGGCGATCGGGTTCCTGATCGTCTTCCCGCTGACCTTCGTCTCGTCGGCCTTCGTGCCGGTCGACTCGATGCCCGCGGGGCTTCAGACCTTCGCGGAGGTGAACCCGTTCACGATCGTCGTGAACGCGGTCCGCGCGCTCTTCATCGGCGCGCCCGACGACGACTCGATCTGGCTCGCGGTGGTCTGGTCGGTCGGGCTCGTCGCCGTGTTCGCTCCGCTGGCGGTGGCCCGCTACCGGCGGGCGACGACCGGGTAGTGCCGCGCGGCGGCGGCGTACCGGGGCCTGCGGTCCCCGGCGGAGATCGGCCACCGGCTCGCCGGCGGGCAGCGATTCCGCCTGGATCAGGTCCCGATCGGGTGCCAGACGGTCTTCAGCTCGAGGAAGGCCGAGGCGTCGGCCAGGCTCTGCCCGTCCGCGGAGCCGCGGACGACGCGCTTCACGTTCTCGGCCGCGAGCCGCTCGAGCTCCGCTCCGTCGCCGTCGATGCCGGTGAGATCGATCGCGTTCACGTCCATGTGCCCGGCGAGCACCGGCGCGAGCTCGTCGCGATGGCCGGTGAGCAGGTTGACGACTCCCGCCGGTACGTCCGCCGTGGCGATCACCTCGGCAAGCTCGACTCCTGCGAGCGGGTGCGACTCGGAGGCGACGACGACCGCCGCGTTTCCTCCCACGAGCGCGGGCGCGAGGCGGGAGACGATGCCGGCGAGAGGAGGCTCCGGGGCGATCAGCGCGACGACGCCCGTCGGCTCCGGCACCGTGAAGTCGAAGTACGGCCCCGCAACCGGGTTCGAGCTGCCGAGCACCTGAGCCAGCTTGTCCGCCCAGCCGGCGTACCAGACCAGACGGTCCACTGCTCTTCCGACCTCAGCCCTCCCCGCCACGAGCGAGGAGAAGTCGGCGCCCCTGCGCTCGAGCATCTCCGCGATCCGGTAGAGCACCTGCCCGCGGTTGTAGGCGGTCGCACCGGCCCATCCGGGCAGCGCGACGCGGGCGGCCCGCACGGCGTCCCGGGCGTCCTTGCGGGATGCACGGGCGACGTTCTGCCCCTCCGCGAGGTACGTCCGCCCGGACTCGGAGCGAGGAAACGCGCCGCCGACGAAGAGCTTGTAGGTCTTCCTGACCGGGACGCGGGTCATCGAAGGGAGAGGTACGGCTCGAGGCCGTGGAGGCCCCCCTCGCGGCCGAAGCCCGACTCCTTGTAGCCGCCGAAGGGGGACGCAGGATCGAAGCGGTTGTACGTGTTCGCCCAGACGACGCCGGCTCGCAGCCGCTGGGCCGCCCAGAGGATCCGCGAGCCCTTCTCCGTCCAGACGCCGGCCGAGAGCCCGTACGGCGTGTTGTTGGCCTTCTCGATCGCCTCCTCGGGCGTTCTGAACGTGAGCACGGACAGCACCGGCCCGAAGATCTCCTCCTGGGCGATCCGGTAGCTCTGCGCGACGTTCGTGAACACCGTCGGCGGAAACCAGTAGCCGCGCTCGGGCAGGTCGCAGGGGGGCTGGTAGATCTCCGCGCCCTCCTCGCGGCCGGCTGCGACGAGCAGCTCGATCTTCTCCAGCTGCGCGCGGGAGTTGATCGCACCGACGTCCGTGTTCTTGTCGAGGGGATCGCCCACCCGCAATGTGGTGAGGCGGCGCTTCAGCTTGGCGAGGAGCGGATCGACGATCGACTCCTGGACGAGGAGGCGCGAGCCGGCGCAGCAGACGTGCCCCTGGTTGAAGTAGATGCCGTTGACGATCCCCTCGATCGCCTGGTCGAGCGGGGCGTCGTCGAAGACGATGTTCGCCGCCTTGCCGCCGAGCTCGAGCGTGAGCCGCTTCCCCGAGCCGGCGAGCTGGCGTCGGATCGCCTTGCCCACTTCGGTCGAGCCGGTGAAGGCGACCTTGTCGACCCCTGGGTGGCCGACGAGCTCGGCTCCCGTGCGCCCGTCGCCGGTCACGATGTTGACGACGCCCGGCGGAAGCTCGGCCTGGCGAAGCACGTCGCAGAACCGGAGTGCGGTGAGCGGCGTGGTCTCGGCGGGCTTGAGGACGACGGTGTTGCCCGCGGCGAGGGCGGGCGCGACCTTCCAGGCAAGCATCAGGAGCGGGAAGTTCCAGGGGATCACCTGGGCCGCGACGCCGAGCGGGCGAGGCTTCGCGTTCGGGAACGCGTACTCGAGCTTGTCCGCCCAGCCGGCGTAGTAGAAGAAGTGAGCGGCCGCGAGCGGCAGATCGACGTCGCGTGACTCGCGGATCGGCTTGCCGCCGTTCAGGGACTCGAGGACCGCGAGCTCGCGCGACCGCTCCTGGAGGAGCCGCGCGATCCGGAAGAGGTACTTCGCGCGCTCTGCCGGACGGACGCGCGACCAGCGTCCGAACGCGTCTCGGGCGGCCGTGACCGCGGCGTCGACGTCCGCGGCGCCTGCCTGGGCGACCTCAGCGAGAGGCTCCTCCGTCGACGGGTCGATCGTCGAGAACCGTTCGCCCGAGCGGGGCTCGACGAGCTCGCCGCCGATGAAGAGGCCGTAGGCGGGCGCAACCTCGACGATGTCGCGCGACTCCCGCGAAGGGGCGTACTCGAACGCGCGCGGGACGAGATCAGTCAAGGGTGAAGTAGTCGGGGCTGGAGTAGAGGCCCGTTCGCTGGAAGCGGAGCTGCATCAGCACGTCGTTGAGAAGCGACGATGCGCCGATCCGGTAGCGCTCGGGGGTCAGCCAGTCCGGTCCGAGCGTCTCGTTGACGAGAACCAGGTGCTGGATCGCCTGCTTCGCCGTCCGGATCCCGCCCGCCGCCTTGAAGCCCACCGTTCGTCCCGTCTCGTCGTGGACGTCCCGTATCGCCTCGAGCATCACCAGGCAGACGGGCAGGGTCGCCGAACTGCCGAGCTTCCCGGTCGACGTCTTCACGAAGTCCGCGCCTGCGGCCATCGCCAGCAGCGAGGCCCGGCGCACGTTGTCGTACGTTCCGAGCTCGGCGGTCTCCAGGATCACCTTCAGGTGGGCGTCGCCGCAGGCGTCTTTCACCTGGACGATCTCGTCGTAGACCTGCGCGTACCGTCCCGAAAGGAACGCCCCGCGGTCGATCACCATGTCGATCTCGTCGGCTCCGAGCGCGACGGCGGCGCGGACGTCCTCGAGCTTGACGGGGAGCGGCGACTGGCCGGAGGGGAACGCGGTCGCGACCGAGGCGACCTTGACGCCCGTCCCGCGCAGACGCTCCGCGGCGACCGGGACGAGGTTCGGATAGACGCAGAGGGCGGCCACGGACGGCACCGTCGCATCCGACGGGTCCGGGCGGACGGCCTTCGAGGCGAGCGCTGCGACCTTCCCCGGCGTGTCGGCGCCCTCGAGCGTCGTCAGGTCGATGCAGCGGATCGCCAGCTCGAGCGCGTACAGCTTCGACTCTCTCTTGATCGAGCGCTTGGCGAGCTCGGCGGCTCGTGCGTCGACGCCGACGGCGTCGACGGAGCCGATGCGCGGCATGCGCGGGGCAAGGGGGAGCTCGAAGCCACGGGCACGGTCCGGCGTTATGGAAGTCATGACTAGGATTGTTGCCGATGGCGATCCGGATCGGGATCCAGGTCTACCCGCAGCATCTCGACTACCGGGACCTGCGCCAGGCATGGGTGACCGCGGAGGAGCTCGGTGCGGACACGCTCTTCACCTGGGATCACTTCTTTCCGCTGACCGGCGACGCCGACGGGAAGCACTTCGAATGCTGGTCGCTGCTCGCCGCGATGGCGGAGGTCACGGAGCGGGTCCAGTTCGGGGCCCTCGTGACCTGCAACTCGTACCGCAACCCGAACCTGCTCGCCGACATGGCTCGTACGATCGATCACATCTCCGGCGGCCGCCTGATCCTCGGGATCGGCTCCGGCTGGTTCGAGCGCGACTACGTGGAGTACGGCTACGACTTCGGCACGAAGATGAGCCGCACCCGTGATCTGGAGGCGAACCTCCCCGTCATTCGCGAGCGGTTGACGAAGCTGAACCCGCCGCCTGTCCGCGGGACGGTGCCGATCATGATCGGCGGCGGCGGCGAGAAGGTGATGCTGCGCATCGTCGGGGAGCACGCGGACATCTGGAACGGCTTCGGCGACGTCGAGACGTTTCAGCGTAAGAACGCAGTGCTCGACGACTGGTGCCGAAAGGCGGAGCGCGACCCGGCGTCGGTCGAGCGCTCGGCGACGCTGCGCGCCGGCGACCTCCAGGATCCGGACGCGTACGTCGCTGCAGGCGTCACCCACCTGATCTACTCGGCCGGCGGGCCCGGGATCGACTTCGGGCCGCTCCGCGAGCTCGTCGCGTGGCGCGAGGAGCGGTGAGACGATGCCCGACCGTGTCTCCTGGTATCTGATCGAGAAGGGCTGGACGGTCGTCTCGGCCGAGGGGGAGCAGCTCGGGCAGGTCGTCACGGTCGACGGCGAGATCTCGCTCGACATCTTCGACGGCATCGAGTACCGCCACGCCGTCCACGAGCGCGTCCTCTACGTGCCCTCCGAGAGCATCGGCGACATCTACGTCGGGGAGATCCACCTCACGGTCTCCCAGGGCGAGATCCGCTAGCCCGCGAGCTCGAGCAGGCGCGCCGCATAGCGCGTGCCCCGCGGATCGTCCTCGTGGCGGAAGTACGCGTAGACGTCCAGCCCCTCGGCAAGCAGGGGGCGGAGGTCGTTTGCAAGGGCGGCGAGGTCGGCCTCCTCGTACGGTGGCTCGCGGAGCCGCAGATAGCGAAACGCGCCGGGCCCGGCGAGCACGTTCACGCGGACCGCGCCTGCCGCGGCGAGCTGCTCGTCGACCGATGGGTCGCTCCAGGTCTCGTGCGGGAGCTCGAACGCGAGGCGGATCGCCGGATCGATCGAGCCGAGGAGGAGCCGGAGGAAGCCGTCGTCCCTCGGCCGCGTCGGCGGGAGCTGGACCCGGACCGCGCCGAGTCGGTCTCCCAGGGCGAGCACGCGGCTCGAGAATTCGGCCGCCAGGGAGACGTCGCCGCCGACGGCGAGCCTGCGGTGCATCTTGACGCCGAAGCGGAACTCCGCAGGCGTCTGCTCGGCCCAACGCCGGAAGACGTCCTCGGCCGGGAGCCGGTAGAAGACGCCGACGAGCTCGACCGAGGGGAGCCTGTCCGCGTAGTGGCGAAGGAACTCGGACGGCCGCGCCTCGGGCGGGTAGAACGGTCCCTTCCAGGCCGGATAGGAGAAGCCGGCGACGCCTGCGTAGAGCTGGCCTGGCACGCCTGCACTCTAGGTGCGGCACTCCTCAACCGCTCGCTTTCCGATCAGTAGTATTGACGCTTCACGAAGTAAAGCCAAGCGGTGACAGGAGGAAGATATGGCCGTACTCGACGAGATCCGCGCAGCGAACGAGCGCTACGCCGCCGACTTCACGAAAGGCGATCTGCCGATGCCTCCCGGGCGCCGGTTCGCGATCGTGACGTGCATGGACGCGCGTCTCGACCCGGCGAAGTACGCGGGCCTGGCCGAGGGCGACGCGCACGTCATCCGCAACGCGGGCGGGGTCGTCTCCGACGACGCGCTCCGCTCCCTCGTCATCTCCCACTGGCTCCTCGGTACGCAGGAGGCGGTCGTGATCGGGCACACCGACTGCGGGATGTTGACGTTCACGAACGACCAGCTCCGGACGAAGCTCGCGGACGAGGCGGGCGCGGACGCCGCCGAGATCGACTTCCTGCCGTTTCCCGACACTCCGAGCCGTGTCGCGGAGAGCGTCCGGAGGATCCGCGAGAGCGAGTTGCTCCCCGACTCGTTCTCCGCGACCGGGTTCGTCTACGACGTCAGGAGCGGCCGCCTGGAGGAGGTCGCATAGATCCGATCAGCGAGTGAGCGTCAGCTCGAGCGCACGCCTCGTGAGCACCTGGGCGAGGTGGCGGCGGTACTCCGCGCTCCCGTTCGTGTCGCTGGGAGGGGACGTCCCGTCTGCGGCTCTGGCTGCTGCCTCCGGGGGCGATGCGCCTCCTGCGAGCGCCCGCTCCACGCCTGCCGCTCGGAGCGGGGTGGCTCCCATGTTCGTCAGGGCGACACGCGTGCTGCCGTTCGAGCGCACCGCCGCGACCGCGACGGTCGCCCAGTCCTGCGCTCGCCTGTTGAACTTGACGTACGCGCAGCCGCCGTCGATTCGCGGGACGCGGATCTCGGTCAACACCTCCTCGGCGGCGAGCGACGTCTCGAGGAAGCCGGTGAAGAGCTCGGCGGCGGGAATCGTCCGTACCCCGTTCGGCCCGCTCGCCACCACGTCGGCATCGAGGCAGAGCAGGACGGTAGGCAGGTCGGAGGCGGGATCCCCGTGGCAGACGGAGCCGCCGATCGTGCCGCGGTGGCGCACCTGCGGATCGCCGACGGAGCGGGCGGTCTCGGCGACGATCCGGCACTCGCGCCTGAGGAGCTCGCTCGACGCCACGTCGTGGTGGCGGGTGAGCGCGCCGATGGCGATCCGGTCGCCGTCGTCACGGATGTAGGAGAGCTCGTCGAGGCGGCCGATGTCGACGAGCAGCTCGGGCCGGGCGAAGCGGAGCCTCATCAGGGGGAGCAGCGAGTGTCCCCCGGCGAGCAGCTTCGCATCGCCCGCCTGACCGAGCAGGCGGATCGCGTCGTCGACCGAGCCCGCGACCTCGTAGTCGAACCGGGCGGGTATCACAGTTCACCTCCCCTGATCGCGCGCAGCACTCGCTCCGGCGAGGCCGGCATCTCCACGTCCGCCACTCCGAATGGCTGGAGGGCGTCCACGACGGCGTTCATGACGGCCGCGGTCGAGGCGATCGTGCCGGTCTCGCCGACACCCTTGACGCCCATCGGGTTCGTCGGCGAGGGAGCGCTGACGCGATCGAGCTCGAACGACGGCAGCTCCGCCGCGGAAGGCACCAGGTACCCCGTCAGCGATCCGTTGACGAGGTTCCCGGCGTCGTCGTAAACGGCCTCCTCGTAGAGCGCCTGCGCGACGCCCTGTGCGATCCCGCCGTGCACCTGCCCGTCGACGACGAGCGGGTTGATCACGTTGCCGATCTCGTCGACCGCGACGTAGCGGACGAGCCGCGTGTCGCCGGTTTCGGTGTCGACCTCGACGACGGCGACGTGACAGCCGCCGGGCCAGCTGAAGTTCGGTGGGTCGTAGACGGCGGTCTCCTCGAGCATCGGCTCCATCCCGTCGGGCAGGTTGTGAGCCGTCCAGGCCTGGAACGCCGTTTCGGTGACGCTCATCGAGCGGTCGGTCCCACGCACGGTGAAGCGGCCGCCGGCCTCGACGAGGTCCTCGTCCGCGACCTCGAGCTGGTGGCCGGCGATCCGGCGTGCCTTCGCGATCACCTTGTCTGCGGCCTGCCAGAGAGCGACTCCGCCGACGGTGAGACTGCGGCTCCCGTACGTGTCCATCCCGAGGGCGGAGACGGCGGTGTCGCCGTGCAGCACCTCGACGTCCTCGACTCCGACGCCGAGCCGGTCGGCGACGATCTGGGAGAACGTCGTCACGTGGCCCTGCCCGTGGGGAGACGTCCCGACCATCGCCTGCACCGTGCCGGTCGGCAGGACCCGGATCGTCGCAGCGTCCCATCCGCCGGCGACGTACCGGATCGCGCCGAGGATCCTCGACGGGGCGAGCCCGCACATCTCGATGTAGGTCGAGAAGCCGATGCCGATCCGGGTCGTGTCGTCCCGTGCGTTGCGCTCGGCCTGCTCGGCACGGAGCGCCTCGTAGTCGAGGTGCTCGAGCGCCCGGTCGAGGGCGCCCACGAAATCGCCGGAGTCGATCGTCAGCCCGGACGCGATCGTGTTCGGGAACTCCCGGATGAAGTTGCGCCGTCGCAGCTCGACCGGATCGATTCCGAGCTTGCGCGCCAGCGCGTCCATCGTGTGCTCGATCGCGTAGGTCGCCTCAGGCCGGCCGGCACCGCGGTACGCGTCGGTCGGCGTCGTGTTCGTGAAGACGCCCGTGCACGTGAACGAGTACGCCTGGACGTCGTAGCAGCCGCCGTACAGCCAGGCGCCGAGGATCGGGATCCCGGGCGTCACGAGCTGCATGTACGCGCCCATCGAGGCGAGGAGCCTCGCGCGGACGGCGGTCACCTTCCCGTCCGCCGACGCCGCCAGCTCGATCTCCTGGATGACGTCACGCCCGTGGATCGTCGCCAGGTAGTCCTCGGAGCGATCCTCCACCCATTTCACCGGACGACCGAGTCGCTTCGCGAGCGCGAGGCAGAGCGCCTCCTCGGCGTAGACGTCGAGCTTCGAGCCGAAGCCGCCGCCGACGTCGGGTGCCACGATCCGCAGCTTCGCCTCCGGGATGCCGGTGACGAGGTTCAGCGTCGTGCGCAGGACGTGCGGAATCTGCGTCGCCGAGAACAGCGTGAACTCGCCGAGCGCCGGCTGCACGTCGCAGAGGACCGCGCGCGGCTCGATCGCGTTCGGGACCAGGCGCTGCTGGCGGTAGCGCTGCGTGACCGTCACCTCCGCCTCGTCGAAGAGGCGCCCGACCTCCCCGGTCTCGAGGGTCCAGGTGTAGGAGACGTTCGTGCCGAGCTCGTCGTGGAGGATCGGGGCGCCCTCCTCGTACGCCGCTGCGACGTCGGTCACGGCCGGCAGCTCCTCGTAGTCGACCTCGACCAGCTCCGCCGCGTCCTTCGCGAGCGCTCTCGACTCGGCGACGACCACCGCGACGCCGTCGCCCGCGTAGCGGGCCTTGTCGGAGGCCAGCGGATAGTGGTCCGGAATCTTCGTGTCCTCGGTCACGGGCCAGGCGCAGGGCAGTCCGCCGGCCCACTCGCCGGCGAGGTCGGCGCCCGAGAACGCCGCGACGACGCCCTCCGCCGCAAGTGCCTTCGCGAGGTCGACCCGACTGATGCGCGCGTGCGCGAACGGGCTGCGGACGACCGCCATCCACAGCATCCCCGCGACGGAGAGGTTGTCGACGAACCGCCCCTGTCCCTGTAGGAGCTTCGAGTCCTCCTTCCGCGGGACGGGCCGGCCGACGTAGCCGATCTGCTCCTCGGCGGTCGCCATCACGCCACCCCCGCTGCCTGCCGAACGGCCGCCACGATGTTCTGGTAGCCGGTGCAGCGACAGAGGTTGCCCTCGAGCGCCTCGCGGATCTCCTCCTCGGACGGGCTCGGCTGCTCGGCGAGCAGGGAGACGGTCGCCATCACCATGCCCGGAGTGCAGTAGCCGCACTGGAGGCCGTGCTGTTCGTGGAAGGCCCGCTGTACAGGATGGAGCTCGCCGTTCGTCGCGAGCCCCTCGATCGTCGTCACCTCGACCCCGTCGGCCTGCACGCCGAGCATCGTGCACGACTTCACGGACTCGCCGTTCACGAGGACCGTGCAGGAGCCGCACGACGACGTGTCGCAGCCGACGTTCGTGCCCGGTCAGGCCGAGACGCTCGCGCAACACGTAGACGAGGAGCTCGCGCGGCTCGACCTCTACCTCCCTCGGTGCCCCGTTGACCGTCAAGGAGATGCGTCTCACGCGGACCCCTTTCTCTCTTCGCTACTTCTTGCCGATGCCGAACAGGCGCAGGAACGATCGCCAGAGCGCCCCGAGGCCCATCGAGAGGCCCTGCACCGGCTGCGCCTGGTGCTCGGCGACGACGGCTGCGGCCTCCTCCGGCGTCTCGGCGACGAGCTGCGCCTTCAGGCAGTCGGCGAACTTCCCCACCATCTGCTGCGAGACGTCCTGCACGATGCCGCGGCCGTACTGCGCGACCGCGCCCGAGAGGGTCAGGTCGGTGACGATGTCGATGCGGGTCGTGGTCGGCGTCAGCTCGGTCAGGCTCGACTGGATCGCTGCCTGTGCGCCACCGCGCCCGCGCTTCTCGCGCGCCTTCGCGTTCAGCGTCACGGAGCTGCCCGCCTCGTCGACCGCGTCCCTCGTCACGTCGGTGTCGAAGTTCAGGGCGATCGGCCCGAGCTTGACCGCCATATCGGCCTTCCAGGCGTTCTCCGACACCGTCTCGCGCAGCTGCGCTCCGGGCATGCACGGGACGATCCTCGGCACGTCCATCAGGAGATCCCACGCCTGCTGCTTCGACGAGGGCACCTCGAAGCTGTTCTCCAGCCTCATGCCTCTGGCCTGAGTGTCAGGGTCATTGCGATGCGACCACCTTCGCCGGGGAGACGCGCGCCGTCGACTCGTTGAAGACTGAGATGATCTCGGCGGCGATCGCCACGGCTACCTCCTCCGGGCTCCGCGAGCCGA
The DNA here is from genome assembly GCA_963705605.1 of uncultured Thermoleophilia bacterium. GTDB lineage: Bacteria > Actinomycetota > Thermoleophilia > Gaiellales > Gaiellaceae > CAVPKC01. The sequence continues at coordinate 79,989 of CAVPKC010000002.1, forward strand.
TCGGGAGGCCGATCGGAGCGTGGACGCGGGAGAGCTCCTCCTCGGTCACGCCCTCCTCGAGCAGCCGCTCGTTCCGGCGTTCGGTGGTGCGCCGGGAGCCCATGGCGCCGATGTAGCCCGCCGGGCCCTGCAGAGCCGCCTTGAGGATCGGAACGTCGAACTTGTTGTCGTGCGTCAGCACGCAGATCGCGGTTCGCTCGTCGACCGGCGCCGAGGCGAGGAAGCGATCGGGCCAGTCGACGACGAGCTCGTCGACGTCGGGAAAGCGCTCGGGAGTCACGAACTTCGCACGGGCGTCGCAGACGGTCACGCGGTAGCCGAGAAACCGCCCGATCGACGCGAGCGCCGAGGCGAAGTCGATCGCACCGAAGACGTACATGCGCGGTCGCGGCGCGAAGGCGGAGACGAAGATCTCCTCGCCGTCGACCGTGACGAAGCCCGTCTCGCCGCGCGCGAGCAACTCCCGCGCGCGCTCGGCGAGCTCTCCGTCGGCGCCCTGGTCTCCGTAGACGAGCCGTTTCTCGCCGATCCGCTCGCCGGAGACGCTGACCGTGAGCGCGACCGGCCGCTCCGCCCGCACGGCTTCGGCGATCGGGCCGACGAGGGCGGGGTCGAGGGCGTCGACGAAGATGTGGACGGTGCCGCCGCACGGGAGGCCGACCTCGAAAGCTTCGTCGTCGGCGATGCCGTAGCTGAGCAGGCGCGGGGGGCCGCCGGCGAGGACGCTCTGAGCCTCCTCGTAGACGGCGGGCTCGACACACCCGCCGGTCACGGAGCCGATCACCTCGCCCTTCTCCGAGACGGCGAGGACGGCGCCGGGATCCCGTGGCGCGCAGCGCTCGGTCGAGACCACGGTCGCCGTGGCGACTCTCAGGCCTTCGTCGCTCCAGCGCTGGAGCGTGTCGAGGACGTCTTTCACGTGTGCTTCACCTCTGCGAGGTAGCGGACTGGCTCTGCTTCGAAGCGTCGCCGACAGCCGGCGCCGCAGAAGTAGTACATCACGCCGTCGACCTCGGCGGTCTCCGTTGCTCGGTCGGCGCCGACTGTCATCCCGCAGACCGGATCGACCCGGGACGCCACGCGAGCCGAAGGATCCCAGTCCTCCGGGCCGGCCGTCGGTTCAGGCCCATCGGTTCGGGCGTGCCTCCACGCGACGAACTCGGCGAGGATCGCGACCGCGATCTCCTCCTGGGTCGACGGGCCGAGATCGAGCCCGGCCGGGCAGCGGACACGGGCGAGCGTCTCTTCGTCGAGGCCGTCCGCGCCCAGGCCGGCCAGCGTGGCGGCGCCGCGGCGCTGGCTGGCGACGAGCCCGACGTAGCCGGCCCCGGTTGCCAGGGCGGCCCGCAACGCGGGCTCGTCGTCCGAGCCCATGGTCGCGACCACGATCGCGTCCGCGGCCGCGTCGACGTCCGTCGTCACGCGCCAGCCGATGCGCGCGGCGAGGTCGGCGAGCGTGCGGCCGGCGGGGCTCTCGCCGACGATCGCGAGCAGCGGCTCCGGAAGCTGTGGCTCGATGAAGACCTCGACGAGCCCCTCGGACGCGCAAGACCCCTCGATCGCGAGCAGGCGCGGCCGGCCGTCGGCCAGGGCGTGCAGCGCCTCGCGGACGACCGTCGGCCCGGAACAGGCGCCTCCGATCCAGCCGACGACGTCGCCGTCGGGCTTGATCAGCGCATGGTTCCCTTCCCGGGCCGAGGTGGGACGCTCGACGCGGACGACCGTTGCGAACGCGTACGGAACCCGTTCCGCCGAGAGCCTGCCCGCCTCGATCAGGACGTCCCGGGGGCTCGTCATTCGGCCAGCCCGACCTCGCTCAGCGCCGCCCAGACCCTGTCAGGGGTCACCGGCATCTCGAGGTTGCGGACGCCGGCGTACGCGAGCGCGTCGACCACCGCGTTGACGTACGCGGCGGGCGAGCCCACCGTGGCGGACTCGCCGACGCCCTTGGCGCCGATCGGATGGTGCGGCGACGGCGTGACCGTCTCTCCGAGCTCGAACGCGGGTGTCTCCCAGGCAGTCGGGATCAGGTAGTCCATGAGGTTGCCGCCGATGCAGTTGCCGTCCTCGTCGAAGGTGATCAGCTCCATCGCGGCGATCGCGTAGCCCTCGGTGAGCCCGCCCATGATCTGGCCTTCCACGATCATCGGGTTGATCCGCACGCCGCAGTCGTCGACGGCGACGACGCGGGTCGGCTTCCACTGGCCGGTTCCCCGGTCGATCTCGACGACGACGGCGTAGGTGCCGAAGGGGTAGGTCATGTTCGGCGGGTTGTAGTAGTGGACGCCCTCGAGCCCGGCCTGGAGGTCCTCGGGGAAGTCCGTGTACGCGGCGAACGCGAGCTCCTGGATCGTCTTCGCGCGGTCGGGCGCACCCTTGACGAAGAAGCGCCCGCGCTCCCACTCGAGATCGTCCGGCGAGCATTCCAGCAGGTGAGCCGCGAGCTTGCGGGCCTTCTCGCGCAACTCCCGAGCGATCACCGCCGTCGCGGCGCCCGCTACCGGGGTCGAGCGGCTCGCGTACGTCCCGAGCCCGTAAGGGGTCGTGTCGGTGTCGCCCTCCTCGACCACGATGTCCTCGGGCGGGATGCCCAGCTCCTCGGCCACGATCTGGGCGAAGGTCGTCTCGTGCCCCTGGCCCTGCGACTTGACCCCGAGCTTCAGGATCGCCTTGCCGGTCGGGTGGACGCGGAGCTCGGCCGAGTCGACCATCTTCAGCCCGACGATGTCGTAGTCCTTCGCGGGCCCTGCGCCGACGACCTCGGTGAACGAGGCGATGCCGATGCCGAGCAGCCGGCCCTCCTCGCGCGCCTTGAGCTGCTCCTCGCGCAGCTCCTGGTAGCCGAGCTTCTCGAGCGCGAGGCTCATCGCCGCCGGGTAGTCGCCCGAGTCGTAGACGAAGCCGGTCGCGGACGTGTACGGGAACTGATCCGGCTGGATGAAGTTCCGCATCCGGAGCTCGGCCGGGTCTTCTCCGAGCTCGTGGGCCGCCGTGTCGACGAGGCGCTCGATGAGGTACGACGCCTCGGTGACGCGGAACGAGCAGCGGTACGCGACGCCGCCGGGCGCCTTGTTGGTGTACGCACCGTCGGCGACGACGTGGGCCGCCGGGATGTCGTACGAGCCGGTGACGATGTGGAACAGGCCCGCCCTGAACTTCGACGGCTGGGCGTCCGCGTAGAAGGCGCCGTTGTCCGAGCGGAGCGTCGCGCGCAGGCCGGTCATCTTCCCGTCCTTGAGCGCCAGCTCGCCGTGCATGTGGTAGTCGCGGGCGAAGCCGGTCGACATCAGGTTGCCGGTGCGGTCCTCGACCCACTTGACGGGCCGGCCGATCAGGAGCGAGGCGGCCGTCGCGACGACGTAGCCGGGATAGATGGGAACCTTGTTGCCGAAGCCGCCGCCGATGTCCGGCGAGACGATTCGGATGTTCTGCTCGGGCAGCCCGGCGACAAGGGCGAAGAGCGTGCGATGAGCATGCGGAGCCTGCGAGGTCATGTAGATCGTCGCCTTGCCGGTCGCCGGGTTCACGTCCGCCACGCACGCGCAGCACTCGAGCGGCGCCGGGTGGCAGCGCGGGTAGTGGGTATCGAGGGTGACGACCCTGTCCGCCTCGGCGAACGCCCGGTCGGTCGCCGCGCTGATCCCCGGCCTCCCAGTGGTAGATGTGGTTGTCGCTCTGGCCTTCCTTGTCGTCGCGGATGAGCGGCGCGCCCTCGGCGAGCGCCTGGTCGGGATTCGTCACGGCGGGGAGCGGCTCGTAGTCGACGTCGATCAGCTCGAGCGCGTCCTTCGCGACGTAGGCGCTCTCGGCGACGACAGCGGCGACCTCCTGGCCCTGGAAGCGCACCTTGTCGGTCGCGAGGACGGCCTGGGTGTCGCCCGAGAGCGTCGGCATCCACGCGAGGTTGTGCTGGGCCATCAGCTCGCCGGTGACGACGGCCACGACACCTGGGAGCGCCGCCGCACGGGACGTGTCGATCCCGTTGATGCGGGCGTGGGCGAACGGGCTGCGCAGCAGCTCGAGGTGGAGCATCCCGGGCAGCTTGATGTCGTCGACGTAGTTGCCCCTGCCGCGGATGAAGCGCTCGTCCTCCTTGCGCTTGACCGAGTGGCCGAGCCCGCGAACCTCCTGGGTCGCCATCTATGCCTCCTTCATCTTGGCCGCGGCGTGCTGCACGGCCTTGACGATGTTCTGGTAGCCGGTGCAGCGGCAGATGTTCCCGGAGATCGCCCACCTGATCTCCTCCTCGCACGGGTCCGGATTCTCTCGCAGCAGCGCGACCGCCGTGAGCATCATCCCCGGCGTGCAGTAGCCGCATTGGAGGCCATGTTCCTCGTGGAAGCCGTCCTGGATCGGGTGGTGCGCTCCTCCCTGCATCAGACCCTCGACCGTCGTCACCTCCGCGCCGCTGGCCTGCACCGCGAACATGGTGCAGGACTTCACGGGGACACCGTCGACGAGGACGGTGCACGCCCCGCAGTTCGTCGTGTCGCACCCGATGTGCGTGCCCGTGAGTCCCAGCGTCTCGCGCAGGAAGTGCACGAGCAGGAGTCTCGCCTCGACGTCTGCGGAGCGGAGCTCGCCGTTGACCGTCGCCTCGACCGTGTGGAGCGAGGCCGTCTGGGTGGTGGCCATGTCCGTCCTCCTCAGGCGGCGCGCGCCGCGTCGGCGGCGCTCCGCAGTCCGCGCTCGGTGAAGATCCGAACGAGATTTCGTTTGTACTCCGCAGTGCCGCGGATGTCGCTCTGGGGCTCGGCCGCCTCTGCAGCGAGCCGCGCCGCATCACGGATTGCGCCATCGCCCGCATCGCTGCCGCGGAGCGCCTCCTCGGCTGCGCTCGCCCTGATGTTCGAGCCGCCCACGCCGGTGAGCGCGATCCCCGCCTCGGACACGACGCCGTTGGAGAGCGAAAGCTGCACGGCGACGGCGGCCGTCGCGTAGTCACCGACCTTCCGTTCGAGCTTCAGGTACGTGCCGCTCGAATGGGCCCCGGGATCTGGAACGTGCGCCTCGGTGATGATCTCGTTGGGAGCGAGGCTCGTGGTGAAGGGGCCCTGGAGGAGCTCGTCGATCGGGATCGTCCGCTCCCCGCCAGAGCTTCGAGCGACCACGGTTGCGCGGACGGCGAGCATCACGGCGCCCCAGTCCCCCTGTGGATCGGCGTGCGCCAGCGAGCCGCAGACGGTGCCCCGGTTGCGCACGATCGGGTCGGAGATCTGCGGTGCCGCGTCGCCGAGGATGCGAAACGGCCCGCGCAGCAGGTTGGAGCGCTCGCAGTCCTTGTGCCTGACCAGCGCGCCGATCCGCAGCCCGCCACCCGAGACCTCGAGTTCGCCGAGGCCCTGGATCCGGTTGATGTCGACGATCGCCGAAGGCCCCGCAAATCGAAGCTTCATGAGCGGGATGAGGCTCTGCCCGCCTGCCATGACCTTCGCGTCCTCCTGCTCGTCGAGGATCGAGAACGCCTCGTCGAGCGTGGTGGGCGCGCAGTACTGGAAGCTGGCCGGATACACCAACCCCTCCTCTCCGGCCGGGCGCCGCCGCCCGGCCCGCCGCATGGGACCGATCAGTCTAGTCGGAGTCCTGCGCCACCGGATCCTTTCGTGCGATCACTAGGATGAACGGATGCGACCGACGAGCGTCCACGACGTCGAGGCGGCGTTGCGGGATGAGTCCTACCTGGCCGATCACGGTCTCGCGACCGCGATCTACCTCTCGCTTGCGATGCGCCGTCCGCTCCTGCTCGAGGGCGAGCCCGGCGTCGGCAAGACGGAGGTCGCGAAGACGCTCGCGAGGGTCCTCGAGGCCGAGCTCGTGCGGCTCCAGTGCTACGAGGGGATCGACGCCTCGCAGGCGCTCTACGAGTGGGACTACTCCCGCCAGCTGCTCTACGCGCGCGCACTCCAGGGAGGCGAGCTCGACCCGAAGGAACGCGTTCACGAGCTCTACGGTCCCGAGTTCCTCCTCGAGCGCCCGCTTCTGAAGGCGATCAGGCTCGGCCACACCGCGGTCCTCCTGATCGACGAGCTCGATCGCTCGGACGACGAGTTCGAGGCCTTCCTGCTCGAGATCCTCTCGGACTTCACGGTCACCGTGCCGGAGCTCGGCACGCTCCACGCGGACACTCCGCCGGCCGTCGTGATCACGTCGAACCGCACGCGGGAGCTGCACGACGCCCTCAAGCGGCGCTGCCTCTACCACTGGATCGACTTCCCGGACCTCGAGCGCGAGATCGAGATCATCAGGCTCCGGGTGCCCGGGGTGAGCGAGCAGCTCGCCAGGTCGGTGGCGACGACGATCGCGAGCCTGCGCGGCCTCGACCTGATCAAGCCGCCGGGCGCGGCCGAGGCGATCGACTGGGCCGCCGCGCTCCACCTGCTGGGAGCCGAGTCGGTCAATGGCGACGCGGCCCATGCGACGCTCGGCTGGGCCGTCAAGAACCGCGACGACGTCCAGCGCGTCGAGCAGGCCCTGCCCGAGCTGACCCGGGACTGACCCGATGCCCGAACGGCGCCTGGTCGCGTTCGGCCGCGCGCTCCGCGAGGAGGGCCTTCAGGTCGGCACGGGACAGATCAACGACTTCTGCGAGGCGGCGGCGCTCGTGCCTCCGGAGGATCTCTACTGGGCCGGCCGCGGCACCCTCGTCGCGAAGCGCGACGACGTGCCGGTCTACGACCGGGTCTTCAACGCGTTCTTCGGCGACGTCATGCCGGTGCCGGTCGAAACGCCGCAGTCGCCGGTGATGGTGCGGGCCGCGAGCTCGCAGGAGGCCGAGCAGGGAACGGAGGGAGAGCAGGACGTGGAGCCGGAGCTCCTGCTGGCGAGCGAGATCGAGATCCTGAAGGAGAAGAGCTTCGCCCGCTGCACCCCCGAGGAGCTGGAGCAGCTCGCCGAGCTGATGGCCCGGGTCAAGCTGGCGGTGCCGATGCGCCGTTCGCGGCGGCGGAAGCGGGCGAAGTCGGGTACGCCCGATCTGCGCCAGACGATCAGGCGGTCGTTCCGGACGGGCGGCGAGCCGATCGAGCGCTACTACAAGGAGCGCCGCCGCCGCCGGCGGCGGCTCGTGCTCTTCCTCGACGTCTCGGGCTCGATGGCCTCGTACTCCCGGGCCCTGCTCGTCTTCGCGCACGCCGCGCTGCGAGCGGATCCCCGATGGGAGGCCTACTGCTTCGGGACGAGGCTCACCCGCCTGACGCGAGTGCTCAAGACCTCGGATCCGGACAAGGCGCTCGAGGAGGCCACGGACGAGGTGTTCGACTGGGACGGCGGCACGCGGATCGGTGAGTCGCTCAACCGCTTCCTGATGACGCAGCCCGAGATCGCGCGGGGGTCGGTCGTGATCATCTGTTCAGACGGGCTCGAGGTGGGCGACCCGTCGCTGCTCGCCCAGCAGATGGCGCGGCTCCACCGGCTCGCCTATCGCGTCATCTGGCTGAACCCGCTGAAGGAGGATCCGGCCTACGAGCCGCTCGCGCGCGGCATGGCGGCGTGCCTTCCGTACATCGATCTCTTCGTCTCGCGGCCACAACCTGGCGAGCCTCGAAGCGCTGGCCGGCGACCTCGCCGGACTGTAGGCGGAATCGTTGCCCGGCCGGAGGCCGGGCCGATATCCGCCGCGGAGGGCGGCGGAGCCGCCCGGTTACTAGAGCGGAATCGTTGCCGGCCCGAGGCCGGCCGATGTCCGCAGAGCCGTCCGGAGGCCGGGCCGATACCGCCGGCGACCTCGCCGGCCATGGGCGGAACGCTTGGACGGTCGTCGCCGCCGTGTACGAGATCGCCACCGGCCGCGTCTCGCTGGTCTGACGCGCAACTCCTCGAAACTGCCAGCGGGTATCGTCCCGCTCGTGGACGAGCGGAGTCTCTGGCTGGACGAGGCGCTCCGGGGCGCGGAGGACGGGCCCCGGCTCGAGGGCGACGAGCGCGCCGACGTCTGCATCGTCGGTGGCGGGTACACGGGGCTCTGGACGGCTCTCCGGCTCAAGGAGCACGAGCCGTCGCTCGACGTCGTGCTCGTCGAGGCCGACGTGTGTGGTGCCGGGCCGAGCGGCCGCAACGGCGGTTTCGTGATGTCCTGGTGGACGAAGTTCGTGACGCTCGAAGAAGCTCTGCGGTTCGGACGAGGCGCTCGAGTTGGCCCGGGCCTCGGCCGAGGCCGTCGCAGAGATCGGCGACGTTCTGTCGAGACAACGGGATCGACGCCCACTTCCGGCACGACGGCTGGCTCTGGGCGGCCACGAGCGAGGCGCAGATCGGCGCGTGGGACGGGGTCGTCGAGGCGATGCGAGCGCAGGCTGGGGTACGGCCGTTCGAGCTGCTCGAGCCCGACGAGGTCGCCCGCAGGTCCGGCTCGTCGACCCATCTCGCGGGGGTGTTCGAGCCGACCGACGGCGACGGTCCAGCCGGCGCTGCTCGCGCGCGGCCTGCGCCGCGTCGCGCTCGAGCGCGGCGTGCGGATCTTCGAGCGCTCGCCGATGACCAGGCTCGAGCGCTCGCGTCCGCCGCGGGTGCACACGGCCGGCGGCAGCGTCACCGGCCGAGCGTGTCGTGCTCGCGCTGAACGCCTGGCTGGCCCAGGTCGCGCGAGCTCTCGGCGGTCGCTGTTCGTGATCGCGAGCGACATGGTGGCGACGCCGCCGATCCCGGATCGGCTCGCGGAGATCGGCTGGACGGACGGGCTCGCGATCTCCGATTCCCGGCTGCTCGTCAACTACTACCGGACGACCCTCGACGGACGCGATCGCCTTCGGGCAGGGCGGCGGCGTGATCGCCTACGGGGGGCAGGATCGGAGGGGCGTTCCACGGCGCTGCGCCACCCGAGCGGGCGGCTGCACGTCGCGGAGAGCTTCCACCGGCTCTACCCGATGCTCGCGGACGTCCCGGCTCCCGTCAGCTGGACCGGGCCGATCGACCGCTCCCACGACGGGGCTCCCCTTCTTCGGTCGGCTGGGCGGCCGCCCGGACATCGTCTACGGGGCCGGCTACTCGGGCAACGGCGTCGGGCCGACGTACCTCGGTGGGCGCATGCTCGCCTCGCTCGCGCTCGGTCTCGACGACGACTGGACGCACTGCGGCCGGTCTGCTCCCGCCCCGAGCGGGCTTCCCGCCGGAGCCGATCCGCTACCTCGGCGCCCACGTCGTGCGGGCAGCCGTCGCCCGCAAGGAGCGAGCACGACGATCTCGGACGCCGGGTCGATCCGCTCACCAGCCGGGTCGTGCAGCTCGCGCCGGCCGGCCTCGTGCCGTTGAAGAAGGGGAAGAAGGAGCGCTACCCGGGGGAGGGGCAACGTGCTCTTCGTTCTCGCAATCGTCGCTGCGATCCTCTGGCTGCCCAGCCCGCTCGGCTGGATCCTGGTGGGAATCGCGGCGGTGCTCGAGATCGCGGAGACGGCGTTCTGGCTCCGGTACACGAAGCGCCGGAAGATCCTGGTCGGCGCGGAGACCCTCGTCGGCAGGAGCGCGATCGTCGTCTCGCCGTGTTTTCCCGACGGACAGGTCAAGCTCGACGGCGAGCTCTGGCAGGCGCGGTGCAGCGTCGGCGTCGGTTCCGGCGAGGTGGTCGTCGTCGAGCGCCTCGACGGGTTGACGCTCGAGGTCAAGCCCGGCTAGCGCTATGGAGCGACGCGCCCGTTCGCCACGAACGCCGCGTGGGTCACGGGCATCAGGTCGGCGAGAAACGTCTCGATCGCCTCGGCATAGCGGCGGATCTCGAGCTGCGCGGTCTCGGCGGCGCGCAGGGAGACGAAGTTCATCAGGCTCCGCGCGTTGACCGTCCAGTAGAACTGGGTGAAGGTTCCCATCGGTAAGCACGCAGCGTGCGAGCTCCTTCGCGAGCCCGCGGTCGATCAATTCGCGGTAGAGGCGGAACGCGCGCTCGTAGTGCTCGGAGAGGTCGATGCGGACGCCGTCCGCGGTCTCCGCGTCGACCTGTTCGAACGCGTAGGCGCCGGGCTTGCCGACCTGGGAGCGGACGTCCTCCGGCGCCGGCACGTAGAAGTCGCCGTCGAGCTGGTGGTACCTGGCCGACTCCTCGTTGAACGAGCCGACCCGGTGGCGAAACCACTCGCGGGCGACGAAGAGCGGACACCGGACGTGGAAGCGGAAGGCGTTGTGCTCGAACGGTGTGTTCCCGCAGAAGACGGGATATCCGTTGCGGCGTACGTACAGAGTCCGGTTCGGAACCTCGACGCAGTGGATCGTTCCGTCGTACCAGTCGACGCCCATCTGGCCATCAGCCTGTTCGCGGGTGCGGCAGAGAGCGGGACTGCAGTTCCTGCCTGAGTAGATCGTCACGCGCCATCGTGGCTTGGTGCCGAAGTGACCATCGTCGCGAGTGAAGGGGTGCGGTCGCACCGAAGCACTACGGCCGAGCTTGAGGGCGATCTCCTGCACAGCGTTCGCGAGATGTTCGCTCGTTGTCGAGAAGACGATGTGATCGGCGCTCGGTGATCCGCGGACGTGGCGTGTGCCGTCCGACTCGAGGAACCCCTCGAGAAGGCACTCGAGTCCCGATGGCCCCAGTTCGAGCAATGACGACGGGATGACCTTCTCACGGTCCTGACAGCAACTGGAGAACAGAGGCCTCAGCTGGGACGGAATCTGCACCGCGAAGCGTCCCGGCTGTCGCCCCCATTGCTTCAGTTCGAATCCGAGGCCATGCACCGCGCTCCGAAGGAAGTTGATCTCGCGCTCCTTGCGAAGGTTGAACACGAGGTGGTTGCCTGGCGAGAGGCTCCCGTCGCCGATAAACAGACCGATGAGTCCGAGCAGATGATTGGACGAGACTCCCCGTCCCCACTCGGGCAGCGCCTTCCGGGAGCCCGTCCAAGCAGCTGTCGCGGTGTGCCTGTGGGAGCGCCAGAGGAGAGAGTGCGCCGGGCGAAGACTGAACTGAGGTCGCGCTCTCGCCGCTCGGGTCGTCGTCTGCTCGGCCAGGACACGATGGTCCGGAGTGACGAGGAGGTCGACGCTCAGGCCCTTGAAGCCGATCATGTGTCCGCGATACTCCTTGCGGACGAGTCGCAGCGCCTTCTGGTACTCGAGACGTCCGGTCGGAGAACGGGTGGCGAAGCTCTCCTCTCCTGTCACGGCAGGCCAGGCCTTCCAGCCCTCGGTTGTCAGGACGTCAGTGCGGTCGTCATAGCAGCCGTGCCGCTCGCGCATGAGGAAGCGGATCAGGCCGACATCCGACTCCTCCAGGACGTCCTTCCGCTTGGCGAAGCTGACCCTGGCCGAGTTGGCGACCGAGAGGTCGCTCGCCATCGCACCGTCGAGGCGGACGAAGCCGTGCTCGAAGAGACGGATCTCGCCCGCAGCCGACACGCTCGAACCCTACGCCGAGGGTCGGACGGAGCGTTGTCTACTAAGACAACGGCTAGCTGACGACCGGCCCGTCGAGCAGCCAATCCGACGGGCCCTCGCCGGGCTGCATCGAGACAACGACCCAACGATCGAAGCCGTCGAAGTCGTACGGCGCGTTCAGCCAGACGTTGCTCGCGCTGCCGTCCGCGCCGACCACGAACCGGCCGCACGACATCACGAGCTCCTCGCCCTTCGTGAGCCAGACCTCGTAGTAGCCGCCTTCGGGGAGCGGTTCCAGGCCGCTGACCTCGGCGGCCATCGCCCAGTTGCCCGCGTCGTCGACAGGAAGCACGTCGAGGACCATCTCCGCCCCGGGCGGCGCGTCGGCCGTTGCCGTCAGCGTCACCTGCTCCACGGACTCGCGTCCGCCCCCTTCGTCACCGCCGACCCAGACGCCGATGCCGAAGGTCGCGGCTGCGAGCGCGGCGGCGAGCGCGAGGCCCGCGAAGAAGCGGCGCCGGCCACCGGCGCGTCCGTTCCCCGGGATTGCGAGTATCCGGCCGGTCAGCGATTCGCTCGGTTGCGGCGGGGCCGGCGTGGCCCTGAGCGCGTCGTCGGCCCGGGCGAGAGCGGCGAGCTCGCGCTCGGGGAGGTCGTCGCCGACGAGCTCGCGCAGATCGCTCACGACCGTACCTCCTCCAGCTGGGCGGCCAGCCTCGCGAGGGCGGCCCGCGTCCGGGTCTTCACCGTGCCGAGCGGCACGTCGAGGTAGCTGGCGACCTCGCTCTGGGACAGCCCGCTCCAGTAGGCGAGCTCGAGCACCACGCGCTCGCGCTCGGGGAGGCGCTCGAGCGCGGATTGGACACGCCACGAGAGCCACGCCTGCTCGGCCGCTTCCGCAGGGCCATCAGCGACCGAGACGCTGCTCGATCGGCTCGTCGACGAGCTGGTCGACGCGCTGCCTGGCGCGGTCGATGATCGCGTGGCGCGCGACCGCGAAGAGCCAGGCCGACCCACTCCCGCGCTCCGGTCGGAAGCTCTTCGCGGAGCGCCAGACGGCGGTGAACGTGTCCTGCGCGGCGTCCTCGGCCCGGCCGTGGTCGCCGAGCATGCGCACCGCGAGACCCAGGACGGGGCGTGCGAAGCGCCGGTAGAGCTCCTCGAAGGCGGCGCGGTCGCCGCGACCCATCTTGACGATCAGATCGGCATCGGTCGTCCGTGGCTCGAGTCCGAAAGGCCCACCAGCGAGGGCGCCTGCATCCACGACGGCGAAAGCCATACTCCCTCGGGCTACGGATGACAAGCCCGCTCGGATTTCCCGGCGCCGCTCAGCGTGACGAGGGAGCGATCATCCTGCCGCCGTCCACGAAGATCGTCGAGCCCGTGACGAAGGTCGCCTGCACCAGATACGCGACGGCCTCGGCAACGTCGCCAGGGGTGCCGATCCGCCCGAGGAGCGTCTCCGCCGCACGTCTCTCCGCCAGTGCCTCGTCCGTGGCGACCGTTCCCGGGGCGATGCCGCAGACCCGGATGTCGGGGGCGAGCGCCTTGGCGAGGACGCGGGTGAGCATCGCCTGGGCGGCCTTTGCGGCGCAGTGCGCGGGGAAGGCCGCCCACGGGTGGAAGGAGGCGACGTCCTCGATCATGACGACGAGCCCGAGCTCGGAGCGGCGCAGGTGCCCGGCCGCCGCCTGCGTGACGAAGAAGCTCCCCTTCGCGACGGCGCCGAAAGCCCGATCCCAATCCTCTTCGGTCACCTCCTCGACGGTTCGCGGCCAGAAGCCGTCGGCGGCGGCGTTCACGACCAGGTCGAGCCCTCCGAGCTCGGCAGCCGCCCGCTCGACGAGGGCGTTCGCCTCGGGCGGGCGTGCGATGTCTCCGTCAGCCCGTCCGGCCGCCAGCACCGCGAAGCCGTCCCGTTCGAGCGTCGCGGCGATCGCCCGTCCCACGCGCCCGGTTCCCCCGGTGACCAGCGCCGCCCTCATGATCACGGAACGATAAGCTCTCGCCCGCGCCGGACGCGCCTGGTCGATGACGACAGATGGGAGAGGAATGGCGACGCTAGCGTTCAACCACGAGGAGATCGCGCCGGCCGAGTTGCGGCCCGAGCTCTACGAGATGGACGGGATCTCGCGGGCAACCGTCGAGGCCCACTACAAGCTCTACCAGGGCTACGTCGCCAAGCGCAACGAGATCCTGGCAGCCCTCAAGGAGATCGACGTGGGCACCGCCAACCAGGTCTACTCGGCGATCAGGGCCCTGAAGGTCGATCTGACGTTCGCGATCGGCGGCGTCAAGAACCACGAGGTCTACTTCGCGCACCTCGGCGGCGGAGGCGGCGACCCCGGCGGGATCGCCCGCGAGCTGATCGAGCGTGACTTCGGCTCGGTCCAGGCGTGGCGCGCAGGACCTCAAGGCGACCGGGATGGCCGGCCGCGGCTGGGCGTGGACGGCGTACGACTGGGACGAGGGCCGGCTCTTCAACTACGTCGGCGACGCCCAGAACACGTTCCCGATCTGGAACGCGACCCCGCTGATCGCGCTGGACGTCTACGAGCACGCGTACTTCCTCGACTACCAGACCGATCGCGCCTCCTACGTCGACGCGTTCTTCGCGAACCTCGACTGGGGTGTCGTCAACGACTGGATCACGAGGTACGGCATCCCGCTCTGACGTCCCGAGGGAGGGGCCCGTGCAGGACATCGCCCTGATCGCGGCCGGCTACGTCCTCGGGAGCCTGCCGTGGGGCTACTGGCTTCCTCTCGCCGTCAAGCGGGTCGACATCCGGACGCTCGGGAGCGGAAACGTCGGCGCGACCAACGTGTGGCGTTCGTTCGGCTGGAAGCTCGGGCTTCCCGTTCTCCTCCTCGACGTCGCGAAAGGCGCCGGGGCGGCGCTCCTCGGCCGCCTCGTCGGCGACGAGCTCATAGGCGTGCTCGCCGGCACGGCGGCTCTCGTCGGGCACTGGCGCCCGCTCTTCCTCGGATTCCAGCGCGGCGGCAAGCTGGTGGCGACGACCGGAGGCGTGGCGCTCGCCCTCGCGCCGATCCCGGGGCTCTGCGCGGCCGGTGTCTGGATCCTCGTCTTCCTCGTCACGCGTTACGTGTCGGTCGCTTCGATCGCAGGCGGCGTCTCGCTTCCGCTCTTCGCGCTCCTTCTCGGAGCCTCGTGGCCCGTCGTCGGCTTCACGATCGGTGCTGCGATCGCCATCCTCGTCCTGCACCGGGCGAACATCGTCAGGCTCGTCCACCGCGAGGAGCCACGCGCCAGGCTCCCTCTCGGACGCCGCGCAGCCGTCTAGAGTCTCGGCGGCGCGCCGTTGGCGAGCCAGCCTGCGCAGCTCGTCGTAGCTCGAGGAGCGCTCGCCCGTGGCGAGCTCGCGGCGCAGCTCGCCGATCGTGCTGGAGCGCTCCGCCAGGACGTCGTGGTTGTGGATCGTCTCGTAGTTGACCTGGCGGGCCTGGACGAAGTCGTCGTCGGTCAGCCGCCCGCCGAGGCGGTCGAGGACCTGGCGGAGCATCTCCCGCACGACGTCCTCGACGAACCGCGGGGTGAGATGCGCGCGCTCGACGACGTAGAGCTCGTCGGGTCGCTTGAGGAGCTCCCAGATCGGCGAGCTCATCGACTGCTCGACGATCTCGACCAGGGTCTCGCCTGGCACGCGCTCGGCGCTGCCGACGTAGAGAGTGCCGCGGCCACGCTGGTTGTGGGTGGCGAGCGGCACCAGCGCGAGGATCCGCTCGATCTCGTCTGACTCGTATCCGGCCTCGGCAAGACGGGCGGCGGAGCTCTCGTGGACCATGCCCTGCGCGCACGGGCAGGCCGTGATGCCGGTTGCCTCGGCGCCGATCGCGTGGCGCGTCCATCCGGGTGAGGCCACGGCCACTCCGATCAGCGTGACCATCTCCTGGGTTCGCAAGCCGCTGACCGGAGTGATTCGCTCGAGCGGGTAGCGCGCGGCGATCTTCACCTCGGCGCGCGCAGCCTGCTGGCGCTCGAGGATGTGCTCTGCGATGTGCCCTGCAAGCTCCTCGACGAGCAGCTTGCGCCCCATCACGACCTCGTCGATCGCCTCCTCGAAGAGCTCCGGGAACCGCGACATGTGCACGCCCTTCTGGGCCGGGTCGAGGTCGACGAAGCAGTCGATCCTGGCGGAGACGAGCGCCTCGTCGCTTCCATGGCGCATCCGGACCGCCTTCTCGACTCCGGTCACCCCGGCGCGGGACAGGCCGACGGTGACCTCTGGCGCCGACGCCTGCAGGTCCTGGTCGAAGGTCGTGGTGGGCTCGCTCATGCGTCTCACGGTAGCGAAAGGTCTACGGAGCCTCGCCTCGGCTCGGATGACGTCAGCGCAGAAGACGCGACAGGCGGCGATCCTTCAGGACGCGACCCCCCGTCTGACAGTCCGGGCAGTAGAAGATCGTGTGCTCCTCGAAGTCGATCCTGGCGATCGGGGTTCCGCAGACGTAGCACGGCCGGTCGAGTCGGTCGTGGACGCGATAGACCTTGGCATCTGGGAGCCCGCGCTCGCGGAGTGCGAGCCCGCGCTCGAGCTCCGCGTCGATCGCACCTGCCAGTCGGTCGATCTCCTCCGGCGCGAGCTCGGTCGACAACGCATAGGGCGAGAGGCGGGCGTGATGGAGGATCTCGTTCGACCAGGCGCGGCCGATCCCCGCGATCGCCCGCTGGTCTCGGAGGAGCGGATGCAGGCGCCGCGGCTCCAGCGAGAGGATCGCAGAGAGACGGTCCTTGCCCACCCCGAGGGCCTCGGGACCGAGGTGGGCCAGCTCCGCTGCAATTGCGTCCGGGCGGTAGAGCCCCACGCGGGCGCGTTTCTTGGATCCGGCCTCGGTGAGAACGAGCGCGTCGCCGTTCTCGAACGTGAGGCGAAACGCCGGTAGCTTCGGGCTCTTACCCCCTGGGGGAACGAGCCGCAGTCGCCCGGCGCTCATCAGGTGCACGTGGAGCACGAGCTCGCCGTCCTCGGTCGGAAAGAGGAAGTGCTTGCCCCGGCGGTCGGCCCGGTCGAACCGACGTCGGTCGAGCTCGGAGAGCGGCGGCTCGATCGTCTTCAGCGTTGCGACGTGCGCGGGCCCCGCGCGAGCGATGGGCGACGAGCTGACCGGCTCCTCCAGCGCGCGTCGCCAGGCTTCGACCTCTGGCAGCTCCGGCATATCGTTCCCCCGTGGGTCCGATCAGCGTAACGATCGACCGCGGTGGCGTCGTCGAGGCGCGTCATCTCGTTCACGGAGTCGTCGTCCGAGGCGAGGGGCGCGAGGCGGCCGTCGGCGATCCCCGGCAGGTCGCGTACTGGCGCTCCGCGGCCAAGCCCTTCCAGGCGCTCCCGCTCGTTCGCGCCGCGCCGGAGCTGCCCGTGAAGGAGCTGGCGATCGCCTGCGCGTCCCACGAGGCGAGGCCCGACCAGCTCGCGTTGGTCCGCTCGCTCCTGGCTCGATCCGGCGCAGGCGTCGACGACCTGGAGTGCGGGCCGGAGAACGGCAGCCGGCTTCGACACAACTGCTCGGGGAAGCATGCCGGCATGCTCCTCGTCTGCGCACGCCGGGGGTGGCCTCGCGCCGGCTACCGGTTGCCCAGCCATCCTCTGCAGCAGGAGATCGCAGACGTCGTCGCCGCGGCCTGCGGGCATGAGCGCGCGGCGATCCCGACCGCTGCGGACGGATGCGCCGTGGTGACGTTCGCGCTCCCACTCGACGCCATGGCCACCGCCTTCGCCCGGCTGGCGGCACTTGACGGGGCCGGCGCCGTGCTCGATGCGATGTGCTCGTACCCCGACCTCGTCGGCGGGCCCGACTCGGTCGACACGCAGCTCATGCGGCTCCGCTCCGGCCTCGTCGCCAAGCGGGGAGCCGAGGGGCTTCTCTGCGGGCGGCTGCCGGACGGCGCCGGCTTCGCCCTCAAGGCCGACGACGGGGCCCAGCGCCCACTCCTGGCGGCTGCCTGCCTGCTCCTCGGGATCGACGACGGCGTCGAGTCCCCGCTCGTCAACAGCCGCGGCGAGCCGATCGGCCGGATCGTCGCGAGCTGAGCTCGATCAGGGAGTGGGTTCGTCTCCGATCACCGGCAGAACACCGGGATCGGAGGCTCCGCTCGGCGCCGGATCCTGGACAGGCGTCGCCTCGGGCTCCAGCCCGATCACCGGCAGGTCAGCCGTGGCACCCTCGTCCGCTGCGATCACGGGAAGCTCCGCTTGCGGCTCGACGACCGGTGGCGCCTCGACCGGTGGCGCCTCGACCGGCCCCTCCGTGGTGACGATCTGGCGGATGTCGTCCGTTGCGGCGGGCTCGTCGTCGGCCGCGTCGTCGTCGCTCCGTCTCTTCCTCTCGTCCTTCGCCTTCTCGTCGGTGGGAGCGGCGACGACGAGTTGCCCCTGACCCCCGTCGCCTGTCACGGCCGCGGGGTCGTCGGTGTCCGCCGTCGCCGTGCCGGGAGCCGGTGAGGCGGGAACCTTCGCGCCAGGTACCGACCGGGCGACGCCCTCGGCCGATGCCTCCGGTGCCGCGACGGCGCTGATCCCGGGTGCCGCGCTCGGGGGAGGCTCGGAGCCGCCGAAGATGCCCCCGAGCTGCGAGCCCGCCGTCGCCATCGCGGCGACGGTGACGGCGGTGGCCGCCTTGCCGACGAAGGGAAGCGAGATCACCTTCGCAAGCACCCCGGCGAAGGCTGCGCCCGCGATACCGGTCGACGCGGCCGAGGAGTCGAGATCGGGCAGCTCTCGCGACACGGCCGCCTTGATCGCCAGAGGAATCGTGACGAAGCCGGCCGCGTAGCGCGGCACCGTGCGGACGGTGTCGCGCAGCCGCCGGCGTGCCCGGAACAGGAGCGACTCGACCACGGGCACCGAGACGGACAGCGTCGACGCGACCTCCTCGTAGGAGAGCCCGAGGAAGTCCCGGAGCGCGACGGCCTCTCGCTGGCGTAACGGGAGCTCGGCGATCGCCGCGGTCAAGGCGGCGAACTCCGCACGGCGCTCGGTCTCCTCGACGATGTCGGTCGGATCGGCGATCAGCTCCTCGATCTCGCCCTCGAGCGCGAGCGGCGAGCGCATGCGGCGCCGGATCCGCGCCCGGCACTCGTTCCTCGCGATCGCGGCGAGCCAGGGAGCCGCGTCCCTAGGCTGGGTGCCACGCAGGAGGCTGCGGTAGGCGGAAACGAAGGTCTGCTGGGCGGCGTCCTCGGCTTCGTGATGGTCTCTCAGGAGCAGCCGGCAGAGGCCGAACACCATGCTGGCATGCTGGTCGAAGAGCCCGGCGAGTCTCCCCGCGATCACACGACGATGGGACCGGCCCACGCGCTCGGCAGCGGGTTGTGTCACTCCGCGCCTCCGCGGGTGTGGTGGGGACGGCAGCCCAGCATTCCCACTCGCAAGAGTACGGGTTCGACCGGAAACTTGCGTTTCGCACGCCGTAGTCACCTTCCCGACACAGTTCGGGCCCGTGTGGTAAGAATGCCGCCCACCTGTGAGCCGGCGTGCGGGGGACGTGAAGCCGGCTCTTTCACGTTCGAGCGACGTTGTGGTTCTGCGAGTAACGAGAAAGGGGCGGCGTTACATGCTCACGGTCGACATCTCCCTGCCCGACATCGAAGAGCTCCACAAGCTCGTCCAGGAGGGCCTCGACAAGGGGTTCCTGACCTACGACGACATCGTGAGCGGGCTGGAGGAGGTCGACCTGACCAAGGAGCAGGTCGAGGACTTCTACACCTATCTGATCGACCACGGCATCGACCTGCTGGAAGGCGAGGAGCACAAGACCCCACCACACGAGCAGCCGGCGCTGGTCGAGGAGAAGACGGCCGGGCCGCAACTCGATCTCACGGTCGAGCCGTCACTGGACTCCCTCCGCCTCTACCTCCGGGAGATCGGGAAGGTGCCGTTGCTGACCGCGGAGCAGGAAGTGCACCTCGCGAAGCGCATCGAGCGCGGCGACATGATCGCCAAGAGACAGATGACCGAGGCGAACCTCAGGCTCGTCGTCTCGATCGCGAAGGGCTACCTCGGCCGAGGGCTCTCGTTCCTCGACCTGATCCAGGAGGGCTCGCTCGGCCTGATCAGGGCCGTGGAGAAGTTCGACTACCGCAAGGGCTACAAGTTCTCGACGTACGCGACGTGGTGGATCCGGCAGGCCGTGACCCGGGCGATCGCCGACAAGGCGCGAACGATCCGCATTCCCGTCCACATGGTCGAGAAGCTGAACAAGGTCGTCCACATCGAGCGCCAGCTCGTCCAGCGCCTCGGACGTGACCCGCGCCCGGACGAGATCGCCGCCGAGCTGGACATGACCGCCGGAGAGGTGCGCGAGATCCTCAGGATGGCGCAGCTCCCCGTGTCGCTCGAGAAGCCCGTCGGTGAGGAGGAGGAGTCGGAGCTCGGGGACTTCGTGCAGGACGAGCTCGCCGAGTCTCCGTTCGATACCGCCTCGCTCAGCTTGCGGAGAGAGGACATCGACCGCGCGCTCGAGTCGCTCCCGGAGCGCGAGCGCAAGGTGATCGAGCTCCGGTTCGGCCTCAAGGGCGAGCATCCGAGGACGCTCGAGGAGGTCGGGCGCGCCTTCGGCGTCACCCGCGAGCGCATCCGCCAGATCGAGAACAACACGCTGAAGAAGCTGGAGTCCCTGCCCGAGGCGCAGGGCCTTCAGGACTGCGTCTGAAGGCCGAATCGTTGCCCGGGCGAAGCCCGGGCCGATATCGGCCGTGGAGGGCCGGCGGTAGCCGGCCTCGGTCACGGGCCAGGGGCTGAGCGGCCGGCTCGGCCGGCCGCGACCCCCGGTCGCCGTCGGGCGGGCCCGACGGGCACGGCCTGAGCGGGATCGTTGCGGCCGCACGCGGAGCCTCGGCCGTCCGGTCACCGGGGACCGGGCCTACAGTTCCCGGATGAGTCCCCAGCGCCGGATCGCCCTGGTCTCGGTCGTCGCGGCCTGCGTGCTGATCGCGGTCAAGCTCGCGTCCGGGCTCGCGTCCGACAGCCTGGGGCTCCTCTCGGAGGCGCTGCACTCCGGGACCGACCTCGTCGCGGCGCTCCTGACCTTCTTCGCGCTGGGGGTCGCAGGGCGACCCGCCGACCCCGGCCACCCGTACGGGCACGGAAAGGCGGAGCACCTGAGCGCTCTCGCCGAGGCGGCGATCCTCGTCGTCGCCAGCCTCGTGATCGTGTGGCAGGCGGTCGCCCGGCTGGTCGGGGAGGTCCACCCCGACGTGAACGCGGCCTGGTGGGTGTTCGCCGTTCTGGCGGTCGTCATCGCAATCGACCTGACCCGTGCGATCACCTCGCTCAGGGGCGCCCGCCGGCATCGGAGCGCGGCGCTCGCCGGGAACGCGCTCCACTTCGCCGGAGATCTCGGCGGCACGGTCGCGGTGCTCGTCGGGCTCGTCCTCGTCCGGGCGGGGTACGAGGAGGCCGATTCGGTCGCGGCTCTGCTGGTGGCGGCGCTCGTGCTCGTCGCTGCAGGCCGCCTGATGCGGCAGAACGTCGACGTCCTGATGGATCGATCCCCGGCCCGCGCGCAGGCTGCGGCGCGGAACGCGATCGAGGTGCTCGATCCGTCCGTCGACCTCCGTCGTCTACGTCTCCGGTCGGCCGGCGGTCGGCACTTCGCCGATGTGGTCATCGGCGTCCCGCCCGGTGCGGCGGTCGCCGAGGGCCACGCACTCGCCGATGCGGTCGAGGACGCCGTGGAACGCGCGCTTCCCGGAAGCGACGTGGTCGTCCACGTGGAGCCGAGCCCCGACAGCGCCGCCGCCCTGCGCGAACGCGCTCTCGCAGCGGCGCTGCGGATCCCACGTGTGCGCGAGATCCACAACGTGGCCGTCCGGCGGATCGGCGATCGCACCGAGGTCTCCCTCCATCTGAAGCTGCCCGGCGAGCTCACGCTCGACGAGGCGCACGGCATCGCATCTCGGGTCGAGCGGGCGATCGCCGAGGCCGTGCCGGAGGTGGACGCCGTGCAGACGCACCTGGAGCCTCTTGCCGAGCCCGCCCGCGGTACGGCACCGGCACCCGACGACGTCGAGCGCGAGGCCGAGAGCGTGCGCCGGATCGTCGAGGAGCTGACCGGCGCCGGCCCACGCGAGCTCCGGTTCCTCGACACCGAGGAGGGCCTCGTCGCCCTGCTGACCGTCGCCGTCGACCCCGGCACGCCGCTCGCCGAGGCCCACGCCCGGGCGAGCGCGGTCGAAGAGGGGATCCGCAGCGCCCGCCCCGAGATCGCCGAGGTGCTGGTGCACACCGAGCCGTGAGCTCACCAGCCGCGGTCGCGCCCGAGGGCGTGGCGCACCGCGGAGTCGACCGTCATCGCTCCGTAGAGGAGCCCGCCGAGCGGGAGCGTCAGCGCCCAGGGGCGGCGGAGGCGGAAGTGGCGGATCGTCGGGAGGAACGCCGCGGCCATGACGAGCCAGGCGGCGGCGCCGAGCGCTCCGATCGCGACGTGCCGGCCTCCCTCGCCGAAGCCGGTCGCGGCAAGGAGAAACAGCCCGGGCGGGACGACGAAGAGCAGCGCCATTCCGACGACGGTTCCCGCGAGGAGCAGCCACGAGTGGCGGAGCTCGTCGAACGCAGTCCGGCGGACCATTCGCCACACCGCGCCGATCGAGTCGTAGACACGGAGGCTGAGTACGTCCGACCGGCTGACCGAGAGGCGCAGTCTCCCACCGGAGAGCTTCAACCTCGACGCGAGGTTGATGTCGTCGATGAGCTCGCCGCGAATCGCCTCGAAGCCGCCTGCAGCCTCGAGCGATCGTCGGCGCACGAGGACGCACCCTCCGGCGGCGGCCGCCGACCGCCGGCGCGGGTCGTTGACGAGCCGCATCGGGTAGAGCAGGTTGAAGAAGAAGAGAAACGGCGGGATCAGAAGGCGCTCGGAGCGCGCCGTGGTTCGCAGGAGGGCCATCCGGCTGTTGAGAGCAAGCCCATCGGCCTCGCTCTCCGCGACGAGCCGGGTGAGCGAGCCGGGCTCGTGGTGGATGTCGGCGTCCGTCAGGAGCAGGTAGTCGGGCTCGCCGGCACGCTCGAAACCCTGTTGGAGCGCCCAGACCTTGCCGACCCAGCCTGTCGGGAGCGCCCGGCCCTCGAGGACGGAGGCGCGGGCCCCGCCGAGTGATCGGGCGACCGAGGCCGTCGCGTCGGTGGAACGGTCGTCCACGACGATGATCGCCCAGTCCCCGGGATAGTCCTGCGCGGCGAGGGCTGGCAGCGTCCGCGGGAGGTACGCGGCCTCGTTCCGTGCGGGGACGAGCACGCGCACGGACGGCCAGGCGGCGGGAGCGGGTGGCACCGGGGCGTCCTCCGCGACCGGTCGCAGGTCCCACGGCCGGGCCGGCGCGACCAGGACGACGAGCCACGCGAGCAGCGAGGCGGCTCCGGTCGCGACGAGGGCGAGCTCGAGCGTCACGGGCGTCGGACGGGCGTCGCGGCTAGCCGTCTGCCCGGTCGGCGCGCAGGGCTGCGATTCCTCTGGCGATGCGCTCGCGCCGGGCCGCGGTCTCGGCGAGTCGCTCGGCAGGGTAGTCGCCCTTGAGCCCTCGTCCGCTCTTCGCCCCCAGCTCTTCGGCTGCCACGCTCTCGACCAGGAACGCAGGCGGGTCGGTCGCGTTGGAGAGCTCCGGCATGAGGTTTCGTGCGACGGTGAGGAACACGTCGAGCCCTCCGAGGTCCATGGTCTCGAACGGTCCGACCGCCGCCCAGCGCACGCCGAGCCCCCGCGTGAGCGCGTCGTCGACGTCGTCGTACGAGCAGATTCCTGCGTCGACCAGCGCAAACGCCTCGCGGAGCAGGGCGTACTGGAGTCGGTTGACGACGAACCCCGGAACCTGACGCCGGAGCAGGATCGGCGCCTTGCCGAGAGCGCTCATCCAGCCGGCGAGGGTCTCGAGGATCAGCGGGTCGGTCTTCTCGGTGCCGACGACCTCGACGAGCTCGACGAGCTCGGGGGGGTTCAGCCAATGCAGGCCGGCGAACCGATCTGGTCGCGGGAGCGCTTGGCCGAGCTCGGCGAGCGGCAGGGAGGAAGTATTCGAAGTGAGGATCGCGTCCGGTGCCACGGCCGCGGCGATAGCGAGGACGTCGAGCTTCGCGTCGAGCTGCTCCGCGATCGTCTCGACGACGAGCTCCGCACCGGCAGCGGCCTCGCCGACATCGGTGTGGAGCGCGACTCGGGCTGAAGAGCCCGAAATCTCCGCGACGCGGGCCGCGGCCTGCTCGAGCGTGCCACGGCTCCTCGCTGCGAGGCTCACGTCGCAGCCGGCCCGTGCGAAGACGGCAGCCATTCCGGCACCCATCGTCCCGGCTCCGACGATGGCAACCGTCGCAGGGAGAACGATGTGCTCGCCGGTCACGAGCGCCCTGGCTC
Source organism: uncultured Thermoleophilia bacterium (assembly GCA_963705605.1). Taxonomy (GTDB): domain Bacteria; phylum Actinomycetota; class Thermoleophilia; order Gaiellales; family Gaiellaceae; genus CAVPKC01. The sequence continues at coordinate 103,647 of CAVPKC010000002.1, forward strand.
GATCAACGCGCTTTCGAGCCGTGCGACCCGGGCTCCAGCGAGCGGAGATCCAGGCGCTCGGCCGCGTCGAGCGCCCGTCCGGCGGCGCTCCCGGACTCGCGACCCAGGGCGCCGCTGAAGATCCACCGCCGCGCGAGCCGGCCGAGCCGTAGTCTCCGACCGGAGAGGTCGGGTGCGCTGCCGGGGTCGAGGTAGAGCTCGACGGCGAGCTTCCGCACGAGCTCCGGATCGGCCGGTAGACGCGTGGCCTCCTCGAGCCGATGGGCGATCAGCGAGCCGAGGACCTGCACCTCCCGGATGCCCGTCCGGATCGTGAAGCCGACCGAAACCGTCGTCGAGGCCGCCAGCACCCACGGCGCTCTCGTGAATCGCGCCCCTCGCGTCGCCGCTCTGAGGATGGGCACTGCGACTGCGATCACCCGCTGGACGTTGTCGGCCAGCGCTTGCGTGCTGTCGTCCGACGCGAGGGCGACCTTGCCCTCCGCGGCCGATCGGATCCGCTCGGGTGCGACGAGCACGCGATCGAGCGCCTGGTCGTAGAGCGACGAGACGGCCTCGGTGACCGGCTTGAGCGAGACGGAGGGGATGCGGGAAGACTAGACGGCCAGAGCTGGTTGTCGGGCGGCTCGCGTTCGGTCTCGGCTCGCTCTCGAAGGGTTCAGCAGGGCGCCACTCGTGCCGACAAGTACGAAGTGATGTCCGCTCGCTCGAACCGGCAGGCCTCCACCCGCCTCCTTGCCGCACTCGTCGCACTGATTGGCGCGCTCGTGGTGAGCGCCAGCGCCGGGGCGACCGTGACCTGTTCCCTCGGCGCCGGTGCCACCCTCTCCGTGTTCACGGACGAGATGACCGCGATCCACCGTTCCGGGAACAGCATCGTGGTCACCGGCACGGGCTGCAGCGGCGCGCCGACGGTCACCAACACCGACCTGATCGTGGTGACCGGAAGCCTCGGGCTCGACGAGCAGGTCTCGATCGATCAGTCGATTGGGGGCGCACTGGCGCCGGGGTTGACCCCGGAGGGGACCGGGCTCGACGAGATCGAGGTCGATCTGAGCGGGCTCGACGTGAGCGGCGGCGGCGCGATCGTCGTCGCCGGCACGTCAGGAGACGACACGATCACCCTGGGCTCGCTGGGCCTGAGCCTGAACGCCGACGACGACCTCGACCTCGTCCTGCCGGCGGTCACGGGGCCGCTGCGCATCTTCGGGGTCGGCGGCGACGATGCGATCGTCGCGACGGGCGGCCACGGGAGCGGTGGGCCCTCGCCGAACCGGGCTCTCTACCTGTCCGGCGGCCCGGGGAACGACATTCTCGACGCGACCGACGGAGATCTCGGCCCGGGGTCGGATCAGGTGCAAGGCGACGGGGGCGACGATCAGCTGATCGGCGACTCTTCCGCGGACGCCGTCCTCTACATCTTCTCGCCGACGGCGGTCGTCGTCCACCTCGAGACGTCCCCGCGAACGGCGGTCGGCGAGGGCAACGACCTGATCGTGGGGATCGACAACGTCTTCGGCTCGAGCCAGGACGACGTGCTGTTCGGCCACGGCCTCTCGAACGTCCTCTTCGGCATGGGCGGCAACGACGAGATCCACGGCGGGGACAGTCAGGACCTGATCGACGGGGGTGACGGAGACGACGTGCTCCACGGCGAGGGCGGGGAGGATCAGATCACGGGCGGTGCGGGCGACGACGTGCTCTCCGAGATCTTCGGCAACGGCTTCCAGCCCCAGCTCTCGGGCGGGCCCGGGAACGACCGGTACGAGATCGCCTTCGGCGAGGCCGCAGGCTCGATGCTCGTGGAGGGAGACGACGATAGCGACGAGATCGTCGTCACCTGCACCCCCGGGAAGGTCACGGACACGCCCGGCGGTCCCGGCGCCGGGACGCTCAGCCGCGGCGGCGAGAGCGTCGCCTACACCGGGGTCGAGACGATCACCATCCCGCCCGAGTGCCAGACGAATCCCCCGGCACCGCCCCCGGGCCCGGGAGGTCCTCCGGTCGCCGGCTCGAGCCCCGCCGGGTCGAGCTCGACCGGCCCGGGCGCGCCGCCGGCGTCCCCGACGCAACAGGTGGCCACCGTCCCGACCCTCGGGGCGATCATCGTGTTGGGCACGCGAAGGGGCCGGATCGTCAGGCTCGACGCCCGCCCGAGCTTCCTCGTCCTCGCGGGCGCCGCGGTCGACCCGCTGGCGTGGGTCTGGCGTGTGCGCCGCGCAGGCAGAGCCCCCTCGGTGTTCGACTCGGCGCTCGTCGTCCTGCGAGCCCGCCGGACGGTCCGCTCGGCGATCGAGATCCAGGGCCAGGGCGGCCTGCTCGGCGCTGCGGCGGTCAGGCTCCCCGCCGGAGTCCGCCGGATGATGACGCTGCGTCTGCCCGACGCAACGCTCGCCGGCGCGTCCCTGCGCGCGATGGTCGCCATGCGGGCCGCCCCGATCGCGACGCGTCGGGAGCAGAGGGCCCTTCCGCGCGCGCTCGCAGCAGGCCACCGGGTGCTCTCGATCGTGGCGGTCGGCGACCGCACGTTCGCCGTGCGCATCCGGATCACGCGGCCGGGATCGAACCGCTGGCTCAAACGGCTCGAGCGGCTGTCGCCCGATCGGCTGCGCCGCGCCGTTCGAGGGCAGCGCATCGTGCTCGCGCGGGGCGCCCGGCTGGCTATCGTTCCGTCGCGCGCCGGGAACAGGTTGTCCCTGACCTTCGTCAACCGCTTGCCGGGCGAGCGCTGACGCGTAGCAGCCGGTACGGTGGAGCCTCCGAGGCTGGAGGTTCGAGTCATGACCGAGAAGCAGCGAACCACGAGCGAAGAGGCGCGGCGGGTCGGCGACGAGATCGGCGTCGACTGGAGCCGGTACGACCTGGAGCAGTTCCGGTCCGGCATGGACGTGGAGTTCGAGCACGGCTCCCACGACCCGCAGACCGACGTGACCGGCGACGACCCGATCGTCACCGGGAAGATCGCGCTCGCCCACATGAAGGAGTTCCCCGACTACTACGAGCGCCTGGAGCGGATGGAGAAGGAGGCCGAGCGCGACTGGGCCGACAAGAACTCCTGACGGCACGCCCGTGGGCCTCACGCAGTACTACACGGCGACCACCCTCGACGGCTTCATCGCCGATCCCGACAACTCGCTGGACTGGCTGTTCACCCGCAAGCAGGAGGACGACGGGCCGCTGAACTACGGCGAGTTCTTCGCGCGCATCGGTGCGCTGGCGATGGGCTCGACGACGTACGAGTGGATCCTCGACCACGAGTTCGCCGGCAAGGATCCGGCGGAGTGGAAGTGGCCGTACGAGATCCCGTGCTGGGTCTTCACGCACCGGCAGCTCACCGTCGTCCCGGACGCACCGGTCGAGTTCACGAGGGCGGACGTGGCAGTGGTGCACAAGGAGATGATCAGCGCTGCGGGCGACCGGAACGTCTGGATCGTCGGCGGCGGAGACCTGGCCGGTCAGTTCGCCGACGCGGGGCTCCTGGACGAGATCATCGTGTCGATCGCGCCGGTGACGCTCGGTGCGGGTGCGCCGCTGCTCCCTCGCCGGCTCGAGCTGCGCCTGGACGACCTGGCCCGAAACGGCGACTTCGCCTGCGCCAGGTTCTCGGTCGTGCGCCCGCCCGACTGACATGCGATCCGCGTCGGGCCACCGGGAGCGATGTCCCGGTGGCCCGTGATGCGGACGTCTGTTCAGCGAAGCGAGATCGCGACCTGCTCCAGGAGGTCCATCGCGTCCTGCATGCCATCCTCCATCCCGGAGTTGATATGTGCGTCGCGGCCTTCCTTGGTCGGGTGCTCCACCAGGACGGTGAGGGTCGTCCGCCCGTTCACCTCGGTGAGCGTGAGGGTGTTCAGCGCCGCGTGCTCTTCGGCGTCGGGGATGCCTTCGTAGACCTCGGTCGAGACGATCCGCTCGTTGGGGACGATCTCACGGTACTCGCCGTGGAAGCCGACTTCGAAGCCGCCGTCCGTGACCATCACGTACCGCCACCTGCCGCCGACCCGCAGGTCGATCTCGGCGATCGTGGCCTCGCCGCGGTTCGCGTGCCACCAGCGCTTGACCAGCTCGGGCGTCGTCCACGCCCTGTACACGAGATGCCTGGGCGCGTCGAACTCCCGCGTGATGAGGATCTGCTCGTCCGTGGGGAGCGTCACCTTCGCCGATCCGCTACTCGTCACTGCCATCTCCTTCCTCCTCTTGCTTGAGTTCCTCCAGCACGACGTCCAGTTGGTCGAACCGCTCCGACCACGAGCGTTCGTAGCTCTTCACCCAGTCGTGGATGGGCTTGAGCGCCTGGCCGTTCAGCCGGTACAGCCGCCGCCGTCCGTCCTCGCGCACGTCGACCGCTCCCACCTCGCGGAGCACCCGTAGGTGCTTGGACACCTGCGGCTGCGCCAGGCCGAGCGCCTGCACGAGGTCGTTGACGGGCCGCTCCCCGCCCGCGAGGAGATCGAGGATCTGCCGCCGCCGCGGCTCGGCCACGGCGTTGAACGCGTCTGCGGTGGTCGCGGCCCGGGCCATGCGAGCAATATATATCCATAACGGCATATGTCAACTCGTGATTTCACGTTCTCCCCGCGGCGCCGGGCAGGCGGCTGGCTTAGGGTGACGGTGGACGAGCCCATCGACAGGTTGGAGGATCAGGATGAGCGAGCGACGAGAGATGCTCGGAGAGCCCCTCTACGAGTACACGATGCAGTTCACGCAGGTGGTGGAGTACGGTGTCTCGGCGGAGGCACTGTTCGCTGGTCAGACGCCGCCGCCTCCCGAGGGAGCGAGGATCGACGTCTATTTCGAGGGGCCCGTCACCGGAGCAAGGCTGAACGGGACGGTGACGGGCGTGGATTACCTGCATGTCCGCGCCGACGGCCGCGTGCAGCTCAACATTCACGCGGAGATCACGACCGAGGATGGAAAGAAGATCGCGCTCGCTGCCGACGGCGTGGGGCTTCCGCAGGAAGGGTCGACGGTCTTCCAGCTCCGGGAGAACGTGACGCTGACGTCCAACCACCCCGAGTACGCGTGGGTGAATCCGCTCCAGATCTGGGCGCCGGGGACGGTCGACGTTGCCAAGGGAGAAATCCGGATCAAGGGATACGCCGTCTGACGCGCCCGTCGAGGCGACGCGCTTACCCGATGGCGGTTTCGACCCCGCAACCAGCGCCGCATCGGCCGGTACTGCTGAGCCGCACCACTCTCGATCGACCGCACGTCTGATCGACAGGTACTCGATCAGAAGCAGGGCTCCCGTGAGACCGTCTGACGGGCGAGGCCTTGCCACCATTCCGGGCGATTCCCCCCGACCCGGTGTGGAATACCATAGGTCCCCCGGTCAGGACACTCGACAGGCGACGGAGATCGAGCAGCTGGAGGTGGGAGGTGCGCGGGCCGGCCTTCATCGCTGCGGCCAACTTGCATTCGCGCGGCGAAGGCGACACCCGTCGATGACGATCCGGGTCGCCGTCGTCGACGAGAACGAGATCTTCCGGCGTGGCCTCGTCGCGTGTCTCGACGACGACGCGACCTTCCACGTCGCGTCGGCGTCGTCCGAGCCACTGGTAGGAGGCGAGGCGGCAGCGCTGAGCCAGACGGTCGACGTCGCCGTCGTCTCGCCGAGGGCGGCACGACAGTCGGAGCTCGCCTGCGCGCTGGTCGTCTGCGCCAGCACTCCGTTCGGGGGAGCGGAGGACGATCACGTGTTCGCGGTCTTGCCCCGGAACGAGCTCACGTCCGAGCAATTGATCGCGGCAGTCCACGGAGCCGCGGTCGGGCTCGAGGTCTCCCGTCGGGAGCTGTTTCTCCCACGACTGGACGAGCGTCGGCTCCGGATCCTGCGGCTGCTCGCAGATGGCGCCAGCACCGAGGAGATCTCGCAGTCTCTGCGCTACTCGCAGCGGACGATCAAGGGGCTCGTCGCGTCGATCCAGGTCGAGCTCGGCTCGCGCACCCGGGCGCAGGCCGTCGCGACGGCGATCCGCGGCGAGCTGATCTGAGCCCGCGATCCCCTGGCTTGCACCTTCGGGCAGGAGGGGTGTCCGACCGGACCTGCCGGAACGGCCGTTGGGCCGTGGTGCTCGGGCGCACGACGTGCTCTGATCGAGCGGTGGCGGACGTACGGGTCCTCGTGGGGGAGTTCGGGGCGATCGGCGCGGTCGGGCTCGGGGCGATGCTGGACGACGAGGGGCTGGAGTTCGAGCTGAGCGGGCTCACTGCCGGAGACGTCCTGGCGAAGGTCGCCGCGGGCGAGACGGAGGTCGTCGTCCTCGACCGGGAGATGCCGCACGCGCTCGGCACCGCTGCGCGGATCGCGGCCGAGCATGCCGAGGTGCGCGTGATCGTCTGCTCGCTCGACGACACGACGATGTCGGTCTACCCCGGACGGGCGGCGCGGCGTACGAGGCCCCGCTCGACCCGCCGCAGACTGGCAGCCGCGATCCAGGAGCGGTGGTGAGCTCCAGGATTGACGTCAACCGCGCGACGCGCGAGGAGCTCCTCGCGTTGCCCGGCGTGGGCGATGTCCTCGCCGAGCGCATCATCGTGCACCGCGAGCGCGCCGGCGGGTTCGCCTCGCTCGAGGAGTTGCGCGAGGTCACGGGCGTCTCGGACCGGCTGTTCGCCGAGCTGAGGCCGCTGCTCACCACCGCGACGGGCGCGGCCGCGGAAGCCGAGCCGAGCACGCTCGGAGTGACCCTGGAGCCACCCGACGGGCCGGGCGACTACACCGGCCATCTCGTCACGGTCGAGGGAGCGCGGCGGCTCGGCCAGACGAACGAGACCGTCCCGTTCGCAGCGTCCGCGTCCGTCGGCGCCGCGGGGAAGGGAACGCTGACCCTGCCGCCGCGAGCTGCCCTTGCGGGCGACGTCACCCTCCGCGTCCTCGCTCCGGACGGCGCCGTGCTCCTCGAGAGCACGCGTCTCGGAGAGAGCCTGCCTGCAGAGCTGACGCTGAAGGTCGCGGCGAGCACGTACGGCAGAACCCAGCCGAACGACGATCCGGCCGCCGGTAAGCCGACGCGTGTCCGCGGACAGGTGATCGACACGAACGGGAAGCGCTCGACCTCCGGTCTCCAGGTCGTGCTCTGGGGGGCGACGGTGGTCGATCCGCAGCCGAAGGACTTCCGGGCGCTCGTCGTCGCGACGACCGACGCGAACGGCCACTTCTTCGCGCCGTACCCCCTCGGCGACTTCACGCAGGCGTACGCGACCGTCGCGGTGGGGGAGGAGCCCCAGACGGTCCCGATCCACCTCGAGGAGAAGGCGTTCCCCGCCTCCGTGATCCTCCCGGTGGAGTTCCCAGAGCCGACGGGCCTCGAGGACGAGGACTGCGCCTGCCACGACGGCGAGGATGCGCCTCGCGCTCCCGACGCGAAGGACCTCGCGCGCGCCGACGGCACGTTCTCCTCCGATCCGGGCGCAGGTCGCTGCGTCGACTTCACGAAGCCCGACCGGACGCTCGAGGAGTTCACCTACACGTACCTCGTCCGGACGACCGAACCGGTGATCCATGGGCTCACGCTCGACGAGCCGAAGAAGGTCGACGTCAGACACCTCCTCGATCTCGTGGCCGTGAGCCCGGTGCTCGCGTCGTTCCGGTCAGCGACGCCGGCGCTCGAGCTGGACGTGGACGCCGAGCGGGGGGTCGAACGCGACGCTCCCACGGCAGCGGCGCTCGAGCGGCTCCTCGAGGGCTCTCGCGTCGACGCGCAGGTCCTGAAGTCGATTGCACGCGACCCCGACGGCTTCTCGCTGACAGCGTTGGTCTCCGCCGACCAGATCACCCGGCACGGCGATCTCATCCGGCGGCTCGGTGGAGCGATCAAGCGGCCGCCCGGGCGGAGCCGGCTGAGCTGCGAGTCGCCGGTCGATTGGGACGACGACCCGACGATCTACCAGGCCTGCACGATCGCGAACGGGCACGTCCTCCGCTTCAAGCAGGAGTGGATCGCGGATGGCTACTCGATGGGGAGCCTCCTGTACAGCCTGCCGCTCGCGCCGGGCCAGAAGAAGCAGATCGCAGTCGTCGACTGGGAGCGGCGCGAGGCCGCCGCCAGGACCGAGGCGGTCGAGTTCCGCGAGCAGCTCGAGGCGTCCCTCGAGCGCGACCGCGACGTGAGCGAGATCGTCTCCGGCACGATCCGGGAGAGCACGCGCGGCGGCTCGAGCGCCAGCAGCGGAGCCATCGCAGGAGGGCTCGGCGTCGCGGGCGATCTTCGGCTCGGTCGGCGCGGTGCTCGGCATCGGCGGCGGGTTCTCGAGCGCCGATGGCAGCGCCTGGCAGAACTCGTCGCGGAGCACCGCCGCCAACGCGCTGAACCAGCTGCGCGACCGGACGGTGCAGAGCGCGTCGGCGGTGCGCAGCCTGCGGTCGTCGGTCGTCCAGACCGTGACCCAGGGAGAGCGCGTCGTCGCCACCACGGAGACGGTCGCCAACTACAACCACTGCCACGCGATCACCGTCCAGTACTTCGAGGTGCTGCGGCACCTGCTCGTCCGCCAGCGGCTCGTGGACGTCCAGGAGTGCCTGTTCGTGCCGCTCCTCATGTCGTGGTTCACGAGCTCGAAGGCGCTGCGCTGGCGGAACACGCTCGCGAGCGCGACCCCGCCGCAGTACCGCGGCGGGTACGACGCGCTCGACCGGATCGCGAGCGCCTACGTCGGCAGCGACCTGCCGCTCGGGCGCTACGCCGACGAGCAGCTCCTGACGGTCGACGGCGACCTCCGGCTGCGCTTCCAGCTCACCCGGCCGCGCGACAAGGACGACGAGTTCGATCCGGCGGCGTGGTCTCCACTGCTGAAGCTCTTCGGCTTCGATCCCGAGGACTTCTACGACAACTTCCTCAAGGAACAGCAGTTCAAGGACCGGGTGTTCGTCGAGCAGCTCGGTCCCCGGATCGCGAGCGCCGTCGTCAACCTGATGCGGATCTCGGCGCTCAAGAACGACGGCACCCTCGTCGACCTCAAGATCGACCCGACCCTGCTGACGACGTTCGCGAACGACCGGACGCTCTACGTCTCGCTGCGCATGGGAGCGGATCTGCCGCCGGTGGCGCGCGCGGACATCAAGGCGGTCGTCGTCAGCGCACGGCTCGAGCTGCCCGGGCTGCCGTTCGTGATCGACGCTCTGCCGGCCGGGTCGCGGGTGATCGTCGAGTCCGGCAGCCTCCGCTACACGACCGCCCACCTCGCTGATGCGCTCTTCCGCGACAGCTCCGTCCAGAACGACCTGACGGGCCACGACGACGTCCGCATCTCGACGCCGCTGAACCGCCAGGAGCTGCGGAACCCGAGGGAGGAGGACAAGGAGCTCGCACGCAACCTGCTCGACCACCTGAACGAGCACATCGAGCGCTACCACCACGTGCTCTGGGCCCGGATGAGCCCGGATCGCCGCTACATGCTGCTCGACGGCTTCCAGGCTCCGAACAGCGGCGGACGCTCGGTCGCCAGCGTGGTCGACAACGAGCTGATCGGAATCGTCGGCAACAGTCTCGTCCTGCCCGTCGCCCGGGGCTTCCACCTCGATCCGACCTTCAACCAGGACGTCGAGAACCCGGTCGACCTGCTCGAGCACTACGAGCCGAACACCCCGATCGAGCCCAGCCGCGTCGCCGTCCCGACCCGGGGCGTCTACTGCGAAGCGGTCATGGGCGCCTGCAACTCCTGCGAGGTGAAGGACGAGACGCGGTTCTGGCGCTGGGAGGAGTCACCGATCCCGGACCAGCCGCCGGCGATCCTGCCGACGTCGACCGACACGCGGCGGGCCGAGCCACCGGACTTGACGGCGAAGGACCTCCCGGCCGCGATCGTCGCGATGCAGTCGGCGCCCGCGGCTCCCGACCCGACCGGTGTCGGTGCGCTCCTCCAGCTCCTCGGCCAGAGCGGGATCTTCAGGGACATCACGGGCCTCGAGGGCACGCAGAGAAACGCTGCGGCGGCGCTCGAGGGTGCCTTCCAGACCGCCACCACCTTCGGCACGAAGGCGGCCGACCTCGCGCTCCAGGGGAAGATGGCCAAGGACATCGACAAGGCGATGAAGACGATCCAGACCGCCCGCGGGCAGGGCCTGATCACCGAACAGCAAGCGGGCGACCTGACCACGGCGGCGATCCGCGGCATGCTCGGAGGCGGCACCACGAGTCCGCCGAGCGCCACGACGACGGACGAGGTGAAGCAGCTGACGGAGACCGCCGGCGAGAACAACGCCTCCCTGTCCGTGTCGCGGCCGACCGGGGAGAAGGTCGAGGTCGACGCGCGCAACGCCGACGTGACCCTCGCCTCGTTCGGAGGCGGTGGGCCGTCCAAGGCCGGCAAGAAGCTGCCCTCGCGCGCAGGCGCGCAGGCGCCGCAGGCCTGGGAGGCGCTCGCTCCCATCGCAGCGCGTAACCCCGCTGCCTGTCCGTCGGGAATCAAGAACCTCGGCACGATCCTCTTCGTCCACGACGCCGAGACCGAGATCGACCTGCGGGACTACGGTGGGTACACGAACGCCAACGTCTGGATGCTCGTGCACACCGTCAGCGATCTGATCGAGGGTCTCCGCGCCCACGTCGGGAACTGCAGCACCGTGACCGGCATCCACATCGAGGCCCACGGCGGCTTCAGCGGGAGCGGTGGGTTCCGCATGGGCGACGACACCGACGGCGACGGGCACGTCGAATCCAGCGAGGCCAACGACATGGTGTCCACCGCTGCCCAGGCCGCCAAGTTCGGATCGATCGTCAAGAACGCCCTTGCGCCCGGAGGCTTCATCGCCGTCGCCGCGTGCCAGTCCTCGGGAACCGGCAACGCGTTCATCAAGGCGCTGCAGGCTGCCGCCGGAGGCATCGCGATCGGCTCGCCCAAGGACTGTCGCTCGGGCGGCAACTGGTTCCACGGGGCCTGGTGGGAATGCGACGGAGGTCGCACGCAGGTCAACGCCGACGGCACCACGAAGGCCGACGCCCGTGACGACGGGACCGGCATCTGGCGGCCCTTCTAGGGAGAGAGAGCGACCGGCATCATGGCTGAACGACTCACGGACATCGAGGCCCAGATCCTCACCAAGAGCAAGGCGGAGATCGAGACGCTGCTCGGAAAGCCGTTGAAGGTCGGATACTGGAAGAACCAGCGGCCCCCTGAGGGAGCCGACCCTGCCGCAATCGCCGCGTTCGAAGCCGAGGCGCTCGACGAGATCTGGATCTACACGGCCGGACGCGTTCACTTCACGATGGCCGGCACGGCGGTGAAGGTGGACGACAAGGTCGACCGCGACCTCCCGCCGCCGGAGCCGACCGACGGCGGCATGATCGCGTAGCCGTCGGGACGTCTCGGCGGCCGCGTGGCGATTCGAGGGTTCGTTCGTCTCCCATTTGCAATCGGTTGCCACCCGTTGCGCCCGTTTGGCTCCATTGAGGCTTCATCCCCAGGCGGATGGCAGGCCGGTGACAGGACGCTCGCCCAGGGACGAGTGGGTCGGGCCGCGGGTTACGTCTCTGCGGCGGCGGCCTGATACCAGGCAACCGTGTCGTGCACAGCCTGGGCGAGTGGTGTGACCTGGAGGGGCCCGAAGGCGGTCTCGAAGGCGGAGCCGTCGACGATGAAGGGGGCGGTGAACTGGTACCAGATGTCGGGCATCTCTCGCGCTTCCGGGATGGCCAGGCCGGCCGCTCGCATCGCGAGCTTCGAGGTGACCGACAGCTTCACCGCCCGGCCGCAGGCGTGGCCAATCAGGGCGACGAACGCTCGCGCAGTGATCGCAGGGGCCGCGGGAAGCACCCATGCCTTGCCGTTTGCCTCCTCTCTCTCGGCGAGGAGGGCGAGGCCGCGCGCGATGTCCGGGAGGTAGCTGAAGGTGTGCGGAACATCCCCGTTGGCCGGCCAGCGCACGGTCTTGCCAGCGACGGCGTTTGCCACCATCATGCCCGCCACGCTGTGCGCGCCGGCAGGCCCGAAGTAGTCGGAGGCGCGGCCGATCGTGATGCGCAGGCCATCCGGTTGGGCCTTGGCGAGGAGCGAGGCGGCGAGTTCCTTCCGAAGGCGGCCCTTCCTGCCCTGCGGCTCCTGCGGCGTCGTTTCGCTGATCGGCCCGCCGATCGGCCCGTACATGTAGAGGTTGTCCGCAACGACGAGCTTCGCGCCCGCTGCCATCGCGGCCGTGACGATCGTCGTGTTCAGCGCGGGGAACTCTTCCGCCCACCGGTTGTAGGGAGGCTGCACGCAGTGGTACACGACCGCGGCACCGGCACAGGCGCGGGCTGCCCCCTCGGCTGTGGTCAGATCGGCCGCGCAGGTCTCGACGCCGTCCGGTACACGGGTGCGCCCGTCCTTGCTCACCGCTCGAACCTGCAGGCCGCGCTCGGCCAGTTCCCGCACGACCGCGCTTCCGATCCCACCACCTGCGCCCAACACCGCACAGGTCGCCATCACGACGACAAGCCTATCCATCTGAGCCAGACCCGCTCCGGAATTCGAGCCGTGGACGCTGGTGCACGCTGCGTGGACGTCGAAACAGCATGCGCCCGTCAGCACGCCGGTGCCCGCGTCGGTGTTCCCACAGTGTTCCCTCGATGTGCGCGACGGCTGTGGCAGCGGCGCCGCGCTGTCTGGCACTGGTTTGGCATCGACGCCCGAAAGAGTTCCTCCGACAGGGTCGATCGAGCAAGAGGAGGAGCAATGGCTGAGGAAAACGTGGTGGTCGTTCGGTTCACGGATCCGAGCAAGGCATACCAGGCGTTGAGCATCCTGAAGGACTGCGACGCCGATGGGCGCATCGGACTCGAGTCGGCGGCGGTCGTGGAACGCACCGCGGCGGGCGAGCTGCGCATCTCGGAGAGCGCCGACAACGTCGGCCTCGTCGGTACCGCGAGCGGCTCGCTGATCGGGATGCTCGTCGGCGTCCTGGGCGGGCCGGTGGGTCTCCTGCTCGGCTGGGGCGCCGGCGCCATGATCGGCGCCGCGTTCGACGTCGATCGCGCCGCGACGTCCGACGAGGCGCTGACCGTACTCGGTCAGGCGATCCCGCCGAAGTCGACCGCCGTGATCGCGGCCGTGGAGGAGCCGGCCGTCGAGGTGATCGACGGCGAGATGAAGAAGCTCGAAGGCGAGGTGACGCGACAGCCGGCCACCGAGGTGATGGCCGAGCTCGAGGCGGCGCAGGACGCGGCCGACGCCGCGGCGCACGAAGCGCGGCGAGCGGTGCGCGAGAAGCGCAAGGCCGAGCTGAGCGCCGGAGTCGACGAGCGTGTCGCCAAGCTGAAGGAGAAGCTGCACGTCTCCTGACGCGCGCCGCCTGCCGTTCGTCGAGACCCGCTGATCGAAAGTCGGCGGGTCTCGACGTCTCTGGCGCTGTCTCCTCTTACGGGAGCCGTGCCGACGGCGAAGTGTCGGGGTGGGTGGAGGAGATCCTCACGCGGAGCGCGGCAGGCCTGATGACGAACCGGAGGGGCGGGCTGAGTTCGACCGCCTCGCCGTCCACTCCGGCGTGGACCGGCCCGCGAGCGTTCACCTCGAGCCGTGTCGCGGTCCATCTCCGCCCCGGGGTTTGGCCGGCCCGCGGCGTGTCGAGGACGAGGATCCCGAGCTGCCCGCTGTCGAGCGTCGGGCGGGTGCCCGGCGCTCGCGGCGGGTCGAGCGAGTAAGGGTTGTTCGACACGAGCACGACGGCCGGGTCGCGATGTGCGCGGCCGACGTCGTCCACGAGCTCCAGGTCGGTTGCGGCCGCACTCGGTCCAAGTGCGTACGCCACCGTCTCCAGCAGCGTGCGCGCCTTGGCGTCGCGATACGCCGGCTGCCGAACCGCGTCGCCGTAGACCCCGAGCGACACGTTGTTGAGAAAGAGGCGGCCGTTCACCTCCGCCACGTCGATCCGGTGCTCGACCGCATCGGTGAACGCGTCGAGCGAGCCGACCAGATCGCGGCGATCGAGGCCGAGGTCGAGAGCGAAGTGGTTACGGGTGCCGGCGGGAACGCAGATGAAAGGAAGCCCGTGTGCGAGCGCGGCTGCTGCGACGACGGCGAGTGAGCCGTCGCCGCCGGCGACGCCGAGCGCGTCCGCGCCGCCTTCGACGGCGTCCCGCACGAGCGCTGCGAGGTCGTCGCCGGGGTGCAGGACGATCACCTCGATTCCGCGCTCGCGCGCCCGCTCGACGAGGCCGGCGCGAGCCGCCTTGCCGCCGCCGGACCTCGGGTTGACGAGGAGCACCGGCCGTTCCGGCGGATCCGCGGCGTGCCAACCGGACATCATCGCGAGCGCCGCAGGCGGAGCGAGCGTCGAGGTTGTGCTGCGGGTGGTTCGTGACCGAGCACGAGGACGTCGGTGAGTATCGCAACGGCCGAGGTGAACGGCAACGCGAGGATCACGGCGAACCCGCCGACGTGCCAGCGGCGCAGCGCTCGATGCCATCGGCGCAGGGGCTTCACCCAGCGCGTTCGAGCGTGCGAGACTCGTTCGAGGAGGCGCTCGTCCGCGTATGCAGGAGCTGCTCGAAATCCGGCTTCTCGGCCCGTTCGAGGTTCTCGCGGGCGGGACGCTCGCGGACGTGGGCGGCTCGAAGCGTCAAGCCCTGCTGGCGATGCTCGCGCTCCGGCGCGGCCGCATGGTCGATGTCGACGCGCTCGTCGACGGCCTGTGGGGGGAGGAGCTCCCGGCCGCTCCGCGGAACGCGCTCCATCATCACATCGCACGCCTTCGCGCCGCGCTCGGAGGGGAGTCGATCGTCGGCTCATCCGACGGGTACGCACTGAAGGGCGCGCGCGTGGATGCAGTGTTGTTCGAGGAGTTGCTTGCGGAGACGCGCGCCACGTTGCGCGACGGTGACCTCCGTTCCGCGGCGGACGCGGTCGAGTCGGCACTCGCCCTCTGGCGAGGGCCGGCGCTGCAGGGTCTGACCGGCACGGCGTGGTTCAGCGCCGAGGCACGACGGCTCGAGGCGCTGCACGTCGACGCAGTCGAGGAGGACTTCGAGATCAGGCTCGCGCTCGGCGAGCATCGGGAGCTCACGCCGGCGCTTCGGGCGGCGCTCGCGGACAACCCCTTCCGAGAGCGGCTGTGGGGGCAGCTGATGCTGGCGCTCTACCGCAGCGGCCGCCAGGCGGACGCGCTCGAGACGTTCCAGGAGGCGCGACGCGTGCTCGCCGACGAGCTGGGGCTCGAGCCCGGGCCCGAGCTCCGGCGGCTGCAGGAGGCGATCCTCGCGCACGACCCGGCGATCGCCGCCGTCCCGGTCGACCGCAGGCGCCGCGGCAACCTCCCCGCCCTTTCGACGTCGTTCGTCGGCCGCGAGGACGAGCTCGGCCAGGTCTCCGACCTGCTGCACGAGCACCGCCTCGTGACGCTCACCGGGCCTCCTGGCGTGGGGAAGAGTCGGCTCGCGGTCGAGACGGCGCGCTCGCTCGATCGGGAGTTCCCGGACGGAATCTGGCTCGTCGAGTTCGCGCGCGCGGGCGGCGCGGCCGACGCCGTTCGGCTCCTCGCACACGTCGTCGACGTTCGCGGCTCCGACCCGCTCGCACGCGTGACCTCGAGGCTTCGCCACGCCGGCGCGCTCGTCGTTCTCGACGCGTGCGAGCACGTACTCGACGAAGCAGCGCGGATCGCGTCGACGCTCCTCGCGGAGTGTCCCCAGGTGCGGATCCTGGCGACCAGCCGTGAGGCGCTTCGCGTGGCAGGCGAAGTGCGAATTCCCGTCGCACCGCTTGGCTCGACGGCTGTCGAGCTCTTCCTCGAGCGTGCGCGGGCGGCACGGCCGGGGTTCGACCCGGACGCCGAGGCCGTCGCGCTCGCGGCTGAGATCGCCCGGCGGGTGGACGGGCTGCCGCTGGCGATCGAGCTCGCCGCCGCTCGGGTGAACGTGCTCGGGCTCGCGGAGCTCGTCTCCATCCTCGAGCGGCGCGCGGCACTCCTGCGCGACAGCCCCGCCTCCGACCCGAGCCGCATCGCACTACAAGGGCTCGTGGAATGGAGCTACGACCTCCTGCACGGGGACGAGAAGACGCTGCTCCAGCAGCTCGCCGTCCACCGCGGCGGCGCGTCCCTCGCGTCCCTCGTCGCGGTCGCAGCGACGCACGGCCTCAACGAGGCGACCGTCGCGTATCTCGTCGCCGCGCTGGTCGACAAGTCGATCGTGTTCGTCTCCTTCGCGGGCGGCGTCGCCCGGTACGACATGCTCGACACCGTCCGCGACTACGTGGTCGGGCGCCTCGCGGAGAGCGGTGGCCTCGCCGCCGCGCGCGCCGCCCACGCCGAGTACTTCGCGGCACTCGCCGAGGAGGCGCGCCTCCAGCTGCGCGGGCCGGAATGGCTGCCCTGGCAAAGCCGCCTGGAGCTGGAACACGACAATCTCTGGGCTGCGCTCGCGTACGCCCGGGAAGCGCCGGACCCTGCCGTAGCGGCTCGGCTGGGGACGCTGGCGTGGTACTTCGGCCTGGCCGACCGTGTCTCCGAAGGACGGCGCTTCCTCGATCTCACCCTGTCGGCCACGCGCGAAGACGCGCCGATCGAGTTGCGGGTCGAGCTGCTCGCGGGCCTCTGTTACCTCGCGACGGAGGAGTTCGATCGCGAGGCCGCGCTCGCGGCCGGCGAACGCGCGCTCGCGCTTGCCGCGACTGCTGCGGCACCGCGACAGCTGGGATTCGCGCAGCTGACCCTGGCGCTCGCCCTCGCGCAGTCTGGGGACGAGGAACGGGTCGATGCAATGACGCGCGACGCGGCGGCAGTGTTCGAGGCGGCCGGCGACGACTGGGGCGTCGCGTCGACCAGCATCATCCGCGCCACGGGCGCGATGCGGGCGGGCGACGTCTCAACCGTCGCTGCCATGGCTGCGGCAATCCGCCGTCACTCGGACGCGATCGACTACGACGCGTTTCGCGTCCCGGGGCTGCTGCTCGAGGCGTGGGTGGCGGAGCGACGTCAGGACGGCACCGCTGCGGTGGAGGCATACCGGCGAGCGCTGGAGCTCGCGGAGCGCGTCGGGTTCGGCGACCACGCGGCGTTCGCTCTCGCCGGACTCGGGGCGAACGCGTTCGCGAACCGCGATCTGCACGAGGCCGAGGAGCTCCAGCGGCAGGCGCTTCTCACCGCCGAGGCGGCCCAGGCGACCTGGGTCACGGCCCATGCACACGTTCAGCTCGGGCGCATCGCTGCGGCGTCCGGGGATGCCGACGGCGCCGAGCGGCTGTACCGCCAGGTGATCGAGTGGTCGCAGATGGAACGCCCGCGCCAGGCGCGCGAGAGCCTCTTCCTCGCGCTCGCCGGGAGCCCGGCCACCGCAGCGCTGTTCGGGCTCGCGGAGCTCGCCGAGGCCCGCGGCGACACCGCCGCGGCGGACGAGTTCCGCGGGCGCGCCGGCCTCGGGCTCACCTGAGCTGGCAGAACCGCCGCCGCGCCTGGCAGAGCGCTGGCATCGGCGCCCACGAGCCTTCGCGCTGTCGAAGACAGACGAACAGGAGGCTCGACATGAGCACAACCACGATCGAGGACCAGCTTGCCGAGATCCGCCGCCGGATTGAGCGGCTGCGGGCGCGCGCGCAGGCGGGCGCGCCGCGGATCCGGCTTCACCTCGACGCACTGCATCAGGAGGAGGCAGCCGTCCGCGCCGCGGTCCGCGAGGCTCCCGACCAGGTCGAGGAGAAGCTCGGGCAGCTGAAGACGAGGCTCGACGCCGCAGAGCATTCGCTGGAGGCAGACGCCTCCGACGACTGGGCGACCTTCGCTGCGGCCGTCGAGGCGGAGCTCCGCAGCTGGGACACCTACCTCGAGCGGCTCCAGACCAGCGTTGCGGCGAAGGCGTGGAAGGCGCGCGAGCAGGCCGAGGCGGCGATCGGCGACGTCCGCAGCCGCCGGATCGCCGTCGGCGAGCGCCTCGCGCAGGTGCGCGACTCCGCCGGTGCCACCTCGCAGGAAGCGAGGAACCACATCACCGCGGCCCGCGACGAGCTCGAACAGAAGGCCGCCGAACTGTCCACGAAGTTGAACTGAAAGGAGCAAGGGACATGAACCTCGAAACGCATCTGAAGGAAGGCGAGCGGGCGCTCGCCCGTATCTGGAAGGTCACGGCGTTGCGCGGCGTAGTCGCGATCGCGTTCGCCGTCGCCATCCTCATCTGGCCGAACATCGGCCTCACTGCGCTGATCGCGCTGTTCGGCGCGTTCGCGCTCGTCTCGGGGCTCGCGACGATCGCCGGAGCGTTCAACCTGCCGATCCGGGGCGGCGAGCGCGCGTGGCTCGTCTTCGAGGGCTTGCTCGGAATCGCGGTCGGCGTCGTCGTCTTCGTCTGGCCCGATCTCTCGGCGTTGGGGCTGCTCTACGCCATCGCCGGGTGGGCGATCGCCATGGGAGTCTTCGAGATCGCCCTCGCGTTCGTCCTCCGCTGAGCGGCGGACGGTCGCTGCTCGTCGTGCTGGGCGGACTGCTCTCGGTCGTGTTCGGCGTGATCATGTTCGGCCATCCCGGCGCGGGAGCGGTCGCCCTGCTGGCGCTCGTCGCCGCGTTCGCGCTCGTGACCGGCGTCATGCAGATCGCAGTCGCGCTCGAGCTGCGGCGCGTCGGCGCCGAGCTGGAGCAGCGTGTCCCGCCGCACGCGACGGCGAAGCCCCTGACGCAGGGCTAGAGGGAGGCGAGCGAGATGCAAACGGTCGACCCTGCATCCACCGTGCTCGCCGGGGGCGAAGGAATGCTCGCGGTCGTCCTGCTCGGTGCCGAGCGGCTCGTCCGGTTACAGCCCTGCTCCGAGATGACTCCGCGGCAGCAGGGGCCGACGGCCTGGCATTGGCTTGGCATCGCTCTCCGCCACCGTGCGTCGCAGATTCCTCGAAAGGAGATGCGATGACTACGACAGCAATTGAACGGACGACGGTAGCGCCGTCGCGCTGGTCGCTCGACCGCGACGGCTCGTCAGTCGGCTTCACCGTCAAGACGATGTGGGGCCTGATCCCGGTTCGCGGCGGCTTCGATCGGTTCGCCGGCTCGTACGAGGTCGGGCGGAACGGGGCGAAGATCGAACTGACGATCGACGCCGACAGCATCGACACCGGGAATGCGAAGCGTGACGAGCATCTGCGGTCGTCCGACTTCTTCGACGTCGACGACCATGCGCAGGTGCGCTTCCGGTCGACGCGCGTCCGCGAGGTCGGCGACGGGATGCTGCACGTCGTGGGGAACCTCGAGGTGGCGGGCATCGTCGAGCCGCTCGAGTTCGCTGCGACGGTGCAGCCTGCCGGCGACGGGTTCGCGGTCGAGGCGACGACGACCGTCGATCAGCGGCAGTTCGGCATGAGCAGCGGCTTGCTCGGGATGATTCGCCGGCCCGCGACGCTGCACGTCAAGGCACTGCTGAAGGGCGACGCCGATGGGCGGCACTTCCGCGACTGAAACGTCCGCGTCAGCGGAGCCTGATTACGGCGAGGCCCTTCTTCACGGCATTCCTGACCATTCCGGAGGCGGTTCGCCGGTCAGAGGGACGGTGGTGTCGAGGCACCAGGCGAGGACGCTCGGCCAGGGGCCGTAGCCGTCGTCGATGCTGAGGTGGCCGCCGCCGGGAATCACGTCGGTGGGGATCCCTAGCGGCTCGGCGTAGATGCGGTCGGCGCCCGCCGGGCAGTAGGGATCGTTGTCGGCGCAGACGATTCGGGTTTCGTGGCTGGCGCAGGTGATCGAGCACGGTGCGAGATTGGCCGGAGGCGTGAAGTCGGCGACGTCCGGCCAGAGGATGTCCGGGCTCGGCGGACTGACGAGGAGCACGCGGTGGACGCGTTCGCTCGCAGCGAGGCGGTTCCCATGGTGAAGCCATGCGAGCACGGCGAGCGAGTGGCACAGGACGATCCGCTCGCCGTCTCCGAGTTGGGCGAGCTCGGCGCGGATGAGCTCGAGCCAGCTCTCGAGGCTGGGGCTGTCCGGTTCTGGGAGCTGCGGGTAGATGACGATCTCGCGCCGGCGGCGGAGCTGCTCGGCGAGCCAGTGCTGCCAGTGCTCGGGAGGGCGGCGGTTCTCGGCGCCGTGCAGGATCAGGAAGCGACGCTCGCTCATCGCCGCTCTTGGCTTGCGGCGCGTGCGCGATGCGCGGCCACGCGGGATCGGTTGCCGCAGCGTTCCGAGGAGCACCAGCGGCGCGCGCGCCGGTCATGCGCGAGGTAGAGCATCCGGCAGTCGTCTGCATCGCAGCTGCGAAGCGCCAGGCGGTCGCTGCCGGCGAGGATGCGGATTGCGTCGGCGGCGATCAGGGCGAGGACGGGATCGAGCGGCCGGCCGTGGTCGGCGCGCGCGAGCGCGGCGCCCGCAGTCGTCGCGCGCAGCTGTGGCACGGTGCGCGCGACGGCCGCGTTGACGTGCCCGAGCGCGGCAGCGGGCGGCCGGGTGCCGGCCAGGGCGCCGCGGAAGAGCTGGTCGAGGTCCTCCCGCAGTGCCCGGACTCGCTCGAGGTCGTCCTCGCTCGGGGCCCCGCTCGAGGTGAGGCCAACGCCGGAGACCCAGTCGCGGAGGCGCTCGAGCGAGTCGAGGCGCTCGACCGCTCGACCGAAGCGACGGCCGACTGTCGCAACCAGGTTGAGCGAAAGGCTGCCGGCGTCGAAGCGAAGCGCGCCGACAAGACCGGGGACGGGATCACCGCGGACTGTGATCGATGTAAACGTACTAGACCATTACCAACCGTGTAAAGGGGGACGGGATCTCGATCGTGCTGGCTTGCATGTCAAAGGCCGCTCGGCGACTGGCTCCGCCTGAGCTGAAGCCGGATTCGATGGTCTCACGGTTCCGAAATCAAGCAGTGGACCCTCCTTCGGTAGAGAGATGCTCTATCTGCCTTTGAAGGGATCGCGAACATCAGACGGCAGTTCGTGGAACTCGGGCGCGAGCTCGACGATGAAACCTCTCCGTTCAGCAGGGCGTTCCCGCCAGCGGTAGTTACCATTTCTAGCGGCGCTCCACCTGCAACCGGCTGCCGCTGGTTGCAGCACGGGGCTCCATAATGGCTCCAATGGTCGCCATTCGATCACCGGCGCGCTGTTCGGCCTGCAGAAACCCGCGCGCGGCGCGCGGATGTGCGCGCAACGATCAGCCATGACGATGAACAGCGACACGGTCAGTGTCCTCGAAGGCAACACCTTCGTCGTTGGTGGGCGCAACGGCGACGTCGACGCGGGACCCGGCCAGCCGCATGGACTCTTTCACCGGGACACGCGCCACCTTTCGCGGTGGCTGCTGACGATCGACGGCCAGTCGCTCGATTCGCTGTCGACCGACGATACGAAGTCGTTCTCGGCGCACTTCTTCCTCGTCCCTGGCACGGGTTCCGAGTACACGGACGCGACCTTGTCGGTGATCCGCCGGCGTGTCGTCGGCGACGGCTTCTTCGAAGAGCTGACCGTGCTGAACCATGGAACCGAGCCGATCCGCCCGGAGATCGCGTGGGCTGCCGGCGCCGACTTTGCGGACCTGTTCCAAGTCAAGGATGCAACGATCGATCGACAGGGCCGAACCTTTGGACGCATCGACGACGACAGGCTCGTTCTCGGATACGAACGGGGCGGTTACATCCGCGAGACGTGGATCCGGCCCCACGGCCACGAGGCCGAGATCACGGCGGGCGGCGTCACCTTCAGGCCGGGCATCGCGCCCCAAGGCAGTTGGACGACGTGGATCGAGGTCGTCGCCGCAGTCGACGGTACGCAAACCGGACACGAGCGGACGCGGTACAGCCCGGCCGACAAGCCCCAGGCGGTTGCCGCGTCGCGGGCCCAGCTTGGAACCCATCCGACGATTGCGGAACTACTTTCAGTGGCGCCGAAGCTGGACTCCTCCTGGGAGCCGCTGAAGCTGACCTACGCGCGGAGCCTGGTCGATCTGGCCGCGCTCCGGTTCTACCCGCGCGAAGGATCCAAGGCGGCCGTCCCCGCCGCTGGGTTGCCGTGGTTCCAGACGCTTTTCGGCCGGGACAGCCTGATCACGAGCTACCAGTCCCTGCACATCGCTCCCGAGCTGGCGGCGACGACGCTTGATGTGCTCGCCTCGCTGCAGGGCACGCGTCGCGACGACTTCCGTGACGAAGAGCCGGGAAAGATCCTCCACGAGCTCCGTTTCGGCGAGCTCACCGCGTTCGAGGAGCGTCCGCACTCTCCCTACTACGGAAGCGCCGACGGGACGATGCTCTTCCTCATCCTGTTGGACGAGTATCACCGGTTCACGGCAGATGACGAGCGCGTCCGGCGACTCGAGCCAAACGCCCGCGCCGCGCTTGCGTGGATCGACGAGTACGGCGACCGCGACGGCGACGGCTACGTCGAGTACGAGCGCCGCAACACGGAGACGGGGCTTGAGAACCAGTGCTGGAAGGACTCGTGGAACTCGATCCTGTTTGCCGACGGGACGCTGGCAAAGCTGCCGCGGGCGACCTGCGAGCTGCAGGGATACGTCTACGACGCGCGTCGCAGGTGTGCACGCCTCGCACGCGAGCTTTGGAACGACGATGCGCTTGCCCAGAAGCTCGAGCGCCAGGCGGACGAGCTCAAGCAATCGTTTAACGACGACTTCTGGCTCGAGGATCGCGGCTACTACGCCCTCGCGCTCGACGGCGACAAGCAGCCGGTCGACGCGCTCACGTCGAACATCGGCCACCTGCTGTGGAGCGGGATCGTCGCCGGCGACCGCGCCAACAAGGTCGTCACGCATCTGCTCGGGCCGCGGCTGTTCTCAGGCTGGGGCGTACGCACGATGGCCGAGGGGGACGGCGGGTACAACCCGATCGGCTATCACCAGGGAACCGTCTGGCCGCACGACAACTCGCTGATCGCAGCCGGCCTGCGCCGTTACGGGTACGACAGAGAGGCTGCGACTATCGCCTTTGCGATCCTCGAGGCGGCGCAGTACTTCCTGGGCCGGCTGCCCGAGACGTTCGCTGGCTACGCACGGTCGCTCACCGACTACCCTGTCGAATACCCAACCGCATGCAGTCCGCAGGCGTGGGCAACCGGCGCCCCGTTCTTCCTGCTGCGCGTCCTGCTCGGCCTCGAAGAGAGAAATGGCGAGATCGAGCAAGACCCGATCCTTCCCGAGCGCATCGCAGAGCTCAGCCTGCGCGACCTCCCGGGGCCCTCAGGGGTGTACGACGCGGTCGCCGCCCTGGCTAATCGCATCTGACTGCGTGACCCGCGCATGCCAGCCCCTTCCGGACTCGAACCCGACCGCTCTCTCTGAGTCCTATCGGCTCACGATTCCGGGGACTCGACCTCTCTGAGCCGCTGCCAGACGGCTGCCAGCCGTCGCGCCCTCTTTGCCGCGGCGGGTCTGGTACATGCGCGAGCACGCGCCAGCGCGCGCCGCTGTCGAGATTCGCTGCCGCGCGACCGGGGGCCGTCCGGGAAGCTTCCGGGTGCCTCTCGCACCCGGCCAGCCCGCGCTGGACGGCACGGCGGTGCCCGCCGTTCCGGGTGATCGGACGGCGACTGCAGGGCAGGGGTCGGCTCTGGAAGAGAGAGGAGGGCCAACGATGACGACCGTCGGCTTCGTCGGTCTCGGCCACATGGGCGGCAACATGGCAGCCCGCCTCCACTCGGCTGGTTATGAGGTCTACGGCAACGAGCGCGAGCGCGAACACGCCCGCGCCCTCGAGGAGGCCGGCCTGCGCTGGCGCGACACGCCACGCGAGGTGGCAGAGGCCGCCGAGATCGTCCTCACCTCGCTTCCCGACGACGACGCCCTGGAGTCGGCCGCCTCCGGCCCCGACGGAATCCTCGCCGGGCTCGCCGCACGAGCTCGGCACGCCCACGCACGTCGGCGAGAACGGACAGGGACTCGCCCTCAAGCTCGCGATCAACATCAGCCTCGCCGTGCAGATGCTCGCCTACTCCGAAGGCCTGCTACTGGCGACCCGCTTCGGAGTCGACCCGACGGTCGCGACCCGGGTGATGACCGAGAGCCCGATTGGCTCGCCGATGCTGAAGGCGCGCGCTCCGCTCGTTCTCGACCTCCCCGAAGAGGCGTGGTTCGACGTCAGCCTCATGCACAAGGACATCACGCTGGCGCTGGCGCTGGCGCGAGAGCTCGACCTCCTGCTCCCGTCAGCCGACGCCGCGGACGGGGCGCTCTCGCAGGCCGAGCGGCTCGGCTATGGGCGGCGCGACATCGCAGCGCTCTACAGGGCGCTCGGAAACGTCCCGGCGCAATGAGCGAGTCCGTCGGCAGTCCGCAGAAGCGGCGAGGCCGGCCCCGCAGCGAGAAGGCGCGCACGGCGATCCTCGACGCCGCCACGGAGCTGTTGCTCGAGCAGGGTCTCGAGACGGTGAGCATGGACGAGGTCGCCGAACGTGCCGGCGTGAGCAAGGCCACGATCTACCGCTGGTGGCCGAGCAAGGAGACGCTCGCCCTCGATGCGCTCTATTACGAGTGGGACACCGACCGGCCCGAGCCGCCCGACACCGGCTCGCTCCGAACCGACCTGCTCGCACTCCTTCGACCCTGGATCCGGCGCGTCCGCGCGCGCCCCTACGGGCGCGTGGTCGCGGAGCTGGTCGCCGAAGCCCAGACCGATCCCGAGTTCGCGTCGATCTACCACGCGCGGTTCGTCGCGCCGCGCCGCGAGCCAGCCCGCGCCCTCCTCGGACGCGCGATCGGTCGCGGCGAGCTCCCCCCGGATGTCGACGTCGATCTCGCGCTCGACCTCGTCTACGGCCCGCTCTACCACCGACTCCTGCACGGCCACGCTCCCCTCAGCGACCGCTTCGTCCAGGACGTCGTCGACACAGTGCTAGCCGGCCTCGGCGTCGTCTCGACACCGTGAGCGAGCTTGGCGGCGCTCACCGCTTCCGCGGATCTCGCGCCGGCCTCAGTCGGCGCCGAGCAAGCCAGAAAGAAAAGAGCCCCGCTTACGGGGCCTTTGCAGAGCCCTCTGACGGACTCGAACCGTCAGCCCCCTCCTTACCATCAAGGTTCAGTGCCAACCGGTCGCAACCCCCGGCAACAGTTTCGGCTTGTTTGAGCCGTTTTCGGGACCTGCGCATTTGCCACCGGTTGCCACTGGTTGCGCCCGCTAGGCTCCATAAACGCTCCATACTCTCCGCGCAGATCCGTGATGAGAAGACGGAATTGGGAGCGAGCCCCCGCCAGAACGTGTGACCACACTCACGTAGAGAGGGGGTCGAATTGCTCGTCCCGCTCAGGTCGAAAGCCCGCTCAGGCGAGAGGACGCTCGCGCACGTCAGGCTGCCCTGGCCGGATGGATCTCGGGTTGACGGCCCCGGGGGCGTCCGCGAACTACGCATTCCGCACTTGCCGCGTCGCGGCGGAGCCGTGGGGCTTTCGCCGGCCAGTGGCCCGCCGACGCGTTAGTACGCATTGCCGCGTGGCCGATGAGTTCTGTGGTTGTGTCAGTCTGAGATGCCATGACCGCGACTACCTGCCACATGTCCATATCGCTCGACGGCTTCGTCGCTGGGCCCAGCCAGAGCCGGGAGAACCCGCTCGGCGTCGGCGGCATGCAGCTCCACGGCTGGCATCTCGGCGAGGTGACAGACGAGGCGGACCTCATCGCCCAGCGCTGGTTGCTGCGCTCTCGCGGCGCCTACGTCATGGGCCGCAACATGTTCGGCCCGATCCGCGGGCCCTGGGACGAGGACTGGCGCGGCTGGTGGGGCGACGAGCCGCCGTATCACGCCCCCGTCTTCGTCCTCACCCACCACGCCCGCGACCCGATCGAGATGCAGGGCGGCACGACGTTTCACTTTGTCACCGGCGGCTTCGAAGCGGCATTCGAGCAGGCCACGGCGGTTGCCGGCGACCGCGGTGTCGACGTCGCGGGCGGCGCCTCGACTGTGCGTCAGGCGCTCTCGGCCGGGGTCGTGGACGAGCTGACGCTCGACATCGCCCCGGTGCTTCTCGGGGAGGGCGAGCGGTTGTTCGACGGGATCGCCGAGCTCCGGTTGACGCCAGTGGAGACCCTGCACTCACCGCACGCGACGCATGTGCGATATCGCGTGGAGCGCTAAGGCCTCTGACCAAGATAGTCGCGCGTGTGAGTCGCGGGCCACCTGTCCACGACCAGGCAGCCCGGGGACACTCCCGCACACTGGTCCACCGCAACGCACACCCCCCGGGCGAACCTAGTGCGCCGGAGGCTCGATTTCGTTGCCCGTCCGCTTCTGCCAGCGATCCGCCGTCCGATCCTTGTGTTCGAGAGGACGACCCACTTGTAGGCACCGCGGGTCATATGCACTGCGGCGCGCCTTACATGGTGCGCGGCCTCCAGGGCTCGTGCTCGTGCGCGAGCCAGACGAGCTCGGGGTCGAGCGCAAGGACCCGCTGCCGGCCTTCGGTGGGCGGCTCGTCGAACTCGCCGAACCACACCGCCACGTCGCCGCCGACGATGACCGGGCGCCCGCCCGTCTCGACGACGACCATCTGCATGCCGGGTGTGTGGCCCGGCGCCGGGACGAGTCGGAGCCCGGGCAGCAGCTCGTGCTCGCCGTCGACCGGCACGTACTGCACGCCGGGCGCCTCGACCCACTCGCGAATGGTGTAGTCGTCCTTGCTGCGCGCGTCGTCGAGCTCCCGACGCTGGACATAGATCGGCTTGCCGGCGAAGAGGTGGTTGCCGCCGCAGTGGTCGGCGTGCAGGTGTGTGTTGACGACGATGTCGATGCCCGCGAGATCAAAGTCCTGCTCGCTCAGCGGCTGGAGGCGGGGATCCATGTCGGCCATCGCCGGGTGCAGCTCCGTCATGCCGGTGTCGACCAGCACGCGCGCATCGGGATGGTCGATGACGTGCACGTAGACCGGCATCCGCTCGCCCTCGACGAGCAGGTCGGCCACGAGCAGCGGCGTGATCGTGGGCGGCGTTATCACCAATCAACCTCTTACCGAAGGTACGACTCCCGCCGCGAGGCGAAGTCATCGCTTCGCATCAATCGATGCCGAGGTCTCTCGACCAGCTAGCTCTTCGATGCGACTGCGCCGGTGGCGCTCCGAGCGACGGGAACGGCGCTGACGGAACCTAACGCACCGTCCGGCCTACTCGCAGCCTCCCCGTCGGGGACATTCCCGCACGCTGGCGCAACCAGAGGTACGGACACCTGATCCCGCGCGGCTCGCGGACACCGGTGATCTTTGCGAACCGCAAGAATGGCCGCGTGGCGCTTCAACGGATGGACAACGTCGGCATCGTGGTGGAGTCACTTGATGCCGCTATCTCGTTTTTCGCCGAGCTGGGCCTCGAACTCGAGGGGCGAGCCATGATCGAAGGAGACTGGTCAGGGCGTGTCACTGGACTGCGCGACCAGCGCGTCGAGATCGCCATGATGCGTACGCCGGACGGCCACAGCCGGATCGAACTCTCGCGATTTCTCGCGCCGCCCGTGGTCGCCGATCACCGGAACGCCCCGGTGAACGCTCTGGGCTACCTGCGTGTCATGTTCGCCGTGGACGACCTCGACGATACGCTCGCCCGGCTCCGCAGACACGGCGCGCAGCTCGTCGACGAAGTGGTCCAGTACGAAGACGTGTATCGGCTCTGCTACGTCCGAGGCCCCGAGGGCATTCTCATCGGGCTGGCCGAGCAAATCGGCTGACGCCCGACACGCGCTCAGGCGTCATTCCCCAACACTTTGAGTCACGACACAGACGTCGACGACAGCCGATGCGCTCCGCCCGCCGACCCGAACCCCGCAAACGGCGGGTCGAATCTATCCTGAGGATGACCTCTGATGCGCAGCGTGATCTACTCGATGAGCGTCTCGCTCGACGGATACATCGCCGGCCCGGACGGTAGCTTCGACTGGACGACGCCCGACGAGGAGGTCTTTCGCTTCTTCACCGATCAGACGCGGGAGCTTGCCGCGCATGTGATGGGTCGACGGCTTTACGAGAC
Source organism: uncultured Thermoleophilia bacterium (assembly GCA_963705605.1). Taxonomy (GTDB): domain Bacteria; phylum Actinomycetota; class Thermoleophilia; order Gaiellales; family Gaiellaceae; genus CAVPKC01. The sequence continues at coordinate 131,471 of CAVPKC010000002.1, forward strand.
GATGCTGTACTGGGAGACGGCCGACCAAAATCCGTCGCTGGACTATGACACCCTCGAGTGGGCTTCGGTCTGGAGGCCCCTCCCGAAGGTCGTGTTCTCGACAACGTTGTCGGCCGTGGAGGGGAATGCCCGGCTCGCCTCCGGCAGTCTGGTCGAGGAGATCGAGCGGTTACGGGGTGAGCCGGGAGACGGCGACATCGGGATCGGTGGCGCCACCCTCGCCCGCGAGGCCGCCCAGCTGGGTCTGATCGACGAGTTCCGCCCCGTCGTCTATCCGGTGGTGCTCGGCGGCGGCATCCCCTTCTACCCGCAGTGCGAGCGCCGGCTCGATCTCGAGCTGATCGAGTCTCGGACGTTCAGCTCGCGGGTCGTCTACTTGCGCTATCGCGTGGCCCGCTAGCCAGGGCGGTTGCCATCGCAGCCGACGCGCCGGCGGAGACCGGACGGGAGCCGTCGCGTGATTGATAGCTCGAGACGCCTCGCGCGAGCTTCGAGGTATCAAGGTCGATGCGAGTCCTGCGAGCCTTCGGGTTCGCGGGCTCGAACTCTCTTGCGGAGCCAGGAAAGCGACCCCCTCCATAACACGGAGAACACCCTTACCGTGCGCTCCGATCGGCAACCGGTCGCAACCTGCGGCAACAGTTTTCGCCCGTTTGAGCCGCTTGCTGGCCCCGTCCCATTGCCACCGGTTGCCACCGGTGCGACCGCTCTGCTCCACGAGTGCTCCATACCCCGCGGCCCTCGGACGTCGCGTGGCCGGCTCACGGCGCCGAGGAACACGCCCTCCCGCCTCTCGAGATGGTTGATTCCGAATTTGTGGCCGTAGGCGCTGAAACACAGGCCAGGTTGACCGATCTCGGCGTTATGCCGAAGCCCGGCCGCGAGGGTGAGCAGGCGAAGCCGATTATCGGCGTCAACGCCCATGCGCCATGATTGTCACGATGGCTTACGACGAGGATCTCGCCAACCGGATCCGCGAGCTGATCGCCTCCGAGGACGGCTACACCGAGCAGAAGATGTTCGGCGGCATCGGCTTCATGATCGACGGCCACATGGCGGTGGGGGTCAGCGGCCAGGGTGGCCTGATGATCCACTGCTCCAAGGAGGAGACCGAGGCTCTCCTCGCCAAGCCCGGTGCGCGACCGTTTGAGATGCGCGGACGCGAGATGAAGGGCTGGCTTCGGGTTGATGCCGAGTCGGTCTCCACGAAGCGAGCGCTCGAGCCCTGGGTTATGCAGAGCGTCGCTTTCGCCCGCGCGTTGCCGCCGAAGGAGAAGAAGTGAGCTTGAGCGATGCCGATGCCTATGACCGGTTCATGGGCCGCTACTCGAGGCCGCTGGCGGTGCCCTTCGCCGATTTCGCCGGACTCCCGCTCGACGGCCGGGTCCTCGACGTCGGATGCGGCCCCGGTGCGCTGACCGCGGAGCTCGCCCGGAGGGCCAGGCCGGGACGGGTCACGGCGGTCGACCCGTCCGAGGAATTCGTCGCGGCCCTACGCGGCCGCCATCCCGGAGTCCAGGTCATCCGCGCGCCGGCTGAGGATCTGCCGTTCGAAGGAGGCTGCTTCGATGCGACGCTCGCCCAGCTCGTGGTCAACGTCATGGACGATCCGGTCGCAGGCCTCCGCGAGATGGCGAGGGTGACGCGGGACGGCGGCGTCGTCGCCGCATGCGTGTGGGACTTCACCGACGGCGGCCCGATCGGTCCGTTCTGGGATGTCGCCCAAGCGCTCGATCCTGAGGTCGAGACTGGGTCTGTCTGCCCCGGCAGCAGGGCCGGCCACCTGGCCGACCTCTTTCACGCGGCTGGAATCGGCGACATCGTCGACAGCGCCGTCGCGGTGGACGTCGAGCACGCCACGTTCGAGGACTGGTGGGAGCCGTTCACGCTCGGCGTCGCCCCGTCGGGTGCGCACGTAGCCGGCCTCGAGCCCGATCGGCGCACGGCATTGCGCGAGCTCTGCAGGGAGAGGCTGCCGGAACCACCGTTCGTAGTCTCGGCGAAGGCCTGGGTGGCGCGCGGCGCGGCTTGACGCCAAGCTAGCCCTGTCCGCCGCGAGACCTGCGCGGCTCCCGTCCCTCGGGGACAGCGCCTGAGAGGCGAAGGATAGGCACGGCGTCGCCCCGTCGCCGAGCAGGCGCACACGGGCGCGGACGTGCGCCCAGCCGGCGAACGTTGTGCGGAGCCCTGCGTGGGTCGGCCTGTCGTTCCCTTGGTGCTCCCCCACGGACGGCTCCGGGACGCCGGCTGCGGCGAACGCAGCTCGAGTTCCATCCGTCGTAGCGGCGTCGACGTTTGCCGCACTCCTGCAAGTGCGAAATCAGCTGAGCGTGCGGGCCTGTTACGCCGGGACCACCTCGAATACAATGCGCCGATGCCCAAGGCGAAAGCCCTTGAGCGCGTTGTCTTTGTTTGCCTTCGTGACAACGCCGTGGTCCTGGAAGACGGAGCGCCCGCAGTCAACAGTCGGCAAGGAGCGAAGGAACCTTAGTTCGAACCCAAGGTGCGACGACCCTCAAGGGTGCCCAGCAGCCGTTCTGCGTTCCCTCAATGTTCCCTGCACGCCTTGATTCGTGGCCGTCAAGGCAAGCTGGAGTCGTGAGTCCCTGCAAATCGGCGAAGCCCTCTGACGGACTCGAACCGTCGACCCCCTCCTTACCATGGAGGTGCTCTACCAGCTGAGCTAAGAGGGCGCTCGGACGATCTTACCTTCCACCGAAGGCGCTCTCGACGCTGCGGCGAAACGACGGTGGGTCGACCGCCGGGAAGCGGTAGAGCTCGGCCTCGATCTCGTCGAACATCGCCAGAGCCCGCTCCGGCTCGACCAGGCCCGACTCGACGAACGAACGAACGTCCTCGAGATCCTGCTCGTGGCTTCGCTCGAGCTTCGCGAGCGCTTGAGCGTATGGATCGAAGTGGTAGAACGTCACGCGGCCCTCGCGGCCGGCGTACAGGCTTCTCCCTTCCCAGCCGTCGGGGAGCGGGATGAAGTCCCCGGGCGACGCGAGCTCGACGTTGATCCGAAGATCGTCCTTCAGCCTCGGGATCGCCCGGAGCAGCCGGTCGCTCTCCGGAACGAGCTTGATGTCGACGTCGAGTGTCGTCGGGCGCCACCCGAAGGCCACCGCCGTCGCGCCGCCGGTGAGGTAGCAGGCGGTGTCGCGCTCGGCCTCTGCGCCGAGCGCTCGCATGAACTGCTTCAGACGGTCGGCGTCCGTGTGCTCGCGCATGCCGCGGCGCGCTCGAAGCTGATCAGGCGCCGGACGAGCGCGTTGTAGCGGGAGTGGGCGGAGTCGGAGTCCTCTGCCGCCAGGTGATCGTAGAGTCGATGCTCGGGCGAGGGGATCGGCGTCGGAACCTCGAGCCCGAGCTGTCGCAGGCGGGGCGCTCCGATGGAGACCAGGTACGCCGGAACGGTAGCTTCACCCGCAGCCAGGTCGGTGAGGCCCTCGCGCACGAGCTCGTCCCCCGGAAGGCGGGCGGTCTCCACGAATCCAGTGTACGGGCCCTTGCCAGCTTGGGCACTGCGGCCGTTCAGCCCTGTACGCGACGGGTTTGGCGCGGGAGTCGCAGATCCTGGCCTGCGCCGGCTTGCCGGGCACTGCCGGCGCAGTGCTCGGGCGAAGGAATCGGCGTCGGCCCTGATACGCACGCCTGCGGCGTGCTGAGCTGCACGGCTGAGGCGGCCTGCGCCCGCCTCGTTGCGACTCGGATACGCACGCCTTCGGCGTGCTGAAACGGGGTCGCGGCCGGTTGTGTCGCGAATCGGGCGAGGCCCGATATCGCGACGACCGCGCGAAACCGACACGCCGGTTTCGCGCACTGCGGCCGCCTCGTTGCGTGCGGGCAATGCCGTGCCCGCGGGCCTTCGCGGCCTGGCACCCTGCGGGTGCGGCCGCTGCGCGCCGCGCCTCCGGCGCGTCTTGCAGTGGGGGAGGGAGGATTCGAACCTCCGAAGGCGGAGCCAACCGGTTTACAGCCGGTCCCCTTTGGCCACTCGGGAACTCCCCCGCTGAGCGCGGGAGTCTACCGATCGGCTCGAACGTCTCGTCAACGGAACCGGCCCCTCGCGGGGCCGGTTCCGTGCGATTGCCGTTGCTCGTTGCCTGCTACGGGCAGTTGACGATGACGTCGCCGCGTGCGAGCCCGGGCGAGCCCGGCTTGCAGACGTTCTGCCCGCGACCCCCGTTCAGGAAGTCGGGCTGGGCATTGCCGAACAGCTGGTCGTTGCCCTGCTGTCCGAGCAGCGTGTCGCCGCCCTGGCCGCCCTGCATCCAGTCGGGGCCGCCGCCGCCCTGCGCGGCGTCTTGGCCCTCGCCGCCGGCGATCTTGTCGGCGCCGCCCTGGCCGCTCATCTGATCGGCTCCGGAGCCACCGTTGAGCGTGTCGTCGCCGGCATTGCCGGCGATGGCGTCGTTGCCGCCCGCCCCGTTGAGGACGTTCGCCTGCTCGTTGCCGGAGAGCGAGTCGGCGGAGCCGGTGCCCTCGACGTTCTGGATGTTCTTCAGCGTGTCGCTGCCCTGGCCGGTCGCCGTGCCGGTCGTCAGGTTGACCTGCACCGAGGAGGCCGACTGGGAGAAGTCGGCCCAGTTCGTCCCCTCGCCGCCGTCGAAGGCGTCGTTGCCGTCGCCGCCTGCGATCCGGTCGTCTCCGGCGCCGCCGTTCAGCTGGTCGGTTGCAGCGCCGCCGTCGATCACGTCGTCGCCGCCGTTGCCGTTCAGGACGTTGCCGACCGCGTTGCCGACGAGCTGGTCGTTGCCCGAGCCGCCGTTGACGTTCTCGACGTCCGCGTTCGTGAGCGGAGCCTGGTCGCCGCCGAGCGTCTCACCCTGGTTGCAGACGTACGAACCGGGAAGGATGAAGCCCTGCGGCTGCCTGAGCAGCCCGATGATCGGCAGCCCGGTCGGGGTCGTCGTCACCGGGGTCGTCGTCACGGTCTGGATCGGCACGAGCACGCAGTTCGGGGACGGCCCGGCGACGGGCGCGTCGAGGAACTGGGTCGATGTCGAGACGATGAAGCTCGACCCGGTCGAGCTGGTCGACACGATCGAGATCGGCGGGTTGACGAGGATCGTCTGCGGGCGGCAGCTGACGCTGAACCCGCCGACGTTGTCACCCTCGTTGGTCGCGATGTCGCCGTCGTTGGCGACGCCGTCGAGCGCGACCGCGACCGGCATCTCCGCCGGGCGACCGCTGTAGTCGGCCGTGTCCGTCCCGGTGTCGCCGACCATCACGTCGGCGCCCTGCGGCGCCGTCCCCTGGACGAACGTGTCGTTGCCGGGCCCGCCCTCGAGGCAGTCGTTGCCGCCGTTGTCGGTGAAGACGTTGTCCGAGCGGTTGTTGACGAAGTTCGCCGAGATGATGTCCTGGTTCGAGCCCGTCTTCACGTTCTCGGTGGTGAAGAAGACGTCGTCGAACTCGTTCGTCAGGCCGTCGGCGTTCGTGTCGGCGCCGTCGTTGAAGGTGCTGATCAGGCCGAGGTAGACGACGACCCGTGTCGTGCGGCCCGAGTAGTCGACGGTGTCGATGCCGGGCCCGCCGTCGATCGCGTCGGCGCCGTTCTGGAAACCGGCCGAGTTGACGCCGGTGTTCTCGTTGATCGTGTCGTCGCCGGGGCCGCCGACCACGGTGTCGTTGCCCTGGCCGCCGTCGAGGGTGTCGTTGCCGGCAGTTCCGGCGATCGCACACCGGCCCGAGACGTTGTCGCCGTCGATGAAGTCGCCCGGGGTCCCGGCCGTCTCGTCGCCTCCGGAGATCGTGTCGTTGCCCCCGCAGCCGACGAGCAGGTTCTGGAACCCGTTGCCCCTGATGACGTCGTCTCCCTGCGATCCGATGACGCCGTCGATGCCGACCGCGGTGATCGAGACGGTGGCTCCGACCACGGTCAGCGAGCCGTTCGGGTTCATCGTGATCGTCAGCGGGCCCGCCTGGCCGGAGAAGTCGGCGATGTCGCCCGAGAAGCTCCCGAGCTCCCACTGGCCGAGAAGATCGTTCTGGCGAGGTCTCACGATCGATCCGGCCTGCGAGTTGCCGTCGATGAACTCGCAGTTGACGATGGTGTCCGGCCCGATCCCCGCCTGGCAGGAGTCGTTTCCGCTGCCGCCGTCGATGTACAGCGGGACGGTCGCGATCGCGCCCGTGCCGTTGCCGCCCTTGCCCGAGGCGAAGTCGTCCCCGCCGCCCATGAGGAGATTCACCCTCGAGATCGAGTTGCCGGTCCCGGTGATCGGAGCGAAGACGTCCGCGTCGGCGTCTCCGGGGAAGGAGTTGATGTTGAGCAGGACGTCGCCGCCCTGGAGGCCGGCTGCGGACGGCGGAGTCGCGCCCGCGGGCGCGATCGGCACCGTGCCGTCCCAGAAGGAGCCGCCGCCGTCGCTGCCGACGACCACCGCTCCCTCGGTCTCGACGTCGTAGAAGCTGATCTGGTTGCCCGAGGACGTTCGCGCCCCGTTCAGCTCGACCCACCACTCGAGCTCGTTCAGGCCCTGCCCGTCGGCCACGCCTGGAGCGAAGTTCGCCGCGTTGAGATCGCCGCTGACGATCGCGCCGGGCGCCCCTGGCACGAAGCGGCCCGCTCGTTCGTCGATCACGAGGACGTCGTCGCCCTCGGCGCCCGTGACCGCCAGAGGCAGCACGTTCACCTGGCGCGTGTTGAGGGTCGTCGCCGTCGTCAGCGTCGCGCCGTCGACGCAGTTGACGCCGTTGACGAGAATCGAGTCCGCGATGCCGCGCGTGACCACGATCGTGTTGTCGGCACCGGCTCCCGCCGCGTTCGCGTCCGAGACGACGATCGCGAGCTGTGCCGTCGCCGAGTCGAACGAGCAGAGAACCGTGCCGCCGAAGGCGCTCTGTGCCCCCAGCGCGAGGAAGAGCGTCGCCGTCGACATGACCGCAGCGAGCAGTCCGAGCCGGCGCAACCCCTTCCGGTGAGTCAATGTCTCCATCTCTCCCTCCCGTGGGGCCGTCAGCCCCGTGGACAACCGCACGATTCTATCGGCACGTTCCGGCTGTGACTAGATATCCGAGCGCTACAACGCCGTGACGAGCGCCCGCTTCGGAATTCCCAGATCCTCCAGCTCTCCCCTGGCCACGATGTCGACCAGGGCCGCCACGCAGGCGGGGCAGAACTGGAAGCCGGCGCCCTGCCTGACCTCGGCGAGTGCCTCGCGGGCCGGGCGGCCAGGCCGGTAGATGCGGGTCGTCAGGATCGAATCGAGGGCGTCGGCCAGGTGGATCACGCGGGCCGCGAGCGGGATCTCCTCGCCCGCCAGCCCGTCCGGGTAGCCGGTTCCGTCGAAGCGCTCGTGATGATGGCGGATCGCCGGGACGGCGTCCTCGACGAGACCGACGCGCTCGACCATCCGGGCGCCCTCGTCGGAGTGGCTCCGCATCAGCGCCCATTCGTCCTCGGTGAGGCGCGACGGCTTGAGCAGGATCTCGTCGGGAATCGCAAGCTTGCCGATGTCGTGGAAGAGCGCTGCCTCCCCGAGCGCGCGAAGCTCGAGGCCCTCCATGCCGGCCTGCGCTCCGATTGCGAGGGCGAGCAGGCGCACGCGCCGGGAATGCCCGGCCGTGTAGGAATCGCGCTCCTCGACGGTCGCAAGGCTCTGGAGAACGCTGACGCGTTCGCTCACGGGCCGAGAGTTCGCCCTCGCGGGACGAATGCCTCCCCCGAAAAGGGGATGCGAGACCGCGAACTACACTGGCCGGATGAGGCTCGGCGTGGAGACCGCGATCGCCCGCGCCGCGGGCCGGCTCTCGCGCCTCGCCGGCAGGGGAGGCGGGACGACGCTGCCGGGGAAGATCGTCACCTCGATCGATTCTCACGCGATCGAGCGGCTTGCCGCGCGGCTGCCGGGGGGAACGGTGCTCGTGTCGGCGACGAACGGGAAGACGACGACGAGCGCGATGCTCGCCGAGATCCTGCGGGAGCGCACGAAGCTCGTGCACAATCGCGCGGGCGCGAACCTCGCCTCGGGCATCGCCTCGGCGCTGCTCGAGAAGGGGGACGCGGAGCTCGCGCTGCTCGAGGTCGACGAGGGCGCGCTTCCTGCCATCACGCGTCAGGTGCGGCCTGGCGCCGTGCTGCTCGGGAACCTCTTTCGCGACCAGCTCGACCGCTACGGCGAGCTCGAGCTGATCGCCGAGCGCTGGCGAGGGGCGGTGGCCGGGCTCGATCCCGCGTGCACGGTCGTCGTCAACGCGGACGACCCGCTTCTCGCCGAGCTCGCCCGCGATCGGCCGGGCGCCGTTCGCTTCGGCGTCGACGATCCGGCCGTCGCTCGCGAGCGCCTTCCGCATGCCGCCGATTCGAAGTACTGCGTGCGCTGCGGCGCTCCGTACGACTACGCAGCCGCCTATGTCGGGCACCTCGGCGACTACCGCTGTCCGAACGGCGACTCCAGCCGGCCGCCTCTCGACGTGGCGGCTCGCTCGATCGAGCTCGACGGCCTCGATCCGACGTCCTTCGACCTCGAGGCGGCGATCGGAGCGATCAGGGTCACGATCGCGCTGCCCGGCCTCTACAACGTCTACAACGCCGTCGCCGCGTCGGCTCTCGCCATCGTCCTCGGTCGTTCGCTGGAGGAGATCGCCGCCGGCCTGGCGCGGTTTCGACCGGCGTTCGGCCGTTTCGAGCGATTCCCGGTGGGCGACCGGACCGTGCTCGTCCTGCTGATCAAGAATCCGGCCGGGGCGAACGAGGCGGTACGGACGCTCGTCGCCGGAGGCGCGCCCAGCGTGGCCGTGGTGGCGCTGAACGACGAGATCGCGGACGGGCGCGACGTCTCTTGGATCTGGGACGTGGATTTCGAGCCGCTCGCAGACGGGCTCGATCGGCTGGTGACGACCGGCAAGCGTGCGGAGGAGATGGCCCTGCGGTTCAAGTACGGGGGGCTGAGCCCGGAGCGGATCGAGGTCGTCTCCGACCTCGACCGTGCGCTCGACCGGGGGCTCGAGCTCGTGCCCTCCGGCGGTGAGCTGGCGGTGCTCCCGACCTACACGGCGATGCTCGCGCTCCGAGACATCGCCGCACGGCGCGGCCTCGTGCGTCAGTACTGGGAGTCGGCGCCGGCGTGAGCGCCGACGAGTACCGCGACTGGGTCGACGAGGCGCTCGACTCGCTGCCGGACGAGCTCGCCGGACGGGTCGAGAACGTCTGGATCGAGGTCTCGGACGAGGAGCCGCCGAGCCCGTCGATCCTGGGGCTCTACCGAGGCGTTCCGGCGACCCGCCGCTCGAGCGGCTACGTGCTGACGCTCCCTGATCGGATCACGATCTACCGTCGCCCCCTCGAACGGCTCTACGGCCACGACCGCACGCTCCTCGCGCAGCGCGTTCGCCACGTCGTCCTCCACGAGCTCGCGCATCACTTCGGTATCTCGGACGAGCGTCTCCGGGAGCTCGGGGCGTATTGACGGCGCTTCCGGAGTCGGCGGAGGTCGTCGTCGTCGGCGGCGGGGTGATGGGCGCGAGCGCGCTCTACCATCTCGCCCGAGCGGGCTGTCGCGACGCGGTTCTCCTCGAGCGGGATACGCTCGGCTCAGGCTCGACGAGCAAGGCCGCCGGAGGCATCCGCGCCCAGTTCTCGGACGAGCTCAACATCAGGATCGGCCTCGAGTGCATCCGCCGCTACGAGAGTTTCGCGGACGAGCCGGGCGGCGAGATCGACTTCAAGCAGTGGGGCTACCTCTTCCTTCTCACGCGCGAGGAGGAGGTGGCGTCGTTCTCCGCGTCGCTCGAGCTCCAGCAGTCGCTCGGCGTGCCGTCGCGGCTCCTCACCGCCAGACGAGGCGGCGGCGATCGTGCCCGGTCTCCGGGTGGACGACGTCCTTGCGGCCACCTTCTGCCCCGTCGACGGCTACGCGACGCCGGAGGCGGCGGTTCAGGGCTACGCCTCGGCCGCCGCGCGCACGCGGCGCGGACGATCGTCCAGGGCTGCCCGGCCGAGCGCGATCGTCGTCGAGGGCGGCCGCGTCGTCGCGCGTCGAGACCGAGCGGGGCTCGGTCGCGACCGAGCGCGTGATCCTCGCCGCCGGCGTCTGGTCGCGGGAGCTCGCCGCGACGGCCGGCGTCGATCATCCCGGTTCGAGCCGGAGAAGCGCCACGTCTTCTTCACGCGAGCCCGGCGACCCGCTGCCGCACGAGCTGCCGCTGACGATCGACTTCGCGACGGGCTTCTACTTCCATCGCGAAGGCCGCGGCCTGCTCTTCGGCGGGCGGGCCGCACGCTCGAGGAGCTCGCTCCGGTCGCGTCGCGCCGCCTGCCCGTGCTCGACGAGCTCGAGGTGCGTGGAGGCTGGTGGGGCTACTACGAGATGAGCCCGGATCACAACGCGCTCGTCGGCGCGTGCGCCGAGCCTGCAGGGCTCGTCTACGCGACGGGCTTCTCCGGACACGGCTTCCAGCAGGCACCCGTCGTCGGGGAGCACGTCGCGCTGCTCGCGCTCGGCCTCGCGACGCCGTTCGACCTGACGCCGTTCGCGGCTCGATCGCTTCGCCTCCGGCAAGGCCCGAGCCGAGCTGAACGTGGTCTGAGCCCCGTCAGGACTCGAGGTCGCGCAGGCGGCGCGCCAGCGTGCGCAGGAGCGCCCAGGCGATCGAGGGATGCTCCTCGACGAACGGCTTGAAGTCCCAGGCGGAGAGCGCGAGGCAGCGGAGGTCGGTCGCGGCGACGATCGTCGCGGACCGTGGGCCTTCGTCGATCAGCGCCATCTCGCCGAACGAGTCGCCCGGAGCCGAGCGATCGCCCTGAGCTGGCCGCCGACCGAGACCTCGGCCGAGCCCTCGACGATGACGAAGAAGCCCGACACCGGGCTCGCCTTCGCTCGTGACCACGTGCTCCCTCGGCGAACGTTCGCTCACGGAACGAGCGCGGCGAGACGCTCGAGGTCACGACCCTCGATGCCTGCGAGGAGAGGCACGCCGCGAAGCGCGTCGACGGGTCGATCGCCATGCGAGGATGATAGAGAATTCCTGACGGAGCGCGCCGGCAGGCGCGCTGCGAAGCGCTTGCTACACTGCGCGCGGGCGCGGCGGCGTAGCTCAGTTGGTTAGAGCAGCGGAATCATAATCCGCGTGTCGGAGGTTCGAGTCCTCCCGCCGCTACTCACTCTACCGATCGAGACGAAAGAGAAGACGACGTGGCGAAAACCGGAGTCAGAGTTGCGATCACGCTCGCGTGCACGGAGTGCAAGCGGCGCAACTACCAGACGATGAAGTCGAAGCGGAACACGCCCGACCGGGTGGAGTTCAAGAAGTACTGTCGCTGGTGCGGCCGCCACACGGCGCACCGGGAGACGCGCTGACCCGATGGCCGCGCCGGACGAGCCGCCGAGAAGGAGAGCGCCGCGGCCTCCCTCGCAGGGAGCTTCCTCGCGCGCGCGCGCGCGCCGGCAGCGCGTCAAGCCGGGTGGCGAGCTCGAAGGCGCAGACCGGCCAGAAGCGCGAGCGGAAGGGCGGCTTCGGCACGTTCGTCCGCGAGTCGCGTCGCCGAGCTCAAGAAGGTCGAGTGGCCGAACCAGCGCCAGCTCGTCTCCGCCACCGTCGTCGTGATCATCGCGATCGTCGGTCGTCGGCCTCTACCTCTGGGTCTGCGACGAGGCCTTCAGCCGCCTCGTCCGCGACGTCCTACTCAACATCTAGACGCGGAGCGACTCGATTCGCATGTTCCAGTGGTATGTCATCAACACGTACTCGGGGCACGAGAACAAGGTCAAGGCCAATCTCGAGCACCGCATCGTCTCGATGAACCAGCAGCCCCGGTTTCGGCGGGTCGTCGTCCCGACCGAGCAGGTCGTCGAGACCAAGGACGGCCAGAAGGTGCAGACCGAGAAGCGCGTCCTCCCGGGCTACGTGCTCGTGAACATGGAGCTGACCGACGAGTCCTGGTCGGTCGTCAAGGGCACGCCGGGGGTGACCGGGTTCGTCGGCTCGGGCTCGAAGCCGGTGCCTCTCTCGCAAGGCCGAGGTCGACCGCATCCTCCACACGGCAACGACCGCCGAGCGGCCGCGCGCGATCGCTCAGTTCGAGCTCGGCGAGTCGGTCAAGGTAACCTCGGGGCCGCTCTCGGACTTCGACGGCGAGATCGTCGACGTCAACTCCGATCAGCAGAAGCTCAAGGTGCTCGTGAACATCTTCGAGCGTCAGGTTCCGGTCGAGCTGCAGCTTCGACCAGGTCAAGAAGATCGACTGATAGACGTAGGGGCCGAGCCTCCGGCCCGGAACGGAAGCGCAGATGGCGCGAAAAGTCCTCACCTCATCAAGCTCCAGATCCCCGGCGGCCAGGCCAACCCGGCGCCGCCGGTCGGCCCGGCGCTCGGTCAGCACGGCGTCAACATCATGGAGTTCTGCAAGGCGTTCAACGCGCAGACCGCCGACCAGAACGGTCGGATCACGCCGGTCGAGATCACGGTCTTCGAGGACCGCTCGTTCACGTTCATCACGAAGACCCCGCCGGCGGCGGTCCTGATCAAGGAGGCGCTCGGGCTCGAGAAGGGATCGGCCGAGCCGAACCGGACGAAGGTCGGCAAGCTGTCGCAGGCACAGCTGCGGCAGATCGCCGAGACGAAGCTCGTCGACCTGAACGCGCGCGACGTCGAGCAGGCGATGCTGGTCATCGCCGGCACCGCGCGGTCGATGGGCGTGGAGGTGGACGACTGATGGCAAAGCACGGCAAGCGGTACTGCGAGCGCGCGAGCGCAGGTCGACCGGGAGCGCGTCTACACGCCGCTCGAGGCGATCCGGCTCCTGAAGGACGCTCGTGCGCCGCAAGTTCGACGAGACCGTCGAGACGCACTTCAACCTCGGGTCTCAACGTGCGGCATGCCGACCAGCAGCTCCGCGGGACGCTGATGCTGCCGCACGGAACGGGCCGCGAGATGCGGGTCGCGGTCTTCGCCGAGGGCGAGAAGGCGAAGGAGGCGGAGGACGCGGGCGCCGACGTCGTCGGATCCGCCGATCTCGCCACGCAGATCGAGGGTGGCTTCGACGACTTCGACATCGCGATCGCGACCCCGGACATGATGGGCGTCGTCGGCAAGCTCGGGCGCATCCTCGGCCCGCGCGGCAAGATGCCGAACCCCAAGACCGGGACGGTCACGTTCGACGTGGCAAGGCCGTTCGCGACGCGAAGGCGGGCAAGCTCGAGTACCGGACCGATCGCGGGGCGAACGTCCACCTGGCGATCGGCAAGAGAGCTTCGACGAGCGGCGCTGCTCGAGAACTACGCGGCCGTGGTCGAGGAGATCGTCCGGGCGAAGCCGGCGGCCGCGAAGGGCCGCTACATCCGCTCGATCACGGTCACGACCTCGATGGGGCCCGGGATCAAGGTCGACCCGATGAAGACGCGCGAGATCGCCGCCGAGCTCGAGGAGGCGCTCGCAGGCGCGTCTGATTCGAGGACAACGCCCGTCGCCGAAGACAGCCGGCAGCCCCGCGGGGCGGAGAAGACCGGCCGAGGCGGCCGGTTCACCAGGGGCCCGAGTTTCGGCCCGCCCGAGCGGTTCGGCCCGCCTCTCGGCGGGCCGAACGTTCGAAGGAGGTGAAAACATGCTGAAAGCCAGAGAAGGAGCAGGTCGTCGCGGAGCTCGCCGAGCGCCTTCGGACGCGCCGACACGCTGATCATCGCCGACTACCGCGGGCTTGACCCACGCGGAGCTCGACGCGGTGCGCACCGAGCTGTTGAAGCACGGTGCACGCTTCTCGGTCGTCAAGAACACGCTGACGCGCCGGGCTGCGGAGGACGCGGGCGTCGACGCGCTGCTGGAGCTCCTGAACGGGCCCGACCGCGATCGCGTTCGTCCACGACGGCGACATGGTCGCGGTCGCGAAGACGCTCGAACGAGACAGCGCGGACGACCCGTCGTCTCGAGCTGAAGGGGGGCGTGCTCGCCGGGCAAGCCGATCGACGCCGAGGGCGTCCGGGGCTCGCGACGCTGCCCGCCGGCGGACGTCCTGCGCGGGCAGGTACTCGGCGCGATCGTGGCGCCGCTGACGAGCCTCGTCGGCCTGATCAGCGGCGCCGCTGCAGAACCTCGTCGGTCTGATCGACGCTCGCATCGACCAGCTCGGCGGCGAGGCCGGAGCCGCGCCGGAGACGCCCGAGCCCGGAGGCCACGCGCACGACGAGTCCGCGGACGCCGAGCCGCAGGACGCGGTCGAGGTAGTCGGAGGAGCGAGGCCGTCGGCCGGAGACGCCGCACGGCCAGACAGAGACCGCCGGCAGAGGAACCGGCCGACGAGACAACGACGGAGGAAGAAGCATGAGCGCAGTCGACACCATGTTCGAGCAGCTCGGGAGCATGACCGTCCTCGAGCTGGTCGAGCTGAAGAAGAAGATCGAGGACGAGTGGGGCATCACCGCCGCGGCACCGGTCGCGGTCGCCGCCGCCGGCGTCGCCGTCGGCCGCGGCGCGGGCGCCGGCGACGGCCGCCGCCGAGGAGAAGACCGAGCTTCGACGTCGTCCTCACCGGCGCCGGCGACAAGAAGATCCAGGTGATCAAGGTCGTCCGCGCGATCACCGGCCTCGGCCTCAAGGAGGCGAAGGACCTCGTCGACGCGGCGCCGAAGCCGGTCAAGGAAGGCGTCGCCCAAGGACGAGGCGGACTCGATCAAGGCGCAGCTCGAGGAGGCCGGAGCCAGCGTCGAGGTGAAATAGGCAAGGCTCGCCGTCGGCGCGCCGGCTTCGCCGGCTCGCGACCGGATCGCACGCGACGGCTGCGGCTGTCGCGCAAGGGCGCGATGCGGCTCGCCGGCTCCCACGGTCGCCGCGACATCGGGCTTCGCCCGATTCGCGGCACTGCGCCTTGGCTTTTTTCCACAAACGCGCTACAGTCCTGTGGACGACGATGCCGCTCCGCACTGGCTTCGCCTTGCGGAGATTCGCGGCGTCTCTGCTACTGCTGACGGGTCGCGCCGTCGTTTCGCGTGTCCGCACGCCTCGTTGTTCGTTCGACCCTGCCCGGAGGGAGGTCGCTGTTGTTGGCCAGCAAGGTCGCCGCTCGCCGTGAGCGCAAGAGTTTCTCCCGTCTCGACAACGTTCTCGAGGTCCCCAACCTGATCGACATTCAGAAGGCCTCCTTCAAGTGGTTCATGGAGGAGGGGCTTCGCGAGACGATCGACGACATCTCTCCGATCGAGGACTACACCGGCTCGCTCGCCGTCGAGTTCGGCTCGTACGAGTTCGGCGAGCCGCAGTTCTCGATCAAGGAGTGCCGCGAGAAGGACCTGACCTACGAGGTCCCGCTCTCGATGGTCGTCCGGTTCGTGAACAAGGACACGGGCGAGATCCGCGAGCAGACGGTCTTCATGGGGAACTTCCCGATGATGACCGAGCAGGGCACGTTCATCATCAACGGCACGGAGCGGGTGATCGTCACGCAGCTCGTCCGCAGCCCGGGCGCCTACCTGATGGAGCCGAAGGACCCGACGAAGCAGGTCTTCACCGCGAACCTGATGCCGTCGCGCGGCTCGTGGCTCGAGCTCGAGATCGACAAGAAGGGTGCGCGTCTACGCACGCATCGACCGCAAGCGCAAGCTGCCGATCACGACGCTCCTGCGCGCGCTCCCGCGCGAGGATCCCTCGACTGGCTGGGAGCTCGACACCACGTCGAACGAGGCGATCCTCGCGCTCTTCGACAACTCGATCTACATCGCGAACACGCTCGAGAAGGATCCCTCCACCCGCGAGGAGGAGGCCGTGATCGAGGTGTTCAAGAAGCAGCGGCCCGGCGAGCCGCCGACGCTGGACAACGCGCGCAACCTCCTGCGCGGCGCTCTTCTTCGATCCGAAGCGCTACGACCTGACCAAGGTCGGACGCTACAAGCTGAACCAGCGCCTCGAGGTCGACGTGCCGGACGGCGTCCGCGTGCTGACGACGCGCGACATCGTCGCGCTGGTGCAGCGGCTCGTCGACCTGCCGCCGAAGCTCGGCGTGCCCGAGGACTCGAAGGACTACGCGGCCGACGCCGTCGGCCTCTCCCGCGATCCGATCCGCAAGGAGCTCGACGAGTACGAGCACTTCGGCAACCGCCGCCTGCGCACGGTGGGCGAGCTGATCCAGGAGGCGTTCCGGGTCGGCCTCTACCGGATGGAGCGCGTCGTGCGCGAGCGGATGACGACCGAGGACGTCGACACGATCACGCCGCAGACGATCATCAACGTCCGGCCGGTCCAGGCGGCGCTGAAGGAGTTCTTCGGCTCGTCGCAGCTGTCGCAGTTCATGGATCAGACGAACTCGCTCGCCGGCCTCACCCACCGGCGCCGGCTCTCGGCGCTCGGCGCGGGCGGGCTCACGCGCGAGCGCGCCCCGATCGAGGTGCGCGACGTCCACCCGACGCACTACGGGCGGATGTGCCCGATCGAGACGCCCGAGGGGCCGAACATCGGCTTGATCGGCTCGCTGGCCGCGTACGCGACCGTCTCCGAGTTCGGCTTCGTCCAGACGCCCTACCGCGTCGTCAAGGGACGGCAAGGTCACGGACGAGATCGTCTATCTCGACGCGAGCGAGGAGGAGAAGTTCATCATCGCCCAGGCGAACGAGGCCGTCGACCCGAAGACGGGCAAGTTCCTGAACGACCACGTCCTCTGCCGGGCCGGAGGCGGCGAGATACGTCTCGGCGCCCCCGAAGGACGTCCAGTACATGGACGTGAACCCGGCCCAGATCGTCTCGGTCGCGACAGCGCTGATCCCGTTCCTCGAGCACAACGACGCGAACCGCGCCCTGATGGGCTCGAACATGCAGCGCCAGGCCGTGCCCGCTGCTCATCGCCGAGCCGCCGCTCGTCGGCACCGGCCTCGAGTACCGCGCTGCGGTGGACACCGGAGACGTCGTCCTGGCGGATCGCGCGGGCACCGTCGTCGACGTCGACGCAGAGCACATCACCGTCGAGACGAAGGACGGCGAGCGGGACGAGTACGGCCTCGTCAAGTTCATGCGCTCGAACCAGGGCACGCTCATCCACCAGAAGGCGATCGTCAACCTCGGCCAGCACGTGCAAGGCAGGCGAGGTCCTCGCCGACGGCAGCTCGACCGCGAACGGGGAGCTCGCGCTCGGCAAGAACCTGCTCGTCGCCTTCATGCCGTTCGAGGGCTACAACTTCGAGGACGCGATCGTCGTCTCCGAGCGGCTCGTCAAGGACGAGCTGCTGAGCTCGATCCACATCCACGAGTACGAGATCGACGCCCGCTCGACGAAGCTCGGCGACGAGGAGATCACGCGCGACATCCCGAACCGCTCGGAGGAGTCGCTGCGCGACCTCGACGACCGCGGCATCGTCCGCATCGGAGCCGAGGTCGGCTCCGGCGATCTCCTCGTCGGCAAGGTGACGCCGAAGGGCGAGACCGAGCTGACCGCCGAGGAGAAGCTGATCCGCGCGATCTTCAAGGAGAAGGCGCGCGAGGTGCGCGACACGTCGCTCAAGGTGCCGCACGGCGAGGGCGGAAAGGTCATCGCCGTCAAGACGTTCTCCCGCGACGAACGGCGACGATCTGCCGCCCGGGCGTGAACGAGCTCGTCCGCGCGTACGTGGCGAAGAAGCGCAAGGTCGCCGAGGGCGACAAGCTCGCGGGCCGCCACGGCAACAAGGGCGTGATCGCGAAGATCGTGCCCGACGAGGACATGCCGTTCCTCGAGGACGGCACGCCGGTCGACGTCGTGCTCAACCCGCTCGGCGTGCCGAGCCGGATGAACATCGGCCAGGTGCTCGAGACCCATCTCGGCTGGGCCGCGCGCATGGCGTCTTCGGCAACGGCGGACGGCGACGGGACCGACTCCGATCGCGACGCCCGTCTTCGACGGTGCGACGCCGGAGCAGGTCGACGAGGCGCTCGTCGAGTGGGCGCGGCAAGAATCCCGACTCGCCGATCAAGTTCGACGGTCGACGAGAGCCGTCCGAAGGGTCGCTGGACCTCCGGCAAGGTCGCGCTCTTCGACGGACGCACCGGCGAGCCGTTCGACCAGAAGGTCACCGTCGGCTACATGTACATCCTGAAGCTCCTCCATCTCGTGGACGACAAGATCCACGCGCGCTCGACCGGGCCCGTACTCGCTCGTCACGCAGCAGCCGCTCGGCGGCAAGGCGCAGTTCGGCGGGCAGCGCTTCGGCGAGATGGAGGTGTGGGCGCTCGAGGCCTACGGCGCCGCCTACACGCTCCAGGAGATGCTCACGATCAAGTCCGACGACACGGTCGGTCGCGTGAAGGCGTACGAGGCGATCGTCAAGGGCGAGAACATCGCAGAGCCGTCGATCCCCGAGTCGTTCAAGGTTCTGCTGAAGGAGATGCAGTCCCTCGCCCTCGACGTCCAGGTCCTCTCGGAGGAGGGCGGCGAGGTCGAGGTGCGCGAGGAGGAGGACGAGCTCCTGCGCGCTGCGGAGGAGCTCGGCATCGACCTCTCGCCCGGCTCGCTCGGGCCGCCGCGCGGCCGCCGACCGCCGAGGAGCTCGAGGAGGGCCAGGAGCGGGTCGACGAGACCGGCGAGCTCGCGCTGCCGGCTGACGAGGATCTCGGCGACCTCGTCGAGGACGAGCCCGAGCTGGCCGTCGAGGACGGCGAGGTCGACGCTCGACGAAGCCACGGATCTCGCGGACGTCGAGGTCGAGGAATGAGCAACTCGACGAGATGCACCAGGGGCGGGGCTCATCCGCGCCCCTGAGATCCGGCCGACCACCGATCACGAGACAGGAGCTGCGTTGATCGACATCAACAACTTCGACGCGATTCGCATCGGGCTCGCGTCGTCGAAGCAGATTCGCGACTGGTCGTCCGGCGAGGTGACGAAGCCGGAGACGATCAACTACCGCACGCTGAAGCCGGAGAAGGACGGCCTCTTCTGCGAGCGCATCTTCGGTCCGACCAAGGACTGGGAGTGCTACTGCGGCAAGTACAAGCGCGTCCGCTACAAGGGCATCATCTGCGAGCGCTGCGGCGTCGAGGTGACGCGGCAGAAGGTGCGCCGCGAGCGGATGGGCCACATCGACCTCGCCGCGCCGGTCTCGCACATCTGGTTCTTCAAGGGTGTCCCGAGCCGGATCGGGTACCTGCTCGACATCGCCCCGAAGGAGCTCGAGAAGGTTCTCTACTTCGCGGCGTCGATCGTCACGAAGGTCGACAACGAGAAGCGGGCAGCCGATCTCGCGGATCTCGAGGACAAGGTGCGGCCGAGTCCGAGCGCATCTACGTCGACCGCGACGAGGCGCTCGCGGCGCTCGAGCAGCGGCTCGAGCGGCGGCGCGACTACTTCACGAAGGGCAAGGAGAAGGACTTCGACGAGGACGACGAGTTCTGGGCTCGCGGCCTCTCGGCCTGGGCGGAGGAGGCAGGGCCTGCCGACGCTCGAGGAGGCGCGGAAGCTCGTCGGCGGCGATCTTCGTCGAGGTCGCCGGCCAGGTCACGACCGAGGACTCGAAGCGATCCGAGAGCTCGTGCGCCGGGCTGCGATCCGCGAGGATCGCGGACCTCACGTCCCGCGAGCTCGACGTCGGTCGCGCAGGCGGCGTTGCAGATCCGCGAGGCGCTCGCGCCGCTCGTGGCCGAGGCCGAGAAGGCCTCTGGCTCGAAGAAGGGCGCGATCACGAAGCACATCAACAAGGTCCAGGACGCGCTGCTGACCGGAGGGGATCTCGGCGAGGACGCGGAGCTCGCGGCCGGCGTCGACCAGAAGAACCTCGAGAAGGCGCGGGACCTCGGCAACGGGCTGCTCGCGCGAGCTGCTCGAGACCATCGCCGACGAGATCGCCCGAAGAGATTCGCGAGCTCGCGAACGACCTCTGCCTCAAGGCCGAGGGCCGGATGCAGAAGGAGGATCTCGACGCGATCGTCCAGTGGTCGCTGAAGGTCCGCGAGATGTACCAGGACATCGAGTCCCGTCGCGAGGACACGCGCGAAGCCGGCGGTCGAGGCCGTGCGCCGGCTCGAGGAGACCTGGGCGAAGTTCCGGGAGCTCGAGCCGAAGGAGATCGTCAACGACGAGCTGATCTTCCGCGAGCTGAAGGAGCGCTTCGGGTCGCCGTACGGCTTCGGCGTCTACTTCGAGGGCGGCATGGGCGCGGAGGCGATTCGCGACCTGCTCAAGGAGCTCGACCTCGACGCCGAGGCCGACTCGCTCCGCGAGATCATCCGCACCTCGAAGGGTCAGAAGCAGCAGCGCGGAATCAAGCGGCTGAAGGTCGTCAACGCCTTCATCAAGTCGGAGAACCGACCCGAGTGGATGGTTCTCGAGGCCGTACCCGTGATCCCGCCCGAGCTCCGCCCGATGGTGCAGCTCGACGGCGGCCGCTTCGCGACGAGCGATCTGAACGACCTCTACCGGCGCGTCATCAACCGGAACAACCGCCTGAAGCGCCTGCTCGACCTCGGGGCGCCCGAGATCATCGTCAACAACGAGAAGCGGATGCTCCAGGAGGCCGTCGACGCGCTCTTCGACAACGGGCGGCGCGGCCGCGCCGTCACCGGCCCGGGCAACCGCCCGCTGAAGTCGCTCTCCGACATGCTCAAGGGCAAGCAGGGCCGGTTCCGCCAGAACCTGCTCGGCAAGCGCGTCGACTACTCGGGCCGCTCGGTGATCGTGGCCGGCCCGCAGCCTGAAGCTCCACCAGTGCGGCCTGCCGAAGCTGATGGCGCTCGAGCTCTTCAAGCCGTTCATCATGAGCCGGCTCGTCGAGCGCAAGTCGGTGCAGAACATCAAGGCGGCGAAGAAGTACGTCGAGTCGATGGCGCCAGAGGTCTGGGACGTCCTCGAGGAGGTCATCGCCGAGCATCCCGTGCTGCTCAACCGAGCGCCGACGCTCCACCGCCTCGGCATCCAGGCGTTCGAGCCCGTGCTCGTCGAGGGCAAGGCGATCCAGATCCACCCGCTCGTCTGCCACGCCTTCAACGCCGACTTCGACGGTGACCAGATGGCCGTGCACCTCCCGCTCTCCGCGGAGGCGCAGGCGGAGGCCCGGATCCTGATGCTCTCGTCGAACAACATCCTCTCGCCGGCCCATGGCAAGCCGCTGGCGACGCCGACGCAGGACATGGTGCATCGGCAGCTACTACCTGACGTACTGCGCGGAACGACCTCGCGGCGATGAGCGCAACCGAGCTCGATCCCGCGCCCCCGGCGCTTCGGCTCCGAGGACGAGGTCGTCCTCGCGCTCGAGGCACGCCAGGAGGACGTCGCGCTGCAGGAGCCGATCGAGTACCGCTGGAACGGTGAGCTCATCCTCACGACCCCCGGTCGCGTGATCTTCAACGAGGAGGTCGGCAGGGCCCTCGAGGAGGCGGTCGGCGAGGACTACGACCGCAACCGTTTCGCGTTCCACAACCGCACGCTCGGCAAGAAGGAGATGGGCGACTTCATCTCCGAGCTCGTCGACGAGTTCGGAGCGGCGCATCTCGCGATCGTGCTCGACACGGTCAAGCAGCTCGGCTTCGACTACGCGACGAAGGCCGGGATCACGATCTCGAAGAACGACATCGTGATCCCGCCGAACAAGGAGGAGATCCTCGAGTCCTACGAGGGTCAGGTGCAGCTGATCGAGCGCAACTACGAGCGCGGCCTCATCACCGAGGACGAGCGCCACGAGGCCATCGTCCAGGTCTGGACGGAGGCGACCGACCAGGTCGCGGACGCCATGGAAGAGCACATGTGGGAGCTGAACCCCATCTTCATGATGGCCAACTCGGGCGCCCGCGGATCGTTCAAGCAGATCCGCCAGCTGGCCGGCATGCGCGGCCTGATGGCGAACCCGAAGGGCGAGATCATCGAGCGTCCGATCAAGGCCAACTTCATGGAGGGCCTCTCGGTCCTCGAGTACTTCATCTCGACGCACGGCGCCAGCAAGGGTCTTGCCGACACTGCGCTTGCGCACCGCTGACTCCGGATACCTGACGCGCCGGCTCGTCGACGTCTCGCAGGACGTGATCGTGCGCGAGGACGACTGTGGGACGAGCGAGCACATCGTGCTGCCGCTGATCGCTCCGGAAGGCGGCCTGAACCGCTCGGTGGCCGGGCGCGTTCCTCGCGACCGACATTCGCAAGCCGCTGAAGGACGGGAAGCCCGGCAAGACCGTGCTGGCCGAGAAGGGCGACCTGACGACGATGAAGCTCCTGCGTCGGGTCGCGGAGGAGCTCGGCGAGGTGGCGGGCGACTTCCGTGTCCCGGTGCGCTCGGTACTCAAGTGCCGGAGCGAGTTCGGCGTCTGCCAGCAGCTGCTACGGCATCTTCCTCGCGACGGACGAGCTCTGCGAGATCGGCGACGCGGTCGGCATCATCGCGGCCCAGTCGATCGGCGAGCCCGGGACGCAGCTGACGATGCGGACGTTCCACACGGGCGGGGTCGCCGGCGCGGACATCACGCACGGCCTCCCGCGCGTCGTCGAGATCTTCGAGGCGCGCAACCCGAAGGGCGCCGCGACGCTCGCCGACATCGCCGGCCGGGTCGTCGTGGAACAGACCGATCGCGGGCCCAAGGTGACGATCGTCTCCGACGACCGCGAACGAGTCGGGCGAGCTCGGCGAGATGGCCTATCAGCTTCCCACGGCGAACGCGACTGCTCGTCGCGGAGGGCCAGATGGTCGAGGCAGGCGACGCCCTGCACGAGGGCTCGCGGAACCCGGCCGAGCTGCTGAAGCTCAAGGGCTCCACGCCGACCGAGCTGTACCTCGTCGACGAGGTGCAGAAGGTCTACAAGTCGCAGGGCGTCGACATCCACGACAAGCACATCGAGCTGATCGTCCGCCAGATGATGAAGAAGGTGCGCGTGGATACGCCCGGGGACACGGAGCTCCTTCCGGGCGAGCTGACCGACCGCGCGCGACTCGAGCGTGAGAACGAGCGAGTCCGCGGGGAGGGCGGTGAGCTGGCGACGTACGAGCCGCTGATCCTCGGGATCACCAAGGCGTCGCTCGCAACCGAGTCGTTCCTCTCGGCTGCGTCGTTCCAGGAGACGACGAAGGTGCTCACGGACGCGGCGATCGAGGGCAAGCGTCGACCGGCTGCGTCGGGCTCAAGGAGAACGTCATCATCGGCAAGCTGATCCCGGCGGCGACCGGCCTCAGGAAGTACCGGACGCTCGAGATCGGCCCGACCGAGAAGGTCCCGGTCGCCGCCTACGCGCGGCCGCGAGACCGAGGAGCAGCTGCTCGCCGCGCTCGAGGAGATCGGATCCGACGACGGCGATCTCTCCGCCTTCGGTCTCGACGTCGAGGGCACCTCCGGTAACGGCGGGGAGCCGCTCTCCTCGCTCGAGGCCGAGGAGATCCCCGAGGTCGACTCGCCGCTCGACGAAGAGGCGTAGAGGACCGGCGTCAGCCGGGTCCGCACAGCGGACGGCGTAGCCGGACGTGACGGTTCGCGAGGTCGGGCGGGAGCCCGGCCTCGCACGTTCCTGGCCCGGCGTCAGCCGGGTCCGCACAGCGGACGGCGTAGCCGGACGTGACGGTTCGCGAGGTCGGGCGGGAGCCCGGGCCTCGCACGTTCCTGGAGACGGCGTTCGCCTGCCGGACGCGGTGCGTTCTCGTCGGCGAGAATGGAACGATGGCTCGCGTGCCTGATCCGGTGCCCGACCTCGACTGGTCGCCCGAGCGTGCCAGGGCATTCGCGGAGCGGGCCGTCGACATCTGGCAGGAGCTGCTGGAGCGGCTTCCGACGCTGCCCGTGGGGCGACCTCTCCGCGAGCCCGAGGTGCGAGCCGCGGTCGCGATCGAGGTGCCGGACGAGCCGCTCGGCGACGCGGAGGTTCTCGCCCAGCTGCGCGCGATCGTCTTCGACTATGCGACGTACGCGGGCCATCCGGGGTTCATGGCGTACGTGACGGGCCCAGGCACTCCGGCCGGCGCCGTTGCTGACCTGGTCGCATCGGGGCTCAACGAGAACACCGGTGCGTGGCGCCTGGCTCCCGCCGCGACGGAGATCGAGCTGCATCTGACGCGCTGGCTCGCCTCCCAGTTCGGTCTGCCGGCCGGCTCCGGCGGACTGATCGTCTCCGGCGGAGCGATGGCCACGATGATCGGCCTGAAGCTCGCCCGGGACGCGGCGGCGCCGGAGGCCCGCGAACGCGGTCTCGGCGACCGGCGACTCGCCGTCTACGCGTCGGAGGAGGTGCACGCGGTCACCGACCGTGCGTGCGACCTGCTCGGCATCGGCCGGGCAGCGGTGCGGAAGCTCCCGACGGACGAGCGCTACCGCCTGCGCCTGGATGCTCTCGAAGCGGCGCTCGCCGAGGACCGGGAGGCCGGGGTCGTTCCGATGGCGGTCGTCGCCAGCGCAGGCACCGTCGCGACCGGCGCGGTCGACCCGCTGCCCGAGCTCGCAGCCGTCTGCGCGCGGGTCGGCACGTGGCTCCACGTGGACGCTGCGTACGGCGGCCCCGCCGTGCTCGCGGACGATCTTCGCCCGGCGCTCGCAGGGATCGCGCAGGCCGACTCCATAGCCTTCGACCCCCACAAGTGGCTCTATACGCCCCACTCGGGCGGCTGTATCCTCGTGCGCGAGCTCGCGGCGCTCGAGCGCTCGTTCTCCGTCGCCGCGAGCTATCTCTACCAGGACGTCGAGGCAACCGGCCGCGGCATCGACCTCGCGGAGCTAGGGCCGCAGTTCAGCCGCGGGTTCCACGCGCTCAAGGTCTGGATCTCGTTGCTCGCCTACGGACGTGCCGCCTACGCACGCCGGATCTCACACGACGCGGCACTCGCCCGGTATCTGGGAGAGCTCGTCGAGGCGCGGCCCGACTTCGAGCTCGCCGTGCCAGTCAGCCTCTCGATCTGCTGCTTCCGCTACGTCCCGCCGGAGGCTCCAGACGGCCCGGGCCGCGAAGAGTATCTCGATCGCCTCAACGAGGGACTGCTCACGGCGATCCAGCTCGACGGCCGGTCGTACTGCTCGAACGCCGTTCTGCGCGGCCACTTCTGGCTTCGCGCGTGCATCGTCAACTTCCGCACCGAGGCTCGTGACGTCGAGAGACTGCTCGACGTCACGGCCGAGCTCGGCCGCGCGCTCGCGGTGACCTGACCAGCCGCCGCCGTGCAGCCGGGTTCGCTGTCCCGTAAGGGCCGGCTTCGCCGTCTGCTGTGCGGGCCGCCTCCGGCGGCCCTTGGTGTCGAGGCCTTCGGCCTCGACGAGCCGTCGCAGTCGGCTTCGCCGTCTGCTGTGCGGGCCGCCTCCGGCGGCCCTTTGTGTCGAGGCCTTCGGCCTCGACGAGCCGTCGCAGCCGGCTTCGCCGTCTGCTGTGCGGGCCGCCTCCGGCGGCCCTTACCCCTCCGCCTCGGCTGCGATCGCCTGACCCTTGCCCAGCTCCTTCGCCTTGTACAGGGCGGCGTCTGCGCGCTTGAAGAACGTCGCCGCCTCGTCGTCGGGCTCGAGCTCGGCGATCCCGGCGGAGAGGCGGAGGCTCTGGTCGCCGGAGCGCCAGTTCGTGAGGGCCCCCTGAAGTCGCCGGTAGAGGCTCTCGGCGTCGGCGACGGTCGACTCGGGGAGGACGACGGCGAACTCGTCGCCCCCGACGCGGCACGCGATATCGGCGCCGCGGACGACGCTTCGCACCCGTTCGGCGGCGTCCGCGAGCACCGAGTCGCCCGCGAGATGGCCGATCCGGTCGTTGATCGCCTTGAAGTCGTCGATGTCGAACACCACGAGCGCCAGGCGGCGGTCGTAGCGATGAGCGCGGGCCACCTCCCGCTCGAGCGTCTCGTGGAAGTAGCGGTAGTTGTGGAGGCCGGTCAGCGCGTCGAGATCGGCGAGGGTGCGTGCCTCCTGGAAGCGTCGTGCGTTCTCGATCGCCGGGCCAGCGCGGCGGGCGAGCTCCTCGAGGAGCGCGACCTGTGACTCGTCGGGTTCGCGCTCGGACGACCGCCAGAAGACCCAGAGCGTGCCCAGCGCCTCGCCTGTCTCGCCGCGAAGCGGCACGGCCACGCTTCCGCGGAGAGGGTCGACCGGCTTCGAGTCCTCCGGGTAGAGATACGAGACGACGGCCGCCCGTGTCCTGCTCCAGTCCGGAGTGATCCCGCTGGGATCGACGCCGGTCTCGTCCTCCGACAGGCCGACGGTCGCCATCAGCGTGCCCTCGCTCCTCGTCGTCGACGACGACCAGCGCCGCGTCGACGCCGAGGACCGCCCCCGCTGCCTCGAGCGTGCGCGCGAGCACCTCGTCGAGGTCGATGGTCGAGGCGATCTCGGCGAGCTGCCTCGAGCGCGCGGTCTCGACCTGTGCCTGATCCAGAGCCGACGTGAGATCCGAGAGCATCGCCTCGACCCGGGTGGACGACTCGCGCAGCATCACCTCGAGCGACTGCGTCGACCGGCGCCGGCGGAGGAGCACGACGATCGGCCGACGAGCAGGGCGCACGCGATCACGGCGCCGCCGACGGCGATACCGAACGTCGTCCAACTCAGGCTGTCGGCAGAGAGCCATGCCCCGGGGGCGGACGTGAGGCCGCCTCTCTGACAATAGCGCGTGGACAGGAAGCCGCAAGCTGCTACCATGGCCGTTCGGGTTCGGCTGGGCTCGCGCTCGGCCGGTCTTTTGTTGCGCCTATCACCGAGACACCGAGAAAGGTCTACGCGTGCCGACCGTCAATCAGCTCGTCCGCAAGGGGCGGCAGCCCGAAGCCGGAGAAGACGAAGACCCCGGCGCTTCGTGGTGCGCCTCAGAAGCGTGGCGTCTGCACGCGCGTCTACACGACCACCCCGAAGAAGCCGAACTCGGCGCTCCGCAAGGTCGCTCGCGTGCGTCTGATGAACGGGATGGAGGTCGGCACCTACATCCCCGGCGAGGGGCACAATCTCCAGGAGCACTCCGTCGTGCTCATCCGCGGCGGCCGCGTCAAGGATCTCCCCGGCATTCCGGTACAAGGTCGTCCGTGCCGCGCTCGACACCGCCGGCGTCTCCGAGCGGCGCCAGGCGACGGTCGAAGTACGGCGCCGAAGCGAGGAAGCTGATGCCACGTCGGGCCGAGATCCAGGTCCGCGAGCCGGACGTCGATCCGGTCTACGGCTCGAAGCTCGTCTCGCAGGTGATCAACAAGGTGATGCTCGACGGCAAGAAGTCGACGGCCGAGCACATCGTCTACACGGCGCTCGAGCGGATCGGCGAGAAGAGCGGCCGGCCTCCGGCGGAGGTTCTGGAGCAGGCGGTCAAGACCGTGACGCCCGTTCTGGAGGTTCGCTCGCGGCGGGTCGGCGGCGCCAACTACCAGGTGCCGGTCGAAGTGCCGCAGCGGCGAGCTCGCACGCTGGCCGTCCGCTGGCTCGTGACCTACTCGCGCGACCGCCGCGAGAAGTCGATGGCCGACAAGCTCGCCAACGAGATCCTGGACTCGCTGAACCAGCAGGGCGGCGCGTACAAGCGGAAGGACGACCTCTACCGGATGGCGCAGGCGAACAAGGCCTTCGCCCACTACAGGTGGTAAGTGGCGAACGTGGCTGAAAAGACGAGAACGGCCGTCGGGCTCGAGCAGGTGCGCAACATCGGGATCATGGCGCACATCGATGCCGGCAAGACGACGACGACCGAGCGGATCCTCTACTACACGGGTCGCACCCACAAGATGGGCGAGGTGCACGAGGGCGCGGCGGTCATGGACTGGATGGCGCAGGAGCAGGAGCGCGGCATCACGATCACCTCTGCTGCGACGACCGCGTTCTGGCGGGATTTTCGCATCAACATCATCGATACGCCCGGGCACGTGGACTTTACGGTCGAGGTTGAACGATCGCTTCGCGTGCTCGACGGCGCGATCGCGGTGTTCGATGCCGTGGCCGGCGTCGAGCCGCAGTCGGAGACCGTGTGGCGGCAGGCGGACAAGTACCGGGTTCCGCGGATCGCGTTCATCAACAAGATGGACCGGGTCGGCGCGGATTTCTTCGCCGCCGTGCAGTCGATGATCGAGCGGCTCGGTGCGACTGCGGTGCCGGTGCAGCTGCCGGTCGGCCGGGAGGATGGGCTGCTGCGGCGTGATCGACCTCGTCGAGATGCGCGCGATCGTCTGGGAGGACGATCTGGGGATGCGCATGGACGTCGTCGATATCCCGCCCGAGCTCTCGGAGCAGGCGGAGGAGTACCACCGCCAGCTGATCGACGCGATCGCCGAGCACGACGAGGAGTTGCTCGAGACCTACCTCCTCGACGAGGCGTCCGTGACGCCGGAGATGATCAGGCGGGCGCTTCGAGCAGCCACCCTGTCCGACGCGATCACGCCGGTGCTCTGCGGATCCGCCTTCAAGAACAAGGGCGTGCAGCCGCTGCTCGACGCGGTTATCGACTATCTGCCGAGCCCGCTCGACGTCCCCCCGGTGCACGGGATCGACCCGCGGACCGAGCACGAGATCTCGCGTCGGCCCTCCGAGGAGGATCCGTTCGCGGCGCTCGCGTTCAAGGTGATGACCGATCCCTACGTCGGCAAGCTCACGTACTTCCGCGTCTACTCGGGCAAGGTGAAGGCGGGCGATCGGCTGCTGAACGTCTCGACAGGGAAGACCGAGCGCGTCGGGCGCCTGCTCCAGATGCACGCGAACCACCGAGAGGAGCGCGAGGCGGTCGGAGCAGGCGAGATCGTGGCTGCGGTCGGACTGAAGAACACGACGACCGGAGACACGCTCGCGATCGAATCGGCGCCGATCCGGCTCGAGGCGATCGTCTTCCCGGAGCCCGTGATCTCGGTGGCGATCGAGCCGAAGACGAAGGCCGACCAGGACAAGCTCGCGCAGGCCCTCCAGCGGCTGACCGAGGAGGATCCGACCTTCCGCGTCCGCACGGACGAGGAGACCGGCCAGACGCTGATCGCCGGCATGGGAGAGCTCCAGCTCGAGATCGTCGTCGATCGGCTCGTGCGCGAGTTCTCGGTCGATGCGAACGTCGGTCGCCCACAGGTCGCGTATCGCGAGACGATCGGGAAGAAGCTCGAGAAGGTCGAGGGCAGGTTCGTGCGGCAGACGGGTGGCCGCGGCCAGTACGGGCACACGGTCATCAACCTCGAGCCGACGGCCCCGGGTGACGGCTACGAGTTCGTCGACAAGATCGTCGGCGGCAAGATCCCCAGGGAGTACATCCCGGCGATCGATCTCGGCATCCAGGAGGCGATGGAGTCTGGCACGCTCGCCGGGTATCCCGGTCGTCGACGTCCGCATCGAGCTCGTCGAGGGGTCGTACCACGACGTCGACTCGAGCGAGATGGCATTCAAGGTCGCCGGCTCGATGGCGTTCAAGAACGCCATGCAGCGGGCAAACCCGAAGCTGCTCGAGCCGTACATGGCCGTCGAGGTCGTGACGCCCGAGGACTACCTCGGCGACGTGATGGGCGATCTCAGTTCCCGCCGCGGTCGGGTCGAGGGGCTCGAGCCGCGGGGCAACGCCCAGGCGATCCGCGCCCGCGTTCCGCTTGCGACGATGTTCGGTTACGCGACCGACCTGCGCTCGATGACGCAGGGTCGCGCCACGTTCACGATGCAGTTCGACCGCTACGAGGAAGTGCCACAGGCGATCGCGGGCGAGATCGTCTCGGCCGCGCAGGGCTCGTAGACAGACGACCGGAGGACGGAATGGCCAAGCAGAAGTTCGAGCGGACGAAGCCGCACGTCAACGTCGGCACCATCGGTCACATCGACCATGGCAAGACGACGCTGACCGCGGCGATCACGAAGGTGCTGTCCGAGCAGGGCACGAACACGTCGTTCACCGCGTTCGATCAGATCGACAAGGCGCCGGAGGAGAAGGCGCGCGGCATCACGATCGCCGCGGCGCACGTCGAGTACGAGACGGCGAATCGCCACTACGCGCACGTCGACTGCCCGGGTCACGCCGACTACATCAAGAACATGATCACCGGCGCGGCCCAGATGGACGGCGCGATCCTCGTGGTCTCGGCAGCCGACGGCCCGATGCCCCAGACGCGCGAGCACGTGCTGCTCGCCCGTCAGGTGAACGTGCCCTACATCGTGGTCGCCCTGAACAAGGCCGACATGGTCGACGATCCGGAGCTGCTCGAGCTCGTCGAGCTGGAGGTTCGCGAGCTCCTCTCGCGGTACGAGTTCCCGGGCGACGACATCCCGGTCGTCCAGGTCTCGGCTCTGAAGGCGCTCGAGGGCGATCCCGAGTGGACGCCGAAGATCCTCGAGCTCATGGAGGCTGTCGACACCTACATCCCCGAGCCGGAGCGCGAGATCGACAAGCCGTTCCTGCTCCCGATCGAGGACGTCTTCACGATCACAGGTCGCGGCACCGTCGTCACCGGCCGCGTCGAGCAGGGCATCGTCAAGGTCGGCGAGGAAGTCGAGATGGTCGGCATCCACCCCGAGGTCACGAAGACGGTCGTCACCGGCGTGGAGATGTTCCAGAAGCTCCTCGACCAGGGCCAGGCCGGCGACAACATCGGCTGCCTGCTGCGCGGCGTCAAGCGCGAGGAGGTCGAGCGCGGCCAGGTGCTCGCCAAGCCCGGCTCGATCACGCCGCACACGCACTTCAAGGCCGAGGTCTACGTCCTCTCCAAGGACGAGGGTGGACGCCACACGCCGTTCTTCAACGGCTACCGGCCGCAGTTCTACTTCCGCACGACCGACGTGACCGGCTCGATCAAGCTGCCCGGAGGGTCAGGAGATGGTCATGCCCGGCGACAACACGAACATGGAGGTCGAGCTGATCCAGCCGATCGCCATGGATCAGGGCCTGCGCTTCGCCGTCCGCGAGGGCGGCCGCACCGTCGGCGCGGGCGTCGTCACCGAGATCATCAAATGAACTGACGCCGGGGCCGGGCTCGACCGGCCCCCGATCGGAGACAGCGACCTCAATTGGCACAGCAGAAGATCCGCATCCGCCTCAAGGGCTACGACCACCACCAGCTCGACCGCTCGGCGAGTCAGATCGTCGAGACGGCCCAGCGCACCGGCGCGACCGTGACCGGGCCGGTGCCCCTGCCGACCGAGAAGAACGTCTACACGGTGATCCGAAGCCCGTTCAAGGACAAGGACTCCCGTGAGCACTTCGAGGTGCGGACGCACAAGCGCCTGATCGACATCCACTCGCCGACGCCGAAGACGGTCGACAGCCTGATGCGGCTCGATCTTCCGGCCGGCGTCGACATCGAGATCAAGCTCTAGGGCGCACCGGATGAAGGGCATCGTCGGCAGGAAGGTCGGAATGACCCAGGTCTTCGACGAGGAGACCGGTGCGCTCACGCCCGTGACCGTGATCGCAGGCGGGCCCGTGCCCGGTCGTCTGCGTGCGCACGCAGGACGCCGACGGCTACGACGCGGTGCAGCTCGCGTTCGACGAGGTGCCGGAGCGCAAGCTGACGAGGCCCGAGCGCGGACACCTGAAGCAAGCACGGTGTCGGCGCCGCACCGCGAGCTCGTCGAGATCCGTGGCGAGCACCAGCTCGCGGCCGGCGACACCGTCACGGTCGAGGCCTTCGAGCCCGGCGAGAAGGTCAAGGTCTCGGGCGTCTCGATCGGCAAGGGCTTCCAGGGCACGATCAAGCGGCACAAGTTCAGCCGCGGCCCGGTGACCCACGGCTCGCACAACGTCCGCAAGCCGGGCTCGGTCGGTGCCTCTGCCTACCCGTCGCGCGTCTTCAAGGGCGTGCGGATGGCGGGCCACATGGGGGCGCACAAGGTCACCCAGCGCGGCCTGACGGTCGTCGACCGCGACGCCGAGCGAACCTGCTGCTCGTCAAGGGCGCCGTTCCGGGACCGAAGAACGGCGTCGTCGTGATCCGGGAGGACCGCTGATGGCGTTCAAGGCACCTGTTCTCGACGCGGCCGGGCAAGAAGGCACGGACCTCGAGCTCGAGGACGCCGTCTTCGGCGCCGAGGTGAAGCCACATCTCGTCCACGAGACCGTGCGCGCCGAGATGGCGGCCGCCCGCGCCGGAACGCGCGGCGCGAAGAGCCGAGGGATGGTCTCCGGCGGGACGCTCGAAGCCGTGGCGCCAGAAGGGCACCGGGCGCGCCCGCGCAGGGCACGACTCGCGCTCCGCAGTGGACCGGCGGCGGCGTCGCCTTCCCGCCGACGATGCGCAGCTTCGAACTGAAGGTGAACCGCAAGGCGCGGAAGGGGGCTCTGCGCGCCGCGCTGACCGATCACGCGCAGCGCGGAACGCTCGCGCGTCCTCGACCGTCGGCGCTTCGGCGACGCGCCGTCCACGAAGGCCGCGGCGGCCTTCCTCGCGGAGTGGGGCAAGGAGCGTCCGCTGCTCGTCGTGGTCGTCGCCCGACGAGGACGTCCTGGCGAAGTCGTTCCGCAACCTCCCGCGGCGTGCTCGTGCTCGAGCCGTCGACGCTGGAGGTCGGCGCGCTCGTCTGGGCGCGGTCGCTGCTCGTCAGCGAGGCTGCGCTCGCCCGCGTGAAGGAGAGCGCACTGTGAGCGTCGACGCTGACGCGTCAGGTCCTGCTCGCGCCTGTCGTCTCCGAGAAGAGCTACAGCCTCATCGAGGCGAGCAAGTACTCGTTCAAGGTGCACCCGAAGGCGCACAAGACGCAGATCCGCCAGGCGGTCGAGGAGCTCTTCGAGGTCAAGGTCCTGTCGCGTCAACGTGCTCAAGGTGCAGCCGAAGCCCAAGCGGCGCGGAGTGACCCGTGGCACCAGGCCCGGCTGGAAGAAGGCGATCGTGCAGCTGCGCGACGGGCGACAAGATCGAGCATCTTCGAGGGCGCGGGGGCGGTCTAGGCATGGCGCTTCGGAAGTACAAGCCGACGAGCCCGGGCCGGCGATTCCGCTCCGTCTCGACCTTCGAGGAGGTCACGAAGACCGAGCCGGAGAAGAGCCTCGTCGAGCCGCTCAAGAAGACCGGCGGCCGGAACTACCTACGGACGGATCACGACTCGCCATCAGGGCGGCGGGCACAAGCGCCGCTACCGCGTCATCGACTTCAAGCGGACGAAGGACGGCGTGCCGGCGAAGGTCGCTGCGATCGAGTACGACCCGAACCGCTCGGCGCGGATCGCGCTGCTGCACTACGCGGACGGCGCCAAGGCGTACATCCTCGCCCCGGCCCGACTGCAGGTCGGCCAGACCGTCGAGTCCGGGCCGGACGCCGACATCCGCCCCGGCAACGCGCTCCCGCTCGCGAACATCCCGACCGGCACCGTCGATCCACAACGTCGAGCTCAAGCCCGGCAGGGGCGGCCAGCTCGCGCGCAGCGCCGGCGCCGGCGTCCAGCTCGTCGGCAAGGACGACGAGCTACGCCGTCCTGCGCCTGCCGTCCGGCGAGATGCGCCGCGTCCCGCTCACCTGCCGTGCGACGGTCGGCCAGGTCGGCAACGTCGACCACGAGAACATCTCGAGCGGCAAGGCCGGGCGCAGCCGCTGGCTCGGGAAGCGCCCGTCCGTGCGCGGCTCGGCGATGAACCCGGTCGACCACCCGCACGGCGGCGGCGAGGGCAAGTCGAAGGGCGGCCGCCACCCGGTCACCCCGTGGGGCGTGCCGACGCTCGGCAAGCGCACCCGCCGCAAGCACAAGGAGTCCGACCGCCTGATCGTCCGCGGCCGCCGCCGCGGCAAGGAGCGCCGCTGATGTCCAGATCGAGCAAGAAGGGCCCGTTCGTCGAGGAGCGCCTGCTCGGGCGCATCGAGACGATGAACGCAGACCGGCGAGAAGCAGATCGTCCGCACGTGGTCGCGCACGTCGACGGTCTTCCCCGAGATGGTCGGCCACACGATCGCCGTGCACGACGGCCGCAAGCACGTGCCCGGTGTTCGTGACGCGAGTCGATGGTCGGCCACAAGCTCGGCGAGTTCGCTCCGACCCGGACGTTCCGCGGCCACGCCGGCGACCGCAAGACCCAGGTCAAGAAGCGGTAGCGGAGATGGCGACGCGTCGAGACAACGGTCGAGTTCCGCGCCGAGGCGCGCTAGGTCCGCACCGCGCCGCGCAAGGCGCAGCTCGTCGTCGCGGAGATCCGAGGGCGTGACGCGTCGCCGAGGCCAAGGCCGATCCTCGCCTTCATGACCCGTGCCGCGGCGCAGGACGTGGCGACGCGTTCTGGACTCGGCCGTCGCGAACGCGGAGACGCACCCCCGGTCGACGTACTCGGGCGACGACCTCTACGTCTCGGCAGCGTAGGTCGGCGTCCGGCCCGACGCTCAAGCGCTGGCGCGCACGGGCGCGCGGCCGGGTCGGGCGGATCAAGAAGCGGACCTGTCACATCACCATCCGCCTCGCGCCGGTCGAGGGCGCAATCGTCGCCGCGCCGCTCGCGCCAGCAGGCGCCGAAGCGCGCGCGCAAGCCGAAGGCCGAGCCCGCCGCCGCACCCGCCGAGACCGAGGTGCCGGCAGCAATCGAGAGCGAAGCCGACGCGGCGAGCGAGACCGCCGGGCGCCGGAGGCTGCGGCGGTCGACGAGGCCGCTCCCGCGGACGCCGTCGAGCAGGCCGAGGCTCCCGCAGAGGAGAAGCCGAAGCGCGCGACCCGGCCCCGTCGGAAGGCAGTGGAGACATCGGCCGAGCCGGCTACCGACGAGCAGGCAGCTGCCGAAGCCGCACTGGCCGCCGAGGCCCCCAAGCGAACGCGCTCGCGCAAGAAGGCGGAGCCGGAGCCCGAGACCACGAGCGAGAGCCAGGACGGGGAGGAGTCGTAATGGGACAGAAGGTTCATCCCGGCGGGCTTCGCGTCGGAATCATCCACGACTGGAAGTCCAACTGGTACACGAGCGACGAAGGAGTTCCCGCGCTACCTGATGGAGGACGTGAAGATCCGCGACCACATCCAGCGGGCAAGCTGAGCCACGCCGGGTCTCTCCGACATCCTCATCGAGAAGGACAAGCAGCGGATCAAGATCGACATCTACACCGCGCGGCCCGGGATCGTGATCGGCAAGTCGGGCGCCGAGGTCGACGCGCTGCGCCGCGAGGTGCACGCGCTCACGCAGAAGAACGTCCAGATCAACATCAACGAGATCAAGCGCCCTGAGCTCGACGCAAAGCTCGTCGCGCAGTCCGTCGCGGAGCAGCTCCAGAACCGCGTCAGCTTCCGTCGCGCGATGAAGCGATCGCTCGCCTCGGCGATCCGCTCGGGCGCGCAGGGCGTCAAGATCACCTGCGGCGGACGTCTCGGGGGCGGCGAGATGTCGCGGTCGCGAGACCTACTCCGAGGGGCGCGTCCCGCTGCACACGCTGCGGGCCGACATCGACTACGGCTTCGCCGAGGCCAAGACGACGTTCGGCCGCATCGGCGTCAAGGTCTGGATCAACAAGGGCGAGATCATGCCGGCCGGCTACGAGGGCATCGCCGAGCGGGACGGCGCTGCAGGGGCGTCTCGGCGAGCAGGATCAGGCGCGACGGCTCGGCGGCCGCGACCGTGAGGGCCTCGGCGCCTCGCGCGAGAGCGGGAGGCGCGGCGGTCCAGATCGCGAAGGGCTCGGTCCGGTGCGCCAGCGACGCCGTGGCGACCGTCCGGGCGGTGGGCGCGGCCCCCGCCAGCAGGAAGGAGCCGCGCCGGACCTGCGCCCGAGACCGACGCCGCTGCGGCGCCCGAGACCGAGCGGCTGCGGCGCCCGAGACCGACGCCACTGCCGCACCTGCACCCGAGACGCCGCCCGAGCCGACCGAGGAGTCCTCCTGATGCTGCTCCCCCAGCAAGACGAAGTACCGCAAGCAGCAGCGTGGCCGCAGGCGGGGCGTCTCGAAGGGCCAGCAGCAGCGTCCACTTCGGCGACTACGGGCTGAAGGCGCTCGAGCCCGGCTGGGTGACGAATCGGCAGATCGAGGCGGCCCGTATCGCGATGACGCGCAAGATCAAGCGCGGCGGCAAGGTCTGGATCAACGTCTTCCCGGACAAGCCGGTCAGCCAGAAGCCGGCCGAGACCCGCATGGGCTCCGGCAAGGGCTCGCCCGAGCACTGGGTCGCCGTCGTCAAGCCCGGCCGCGTCATGTTCGAGCTTGTCCGGCGTGCCGGAGCCGCTCGCGAAGGAGGCGATGCGACTCGCCGGCATGAAGCTGCCGATCAAGACGAAGTTCGTGACGCGGGAGGTCGAGCTGTGAGACCAGCGCGAGCTGCGCGAGCTGTCGGACGACGGATCTCGAGAAGCGAGCTCGCCGAGCATCGCGAGGAGCTGTTCAACCTGCGCTTCCAGGATGCGACCGGCGCGCTCGAGAACACCGCGCGCCTGACGCAGACGAAGCGGGAGATCGCCCGCATTCTGACGCTGCAGAACGAGCGGGCGCTGAGCCTGGAGAGAGGGTAATGGGACGAGCGAGAAGAACGAGCCGAGAGGCCGAGGCTCCCACCGAGGAGCAGGCGGGCGAGGAACAGCCGGCGGAGACGACCGGCGAGCAGGCCGCGGAGAGCCCCCGAGGAGGAGTCCGTCGGGGACGCGGCCGCAAGAGGCCGGCGGTCGCCGCCGGAGCCCGCGGCCCCCGGCAAAGACGAGAGCCGCAGCGGCGAGGCCGAAGGCGGAGAAGCCGGTCTGCCTCGAAGGCGAAGGCCCGGGCCGCAAAGCCGTCCGGCGAGCGGAAGCCGATCGTCCGGACGCCGAAGCCGGAGCACCAGCGCGGAAGGCAGAAGGAGCGCCGCGGCATCGTCGTCTCGAGCGCGATGGACAAGACGATCGTCGTCCGCGTCGACACGGCCCGCCCGCATCGGACCTACAAGAAGGTGGTCCGGCGCTCGAAGAAGTTCCACGCGCACGACGAGCAGAACGAGGCGAACGTCGGCGACGTCGTGCGCATCGTCGAGACCCGTCCGCTCTCGAAGACGAAGTCCTGGCGGCTCGCCGAGATCCTGGAGGCTGCGAAGTGAGGCAGGATCGATGATCCAGCAGGAGTCCCGCCTCCGAGTCGCCGACAACACGGGCGCGCGCGAGCTTCTCTGCATCCGCGTGCTCGGGGGGTCGAACCGCCGCTACGCTCGCGTCGGCGACATCATCGTCGGGACCGTCAAGATGGCCACGCCGCAGGGGGCGGTCAAGAAGGGCGAGGTCGTGAAGGCCGTCGTCGTGCGGACGAAGAAGCCGTTCTCGCGCAACGACGGCACGTCGATCGCCTTCGACGAGAACGCGGCCGTGATCATCGACAACCAGCTGAACCCGCGCGGCACGCGCATCTTCGGGCCGGTGGCGCGCGAGTTGCGCGAGAAGAACTTCATGAAGATCGTCAGCCTGGCACCGGAGGTGCTCTGCGATGGCCACCACGATGAAGATCAAGGAAGGGCGACCTCGTCCAGGTGATCTCCGGCAAGGACCGTGGCAAGCGCGGCAAGGTGCTCGAGGCGCATGCCGCGGGACCGCCGGGTCATCGTCGAGAACGTCAACGTCGCTGAAAGGGCACCGCCGGCCGCGGCCGATGAAGAACCCGAGCCGGATGGGCGAGCCGCAGATCCAGCCGGGCGGCGATCTTCGACGTGGCGAGCGCCGC
This sequence comes from uncultured Thermoleophilia bacterium, assembly GCA_963705605.1. Taxonomy (GTDB): domain Bacteria; phylum Actinomycetota; class Thermoleophilia; order Gaiellales; family Gaiellaceae; genus CAVPKC01. Next base: position 168,800 of record CAVPKC010000002.1, read on the forward strand.
TTCCCGTCTCGAACGTGATGCTCGTCTGCCCGGTGTGCCAGCGCGCGACGCGGGTCGGGTACGAGCTCCGGGACGCCGAAGGACGGCCCGGTCAAGGTTCGCGTCTGCAAGCGCGCCGACTGCGGCGAGGTGGTCGATCGGTGAGCGGCTCGAACGGGAACGGCTACGCGCCGCGGCTGAAGGAGCGCTACGACGCCGAGATCCGCGCGCGCCTCAAGGACGAGCTCGAGCTCTCGTCGATCATGCAGGTGCCGCGCGTCGAGAAGATCACGCTCAACATGGGCGTCGGCGAGGCGAAGACGAACGCGAAGGCGCTCGAAACGGCGGCCGAGCAGCTCACGCTGATCGCCGGGCCAGCGGGCCCAGATCCGCCGTGCGAGGAAGTCGATCGCGGCGTTCAAGCTCCGAGAGGGGATGCCGATCGGCGCGCAGGTGACGCTGCGGGGCGCGAGGATGTACGAGTTCCTCGACCGTCTGGTCTCGATCGCGCTACCGCGGATCCGCGACTTTCGCGGCCTCTCGCAGCGAAGCTTCGACGGCCGGGGCAACTACTCGCTCGGCATCCGCGAGCAGATCATCTTCCCCGAGATCAACTACGACGACGTCGACACCGTTCGCGGCCTCGACGTCGCGATCACGACACCGGCCAAGGACGGACGAGGAGGCGCTCGCGCTCCTGCGCGAGCTCGGCCTTCCCTTCCGGAACGACTGAGGAGATGAACGTATGGCGAAGACGAGCCTGGTCGTCAAGGCCGTCCCGGCCGCAGAAGTACAAGACGCGCCATTACTCGCGCTGCAACCGTTGCGGCCGTCCGCGCGCCGTGTACCGGAAGTTCGGGCTCTGCCGGATCTGCCTGCGCGAGCTCGCGCATCACGGGCGTGATCCCGGGCATGACGAAGAGCTCGTGGTGAGAGGCGGGTCTCCGTGCTGACCGATCCGATCGCCGACATGCTCACGCGGATTCGCAACGCGAACCGCGCGCTTCACGAGACCGCCGAGATGCCGTCCTCGCGCGCTCAAGGTCGAGATCGCACGGCTGCTCAAGGACGAGGGCTACATTCAAGGACTACCACGTCAGGAAGGGCGAGAGCTTCGATACCCTGGTGGTCGAGCTCAAGTTCGGGCGGAACCGCGAGCGGGTCATCACCGACCTCAAGCGGATCTCGAAGCCCGGACGCCGGATCTACGCTCGCAAGGACCGGCTCCCGCGCGTCCTCGGCGGGATGGGAACGGCGATCCTGTCGACCTCGCGCGGGGTCGTCACGAGCCGTCAGGCGCAGGAGCTCGGCGTCGGCGGCGAGGTCATCTGTTTCGTCTGGTGAGTCCCCTGCGGACGTTCACCAACGAGTCGAGGTAGAGGCAGCATCGTGAGCAGAATCGGAAAGAGGCCAATTCCAGTTCCAGCCGGAGTCTCGGTGTCGATTTCGCCTGGCCTCGTCATGGTCAACGGGCCGCTCGGGGAGCTCTCGCAGTCGGTCCCGCAGCGCATCACGGTCGAGCAGTCCGAGGGCGAGCTCATCGTCACGCGTCCGACCGACCGCGGCGAGGACCGCGCGCTCCACGGGCTGACGCGAACGCTCGTGGCGAACATGGTCGAGGGCGTGACGAGGGGCTTCGAGAAGCGGCTCGAGATCCAGGGCGTCGGGTACCGGGCGCAGCTGAAGGGCGAGGATCTCGAGCTCGCCGTCGGCTTCTCGCATCCGGTCGCGTACAAGCCGCCCCAGGGCATCAGCTTCGAGGTCCCGCAGCCGACCCAGATCGTCGTCAAGGGCATCGACAAGCAGCGGGTCGGCCAGGTCGCCGCGGAGATCCGCTCGGTGCGTCCACCGGAGCCCTACAAGGGCAAGGGGATCCGCTACTCGGGCGAGTACGTGCGGCGCAAGGTCGGAAAGCGGGCGTAGCGATGGCGACGATGACGAGGCACGAGCTGCGGGCGCGCCGGCATCGCCGCGTCCGCAAGAAGGTCGACGGCACCGCCGAGCGGCCGCGTCTGGTGGTCTTCCGCTCGAACCGGGGCATCTTCGCTCAGCTCGTCGACGACGACTCGGGCCGCACGCTCGCCTCGGCGAGCTGGCTCTCGCTGAAGGGGTTCAAGGGAACGAAGACCGATCAGGCCGCCGAGGTCGGCAAGGCGCTCGCGAAGGCTGCCCGGAGCGCCGGCGTGGAAGAGGTCGTTTTCGACCGTGGCGGCTTCCTGTACCACGGGCGGGTCAAGGCGCTCGCCGACGGCGCCCGCGAAGGAGGGCTGAAGTTCTGATGGCATCCGCAGTCGACGTTGCAGCCGACCGCGAGCTCAAGGAGCGGGTCGTCGAGATCAACCGCGTGGCCAAGGTCGTCAAGGGTGGCCGGCGGTTCTCGTTCACCGCGCTCGTCGTGATCGGCGACGAGGTCGACCGCGTCGGGGTCGGCTACGGCAAGGCCCGCGAGGTGCCGCTCGCGATCTCGAAGGCCGTCGACGACGCGAAGAAGAACCTCTTCTCCGTCCCCAAGGCCGGCTCGACGATCACCCACGAGGTCATCGGCCAGTTCGACGCGGCTCGGGTGCTGCTCCGGCCCGCCAGCCCCGGCACGGGCGTCATCGCCGGCGGCGGTGTCCGGGCCGTGCTCGAGCTCGCCGGCATCCGCGACATCCTCGCGAAGAGCCTCGGCACGACGAACCCGATCAACATGCTCAAGGCGACCGTCGACGCCCTCCAGAGCCTGAAGCGCCCGGAGGAGGTCGCCCGGATCCGCGGCAAGGCTATCGAGGACGTCCTCTTCATCCGCAAGCGGGACGAGGAGGAGCCCGCGGAGGCGACGACGTGACCCGGGTCAAGATCACCCAGGTTCGTAGCCAGATCGGTCAGACCCAGCGGCATCGCGGCACGCTGCGGGCGCTCGGGCTCGGCAAGATCGGACGGTCGGTCGAACGGGACGAGTCGCCGCAGGTCGCCGGTATGCTGCGGAAGGTCCGCCACCTCGTGCAGGTCGAGGAGGTCTAGGCGTGACCGACGAGCTGTCTCTCTCCACTCTGAAGCCCGCCGCCAAGCGGAAGGCCCGCAAGCGTGTCGGCCGCGGTCTCGGCTCCGGCAAGGGCCGGTACTCCGGCCGTGGCCTCAAGGGCCAGAAGTCGCGCGCCGGCTCCCACACCATGCGCCCCGGCTTCGAGGGCGGGCAGATGCCGATCTACATGCGGCTTGGCAAGCAGCGCGGCTCCACGTCGAAGGACGCGATGCCGATCGGCCCTCACCGGACGCAGAGCCAGGCGGTGAACGTCGGCGAGCTCGAGCGCGTCTTCAGCTCGGGCGAGGAGGTCACGGTCGAGTCGCTGCTCGAGAAGGGCCTGATCAAGAGCTCGAGGATCGACGTGAAGATCCTCGGCGACGGCGAGCTGACGAAGAAGCTCTCGATCACCGCGCACCGGTTCTCGAAGGGGGCGCTCGAGAAGATCGAGGCCGCGGGCGGGAGCGCCACGGCGCTGCGCGAGCCCGTCGAGCGCAAGGCGAAGCCGAAGAAGGCGCGCAAACCGGCCCCGGTCGACGACGTCGACGAGGAGAACGAGACAGAGGCCGCAGAGGAGCCGGCGGCCGAGGTCGAGGAGCCGTCCGAGGACTAGATGATCGATCGGAGATCGACCGGATACCGTCGCACCGCCGGTTGGCGGCCGGGACACGTGGTAGGAGCCAACGCTCGCGTCTCGCCCGTACCGCCGGTACGAACGAGACGTGATTCAACCATCTAGATGCTCTCCTGGCTGACGAACGCATGGAAGGTGCCGGAGCTCCGGCACCGGCTCCTGTTCACTGCCATGATCCTCGCGCTCTACCGGCTGGGGTGCTGGATCCCGGCCCCGGGCGTCGACCCCGATCAGATCGAGAACTACCTCGATCAGCAGGGCGGCACGATCCTGAGCCTCCTGAACATCTTCTCGGGAGGGGCGCTCGGGCAGTTCGCGCTGTTCGCGCTCGGGATCATGCCCTACGTCACCGCGTCGATCATCCTCCAGCTCCTGACCGTCGTCGTTCCGCGGCTCGAGCAGCTCCAGAAGGAGGGTGAGGCGGGGTACGCGAAGATCAACCAGTACACGCGTTATCTGACGGTCGTGCTCGCAGCCCTGCAGGCGCTCGGCTACACGTACCTCTTCAGTCGCCAGGGCGCGCTCGACGCGAACGCCGGGCGGGTCGTGCTGATCGTCGTCTCGCTCACCGCCGGCACGGTCCTGCTGATGTGGATGGGCGAGCTGATCACGAAGCGCGGCATCGGCAACGGCATCTCGCTCATCATCTTCGCCTCGATCCTCGCCGGCCTGCCGGGCGGCATCCGCGCATGGTGGTCGGGCGGGCCCACCGAGCGCGTGCTCTTCCCCGTGATCGCGCTCGCGATCATCGTCGCCGTCGTGTTCGTCCAGGAGGGCCAGCGGCGGATCCCGATCCAGTACGCCCGGCGCCAGGTCGGGCGGCGCATGACGAGCGGCGGCTCGACCTACATGCCGCTGCGCGTGAACATGGCAGGCGTCATCCCGATCATCTTCGCCGCCGCGATCATGGCGTTCCCGCCGACGATCGGCCAGTTCTTCCCGGCCACGCAGGACTTCGTCAACGAGCACTTCACGCCCACGAGCCTGGTCTACGTGATCCTCCAGGCGTTCCTGATCGTCATCTTCACCTACTTCTACACGGCAGTGCAGTTCAACCCCGTCGATCAGGCCGACAACCTGCGCAAGCACGGCGGCTACATCCCCGGCATCCGTCCGGGCCCGCCGACTGCCCAGTACCTCGACCGCGTCCTGACCAGGCTGACGCTGCCCGGGGCGCTCTGGCTCGCGCTCGTCGCGACGCTGCCGACGCTCGCGATCCGCTACGGCGGGTTCTCGCAGGCAACCTCGGCAGCTCTCGGAGGAACGTCGATCCTGATCGTCGTCGGCGTGGCGCTCGACACGATGCGGCAGATGGAGTCGCAGATGATGATGCGCCACTACGAGGGCTTCCTCCGTTAGGCGCTCCCATGCCGCTCGACCTCCTCCTTCTCGGTCCTCCCGGGGCCGGCAAGGGCACCCAGGCGAAACGCCTGCAGGCGGAGCACGGGATCCCGCAGATCTCGACCGGAGACATGCTCCGGGAGGCGATCGCCTCGGGCAGCGACCTCGGTAGGAGGGTCGAGCCGATCCTCGCGTCGGGCGAGCTCGTCCCAGACGACCTGATGATCGACCTCATCCGCGAGCGCGCCGGTCGCAGCGACACGGAGGAAGGCTTCATCCTCGACGGCTTCCCGCGGACGATCCCGCAGGCGGAGGCGCTCGACGCGATGCTCGAGGGGATCGGCCGGCGCGTGTCCGCGGTGCTCGAGTTCCAGCTCGACGAGGAAGCAGCCGTCGAACGGCTCCTGGGCCGCGCGGCCGAGGAGGGGCGGAGCGACGACACGACGGAGGTCATTCGGAACCGCATGCGCGTCTACCGCGATCAGACCGAGCCGCTGGTCGCTTACTACCTCGGCAGAGGCGTTCTCGTCGGCATCGACGCGAGCGGCACGGTCGACCACGTGACCGCCGAGATCCAGCGGGTGCTCGACGAGGTGGAGGCTCGCGGATGATCATTCGCAAGTCGAAGCGTGAGATCCGCACGATGGCGAGCGCCGGAGCCGTGGTCGCCGCCGTCCTCGAGCTGATCGGCGAGACGATCGAGCCGGGCATGACGACCGAGGAGCTCGACCGCATCGCCGAGGAGGAGATCCGCGCTCACGGCGGCGTTCCGACCTTCAAGGGTTACCGCGGCTTCACGGCATCGATCTGCTCCTCGCCGAACGACATGGTCGTCCACGGGATTCCCGGGCCGTACCGGCTGGAGGCCGGCGATCTCCTCTCGATCGACGTCGGCGTGACGCTCGACGGATTCGTCGCGGACAGCGCGTACACGTTCGCCGTCGGGGAGATCGCTCCCGAGGCTCAACGACTGCTCGACGTGTGCCAGGCGGCGCTCGATGCCGGGATCGCGGAGGCCCGTGCCGGGAACCGCATCGGGGACATCTCGGCAGCGGTGCAGCGGGTCACCGAGGTCGGGGGCTTCGCGGTCGTGAAGACGCTGGTCGGCCACGGGGTCGGGCGTTCGATGCACGAGGAGCCGCAGATCCCGAACTTCGGCGAGCCCGGGCGCGGGCCGGAGCTGGCCGAAGGCATGACGCTCGCGATCGAGCCGATGATCAACGCCGGCACGGATCAGGTCCGCCTCGCCGACGACGGGTGGTCGATCTCCACCGCCGACGGCTCGCTCTCCGCCCATTTCGAGCACACGGTCGCAGTCACGGGCGAGGAACCGCTCGTGCTCACGTTCTCGGAGCGTCTGGCCCGGTGTCGGCCCGTCGGCTCTGTGCTACGATGACTTCCCGCGGCACAGCCGCTGCTGTGCTGCGGCTTTTCGTTGCCTTTGCCGCGCTCGATGAGCACGGACAGGCGACGCACAGGTCCCGTCAGGAGAGTCGATGAAAGTCAGAGCATCAGTCAAGCCGATGTGCGAGCGCTGCCGGATCATCAAGCGTCACGGCAAGACGATCGTCATCTGCTCGAATCCGCGGCATAAGCAGCGACAGGGCTAGGGAGGGCAAGGACACGAATGGCACGGATCGCCGGCGTCAATCTGCCCCGCGAGAAGCGGCTCGAGATCGCGCTCACGTACATCTACGGCATCGGTCAGCCGACCGCCCACAAGGTGTGCGTCGACCTCGGCCTCTCGCCTGACGAGAAGGTGCGCGATCTGACCGACGAGGAGATCACGAAGCTTCGCAACTACATCGACGCGAACCTCGAGGTCGAGGGCGACCTTCGGCGCGATCGTTCGCAGTCGATCAAGCGCCTGATGGAGATCGGCTGCTACCGCGGCGTCCGGCACCGGCGCGGCCTCCCGGCGCGCGGCCAGCGGACGAAGACCAATGCACGCTCGCGGAAGGGCCCCAAGAAGACGGTCGGCCGCGGGAAAAAGAAGTAGAGAGGAGCTCGTTGGCACCCCCACGCCGCCAGGCAACGAGGACACGCAGCCGCCGCCGCGTCAAGAAGAACATCGCGATCGGCCAGGCGCATATCAAGACGTCGTTCAACAACACGATCGTCACCCTCACCGACAAGGAGGGCAACGTCATCTGCTGGGAGAGCGCCGGCTCTGCAGGTTTCAAGGGCTCCCGCAAGTCGACGCCGTTCGCCGCCCAGGTGACGGCGGACTCCTGTGCGCGCAAGGGGATGGAGCACGGTCTGCAGAAGGTCGAGGTCTTCGTCAAGGGGCCCGGTTCGGGCCGCGAGACGGCGATCCGCTCGCTCCAGGCCGCCGGGCTCGAGATCCTCGGAGTTCGTGACGTGACGCCGCAGGCGCACAACGGCGTTCGGCCGAAGAAGCGGCGGAGGGTCTGACGTCGTGGCGCGAGACCGTTCCCCCAAGTGCAAGCAGTGCCGCCGCGAGGGCATCAAGCTGTTCCTGAAGGGCGAGCGCTGCCTGACCGAGAAGTGCTCGATCGAACGCCGGAGCTATCCGCCCGGCGAGCACGGCCGCGGCCGCATCAAGCAGTCCGAGTACCTGCTCCAGTTGCGCGAGAAGCAGAAGGCGCGCCGCTACTACGGGATCCTCGAGAAGCAGTTCCGTCTCTACTACGACCGGGCTTCGCAACAGTCGGGGATCACGGGCGAGGCGCTGCTGCGGATGCTCGAGCTCAGGCTGGACAACGTCGTCTACCGCCTCGGGTTCGCCTCGTCGCGGGCGCAGGCCCGCCAGTTGATCCGGCACGGGCAGTTCCAGGTCAACGGCCGCCGGGTGAACATCCCGAGCTACCAGGTCCGCGCCGGCGACATCGTCGCGATGAAGGCGGGGGCGCCCGTCGAGCAGATCGTGCGCGACGCGACCGACCTGACCGCCTCCGTTCCGGCCTGGCTCCAGGCCGACCACGACAATCTCACGGGCAAGGTGCTGAAGGCGCCCGAGCGCGACGAGATCGACGCCCCGGTGCAGGAACAACTCATCGTCGAGCTCTATTCCAAGTAGGGGCGAGACCCGTTCCGCAGCGGGACGGCTCACGCCCACGTGTGTGAAAGAAGGGATCGCATTGTCCACGAGAACCAGCCTCATGGAATTCCAGGTGCCGCGGATCACGCGCGAGGAGGTCGACGAACAGCGCGGCCGGTTCGTGATCGAGCCGCTCGACCGCGGATTCGGCTACACGTTCGGCAACTCGCTGCGCCGGGTGCTCCTCTCGTCGCTCGAGGGCGCAGCCGTCACGTCGGTGAAGATCGAGGGCATCGCGCACGAGTTCACGACGCTTCCGGGCGTGCGCGAGGACGTCATCGACATCATCCTCAACCTGAAGAGCCTCACTTGCCGTCTGTACGGCGACTCGCCCGAGATCGAGGTTCGCCTCGAGAAGAAGGGCGCCGGGCCCGTTACGGCCGCCGACATCGAAGCTCCCGCGGATCTCGAGATCCTCAACCCCGAGCTCGAGATCGCGAACCTCTCCGACAAGGGCCGGCTCGAGATGACGCTCACGATCGGCCGCGGCCGTGGGTACGTGCCCGCCGAGCTCAACCGCGGGCCGGAGCACACGATCGGCGTCATTCCCGTCGACTCGATCTTCTCGCCCGTTCGCCGCGTCTCCTACGAGGTCGAGGCGGCACGCGTCGGGCAGCGGACCGACTACGACAAGCTGACGCTCGACGTGACGACCGACGGCTCGGTCGACCCGAAGGACGCCGTCGCTCAGGCCGCCGAGATCCTCATCCGGCAACTCGCGATCTTCACCGATCTCGAGAAGATCGAGGGGTTCGGTGAGACCGTCGGCGAGATCGAGGCGGAGGTGCCGCAGGCGCGGGGGATGGAGAACTTCCCGATCGAGGAGCTCGAGCTCGGCGTCCGGAGCTACAACTGCCTCAAGCGCGTCGGGATCGAGACGATCGGCGATCTCGTCTCGAAGAGCGAGAACGAGCTCGCCGCGATTCCGAACTTCGGCAAGAAGTCGATCGAAGAGGTCAAGGAGACGCTCGCCGCGCACGGCCTCACGCTGCGCGAGGAGTAGCGACGTGCGCCACCACAGGGCAGGCAGGAAGCTCGGCCGCGACTCCGCGCATCGGAAGGCGCTGTACGCGAACCTCGCATCGGCGCTGATCGAGCACGGGCGTATCCAGACGACCGAGGCGAAGGCGAAGGAGGTGCGTCCGATCGCCGAGCAGATGATCACGCTCGGAAAGAGAGGCGATCTCCACGCCCATCGCCAGGCAGTCGCCTTCCTCCGGTCGAAGGCCGTGGCGCACAAGCTCTTCTCCGAGGTCGCCCCCCGCTTCGCAGACCGTCCCGGTGGCTACACCCGCATCGTCCGGATCGGGCCGCGCCAGGGCGACGCCGCGCCGATGGCCTACCTCGAGCTCGTCGACTTCGAGCCGAAGGCTCGCGTGGCAGCGCCGGCTGCGGATCGCGCGGCCAGGGCCGCCTCCTAGAGCGGTTCCGCCCCGGGCCCGGATGGGGCTCCTGAAGCTCACTCTGGAGTACGACGGAACGGAGTTCGCGGGCTGGGCGGCGCAGCCAGGGCTGCGCACGGTCGAGTCGGTGCTCCGCACCGCGCTCGACGGCGCCTTCCCGCGGTGGGAACGCCTTCGCGTCGCAGGGCGAACGGACGCGGGCGTGCACGCGGTGGGGCAGGTGGCCAGCGTCTCGGTCAGCGGCGGACCGACGCTCGAGCGGGTGCCCGACGCGCTGAACGTGAGGCTCCCCGACGATGTCGCCGTGATCGCGGCGGACCCGGTACCCGAGGGCTTCCACGCACGCTTCTCGGCGCGCTCGCGTACCTACCGCTACCGGATCTGGCGCCGGCGGAGCCCGTCGCCGTTCGAGCGCCGGCGCTCTTGGTGGGTCTCGAGGCCGCTGGACGAGGCCAGCCTCGTCCACTCGGCCCGCCTCCTGCTCGGCGAGCACGACTTCCGCGCGTTCACGCCCACCGAGACCCAGCACGACGTCTTCGTCCGGGTCGTGCGCGAGTGCAGCTGGGATCGATCGGGCGACGTGCTCTCGCTTACGATCACAGCGGACAGCTTCCTTCGCCACATGGTCAGAACGCTCGTCGGCACGCTGCTCGAGCGCGAGCCGGATCAGGTGGCGACGCTGCTCGAGGGGCGTCCCAGGACGGAGGCGGGAACGACTGCGCCGCCCTGGGGTCTCTTCCTCGAGCGGGTCGACTACGACTGATCGGGTCAGCGCCGGATCGGGCGCCGCTCGCTCGCCCAGGCGAGGAGCTGGCCGAGCGGAAGCTCGGCCAGCGACCCCACGACGAGATCGGCGTCGCCCAGGTCGAGCTCGCGCGTCACGTCGTTGGGCGTCGCGACACAGAGGATGCCGGCTTCCTTGGCGGCACGGACGCCGTTCGGCGAGTCTTCGATCGCGATCGCCTCGTCCGGGCCCACGGCCAGTGCGGCGAGCGCGCGCAGGTACAGGTCGGGTCGCGGCTTGGCCAGGGCGCTGTCTCCGTCGGCGCAGTGAAAGGAGTGCCATCCCTCGGCGATCGCCAGGCGGTCGAGCATGCTGGTCACCCAGTCGCGGGTCGCGCTCGTGACCACCGCGATCCGGAGGCCGTGCGACGCGGCGTTCGTGACGTACTCGCCGATCCCGGGCCGAAGCGCCTCGAGCTCGACGAGCTCGAGGTGCCGTCGGCGGACTGCCTCGCGTACGGCCTGAGGATCGAGCCGGCGCCCGGTGAGCTGCTCGAGCTGGCCCACCGGATCGTAGCCCCCGATCGTTCCGATCGCCGCCGACCACTCCTGGAGGAGAAGCTCGTGTCCATGCTCCTCGAACGTCTCGCGCCAGGCGCGAAACGCTGGGCTCTCGGTGTCGAGGATCGTGCCGTCGAAGTCGAAGAGCAGGGCCCGGGCGGTCACCCGCCGAGGCTAGCATCACACCCGTGCGCTTCGAGACGGTGCTCTTCGACCTGGACGGGACGCTGATCGACTCCGGCGACCTGATCCTGGCCTCGTTCCGGCACGCGACCCGGACGGTCCTCGGCCGGACGTTCCCGGACGACGTCCTGATGGCGAACGTCGGCGGGCACGGCATCCGCGCCCAGATGCTCCTCTTCGACGAGGAGCGAGCGGACGACCTCGTCCGGGTCTACCGCGAGCACAACCTCGGCATCTACCACGACGTCAGGGCGTTCGGCGGCGTCGAGGAGGTGCTGACCCGCCTCCATCGCGAAGGGCGCTCGCTCGGCGTCGTCACGGTCAAGAGCCGACCGACCGTGGACGTGACGTTCGACGTGCTGCCGCTCGGAGGGTACTTCGGCACGATCGTCACGGGTGACGACACCGAGCGCCACAAGCCTGAGCCCGATCCACTCCTGCTCGCGCTCGAGCGGCTCGGCGCTCCACCGTCGTCCGCCGCCTACGTCGGCGATTCGCCCTTCGACATCCAGGCCGCGAAGGCGGCCGGGATGACCGCCGTCGCGGTCGCGTGGGGCAGGATCCATCCCCGCGAGCGTCTCGAGGCCGAGGCGCCGGACGTTCTGGTCGAGGAACCGGCACAGCTCGTCGATGTCCTCTAGGCTCGTCGATCGCGTAGCCGAGCTCCGAGCGCTCGTCGAGCATCACAACTACCGCTACTTCGTCCTCGACGACCCGGAGGTCGAGGACGCCGAGTACGACCTCCTCGTCGACGAGCTGCGAAGGCTCGAGCAGGAGCATCCGGAGCTCTGGACGCCGAACTCTCCGACGACCAGGGTCGGAGCTCCGCCGTCGGACAGGTTCCAGAAGGTCGAGCACGTCACCCCGATGGGATCGCTCGAGAAGGTGACGACCGGGGAGGCTCTCGCCAAGTGGGCCGAGGACGTGCGCAAGCGCCTCGAGTCGGACGAGCCCGTCGCGTACGTGACCGAGCCGAAGGTCGACGGATCCGCCGTCTCGCTCGTCTACGAGGACGGCGCGTTCGTGCGCGGGGCGACGCGGGGAGACGGCATGCGCGGCGAGGACGTCACGGTCAACCTGAGGACGATTCGCGCGATCCCGCTCGCGATGCGACTCCCATCTGGTGAGACGCCACCCAGGGTGCTCGAGGTCCGCGGAGAGGTCTACTTCCCGCTCTCGGCGTTCCGTCGCTTCAACGAGCTCCAGATCGCGGAGGGCAAGAGCCCCGCGCCCAACCCGCGAAATGCGGCCGCCGGGTCGTTGCGCCAGCTCGACTCGTCGATCACGGCCCAGCGCGACCTCTCGATCTGGATCTACGGCCTCGGCTATCGAGAAGGGCTACGGCTTCACTCCCACCACGCCTCGCTCGAGTGGCTGCGCGCCCGCGGCTTCCGTGCCAACCCGCTGGCCGAGCGCCACGAGTCGATCGACTCGGTCGCTCGCGCCGTCGAGGCGTGGGAGCGCCGGCGTCAGGAGCTCGACTACGAGATCGACGGCGTCGTGGTCAAGGTGGACGACTTCGGCCAGGAGGAGCGGCTGGGCTCGCTCCACGAGCGCCCGCGCTGGGCTCGCGCGTACAAATGGGCGCCGAGCACCGCCCGAACGACTCTGAGGCGCATCCACATCCGGGTGGGGCGCACGGGCGCGCTGAATCCCTGGGCCGAGCTCGAGCCGGTGACCGTCGGCGGCGTCACGATCTCGACCGCGACGCTCCACAACGAGGAGGACATCAACCGCAAGGACATCCGCGAGGGCGACCTGGTGGTCGTCCAGCGCGCAGGTGACGTGATCCCCCAGGTCGTGGGGCCGGTCCTTCCCCACGCTCCCGGGTCGAAGCCGTTTCGGATGCCGTCGCGCTGCCCGCTCTGCGATGCGGAGATCGTGAAGCCGGAGGGTGAGGCGATGCATCGCTGTCCCAACCGCTCATGTCCCTCGCGAGGACTCGAGACCCTGATCCACTGGGTAGGGGCCGCACTGGACATCGAGGGCGTCGGGGAGCAATTCGTGCGCCGTCTCTGGACGGAGCGCCTCCTCCGTTCGATGCCCGATCTCTATCGACTGACCGCAGAGCAGCTGGCTGCCCTCGACGGCTACGGCGAGGTCTCGGGCGCCAAGGCCGTCGAGGCGATCGACCACTCGAAGGCGCAGCCGTTCCACCGAGTGCTTTTCGGGCTGAACATCCCGCAGGTCGGCTGGGTGACCGCCCAGAGTCTCGCCCGCCACTTCGGGTCGATCGAGGCGCTGGCGGCCGCCTCGCCGGACGAGATCATGCAGGTCGAGGGCGTTGGCCCGGATCGCGCCGAGGCGATTGCCGAATGGTTCGCGGACGCCGAGAACCTCCACCTCGTCTCCGAGCTGCGCGCTCTCGGCCTACGCCTCGATGCCGGGGAGGAGGAGCGGCCGAGGGAGGGGCCGCTGACCGGCCGCTCCTACGTGATCACGGGGACGCTCTCACGCCGTACGCGCGAAGAGGCGAAGGCGGGGCTCGAGGCGCTCGGAGCGCGGGTCACCGACTCGGTCTCGAAGAAGACGGCGGGTCTCGTCGTCGGCGAGGATGCCGGTTCGAAGCTCGCCAAGGCACAGCGACTGGGTGTCCCGTTGCTCGACGAGGACGAGCTCGACGCGCTATTGGGCGCCGGCTAGGACGGTGGCGAACCGATCCTGTGCCGCTCGGGCCTGGAAGGTCGGCACCGGGCTCCCGTTCATGATCAGCGCGAAGACGTAGCGAGGCCCGGCGTACCCGGCCAGCGCGGACGTCTCGGCGGTCGTGCCGGTCTTGGCGCGAACCCGCCCGCGTGCCGGAGGGCGCTCCATGCGGTCCTCGAGCGTCCCGTTCACGCCCGCCACCGCCAGGGAGGCTCGGAACGGGCCTCGGAGCTCCGGATCCTTCGCGACCTTGGTCAGGATCGAGGCCAGGGCCACGGCCGTCAGCCGATCGCCGGTCGAGAGCCCCGAGCCGTCGGCGAGCCGCACGCCTGCAAGCGGCACGCCGAGCTCGGCCAGCTCGCGCCGGACGACCGTCGTCCCGGCGGCCGTCGACCCCGTGCCGAGCTCCTCGGCCCCGAGAAGCTTCGTCAGCATCTCCGCGGAGAAGTTGTCGCTTTCGGTGTCCATCTGCTCGACGATCTTCCGCACGGGCGGCGACTCGACCGAGGCGAGCTCCCGCGTGCCCGCGGGAGCCTTGCCACGCAGAGACGCGTTGCCGACGCGGATGCCGGCACGCTCGAGGGCGCGCTTGAAGCCGATCGCCGCGGCGAGCGCAGGGTCGTCCACGGTTCGGCCGTCGAGGACGGCGCGGTCGACGACGAGCGCGGAGAGCGGCGGGCACTCGAGCTTGTAGTAGGACGACTTCCAGCCTGGTCCCGTGCGGCGAGCGTCGAAGTAGGTCTCGTCCGCGATCACCCTGCCGGAGACCCGGCGAATCCCGAGCTCTCGGATCCGGGACGCGAGCGCGTCGAGATCCGCGGTTCGGAGGTCGGGATCACCGAATCCCTTGAGTACGAGGTTCCCGCGCCAGACACGCCCGCGCTGCTTGCCAGTGCCGAGGACGAGCGTTTCCGTGCGAAACGCGGGCCCCAGCTCCTCGAGCGCCGCGAGCGCGACTGTCAGCTTCTCGGTCGATGCCGGCCTGAACGGGCGCGCGGCGTTGCGCTCGAACACGACGATGCCTCGTTTCGTGTCGATCGCAAGCGCGCCGGTCAGCGACGGAGCGATGCCCGGGCTGGTGAGGGCCTTCGCCAGGCGCTTCTCGAGCGGCGTGGCTGCCGGAGCCGCCCACCCCGTGCCGGCGAGGGCGAGCGCAGCTGCCACCGCGGCGGCGAGGAGGCGACGCACGAGACCGCGAACGCTAGACGACTCAGCCGTAGACGGTGATGGTGACCGTTCTCCGGCCCCAGGCTGCGGCCTGGTCGTACGTCGGGAACCACAGGTCGATGATGAGACCCTTGATCGCCGATCCGACGTCGGCTGCGATCGCGGGGCCGTAACCCGGTACGTAGAGCCTCGTTCCGAGCGGGATCACGGCCGGATCGACGGCGACGACCCCCTTGCCCACGGGAAGGCCGCTCGCCGTGTAGCCGGGCAGGGAGTACGCAACGGCGTCGACGGTCAGCATCCGGCCGCCAGCGTCCGGTGCTGCCGCCGTCGCCCCTGTCGCGTCCGCGACGGCGGGCGGAGGCAAGGGACCGGAGGACGCCGGCGAGGTGGCAACCGCCTCGGCCTCGATAGCGGCCGATTGCTCCTCCGCGGCCGCAGCCTGTCCGGCGAGCACGCGGATCTCGCGGTCGTTGAGCTCGCGTCGGCGCCGCAGCGACGCGACGTACGCAGCCTTGTCGTCTCGGGCCGAGGCAAGGGAGGAGCGGGCCGCCTCTGCTGCGGCCACCGACTCGCGGAGCTCGGCCTCTCGCCTCGCCAGGTCGCGCATGGCGGCTCGAAGCGACGTCTTCGTCCCACGGGCCTGCGCGATGATCCGCTCGTCCTCCTCCGCCAACCGGGTCAATCCGTCGACAGCTGTGATCACGTCGTCGAGCGACGATGCGCCGAGGAGAACCTCCAGGGGATCCGTATCACCCTCGACGTAGAGTGCAGTGATCCTGTCGCCGAGCTGCCGCTGGGCGACCCGCTCCGCACCCCGAGCGATCTCGAGGCTCCGTCTCGCGGTGCGCTCCTCGTCCTCGAGACCGGCGAGGCGCTCCCGGATCGCACCCACCCGCCGTTCCGCGCGACCGAGGCTCGTCTCCAGCGCATAGAGCTCGAGCAGCGCAGCCCGTGCCGCCTGGCCGAGTTCTGCGCTCTCGCGTTCGAGGAGCTCGGCCTGCGTGCGCAGGCTATCGGGTTCGCCCGCGCGAGCGACCCCGCCGGCGACGAGCCCGACCGCGAGCAGGAAAAGGCCGACGAGCAGGGAAAAGGCGCGCACAGGACGGCGAAGGTAGCACACGGGAGAGGGTTCCCGAAGCTACCAATGTGGCATTCGTCACCAACTACTCTTTGACCCCCGTCGTTCGGGGCTGTTAGCATCCTGCCCCAGTGCCCGGAGCCGTCACCGGAGCTTCCCCGTACCCGAGCGTCGGAGCGCGTGATTCGTAGCGCGCGAAGGCGGCTCGTCCTCGCCCTCGCCGCGGCCGCTACCGCGGCCCTCGCGGTTGCCGCGGCGAGCGTCTCCGCACCCCAGGCGATCGAGGACAAGCAGGCCGAGGCCGAGGCCGTCCTCGGCCAGATCCAACAGATCGACGCCGAGCTCGAGCACGTCGTCGACGACTACAACCTCGCCACGGAGCGTCTCGAGGCGCTCCAGGACGAGCTGAAGGACGCCAAGCGCCATCTGACGCTGGCGAGAAGCTCGAACAAGGTCGCACAGCAAAACCTCTCCGACAGGCTCCTCGCCCTCTACGTCAACGGCGACGACTCGAACACGCTCGAGATCCTGCTCGGCGCCGAGAGCCTCGACGATCTGCTGGATCGCGTCGACGCGGCGAAGCGGGTCTCGGATCAGGACTCGCGGATCGTCGACGCCGTCCGCGACGCGCGGGCCGCGCTCAGGAAGGAGGAGCGCCGTCTCGAGAAGGCGCTCGCCGAGCAAGAGCAGGTCGTCGCCGAGCGAGCGGAGAAGCGGAAGGAGATCGAGGCCCAGCTGTCGGAGCGCCAGGCCCTGTACGCGTCCATCGAGGATCAGATCCAGGGGCTGCTCGCGGAGGAGCGGGAGCGCCAGGAGCGCCTCGCGCGGGAGGCCGAGCGCCGGCTGGCTGCGACCCAGGACGCGGCAACCGGTGACCCGGCGCAGGCGGCCCCACAGGCGCCCGCGGACGCCGGAAGCGCGGACGCCGCGGCGCCTTCGGCGAGCTCCGACGTGTCGATACCTGCGCCGCCGCCCGGTCAGTACGGCGGTGTCGCCGGGATCGCGCTTCAGTACCTCGGAACGCCATACGTCTGGGCCGGAGCGTCGCCGTCAGGCTTCGACTGCTCCGGGTTCGTCCAGTACGTCTTCAGCCAGGTCGGGATGTCGCTTCCTCACAACGCGGCGGCCCAGTACGGCTACGGCTCGCCGGTGCCTCGCGAAGCTCTCCAGGCCGGCGACCTCGTCTTCTTCAACGGGCTCGGCCACGTCGGCATCTACATCGGCGGGGGCCAGTTCGTGCACTCGCCCCACTCGGGCGACGTGGTCAAGATCTCGAGCATCTACGACTCCTGGTACGCGTCAACCTGGGTCGGCGCGCGGAGGCTATAGGCGGAATCGTTGCCGGGGCCGGGTTGTCCCGAATCGGGCGCAGCCCGATATCGGCCCGGCCGATATCCGCCGGGGAGCGCGGCGGAGCCGCGCGGTTACGGGGTTGGCGGAGTCGTTGCCGGGGGGCGCGCCTAGCTCGTGTAGAGCTCCTCGATCACATCACGGAAATGCTCTTCGCAGACGTGTCTGCGGAGCTTGAGCGTCGGCGTCACCTCGCCGAGCTCCGGGAGGAACTCGCGCTCGAGGACGGCGAACCGCTTGATCTGCTCGGGTCGTGAGAGGGTGGCGTTCACCCGGTCGACGACCGTCTGGACGAGGGCCCGCACGTCGCCTTCGCCAGCCAGCTTCGCCGCCTCCTCGAGATCGACCGCGACGAGCGCTGCGACGTAAGGGCGTCGGTCACCCACGACGAGCGCCTGCGACACGATCCTGGAGGCCTGCAGTCCGGTCTCGATGTTCTGCGGGGAAACGTTCTTGCCGCCCGCGGTGATGAGGAGATCCTTCTTGCGATCCGTGATCGACAAGAACCCGTCTGAGTCGATGCTGCCGACGTCTCCGGTCCGGAGCCATCCGTCCTCGGTGAACGCCTCGCGTGTCGATCGGGCGTCGCCGTAGTAGCCGGCGAAGACGTTCTCGCCTCGAAGGAGGACTTCGCCGTCGGGCGCGATCCGGCACTCGACGCCTGGAAGCGGGAGCCCGACCGTGCCGAAGCGAAAGCGATCGGGCCTGTTCACGTGCGATGCCGTGGTGCACTCCGTCAGCCCGTATCCCTCGAGGATCAGGACGCCGAGGGCGTGGAAGAACTCGGCGATCTCGCGCGAAAGAGGCGCGCCGCCGGAGACGGCGAGCCGCAGCTCGCCGCCCAGCCGCGCCTTCACCTTCGTGAAGACGAGCCGGTCGGCGACTGCGACCCGGAGTGCGAGCCCGCGCGGCACCGGTCGCCGTTCCTCTCGGAGCCTCGCCGCCCGGCGCCCTGCCTCCAGTGATCGGTCGACGATCACACGCCTCAATCCGGTCGCGTCGGCGAACGCCGCGGTCACCGCGCCGTGCACCTTCTCGAACAGGCGGGGCACGCTGGGGAAGAGCGTCGGGCGAACCGAGGAGAGAGCCTCGGAGATCCGCGAGGCGTCGGCGCAGTACGCGAGGGTGAAGCCCACGCCCACGCCCGCGTACTGCACCAGCCGGGCGAAGTTGTGGGCGAGCGGCAGGTACAGGAGCACCCGGTCGTCGCCGGCGAAGATGCCGGGCACCTGAGCCGAGCATCTCCACCATGACGGCGAAGTGGCGGTGCGTGAGAAGGCAGCCCTTCGGCGGACCGGTCGTCCCCGAGGTGTAGAGGATCGTGAGGAGATCGTCCGGGCAGATGGCAGCGCGCGCGGCACCGAGCGCGCCCGGGCGCTCCGCGACGAGGTTGCGGCCGCGCAGGCGCAGCTCGTCGAGCCCGACCGCGCCCCCCGGTGAGCCGTCGATCGCGACGACGTGATCGAGGGCCTCGAGCTGCGTGCCGAGCGGCGCGATCCGCTCGTAGTGTTCCTCCGTCTCGCAGACGACGGCGCGTGCGCCGGCATTCCCGAGGATGTATGCGCACTCGAGGGCGGAGCTCGTCGGGTAGATCGGGACGGAGACGGCGCCGATTCCCGAGAGTGCGAGATCGCAGAGCGTCCACTCGAGCCTGGTCCCGGACAGGATCGCGACGTGGTCGCCTCGCTCGATCCCGAGCGAGAGGAATCCCGCGGCCAGCTCGTCGACCGCCTGGCCGGCCTGATCCCACGTGACGGGCCTCCAGCCCGCCGAGCTCTCGGCGAGGTAGGCAGGGTACGGGCGGCCGGCCGAGAGTGCCCTCTGCCAGAGGCCCCACACCGTCCTCGTCGGCTCCACCGCTCGACGCTAACCGGTCGGGCGGTGGAAGGGAAGAGGCCGTCGACGCGGAACTGAATCACGCTCCGGTACCCTGGAGGCCCCTCGGATGCGCACGATCTGGAACGGCTCACTCAGCTTCGGTCTCGTCACCATCCCGGTCGCGCTCGCGGTCGCGCAGCAACGCCAGGACGTGTCGTTCAGGACCCTGCACCGGGAGTGCGGCACGCCGATCAAGCAGAAGCGCTGGTGTCCGGTCCACGAGCGCGAGGTCGAGGCCGACGAGCTCGTCAAGGGGTGGGAGTTCGCAAAGGGCCAGTACGCGCTGGTCGAGGAGGGGGATCTCGAGTCCGTCGAGCTGAAGCGTTCGCGCTCGGTCGAGCTCATCCGGTTCGTTCCGCTCGCGCAGGTCGACCCGCTCTACTTCGATCGCGCCTACTACCTCGCGCCCGCGGCCGACGAGGTCGGGCGACGCCCGTACGCGCTCCTCCTGCGAGCTCTGGAGGAGACGGGGATGGCGGCGGTCGGGAAGTTCGTGCTCTGGGGCAAGGAGAATCTGTGTCTCGTCCGGCCAGTGGACGGAGCCCTGGTGCTGGAGCTCCTCTACTACGCCGAGGACATCCGCTCCTCCAACGAGATCACCGAAGCGGTCGAGGAGACTGATGTGAAGGAGCCCGAGGTGGCGATGGCGCGCCAGCTCGTCGAGAGCCTCGCCGGCGCGTTCGACCCGAAGGACTACCGGAACGAGTACCGCGGTGAGCTGCGCGCGATGCTCGATGCGAAGGTCGCGGGCAAGGAGATCGTGCAACCGGAGCCACTGCCCGAGGAGGCGCCGGTGATCGACCTGGTCGAGGCGCTCAAGCAGTCGATCGCGCAGGCGAAGGCCGGTGGCAAGGACGCCGCGCCGGCAAAGCCGGCGCGGCGTAAGAGGACCGCGGCGCGCTAGGCCGCTACTGGGCCTGGCCGGCCCGCGTCACCTGTAGTTGCGCCTGGAACAGCGTCTTGTCGATCTTCCCGTGGTAGATCGGGATCGACTCCTCGACGCAGAGGCGGATCACCTCCTGCCGGTCGATGTTGAGCTCCTTCGAGAGCTCCTCGGGCGTGAGGTGATTGGCCATCTGGCGCTCCTTTCCCCCTGAGAACGAAAACGCCCGCCCTCGGCTGCCGAGGAGCGGGCTCAATCCCCCTGACATGCGCCGGCGCCCATCAGCGGCGTCGCATGTCGTTCCGAACCATGTCGTAAGGATAGGCTTTCGGCGTGTCGGAGGCAATGCTGCCGGAGCTCCTGGCACGGGCTCGCGGGCGGCTGGAACGACTGGCCCTCTATCCGAGGCCACTGCGTGACGACGTCGTCGTGGTCGTCTGGCGGTGGTTCTTCCGGATTCCCTGGTACCGGCGCTACGTCGCCTACACCCTCGTGCGGCGGGTCGTCCTCTCTGCGCCGCCCGGCGAGCTGATCGCGCGGCGCGGCGAGCGGTGGCTCGAGGATCTGCTCGTCCACGAGCTCTGCCACGTCTGGCAGGTCCAGCACCATCGCTTCAGGACGGCGCTCGCGCATCTCCGCTACCGGTATCGCGACAATCCCTACGAGATCGAGGCGCGGGCCGCGGCAACTGCACCCGCGGAAGCTACACGGGGTTCGGCAGGTCGATGAACTCCCATTCGAGGTCGAACTGGTCGGCGAGCACGCCAGCGAGTGCCTGCACGCCGAGCGTCTCCGTGGCGTAGTGGCCGGCCGCGACGAAGTGAATCCCCCGCTCTGCTGCGAGCGCCATCGACGGCTCGGCCGGCTCGCCGGTGACATAGCAGTCGTACGCTCCGTCGGCGGCGGCGCGCAGGTAGCCGGCGGCGCCCCCCGAGCAGACCGCGACCCGCTCGAGGATGACAGGTCCCGAAGCGAACACGAGCGGTGCCCTGCCCAGTACCCGCTCGATGCGAGAGCTCAGCTCGTCGATCGAGCAGGGCAGCTCGAGTGGGCCGCCGAAGCCGACGTCCGCGAACCGCTGGTCGGGGGTGATCCCGAGCGCCCGGGCCAGGAGCGCGTTGTTGCCCACGTCGGGGTGGGCATCGAGCGCCAGGTGGTAGGCGGCGAGGCTGAGGTCCGCCCTGAAGAGCTCCTCGAGTCTCAGCCGCATCGCGGTATCTACGATCCGTGGCTCGCGGTCCCAGAACAGGCCGTGGTGGACGAGGAGGAGTTGGGCGCCGGCCGCGGCCGCCTGCCGGAAGAGCTCGCGCGACGCTGACACGCCACAGGCGAGCTTCGTGACCTCGCTGCTGCCCGCGACCTGGAGCCCCATCGGCCCGTAGTCCGGATACGCGGACAGGTCGAGGTATTCGTCGGCGAAGGCGATGATCGCGTCGCGGGCGGCCATCCGTGCATTATCGGGGAGCGAATCGGTAACCTTGCGGCGTTCGGGGTGTAGCGCAGCCTGGTAGCGCGCGCCGTTCGGGTCGGCGAGGTCCCCGGTTCAAATCCGGGCACCCCGACTGCAAGGCAGGCCGTCAGGCCTGCCGCGCAGCGACCGCGGCCGGAGGCCGCCAGGTCGCGAAGGCGGAGGGCGGCGTGAGCCGCCCGTTCACTGGGTGCCGCGAATCGGCCGGAGGCCGATATCGCGGCGGTCGCGCAAGACCGGCATTGCCGGTCTTGCGCACTGCGCCGAATCGTTGCCCCGCCGGAGGCGGGGCCGATATCGGGCGATCACGGGTCAGGATCAGCGGGTTAGTCCGGCCGGGACGCTGCGAGCCTTCGGACCCGCGCAGGAAGGCGGCCCTTGACGAGGTCGGCGAGACTGGTCGCCTCGAGAACCCCGCGGAGGCTCGCTCGGGCGGCGAGCCAGACGTCGCGCAACGGCTCGGCGTGTCCCTCGTAGTGAACGGACTCGGGGCGTGAGCCCCTGACATTCACGAGCGGACCGTCGACCGCGCGGATCACGTCGGCGATCGTGATCTCCCTCGCTGGCCGGTTGAGCCAGTACCCGCCCTCCTGGCCTCTCAAGCTCTGCACGAGGCCACCTCGTTTGAGGTCGAGGAGGATGTTCTCGAGGAAGCTGAGCGGGATGCTCTGAGCCTCGGCGATCTCTTCGCGCTTAACCGGGCCCCGCCCCTCGACGGCCGCGAGTTCCACGGCTGCGCGGAGGGCATAGTCGGCTCTGGCGGAGACGCGCACCGCGCAAGTCTTGCACGACCCTCTGCCCAAGAGAGGGAGTACGCCCGTCGGGGCCCGAGCAGTTCGGGTGCGTGACCCGCCGGCTGGTAGGAGCAGATGGGCGTCGGGGAGCTATCCTCACGTGCATGCCCGACACCATCCGCGTCGCCTGCGTCCAGCTGAACGCGTCCGGGGTCAAGGGGGACAACCTCGAGAAGGCCGAGAGGCTCGTGGCCCGCGCTGCCGCCACGGGCGCCGACGTGGTCGTACTGCCGGAGAAGTGGAACGCCTGGGGCGGACCCGACGTGATCAGAGCCGCCGCCGAGCCGATTCACGGGGGCGAGACGTTCGAGGCGATGGGATCCTGGGCCCGGCGGCACGGCATCACCCTGGTCGGCGGCTCGGTGACCGAGTGCCGGGACGGCCACGAGAAGCTGTCGAACACGTCGCCGGTCTTCGACCCCGAAGGCGAGCTGCTGGCGGTCTACCGGAAGATCCACCTGTTCGACGTCGAGGTCGGCGGGCAGGTCTACCGCGAGTCGGAGACGGAGGAGCCGGGCGAGGAGGTCGTGCTGTGCGACGCCGAGGGCTGGAGGATCGGGCTGACCGTCTGCTACGACCTCCGGTTCCCGGAGCTCTACCGGATCCTCGCCCTCGAGCACGCCGGGCTCGTCACGCTGCCGGCGGCGTTCACGCTGTTCACGGGGAAGGATCACTGGGAGCTCCTCGTGCGTGCGCGAGCCGTCGAGAATCAGCTCTACCTCGCCGCCGCGAACCAGTGGGGCACGCACGGGTCGGGCAAGGCCAGCTATGGACGCTCGATGATCGTCGACCCGTGGGGGGTCGTCCTCGCCGTGGCACCGGACGACGATGCGGTGATCGTCGCCGAGCTCGACCGAGCCAGGATGGACCGGATCAGGGCGACCCTTCCCTCGCTCGCCAACCGGCAGCCCGCGGCGTATCGCTGGCCGGCCGGCGTATGACGGACCGCCTGCGGGCGGTCGTCTTCGACGTCGACTTCACGATCGGAAAGCCCGGGCCGCTGCTCGGCGGAGAGGGATACCGGTTCGCGGGCGCCCGCCACGGTCTCACGCTGGACGCGGGCCGCTATGACGCAGCGCGCGCGAGTGCTGTCGACGACCTCGAGCACCATCCCGAGCTCCTCCACGACGAGGCCATCTGGATCCGCTTCACGGAGCAGGTGATCCAGGGCATGGGAGGCGAGGGGCCCGGGGTCAGCGCTCTGGCGATCGACATCGTCCGCGCCTGGGAGCAGTCGGAGAACTTCGAGCTCTACGACGACGTCCCCCCCGTCCTGCGCGAGCTGCGCCGCCACCGCCTCAAGATCGGCCTGCTCTCGAACACCGGCCACGGCCGGCTCGAGCGCCTCGTCGCAGCCTACTCGCTCGACATCGACGCCGTTCTGACCTCCGGGACGCACGGGAGGACGAAGCCGAGCCCGTCGATCTTTCTCGCTCTGCTGGAGCAGCTCGGCGTCGAGCCGCCCGAGGCGACAATGGTGGGCGACACGCTGGTCGACGACGTTCACGGGGCCCGCGCGATCGGTATGCGCGCGCTCCTGCTCGACCGCGAGGGCCGCTACCCGGACGAGACAGGCGCGCTCGTCAGCCTGTACGCGCTCCCGGGCGCGCTCGGTCTCTGAGGAACCCGGTTCAAGATGAAGCTTTCTCCCGTCTAGGACCGCGTCCGGAGGCCTGGTCTCTAAGGCCGTCCCGGAAACCGGCCGAACTAGACTCCGACGATGGCTGACGGCAGCCAGGCACAGGTCCGGTTGGCTCCTCAGGCGGCGCCACGAAAGGCCGGGCGACGCCAGACCAACCGCCTGATCTGGACGCTCTCGCTCGGCGCGCTCGGCCTCGCCTGGTCGATCACCACCGTCGCGGCGTACCTCCCGCCGATCCTCGAGACGTTCACGAGCTCGACCGCGCTGATCGGGATCGTGCTCGCCTGCGAGGGCATCTTCGCGATCGTCCTCCCGCTCGTCATCGGGCCGATGTCGGACGCGACTCGGACGCCGTTCGGACGCAGGCGGCCGTACATGGCCTTTGCGGTCGCGCCGATGACGCTCGCGCTCGTGATGGTCGCCTTCATGCCCAGCCTCGCCGCGACGGCGTTCGTCCTGTTCGCTTTCTTCTTCGCCTACTACATCTACGAGCCGCCGTACCGGGGCCTCTACCCGGATCTTCTGCCCGACTCGGTCTTCGGGCGCGCCCAGGGGGCGCAGCACATCATGCGCGGCGTCGCGATCGGCGCGGCGCTGGTCGGGGGAGGGTTCCTGCTCGCGGTGTGGGAGCCGTTCCCGTTCGTTCTGGCCGCTGTGGTCAGCGCGATCGCCTGCACCCTCGTGATCGTGCTGACGCACGAGGAGCAGCCTGGCCGGCGGCAGTACGAGCGCATGCGTTCCTACCTCGCGCAGCCCTTCCGGATCGTGAAGACGGAGCGGAACGTCCGGCTCTTCCTGATCGCGAACACGGCCTGGGAGGCCACGTTCGCGGGAACGCGGACGTTCATCGTCCTCTACATCACCAGGGGCCTCGACCAGCCGCTCTACGTGTCGTCGGCCGTGCTCGCGATCGTCGCCATCGGCTACGTGGGGGCGGCTGCGCTCTCCGGCCCGATTGGCGACCGCTTCGGGATCGGCCGCGTCATCCTCGGGGCATCCATCATCTACGGGACCGGCATCACCCTCGCCGTGCTCGCCCACCAGTGGCACTCCTGGTACTACCTGCTCGTCGCTCCCGTCGCCCTCGCCGGTGGCGCGACGATGACGCTCTCGTGGGCGCTGCTCTTCAAGGTGATGCCGGCGAGCGACCGCGGGGCGGTCACGGGCCTCGCGATCATGACCAAGGGCGTCGGTTTGCTGATCGGCCCGCTCGCGGTCGGCGCCGTGATCGACATCTTCCAGGGTCAGCTGGAAGCCACGGACGGGTACGCGGCGATGTGGCCCGCAGTCGGCATCCCCGTCCTGCTGGTGACGCCGCTCGTCTACCTCCTCTCGCAGGCCGAGTCCGGACAGGTCAGACGCAGGGAGGAAACGCCGGTCGGGTGAGTCCTAGGCCCCAGAGCTTTCCATCTCGGACGTAGTAGATCGAGTCCGCCCGCCGGCTGCTTCGCACGAGCGCCCAGTAGCCGTCGCATTGCCGTCGCGGCACTCGACCGAGCTGCTCGGTAACCTCCGCCTCCGTCGCGCCGAGCGCGAGCCCGCTCCTGTCGTGCCAGCCGGCCGGGCTCCACAGCGTGTACACGAGCTGGACCTCACCGCCCTCGAAAGAGACGGCCGCGCCCTCCGGGTGGAACGCACGGTACGTGTAGTACCACGTCTCGAGCCCGCAGCTGCGACATCGTCCGAAGCCGCGGCCCCACGTGGCACGCACCTCCGCTCTGGTCATGCCGAGGCGGACGCTGCCGAGGCTCTCTCCCGGGACGAGGAGGCCGGCCTCGGGCAGCGCCGCGGCAGCGGACTGCACCAGCGCGAGCGCTGCTGCAGCCGCTAGGAGCGCGCCAAGAGTGCGGGGCCCCACGACGCGAGGGGGCTGATCTCGCCGTCCCGGCCGTTGAGCCGCCGGTATCCGAGCGCGTGCTCCGCCTGCATCATCTTGTGGATCTGGGTCGTGCCCTCGTAGATGATCGGGGCGCGTGCGTTGCGGAAGTACCGCTCGATGCCGTACTCGGCCGAGTAGCCGTACGAGCCGTGCACCTGGATCGCGAGGTTCGCGGCCTTGAAGGCCTCCTCGGTCGCGTGCCACTTCGCGAGCGACGTCTCGCGCGTGTTCCGTACGCCCCGATCCTTCAACCAGGCGGCCTGCATGACGAGGAGCTTGGAGGTCTCGTAGCCGAGCACCATGTCGGCGATCATGTCCTGGACGAACTGGTAGCGGCCGATCGACTGGCCGAAGGTCTCGCGCTCCCGCGCGTACTCGACGGATCGCTCGAGGCAGGCCCGGATCACGCCGCAGGCGCCGGCGGCGACGGTGAAGCGGCCCTGGTCGAGGGAGTGCATCGCGATCTCGAACCCCTGGCCCTCCTCGCCGAGGACGTTCTCGGCCGGGATCGCGACGTTCTCGAAGAAGAGCTCTCCGGTGGAGCCGGCCCAGATTCCGAGCTTGTTGTCGATGTCCCGCGTGGTGACGCCCGGCCAGGAGTTCTCGACGACGAACGCCGTCATCCCCTTGTGCCCCGCCTGCGGATCCGTCTTCGCGACGACGAGCGAGTAGTCGGCGACGGTCGCGTACGAGATCCAGTTCTTCTGGCCGTTGAGCACGTAGGCGTCGCCGTCTCGGTGGGCGTGGGTGAGCATGCTCGCGACGTCCGAACCGGCCGCAGGCTCCGTCAACCCGAAGCAGCCGAGCTTCTCGCCCTTCGCTTGAGGCACCAGGTAGCGCTGCTTCTGCTCCTCGGTCCCGTACTTGAGGAGGGAGAGCGAGTTCAGCCCGATGTGCACCGAGATCAACGTCCGGAACGCCGCCTCGCCCCTCTCGATCTCCTCGCAGACCAGCGCCTCGGTGACGTAGTCCATCCCCGCTCCGCCGTACTCCTCGGGGATCACGATCCCGAGCAGCCCGAGCTCGGCCATCCCCTCGATCACCCCCATGTCGAGGTGATGGTTGACGTCGTTGGCGATCGCGTTCGGGAGCACGCGCTCGTCCACGAACCGCCGAACCGTCTCCTGAACCTCGCGCTGCTCGTCGGAGAGGGAGAAGTCCATGCCGGGTAGTCTAGGCGACCGCGGTATCGAGGACCGACCCCTCGCGTGTTCTGTGAACGGGTCGTAAAGCCTCTCACCAAGCGGCGAATCGCGACGCGGCCTGCTGGTACACTCGGCCGTCATGCGGGCAGACGCCGCGCTGTCGCCGGCCCGCCAACCAAGGCCGGACTTGGAGGAGCGTCGGCGGGCGAAGGCCCGCTCTGCTCGCCTGCGCCGCTGGGCGGCGATCGGGGCCGGATCCGCTCTGCTCGCGGTCGTCGTCGGGGCGGGCGTCGGCTTCGCAGGCTCGTCGGATCGCATCGCCGAGGGCGTCACCATCTCAGGGGTCGACGTCGGCGGGATGACGGCCGACGAGGCGCGCGCGGCACTCGAGGCGCGCGCGGCGGAATACGCGACGCAACCCGTCGTCTTCACCGCGGGAGGCGAGGAGATCATGCTTCGGCCGCGCCGCCTCGAGGTTCAGGCGAACTGGGACGCGGTCGTCGACCGTGCGCTCGCGGAGGGCGACGGGTTCGTGCTCTTCCGGGGCTTCAAGCGGATCTCCCTGCGGATCTCCGGCTCCGAGCTCGCGCCTTCGGTCTCCGCGAACGAGGCGGCTCTCGACCGGCAGCTCGACAGGCTCGCGGCCCGGATCGACAGGGCGCCGAAGGAAGCCGCGATCGTCCTGGAGGGCACGGAGCCGGTCGTCGCGGCGGCGAAGCAGGGCGTCGAGCTCGATCGCCAGGCGGCGGCCGGCGTGCTCGTCGCGACGCTCGGCAGCTTCGAGCGTGACGGGCCGGTGGCGCTGCCGACCCGCATCGCCCAGCCGGAGGTGACCGCGGCCGAGCTCCAGCCGGTCGCCGCGCGCGTGCGGATGGCGCTCTCCGGCCCGGTCGAGCTTGGCTTCCGCAAGACGTCGGTCACGATCACGCCGAAGCGCCTGGCCTCGTTCCTCGTCCTGCCGAGCGGTGGCACGACCGAGCTGGCAATCGGCGGCGACGCCGCCACGAAGTACTTCGCCGGCGTTGCGAAGGCGCTCGACCGCGAGCCGCGAAATGCCCGGTTCACGCTCCGCTCGAACGGGCGGATCCGGATCGTTCCGTCAGCCGACGGGCGGGCCCTGAACGTGAAGGCGACGCAGGCCGAGCTGCTGACGGCGGCACTCTCGGCCACCGGTCGCCTGGGAGATCTGGTGGTCGAGACGGCGACGCCGAGAGTAACCACCGAGAAGGCCAAGGGCATGGGCATCGTAGGCGTCGTCGGCAGCTACACGACGACCTACGGAGGCGATCCGAACCGTCTCGCCAACGTGCAGCTCGTCTCCAGGCTGATCGACGACCACCTGATTGCGCCGGGGCAGGTCTTCTCGTTCAACGACACGACCGGCGAGCGGAACGCCGAGAAGGGCTTCCTCGAAGCGCCGGTGATCATCAACGGCGAGCTCCAGACCGGGATCGGAGGTGGCGTCTGTCAGGTGTCGACGACGGTCTTCAACGCCGCCTTCGAGGCCGGACTGTCGATCGAGGAGCGGACGAACCATGCTCTCTACATCAGTCACTACCCCACCGGCCGGGACGCGACCGTCAACTATCCGGACCTCGATCTGAAGTTCCGCAACGACACCGGGCACTGGCTCTGGATGCGGACGTTCGTCGGTGCCGGGTCGCTGACGGTGAATCTCTACGGCACCCCTGTCGACCGGCGCGTCGAGTTCGAGACCAGCCCGCTCGAGATCACCGGCAAGGCTCCGGTCAAGAAGGTCGAGGATCCGGATCTCTACGTGGGCGAGACATTCCTCGAGGACAGCGGGGAGCCCTCGAGGAGCACGTCGGTGCGGCGGATCGTCTACGGGCCGGACGGCGAGGTGCTGTACGACACCACGTGGTACTCGCGCTACGACGCGGAGCCGAGGATCGTTCACGTCGGGACGAAGCCGAAGCCTGCGGAGACCGCGCCGCCGCCGGCCGAGGAGCAGGCGCCGACCACGACGACGGAGCCGGGATCGGGCTCACAGGGCGGCACGGGGAACGGCGCCGGTGCCGGCGGAGCCGAGACGCAACCGCCTCCCGCCGAGACCCAGCAGACCCCGCCGCCGGCCGAGACCGTTCCGGTCATCGGCTAGCTCTAGGCCGAATCGTTGCGGGCCGTGGGCTCGAGAATCGGCGTGGCTCTCTAGGCCGATTCGTTGCGGGCGTGGTCGCCGAAACCGGTGATCCCGGTTTCGGCATTGCGGCCGATATCGGCCGTGGCTCTCTAGGCCGAATCGTGCGGGCCGTGGTATATCGATGGTCGCCGAAACCGGTGGTCCCGGTTTCGGCATGCGGCCGATATCGGCCGTGGCTCTCTAGGCCGAATCGTTCGCTTCCAGCGACGCGAGGGTCTCTCCGAGCCACGACGGCATCCGGACCGGCCGGAGCGTCGACGCGTCGATGCAGGCGTGGCCGGTCCAGCCTTCGGCGAGCACGGCCGTCGGCTCGTCGACCCTCTCGACGACGTATTCGAACCGGAAGCGCGTTCCACGGCGATCGGCGGTGCGCGCCCAGATCCGGAGCTGGTCGTCGAAGCGCGCGGGAAGGCGATACCGGACGTAGGACTCGACCGTCGTCACGTCGACGCCGTGCTGGTCGACCAGCCCCTTGTAGCCACCGGGAACCCGGGCGAGATACGCGATCCGGGCGATCTCCAGCCACACGAGGTAGGCGCTGTTGTGGACGACGCCCTGAGCGTCCGTCTCGGAGAAGCGCACGCGTAGCTCGGTCGAGAACCGGTACCCGTCCATGCTCAGCCTCCGGCGCGGTCGAGCCACCGCTCGAACAAGCGCCTGCCGTGGGCTCGCATTTCCGGGGCGTTCGCCTCGAGCTCGGCGATCAGCCTGGGAAGCGAGCCGGGCCCGAGTACGCGGTCCAGGTAGTCGGCGTAGGCGGGCACCGTCGCCCACTCCTGGGTCAGCTCCGAGTCCAGCTCGAGGTGGAACTGGACGCCGTAGGCCGATCTGCCCCATCTGAAGGCCTGGTTCGGATACGCGGGCGACCCGGCGAGGCTGACCGCGCCCTCGGGAAGGTCGAAGGTGTCGCCGTGCCACTGGAGCGTCGGCAGCTCGCGGGGGGTCCCCTCGAACACGGGATCGGTAAGTGCATCCTCCGTGAGCGCGACGGGGAGGATCCCGACCTCCGGGCTCGGGCCTGCGTACACGCGAGCCCCGAGGCTCGCCGCCAGCAGCTGGACCCCGAGGCAGGCGCCCCAGTACGGCGTGCCCGCCCGCACGGCGTCGCCGATCGCCTGTTTCTCGTCGGCAAGCCACGGCAGCTCGGCATCGTCGTTCGCGCTCATCGGCCCGCCCATCGCGACGATCGCCGCGAAGCGGCTCCAGTCCGGCAGCGGCTCGCCCTCGTCGAGCTCGACCCGGTGCAGGGTGCACCCTCGCTCGTGGAGCACGTCCTCGTACACTCCGGGCGGCTCGCAGGCGATGTGCTGGAGGACGAGGACGTTCAAGCGGGTCACTCTAGGGGTATCGTGACGACGACGGAAGGAGACGACGTGCCCGAGAGCGAGACCGAAGTGACGAAGGACGACTCGACGGAGGAGGAGCAGGCAGCCGGAGAGCCAGAGCCCGAGACGACTGCCGACGCCGACAGGTCGATCGCCGCGAGCCTGCTCGGCACCATCGCCGGACGGAGCGAGGAGGCCGTGAAGCGAGTGGTCGGCGATCTCTCCGAGAACCCGCGGATGCAGGAGGCGAAGGAGCGGATCGGCAATGCTTCCCATTCCGTCCTCACGCAGCTCAACATCGCCTCCCAGGACGACGTGGCCGCCCTCAAGGACGAGATCGCGCGGCTCGAGCAGCGCCTGGCGGTTCTCGAGAAATCTCTCGCGACCCGTTCCAGGAGCACGCCGAAGGCCGCACCCGCCGAGGACTGAGTGGAGGCGTCGCTGCGCCTCGACGCCTCTCGCGAGGAGGTCGTCACCCGCGCGGCCGACCTGATTCTCGACGCCTGGCGGAGCTTCGACCGTGCCCGGCCCAGCGAGCCGCCGCTCGACGAGCGAGTGCGCGAGCTGCTCGCGGCCGGGCTACCCGAGGGCCCGTCGCCGGCGCTCGAGGCTCTCGATGACACGGCGCGGATCCTCGACGAGTCGATCGCTCAGCCCCGCCCGCGGTACTTCGCGTTCATCGGCTCCTCGGGCCTGGAGATCGGCGTCGTCGCGGACGCGCTCGCCTCGTGCTTCGACGTCAACCTCGCCCTGTGGGCGGCCGCCGCGACGCACGTCGAGCAGCAGGCCCTTCGCTGGGCCGGTGAGTTCGTGGGCTTCCCCACCGGCGGGGGAGCATTCACCAGCGGCGGAACTGTCTCCAATCTCACCGGGCTCGCTGCGGCGAGACAGCGGGCGCTGCCCGACTGCCGCAGCCGCGGCATCGGAGACGCGCAGCCGGCCGTGTACTGCTCACTCGACGCCCACTACTCGGTCCGCCGCGCCGTCGAGCTGCTCGGCCTCGGCTCGCAGTGTCTCCGACTGCTGCCCATGGACGGCCGGCGACGGCTTCTCCCGGCACCGCTCGCCGAGGCGATCGACGCCGACCGGTCGGAGGGGGCGACACCGGTCGCCGTCGTGGCGAATGCCGGAACGACGCTGACGGGCGCGATCGATCCACTGGACGAGATCGCCGAGGTCTGCGCTGCTCGGGGCGTCTGGCTCCACGTGGACGGCGCCTACGGGCTCCCGGCCGCAGCGACGAGGATCGCCGGGGAGCGCTTCCGGGGCATCGAGCGTGCGGACTCCCTGACGCTGGACGCGCACAAGTGGCTCTTCCTCCCGAAGGCGTGCGGCGTGTTCCTCGTGCGCGACCCGGATTCGCTGCGGGCCGTCTTCGGTCACGAGGTCGAGTACATCCCGCCCGAGCACGGGCGCAGCAACGCGATCGAGACGACGCTCGAGTACTCGAGGCCCTTCCGGGCGCTGAAGCTGTGGCTCGCTTTCCGGGTCCACGGAGCCGAGGCGATCCGGTCGGCGGTCGAGCAGAACATCGAGCTCGCCCGCGTGCTCGCCGCCGAGATCCGGCGCTACGACGACCTCGAGCTGCTCGGCGAGCCCGAGCTCTCGATCGTCCCCTTCCGCCACCGTCCGGCAGGCGTCGAGCTCGACGACCACAACCGCCGGCTGGCTGAGGCGCTCCAGGTCGACGGCGGCGTCTACGTTGCCTCTGCGTCGATCGACGGCAGCCAGTGGCTGCGACCCTGCATCGTGAACTACCGGACGTCGGAGGACGACGTCCGCGCGCTGGTCGAGATCGCGCGCGAGACCGGGTCTAGGCTGGCGCGCGCACGCTGACCGCGCCGGGGACGATCTCGAAGCGGACCGGTGTCGTGCCGGGCTGCTCCCCGTCGAGCTCGATCGGAAGTGGCGCGGGTGCGTCGACGGTGACCGTCCTGCCGCGGAGCAGCTCGGCCTTGCGGTGGGGCAGATGGGTGCCCCGGTACACCTTGGGGAGCGTCAGCGCGAGGTCGGTACGCGTGATCTCGCCGAGCAGCAGGACGTCGAAGAGACCGTCGTCGGGCCTGGCCTCGGGTGTCATCTTCATTCCGCCGGCGAGGTAGACGCAGTTCGCGACGATCACGTCGTACATGGGGCCGGCGCGCCGTGCGTCGTCGACCGTGACGTCCATGTGGCCCGCCTCCCAGCGCGCGAAGACCGCGAGCGTCGCTACGAGGAACGAGATCTTTCCGCCGAGGGCCTTCGACGTCGAGTTCGCGCGCTTCGCGACCGCGCCGCTCATCCCGGCGCTCGCGACGTTCGCGAAGTACGCGACGCCGTCGGTGCCGTCCCACGCCTTGAAGGCGACGCGTCCCACGTCGATCACGCGCGGGCGTCCAGTCTTCGCGATCGCGATCGCCTCGCCGAGCTTTGCGGGAATGCGAAAGGTGCGCACGAAGTCCGTTCCCGTGCCGCGCGGGAAGACCGCGAGCTCCGGGACGGAGAGCCCCTCTTCGCGGGCCTGCATGAGCCCGTTGACGATCTCGTTCACCGTTCCGTCGCCGCCGACGGCGACCACCAGTGCCGCGCCTTCCTCGGCCGCTCGCACCGCGAGCCCGGCCAGCTCCCCGGGCCGCTCGGATAGCAGAGCCTCGCCGACGAGCCCTGCCTCGCCGGCTCGGTGGGCGATCTCCGGCCAGGTCTTTCCCGTCTTCCCGTTGTCCGAGGCCGGATTGACGAGGAAGACCACCGCGGGTCACGTGACGTCACCGCTCGGCCGTGACGGCGTGCAGCGCGAGCTCGGCCATCGACCGGACGCCGGCCCGCAGCGCCTCGTCGGAGATTCGCTGATGCGCTCCGGCCAGGAGATCCGAGACCGTCAGGAGCGCGCCGGCGCGCGCGCCCCGGAGCTTGGCGATCGTGAAGAGCGCGGCCGCTTCCATCTCGATCGCGAGCACCCCTCGGGCGGCCCAGCGGGCGTTCTGGCCCTCGTCGGGCTCGTAGAAGACGTCGGTCGACGCGATCGGGCCGACGCGGAGGCGCAACCCGAGCTCCTTCGCCGCGTGGACGGCCCCGTGGAGGAGGTCCCAGTCCGCGGTCGGAGCGTGCGGCTCGCCGCCGACGTACCGGTTCGTCGTCCCGTCGGCAGGAACGGAGGAGAGCGCGAGGACGAGCTGGCCGAGCTCCAGCTCGGGGCTCACGGCGCCGCACGTACCGACGCGGAGGAGGCGGTCGACACCGAGCTCGATCAGCTCCTCGGCGACGATCGCGGCGGACGGCGTGCCCATCCCGGTCGTCTGCACGGAGACGGCGCGTCCGCGAAAGGAGCCCGTGAATCCCAGCAGGCCCCGCTCGCCGTTGACCTGACGGGGGTCGTCGAGGAACGTCTCCGCGATCCAGCGAGCCCGGAGCGGATCGCCCGGAAGCAGGCACGCGTTCGCATAGTCGCCCGCCTCGGCGCGGAGATGGATCGGCACGGCAGGGAACATATCGTTACCCGGTGGTGAAAGTCGTCGACCGGCCGCCGCTCGAGCAGGTGCTCGAGTTCTGTGGGCGAGACCCGGTGGAGCGGGTGTTCCTCGAGGACATCGCGCGCCGGGGGCTCGGCCGGTTCGTCGCACTGATCGACCAGGGGCAGATCGAGGCCCTGTGCCACGTCGGAGCCAACCTCGTCCCCTCCGGCAGCGGCGTCGCGCGGCTGGCCAAGGCGGCCGGAAGAGGGTCGCCTCGCATGCTCGTCGGAGAGGAACGGGCGGTCACGGAGCTCTGGGAGGTGTTGCGCAAGCGGCTGCCCTCGCCGATCGACGACCGGCCGGGTCAACCGGTGTTCGTGCTCGAGGAGCAGCCCGCCGCCGCCGGCACCGGTCTGCGCCCCGCGACGCTGGACGACCTGGAGCTGCTCGTTCCGGCCTGCGCCTCCGCCTATCACGAGGAGGTCGGCGTCGACGCTTACCGACGCGATCCCGAGCTCTTCCGCTGGCGCACGCGCAGCCAGGTGGAGCTCGGCCGGAGCTGGCTCTGGGTCGAGGCGGGGCAGATCTGCTTCAAGGCCGAGGCTTCGGCCTGGACGCCTCGGGCGGTGCAGCTCCAGCAGGTCTGGGTCGATCCGACCCTTCGGGGGCGGGGCTATGCCAAGGCCGCCCTGGTCGACCTCTGCTCACTCCTGCTGGCCCGGACACCGATCGTGTGCCTCTTCGCCCGCCCGGAGAACGTGCCGGCGCTCGCGCTCTACGAATCGATCGGGATGCGACGCACGATCAGCTACCGGTCGCTGATCTTCCCCTGAGTCGCAGCGCCGGGGGCCAGATCCGCACCAGCGCGAGAACGACGAGTGCCACCGCGATCCCGAGCACGATCATCAGCAGCACCTCGCCGCGGGGCGGGACGAGCTCGAAGAGCCGGCGCAGCGGCGCGATCGCGAGCGCCACGACGTACGCTGCGACGAGACCGAGGCACATTCCCCCGACCCACCGGGCCCGGCGCCGGTCAGTCGCCTCGAGAGCGAACACGACATACAGCGACGCGACGACGAAGACGCTGACCGAGACGGTTCGAGCCTCCTCGATGTCGAAGCCGCGCGCCTCGAGTCCGACCACGAACCCGGTTGCGACTCCGGCGGCGATGCCGAGCGCCGCCCGTGAGGCAAAGCTCATGACGTCACGAACGTACGTCGTCAGACGCCACGGCCCGTCGCTCGACGCGAGCGCGAGCACGAACGTCGGCACGCCGAGCGTGAAGAACGAGGCGAGGCTCAGGTGGCGGGGCAGGAACGGGTACTCGATCGGCGCGAGCCCCAGCGTCAGGATCGTCAGTGCCCCGAAGAGGCATTTCGTCGTGAAGAGCTTCGAGACGCGCTGCATGTTGCGCAGGATCTGGCGGCCTTCGCCGACTGCCTTCGGCACCGACCCGAAGTCGCCCTCGACCAGGACGAGGTCGGAGACCGTGCGGGCCATCTGCGACCCGCTGCCCTGGGCGATCGCGATCCGCGACGCCTTGAGCGCCGGGACGTCGTTCACGCCGTCCCCCAGCATCCCGACGTAACGGCCCTCGTCGCGCAACGCCTCGACGATCCGCTTCTTGCCGTCGGGCGAGATCCGCCCGATGACGGCCGTTCGCGCGAGGAGCTCCTGGAGCTCCTCCTCGCCCTCGGGGAGCTCGCGACCGTCCGCCGGGCCGCCCTCGGACTCGATCCCGACGTCGGCCGCGATCGCGCCGACGGTCACGGGAGAGTCGCCGGAGAGCACCTTGAGGTCGACCTGCTGCTCCTTGAAGTAGCCGACGGTGTCGCGGATGTTCGGGCGGAGCTCCTCGGCGAGGGTCACCAGGCCGAGCAGGCGCGCCTCCCGCGGCGGGCCCGCGGTCGGGTCGACGCCGTCCAGCGCGGACGTGCCCCGGGCGAATGCGACGACGCGCCGTCCGTTTTCGGCGTCCTTCTGGACGGCGTCCTCGAGCGGCCCGAGCTCGAAGAGCTCCGGCGCCCCCAGCACGTAGCAGCCGTCGGCGAGCTGGACGGCGCTCCATTTCCACCGCGACGAGAAAGGAACCTGGGCGACCGGCGTCGCAGGATCGGACGGGTACGCGGCCGCCAGCGCGTCGATCGTCCCGTTCTTCACGTCCGAGCTCGCCGCGTAGCGCCCGAGGTCGGCTCCGAGCTCCTCCTCGTCGCTTCCCTCCGCGGGAGTCAGCGAGACGACGCGCAGTCTCGCCTCGGTGAGCGTGCCGGTCTTGTCCGTGCAGACGATCTCGGCAGAGGCCAGGGACTCGACGGCGTTCAGCTGCTGCGTGAGGATCCCGCGGCGAGAGAGCTTGAGCGCGCCGGTCACGTAGACGACGCTCGTCAGCAGGATCAGCCCTTCCGGCACCATGTTGACCGCCGCCGCGACGACGGTCGGGAGACCCTCGTCGAACGAGGAATCCCGGAGCACCAGGGCGAGGACGAGCGCCCCGACGAGCGGCACGGCGAGCGTCACGAGGGTCACGACGAGGTGGCCGACCCCCTGTTGCAGCGGCGACGAGGGATGCCTGAACGTCCGCGCTTCGCCGACCAGCTTCTCCGAGTAGCTGTCTGCGCCGACTGCGGTCGCCGTGTACGCCCCCGTCCCCTCGACGACGAACGAGCCGGACAGGACCTCGTCGCCCGCGACCTTGTCGACCGCCCTCGACTCTCCGGTCAGAACGGACTCGTCGACGCGCATGCTCTCCGCGACGGCGACGTGCCCGTCCGCGACGATCTGATCGCCCGGCTCGGCGCGGACGAGGTCGCCCTGCACGACACCGGACACGTCGAGCTCACGCTGCCTTCCGTCCCGCACCACCTTGGCGACGGGCTTGATCAGCGCCGACAGGCGATCGAGCGCCTTCTTCGCCCGGATCTCCTGGAACGAGCCGATGCCGGCGTTCGCCGCCACCACGCCGAGGAAGAGCGCGTCGGCGACCTCCCCGAGGGCGAGCGTCAGGGCTCCGAGCGCCATCAGGATGTTGTTCGGCAGGGTGAAGAGGTTCGCCCGGACGATCGTCCAGTACGACCGGCTGGTCGGCGGCTTCCGCGGCTTGCCTCTCGCCTCGAGGCGCCGCCGCGCCTCGGCATCGGTGAGCCCGCGAAGGTCGGGCGCGGCGTCCGTAGGGGTAGCGGTCTCCGTCACCCCGGCCGAGCATACAATTCCCGCGTGCATGCGGCCGTGCTTCGGCGCCGGGTCGAGGAGCACATCCGCCGCCTCGACCTGATCGAGGCGGGCGGCGAGATCACGTGCCTCGTCTCGGGCGGCGCAGACTCGACCTGTCTCTGGCACGCGCTGCGCCAGCTCGGCTATCAGGTTCGAGCACTTCACGTCGATCACGGGCTCCGCGGGGAGGAATCCGACGCGGACGCGCGCTTCTGCGCGCGAGGCGCTCGGCGCCGAGGTCGTTCGGGCGCCCGGACGGGGGCTCAGCGAGGCCGGGCTCCGGAGCGCCCGCTACGCGGTCGCGACCGACCGGCTGCGGGCGACCGCGCACACCGCTTCGGACCAGGTGGAGACGATCCTCTTTCGCCTGGTCTCGAGCGGGGCAGCGACCGGGATGCCGCCGCGGCGCGAGGACGGCGTCGTTCGCCCGCTGCTCTGCCTCTGGCGCGAGGAGACGGAGGCCTACTGCGGGGAGGTCGGCCTCTCATTCCGCCTCGACACGTCGAACAGCGCGACGAAGCGCGGCCTGATCCGAGAGGAGATCCTGCCGCTTCTTCGCCGGCTGCACCCGGCCGCGGATCGCAACATCCTGGCGGCAGTCGAGGAGCGCAGGGCGTTGCCCCGACCGTTGGAGCGAGCCTTCGCGGAGCTCGTCGCGTCGACCGAGGGCTCCAAGCGGGTCGAGCTCGGCGGCGGCCGGGTGGCAGTTCGCGAGTACGACCGGGTCTGGGTGGAGCGAGCACCGACCAGGCTCGATCGCCCCATCGACTGGGGCGGCTGGCGGATCGAGCCGAGGATCACCGGACTCGTGGTGCGGGGTTGGCGCGCCGGGCGACCGACTCGCAGGGCGCCCGCGATCGAGGAAGGTGCAAGATCTCTTCGTCGATGCGAAGATCCCCCGTTCGGAGCGAGAGGCCTGGCCGCTCGTGGTCCGGGGAGACGAGGTGGTCGCGGTGCCGGGCCTGGCGGTGGCCCGGGGATTCGAGGACGCAGTCATCGTGCGGAGGGGGGAACGGTGAGGAGAGCGGGAGAGCTGAACGCCGCTGTCGAGGACGTCCTGATCGACGAGGAGGCGCTGGCGCGCCGGGTCGCCGAGCTCGGCGCCGAGATCACGGCCGATTACCGGGGGCGCGACCTGCTGCTCGTCGGCGTGCTCAAGGGAGCGGTCTTCTTCATCGCCGACCTCATGCGGACGATCGACGTTCCGTGCGAGGTGGACTTCATGGCGATCTCGAGCTACGGATCGGCGACCGACTCGTCGGGCGTCGTGCGGATCCTGAAGGACCTCGATCTCTCGATCGAGGGGCGCAACGTTTTGGTCGTCGAGGACATCGTCGACTCCGGCCTCACGCTGTCGTATCTCGTGCGAACGCTCCGCGCGCGGCAGCCGGCGTCGCTCGAGGTCTGCGCGCTCCTGACGAAGCCGGCACGCCGCCGGACGGACGTGGAATGCCGCTACGTCGGCTTCGAGATCCCGCAGCGATTCGTGATCGGCTACGGGCTCGATTTCGCCGAGCGCTACCGCAATCTGCCCTACGTCGGCGTCCTCCGCGACGAGATCGCCGCGCAGGCCGAGGAGAGCTTCTAGGCCGCACCAGACCTATTGGGAAAGGGGCTGGCTGCTACCCTTCGACCTAGCCGGTAAGGGCGTGAATCACCTTTGAGCCGTTTCTTTCGCAGCGCGCTTTTCCCTCTCATCGTCATTGTGCTGCTCGTCTATCTGGCCTCGCAGACGCTGCTGCCGCGCTCGAACGATGCCGAGAAGGTCACCTACAGCCAGCTGATCGGCTACGTCGAGGAGACGCCGACCCCGATCCAGGAAGTCCTCTTCAAGCCCAAGAACCGCGAGATCGAGGCGACCTTCAACACGGGCAAGAAGGTCAAGGTCAACTACCCGTCGGATCAGGCGCAGATCCAGTTCCAGGACCAGCTCGAGGCGAAGGGGATCGAGTTCGACTCGAAGGGCATCGCCAGCTCGAGCTGGTGGTCGATTCTCACCTACCTGCTGCCGTTCCTCCTCTTCTTCGGATTCTGGATCTTCCTCATGAACCAGATGCAGGGCGGCGGGTCGAAGGTCATGAGCTTCGGCAAGAGCCGGGCGAAGCGGATGTCGCCCGACTCGCCGAAGGTGACGTTCAAGGACGTCGCCGGGGCCGACGAGGCGGTGGAGGAGCTGCACGAGATCAAGGAGTTCCTCGAGAACCCGAAGAAGTTCCAGGCTCTCGGCGCGCGGATCCCGAAGGGTGTGCTGCTCTACGGGCCTCCCGGCACCGGCAAGACGCTGCTCGCTCGTGCGGTCGCCGGTGAGGCGGGTGTGCCGTTCTTCTCGATCTCGGGGTCGGACTTCGTGGAGATGTTCGTCGGCGTCGGCGCGTCTCGCGTCCGCGACCTGTTCGAGCAGGCGAAGCAGGCGTCGCCGTGCATCATCTTCATGGACGAGATCGACGCCGTCGGCCGGCACCGCGGCGCCGGCCTCGGCGGCGGCCACGACGAGCGCGAGCAGACGCTGAACCAGCTCCTCGTCGAGATGGACGGCTTCGAGTTGAAGGACAACATCATCCTCATCGCCGCCACCAACCGCCCCGACATCCTCGATCCGGCGCTGCTGCGTCCGGGCCGGTTCGACCGTCAGATCGTCGTCGACCGGCCTGACAGGAACGGTCGACGCAAGATCCTCGAAGTGCACACGAAGGGCAAGCCGCTCGCGAAGGAGATCGATCTGGACACGCTCGCTGCGGGGACGCCGGGCTTCACGGGCGCCGATCTCGCGAACCTCGTCAACGAGGCGGCGCTGCTCGCCGCCCGCAGGGGGAAGAAGACGATCGAGATGCTGGAGCTCGAGGAAGGCGTCATGCGGGTCATCGCAGGCCCGGAGAAGCGCACGCGGCTCCTCTCCGAGCACGAGCGCAAGGTGACCGCCTACCACGAGATGGGGCACGCTCTCGTCGGGCACCATCTCCCGAACTGCGATCCCGTCCACAAGATCTCGGTGATCAGCCGGGGACAGGCGCTCGGCTACACGATCTCTCTGCCGCGCGAGGACCGCTTCCTCCAGACGCGGTCCGCGCTGATGGACACGATGGCGATGACGCTCGGTGGACGGGCGGCCGAGGAGCTCGTGTTCCACGAGATCACGACCGGCGCAGCGAACGACCTCGAGAAGGTCACGCACACGTCGAAGCAGATGATCATGCGCTTCGGGATGAGCGAGAAGCTGGGCCCGCGGACGCTCGGCCGCAACCACGACATGCCCTTCCTCGGCCGCGACATGGGAGCCGAGCCCGACTACTCGGACGAGATCGCTCGCGAGATCGACGACGAGATCAGGCGTATCGTCGAGGAGGCGCACGAGCGGGCCAAGCAGCTCCTGACCGACCACATCGACGAGCTCCACTCGATCTCGCAGATCCTGATCGAGCGGGAGACGATCGACAAGGATCAGTTCGAGCGGCTCCTCGCCGGCGAGCCCGAGGAATCGGTGTTCGTCGAGCCCGAGCCGGTCGCCGAGCCAGAGCCCGAAACCGAGCCCGAGCGCAAGCCCAGAGTCGAGCCGCAGCCGCGCCCCTTCCCCTTGCCCGGCGCGACGATGCAGCCGCCTCCCCCCGAAGGGGCGCAATAGCCCGAATCGGGCGAAGCCCGATATCGGGCGGGAGGGCTGGCGGAGCCAGCCCGGGTCACTAGGCCCGAATCGGGCGTAGCTCGATATCGGGCGGGGAGGGCTGGCGGAGCCAGTCCGGTCACCAGGCCCGAATCGTCGCTCGACGGCTGTGCCGCGAATCGGGCGGGGAGGGCTGGCGGACTCCGAAACGGGTCGGAGATCGCCCGACACCTATCATCGCCCCATGGGCTCGTCGATCGAGGATCTGCTCCCTCGGCCGAGCGTGATGGGAATCCTGAACGTGACGCCGGACTCGTTCTCCGACGGCGGGCTCTATCTCGAGCCGCACGCCGCCGTCGACCGGGCGGCGGCGATGATCGCCGAGGGTGCACGGATCGTCGATGTCGGGGGCGAGTCGACACGGCCCGGCTCGCTGCCGATCCCGGTCGAGGAGGAGCTCCGCCGGGTGGAGCCTGTGCTCGAGGGCCTCAGCTCGGCGCGGATCCCGTTCTCGATCGACACGTCCAAGGCCGAGGTCGGCCGGAGGGCTCTCGAGTCGGGCGCCGTGCTCGTGAACGACGTGACGGCGCTACGCGGCGACCCGGAGCTCGGCGGGGTCGTCGCCGACGGAGCAGCGTGCCTCTGTCTCGTGCACATGCTGGGCGAGCCGAGGACGATGCAGGACGATCCGCGCTACGTCGACGTCGTCTCGGAGGTGGCCGCCTTCCTGGAGCGGCGGGTGGCCTTCGCGGTCTCGGAGGGAATCCCGGAGGAGCGCATCTGCATCGATCCGGGGATCGGCTTCGGCAAGAGCGTCCAGCACAATGTGACGCTGATCGCGCGGCTCGGTGAGATCGTCGCGCTCGGTCGACCGGTGCTCGTCGGCGTCTCGCGCAAGCGGTTCCTCGGTCGTCTCCTGGGCGACGCCGAGGCGACGAGGGGGGCGCTGCCTGCCGGCCTCGCCCTCGCTGTCCTCGCCTACGAGCGGGGAGCGACAGTCCTGCGGGTGCACGATGTCGCCGAGCACGTCGAGGCGCTCGCGGCCGCGCGGGCAGTCGACACGGTCACCTAAGATCGGACTGGGATGGAGGTAGCGATCGACGTCTACGGGCTCGAGGTCTACGGCTATCACGGCGTCCTGCCCGACGAGCGCCGCGAGGGCCAGCCCTTCCTCTTCGACGTCAATCTCGTCGCCCACGACGCGGGTGTTCGAAGCGACAAGCTGACCGACACGATCGACTACACGGAGGTCGTGACCGTCGTCCGGGAGATCTCCGACGGCAAGCGCTACAACCTGATCGAGGCTCTCGCGGCCGACATCGCGGACTCGCTCATCTCGCGATTCGACGTCTCTCGAGTGCGTGTCCGGGTGCGCAAGCCGGCCGTGCAGCTCGCCTTGCCGGCCGAGTTCACCGCTGCGACGGTCGAGCGCACGCGACGCTGAGGCGCGTGCTCGCATACGTCGGTCTCGGGGCGAACCTCGGCGACCGCGAGTCGTCGATCCG
Source organism: uncultured Thermoleophilia bacterium (assembly GCA_963705605.1). Lineage (GTDB taxonomy): Bacteria > Actinomycetota > Thermoleophilia > Gaiellales > Gaiellaceae > CAVPKC01. The sequence continues at coordinate 210,852 of CAVPKC010000002.1, forward strand.
GCGAGCGCTCGACCTGCTCGACGCGGAGGAGGGAATCAGCGTCGTCGCCGTATCGAGCCTGCGGGAGACGGAGCCATGGGGCTACGAGGATCAGCCGGCGTACCTGAACGGCGCCTGCTCGATCGAGACCGTCCTCGGCCCGCAAGAGCTTCTGGAGCGGCTGCTCGGGATCGAACGCGCGCTGGGCCGCCGGCGTGACGGCCCTCGCTTCGGCCCGAGGGCGATCGACCTCGATCTTCTGCTCTACGGCGCCGAGATCGTGGAGCTGCCGGAGCTGACGGTGCCGCACCCGCGGCTCGCAGAGCGGGCGTTCGCGCTCGAGCCACTGGTCGAGCTGGATCCCGAGCTCGAGCTTCCCGATGGGCGGAGCGTGAGCGATTTGCTGGCAGGGCTACAATGATCCCCATGTCGCACCTCGACGAGCTCGACGAGTACGAGGCCGACCTCGAGCTTCGACTGAAGAAGGAGTACACCGCCGTCTTCGGTCTGTTCCGCTACTGCGTCGTGACGCAGGACTCGACGTACCTCTGCAACAAGCTCGACCTCAAGGTGCTCCCGCAGGCCAGCTATCCGTTCTTCCACCTGACGATGGAGGACGTCTGGGTTTGGGACAAGAACCGCCCGACGCGGATGATCCCGAGGGCCGAGGTGTACACCTCCAGCGACGTCACGATCGAGGAGCTTCGCGGCGAGGGCGAGATGCCCGGACTGACGCCCGAAGCGCTCGCGGAGAAGCTCGGCGAGCAGCTCGGCAACGACGACGAGTGAGCTCAACGTGTGGAGACGCCGGCTTTGCCGGCTGAACGTCACGGCTGAGGCTGCCTTCGGCAGCCTCGTTGCGGTCTGGAGACGCCGGCTTTGCCGGCTGGACGTCACGGCTGAGGCTGCCTTCGGCAGCCTCGTTGCGGTCTGGAGACGCCGGCTTTGCCGGCTGGACGTCACGGCTGAGGCTGCCTTCGGCAGCCTCGTTGCGTGACGGCCATGCTGCTCGCCATCGACGTCGGAAACACCCAGACCGTGCTCGGGGTGTTCGCCGGCGATCGTCTCGTCGAGCGCTGGCGAGTCGCGACAGAGGCCGAGCGAACCGCCGACGAGCTGGGCGCGCTCGTCGACCGCCTGCTCGAGTTGCGCGACCTCGACTTCGAGCGGATCGGCGGCGTCTCGCTCTCGTCGACCGTTCCGGTGCTCGTACGCGAGTACGAACGGTTTGCGGAGCGCTACGCCGAGGCGCCGATCCTCGTCGTCGGCCCCGGAATCCGGACCGGCATCCCGATCCTCTACGACAACCCCCACGAGGTGGGGCCCGACCGGATCGTCAACGCCGTCGCAGCGCGAGAGCGATACGGCGCGCCCTGCATCGTGGTCGACTTCGGAACGTCGACGAACTTCGACGCCGTGTCAGCGGCGGGCGAGTACGTCGGCGGCGTGCTCGCTCCGGGGATCGAGATCTCGATGGAGGCCCTGTTCGCGAAGGCGGCGCGTCTGGTCAAGGTCGACTTCGCCGAGCCGCCGACGGTCATCGGGAAGACGACGGTCGCCGGTCTCCAGTCCGGGCTCGTCTACGGCTTCGCGGGCCAGGTCGACGGCATCGTCGCGCGGATGCGCGGTGAGCTCGGGAGCCATGCTCGAGTGATCGCGACCGGCGGGCTGGCTGGGCTCGTCGCTCCCCACGCCCGATCGATCGAGCTGGTCGATGCCGACCTCACGCTCGAGGGCCTGCGGCTGATCTGGGAGCAGAACTCGTAGGGCGACTCACCAGGGAATCGGCTCGCGGTCTCGGAAGAAGCCGCCCGTGGGCCCGCCGGCCGGGAGAGTGGCGAGCCACACGGCGGTATCGGCTCCGTCGGCCACCGACCTGGGAGCGCTCGATCCGCCCATGTCGGTCCGCACCCACCCGGGGCACATCGCGTTCACGAGGACATCGGCTTCTCGCAGCTCGTGGGCGACCATCCTCGTCAGGGCGTTCAACGCGGTCTTCGAAACGCGGTAGCCGGGGTAGCCGCTCCACATGTCGTCGAGCTGCCCTGCTCCGGACGAGACGTTGACGATCCTGCCGCTGTGGCCGTCTCTGAGCAGCGGGGCGAGCGCCGCCGTCAGGCGCCACGTTCCAAACAGGTTCGTGTCGAGCGTCTCCTGGACGAGTGCGAGGTCCGGATCGAGCGCGCTGCGGCCCTCGTCGATGAGGATTCCCGCGTTGTTGACGAGCACGTCGAGGCGGCCGGGCTCGCGTGCCAGGCGCCCCGCGAAGCGCGAGACGCTCGCAGGATCCGTGACGTCGAGCTCGCGGCCGGTGACCGGCAACCCGTTCGCCGCGAGCTCGCCGGCTGCCGCTTCGGCCCGGGCTCCGTCGCGGGAGGTCACGATCGTCTCGATCCCCTGCGTCGCGAGCTGGCGAGCGATCTCGTGGCCGATGCCCCGGTTTCCTCCCGTCACGACTGCGACACGCGGGGTCACGGCTGGGGCCTCCGGCCCCGTTGCGTGACCGGCCGCCTCCGGCGTCCTTCCCGTCACGGCTGGGGCCTCCGGCCCCGTTGCGTGACCGGCCGCCTCCGGCGTCCTTCCCGTCACGGCTGGGGCCTCCGGCCCCGTTGCGTGACCGGCCGCCTCCGGCGTCCTTCCCGTCACGGCTGGGGCCTCCGGCCCCGTTGCGTGACCTCCACCTCGTCGAAGTACGCACCGGACATCGCGCTCGCCCACACGTTCTCGACCCAGGGCCGGCGCACGATCACGGTCTGGCTGTACGAGATGGGTGCCAGGAACGCCCTGTCCGAGACCAGGATCCGATCGATCTCCTGGTAGCGCCTCAGCCGCTCCGCCTGATCGCGGAGCGAGCGGGCCTCGGCGACGAGATCTCGCAACTCGTCGACGTCCCGGATGCTCCGTTCGTAGCGGAGGAGGCCCCGGAGGAACCCGTCGGGATCCGGGTAGTCGGCGAACCAGCCCTTGACCCAGGCGTGAGCGGTACCCCTTTCGTACTCCGGACCGTGCTTGCGGACGGCGACGACCCGAACGTTCGCGCCGAGGAGCGACCACTGCTGAACGAACGGCTCCGGGTCGAGCCAGCTGGGGAGGGCGAGCTCGAGATCGGGAAGGCCCCGGCCGTCCGGATAGCCCGCCTCGACGAGGAGCTGCCGCGCGAGCTCGAGGTCCGTGTCGAGCCCGATCCGGTACGAGTGGCCCGGCATGGCAGGCGGCAACGCTCCGCCACGGCCTGCGGGTCGGGTGAACATCGACGGATCGAGCAGCCGTGGGCGGTCGAGAGCGTGCAGGAAGGCCTTCCGGACGGCCTCGTTCGAGAAGGGCTCTCGCCCGGAATCGAAGGCGAGGTAGTGCGTCCCGAGCTTGGAGACGGTCGTAGTCAGCGTGTCGGGCCCCTCCGCGATGCTCATGTCGTAGGCCTCGAGGAGGTCGAAGCGCCCCTCACGCCAGCCGTCGAGAAGCGCGCCGTGGCGGGACGCCAGCGTGACGTGCACCTCGGCGACGTTCCCGTGTGGCCCCAGCCAGTACGGGTTCGGTGTCAGCAGAGCGTGCTCGCCCGAGAGCTCGGCCAGCACGAACGGCCCGTTGCAGACCATGTTCTCGGGCTTGCGCCAGTCGTCGCCGTGAGCCTCGCACACGTGCCGTGGCCAGGGGAGCGACCAGGCGGAAGCCAGGATGTACGGGAAGTAGCTGCGGGGCTCCACGACGCGGACCTCGAGCGTCCGCGCGTCGAGCGCCACGGCCGAGTCGACGTCCTCGAGGAGGAAGGCCGTCGAGACGCCGACCTCGCGCATGCGCGTCCACCCGAACGCGAAGTCGTCGGCGGTCACGGGCCTGCCGTCGCTCCATTGCATGTTCTCCCTGATGCGAAAGAGGTACGTCAGCCCGTCGCTCGAGACGCGGAAGTTGTCGGCCATCGCCGGCAGGACGTTGAGCTCGCGATCGACGGTGAGGAGGCCGCGATAGAGATGTCCGAGGATCGCCATCTCCTCCGTCGCGTATGCGTAGCCGGGCACGAGGTCGAACGTTTCGCAGTCGAACTGCACGCCCGTCTCGATCCGCTCGGTCCGTTCGAGCCGCGAGGACGGCGGCACCCGGCAGCAGAACGCCTCGTCGTAGGCGTCCTCGGCTCTCTCGAAGTCGAATGCCAGGTGATGGGCGAGCGCCATCTTGAAGAGGGTGTCGCGCGCCCGGCGGTCGTCGCCGGTCCGAGCGAGAAAGGTTCGGGCCTTCTCGTAGTGGTCGAGCGCCTCCTGTTCGGCGTAGAGGGCGCGCGCTGCATCTCCGGCCTTGAGAAGGTACTCCACGGCCTTCTCGGGCTCGTCGGCCTCGGAGAAGTGACGTGCGAGGAGTACGTACACCTCGTCCTGCGACTCCGCGTAGAGGGCCTCGAGCTCCTCGCCGACACGGCGATGGAGCTTGCGTCGCTTGCTGTCGAGGAGGCCGGCGTACGCGACCTCCTGCACGAGCCCGTGGCGGAAGACGTACTCGGGTGCTGGCCGCCGGCGCTTCTCCACGATGAGATCGAGCCGCTGCAGCTCAGAGAGCGCCGGAACGAGCGCCTCGTGCGAGAGGAGCCGCTCGAGGAGCGGCATGCCGAAGACCCGCCCGATCACCGAGGCGACGTTGACGACCTCGCGAGCGTCGGGCTCGAGCCGGTCGAGCCGCGCCTGGAGCGCTCCCTGAACGAGGCTCGGGATCGAAAGCTCGTCCGGTTCGACGGCGAGCTCGATGCGCCCGTTCGCTCGGCGGAGGGTGCCGCGCTCGAGCAGATCCCGGAGCGCCGCCTCGAGGAAGAACGGATTCCCGCCGGCACGGATCGCAAGCAGCTCCGCGACCGATTCCGGTAGCTCGGCGCCGGCGACGCTCGTCGCCAGCGCCCGGCTCGCATCCTCGGGGAGGGGGTGCAGCTCGATCTCCCGGAACCGATGCGGATGCCGCTGCCGGGCTCGCTCCCCGAGACGCCACGAACCGTGCTCCCGCTCGCTTCGGAAGCAAAGCACGAGCCCGACGGCTGCCTCCTCGGTCACCGGCAGAAGCGCCTCGAGCAGCTCGAGCGTCGCCTCGTCCGCCCAGTGCAGGTCCTCGAAGACCAGGCAGACCGAGCCCTCCGCGGCCAGGCGGCAGACGAGCTGGTTGAAGAAGTCGAAGGTCTCACGCTGGAGAGCCTCTCGCGAGAGCTCCCGCAGCCGGCCGCCCGCCTCGGGCTCGAGGGTGATCCCGAGCAGGCTCGCGAGGAACGGATAGATCCCGTCTGCCTCAGCGCCGAAGAGCCGTGCGAGCTCCGCCTTGAGCTCGAGGCGCACACGTGCCTCCGGGGCGGTCGCACCGAGGCCTAGCCACTCCCGGAGCAGATCGCGGACGGGCCAGTACGGGAAGGCCTGGGCGTAGGAGACGGCGCGCCCTTCGACGAAGTGGACGCGCTCGCCGGTGCGCTGCCGGATCTCCGCGACCAACCGTGACTTGCCAATTCCGGGCTCGCCCACGATCGTCACGATCGTCCCGCGACCCTCGGCGAGCCCGTCCATCGCCCGGTCGAGCACCGAGAGCTCGAAGTCGCGCCCGACCAGCGGAGAGAGGAGGCCGTCCTGAGCCGTCTCCTCGAGGAGCCCGAGCACGAGGAACGTCTCGACGGGAGCGGAGACGCCACGGAGGTCGTGCTCGCCGAGCGCTTCCATCTCGAAGCACCCCTCGACCTGGAGCTTCGTCGTTCGTCCGATGACGGTCTCACCGCCGGACACCAGCTTCTGGATCCGGCTCGCGACGTTCACCGTGTCTCCCATCGCGTTGTATGGGTCGTCGCTGTCCGGTCGGATCACGACCGGTCCCGTGTTGATCGCGATCCGGACCGAGAGCTCGACGCCGTAGGCAGCCTTCACGTCCTCGGCGTACGCACCGAGCGCGCGCTGGATCGCGAGCGCGGACCGGACGGCGCGCTCCGAGTCGTCCTCGTGCGACCTTGGCGCGCCGAACACCGCGTAGAGCTCGTCGCCGATGAACTGCACGACGGTTCCCTCGAATCGCTCGACCTGCGCGCTCATGACGCTCAGGGCTTCGTCCATGAGCAAGCTGAAGCGCTCGGCCCCGAGCTTCTCGCCGATCGCGGTGGAGCCGACGATGTCGGCGAAGAGCACGGTCACGATCCTTCGCTCGCCGGCAACGACGGCCACGGTGTCAGCCTCCCCCGTAGGCCGAGATCGGGAGGGCGAGGAGCGTCTCGCGACCACCCTCCGTCTGCCGGCGGAGACGGTCCGAGACCTCTGCGGCGCCGGGGGCGGCGGCGAGCAGCCGTTCCTCGACCTCGGCAAGCGTTCGGAGCTGAACCAGCTCCTGCTTGAAGGGCTTCGGAAACCGGCCCTGCCCCAGATACCACCCGTAGAACTTCTTGAGGAAGCCCGTGGCCCGGTGCTCGCCGAGCTCGCGCCTCGTCTCGCCGATGAAGAAGAGCAACTCGCCCGCGACCTCCTCCGGCGACGGGCCGGCTTCGCCGCCGAGGATCCCGCTCAGCGCCCACGGGTTCCCCTGCGCCGCCCGTCCGACCATCACCGCCGAACAGCCGGTCGCTTCGAGCACCTCGAGCGCGCGCACGCGCGAGACGATGTCCCCCGAGGCGATCACGGGGACGTCGACGAGATCGACGAGTTCGGCGGTGAGCGAGTGGTCGGCCGTGCCCGTGTACATCTGAAACGCAGAACGTGGGTGCAGGGTCAGCGCCGCCGCACCCGCTTCCACGAGGCGCGGACCGACGGAGAGCGCTGTGCGTGAGCCGTCCGTCAGGCCGCGGCGCATCTTCACGGTGACCGGAACCGAGACGGCGGAGGCCACCGAGTCGACGATCCGGCAGGCACGCTCCGGATCGTCCAGGAGGGTCGCCCCGGCACCGGTCTTCGTCACCTTGCGGACGGGGCAGCCGAAGTTGATGTCGATCACGTCCGCGCCCGCCTCTTCGACGAGACGTGCGGCTCGCGCCATCACGTCAGGCTCCGAGCCGAAGATCTGCACGGCGAGAGGATGCTCGTCCGCTCCGATCAGCAGATAGCCGAGCGATCGTTCGTTGCCGTGCGAGAGCCCTGCGCAGCTCACCATCTCCGAGCAGACCAGCCCGGCGCCGAACCTGCGACCCTGCCGCCGGAAGGCCTGAACGCTGACTCCCGCCATCGGCGCCAGCACGAGGCGCGTCGGAATCTCGACGGGACCGATCCACCACGATGTCAGGAGGTCCGTCACTCCCGGAATGCTAGAGAACGCAAGGTCGTTCTCCGGTGTTGACGATGGGAAACGCACTGATACAATCCGCCATCGCGAGGTGCGGACGCACCGCGCTTTTTCTGTCTCTGGGGTCGTTGGAGGGACCGTGAAGGAAGTCATCCTCACTCCCGAGGGTTACACGAAGTTCAAGGACGAGATCGAGTATCTCTCGACCGCGAAGCGGCGAGAGGTCGCCGAGCGGATCAAGCACGCGCGCGAGTTCGGGGACATCACCGAGAACTCGGAGTACGACGACGCGAAGAACGAGCAGGCGATGCTCGAGCACCGGATCGCGTTGCTCGAGGAGCGGCTCGTGAACGCGCGCGTCATCGAGGTAGGCGAGATCAAATCGGACGTCGTCGGCATCGGCAGCCTCGTTCGCCTCAAGGACGTCGACGCCAACGAGACGATCGAGTACACGATCGTCGGCTCCGCCGAGGCGAACCCGTCCGCTGCGAAGCTCTCGAACGAGTCGCCCGTCGGCAAGGCGATCATCGGCCATAAGAAGGGCGAGGTCGTAGAGGTCGCCGCGCCGCGTGGCTCGCTCAAGTTCAAGATCATGGACATCAAGGTCGCCTGATTCAGGCCGAATCGTTGCGGAGCGCGCCTCGTGAAGCTTCGTAACGGATTTCTCAGGCGGCCGGCGGCGCGGAAGGCGGCCTCCGCCGATATCACGGGCCGGCCTACGCTCCGTCGCACTCGACGGAGAGGAGGCGACCGTGACGAAGGCCCCAGACCCAGCCTCGACCGCCGACGAACGGCGTGACGCGCTGGTCGGCAAGCTCTTCGGTGCGACCATCGAGGCGCTCGACCTCCTCTCGGTGTACCTCGGTGACCAGCTCGGGCTGTACCGGGCGCTGGCCGGCGGGCCGCTGACGGCTCCCGAGCTAGCCGCGGCCGCCGGCATCCACGAGCGCTATGCACGCGAGTGGCTCGAACAGCAGGCGGCGAGCGGCATCCTCGACGTGGAGGCGGAGGCGGACCGATCCCGCCGCGCGTCGTTTTCGGCTCCCCGCAGGCCACGACGAGGCGCTCCTCGATCGCGAGAGCCTCGACTACGCGACGCCGTTCGGACAGGTACTCGTCGCCCTGGCGCGTCCGATCCACGACGTGATCCGGGCGTACCGCGACGGCAGCGGTGTTCCCGTACGAGGACTACGGCGCGGATCTCTACGAAGGGCAGGCCGCCTTCACGCGGCCGATCTACTCGAACCTGCTCGGCAGGAATGGCTGCCCGCCGTCGCCGGCGTCCACGACCGCCTCCAAGCGGAACCGCCGGCCCGAGTGGCCGATCTCGCCTGCGGCGGCGGCATGTCGAGCATCGCGATCGCGAGGGCGTACCCGAAGGTGCATGTCGACGGGATCGACTTCGACGAGCCGTCGATCGAGCTCGCGAAGCGGAATCTCGCCGAGGCACCGGACGTCGCGGGCAGGGTCGACTTCCACTGCCGCGACGCCGCGGATCCGGGTCTCGCCGGCCGGTACGACCTCGTGACGATCTTCGAGGCGCTCCACGACATGTCGTACCCGGTCGCCGTTCTCGAGGCAGCTCGCCGGTTGCTCGCGGACGGCGGGACCGTCATCGTGTGCGACGAGCGAGCTGCAGAGTCGTTCACGCCCCGGCGGACGAGGTCGAGCGCCTGCTCTACGGCGCGAGCATCCTCCACTGTCTTCTGGTCGGGATGGTCGGCGAGGCCGCCGCGGGGACCGGGACGGTGATGCGCCCGGACACCTTGCGCGGCTATGCGGAGGCGGCCGGCTTTCGCAGCGTCGAGGTCCTGCCGATCGAGCATCGACTTCTACCGCTTCTACTCGCCTCCGTCCCTGATCAGGGACGCTCGCCGGCACGTGCGACGACGGCGTCGCCGGAGCCGGTGCGGGCGCGGATCCGCACGGATGGAGCGTCGGGCGGGGCCTGATCGGAGACGTCGAGCTCGCTGCGAGCTTTGCGCGAGCCCGATGCGAGATCGAGCTCGGCGGTGATGCCCGGGCGAACGGCGACGCTGACGTCGCCGGAGCCGGTGACCAGGTCCAGCCGGCCGCTCGCGGCCTCGGCGACCACGACCCGGCCGCTGCCGGTGCGGGCATGGACGTCGCAGCCGACGACGCCGAGCAGGACGTCACCGCTTCCGGTCGTCACTCTCGCCCCGTCGCCCTCGAGCCGGTCGACCTCGATGCCCCCGAAGCCGCTGCGGGCGCGTAGGCGTCCTGCCACCTGTCCGAGGTGCACCTCGCCGGAACCCGTCGCGGTCATGACGTCTCCCTCCATGCGTTCCGAGCGGATGTCGCCGGACCCCGTCGCCGCGTGGAGGCCCGCGAGCAGGCCGGTGGCAGTCAGCGACCCTCGGTGCAGGCGGGCCGCGAGCCGTGATCCTTCGGGCACCTCGATCCTGACGGAGAGCCCGATCCGCTGGAAGCTCCGAGGTGTTCGGATCTCGAGCCTCCGGCGCTCCTCCGAGAAGGTGACCTCCGTCTCGCGGACGGCGTGGTTCTCGGCGAGCGACGGGGCGATCTCGCCAGCCGAGATCCGTTCGAGCGCGCGCTCGACGCCCTGCTCCAGGCGTGGGGCGTCGGACGGCTCGGCGACCACTTGCACCCGGATCCCGGGGGCGTCCGTCGCACAGACGTCGAGCCTGCCGCGGCGGATGCGGACGTCGACCTCCACCGGCCCATCGCACGGGAACACCTCTGTGCGCCGGTCCGGGTCAGCTTTCGTGCTCATGTCGCTCCTCCGTTCGTGATGGATCCTCACCCCTGCACCCAACCGCGCACGCGGCCGGCTCGGTTGCGGCCGGTCTGCGCTGCGCCTGCGCCGCGAACCGCGTCCCGCACGGCCTGGCCGAGCCAGGTATTCAGCGAGACCCCCTGAGCCGCTGCCGCGTCCTCCGCCGTCCGCTTGAGCTCCTCGGGCAGGCGCAGGGTGACGCGGCTCGGCTCGCCGCCCTGAAGGTCGAGGTCGGGCGCCTCGATCCTCTCGGCGGGCGCCGAGACGACCACCCGGGCCTCCCCGGCGTCCAGGCGGACCTCGACCGTCCGCTCGCCGAGCGCGTCGCTGACCTCGTCGGCGAGATCTGCGAGCGCGTTCATGATCGCGAGCCGGACGGCGGGCTCGAGCGCGACCAGGAGCAGCGCGGCAGCCCGTCTTGTCGGCTCGTCACCGGCGGCGGCTGCTGCGGTTACGTACTCCTCGACCGATGAGGCATGCCGTGTGATGTTCATGACATCACTATGACATCATAATGACGTCAATGTCAAGCTCCTGTGACGTCATCGGCCGAGACCGGCGGTCGAGTACGCTCGCGCGGCGATGAGCATGCCCAAGCGCTTTCCGGAACGGGACGAGATCGAGGCGGTCCGGCTCGAGGCAGAGCCGCTCGACCCCGGCCGGGAGGCGCCGGGCGTCCGGCGGGTCGCGGGGCGAGTGCTCGGGCGCCGCGGCCACGGGAAGCTCACCTTCCTCGATCTCGTCGATCGCTCCGGCAAGATCCAGCTGCTCTGCGCGGAGGATCGCTGCGGCCCCGTCGACGTCCATCTCGGCGACATCGTCGGCGCGGTCGGCCACCCGGCGCGGACCCGGCGAGGCGAGCCGTCGCTGGCGGTCGACGAGCTCCTGGTCCTCGCTGCGCACCAGACGGCCGCTCCCGGACACCTACCACGGCCTGGTCGACGCGGAGACGCGCTACCGCAAGCGCTACCTCGACCTCGCTGGTCAACGAGGAGACGCGGCGGCGTTCGTCCTGCGCAGCCGCATGGTCGCGGCGATCCGCCGATACCTCGACGAGCGCGGCTTCGTCGAGGTCGAGACGCCCGTGCTCCAGCCCCGTTACGGCGGCGCCTTCGCGCGCCCCTTCGTGACGCACCACAACGAGCTCGACGCCGATCTCTACCTCCGGATCGCGACCGAGCTCTACCTCAAGCGGCTGATCGTCGGCGGCCTCGAGAAGGTCTACGAGATCGGCAAGGACTTCCGCAACGAGGGGATCTCGTACAAGCACCAGCCCGAGTTCACGATGCTCGAGTGGTACGAGGCCTACGCGGACTACCGCGACACGATGGCGCGGATCGAGGACCTGGTCGCAGACCGTCGCCCTCGAGACGCTCGGGACGACGCGGGTGACCTTCCGCGGTCACGAGGTCGATCTGAAGGCGCCGTGGCGGCGCGTGCGGCTCGCCGGACGCACTCGCGGAGCACGGGCTCTGGACGCGCAACGAGGCGGAGCTGCGGGCGCGTTCTCGAAGACCGGCGGGACGACACGGCGCGGACACGGACGTGGGCGCAGCTCGTCGACCATGCCCTCTCCTCGTTCGTCGAGCCGACCCTGATCGAGCCGACGATCCTGCACGACTACCCGGTCGAGCTCTCGCCGTTCGCGCGCGCGACCGACGACGACCCGACGCTGGTCGAGCGCTTCGAGTACTACGTCGGCGGGATGGAGCTCGGCAACGCGTTCACGGAGATCAACGACGCGGCCGAGCAGGCCGAGCGCTTCCGAGCTGCAGGCGGCGGAGAAGGAGGCCGGCGACGCCCTCGCCGAGGAGGGCGACCCCGACTACGTCGAGGCGCTCTCCTACGGCATGCCGCCGACGGGCGGCATCGGCCTCGGCATCGACCGCCTGGCGATGGTGCTGACCGGGCCGCGAGACGATCCGCGACGTCGTGCTGTTCCCGGCGCTGCGCGACACCGATCGCTGAGAGGTCCGGCCGGAGGCCGTCGTAGACTCCCGGGCATGAGAACCCTCGTCACGACCCTCGCCGCTCTCGCTGTCCTCGCCACCGCCGCCGTGCGAGCGCGGCACCGCTCCGGCGATCAAGTCCTTCAAGCTGCCGGGCAAGAAGGTGCAGTGCGTGATCACGGGCGTCGGCAACGGGCAGCGGGCGGCGCGCTCTGCGTCGCGTTCCTCAAGCCCGGCGTGAAGCCGTTCCCGAGGGCGAACTGTACGGTGAGGGCGACACCGGAGGCGGTCTCTCGTCGGGCTGACCGGTCGCGCGAAGGGGATCTGCCTCTCCGAGAACCCGTTCGTCCCGCCGATCAAGCTTCTTCACTACGGCAAGCGCATCACGCTCGGGAACGTCTCGTGCGCCGCCATCTCGAGACAGGCCGGCGTGCGCTGCGACAACGCGAACTTCCACGGCTTCCAGATGAGCCCGACGGGCTGGACGCGGTTCTGACCAACCGTCGGGCCGGTCACCTCCCTTCCACCTGTTCTTCACCATCCGCTCACCCATTCGGGTGACGGTCGCGCGAAGACTCCCGGGGTCAACCCCGACCCTCAGGAGGTTCAGTGGACAGGAGGCGATTCATGCTGCCGGCCGCCGGGCTGGCCGCCGCCGCGTGCGCTCTGGTCGGCACGACCGTCGCGGTCGGCGCCGACGAGGGAGTCGCGCCGCTCGGCGGCTCGGCTCCGGCGATCGGGCTGACGGAGCTCGGGCGTTACCAGGGCCAGGGTGCGGAGATCTCCGCGTACGATCCCGGATCGAAGCGCCTGTTCGTGACCGACGCCGGGAACGCGAGAGTCGACATCCTCGACCTGACCGATCCGGCGAGCCCCGACCCCGTCGGATCGATCGACACGACGCCGTACGGTGCCGGCCCGACGAGCGTCGCCGTCAGGGACGGCATCATCGCGGTAGCCGTTCCGGCAGACCCCGCGACGGAGCCCGGCAAGGTCGTGTTCTTCACACCCGAAGGGTCATTCCTCGGCGAGGTCACCGCGGGCTCGCTGCCCGACATGGTCACGTTCACGCCAGACGGCCGCTACGTGCTGGCCGCCAACGAGGGCGAGCCGAGCGAGGATCTCGCGACCAATCCCGAGGGGTCGGTCAGCATCATCGACCTCGCGGGCGGACCCGCGCAGGCGACGGTCGTCAACGCGACGTTCGAGCGGTTCAACTCGAAGAAGAGCCAACTCCAGCGTCAAGGCGTCGTGTTCGGCCCGGGCCCGACCGTAGCCCAGGACGTCGAGCCCGAGTACGTCACCGTCGACCGGCGGTCCAGGACTGCCTGGGTGACGCTCCAGGAGAACAATGCGATCGCATTCGTCGACATCAAGCGGGCGAGAGTGCAGGACATCCGAGGCCTCGGCTTCAAGGATCACGCGAAGCCCGGGAACCCGTTCGACGCGAGCGACCGAGACGACGCGATCCGGATCGAGAACTGGCCCGCCTACGGCATGTACCAGCCCGACGCGATCGCCTCGTTCACGACCGGCGGCAAGACGTACCTGCTCAGCGCGAACGAGGGGGACGCCGGCGTCGAGGACGCGCTCGGCGTCGAGCGGGTCGAGGACCTCACGCTCGACCCGGCGGCGTTCCCGAACGCTGCCGAGCTCCAGCTCGAGGAGAACCTCGGGCGGCTCGAGGTCACCCCGTCGCTCGGCGACCGCGACGGCGACGGCGACTTCGATGCCCTGTACCACTTCGGCGCGAGGTCGTTCTCCGTGTGGAGCGACACGGGTCGTCTCGTCTACGACTCGGGCGCGATCCTGGAGGAGAAGACGGCCGAGCTCGTCCCGGCGTTCTTCAACTCCCAGGACGGCGATCCCGAGGAGTTCGACGCGCGCAGCGACGCGAAGGGGCCGGAGCCCGAGGGGCTTGCGCTGGGCGAGATCCGCGGGCGCACGTACGCGTTCGTGGGGCTCGAGCGAATCGGCGGGATCATGACGTTCGACGTCACGAATCCGCGCAGGCCCGTGTTCCAGGACTACGAGTACGCCGCGTACCTGCCACCGGCCGGCGAGTCACCAAGCGACGTGTCTCCGGAGGGAGTGCTGTTCATCTCCGCGTCGCAGAGCCCGACCGGCGCTCCGCTCCTCGTCGTCGCGAACGAGGTCAGCTTCACGACGACGATCTATGCGGTCGGGGCATAGGGATCCGATCCGACGAGTCCGCAGGGTAGGGGGGCCGGCCTGGCCGGCCCCCCTACGGGCCGCCCGCGAGCAGGTAGACGCTGGCGAGCCCGGCCCACTCGCCGTACGGAGCGAGCAGCTCGGCGGTGTCCTCGGCGGTCGCCGACCGGCCGAGGCGCGCGGTACACAGCTTGATCGAGCCCCAGGTCGCCGACGAGCCCGTGCTCGAAGCGACCGAGGCCGTAGAGGCAGATCACGCCGGCCGACCACGGGCCGAGCGTGCGCTCCTGGGCGATTCGCCGGACGGCGACGTCGGTCGGAACCTGGCGCAGGCGTTCGAGGTCGAACCCGCGCGAGATGCGGACGAGCGCGGACGCCTTCCGTGCGACGAGCCCGTGGCGACAGAGCTCCGCCGGGCTGCGGGGCGCGAACGCGTCGCGGGTGGGCGGGAGGCTGAGCCCGGCGTGCTCGGGGGCCCAGAGCCGCAGGAGCCGCGCCTCGATCCGGCGCGCCTCGCGGGCGGCGATCAGCTGCCCGCAGAGCGCCTTGAGGAGTGCATGCGTGACGGTTCCCGTCCGCAGAGGCCGGAGGCCGCGCAGTCGGCAGGTCGCCCGTCGCAGCAGCGGATCCGATCCGAAGCGTCGCAGGAACTCCGTGTGGTCGTCGTCGACCGCGAGCAGGAAGCGCAGCGCATCGATCGCCGCGGTGGGATCGCCGGCCTCGAGACGCACGCGCAGCTCGCCGTCACGCGCCTGCCACACGCGGGCGAGCGCCGGACGGCCGCCGACCTCGAAGACGCAGGTGAGGAGCCCGTCGCGGAACGCCCGCGTTCGATCGCCGGAGAAGGGGGCCGACTGCGCGAGCGAGTAGGGCCCGCGGGGGCGCAGCGTCGTCTCGAGCGTCACCGGTGGAACCTACTTCCTCGCCGGATCGAGGGTCGAAGGGTCGTCCGCTACCATGGGATCACGGGACGAGAGAAAGGTTTCTAGCGTGTTCGAACGCTTCACCGAGAGAGCACGGCAGGTCGTCGTTCTGGCCCAGGACGAGGCCCGCGCGCTGAAGCACAACTACATCGGCACCGAGCACATCCTGCTCGGGCTGCTGCGCGAGGAGGAGGGGCTCGCCGCCCGCGTCCTCGAGAGCCTCGACATCACGGTCGAGGAGGTGCGCGCGCAGGTCGCGCGCATCGTCGGGCAGGGCGACGAGGTGACGACGGGCCAGATCCCGTTCACGCCGCGCGCGAAGAAGGTGCTCGAGCTGGCGCTGCGCGAGGCGCTGTCGCTCGGCCACAACTACATCGGCACCGAGCACATCCTGCTCGGTCTCGTCCGCGAGAACGAAGGCGTCGCGGCCCGCATCCTGCTCGACTTCGACGCCGACGCCGAGAAGATCCGCAACGAGATCATCCGCATGCTCTCCGGCCCCGGCCGGCGCGGCCAGTCCGGCTCGGGCTCGGCCCAGGGCGAGAAGGCGAAGAGCTCGAAGCTGCTCGACCAGTTCGGTCGCAACCTCACGAAGCTCGCCGCCGAGGGGAAGCTCGACCCGGTCGTCGGCCGCCAGACGGAGATCGAGCGGGTCATGCAGATCCTGTCGCGCCGGACGAAGAACAACCCGGTGCTGATCGGCGAGCCCGGCGTCGGCAAGACCGCCGTCGTCGAGGGCCTCGCAGCCCGGATCTCCGCGAACCAGGTGCCCGAGCTCCTCAAGGGCAAGCAGATCTACACCCTCGACCTCGCGGCGCTGGTCGCCGGCTCGAAGTACCGCGGCGAGTTCGAGGAGCGCCTGAAGAAGGTGATGAAGGAGATCACCCAGCGCGGCGACATCGTCCTCTTCATCGACGAGCTGCACAACCTCGTCGGCGCGGGCGCTGCCGAGGGTGCGATCGACGCGGCCTCGATCCTGAAGCCGGCGCTTGCCCGCGGCGAGCTCCAGACGATCGGCGCGACGACGCTCGACGAGTACCGCAAGTACCTCGAGCGCGACGCCGCGCTCGAGCGGCGCTTCCAGCAGGTGCGGATCGAGGAGCCCTCCGTCGACGAGACCGTCGAGATCCTGCGCGGTCTCCGCGACCGATACGAGGCCCACCACCGCTGCACGATCACGGACGACGCGCTGCACGCGGCCGCCGTGCTCTCGGACCGCTACATCCAGGACCGACATCTGCCGGACAAGGCGATCGACCTGATCGACGAGGCGGCATCGCGCATGCGCATCAAGACGATGAGCGCGCCGCCTCAGTACCGGGAGCTCGAGGAGGAGATCGAGCGGGTCAGGGTCGAGAAGGAGGCGGCGATCGAGGCTCAGGAGTTCGAGAAGGCCGCGAACCTGCGCGACAAGGAGCGCAAGCTCACCCAGAAGAAGCGTGAGCTCGAGGAGAGCTACCGCAACGAGGAGGGCGGCGTCCAGCCGGAGATCGGCGAGGAGGAGATCGCGGACATCGTCTCGATGTGGACAGGCATCCCGGTCTTCAAGCTCACCGAGGCGGAGTCCCAGAAGCTCATCCGCATGGAGGACGAGCTGCACAAGCGCGTGATCGGCCAGGAGCTCGCGATCGTCGCGGTCTCGAAGGCGATCCGCCGCGCGCGCGCCGGGATCAAGGATCCGAAGCGTCCGACGGGCTCGTTCATCTTCCTCGGCCCGTCCGGGGTCGGCAAGACCGAGCTCGCACGGACGCTCGCCGAGTTCCTGTTCGGCGACGAGGACGCGATGATCCAGGTCGACATGTCCGAGTACATGGAGAAGCACTCCGTCTCGCGCCTGGTCGGCTCGCCTCCGGGCTACATCGGCTACGACGAGGGCGGACAGCTGACCGAGGCCGTTCGGCGCAAGCCGTACTCGGTCGTGCTCCTCGACGAGATCGAGAAGGCGCACCCGGACGTCTTCAACATCCTGCTCCAGATCCTCGAGGACGGGAAGCTGACGGACGCCCAGGGCCGCAAGGTCGACTTCCGCAACACGATCGTGATCATGACCTCGAACATCGGCGCCGCGACGATCTCGAAGAACCAGTCCCTCGGCTTCACGCTCAGCGACGAGACCGGCCTGTCGTACGACGACATGAAGAACCGGATCATGGGCGAGTTGAAGAAGGTGTTCCGACCCGAGCTCCTCAACCGGATCGACGAGGTGATCGTCTTCCACAAGCTCGCGAAGGAGGAGATCAAGCAGGTCGTGGACATGATGCTGAAGCGGCTGCGCGAGCAGATGGCGCTTCACGACGCGACGATCGAGCTCACGGACGACGCGAAGGATCTCCTCGTCGAGAAGGGTTACGACCCGACGATGGGGGCGCGGCCGCTGCGGCGCGCGATCCAGCGCTTCATCGAGGATCCGCTCGCCGACTTCGTCCTCGGTCGCTCGCTCAGCCCCGGCTCGATCATCCGCGTCGACCGCAAGGAAGACGAGGACGAGATCTCGATCGAGGTTGTCGAGCGCGAGCTCGAGCGGGTCACCGTGCCCGCCGACGGCGGCGACGGCGATCGTAGTGACGACGACGATCTCGACGAGTCGTCGATGAACTGACACGGTCTCCTGACGCTTCGGCGTCAGGAGCCGTCCATAGACTCCGAGGGTGGCAAAGGTTGCCGTCCAGCACGTGTGCTCCGAGTGCGGCTATGCGACCCCGCGCTGGCTCGGCCGCTGTCCCGACTGCGGAAGCTGGGGGACGCTGGTCGAGGAGGCGTCCGCAGGGCGCAACGGCCACGTGGCGTCCGCCGGCTCCCAGCCGCTCGTCCGCCTCGACTCCGTCGAAGCAGCCGAGGCGGCGCGGATCCCCACGGGAGTGGACGAGCTCGACCGAGTCCTCGGCGGCGGGCTGGTCCCGGCCTCGCTCGTGCTCGTCAGCGGCGATCCCGGCATCGGCAAGTCGACGCTGCTCCTGATGGCGCTTCGCTCGCTCGGCGCGTCGCGAAGCGTCGCGCTCGTCACCGGCGAGGAGTCGGCCGCCCAGGTGAAGCTCCGCGCGGAACGCCTCGGTGGCGCGGGCGACGTCCAGATCCTCCCCGAGACGAACCTCGACGTCGTGTGCGCGACGCTCGAGCGGGAACGGCCCGACGTCTGCGTGATCGATTCGATCCAGACGCTCTACGCGCCCGACCTCGGCTCGGCGCCGGGGTCGGTCGCCCAGGTGCGAGAGGCGACCGGCCGGCTCTTGCGGCTCGCGAAGGAAGAGGGGATCGCGGTCTTCCTCGTGGGCCACGTCACGAAAGACGGCGCCGTGGCGGGTCCGCGCGTGCTCGAGCACCTCGTCGACTGTGTGCTCCAGTTCGAGGGCGACCGCTACCGGTCGCACCGGGTGCTCCGGGCGGTGAAGAACAGGTTCGGCTCGACGAACGAGCTGGGTGTCTTCGAGATGACCTCCGCCGGGCTCGTCGGCGTCGCGGATCCCTCCGAGCTGTTCGGACGGGGCGATACGGACCAGCCCGGCTCGGTGGTCACCTGCGTGATCGAAGGGACGCGTCCCCTTCTGCTCGAGATCCAGGCGCTCGTCGCCCCGACCGACCTCGCGATGCCCCGGCGTGTGGGCACCGGTGTCGACCCGAAGCGCCTCGCGATGATCGTGGCCGTGCTCGGGAGGCACGCGGGCCTCTCGCTCGGCCAGGCGGACGTCTTCGTGAACGTCGCCGGCGGCGTTCGCATCGACGAGCCCGGGGCAGACCTCGGCATCGCGCTCGCGATCGCGTCGGCTGCGAGAAGGACCGCGGTCCGGCCCCTTCTCGGGTGCTTCGGCGAGATCGGCCTGACGGGGCGCCTCCGACCTGCCGTCCAGGCCGAACGCCGCCTCGCGGAGTGCGCCAAGCTCGGGCTCGCACAGGCCGTCGTCCCTGACGGAACGGCTCCACGTGGCAAGATGCGCGTTACGACGGCGGGGACCCTCCGGCAGGCGATCGGGCTGGCACTGGATGCGAACGGATCCGCGGAAGGATAGGAAGCTCCTCCAGGCGCTCAAGCAGGTCGCGCCGGGAACGGCGCTGCGGGCTGGCATCGAGGACATCATCCGCGCGCGGCTCGGTGCGCTGCTCGTGATCGGCGAGCCGTCGAGTCTCGCATTCCTGTTCTCGGGGGGCATGCGGCTCGACCTCCCCTTCACGTCCCAGTACCTCTACGAGCTGGCGAAGATGGACGGGGCGATCATCGTCAACGCGGCGATCTCGAGACTCGTGTACGCGAACGTCCAGCTGATGCCCGACCCGAACATCCCGTCGTCCGAGACCGGGCACGCGGCATCGCACCGCCGAGCGTGTGGCGAAGCAGACGGATGCGCTGGTCGTCTCGATCTCACAGCAGCGCGAGACGGTGACCGTGTTCATCGGCGATCTGCGCCACCAGCTCGGCGAGATCTCGGAGGTGCTCGCACGGACGAACCAGGCGCTGGGAACGCTCGAGACGTACCGCCAGCGGCTCGACCAGGGCATGACCCGGCTTACGGCACTCGAGTTCCAGGGCGCGGTTACCCTCGACGACGTCCTCGTCGTGCTCCAGCGGGCGGAGATGACGACGCGGATGGCCGAGGAGATCGAGCGCAACTGCATCGAGCTCGGCGAGGAGGGACGCCTGATCCGGATGCAGCTCGACGAGCTGATGGAGGACGTGCCGCGCGAAAAGGCGGCTATCGCCTTCGACTACGAGGCCGACCCGGGCCGCAACGCCGCGCTGCTCGAGGAGCTCGCCGGCTTCCCCTTCCAGCGGCTCCTCGACTTCGAGGAGCTGACCGCTCTGCTCGGCTATCCGCGGGACGTCAACCCGCTCGACCTCTCCGTGCAACCGCGCGGCTACAGGGTGCTCGCCCAGGTGCCGAGACTCCCCGACGGCGTTGTCCGCCAGGTCGTCCGCGACTTCGGCTCGCTCGACGCGATCATCCGCGCGAGCCATCGCGACCTCGAGGCTGTCGACGGTGTCGGCGCGGTGCGCGCCAGGGAGATCCGCGAGGGGCTCCGCAGGCTGCAGGAGCACAACCTCGTGGATCGCTACCTCCAGCTCTGAACGAACGGTTCGCGCTGCAAGTGAGGGGTTTTCGCGCTCCAGACGGCGCGAAAATCCCTGGAAAGTTGCACCTTTTTCACTATTGCAGCTAGAATTGGTCGTTCCGCGAGGAACCTCGGCGGTTTTTTTTACGGCCTCGTAAGGGAGGGAAGGGTGTTCAACGTCGGCGAGAAGGTCGTGTATCCCCACCATGGCGCAGGCACCGTGGTGCGGAAGGAGCAGAAGGTGGTCCTGGGGCAGGAACGCGAGTACTTGACCATCCAGATCCTCCACAACGACATGATCGTCAACGTCCCGACGGAGAACGCCGAGCGTGTCGGCCTCCGGAAGGTCATCGACGAGAAGATGGTCGAGCGGGTTCTCGACGTGTTGCACGGGGACGGCACGACGATGCCGAAGAACTGGAACCGGCGGTTCAAGTACAACCGCGACAAGATGAAGACCGGCGACATCTTCGAGCTCGCCGAGGTGGTCCGGAATCTCTCTCTCCGTGAACAGGAAAAGGGGCTCTCGACCGGCGAGAAGCAGATGTTCGTCAAGGCGAAGAAGATCCTCGCAAGCGAGCTGATGTACGCGAAGGACATGGACGAGGAGGAGACGGCCGAGTGGCTCGACTCCGTCCTCGAGCGCGTGTCCGACCAGACTGTGGTCGCCTAGAGAACCGTGGACGTCTGGGCCGTGCTGGTCGCCGCCGGCCGCGGCGAGCGGCTCGGCAGCGAGCGGCCGAAGGCATTCGCACCGCTCGCCGGGCGTCCACTGCTCGCGGAGAGCCTCGAGCGTCTCGATGGGTGCCGGGCGATCGACGCGATCGTCGTCGTCGCCCCACCGGGCTGGGAGGAGCCGGCGATCCTCCTCGCCGAAGAGCTCGGGGCGTCGAAGGTGTCGTCCGTCGTGACCGGCGACGTGCGAAGCCGGTCGGAGTCGGTCAGGATCGGGGTCGGTGAGGCGTCCGCCGACGCCGAAGCTCTTCTCGTTCACGACGCCGCCCGGCCGCTCCTCGACGACGGCGTGATCGACCGAGTGCTGGCGGCCGTGGCAGCGGGCTGGGACGGGGCGGTGCCCGGTCTTCCGATCCCGGATACCGTCAAGCGCGCCCCCGGCGGCTCGGTCCTCGAGACGGTGGATCGAAAGGACCTCTACGCCGTGCAGACACCCCAGGCCTTCCGCGCCGGGGCATTTCGCGCGGCGCTCGCGTCCTGGCCGGACGATGCGACGGACTGCGCCGGATACGTGGAGCGAGCCGGCGGCCGCGTCGCCGTCGTCGAGGGCGATCCGGCGCTTCGCAAGGTGACGACCGCGGACGACCTCGCGGCGGTCGAGCGGCTGCTTGCCGAGCAGAAGCCGTGATCGTCGACTACCACATGCACCTCAGGGCTCCCAGGGAAGGTCGCTCGGAGCCCCTCAGGCACACGGCCGAGGCGATCGACCGCTTCGTCGAGCGCGCCGCGGAGCGCGGCGTCGACGAGATCGGCTTCACCGAGCACGTCTACTACTTCCGGGAGACGCGCGGTATCTGGCTCCTCCCGTACCACCTCGAGCGCTGCGAGCACGAGCTCGACGCCTACGTCGGCGTGATCCTCGACGCGAAGGAGCGGGGGCTGCCCGTCAAGCTCGGGCTCGAGGTCGATCACGTGCCGGGACGTCAGGACGAGCTCGCCGAGCTGATCGCGCCGTACCCGTGGGACTTCCTGCTCGGCTCCGTCCACGAGGTCCTCGACACGGCGGTCGACCAGCGGCCAGGGATCTGGGAGCAGATGACGGTCGAGGAGGTCTGGCGGGGGTATGTTCGATCGGTGGTCGCGCTCGCCGGGACCGGTCACGTCGACGTCATGTCGCATCCCGACCTGGCGAAGATCTACGGCCGCCGGCCTTCGCCCTCGATCCTCGAGCCTCTGTACGAGGTGCTCGCGGCTGGAGTCGCAGAGGCTGGAGTCGCAATCGAGGTGTCGACTGCAGGCCTCCGCAAGCCGGTGGGCGAGATCTACCCGGCCGAGCAGCTGCTGCAGGCGTTTCGCGCCCGCGAGGTCCCGATCACGATCGCCGCGGACGCGCACGAGCCCCACCTCGTCGGCGAGGACTTCGATCTCGCGCTCGACCTCGTCCGCCGGGTCGGATACGACACCGTGTCGGTGTTCGAGGCCCGGCAGCGCAGACAGGAGCCCCTCGGATGAGCGATCTGCGGGTGGGAATCGGCGTCGACGCCCATGCTCTCGCCGACGGCGTGCCGCTCGTCCTCGCAGGCGTGCCGTTCCCGGGAGAGCCGGGGCTCGTCGGTCACTCGGACGGCGATGTGCTCTCGCACGCGCTCGTCGACGCGCTGCTCGGTGCTGCGGGCCTCGGTGACATCGGCTGGTTGTTCCCGTCGGGTGACGAACGCTGGAAGGGCGCGTCGTCGCTCGACCTGCTGCACCACGCTTACGTGGTGGTGCGGGAGGCCGGCTACGAGCTCGTGAACGCCGATTGCGTGCTCGTCGGCGAGAGGCCGCGGCTCTCGCCGGTTCGCGGCGAGCTGCGGGCCGGCCTGGCCGGGGCAATGGGAGTCGACGTCGAACGCATCGCCGTTCGTGCGACGACGACCGACGGGCTGGGCTTCACCGGGCGAGGCGAGGGGCTGGCCGCGACCGCGGTCGCGCTGCTCGAGCGCGGCGCGGCGTAGAGCCGCCGAGACCGACAGCGATCCTTTCATTCGCTGTCCCTTGCTTCGTCAGGTCGTCTCCCTCCAGCGTGCGAGCGCGCCGAGGGAGGCGGCATCCGAGAGCGTCGTCCAGGCATCGGCGACGCGCAAGCGCACGACCTGGATGTCCTCGTCGTCGTCCGGCGATGCCGGCGGCCCCTGCCAGAAGCTCGTCACGTGGAAGACGTGAGCGCGCTCGGTCGAGTACGAGGGGACGATCCAGAACGTGCCGAGCGGGCGGAGGGAGCCGGCGGCCAGGCCGCACTCCTCTCGGAGCTCCCGTCGTGCGGCCTCCTCCGGCGTCTCGCCGGCCTCGATCTTCCCCGACGGGAGCTCGAGCGTCGGCTCCGGCGCTCCGGGCCGCCTCTGACGGACGCAGACGAGCTCGTCGCCTTCGACCACGACGAGAACGACCGACTCCGGGTGCTGGACGAGAGGGATCTGCACGCACCTAGTGTCTAGGATCCGGCGGTGCAGGTTGAGGACATCGCCGCGCGGATCTGGCCGGACGCCGACGCGCGCATCGAGCCCCTCGGCGGAGGGATCACGAACCACAACTTCAAGGTCGTCGTTGCGGAAGGCACCTTCGTCCTCCGGATCGGCGGCAAGGACACGTCCCTGCTCGGGATCGATCGCGAGGTGGAGCACCTGGCGACGCTGGCGGCGGCGGCGGTCGGAGTCGGCCCGGAAGTCGTCCGCTTCGTCGAGCCGGAGGGCTACCTCGTCACCCGGTTCATCGAGGGCACGCCGGTTCCACCTGCCGAGATGAGACGGCCCGCGAACATCCGCCGTGCCGCCGCTGCGCTGTACGCGTTCCACCGCGGGCGGCCGATCGCCGGCCGCTTCGACGCGTTCCGGATCGTCGAGGCGTATGCCCGGACTGCCACCGCACACGGGGTCCGCGTTCCGGACGAGTACGAGCAGGCATCGAGACAGGCCTCGGTGATCGAGCGCCTACGCGGCCCGCAGCCGGCGAGACCCTGCCACAACGATCTCCTGAACGCGAACTTCATCGACGACGGCGAGGCGCTCCGCATCGTCGACTGGGAGTACGCGGGGATGGGCGACGTCTTCTTCGATCTGGCGAACTTCTCGATCAACCACGAGCTCGACGCAGGCGGCGACGACGTCCTGCTCGACGCCTACTTCGGCGTGTTCGGAGCTTCGGAGCGTGCGGCGCTCACCGTCATGCGCTTCATGTCGGACTTCCGCGAGGCGATGTGGGGCGTCGTCCAGCAGGGTGTCTCCGAGCTCGATTTCGACTTTCCCGCCTATTCCGCCGAGCACTTCGTCCGGCTGGAGCAGACAGCGGCCTCCGCCGCTTTCCGCGACGCTGTCGGCGTGATCGGAAACGAAATCCGGTGAGGGATCGAGCCCGGGCGGTGGTGATCGGGGGTGGGGTCGGGGGCTGCTCGATCCTCTACTGGCTGGCGCGCCTCGGGTGGGACGACGTCGTCCTGTGCGAGCGGGCGGATCTCACGAGCGGCTCGACGTTCCACTCGGCCGGGCTGGTCGGCCAGCTCCGGAGCACGCTCAGCCTGACGCGGATGATGACGAGCTCGGTCGAGCTCTACCGGACCCTCTCGGGCGAGGTCGGTCTCGAGACGGGCTGGCACGAGGTCGGCTCGCTGCGGCTCGCGTCGTCGGAGGAGCGGCTGGAGGAGATCACCCGCCAGGCCGGGTGGGCGAAGACCTTCGGGCTCCCGCTCCACCTGATCTCGCCGGAGGAGGCTCGAGAGCTCTTTCCGCCAATGTCCACCGACGGGGTCCTCGGCGCCGCGTTCCTCCCGACCGACGGCTACATCGATCCGAGCCAGCTCACTTTCGCGCTCGCGGAGGGCGCCCGTCGCCGGGGGGCTGAGGTCTACACGAATACGAGGGTGACGGAGATTCCCGTGCGGGGCGGGCGCGTCACGGGCGTCGTGACCGACAGGGGCGAGATCGAGGCAGACGTCGTGGTCGACGCCGGCGGGATGTACGCGGGCGAGATCGCCCGGCTCGTGGGAGTGAACGTGCCGATCGTCCCGATGGCCCACGAGTACCTCGTGACGCGGCCGAGCGGCCTCCCGCTCGAGATGCCGACGATGCGCGATCCGTCGCTCCTCGTCTACTTCCGGCCCGAGTCCGGCGGTCTCGTGATGGGCGGCTACGAGCGCGAGCCGGCTCCCTGGAGCCTGGACGGGATCCCGGGCGACTTCAACGGCCGGCTGCTCGAAGAGGACTGGCCCCGGTTCGAGCCGCTGCTGGAGAACGCGATCCTCCGTGTGCCGTCGCTCGAGGAGGCCGAGGTGGTGAGGCTCATCAACGGCCCCGAGGCCTTCACCCCGGACGGCGAGTTCATCCTCGGCGAGTCGGACGTCCGAGGGTTCTGGGTCGCCGCCGGCTTCTGCGCGCACGGCCTGGCCGGCGCGGGCGGGATGGGCCAGCTCGTCGCCGAGTGGATCGTCGAGGGTGTTCCGAGCCTCGACGTCTGGCACATGGACTCTCGCCGCTTCGGCCGGCATTACGCCAGTCGCGAGTACACGCTCGCCAGGACGATCGAGATCTACTCCACCTACTACGACGTCAAGTACCCCGGGCACGAGCGCCAGGCGGGCCGGCCGCTGCGCCTCTCGCCGACCTATGTCCGCCTCGCCGAGCTCGGCGCCGCGTTCGGTGAGAAGTCGGGTTGGGAGCGCGCGAACTGGTTCGAGCCCAACGCGGCCTCCGGGGACGAGTCGCTTCGACCCCGTGGCTGGGCCGGAAAGCTGTGGTCGCCGGCGATCGGCGCAGAGCACCGGGCGTGCCGGGAGACCGCCGCGCTCTTCGACGAGACGTCGTTCGCGAAGATCGACGTCGTCGGGCCGGGTGCTGCGGAGTTCCTGGAGCGCCTCTGCGACAACCGCGTCGCGCGCGACGTCGGGGCCGTCACCTACACGCAGATGTTGAACCGTCGCGGCGGCATCGAGTGCGACTTCACCGTCACGCGGCTCGAAGAGGATCGCTTCCGGATCGTGACGGGAACGGCCTTCGGCCAGCACGATCTGGCGTGGATACGATCGCACGCCCCTGGCGACGGCCGGGTCACGATCGAGGACGTGACGTCGCGATTCGCCTGTCTCGGCCTCTGGGGGCCTGCTGCACGGACGATCCTCCAGTCGGCCACCGTCGCCGACGTCTCCAACGAGGCGTTCCCCTACATGCGAGCGCAGGAGCTCGCGATCGGTGCGGTTCCGTGCCTCGCGCTTCGCGTCACCTACGTGGGCGAGCTGGGCTGGGAGCTCTACTGCCCGAGCGAGTTCGGTCTGCGCCTGTGGGACACCGTCTGGGCCGCCGGCCTGTCGCACGGCCTCGTAGCGGGCGGCTACAAGGCGATCGACTCGCTACGTCTCGAGAAGGGCTACCGAGTGTGGGGCGCGGACATCACGCCGGACGAGACGCCCTGGGAGGCAGGGCTCGGCTTCGCCGTCAAGCTCGACAAGGGCGACTTCGTCGGCCGGGAGGCGCTCGCGGGTGCCGCTGCCGGAGCGCCGCGGAAACGGCTCGCGTGCCTCGTCCTGAACGATCCCCGGTCGGTCGCGCTCGGCTCGGAGCCCGTGCGGATCGAGGGGGAGACCGCCGGACGGGTCACGAGCGGGGGCTACGGGTACACGGTCGGGAGCTCGATCGCATACGCGTACGTCCCCGCCGAGCGGGCGGAGCCGGGCACGCGAGTCGAGGTGGAGATCTTCGGAACGTGGGTGCCGGGCGAAGTCGTGGTGGAGCCGCTCTACGACCGGGCGGGCGCACGGATCCGATCCTAGCTCGACACCCTGCGGGCGCCGCTCGAGCGCCGCGAGACGCTAGGGTAGTCGCCCCATGCCCGTGGTGGCACACCACATGTCGCAGGACCTCCTTTCGGTCGAGCCTGGGGTCGCCCTGGCGGAAGCCGCGAGCTCAGATGCACGCCCGGGGGGTCGGCGCCGTGCTGGTGCTCGACGCCGGCCGGCTCGTCGGCATCCTCACCGAGCGGGACATGCTGCGCGCAGTCGCCACCGGCCACCAGCCGGACGAGCCCGTCGCCGAATGGATGACGCACCACCCGGAGACCATCGAGTCGACCGATACGACCGAGCACGCGGGGGTGATCATGATCCACGGCGGCTTCCGCCATCTTCCCGTCGTCGACGCCGGAGCGCTCGTCGGGATCCTCTCGCTCCGCGACCTGATGCGGGTCGTGCTCGAGGATTCCGCGCCGCGCGGCGTCTGATGCAGGCGGAATCGTCGCCCGGCGGCACGCCGCCGGGCCGATATCCGCCGGGGCGGTCAGCGCCCGTCGAGCTCCTCGAACATCCGCTCCAGCCTCGCGAGCCGCCCTTCGAGGGCGCGTCGCGCCTCCTGACGCTCGACGGCCTCCTGGTCGAGCCGGGAGCCGAAGCGGACTCCGAACCCATCGGGGTCGAGGATCGTGAAGTCGCGCAGGCCGTAGTGGCGGTCGGCGATCGATCGGAGCACCGGCGCGTCGAGGGCTTTCGCGCGGGCCCACCATGCGTCGACGTCGCCGACCAGCACCCGCACGTTCGCCTGAGGCGGGCCGGGTACCTCGGGGAGGTCGCCGTGCTCGTCGAGGAACAGCCGGTTGCCCTCCCAGGTCAGCTCGACGAACGACCCGTCGTCACGCAGCAGCTCGAAGCCGAGCTTGCGGTAGAAGGCGGTCGAGCGCCCGATGTCCCGGACGAACAGCTCCACGACGAGCTGCTCGGTCGGATGGACGTGGGGGGCGAGCGCGGGAATCGAGACCGTCACCTCGGGTGGCGCTGCGAGGACGTCGCGCGCCCGCTCGCCGAGCTCGCGAACATAGGGCATCGCCAGATGGCTCTCGAGGTCCGCGGAGCTCCGCCACGCCTCGACGAGAACGAAGTCCGTTGGCTCGTCGCGGGACTGGTGAAGGTCGTAGGCCAGGCATCCGGGCTCGGCCCGGGTCTTCGCGACGACGGGGATCAGCTCTCCGACGAGCCGTTCCTCCATGCCGGGCAGGGCATGGAGCCGCGCGGTGACGACCACCCGGGTCAAGCGACGTCCAGCAGCCCGGCCTCGATCGCGGCGACGAGACCCGCGACGACCCCGGCGCGGCTCGCGAACGACGACGTCTCGACGTACTCGTCAGGCGTGTGGTCGTGCCCTCCGACCGGTCCGAGGCCGTCGAGCGTCGGAATGCCCGACCAGGCCGTCCAGGAGCCGTCGGAGACGCCTCCCGTCGACGTCTCGCCGAAATCGTGGCCGAGCTCGCGTCCGAGCACGATCGCGGCGCGGGCGAGGGCCGCGACACGAGGCGTTCGCTCGAGCGGCGGCGGCCCGCCGAGATCCTCCCACGTGAGCTCGATCCCCGGGTGGCTGCCGTACGCGCGCACCTGGTCGACCGCCCAGTCGAGAACCGCGGAGGTCGGGCCGCGCAGATCACCCGTGAGGAAGGCTTCTCCGGGCACGGTGTTCACCCCCTCCGGAGTCATCAGCTCCGTCACGACGAAGGTGAGTCCCTCGCGGGCGTGGTGGAGCTCTGACAGGCGGATCGCCTCGTGACAGAGTGGCAGGACGGCGTTGCGCCCGGAGTCAGGGTCGACACCGGCGTGCGCGGGGCGCCCGCGTGCGTGGAGGCGGAACCAGCGTCCACCCTTACGGGCGGAGACGATCGAGCCGTCGACCCGGCCGCATTCCATACAGAGCACCGCGTCGAACCCCTGTAGACGATCCATCGTCAGGGGCGCCGACGGGCGGGTCTCCTCGTCGCAGGCCGACACCAGCTCGATCCGGCCGAACGGGCGCGGGCCGAGCGCGAGCAGCCGCGCGGCATGGGCCGCCACCGCGACTCCGCCCTTCATGTCCGCGACGCCGGGGCCGTGGCAGCGGTCTCCGTCACGACTGAAGGGCCAGCGGGCGGCGGTTCCCGAGGGGAACACGGTGTCGTGATGGCAGAGGAGCGCGATACGCGCCCGTCCCGCTCCCTCGAGGGCGGCATGGAGGTAGAGAGCCCGGTCGGGCACCGGCACGAGCTCGACGTGCATGCCGTAGTCCTGGAGCGTCGTCGCCATCGTCGCCGCGAGGCGATCGAGCGACTCGACGTCCCCACCGGGCGTGTCGACGTTCACCCAGGCCGCGAGGTCTCCGAGGAGGAGCTCGAGATCCGAGTCCACGGCCCGGGAAACCCGGCGCGCCTCCTCGAGCGCCGGCCCTGGAAGGACGAAGTCGTGCGTCGCCGCCATCCTGGTCGCCTATCGTACGTCGACGTGACCAACGTCCTCATGTTCGGCGACGACCGGCAGCCGGCGATCAGGCACGCCGTCGGGCTGCCGTTGCCCGATCCCATCGGCTACGCGGAGGTGGACGGCGCGCGCTACGCGCTCGCCGGGCTGCTGGACGTGCCCAGGCTCCAGGCCCTCGGCACGCTCGAGGTGATCCCGTTCGACGAGCTCGGGTTCAACGATGCGCTCGGCGAGGGGAAGTCCCTTCCGGAGGCGTTTCGCGAGGTGGTCGCCAATGGGTGCGAGCGGCTCGGCCTGCTCGAGGCGGTCGTTCCCGGCGACTTCCCGCTCGAGCTCGCCGACGCCCTGCGTGCCCGCGGCGTCGTGCTCCGGGCCGACGGGGCGCTCTTCGACCTCCGGCGCCGCTCGAAGACGCCGGCCCAGCTCGAGGGCATCAAGCGGGCGCAGCACGCGGCGGAGCTCGCCATGGCGCAAGTCCGAGATCGGCTCCGCTCGGGAGGCGAGCTGACCTCGGAGGGCCTGCGAGCCGAGGCGCGCCGGATCTTCGTCGACAACGGGTGCGTTCCTCACGACATGCTGGTCATCGCGGCGGGCGGGCGCGGCGCCGATCCCCACGACGAGGGCTCGGGCTCGATCCCGCCCGGCGTTCCGGTCGTCGTCGACATCTTCCCGCGCGACATCGCATCGGGCTGCTGGGGCGACATCACGCGGACGTTCTGCGTGGGTGACCCGCCGGCCGAGCTCGTCGAATGGCATCGCGTCGTTCGCGAGGCGCAGCAGCGCGCGACGGAGGCCGTGCGTCCCGGCATCTCGGCGGGCGTGCCCTACCACGTCGCGTGCGACGTTCTCGAAGCCGCCGGGCATGCGACCCGCCGCACGAAGGGCGAGGCCCAGCTCCTGAACGAAGGGGGCTTCGTCCATTACCTCGGTCATGGCCTCGGCCTCGATCTCCACGAAGCGCCGACGCTCGACGACGGCGGCGAGACGCTCGTCCCCGGCGACGTGGTGACGATCGAGCCGGGCCTCTACCGCCGGGGCTTCGGCGGCTGCCGGATCGAGGACGTCGTCGTCGTCACGGACGACGGCTACGAGCTGCTGACGGACTTCCCGTACGAGCTCGTCTAGAGGCTTGATGTGAAACCCGGGGACCTTGGCTCATCCCGCGCAAAGTGGGATCTTGCGCCACGAACGCAGGCGCGGAGCGCCGAGGTCATAAGCGGCGCGTCATAGCCGCGAGCCGACGAGGATCGGAGGCGTCGCCGCCGCTTCACTCTCTGGAGAGGGAAATCGGCCTCGCGGGTCAAGCCGCCCGCCCCCTCTAAAATCCGAGCGGTTGACGGTTGTAGGTTGCACGATAGACTCGCGCTGCTTCGCACCAACCCGAGAGGAGAAGGCATGATCGGAGTCATCGTCACCCTCGGTCCAGGCGAGGACCTCAACCGCCAACGCGCCTCGGCGGTCGCAGAGCAGGCAGCGCCCATGTTCAAGGGCATGGACGGCCTGCAAAGCAAGGTGTTCATGTGGAACGACGAGACCGGTACGGTCATCAACACCTACGTGTGGGATTCGGAGTCGGCCGCCCGCGCATTCTTCACCCCGGAGCTGAAAGCGCAGATCATCGAGCTCTACGGCGTCGAGCCGCAGGTGCAGTTTGCCGAGGTGTCGGCGCTCGTCGACAACCGGGTCGCCGTCGCCTACTAGGAGAGCTCACGCCGTCGGCGCGCTGCTCGTTCTCTCGCCGAGCGCGAGCCAGCCGAGTTTGACGCCCAGGAAGAGCCCGCGTGAGATCGCGGAACACTGTCGCGCAGCTTTCGTGACGGGGTCTGACCCCGCCTTAACACTCGCCGGCGGCATGAACAAGCGGAACCTGCACGTGGCGCAGACGTCGCCGTGGCGAGGCTGGCTTGGTCACCAGGATTTCGATTGTGAAGTCGGGGTCAGACCCCGATACGAATCATGCGCGGAACTGTCACGGCACGAGGGCGAGCACTCGTGCTGGGGTGCCCGAGCCGTCGACCAGCGGCAGCGCGCCGATCACGACGGTTGCGCCCGTTGGCGGCAGGCGGTCGAGGCCGACCAGCCCCTCGACGTGCCAGATCCCAGCCGGAGAGGTCGTATGGTGCACGGGAGACTCGATCGTCGCGTAGCCCGGGTCGACGCTCAGGGTGTCGATTCCGATCGCGGTGACCCGACGCTGCAAGAGAGCTTGCGCCGCGTCGACGCCGTAGCCGGGAAAGCGCGGGGGATTGCCGAGATAGCGGGCGCCGTCGCCATGGAAGCGATCCCAGCCGGTGCACGCGAGGACGAGCGCTCCCGCCGCGACGGGGCCGTGCTCGGCCTCGAACGTCTCGACCGCGCTGGCGCCGAGCGTGAAATCGGGATCGTTTCCGCAGGCTTCCCGGCAGTCGATCACGAGCGCAGGGAGGACGAGCTCCTCGGGCGCGAGCTCGTGCACACGGCGGCCACCCGGGAAGAAGTGGGCGGGTGCGTCGATGTGCGTGCCGTAGTGCTCGTCGAGCTCGAGCCGGCGGTAGTAGACGCCGACGTCGTCGTCGTGTGAGCCGAGGACGTCGGCCCGCATCGGCGCCGAGCCGACCCACGGGACGGTCTGCGGGCCGAGCGGCTGGCTGAGATCGAGCACGTTCATCGGGCCGCGACATGATAGAAACCCGCATGCCTTCCGCCCGGGTCAACGGTCTCGAGCTCGCCTACCAGGTCGCGGGCGACGGTGCCGAGACGCTCGTGCTCGTCAACGGCCTGGCCGACACGAAGGAGACCTGGGAGCTCCAGCTTCCCGCCTTCGCCGAGCGTTACCGGGTCGTCACCTACGACAACCGCGGGTGCGGCGAATCGTCGACGCCGCCCGGCCCGTACACGACTGCGCTCATGGCCGAGGATCTCGCCGGCCTCGCCGACGCCCTCGAGCTCGAGCGCTTCCATCTGCTCGGCGTCTCGATGGGCGGCATGATCGCCCAGGAGTACGCGGTAGCGCACGCCGACAGGCTCCTCTCGGCATCGTTCTGCTGCACGTACTCCTATCCGGGGCCGTTCTGCTCGCGCATGTTCTCGTGCTGGCGCGACCTCGTCCCGGTGCTCGGGGTCGGCTTCACCCAGCGCGAGGTGCTGCTCTGGGCCTTCACGACCGACTTCTTCGAGCAGCGAACGGCGGAGCTCGAGGAGATCGAGCAGCTGATGGCCGAGAACCCGCAAACGCCGGAGGGCTACCTCGCGCAGCTCTCCTCGATCGAGACGCACGACACGCGCGGCCGCCTGGGAGCGGTGTCGTGCCCCTCCATGACCCTCGTCGGGCGGGAGGACATCCTCATCTACCCGGGACTCTCCCGGCGCCTCCACGACGAGCTTCCGTCGTCGACGTGGGTCGCGGTGCCCGGCGGCCACGCCTGCCTCTGGGAGTTCCCCGAGGCCTTCAACGAGGCGGCACTGCGGTTTCTCAGCTCGGTCGGCGCCTGACGCGCCCGAGCGCCCGGCCGAGCACGTCGTCCGCCTCCGAGAGCCCCATCAGACCGTTCGGGCGACGGTAGAGGACGACGAGGATGAGGACCGCGACGACGATCTGGGTCAGGCCGGGGACGTCCACGTTCTCCTCGACCCGGCGCATGATCTCGAACACGGCGGTGACGACGAAGGCGCCGATCACCGCGCCGGAGACCGAGCCGAGCCCTCCGACGACGAGCATCGCGAGCAGGTTGAAGGTGAGCCCGAAGAAGAACTGCTTCGGCCCGAACGCGATGTTGTACTGGGCCCAGAGCGCGCCGCCCATCCCCATGATCGCCCCCGAGAGCGTCCAGGCCCACCAGCGCAGGCGGACGACGTTGGAGCCGAGCGCCTCCGCGGCGAGGGAGTCGGTCCGGCTGGCACGGAGCTCGAGTCCGGGATTCGACTCCCGGTAGAGGCGGCAGATGAAGATCGTCACGACGGCGAAGACGAGCGCGGCCCACACCGTCGTCGAGCGCGGGATCCCGAACACCCCGGTCGCGCCCCGGGTGATGCCCTCCCAGTTGTCGAAGACGACGAAGAGGATCACGAGCACGCCGATCGTCGCCATCGCCATCGCGGTCTCGCGCATGCGGGTCAGGGCGAGACCGATCACCGAGGCGACGATGGCCCCGACGACGGCTGCGATCAGCACCGCCGGGATGAACGGCACGGTGTCGCCGCGGATGAACTCCGGAAGCGAGGGCATGAGGCCCTCCTTGATCGCTGCGGGGATGGTGAGGATGGCCGCGACGTAGGCGCCGACGCCCATGAAGCCCACGTGCCCGAAGCTGACGATGCCGGAGTTGCCGGAGAACGACTGGATCGCGAGGACGAGTACGAGCACGATCAGGAAGTTGACGATCACGCGCAGGTCGGCCGGGCTCGCGAGCTGGTTGCCGAGCACCGCGATCAGCGTCAGCGGAACCGCGAAGAGGAGGGTGCCGCGGCCGCTGCGCTTGAGGATCCGCTGCACGGGCTAGCGTGCCTCGGCCGGCTTGACGAGCAGGCCGTCGGGCCGGAAGTAGAGGATCGCGACCACGATCGCCAGGGCGAACGCGTCGCGGAACCCGAGCGTCGAGTTCGGAAGAGAGGCGTCGAGGCCGACCTCGATCGCGGCGAGCACGAAGCCGCCGACGACCGCCCCACTGAGCGAGCCGAGCCCGCCGATGACGCTGGCGATGAAGGCCTTCAGGACGGGGTTGAAGCCCATTCCCGGCTCGACGGTGCCGCGGCGGGCGAGGATGAAGACGGCCGCGATCCCGGCGAGCGCTCCCGAGATCGCGAATGCGGTCGCGATCACCCGGTTGGCCGGGATCCCCATCAACCGGGTCACCTGGAAGTCCTGGGCGGCCGCCAGCATCCCCAGGCCCTGCGTCGAGCGCCGCAGGAACAGCGTCAGCACGCCGAGTGCGGCGAAGCAGGTGATCGTGGTGATCACCTGCAGCCAGCCGATCGTGAACGGGCCCACCTTGATCGCCTCGTTGAAGACGTCCGGGAGCGGCACGCCCTTCTGCCGCGGCGACACGGCAGCGAGGAAGATGTTCTGGATGATCACCGCCAGGGCGAAGCTGGCGAACAGAAGGGTGATGAAGCTCGCCCCGCGCAGCGGGCGAAACGCGATCCGTTCCATCACCACCGCCGCGAGCGCCGCCGCCGCGATCCCCGCAGGCACCTGGCCCCAGAACGGCACCCCGGCCTGGTAGAGGAGATACATCGTGTACGCGGCGACGGTGACCAGCTCGCCGTGGGCGAAGTTGACGAGGCCGAGGATCGAGAAGACCATCGCCAGCCCCAGGGCCAGGAGCGCGTACGTGGAGCCGAGGGCGAGCGCGTTGATCGCCTGCTGAACCGCCTCCTGCCCGGCGTCGGCCAGCACCGTCACGACACGCCGATCCCGAGGTACGCCTTCTCGATCTCCGCGTCCTGGCGGAGCTCGGACGCGGGGCCCTCGCGCTCCACCTGCCCGTTCGCCAGCACGTAGGCACGGTCGGCGATCTCGAGGGCCCGGTGCACGTTCTGCTCGACCAGCAGGATCGTCGTTCCCTCGTCCCGCAGGCGCTGGATCAGGCCGAACACCTCGTCGACGAGGATCGGCGCCAGGCCGAGCGACGGCTCGTCGAGGAGCAGGAGGGCCGGCCCCGCCATCAGCGAGCGGCCGATCGCCAGCATCTGCTGCTGGCCGCCCGACAGCGTCCCCGCCGGCTGGGCCAGTCGCTCGCGCAGGATCGGAAACAGCGACAGCACCCGCTCCCGGGCGGCGTCGACCGCCGCCCGGTCACGCTGGACGACCCCCCCGAGGCGCAGGTTGTCCGCCACGGACAGGCGCGGGAACACCCGCCGGCCCTCCGGCGTCAACGCCAGCCCCCGCCGCACGATCTGCTCGGGCGCCAGCCGCTGCAGCTCCTCCCCCCGGAACACCACCCGTCCCGCCGAGACCGGCACGAGCCCCGCCAGGCCGTTCAGGAAGCTCGACTTGCCCGCCCCGTTCGCGCCGAGCAGAGCGACGATCTCGCCCTGCCCGACACGAACGGACACCTCGCGGACGGCCACGATCGGGCCGTATCGGACGACCAGGTCGTCGACCCGAAGCAGCTCGTCCGACACCTCTACTGCGCCGGCGCGATGTAGCTCGGGATCACCTGCTCGAGCAGGGTGTACTCCGTCCCGTCCATCTGGACGAGCGTGATCTCCTTCGTCGGGAACCGCGTGACGGGATCCATCGTCATCGTCCCGGTGAGCAGCGGGACGTCCTTCAGCTCGAGGATCGCCGCGAGCAGCGCATCGGGCTCGACCGAGCCCGCGTTCTCGCGCGGCCTGGACGAGCGCGTAGACGTTGTCACGCCCGATCGCCTCGAACGTGTTCGACTCCGGGGGAGAGCCCTTCCACTCCGTGTAGGCCTGGACGAACTCCTCGATCGGACTGCCCGGCGAGTCGAAGCCGTGGGTCGAGTAGACGGTTCCGTCGACGGCACTGCCTCCCGAGTCGACGAACAGCGACGAGTCGTTGCCGTCGGTCGAGACGAAGGGCGTGGTGACGCCGGCCGACCGGAGCTGCTTCAGAAACGCGCCCGAGTCGGGCACGAAGATCGGCGAGTAGATGACGTCCGGCGCCGGGTCGGCGTTCTGGATCTTCGTCACCTGGGCGCCGAACTCGGTCTGCCCGATCTTGAACGTGTCCTCGCCGACGATCTCCCCGCCGCAGATCTCCGCGAACGCGTCCGCGAAGAACGTCGGGATGTCCTTCGTATAGGGGATCTCCGGCGAGCCGAGCAGGTACGCGGTCTTGTAGCCCTGATCGCAGGCGTACTGGGCACCGGCGGAGGCCTGCTGATTGTCGCCGAAGACGAACGAGACGGACCGTCTCGCCGATGTCGCGCGGGATCGACGGCGCGGTGTTGCCGCCGACGGTCGTGATCCCGCCGGCGGCCGAGACGAGCTGGCCGACGGCGACGCTCGGCTCCGCCGTGGTCAGGATCTGGACCTTCACGTCCTCGTCGAGGAGCTCCTGCGCCGCGGTCAGCGTCTGCGTCTGGTCTCCCTTGTTGTCCTTCGAGACGATCTCGACGGTCACGTTGCCGCCCGACGCGTTGATCTCCTGCGCCGCGAACTCCATGCCGTTCAGAAGAGGCACGTCGTAGGCCGCGTACGGCCCGGACAGGGCCGCGGAGAAGCCGATCTTCAGCGTCAGCGGCTCCCCGCTCGCCTCTCCTCCGCCGGCAGCCGCGCCCGTGTCGGCAGGTGCCGCCCCCGTGTCGGCCGGTGCAGTCGTCTCCTCGCTTCCGCTCGAGTCGCTCCCGCCGCCGCAGCCGGCGGCGGTGACCGAGAGCCCCAGCACGAGCACGAGGCCCGCCATGGCCAGTAGCCGTCGTCTCATCCTTCTTCCTCCTCCTCCTTCGGTTCAGCCGGTACGCCGTCGGACGGATGCCCGACGGCGTGATCGCGCGTTGCGCCCGGCCCGGCCGGTCGCTCTGCCGCAGTCGTCCCCAGATAGGCCTGGATCACCGCTGGATCGCGTCTGACCTCCTCGGCCGTCCCCTCGCAGATCGTCTTGCCCTCGGCGAGCACGTGGATCCGCTCGCAGAGCCGCATGATCAGCCTCAGGTCGTGATCGACGATCAGCACCGCACAGCCCTCGTCGTCACGGACGCCGCGAATCGTCTCGAGCAGCGCGTCCGATTCTGCTTCGTTCATCCCCGCCGCCGGCTCGTCCAGCAGCAGGTAGCGCGGCCTCCCCGCCAGCGCTCTCGCGATCTCGACGCGACGCTGCTGGCCGTAGGGAAGCGTGGTCGCAAGCCGGGCCCGGTCGCCCGTGAGGCCGAGCCGCTCGATCAAGGCCGGAACCCGCTCCGCCTCCTGATGCCTGGCGACCGCGCCGACCTCGACGTTCTCCTCGACCGTCATCTCGGCGAACAGGCGGATCTGCTGGAACGTGCGCCCGACCCCGAGCCGTGCGATCTCGTGCGGTTTGCGGCCCGTCGCGTCGGTTCCGCCGATCGTGATCCGGCCCGCCGTCGGCTTCAGCACTCCGCTCGCGAGGTTCAGGAGCGTCGTCTTGCCGCTCCCGTTCGGGCCGATCAACCCCACGATCTCTCCCCCGCGCACACTCAGTGAGACGTCGTCGAGGGCACGAAGGCCGCGGAACTGCTTGACGGCGTGCTCGACGACGAGCTCCGCGCCGTTCTTCGTGAGCTCCGGGGTTGCAGCGACCGCCATGGACCGAGGGACTGTAGCGATACGATCCGCCCGTGGCCGAACGGACGGAGCCGGCGCTCGCGTCGAGGGCGGAGTCAGTCCTCGCGCGCGAGTCCGATGCGCTGGGGGACGTGCTCAAGATCCGGTTCTACCCGTTCGTCGCCGCGGCCGCTCACGGCGTGCGCATGGTCGACGCGGACGGCCGCGAGTACCTCGACTTCACGGGCTCGGCCGGCGTCGCGCAGACAGGCTACGGGCATCCGCGCGTCCGTCAGGCGATCGTGGACGAGCTCGAGCGCCAGCACACCAGCATGCTGTGCTGCTTCGGGAACGAGCGGGCGGTCGAGCTGGCCGAGCGGCTCTGCGGGCTCCTGCCCGGCGACTTCCACAAGAAGGCGTGGTTCGGGACGACGGGCTCGGACGCGAACGACTGCGTCGGGCGCCTCCTGCCGATGGCGACCGGCCGCCGGCGCCTGATCACGTTCGTCGGCGGCTATCACGGGACGACCACCGGGTCAGCCGTGCTCTCGGGACACCAGGCCCAGGCCACGGTGATCGGCGCCGGCCACGTGACCAAGGTGCCGTACCCGGACCCGTATCGCTGCGCTTTCGGCCCGTGCAGCAGGGAGGGCTGCTCGCTCCGTTGCCTCGAGCACCTGGAGCGCTTCGCGCTCGGCGCGACGTCACCGGCGCCCGATACGGCCGCGATCCTGATGGAGGCGATCCAGTCCGACGGTGGAGAGGTCGTTCCGCCCGCGAACGTGATCCCGGCGATCCGTGAGCTCTGCGACCGGCACGGGATCTGGCTCGTCTTCGACGAGGTGAAGACGGGTCTCGGCCGCACCGGGCGGATGTTCGCGTTCGAGCACGCCGACGTGGTGCCGGATGCGGTCACGCTCGGGAAGCCTCTCGGCGGAGGGCTGCCGCTCTCGGCGGTCGTCGGTCGCGCGGAGCTGCTCGACGTGCCGACGTACAGCCTCTTCACGCTCGGCGGCTCGCCGGTGCCGTGCGCGGCGGCTCTCGCGACGCTCGACGTCGTCGAGGTCGAGGGCCTCGCCGAGAACGCCGCCCGGATGGGCGCGCGGCTCCTCGACGGCCTACGCACCATCCAGGCCCGGTCGCGCCTCATCGGCGACGTGCGCGGGCGCGGGCTGATGGTCGGCGTCGAGCTGGTGCTCGACCGCGACGCGCGCGAGCCGGCCCCGCTCGACGCGCACCGCCTCGTGTACCGATGCTTCGAGCTCGGGCTGCTGACGATCTATGCCGGGCTGGCGGGGAACGTGATCGAGCTGACGCCGCCACTCACGGTCGGCGCCTCCGACGTCGACGAGGCCCTGGGCGTGATCGAGCGAGCGCTCGCGGACGTCGAGGCAGGCCGGTTCGACGATTCGAAGCTGGCACCGTTCGCCGGCTGGTGACGAGCGCATGAATCCGGACGAGCTGCGAGAGCGCGGAGTGCGAGCGGTTGCGCTCGTGCTCGTCGACAACGGCGGGATCGCCCGGATGAAGTGCGTGTCGATCGACCGTCTCCAGCGCGCGTCGGAGCGAGGAGTCGGCTGGTCGGAGGTGTGGGGGCTGTCTCTCGCAGACGACTCGTTCGCCCACGATCCCGACCTGTACAGCCCGTCAGGCGAGGTGCGGCTGCGTGCGGATCTCGGTGCCGCGGCGCCTGTCGGCGGGGCGCCGGGCTGGGGCTGGGCGCCGATCGATCATCACGAGCAGTCCGGAGAGCCCTGGGCGGGCTGCCAGCGGGCGTTTCTGCGGCGCACGGTCGAACGGGCCTCGAGTCGCGGGATCGAGCTCATGGCTGCCTGGGAGCTCGAGTTCACGGTCGGAAGCGACGGGCCCCAGGGCTTCGTGCCGTTGCACACAGGCCCCGGCTACGGGGCGGCCACCTTCGACCTCACATGCGATTTCATGCTCCGGCTGCTCGACGGCCTCGCCGAATCCGGGCTCGATCCCGAACAGGTGCATCCGGAGTACGCCGACGGCCAGATGGAGGTCTCACTGGCACCACGCGACCCGCTCGGCGCCTGCGACCGCTCGATCCTCGCGCGCCACGTGGTGCGGGCGGTCGCGGGACATGCAGGCTGGCGCGCGAGCTTCTCGCCGAGGGTCGTCGCCGGGTCGGTCGGCAACGGGACGCATGTGCACGTGAGCCCGTGGCGCGACGGCGACAACCTGCTTGCAGGGGGCTCGGGGCCGGAGGGCCTCCGTCCCGAAGGGGAGGCCTTCGTCGCGGGCATGCTCGAGCACCTGCCGGCGCTGACTGCGATCGGCGCGCCTTCGCCGGTGTCGTACGAGCGCTTGCAACCGTCGCACTGGGCGGGCGTCTACGCGTGCTGGGGGAACGAGAACCGCGAGGCCGCGCTCCGCCTGGAAGGTGCCGGAGGCCCGCACGCCGGCACGGGCGCCAACGTCGAATGGAAGTCGGTCGACGGCACGGCGAACCCGTATCTCGCGCTCGGCTGCCTCCTCGCCGCCGGTCTCGACGGAGTCGAGCGGGGCCTGAGTCTCCCTCCGCCCGTCGACGTCGACCCCGAGGAGCTGACCGCGGAGGAGCGACGGGCGGGCCGGATCGTGCGCCTGCCGGCGACTCTCGCGGACGCCGCCGAGGCTCTCGCCGCGTCAGGCGTCCTCCGCGACGCGATGGGGCCGTACCTGCACGATCGCGTCGTCGCCGTGCGCCGCACCGCAGCCGAGGCCGCCGACGGACTGGACGAGGAGACGCTGGTTTCGACCTACCGCTGGAGGTTCTGAGCCCATGACCGTGATCGACCTGTCCCACGCCCCCGTCGTCGACGTCCACTGCCACCCGTGGCGCAACGAGCACCTGCTCGCGGCCGATCCGCTCGGCTTCGAGGACCGGATCACGATGATGGGGATGTGCCTCATCTCGTCCGGCATGGCGGACGAGTCGGTCGCGGAGCACCTGCACCACCTCACCGAGACCACCCCGCTCGCGTTGACCATGCGGCGCCGGCTCGCCGAGCATCTGGGGTGCGAGGCGACTCGCGAAACGGTCGCGGCAACGCGCCGCGACGCGCTGGCCGCCGACGCGCCGGCGTACAACCGGCGGCTCTGGGAGGCAGGGAACGTGGCAGGGCTGATCTACGACGAGGGCTACCCGCAGCCGACGATCCCGCTGGCCGACTTCGCCGCCGACAGCGGCGCCCGGCTCCACCGGGTCGCTCGCATCGAGCCCTTCATCGTCGCGCTCCGGGATCAGGTCGGCGGCTTTCGCGAGCTGGAGGAGCGGTTCGAGGCAGAGCTCGAGGAGGCGGCCTCGGATCCGGAGCTGGTCGCGTTCAAGAGCGTGATCGCGTATCGAACCGGACTGGACGTCGAGAATCCGCCCTTCGATCACTGCGAGCGTTCGTTCGAGGGGTGGCGCACAGACGGCTGGACCGAGACGCGCCTGCACGCGAAGCCCGTCCGAGACCGGTTGCTCCGCCGGACGCTGGCCGTCGCGAAGCGCCACGACCGTCCGGTGCACATCCACTGCGGCGGCGGCGATCCCGCGATCGTGCTCAGCCATGCGCATCCGCAGGACCTGTTCCCGCTCCTCGCCGAGCACGCCGGCCAGCCGATCGTCCTGATCCACTCGGGCTGGCCGTGGCTCGAGGAGGGTGCGTACGTCGCGTCGATCCTGCCCCACGTCTACCTCGACGTGTCGATCACGATGCCGTGGGCGAGCCTCGCCGTCGACCAGAAGCTCGAGATCCTCCTGGGCGCGGCCCCCCCGGCGAAGGTGCTTCACGGATCCGACGAGGCGACCGAGCCGGAGGTGATCTGGCTCTCCGCTCAGATTGCCCGCGAGGCACTCGGCCGGGTCCTCGGACGAGGAGTGGAGCGCGGCTGGCTGACCGCGGCCGAGGCGAGATCGATCGGCGAGGGCGTCCTCGCGGGGAACGCGAGGCGGCTGCACGGGATCAGCTCCTAGCCGGGTGTCGAAACGGCCGCGAGGTCGACGAGCGCGAGCGCGTTCGGCTCGAAGCCGGCGACGTCCGCGCCGCGCAGGAGCCCGAACGTGCTCCAGTAGAGCGGCGCGGCGGGGAACGCCCCCTTCTTGCCGGTCAGCTCCTGCTCGAGCTGGTGCTCGAGAGCATGGCGCTCCGCGTCGTCGACCGTCCTCCGTGTCGTGCGGGCGAGGCGGTCGTAGGCGGGGTCGCAGAACTCGCCGGCATCGCAGGTCCAGCGCTCGAGCACGTCGAGGGCCTCGATGTCGCCTGCGGTCACGCTGTCGAGATAGAGATCTGCGGCTCGCAGCTTCGCCGGGGCTCGCTCGTCGATCTCGACCTCGAGACCGATCTTCCCGAGCTGCGTCCGCACGAGCGCGGCGAGCTCCTCCGAGCCCTGAGGGTAGGCGAGCAGCAGCGGCTCTGCGACGTCCGCCTTGCGCACGAGGCGCCTCGCCTTGCCGCGCAGCGCCTTCGTCTGGAGATAGGTTCCATCCGTCCCGTCGAAGCCAGGGAGGCCGGCGGGGACGAGGCTGGTCGCCGCGGCTGTGACGCCCGGCGCTGCCCGCGCGACGAGCGCGCGCCGGTCGAGGCCGATGGCGATCGCGCGGCGCAGGCCCCGGGCCTCGACGGTCGCGGTGTTGATGCCCAGATAGGTCGTCGTCGGAGCGGGGAACGCAGCGAACTCCGGCGACGCGGCGAGCGCTCGCTCTCCGTCGCTCGGGATGCACTGGGCCGGGAGGCAGGCGTCGACCCGCCCGTCCTGGAAGTCGACGAGCGCCGCGGCCGGATCGCTCGTCATCGAGCCCTCGACCGTCGCGAGGTCGACCGACCCGGCGTCGCGCCACTCGTCCCAGCGCTCGAGCGTGACGGCTGCGCGCGGTGTGAAGGAGAGCAGCTGGAAGGCACCGTCCGAGACGATGTTCTCGGGGAGCGTCCAGCGGCGCCTGTACTCCACGATCGTGGGCTCGTGGACAGCGAGGAACGCCCAGTGCGCGACGCGCTGGGCGAACCAGGGCATCGCCCGCACGAGCCTCACTTCGAGCGTCACGTCGTCGAGCGCCTCGACCCCGATCCTCTCCCGGAGCGCGGCGCAGTCCTGGCTCTCGGCGTCGCAGCGGTTGTAGGCCTCTGCTCCGGCGATGTCGTAGAAGAGTGGCGCGTTCTGCTTGGTGAAGCGCGGGGAGGCTGCCCGCTTCCACGCGTACTCGAAGTCTGCGGCGGTCACGGGATCGCCGTTCGTCCAGACACCGTCCGGGCGCAAGCGGAACGTGATCACCCGTCCGTCGTCGCCGACGTCCCAGCTCTCGGCCAGCGCCGGCACGGCGTTCCCGTCGGCGTCGAGGCGGACGAGCGGGTCGAGG
The DNA here is from genome assembly GCA_963705605.1 of uncultured Thermoleophilia bacterium. Taxonomy (GTDB): domain Bacteria; phylum Actinomycetota; class Thermoleophilia; order Gaiellales; family Gaiellaceae; genus CAVPKC01. The sequence goes on from CAVPKC010000002.1 coordinate 253,312, forward strand.
ATCCCGACGAGGAGGGTCCCCTCCGCCGGGTTCGTCGCGGCGGCGGGATCGAGCGTGCGCACGCCCGGGCCGACCGCGAGCCGAAGCGTCGGGCCCTCGGGGACTTCCGGTTCGCTCGGCGCGGTCTCCGGCGCCTCCTCCGTCGTCCCTGGCGTCGGCTCTCCGGTCGTGGCGCCGGCGGAGGAGGACGCCGTCGGAGGCGCGGCGGTCGACGTGGCGCCGGTGTCGGAGCCGCTCGTACACGCCGAAGCGAGCAGGCAGACAGACACGACCAACGCGCATGCGGCGCCGATCGTCCCCGGGGTCGCTGAGTGAGGCCTCCGACCGTGAACCCCGTCGATGGTAGACGGCGCACCGGCGGGCACGGTGCCGGACAGTTACGCGGCAGGCAGCGTGAACGAGACGCGTGCGCCGCCGCCCGGGCGGCTCTCGGCCCAGATGCGACCCCCCTGCGCCTCCACGAGGCCACGTGCGATCGCGAGGCCGAGACCGGCACCGGCGCGGCCGGGCGTGCGCGCACGATCGGCTCTCCAGAAGCGGTCGAACATGCGCTTTGCCGCATCCGCCGCGAGACCCTCGCCCGTGTCCTCGACGGTGACGCGAACCTCGGCGGCGAGCGGCTCGACGACGACCGCGACCGAGCCGTCGGACGGCGTGTGCCGCAGGGCGTTCGTGAGCAGGTTGTAGAGAACTCGCTCGACCTTCTCCGGTGCGCACCGGACCGGCGGCGCCCCGGCGTCGATCACCGCCTCGAGGCGGATCTGACGAGCCGCCGCCTCGGCCTCGACGCCGCGGAGACACGACTCGACGAGCCCATTGAGAGCCGCCTCGCGGAGCTCGAGGGTCAGCGCCCCGGCATCGATGCGGGCGAGCTCGAACAGGTCGTCGACGAGCCGCCCGAGCGTCTGCACCTGTTCGCGCATCGCCGGCAGGTAGCGCTCGGGCTCGGCGAGGCCGTCCTCGAGCGCCTCGATCATCGCCTGCATCGAGGCGAGGGGGGCGCGAAGATCGTGACTCGCCCACGCCACGAGCTGGCGCCGGGCGTCGAACACGCTCTCGAGAGTATCCGCCATCTCGTTGAAAGAGGCTGCGAGCTCTGCGAGCTCCGCCGCCCCTTCCGCCGGTGCGCGAGCGGACAGGTCTCCCTCGGCAACGGCGGACGCGGCCGAGCGCACCTGCTCGATCGGGCGCATGATCGAGCGGGCGAGGACGAGCGCTCCGACGATCGCGGCGGTCGAGGCGGCGACCGCGACGAGGAGGACGGTCAGGTCGTGGCCCGAGCTGAACATCACGACTCCCGCGAGCGAGACTGCGGCCAGCGGCAGGGCGACCGCGAGGAGCCCTAGCGCGATCAGCTGCAGACGGACGGTCGGTAGTCGCCGCAGGACGACCGCCACGACGAGCCCGACGGCGAGCGTGACGAGCGCGACGACGACCGCGAACCCGATCACGGCGGGCTGAACCGGTAGCCGACGCCCCAGACCGTCTGCAGGAGGCGGGGGTGCGCCGGGTCGTCCTCCACCTTCTCGCGCAGGCGGCGGACGTGAACGGTGACCGTTCCCGTGTCGAGGGCGGCGGAGTAGCCCCACACACGATCCATCAGCTGGTCGCGCGAGAACACCTGTTTCGGGTGGCGGGCGAGGAACCAGAGGAGGTCGAACTCCTTCGCGGTCAGGCGCAGCGACAGCCCGGCCCTGAGCACCTCGCGGGTCGAGGCGTCGATCGACAGGTCGTCGAAGACGATGCGCTCCTGCTTGACCGTCGACGGCGCGCTGCGGCGAAGGACGGTGCGAACCCGGGCGACGAGCTCGCGCGGCGAGAAGGGTTTGGTCACGTAATCGTCGGCGCCGAGCTCGAGCCCGACGATGCGATCGGCCTCCTCGCCGCGGGCCGTGAGCATGATCACGGGAAGCTCGGAGCGGCTTCGGATCCAGCGACAGAGCTCGAGCCCGTCGACTCCGGGGAGCATCAGATCGAGCACGACCAGCGTCGGGGCCCCCTGCTCTACGAGCTCGCGGGCGCGCCGGCCGTCGGCCGCTTCGAGCGTCTTGTACCCCTCGCGCCGGAGGTAGTTGCAGACGACCTCGCGGACGATGGGCTCGTCGTCGACGACGAGAACGGTTGCCACGTCCTCATTCAACGATAGGAATGTTACGAGCGGCTGAAATCGGGCGTTCCCCACCCGCCGCGGCGCGTACCGCCAAGGGCCTCAGGCCGGCAGCCGCACGGTCTCGTCCTCGATCTCGACGAGACCGTCCTGCTCGAGGGCGGTCACGGCCTCCCGGTCGAGCTCCGCGACGGGCTGCGGACGATCGGCGACCGCCCGCAGGATCGCCGCCCGCCGCTGGCGGAACGATCCCTCGAACCTCCCCTGCCGGCGGATCGGCTCGAAGCGCCTCCCACGCGACGGGCAGCCGGTCGCGAGCGGGCACGCAGCGCAGCGCGGGACGCGGGCGAGGCAGACCGTCGCCCCGAGGTCCATCAAGGCTGCTGCGTCCTCCGGAAGGAAGCTCCGGCCCGAGCGCTCGAGGACGCGCCGGATATTCGTGTCGACGGGCAGGATCGGGCGCTCCCACGCGAAGCGTGCGACGGCCGCCGCGGTGTACGGCCCGACACCGGGCAGCTCCGTCAGGTCGTCCGGCCAGCCGGCTTCCTCGATGCGCCGGGCGGCTCTGTGCAGGGCGAGCGCGCGCCGGTTGTAGCCGAGCCCTTGCCATTCCCGGATGACCTCGGCGGGCGATGCCGCGGCCAGTGCGCCCACCGTCGGCCAGCGCGCGAGCCACGCGCGGTAGCGGGGGACGACGCGCGGCACCTGCGTCTGCTGCAGCATCATCTCCGAGACGAGGATCGCGTAGGGATCGCGGGTCTGTCGCCACGGCAGGCCGTGCCGGCCGTGCTCCCGAAACCACGCCTGCAGGGCGTCCCGCACGAAGGGAGACTAGATTCAGGCACTGATGGTCCGCGTCCGCTTCGCGCCGAGCCCGACCGGCCCCCTCCATCTCGGCGGCGCGCTGACGGCGGTCGCGAATCGCAGCTTCGCCGACGAGCGGCGCGGGGCCCTCGTTCTGCAGAATCGACGACACCGACGTCGCGCGCGCCGAACCTGGATCCGAGAAGGCGATCCTCGGCGACCTCGAGTGGCTGGCGGTCCGCTGGGACGAGGGACCCGTTCGCCAGAGCGAGCGAGGCGCGCTCTACCGTGCTGCCGCCGAGCGACTCGCCGCAGCGGGCGCCGCGTTCGAAGACGACGGAGCGATGCGGTTCGCAGCCGAACGGCAGCCGACTCTCCTGCGCCCGAACGGCTCCGCGACCTACCACCTGGCCTCGGTCGTCGACGACGCCGATCTGCGGATCACCCATGTGATCCGGGGCAACGACCACCTTCCGAACACCGAGCTCCACCGCGCGCTGGCGCGTGCGCTGGGGTTCGATCCGCCCGAGTACATCCACCACGGACTGCTGCTCGGACCGGACGGCTCGAAGCTCTCGAAGCGCCACGGTGCGGCCTCGGTCGGCGATCTCAGGGACGAGGGCATCCCCGCCGAGGCCGTGCGCGCGTATCTCGAGGAGCTCGACCTGCCCCGCGCGAACGTCGTTCTCGACCTCGCGCGCATCCATCGCCTGGCGATCGAGGCGATCGCGTCGATGCCCGACGAGGAGCTCGCCGGCCGCCTCGGCGTCTCCGTCCGCCTCGCTCCTGCCCTGCGCGGCGCTCGAACGCTCGTCGAGGCCCGCGCCTGGGCGGACGAGCTCTCGGCGGATCCTGTCTCGCCGGGCGACCTGGACGCACGAGGGCTGCTCACCCTCGAGCGCTTCCGCGAGCTGCGCTCGGCCGCAGCGGAGGAGCTCGACGAGGCGGCGGCCCGTACGATCGTGCGCGAGGTGAAGGCCGTCGGGGGCGACCTCAGATCCCTGCGGCGCGCCCTCACGGGCCGGGATCGGGGGCCGGAGCTCTGGGCGGTTATCCTCGCCCTCCCGATGGCCGACGCCTTGCGGAGGACCGATGCGGCTCTATAGCTCCCTTTCGCGCCGGCTCGAGGAGCTGCCCGCGCCCCCCGCGCCGGTCGGCATGTACTTCTGCGGACCGACGGTGTATCAGCGAATCCACGTGGGGAACGCGCGGCCCTTCGTCGTCTCGATGTGGCTGAAGCGCTGGCTCGAGCTGCGCGGCTACGACGTGACGCTCGTCGAGAACATCACGGACATCAACGACAAGATCTACGACGCCGCGCCCGGCCGGAGCGCCGTGCTCGCCGAGCAGGCGTCGCGCTGGTACGTGGAGGACACCGACGGTCTCGGTCTCGGGCGCCCCGACCACGAGCCGAAGGCGTCGGAGACCGTCGCGGAGATCGTCGAGCTGATCGAGGAGCTCGTCGAGCGCGGGCTCGCCTACGAGACCGGGGGCGACGTGTACTTCCGGGTTACGCGGTTCGCCGAGTACGGGAAGCTCTCCGGCCAGCGGCCGGACCAGGTCGAGGAGCAGGAGCCGAACCCGCTGAAGGAGGACCCGCGTGACTTCGCGCTCTGGAAGGCCACGAAGCCGGGAGAGGACACACACTGGGACTCGCCTTGGGGTCCCGGCCGCCCGGGCTGGCATATCGAGTGCTCCGCGATGGCGGAGAAGTACCTCGGGCCCTCCTTCCAGATCCACGGCGGCGGGCTCGACCTCGTCTTCCCCCACCACGAGAACGAGCTGGCGCAGTCGCGGGGCGCGGGGCGCGAGTTCGCCCGCATCTGGATGCACAACGGGATGCTGCGCCTCACGGGCGAGAAGATGTCGAAGTCGCTCGGCAACATCGCCACCCTCCACGACGTGCTCGACGAGTGGGGGCGCGAGACGCTGCTCGTCTTCTTCCTGACCGCGCACTGGCGCAAGCCGATCGACTTCTCCGAGGACACGCTCGCGGCGGCAAAGGCGCAGGCCGAGAGCTTCCGCAACGCCTTTCGCCTTGTGGATCACGGCACGAGCGGCGCCGAGTGGTCGCGATTCGCGGCCGCCCTGGACGAGGACTTCGGGACGCCGGAGGCGCTGGCGATCCTCCACGAGTGGCGGGCCGAAGGTGCGCTCGAGCTCCTCGCGCGCGGGCTCGCGGTCTTCGGGCTCGAGTCGCTCGCCGAGCTCGAGCAGCCCCCGGCCGAGGCGCTCGCGCTCGCGAATCGACGGCGCGAGGCGAGGCAGGCCAAGGACTTCGCGGAGGCAGACCGGCTGCGCGACGAACTGGGCTCCCTCGGCTGGGAAGTCAGGGACGTCGCCGAGCAGCCCGGCTACCAGCTCGTGCGCCGTTGACTGCCACGCGCGAGCTCGTCTACGGTCGCCATCCGGTCCGCGAGGTCGTCCGGGCAGCGAGACGGGAGGTGCTCGAGCTGCTGGCCTCCGAGCGTGCGCTGGCGGCCGAGGCCTGGTTACGTGAAACACAAGGGCTCCGTGTCCAGGTGCGCCCTGAGGCGGCACTGACAGCTGCCGCGGGGTCGCGCGACCACCAGGGCGTCGTCGCCTTCTGCGAGCCGTACCGCTACGTGGATGCCTACGAGCTCGCGGCAGCCGAGCGGCCTCTGCTGGCGTGCCTCGACGGCGTCACCGACCCTCAGAATCTCGGGGCGGTGTGCCGTAGCGCCGAGGGCGCGGGCTCGACCGGTGTGATCCTCCCCGAGCGCGGAGCCGCCCGGGTGACGGCCGCCGTCTGCCGCGCGTCGGCGGGAGCCGTGGAGCACCTGGCCCTGGCAGTCGTGGTCAACCTCTCTCGCTATCTCACCGACGTCAAGCGCGGTGATCTCTGGGCCTGGGCGGCGGCGGAGGATGCCGAGACCGACATCTGGTCGGCCGACCTCACGGGCGGGACGGCGCTCGTCCTCGGCTCGGAGGGCAGCGGCGTGCGCCCGGGCGTCCGGCGGGCATGCGACGGCGCGCTGGCGATCCCGCTTGCCGGCCGGGTCGAGTCGCTCAACGTCTCGGCTGCTGCGAGCGTGATGCTGTTCGAGGCTGCGAGGCAGCGCAGGCAAGAGGCGCGAGAGGCGCGTCGCGCAGCGGGCGACGGGACAGGGCTCGACACGTCGGAGTCGGCCTGAGATGGCGCTCGAGCCGACCCTCTATCTGTTCGACGGCTACAACCTCCTCCACGCGGGAGCGGGAGCCGACCGGGATCAACTCGTCGATCTTCTGGCGAGCTTCGTCGCAGCGCGCGGCGTCCGGGGGGTCGTCGTCTTCGACGGGGTAGGCGAGAGCCGGCAGATCGGGCAGCTCGAGGTTCGCTTCGCCGAGCACGCCGACGACGTGATCGAGCGCCTCGCCGCCGAACGGCGGCTCGACGAGCGCGTTGCCGTCGTCTCGTCCGACGCGGCGATCCACCAGACGGCAGGGCCGATCGTCGAGCGCGTCGCATCCCGGGACTTCGCCCGCGAGCTCGCCGGTGCCCGCCCCCCGGTCCGAGACCCGGCCGGCCGCTTCCAGCTCGAGGACAAGCTCGATCCCGAGACACGCGCGAGGCTCGAGGAGTGGCGCCGCCGGCGATAGGCTCTCGTCTCGACCGTGGCCGACCTCGATCTCTGCTACACGTCCGCGACCGAGCTCGCGCAGCGCATCCGGGCGCGCGAGCTGTCCCCGGTGGAGGTCGTGGGCAACTCGCCTCGAGCGGATCGAGGAGGTCAACCCGACCCTCAACTGCTTCTGCTTCGTCTTTCCGGACGAGGCGCTCGAGCGCGCCCGTGAGGCCGAGCGGGCGGTGCGTGCGGGCGATCGAGCTCGGCCCGCTCCACGGCGTCCCGATCGCCATCAAGGACCTGACGCCGACGAAGGGCAAGCGGACGACGATGGGCTCGTACGCGTTCGAGCACTGGATCCCGGACTGGAGCGCGCTGATCGTCGAGAAGCTGCCGACGCCGGGGCGATCATGGTCGGCAAGACGACGACGCCGGAGTTCGCGTACTCGAGCTTCACGCGACAGCCCGCTCTGGGGCATCACCCGGAACCCGTGGGACACGGAGCGGACGCCGGGCGGCTCGTCCGGGCGGATCGGGCGCGGCAGTCGCGTCCGGCTGCGTGCCGCTCGCGGAGGGCACCGACATGGGCGGCTCGGTGCGCATCCCGGCGTCGTGGTGCGGGCTCGTCGGGCTCAAGCCGAGCTTCGGCCGCATCCCGCTCGACTTCCTGCCGACCCAGTTCGACACGATCCAGCACTTCGGCCCGCTGGCCCGGACGGTCGCCGACGCCCGGCTCTTCGTCGCCTGCACGCAGGGGCCCGACGAGCGCGACATCATGTCGCTCTCGCCGGCCCTCGACCTCGTCGCGGCCCGCTCGACGCGTCGGCAGAGGGGCTGCGGCTCGCGCTCGACGTCGACCTCGGCTGCTACGCGGTCGACCCGGAGGTCGAGGCCGCGACGCGCGAGGCGGCGGCAGCGCTCGCTGACGCGGGCGCCGACGGTCGAGGAGGTCGATCTCGGCTGGACCCGCGAGCTCGCGGACGCCTGGGTCGCCCACTGGGGCGTGTACCTGGCGGCGATCTTCGGCGACAAGCTTGCCGGAGTACCGCGAGCAGATGGACCCGCGCGTCGTCGCGCTGCATGGACGCCGGGCTCGCGATGAGCGCGGTCGACTTCAAGCGGCTCGAGTTCGTGCGCACGGACGCGTGGAAGAAGCTGGCGCCCGATCCTCGAGCGCTTCGACGCGCTGCTCTGCCCGACGATGTCGCAGACCGGCGCGCCCGGTCGACGAGGACGACGCGCCGTACTACGGAGAGTTCGAGCGACGGCCTGCTACCACGGGCTCGACATGACGTCGAGTTCAACTACGTGAGCCAGTGCCCGGCGCTGAGCGTTCCGGCAGGCTGGAGCTCGGAGCGGGCTGCCGATCGGGCATCCAGATCGTCGCGCGCCGCTACCGCGACGACCTCGCGCTGCGGATCGGCGCGGCGCTCGAGCGCGTGCGCCCGTGGGCCGCATCGGCGCCCGTCTGTCTGAACGGTCCGCGGTACCCGAGCAATCTGGCACCTCGACAAGGGCCTTGAAGCTTCCTGCACCAGATGCTATCGTCGATCACTTGCAAAAGACTTGAAGTTCTTGCAGAGATGCTATTGTCCTGACCTCAAGTTGAGGTTGCACGCCCCGACGACGACCCGATTCAAGGGAGGATCCGATGCCTCAGCGCCCCCTGACCGCCGCCCAGCAGCAGAATAAGGCTCAACGAGAGGTCGAGGATCTTCACCTCGTGCATCCGGGCCCGGAACGGCGACGACGCGCGCGATGGATCGACTGATGCGCCGCTACACGGGCTTCGTCCGGCTGAAGGCGAGCTCGTACTTCATCGCCGGCGGCGAGTCGGAGGATCTGATCCAGGAGGGGCTGATCGGCCTCTACAAGGCGGTGCGCGACTTCCGCTCCGACAAGGAGACGTCGTTTCGCAGCTTCGCCGAGCTCTGCATCACGCGCCAGATCATCACCGCGATCAAGACGGCGACCCGCTACAAGCACGCGCCGCTCAACACGCTACGTCTCGTTCAGCCAGACGCCGGCCGGCCAGGAGGACTCGGACGTCACGCTCGGCGACGCGCTCGCCGGGCCCGAGCGTCGGACGATCCCGGTCGTCTGCGTGATCTCGACCGAGGAGCTCCAGAGCCTCGTCTTCGCGCTCGGCACCGGCCTCTCGCAGCTCGAGGCGGACGCGCTGCGCCTCTACCTCGAGGGCCTCTCCTACGAGCAGATGGCCGAGGAGCTCGGCTGCGACACGAAGACGATCGACAACGCGCTCCAGCGCGTCAAGCGCAAGGTGCTCGCCCACCAGACTCCCGCCAGGTCTTGCAGTAGGCGGAATCGCTGCGCGGCCGCAGGCAGCGCCGATTTCCGCCGGGGAGGGCGGCGGAGCCGCCCGGTCTCGGTAGTGTCGCGAATCGGGCGGAGCCCGAGGTCGCGCCGATATCGGCCTCTCGGCCGAGCGGCGCTGCCCGACGGTCGCGCGAATCGCTGCGCTACCGCACTGCGCGGAATCGCGCGCTGGAGGCAGCGCCGGAGCCGCCCGGTCTCGGGTCGTGCCCGAATCGCTGCGCCACCGGAGGTAGCGCCGATCCGCCAGACGCCTGAGCGGGACACGTGGCCGGGCTAGAGAGCCGGTGAGAGGAATCGAACCTCCAACCTTCGCCTTACAAGGGCGCTGCTCTACCTTTGAGCTACACCGGCCCGCCGGACCACTGTAGCGCCGGCATCCACGTCCTTCGCTCAGCTGAAGAACGTGTCCTCGTCTCGGTAGGGCGGTGCGCAGCAGCAGAGGATCCGCAGCGGACCGTCGCTCGACGCCCGAATGACATGCCACGCCCCGGGAGGTATCAGGATCGCATCCCCGGCTCGAACGGCCGCGCGTTCGCCGTCGACCTCCATCTCCGCGCTGCCCTCGACCACGTAGTACATCTCCTCGCTCTCCCGGTGGTAGTGACGCTCCGTCGCGCCGCCGGGCTCGATCCTCGCCTCCGCGAGGCTCTGGTTCTCGACGGGCGCCGTGCCGAGGTCGAGCAGCGACCGGATCGTGCTGCCGTCCTTCGTGGTGAACGGCACCGCCTCGCCGAGCGATCGAATCTCCACACCGAAACCTTACGCCGTTCGGCCCCGCTGTTACGCTCGCGCTCGGTGCCGCCGATAGTCAGGGCATGAGCACGAGTGAGGGCGACGGCGAGCGGCCGCCGAAGGCGCCGCCGCCCCCTGGCCCGCGCGTCGGGAGTGCGCGCGAGCAGCGTTCGCGACGGCTCGCGAAGGTCGACGAGCTCCGCGCGCGCGGAGTCAACCCGTACCCGTACCGCTACGATCGCGACCGCACGATCGGCGAGCTGAAGGCCGAGTACGGGCACCTTACGGCGGGGGACGAGACGGACGTCCGCGTCCGCGTCTGCGGGCGCATCTACCTGCTGCGCCGCCACGGAGGGCTGATCTTCGCCGACCTGCGCGACGAGACGGATCGCGTGCAGCTCTACGTCAGCCGTGACGCAGTCGGCGGCGAAGCCTTCGGCGACTTCGCGGCACTCGACATCGGAGACTGGGTCGGCGCCGAGGGCACGATCATCGTCACGCGCGCGGGCGAGGAGTCGGTCGCGGTCGAGGGTTTCGAGCTCCTGTCGAAGGCGCTCCGGCCGCTTCCCAACAAGGCGCGCGGCATGGAGGACGTCGACACGCGAATGCGGCAGCGCTACCTCGACCTGATCGTCAACCCGGAGACCCGTCGGGTCTTCGACGTCCGCCACCGGACGATCGCGTCGATCCGGACGTCGCTCGCGGCCCGCGGGTTCGTCGAGGTCGAGACCCCGGTGCTCGACCAGATCGCCGGCGGCGCCACCGCCCGCCCCTTCATCACCCACCACAACGCGCTCGACATCGACAACTACCTGCGCATCGCGCTCGAGCTGCACCTGAAACGCCTGATCGTCGGCGGGTTCGAGCGCGTCTTCGAGCTCGGCCGCGTCTTCCGCAACGAAGGCATCGACACGCGCCACAACCCCGAGTTCACGATGCTCGAGGCCTACCAGGCCTTCGCGGACTACACCGACATGATGGAGCTGACGGAGGCGCTCGTCTCGCAGGCCGCCCTCGACGCGATCGGAAAGACGGTGGTCGAGCTGGAGGGGAAGACGGTGGATCTGGCTCCGCCGTGGAGGCGCGCGACGATGAGCGAGCTGATCCTGGAGCACGCAGGGGTCGAGGCCACCGCGGGCATGCCGCTCGCGGATGCGCAGCGGATCGCCCGCGAGCTCGGGGTCGAGTTCGACCCGTCCTGGGGGTCGGGGAAGATCGTCAACGAGCTGTACGACGCCCTCTGCGAGGACAAGCTCCTCGGCCCGATCTTCGTCGTCGACCACCCGCGCGAGGTCTCGCCGCTCGCCAAGCCGCATCGATCCGACCCCGCGCTCGTCGAGCGCTTCGAGGTCGTGATCGACGGCCGCGAGCTCGCGAACGCCTACTCGGAGCTCAACGACCCCGTCGACCAGCGGGCGCGGTTCGAGGAGCAGGCACGCCTGAAGGAGGCCGGCGACCTCGAGGCGAGCGACGTCGACGAGGACTACCTGCGCGCGATGGAGTTCGGGCTGCCGCCGACGGGCGGGCTCGGAGTGGGCGTCGATCGCCTCGTCATGCTGCTGGCCGAGAAGGCGGCGATCCGCGAGGTGTTGCTCTTCCCGACCCTGCGCCCGGAGGAGGCGGCACGCAACGAAGCCGCCGCAGGCGGCCTCAGCCGTGCCAGGCCAGCCGGCGCAGCTCCGGTCACGCCGACCCCTCCGGACCGTGCGCTCGCGCCCCTCAGCCTCCCGCCGGCGGCCGCCTCCGGCGGGCGGTCCGTCGCCGGCCTGCTCGGCTGGTTGACCGCGTTCGCGGGGCTCCTGTCGCTCCTGGCGCTCCTGCCTGGCGTCAACTCCGGCCTCGGCTCGATCGGCCAGGCCTTCTTGCCGCTGACCGGGGACGTCTACTCGACGCTCGCCTCGGTGATCATCGGGGTCGGGCTGATTCTGGTCGCGCACGGCCTGATCCGGCGCAAGCGGATCGCGTGGGCGATTGCCGTCGCTCTCTTCGCGGCCGCAACGATCGTCCACGTGCTGAAAGGGCCACATCCGATCGCCGCCGCGGTCACGGCCGGCATGGTGATTGCCCTCGTGTGGGCGCGCCGCGAGTTCACGGCGCGGGTCGATCCTCCCTCGCTGCTCGCCGCGTTCTGGTTCGTCCCCCTCTACCTGGCGCTCGTGCTCGTGTACGGGGTCGTCGTGATGGTGGCGAAGCGGGACGAGATCCAACCGGACCTCTCGGTGGGCGGCGTCCTCGAGACGATCTTCGGGGGGCTCGTCGGGCTTGACGGCCCGTACACGTACGACACGAAGTTCCTCTCGGAGTTCTTCCCGAGATCGCTGCTCGCGCTCGGGATCCTCGGCCTCCTGATCCTCGCGTACCTCGTCTTCCGGCCGATCGTGCAGCGGCACGGGGTCTCGACCGGCGAGCGCGAGCACGCCGAGCGGCTCGTCCACGAGCACGGATGGGACACGCTCGCCTACTTCGCGCTGCGAGACGACAAGAGCCTCTTCTTCTCCTCGGACGGCGAGGCGATGATCCCGTACGCCTATCTCCGCGGTCACGCGCTCGTCTCCGCCGACCCGATCGGGGCGCCAGGGTCGATCGACCTCGTGCTCGACGAGTTCCTCGGCCACTGCCGGGACCGCGGCTGGAAGGTCGCCTTCCTCGGCGCTCGCGAGGCGGAGACGCCGCGCTACGAGGCGCGGGGACTGCGAACCCTCTACCTCGGGGACGAGGCGATCGTCCCGTGCGATCGGTTCACGCTCCAGGGCCAGAAGATGAAGAAGGTGCGGGAGGCAGTCAACCGCGTGGGCAAGAGCCACGAGTTCCGGCTGCTCCCCGAGTCGCAGGCGGGCCCGGAGCTGGTCGACGCCCTCAACGCGATCAGCGAGAAGTGGCGAGGGAAGGAGCCTGAACGCGGCTTCACGATGTCGCTCTCCGAAGACGTCGAAGGGACGAGCGACGAGATCCTCCTCGCCGTCGCGCTCGACCGGACGGGCGCGCCGGCAGGTTTCCTGCGACTCGTGCCGGCGTTCGGCGAGGATCCCGGGTACTCGCTCGACGTGATGCGCCACGACCCGGGGGCTCAGAACGGCGTCACCGAGTTCCTGATCGCGCGGACGGCGGCAGGGCTCCACGAGCGGGGGGTCACGCGCCTGTCGATGAACTTCGCAGCCTGGGGGCGACTCTTCCACGCGGATGCCGAGCTCTCCAGGAAAGAGCGGATCGCCAAGTGGTTCGTCGACCGGCTCAACCCGTTCTTCCAGATCCAGTCGCTCTACGACTTCAACGCGAAGTTCGACCCCGACTGGCTGCCCCGCATGGTCGCGTACGGCGAGGGCGCGGACCTGGCTGGCGTCAGCATCCTCTACGCGGGCGCCGAGGGCTTCCTCGACATTCCGGTGATCGGCCGGTTCCTCGTCCCGCAGGTCGTGACCGAGGGCAAGCCCGAGGATCGTGGCTCGTGAACCTCCTCGCGATCGTTCTCGCGCTGGTCGGCGCCGTGCTCTTCGCGTTCGGCACCGTGCTCCAGCAGAAGGGTGCGATGGAGGAGGTGGGCGGCGACGAGAGCCTGGGCGCTGGCGGTTTCGTCCGGCTGCTCCGCAGACCGGTCTGGCTCCTCGGCGTTGCCGTCGACGCCGCCGGGTATGCCTGCCAGGCCGCTGCGCTCGGCGTCGGGACGATCGTCGTCGTCCAGCCGCTCCTCGTCCTCAGCGTCGTGTTCGCGCTGCCGATCGGCGCGCGCCTGACGGGGCAGCGGATCGGTCGCAGGGAGGTGCTGGGCGCCGTCGCGGTCGTCGTCGGGCTCGTCCTCTTCACGATCGTGTCCGACCCGCAGGGCGGCAAGGACGACGCGAGCGACCGGGCATGGATCATCGGGGCAGCGATCACCGGCGGCGTCGCCCTCGTGCTCGTCCTGGCGAGCCGTGGCAGCCGCAGCCCGGGCGTCAGGGCGGCGCTGCTCGGCACGGCCTCCGGCGTCCTCTTCGGGCTGATCGCCGCGCTGACCAAGGCGACGGTCGATCGGCTCGACGACGGCATCGTGAACGTGCTGGCCGACTGGCACCTCTACGGGTTGATCGGCGCGAGCGTGATCGCGTTCGCGCTCATGCAGTCCGCACTCGCAGACGGGAGCGCTGGCGCCGGCGATCTCCACGATCATGGTGTTCGAGACGATCGTCGGCGTGGCCGCCGGAATCTGGATGCTCGACGAGCAGCTTCACGAGGAGCCGTGGGGGGTCGCGCTCTCGATCGCCTCGCTCGTGGTCGTGATCGGAGGCCTCGTCGCGCTGTCGCGCTCCCAGGGCGCAGCCGAGGCGGGAGTGCAGCCCGACCCGGATCCCGTCCCGGCCGGCTGACATCTAGGAGCGCCCGATCACTTCGCGGAGGATGTCCGCGATCCGCCCTGCCTGGATGCGAACGTCGTGGCTGCTCGCCTCGCGGCGCGCAGCGGCGTTCGGCGAGGGCAGGGCAGCGGCCGCTCGGAGCCCTTCGGCTATCGAATCGACCGACAGCGGATCGACGAGCACGCCGCTCTCGGGCGTGACGAACTCCGGGGGGCCGCCGATGCGCGTCGCGACCACCGAGCGCTCGCACGCCATCGCCTCGATGAGGGCCTGGCCGAACGGCTCGACGAGGCTCGGCTGGCAGAGGACGTCGCAGGCGCCGATCCACTCCGCGACGCGCGGGTGCGCGACGCGTCCGGCGAGGCGGATGCCCGCGCGGCGCTCCAGCTCGGGGTGGAGCGGCCCATCCCCGACGAACGCGAGCTGCCCCTGGCCGATCCGTGCGAACGCGTCCGCCAGCCGGAGCACGTTCTTGCGCTCGTCGAGGCTCCCGACGTGGAGGAAGAACGGGCTCTCGCCGCCCCAGCCGACTCGCGCTCGCGCTTCGACGGGGTCGCGGCCGTGGAACCGCTCGAGGTCCACGCCGCAGTCGACGACCCGGACCCGGCCCGCGAGCTCGGGGAGCTTCCGCTCGAGCTCGCGGCGGAGGTAGTCGGAGACCGCGACAACCGTCGCCGCTCGCCGCACGACGGCGCGTGTCGATTCTCGAACACCCGCGATCTCGCCGATGTTGGCCACGTCGCGGCCGTGCGCGGTCACGACCAGCGGAGCCCGCGCGACGATCGCCCCGAGCGCCGCGAGGGCGCCGGCGGGGACGAGAAAATGGGCGTACACGACGTCGGGATCGAATCGCCACGCGATCTTTACCGCCTCGGCAGCCAGCCGGGCGTACTTCGCCCTCGAGCCACCGCGGTGGTCGATCACCGCGTGCTCGATCTCGTGACCGAGGGCGATAAGCTGGCGCTCCAGCTGAGCCACGAACACGCCGAAATCTGGATCGGTGCGTCCCGGATACATCTGCGAGACGAGGAGAATGCGCACGCGGCGATGCTACGCCCTCCTCGTCACGGCCGTTCTCGTGCTGCTCATGGTCGCGTGCGGGGGAGAGGAGCCGTTCGAGCAGCGCGGGCTTTCCGAGATCGAGACCGCGCTCGAGGGGGCCGGGCTCGAGATCTGCGAGACGGTGGAGAGCCCGGGTGAGGTCACCGAGAACGCCGTGGACGAGCAGGTCCTCGTCGTCGCGCTCTCCTGCGGTGAGGACGACGACCAGGCCGTCGTCGAGTTGATCGCCTGGCCGGACGAGGCGGCTCGCGACGCGGCGCTCGGCCGTTACGAGGTGCAGACCCGACCGTACGTCCGCAACCACGGAGTGACCTGGGCGCTCGGGCAGTTCACGGTCGACGTCAGCGGCGAGCGCGACGATGACGTGGTCGAGCGCGTTGCCGCTGCCATGTACGGGCTGGGCGCGTCGTGACCGGCTCGGTGGCGCGAGGAGCGACGCTCGGCGTCTTCGCGCTCGCGATGATCAACATCGCGGCGATCGTGAGCCCGCGCAACGGCCCCCTGCTGGCCGAGTACGGATGGTCGATGTTCTTCTTCCTCGGACTCTCGATCGTCCTCTTCCTGATCCCCGTGTCCCTGGCGGCAGCCGAGCTCGCGACGGGATGGCCGGAGGCGGGCGGTGTCTACGCCTGGGTCCGGGAGGCGTTCGGCGATCGTTCCGGGTTCCTCGCGGTGTGGTGCGAATGGTCCGAGAACCTCGCCTGGTTCCCGACCGTGCTCTCCTTCATCGCCGGCTCGCTCGCATACGCGATCTCGCCGGAGCTCGCCTCGAACAGCGTCTACCTCGTGATCGTGATGCTCGTCGTCTTCTGGGCGGCGACGTTCCTCAACTTCCTGCGCGTCGACCAGTCGACGCTCGTGGCGACGATCGGCACGTTTCTCGGCGCCTTCCTCCCGATCATCCTCCTCGCGGGGCTCGCGATCGCCTGGTTCGCGAAGGGCGAGGGCTCGCAGATCCCGTTCTCGGGCGATGCGCTGCTTCCCGATCTCTCCGGTCAGCAGCTGCTCTTCCTCGGCGGGATCCTCCTCGCCTTCTCCGGGATGGAGATGGCCGGATTCCATGCGAGGGAGACCCGCAACCCGCGCCGCGACTATCCGCGGGCGCTGCTGATCTCCGTGGTCACCGTAGTGGTGTTCGCGGTCGCGAGCTCCCTGTCGCTCGCATTCGTCGTGCCGAGGGAGGAGATCTCGTTGCTCTCGGGCACGATGCAGGCGTTCACGGACATGTTCGACAAGTTCGGGCTCGGCGAGCTCGTCAGGCCCGTCGCGATCCTGCTCGTCCTCGGCGGCGTCGCGCACATGATCCCGTGGATCCTCGGGCCGGCGAAGGGGCTGGCCGCGGTCGCCCGGCATGGCTACCTCCCTCCCGTCCTCGGGAAGATGAGCAGGAACCACGTGCCGGTGCAGGGCCTCGTCGTCCAGGCGATCGGCGGGACGGTGTTCTGCCTGCTCTTCCTGTTCCTGCCGAATGCGAACGCGAGCTACGGGATCCTGACCGCGGTCACCGCCCAGGTGATCGTGATCATGTACGCGCTCATCTTCGCCTCCGTGATCCGGCTGCGCTCGACGCAGCCCGACACCGAGCGGTCCTTCCGGATCCCCGGCGGAAGGGCCGGCGTCTGGCTCGTCGGCGGCGGCGGCATCGTAGCCTGCGCCTTCGCGTTCGTCACCGGCTTTTTCCCGCCGGCCGACTACGTCTCGTGGGATACGAGCCAGCGCGTCACGTACTACGCGGTGCTGATCGTGGGCTTCCTCGTGCTGACGGCGCCGCCGTTCGTCGTGCGACTCGTCCGTCGAGACGGTTGGCCGACCATGGCGGCCGACCCGGCACTCGAGCCGGAGAGCTAGCCGAGGTCGCTCAGCCGCGCCTCGACGAGTGGCCGGATTCGCTCCTCGAGCCCGTTCTCGACCGCGACCGCCAGCGCCTCCTCGTACGCCTCCCTGGCCTTCGCGAGGGCACGCGGATCGTCGCTCTGCTTCTGGCGGTTGTCGCCGAGGACGAGCAGCGCGCGGATCCGCTCACGAGCCTCCACGAGGATCGGCCCTCCCGGCTATCGAGGTCACGGCCGAGACCGAGCCATGCTCGGTTCTCATGGGGTGACAGGGTATTCTGAGCACGTGGCTGCCGTGCTCGGCATCATCCAGGTCCTCCTGTCCTTCGCGCTCGTGGTGCTCGTCCTCATGCACTCCGGGCGAGACACCGGCTTCGGCGGGCTCGGGTTCACCCCGTTCTCGCACGGCGGTCAGCACATCGTCGAGCGCAATCTGACCCGCCTGACGGTCGGTGTGGCGATCCTGTTCGGCATCAACACGATCGCCATGTTCTACGCACTCTCCTAGAACGGCTCCCCGGGCCGCTCGAGCAGTGTCGTGAGCTCGGCTCTCGTCGCGCAGTCGACGATCTCGACCGGCACGGCGTAGTCGGCCAAGCCGAGGGCGATCTCCTCGACGGGCCGCCTCGGGGCTCGAAGCCGCCCCACCCGCGGACGGCGGGTGCCTCGCGCCGTCGGCACGAAGATCGTGCTCGGGTAGGCGAGCGACGCTCTCCAGCCGCCGGCGCACTCGATCACCGTTCCCCAGAGCGAGACCCGCCCGACCACCCGATGCGTCGTGTCCGAGCGCGGCCGGAACCGCTTCGCGTAGTCGAGCACCTGCCTTGCGGTCACGGTCGCGTAGATGCCGCACGTGCAGCGCTCGTGCGGGGCGTCGTGCTCGGGCAGGCGCGACCAGCTCCGGTCGACCAGGACCCGCCTGCACGCGGCAGGCGCGGCCTTTCGAGGAACCCAGATCGTCCAGAAGGCGAGCGAGCAGAGCCGAAAGGAGCCGTCCAGCTCGACGACGTCCCAGACCCGCCAGCCCACGGCCGGCTCGATCGCGTCCGGGGCGCTCGTCACGGGCTCAGGCCGCTGCGAGACGGTAGATGGTGCCGCTCTGCGAGACGAGGAACAGCTCGCCGCGCGCGTTCTCGCCGAACGACGAGAGGTTGGAGACGCTGAACGAATGGCGCTTGACTCCGGTCGCCTTGCCGTCCTTCACGGAGAGGCTCCAGATCTGCCCGCTGCAGTAGTCGCCGAAGAAGTAACGACCCTTTGCCGCGGGAACCTTCGATCCGCGGTAGACGAAGCCGCCGGTGACCGAGCAGCCCTGTCCGTGGTCGTACTCGAAGACCGGGCCGACGAGCGTACCTTCGCCGCTCGGTGGCTTGTCCTCGAAGAGGTGGGAGCCCTCGTACACGTCCCAGCCGAAGTTCACCAGCCGTCCGAGCCGGCCGCGCGCGAGGAAGTCGATCTCCTCGTACTCGCCCTGCCCGACGTCGCCGATGTAGAGGTCGCCGGTCGCGCGGTCGAAGCTGAAGCGCCAGGGGTTGCGAAGGCCGTACGAGGCGATCTCCCAGTCCGAGCCGGCCCGGTCGACGTCGATCCGCAGGAGCTTCCCGAGCCTGCGAGCCGAGATCCTGCGCGCGGTTCTCGGGATCGCCGCCCGCGCCTCCGTCGCCCATGCCGACGTAGAGCTTGCCGTCGGGGCCGAACGCGAGCTGGCCGCCGTTGTGGTTCGGGTACGGCTGGTCGACCCGGAGGAGCTCGCGGACCTGCTCCGGCGCGGCCGTCCCTCGGCGGTACTCGACCACGCGCGTGTCGCCGTTCGTGTCCGTGTAGTCGACGTAGAACAGCCCGTTGGCTGCGTAGTCCGGGTGGAAGGCGACCGACAGCAGGCCCTGCTCGCCACCGCTCTTGACGAGGGCGGTGATGTCGAGGAACGCGCCTCCGAGCACGCGCCCGTTCTCGACGACACGGATCCGTCCTGCCTGCTCGACGACGTAGAGCCGCCCCTGCTCTCCGGGCGGAGAGGCGACGTGCACCGGCGACTGGAGGCCCGAAGCGACGCGCACCAGCCTGAGCTTTAGCCTCGCATCTGGCTTCGCTGACCGTCGCGGTCGGCCGTCCTCGCTCTCCGTCACGCGGGCGTCTCCGGCTCTCCGGCGTCTCCGGCGGATGCCGGCGCCGTGCCCTCCGCAGGCGACGAGGGCTGCGGCGGCGAGCGGGAGAGCGAGCGCGGCGACGGGCCGGAGGCGCATGTCTCGGGCCACCGTAGCCAACGTGGGCACGCCTTCGGTGCGGCAACCGGCTATGCGCGCAGCGGCCCGTCGAGTGCCGATCGCGCTGCCCAGTAGCCGCACATCCCGTGCACGCCGCCGCCGGGCGGGGTGGACGAGGAGCAGATGTAGAGGCCGCGCACGGGTGTCGAGTACGGGTCGAGCCTCGCGACCGGACGTGTGAACAGCTGCCGCAGGTCCTGGAGGCCGCCGTTGATGTCGCCGCCGACGTAGTTCGCGTTCGCGGCCTCGAGGTCGGGCGGCCGGAGCACGTTCCGCGCGAGGATCCGCTCGCGGAAGCCGGGTGCGAAGCGCTCGAGCTGGGCCTCGATCCGTTCGGTCATGTCGACCGTCGAGCCGTTCGGGACGTGGCAATACGCCCAGAGCGTGTGCCGGCCGGGCGGCGCCCGCGTGGCGTCGAAGAGGCTCGGCTGGGCGACGAGGACGAAGGGGCGCTCGGCCGGCCTGCCTCGGTGCGGAGCATCCTCTGCGGCGGCGATCTCCTCGAGCGTCCCTCCCAGGTGCACCGTCGACGCGCGCGCGCATTCGGTAGCCGACCACGGCACGGGACCGTCGAGGGCGTAGTCGAGCTTGAAGGCGCCGGGCCCGTAGCGGTACCGGAGCAGCGCTCGCCGGTAGCCGTCCGGCACGTGCTCGCCGGCGATCCGGAGGAGCTCGCGTGGCGAGACGTCGAGGAGCACTGCTCTCGCGCCGGCGAGCTCGCGGAGCGAATCGACGCGCCGCCCGCACTCGATCGTTCCGCCGAGGGCCCCGAGATGCGCCGTCAGGGCGCGGGTGATCGACGCTGCGCCACCGCGCGGCACCGGCCACCCGACGGTGTGCCCGAGCAGCGCGAGCACGAGGCCGAACGCGGCGCTCGGGGCGCGCTCGAGCGGGAGCATGGAGTGGGCGGCGAGACCGGCGAACAGGCCGCGTGCGGCCCGGCCTCGGAACCGCCGCCGCGCCACGCGGGACGCCGGCTGGAGCGCGGTCAGGCCGAAGCGGGCGAGCACGAGCGGGGAGGAGGGGAGCCGCGCCGGGCCGAGCGCGTCGCGGAGGATGCCGTCCGCGCCGGCGACGAGCGGGTCGAGCAGCCGCCCGTAGGCATCCCCGTCGCGCCCGAGCGTCGTCGCGGTCCGTGTCACGGAGCGGACGAGCAGCGCCGCCGTGCCGTCGTCGAACGGGTGCGCGACCGCCGCCTCCGGCTCGACCCACTCGAGACCGAGCGCCGCCAGCGGTAGCTCGCGAAGGAAGGGGGACGCGACGGCGAGCGGATGGACGGCGGAGCAGACGTCGTGGTGGAAGCCGGGCAGCGTGAGGTCGGCGGTGCGCACGCCGCCGCCCGGCGTGTCGGCCGCCTCGACGACGTGCACCGAGCGGCCCGCCCGGGCGAGGACGATCGCCGCCGCAAGCCCGTTCGGTCCCGAGCCGACGACGATCGCGTCAGGGCTCACGGGGCGGGAGCCTGCTCGCGGCGGTTGGGCCGAGCTCCCGCTCGACCTCGTCCAGCCAGGCCGTGTACGCCGCGAGCAGCATTCTGCCGAGACGGTGGACGAGCAGGAGGTAGCGCTCCCGATGGGGCAGGGAAGCGACTGCGGTCGCCGCCAGGTCGAGGCGTGCGCTCACGTCGGCGATCTCCGCGCGCATCGCCTCGAGGCTCGTGAGGACCGCTGCGTCGTCAGCGAGGTCGGCTGCGAGTACCCTGACGACCGCCTCGTTCTGGATCCGCGGGAGGCTGCTCGGCTCGGCGATCCACGTCCGCAGCGCCTTCCGGCCGGCGTCGGTGAGCCTGTAGTGGGTGCGCTCGCGGGTGCGTCCGGGCTCCTTGCTCGAGCTCAGCAGCCCGAGCCGTTCGAGCCGCTTCGGCTCCGCGTAGTAGTGGCTCTCCGACGCGGCCCAGTAGAGGCGCCCCTGGCGCATCATCCGGACGAGGTCGTGCGGCCCGGCGCCCCCCTCGCCGACGAGCGCGAGGATCACGAACGAGAACGGCGTGAGCTTCTCGGCGGTGCTTGACATAGCTCTACTTTGGAGTATTAAATACTCCGATCTGGAGTTTACGCGAAGGAGGCACTCCGATGTCGACAGCCACGGACACCCGACCGCTCTGGTTCATCGACAACGTCGCCCGCGTGCACGCGGATGGCGACCTGACCGGCGGTGCGCTCGGCCTCGTCGAGCTGGCCGGCCGGCGCGGTGACATGCCCCCGTTGCACGTCCACCGCAGGGACGACGAGGTGTTCTACGTGCTCGAGGGCCGGATGACGGTGTTCGTCGGTGACGGGACGGTCGAGCTCGAGGCCGGCGCCGCCGCGTTCGCGCCGCGCGGGGTCCCTCATGTCTATCGCGTCGACTCGGATGTCGCCCGCTGGCTGGCGATCGCGGCTCCGGCCGGCTTCGAGGCGTTCGTGCGGGAGGTCGGCGAGCCGGCCGGGGCCGACGACCTCCCCCCGCCCGGACGCCCCGTCGATCCCGCTGCGCTCGCCGGCGCTGCCGAGCGCTACGGCATCGAGATCCTCGGCCCTCCCGGCCTCCTGCCATCGGACCTCTGAGGGCGTACGCCGCCGACAGCGACCGCGTCGCGTCTCGAGAACGAGGCCGCCTTTCGGCGGCCTCGTTGCGTGTGATCGGGTGCCTGCGGCACCCTTCTCGTCGCGATATCGGCCGGACGGCTTCGCCGTCAGGCAACGATTCGCGACAGAGCATGCGCTGGAGAGGACTTGAACCTCCACGAGCCGAAGCTCACAAGGCCCTCAACCTTGCGCGTCTACCAATTCCGCCACCAGCGCGCGAAGGCCATTCTAGCGTTGACGCCGTCCACCCGGAGCGCTACTCTTGTACGAACAGACGTTCGATAGGAGGGTCGATGGTTTCCGATCGCCAGCGCGAGATCTACGACTTCATCGTCGCCTATGCCCGGAAGCACGGCTACCCGCCGACGGTTCGCGAGATCGGAGCCGAGGTCGGGCTCGCCTCCCCGTCGACCGTGCACGTCCATCTCGCGAAGCTCGAGCAGGCCGGCTACGTTCGCCGTGACCCGACGAAGCCGCGGGCGCTCGAGCTCGTCGGCCGCGACCGCTCGCCCCGGCGCGACGGAGGTTCCGTGCACGTTCTTCCGCTCGTCGGCGAGATCGCGGCCGGCGGGCCGCTGCTGGCCGAGGAGAACGTCGAGGACTACCTCGGAGTGCCCGAGCCCCTCGCCCGTGGGAACGGCGAGTTCCTGCTGCGGGTGAAGGGCGACAGCATGATCGAGGCCGGGATCATGCCCGGTGACGTCGTCGTGGTCGAGAAGCAGGAGACGGCGCGAGACGGTGACGTCGTCGTGGCACTCGTCGGCGACGACGAGGCAGCGGACGAGGCGACTGTGAAGACGTTCTACCGCGACGGCGACCGCATCCGCCTGCAGCCGGAGAACGCGGCGCTCGAACCCATGTATCCGGAGCACGTCCAGATCCTGGGCCGGGTGATCGGCCTCTTCCGCTCGCTCAGGTGACGACCGCGGTGCTCACCCGGACGCTCGACGACGAGCTTGCGGCCATCGTCCACGGAGAGCTCGTCGCCTGTCTCGTCTGCGGCGAGCCCGTGGAGCTCGAGAACGAGCGCGCCGAGTGCGAAGCGTGCGGGTCGATCCTCGAGGGTGCTCGAGAGCCGGGTCCCGACCAGCTCGCGCTGCTCTGAGAACGATCGCGACCGTCGATAGAATGGGGTTTGCAGGCCGGGTGGCCGCGAGCCGATGCGTCGGCTCGAGGAAAGTCCGGACACCGAAGGGCAAGGGCGCTGGGGAAATCCCAGGCGGCGAAAGCCGACGGAAAGTGGAACAGAAAGGAGACCGCCGGCCGGCGCAGCTCCGGAGGCGCCGCCGGTAAGGGTGAAACGGTGGGGTAAGAGCCCACCAGCGTCGTGGTGACACGGCGGCTCGCCAAACCCCGCCCGGTGCAAGGCGAACAGGCTCCGCTATCAGGTGGCCCGCCGAGGAGCCGGGTGCGTCGCTCGAGCCACCGGGGAACCGGTGGCCTAGATGGATGGTCACCCTCGACAGAATCCGGCTTACAGGCCTGCTACAGAAAAGCCCCGTTTTCCGGGGCTTTTCCATATGGTGCCGTGGACTGCCGACGTCAACACGAGCGACCCAGCGAACGTCCAATAGCCCTGGCTGAGGAAAGGGATGCAATCAATGGCGGACGAACGACTCTTCCAACGTGGGACGACCCTCGTGCGTCGGTTGCGCCTGGCACCCGGCGAGGCCCTGCCCTGGCACCGCGACCCGTTTCATCGGGTAGCGGTGATCCTGAGCGGCGATGCCCTCGCGATCGAGTACCGCGATACCGGCGAGACGCATCGGTTCGACGTCGTCCCGGGACAGGCAGATTGGGACGAGCCGACTGACCGTGTTCACCGCGGAGTCAATGTCGGCGAGCAGCCGTACGAGGAGATCACCGTCTTCTTCCTCGACCGTCCCGACGCAGTGGCTCAGCCGGGCGCCGAATAGATGTCGCTGAACGAAGGCTGAGAGGAGCCGGCACTTCATCAGCGCGCGAGGCCGCCGGTCTACGCTCAGGCAGCCGGCCGGCTCGCCGAGCGTCTCGACATCGAGGTCTGGACCGGGAGCCCCGCACAGGCTGGGCTCCCGGTCGCGAATGTGCCAAGCGACTTCTTCGTCAGGCGCGGTTCGACATCGCCCGGGTCAGCGCCCAGATCACCCAGATGTCGAGTGCGATGATCACGATCGCCCAGAACGGGTAGTACGGAATGAAGAAGAAGTTCGCGATCGCGCTCAGGACCGCCAGTACGATCGCCAGAACGGCAGCCCAGGCTTTGCCTGCGAAGAGCGCCAGCCCTGCGAGGAGGATGATGATCCCGAGGATCAGATGGATCCAGCCCCAGGCGGTCGTGTCGACGTTGTACGTGTAGTTCGGCCCGACCACGAAGAAGTCGTCGTCGACGATCGCGGCGATGCCGGCGATCAGCTGGAAGAACCCGATCACGATCATCGCCGCCGCGGCGAAGACGACGCCTCCCGTGGCCCAGCCGGATTCGTCCTGGTTACGGCTCCAGTCGCTCTGTGTCATCGAAGTCCCCTTTCCCTCGAGTGCCAGGATCGAGGTTCGTGAGTTCTCCGAAGAACCCTGCGATCGAGGACAGCCGACCGTCCGCGGCCCGGACGCAGGCGTCTAGCCCGGTCGCGAACGTCGATCCGTCCGAGCGTTCGACGAGCCAGGCGAACCGCAGCTGGTCGTGGTGGGCGTCGGCCTCGCTCGCGAGCCGTAGCGCGTGGTCGGGATGCTCGGCCCGGAACGCCGCGATCACACCGGAAAGGGCGTCCAGGCCCGTGACGTCTCCCTCCGGGTCGACGTAGCGGACGTCGCTCGTGCACGCATCCTCGAGGAGGGCGAGCCGTCTGCTCGGGTCGTCCTCGTTCCAAGCCGCGAGGTATCGACGCACGGCGTCCTCGGCGGTCAATCGAGTCGGAGGAGCCCAGAACTTGCCCTCGGACTCGTATCCCGGCGCGACCGCGAAGCTCTCGAGGTCGTCACGATGGTCGCTCATCCGCAGCGCCGAGACGCGTGGGGCCCGAGGCGGAGCTCGTCGCGTCGACCCGACCAGTCGACGGCGACGACGTGCACTAGCCGCCCCAGATGCCGCTCGTGAGCCCGCCGTCGACGACGAGCGACGTGCCGGTCACCCAGGCTGCCTCGTCGGAAGCGAGGTACACGAAGGCATCCGCGATGTCGACGGGCGCCCCCAGACGGCCGAGCGGGTGGATGCTCTCCGCGAAGCGCCTGGCGGCCGCGGGGTCAGGTTGGTCGGCGAAGTACCCCTGGATCATGGGCGTCTCGATGAAACCCGGGCACACGCAGTTGGCGCGGATGCCGGACTTCGCTCCGTCGAGGGCGAGGCACTTGGTGAGCATGATCACGCCGGCCTTCGACGCGCAGTACGCGGCATCCGACGGGATCGCCCAGATGCCGGCGATCGACGCGGTCGAGAGGATCGAACCGCCGCCCCGCTCGACGAGATGGGGCCAGGCGGCCTTCGAGACGAGGTAGACGCTCTTGAGATTGGTGTCGAGCTCCTTGTCCCACGCCTCGTCGGTGAGCTCGTGGGCGGCACCGACGATCGTGACCCCCGCGTTGTTGACCACGACGTCGAGGCCGCCGAATCGCTCGAGGACGGAGCCGATGCCACGCTCGACGCCGGGCGCGGAGGTGACGTCGAGCTCGAGGCCGAGTGCGCTCTCTCCGATCTCCGCGGCCGTCTGGCGGGCGGCATCGAAGCGAAGATCGGCAGCGGCCACCAGCGCGCCCTCGCTCGCGAAGCGGAGCGCCGTCTCCCGTCCGATCCCGGAGCCGGCGCCGGTCACGAGCGCGATCTTCGCTTCGAGCCGTCGGGCCATCTGCGACGATGATCGTCGCTGTGCGGCTGCAGGGCAAGCGGGCTCTGATCACCGGCGGCGCGTCCGGGATCGGCGCCGCCGTCGTCGAGCGCTTCCGCGAGGAGGGCGCCGAGGTCGTCTCCGCCGATCTCGCCGGAGGGGACGTCGACCTTGACGTGCGCACGGCCTCCGGCGTCGACGCGGTGGTCGCCGCCGCCGCCGAGCGCCTGGGCGGGCTCGACGTGCTGATCTGCAATGCGGGCCGTCCGGTGGTGGGAGCCGTGCACGAGCTCGACGAGGCCGACTGGGACGACGGTCTGGCGACGAACCTGAAGAGCATCTTCCTCTGTGCCCGAGCGGCCTGGCCGTACCTGACGGAGAGCGGCGGCTCGATCGGCATCACCGCGTCGGTCGTCGGCCTCTGGGGCTCGGGTGGTCAGGCCGCCTACTGCGCGGCGAAGGCCGGCGCGGTAATGCTCGCCAAGTGCCTCGCTCTCGACGGCGCAAAGGCGGGGATTCGCGCCAACTGCGTGTGTCCCGGCTTCGTCGAGACGCCGATGCTCGAGCGCTTCCTCGCGGGCCAGTCCGATCCCGAAGCGGCGCGCGCCGGCGCGGTCGCACTCCATCCGCTCGGCCGTCTCGGCCGTCCAGGCGACGTCGCCGAGGCGTTCGTCTACCTGCTTCGGACGAGGCGTCCTGGGTGACGGGCACGTCGCTCGTCGTCGACGGAGGGTTGACGGGCGGGATCTGGGGCGGCTGAGGCCGCGGCTGCACCAACGGCAGACCCGTGCGCGCCCCGTATCGATACCGGGACGGGGGAGGTCACGGTGGAAGTCCGGCGCTACGATGCGCGTCCGACTCGGCGTTCGGGCACGAGTCGGTCGGGCCCGGCGGATCGGACGGAGGGGGATGACCGCCACCGAGGTCGCGGCGTGGGGGAGACGCCTCGACGGGTACATCCTGGCGAAGCGCCCCGACAGCCCGCTGAGCGGCTTCGGCGAGGTCTTCGTCCGCGAGAGCGTCGCCAACGGCCTGCGCTACGCGACCACCGTCGAGGCCACTCGCCGCCAGCAGGACGCGGTGTTCGAGCACGAGCCGTTCGCGTACGCTCGGACGACGCACCTCGATTTCCGGCTGCCGGTCGCGATCGCGGGTGCCGAGACGAGCTTCGGGACCGCAGGCCCCGGGCCGCTCGTGCACAACGCCTGGGGGTACTTCGATCCCCGCACGGGGACGAACATGGAGTTCCCCGACTGGCCTTCCGGGATCGGGCGGATCTGCAACGCGCTGGCATCGAACTACGTCGCGCTGGGGCTCGACTCGATCGAGCGGATCGGGCGGAAGTGGTGCCCCGTCGGCGCCGGCAACGATCCCGGCGGGATCAACGCGAACTGGATACCCGTCGTGACGACGTTCTACCTCGAGCTCGGCGGCGTCGAGTACGTCAGCCGCCCGGTCTCGAAGGGCTACCCGAAGGGTGTCCGCGCGCTCGCCTGATCGAGGACGGCGGTGGTCGTTCGCGCCTCCGGGACGTGGGCTGCGAGCAGCGAGACAGCGTCCGCGAGCGCGGCCTCGACGTCGGCTCGGGCCGAGTCGTGCTGGCCCTCGATCGTGACCAGGATCTCGCTCGTGTCGTCCCGGGTGGCGCTCTGGGCGCTCTGGCGCCAGCACCAGCGACGCGCGCTGACGAGTCCGGTCTCGTCCACGAACACGACCTCGCCCGGTTCCGGGTGGTCGACGGACGTGGACCCGAGATCCGTGAATCGCTCCGTTCCTTCGGCGAAGCGCACGGTCGTCCCGCCGGTCACGTCCCGCTGGTCGCAGACGGCGACCGGGAGCCCGTAGCGGATGCTCACGAGGTTGCCGATGTCGACGAGCAGGCTCACGCTCGGGATGTCGCCCTGCTTGACGAGGCGCCGGAGCAGGGCTTCCGCGGCGCTGCGATACCGGGTCGGCTCGACGCCGAACGCGCTGAACGTCCTCCGCCAGGCTGCCAGGCTCGGCAGCTCGGCCAGCGGCGTGTCGCCGATCCGCCCGAGCGTCCGCTGCTGCTCTTCGGCGAAGACGTCGATGAGGGCTGTCGGCGAGGAGCCGTTCCGGACTCCCTCCCCGTGCACGATGCCGCCGACCAGGCCCGGGAAGCGCTCCAGGATCGGCCCGTCGTAGCGAAAGAGCGTCACGCCACGCGGGGCGGGGACGTCCAGGTCGGCATGCGCTCGGCCGGATAGCGGTCGCCGGCGACCTCCTCGGCCGGGACGAGCTCCTCGAGCTGTGCGACCTCGTCGGGCGTCAGCGCCACTGTCGCGGCACCGACGTTCTCCTCGAGGTACGCGATTCGCTTCGTGCCCGGGATCGGCACGATCCAGGGCCGCTTCGCGAGGAGCCACGCGAGCGCGAGCTGGCCCGGAGTGCAGCCTCTGGCGGCCGCGACCTCCGCGATCCGTTCGACGAGCTCGAGGTTGCGATCCATGTTGCCCTCGTGGAATCGCGGCCAGAGGTGCCGCGCGTCGTCCTCGCCGAGGTCCTCCCTCGTACGGATCCGCCCGGTCAGCATGCCCCGTCCGAGCGGTGCGTACGCGAGGAGCCCGATGCCGAGCTCTTCACAGGTCTCGAGCGTGCCGTCCTCGAGGCCTCGCTCGAACAGCGAGTACTCGCTCTGCAGCGTGGCGATCGAGGCGACGGAGGCCGCGCGGCGGATGTCCTCGGGCTGGGCCTCGGAGAGGCCGATGTAGCGCACCTTGCCCTCCCCGACCAGCTCGCTCATCGCACCGACGGTCTCCTCGATGGGGGTCCCGGGATCGACGCGGTGGCACTGATAGAGATCGATCATGTCGACGCCGAGCCGCCTGAGGCTCGCTTCGCAGGCCGCACGCACGTACTCTGGGCGGCCGTTGATCGAGCGCGCGTTGGGATCGCCGGTGCGGACGATCCCGAACTTCGTGGCCAGGATTGCGCGGTCACGCCGCCCGTGCAACGCCTCGCCGAGGAGGAGCTCGTTCGCCCCGATCCCGTACATGTCGGCTGTGTCGAGGAGCGTCACGCCGAGCTCGAGCGCACGGTGGATCGTGCGGACCGCCTCCGCCTCGTCGGGCGTCCCGTAGAACTCGGACATCCCCATGCAGCCGAGCCCGAGCGCCGACGTCACCAGGCCGCTCCGTCCCAGCTCGCGCTGCTCCATGACCGAGAGACTACCCACCGACGATCACCTTGATCGCGCCCGATCGCTCGCGGTCGCTCGCGGCGGCGAAGGCCTCGAGGATCGAGGAGAGCGGGAAGCGGTGGGTCACGAGCGGCTCGAGCCTGACGCGTCCGGTGCTCGCGTATTCGATGGCGGTCTCGAACTCGGGCGTTCGCTCCCATGTGTCGTAGCTCCAGACGAAGGCGAGCGTGAGCTCCTTGCTCATCGCGGCGGCCACGTCGAGCGTCTGCGGGTCGAAGCTCTCGCCGACGAGGCCGATTCGACCCTCGCGCCCGGCGGCAGCCGCAGCCCGTTCGAGCAGCCCGGGGCCGCCGGCGGTCTCGAAGACCACGTTCATCTCGCCGGGCGGCGCCTCGCCGGCGCCGAGGTCGACGGTAGCGTCCGCACCGAGCTCCCGGGCCAAGGCGAGCGGGGCCGAGCGGGTGCCGACGACGGTGACGTGGCCGCCGGCGGCACTGGCCGCCTGTGCGACGGCCTGCCCGATTGCCCCTGTTCCGAGGACGGCCACCAGATCGCCTGCGTCGACCGGGACGCGGTGCAGCGCGTGGACGGCGACTGCGGTGCAGTCGAGCAGCGCCCCCTCCTCGATCGACATGACGTCCGGAAGCCGGTGAGCGTTGGCGGCAGGGATGAGGCACTGCTCGGCGAAGCCTCCCGCCCGCGCGACTCCGATGTGCTCGAGCTCCGGGCAGAGGGAGAAGCGTCCCCTTCGGCACGAGCGGCAGGAGCCGCAGCCGACCATGGGCATGACCGCGACTCGATCCCCGATCCGCAGGCGCTCGACGCCGTCGCCTAGCGCGAGCACGATCCCGGCGAGCTCGTGCCCCTGGGCCGGCCGTGGATACGGGACGTCGTAGAGCTGCCGCCCGGCTCGGTACTCGTGCAGGTCGCCGCCGCAGACGCCGGCGGCCTGCACCCGCACGACGACATCGTCGGGACCGGGCTCCGGATCCGGCAGCTCCTCGATGCGGATGTCGCGCGGGCCGTGGAAGATAGCCGCGAGCACGTGAGGCTTCTACCAGGGAGGTGGGGGGATCGCAACGAGCGCTCTCGGGATCGACGTCGGTCTGAGCGCCGTCCGTGCCGCGGTCGTGTCCGCGGACGGCCGTCTGCTCGGGCGCGGAAGGAGAGAGCTCGCGACCCACGTTCCGGCACAGGGGCTTGCAGAGCACGATCCGCGCGCGTGGCTGGACGGCGCTCTGGCGGCTGGTGCCGACGCGGTGGTCGAGGCCGGCGGCGCGTCGATCGACGCAGTCGGCATCGCCGGCCTCGGGCCTGCGCCCGTGCTCGTCGACGACGCGCTCGAGCCGCTCACTCCCGCGCTCCTGTTCGCGCTCGACACGCGAGCCGAGGCGCAGCGGCTGAGCCTGCCGGGCGTCGCCAGCCACGATCATGCCCTGCCGAAGCTGCTCTGGTGGGCATCCGTCGATCCCGGCCTCGTCCGCCGTGCCGCGTTCGCGCTCGATGCGACGGGCTACCTCGTCGCCCGGCTCACCGGGGTTCCGACGATGGACGCGATCACGGCGGCTTCCTACGTCGCGGACGACGTCAGGCCACCCGTCGCGATCCCGGCAGCCGTCGATCCCCTCGCGATCGCCGGCCACCTCCTGCCGGCTGCGGCTGCGCGCTTCGGGCTCGCCGCCGGGACGCCCGTGATCGCGGGCACGCTGGACACCTACGTCGACGTCGCGGCTGCCGGCGCGAGGGAGCCGGGTGACGCGTGCGTGTTGCTCGGGAGCACGCTCGTGCTCGCCGTCGTGATCGACCGGCCGCTCGACTGCGAGGGGCTCGAGCAGTCCGCCTACCCAGGCGGCGGCCTGCTGCTGGGTGGGTGGACGGCAGCAGGCGGATCGGTACTCGACTGGTTCAGGCATGAGTTCGGGGGCGACGGCCTGGACGAAGCCGTCGCAGCCCTGGAGCCGGGCGCAGGTGGGCTCGTCGCGCTTCCCTACCTGGCGGGGGAGCGGACTCCCGTCAGGGATCCAAGGGCGCGGGGGCTGCTGCTCGGGCTGACGCTGCGCACGACGCGGGCCCAGGCCTACCGGGCGCTCGTCGACGCGCTCGCACTCGCCGCGCGCGACCACCTCGAGCGGTTCGAGGAGGCGGGCGTCGCCCCACCGGGCTGGCGAGCGTCGGGTGGGGGCACGCGCAACGAGGCTTGGGCGCAGGCGACGGCCGACGCGCTCGGGGCCGCGCTCGAGGTGTGTGCGTGGAGTGGTGAGGCGGTGGGCCCGGCGATCCTCGCGCTGCGCGGGATCGGGGTGGATCCCGACCGACCCACCGAGCGCGTCGTTCTCCCCGATCCGGCGCGACAGGCGCGGTTCGAGGAGCTGTACGAGATCTATCGCGGCCTCCACCCGCTGCTGGCCGGCGCGATGGACGACCTCGGGTCGCTGGACGCGGCAGGATGAGCACCGTGCGCGCCGCACGCCTGCACGGGATCCGCGACCTGCGCGTCGAGGACGTGTCCGTTCCCGCTCCGGGGCCGGGCGAGCTGCTCGTCCGGGTCGAGGCGTGCGGCGTCTGCCCCACCGACGTTCGCAAGTACCTGATCGGCGTCGACGACGGCGACTACCCGTTCAACCCTGGCCACGAGTGGGTCGGTCGCGTTGAGGCCGTCGGCGACGGCGTCGACGGGTGGGTGGAGGGTCGGCGCGTGTACGGCGACACGTACGGGGGCTACGCGGAGCTCGCCCTCCTACCCGCTGCCGCAGCGAGTTGGTCGTTCGGGCCGCTCGCGATCCCGGACGATCTCGCCGTCGAGCGCGCGATCTTCGTCGAGCCGCTCGCGGACTGCCTCCATGCGGTTCGCGACCAGGGCCGGGTCGAGGCGGCCGATCCGGTGGTCGTGGTCGGGGGAGGGCAGATGGGGCTCCAGCTCGTCCTCGCCGCGTCGCTGGCGGGGGCGGTCGTCACCTGTGTCGAGCCGCTCGCCGCACGTCGTGAGGTCGCGCTCGAGCTCGGTGCTGCCGACGCGATCGCCCCCAGTGGCTGGGAGCCCGCGGGCGACGCCGCGGCGGTGATCCTCTCGATCGGGGCGGGATCGCTCGTCGATCCGGCGATCCGCTCGACACGGCCAGGCGGCCGGGTCGTCCTCTTCGCGGGTTTCGGAGACGAGCCCGTCGCGCCGGTCGACCTCAACCGTCTCCACTATCAGGAGATCGCTCTCGTCGGCAGCGAGTGGATCGGGACGCCGCCGAATCAGCGACGCGAGCGGTACGACGAGGCGCTGCAGCTGCTCACGCACGGGGCCGCGCCGCTCGAACGTCTGGTCACGACCCGCTGCGGCTTCGGCGGTCTCGCGGCCGCGTTCGACGACCAGCAGGCCCGGCGCGGCCTGAAGACGATGCTCGTCCCGGCGCTCACGTGACTGCTCCGCTCGCCGGCGACGGGCGGAGCGTCGTCGTCGCCGTCGACCACGCCATGTACTCGTGGCCTGTCCCCGGGCTCGAGGATCGCGAAGGGCTCGTCCGGACGGTGTGCGAGGCCGGTGCGGACGGGGTGATCGCTTCGTACGGAACGCTGCGCGACGCCCGGGAGGCCTTCGGCGGCGCGGCTCGCATTCTCAAGCTCGACGTGACGACGCTCACCCTCGGCGGGTACGCGGACAGCGAGTTCGCGGTCGCCTGGACGATCGACGACGCGCTCCGTCTCGGCGCCGACGCGGTCCTGACCCTCGTGCAGCTGGGAATGCCTTTCGAGCTCAACACGCTGCGGGCGGCTGCCAGGGCAGGCGCAGACGCCGACGCAGCCGGCATCCCGTACGTCTGCGAGATCCTTCCGTACGAGAGCGATCGCTTCCCGGACGCGTTCGCGCCGGAGGCGGTGGCCGGCGCCGCCCGTACGGCTGCGGAGCTCGGCGCGAGCATCGTCAAGACGAGCATGCCGACGCCTCCGGCTGCGATCGCGGAGGCCTGCGCCTGCGGCGTTCCGGTACTCGTTGCCGGCGGCGATCTACGAGACGACCAGGAGTCGCTGTTCGCCGCGACGGGTGAGGCGATCGGGGCTGGCGCAGCGGGCGTCGCGTACGGACGCAACGTGTGGGGAAGCGAGGATCCTGCCGCGGCGGTGCGCCGCCTCGTCGAGATCGTGCACAGCTGAGACGAGAGGGGGAACGTGTACTACGTCGAGTTCTACTCGCGGAAGCCGGGAGTCGATCCGGAGCGCTTCCGCGAGACCGTGAAGCGGACGGACGCGTACTGGGCATCCGCGAACCCGAAGGATCGGCCGGTGCTCGCGATCGGCCGGACGTGGCGGCTCGGAGGGCCGCACTATATCGTCGTCTGGGAGATCGACTCGGCTGCGCGGATCGACGAGTGGACGGAGCAGCGGCTCGCCGACCCCGAGGCGCGGCAGGCGATCGAAGACTGGCTCGAGGTCGTCGACTGCGACGCCGGGCTCTACGAAGACCTGGGACTCGAGCAGCTGTAGCGGCTGAGCGGCCGGCTTGGCCGGCCGCGACCCGCGGTCAGCGCCGGCGAAGCCGGCGCGTATCCTGACGGGGTTGACCCGTGACCCGGCGGCTACCGCCGCCCTCCACGGCGGATATCGGCTCGGCCTCCGGGCCGCGCAGTGCCGAAACCGGCTGCCGCCGGTTTCGGCGATCGTCCCGATATCGGGCTTCGCCCGATTCGGGACACGGCGATTCCGCCTGGTGACCGGGGCCTGCGGCCCCTCCACGGCGGATATCGGCTCGGCCTCCGGCCGAGCAACGATTCCGCCTACAACCTCCAGTGGCGGATTGCGTTGCCCCCGAGGTAGAGGCGCTTCTCCTTCTCGCCGAGGAAGTCGGCATGGACGGCGATCGACTCGAGGAGCTGCGGGTACTTGAGCGTCCCCTCGAACCACGGCCAGTCCGTCGCCCACGCGAGCCGCTCGGCCGGGAGCGCCTCCGCGTAGCGGGCGAGCTTGGCGAGGTAGCGCGGGAACGGGAAGCGCCAGGCGTCCTCCCACTCCATCAACGTGCCGCCGAGCACCGAGGTGGACACGAGCACGCCGGGACGGGATCGAGCGACCTCGCAGAGCACCGGGAACTCCTCCCCGTCGGGGTGCGCGTTGCCTCCGTGGTTGAGCTGGATCGGCACCTGCGGGTAGTCGGCTGCGAGCCGGCCGATCGCCTCGTAGTACTCGGCGAGGCTCGGCGTCTCGGGGGGCGAGGTGTCCTCGAAGCCGAAGACGGCCGATCGGCTGCGCTCGCGAAGGAGATCGAAGACGGTGCGGATCTCCGGTGCGTCCGGATCGAGCCGGAGGTAGGCAGGGAAGATCTTCACTCCGACCGCCCCCGCGTCGAGCTCCTCGACCAGCGTGTCGAGCCAGCCCGGGGTGCGCGGGTGGAACAGGGTCGTGACGTAGCGCAGGCGATCCGGGAAGCGTGCTGCCCAGCCTCGTGTGTAGGCCCGCCCGCCCATGAAGTCGGCCGGCGCCGACTCGAAGCGGCGCATGAACTGGGGGAAGTCGTACCCGTCGTACCCGATCAGGATCGCTGTGTCGACGCCGGCTCGGTCCATCTCCGCGACGAGCAGCGCACCCGAGTGCTCCGTCCGTGTGAAGGGATCCACGGGCGACATGTTGGGGCTCGTGTCGATTGGCCAAGCGCGGACGAAGACGTGGGTCTCCGTGTCGACGACCGGATACTCCGCGATTCGTTCCGATCCCGTCATAGGACGGCGAACGCCTCGATCTCGACCTTCAATCCGGGCAAGGCGAGGGCCGAGACCTCCACGAGGGTCGCAGCCGGCCGGTGCTCGCCGAAGAAGTCGACTCGAGCCTTCGCCACGGCGGGCCGGTCGGCCATGTCCGTCAGGAACACGCAGACCTTCACGACGTCGGTCTTCGAGGCGGAGGCGGCGGCTAGCAGCGCGTCCAGCTTGCGCAGGCACTCGCGGGCCTGCTCTTCGGCGTTGTCGCCGCCGACGATGCCGCCGTCCGGCGAATCGGCGATCTGACCGCTGATCCAGAGCGTCTTGGTTCCGGACGCGAGAACCGCAGGCGAGTACGGTCCGGTCGGCGCGGGGGCGCCGTCTGCGGTGATGGTCTGGTTGGGCAAGGTTCGGTCCTCCTCGTTCAGGTCTGCTCGTCCAGCGGACGAGTGTGGTCGTGGACGTGATGGAGATCGGCAGGCGGTTCGAGCGTGAGGTCGAGTTCCGGGTAGGTCGAGGTGACCTGTACGGACGCCCGCGTGCGAACGGACTGCCGGGCGGCGTCGACGACGTCCAGGAGATGGAGATCCTGCTGGAGCTGCTGGAGCGGAGGTCGCTGCTCGCGAACGGCGGCGACGCACTCGCGCAGGCCGTCCGCCCACAGCCAGGTGCCGTCGACCGCGTCGTGCTCCTCCCAGCACCCGTTCTCGTTGCGCCAGATCTCGAGCCCGCGCGGGTCCCAGTCGTCGCCCAGCAGGTTCGCCGTGCCCTCCGTTCCGTAGACCTCGAGGCCGGGTCTGCGGTAGCGCTGGATCGCCTGGGACGAGACGATCGACGAGAGCGCCCCTCCTTCGTGGCGCAGGATCGCGTGGCTGACGTCGGGATCGACCCGGCCGGAGACGGCGCGGCCCTCGGCTGCGGAGACCTCCACCACCGGGCCGAGCAGGGAGGTGAGGCTCTTGAGGTTGTAGATCCCGGCCTCGGCCAGCGGGCCGACCCCGGAGTCGTGGTACCAGGCGGCCCACGGCGAGCCGGCGTTCCCGTACAGGCCGCGCGCCGAGTGCGCCTGCCCGATCGCCCCGCGGTGGACCTGCGTCCAGAGAGCGCGGAACGTCGGGGCGAGCTGTACGAACGGCGCAGCGAGGAAGTGCACCCCACGCTCGGCGGCGAGCCCTACGAGCGGCTCGGCGTCGATCCGGCTCATCGCGATCGGCTTCTCGACGACGACGTGCTTCCCGTGCTCGAGGGCGAGCCGCGCCAGGCCGGCATGGCTCCGAGGCGGTGTCAGAACTACGACGACGTCGACGTCCGAACCGGCGACGGCCAGGGGGTCGTCGACGAGCCGAGCGCCCGGCCGCCGCCGGAGGATGTCTGACCACACCTCCCGACGTCGTGCGCAGATCGGCCCCTCGGACGCGAGCCCTCGCGGGATCAGCCGGTCGAGCACCTGGAGATACGCCCAGAGCACGCTGCCGGCACCGATGAAGCCGACGCGCAATCGGTCGCCGCCCTGCTGACTAGACACCGACCGTCTCGTGCAGGAGGGCGTAGACGTCGAAGTAGACGTCGGCGCGGACGATCTCGCCGTCTCGGCACGTGAGCCAGCTGACACCCTCGAGCTCGATGGCCGCCGAGCGCCCGACCGCGTACCGCCAGCGGACGGCG
The DNA here is from genome assembly GCA_963705605.1 of uncultured Thermoleophilia bacterium. Lineage (GTDB taxonomy): Bacteria > Actinomycetota > Thermoleophilia > Gaiellales > Gaiellaceae > CAVPKC01. Next base: position 289,214 of record CAVPKC010000002.1, read on the forward strand.
ACGGTGCCGCCGCTCGAGACGAGCTCGAGGATCTCGTACTCGAAGTCAGGTGTCTCCGCGAGCCAGCGGCGCGTGACGCGTTCGATCTCCGCTCTCCCCTCGAGCGGGCGTGACCTCGAGCGATCCGGCGTCCTGTGCTCGACGTCGATCATGACCCCGTCCTCCGCGAAGAGCGAGGCGAAGGCGACCGCGTCGCCGGCCAGGAGCGCGTCCCTCCACGCGTGGGCAAGCTCGTTCGGTGTCCGGACGGCCAAGGCCTAGACCGGCCTGATCTCTTCCAGCTCCGGGCCGAGCGACCATCCTCCGTCGACCCACTGGAGGCTGCCGGTGACGTACGAGGACTCGTCCGAAGCGAGGAACAGCGCGACACTCGCGACGTCCTCCGGCCGGCCGACCCGTCCGAGCGGGGTCGCTCGCAGTCCCTGCTCGCGGGCGCGCGGATCCTCGAGCGAGCCGCGGGTCATCGCCGTCTCGATCAGGCCCGGCATGAGCACGTTCACCCGGACGCCGTCCCGCGCGTGCCGTTGCGCGAGCGCGCGCGAGAGCGCGATGACTCCGCCCTTCGACGCCGTGTATGCGTCGAAGCCCGGTTCCGGTCGGACGGCGACCGGCGACGAGGTGTTGATCACGCTGCCGCCCCCGGCGGCGACGATCGCCGGGATGGCGGCGCGACAGCAATGGAACACGCCCGTCAGGTTGACCGCGAGCGTCCGCTCCCAGATCGCGTCGTCGAGCTCGACGGTCGGAGCGTCGCCGGGCAGCCAGACGCCGGCGTTGTTGTAGAGGACGTGCAGTGCGCCGAAGGTGCCGACGACCCGGTCGACGGCGACCCGCACCTCGTCGGCGTTCGAGACGTCGGCGGCGATGGCAATCGCCCTGCCGCCAGCATCCTGGGCTGCCGCAGCCGTCGCTTCCGGCGCGGTCACCGTCGACGTCGAGCACGCCGACCCGCGCCCCCTCGGCTGCGAAGAGGAGCGCGGCTGCGCGGCCCATGCCCTCGCCGGCACCGGTGACGAGGGCGACCTTGCCGTCGAGTGTGCGCCTGTCACGGCTGAGCCCTTCGGGCTCGTTGCGTGACACGCCGGCTGCGCCGGCTGACCGGTCACGGCTGAGCCCTTCGGGCTCGTTGCGTGACACTACAGCGTCTCCTGACCGAGGTCCCGGTAGAGGCCGGCCGTCACGAGCTGCACCGGCTGCTGTTCGCCTGCGAGCTCCCGGGCGATCGCGTCGAGCCGACCCCATTCGTGGACGTTCCACACCGCGAGGCCGCGCGGGTCCGGCCCGAGCTTGCCGATGCGATCGCACAGCAGCACGAGATCGACGCCGTCGCCCCGGGCGCTGCGCTCCTCGTACGCGGCCCGAGCATCGTCGCGGGTGGCTCCCGGCGCGAGGTCGAAGTACTCGGCGTAGTAGAGGCCGTCGCGGGTCCGGACCGGCTCGGCGAGCGGCTCGTAGCAGCCGGCCGTGTCGATCCGCGCCCCGAGCTTGAAGTGCTCCTCGAGCTCGTCCGCCTCGTGGGCCTGGAAGACCCTCTCCCAGTCCCCGATTCGCTCGAGCCCGGCGCCGGGCGTGTACCACACCGCCAGATAGGAGGGCTCGGGCCCGGTCCGGAACGTCCGGCCGATGTTGAGCAGGAGGACGTCGTCTTCGTAGTCGCCCGACCACTGCTCCTGCCGGCCTGCCGCGTAGTGGAACGCCTCCAGCGAGACGCCCGGCAGGCGGCTGATGTACTCGATGTAGACGAGCAACGGGTCTCCTTCGCTCACGCCTCGCGGGGAAGCAGTCTGCAGGAAGCGGGATCCCAGGCGATGACGACGGGCGTGCCGAGCCCAGCCGCTGCCGTGCCCGCGGCCGCGACCTCCGCCTTGATCCGGTCGGCCAGTCCCTCGACCGAGATGCGGTACGTGTAACCGGTGCCGCGGAATGCGACGTCCTCGACGACTCCCTCGAGCGATCCGAAGCCGGCCGGCGCCGACTGAACGACCTGGATCGCCTCTGGACGCAGGACGAGCCACGCAGGTCCAGGCGCCGCGTCGTCCTGGGTGGGGATGGCGAGCTCGTGGCCGGCCAGCGAGACGGTCGTCCCCGGCTGGTCCCGTGAAACGACCTCGACCGGGACGACGTTCGCGTTGCCGACGAACTGCGCCGCGAAGACGGACGCAGGGCTGCGGTAGAGCTCCGACGGCGGTGCCACCTGCTCGATGTGGCCGCTGTCGAAGACCGCCACGCGGTCGGAGAGGGCGAGAGCCTCGCGCTGGTCGTGCGTGACGTAGACGAACGTCGCGCCCGTTTCCCGGTGGACACGGCGCAGCTCCTCCTCCATCTCCAGTCGGATCCGCAGGTCGAGCGCCGAGAGCGGTTCGTCGAGCAGCAGCACCTGGGGCCTGTTGACGAGCGCTCGGGCGAGCGCGATCCGCTGCATCTGTCCACCGGAGAGCTCGTGAGCGCGACGCCGCTCGTACCCCTCCAGCCGCACGAGCGACAGCGCCTCGCTGACGCGCGTCTCGACGTCGGGCCTGGGGAGACGCGAGATCCGGAGGCCGAAGGCGACGTTCTCGAACACGTCGAGGTGCGGAAACAGCGTCGGTCGCTGGAAGACCATGTTGACGGGACGCTTGTGCGGCGGTGTCCTCGTCACGTCGTCGCCGCGCAGCAGGATGCGACCCTCGCTGGGTCGGAGGAAGCCAGCGATGATCCGCAGCAGCGTCGTCTTGCCACAGCCGGACGGCCCGAGCAGCGTGATCAACTCGCCCTCCTCGATCTCCAGCGAGACGTCGTCCAGCGCCGCCACCTTGCCGTAGCGGTGCGTCACCCGGTCGATCTGGAGGCGGGTGTCAGCGTCCGTGCTCACGCTGTCTCCACGAGCAGATCGTCGATCGACCGTCGTCTGCTCCGGGCGGCGCCAACGGTGAAGAGAAACGCGATCACCCACAGGACGAGCGTCACGGCGAGGAGCAGCGTCGAGATCGTGTTGATCGACGGGTCGACCGTCCTCCGGAGTCCGGAGAAGATGTACATCGGCAGTGTCGAGTTCGAGCCGATCACGAAGAAGGTGATGATGAACTCGTCGAAGGAGAGCGCGAAGGCGAGCACCGTCGCACCCGCGAGGATCGGCCAGACCTGCGGCAGGGTCACGCGGCGGAAGACGAGCCAGGGCGAGGCTCCCAGGTCGGCTGCCGACTCCTCGAGCGCCGGGTCGAGGCGGTCGAGCGCGGCGCTCGCGATCAGCAGGTAGTAGGGGATGACGTACACGAAGTGCGCGATGACCACGGTGACGAGCGAGAGGGTGAGATCGATGCGGGCGAAGTACACGAGCATCGAGATCCCGAGGAACAGACCGGGCAGCGTGATCGGGAGGAAGAAGAGGAACGCCAGGGGAACCCGGAGCTTCCCCGGCATCCGGCTTAGGCCGTAGGCCGCTGCCGTCCCGAGGACGAGCGTGACGACCGCGACGCAGGTCGCGACGATCGCCGAGTTCTTGAGCGCGGAGCGAAAGCCGGCCGACGAGAACACCTCCTCGTACCAGCGCAACGAGAAGCCCTCGAACGGGAACGTCAGCCCGCCCGTCCGGTGGAACGAGAACAGCACCATCAACGCGAGCGGCACGAACAGGAACACGAGCGCGAGGATCGTGATCGTCGCCGAGACGGGGCTCCGGTAGCGCGTGTCGGTCATTGCACGAACCGGATCCGATCGAGCTTCGTGAGGCGCAGCCCGGCCGCGGTCAGCAGGTAGCAGGTCATGAACGCGGCCAGCATGAGGAACGCGAGCGCCGCGCCGAGCGGCCAGTCCCCGGTACCGATGAGCGCCTGCTGGATCCGGACGCCGAGCATCGACCCGTCCACGCCGCCGAGGAACTGCGGCGTCACGTAGTCGGCGGCGGAGAGGATGAAGACGAAGAGGAACGACGTCGCGGCCGGGGCCGCGATCAGCGGCAGGATCACCCTCCGCCAGCGGTTGAAGGCCCCCGCGCCGAGATCCTGCGCCGCGTCGAGATACTCCGGCGAGATCGGCCGGAACCCGGCGAACAGGACGAGCACCACGTACGGCAGGAAGATGTGGACGAGGGCGACCGTGACCGCTAACCGGCTGTAGAGGAGAAAGCCGAGTGGCTCGTCGATGATCCCCAGGCGCTGGAGCCCCGAGTTGAGGAGCCCGTTCTCGCCGAGAATCGTGCGCCACGCGTAGATCCGCACCAGGTAGCTCGCGAACAGGGTCGCTGTGATCAGGAAGAAGACCGGCACCTGCCAGCGACCGGCGCAGTACCGGAGCCAGTACGCGATCGGCAGCCCGACGGCGACCGTGACCGCGGCCGCGCAGATGCCGATCACGAACGAGTTGACCGCGAGCTGTCCGTTCACCCCCGAGGAGACCGCCTTGTCGTACGCGTCGAGCGTCAGCGGGCCCGACACGCTGAACAGTCCCGTCGTCAGGAAGCTGTAGACGAAGAACGTGACGAGCGGCGCGACGAAGAACACGAGGAGGGCGAGCAGGGCGGGCAGCGTCAGAGCCACCGGACCGAGCCGGAGCTCTCGACGCTGCCTGACCGGCAGCTCGACCTCCTCGTGCGTCGCCGCAGTCACGCGCGAGCTATGCGGAGCCCTTGATCTCCTGCCACTGGTCGATCCACTGCTGGTAGGTGACGTACTCGTCGGACTCGACCGGCGGGTTGTTGTAGAACGGCGCCCGTTCGAGGAGCGAGTCGATCTCCGCGTACGGGTAGAGCGATGCGGTCGCCTCGTCGAGGTGCTGGACGGCGTCCGCGACGGTCACGGCCCCGACGAGGAACTCCGCCGCTGCGGCGTTCACCTCCGGGTCGAGATCGCCTCGTTGAACCAGGCGTAGGCGGTGTCCACGTTGTCGGCGGTGGTCGGGATCGCATAGAGGTCGCAGAACGAGAAGCTGCCCTCCTCGGGCACCGACCGTCTTGACGGTCGTCGTGCCGGCGTCGGCGGCGAAGCTGTTCATCGCCGCCCAGCCCTGCCAGCAGGCGACGATGTCGCCCGGAGACGAGCTGCGTCGTCAGGTCGCCGAACGAGGGCGCGATGCTCTTCGCCTGCTGGACGATCTGCGTGAGCAGGTCGACGATGTCCGGGAGCTGTTCCTCGGTCACGGCCGACGGGTCGTAGCCGAGGACGTGCGAGGCGAGCGTGAACGAGCCGACCGGATCGTCGGGCAGCCCGATCTTGTCCTTGAACTTCGGGTCGAGCAGGTCGTTCCAGGAGGAGAGCCCGCCGGGGAGGGTGGCGTCGTCCCAGGTGAGGCCGATCGAGCCCCACGTCCACGGCACGCCGGTGTGCGTGCCGTCGGGGTCGATCCAGAAGTTTCCGACGTCCGACTGGAAGTACGGGAACAGCCCTGTCAGGTTCGGGATCTTCGCCGTGTCGATCGGGGAGAGAATCCCGAGCTCCTGGTAGAGCGGCTTGTAGCCCTGGTAGTAGGTGATGACGTCGTAGGAGCCACCGCCCGCCTTGATCTTGGCCTGGATCTCGTCGTGGTTGCCGATGTACGTGGCGTTGACCTCGACCCCGTTCGCGTCGCGCCAGGCCTTCAGCTGATCCGGGATGTCGTAGCCCTCCCAGGACAGGTAGTCGATCGTCCCGCTCGCAGCCGGGACCGTGGCCGCCTCGACCGAGTCGGGCGCCTGCGTCTCGACATCCGGTTCGGATGTCGTCGCGGCCGGCGCCTCGGTAGTCGCCGCCGCCGTGGTCGCCGCCTCGCCACCGCTTCCTCCGCCGCAGGCGGCGAGCAGCGCAGGCCCCGCGCCCACGGCGATCAGCCCGAGGCCGCTTCGCCTGAGCAGATCGCGCCGGCTCAGGATGCCGCGGTCGATCCGGGTCGGCGAGCTCCTTGCGGGCCCGTTCCTCCTCCGAAGTCCGTTCTGCCATTGCTCCGTTCCCTCCTCCTCGGGCCCTGCCGAGAGCCCCGACGTCGGCCTGCCTGCTCATTGAGACGACGCGCGCGTGCGCTGGTCAGCGCGAGGTCGCGAACGTACCACGCCGCAGGCGGCGTTTCCAGACAGGGAGTAGGAGCTTCGCTATGCCGCGAGCGAGAGGGCGGCTTCGATCACCCGCGCCGGCGTCGGGATCGCTGCGTTCTCGAGCGGAGCGGCGAAGGGAATCGGCAGGTCGGGCATGGTGACCCGCCTTGCGCTGATCGGGCCTGCTCCCTCCACGGCTGTGGCGATCACGTCGCCGGCGTAGCCGCCCTGGGGCGGGCCTTCCTCGACGACGAGCAGCCGTCCCGTTCTCTCGGCAGAGAGCACGATCGCCTCCTCGTCGAGCGGTCTCAGCGACCGCAGGTCGACGACCTCGGCCGCCACGCCCTGGGTCGCGAGCTCGTCGGCCGCGGCGAGCGCGACGTCGACCATCGCCATCGCGGCGACGATCGTGAGGTCCGTGCCTTGCCGGCGAACGGCGGCCTTGCCGATCGGAACGAGCGCGTCGTCGCCGGTCGGGACCTCGCCCTTGCGCCCGTAGAGCAGCTTGTGCTCGAAGACGACGACCGGGTTCGGGTCGCGGATCGCCGCCTTGATCAGGCCCTTCGCGTCGGCAGGCGTTGCGGGGCAGACGAGCCTGAGCCCGGGCTCGCCCAGGAACCAGCCGACGGGCGCCTGCGAGTGGCAGGGGCCGAAGCGGGCGCCGCCGCCGACGGCGGAGCGAACGACCATCGGCACGGACGCCTGCTCGTTCGAGAGATACCAGTACTTCGACGCCTGATTGACCAGCGTGTCGATGACCAGGCCCAGGAAGTCGCCGAACATGATCTCGACGACGGGTCGGAATCCCTTCACCGCAGCGGCGAATGCGGCGCTCGTGAATGCGAGCTCCGAGATCGGGGTGTCGATCACCCGGTCACGGCCGAACTGCTCCACGAGACCAGGGGTGACGTTGAAGACGCCCCCGGGCTCGACGTCCTCGCCGATCACGATCACGTTCGGATCGAGCTCCATCTCCTCGAGCAGCGCGTCGCGGACGGCTTCCCGGTAGCTGACGTCGGGCATCGCTCAGGCTCCCTTGTAGGCGCTCGCGGCACTCTCTGCGCTCGGCAGTGGTGCCGACCGGGCTCCCTCGAGCCAGGACTCGAGGTCGGACTCGACACGGTCGCGGATTCGATCGGCGGCGCCGCCGTCGAGCTGCTCCGCCAGGCGTACAAGCGGATCCCGGCTCAACCAGTCGTCGACCTCGTCCTTCGGGCGGTACTTTCCCGGGTCGACGCGCGAGTGGCCCTTGTGGCGGTACGTCTTCGCCTCCAGCAACGTCGGACCCTCGCCGGCGCGAGCGCGGGTGAGGGCATCCGCAGCCGTCTCGCGGACGGCCAGCACGTCGTTGCCGTCGACCACGACCCCCGGCATCCCGTAGGCGGCCGCTCGTCCTGCGATGTCGCCGCCGGCCGTGACGTGGAACATCGACGTCCACTCGCCGTAGAGGTTGTTCTCGCACACGTACACGATCGGGAGCTTGCGGACCCCGGCGAAGTTGAGGCATTCGTGGAAGTACGCCTGGTTGACGGCTCCGTCGCCGAAGAACGCGACGGCGGCCGACCCGTCCTTGCGCAGCTGGGACGCGAGCGCGGCGCCGGTCGCCGCGGCGATCGAGCCGCCGACGATCCCGAAGCAGCCGATCAGCCCGCGCTCGAGGTCGATCACGTTCATCGAGCCGCCGCGGCCGCCGTTCGTCCCCGTCTCGCGGCCGAGGAACTCGGCCAGCAGGCGGGTCGGATCGACCCCCATCGCGAGTGCTGCGCCGTGGCCACGGTAGGTCGCCGCGACCGTATCGCCGTGGCGGAGCTGGTGGCAGACCCCGACCGCGACGGCCTCCTGGCCCTGGTAGAGGTGCGTCGTCCCCTCGATCTCGTTGTTCAGGAACAACCGGTGCACCGCGTCCTCGAGGACGCGGATCCGCAGCATCTCCTCGTAGAGACCCTCGAGGTCGACACCGGCCTCGCGGGTTCCGTGCCTGGTCTCGATCGACATGGCTTCCCCTGCCCCTCGCTGTGTATCGCATGGTGGATCGCGCGTCCGTTCCGTGAGAGAGTATTGATCGGGATGGATCGTGGCAACTCCGTGCAGGTGCTCGGCAAGGTGTCGCTGCTCCTCGACGCTCTCGCCGAGGAGCAGGAGGTGAGCGCGAGCCAGCTCGCGGATCTCGTCGGCGAGCCCCGGAGCACGGTCTACCGGCTGCTCTCGAGCCTCCAGTCGCTCGATCTGGTCGAGCCCGGGACCAGGCGGGGTACCTATCGGCTCGGCCTCAAGCTCCTTCGGCTCGGGAGCGCCGTCGTGGCCCGGTTCGACGAGCGCCAGGCCGCGCTGCCCGTGATGGAGCGGCTGCACGAGGAGACAGGGGAGACCGTCTTCCTCTGCATCCGCCGTGGTCACGAGGCCGTGTGCATCGAGCGGATCGACGGTCGCTGGGTGCAGTCGATGGCGCTCCGCCTCGGCGGCTCCCAGCCGCTCCACGTCGGCGCGGCGCCGAGAGTGCTGCTGGCACACGAGCCGCGAGCGCTCTGGGAGGAGTACGCACGCGCCGCCGCGCTCCGGTCTTTCACCGACCACACGCCGACGACCAGGGCGGCGCTCTTCCAGGCCCTCGAGGAGACGCTCGCAGACGGCTGCGCGGTCAGCGACGAGGACGTCGTGCTCGGGATGGCGGCGGTGGGCGCGCCGATCTTCGACCACAGGGGTAAGGTGTGCGCCGCGATCTCGATGAGCGGGCCGCGCCCCACCATCCTCGGTGACCACGAGGACGTGTCGAGGCGGCTGATCATCGACGCAGCCGCCGAGATCTCCCGGTCCCTCGGCTACGTTCCCTCCTCGGCCCCGGTCGGATAGCCGTGACCGTCCTCCTCGGAGCGGACACCCTCTGCTGGCACCTCAGGCTCGAGCAGACGGGGCTCACCGTGGAGGACGTCCTCGAGGAGGCCGCCGACCTCGGCTGTGTCTGCGTCCAGGTCAACCTCCACCACGTCCGCGAGCGCGACGTCGAGGCGCTCCCGGGGCTGGCGGCCCGGGCGCGCGAGCTCGGGCTCGTGCTGCTCGCCTCGGGCGATTTCCTCGGCGAGGGACGAAACGGCGACACCCCCGGTGTCGGAGTCGAGCGGATCCGAGCGTGGCTCGAACGGGCCGTTGCGCTCGCGAGCCCGGTTCTGCGCGTCGTCTCCGGCTTCTACCGGGCCGAGCTCTTCGGCCGCCCTGACCTCATCGAGGTCGAGCGCCGGTACGTGATCGACGTCCTCCGGTCGGCCGCGCCGGACGCGAGCGCTGCCGGTGTAACGCTCCTCCTCGAGAACCATTCCGACTTCACGGCGGACGAGTACGCGTCGATCGTCGGCGAAGTCGGCGAGCAGCAGGTCGGCGTCTTCCTCGACCTCGTCAATCCGGTCGCGGCGCTCGACGATCCGGTTCCCGTCATCGAGCGCCTCGCTCCGCTCGCGTACGCGGGTCATGTCAAGGACTACGCGTTCCGCTCGATTCCGACGGACGACGGCTACCATCGTCGCGGCTTCGAGGTCCTCTACTGCTATCCGGGAGAGGGTGTCGCCGACCTGGCCGCGATGGTCGCGGCGCTCCGGCGCGGGCTCGGAGAGCGAGACTTCTGGCTGACGGTCGAGGGTCTGGACAACCGGGCAGACGTCGACGATCAGCGCGAGCGCCTCGGCGCGAGCCTCGCTCGCCTGCGAGAGTTGCTGGCATGAGGGCAGTCGTCTTCGTCGGAGCCGGCGGGAACGAGGTGGTTCGACTGGAAGAGCGGGCGGATCCCGTTGCGGGGACGCAGGACGTCCTCGTTCGGGTTCGCTATGCAGGTCTCAACCCCGCAGACCTCGTCCAGCGCTCGGGTCGCTATCCGGCTCCGCCTGGCAGTCCGCCCGACGTTCCCGGCCTCGAGGTCTCCGGGACGGTCGAGGCCTGTGGTGACGGCGTGACCACGTGGTCGGTCGGCGACCGGGTGTTCGGGCTGGTCGGGGGCGGGGGGCTCGCGGATCGCGTCTGCGTGCACGAGCGCTGCGTCGCCCGTGTTCCCGAGGGGCTCGACGAGCGCGAGGCCGCGGCCGTCCCGGAGGCGTTCATCACGGCGCACGACGCCGTCTCGACCCAAGCAGGCCTGCGCCCTGGCGAGGTGCTCGTCGTTCACGGCGCAGCCGGCGGCGTCGGGAGCGCTGCGTGCCAGATCGGAGTCTCGATGGGCGCCCGCGTCCTCGGCACGGTGCGCTCGGAGCACGCGGGCGCCGCGGTGGAGGGCCTCGGCGCGGAGGCCGTGGACGACGCGGGCTTCGCAACGGCGGTGCAGGAGCGGACGGACGGACGAGGCGCGGACGTGATCCTCGAGCTCGTCGGCGCCCCCCACTTCCCGGGGAACCTCGAGGCGCTGGCGCCGAAGGGGCGCATCGTCGTGGTCGGCGTCGGGGCCGGGCAGGAGATCGCCCTCCCGCTGCTCGCGATGATGGGAAAGCGGGCGACGCTGCGCGGGACGGTTCTTCGCGCGCGCCCGCTCGAGGAGAAGGGAACCGTCGTCCGCGCCTTCGAGCGCGAGGTCGTCCCGGCGCTCGCGACGGGCCGCATGCGCCCGCTCGTGGACTCGGTGTACCCCGCCGACGAGATCCACGCCGCGTTCGACAGGCTCGAGGGAAGCGGCAAGGTCGGCAAGGTGTTGATCGAGTTCCCGTGAGGCTCCCGATGCTCGACGGGCGCGGCCCGAGCCAGGTCGGCATCCTCGTCGACGACATCGAGGACGCGCTCGCGCGCTACGACGCCCTCTGGGGCGGCGGGCCGTGGCGCGGGTTTCGCTACGGGGCCGGAACCGTTCCCGAGCTCACGTACAGGGGCAAGCCGGGCTCGTACGAGGTCACGATCGCGATCAACCAGACGACGCCGCAGATCGAGCTTCTCCAGGTGGTCGAGGGCCCGAGCATCTACGACGAGTGGCTCGCGCGGCACGGGCCCGGCCTCCACCATCTCGGCTTCTGGGTCGACTCGATGGCCGGTGCGATCGAGTCGATGGCCTCCGCCGGCTACGAGCTGATCCAGTCCGGGGCCGGTTATGGGCTCGACGGCGACGGCGGCTATTCGTACTTCGATACCGAGCGGGACTTCGGCGTCCTCCTCGAGGCGATCGAGGTGCCCAGTCGCCGGCGAGAGGCGGATTTCACCTGGCCGGCGTAGTGTCGCGAATCGGGCGGAGCCCGATATCGCGACGATCGTCGAAACCGGCGGGGCCGGTTTCGGCACTGCGCCGAATCGTTGCTCGGCGGCATAGCCGCCGAGCCGATATCGGGACGATCGTCGAAACCGGCGGGGCCGGTTTCGACACTGCGCGGCTAGGCAATCGCCGTCGTCCCGCCGTCGACCACGAGCGCCGACCCGGTGACGAACGACGACTCGTCGGAAGCGAGGAAGAGGATGCAGTTTGCGACCTCGCGGGCCGTTCCCATGCGACCGAGCGGGGAAGCGGCGTCGTACTCGGCGCGAAGCGTGTCCGGATCCTCGGCGGCCTCGAGGAAGAGATCGGTCAGCGGCGTGTCGATGACCCCGGGGCAGACGCAGTTCGCGCGGATCCCCCTTGGTGCGAGGTCGAGCGCGAGCGCCCTCGTGAACTGGAGAAGCGCTCCCTTCGACATCGTGTACGCCGCGTCGTTGGGCCAGGCGACGAACGAGTTGATCGACGCCGTGTTGACGATCGATCCACCCTCCGGGATCGCAGGCACCGCGGCACGGCAGACCCAGAACGTCCCGGTGACGTTGACGCGGAAGACCTGCTCCCACTCCTCGTCGGTCGTCTCCCAGGCGGTCGGACCGTGCACGAGCTCGATGCCGGCGTTGTTCGAGACCACGTCGATGCGGCCGAAGCGCTCGGCGATCCGCGCGACGGCGCCGTCGACGGCTGCCCGGTCGGCGAGGTCGACCGTGATCCCGAGCGGCTCACGACCGGAAGCGGCCTTCACCTCGGCGCACGTCTCCTCCACATGGCCGGGCGTCCGGGACGTGACGACGACGTCGGCGCCCTCCTCGGCGAGCCGGATCGACGTGGCGCGTCCGATGCCGGTTCCCGCGCCTGTCACGAGGGCGACCTTGCCCTCGACGCGCTTCACGGCTTCCTCGCCTCCCTCGGCGATCGCGGCTGCTCGACGGCGCCCCAGTCCGAGTATCGGTAGCCGGCGGTCAGCCCACCGTCGGCGACCACGATCGAGCCGGTCATGTACGACGAGTCGTCCGAGAGGAGGAAGGCGACGACGGCCGCGATCTCGGCCGGCTCGGCCGGGCGGTCCATCGGGATCCGCGAGCGGTGCTTCGACCACTGGAGCGCGTCGGCGACGATCTCCTCGGTCGCAGGCGTGTGCACCCAGCCCGGCGCGACGGCGTTCACGCGAACGCCGTACGGGGCGAGATCGACCGCGAGCGAGCGCGTGAGCTCCGCCACGCCGCCCTTCGAGATGTTGTAGGTGACCTGGAGCTCCTCGCCTGCGAAGGACGCGGTCGACGCCGTGCAGGCGATCGCTCCGCCGCCCCGCTCGGCCATCACCCGCGCCGCTGCCACGGCCATCAGGAACATCCCGCGAACGTTGACGTGCAACGTGTGGTCGAGGTGCTCGATCGGAGTCGTGAAGACGTTCTCGAAGTACGCGATGCCGGCGTTGTCCGCAAGCAGGTCGAGTCGACCGAAGCGCTCGAGGGTCTCGGCAACGGCCCGCCGGGCGGTCTCCGGCTCGCCGACGTCGGCGGCGATCCCGATCGCGCCGCGACCCTTCGCCTCGAGCTCTGCGACCGCGGCGTCGAGCTGTGCCGCGTCCTGCGGCGCCGCGACGAGGCAGAGGTCGGCTCCCTCGTCGGCGAGCCGCTGGGCGATCGCCCGGCCGATGCCGCTGGATCCTCCCGTCACGATCCCCGCCCGCCCCTCGAATCTCATGCGTCGCCTCCCGCCTGCTCGAGCGCCTTCCTGGCGTTGAAGGCGCGGATGCCGTAGACCTCGAAGTCGTCGGTGGTCGATCGCGGCGGCTCCACGGAGTAGGCGGCGAGCAGCGCGTCGCCGGAGCTGAGACCCCTTGCGACTGCGTCTCGAGCGACGGCTTCCAGGGTCGTGAGGTATTCGATGTCAGCCTCTCCGATTCGCCGCGCCTCCATCGCGCCGAGCGCAGGCCCGTGGCCCGGGACGACCCACTCGGGCTCGAGGCGATCGAGGGCGGCTAGCAGCCGCGCGCAGGTGTGGCGCGCCGCCTCCACCGACCACGTCGCGAAGGGGTACGTGATCGACGAGAGATAGTCGCCCGGGAGCAGGACGCCCTCGTCGAGGATGGCGTACGCGAGCCCGTCGGGAACGTGACCGCGGGCGTCGATCGCCTCGACTTCGAACGCGCCGCACGTGAATCGCTCGCCTGCCGCGACCTGCCGGTCGACGCGAAGGTCGAGCGGCCATTCGAGACCCCACTCGCGGGAGGCCGCGGCGAGCGAATCGGCGGCCGCGCCGGACTCGACGGCCGCCGCAGTCTCAGGGCTCGCGAGCACGGTCGCCTCCGGGAAGAAGCCGATGCCGCAGGTGTGGTCGTAGTCGGCGTGCGTCAGCAGGAGCTGCAGCGGGCCGGAGCCTGCCTTCCGGCGGATCCGCGCGATCTCCTCGGGCGTCCAGCAGGGATCGCAGACCAGTGCCCCTGCGCTCCGCCGAAGGAGCAGCGAGTTCGTCTGCCAGAGCCCCGTCTGGAAGAGCCAGAGACCGTGTGCCAGCTCGGTCGGCGGGCTCGTCACGATTCGCCATCCTATTGACAGGCCGTCCGCAGCGTGGCGCGCAGGAATGCCGCCGTTCGGGGTATTGACCTCCCGGGCGATCGCTTCTATGGTCGGGTTCGTCCTGTAGCAGCGAAAGGCAGGCCATGCCACTGCTCACCCGTTGCTGCGGCCCCCTTTCCCCGCCGGCCGAGCCGGCGGCGCGGCCATGAGCGCCGGGCGCGAGAAGAGCGCCGACCTCGTGTTCGAGGGTGGGGGTGTCAAGGGCATCGGTCTCGTCGGCGCCCTGTCGGTGCTCGAGGAGCAGGGGTTCGTCGCGCAGAACCTAGCCGGCACCTCTGCTGGCTCGATCGTCGCGGCGCTCCTCGCGGCCGGATACACGGCGCCGGAGCTCCACGACATCATCATCGGGCTCGACTTCCGCCGGTTCGAGGATCGCCGCTGGGAGGACAAGGTGCCGCTCGTCGGCACCCCGCTCAGCATCCTCAAGGACCAGGGGATCTTCGAGGGCGACGCCTTCTACTCGTGGATCTCGGACCTGCTCGCGGCCAAGGGCAAGCGGACCTTCGCGGACCTCGTACACCCGGACTTCGCCGACGACGAGCGCTACCGCTACCGCGTCAGCGTGATCGCGTCGGATCTGACGGCGCACCGGCTGCTGGTGCTGCCTCACGACGCGAAGGCGTATGGCATCGAGCCCGACGACCTCGACATCGCGCTCGCCGTGCGGATGAGCATGAGCATCCCCTTCTTCTTCGAGCCGGTCCGCCTCGGCGATCCACTGACCGGCCGGGAGCACCTGATCGCGGACGGCGGCGTGCTCTCCAACTTCCCGGTCTGGCTCTTCGACGCCGACGGCGAACCGGACTGGCCGACGTTCGGGCTCCTCCTCGTCGAGCCCGACCCGAAGGCCTCGCTCGGCTCGCGGATTCCGGAGTACCAGCCGTCGAAGCGCTGGATCGGCGGCACGATCGGCTACGCGAAGAGCCTCATCCAGACGATGCTCGAGGCGCACGATCGCCTCTACGTCGGCAAGGCCGACTTCGCGCGCACGATCCCGATCGAGACGCTGGGCGTCGGAACAACCGAGTTCGACCTTACGGTCGAGCGGGCGGAGGCGCTCTACCGCAGCGGGAGGGATGCGGCGACGACGTTTCTCGCGCGCTGGGACTTCGACGCGTACATCGCCGAGTTCCGGCAGGGCAAGGAGCACTCCCGGCGGCGGGAGATCGCCGAGCAGATGCGGGTCGCGCGCGCGGGCTGACAGGGACCGAAAGGAGCAACGGTGGCCGTCGAACTCCACGTCACGAGCCCGCTGATGTCGGGCCCGGACGTTCTCAAGATCCAGGAGAAGCTCGACGCCCTCGGGTATGCGCCGGGGCCGCTCGACGGCTTCTACGGGGTGGCGACCGCGAGCGCAGTCACGGCATTCCAGCTCGCGAGCGGGCTCGACCCGGACGGGATCGTCGGCAAGGCGACGCGGGCGGCGCTGCGCAAGGCGAAGCCGGGCGCGGTGGGAGTCGGCGAGGCGCGGGTGATCGAGCCCGGCGAGGTCGGCCAGAAGGCCCTCGCCGAGTCGCTCCGGCACATCGGCGTCAAGGAGAGCCCGGCGAACTCGAACCGCACTCCGTTCGGCAAGTGGTTCGGCGTCGACGGCGTCCCGTGGTGCAACATGTTCGTCAGCTACTGCTTCTCGGTCGGCGCCGCGTACACGATCTGCGGGGGTTACTCGGGTGCGGGCGTGAACGCAAAGGGCTGCGCGTACGTCCCGACGACGGAGGCGTGGCTGCGGGCGACCGGCATGTGGATCGGCAGATCGACTCCGGCGCCGGGCGACATCGCCATCTACAACTGGGACGGCGGCGTTCCCGACCATATCGGCATCGTCGAGAGCTACCTCGGCGGCGGGAAGTTCAACGCGATCGAGGGCAACACCTCGGTCGGCAACGACTCGAACGGGGGCATCGTGATGCGCCGCCTCCGCTACCACAGCCAGGTCAACGGCTTCGGCCGCGTGCGTTAGGCAACGATTCCGGCGATCGCGAACGCGCCTTTCAGGGGCTGACGAGCGTCACCTGCTGCCCCCAGGGGTCCGGCTTGCGCAGCCCGCTCGCGAAGACCAGGATCGCCTTCCCGTTCGCGCTCGCGGGGCCGGGGCCCATCGGGGGCCCGACGACATCGGTGTCGATCATCCACATCTCGTCGCCCGGGGTGAAGACGAGGGGCTCGTCGAGCCAGGCTCGGGCGACACTCCGGCCCTGGCGGAACGTCACCCTCTCCAGACGCATCTCGACGAGGTCCGGCATGGCCTCCCAGGGAAGCGGTCCGCACGCCTCTACCACCGCTCCGGCGTTCTTCAGCTCCTGCTGGTCGTCGAATCTCGAGAACATCGCCGTCCTCCCTTTCGGTTATGTGTCAGACGGGCACGAGCTCGGACAGGAATCGTCTCGCGGTGCCCATGTCCACGGTGTTCCCCTTTCGCTCGTACAGGGAGAGGGCCTGCCGGGCCGCCTCTACGGCCTCGCCCTCGCGCCCCGACTCGAGGAGGACCGTCGCGAGGTCGAGCTGGAGATCGCCGCTCAGGCTGAGCCAGTCGGTTTGGGCTGCGAGGCCCGCGGCGTGGGCGGCGAGCGCCTCGGCCTCCTCGCTCCTCCCGCGCGCCGAGAGGATCCGGGCCCGTGTCGATCGCCAGAGCATCTCGGTCGACAGATCGCCGGGCGCGCAGGTCTCCTCGGCGGTTCGCGTGAGCTCGAAGGCCTCGTCCGCTCGCCCCTGGACGAAGACAGCCCGCGCGAGGAGCGCGGCCGTGGTCGAGAGCAGCGATCGCTCGCCCATCGACTCGAGCCCCTCGTAGCCCGCGCGGAGCCTGACCTCTGCATGCACGGCATCGCCTTCGAGCATCGCCACGAACGCCTCGGGATGGGAGACCGCCGTGTGCAGGGTCATGCCGAGCTCCGACAGCGTCTCGTTGCTCTCGTCCAGGAGGCGGCGCGCCATGACGAGATCGCCGGCCATGGCGTGCAAGCCCGCCAGGGGGTGGAGCACGAGCGCCTCGGCGCTAGGGCTTCCGGAGAGCTCTGCCCGGATCGACTCGCAGCGCTCGATCGCCTCGGGGACCGGGATCGGCCCGAAGAAGGCGGACGAGGCGAGCCACGAGAGGACGTCGGCGCGCTCGCGCTGGTCGCCTGCCCGCCGCGCGTGCTCCGCTGCGCGCGCGAGTGCCTCGTCGGCATCGAGGCACCGAGCCTCGACCCAGCGGGCCACTCCGACCAGCCGCCACAGACGAGAGAGCGCGAGGTCGTCCCCTCGTTGCAGCAGCGCGGGGGATGCCGATTCACCGAGTGCGTGGGCCTCGGTGACGGCCGCAGCCGTATCGACATGGAGGCGTCCCAGCAGCCGGAGCGCCTGCGCGTGCGAGGCCTGGCCCTCGTCCTGAGCGCCGCCCACGAGGACGTCGAGGATCTCCTCGGCCTCGGCGAGCCGCCCGGCCTCGGTCAGCGCCGCGCCCAACTCGAGCTCGAGTGCGGCCCGCGCGTCCGCGTCGTCGACCCGCAGCACCGCGGAGCGCCGGAAGAGCGTCGCGGCCGCGCCGAGGTCGCCCCGGGCCCGCGCGCTCCGCCCGGCTCCTTCGAGCAGGGAGCTCGCGCGGGCGCCGAGCTCGCGATGCGCAGGGCGATCGACCGATCCGAGGGCCTCGCGGTAGCGATACCCCTGTTCCAGGTGGTAGCCGAGGATCTCGGGGAGCTCGCTGGTCCGGTCGCCCGCCGTCCGTTCGAGCCAGGCCGCGAACTGCTCGTGCAGGTCCGCCCGCGTCTCCTTGGGGATGCCCTGATAGGCGGCATCCCGAATCAGGATGTGGTGGAAGCGGAAGGCGTCGTCGCCGGAGAACAGCGCGCGCGCCGGCCGGATCAGCTCACGCCTGACGAGCGTCATCAGCGCCGCGCCCAGATCGGCGCGCTCCTCGGGCGGGGAGAGCGCCGCCAGCGCGCCACGGTGGAAGTGGCGGCCTTCCACGGACGCGCGCTCCAGCATCGCGCGCTCGACGGGCGGGAGCCGATCGATCCGAGCCGCAAGCAGAGCGTGGATGGTCGGCGGGACGACGAGCTCGCCGGCCGTGCCCGATTCGGCCTGGATCGCCATCAGCTGCTCGAGGAAGAGCGGGTTCCCCTCGGCCGCCGCCACGATCCGCTCGAGGCTCTTCGCGTCGACCCGGGGCTCGGCGAGCGCGCCGGCAAGCTCACGGGCTGTCTCGTCCGGCAGCGGGTCGAGCGGAACGACCTCCGTCCCCTCGCGAGGGCTCGTCCACGTCGGGCGCACGTCGAGTACCTCGGGCCGCGCGACGCAGATCACGAGAATCGGGCTCGACGAGCTGAACGCCGAGAGGTATTCGACGAAGTCGAGGAAGGCGGGCTCCGCCCAGTGCACGTCCTCGAAGACGACGATCAGCGGGCTCTCGACCGCCAGCGTCTCGAGGAGGCGGCGGGCCGCCCAGTGCGTCTCCTCGGCAGGTCCGGCGACGCCCCCCGCGCCGACGGCCGCGGCCACGCGATCCGCGACCAGCGCTGCATGGTCGTCGGCGCCGAGGATCCGGAAGACGCTTTCCCGCACGCCTCCGGCGGCGATGCCGCCGACGATCTCGGCGAGCGGCCAGTAGCTGATCCCCTCGCCGTAGGGGAGGCAGCGACCGACGAGGACGCGGGCGCGGGATCCAAGGCCGTCGGCGCACTCCTGGACGAGTCGGGACTTGCCCACACCGGCCGGGCCGAGCACCGTGACGAGGCGGCAGCTGGCCTCTGCCTCGCACCGCTCGAAGGCGGCGACGAGCCGCGCCCGCTCGTCGGCGCGACCCACGAAGGGCGAGTCGTGGCGCCGGACGATCCCCTCCGCGTCCGCGGTCAGGTCGAGCAGGCGCCACGCCCTGACCGGCCGCCCTTTCCCCTTCAGCTCGAGCGGTGCGAGCTCCTCGGCAACGACGGCGTGAGCGACCTGCCGGAAGCACTTCTCGCCCAGGAGCACTTCCCCCGGGCCGGCCGCCTCCTGGAGGCGCTTCGAGACGTTGATCGCGTCGCCCGTGACCGGCGACGGCGGGGGCCCTTGACCGCCGGCGACGACCTCGCCCGTGTTGACGCCGATCCGTACCTCGATCGTCACGCCGACGTCTCTCTCGAGCTCTTGGTTGAGCGCGACGAGCCCCTCGCGCAGCTCGGCGACGGCCCGAACCGCCCGGAGCGCGTCGTCCTCGTGGAGGGTCGGGACTCCGAAGACGGCCATCACCGCGTCACCGATGAACTTCTCGACGGTGCCCCCGTGCCGGGTGAGGACGTCGGACGCCGACCCGAAGAAGCGCTGCATGACGCGCCGGAGCGCCTCCGGGTCGAGCCCCTCCCCGAGCGCGGTGGAGCCTACGACGTCGGCGAACACGACGGTCACGACCTTGCGGGCCTCGGCGACGGGCGGCGGAGCGACCGCCCGGGGCGGGGCGGACGAAGCCCGGGTCGGCGGATCGAGGGACGGATCCTGGTTGAGGATCGCCCGCTCGAGCCGCTGGAGCCCGGGACCGGGCTCGATGCCGAGTGCCTCCACGAGCGAGTGGCGCGTCTCCTGGTAGGTGTCGAGAGCCTCGGCCTGGCGACCCCCCTGGTAGAGCGCGAGCATCAGCTGCCCCCTGAGCCGCTCGCGCAGCGGGCTCGCCGCGACGAGCGACTCGAGCTCACCCACGAGCTCGGCTGAGCGGCCCCTGGCGAGGTCGGCGTCGATCCTGGCCTCCAGCACCGCCAGGCGGCGTTCCTCGAGCCGGGCGATCTCGCCCGCGGCGAAGCGCTCGTAGGCGAGCTCCGCGAGCGCGGGGCCGCGCCAGAGCGCGAGCGCGGCCGTGAGGCGGGCCGCGGCCGTGTCGGCATCGCCCTCGGCGAGCTTCTGCTCGCCCTCGGCGGCGAGGCGCTCGAAGCGTTCGAGGTCGAGCTCGTCCCGGTCGACACGAAGGAGGTATCCGGGCGGCCTCGTGACGATCCGGTCGGGCCCCGCCAGGGATCGCCGGAGCCTGGAGACGGCAGCCTGGAGGGCGTTCGCAGGCGAACCGTGCCGCTCGTCACCCCAGACCTCGTCGAGGATCACGTCGCTCGAGACGACCTCGTTCGCGTGCAGGAGGAGGAGGCCGAGCAACGCGCGCTGCCGCCGACCGCCGAGCGCGACCGGGCGCTGCTCGTCGATGACCTCAAGCGGGCCGAGGACGTGAAACTCCATGCGGCGACCTCATTGTTCCTCGGAGACGGTGAGAGCGAAAGGCCGATCCCGGGTGAATGCGATACTCGACTCGTGAACCGCCTCGGCGACGAGACCAGTCCGTACCTGCTCCAGCACGCGGGGAATCCGGTCGACTGGTACCCGTGGGGCGAAGCGGCGTTCGCCCGGGCCCGCGGCGAGGAGCGGCCGATCCTGCTCTCCGTGGGCTACTCCGCCTGCCACTGGTGCCACGTCATGGAGCACGAGTCCTTCGAGGATCTCGAGACGGCCGCCCTGATGAACGAGCGCTTCGTCAACGTCAAGGTCGACCGCGAAGAGCGCCCGGACGTCGACGCGATCTACATGGAGGCGGTCGTCGCCCTGACCGGGCAGGGAGGCTGGCCGATGACGGTGTTCCTGACCCCGGACGGCGAGCCGTTCTGGGGAGGGACGTACTTCCCGCCCGCGCCGAGGATGGGGATGCCCGGCTTTCGCGACGTCCTGGTCGCGGTCGCCGACACGTTCGCCTCACGGCGGGAGGACGTCGTGCAGCAGGCCGCGGAGCTCACCGAGGCGATCAGGCGCTCGTCGCGACAGCAGCCCTCGGCGGATCCGCTCACCAGCGGGCTCCTGACCGAGGCGGTTCTGATCCTCGCGCAGCAGTTCGACCGGGTGCACGCAGGCTTCGGCGGCGCGCCGAAGTTTCCGCCCGCGTCCACGATCGAGTTCCTCCTCCGCATGCACGCGCGCAACGGCTCGGAGCAGACCCTGGAGATGGCGACCCGGACGCTCGACGCGATGGCGGCGGGCGGGATGTACGACCAGCTCGGCGGGGGCTTCCACAGATACTCGGTCGACGCCGCCTGGCTGGTGCCTCACTTCGAGAAGATGCTGTACGACAACGCGCTCCTCGCGAGCGCGTACCTGCACGGCTGGCTGGTCACCGGCCGGCCGCGCTACCGCGAGGTCGCCGTCGAGACGCTCGACTACCTCCTGCGCGAGCTGCGCCTCCCGGAGGGCGGGTTCGCGTCTGCCCAGGACGCCGACACGCTCGGGGAGGAGGGGCTCACGTACGTCTGGCGTCCCGGCGAGATCGAGAGCCTGCTCGAGCCCGCCGAGGCGGAGGCGGTGATCGCGCGCTTCGGTGTCACGGAGAGCGGCAACTTCGAGGGTAGGAGCGTGCTGCACGTCGCCGAGGCCGACGTCGTCGTCCCGCCGGGCGCCTCTGCCCGCCTGCTCGCCGCGAGGATGGAGCGGCCCCAGCCGGCGATGGACGACAAGGCGCTCGCGGCCTGGAACGGGCTCGCCCTCGCTGCGCTCGCCGACGCGGGCGGACGCCTCGGCCGCGACGACTACCTCGAGGCTGCGCGCGAGCTCGCCGGGTTCCTGCTTGGCGCGATGAGCGACGCGGACGGCCGGCTCCACCGCAGTCACCGCGCGGGCGAGGCGAAGCTCGCGGGCTATCTCGAGGACTACGCGAACGTCGCCCACGGTCTGCTCGAGCTCTACACGGCCACCGGCGAGCTGCCCTGGCTCGAGCACGCGATCCGGCTCGCGCGGCTCGCGGTGGCCCTGTTCGCGGACGAGGAGCTCGGCGGCTTCTTCTTCACGCCCGCCGACGGCGAGCAGTTGATCGCCCGCACAAAGGAGCTCGACGACAATCCCACGCCGTCGGGCAACTCGATGCTCGCCTTCGTCCTCCTTCGACTTTCCCGGCTCTACGGGGACGAGGAGCTCGAGCGGCTGGCGGTCGGCGTGTTCCGCCTGGCCCGCCGTCTCGTCGAGCGGGCGCCGAGTGCCGTCGGACAGCTCCTTTGCGCGCTCGACCTCCATTTCTCGGCGCCGCGTGAGGTTGCGATCGTCGGCTTGCCCGACGACGAAGCGACTGCTGCCCTCCGCGGCGTCGCGCTTCGGCGCTTCGCTCCCGACACGGTTCACGCCTTCGCGACCGGCCCCGACGATCCCGCGCTCGCGCGCGTCCCGGCCCTCGCCGGCAAGACCCTCGTCGAGGGCAGGCCCGCCGCGTACGTCTGCGAGCGCTTCGCGTGTCAGGCGCCGGTGACCGACCCGGAGTCGCTCGAGGCGCTGCTCGGATAGTGGACCCACGCAAGCGGAAGGAGATCCTCGGTCAATGGGGGGTGCGTGACCCCCTTCGGCACGAGCTCGAGGAGGGCGAGCGGGTCGCGGCCGACCTGGACGGCAGCCCGGTGACGGGTCGGCCGCTGGAGGTGCGCCCCAGGCTCTTCAAGCTCGAAGCCGACTCCTATATCGCGTCACTCGGCGGGCCGCTCCCCTACATGACCCGGCTGAGGGAGATCGACCGGTTGACCGAGAAGGCCGAGCGCGCGCTGGCCGAACATCGACGTGAGCTGGCCGTGGAGCTCGCGAACGACCCGACCGAGTTCGCTCGTCGTTGGCGGGAGATCGCGGAGCGGTGGTCGTTCGACGAGGTCAACGACCTGATCCGCCGTCACAACCGCTGGTACCCGGTGGAGGCTCGACTCCCCATGGACGTTCGCCGACGGGACTACGTCCTCGTCAACGGCCGGCCTTACCGCAGGCGTCCGCTCGACGCGGACTGGGTGCTCGGGCGGTTCCCGGCCGAGCTCGCCGACTGACCTCGCTCGAGCTCCGGGGCGAGCTGCCAGAGCCGGATCATCGGCGGAATCGTCGCTGCCGCCGTCGAGACCTGGAGGAGGCGGAGCGGGACGCCCAGCCAGTCGGTGTCGAGGAAAGTCGCGATCCCCGCGGCGAGGTTGATCGCGATGAACGCGGGCAGCAGGATCCACATCCAGCGCGCGGCCGGGCCCCAGCGCGGGTCGCGGGTGAGCGCGTACGCGATGAGGACGACCGCGACCACCGTCACGATCGGGGTGAACGAGCTCTCGATCTCGTGGGCCAGGTAGATCCAGCCACCTTCACCGGCGTCGAGCCGGTCCTCGCAGGCCTGTGAGAGCGTCTTCGGGCAGGGGAGGCGCAGCAGGCCGTCGGCGAACGTGCCCACGCCGGCCAGCAGCAGGGCGATCGCGCCGGCGACGGCGTACCGGCCCCGCCTCGCGAGCTCGTGCCAGATCGGGATCACGGCGACGGCGAAGAGCATCGTGCCAAGGCCGGCGACGACGTCGGCGGCGGTGTAGTACCACCAGTTGGGCATCGTCTTCGCACCGAGATCGGAGACGAGGCTGCCGACGATGTCGTGAGGCGGCGTGACGACCGACTCGAGGATCCAGGCGTTCTGGGCGATCGCCCCCGCTACGCCTGCAGCCGCGGCGAAGCGGAGCCAGCGGTGCCGTGACGGCTCGTGGGCCCGGCTTGTCAGTGGATTCGCCCTCTGCGATGCTCGTGTGCGTGCACGCCGGTGAGCATGGCGCACGGGTCTACCGGAGCGAGCTCGATCCAGGCGCATTCCTCCGCCGGAGCGCGTCCGTGTTTCCCGAGCGAACGGCGGTCGTCCACGGGGCACGTCGGTTCACCTACCGCGAGCTGGCCGAGCGGGCGCGCCGGCTCGCGTCGGCCCTTTGCGCCTGGGGTGTGCGTCCAGGCGACCGCGTCGCCGTTCTCGCTCCGAACATCCCAGCGCTGCTCGAGGCGCATTTCGGCGTACCGGCCGCAGGCGCCGTCCTCGTTGCCGTCAACACCCGGCTCGCGCGGGCGGAGGTCGAGTACATCCTCCGTCACTCCGGCGCCCGCATCGTCCTCGTGGACGGCGAGCTGGTTCCACTCGTCGACGGCGTCGAGGGCGTCGAGAAGATCGTCGTCGCCGATACGGGAGGCGCGAGCGACCCCTACGAGCAGTTCCTCCTCACCGGTGCAGCACCGGTCGAGCGTGTGCCGAACGTGGACGAGGAGGGCACGATCTCGATCAACTACACGTCGGGCACGACCGGTCTGCAGAAGGGTGTCATGTACACGTACCGCGGCGCCTACCTGAACGCGCTCGGCGAGGTGATCGAGACCCGGATGGGGCCAGGCACCGTCTACCTGTGGACACTCCCGATGTTCCACTGCAACGGCTGGTGCTTTCCGTGGGCGGTGACGGCAGTGGCGGGAACCCACGTCTGCCTGCGGAAGGTCGAGCCGGAGCTGATCTGGGAGCTCCTCGAGCGCGAGGGCGTCACGCATTACAACGGCGCTCCGACGGTGCAGATCGCGCTCGTCAACCATCCGCGGGCCCGGCGCCTCGAACGGCCCGTCACGGTCACGGTTGCCGGAGCACCGCCCTCCCCGACCCTGCTCGCCCAGATGCGAGCGCTGAACCTGCGGCCGATCCACGTCTACGGCCTGACCGAGACGTACGGGCCGCACACCGTCTGCGCGTGGCATCCGGCCTGGGAAGAGCTCTCCGACGAGGAGCAGGCGGGCCTGCTCGCGCGGCAGGGGGTCGCCTACGTCACCTCGGAGCACGTGCGAGTCGTGGACGAGCGGATGAACGACGTTCCGCGCGACGCGACCGTCCTGGGCGAGGTCGTGATGCGTGGGAACAACGTCATGAAGGGCTACTTCGACGACGAAGACGCGACCGCGGCGGCATTCGCAGGCGGGTGGTTCCACTCCGGTGATCTCGGCGTCGTTCATCCCGACGGCTACGTCGAGCTTCGCGACCGCGCGAAGGACGTGATCATCTCGGGCGGCGAGAACATCTCCACGATCGAGGTCGAGCAGGCGATCGTCAGACATCCTGCGGTGCTCGAGTGCGCGGTCGTCTCGATCCCGGACGAGAAGTGGGGCGAGCGGCCGAAGGCGTTCGTCACGCTGAAGGAGCACGAAGAGTTGACCGGGGAGGAGCTCATCGCCTTCTGCCGGGAGCGGCTGGCGAGGTACAAGTGCCCGGCGGCAGTCGAGTTCGGTCCGTTGCCGAAGACGTCGACGGGGAAGATCCAGAAGTACGTTCTTCGCGAGCGGGAGTGGGCCGGTCGCGACCGCCGGATCAACTGACTTCGCGGTCGCGCCTCCGTAACGCGATTCCGGTCAGGATCTCGCGAACGATGCGATCTCCCACGAGCGCGGTCACGTCGGCCGAGGCGACTCCGCTGGGAGCGACCTCGACGACGTCGGCGCCGACCAGCTCCAGCTCGGCCGCCAGCGTGCGGCAGGCCCAGAGCAGATCGACAGGCGTCATCCCGCCCGGCTCGGGCGTGCCCGTTCCCGGCGCGAACGCAGGGTCGAGCACGTCGACGTCGACGGACAGGAAGACGGGGCCGTCGCCGACGATGCCGAGCGTCCGTCCGACCACCTCGCGGATCCCGAGATCGCGCACGTCGTGCATGAAGAAGCTGGTGATCGCGCGCTGGGCCTGCCAGTCGAACTCCTGCTCGCCCGGCCAGTAGCCGCGGAGCCCCACCTGGACGTACCGGTCGCCGCGCACGTGTCCGTGCTCGACGAGTCGGTACATCGGCGTCCCGTGCGAGATCTCGACGCCGAAGACCTCGGTCCCGGTGTCGGTGTGGGTGTCGAAGTGGACGAGCCCGACCGGTCCGTGGACAGCGGCGCACGCGCGGATGTCCGGCTCGGCGATGGAGTGGTCGCCGCCGAGGATCACGGGGATCGCCCGGGCGGCGAGAACCTCGCCGACCACCCGCTCGATTGCGGCGTGGGAACGCACGGCATCGGCCGGCAGCACCGGTGCATCGCCGAAGTCGACCACCCTCAGTACCTCGGACCAGTCGACCTTCGCCTCGAGATGAGGGCCCGGCGGGCAGCTCGCGGCGCGGATCGCTCTCGGCCCGTAGCGGGTACCCGGCCGATCCGAGACGAGATCGTCCATCGGCGCCCCGAGGATCGCGACGTCCACGCCGGCCAGCTCGGACGCCTCCTCGGTGTACGGCATCCCGGCATACGTGAGCAAGCCGGCGTAGTCCGGCTTGTCCGGGAGTCCGTGCTCGCGGCGCCAGCGCTCGAGCGGGTCGATCACCGGCGCGATCCTGCCAGAGATGACGACGGCAGTGTCGGCGCCGCTATCGTGCGGGCTTCCTGGTCCCCGCCCCAGTGAGGAGCCCGATGGGCCCGTCCGGCGAGCTCGACGTGATCGGTATCGGCAACGCGCTCGTGGACGTGATCAGCCACGAGTCGGACGGGTTCGTGTCGGGTTTGGGTTTGGCGAAGGGGACGATGCATCTGATCGACGAGGCCCGCGCGCACGAGCTGTACGACGCGATGGGGCCGGGGATCGAGATGTCGGGCGGGTCGGCCGCGAACACGATCGTGGGTGTGGCGTCGTTCGGCGGGAGGGCGCAGTACGTCGGGAAGGTGCGTGATGATCAGCTGGGCGAGGTGTTCGGCCACGACCTTCGCTCGACGGGCGTCGCGTTCGAGACGCCGGCTGCAACCGCGGGGCCGCCGACGGGCCGCTGCCTGATCATGGTGACCCCCGACGCGCAGCGGACGATGAACACCTTTCTGGGCGCGTCGGTGCAGCTGTCGCCGGCGGATATCGAGGAGGGGTTGATCTCGCGGGGCCGGATCCTGTTCCTGGAGGGGTACCTGTTCGATCCGCCGGCGGCGCAGGAGGCGTTCCGGGTCGCGGCGAGGATGGCGCACGGAGCCGGCCGGCGGGTCTCGTTGACCCTCTGCGATCCGTTCTGCGTGGATCGTCATCGGGAGGCGTTCCGGGATCTCGTCGAGCATCACGTCGACGTGCTGTTCGCGAACGAGTCGGAGATCTGCTCGCTCTACGAGGTGGGGGATTTCGACTCTGCGTTGCAACTGGTGCGGCGGCGGTGCGAGATCGTCGCCCTGACTCGTGGGCCGCGGGGCTCGCTGGTCCTCTCGGGCGACGAGGTGCACGTGGTCGACGCGCATCCGGTCGAGCGGCTGGTCGATACGACGGGGGCCGGGGACCTGTATGCGGCCGGGTTCCTGTTCGGGATCAGCCAGGGCCTCGATCTGGGCTCGTGTGGGCGCCTCGGCTCGCTCGCCGCGGCCGAGGTGATCTCACACGTCGGCGCGCGCCCCGCCGTCCCCCTCGACGAGCTGGCCCCCTCCGTCCTCGCCTGAGCCCGCGTCGAGGCCGGCGAGCAGGCCGGGCAGGTCGGTGATCCGGTCGATCGCCCAGTAGCCGTCGTGCTCGACCGGCGCGTCGGCCGTCTCGAGCGCCCAGGTGACGTGGTAGGGGACGTGGACGGCCCTCGCTCCCACGGCGATCGCAGGCAGCACGTCCGAGCGGACCGAGTTCCCGACCATCACGAACTCTTCCGGCCGGATCCCGTGGGCTTTCAGGATCCGAACGTACGTCGCCTCGTCCTTCTCGGCGACGATCTCGATGCGCCAGAATCGCTCGCTGAGGCCCGACTCGGCGAGCTTCGTCTCCTGGTGGAACAGGTCACCCTTCGTCACGAGCACGAGCCGGTACCGATCGGCGAGCCAATCCACCGTCTCCCGCACCCCGTCGAGCAGCTCGAGGGGATGCTCGAGCATCGCCTTCCCCCAGCCGAGGATCTCCTCGATCCCGGCGGCCGGCACCTCGCCGCCCGAGACCTCGATCGCCGTCTCGATCATCGAGAGGGTGAAGCCCTTCACCCCGTACCCGAAGAGCCGCAGGTTCCGCTGCTCAGTGGCGAGCAGCTCCGCCTCGGCGTTGCGGTCGCCGAGCCACGGGGCGAGGAGCTCCTCGAAACGTCCGTGCGTGACGGCGAAGAGCACCTCCGAGTGCCAGAGCGTGTCGTCGCCGTCGAGCCCGACCGTCGTCACGACCATCGCGCCACGGATCGTATCTCTAGTCTTTCGACGTGCCTCTCCTCGGCGAAGCGCCAAGCCTGGAGCAGATCCGGCGAGCGCCGAAGGTGCTCCTCCACGACCACCTCGACGGCGGCCTGCGACCGGCGACCGTCGTCGACCTGGCGCGCGAGCAGGGCTACCGGGGGCTGCCCGTCGACGACCCCGGCGAGCTCGCCGCCTGGTTCACGCGCGGTGCCGACCGGCGTGATCTCGAGCTCTACCTCGAGCCGTTCCGGCACACCGTCGCGCTCCTTCAGACACCCGAAGCGCTGAGGCGTGCCGCGGCGGAGTGCGCTGAGGACCTGAGCGCCGACGGGGTCGTGTATGCGGAGGTGCGCTTCGCTCCGGAGCTGCATCTCGAGCAAGGGCTCGACCTCGACGAGGTCGTGCGCTCCGTGCTCGACGGGTTCCGGCTCGGGAGTGCGGGCCGGATCGCCATCGGAACGCTGTGCACGGCCATGCGCACGGCGGCCCGATCGGTGGAGATCGCCGAGCTCGCGCTGCGGCACCGCGACGAGGGCGTCGTGGGCTTCGACATCGCCGGCGCCGAGGCCGGCTATCCGCCGAGCCGGCACCTCGACGCCTTCCAGCGCGTCATGCGCGAGGACTTCCATCTCACGATCCACGCGGGGGAGGCTTTCGGGCTGCCCTCGATCGCGGAAGCTCTGCACTACTGCGGTGCCGAGCGGCTCGGCCACGGCGTCCGGATCGTCGACGACATCGCCGTCGACGCGGAGGGAAGAGCGACGCTCGGCAGGCTCGCGTCGTATGTGCGCGATCGCCGCGTGCCGCTCGAGATGTGCCCGACGTCGAACGTCCACACCGGTGCTGCCCCGAGCCTCTCGGAGCATCCGATCGGCCTGCTGCGGCGCCTGCGCTTCCGGGTCACCGTGAACACCGACAACCGCCTGATCAGCGGCGTCACGCTGTCGGAGGAGCTGCACAACGTCGTAAAGGCGTTCGGGTACGGCATCGACGACCTCGAGTGGCTGACGATCAACGCGATGAAGAGCGCGTTCTGGCCGTTCGAGCAGCGCCTTCGGATCATCAACGAGCAGATCAAGCCCGGGTATGAGGCGCTCCGGGCTTCGGTTCTCTGACGGGAGCGTGGAGGTCTACCGCTCCGAGCTGGCTCCGGCGCGACTGCTTGCCCGGAGCGCAGACGTGTTCCCCGAGGCGCCTGCCGTCGTCCACGGCGAGCGCCGGCTGACCTACGGCGAGCTCGGCGAGCGGGCCGGGCGGCTGGCGGCGGCGCTGCGGCAGCGTGGGCTCGAGCCGGGCTGGCGTGTCGCCGTCCTGTGCCCGAACACCCCGGCGATGCTCGAGGCGCACTTCGGCGTTCCGGCGGCTCAGGGCGTGCTCGTGCCGATCAACGTGCGACTCACCAGGGGCGAGGTCTCGTACATCCTCGAGCACTCGGGCGCCCGGTTCGCGCTCGTCGACCGTGAGCTCGCGGGGCTCGTGGAAGGCGCCCCGGATCTCGAGGTCGTCCGGGTCGACGACACCGGTGGCGCCGACGATCCATACGAGCGCCTCCTGGGCTCGGTGACGGGGTCTGACCCCGACTTGACGATCGACCCGCCGGGGAACGAGGAGGACACGATCTCGATCAACTACACCTCGGGCACGACGGGCCGGCCGAAAGGGGTGATGGTCGCACACCGGGGCGCGTACCTGAACGCACTCGGCCAGGTGATCGAGGCCGGCTTGACGTTCGGCTCCGTCTACCTGTGGACCCTGCCGATGTTCCACTGCAACGGCTGGTGCTATCCCTGGGCGGTGACAGCGGTCGCGGGCACGCACGTCTGCCTGCGGCGAGTCGACCCGCCCCGCGTGTGGGAGCTCCTCGAGAGCGAAGGCGTGACCCATCTCTGCTGCGCGCCTACGGTCGCGACCGCACTCGTGAACGATGCCGCTGCCCACTCGCTGGGGCGGCAGGTGACGGTGGTGATGGGAGGAGCGCCGCCGTCGCCGACGCTGCTCGACCGTCTGGCCGAGCTCGACTTCCGCCCGATTCACGTCTACGGGCTGACCGAGACGTACGGGCCGAGCGCCGTCTGCGCCTGGCACGAGGAGTGGGAGCGCCTGGAGCCGCACGAGCGGGCCCGGCTGCTCGCGCGGCAGGGCGTCGGGCACGTGACAGGCGCCTCCGTCGGCGTCGTCGATCCCCGCGGGGTCGAGGTGCCGCCCGACGGCGCCACCATGGGGGAGGTCGTCCTGCGCGGCAACACCGTGATGACGGGCTACTTCCGCGATCCAGACGCGACGGCCCGCGCGTTCGAGGGCGGGTGGTTCCACTCGGGGGACCTCGCCGTCCGGCATCCGGACGGCTACGTGGAGCTTCGCGACCGCGCGAAGGACGTGATCATCTCGGGCGGCGAGAACATCTCGACGATCGAGGTCGAGCAGGCGATCGTCGGCCATCCGGCGGTGCTGGAATGCGCCGTCGTCGCGATCCCCGACGAGAAGTGGGGCGAGCGGCCGAAGGCGTTCGTGTCGCTCAAGGCCGGACGGGTCGCGACCGAGCGGGAGATCATCGACCACTGCCGCCTGCGGCTCGCCAGCTACAAGTGCCCCGACACGATCGAGTTCGGCGAGCTGCCGAAGACGTCGACCGGCAAGATTCAGAAGTTCGTGCTTCGTGAGCGGGAGTGGGCCGGGTACGCGAAGCGCGTACACTGAGGGCTCGTCATGGCGATCTCGCCCGCCGACCTCGACTCGATCGACATCGCGAGCCAGGAGCTCTACGAACGCGGGGTCCCGCACGAGGAGTTCCGCCTCCTGCGGGCGCACGACCCGGTTCACTGGCATCCGTGGGACTGGAAGGGCGGGGGCTTCTGGGCGCTCACCAAGCATGCCGACGTCGTCGCGGTCTCGCGAGACGCCGAAACGTTCTCCTCCGCCGCCGGGCACATCTACCTCTGGGACCTCGAGCCCGACGCACTGGAGGCGCGCCGCTCCCTGATCGAGACCGACGGCCCGTCCCACGCGCGCCTGCGGCGAATCGTCAGCTCGGCGTTCACGCCGAAGAAGGTGCGCGACTACGAGGCCTACACGCGTGAGATCGCCCAGGAGCTCCTCGACCGGGTGGTCGCGCAGGGGGAGTTCGACTGGGTAGAGGGCATCGCGGCACCGCTCCCGATCAACGTGATCGTCTCGATCCTCGGGATCCCGGACGACGACGCGCAGATGATGATCGACCTCTCGAACCATCTGGCCGAGGGGACGTCGGACATCCCGCTCGACCCGAGCGCCTACGGGAACACGACGCCGCTCCGCCTGCTCCCGTTCAACAGCCCCGCCTCCTACGCGCTCTTCGAGTACGGGCGGAAGATCGGTGAGGAGCGGCGTCGCAACCCGACCGACGACCTCGTCTCCCGGCTCGTCCACGCGGAGGTCGACGGCGATCGCCTGACGGACGCGGAGTACACGAACTTCTTCCAGCTGATGGTCTTCGCCGGCAACGAGACGACCCGCACTGCGATCTCCCAGGGAATGCTGGCCCTCATGGAGCACCCCGGCGAGTTCGAGCGGATCTTCGAGGAGCAGGAGCATCGTGCCCACGGCGGTCGAGGAGCTCATCCGCTGGGCCTCGCCGGTCATGTACTTCCGCAGGACGGCGACGCACGACACCGAGATTCGCGGCGTCCCCATCGCGGCGGGCGACAAGGTGGTCATGTGGTACGTGTCCGCGAACTACGACGAGGAGGTCTTCGCCGACCCGTACCGGCTCGATCTCGGCCGCGAGCCGAACGACGAGCTCTCCTTCGGCGGCGGCGGGCCTCACTACTGCCTCGGTGCGTTCCTGGCCAGGCTCGAGCTCCGCATCCTCCTCGAGGAGATCCGGGCGCGGAATGTGCGCTTCGAGCCGAACGGCGAGCCGAGGCGGCTTCGCTCCAACTTCGTGAACGGCATCGCATCGATGCCGGTGCGTGTCGTTCACCGCTAGGACTCCGACGAAAGGACTGACGATGGCCACCGTGACCGCAACGCAGGAGCGGCTCTTCCTCGACGGGGAGTGGATCGAGACGGGCGAGTGGATCGAGGTGCGCTCCCCGTACTCAGGCGACGTGGTCGCGACCGTCGCGAAGGCGGGCGCAGACGAGGTCGGGCGCGCGATCGATGCGGCCGAGCGCGTGATGCGCGACCCGCTGCCGGCCTGGCAGCGCGCCGACATCCTCGATCGTGCCGCGAGGCTGATCGAGGAGCGAGGCGAGGAGCTCGCGCGGTCGATCTCGATCGAGTCCGGCAAGCCGATCAAGAACGCCCGGATCGAGGCCGCGCGCGCGGTCAACACCTACGGCCTGTCGAGCGGCGAGGCGAGAAGGCTCGCCGGGGAGGTCGTGCCGGTGACGGGCACGCAATCGGGCGCCGGGCACATCGCGTGGACGATCCGCGTGCCGATCGGCGTGATCGGCGCGATCTCGCCGTTCAACTTTCCGCTGAACCTCGTCGCCCACAAGCTCGCGCCGGCGCTCGCCGCGGGATGCGCGGTCGTGCTCAAGCCCGCGAGCTCGACCCCCGTGACCGCGCTGCGCCTCGCGGCGATCCTCGACGAGGCTGGCCTGCCGCCCGGCTGGCTGCACGTGCTCCCCGGCTCCGGGACGGAGATCGGCGGGGTCCTCGCCGAGGACGAGCGTGTCCGGATGATCACCTTCACAGGCTCGGGCGAGGTCGGGTGGGGCATCCGCCAGCGGGCGTTCAGGAAGAAGGTGGCGCTCGAGCTCGGCAACGCGTCTCCCGTGCTGGTCGAGGCCGATGCCGATCTCGAGCTCGCAGCCCAGAAGGTCGCGACGCATGCATTCGGATTCGCCGGCCAGACCTGCGTGTCCGTGCAACGGGTGTACGTGCGGCAGGAGGTCTACGACGACTTCGTGTCGAGCGCTGATCCCGAAGGTCGACGCGCTGAAGACAGGCGATCCGGCCGACGACTCGACCGACGTCGGCCCGGTCATCGACCGCGGCAATCACGAGCGCGTGCTCGCGTGGATCGAGGAGGCGAAGGCTGGCGGTGCCACCGTGCTGACGGGCGGCGTCGAGGAGGACGGCGTCATCCGTCCGACCGTTCTCGCCGACGTGAGCCCCGAGATGAAGGTCTGCCGCGAGGAGATCTTCGGGCCGGTCTGCTCGCTGACGCCCTACTCGTCGCTCGAGGAGGGCTTCGCGCCTCGCGAACTCGACCAGCTACGGCCTTCAGTCGGCGATCTTCACCCGCTCGATCGAGCCGGCGGTCAAGGCGACCGGGGCGCTCGAGTTCGGAAGCGTGATGATCAACGAGGCGCCCGAGTGGCGCGTCGACCAGATGCCCTACGGGGGCACGAAGGCCTCGGGCAACACGAAGGAAGGCCCGGGCTACACCATTCGCGAGATGACCGAGGAGCGCCTCGTCGTCCTAGGCGGAATCTGATCGCGCAGCGGTCTGATTCGGCCGTGGAGGGCGGCGGGAGCCGCCCGGTGTCCTAGGCGGAATCTGATCCGCCGTGTCCCGAATCGGGCGTAGCCCGATATCGGGACGATCGCCGGAGACCGGCGGAGCCGGTCCGGCAGCGGTCTGATTCTGCCGTGGAGGGCGGCGGGAGCCGCCCGGTGTCCTAGGCGGAATCTGATCCGCCGTGTCCCGAATCGGGCGTAGCCCGATATCGGGACGATCGCCGGAGACCGGCGGGGAGCGTCAGGGCACGCGCGCCGAGTCCGGAGCCGGACCGGCGATCGAGATCGCGCCGCTCGGGCAGTTCGTGCACAGGCGATCGGCCCGGTCCTCGGGGAGGGCGATGCCCTCGAGCGGGTGCGAGACCCCATCGTCGCCGAGTTCCACAGCGTCCGGCTCGAGCTCCTCGCACTTGCCGACGCCGACGCAGACGTCCGGGTCGATCGCGGATCAGGACGTTCATGGCACCAGCACCAACCTTCCCTTCGCCTCGCCACGGCGGAGGCGGTCGTGAGCGACCTGGGCCTGCTCGAGCGGGAGGGTCTCGATCGTGTACTCGAGCGGCTCCCGCTGCGCGAGGGCGATCAGCTCGCCCAGCTCCTGGAGCGATCCCCAGATGCTCGACATCAGGCGCGCCTCGTGTGGCACCGCGCCGAGCCCGAAGGGGATCCGGCCGCCGTGCAGTCCGATCACCTCGAGCAGCCCCTTGCGGTCCACGAGGCGCGCCGCGTGCTCGAGCGTCTCCTGCGCGCCGACGAAGTCGAGGACGACCTCGAAAGGCTCGTCGAGGTCGTGCGGCGCGGCTGCGGATCCGGCACCGAGCTCGAGAGCGCGGTCTCGCTTCTGAGACGACGTGTCGGCGGCCCAGACCTCGGCCTCCGAGAGGATCCGCAGGTACTGGATCGCGAACTGGCCGAGGCCGCCCGCCCCGATGACGAGCGCCCGCTTTCCTCCCTCGAGGAACGGGAGCGCGTGCTTCACGGCACGGTATGCCGTCAATCCGCCGCAGCCCAGCGAAGCCGCCTTGACCGGGTCGAGATCGCCGATCGGGAACAGGTAGCGCCCGAACGGCACGGCCATGTGCTCGGCGTACCCGCCGTCCTGGAACATCCCCGCCTCTCTCCCGTTCGGGCAGATCATCTCCTCGCCCGCACGGCAGAAGCGGCACTCGCCGCAGCCCCACGGCGTGTAGACGAGGACGTTTCCGAGCCCCTCGACCTCGCCGGCCACCTCGTGCCCGAGGACCAGCGGCAGCGGGGACGAGGAGAAGTACCCGTCGACGACGTGGAGATCGGAGTGGCAGACGCCGACGGCCTTCACACGGACGATCGCGCCGCCGACCGGGGCATCCGGTGTCGCCCGCTCCTCGATCCGGAGCGGGCCGTTGAACTCGTCGAGCACGACGGCGCGCACGGCGACAGCTTAGAGCGCTGGGAACCAGCGGCGGGCGACGTCCGCGGGAGTCAACTCCGGGAGGGCGAGCGCACGGCGCGCGTGGAGGACGGACGGCCAGAACGCGCGCTCCAGCCGTTCACCGGCGTCGCAGAGCGCGCGGGCGACGAGGAGGTCCGGCTCGGGACGGCTCGCTCCGGTCGCGCCGAGCCCGTCGAGCGCCGAGCGAACGGTGGAGACCGGCAGCGATCGCTCGTCGAGCCCGGCGGCATAGAGCGATCCCACGTGCGTCCGCCCGTCGAGCAGGATCGCGGCGTCCTCCCGGTCGGAGCCCCGTACCGCCAGCCGATCGTCGAGCACGAGCCCCGTCGCTCCCTGGATGCGCCACGAGGAGCGGAGCTCGTCGAACAGGAACTGCTCGCCCGCGGCGACCCGGCCGACGGCGAGCGTGTCCCAGGCGACGAACGAGGCTCCGGCGTCCAGGCTGACGTCGACCCGTAGCTCGCTCCGGCTGCCCGGGAACGGGATCGTGACCCAGGGGAGGAACGTCACGTGCGCCCCCCGACCGAGACGGAACCGCCATTGCTGCGACACGGCCGATCTCGTCCGTAGAAGCGTCGTCGGGCCCTGGGTCGTGACCGTGGTCGACGCACCGCCGGCCACGGTGACGCAGGTCTCGAGCGCTTCGCCCTCGCCGAGGGCGGCCAGCGAGGTGGAGAGGAATGCGACGGGTGCCTCCGCGCGATAGACGAACCACGCGTAGCTCCCCGCCGCGACCGCAGCGACCTCTCCCGCGGCCCCGACGTGGAGGGACGGCGCGTGCGTCGTCACGACGCGAAGGCGCGACCGTCGGCCAGCTCGTGACGCATCGTTGCGATGTCGAGGAGGGGGGAGAAGAGGCCCCACTCGACGACCGGATCGGCGGCGCGCCGGGCGAGCAGGCGGCGCAGCGCCGCCTGGCTCTCGAGCGGAGGAAGGAGGCCGAGTCGGACCGCCGCCGCGATCATGCCCGCGAGCACGACGTAGACGTGGCCCTCCACGGCGTCCTCCTCGCAGATCCCGAGCACGTTTGCCACGCAGCCGAAGACGCTCGCTCGCGGGGTCGCCTGGCCGAGGCAGAGCTCGATCGCGTCGAGCGTCGCCTCCTCGGCGGGCCGAGCGATTGCGCGCGCGACCCTGAGCAGGTTGCGGCCGAGGACGAGCGCCGAGCGCCGCTGGAGCGCCGAAGCGCGCGACGCGAGATCCTCGCCTGCGGAACGGCTCAGCGCCGGCAGATCGCCCGCCTGCAGCAGGCGGTGGGAGGCGCGAACGAAGTGCGCGTCACTCCGGCGCAGGGTCAACCGTAGGTGAGCCGCGAGCAGCGCCTCGAGCTGGCGTGGCTCGCGCGCGGCGCCGCACGCGGCCAGCGCCTCGAGCCCGTCCGAGTGCGCGAAGCCTCCCACGGGAAGCGAGGAGTCCGTGAGCTGGAGCAGGGCGGCGATTCCGTCGCGTCCCGCTATATCAGCAGGTACCTCCGGTTGAGGGGAAGCGAGGTCGCGGGCGGCACCGTCGCCTCCGCGCCGTCGACGTAGACCTTGAAGCTCTCGCGATCGACGCGCACTGCCGGGCAGGCATCGTTGCGAACCATGTGCCGCTTGCCGAGCTCGCGGGTCCCGGACACCGGGAGCAGCCTGCCCCCGAGCCGTCCGCCGGCGAGCGTCGCATTCTCGAGCGCCGCCGCCGCGACGTAGACGTGACCGAGCCGTCGGGGCGCATCTCCGACTGCGCCGAACGACGGGCGCAGCATCGTCGGCTCGACGTAGACGGTGCTCCCGTTGCCCTGTCCCGTGTCCGCGTACGCCATGAAGCCGTCCTTCAGGACGACCTCCGGCTTGACGCCGAACCAGCCCGGGCGCCAGAGGACGATGTCAGCGTACTTCCCGGGCTCCAGCGAGCCGACGTAGCCGCCGATTCCGTGGGCGACCGCGGGGTTGATCGTCACCTTCGCGAGGTAGCGGAGGATTCGCTCGTTGTCGCCTGCGCGGCCGGTGTCCTCGTCGAGTCGCTCCTTCATCACGTGAGCGAGCTGCCAGGCGCGGCGGACGCTCTCGCCGACGCGCCCCATCCCCTGGGAGTCCGCGCCGATCATGCTGATCGCTCCGCGGTCGTGGAGCACGTCCTCGGCCGCCATCGTCTCGGGGCGGATGCGGGACTGCGCGAACGCGACGTCCTCGGGCACCAGCGGGCTCTGGAGATGCACGGACATGATCATGTCCAGGTGCTCCTTGACCGCGGACGCGGTGAACGGGTTGGTCGGGTTCGTCGAGGAGGGCAGGACGTTCGGCTCCTGCACGATCTCCAGCAGGTCGGGCGCGTGGCCGCCGCCTGCGCCCTCGACGTGGTAGGCGTGGATCGACCTCCCGTCGATCGCCGCGATCGTCTCCTCGAGAGTGACCGACTCGTTGATGGTGTCGGTGTGGATCATCACCTGGACGTCGTGTGCGTCCGCCACCTCGAGCGCCCGGTCGATGACGGTCGGGAACGCGCCGAGGTCCTCGTGGACCTTGAAGCCCGAGGCGCCCCACTCGAGCGAGTGCTCCAGGGGCGCCCTCGCGCTCGACGCGCGCGCGAGGAGCGCGACGTTGATCGGATAGCCGGCAACGCTCTCGAGCATCAGCTCGAGCGCGAAGCGGGGGTTCGTGCCGATGTCGAAGACGAGGCCCGAGCCACCGCCGACGATCGTCGTGTACCCGTTCGCGAGGTAGTGGTCGAAGATGGTCTCGCTGAGGATGTGGACGTGGCAGTCGATCGCGCCCGGGGTCGCGATCAGTCCGTTCGCCGGGATGATCCCCGTGTTCGTGTCGAGAAGCATGTCGACACCGTCCTGGATGTCGGGGTTCCCCGCGTGCCCGACCCCTGCGATCCTCCCGTCCTTGATCCCGATGTCCGCCTTGACCACGCCGAGCACTGGGTCGAGCACGAGCGCCGACTTCACGCAGACGTCGAGCGCGGACTCGCGCGACTCGGTCGGTCGCGCGAGCATGCCGTCGCGGATGTTCCTGCCGGCGCCGATCATCCCCTCCTCGCCGACGGGGACGAGGTTCCGCTCGACCCTCGCGAAGAGGTTGGTGTCACCGAGGCGGACGAGGTCGCCTTGGCCGGGGCCGTACAGCGCCGCGTAGAGCTGACGGGAGAGGGTGAACGTCACGCCGTCTCCGGGTCGAGGAAGCCTCGCTCGCGTGCCCGCGCGAGGGCGGCTCCCCTCACGGAGGGGTCGTCGACGGGCCCGTCGACGAGGCCGCTGAAGCCGCGGACGACGCGCTGTCCGCCGTACTCGCGGAGCCGCACGGTGCGGGACTCGCCCGGCTCGAAGCGGACAGAGGTTCCAGCCGGGATGTCGAGGCGCATGCCAAGCGCAGCCTCCCGATCGAAGCGAAGCGCCCGGTTGACCTCGAAGAAGTGGTAGTGGGACGTCACCTGGATCGCTCGATCGAGCGTGTTCGCGACTTCGAGCTCGACGGTTCGCGCACCGGCGCCGCCCTCGATCTCGCCGTGCGGGTGGACGATCTCGCCGGGGATCACGCCGCACCGTTCTTGATCGGGAAGTAGAGGGTGACGAGCTGCGAGCCGTCCTCGAAGAGCGGCTCGACCTGGATCCGGTCGACAAGGTCGGCGACACCCTCGAGCACGTCGTCCTCCGACAGTAGGCCGTAGCCGATCGCCCGCGCCGCGTCGTAATCCTTTCCAGCGCGCGCCGCCTCGACGACCTCGTCGCAGATCAGCGCCACCGCCTCCGGATGGTTCAGCTTCAGGCCTGCGGCGCGGCGCTTGCGGGCCAGCTCGGCCGCGAGGAAGAGGAGCAGCCGCTCGTGCTCGACGGGCGTCAGCTTCACGGCCGGCGGCGGTCTCGAGGAGCGGTGGAGGCGCCCGACATGCGTCGGGGCCGACTCTACATCGACCCCGACGGTCGGTGGCCGGCGAGGACTAGATCGTGACCGGCCGGATGCGCAACGATCTCACTCGCGGGGCACCTGCACCCCCGGCACGTGCCGGGCGAGGAAGCGCAGGATCAGGCGCTGCTGGCGCACGTTCTCCTCGACGTCGAACGACCCGTGTCCGGTCGCGAAAAGGTACGTCTGATGGGGATGGTCGCGCCCGCGGAGCCGATCGACGTAGGCGAGGGCCTGACGGAGCGGACAGCGGCTGTCGTTCTCGCCGATCAGGAAGAGAACCGGTGCCCGAACGCGGTCGACGTAGGTGATCGGGCTGCGGTCGCGCATCAGTTCGGGGACGTCCTTCGGCTCGCCGCCGAGGAGCGCGCGGTCGTATGCCTGGAGGTTGGGAGAGAGGTCTTCGTACCCCAGCGCGTAGTCGCCCACGGGGATCCCGGCGATGCCGCAGCGCCACATGCCCGGGTGGACGCCCAGCTCCATCAGGGTCAGGTAGCCGCCCCAGGACCAGCCGCCGACCGCGGCGCGGCCGGGGTCGGCGACACCGATCGCCGCCAGGTGGGCGAGACCCGCGTTCAGGTCTTCCAGCTCGGGGCCGCCGATGTTGCCGACCAGGGTGTCGCGCCATTCGGCGCCGTAGCCGGTGGAGCCGCGATAGTTGATCATCGCCACGACGAGCCCGGCGTCCACGTAGGCCTGTACCTCCGGGCTCCAGCGATCCTCGTCCAGCCAGGTCGGTCCGCCGTGGGGGCGCACCAGGACCGGCCACGGGCCGTCCCCCGCCGGTGTGACGTAGAACCCGTGGACCGACTGCCCGTGCTGGTTGTCGAACCGGAACGACACGTAGGGCCTGCCCTCCGGTGCCCGCTCGCCATGTGCCTCCAGAACCTCCTCGCCGGCGCCATCGAGCACCTTCGGGGGGCTCGAGCCACTCGAGTGGACCAGCCAGACGGTGCCGTCCGGACGAACTCGTGCGTCGGCGATCGTGCCGACCGGGTGGGCGATCTCCTCGAGCGTGCCGTCGGAGAGCTCGAAGCGGTAGAGGCGGTCGCGCCCTTCGCTCTGACGGCGGAGGAGGAGCGCTTCGGCACCCGGCCACCAGTCGAGGGCACGAACCGGGCCGTCGAGCCCGGTCTCGAGGTCGACCCACGAGTCGTCGGCGAGGTTCCAGATCGCCGGAGACTCCTCGCCGCGGCGCTCGTGGACGACGGCCAGGCGGCAGTCTCCGGAGACGGGCGACCAGCAAGCGGCCTCGAGGCTTCGCCCCTCGTCGCGCCGCTCGCCGGCGCTCTCGCCCGAATCCGGGTGGACGACGCGAATCGCCGGATGGAGCACGTCTCCGTGCTCCGAGTGGGAGAGCGCGAGCAGCCGTCCGTCCGCGGATAGGCCCGAACGGCCCGAGATACCGAGGAACTCGCGGCTCCGCGCGAGCTCCCGCGCCTGCCCGCCGGCCGGGGAGGCGTAGACGGCGAAGCCGTCGCGGCTGCTGATGGCCGCGGCGAGGATCCCCTGAGCCTGTGCGAGCCCTTCGTTCCAGCCGGTCGGGACGTCGGGGAGGAGGGGAGCCGGGGCGCCACCCGCGAACGGCTGGGTGAGCCATCGGCCGGACTCGTCTCCCGTCTCGTCTTGCCACCACAGGACCGATTCGCCGTCGTGGCAGACGCCGCCTGCGACGACTCCGACCGGGTGGTCGGTCACCTGGCGGCGCGCGCCGGTCGTCCGGTCGAGCGCATGCACCTGCCAGGCGCCACTCTCGGTGCTCGTGTAGACGAGCCGTTCGGAAGCGCGCGGCGACCAGTCCGGCAGCGACAGCTCCGGCGCGCGAAACCGTCGAACCCAGCGCGGCGGCATCAGGCGATCGACCTCGTGAGCGCGTGCTCGGCAGCCGCGACGTCGTCGGGCTCGCCCAGGTACGCGAGATAGCCGTCGGGCCGTACGATCGCGAGCAGACCCGGCCCGGCGCCGTAGCGTGCGGCAGCCTCCGGATCCTCCACGGAAGCTGTGCGAACCAGGTGGCCGAAACTCGCCCTGATCCGCTCGGCCGTCGGCTCGGAGGCACCGAAGAAGAGGGCGGTGTGCACGGCCGGATCGACGACGTCGGCGAGGCAGCCGACGACCGGAGCGACATCACCCGGTCGCAGGGGGCCGTGACCCTTCGTCCGGCGCGGCAGCCCGGCGACGATCGGGCTGTCGTGGTAGGAGACGGTGGTCTCGGAGAGCCGCCCGGCCAGCTTCCTGCGCAGCGGCGTGTGGCCGACGAGTGTCGAGAGCAGGAGATCCCGCCCGTGGCGCGCCACAGCTCCTCCGTGGGTGACGACGGTGGTCATCGACGCAGCCTCGCGAACGACCTGCGCCCCGATCGGATGGCGCTCGGCGTGGTAGCTGTCGAGCAGTCCCGGGGCCGCCGCCCCGGACCAGGCGAGCCGCAGCTTCCAGGCGAGATTGAAGGCGTCCTGCATGCCGGTATTCATGCCCTGTCC
The DNA here is from genome assembly GCA_963705605.1 of uncultured Thermoleophilia bacterium. GTDB lineage: Bacteria > Actinomycetota > Thermoleophilia > Gaiellales > Gaiellaceae > CAVPKC01. The sequence goes on from CAVPKC010000002.1 coordinate 330,089, forward strand.
GCCGGCCGGGCTGTGGACGTGCGCCGCGTCGCCGGCCAGGAAGACGCGCCCGAGCCGGTACTCGGGCACCTGCGCGTTGTGAATCTCGAAGTAGGTCAGCCATCGCGGGTCGCTGAGAGCGAGCGCCCCGTTCGTTCGCGTGTCGCTGAGGCGTTGGGCGTCGGCCAGGGTCGGTTGGGGCGCGCCGGCCGGCGCCGCCGCGACCTGGGCGATCAGTCGAACTCGGCGGCCCGGGAGCGGGAACAGGCCGAAGAGCCCTTCCCGATGGAAGACGAGGTAGATCCGGTCGCGTTCCAGCGCGTGGTCGGCGTCACAGTCGACGAGCAGGAACGTCGCGCCCTCGAACGCGCCCTCCAGCTGCGTGCCTGCCAGCCGGCGAACCGTCGAGTGCCCGCCGTCGCAGCCGACCACGAAGTCGAAGTCGTCGCATCTCTCGGTGCCGCCGGGGTCCCGCAGGGTCGCGGTCACGCGATCGGCGTCCTGGTCCAGCGCGACGAGCTCGACCGCTCGCTCGACGGCTCCTCCTCGCTCGGCGAGCAGGCCGTCGAGAATCGACTCGGTCTCGTCCTGCGGCAGGCAGGCGGCGAAGCGGTAGACGGAGTCGACCTGCTCGAACCCGACCTCTGCGAGCGTGCGCCCGTCGCCGAGCAGGGTCGCGCCGACGACCTGGACTGCCGATTCGACGAACCGTTCGACGACCCCCATCGCGCGCAGGAGCTCCAGTGTGCGGGCGTGCACGGCGACGGCCTTCGACCAGGGCGACGGCTGGGGCAGCGTGTCGACGAGGCGAACCGGCACCTCGCCCCGCAGGAGCTCGCACGCGAGGGTCAACCCCACCGGGCCGGCTCCGACCACGAGGATCGGGCGTCCGCTCACGCCCGATCGCGGTAGCGACGCGCCTCGGCGACGAGCGCCTCGAAGAGCCGTTTGTCCTCGCCCTCCTCGGGATGCCAGAGCACACCGAGCGCGAAGCCGTGCCGGCGGTCCTCGATCGCCTCGATGCTCCCGTCCTCCGCCCAGGCGACGACGTCGAGGCCCTCGCCGATCCGCTCGAGCCCCTGATGATGCGAGGACTTGACGCTCGTCTCGTCGCCGACGATCGCCGCGGTCTTCGAGCCTTCCTTGACCCTCACCGAGTGCTCCGAGAAGACGCCTGCGGTCTGGCGGTGGCCCTCGTGGCCGACGAGCTCGGGGAGGTGCTGATGAAGGTTGCCTCCGTGGAGGATGTTGAGCATCTGCATGCCGCGGCAGATCGCGAGCACCGGCAGCTCGCGCTCCAGGGCGGCCTCGAGGAGAGTGAGCTCGGCCCGGTCGCGGTGCGGGTGCGTGATCGTCGTCTCTGCGTGGGGACCTTCACCGTACGACGACGGGTCGATGTCGGCGCCGCCCGAGAGGACGAGGCCGTGCAGCGCGTCGAGAGTCTCCTCGACCGAGTCGTCGACCGGCGGGACGAGCAGCGGCCGCCCTCCCGCCACCTCCACCGAGCGGACGTACGCGAGCGGAACGAGCGCCGATGGCAGCGTCCATGCGCCCCAGCTCGCCTCCTGCGCATAGGAGGTGATTCCGATGATCGGCTTCATCCGGCCCAGTCTACGGACGCGCTCAACCCCGTTCGAACATGCGGGCGACCTCGTAGTCGGTGACGACCTGGTCGAAGAGACGCTGCTCCGTGCGGGCGTAGTTGAGGTAGTGGTCGACCACGTCGTCGCCGAACGCGCCACGTGCCATGGTCCCGTGCTCGAGCGCGTCGATCGCCTCGCGGAGCGCGTGCGGGAAGCGTTCGGCGCTCGACGCGTACGCGTTGCCCTCGAGCGGAGGCGGCAGGTCGAGGCCGTGCTCGATCCCGTGGAGCCCGGCGGCGATCAGCGCCGCGAACGCGAGGTACGGGTTGACGTCACCGCCGGGGATCCGCGACTCGGTGCGCAGGGAGGCCCCGCGGCCCACGATGCGGAAGCCGCAGGTGCGGTTGTCGTGCCCCCAGGCGAGCGTCGTGGGCGCCCAGCTGCCCGCCGCGAACCGCTTGTACGAGTTGACGGTCGGTGCGAGGAAGACGGCGAGCTCGCGCGAGCAGGCGATCTGTCCTGCGAGGAAACGCCGGAAGGTCTCCGACTCGCCGGCGAACGCGTTCTCCCCGTCCATCCAGAGGCTCGCGTGGATGTGACACGAGTTGCCGATCCACGTGTGGTGCGGCTTCGCCATGAAGGTCAAGGAGCAGCCGCGCGCCTGCGCGATCTCCTTGGCGCCGTTCTTGTAGACCGTGTGGTTGTCGGCCATCGTGAGGGCGTCCGCGAAGCGGAAGTTGATCTCGTGCTGGCCGGGCCACGCCTCGCCCTTCGAGCTCTCGACCGGGATCCCGGCTCCCTTCATCGCGAGCCTGATCGCGCGGATCAGATCCTCGTCGTACGTCGACGCCAGCACGTGGTAGTCGAGGATGTACGGCACCGAGGGCGTGAGGTCCCGGTAGCCCTTCGCATGGGCCTCGGCGTAGGTCTCGCGCAGGAGATAGAACTCGAGCTCCGAGCCGAGCATCGGCGTGAAGCCGGCCGTCTCGGCCCGCTCGATCTGCCGCCGGAGCACCTGGCGCGGCGACGGGGCGACGGGCGAGCCGTCGTGCCACGTCACGTCACAGAGCACGAGCGCGGTCGCCGGGAGCCACGGAATCCGTCGCAGGGTGGCGAGATCCGGGCGGAGGACGAAGTCGCCGTAGCCGCGCTCCCAGTTCGCGATCGCGTAGCCCGGCACGGGATCCATCTCCATGTCGAGGGCGAGCAGGTAGTTGCAGCCCTCGACCCCGTGCTCGGCGACGTCGGAATCGAGGAAGAACTCGGCGTCGAGCCGCTTCCCGAGCAGCCTCCCCTGCATGTCGGTGAACGCGACGACGATCGTGTCGATCGACCGGTCACGGGCCGCGTCGCGCAGCTCGCCGAGCGTCAGCACCGCGGCAACCTACCAGCGAAGCGAGCAGCCGTTCCAGTACGCGGCCAGGCGGCGCGGGAACCGGCGAACCGTCACGTGCAGCTCGTCGGGCGGTCGGGCGGACAGCCCGACCGGGAGGTAGACCTCGAACTCACCGTCGGCGACCAGGCAGAACTCCCTGATCCTCGAGGCCCGCGTCGACGACACGAGGTACGGCTGACTTCAGGTTCTGCCGGCCGCGAGCCAGACGAACAGCCGGCCGCCGCGCTCTAGGATGAGGCTCCGCGCCTCGTCGGTCGCCACGACCCGCACCACCCGACGGTAGCAAGGGGCGATCCGTCCGCCGCGCTCGACACGCAACGGTCCTTGCGCCTGCACGTACCCTAGGAGTTGAGTCCCCGACGCCTGGGAGGCGATCCGAATGCTCTTCACGCGCAGGAAGAAGCTCGAGCTGCCGAGCCACGACGAGGCCCTGCCGGGCCGGCCCGAGCGGATGCCGGTTCCCGAACGGCATTTCGTGAACGGCAACCCGCTCGAGCCGCCGTTCCCGGCCGGTGTCGAGGTCGCCCTGTTCGGGATGGGATGCTTCTGGGGCGCCGAGCGGAAGTTCTGGCAGGCGCCCGGCGTCTTCACCACGGCGGTCGGCTATGCGGGCGGGGTGACGCCGAATCCCACCTACGACGAGGTGTGCTCGGGTATGACCGGTCACACCGAGGTGGTGCTCGTGGCGTTCGACGCCTCGCAGACGACCTACGAGGAGATGCTCCGCGTCTTCTGGGAGAACCACGATCCGACCCAGGGGATGCGTCAGGGCAACGACGTCGGGACGCAATACCGGTCCGCGATCTACACGTACTCGGACGCCCAGCACGAGGCTGCAATCGCCTCGCGTGACCGCTACCAGCCGGAGCTGACCGCCGCCGGTTACGGGCCGATCACGACCGAGATCGCCGGTGCGCCCACGTTCTACTACGCGGAGGACTACCACCAGCAGTACCTGGCGAAGGTGCCGAACGGCTACTGCGGAATCGGCGGCACGGGCGTCTCGTGCCCGGTGGGAGTCGTCCGGGCTTCCTGACGCTCAGGCGCTGAGGGCCGCCAGCGCGGCTGTCCGCGCCTCGCCGATCTCGTCGTCGCGCCCGGCCAGGATCAGGCGCCCGCTCGCTCCGAGCATCGCGGCGTAGACGAGCTTCACCGGCGCGTGCTTCTCGGCGGCGTTCGCAGCGGCCGCGACGTAGGCGGCCGGGGCCAGCTCGAGCACGAACATGGTCTCGTTCTCGAGCAGGAGGCTCGCCGAGCGCAGGCGGTTCACGAGCTGCGCCTGGTCGGCGCTGACCCGCGTCACGATCTCGGCGGCGATCACCTCGGGGCGGCTGCTGTCGGCCCGGGACAAGCGCAACCGCGCGAGGACGACGTCGGCCGCCGTCCGGACGGAAGCTGGATCGCTGCCGTGCAGCTCCAGCGTCCCGTACTGGCGTTCGACGACCTGCAGAGCCGAGCGCACGTCGGCGTTCTTGATGGCCGCGTCGACGAGCGCGAAGACAGAGTTCGCGGGCGCGACCTCGACGTACAGCTGGGCCATGCCCGCGCTCGGCGGGTCGCCCTGACAGGTCTGGGCGACGTAGGCGGCCCATTGCGGCTGCGCCGCGTCGATCTCGACGAACGCCCGGAGCTCGGCCACGGGAGGCTAGCGAGCCTCGTGGATCACGTCACGATCTCCTTCACGACGGCTGATCGACGACTGCGACGACGGCCGCGTCGACGGCCAGTCCTTTCGTCGACTGGAGCTCGCGGGCCGCAGACCCGAGTCGCCACCAGCACGACGTCGCCCAGGCCGGCTCCGACCCCGTCCACGGCGACGAACTCCGGTCCCGTCCCCGCTCGCGGGCTGGACGTTGAGAAGCTTGAAGTCGGCGAGACCGGGGGCCTTCACGGTCGAGACGGTGTTGCCGACCACGCGACAGAGCTGCATCAGTTCTCCCTTCGAGCTCTCTTTGAGCTTGTGACGTGATCCACGAGGCGCGGCAAGGCGGCCTAGCCGAGTGCGCCCCGTAGGCGCACCGCCCTGTCGAGCTCGTTCCAGGGGATGATCGCGTCCACCGCCGCCTGGATCCGGTCGACCGCCATCAGCAGGTGCTCGATCACCACCGCGAACTCCTCCGCCGAGTCGGGCCGCCACTCGCGCAGGACGTCGGCCGCCCGGCGCACGAGCGCCACGGTGTCCGTCATCTCCCACTTCGCCGTTCGGGCGGCGATCCGGTCGAGCAGCAGCGCGGAGACCTCGGTCAGCTCGGGGAGCCGCAGGTCGCCCGCGAGCGCCGCCTGGCGGCAGACCTGGAGCTGCTCGCCGGCCCAGAAGAGGTCGAAGTTGCAGTAGAGGACGCACGGCAGGTTGCCCATCGGCGGGAGCGAGAAGCTTCGTAGCCTGGTGACGTCCGCCGGCTCGCCGAGCCACTGCTGCGACGTGAACCGTCGCAGCTCCTCGACGAGCTCCGCCGCCGACTGCCTCGCCATCAGGCCGGCTCCAGGCGGACGCTCAGCTGGCCGACCTCGAGCAGCCGGCGCCCGCACCGCGCGAGCCCTTCGAGGTTCGAGCGCACCCGTGCGAAGTACGAAACCTCGCCGAACGGCTTCGTCTCTCCGTAGAAGAGGCAGATCGTCTGCCGGCCCGGGTAGTAGCCGATGTCGCCGGCGACGACGTCCAGCTTCGGGTTCTCCTGCTCGGCGAAGAACGGCACCATGACGATCGTCTCCTCGCCCGCGAACTTCGCGTGCACCATCGTGCCGTCCAGCGGCAGGACGGAGCGCATGTACGCGCAGATGCGCGGCGCGTCGTCCTCGAGGAGATCGACCTCGATGACCTCGCCCTCGCAGATGATCCGGAATCCCGCCATCGGCTACTCGGCGTCGGTGCCGGGCAGGATCTTCTGGACGTCGTCGCTCGGCCGCGGGATCAGGTGTGCAGAGACCAGCTCGCCGACCTTCTTCGCCGCGGTCGCGCCTGCGTCGATCGCGGCCTTGACTGCGCCGACGTCGCCGGTGATGACGACGGTCACGTAGCCGCCGCCGATCGACTCCCGGCCGACGAGCGTCACGTTCGCAGCCTTCACCATCACGTCGGCCGCCTCGATCGCCGCGACCAGTCCGCGCGTCTCGATCAGTCCCAGGGCTCCGCTCATTGCTCGCTCCTCTCCGGGCCGGACGTGTCCGGGCCCTCTCGCTTACGTCGAGTACCAGTCGAACCGCTCGGTCCCGATGTTCACGTGGACGTTCTTCGTCTCCAGGTACTCCCAGAGCGACTCGAGCCCGAGATCGTGGCCGGTGCCGCTCTCCTTGTAGCCGCCGAACGGCGCCTCGCTCGGGTAGGCGCTGTAGTGGTTGACCCAGATCGATCCCGCCTCGAGAGCGTGCGCCACGCGGTGCGCGCGCCCGGTGTCGCGCGTCCAGACGCCGGCGGCGAGGCCGTAGCGGACGTCGTTCGCGAGCCGGATCGCCTCCTCCTCGCCGTCGAACGGGATGATCACGACGACGGGCCCGAAGATCTCCTCCTGGGCGATGCGCATGTCGTTCGTGACGCCCCGGCGAAGACCGTCGGCTCGATGAAGTTCCCTGCGGCGAGCTCGGGGTCGGCCGGGCGGACGCCTCCGTGCACGACCGTCGCGCCCTCGGCCTTGCCGATCTCGACGTACTCGTAGACCCGCTCGCACTGGCGCCGGTTGATGAGCGCGCCGAGCTGGGTCTCCCACCGGCTGCGGAAGACCGACGCGGATGGTTCGCGCTTTCGCCGCGAAGCGCTGCGACGAACTCGTCGTAGACGGGCCGCTCGACGAGGACGCGGGAGCCGGCGGAGCACACCTCGCCCTGCGCCAGGTAGATGCCGAAGACGGAGCCGATCACGGCCTGATCGAGATCGGCGTCGGCGAAGACGATCGACGGCGACTTGCCGCCGAGCTCGAGCGAGACGCGCTTGATCGTGCCCGCGCCCGCGCGCATCACCGAGCGGCCCGTGACCGTCGAGCCGGTGAACGCGATCTTGTCGACGCCGGGGTGCTCGGCGAGCGCCGCCCCGGCGACCTCGCCGAGCCCGGGCACGACGTTGAAGACACCGGGCGGGCAGGCCGGCCTCGAGGCAGATCCGCCCGAGCTCGAGACAGGTCAGCGGCGCGAGCTCGGGAGCCTTGAGCACGACGGTGTTGCCCGCCGCGAGCGCGGCCGAGCCCTTGCGGCAGGCGATGTGGAGCGGGAAGTTCCACGGGATGATCATGCCGACGACGCCCATCGGCTCCTTGCGCACGTAGTCGAACGACGTCCTCGGCAGCGCGAGCACCCGGCCGTCGATCGCCCGGACGAGGCCCTGGTAGAAGCGCCAGGGATCCCAGCAGGCCGGGCAGATCGATGAGCGCCGCCTCGCGGATCGGCTTGCCGACGTCGAGGCTCTCGATCCGCGCGAGGCGCTCCTGCTCGGCCTCGATCAGCTCCGCGACGCGAAGCAGGATCCGCGAGCGCTTCTCGGGCGCGAGGTCGCGCCAGGCCGGAAAGGCGGCTCGCGCCGCTCGCACCGCGCGATCGACGTCCTCCGCCTGCGCGGCCGCGACCTCGACGATCGTCGTGTTCGTCGCCGGATCGATCGTCGGCACGGTCTCACCGCCCGTCGCGTCGACCCACTCGCCGCCGATCAGGAGCCGAGTGATCGGAGCGAGATCCTCCGCCGAGGCGCTCTGCCGATACCGCAACGCAAGACCTGACTCCGCGCTCTCGGACCCTGCGCTCTCGGCGGCCGGGGAGGAGCGGGCGAGGCCGACGATCGCCGGGCTCGGAAGCCCGCCGGCGCCACGGCGGGGAGGCGCGGAAGGCGTGACGATATCGTGCGGCTCACGTGGCGGGGTCTGACCCCGGCTCAACAATGAGAGCCCCTGCAGGGCAGGCGGGGGAAGGGCGCCCGCGCCGGGCCTGGCAGGCGGTGCAACGGGGTCGGCCGCCGTCGTCGAGTACGTCGAGCCCTCGACGAGTCGAATCCCGAGCTGTGCGGCAGCGTCGGCGGCTGCATCCGTCAGGACGGTGTGCTCGCGCAGCATCAGCTCCCGCTCGCCGGACTCGGCGAGGTGGCGGACGTCGTCGGCCGTGACGATGTGCTTGCTCAACGGTGGATGCTCCCGACGAGCGGAATGCCGGTGATCGCCTCGGCTTCGAGCGTCAGGCGTCCGCAGGTCCTCGGGCTCCAGGTTGTGGACGTCCGACTTGCCGCAGCAGCGGGCGAGCATCTGGATCTCCATGGTCATCGCGTTCAGGAAGTTGACGACGCGCTCGGTCGCTGCCTCGACCTCGAGGCGCGCCGAGAGCTCGGGGTCCTGCGTCGTGATCCCGACGGGGCAGAGCCCCGTGTGGCACTCGCGACACGTGCCGGGCGTGACGCCGAGCTTCTCGTAGTCCTCGACGTAGAGCGGGGCGTTGCAGTTGAGCGCGATCATCGCGGCGGTGCGCGATGTAGACCGCGTCCGCTCCGAGCGCGAGCGCCTTGGCAGCGTCGACTCCCGAGCGGATCCCACCGGCCAGGACGATCTGGATCTCGCCGTACTTGCCGATGTCGATCAGCGCCTCGCGCGCCTCGACGACGGCGGCGAGGGTCGGCACCCCGGTGTGGTCGAGGAGGAGGAGCGGCGACGCGGCGGTCGCGCCCTCCATCCCGTCGATCGACGATCACGTCGGCTCCGGCCTTGGCGGCGAGGCGGACGTCGTCGAAGACGCGGCAGGCGCCGAGCTTGACGTAGATCGGGATCTGGTGGCCGGTCGCCTCCCGCAGCTCCTCGATCTTGAGGCGGAGGTCGTCGGCCCCGATGAAGTCGGGGTGGCGGACCGGGGAGCGCTGGTCGACGCCGACGGGCAGGTCGCGCATCGTTCGCGACCTCGTCCGAGACCTTGAAGCCGAGGAGGACGCCTCCGGTGCCGGGCTTCGCGCCCTGGCCGATGACGATCTCGACCGCGTCGGCCTGCCGCATGTGGTGCGGGTTGTTGCCGTAGTGGCTCGGCGTCACCTGGTAGACGAGCGTCTTCGACGCGGCGCGCTCGCGGCGGTGCATGCCTCCGTCGCCTGTCGTCGTCGACGTGCCGACGGTCGAGGCCGCCCGGCCGAGCGCCTCCTTCGCGTTCGCCGAGAGCGCGCCGAAGCTCATCCCGGAGATGCAGATCGGCGTCGAGAGCTCGACCGGCCTCGGGCAGCGGGCTCCGAGAACGGTCTTCGTCTCGCAGCGCTCCCGGTAGCCCTCGAGCGGCACGCGCGAGAGGGTGCACGGGATGAACGTGAGGTCGTCGAAGCTCGGAAGCTTGCGCGTGGTCGAGAACGCGCCCATCACGTAGCGGCCGAGCTGGGCCTTGCGCTGGATGTCCTCGATCGTCTCGGGCGACCAGACGTGCGAGCACGCGCGGCGGCAGGCCGCCGTTCGTCACAGGGCCTCCTTCCAGACCGCGAACTCCTTCTTGTCGTAGCGCCAGAGCTTCCCGGCCGAGCGGACCTTCTTCCACTCGCGCTTCGGGCCGAGCCCGAACGGCTCGAGCGTCTCGGCGAGCCAGGCGAGCTCGTCGGCAGTCGGCTCCTCGAGCGAGCGTGTCGGAGCCGAGGTCGGCGATCTCGCCGCCGCAGAAGAGCTCGCCCTGGTACATCGAGTCGCCGAAGGCCTCGGCGGCGTCGCCGCAGACGACGAGGCGGCCCTTCTGCATCATGAAGCCGGTCATGTAGCCGGTCGAGCCGCCGATCACGACCGTGCCCGCCCTTGACGGCGATCGCCGTGCGCGCGCCGGCATCGCCCTGGACGACGACGAGCCCGCCGCGGATCGACGGCGCGGTCGAGGAGCCGCGCGTTGCCGTGGACGACGATCGTCGCCGCTCATCATGTCGGCGCCGAGCGACCAGCCGGCGTCGCCTTCCACCTCGATGTCGAGGCCGTCGGAGAGCCCCCCGCAGAAGTAGCCGACGTCGCCGCGAAACACGATTCGAGCAGGCTCGAGGATGCCCGACGGCGAGGTTGTGGCGCGAGCCGGGGTTCAGCACCTCGATCTCGCGTCCTGCCGCCGGCGATGTGCGCGCGGATCTCCTCGTTGACCTCGCGCGTCGACTTCCCGTGCGCGTCGACGGTCGCGAGCGCTACCGCGTCCATGCGAGCGCCTCCCCGCCGGGCAGCTCGTAGGTGTGGATCTCCGTCTCGTCGCCGAACGCGCCGGCGAGGGCGATCCCCTCGGAGACGACGGCGACCCAGTCGTCGGTCTCGGCGACCAGGCACGGCTTGGTCGAGAAGCGGTCGCGGGCGACGCCGAAGCCGTCGGCAGTCGACACGAGGTAGGTGAACGAGCCGTCGAGGTCGTCGATCGACCGCCGGACTGCCTCGTCGAGCGTCAGTCCCCGCGAGAGCTGCTCGGCGAGGTAGACGGCGACGAACTCCGTGTCGTTCTCGGTCTGGAAGGTGTAGCCGCGCATCTCGTAGATGCGGCGGTTCTTGTAGTAGTTGGTGACGTGGCCGTTGTGGACGACGGTGACGTCCGGGAACGGGCGCGCCCAGAACGGGTGCGAGTGGTTGACGTCCACGCGTGACTCGGTCGCCATCCGGACGTGGCCGATCCCGTGGGAGAACGGGATGCCGCCGAGACTCCAGCGGTCGTACATCGTCCGGGCGTCGGCCGTGTACTTGAGGATCTCGAGCCGGTGCCCGAGCGAGAAGACGCGCACGCCCGGGACTCGTCCGCTCGACGTCCTCGGCGAGCGAGCGCAGCCCGTGCGGCGACGCGTCCTCCGGGGTCAGCCCCATCCGGAAGTAGCCCTCGTGGTAGTCGTCGGACTCGACCCGCGCCGTGCCGGTCGACGCCTCGAGGACGGCCTGCGCGCGCGCTCGCGCCACCGTCGTCGCCGGCCCAGATCGAGGCCACCATCGCACCCTCGTGCGGCGCGCCGTAGAGCGAGAGGCCGGTCGAGTCGGGCCCGCGTCCGCACAGCGCCTGGAGCATGCCGACGAGGCTCTCGGCGACCGGCACGCCTTCTCGCTTCGCGAGGAACCCCGCGATCCCGCACATGGCTAGCCTGCTCCTTTCACGTCCAGATCGGCTGCTGCCAGAGCCGCTGCGCGCGCGCCGACGCCTGCGTCCGGGCCCGGCGGTAGACGGCGGTCGCCCAGGCGACGTCCTCGATCCCGAGCCCGACGGGCGAGACGAGGATCCGCTCGTCGGCCGCGGTCCGGCCGGGGTGCTCACCCGCGAGGACGGCCCCGAGCGGAACGACGGCGGCCTCGTCGAGGACTCCCGCGTCCCGCGCCCGGGAGAGCGGGCGCGAAGGATGGAAGGTCTCGTGGCGCGAGGTCGTCGGTGACCACGAGATCGGCGTTCGCGACGACGTCCACCTCGGACGTCGAGCGACGACACGGAGACGACGAGCATCCCCGGCTCGACCCAGTCCGCGGGGATGAACGGAGCCGGGGCCATGGTGGCCGCGACGAGGACGTCGGCGCCGCGCGCGGCCTCGCCCGGGTCGTCGAACGCGACGATCGGCGGACGGCCCGGCGACTGGTCGGCGACGAAGCGGGCCAGCTGCGCGCGGCTCGGATCGTGAACGCGGATCTCGGCGAGGTCGGGGAGCGTGCGCTCGAGCGCCGAGAGCTGGGTGCGTGCCTGGACGCCGGCGCCGTAGATCGTCAGCACGCGTGCGCCCCGCCGGGCGAGCTCCCGGGCGGCGAGGCCGGAGACCGCTCCGGTCCGCATGGCCGAGACGATCGTCCCGTCCATGAAGCAGACAGGCAGCCCGGTGTCGGGATCGGAGAGGAGGACGACGCCGATGCCGCGCGGCAGGCCGCGCGACGGGTTCTGCGGCACGCTCGGGATCCACTTCATCCCCGCCATCGCGATCGAGCCGCCCACGTACGCGGGCATGGCCATGATCCGGCCGTGCTTCTCGTCGGTGTCGATGTCGTCCGACCAGTGGAGCGCGGACTTCTGCGGGGCGATCGTCTCACCCCGCTGGTGCAGCACGAGCGTCTCCTCGATCGTCGCCAGGCAGGCGTCCATGTCGAGGCCGCCGGCCGCGACGACGTCCTCCTGCGAGAGGAAGAGGAACTCTGCGGACGCCACTGTGCGAGACCCTACGCCCTCGCGGCCTCGGGCGGGGCGTCAGGCACCCTCACATCCGCGCGCGCTCCGATGTGTCCGTTGCACAGTGGCCCCTGTATTGTCTCGCGCCATGGCGGACGCACAGGTGAAACCTTCCGCGAACCAGATCCTCGCCGACTGGCGCTCCCAGGGCATCCGCTTCGTCCGCTTCGAGCTTCCAGACATGCACGGGACGAGCCGCTCGAAGCTCGTGCCGATCGAGTCCGCTCCCGACTACGCGGAGGGCGGTCTGAACATGTACGGCGGCGCAGGCGTCCTCGACAGCCGCTCGGACGTCGTCGGCGGGACGCTCTACAACGAGGAGGTCGCCTACGGGGATCAGCGCCTGATCCCCGATCCAGCGACAGCCGCGATCGTGCCCTGGGCCGAGGCGACCGGGCGCTTCGTCTGCGACTCGGTGTGGGACGACGGCTCCCCGCTCGCCGCGCTGCCGCGGCACGTGTTCCGCCGCGCGCTCGACCGCTGCCGGGCGGCCGGCTACGACCCGGTACTCGGGTTCGAGCCGGAGTTCTACCTCCTCGACGCCGAGACCAAGGGGCCTCTCTTCGAGGGCTACCACATCTTCAACACGGTCAGGAACACCTACGTGCCGTTCGTGCAGGACCTCGTCGAGCAGCTCCAGGAGTTCGGCATCGAGATCATCACCGCGAACTGCGAGTACGCCGGCTCGCAGTGGGAGATCAACTACACGCCGGGCGTAGGGCTCGAAGGCCCCGACCGCACGTTCACGTTCAAGAACGCGGTCAAGGAGCTCGCCCATCTCTCCGGGTACTGCGCGACCTTCATGTCGAAGCCGTTCTCCGGCTCTGCCGGCTCGGGGATGCACACGCACGTCAGCCTGCTGGACGGCGATGGACGCAATGTGATGGCTGACGAGTCCGACCCGGAGGGGATCTCGCCGCTCTGCCGCAGCTTCGTGGCCGGCCAGCTCCGGCATGCCTCCTCCTCGTACGCGCTGCTCGCTCCGACGCTGAACTGCCTGAAGCGGCGCCGCCCGCACACCTTCAGCCCGTCGAACGTCTCCTGGGGCCTCGAGGATCGCTCGGCGCTCGTTCGGATCAAGGGCGGCTCGATCGCGTCGCGTCACGTCGAGCATCGCGCTCCGACGGCTCTCGCGAACCCGTACCTCGCCGGGGCGGTGATCCTCGGCGCCGGCTTGATCGGGATCGAGGAGGGCCTCGAGCTCGAACCGGCGGCCTCCCGTCCCGCGGAGGAGGACGGGTCGAAGGCCCCACTCCCGCTCAGCCTGCACGAGTCGCTCGCGGCGCTGGAGGGCGACGATCAGTTACGTGACGTTCTCGGCGAGGAGTTCGTGACCGCCTACACCGTCATGCGTCGCCACGAGCTCCAGCGCTTCGACGACCATGTGACCGACTGGGAGTTCCAGGAGTACGTGGAGGTGTACTAGGTGGACTAGGCGGCATCGTTTGCACGGTCGGCGGCGTTCGATCAGTGCGCGAGATCGCTGCCCGGCGAGCTGACCGGCAGTCCGATCGCGGCCGCGGCCTCGGCGAGCCGGCGGTCGTAGGTCACGAAGGCGTCGAGGTGCTCCTGGACGCTCAGTGCCGACGCGAGATGGATCGCGTCGAGCGTCCGCAGCAAGTGCGGATCGACCAGTGCGGCGGACGACCGGACTGCGGAGTCGAGCTCGACCAGGTCGCAGCCGTCGATGATCCGAAGCGCCCGATCGACGGTCTGCGCGGCCCGACCCGTTGCTCGGGCCGCGCGCACGACCTCGACGGCCGCAACGACGCTGGTCGTGACGGGCGTGGCGGGCGCGAGAGCTTCGACGAGCGCCCGACTCTCGCGTTCCCGGACGATGAGCTTGACGAGAGCCGACGCGTCAAGGTAGGCGTGGCGATTCATCCCGCTGGAGCTCGAGCGCCTCGCTGATCGTCGTCTCCAGCTTCCTCAGCTGGAGCGGCCTTGGGAGGGGGTGGAGCGGCTTTCGCGCCGGGACGACCTTGCCGTCTGCGATCAGCCGATCCCACAGCTCTTCGCGCTCGGGCAGCGGGACGAGACGCGCGACGGGAGTCCCTCGCTCGGTGATCTCGAAGGTCTCGCCCTCCCACACCCTGTCGAGGATCGCGGACAGACCGTGTCGCAGCTGCCGTGCGCCGACTTTCGTCACGCCCTCGTCGCTCATGTTTCACAATGTATCACTTGGCTTGTGGCGGCCTGGGGATGGATGCGCCCTGGTCGTGAATGCGGCGGAGCTCGGCGCGCAGGTGATGGGTGAGCGGCACGTGGTCGAGAGCCATCGCGACGTCGTAGCGCATCGTGTCGCCGGCGATCTCGTAGCGACGCTCGACGGCTGCAACGGGGTCGCCCGTCCGGGTTCGCTCGATCGAGACCGAGCGCAGGTGGATCGCGGTGCCGTCGAGGGAGCCCTCGGAGACCTCCACGAGCCCGAGCGGGTGGCCGAGGCAGACCTCGAGCGCTCCGCCCTCCGCGAGCCTCCAGAATCCCGATTCGCGATGGAAGGTCGTTCCGTCCGCGGGCCGCCAGGCCCGCTGGGCGTAGACGAGGAAACCCTCGTCGGCGACGAAGGACAGCTCCTCCTCGTAGTCGGCGTCGTCGACCGTCGGATACTCCTGCCGACCGGAGCCACGCCAGGTGCCGAGCAGGAACGCGAGGGCCTCCATCAGTCGTCAGGGGTCGTGTACGCGACGCTGATGCCCCCGTCGACGACCAGCGAGGCGCCGGTGATCAGGCTGGACTCGTCGCTGGCGAGGAAGACGACGGCCTCCGCGACCTCCTCGGGCGTCCCCAGCCGGCCCATCGGCATGTGCACCCGCCGGCGCTGCCACGCCTCGTCGTCGGCGTAGAGCTGGAGCGCGAGCGGCGTCTCGACCGGTCCGGGGCAGACGGCGTTGGCGCGGACGCCACGACGGGCGAGCTCGACGGCGATGTCCCGCGTCATCGCGATCACGCCGCCTTTCGAGGCGGCGTACGCGATCTGGGACGTCGCCGAGCCGACGAGGCCCGAGATGGAGGCCATGTTGACCACCGAACCGCCGCCCGCCGCGAGCAGCCTCGGGATGCCGTGCTTACAGCAGAGGAAGACGCCGGTCAGGTTCACGTCGAGCACCCGCTGCCAGACGGCTGCCGCCGTCGCGAGAACCGAATCGTCGCCGGGGAGGAGGATGCCGGCGTTGTTGACCAGCACGTGGATCGCGCCGAAGTGGCGCTCGATGCCGGCGTAGAGCGCGGCGACCCCGGGCTCGTCCGCGACGTCGACTGCGAAGGAAGCCGCTTCCCCACCCGCGGCGGTGATCTCGTCGGCGACCCGCTGCGCGGCCAGCTGATCGACGTCGGCGCATGCGATCCGGCCCCCCTCCGACGCGAGGCGCCGGGCACAGGCCCGTCCGATGCCGCCGCCGGCACCCGTGACCGCGCAGACCTTGCCGGAGACCCGAGCCACGGGCTGATCCTAGAGGGGAGCTGCGGGTATCGTTCGCAATCCGGCGGGAACGCGACAGAGGAGGTAGTCCCGTGACACGTCAGGAGCAGCGCGTCCGAGCCGAGCTCGCAGTTCTCGCGGCCGACGAGAGAGGGCGCCACCTCCTCCAGCTCGCCCTTCGCGGCATCCAGGAGTCGGGCCGTGGACTCACGTACGGATGCTGGGTCAAGCGCGACGGCGGCGTCGCCGGCTGCCTCTTCCAGCACGCGTACTGGCAGGGGCTCCAGGAGGGCGTGTTCCGCCCGGCCGATCGACCCACCGGCGAGATCCACGAGTACGTCGGCGACGAGGACTTCTCTCTGGTGATGCAGGCGATCCGGTCGTTCGACGCGCTCGGCCGGCGGAGCTTCCGCCGCTGGCAGCGAGGCGGGCCGCTCGGCCTACCCTGGCGCCGCCTCGACGACGAGCGCTGGCGCTCCACGGTCGAGCGCCTCCTGATCGAGGCGCTCGCGTCGTCGCCCGGTTCGAACGCTCCCCGTCCGGCTCGCGTACCCGTCTAGCCTCCGTGCGGGCCGTCCTGCTCGAGCGCTTCGGGGACCCGTCGTGCCTCGTACCCGGGGAGCTCCCCGACCCCGAGCCCGGCCCGGGTCAGGTTCGAGTCGATCTGGTCGCCGCCGCTCTCAACCGGCGTGACTGGTGGATCCGGCGTGGCGGCAGGGCCGCGCTGCCTGCGGTGCTCGGCTCGGACGGTGCCGGGGTCGTCTCGGCCGTCGGCGCCGACGTCGCCGACGTAGGGATCGGTGACGAGGTCGTCATCTATCCGGCGAAGGGCTGGGGCGACGGCGAGGAGGCGCCGGCCGCCGAGTTCGAGATCCTCGGTGTCCCTGCCCAGGGGACGTACGCGGAACGCGTCGTCGTCTCGGCCGACGCCGTACGCCCTCGGCCTACCGGCTGGTCGTGGGCCGAGACGGCGGCGCTCCCGGTCGCCGGTCTGACCGCCTGGCGCGCAGTCAAGACGCTCGGCGAGGCGCGGCCGGGGACGACGGTGCTCGTGCCCGGCGCGGGTGGCGGGGCCGCGGCCTTCGCCGTCCAGATCGCAGCGGCTCTCGGAGCGCGCGTCCTGGTCACCAGTTCGAGCGAGCAGAAGCTCGAGCGCGCGAGGAGCCTCGGCGCGGCCGGAGGCACCGACTACCGCGAGCCCGGTTGGCCCGAGCGGATCGGGCCGGTCGACCTCGTCGTCGACAGTGTCGGCGGGGAGGACGTCTGGACGGGAGCGCTCTCCTGCCTCCGGCGGGGTGGGCGGCTCGTCAACTTCGCGGACACCGCCGGCGACTACGGCCGCGTGCTGCTCGCTCGCCTCTTCCTCGAACATCAACGGATCATCGGCACGACGCTCGGCAGCCCTCGCGAGTTCGACAGCCTGCTGGCGCATTGCGGCGAATCGACGTGGCGGCCCGTCGTCGACAGTGTCTTCCCGCTGGCCCACGCGCGGTCCGCTCACGAGCGCCTCGACGCTGCGGATCGCTTCGGCAAGGTCGTCCTCGTCGTCGACGAATCGCGGTTCGAGTGAGCGACGAGCCCCGGCTGCGACCCGAGACGCTCGTCGTGGCGGCGGGTCGCCCTGCGCCGGGGCCCGACGCCGCCCTCTCCCCGCCGGTCGTCTTCGCGTCGACCTACCGCGCCGGCGGGCCCGTCGGCTACGGGAGGGACGGTAATCCCACCTGGGAGGCATTCGAACGGGCGATCGGGGCGCTCGAGGGCGGCGCGGGCGTCGCCTTCTCGTCGGGAATGGCCGCGGCGACGACGCTACTCGAAGGGCTGGCCGTCCGTGCCCGGGTGGTCGCGCCGACCAGTGCGTACATGGGCGTTCGCTCCTACCTGCGCGACCGCGCCGGCGGCGGGCGCTTTACCGTCGAGTTCGTCGACGTCACCGACACTGGCGCCACGCTCGACGCCTGCCGCAACGCCGACCTGCTCTGGCTCGAGAGCCCGACGAATCCGCTGCTCGGCATCGCCGACCTTCCCGCCCTGATCGACGGAGGGCACGCGCTCGGCGCCGTCGTCGTGGTCGACAACACGTTCGCGACGCCGCTGCTCCAGCAACCGCTCGAGCTGGGAGCCGACGCCGTCCTCCACAGCGTCACGAAGTTCATCGGCGGCCACGCCGACCTCCTGATGGGTGCGATCGTGACCCGCGACGAGGAGCTGCGCGCGGGCCTCCTCCACCGGCGACATCTCTACGGAGGCGTTCCCGGTCCGATGGACGCGTTCCTCGCCCTCCGGGGCTTGCGGACGCTCGCCGTTCGACTCGAGCGTGCGCAGGCGAGCGCAGGCGTCCTCGCGGAGCGGCTGGCGGAGCATCCCGCCGTCGAGCGGGTCCGCTACCCGGGCCTGCCCGCCGATTCCGGGCACGAGCTCGCCCGGCGCCAGATGCGAGGCTTCGGAGCGATGCTCTCGTTCGAGGTCCGGGGCGGGGCTCTGGCGGCCGACCGGGTGTGCGAGACGGCGCGCGTGATCACCTACGCGACGAGCCTCGGCGGGGTCGAGAGCCTGATGGAGCGCCGGGCCCGATGGCCCGGCGACGCCGACATGCCTCCCGGCCTGATCCGCCTGAGCGTCGGCATCGAGCACGTCGAGGATCTCTGGGCAGACCTCGAGCGTGCCCTTGGCTCCGTGGTCGACTGAAGGAGGCTTAGGCTGCTTGCTCGACGGCCCGGTCGAGCTGGCGGACGCGGAGCTCGAGCAGGTCGACGAGACCTGCGGTCTGCTGCATCGGGTGCGACACGGGGGCGCTGCCGTCGAGGGGCAGCGCGGCCAGGATCTCCTCGCCGACCTCGGCCACGAGTACCGGCCCGCGGGGGGCGATGCGATCTTCCATCTCTGCGAGGCGCGCGACTGCGTGGTTGTCCTCGGGGCGGGCGTGGCGGATCGTGACCGAGCCTGCAACCGCTGTGCGTGCAGGCGTCAGCGCCGAGCGCATCCGGCCCCGGAGCCTCTCGCCGAGCTTCCTCTGTCCGATGAGCCGGCCAGGCGGCACGGCCGAGAGGCGTGCGAGCTCGTCGAAGCGCTCGTCGCGTAGCAATTGGTCGATGTCGGGGTATGGCATAGAACCTCCTGGTTATCCATCAAGTTAGTAGCAACTATACCTACGGTGCTTTCAGCAACCAATCGAACCGTAGTGAGGCGCTCCGGCCGGGTGGGTTACAAGGAGGTGGACGTCTGACGTCGTCTCTGAGGGATCGTCGGTCAAGCGACCGTCGCGAGGAATCGGGTGAGCTCCTCGTCGAAGCGCTCCGCCTCCTCCAGGAACGGGCAATGGCCGCTCTGCTCGAAGACGACCAGCTCGGAGCCGGTCGCGCCGGCCACGTGCTCCGCGGCCGCGATCGGGACGAGCTTGTCGTGGCGCCCGTTGAAGACGATCGATGGAACGTCGACTTCGCCGAGCATCGCCCGGTAGTCACGCATCGTCTGGTCGAAGAGGATCGCGCTCGCCACGGACGCCGGCGGGCGGGCGATCTCCTCTGCCATCCAGGCGGCGTCCGGTCCCGACGGGGGCTCGGCGAACATGAGGCCGGCGAGGTCGCGGGCCATCGCCTCCTGGTCGGTCTGCACCGCCTCGAGCACATGCCGGAGGGCGTCGAGGTCGA
This sequence comes from uncultured Thermoleophilia bacterium, assembly GCA_963705605.1. Classification (GTDB taxonomy): domain Bacteria; phylum Actinomycetota; class Thermoleophilia; order Gaiellales; family Gaiellaceae; genus CAVPKC01. The sequence goes on from CAVPKC010000002.1 coordinate 349,199, forward strand.
GGAAGCCCTCGGGCCAGTCGGGCCAGCGGTAGTCGGAGGGCGACTGGTCGACCACGACCAGCCCGCCAATTCCCGCCGTCCCGAACTGCTCGACGAGGTCCCAGGCGACGAGGGCGCCCATCGACCAGCAGACGAGCACCGGTTCGTGCGCGCCGACGGCTTCGAGGAGCGCCTTCAGGTCGCGGGCGTACTGCGGAACGGTGTGGCCCGTGTGCACGTGCTCGGAGCGGCCGTGGGCGCGGAAATCCGGGACGATCACCCGGTGCAGGTCGCGGAAGGAGCGCCGCTGCGCCTCGAAGAAGCGACCGCTCATCCACACGCCGTGCACGAAGACGAGTGGAGTGCCCTCGCCCTCGTCCTCGTAGTGGAGCGCGGCGCCGTTCACGGTCACCTGCGGCATCACGTCCTCCTCGCTCGGGGTGCGGGGTACGATAGGCGCCCTCGCGAACCGAAGGGGGTCTGGTGGCCGGAGCAGGAGACGTCGATCGTGCCCGAGCGCTGCTCGCCGAGCAGGGCGTACACACCGTCGAATGCATGTTCGCGGACACCTGGGGCATCCCGCGGGGCAAGCGCCTTCCGGCGTCGCAGTTCCTGAAGAGCACGGATACGGGCTTCGCGATCGCGAACGTCGCGTTCACCTGGGACATGCACTGCTTCATCTTCCCGACCGAGTTCGTGAACGACGACGAACGGCTATCCGGACATGCACGCCGTGCCGGATCTCTCGACGCTGCGAATCGCCGGCTATCGCGAGGGGACCGCGTACTGCATCTGCGACACGATCGACATCGCAGACCCACGAGCCCGTCGCGCTCGACGGGCGTCACATCCTGCGCGGAGCGATCGAGCGAGTCCGGGGGCACGGGTACGAGCCCATCGCCGCGACCGAGCTCGAGTTCCACCTGTGCACGCCCGGACTGGGAGCCGTTCTACCGCGGCGTCCACTGCTACTCGATCGCGAAGGGCGCGGAGGTCGAGCCGGTCGTGGGCGACGATCCGCCGCGCGCTCGACGCGATCGGGGATCACGGTCGAGGCGTGCAACGTCGAGTACGGGCCCGCCCAGGTCGAGGTCAATCTCGGCCACGGCGCGGCGATCGACGTCGCGGACGCGACGATGATCTTCAAGTACGTCGTCAAGCAGACTCGCCGCGGCGCACGGGCTGCGGGCGACGTTCATGCCCAAGCCCTTCATGGGCGAGGCGGGCAACGGGCTGCACATCCACCAGAGCCTCCGCGGCGCCGACGGAACGAACGCGTTCGCGGTCGCGGACGGCGATCCGCCCGTGCAGCTCGAATCTCATGCGCCGCTGCCTCGCCGGCCTGGTCGCACACCAGAAGGAGCTCCAGGCGGTCATGTGCCCGACGATCAACGCCTACAAGCGCGTCGAGGACTACTCGTTCGCGCCGACCCAGGTCAGCTGGGGGCTCGACCACCGGCTCGTCGGCGTTCGCTGCGTCGTCGACCACGGGCAGGCGACGCGACTCGAGGCGCGGTGGGCCTCCGCGGACGCGAACCCGTACCTCGTCCTCGCCGGCTGCCTGGGCGCGGCGACGGACGGGCTCGAGCAGGAGCTCGCTCTGCCGCCGATGGTGTCGGGCGACCCGCATGTCGACGCGTCCCTCGAACGGCTGCCGGTGTCGCTGGAGGGCGCGGTCGCGAACTTCGAGCCGAGCGAGTTCGCCCGGCGGGTCTACGGCGACGTCTTCGTCGACACGTTCCTGGTCATGCTCCGCCACGAGATCGACCTCTACTCGAAGCACGTCACCCGCTGGGAGCGTGAGCGCTACCAGGAGGTCATGTAGGGCGGAGATCGGCCGCGCGCTTCGCACGCGGCAACGATTCCGCGGTACCCGTCGGGCTCTGCCCGACGGGCGATCGGGGGTCGCGGCCGGCCGAGCCGGCCGCTCAGCCCCTGGGGGCGAAGTCCGAATCGGGCGAGCCGCAGCGCTCCGGTCGCTCTAAGCTCGTCCCGTGAGCCTCGATTTCGACGCCTGCTGGCGCGCCTCCGAGAGTCGCGACGCCCGCTTCGACGGCCGCTTCTTCGTCGGCGTCCACTCGACCGGGATCTACTGCCGGCCGATCTGCCCGGCGCCGTCTCCGAAGCGGAGGAACGTGCGCTTCTACCCGACTGCGGCAGCCGCCGGCGCCGCCGGGCTGCGGCCGTGCCGGCGCTGCCGGCCTGAGCTCGCCCCCGGGACGCCCGAATGGATCGGTGGCTCCGCCCTCGTCGCTCGCGCGCTGCGCCTGATCGACGACGGCTATCTCGACCGGCGGGACGTTCCGGCGCTCGCGCGCGAGCTCTGCGTCGGCGAGCGCCAGCTCCGCCGCCTTTTCGTCACCCACCTCGGAGCGCCGCCCGGAAGCATTGCCCGCACGCGGCGGATCCGGCTCGCCCGCACGCTGATCGACCAGACCTCGCTACCTATGGCCGATGTCGCGACCGCCGCCGGCTTCACGAGCCTTCGACGGTTCAACGCGGCGATTCGCGCGTCGTTCGGACGCGCCCCGCGCGAGCTGCGAAGCGGCCGTCCAACGAGGCCCCGCGACGAGCTCGTCCTCCGGCTTCCCTATCGGCCGCCGCTCGCCTGGGACGAGCTGATCGCCTATCTCGGGACACGGGCGATGCCCGGGGTCGAGACGCTGGAGGGCTCTCGCTACCGCCGGGCCCTCTCGATCGCCGGAACGCCCGTCATCATCGAGCTCGAGCATGCGCCTCCGGTGGTGCTCCTGCGCGTGGCGGGCGCGCCCCTGCACGGGCTCGGCGCGCTCGTCGAGCGCGCACGCTCCGCTCTCGACCTCGACGCCGACCCCGCGCGGATCGCGCTCGTCCTCGGGCGGGACGCGGCGTTGCGGCCGGTCGTCGAGCGTCGTCCGGGGCTCCGCATCCCCGGAGCCTGGGACGGCTTCGAGCTGGCCGTCCGCGCGGTGCTCGGTCAGCAGGTCTCCGTCCGGGGTGCGACTACCCTCGCCGGCCGCCTCGCCGTTCGATTCGGCGAGCCGCTGCCGGCACCCGCTCCCGGCCTGACCCATCTCTTCCCCCGGGCGGAGGCCCTCGTCGACGCCGACGTCGCGGCGATCGGGCTTCCGGAGGCGCGGGCCGAGACGATCCGCCGACTCGCCCGCGAGGTCGTCTCGGGTGGTCTCGACCTCGAGCCGTCGGCGAGGTTCGACGAGACGCGGGCCCGCCTGGTCGAGCTCCCGGGCATTGGCCCATGGACGGTGGAGTACGTGGCGATGCGCGCTCTGCGCGACCCGGATGCGTATCCCGCAGGCGACCTCGGGCTTCGGCGGGCCGGGGCGACGGCGTCGCGCGCGGAGCGCTGGCGGCCGTGGCGAGCCTACGCGGCGGTGCACCTGTGGGCTGCGGGACCGGAGCTCCTCGAGGCCGCGGCGTGAGCGAGCTCCTGTGGGGCCCGGTCGAGTCGCCGCTCGGGCCGCTCCAGGTCGGCGTCTCTGCCCACGGGCTCGCTCGGCTCGCGCTCCCGTCGGAGCATCCTCGACACGAGGAGCACGGGAGCGGCTCCAGGGTCGTGGCCGATGTGCGGCGACAGCTCGAGGAGTACTTCGCCGGCGAGCGCCGCGAGTTCGCGATCCGGCTCGACTGGTCCTCGGCGGGCGGCTTTCGCCGCCGCGCCCTCGAGGAGATGGAGCGGATCCCGTACGGTCAGACGATCACGTACCGGGACCTGGCTGCGAGGGCCGGCAACCCGAACGCGGCGAGAGCGGCAGGCCATGCGTGCGCGACGAATCCGATCCCGATCGTGCTCCCGTGCCATCGCGTGATCGGAAGCGACGGCGGGCTGCACGGCTTCACGGGCGGTCTGCACCTCAAGGAGCAGTTGCTCCGGCTGGAGGGTGTCGCTCTCGAGTGCGCTGGTCGCGGCGGCGGTTTCCTTGGCGCGCCGTCACGGGCGGGCAGCCGCCTCCCGGCCGACGTATCTGATCCGGCGCGGTGAGCGGGAGGTTGTAACCTCCCGCTCACCATGAGCACGCTCGATCGGAACGAGGCCTCACTCCGGTCGCAGTACTACGCGACGAGGCCGATCAGCCGCGACAACCTCGTGCCCGAGGACCCCGCGCTCGGACTGGTTGCATTCGCGAGCCCGTTCGACCCGGAGCCGTCGCTCCGGATCGAGGACGGACGGATCGTCGAGCTCGACGGCAAGCCGGAGGCCGAGTTCGATCTGATCGACGAGTTCGTCGCCCGTCGCGGCATCGATCTCGAGGTGGCGCCGGAGGCGATGGCGCTCGACACCCTCGACTTCGCGCGCCTGCTCGTCGATCCAGGCGTTCCTCGTCGGGAGATCACACGCCTCGTCGCCGGGATGACGCCGGCGAAGATCGCAGCGACGCTCGCGCTCCTGACGCCGGTCGAGATCCTGCAGGCGATGCAGAAGATGCGCGTTCGCAGGACACCGTCGATCCAGGCCCACGTCACGAACCGGGTCGACCATCCCCTGCTGATCGCCGCGGACGCGGCGTCGGCGGTCGCGCACGGCTTCCGAGAGCTCGAGACGACGGTGCCGGTGCTCCGCGACGCGCCCTCGAACGCGCTCGCGCTGCTGGTCGGGAGCCAGGTGGCGGCTGCGGGCGCGCTGACCCAGTGCTCGGTCGAGGAGGCGACCGAGCTCGAGCTCGGGATGCGCGGTCTCACGACGTACGCCGAGACCGTGTCCGTCTACGGCACGGAGCAGGTCTTCGTCGACGGCGACGACACGCCCTGGTCGAAGGCGTTCCTCGCCTCGTGCTACGCGTCGCGCGGGCTGAAGATGCGCTTCACGTCCGGCTCCGGGGCCGAGGTGCTGATGGGCGAGACCGAGGGCAAGTCGATGCTCTACCTCGAGGCGCGCTGCATCGCCGTGACGCGAGCGGCCGGCGCGCAGGGCGTCCAGAACGGCGGCATCGACGGCGTCAACGTGACGGCGTCCGTGCCCGACGGGATGCGCGAGGTGATCGCGGAGAACCTCTGCGTGATGCTGCACGACCTCGAGTCGTGCACCGGCAACGACACGCTGATGTCGGCCTCCGACATCCGCCGGACCGCGCACACGCTGCCGCTCCTGCTCGCCGGCTCGGACTTCCTCTTCTCGGGCTTCGGCTCGATCCCGGCCTACGACAACGCCTTCGGCCCGTCGAACTTCAACGCCGAGGACCTCGACGACTACCTCGTGATCCAGCGCGACTGGGGCTTCGAGGGCGGCCTGCGCTCCCGTCCGCGACGCCGAGCTGCTGCGCTGTCGGCGCCGGGCGGCCGAGGCGTGCCGGGCCGTCTACGACGAGCTCGGGCTGGCGTCGTTCGCCGACGAGGACGTCGACGCCTGCGTCGTCGCGCACGGCTCGCTCGACGTGCCCGAGCTGCCCGGCGACCTCGTCCCGGCTGCCGGCGACCGGATCATGGAACAGGGCGTGACGGTCCTCGACGCGATTCGCGCGCTCGCAGCGCGACGGGTACGAGAGTCGAGGCCGAGCGGGTGCTCGAGATGCTCCGCCAGCGGCTGCTCGGCGACTTCCTCCAGACGTCGGCGATCTTCGACGAGGACATGAACGTCCTCTCGAACCTCACCGATCCGAACGACTACGCGGGCCCGGGCACGGGCTACCGGATGTCGCCGAGCGCCGCGCGCGAGGTCGCGCGCGTCCGGCAGGTCTGGTCGCCGGCGGATCTCGCCGCGGAGCAGGCGCTCGCGGCCGGCTGCCTGCGGGCTGACGGAGACCGGGCCGGCGCGTTCGCGCGTGCGACCCGACGAGGTCGTCGTCGGGCTCTCGCCCGCCTTCGCCGACGAGATCTGGGTCGCGCTGAACGGGATGACCGTCGCCGAGGTGCTGCGCCAGGTGCTCGCAGGCATCGAGGAGGAGGGGCTCGCGAGCCGACTCGTCCGGGTGTACCGCTCGATCGATCTCGGCACGATCGGCTGGACGGCCGCGCAGCTCTCCGGCTCGGGCATCTCGGTCGGCCTCCAGGCGAAGGGCACGGCGCTCATCCACCGCGCCGACCTGCCGCCGCTCGGCAACCTCGAGCTCTTCTCGATCGCGCCGCGCGTGACCGCCGAGCTCTACCGCGGCCTCGGCCGCAACGCCGCGCGCTACGCGAAGGGCGCCCGGCGTCGAGCCGCTGCTCCTGCCGGAGTCGAGCGAGCCGCTCGGGCCGCGGTACCACGCGCGGGTCGTCCAGCTCGTGGCCATCGAGCGCCGGCTCTCCGCGCCCGACGATCCCGTCGAGGTGGAGGCGTCGTGGCCGAGCTGACGTATCCGCTCTCCGACGGCGCTCGCGACGCGCGATCCGACGACGAGCGGCCGGCGCGGTCTCCGAGATCACGCTCGAGCGCGTGCTCGCCGGCGAGATCGGGCCCGACGACGTCCGCGTCAGCCCCGACACGCTGCGCCTGCAGGCGGACTTCGCCGAGCAGGGCGGGAACCCGCAGCTCGCCGAGAACCTGCGCCGCGGCGCCGAGCTCGTCGCCTTCGCCGACGACGAGCTGCTCGCGCTTCTACGACAAGCTCCGGCCGGGTCGCTCGACCGCGGCGAGCTCGACGAGCTCGCCGCGGCGCTCGAGCCGCGCGGGGCGCCGAGCGCTGCGCGGCGCTCGTCCGCGAGGCGCGCGCCGCCTACGTCCGCCGTGGGCTGATCGCAGATGACGCGCGCGCGCGAGCTCGGCATCACGCATCGGGCGGGCTGACGCCGGGGCCGTCGAACGCGATCACCGACGTCGCGCGGCGTGCGCGTCGGGCACGCGACGATCATCGAGGGCGACGCGGTCCGCACCGGCGTGACCGTCGATCTTCCCGCACGACGGCGAGCCGGGGCTCGACCCGGTGTTCGCCGGGCTGCCACCGGCTGAACGGAAACGGCGAGCTGACCGGGCTCGAGTGGGTGCGCGAGTCGGGGATGCTGACGTCGCCGATCGGCCTCACGAACACCCACTCGGTCGGCGTCGTCCGCGACGCGCTGATCGCGGCTGCGGCCGTCGAGCGCGGCGATGACCGAGCGATTCGTGGAGCCTGCCCGTCGTCGGCGAGACCTGGGACGGCGTCCTCAACGACATCAACGGCATGCACGTGCGCCCGGAGCACGTCTTCGCGGCGCATCGAGAGCGGCCGCGGGCGGGCCCGGTCGCCGAGGGGAACGTCGGCAGCGGCACCGGGATGATCTGCCACGGCTTCAAGGGCGGGATCGGCACCGCGTCGCGCGTGCTCGCCGACCGAGGACGGCGGCTACACGGTCGGCGTGCTCGTGCAGGCGAACCACGGCGCGCGCGAGCGGCTCCGTGATCGACGGCGTCCCCGTCGGGCGAGGCGATCCCGCCGGAGCGGATCCCGCTCGCCGGGCGCTGGGCGCGCGGCCCGGCGAGCGGCTCGATCATCATCGTCGTCGCGACCGACGCGCCGCTGCTTGCCCCACCAGTGCGACGCGGCTCGCGCAGCGGGCCGGCCTCGGCGTCGCGCGGATCGGCGGCGCCGGCGAGAACGGAAGCGGCGACATCTTCATCGCCTTCGCGACCGGCAACCGCGGCCTCGTCCGGAGGCGGCACGCACCCGGTGCACGATGCTCGCGAACGAGTCGATCGACGCCGCTCTTCTACGCGACGATCGAGGCGACCGAGGAGGCGATCGTGAACGCCCTGGTCGCCGCCGAGACGATGACCGGCAAGGACGGGGCGACCGCGCACGCGCTCGACCCGGACGCTGCTCGTCGAGGTCATCGCGCTCCGCCGGCCGCTCGTCGAGCTCGTGCTCGTCGCCGGCGTCGACGTCGGGAACTCGACGACGGAGCTCGCCGTCGCGCGCGTCGAGCCCGGGCGCGAGCCCGAGTTGGCTGCTCGTCCTGCGCCGGCCGACGAGCGGGCCCGAAGGGCTCGGCCGGCGTGCGCGCGACGGCGTCGCCGACCTGCGTCGGCCGCGCCGAGCGGCGGCTCGGCGAGCGGCCGCACCTGCTTCTCGCTCGCCGAGCTGCATCCGGTCGAGGCCGGGCTCGTCGAGCTCGGCCGGCTCGAGGAGCTCGACCTCGCGCGCACGGCGATCGCGCGCCCGGCGAGCGCGACGCCGTCCGGGTCCGGGCGTCGCCGCCGGAACGCTGCGCCCGCTGGCCGAGCTCGCGGGCGCAGCCCGACGGCCGGCCGGCGGTCGCGGTCGTCGCCGGCGAGGACTTCGAGCAGGCCGCCGCCGCGCTTGCGCGAGCGCGCGGGAGCGCGGCTGGACGATCGTCGGCCGCGATCGTCCAGGGAGACGACGCCGTCCTGATCGGGAACCGTTTCGACCGGACGATTGCCGATCGTCGACGAGGTCGCGGACGCGCCCGAGCTGCCGCTCGGGTCGCTCTGCCGCGGTCGAGGTCGCCCGGCCCGGTGCGGACGTGGTGAGCAGCTCTGCGATCCGCTTCGGCTCGGCTGTCCTGCTCGGCCTCGGCCCCGACGAGGCGCGTGCGGCCCGCGTACGCTGCCCGCGCGGTCGCCGGGCACCGGGCCGCGATCGTCGTCCGGCGTCCGCGGAGCGACGGCGCGCCGACGGCGACGCCGGCCGAGCCCGATCACCCTGCTCGGGCAGGACGGTGAGCGAGATCGCGTTCGACGAACGCGACGATCCGCCTGCCCCTGGCAACGATCCGTGCGATTCGCGGCGCCGCCGGCGACCGGGATCGGCTCCTCGACGTCTGCTGGTGTCCGCTCCCGTCGCCGCCGGACGACCCGGGGCTCGTCGCGCCGGCTCGCGCGCCGCCGCGCGGTCGCGCTCGCGCTCCTCGCCGAGGGCGACTCGGGCGGTCTGCTCGACGAGCTCGCGGAGCTCGGCGAGGTCGCCGTGGTCGCGCGCGAGAGTCGAGGCGGCGGTGCTCGGCGCGTCGACGACTCCCGGCGCAGGCCGGACGCCGTTCGTCCTCGACCTCGGCGGCGGGACCGTCGACCTCCACCGCGAGCTCCGGGAACGGGCGAGCAGGTCGTCGCCACGGCGGGCGCTGGCGAGCTCGTGACGCGCGTCTGCGCCGCGCTCCTCTCCTGCGACCGGACGGTCGCCGAGCGGGCGAAGCGCGTTCGCTCCGCCCGGGTCGAGACGCCGTTCACGCTCCACCACGAGGACGGGAGCCGGAGCGTTCCTCGGCGAGCCGGCACCGCCTGCGACGCTCGCCCGGCTCTGCGTGCTCGAGGCGCGGGAGCTCGTCGCCGCTCGACGCGCCGCTCGCCCCGGAGGTGTGGCGGCGGCTGCGCCGCGCCGCCAAGCGCGACGTGATCGCCCGCAACGTTGCGTCGGGCGATCGACGGCGGCAGGAGGCGTCCCGCGCGGCGAGCTCGTCACGCTCGTCGGAGGCTCCGCGTGCGACGCCGAGGTCGTCGACGCCGTCGCGGCCGAGCTCGCCGACCTCGACGTCGCGGTCGCTCGCGGCGACGTTCTCGGCCGCCACGGCCCGCGCGCGGCCGTGGCGGTCGGGCTCGTGCTGGCCGCGGCGCGGGGGCCGCGGTGAGCGCCGGAGTCCTCGCGCTGCTCGCCGCGGACGGGCTCGAGCGCCGGGCTTGCCGCTGGGTTCGAGGAGGAGGCCGTTCCGCTCGTCTGCGAGCGCGGCCTCGGCGATGCGCTCTCGCTGGCGCGAACGGCGGCGCGGCGCTCGTCCCTCGGCTTCGGGATCGGCGGCGACGCCGAGCGCCTCGTCCTCGTGCTCGCGGCCTTCCCGGGGCGTCCCTACCTCGAGGCGCCGGCAGCCGACGCGCGCGCCTTCGGCCAGGCCGCAGCGCGCGTCGCCGGTCGCCGTCCCCTCGCTACGCTGCTTTCTGCTCCCGGAGGTCCGCGAGACGGATGAGCTCCTTCCAGCGCCCCCGCCCGAGGATGCCCGCGATCTCGCGCCCCTGTGCGGCCAGTTGCTTGATCTGGCGCGCCTGCTCGGGCGTCGCATGCCCGACCACGTCGCTGAGCAGGCGGCCTGCCTCCTTCTCGCGGCCTGCCGCGATGTCCGCCCTGGCCTGCTCGATCGCCTGATCGACGTCCATGTCGTCTACCTCCTACTGTCGTGAACGGCCGGTTCTGTACCCTGAACAAGTGAGTTACGGAAGTGCAAGTTGCTTTAACTAACGCTTCATGAGATCGACCGGCGTCCATCACGTCGATCTCGCCGTCTCGGACCTCGCCCGCTCGCTGGCCTTCTACGGCGCGATTCTCGGACCGCTCGGCTGGCACGGGGTCTCGAACGCCGTCGGGGAGCGGGGTGAGACGATCCACTACCACTACGGCCCCGGCTCCTCGATCGGTCTCCGTCAGGCCCACGGGGCCACTGCCGCCGCTCCGCCCGACCGGTACGGGATCGGGCTGCACCACCTCTGCCTCGAGGCCGCGACCTACGAGGCGCTCCTCGACACCGCCGACCGGCTCCGTGAGCTCGGCGCGACGATCACGGACGGCCCGCGCGAGTTCCCCGAGTACAGGCCCGGCTACCACGCGCTCTTCTTCCTCGATCCCGACGGAATCAAGCTCGAGCTCGTCTGGGCGCCTCCGGGCACGTACGCCTACCAGCGCCTGCCGTAGTGGGCCGCGGCCGCGCACTCCTTTTCCTCGGAGATCGCCGGGGCGTACTGGCCGAAGCCGAGGATGCCGTGGAGGTCGCGGTCGCGATAGGTCGGGGCATTCCTGACGTGATCCCTCGACCAGGGCACGCTGAGAGCCGGGCCGGACCTCCGGGCACCCGGGGCCGGCACCACGACGCGATGGCGGCGAAGGCGTCCGATGGTGACCCCGAGCCACTCCGGCTCGCCGGTCTCGCCGTCCTCGAAGACGACCTCGACGGTGCCGATCGTCCGCCCCCGCCCGTCGAGGAGGTCCAGGCCGACAAGCCCCTCGAGCTCGCGGCCGCGCGAGCATCTATCCCGTCGCCGCCTTGCTCCGGCGAGTCTCGGCGATCCGGATGATCTCGTCCCAACGCCCCTTGCCGAAGAGGCCCGCCGTCTGCCGGCCCTCCTCCGCAAGCTTGCGGATCTCGTCCTCGAGCCCCGGATCGTGCGTCGCGTAGGCCGCGTCGGTGAGCAGGCGGGCGGCATCCTTCGCCTTGCCGGCCGCGAGCTCGCGCCGGGCCTCGTCGATCGTCGCGGACACGTCCATCGTCGTTCCCCCTTTCGGCCGATGACGACAGTGTCCGGCGCGCGCCGTCAACGGTCGTTCAAACCGAAGCGCCTCCGCTCAACGAAGGCTCAACGCTGCGGCGCGGGGTCGACGAAGCGGTAGCCGGCGGCCGACTCCGTGAGGAGGTAGCGCGGGCTGGCCGGATCGTCCTCGATCTTGTGCCGGAGCCTGGAGACGTAGACGTGGACGTAGTGGAGCTCGGTCTGGTACGCGGGCCCCCAGATCTCGCGGAGGATCATGGGCTGCGTGAGCAGGCGCCCCTCGTTGCGGGCGAAGAGCGCAAGAAGCCGGTACTCGTGCGGCGTCAGGTGAACCCGCTCCCCTCGCAGCTCGACCGAGCGTCGGTCGAGGTCGATCCGCAGGTCGCCGAACGAGACGACGGGCTCCGCCGGATGGGTCGACCGCCGAAGCGCGGCGCGGAGCCGAGCAAGGAGCTCCTCGACGCCGAACGGCTTGGTGACGTAGTCGTCCGCACCTGCATCGAGCGCGTCGACCTTCTCGTCCTCGTCCGCCACGACCGAGACGACGAGGATCGGCACGTCCGTGTAAGCGCGAAGCTCCCGGCAGACCTCGATCCCGCTCCGGTCGGGCAGCACGAGATCGACGATCACGGCATCGGGCGCTCGCAGTGCCGCGCGCGCGATCGCGTCGGCGCCGGTCGTCGCGGTGTCGACGTCGTAGCCGGCGCCCGCGAGGATCGTCTGGAGTGCCTGGAGGATGTGGGGCTCGTCGTCGACCGCGAGCACTCGAGCCTTGCTCATGCGGCCGCTCCGGCGGGCTCCCGCGTGGCCGGCACCGCGAGCACGAACGCGGTGCCCCCCTCAGGGCCCTCCTCCGCCCACAGGCGGCCACCGTTCGCCTCGGCGAAGCCGCGCGCGATCGCGAGCCCGAGGCCCGCCCCGCCGCTGTCCCGGCCTGCCGGGCCTCGCCGGAAGGGCTCGAAGACACGCTCCCGCTCGGCATGCGCGAGCCCCGGTCCCCGATCGACGATCCGCAGCAGGACCTCCGTCGTCTCCCGGCTCGACCTCGATGTCGACCCGGGAGCCGGGGGGCGAGTACTTGAGGGCGTTCTCGAGCAGGTTGACGAGCACGCGCTCGAGTTGCGCCGGGTCGACCTGGACGAGCGGGAGCTGCGCTGGAAGGCGGAGGTCGACCCGCCGCTCGCCGGGTGGCAGCTGAGCGAGCGCCTGGTCGAGGAGCGACTCGACCGTGCGCACGCGAGCGGCGGGCGGCGCTGCTCCCGCCTCGAGCCGCGAGAGGTCGAGGAGGTTCCGCACCATCCGGTCGAGGCGCTCCGACTCGACCAGCGCCGAGTGGACGAGCGCGGCGCGATGGCTCTGATCGAGCGTGAGCGCCGGGCTCTCGAGCGCCTCCAGGGCCGCACGGATCGCTGTCAGCGGCGAGCGAAGATCGTGGCTGACGGCGCGGATGAGCGAGGTCTTGAGGGCATCGCTCCTGCGGAGCGCTTCCGTCTCGAGGGCTTCGTGGGCGAGCCGCTCGCGATCCACCGCGATCGCGAGCACGGAGGCGAGCGCCGGCAGGAAGCGCGACGACACGATCCGGTTCGGCTCGGCACCTTGCGGCAGATAGAGCGCGCCCACGAGCCTGTCGCCGGCCCTGAGCTCGACCGCGGTCTCCTCCCCCGACGGCGTCGCGTCGGCGCCGGACGAGCTCGATCCGGGCGAACGGCGTCGCGAGCAGGCGGGAGGTCGCGGCCGGCGATCTGCGGGCAGCTCCGACCTCGACCTCCGCGCCCGAGAGCAGGGTGGTCGAGAGCTCGGCCAGCAGCGCGGCCTCGCGTTCGCGCTGCTCGGCCTCTTGCGCACGGCGGCGGGCCCGCGCGGCCAGGTCGCTGACGAGGAGGCCGGTGACGACGTAGACGCCGAACACCAGCCAGTTCTCGCCGCCGTGAAGCGTCAGGCTCATCGTCGGCGGGATGAAGACGAAGTTGAAGACGAGCATGCTCCCCACGGAGACGGCGATCGCCCAGGCCCTGCCGAAGAACACCGCGACCGGCAGCACGGCCAGGACGTAGAGAGCTCCGAGGCTGAGGACGGGCGCGAGGCCGCGGAGGAGGTGAACGACGCCCGTCACCGCTCCGATGGCGGCGGCGCTGGCGAGCAGGGCCGTCGCGGCGCGGCGCCGGCCACCGGGTCGGGCGAGATGCGCCCGGGCCTGCCGGACGAGCGCGCTCACAGCGCGAAGGCTAGCGCGCCAGCAAGTCGAGGAGGCACCGATCGAGTGCCGCGCGCCAGCTCTCGGTCATCTCCCACGCCCAGTGCCCCCAGGGGCTCTCGAGCACACGCAGCTCGGCAGCGGGTAGCAGGCGCTGCTCGGCCTGGCAGTCGGCGACCGGGAAGAGCGCGTCCGTCGAGAACGGCATCACGAGACAGCGAGCAGTGACGCGGCCGAGCGCCGCTGCGAGGTCGCCGCTCGCGTGACGGGAGACGTCGGCCCGGATCCACTTGCGGCACATGGTCGCCAGGTTGCCCGCATCCTGGGCCGCGAAGTCCTCGTCGAAAAGGCGCGTGACGAGGTCGTCGACGGACTCGAAGCCGGCGTCTCGCCAGGCCTCCGTCCGGAAGAGCTCCGGGCTGAGCCCGAGCGCGGCCCAGACCCGGGCGTGGAGCTCGCGACCGCCGGCCGCCAGGGCACGCTCGGCGAGCCGGACCTGGAGCGCGTTCGCCGGCGTCGTCCGTGCCGTCCCGGCGATCGCCGCGAGCCGCTCGACCCTGGTCGGATGGGATACGGCCCACTCGTAGGCCTGCTGTGCCCCCATCGAGAAGCCGAGCACGAGCGCCAGCCGGTCGATCTCGAGCGCGTCGAGGAGCCTGAGCTGGGCCTCGACGTCGTCACCGACGGTCAGCTCGGGGAACGGGAGGCAGGGGCGTTCGAGGGCGACGAGGAGAAGCCGCCGCCGAGCATCCCCGGGCAGATCACGAACCAGCGCTCGGGGTCGAGCGCGCGCCCTGCGGCGATCGTCGACTCGAGCGAGCTCGGCGTCGATGCGTACATGTGCGGGAAGAGGATCGCGTTGTCGCGGCGCTCGTTCAGGGTCCCGTGCGTCTTGTAGAGGAGACGCGCTCCACGTAGCGTCCCGCCCAGCTCGAGCTCGAGCGCTCCGAGCTCGAAGACGTCGTGCGGGCCCTTCGCCGACTCGTCGTAGAACGTGCCGGACAGGTCGTTTCCTACATCCCGTGCCAGTCGCCCATGTGCGACCGGACGTGGGCGGGAAGCGCCTCCTCGGGGTAGTAGCGGTCGTAGAACTCGACGTCGAGGTGGCACGACTGGTACCAGACCGTCGTCAGGAACGGGTCGATCGTCGCGGGGAAGCGCCCGTACGCGTCCCAGATGTAGCTGCAGAGCGTCTTCGTCGCCGCGATCGCCTCCTCGGAGGGCGGCGGCACGGCGCGGGCGACCTCCGGCGAGCGCCACGGGATCTGCTGCGTCTCGGGCGACGAGAAGATGCCCCGATCGCCCCAGCGCAGGGCGACGACCGAGTCGACGGCCGCGTCCATGTCCGGGTAGAAGGGCGGGCAGTGACCTTCGAAGAGGCCGGGCAGGCCGACGGGAAGCTGCTCTCCCGCGCCGGCTGGACCGTCGTCCGGAACCTGGTGGAACGTGAACCCGAGGCCCTCGCAGGGACCCTCGCCGCCGGCGTGGTGCCACAGGGGCTCGCCGCCCATCGTGATGCGTCCCTTTCCTCCCGAGAACGGATGGCCGCCGAGCCCGAGCGCCTGGGTCGTGAGCATCAGGCTCTGCACCATCAGACCCGACTCGACGCCGTTCATGTCGACCATCTGCCAGCGTTCGAAATCGGCGATGTCGTAGGGATGCGCGTCCTTCTTGAAGAGGCCTTCCTTCTTGTACGGCGCGAGCGGATCGGCGTCGAGGCGCATGTCGGTCAGGTAGTAGCCGTGCGGGCGGTCGAAGTAGAGGAGCATCGCGGAGATGCACTGACGGGTCACGTCCGCGATGGGGATGAAAAGGGTCGTGCCCTCGCGGTTCACGATCCACTCGTTGAACTTGAAGAGGTTCGGCCGGCGGCACGGGATGTCCAGGCGCGTGTCCTGGAGCTTCGTCGCTCGCCGGTAGAGCGCGTGCTGATCTGCCGCTGTCTGGTTCTGGAGGTAGGACGTCGGCTTCTCGTCGCGCTGCGGGAGGAAGAACGTACCCTCGTCGTTCGTCCAGAAGAGCTCGGTGCCATGGATGGCGAGCGGGCTGGGGTAGGGGCGGCCGGTGTAGGACGCGAGCTTGTCCGCCCCGGTCGTCGTCCCCTCCGCGGTCGTGAACGGCCACTCTTCGCGCACGACCCCTGTCACGCCGGTGGCCGCCGCGACGAGGATCGCCTCCTCCTCGTAGGCGAGCGGCACCGGATCGTGGGCCGAGCGGTACGCGAGGGGGCCGGTCATCTCGGCGCCCAGCGCGAAGCGGCGCGCGCGGCGGGTGAGAATCGCCTCCATCGTCGGGAACTCGAACGCGGCGCGGATCGCCTCCGGCCGCACGGACGGGCGGTTGAGCGTTCGGGTGGCCATGGCGGGAGTGTAGTTCGGCGGCCATGGCCGCGAGACCCCCATACAATCGATCCGGTGGGGGTCGAGCTTGCTGCCTTCCTCGCAGTTGCGATCGTCGTCATCGTCACGCCCGGACAGGACACGGCTCTCACGATCCGCAACACCCTTCTGGGCGGTCGCCGCGCAGGAGTCATGACCGCGGTCGGCGTGGCGCTCGCCCAGGGCGTCTGGACCGTCGCCGCGAGCGTGGGCATCGTTGCGGTGCTCGTCGCTGCCGAGCCGGTGCTCTTCGCGCTGCGGATGGCTGGGGCCGCCTATCTCGTGTTCCTCGGTATCCAATCGCTGCGAGCCGCGTTCGCGCGCCGGGGCATCCATCCAGCCCGCGCCGGGGTCGGGGTCGCCCGCCCAAGGCACGCCCTGCGCCAGGGCTTCCTGAGCAACCTCGGCAATCCGAAGATGGCGATCTTCTTCGCGGCGCTGCTTCCCCAGTTCGCGCCGGAGGGCGGCGGGTCATTCGCCGCGCTGCTCCTCCTCGGCCTTCTCTTCTGCTCGCTGACCCTGCTCTGGCTTTCCGCCTACAGCATCGCGGTCGACCGGGCGCGAACGACGCTCTCGCGGCCCTGGATCCGCCGTTCGCTCGACGCCGTCACCGGAACCGTGCTGGTCGCGTTCGGCGTCCGCCTGGCCACAGAAGCGCGCTAGCGCTTGCCGATCTCGAGCCCGGCCCGGTAGGCGGCCAGGACGTCGGCCTTGCTCCACGGCTCGGGCGCGACCGTGATGAAGTAGTCCTCGAGGGCACCGTCCGCCAGGCCGTCGAGATCGGCTGCCGTGACGCCGGCCGATGTCATCGTCGGGAAGTCGATCTCGGCGAGGACGCGTCGCACGCCGCGCACTGCCCGTGAGCCGTCGCCGGTTTCGTCCACGGGCTCGCCGAGGGCGTCGGCGATCCGCTCGAAGAGCGCGGGCACGGCTCGGCGGTCGTGCTCCATCGTCTCCGCCAGGACGAGTCCGATCGTCAGTCCGTGCGGCAGGCCGAAGCGGCCCCCGATCGACTGGGCGAGCGAGTGCTCGGCTCCGCAGTCGGAGATGTTCATCGCCAGCCCGGCGAGCAGGCTGGCGCAGGACATGGCAGCCCGGGCAGCCGTGTCGCTTCCGTCGCGCACGACGGCCGGGAGCGCGTCGGCCGCCAGCCGGACGGACTCGAGGGCGATCGCGTTGCCGATGGGCGTTCTCGCCGTCACGGCGATTCCGGCGATCGCCTGCGCGAGCGCGTCGACGCCAGCGTGCGCCGTCGGCGCGGCCGGGAGCCCGTAGGTCAGCTCCGGGTCGACGAGTGCGTACTGGGCGCGCAGGAGCGGGTTCGCGATCCCGGCCTTCACGTGCGTGACCTCGTCCGTGATCACGGCGCCGCCCGAGACCTCGGATCCCGTGCCCGCCGTCGTCGGCGCGAGGACGAGCGGGAGTGCTGGCGGCTCGTATTCGGCCGCCCCTGCTGCGAACCGGCGGTAGGGGATTCCCTGACCGGAGACGAGGCGCGCGCATTTGGCCGTGTCCATGACCGAGCCGCCTCCGATCGCGACGACGAGATCGGCACCGGAAGCCCGCAGCGCCTCTGCCGCCTCCTCGACCTCGGCGATCGTCGGCTCGCCCGGCGGCTTCGGCCTGATGCTGACGCGGGTGCCGGATCGCTCGACGCGTTCGAGGGAGGCGGCGATCTCGGGAAGGGAGACGACGGCTTCGTCCACCAGGACGAAGACATGCGTCGCGGCCTCGGCCGCCGCGACCCCGCCGAGCTCGCCGATCACGCCGGGGCCGAAGCGGATCCGGACCGGCAGGTGATTGGCGAAGGGCTGGATCGAATCGATCATCGAGCCTCCGTCGTCAGTCCATGAAAGCGCCGCCGTTGACCGCGAGCGCCTCGCCGGTGATGAAGCGAGCGTCGTCGCTCGCGAGGAACGCGACGGTCGCCGCCACGTCGTCCGGCGTCTCGAGCCGGCCGAGCGGCGTGTCCGCGATCCAGAGCTCGCGGACGGCGTCGACGGTCGTTCCGCGGAGCGCGGCCTCCCAGGCCAGCTCGCGCTGCTGCATGCCCGTCGCGACGTACCCGGGGCAGACGCAGTTCACGCGGATTCCGTACGGAGCCAGCTCGCCGGCCATCGCCTGCGTCAGCCCCACGACCGCGAACTTCGACGCCACGTAATGCGAGAGGTAGGGGCAGAAGCCGCGCTTTCCGGCCATCGAGGCCGTGTTGACGATGGCGCCGCCGCGGCCCTCAGCGATCAGGCGCCGGGCCGCCACCTGCCCGCAGAGGAACACGCCCTTGGCGTTGACGTCCATGTTGTGGTCGTACTCGGCCTCCGTCACCTCCACGAACGGCGCCATCGTCGAGACCCCTGCGTTCGAGACCCATACCTCGAGGGGGCCCAGGGCGTCGACGGCTGCGGCGCAGGCGTCCTCGATCGAGCCGCGATCGGTGACGTCGAGCCGGAGCGCGACCGCGCCGTCCAGGGCGCCGGCCACGTCGCGGGCGGCATCGTGGTCGGCGTCGGTCACGGCGACCGCGTGTCCGCGGGCGGCCAGAGCACGTGCGACGGCCGCTCCGATGCCCGTCCCAGCCCCGGTCACGACCGCCGTCACGGGCGGCACTGTACGTCAGGTGGCATCCGAACGCGCGTCGCGGGGCTCGTAGCGCACCGAGCAGCGGCCGGCCGCGCCGTCCCTCTCTTCCTCGGAGCGCAGCTCGAGCAGCCGCCAGCTGCCGATCGAGTTCGTCTCGACCCGCACGGTCGGGATCGTCCGCCGCTCGACCAGGAGGATCGGAACGGACGCGACCTCCCGCCCGAGCCGTCGCGCCCGGCGGGCCTCGAGCTCGTAGCGGAAGGCGACGAACGTCCCTTCGAACGCTCTCGGCAGCTCGTCTGGGAGCCTGATCCCGAACGGGAGCCAGTTGGCCGTCAGGAGATCGCCGATCGGCGTGCATTCGCTCCACACCTCGTCGTCGAGCCAGACGGGCGAGCGCGTGCGGAGCTCCCAGTAGGTGTCGATGCGGAAGAACGACTTCTTGCCGAGGAGCTGCGGTGCCGCGTCCAGCCAGGCCGCGAGGCACCGAAGCGAGACGGCGATCTCCCCTCTCGGCCGCTCGTCTCCGTGGGCCTCCACGCGCCCGCCGATCGTCCCGCCGCCCCACGGCTCGGCGGTGTCGAGCGAGATCGAGAAGCCGTGCGCCTCCCGGGGAAGCGGGATGCCCCGCCACGAGAGCTCGCCGGGAACCCGGGTCGTGATCGTCACACTGAGCGCAGGAACGAGTCGACGGTCTCGAGGTAGCACTGGTCGTAGACGACGACGCGCCGGTCGGGGCCGGCGAGGCGCTCGAGCGGCTTCAGGTAGAGGCTGCCGGCTCCGGGGCCGCCGTGGAGCAGGACGAGCGTCCGCTCTCCCTCGCCGAGCACGCGGTAGCGGACGGTGCCGCCCTCGACATCGACCTCGCCCTGCTGCTCGCTCATCGCCACCCCCGGAGACGACCGGGGCGGCCCGCTGGCCGCCCCGGCGCACGTCGTTCGGTCGACCGCTGCTACGCCTCCTCGTGGATGAACTTCCCGACCTGGTCGTAGCGCTTCTTCGACACGATGCGGTAGACCGATCGCGAGCGCGCAACCGCCGAGGAAGATCAGGAGCGAGATGATCGGCACCCACTTCACCCAGCCCTCGTAGGCGCCGAACGTGATCCCGGCCCGGTTCTTCATCATCAGGTAGAACGCGAACGAGATGGACGCCGGCCCCGAGGATCGGCGCGAGGCACGTCTTCCACCAGTGGAAGCCGTCCCGTGCCGTCCCGCAGGAAGTAGACGATGATCGCGAGCCCGACGACCGCCATGAGCGGGAACAGGAGCGCGTTCCCCTGGAACGGCATCCAGGTGCCGAGCTGGAGGAGCGCGGTCAACGGGCTGCTCTCGTCGAAGCCGAGCTCGGCCCGCTGGCCGCCTCCGGCAGCGCCGAACGCGAAGAGCGACGTGATCATGACCACCATCAGCGCGACGAAGATCGTCGCGACGAACGGGCTCTTGTGCGTCGCGTGCGTGCGCCCGAAGATCCGCGGGAGGATGCCCTCGCGGCCCATCGCGAAGATGTAGCGGTTCGCCGTCTGCCAGAACGCGAGCGCGCAGGCGAACGAGCCCGGTGATGATCAGCACCTTGAACAGGTTCGCGATCGCCGATCCCGGCGAACTCCTGCGCGACCGGGTAGAAGACGCTCGCGTAGTCGCCCTCGGGCAGGCCGGCGCCGGGCGAGACCGGCGGGTTGTCGCCGGCCGCGCCGTACTGCGTCGCGATCGCCCAGACGAACGCGTCGTTCGTCGAGCCGTACGCGCTGATCAGCATCCACGACCAGAAGGTGTAGACGACGCCGAGGCCGATAGCCGAGATGTAGATCGCGTACGCCATCATCTTCTTCGGATTGCGGGACTCCTCGGCGTAGTTCGGCGCCATCTCGAAGCCGACCCACGACCAGAAGGCGGCGAAGAAGCCGACGCCTGCGAGCGCCGACGCCGAAGACGCGCGCGGCTCCCTCGACGCCTTCGCCGCCGTTGAAGAGCGCGCCCGGGTTCAGCGCCTCCCAGACGATCCCGTCCGGCCCGCCGCCCTTCACGACGACGGCGAACGAGAAGATCATGAGGATGATCAGCTCGCCGATGAGGCAGACCCCGAGGATCCTCGCCACGATCTCGACGTGGAAGTACGTGATCAGGAACATCAGCGCGATGAAGCAGAACGCGTAGATGCGCCAGTCCATGTCGAAGCCGCCGGAGAGGTTGAGGATGCTCGGTCTGGGCGAAGTACGAGGTCACACCGTTCACACCGGCCGCGAAGAGGATGTACGCGGCCGCGATGGCGACCGCGGCGCCGAGGCCGACGACGCGGCCGAAGCCGTAGGCCATGTACGAGTAGATGCCGCCCGCGGTCGTCATCCGGCGTGCCATCTCGACGTAGCGCGACCGAGAAGAGGGTGAAGGCGATCGTCGCCAGCCAGAAGCGCGGCAGGGACGCGCGATGCCGATGCCGTAGCCCGACAGCGGGTCGTTGAACATCATCGCCGCGAGCGGCGCCGACCCCGTGACGATGCAGAAGAGGATCGCCGGGAGACCGAGCGCGTTCCGCGCGAGCTCGTTGCTGCCCGTGACTCCCCGGCCGCTCCCTTCCGGTGCGCCACTTGCTTCCATGCACTACCCCTTTCCGGTAGCCCCCGGGCCGTTCCGTCGCGTCGCTCGGCGGCGACGCGACGACGTGAGGCGCATAGCGTAAACCCGTCGACGGACGATTTACAAGGGTTTCCGGTAGCGGTCTGTCCGGCCGGTCGCCCTGCTCGCGCGGAGTGTGGGATAATCGCGCGCCGGTGGACTCGTCTCGAGAACCTGCGCGTGCTCGTGACCGGAGGGACCTCCGGGATCGGCGCGGCGATCGTGCGCCGGTTCGCCTCCGAGGGCGCCCGGGTCGTCTTCACCGGTCGCGACCGCGGGCGAGGCGAGCAGGTCGCCACGGAGGCCGGGGCCGTCTTCGTGCGCGCCGACGCGACCGACCGCGAGCGACGTGATGCGGTCGGTGCACGAGGCGGTCGAGGCGCTCGGCGGGCTCGACGCCGTCGTTCTGAACGCAGGCGTGCTCCACGAGGCGCCGCTGTCCGAGACCACCGACGAGGCGTGGGACGCCGTGCTCGAGACGAACCTCCTCGGCCCCTACCGCTACGCGCTCGCGTGCCTGCCGGAGCTGCGGCGAGGCGGCGGCGGCTCGCTGACGGTCGTCTCGTCCGACGCGGGCGTCTGGCCGGAGACGGCGATCGGCGCCTACTCCGTCTCGAAGCGCGCGCTGAACATGCTCGCGCAGATGCTCGCGATGGAGGCGGGGCCGGCCGGAATCCGGGTCAACGCGGTCTGCCCGGGAGACACGGCGCCGGGAATGGCGACCATGGTCGAGGGCCGGGTCGAGACCGGCGACACGTCGGGGTGGCTTCTGCCGCCGCTCGGCCGGATCGGCACCGGCGAGGACGTGGCCGCGGCGGTCGCGTTCTTCGCGTCGCCCGACGCGTCGTTCGTGCAACGGCACGGTCCTGCTGGTCGACGGCGGCATGCGGGCGGCGGTGCGCTCGACGCTGGTGGCGAATCAGCACGGAGCGGCCCCGCGGTGCAGCGTGCCGGACGAGCCGGCGGAGTCGGCGTGAGCCCGCCGCCCCCGCTGTACGGCCTGCACGGGCGCGTCGCACTCGTCACGGGCGGCACCTCCGGCATCGGCAAGGCGTGCGTCGAGCGGCTCCGGGCCGAGGAGATGACGGTCGTGTTCACCGGCCGGAACGAGGAGCGCGGAGCGCGCTGTCGCCGCGGCGACCGGCGCGACGTTCCTCCGCTGCGACGCACGCGATCGCGCCGCGTGCGACCGCTCGGTCGAGCGAGACGCTTCGGATCGGCGGGCGGATCGACGTTCTCGTCGCAAACGCCGGGATCGTCTGACGGCGACCCGATCGAGGCGACGCCCGAGCCGGCGTTCCGCGAGCTGGTCGAGGTCAACCTGACCGCGCTGTTCCGCTACTCGCGTGCCTGCTTCGCGCCGATGCGCGACCAGGGCGGGGGCTCGATGATCCACGATCGCCTCGGACGCGGCGATCCGCGGGATCCACGAGATCCCGGCGTACTCGGTCGACGAAGGCGGGCGCGGTCGCCGTCTCCGAGCTGTTCGCCGCCGAGGGCGCGCCGCACGGCATCCGGGCGAACGCGGTCTGCCCCGGCGACGTCGTGCCGGGAATCCAGGCGACACCGGACGGCTTCGAGCGCCATGCGGAGGATCCGGCGGGCTGGATGCTCCCGCCGTCGGGGCGCTTCGGCACCGGGGAGGACGTCGCCGCGCTCGTCGCCTGGCTCGCCTCCGACGAGTCCCGCGCACATGACGGGTGCGACGCTGCGCATCGACGGCGGCGACGGGCGCGGCGATGCGTGCGCTGACGCGGGCGTGAGGGCTGCTCGCGGGCCGGCGCGCGCTCGTCACCGGGGCCGCGCGCGGGATCGGCCTCGCGACCGCCCGGCGCTTCCGCGAGGAGGGCGCGCGGTCGCGCTCTCCGACCTTCCGGGCTCGGAGGTCGACGGAGCGCTGCCACCGAGCTCGGCGGCCGTCGCGGTGCCGTTCGACGTGACGCGACGAGAGCGCCGTCGAGGCCGGGTTTCGCGGAGGCGCGCGAGCGCCTCGGCGGGCTCGACGTGCTCGTCGCGAACGCCGGCGATCCTGCGTCAGGCCCCGATCCGCGGCACGAGCAGCTCGCCGATGTTCCGCCGCGTCGCTCGACGTGAACCTCGTCGGCGTCGTTCCTCTGCTTGCGGGCAGCCGGCACGGCTCTTCCGCGGAGCAGGGCCACGGCGTGATCCTCGCCGACCGCCTCGCAGGCCGGCCGCCACGGCTACCGGGACCTCGGCGCCTACTGCGCCTCGAAGTTCGGCGTCATCGGGCTCGTCGAGAGTGCTCGCGAAGGAGCTGGCGCCGCACGGCGTGCGCGTCAACGCGGTCGCCCCGGGGCTGATCAGACACGGCGATGCAGGACCGAGTCGTCGAGGGCTCGCGCCGCGGCCGGGATCGCGAGCCCGGCGCGGACGTCTCGACACGATCCCGCTCGGCCGGGCCGGCGACGCCGGAGGAGGTCGCCCGGACGCTTCGTCTACCTGGCCTCCGACCAGGCCTCGCTACGTCTCGGGCGCGACCGTCGTGGTCGACGGGGGCGAGTGCACGTGAGCGCCGACCGGCGGCTCGAGGGCAAGGTGGCGCTCGTCACGGGGCGTCGAGCGGCAACGGGCGCGCGATCGCGCTGCGCTTCGCGCGCGAGGGCGCGGCCGTCGTCTGCGCCGACGTGCGCGAGGCCCGACCCGCGCGGCCGAGCGAGGGACGCCGACGCACGAGGGATCGAGCGCGACGGCGGACGTGCAGCGTTCGTCGGTGCGACGTCACGGACGGAGACGCGCCGTGCCGCGGTCCGGCGGCCGTCGAGCGCGTTCGGCCGGCTCGACGTCGCCGTCGCCAACGCGGGCGTCAACCTCGGCGTCTACGATCTCGTCGACGAGCCCTTCGAGCGACTACGAGCGGACGATCGCGAGTCAACCAGCACGGCGTCTGGTGGACGTGCAGGGAGGCCGCGCGGCAGATGCGTCGAGCAGGGAGAGGGTGGCGCGGATCGTCGCGATCGCCTCGATCGCCTCGCTCGTCGGCTCGCCCTCGGGCGTCGCCTACAACGCGTCGAAGGGCGCCGTCGCTCCAGCTCGTCCGCACGCTCGCGCCCGCAGCTCGCGCCGCACGGGATCACGGTCAACGCGATCTGCCCCGGGTGGGTCCGGACGGCGATGACGACGGAGACGCAGCAGACCCGGAGCTGCTCGCGAGCGCGCGCTCGCGGCCCATCCGCTCGGCCGGCTCGGGCGAGCCCGAGGACGTCGCCGGCGCCGCCTTCTTCCTCGCCTCCGACGACGCGTCCTGGGTCACCGGGATCGCGCTCGCCGTGGACGGCGGCTACACCTGCGTCTGATGCGAACCGCGCCGGGAGCTCGTTCCGATCTCGCCCCGGCCCGAGCTCCCGTTCGACGAGCGCATCACGGCGCTCGAGCCGGCGTTCTCCGGCCGGCTCGGCTACCACGCGGTGCGGCTCGAGGACGGCGTCGAGCTCGCGCTGACGTGCCGACGAGCGCTTCCCGACCGCGTCCGTGATCAAGGTCGGGCTCGGCTGCGCGCTCTCGAGCTGGTCCGGCGCCGGGAGCGTCGACCTCGACGAGCTCCTTCGTCCTCCCACCGCGGGGCGAGCGGGTGCCGGGCGGCGGGCGTGCTCAAGCAGCTCGAGCACGTCGATCGCATCTCGCTCCGCGACGCGATCGAGCTGACGATCACGTGTCTCGGACAACGTCGGCGACGAACGCGGTCATCGAGCGCTGCGGCGGCGTGGCGGCCGTCAACGAGTACCTCGAGCTGGCTCGGGCTCGACGCAGACGCGCCTGCTCGGGATCGTCGACTTCGCGCGGATCACCCACGACCTCGCCGGCGGCATCGGCGTCTCGACCCCGCGCGAGCAGACGCGCCTGCTCGCTGCCCTCGCAGCGCGACGAGATCCTGACACCCGGCTCTGCGCGCTACCTGCGCGGCGTCCTCGGGCGCCAGCACTTCCTCGACCAGCTCCCGCGCTGGCTCGGCTGGAACACGTACGCGCAGTACCACGGACGCGACCAGGCCGATCTGGGTGGCATCAAGACGCGGAGAGCTCGACGGCATCCGCGCCGACGTCGGGCATCGTCCGCACGGGCGAGCACACGCTCGTCGCTCGCGATCTTCACGGACGGCTGCGCGCGATCTGCGGGAGACGGTCGACGTCGAGGGGGCCCTGGCCGTCGCCGAGTGCTCGGCCGCCATCTGCGCCCACCTGCTCGGCCTCGAGGTATGACGAGGCGGGCGCCTTGACCGGTGCGCGTTTGTTCCGTAGGTTCACGAGGCCTTGGCGCTCGGAGAGAAAGGGGCTTGAGGGATGAACACGATCGTGGTCGGGTACGACGGCTCGGAGCACTCGGACCGGGCGCTCGAACGGGCGGTTGAGATCGGGAAGTCGATGGGCGCGGCGATCAGAGTGGTCAGCTCGGCGAAGCTCGAGGGATACGGGCACCCGCGCTCCGGTGGCGCCGGCCCGGTCGACCCGGGCGAGCTGGAGGAGGTCAGGGAGACCCTGGACAAGGCGCGCGGGGTCGTCGCCGACTCGGGTATCGAGGTGCATTTCGTCGAGGGTCACGGTGATCCCGCGGATGTCCTCGTGTCCGAGGCCAAGGAGCACGGCGCGAGCCTGCTCGTGGTCGGAACGCACGGGAAGCACCTGGCGCGGCGGGTCGTGCAGGGCTCCGTGTCGTCGAAGGTCGTTCAGCATGCGCCCTGCGACGTCCTCGTCGTCAGGTAGCCGAGCTGGGCATCGTCAGCGCCAACGGGGTCGACCTCTGGGTCGAGCAGGAGGGGGACGGCGACGACGTCCTCTTCATCTCCGGGCTCGCCGACGAGGGCGCGTGCTGGGTCGACCAGGTCGCCGGGCTGCGCGGACCGCTACCGGATCACGACCTTCGACAACCGCGGCGTCGGGCGCTCGGCGACGCCGGACGGGCGAGTTCCGCGATCGCCGACTTCGCGGCCGACACGTTCGCGCTCATGGACACCTCGGCCTCGAGCGGCCGCACGTCGTCGGCTCGTCGATGGGCGGCGCGATCGCGCAGGAGCTCGCCCTCGCCCGTCCCGGACGCGTCCGGAGCCTCGTCCTGAACGGCACCTGGTGTCGCGGCGACCGCTTCCTGCACGAGATCTTCAGGAGCTGGATGTGGTCGGCGCAGAAGGCGGACGTCGATCCGGGACTTCCTCGTCGCCGTGAACCTGTGGTGCTTCGCGCCGCGGATCTGGAACGAGGGGATCATGGACGACGTGGCTCGACCGCGCCGAGGCGAGCCCGCATCAGCAGTCGGTCGACGCGTTCTGCCGCTCGGCCGAGGCACTCCTCCACCACGACACCGCGGATCGGCTCGGACGGATCGACGTGCCCGACGCTCGTGACCGTCGGCGAGCTCGACCTCGTCCTGCCGCCGCGCTTCTCCCGGGAGATCGTGGAGCGCATCCCGGGCGCACGCCTCGTCGTCGTCCCGGAGGCGGGCCATCAGCCGTTCCAGGAGTTCCCGGAGGACTACAACCGGCTACTCGTCGAGTTCTGGTCCGGCTGACGCCGAAACAATCCGAAACCCGGCCGGCTCCGAATTCAAGAGCAGGTCGGGACGGCGGCGCGGAACCCTCGCCGGCCGCAGTCGCCGTTCCGCCACCTGCCGCACTCTCCGCCGCCGCGTTCTCTCTCCCGCGCGGCGGCGGCATTCCTCGGACCGTCGACTAGCCGAACGTGAACGCGTAGGCCTCGACGCCCGGGCGTGAAGCGCGAGATCGAGCAGGTGGTACGGGAGTGTCCGCCGGCGGGATTCCGCCAGCTCGTACAGGCGGTGCCCGTCGACGCGGATCGTCCTCGTCCGGCTTGCCGTCGAGCGTGCACCTCGCACGGATCCGCCGCCACCGGGCGCGCCCAGCACGAGGAAGACCTTGTGACCGCCGAGGTAGTGGAGGCGCAGGCGCGCCTCCCGGCCCGCGACCGCCCGCTCGCCCTCGATCGTCCAGCTGCCCGCCGAGCGCGTACGAGTCTTCGGGGAGATAGGCGGGGAGCTCGTAGCTCGCGCTCGCGGTCGATGGTCACCGGCGAGCCGACGATCCTGTCGAGCCGCGCGTAGCCCGAGATACGTCTCGGGCGTCTGCGGCTCGGTCGGCGTCTGGTCGGCGATCTGCGGGGAGACCGGCGACGGCAGGCCCGGCTCGGCGAGGAGCTCGCGGATGACGCGCTCCTTCTCCTCGTACTCGCCCTCGCCGAAGTGGGCGTAGCGCACGTGGCCCCGCCGGTCGACGAAGTACTCGGCGGGCCAGTACTGGTTTCCCCAGGCGTTCCAGGTGCCGAACTGCGGGTCGAGCGCGACCGGGTAGTCGATCCCGAGCTCGGCGACCGCCCGGCGGACGTTCGCAGGGTCTCGCTCGAAGGCGAACTCCGGCGTGTGGACGCCGACGATCACGAGGCCGTCGTCGCGGTAGGTCGCATCCCAGCGCTCGAGGTACGGGAGCGTGCGCAGGCAGTTGACGCACGAGTACGTCCAGAAGTCGACGAGGACGACCTTGCCGCGCAGATCGGCGATCGTGAGCGGATCGGAGTTCAGCCAGAGCGCTGATCCCGAGGAACTCGGGCGCCTGGCCGAAGTCCTCCAGGCCGTCTGACGCCATCGGCGGCCGGCTCGTTCCCGTCGACGAGCTCCCTGATCCGGTTCGCCGCGTTCGCGCTCTCCTCGAGGCCCTGGAGCGCCTGCGTGTAGCCGGGCACCTTGGTCTGCCAGTCTCGTGTCGAGCCCGAGCGCCATCACGACGGCAGCGGCGACGACGATCGCGCCGAGGGCTCGCCTGACCATCGGCGCCCGTGCCCTGAGCGGTGCGAGGGTGAGGCCTCGCCGAACCAGCGACCGCGAGGAGCGAGCAGCACGACGCCCGCGCCGAGCGCGTAGGCGAGCGTCACGAGCACGGCGGAGACGCGTGAACCGCTCGGTCGCCGCGACCGTCGCAACGGCCGCGATGATCGGGCCCGCGCAGGGGGTGAACAGGAGCCCGAGGCTCACGCCGAGCAGGAAGCCGCCGCCGACGTCTCCGGGCCGTCGCCGGCCGAGCGCCCGGAAGGGACGCTCGAGCAGGTCGCCGAGCCGCGGGACGAGGAGCCCGACGCCCATCGCCAGGACGACGCCGATCGCGATGTTCCGCAGCAGGTCGTCCGGAAGGCCGAGCGCGGACAGCAGCGCGGTCGCCGCGAGCGTGAAGACGGTGAAGCTGACGACGAGCCCGGCGACGACCGCGTACGGCCGTCTCGCGCCGCCGGTGGCGCCTCCCGCGAAGACGATCGGGAGCACCGGCAGGACGCAGGGGCTGATCGCGGTGACCATCCCGGCGACGAACGCGATCGGAAGCAGGACGACCACGGATTGAGGGTAGCCCGCGTTCGTGAACGGTTCCTTACGCGGCGCTGTCTCGTTACCGGGTCTGACAGGGACCCGTCACGAGTCGCGCACGGGATCGTCATCGAACTCGCCTTCGAGCTCTTCGGTCAGAATCGCGGCGGCGAAGGCCCGCCAGGCGATGTCCGGATCTGCCGCCAATGCGCTCAGGGCCTCGCTCACGTGCGGGTGCCCGCGCGCCCGCGCTCGGAGGTCCGCGAGGCCCGTCGAGAGCGCGGCCCGTCGGTCGGCTCCGTCGAGGTCGGCTGCGAGGGCCGCGACCGCGCGGCCGTCCAGGTCGAGGCCTCGCCCCGGATCGCCTCCGGCGGCGAGGAGGAGCAGGGCGCGCCGGCCGGCCGCTCGCCGCTCGCCGCCCTCGATCCGGACGCGGTCGCCGGCTGCGTATGCGAGCGTGACCAGCGCGACGGCCAGCTCCTCCTGGTCGCCTGCGGCGAGCCGATCCTCGAGCCGGGCGAGCCAGTCGGCGACCACTACCGGGTGCGAAACCGCCGCAGCTCGATGCCACGCCCGAGGAAGTGCCCCTCGAGGCCCCCGAGATGCCGGTCGAGGCTTGCGAGCACGATCTCCGGCTCACCGGTTCTGAGCGCAGCGACCGTGTCGAGCTGGAAGGAGATCGCCGTGTCCATGTCCCCGTAGCCGACCGGGTACTGGGCTCGGACCGCCGAGAGATCGCGGAAGACGGTGGCGAGGAAGCCGACGAGGGGCCCGTTCTCCGAGAGTGCTGCGAGCCTGAGGTGAAAGCGCACGTCGAGCTCGATGAAGTCCTGGGGCGCCGACCGCATCTCTTCGAGCCCGGCGGCGAGCGCGTGAAGATCGTCGAGGTCCGCCGACGTCGCCCGCTCGGCGGCGAGGAGCGCGCAGGTCGTCTCGATCGTCCGTCGGGCCTCGAGCAGCTGCCGGACGTCCTCCAGACCGAGACGGGTCCGGTCGGTCAGGAGCTCGGTCGGGATCGCGAGCGAGCGCACGAAGACGCCGCCCCGGTTGCCGCGGCGGACGTCGACGATGCCGGACCGGCGGAGCAGATCGAGCGCCTCCCGCACGACCGGGCGCGAGACGCCGAACCGCTCGGCGAGCTCGGCGTCGCGCGGGAGGCGGGTGCCTGGCGGAGCGGCGCCCGCGCGGATGCCGTCGATCAGGGCTCGCATCACCGCGTCCGAGGCGCGGGAGAGGTCGAGGGGCGGGAAGTCGGAGGCGTCCGCTACGGGGGTATCAGCAAAAGAATTGATCTATGTATATTACGAGCCGTGAGTGTCGTCGCACCGTCCGGGCCCAGCGCCGGCGAGCTCGACGCCCTGGAGCAGATCGAGCGACGGATCCTCTGGCTCGCGACCCGGATCGTCGATCACGCGAACCGCGGGCGGCCGAAGGACGACGAGCTGAAGGTGGGCGGCCACCAGGCCTCGTCCGCGTCGATGGTCTCGCTGATGACCGCGCTCTACCTCTGGGATCTGCGCGCCGAGGACCTGGTCTCGGTCAAGCCCCACGCGTCACCCGTGCTACATGCGATCGAGTACCTGCTCGGGCGGCTCGACCGTCGATTCCTGACGACCCTCCGCGAGTTCGGCGGCCTCCAGTCGTATCCGAGCCGCACCAAGGATCCGTTCCCGGTCGACTACTCGACGGGCTCCGTCGGCATCGGCTCGGCAGCACCGCTCTTCGGCGCCCTGGCCAATCGCTACGTCGACGCGCACTTCGGAGCCGGCACCGGAGGGAGGTTCATCTCGCTGCTCGGCGACGCCGAGCTCGACGAGGGGAACCTCTGGGAGGCGGTCCTGGAGCCGCAGACCCGCGGGCTCGGCAACGCGCTCTGGATCGTCGACCTGAACCGGCAGAGCCTCGACCGGGTCGTCCCCATCATCAAGGCACACGAGCTCGAGAGCCAGTTCGAGGCTGCGGGCTGGCAGGTGCTCGAGCTCAAGTACGGGCGGCGCCTGCGGGAGGCCTACGCCAAGGATGGCGGCGAGCTGCTCCGCCGCTGCATCGACGAGATGCCGAACCAGCAGTATCAGAGCCTGTTCGGGGCGAGCGAGGAGGTCGTGAGAGAGGCGCTGCTCCGTGGGCTGTCCGGGGACGAGCGAGGAGCGCTTGCCGGGCTCCTGGACGGATACCGTGGTCGCGTCGGCCCCCTGATCCAGGATCTCGGCGGCCACGATCTCGCGGACATCCTCGACGCACTCGCGCGCGCCCGCGAGGAGAGCGGACGGCCGACGATCGTGTTCGCGTACACGATCAAAGGTTGGGGTCTCCCGATCGCCGGCCGCGCGCTGAACCACTCGGCGCTGCTCACCGGCGATCAGATCGAGACGCTGCGTCGTGAGGTCGGCCTCGACGAGGCGACCGAGTGGGAGCCCTTTTCGCCGGAGTCACGCGAGGGGCGGCTCTGCCTGGAGGCGCGTGTGCGACTCGAACGTCCCGAACGTCCGCCTCCGGCCCCCGTCCCCGTTCCCGCGTCGCTCTCGACCCGCGACCCTGCCCGCATGGCCACACAGGAGATGGTCGGGCGCATCCTGCTCGATCTCTCACGGGTGGAAGGTCTCGCGGAGCGTGTCGTCACGGTCTCGCCGGACGTCTCGGTGTCGACCAACCTCGGAGGCTGGATCAACAAGGTCGGTGTCTTCGGTCTCGAGGAGGAGCAGGCGTACGCGGAGGTCGAGCCGACCGCCCTCCAGTGGCGGGTGTCGCCGACCGGGCGGCACGTCGAGCTCGGCATCTCCGAGATGAACCTCTTCCTCGCAGTCGGCCAGCT
Source organism: uncultured Thermoleophilia bacterium (assembly GCA_963705605.1). Lineage (GTDB taxonomy): Bacteria > Actinomycetota > Thermoleophilia > Gaiellales > Gaiellaceae > CAVPKC01. The sequence goes on from CAVPKC010000002.1 coordinate 380,172, forward strand.
CGGGATGACCCGCGAGTACCAGCGCGAACAGCTCTTCCCGATCGGCACCGTCTACGACCCGTTCGTGTGCCGCGGCCTCGATGCCTTCATCTACGGGCTCTATTCGGGCAGCCGGTTCGTCGTGCTCGGAACGCCGTCCGGGATCTCGCTCTCACGTGAGGGCGGCGCGCACCAGTCGACCGTGACCCCGGGCCTCGGGATGGAGCTGCCAGGGCTCGTCTACGCCGAACCGACCTTCGGCCGTGAGCTCGAATGGCTGCTGCTCGATGCTCTCAGGCGGATGCAGGAGCCTGACGGCGAAGCCGTGTACCTGCGACTCTCGACGAAGCCGATCGACCAGGCGCCGTTCGCGGAGCTGGTCGCGAGGCGCGGAGAGGATGCCGTCCGGGCCGACGTCCTCGCCGGCGCGTTCTGGCTGCGCGAGCCACAGGCGGCGGACGACGCCGTCATCCTCGCGACGTGCGGGGCGATGACTCCGGAGGTGCTGCAGGCCGCGGATCAGCTCGAGCGTGACGAGGGTGTCGCCGCCGGAGTGCTCTGCCTCTCCTCGCCCGATCGGCTCTACGAGGACTGGCGCCGCCGAAGGCTCACCCACCTCGACGATCTCCGAGCGACACGCGAGCCCTCCCATCTGGAGCGGCTCGTTCCGAAAGCGCTGCGGCGGCTGCCCATCGTCACGGTGATCGACGGGGCCTCGCACGCGCTCGCCTTCCTCGGGTCGTGCCTCGGCGCGCGCTGCGTGCCGCTCGGCGTCGACGGCTTCGGACAGGTTGGAAGCCTCGCCGCCGTCTACGAGGCGAACGGTCTCTCGCCCGGTGCGATCGCGACCGCTGCTCTCATCGCGCTCGAGTCGTAAGGCCGCTGATAGGCTCGCCCCCGCGATGGCAGCGGGCGAGACGACGGCCTGGGGCGCCAACTCGGAGTACGGGCTCCTGCGCGACGTCCTGCTCTGCCGCCCGGACAACTTCCGCTGGCTCCCGACGAGCTCGATCTCGAAGGCGACGCTGGCCTCGGGGGCGGCCTTCGATCGCGACCTCGCGCTGCGTCAGCACGCCGAGATGGTCGACGCGTACGAACAGGCGAGCGTGAAGGTTCACTATCTGGAGCCCGATCCGGCGCTTCCCTACCAGGTCTATGCGAGAGACTCGAGCTTCATGACGCCGTACGGGGCGGTGGTGACCCAGATGGCGCAGTGGTGGCGGCGCGGCGAGTACGCGCCGGTGATCCGCTTCTACCAGGAACGGGAAATCCCGATCTTCGACATGGTGACCGCCGGCTCGTTCGAGGGCGGCGACTTCGACGTCATCGAGCCCGGATGCGTCCTCATCGGCTACTGCGGCGAGCGCACGCAGGAGCAGTCGGCCCGGCAGGTGGGGGCGTGGTTCGAGGCGCGAGACTGGGAGGTGCGGCTGCAGCCGATCGCAGAGCACTATGTCCACATCGATCTGATGGTCTGCATGCTCGGCCAGAAGCTCGCGGCGGTGTGTTTCGAGACCACGGACGACGACGTCATCGGCTGGCTGCAGGCGAAGGGCATCGAGCTGATCCCGGTTTCCTATCGAGACACGATGAAGCTCGGCTGCAACGTCGTCGCGCTCGGCAACGACCGGATCCTCTCGACGTTGGAGTCGACCGATCTGAACGGGAAGCTCCGGGCGATGGGCTTCACCGTTTACGACCCCGACGTGACCATGTTCACCCTCGGCGGCGGGGGCGTGCACTGCATGTGCCAGTCGCTTCGACGGGATCCGGTCTGATCGTGCCGCACAGGGTCGCGCTGCTCCCGGGCGACGGGGTGGGCCCCGAGGTCGTGGCGGAGGCGCGCAAGGTCGTCGACGCGCTCGGTGTCGACCTCGAGTGGACGGAGCTCGAATGGGGCTCTGACTACTACCACCGCCACGACCGGATGATGCCCGAGGACGCCGTCGATACGGTGAGGCGGTTCGATGCGGTGCTGATGGGTGCCGTGGGCGATCCGTCGGTGCCCGACCACGTCACGCTCTGGGGACTCCTGTTGCCGATCAGGCAGAGGCTCGATCTCTGGGCGAACGTCCGCCCGGCGCGCCTGCTCGAGGGCGTGCCGTGCCCGCTCGCGGATCGCGGTCCAGCCGACGTGGACATGCTGTTCCTGCGAGAGAACTCCGAAGGCGAGTACTCGGGTGTCGGCGGGCGCGCGCACGAGGGCCTGCGCCTCGAGGTCGCGATCGAGACGAGCGTCTTCACGCGCGAGGGCGTCGAGCGGGTCGTCCGTTACGCGTTCGCGCTCGCAGAGCGCCGACGCGGGGTCGTCACGAGCGCGACGAAGTCGAACGCCTCCCGCTACGGCTACGTACTGTGGGACGAAGTCGCGGAGGAGGTCGCCGCCGACCATCCCGGCATCCGCTACGAGCGGGTGCTCGTCGACGCACTCGCGGCGCGCATGGTTCGAAGCCCGCAGACGCTCGACGTCGTCGTCGCGTCGAATCTCTTCGGCGACATCCTCACTGACCTCGCGGCCGCGATCCAGGGCGGGATGGGAATGGCAGCCAGCGCGAACGTCGCGCCCGGGACGGCCGCCCCAGGCCTCTTCGAGCCGGTGCACGGCTCCGCCCCGGACATCGCGGGACAGGGGATCGCGAATCCGTGCGGGTGCATCTGGAGCGCGGCGCTGCTGCTCGAGCACGTCGGCGCCCACGACGCCGCACGCCGTGTGATCCGCGCGCTCGAGGACGTCTGTCGTGACGGGCCGCGGACTCGCGACATCGGCGGCACGGCGTCGACCGGCGAAGTCGGCGACGCCGTCGTCGCCCGCCTCTCCACCTGAGCGGGCGACCGCGCGGAACCGGCGCCCCGCTCAGAAAGCAGGGGGGCGGTGCGGGAACCATCGCCGCCAGATCGATTCGAGCTCGCCGTTCGCCAGCAGAGCACCCAGTGCCGCGTCGATCGCAGCGCGAAGCGCCGGGGACTCCTTGCGAATTGCCACGCCGTAGGCGATCCGGGTCGGGTTGACGAACGCGATCCGGAGATCGTCGCTTGCCTCCGCGTACGGGGTCAGGACCTGCTCGTCGTCGACGAACGCGTCGATCTCGCCGAGCCTGACGGCATCGGCCATCTCCCTCATCACGTCGTGGCTCGACCCGTCGTACGTCACCGGCACCGCGCCGCCGAACGACTCGACGAGCGCCATGTTCGAGCTGCCGGAAATCGCGCCGACGCGCCGGCCGGCGAGATCGCCGGGTGAGGACGTCGGGTCGTCTCCCCGGACGACGACGGCTTCGTCGAAGCGCCCGTACGGGACCGAGAAGTCGACGATCGCCTTTCGCTCCTCGGTGATCGCCTGGCACGCCCAGACGGCGTCGCACGCCCCGGCGAGAAGTGCCGGCAACATCTGGGCCCAGGGAAGCGGGACCCACCGGGTCGCAAGCCCGAGCCGGGCTGCCGCCGCGCCCGCGACGTCGGGCTCGTAGCCGCGCTGGGTTCCGCCGGGCTCGGTCCAGAACATCGGGCGGCCGTCGAGGTCCATCGTCGCGAGGGTCAGCCTCCCGGGCTCGACGAGCGGCAGCATCGACGGCGACTCTACGCTTCGAACGTGCTGGACGATCTGGGTCTGCTCGGCGAGCGCGTCGGTCTCCGGCCGCTCGCTGCCGCCGACGTTCCCACGCTGGCGCGGATGTTCGCGCTGCCGTCCGTCGCGCGGTGGTGGGGCAGAGTCACCGAGGACGACCTGACCGTGATGCTCGGCGACGACGACGTGAGGACGTTCGCCGTCGTGCTCGACGGCGTGGTCGTCGGTCTCGTCCAGTACCACGAGGAGAAGGAGCCGGACTACCGGCATGCGGGAATCGACGTCGCAATCCACCCGGACGTCCAGGGTCGCGGGCTCGGGGCGGACGCCGTGCGGACGATTGCCCGGTACCTCGTCGAGGAACGCGGGCACCATCGCCTGACGATCGACCCGGCCGTGGACAACGAGCCGGCGATCGCCTGCTACCGGCGAGTCGGCTTCCGGCCGGTCGGCGTCATGCGCGAGTACGAGCGGGCGGGCGACGGTATCTGGCGCGACGGGCTGCTCATGGAGTTGCTCGCCCGCGACCTGCGCTGAGCGGCCGCCTTCGCGAGCTGGAGACGCCCCGCCCGGGCTACCTCGTCAGCCGCGTTCCCGTGCCCGCTTCGCGCGCGTGGTCGAGAACCACGCACGCGAAGGCCGCGTCGAGCGCCCCCACGCCGAGATTGCAGCAGGCGACGCGCTTCGTCTTCTCCTTGCGGCCCAGCGCCTCGCCGACCGAGCGGTGCGGCTCGGGCCAGCCGCGGAAGTGGCCGAGGCCGCGGTAGTACTCGAACTGGACGACGTCGTCGGAGAGGAAGAGGCCCGCGTCTGCGATCGGCCCGCACCTGAACGACGAGTCGAAGTCGAGCGGCAGGGCCAGGTAGCGATCGCCGAGCCACTCGCTGTCGATCACCGGGTCCGGGGCCTCGACGATCGGCACGCCGCTGATGACGACCTCGGCGCCCTCGAGCGCCTGCTGAGGGCCAGCCGCCGGCTCGATCCGTCCCTCGAGATCGTGGACACGCTGGGGATGGACGTCGAACGCGGCGATCACCGAGTCGGGATTCAGGGCCGTCACCACGCGCGAGTGATAGCGGCCTTGCTCTCCGCAGCCGATGATCGCAGCGCGGCGCCAGCCGTCCGGGGCGAATCGCCTGATGCAGACGCCGCTTGCCGCCGCGGTACGTGCCGCCGTGATCTCGGCAGCGTCCATGATCGCCACCGGAAACCCGGTGTCCGCGTCGTTGACGACGATCAGGCCCGAGATGTAGGGAAGGCCGCGCTCCTTGTTCGCGGGATAGCCGCCGACCCACTTGATCGCCGCGACGTCCTCGTCGGCGAGGTAGGCCGGCATCGCGTGGATGAACGCGTTCGCCCTTGGGTGGACCCGGGCTTCGGCGGGAGCTCGACGCGGCCGCCGGCCATCGCGCGATAGGTGCGCTCGACGATGTCGACCTGCTCGAGCACGGGCGGCAGGAGGTCGACGACCTCCTGCCGCCCGAGGTAGAGGAGTGGGTCCACGCCCGGGTCAGTCTTTCGGCACGATCACCTTGGTCGGCTCGATTCGCAGGATGACGCGCTGCTCGCCGCCGTCGCCGAGTCGTCCTCGTTGAGCGTCACGAATTGCCAGGAGTTGGCCTCGTCGAGCTTGCCGCGCACGTCGTCGATTCCTGCCATCGATCCTCCTTGCTCCGTGGGAGTAGGGTAGTCGGTCGTGGGCCCGCTCACGGGATACCGCGTCCTCGCCTGTGAGAACGGTCTCGCGGGGCCGCTTTGTTCCCGGCTCCTGGCGGACTTCGGCGCGGACGTCGTCAAGGTCGAGCGGCCCGGGCACGGTGACGTCACGCGAGACTGGGACACCGGCGCCAAGGGGCTCTCGAGCGGGTTCGTCTGGATGAACCGCGGCAAGCGGAGCGTCGCCCTCGACCTGAGGCAGGCAGCGGCGCGCGACGCTCTCGAGCGCCTGATCGAGCGCTCCGACGTCTTCCTCGTCAACTTCACCCCCGGCTGGGCGGGACGGTTCGGCCTCGACGAGCCCTCGGTCCGCGCGCTGCGGGAGGACATCGTCTACACGGAGATCACCGGCTACGGCAACGACGGGCCCTACGCGGAGAGGAACGCGTACGACCTCGTGGTGCAGGGAGAGGCCGGGTTGATCGCGCTCGGTGGCACCGAGGAGGAGCCCGCACGGGTGGCCATTCCCGTCTGCGACATCGGCGCCGGCACCTACGCTGCGCTCGGAACGCTGGCGGCGCTCCTCCGCCGTCAGGCGACGGGTGCCGGCGAGCGCGTCTCCGTCTCGCTGTTCGACGTGATGGTCGACTGGATCGGCTACTACCCCCACTTCTGGTGGCACAGGGGCGAGGCGCCGAAGCGGACCGGGATGCGCCATCCGCTGTTCTGCCCCTACGGTCCGCATCTCGCGGATGACGGGAGGCTCGTCAACCTCGCCGTGCTCTCGCCGGAGCACTGGCAGGCCTTCTGCCTGGACGTGATCGAGCGGCCTGACCTCTTCGCCGACGAGCGGTACGCGACGATGGAGGGTCGGGTCGAGAGTCGCTCGGAGCTGGAGCCAGCGATCGAGGCGGTCTTCCTGACCCGCCCTGCCGCCGGGTGGCTCGAGCGGCTCGAGCGGGCGGGGATCCCGTGCGGCGCGCGTCAACGAGTTGCCCGACGTCATGGCCCATCCGCAGCTCGCCCACAACCGGCTGGTGACCGAGGTCGGCTCGCCGGTCGGGCCGATCCCGACGATCGGCAGCCCGATCTCGATCGGAGGAGAGCGGCCGCGTCTCGGTTCCGTCCCGGCGCTCGGCGAGCACACGCACGAGGTGCTGGCGGAGGTCGGGCTCGCCGACGACGAGATCGGCGCCCTTGCTCCTCGCCAGGTCGGCTAGTACGCTCGCCTTCCTGCATCCCGAAGGAGGACCATGGTCCGTTTGTTCGCTCGCCATCCCGTCGCCGACTACGCGACCTGGAGGAAGCACTACGACTCGTTCGACGACGAGCGCTCGGGCATGGGCGTGACGGGCGACGCCGTGTTCCAGGCAGTCGACGACCCGAACGACGTCACGATCTGGCACGACTTCTCGACGCGTGAGGCAGCCGAGGCGTTCATAAGCTCGCCGCGCCTCCGCGAGGTGATGGCGGAGGCCGGCGTCGCCGGCGAGCCCCAGGTCTGGTTCGTGACCGAGACCTAGCTCGCGAGAAGCCCCACGCGCTCGCGCAGCTCCGGGTCGAGGCGGGCCTGCTCGCCCGCCCGGGCGTCCGCGAGTGCGTGCTCCGAGCTCGACGTCGCCGGGATGACGACGTGGATCCGCTCGTCGGTGAGCGCCCAGCGTAGGAGCGCCTCGGCCCAGCTCGCGATGCCGAGGGGCGCGAAGTCGCGCTCCCCGGGAGGCCGGATGACGGAGCCCTCGCCACCGAGCGGCCGCATCGCGAGCACGCCGAGTCCGAGCTCCTCCGCGAGGGGGAGGATCCGCCGCTCGACCTCACGTTCGCGCGGGTTGTAGGGCACCTGGATCGCCTGGATCCGGCCGGTGCGCATCACTCGCTCGAGCTCGTCGAACGCGGAGACGGAGAGGTGGGTCGCGCCGATCAGTCCGACGTGTCCCGCCGCGCGCTCCTTCTCCAACCAGGTCAGGCGATCCTTCCAGGCGACCAGATTGTGGATCTGCTCGAGGTCGACGAAGCCGTCGTAGTAGCGCAGCTGGTCGTCGAGCTGGCGCCGGGCCTCCGCCTCTGAGGGCGTCCAGATCTTCGTCGCGACGCGCGCCTGCCGGCGGCGTTCGCCGAGCGCCCTGCCGAGCACGGCTTCGGCGCGCCCGTACATCGGCGATGAGTCGAAGAGGGTGGCGCCGGAGTCGAGCGCGGCGTCCACGACGGCCTTCGCACGAGGCTCGTCCTGCGGGCCGACGTCGAAGACCCGCCAGGTGCCGAATCCGACCACCGGTACCTCGAGCCCAGTCGCCCCGAACGCTCGCTGCTCCATCGGAGGGGTCATGGTACGGTCAGCGCCATGGCGGCCGGCGAGCTCCTCGACGCCCCCGGGCTCTCGCTCGCGGCGATCGACGCCCGCGCCCGTGGCGAGAACTTCCCGGTGGCGTCGATCCTCGCGCCGCGGGCTGCCCGGCCTCATCTGCGAGCCGTCTACGGGTTCGCTCGGCTCGTCGACGAGCTCGGGGACGGGGCCCCCGGTGATCGACGCGCCCTCCTCGACGAGCTCGAGCAGGAGCTCGACCGCTGCTACGCGGGCCACCCTCGAACCGGCGTGATGCTACGCCTGCAGTCGACGATCGCGGCGCGGGGGCTCTCGAGGGAGCCCTTCGCCCGCCTCATCGAGGCGAACCGGATCGACCAGCGGCGCAATCGCTACGAGACCTGGGAGGACGTCCGCGAGTACTGCACCTACTCCGCCGAGCCGGTCGGCCGGCTCGTCCTCGGCATCTACGGGCGCGCAGACGAGCAGGAGCTCGTCGCGATGTCTGACGACGTCTGCACCGGTCTTCAGCTCGTGAACTTCCTCCAGGATCCGCCGCGGGACTGGGCGCTCGGCCGCGTCTATCTCCCGCTCGAGGACCTGCGGCGCTTCGTGGTCGTCGAGGAGGAGCTCGCAGGCCCGCCGTCCGACCGGCTGCGGGCGCTGTTCCGATTCGAGGCCGAACGGGCTGCCGCGCTGCTTCACCGCGGGATCCCGCTCGCACGGGAGCTCGGAGGGCGAACGGGGAGCTCGGTTGCGCTCTTCGCCCGAGGTGGGCTCGCTGCGCTCGGCGTGCTCGAGCGCTCGGGTTGGGACGTCGCCACGAGGCGTCCCGCTCCGACGAGGGCGACCTTCGCACTGCTGACGCTCCGCGAGCTCGTCCGGGCGTGAACGTCGACGCCGCCTATGCCGAGTGCGTCCGGATCACGCGGCGCGAGGCGCGGAACTTCGCGTGGGGCATCATGCTCCTCCCCCGGCCGAAGCGCCTCGCCCTCACCGCCCTGTACGCCTTCGCGCGCCGGATCGACGACATCGCGGACGGTCCCTGGTCTCACGACGAACGGGGATCGCGACTCGCCGTCGGAGCGGGCGGCTCTCGACGCGCTGCCATCGGCGCCGCCGGGAGATCCGGTGCTCGTCGCGCTCGCCGACGCGCTCGTCCGCTATCCGGTGCCGCGGGGAGCTCTGCGCGAGCTGATCGAGGGAGCGAGCTGGGACGTCGAGCGATCGCGGTACCCCACCTGGGGCGAGCTGCGCGAGTACTGCCGCCGGGTCGCCGGAACGGTCGGGGTCTGCTGCACGGCCGTCTACGGCCCGTCCGATCCCGAGCGAGCCCGGCCCCTCGCGGAGACCCTCGGCGTGGCGCTCCAGCAGATCAACATCATGCGGGACGTCGCCGAGGACTGGGCCCTGGGGCGGGTCTACCTCCCCCAGGACGAGCTCGCTCGTTTCGGGGTGACCGAGGACGACATCGCCGCCGGCCGGAGCGGTCCGAGCTGGCGAGGGCTGATGGCGCACGAGAGCTCGCGCGCGCACGCGCTCCTGAACGAGGGTCTGGGCCTGCTCGCGCTCCTGGACGCCCGCAGCTCGCTCTGCGTTCGCACGCTCGCCGGGATCTACGCCGGGGTGCTGGACGAGATCGAGCGCCGCGACTACGACGTCTTCTCGGGCCGTCCGCGGCTCTCCACGCTCGCGAAGCTGCGGGTGATCGGGGCGGGGTTCGTGAAGGAGGCCGCGTGAGGGCCGTCGTCGTCGGAGGGGGGCTCGCGGGGCTCGCGGCCGCGCTCGACCTGGTCGACGCGGGAACGGAGGTCACGCTCTTCGAGGCGCGACCGACGCTCGGCGGCGCCGTTCAGACGCTTCCCGAGCGGGCGGGCGACCCACCGCCGCCTCCGGACAACGGCCAGCACGTGGCGCTCGGCTGTTGCAGCGAGTACCTGCGCTTCCTCGATCGCGTCGGTCAGTCACGCTCAGTCCGCCGCGTGCGGCTCGCCCTTCCCGTGATCGCCGAGGACCGGTCGGTCGCGGTCCTGGGGGCCGGCGCGGGCGCGCTCCTCCGCTACCGGCACCTCCCGATCGTTGATCGGCTGGGCGTCGCCCGCGTCGTCGCGAGGCTCGGCTCGCTCACCCCTGAGCTTCACGACGGCGAGACGTTCGCGAGCCTCCTGCGGCGCCTCGGCGCCTCGCAGGCCTCGATCGACCGCTTCTGGGAGGTGTTCATCCGTCCTGCGCTCAACCTTCCCGGCGAGGAGGCGAGCGCCGAGCTGGGGCTCTTCACGGTGCAGACCGCGCTCCTCGGGCCGAGGGAGGCGAGCGATCTGCTGCTGCCGATCGCCCCGCTCGGCGCGATGCACGGCGACGCCGCCGGCCTGGCGCTCGCCGCGGCCGGCGCCGTCGTGCGTCTCCGGACGCGCGTCGCCGGCGTCGAGCGACCAGGCGGTGATCACGACCGAGGGCGAGCGCGTGGAGGCCGACGGCGTTGTCGTCGCCGTGTCGCCGAGCGAGTCGGCCGGTGCTGCTCGGCGAGCCGGCGCCCCGGCTCGGCGAGTCTCCGATCGTGAGCGTGCACCTGCTCTTCGACCGGACGCTCCTCGTCCTCGCCGATGGCCGCGCTGCTCGGAAGCCCCGCGCACTGGGTGTTCGACAGAGGCCGTCTGACGGGCATGCCGCCGCGACGCGGCCAGTATCTGACGGTGGTGGCGAGCGGTGCGCCCGACCTGGCGGCGACACGCGGCCGCGAGCTCGTCCACGTGATGGCGGAGGCGCTGACCGCTCGGCTCGGCCCGGCCGAGGTCCTGTGGTCGAGGGTCAGCCGCGAGCCGGAAGCCACCTTCGCCGGCCGTCCCGGAACGGCTGGGCGTCGTCCGGGTACCGAGACCGCGCGACCGAACGTCGTGCGTGCCGGCGCCTGGACCCGCACGGGATGGCCCGCCACGATGGAAGGTGCCATTCGCAGCGGCCGGACGGCCGCTCGCGCGCTCCTCGCGGCTCCGATCGTCGCGGCCGAGCCGGCATGAGGGCGGAGGCCGCGTCGGAGCTCGACCGGGCGGTCGAGGCCGGCGTCGAGCGGCTGTTCACGCTCCAGGCCCCTGGAGGGTGGTGGGTCGGCGAGCTCGAGTCCAACGTCACGATGACCGCCCAGCACCTGCTCTTCCTCGAGTTCCTGCGCATCCGGGACGAAGCCAGCACCTTCGGGGTGATGGCCGAGCTCCTCGCCCGTCAGCGCGCCGATGGCCTGTGGTCGATCTACCACGGTGGCGAGCCGGACCTCAACGCCACGCTCGAGGCCTACGCCGCTCTTCGCCTTGCCGGGTTGTCGGATCGTGCGCCTCAGCTCGCCGAGGCCCGCCGCTTCTGCGAGGAGCGCGGCGGGATCGGCGCCACCAGGGTCTTCACCCGGATCTGGCTGTCGCTGTTCGGGATCTGGTCCTGGGACGACGTCCCGTCCCTACCGGTCGAGCTCGCGCTGATGCGGCCCTGGATGCCGGTCTCGCCCTACACGTTCGCCTGCTGGGCGCGGCAGACGGTGCTGCCGCTCGCCGTCGTCATGCACTACCGGCCGGTGCGGCCGCTGCCGGCGAGCCGGGCCTGTCACGAGCTGCATCTCGGCGTGCCGTCCCGACCGCGCGAGAACGTCTGGAGCGACGTCGACCGCCTCTTGAAGCTGTACGGGCACAGTCCGTGGAAGCCCGGGCGGGAACGCGCGCTCGCGACGGCGGAGCGCTGGATCGTCGACCGCCAGGAGCTCGACGGCTGCTGGGGCGGGATCCAGCCCCCCTGGGTCTGGTCGCTGATCGCGCTCGCCTGCCGCGGCCACGGACCGGACTCGCCCGTGATGCGGCGTGGCCTCGCGGGCTGGAGCGGCTTCCTGGTCGAGGACGGCGACCGTCTTCGCCCGGAGGCGTGCCAGTCGCCCGGTCTGGGACAGCGGCCTCGCCCTCCTCGGTCTCGCCGCTTCGGGCGTCGATTCCGACCGTCCGGAGGTCGTCCGGGCGACCGACTGGATCCTTCGCGAAGAGGTGCGCGCCCGCGGCGACTGGGCGATCCGGCTCCCGGGGGTCGCGCCCGGCGGCTGGTCCTTCGAGTACGACAACGACCTCTACCCGGACGTGGACGACGCGGCGGTCGTGGCGCTCGCGCTGCGTGAGCTGGGTGCCGGCGGGCCGGCCGTCGCGCGCGCGTGCCGCTGGATTGCCGGTATGCAGTCTGGAAACGGCGGCTGGGCGGCGTTCGACGTGGACAACGACGCCTACTGGCTCTACGACATCCCGTTCTGCGACTTCGGCGCTGTGATCGACCCTCCGAGCGTCGACGTCACCGCCCATGTGGTCGAGTTGCTGGCGCACGAGCCCGGCTACGAGCGGGCGGTCGAGCGCGGGGTCGAGTATCTGCTCCGAGAGCAGGAGGCCGACGGCTCCTGGTGGGGGCGCTGGGGCGTCAACTACGTGTACGGAACCGGCGCGGCGCTGCCGGCTCTCGCAGCCGCAGGATTGGCGCCGGAGCACCCGGCGGTGCGCCGGGGCCTCGCCTGGCTCGAGCGACACCAGAGCGAGGACGGCGGGTTCGGCGAGGACTGCCGCTCGTACGACAGGGGTGGGGAGGGGCGCCTGTGGGCCGGCCGCGGCGTGTCGACTGCCTCGCAGACGGCGTGGGCGCTCATCGGTCTCGTCGCCGGGGGTCGAGCGAGCTCCGACGCCGCTGCGCGCGCCGCCCGCTGGCTCTGCGAGCACCAGCGCCCGGACGGCGACTGGGACGAGCAGCACTTCACCGGCACGGGCTTCCCGCGCGACTTCCTGATCCGCTACCACCTCTACCGGATCGTCTGGCCGCTGATCGCGCTCGGGCGGTACAGGCGCGCGCTGTCGTGAGGGCCTACGTGACCGGAGCGACCGGCTTCGTCGGGAGCCACGTCGCGCGGGTGCTCCGAGACTGGGCGCGGACGTGCGGGCCGAGCGGGTCGACCTCCTCGATCGTGAGGGAATCGCCCGGGCGGTCGCGGGCTGCGACGCGGTCTTCCACGTCGCAGCGCTGTACAGCTACGAGGCCGACCCCGGAATGATCGAGCGCGTCAACGTCGAAGGGACGCGCAACGTGCTCGAAGCCTGCCTTCGGCGTGGCGTCCGCCGGCTCGTCCACACGAGCACTGCCGGCACGTGCGGGCCGGTGAGCGGTCGCCCCGCCACCGAGCTCGACCGACCTCCCGACTGGGAGCTCGCGGTCCCGTACAAGCGGACGAAGCTCGCAGCGGAGACCCTCGTCCTCGAAGCCGCCCGGGACGGCCTCGACGCCGTCATCGTCAATCCGACGACCCCGGTCGGCGACGGCGATCGCGAGGCCGACGCCCACCGGCGCGATGATCGCCGGGGTCGCGACCGGCAGGATCCGCGGGTACGTCGCGACCACGGGCCTGAACGTGGTGGACGTGCGCGATGTCGCACGCGGGCATGCGCTCGCTCACGAGCGTGGACGGCAGGGCGAGCGTTACCTGCTCGGGGCCCTGGACCTGCCGCTGGTCGATCTCTTCGCCGCCCTCGCCGACCTCGCGGGACGGCCGCGCCCGCGGTTTCGCGTACCGTACGGGATGGCGGTGGCGGCCGCCCGTCTCGGGCTGGCGAACCAAGACGAGGTGCGCCTCGCCCGGCTGCCGATGTATTTTTCCAGCGAGAAGGCGCAGAATACGCTCGGCTACCGGCCCGGACCGGTGACGCCCGCCCTGGCACGGGCCGTCCGGGAGGCCCTGAGCGTCGACGGAAAGGGAGAAGCATGAAGTTTCCGCTACGGAGCACCGTCCAGATCGGTCGCTACGTCGCGTCGCAGAAGAGGGAGGAGCGCTACCCCCTCGTCCTCATGCTCGAACCGACGCTCGGCTGCAACATCGCCTGTATCGGCTGCGGGAAGATCCGCGAGTACGAGTCGAACAAGGCCCGCCTGACCGTCGAGGAATGCATCGACTCGGGCGCCCAGTGCCCGGCGCCGGTCGTCTCGATCTGCGGCGGCGAGCCGCTCATCTACAAGGGCATCGAGGAGGTCGTCGGCGGCTTCCTCGAGATGAAGAAGAACATCCAGCTCTGCACGAACGCCCTCCGGCTCGAGGACCTGCTCGACGAGGTTCACCCCGAACCCGCGTCTCACCTGGGTCGTGCACCTCGACGGCATGCGCGAGATCCACGACTACATCTGCGATTACCCGGGTCTCTGGGAGATCGCCATCAGCGCGATCAGGACTGCTCGCGCGGCCGGCTTCCGGGTGACGACGAACACGACGATCTTCAAGGAGACCGAGGTCGACGACGTCCTCGAGATGATGCGCTACCTCACCGAGGAGGTCGGAATCGACGGCATGCTCGTCGCACCCGGCTACCAGTACTCCCAGATCGACCCGAACCTGACGATGACCCGTGGAGAGCACGAGGAGAAGTTCCGGGCGATCCGGGCGTCGGCGCGCAAGAACGGCTACCGCTGGCTCGCGAGCCCGATCTACCAGGACTTCCTGACGGGAGACCGGACGCTCGAGTGCACTCCCTGGGGGTCGATCACGCGCAATCCCTACGGCTGGAAGGGCCCCTGTTACCTGCTGACCGACGCGATCTTCCCGACCTTCGACGAGCTCATGGACGGGATGGAGTGGGAGCGCTACGGGCCGGGGAACGATCCCCGGTGCGAGCACTGCGCGATCCACTGCGGGTTCGAGCCGTCCGCCACGCTCGCCACGACCGCCAGCGTCAAGGAAACGGTCCGGAGCCTCGCTTGGACGCTTCGCTAGGCGAGCCCCTGACACTCGCCTGCGGGCTCGAGGTCGAGGAGCGGGCGGCTCGCAAGGCGGGCGCCCGCGCGGCGCGCGTCGGCCTCGCTGCGTCACTTCCACTGCCGGAGGGCCGCCTCGCGAGCTTCGGGCTCTCGGGCGCGCTCGTCCCCGGGCTCCAGCCCGGCACGCTGATCACCGCCACGCGCATCGTCGGCGAGCAAGGAAACGTCCTCTGGTCTGGAGAGCCTCTCAGCGTTCCCGGCGCGGAGCCCGCGATTCTGTGCGGTGCGAACCGGGTCGTCGATCGTCCGGAGGAGAGACGGGCGCTCGCCGAGCGCACCGGCGCGGTCGCGGTCGACATGGAGAGCGCCGCGCTCGCGAGGACCGGACGCCTCGAAGGGGCGGTCCGAGCCGTGTCCGACGATTCGTCCGTTCCGCTCGGACGGCTCGCGCGGGCCGCGACGGCGGAAGGGCGGGTCGCGTGGCGCGAGGTCGCCGTCGCGTTCTTCACGCAGCCCGTGCGCTCGTACCGGTCGGCCGTCGCCGCCAGGCGTGGGATCGCGGCTCTCGAACGTGCGGCCGCCGCGCTCGCGGGGGCGAAACGGTGAGCAAGCGCGTCCTCGTCGCGGCTCCCCGTAGCTTCTGCGCCGGGGTCGTCCGTGCAATCGACATCGTCGAGAAGCTGCTCGAGACTCACGGCCCACCCGTGTACGTCCGGCATCAGATCGTCCACAACGTGCACGTCGTCCGCGATCTCGAGGCCCGCGGCGCGGTCTTCGTCGAGAGCGAGCAGGAGGTGCCGGAGGGCTCTCTGGTCGTCCTCTCCGCGCACGGCGTGGCGCCGCAGGTCTACCGCAAGTGCGCCGAACGGGAGCTCGAGGTCATCGACGCGACCTGCCCCCTCGTCTCGAAGGTGCACGCCGAGGCGCGGCGCTACGCCGGTCGCGGGCTGAAGATCGCGCTCGTCGGTCATGCGGGTCACGAGGAGGTCGTCGGCACGATGGGGGAGGCGCCTGACTCGATCGTGCTCGTCGAGACGGTCGAGGATGTGCAGCAGCTCGAGCTGGAGGATGGCGAGCAGGTCGCATACCTGACCCAGACCACCCTGTCGGTCGACGACACGGGTGAGGTCGTGGACGCCCTCCGTGAGCGCATCCCGGACCTCGTCGGGCCGCCTTCCGCCGACATCTGCTACGCGACCCAGAACCGCCAGGACGCCGTCAAGAAGATCTGCCAGGAGGCGACGGTCGTGCTCGTGGTCGGCTCTGCGACGAGCTCGAATGCGAATCGGCTCGTCGAGGTCGCGCGAACCTGTGGAGCGGACGCCCACCTCGTCGACGACGAGCGCGATGTCGATCGGGCCTGGCTCGACGGCCACGAGACGGTGGGCCTGACCGCCGGCGCCTCGTCACCCGAGCTGCTCGTGAACCGGGTCGCCGACCGACTCGCAGAGCTCGGCTATGCCGAGCGGGAGGAGGTCGAGCTGACGCGCGAGGACGTCTACTTCCGCCTCCCGGCCGCCCTTCGCTGACCGCGCCCGGCTCAGCGATACCGGGCTCCCTCGTCTCGCCGGAAGGCCCAGGCAGCGGCGAGTGCGAAGGCCGCCGTCCAGCCCAGGAGCCCGAGCAGCGCCCCGCGAGGCGGAGGTGCCCCTGCGGCCGCAGCGACCACCAGGCTCGCCCACTGGCGGGTCGGCAACGCCGGTGACACCGTTGCGGCGGCGTCCGGCAGGCGGCCTGCTCCCGTCCAGAGGCCCCCGGCATAGGCCAGCCCGAGGTAGAGGACGTTCGCGACGGGGAGTGCGCCCTTCGGGGGGACGAGATAGCCGAGCGCGATCCCGAGGAGCGCGAATGGGACGACGCCGACGACGAGCGTGATCGTGAGCGCGAGCCACTCGGCAGGGTCGAGTCGTGCCTCCGTGAGCGCGGTCGCCGTGACGACGACTGCGGATCCCGACGCGATCGAGAAGACGAGCGCGGAGATGACCCGTCCGGCGAGGTGGACGGAAACCGGTGCTGGAAGGGTTCGCAGGAACAGCGCCCACGACGAAGCCCGCTCCGCCGCGATGCCGACGCCGAACTGGAAGAACGCAACCCCGAGAAACGCGAATGCGACGTAGGAGGCCATCATCAGGCCGGCGTCGGTCTCACTCACCCCGGGCACGACGAAGAGGAGGAAGAAGAGCGCCGGAAAGAGCAGGGTCGGAACGACGAAGCTCGGGTAGCGCCCGAGCTCGAGCGTTTCGACTCGAGCATGCAGCATCGCCAGCCTCACGTCCCCTCCGACGTCAGCGCCAGGAACGCGCTCTCGAGGCTGGTGAGGCCCATGGGCCCCGTGATCTCGGCGACGCTGCCCTCGCGCAGCACGCGGCCGGCGCGCATGATCACCACCCGTGTCGCGAGGCGCTCCGCCTCCTCGAGGTAGTGGGTCGTCAGGAGCACGGTGCCGCCCGCGTCCACGAAGTCGCCGACCGCGCGCCAGATCGACTGCCGTGACTCGACGTCCAGCCCGCTCGTCGGCTCGTCGAGAAACAGCGCACGGGGTGCGCCCGCGAACGCGAGCGCGACCGCCACCCGTCGGCGCTCGCCACCCGAGAGCCCGCCGACCTGTCGGCGCGCGAGCGGCTCGAGCCCGAACCGCGAGAGGAGGTCGGCGACTGCTGCCCGCCTCGGGAAGTGACGACACGCGAAGTCGAGGATCTCGGCGACGCGGAGCGTGCCCGGTAGCTCGAGATCCTGGGGGGTCACACCGACGTCGCGGCGCGTTCGGGGATCGACCGGATTCCCACCGAAGAGCGACACGGCTCCGGCGTCGGGACGGCGCAGCCCGAGCATCACCCGGATCGCCGTCGTCTTCCCGGCGCCGTTCGGGCCGAGGAGCGTGACTGCCTCGCCCACGTGGACCTCGAGGTCGACGGCATCGAGCGCGGCGACGGTCCCGAACCGCTTGACGACACCCTGGAGCGAAACGGCGACCGGCCCGCGTCCTCTCATCCGACCGGGCTCCAGTCGTCCTCCCGCTCGGGAGCCGACTCCCAGGCGACGAGCGCTCCGAGGTTGTACGTCACATGAGCAATCGAGGCCCCTGCGTAGCTCGCCGTGGCCAGGAACACCGCCCCGAACGCCGAGCCGGTCACGAGCTGGGTCCCCACTGCCCGTCTCCCGTGATGCGCGTGCGAGAGCGCGAAGCCGATCGACGTGAGCGCGAGCGCGAGACCCCCGCCCAGCTCGGCGGCGAGTGCTCCGAGCGCGACGACCCGCCAGAGCAGCTCCTCGGACAGCGCCCCGAACGCGAGGACGCACGCCTTCGCGCTGATCGCGGGAAGCCGGGAGCGAGGGATGCGGGGCCGCGGCAGCGACCCTCTCGCGAGGGCGACCAGCAACGCCAGACCGGTAGCCGCTCCGAGCGCCGACCCGGCTGCCGTGTCCGCGACCACGCCGTCCGGCCGTTCGGGCGCGATGAGGAGATACAGGACGAGTCCGAAGGCCGCCTGGACGGCGATCGACATCACGAGCGGCGGCCGGGCCAGGGTCATCCCGCCTGCCGAGGCCGGCCCACAACGGCGCAGTAGACGACCGACTCGTCGACCCCGTTCACTCCGAGCAGCGCCTCGAGCGCGCGATCGTAGACGCCGCCGACCGGGATCGCCGAGAGGCGGAGCGCTGTCGAGGCGAGCAACACGTTCTGCATCACGTGGCCCGCCTCGAGCAGGCTGAAGCGATAGCCGCGGAGCCCGTACTTGAAGCGCGAGCGCCAGAAGACCGCGGTCACGGCGAGCAGGGCGGCACCCTCGGCGAGCTCCGGATAGACGTGGACTCCACGGGCCGGCGCGTCGACGTCGCCTATCCTCAGCTCCTCGAGCACGTGCCGAGGCGGGTCGTAGTGGTAGACACCGCTGCGAAGGGCGTCGATCTGCGAAGCCACGAGATAGAGCTCGAGCGGATAGAGGGCCCCGCCCGACGGCACCGTGCGACGTCCAGGAGTGCCGGCCGACACGATTCCGTAGCCCGCATGGAGGATCGTCGCCAGCTCGACAAGGGAGATCGTCTCCTCACCGAAGGAACGACTCGAGACGCGACCGGCGAGGAGCGCCGAGAATCGCCCGCGCAGCCGGATCGGCTCCGGCAGCTCGACCGCCCGGCGGTGCGCGTGTCGCCTGACTCCCCGGGAGACGATCCCGGCGAGCACGGGATCGGCCGTGACCGCGGCGAATCCAGCCGGCTCGTCACCGAGTGTCTCGGGCGAGATCTTCGCCGCCTCGTGGAAGCGCTCCGCCGGGTCGTCGAGGTCGGGGCCATCCCTTCCGTACACGAGGTCCGTGAGCACCCTCGGCGTGACGTGGTCGGGCCTCACGGGAACGGATGGGGGTGCGGGTTCACGTCGCGCAGGTCCAGCGGCTCTGCGCGCAGACCGAGTCGCCAGGCGGCCTCGTACAGGCGTGGCCCGCCCAGGAAGCGGCCGCGGTGGAAGAGATCGAGCGGGCAGAGCTCGGGAACGACGACCCGCACGACGGCCAGTCCGGCAGCTCGAACGTCCGGAGCGGTGACGTCCACGGCGTAGGCGCTCGCCCCCGCGGCCTCGAGCCGATCGGTCCGGGCGGCGATCCGATCGGCGGCCGTCGCGCCCCGCAGGTCGGGGACGTCGGCGAGCCGACGCCGTTCGCGCGACGAGTCGAGGAAGTCCGCCTTCGGCGCGTGCTCCGGCAGGGCGTAGAGATGGACGTGATCCTCGAAGTCGGCGACGTCGGCGAAGTCGGCTTCGAACACGCGGTCGGGTCTGGTGACCAGGAGCAGCCTCGCCCAGGCGCGGCAGGCGAACGCCTCCCCGAACGCCCTGAGGCAGGCGTCGACGGCCCGCCCGGCCGCCGCGGCGCCGACGGCCAGCGCGACGCCGGGCGAGCTGCAGCTACGGACGAGCGCGAGGACGGTCGGGACGCCGTGGAACACGCTCAGGTCGACCGCGTTGAACCGAAGCCCGGTCGGGTGGAGGTAGCGCTCTGCGAACCGCTCGAACTCCGGGTTTCCGGCGAGCTCGAGAATCGGAAGCGAGAGCTGCGTGTTCCACGTCAGCATGAAGGCGTCTCGCTCGAGCACCTCGAGCAGGGCGCTCTCGGTGGCCTCCTCGAGCGTGGGGCCGCAGGCGAGCCCGCTGCTCGTCGCGTAGCCGATGATGGTCTCGCCGGGCGCAGGGGGTAGGCCCGTGAGGTAGACGAGCTGGGCGGGCAGCCAGGCGGGCGCTCCCGACGGGAGGAGCACGCCCTGAACCCAGCGAACCGGCGTCGTCTCGGTGAACGGCCGGCAGACGAAGCCGGGCTCCGCATACTGATCGGCGTGGAACAGCGAGAACCGTGACGGATCCACGGCCTCGGGCCCGAGCTGGGCTGCGGTCGCCAGAGTAAGCTCGTCCACCGGCAGGAAGCTCGCGGAGTATCGCTCCGCCGCCTCGCCGATCGCCGCCGCGACGGACACGGAGCGTGAGGGCGACCACGCGATCGCCCTTGCGTCGACGTCGGACCCGATCAGGTCCCGGGCATCCGCCAGCTCGCACGAGACGCTGACGAGCGGTGCGTCGTCGGTGTCGGCGAGATAGCGCTGGATCCGCCGCACGACCCCCGTGTGCTCGGAGACCAGGGTCTCCAGCCGTCGCAACGACTCGTCGATCGGTGTGGCGTCGAGGACTCGGAGCATCAGCGCGCGCCTGCGTGCTCGGGCCAGGGCGAGGGCGCCGCCGCCATCTCTGCCGTCGAGCAGGCGGGGCAACGCGGAACGCGGTAGACCATGTGCTCCGAGACGGACAGCGACGGCCAGATCGCCAGGGCCCAGAGGCGCCCCGAGAGGCGCGCCTCCCGGTGGGCGAGCCAGCGGAGGGCGAGCGTCGCGCCGAGCCCCGCAATCGACGCTGCCAGCGAGGGTGCGACGCCATGGGCCGCACGAACGCGTTCGAGCGCGTGAAGCTCCTCCCGGCAGCCGGACGTCGAGGCCAGCCGGAGCCGGAAGCAGCGATGGCAGGCGGTCGCGCCCGGCAGGAAGAGCGGCCCGAGATACGACGCCCTTCCGTCGAACGGCAGGAGCTGGAGCCACGGGAAGCCGTGCTCCAAGGCGGCGGTGTTCAGCCTTTCGAGCAGGTCGAGCTCATCAGGGTGCGGAGCCGCGACGACCACGGCGTTCGGGTGGAGGGCGCCGAGCTGGTGGGGCTCGAGCCCCGCGACCCGGCCGACGCCGGACCGGGCGAGCACGAGGGCGGTTGCCTCTGCAGTCTCGCCCGAGCCGCAGACGACGACGGTCGAGCCGGCGACCGAGTCCGCGACCTCGCTGGGCCCCTTGCCCAGTGGCGGGCAATCCGTCAGGAGCTCTGCGGCGCCTGCCCGCGCGGGCAGACGGCCGTCGCGGACGGTGGGTCCGGGCGTGAGCACGCCCGCGCCGGCCAAGCCTTCGAGCGCCTGTTCGACCGCTGGGGCGACCGCCTCGCCGAGAACCGACTGGATGTCGTTCACTGTGCGCGTCCCGTCGAGGAGCGGCAGGAGCGCCGGGAGCAGGCGCTCCACGGCCGCCCCCTCGATGGAGACGGTGGAGCCTGCGTACTCGAGGAGGCAGCGCCCGTCTGCCCACGCGACCCGCCACCATGGCTTCACCATCGGTCGCTCGGGTGCGGGGTCTTCCATCGCTCTCCGGGTGCCGGCCGCCTACTAGGCCGCGGCGCGGCGGTCGTCTGGTGCCGCGCCGCGGCCCGGGCTCCTCTCGGCTAGCAGCTGATGCAGAAGCAGCAACAGGCGCTGCTGCTCGCGCAGCTGCCGCCGCCGCTTCCCGGCTTGAGCGCGTAGAGCGCTCCCCGGTATCCCTTCTCGATGACACGCAGGTCCAGCAGTTCTCGAGTCAGCTCCTTGAACACCCATCGTCACCTCCCTCCGGCGCGTCGGGCGCGGGCTTCCGCGTCCTCACTCGACTCTAGGGAACCGGCCTCGCCGTGCCATCGTCCCCAGCGGACGGTGGGGGCAACGAGACAGTGACGAATTCGTCAGTAGAGCGTCGTCGCCAGACGGCGGCGATACGAAGCGGCGACGGGGTCGTCCTGTCCGAGCTCCTTGAAGATCGCAACCATGACCTCGCGGATCCGCTCCTTCGTCTCCGCGTCTGCGTCGGCCGCGCTCGCGAGGAGCCACTCGAGCGCACGCTCGTGGTCGCCCTCGGCGAGCGGGCCGAGGATCTCCGGGAACTCGCCGCTCGCCGCGAGCTCGTCCAGGAGTTGCGCCCCCTCGGACGGCCCGAGGAGACGGTCGAGGAAATCGGCGACGCTCTGCGGCGGGAGCGCCCCGAGGAACTCGTCGACGACCCGGCCGTCGCGGAACGCCTTCACAGCCGGAATCGAGCGGATCCCGTAGGTCTCCGCGAGGCCAGGGTTCGCGTCGATGTCGACCTTGGCGAGCTCGATCTGCCCCTCTCGGGCCTCGACCTCTCGCTCGATGATCGGCGCGAGCGACTTGCAGGGAGCGCACCAGTCGGCCCAGAAGTCGACCACGACGGGAAGCTCGCGCGAGCGCTCGAGGACAGCGCTCGCGAACGAGGTCTCGGAGACGTCCACGAGCGAACGCTAGCGCGGGGTGACCGGCCGCAGCAAGGTGCTCCGGGCGGCCTCGACTGCCGACGACTTGCCGTTGCGCACGTAGGTGTACTCGCCGCGGAACCGCCCCCGAAGGGTGACGTCGAGCTCGAACCGGTCGGTGTCGAAGTCGTACGTCCCGGTTCCGGTCAGGACGAGCCCCTCGGAAAACCCGCAGCGGGTGAGCCGGAACGCGACCTCGTTGTCGCCCCGGAGCCGGAAGGTGACCCGGCCGTCTCGGCCGACCGGGCAGCCGGCAGCCCCCGTTCCGTCGCCGCTCCAGCCGAGGAACTCCGGCAGATACTCGAGCTCGCGCTCGGCCGAGGCCAGAGCGGCGCGCGGCGTACGGAAGTCGAGCGCCGAGCGGGGCGGCAGCGGCACGAAGGGGTCTGCAACCTCCCCGGGACACACAGTCTCTCGATCGGCCGGCGGCTCGCCGTCGACCAGAAACGTGGTGACGATCTCGTCCGGACAGGGCCGCCCTCGTCCGAAGATGACGTGGGGGCCGCCCTCCTGCGTGATCAGGTATCCGTCCTGGAGGCGCTCGTAGACCGACACGCCGTTGGCGTACGGCGTCGCCGGATCGGTGTCCGCGCCGAGGACGATGGTCGTCACGCCGTCGGCCGCGAGCGGGGCGGGGCGCGCCACGTTCGTCGCCGCATCCTGCCAGTAGAGGCAGGGGAGGTCGCCGTAGAAGATGAACCCCATCCGGGGGACCGCCGCCTCGACCGCCGCCCCCTCCTCGAGCCACTGCCGCGCCTGCTCGTCGCGGGTTCCGGCGTAGTACGAGTAGTCCTGGCACTCGACCCCGTAGTACATGGCGTCGGAGAAGCTCGGATCCGGCTCGATCTCGAGCGTCTCCGGGTCGGCGCCGATGAAGAAGTAGGTCAGGCGGAGGAGGTAGGCGGGCTGTCCGCGCTGGGCATAGGCGACTCCGCGCTGGAGCAGCATCCGCCCGAACTGGCCGTAGACGCCGCTCGCGGCGACGGTCTGGAGGTCGGACAGCGTGAGCTCCCTGTTCACGCGCCCTCCAGACGGGAGCGGGAAGCTGACCGTGCGAGGAGCTCGCGAAAGCCTTCCGGCGACACGGTCGTACGCCGCGAGCGCGTCGCCACCCGAGTCGGCGCGGCATCGCCTCTGGCGGTCGCAGTCCTGCTGAGTCGCTACCAGTGCGTTCTCGAAAGCGGCTGCCTGCTGGCGGAAGAACTCCGGGCCCGAGAGCGTCAGGTCGACGGTCCCGTCGAGAAGGAGCGCCCCGAGCTGATCCCCGTGCGCTGCGGCGTACGCCTGCGCGTACTGCGTGCCGTAGCTCTCGCCGTACAGCCAGAGCTTGCCTCCGAGCCGCTGGCGGAAGAGCTCGAGATCCTCGACGGCCTGATCTGTCCCGAGGTAGCGGAGCAGTGCCGGCGAGCCCATCTCGCGGACGCAGTCCTCGGCGAACTGACGGGCGGGGCCGATGATGGCGGCCTCGCGATCCGGCGTGTCCGAAGCTGCGTCCGTCTGGTACGAGGCAGCGGAGGCGTCGGGGCAGGCGAGTCCGCCGGAGAGTGCGATCCCCCGCTGATCGAAGAAGACGATGTCGAACGACCGCCGGATCGCCGGGTCGAGCGCGGCGGTGTAGCCGTCCGCCACGGCGATGCCGGAGCTGCCCGGCCCGCCCGTGGCGGTCACGAAGGCGCCTTTCGCCTGCCCGCTCGCCGGCAGGATCGCGAACACGACGTCGATGGTCTGCTCGTTGGCGGGGTCGAAGTGGTCGAGCGGGACGGTCAGCGTGACGCACGTGAACTCGCTCTCGGCCGGACAAGCCTGCTGCGGCAGGCCGTCGAGGCCTGGCGCCAGACCGGCGCCGGCCGGCGCGGCGCCGGCGAGCGCCGCCGCGCAGATGACCAGGAGTGCGACTCGAATCACGTGGCCCGAGACCCTACACCCCGTACACGCCGAGGCGGAGCGCGTCACGGTGCGAGACCGTCGAGCGTCGCCCGCACGAACGACGGGAGCGTCTCGACCGTGTAGCCACCTTCGAGAACGCACGCGATTCGTTGGCAGAGCCCTCCCGCGCGCCGCGCGAGCTCGCGGAAGCCGTCCGCCGTGACGAGCATGCCCCCGAGTGGGTCGCCAACGCCTGCGTCGTAGCCCGCGGAGACGAGGAGGAGATCGGGCTCGAAGCGCGCGACGGCCGGCTCGACGAGCCGCTCCATCGCCTCGACGTACTCGATGTCGCCCGCGCCGGCCGGCAGCGGAACGTTCAGCGTCGTCTCGTTCTGCTCGTCCGGCCCGCCGGTTCCCGGGTAGAACGGCCAGCGGTGGAGCGAGACGAAGAGCACCGACGGGTCATCCCAGAACATCGCCTGGGTCCCGTTCCCGTGGTGGACGTCCCAGTCGAGCACCGCCACCCGACGGATCCCCAGCTCCCGCTGGGCGAACCGTGCGGCGATCGCGATGCTCCCGAAGAGGCAGAAACCCATCGCCCGGTCGGGGAGCGCATGGTGTCCGGGAGGGCGGGCGAGCGCGAAGCCGCCGAGCTCCGCAGCCGCCATCGCCGCCCCGGCCGCGAGCAGAGCGACTCCGTAGCTCGACGGCGTGCAGATCGTGTCGGGGTCGAGCCTGACGGTGCGCCCGCTCTCCGAGACCGTCCGGATGACCTCCACGTACTCGCGCTCGTGGCAGGCCGCGACGTCGTCCACGGTCGCCGGCCGAGCCTCGACGAACTCGGGGAACGCCTCGTGCAGCGCCCGGATCCGCTCGCCCGTCTCCGGATGGTCACCGGTCGGATGGAGTCGCGCGAAATCCGGATGGGAGACGAGCGGGATCAGACCTCGCACTCTACGTCTGCGGGGGCGGGCCGCGGCCGGGCTGGGCCGGTGGCTTGACTGGCCGAGCCCGACGGCCCTAGACTCGCGCTCTGAAAACGTTACCAACCTACTGTTGACGCCGCGAAGCGTCACGTCGTGATGCCATCGACGATCAGAGAGGTCGCGCAGCGCGCCGGCGTCTCGGTGTCGACCGTGTCCCGCGTCCTGAACGACTACCCGTTCGTCAGCGACGAAGCGCGGCGCCGTGTCGTCGATGCGATGCAGGCGCTCGACTACCGGCCAGACGTCGCTGCCCGCAGCATGAGGACGGGCACGAGCAGGGCAGTGGGCTTCGTGGTCGCGGACATCGCGAATCCGCTCTTCGCGACCATCGCGAAGGGTGTCGACGCCGCTCTGTACCCGCACGGCTACTCCCTCGTCCTCGCGAACTCGGGAAACGACGTCGAGCACGAGGCCGGCCTTCTCTCCGCTCTCCGTCAGCGGCGGGTCGACGGCCTGATCGTCGCAGTCGCCGACGAAAGGGCGCTCTCGCTCGCCGATCGGCTCGAGGACTTCGCGACGGTCCTCTTCGATCGCGACGTCCCCGGCTCCACGGCGGACGCCGTGTGCTCCGACCACGAGGCCGGCATCCGCGAAGCCCTCGAGCGGCTGGCCGGGCTCGGGCACCGACGTGTGGCGCTGATCGCCGGGAGCCAGGCGCAGCTGGGCAGCCGCGCCCGCGTCGTCGCGTTTCGCCGGCATGCCCGCCGCCTCGGGCTTCCGGTCGAGGGCGGCCTGGTTCGCACGATCGAAGCGGGTCGGGAGAACGGCGCCCGGCTGGCGCACGAGCTGCTGGCCCTTGACGATTGCCCGACGGCGTTGATCATCGGGCACAACCAGCTCACGGTCGGCGTCCTCGAGACGCTCCGCGACGAGGGCGTCCGGCTTCCGAGCGAGCTCTCGGTGATCGCCTGCGACGATGTCGACGTCACCCGGCTGCACTCGCCGCCGATCGACGTCGTCGAGCGCGACCTGCTCGAGCTGGGACGGGCATCCGGCCGGCTGCTGCTCCAGCGGCTGGCCGACCGAGACGCACCGCCGCGCAAGGTGGTGCTGCCGACGCGGCTCGTCACGAGAGCGAGCTCCGCGCCGCCGCACGTTCGCGAAAGGGTGCCCGCAAGGTGAGCCCAGCGATCGTGGACGTACGCGCGCATCCGATCTCCGTTCCCCTCGAGCGGGCCTTCTGGATGTCCCTCGAGCCGTACCGCGCCGCATCCGAGATCGTGGTCGAGATCGAGACCGAGGACGGCAGGATCGGCGTCGGCGAGATCCACGGTCGGCCGCAGGCTGAGATCGTGCGGATCCTCGAGGCGTTCCGCCCGCTCCTGGTGGGCCAGGACGCGCTCGACCACGAACGCCTTCACGAGTCCATGTTCCGCCAGAGTTACAGCCGCTCGACGGAGGGGCTGGCGGCCGCAGACGGCCAGCCTCATTTCGGTGCCGGGGTCAGGCCGCAGATGATGTCGGCCGTCGCCGGCGTCGACATCGCGCTCTGGGACATCAAGGGGCAGGCGGCCGGCATGCCGCTCTGGAAGCTTCTTGGAGGCGCCCGCCGGATCGTGCCCGCGTACGCGTCGGGCGGCTACTACGGACCGGACGGCGATGCGTTCGTGGACGGGCTCGTCGACGAGCTGACCGGGTACGCGGCGCTCGGCTTCGGCGCCGTCAAGATGAAGGTCGGGGGGCTTCCGGTGGAGGACGACGTGGCGAGGGTCCGTGCCGTGCGCGAGGCGCTGCCCGCCGTCGGGCTCATGCTCGACGCCAACTCGGCCTATGACGTGCCCACGGCGATCGAGGCGGCCCGAGCGTTCGAGCCGTACGACATCCACTGGCTCGAGGAGCCCGTGGCGTGGTTCGATCCGATCTTCGGGCTCTCTCGCGTCGGGCAGCAGACGCGCATCCCGCTCGCGAGCGGCGAGCGCGAACTGCACCGGTTCGCTTGCCGCGACCTGATCGATCACACGCCCGTGCGCTACATGCAGTTCGACTGCACGCGCGCGGGCGGGATCACCGAGTGGCTGCGGGTGGCCGCCTATGCCTCCGCACACGGGGTGCTCATGGCCCCGCACCACGATCCGCAGATCCACGGTCATCTCGTCGCCGCGGCCGAGAACGGATACGTTCTCGAGGTGTTCCCGAACGCGGCACGCGATCCGGTGTGGGATGGCCTGTTCGCCGTCAAGCCCGAGGTTCGCGACGGCGCGGTCGTCCTCACCGACCGCCCCGGCCTCGGCTTCGAGCTCGACCGGGACTTCCTGGAGCACCATCGGGCGCCCGCATGATCACCGGCTTCCATCACTTCTCGATCGCCTGCTCGGACGCCGGTCGTTCGGCCGCGTTCTATCGCGACGTGTTCGGCATGGAGCAGGTCTCCGAGCGGGAGGTGCCCGAGGGCGGCTTCGTGGAGCAGGTCACCGGCGTCGCCGGAGCGGTGGTCAGGATCGTTCACCTCCGGGGCTACGGCTTCAACTTCGAGCTGCTCCAGTACCGGGCGCCGCAGGGCGAGGCGCGAGCACGCGAGCTGAACCATGCCGGCAGCGCCCA
The DNA here is from genome assembly GCA_963705605.1 of uncultured Thermoleophilia bacterium. GTDB lineage: Bacteria > Actinomycetota > Thermoleophilia > Gaiellales > Gaiellaceae > CAVPKC01. The sequence goes on from CAVPKC010000002.1 coordinate 407,411, forward strand.
CCTGTGCTTCGTCGCCGACGATCTCGACGCGGAGTACGAGCGGCTCCGGTCGCTCGGGGTGCACTTCCGCTCGCCCGGCCCGATCACGGTCGTCGGCGGCCCGAACGACGGCGGCAAGGCCTTGTATCTCGAGGACCCGGACGGAAACGCCGTCGAGGTGCTGCAACTCGTTCGGCCGTGGCCGACCGCCGGGGGGGAATGACGATGGACTCAGGCCTCGCCGGCACGACGGCGATCGTGACGGGGGCCGGGAGCGGCATCGGCAAGGCCTGCGCGGCGGCGCTCGCCGCCGAGGGCGCACGGGTCGTTCTCGCGGATCTCGATCTCGAGGCAGCGGAGCGGTCGGCCGCTGCTCTCGGAAGGGACTGCGCCGGAGCAAGGGTCGACGTCACCGACCCGGAGAGCTGCGAGAGGCTCGTGGCGAGCGCTGCGAGCCGGCACGGGCCGGTGGACGTGCTCGTCACGTGCGCCGGAGTCTTCCACTCGACTCCGTTCGATCGGATCACCGCGGACGAGTGGGACCGGGTGCAGGCCGTCAATCTCAAGGGGACCTTCCTCGCCTGCCAGGCCGTCCTGCGGCTGATGATCCCGCGCGGCAAGGGGCGCATCGTGACGATGGCCTCGCTCGGCGGCCAGACCGGAGGGCTCGCCGCCGGGGCTTCATATGCCGCGTCGAAAGCGGGGGTCGTCGCGCTGACGAAGTCGATCGCGCGGTACGCAGGGCCCCACGGTGTGACGGTGAACACGGTCAATCCAGGGGTGATCGACACGCCGATGACAGCGAGCTGGCCCCCTGAGGTGAAGAATCGCGTCGTCGGCCAGACACCGCTCGGGCGCATGGGGACGGCCGCGGAGGTGGCAGCGATGGTCTGCGTGCTCGCGTCGGACGCCGCGGGCTTCGTGCACGGCGCACACGTGGACGTCAACGGAGGCCTGTTGATGGACTAGCAAAGCGCAGTGCCCGGGCCGCAGACCCAGGGCGCGGAGGCTCACCGGCACGGGCAGTGCCCGTTCGGTAACGAAACGAGAACAACCACGAAGGAGGAGGACGAAGATGGCGAAGGAGGCGAAGATCTGCCGCGGCACCTGGTGCATGGCGTTCGGATTCGACCCGCCCGCGAAGCTCGACGAGGTCCTGCCGGTCCTCTCGGCCTGGGGGTACGACGGGGTCGAGCTCGGCGGCTTCTTCGATCATGTGACCGTCGAGCGATACCCCGACAAGGAGAGCCGCCGCAAGCTCAAGCAGCATCTCGACGACCTGGATTTGGAGGTCGCGGGCATCGCGCCCGGCCCGTACGGCGATCTCTTCCGCCTACCGTGGGCGACCGGTTCGCAGGAGGTCTACGACGAGTACATCGCGTACTTCGAGAGCTACCTCCAGCTGGCCGCCGATCTCGAGATCCCCGGCATGCGGGTCGACCCCGGGGCCGCCGGCCCGCTCCCCTACGACGCGGACTACGACGAGGTCTGGGACAGGGTCGTCAAGACCTTCCAGCACCACGCCGAGAAGGGCGCGGAGGTCGGCTGCGTGATGCTCTGGGAGCTCGAGTCGCTTCAGCCGTTCAACAAGCCGTCGGAGACGGTGAAGATGCTGAACGACGTCGCGAACGACAACTTCAAGATCATGTACGACACGGGCCATTTCCAGGCCTGCGGCGTCATCGGGCACAACCACGTCCAGCCCGCCGAGACGCTCCCGAACCAGATCGAGTTCATCAAGATGCTCCCGGCCGGGTCGATCGGGCACATCCACCTCTGCGACACGGACATGAACACCCACCTGAACATGTTCGGGACGAAGTGCAACTTCGGGGAGGGCATCATCGATTTCGAGGAGCTGACCCCGGTCCTGGCCGAACGCTACGACGGGGTCTGGTGGGCCGTCGACTCGATCCCGATGGGCTCGAAGGCCTGGTCGGACACATGGGACGGGCGGCCGTTCCTGAACGACCTGCTCGACCGTCACGTCCGCAACCGGTGATTCGAGGCTGAGGAGCGACACGATGAAAGCAGCAGTCTTCTACGAGACGGAGAGACTCGAGATCGAGGACGTTCCGGAGCCAGACGCGGGCCCGGACGAGGTCGTCGTCAAGGTCCTGGCCTGCGGGTTCTGCGGCTCGGACATCGAGTACTACTACGGGCGCAGCCCGCTCGGCACGGCAGACGGCAAGGGCCCGCTGGTGCTCGGCCACGAGATCTGCGGCCAGGTCGTGCACGCCGGGGCGCTCGCCGAGCAGTACGGCCTCGCGGAGGGCGACCGGGTGGCGCTCAACCCGGTGCAGAGCTGCAACGCATGCAATGCGTGCCGGGCCGGGAAGCTCCAGTTCTGCCAGAACCTCACCGTGCTCGGCGTCACGATGAACGGCGGCTTCGCCGAGTACGCGAAGACGAAGATCGCCCACGCCTACAAGCTGCCCGACGGCGCTGACGAACGAGCAGGGGGCGTTCGTCGAGATGCTCTCCTCCGCCGTCTACTCCGTGCAACGGGCGGAGATCGAGCCCGAGAACTTCGCGGTCGTCTACGGCCCGGGCCCCGTCGGCCTGTCGATGGTGCAGCTCCTCAAGAACGAGGGCGCCCGCGTCGCGATCGTCGGGACACGCGACTACCGGCTCGACCTTGCGAAGGCGATCGGGGCCGACTACGTCTGGAACACGGCCGACGAGTCGTCTCCGTACTACACGCCAGATCTCGCGGCGGCGATCCAGGACGCGAACGGCGGCGCGCTGGCCGACCGGGTGCTCGTCGCGACGGCGTCGGTCCAGGCGAACCAGCAGGCGATCGAGATCTCCGGCCCGGCGTCGGTCGTCGTCCTGATGGGTCTGGCCGGCCCCGAGGACGCGATCTCGGTGCCGCTGCTCTCGAACCTCTACCTCGACAAGACGATCCGGTTCTCGCTCCTCTACCCGCTCCAGTGGCCGAAGACGCTCCGCATCCTGGCGGACAAGAAGATCGACACCGACAGGATCATCACCCACTCGGCCACGCTCGAGGGCATCGCCCCGGCGATCGAGCGGGTCCTGAACCGCGAGGACGACGTCATCAAGACCGTCATCACTCCGAGCTAGGGAGGCCAGCGATGAACGAGCCGAAGTTCTCCGTCTCGGAGATCACGACGTTCCACCAGACGTACGACCAGGACCTCGCGACGTACCGCGAGGCCGGCGCCGAGGGGGTCGGGATCTGGGAGTTCAAGCTGCCCGAGGGCGAGGACGCCGACTCGGTGGCGAAGCTCGCCGACAGCGGCCTGAAGGCGACGACGTGCATCCCCGGGACGCTGTCGATCTGGCCGGTGCCGTTCCCGGGGCCGACCGACCCGAGGAACGGACAGAGGGGCTCTGCGCCGCGATCCGTCGCTTCGCGCCCGTTCGAGCCCGAGGTGATCCTCTGCCTGACCGGCCATCCCGGCGACGCCGCGAGGCCCGATCGAGGCGCGGCGCGTCGTCGTCGACGGGCTCCGGCAGCGCCGCGAGGGTAGCCGCGCGAGCACGGCCTCACGCTCGGGCTCGAGCCACTGCACCGGAAGGTCTACGGGCACTGGTCGATGATCGGCGACATTCCCGGGACGATCGACCTGATGGACGAGATCGGCGAGCCGAACGTCACGCTCCTCTACGACCTGTACCACCTCTGGGACACGGACGACGTGCTCGAGCACACCGTCCGCCACGGAAGCCGCATCTGCCCGAGCGTCCACATCTGCGACTGGCGGGACCCGACCCGCAACGACTTCGACCGGGCTCTCCCCGGCGACGGGATCATCGACATCCCGGCGCTCTTCGGCGCGCTCGAGGCCGGCGATGCGATCGGCTGGGTCGACCTCGAGATCTTCTCCGACGACGGCTCGTTCACCGACATGGACTTCGAGGACTCGCTCTGGAAGCAGGAGCCGGTCGACGTCGTCCGCCGCGGCAAGGCGGGCTTCGAGCGGGCATGGGCGGCGCGGAAGGCGCCCTGATGCGACTCGAGGGCAAGGGTTGCGCTCGTAACGGGAGCCGCCCACGAGCGGGGAATCGGGCGAGGCATCGCCCTCGCGCTCGCCGAGGAGGGCGCCGACGTCGCCGTGCAACGACGTCGGCTTCGACGAGATGGGCGAGGAGCTCGCGGAGCGGCATCCGCGAGTCCTGGCCGCCGGTCGATCTTCGTGCGGGCCGACGTTTCGCAACCGAGCTGAGGTCGACGAGCTGGTCCAGCGGGTCGAGCGGGAGCTCGGGCCCTCTCGACATCGCCTGCTCGAACGCCGGCGTCGCCGACTGGCAGGCGTGGACGGAGATCACGCCGGAGTCGCTCGACCGGATCGTCGGCGTCAACCTGACCGGGGCGTTCAACGTCGGTCAGGCGGCCGCTCGGGCGATGGTCGGCCGAGGCGCGGGCGGGCGGATCGTGTTCACGTCCTCGGTGCACGCGCAGATGTGCTTTCCGACGATGGCCGTCTACGGGGCGACGAAGCAGGCGGTCCGGGCGCTCTGCGAGACGATGGCGATCGAGCTCGGCGAGCACGGGATCACCGTCAACCACATCGGCCCGGGCTGGGTGAAGTCACAGCTGAACGACAGCTCGCCCGGATCTGCGCACCCTGGAGGACGAGGAGGCCACGCTCAAGTTGATCCCGATCCCGCGGCCGTCGGAGCCGATCGAGCAGGGCCGTGCGGTCGTCTATCTCTGCTCGTCGGACGGCGGACTACGTGACGGGGGAGTTCCTGCGCGTGGACGGCGGCTTCGTGGTGGGGAAGTACTGATGGGCTCCCTGACGACCGTGGGCCTCTCGCCGCGCGCTCGAGGCCGCGGTGCGCGACCGGCTCGCGGAGCCGGCGTTCGACGTCGTCATCGCCGGCGCCGGACGGCAGCCGACCGGGCGCTTTCTCGACCTCTCCCAGGAGCAGTGGGATGCGAGCGTCGCGGGCGCGATGGGAGCGTTCCACACGGCCCAGCGCGCGGCGGCGGAGTGGGAGCGGGCGGGCGCGGCGGGCCGGATCGTCTTCCTCGTCTCGACCACCTCCCTCCGACCCGTGCACGGCGCGGCGCTCGACGCCACCGTCGGCGGCTTCCTCTCGACGATCGGCCAGGTCGGCGCGGTCGAGCTCGGCGGCGAAGGGGATCACCGTCAACGCGGTCGCATACGGCTGGATCGAAGGCGAGGACACGGAGGGATTCGTCGACGGGATTCCCGCCGGGCGCCTCGCGCGCCCCGAGGAGATCGCGGAGGCGGTCGCCTTCCTCGCCTCGGACGGCGCGTCGTACGTGAACGGCGCCGTGCTCGCGGTCGACGGCGGCTTCTGGATCACGAAGACGGCCGGGGGCAGCCCGCTGCTCGGCTGAGGACGCTCTCGGGCGGAGCCCTCAGGCTGGAGCCTGCCCCCTCGCCGGGCGGCTCGCCGGCGCGCTCGAGCGCGGAGGGCGAGACTCCGCAGCTCGTGGTCTTGCCCCGGACCCGGGATCGCTCCGGAGTCGAGGCGCTCCGATCAAGCTGCTCCGGCCAGATCGCGCCTCCCCGCGTGTAGGTCGAACATCGCAAGCACCCGAGCTCCTTCCGCCTGACTGCGAAGCACGACCTCCCGCTCGCCGATCCGCACCGCCGAGCTCGTCGCGATCCCCCGGACCCGCGCCCGCTCGAGCGCGGCGTGGAGCACGTGGGGAAGGCCGAACGTCCCGACCGCCCCCGCGCTTCCGGGGAACGGATCCTGAAACACACGGGGCTCGAGCACCCACACGACTCGCAGGTCGGCACCGTGCTCCTCGCAGAGGGCGAGCGCGTCTTCGAGCAGCGTCTCCGCCCGGGAGGAGGCATCGAGCTCGCACACAACGCGCCGCCGGCCGCCGTACGTCTTCTCCTGGATTACCGTCGCGCTCGCCATTTCTCCCTCCTCGATCGTGATGCCCGATCGCTCACGCCCGGATGAAAGGGCACCGCGCCCGCACCTCGGCATCTCGCGAGTAACGTCCCGGTCGACTTCCGGTAACGCTCGTCATCGGGGCGGAGTGCCGCGTGCTACGTTCCGGCCGGAGGGGCGAGGCAATGGAGTTCATGATCCTTGGGCCGCTCGAGGCGAGAGTGGGCGGGGCATCGGTGCCGCTGGGTCCCGAGAAGCAGCGGGCGCTCCTTGCTGTGCTTCTCCTCGACGCGAACCGCACCGTGTCCGTGAGTCGCCTGGTCGACCAGCTCTGGGGTGACGAGCCGCCTGAGACGGCCGTGAAGGTGATCCAGACGCACGTGTCCCGGCTGCGCAAAGTGTTACCCGACGGGGTGCTCGTGACCCGGGCGCCGGGCTACCAGCTTCGGATCGAGCCCGGGCAGCTCGACCTCGAGCGCTTCCAACGCCTCTGTGAACAGGGCCGTGGCGCGCTCGAGGAGGGTGAGCCCGAGAGCGCGGCGGAGATGCTCGGCGACGCGCTTTCGCTGTGGCGAGGCCCGGCGCTCGCCGAATTCACGTCCGAGCCGTTCGGGTTCGACGAGGGAGCTCGACTCGACGAGTTGCGCCTCGCCGCAGTCGAAGAACGGATCGAGGCGGAGCTCGCTCTCGGCCGGTGCGGGGAGCTCGTCGGCGAGCTCCAGTCTCTCGTAGCAGCCCATCCGCTGCGCGAGCGGCCGCGATGCCAGCTCATGCTCGCGCTGTACCAGGCCGGCCGACAGGCCGACGCGCTCGCCGTCTATGCGAATGCGCGTCGCACGCTGGTCGAGCAGCTCGGAATCGAGCCCGGACGCGTGCTCCAGTATCTCGAACGAGCGATCCTCCGCCACGACCCCTCGCTCGAGCCGGCGGCGAGACCTCGAAGCCCCGGCCGCTCCGCTCCTACGATGAACCCCGGTGCGGCCGCCGATCTCGGCCCGTTCGTCGGCCGCGAGCCCGAGCTCGGAAGGCTTCGCGCCGACCTGAACAGCACGCTCTCAGGTCATGGCCGCCTGGTGCTCCTCGCCGGCGAGCCCGGGATCGGCAAGACGCGCACCGCCCTCGAGCTGGCGCGAGAGGCTGCCGGGCGGGGCGCGCGCGTCCTCTGGGGGCGTTGCTATGAGCGGGAGGGAGCGCCTCCGTACTGGCCGTGGCTGCAAGCGATCCGGGCGTACGTCGAGAGCTGCGATCCGGAACGGCTCCGCAGCGAACTCGGTATTGGCGCGGCTGCGGTCGCGGAGGTCGTGCCCGAGGTACGCGAGCGCGTGGCCGATCTCGGGCCGGCGGCACCCCTCCCAGACGAGAAGCAGGCTCGCTTCCGGCTCCTCGACTCGCTTGCATCCTTTCTCAAGCGCGCTGCCGCGGACGAGCCGCTCGTGATCGTCCTCGAGGACCTCGACGCGGCCGACGCCGGGTCCCTCGGTCTGCTCGAGTTCGTTGTCCACGAGCTGGCTGACGCGCCGCTTCTTCTCGTTGGCACCTATCGCGACGTCGACCTCAGGCGTGGCCACCCGCTAACCCAGACGCTGGCAGAGCTGATGCGTGAGCGCCTGGTCGCGCGTCTTCCGCTCCGTGGCCTTACCGAGCAGGATGTGGCGATCTTCGTCGCGGACGCGGTCGGTGCGCAGCCGCCCGCCGAGCTCGTCGCCACCGTCTACCACCGCACGGAGGGGAATCCGCTCTTCATGAACGAGTTCGTCGAGCTTCTCACGAGGGAGGGAAGGCTACTCCCCGAGACGATTCTGGCGCAGCGGGACTGGGGTGCCGGGGTGCCGGAGGGCCTCCGCGAGGTGATCGGCCGCCGGCTTGATCGCCTTTCGGGGCGCTGCAACGAGGTTCTTCAGCTCGCCTCGGTGGTGGGGCGGGAGTTCAGTCTCGAGCAGCTCGCCAGGCTCCTCGACAGCTCCGAGGAGGAGCTCGTCGGAGCGGCCGAGGAGGCGCTCGCCGCACATGTCGTCGAGGAGCTGCCCGGCGCCGCGGGGTCATACCGCTTCACGCACGCGCTCTTCCAGGAGACCCTTGCGGGGGAGCTATCGACGACCCGGCGGGTCCGTCTCCACGCTCGGATCGCCACGGCGCTCGAGGAGCTCTACGGCGAGCGAGCCGTGACCCACTCTGCCGAGCTCGCGTACCACTTCGCGGAGGCCGAGACGGTGCTCGGGCCGGAGAAGCTGATCCACTATTCTCGCCTCGCCGGCGAGGAGGCCTTCGCCGCCCACGCCTACGACGATGCGATCGCGCACTTCCAGCGCGCTCTCGCCGCGAGGGAGGGTGAGCCGCTGGACGACGAAACCGCCGAGCTCCTCGTCGCTCTCGTCCGCTCCGAGTTCCTCGGCCGGCAGCGCTACGACCTCGGGGAAGCGCTCGATCGCTTGCGAGAGGCGTTCGACTACTACGCTGGCCGCGGCGACATGCGTGCAGCGGTCGAGCTCGCGGCGCACCCGATTCCCCTCGTCTACGGGCCCACGGGCGTGCCGCAGCTCCTCGTCCGGGCTCTCGACCTCGTCGCGCCGGACTCGCTCGACGCCGGGCGCATCCTGGCCAACGCCGGCTGGTTCGTCGGAACGAACGACGGCGACTACGAGGGGGCGGGCCATGCGTTCGAGCGCGCGCTCGACATCGCGGAGAGATACCGGGACGCCGCGCTCGAGCGTCGTATCCTCATCCAGTCTGCGCGCGTCGACTGGTGGCACCTGCAGCTCGACAGCTCCGTCGCGAAGAGCACTCGGGCTCTCGAGCTCGCTCGCGACGCCGACGACCAGCAGACGGAGCTCTACGCGAGAGCCTGGCTGGTGCGGGAGGCGGCGATCCGCGGGAACTCGGGCGAAGCTCGTGTGCACGCTGTGGTCGCGCTCGAGCTCGCGGAGAGGCTTCGGGAGCGCTACTGGCTGGCCACCGCGCGCGTGAACGAGTTTTGGCTCGCGAACGTCGTAGGTGACTGGGATGCGGCGCGGCGGGAGAGCGACGCCGGGCTCAGATACCAGCCTCGGGACGCGAGGAACCTCGGGCTCCGAGCGCTCCTCGAGTACGAGCTGCGCGGCGGAGCGGAGGGAGAGACCTACCTCGAGCGGCTGCTCGAGGGGATGCGCGCGACCGTGCCCGGGGCGACGGTGGGGCACACCGAAGTGGCTCTCGTGATGGCATTCGTGAGCGTGATCACGGCCGTCCTGAGCCGCTTCGACGAGGCCGAAGCGGCTGCCCGCACGGTGCTCGACTCTCCGATCCGTTTCCCGATCTTCGAGCTGTACGCGCGGGTCGGACTCGCCGTGACCGCCGTCGGGCAGGCTGACGAGACGGCTGCACGCGAGCTGTACCGCGCACTCGCCACTCAGTCGGGAAACCTGCTCATTCTGATCGGGATGGCCGCCGACCGGTTGCTCGGGCTCCTGTCGGTCGTGATGGGCGAGCTCGATGCGGCGTGCGCACATTTCGAGGCGGCACTCGACTTCACGCAGCGGGCCGGCTACCGACCGGAGTACGCTCGCACGGCGATCGACTACGCGAGCGCGCTTCGCGACCGGGCTCGCCCGCGCGACGCGGAGCGTGCCGCAGGGCTGCGCGACGAGGGGCTCGGGATCGCCCGCGAACTTGAGGTACACGCACTCGAGGAGCGCGCTCTCGCTCGCCGTACCGCCGGGGGGTCGTAGACTCGCAGCCGTGATCCGGCTCGCGTGCGCCGACAACACGTTCCGCCTCGTCCAACCGTGGGAGTCGGCGATCGAGATGATCCGGCTGCTCGACATCGAGGCCGTCGACGTCTGCCTGATGGGCAACCGGTCGCACATTCGCCCGGAGGACGTCCGCGACGACCTGCCTGCCGCGGCCGCTCGGATCACGGCCGGGCTCGCGGCGCACGGGCTTGCCCCGTCCGACCTCTTCTGCATCCCGTGGACGGATTTCGAGCGATTCGCTCCGAACCACCCCGACTCGGGTGAGCGGGAGCGCTCGCGAGCGCTCTTCGAGGACATGCTCGAGCTGGCCGACCGGATCGACGCCCCGGGGCTGACGATGCTGCCCGGGATCGACTGGCCCGGCGAGGCCCACGAGGACTCGTTCGACCGCTCGCTCGAGGAGCTCGCCCGCCGCGCCGAGCTGGCGCGCTCGCGCGGGCGAGGGTTCTCGATCGAGCCGCATCTCGGCTCGGTCGTGCAGGACCCGGCGGAGGCCGCACGCTTGTGCAGGGAAGCACGAGATGTCGTGGGGCTGACGCTCGACTACAGCCATTTCGTCTACCAGGGGTACGACGAGGCGCAGATCGAGCCGCTTGTCGTCCATGCCCGCCACCTCCACGCCCGCGGTGCCCGCGAAGGCCGGATGCAGTGTGCGTTGAAGGACTCGACGGTCGACTTCGGCCGCATGGTCGAGGTGCTGCAGGATGCCGGGTACGAGGGCGATATCGGCCTCGAGTACCTGTGGATCGACTGGGAGCATCTGAACGAGTGCGACACGGTCTCGGAGACGATCCTGCTGCGCGACCGGCTGCGGGCGGCGATCGAGGGCCGGCCGTGGGCGTATCCGGAATCCACGATCTGACGCAGAAGCTTCGACACGCATGGACGATCGAACTACGCTGTGAGGTGGCCGGCGAGCCAAAGTGCGCTCGCGACGCCTGACACATTCACGCATCGGATCCTCGAAGGCAGGAGCGCAGATGGCCAGACGAAGTTTCGTGTTCACGTCGGAGTCGGTGACCGAAGGTCATCCGGACAAGGTCGCCGATCAGGTCTCGGATTCGATCCTGGACGCGATCCTGGCCCAGGATCCGGGGGGCAGGGTGGCGTGCGAGACGCTGGTGACGACCGGTCTGGTGGTGGTCGCGGGCGAGATCACGACGTCGACCTACATCGACATCCCGTCGATCGTCCGGGCGAGGATCAAGGAGATCGGGTACGACCGTGCGAAGTTCGGGTTCGACGCGGAGACATGCGGGGTGATCGTCTCGATCGACGGGCAGTCGCCGGACATCGCGCAGGGCGTCGACGACGCCTACGAGCACCGGCACGTCCCTGGTGACGACGACCCGTTCGACCTCGTCGGCGCGGGTGACCAGGGGATGATGTTCGGCTACGCATGTGACGAGACGCCCGAGTTGATGCCGCTTCCGATCATCCTGGCGCACAAGATCGCGCGCAGGCTGGCCGAGGTGCGCAAGGCGGACGTCTTGCCGTACCTGCGTCCTGACGGGAAGTCGCAGGTGACGGTTCGCTACGAGGTGGGCGAGGACGGCGTGCCGACCCCGATCGAGATCGAGCGGATCGTGATCTCGACCCAGCACCGGGACGGTCTCGACGCCGATTCGCTGATCAAGCCCGACCTGATCGAGCACGTTCTGCACCCGATCCTGCCGCATGACCTCTACGACCCGTCGCGGCTCGAGCCGGCCGGCGACTTCGTGCTCGTCAACCCGACGGGCAAGTTCGTGGTCGGGGGCCCCATGGGCGACACGGGATTGACCGGGCGGAAGATCATCGTCGACACGTACGGCGGCGCCGCGCGCCACGGCGGCGGCGCCTTCTCGGGGAAGGATCCAACGAAGGTCGACCGCTCGGCGGCTTACGCGGCTCGACATGCCGCGAAGAACGTCGTCGCTGCGGGCCTCGCACGGCGCTGCGAGCTCCAGGTCGCCTACGCGATCGGCGTCGCGAAGCCGGTGTCGATCGAGGTCGACTGCTTCGGGACGGAGCGGATCCCGGTCTCGCGGATCGAGGAGCTCGTGCATGAGCACTTCGACCTGCGACCCGCCGCGATCCTCGAGCGGCTGGCCCTGCGACGCCCGATCTACACGAAGACGGCCGCCTACGGCCATTTCGGCCGCGACGACCACGATTTCACCTGGGAGCAGGCGGACAAGGTCGCGGTGCTCCAGGCTGCGGCCGGCATCATCGCCGCTCCCGCGACCGCGTGAATCCTCTTTCGAACGTCAAGGAGACGAGATGACCGTTAGTCCTTCGCTCACGACCACCGACTTCCGGGTGGCCGATCTGTCGCTGGCCGCGTTCGGACGCAAGGAGATCCAGCTGGCCGAGCACGAGATGCCGGGGCTGATGGCAACCCGTCGGGAGTTCGCGGCCGAGCAGCCGTTGGCCGGGGCGCGTATCACCGGGTCGTTGCACATGACGATCCAGACCGCGGTCCTGATCGAGACGCTGGTCGCGCTGGGGGCGGAGGTACGGTGGGCCTCCTGCAACATCTTCTCGACGCAGGATCACGCTGCGGCCGCCGTGGCCGTGGGGCCCGAGGGGACGCCGGACGAGCCGCGCGGGGTGCCGGTGTTCGCATGGAAGGGAGAGACGCTCGAGGAGTACTGGTGGTGCACGGAGCAGGCGCTGGCGTGGCCCGACGGCGGCCCGAACATGATCCTCGACGACGGTGGGGACGCGACTCTGCTCGTGCACAAGGGCGTCGAGTTCGAGCGGGCCGGGGCCGTGCCCGACCCTGCCTCCGCCGACTCGGAGGAGTTCCGGATCGTCCTCGAGTTGCTGCAGCGCTCGCTGGCCGACGACTCCCAGCGCTGGACGCGGGTCGCAGACGGGATCCGGGGCGTGACGGAGGAGACGACGACCGGTGTGCACCGGCTCTACCAGCTCGCCGAGACGGGCGATCTCCTCTTCCCCGCGATCAACGTCAACGACTCGGTGACCAAGTCGAAGTTCGACAACCTGTACGGCTGTCGTCACTCGCTGATCGACGGGATCAACCGGGCGACGGACGTGATGATCGGAGGGAAGGTCTGCGTCGTCCTCGGCTTCGGCGACGTCGGCAAGGGCTGCGCGGAGTCGCTGCGCGGGCAGGGGGCCAGGGTAATCGTCACGGAGATCGATCCGATCTGCGCGCTCCAGGCCGCGATGCACGGCTACCAGGTGACGACGCTCGAGGACGTCCTCGAGACCGCAGACATCTTCATCACGGCGACCGGCAACCGAGACGTGATCACCGCCGAGCAGATGGGCCGGATGAAGCACCAGGCGATCGTCGGGAACATCGGGCACTTCGACAACGAGATCGACATCGCCGGGCTCGCCAACCTTCCCGGGATCCGGCGCGTCAACGTCAAGCCCCAGGTCGACGAGTGGGTGTTCCCCGACGGGCACACCGTGATCGTGCTCTCCGAGGGACGCCTGCTCAACCTCGGCAACGCGACGGGCCACCCGAGCTTCGTGATGTCGAACTCCTTCACGAACCAGACGATCGCGCAGATCGAGCTCTGGACGAAGAACGACTCCTACGAGCGGCGCGTGTACACGCTGCCCAAGCACCTGGACGAGAAGGTCGCCCGCCTCCACCTCGACGCGCTCGGCGTGAAGCTCACGCAGCTCACTCCGGAGCAGGCGGCGTACCTCGGACTGCCGGTCGAGGGGCCGTACAAGCCCGACCACTACCGCTACTAGGGGAGGCCGTGCCTGCCTCGGCTCCGACGAGCTCGTACGCACGGGTGCTCGACCTGCTCGCCGCCGAGCGCTGTGCGATCCTCGACGGCGGCGTCGCCACCGAGCTCCAGCGCGCCCACTCACCGCACGGGGAAACGCATGCCCCCGACCGGGGCCTGTGGGGCACCTGGGCGCTCTACCGGGCGCCCGAGGCAGTCCTCGACGTGCATCGCCGCTACGTCGAGGCCGGCTGCGACGTCATCTCGACCGACACCTGGTCGATCCTCTCGCTTCCCGAGATCGGGCACCGTGTGGGCCCCGGGCAGGGCTCGGCTCCGCACTGGATGGACGTCGCTCGAACGGGAATCCGCGTTGCCCGCCGCGCGGTCGAGGAATCGGGCCGCGCCGCTGACTGTGCCGTGGCGTTCGCGATCTCGGAGGAGGTGTCCTCGGGGAGCCGTCGCGAGACCGTCGAGCTGCTCTCGCGCGTGTTCGAGGACGAGCCGCCCGACCTCCTTCTGCTCGAGACGCTCACGCTGATCCGCGACCCGCTCACGTTCGAGACCGTGGAGCTCCTCCTCGAGACGGGGCTTCCCGTCTGGCTCTCCTTCCGACGCTGCCGGCACGGGGTCTGCGGCGTTTACGGGGAGCACTGGGGCCCTCCCGAGGGGGATCTCTTCGGCCGCGCGGCGCGCCGGTTCGAGCGGATGGGGGTTCAGGCCCTTCTGATCAACTGCCTGCCGGTCGACCACGTGACCGGCGTGATCCCCTGGCTCCGGGACTTCACCGATCTCCCGCTCGGCGTCTATCCGAATCTCGGCCACCTCGCGAACGGAAGCTGGCGCTTCGACGAGCACACCGGTCCGGAGGAGTACGCGAGCCTCGCGCTCGACTGGCGCAACGAGGGAGCCCAGCTGGTCGGCGGCTGCTGCGGGGTCACCCCCGAGCACATCGCCGCGGCCGCGGGCGCCCTCGAGGGGACGAAGCCGGGTCGTCACCGTCCGCCGGAGGCCGATCGCCCCGGCGAGCCGGGTCCCGAGATCGTCCCGATCGCAGAGCCTTGGGTCGATTCGCTCGGGCGCGAGCTCTACCCGCTGCCGTTCCCGGAGATCACGATCGAGTCCGGGGTGTTCGTGCCGACGCAGGGCAGCTACCTCGTCTGGAAGGTGCTGTTCAAGGAGCTGATCGGCGAGGGGTTGCGCTGCCTCGACGTCGGCTGCGGGTGCGGGATCCTTTCCGTGCAGCTCGGCCTCAACGGCGCCGCCGCGGTGCACGCGATCGACATCGATCGCAACGCCGTCGCGAACACCCTCGCCAACGCGTTTCGAAACGGCGTTTCCGATCGAGTCACCGGCGACGCCGTCGACCTCTTCCAGTGGGACCCGGACGAGCGCTACGACGTGGTCGTCGCGAGCCTGTACCAGATGCCGGTCGACCCATACGAGGAGCCGACTGGCCACCGGCCGCTGGACTACTGGGGCCGCAACCTCTTCGATCACTTCGTCGGCCTGCTGCCGAGCCTCCTCGACGAAGGCGGGCGTGCCTACCTGATGCAGCTCTCGATCGTTGGTCAGCGAAGGACGGCCGAGTTGTTCGAGCGCCACGGCCTCGAGGCATGCGTCCTCGACTTCAGCTTCTTTCCCTTCGGTCCGCTCTTCTCACGCAACAAGGAGCAGATCCTGCGGGTCGAAGAACTGTCCGACGCCCATCATCTGACCCTGGGCGACGAGGACGTGATGGTCGCGTACCTGCTCGAGGTGCGCCTGAAGGAGCCGTTTCGGCAATCCGCCGAAGGGCGCGATCATCCCGCTGCCGGCCGTGCGCCGTTCCGCGGCACCCCAGGCGGTTGACGTTCCCCGCACCGTCTGAAAACGTTCTCACAGCTAGCGACCGAGGAGGCGAGATGGCGTTCACGGCGACGAAGGACCTGATGCTGCCCGGCGACGGTGACCGGCTCGTGGCCGCGCCCGCGCTGGTACGACGTCGAACATGTGGGGCCGGCCGCTCGACACGGCGATGATGGACCCCTGGTTCCGCGAGCAGTTCGCCGACGCCCACGCGATCGTCGTCTCCGACCAGGAGCGCGCCGGCCTCGACATCCTGACCACGGCGACTACCACCTGCGACGAGGACGTCGCCGGCCGCTCGTGGCACCACTACCCGCTGCAGCGCTGGAAGGGCCTCGAGCACGAGGAGCTGCAGACCGGAGAAGACCCGCTCGCCGCTGCTCTCGCTACCCGGTCGGGACGATGCTCGACTCGATCTACAAGACGTGGCGCTGGCCGCGGGTCGTCGACAAGGTCGAGCACGACCGAAGAACCCGCTCGAGTACGCGAAGATCTGGCGGATGGCGCAGCAGGCGGCGGCCTCCGGCAAGCCGGTGAAGTTCGGCACCTGCTCCGCGCAGGTGCTGGCCTTCTTCCTCGACAGCCACACGCCCAAGTACGACCTCGACGACAAGAAGCAGCTCATCTGGGACATGGCCGAGGCGATGAACAAGGAGCTGCGCCAGCTCGCGCGACGCCGGCTGCAAGGTCGATCCAGATCGAGGAGCCGACGCTCCACTTCATGGCCTGCTACTACCCGGAGATGACCGACGCTGCTCGACTTCCTGGTCGACTGCTTCAACCGCGAGGTCGAGGGTCTCGACGACGTCGAGATCTGGATCCACACCTGCTGGGGCAACCCCAACATGCAGAAGGTGTTCACGCGACGAGTCGTACGCGAACTCGATCGAGATCTACCTCGAGCGCGCTGCAAGGGCGACGTGTGGACGATCGAGGCGACCGAGAACGACCTCAAGGAGCTGCCGCTCTTCGAGCCGCTACAAGGACTCGCTGAAGAAGAAGATCGCCGTCGGCGTCGATCAGCCACCGCACGCTGCAGGCCGACTTCCCGGAGGTCGTCGCCGGCCGCGATCCGGCGCGCGCTCGAGCACATCCCCGCGGACAAGCTCGTCCTCTCGACCGACTGCGGCTTCGGCCGCCAGGGCTTCAACCGCCACATCGCCTTCTACAAGACCGTCGCGATCCCGCATGGCGCGGAACATCGTGCTCCAGGAGCTCGGTCTCGAGCCGCGCTACATCGCCGCCGCCGACGAGGGCATCGCGTGGGACGTCCTGCCGGACTTCGAGCCCCGCACGCACATGAGGCCCCTACGGTAACCGCTTGACCGGGCTCCGGAGGGTCAGGCACGAGGGGAGCGATCTCCTGGTGTTCGCCGCGCCGAGCGGGCTTCACCCGCTCGGCGCGGCGCTTGCCGAGCTTCTCGGCGCGGGGGTCGACGCCCTGTTCGCCGCGGTCGACCGGTCGCTGGGGCGACCGGCGCTCGCGGGAGACGTCGAGCTCCTCCCCCCGGTCGACTACCAGGAGGTCTGGGCCTCAGGGGTGACCTACGAGCGGTCCCGTCAGGCGCGCGTCGAGGAAGCGGTGGTGAAGAGCGCGTACGACCTCGTCTTCGAGGCCGAGCGGCCGGAGCTCTTCATGAAGATGGCGGGCTGGCGTGTCCCGGCTCCGGGCGCGCCGCTGCGGATCCGCGGCGACTCGACCTGGGACGTCCCCGAGCCCGAGCTCGCGCTCGTCCTCACCGCGCAGGGTCAGATCGCCGGCTACCTGGTGGGGGACGACGTCTCGTCCCGCTCGATCGAGGGGGAGAACCCGCTCTACCTCGCGCAGGCGAAGATCTACGACGACTCGCTCGGCCTCTCGGACACGATCGTCCTCTCGCGGGACGTCGGCGACATGGTCCGCCAGGCCAGGATCGTGCTGACGATCCAGCGGCAGGGCGAGGAGATCTTTCGCGGCGAGACCTCGACCGCTGCGATGGTCCGGCGCTTCGAGGAGCTCGCCGAGTACCTCTTCCGGGAGCTGTCGCATCCCTACGGGGCGGTGCTGCTCACGGGCACCGGGCTCGTGCCGCCGGACGAGTTCACGCTCGAGGCCGGAGACGTGGTCGAGATCGCCATCGAGGGGGTCGGAACGCTCCGACACGACGTATATCGCGGGCCGCGACATTGACGCGCGGATACGCACGCTTCGCGTGCTGACCTGTCACGGCTTGAGGCGCCGGCACGGCTGGCGGACCGGGGTACGCCGGATACGCACGCTTCGCGTGCTGACCTGTCACGGCTGGAGTCGCTTCGCGACTCCGTTGCGTGACGCTGTCACGGCTGGCGGACCGCGGGTACGCCGGATACGCACGCTTCGCGTGCTGACCTGTCACGGCTGGAGTCGCTTCGCGACTCCGTTGCGTGACGCTGTCACGGCTGGCGGACCGGGGGTACGCCGGATACGCACGCTTCGCGTGCTGACCTGTCACGGCTGGAGTCGCTTCGCGACTCCGTTGCGTGACGCCTACTTGTACCGGTAGACGATCCGGCCCCGGCTGAGGTCGTACGGCGAGAGCTCGATCTTCACGCGATCGCCGGGGAAGACCTTGATCCGGAACCGCCGCATCTTGCCGGCGGTGTAGCCGAGCGTCTCGTGCCCGTTGTCGAGCGCGACCCGGAACATGCTGTTACGCAGCGCCTCCGTGACCTCGCCCTCGAGCTCGATCTTCTCTTCCTTCGTGCTGATGATGTCCTCCTTTCGTCTGATCCGTGGGGATTCGACCGGGCTCCCGGAGCTGCCGCCAGCGGCGCCCCGGGGACCCGATCGACCTACTAGCCGGCCAGCGGTGCGACGTTCACGGCCTCGGGGCCCTTCTGACCCTCGCGCGGCTCGAACTCGACCTTGGCGCCTTCCGTCAGGCTCTTGAAGCCGTCGCCGGCGATGTTCGAAAAGTGTACGAACACGTCCTTGCTGCCGTCGTCGGGGCTGATGAAGCCATAGCCCTTGGCGTCGTTGAACCACTTCACGGTTCCGGTTGCCATCTCCTCCCTCACCTCCTTCACCACGTACTCGAGCTGTTCTCGATCTCCTGCGATCAAATCTTCCGGCGGGTGCGCGGCCGGCTCCAGCGGTCGTTGCGCCCGCGCCGCGAGCTGTAGACGACCCGGGGCGGAGCCACCGTCATGCCCTCGCGCTCGAACTGGTCGCCGTGGCCGAGCCGCACCGCGACGCGGCTCACGTCGGCCTGCTGCTCGGGCAGCACGAGCGTGAGCGCTGTTCCCCCGCGGCCCGCCCGTCCCGTCCGGCCGGTGCGGTGCACGTAGTCTGTGCCCTCCGCCGGAGGATCGAAGTTGATGACGTGCGTCACGCGCTCGAGATCGAGACCGCGGGCGGCGACGTCCGTTGCGACCAGCGTCGAGATGCGTCCGGACTCGAAACGCTCCAGGGCCCGTTCTCGGGCGGGCTGGGTCTTGTCGCCGTGGATCGCCACGGCCTGCACGTCGTGTCGCTCGAGCTTGCGCACGAGCCGATCGGCACCGCGCTTCGTCCGAACGAAGACCAGCGCGAGGCCGCGCTCCGCAGCGAGGAGCTCCACGAGCTTCTCGACCTTGTTCTCGGCCGTCACGGGGACGAACAGGTGCTCGACGGGCTCGGACTCCTCCGGCGGTGCCGGACGGACCTCGTGGCGTCGTGGGTCGATCGTGTAGGCGTCGGCCATCGTCCCGACCTCGCCTTCGAGCGTAGCGGAGAAGAACATCGTCTGACGGTCGCGCGGCACCCGGTCGACCAGGCGGTCGACCTGTGGCTTGAAGCCCATGTCGAGCATCCGGTCGGCCTCGTCGAGCACGAGAATCCTGACGCCTCCGAGGGCGACGAGCCGGCGCGAGATCAGATCCTCGAGGCGGCCCGGCGTGGCGACGAGCACGTCGGCCTTCTTCGCCTGCCTCGCCTGCGGTGGGATCGGGACGCCGCCGAACACGGCGGCGACCCCCAGGCCCTGCGCCTTCGCGAGCGGCTCGAGGTCGTCGGCCACCTGCGACGCGAGCTCGCGCGTCGGCACGAGGACGAGGGCCGAAGGCTGCATCCCGTTGCCGTCGAGCCGCTCGACGATCGGGAGCGCGAACGCGAGGGTCTTGCCGGATCCCGTCGGCGACTTCGCGAGGACGTCGCGTCCTGCGATCGCATCGGGGACGACCAGCGTCTGGATCGGGAACGGTGTGGTGATCGAGCGGCGAGCGAGCGCAGCGACGACAGGCGCGGACACGCCGAGCTCGTGGAACGACTGCTGTGACAAACGGTACTCCTTGGTCGGGCGGCCTCGGGCCGCAAAACACTTCGAGATTCACCTCTCGAAGCCACCGAAGGAGCAACCGAGACGAGAAACCTCACGGGGCGGCGGGGCGCCGACCCTGCGACTAGGGTAGCACGTCGCCGGGATCCGGCCCGGCCGGCCGGTCTCCGTTCGGTGGGAGGACGACGCGGAACGTCGCGCCGTGGCCAGGTGTCGAGTCGACGTCGGCCGACCCGCCGTGGGCGTCCGCGATCGCGGCGACGATCGCGAGCCCGAGGCCCGACCCGCCTGCGTCCCGGGAGCGAGACGGGTCGACCCGGTAGAAGCGCTCGAACACCCTGTCGCGCTGCTCGTCCGTCAAGCCCGGCCCCTCGTCGGCGACTTCGATTACCGCGGCCCCGTCCCCCGCCGCCGAGACCCGCACCGACGCCCGTGCGCCGGGAGGAGTGTGGACCCGGACGTTCGTCAGGAGATTGTCGAGCAGCTGCCGTAGGCGCTCTCGATCTCCGATCACCGTCACCGGCTCGGGCGCGACCAGTTCGAGCTCCCGGGCGGGCTCGAGCGCCGCGGCGGCATCGACCGCATCGGCTGCCACCTCCACGAGATCGACGGACCGGTGCTCGATCGGCCGTCCCTGGTCGAGCCGCGCGAGGAGGAGGAGGTCGTCGACGAGCAGGCCCATGCGCGTGGCTTCCCGCTCGATTCCGGCCATCGCGCGGGAGAGGTCCTCGGGTCGCTCCTTCGCCCCGCGCTCGAAGAGCTCCGCGTACGCACGCACGGACGAGAGCGGCGTCCGGAGCTCGTGGGAGGCGTCGGCGACGAACCGGCGAAGTCGTTCTTCCGAGGCCTCCTTCTCGGCGAACGCCTGCTCGATGCGCCCGAGCATCGCGTTCAGGGCCAGCCCCAGCCGGCCGACCTCGGTGCGCGTGCTCTCCACCTCCACCCGCTGGTCGAGGTTCCCGGCGGCGATCGACGCCGCCGTCGCCTCGATCCGCCGGAGCGGGCGAAGGCCGACTCGAACGAGCACGAGCCCGAGGCCGACGATCGCGGTGACGACGGCGAGCGTCACGACGGTCTCGATGATCAGGAGCCGGTCGAGGGTTGCGGAGACGTCGTCGAGCGGTGCCGCGACGATCAGCGTCCCGAACGGCTCCGGCTCGGCTCGAACGCGGAACTCCGTCGAGCCGTCGGTCGCGTTCACGGTGATCGTCGTCGGGTCCGCGAGCCCGGAGAGCGTTGCTGGAAGCTCGGGCGTCGGAAGTGACTCGCCGGGCCGCGAGACGGAGCCGTGCCAGATGACCGCGCCGTCGTCTCCACGGAGCTCGACGAACGTTCCGGGAATCGCGGCGCTGAGCTGATCGAACCCGCGGGGACCCGGTCCCGGGTGATCAAGCAGCCGTTCGACCGCCTCGCTGCTGGCAGCGAGGGAGCGGTCGACGCGGGTCAGGAGGAACGAGCGCAGTTCCGTGTACGTGAAGACTGCCGCGACGACCAGCCCCGCCGTGGACAGCACGGCCAGGACGAGCAGGAGCCGGGCTCGGAGTGACACGCCCGCTAGGCTCGTCGCTCCGGCTCGCGGAGCACGTAGCCGACACCTCGGATCGTCTGGATCACCGGTGGCCCGAGCGGGTCGAGCTTCTTCCGGAGGTAGCTGACGTAGGTCTCGACGACGTTCGCATCTCCCCCGAAGTCGTAGCGCCAGACGTTCATCAGGATCTGCCGCTTCGTGAGAACGCGTCCGGGGTTGCGCATGAAGTAGCGAAGGAGATTGAACTCCGTCGGGGTCAGGTCGAGCGGGGAGTCGCTCCGCCGAGCCTCCCACGTCTCCTCGTTCAGGGTGATCTCGCCGAACCGGAGAACGCCTTGCTGGTCTCCCTGGGTGCGCCGGAGCACCGCTCGAACCCGGGCCACCATCTCGGCGAGGCTGAACGGCTTCGTCACGTAGTCGTCTGCGACCGCGAGCCCCGCCAGCTTGTCCTCCTGGGCGTCCTTGGCGGTCAGGAAGATGACGGGCGTGCGATCGCCGTCGTCGCGCAGGCTCTGCGCGAGCGTGAGGCCGTCACGGTCGGGCAGCATGACGTCGAGGACGATCAGGTCCGGCTGGAACTCGCCGATCGCGGCTTTCGCCGCGCGGGCGGTCGCCGCCTCATGCGTCGAAAAGCCCTCGTAGCGCAGGGCGGTCGCCACCGCGTCCGTGATCGAGGGCTCGTCGTCGACGACGAGCACGCGGGTGACCTCGGCCTCCGTCACCAGACGAGCATTGCACGGATTCCTGAGAGTCGTCTGTGAACGGACTGGGGGAGGACTGTGAGGGCGCCACGACAGCTCACAGGGAACTCCCAGGCTCTCTCACCCGGCTCCCAAGCGGCATCGCTTGACTGGAGGGACGGCAGGCACCGACTTCGGCCGAAAGGAGCACGATGAGAATGAGCAAGACGATGATCGCGGGCGCCGTCACGGCGGCCGCTCTGGCAGTCGGCGGGGGCGCGTTCGCGGCGACGCAGCTCGGATCCGACGCCGACGAGCAGGCGATTCTGAACGATGCTGCGAGCAGGCTCGGGGTCGAGCCTGCCGAGCTGAGCGACGCTCTCGAGGCAGCCTTTGCGGCGCGGATCGACGCGGCGGTCGCAGCCGGAGAGCTCACCCAGGAGCAGGGCGCGGAGATGAAGCAGCGACTCCAGGAGAACGGGCTGCCGCTCTTCGGCCCGCGCGGCGGGCCGCATCACGGCCCCGGTCGGGGGCCTGGGCTCGAGGCGGCGGCGACTTATCTCGGGCTGACGAGGGACGAGCTTCACGACGCGCTCGAGAACGGCGACACGCTTGCTGAGGTCGCGACCAAGCAGGGGAAGTCGGTCGACGGGCTGAAGCAGGCCATGATCGCCGACGCGACCGAGCATCTGAACGCCGCCGTGAGCGACGGCCGTCTTACCGAGGAGCAGAAACAGCAGATCCTCGAGGATCTCCCGGAGCGGATCGACGACATCGTGAACGGGACGCTTCCGCTGCGAGGGCCGGGGCACGACCACGACGGCGACGGCCCGCCCGACGGCGGCGACGACGGCGCCTCGACGGGAACGTCTGCCTAGACGCAGGGCGCGACCGCGAGCACGAGCGCGTTTCCCGACGGGTCGCGGACGAGCGGCCCGTCGGGGTGCTCCTCCGTTCGACTGCCCAGCTGCTCGACGCGGCCGGCGACGCGGTCGCGTTCGAAGGGCGTGGGGAGGACGATCGTCGCGTGGCGCAAGGCGGCCGAGCCGGGCGGCGGCGGCGTGCCGTCGCGGCTCTCCCACGTGTTGGCGCCGATGTGGTGGTGATAGCCGCCCGCGCTGAGAAAGGCGGCCTGGTCGCCGAGCGCCGACATCAGGTCGAAGCCGAGCGCGTCCCGGTAGAACTCGACCGTCTCCGGAATGCGCGCGACGCAGAGGTGCACGTGCCCCACGGCCGTCCCGCCCGGAAGGCCGTCGAACGGCTCTGCTGCTTGATCCTCGAGCTCGCGGAGGAGATCCTCCGTGTCGAGCGTCCACGTTCCCATCCGCTCTGCCTGACCCTCCCAGAGCTCTCGCGGTCGGTCGGCATAGATCTCGATGCCGTGCTGATCCGGGTCTCGCAGGTAGATCGCCTCGCTCGCGAAATGGTCGGAGAGCCCCTCGAGCCGAACGCGGTGACGTGCCGCGTGGGCGAGCCAGCGAGCCAGGCTCACCCGATCGGGCAGGAGGAACGCGACGTGGAAGAGGCCCGTGTGACCGCGGGCCGGACGTGCTCCGGGCTCCTCGACGAGGACGAGCAGCGTGCTCTCCCCATCCCCGATGTCTGCCCTGCCGGAGGACCGCTCTAGGGTGCGGAGCCCGATTGTCGACTCGTAGTAGGCAACGGACCGGTCGAGGTTCGAGACGGTGAGGTGGACCCTGCCCATTCGCGTGCCGGGGTCGATCGAGTTGGTCGCCTCGGCCATTTCCGTCACGATAGGGCGTGATGGCGGCTCCGGCCACCCGAATCGACGCTCTCGCAGGCGAGCTGGCCGACGTCCTCGGCGGCGATCGCGTCTCGCGGAGCGAGGACGTCCTTCGCCAGCACGGGACGGACGAGTCCTGGCACCTGCCGTCGCCGCCGGACGTCGTCGTCTTCCCGGAGAGCGTGGAAGAGGTCGTCGCGATCGTCGACCTCTCCCGCGCGCGCCGCACGCCGATCGTGCCGTTCGGCGCGGGAACCTCCCTCGAAGGACACGTTGCGGCGCTTTCGGGCGGCGTCTGCGTCGATCTCACCCGGATGAACCGGGTGCTGCGCGTCGACGTCGACGATCTGGACGTGACCGTGGAAGCTGGGGTGACGCGGAAGCAGCTCGATTCCTGCCTCCGGCCGCAGGGCGTGTTCTTCCCGGTCGATCCGGGCGCGGACGCCACGCTCGGCGGGATGGTCGCGACAGGGGCGTCGGGAACCACTGCCGTGCGGTACGGGACGATGCGCGAGAACGTGCTCGGCCTGACCGTCGTGACCGCCGCGGGGCGGGTTCTCCAGACCGGCTCGAGGGCGCGCAAGTCGTCGGCGGGCTACGACCTGACGCGCCTGTTCGTCGGCTCGGAGGGAACGCTCGGCATCGTCGTCGAGGCGACGCTCCGTGTCGTTCCGACGCCTGAGGCGATCTCGGCGGCGGTGTGCCCCTTCCCGTCGGTCGACGCCGCCGTCGCCTGCGTCATCGAGACGATCCAGCTCGGAGTCCCTGTTGCCCGGATCGAGCTCCTCGACGAGGTCGAGATGGACGCGGTCGTGCGTCGGGCGGCGCTGGACTACGACGTCGCGCCGACGCTCTTTCTCGAGTTCCACGGCTCCCCGGGCGGTGTCGCCGAGCAGGCCGCCGCCGTCGGGGAGATCGCCGCCGGGCACGGAGCGGGAAGCTTCGCCTGGGCGACCGAGCAGGAGGAGCGCACCCGCCTCTGGGAGGCGCGTCACGACGGCTACGCGGCCGCTCTCGCCCTTCGCCCGGGTGCCAAGGGCTTCGTCACTGACGTGTGCGTGCCGATCTCGGAGCTCGCCGGCTGCATTGCCGAGACCCGGCGCGACATCGAGGAGGCGGGCCTGCTCGGGCCGATCGTCGGCCACGTCGGCGACGGGAACTTCCACGTCACGTTCCTCGTCGATCCCGACGATCCGGGCGAGCTCGCCAGGGTCGAGGAGGTGACGGAGCGGATGGTTCGCCGTGCGATCGACGTCGGAGGCACCTCCACGGGCGAGCACGGCATCGGCTCGGGCAAGCGGCACTATCTCCGGCTCGAGCACGGCGACGTGGCCGTCGAGGCGATGCGGGCGATCAAGGCAGCGCTGGACCCGCTCGACCTGATGAACCCTGGGAAGATCCTCCCGCCTGGCGTCGATCGAAAGGAGCGCACGTGAAGCTCGGCTTCCTGACCGTCCCGTTCGGGCACTGGTCGCTCGACCAGGTCGCCGACTGGGCGGCCGGCAACGGCTTCGGCTTGCTCGAGGTCGCCTGCTGGCCGGTCGGATCCGGCGACGCGCGCCGTTACGCCGGCGTCACGCACGTCGACGTTGCGGCGCTCGACCGGGCGCGTGCGGACGAGATCGGCTCGCTGCTGGACGAGAAGAGGATCGGCATCTCGGCTCTCGGTTACTACCCGAACCCTCTCCACCCCGACCCCGAGCACCGGCAGGCGGTCGTCGGCCATCTGCTCAAGGTGATCGACGCGGCGGGGCTGCTCCGGGTCGACACCGTGACGACGTTCGCCGGCAACGATCGCAGCCGTCCGCTGTCGGAGAACCTCGAGACGTTCCGCTCGGTTTGGGAGCCGATCGTCGCGCGCGCGGAGGAGCGCGGTGTCCGGATCGCGATCGAGAACTGCCCGATGATCTTCTCGCTCGACGAGTGGCCGGGTGGCAACAACCTTGCGTACTCGCCGGCCGCGTGGCGCGCCATGTTCGAGGCGATCCCGTCCGAGCATCTCGGCCTCAACCTCGATCCCTCGCACCTCGTGTGGCAGATGATCGACGTCGAGCGCGTGATCGACGAGTTCGCCTCGCGGATCCATCACGTTCATGCGAAGGATCTCGAGATCGACCGGAACGGGCTCTACGAGCAGGGGGTCATGTCGGCCGGGATCGGCTGGCAGGTGCCACGGCTGCCCGGCCTCGGCGAGGTCCGCTGGGACCGCTTCTTCGCGGCGCTCTACCGCAACGGCTATGACGGCCCGGTGATCGTCGAGCACGAGGACCGGAGGTTCGAGGGCGACGAGGAGCTCGTGATCCGCGGCTTCCACCTCGCCCGCGAGGTGCTCGCGCCGTACGTGGTCTGAACGGTCGGAGCCGATAGGCTCCGGGGCATGACGAATCGAGCGGAGCCAATCGAGATCCGTCACCTGATCGGTGGCGAATGGAGCGGCTCGCCGGTGCGCGAGCGCGAGAATCCCGCGCGTCCCGGCGAGGTCGTCGCCCGCATCCCGGCGGGCGGCGCAGACGAGGTGGACGCGGCGATCGAGGCCGCCCAGGCTGCATACCCGGCCTGGCGGAAGACCCCGCCACCGGCCCGTGGGGCGATCCTCGCCCGCGCCGCCGAGCTCCTCGCCGCCAGGAAGGAGGCCGTCGCCCGCGATCTGACCGCCGAGGAGGGAAAGACGCTGACGGAGGCGACGGGTGAGGTGCAGCGGTCGGTGGACATCCTGCGCTTCTTCGCGGGGGAGGGCTGGCGGCTGGCGGGCGAGAATCTCCCCTCGAGCCTCCCCGATACGCATCTGTACACCGTCAAGGAGCCGCTAGGCGTCGTCGCGCTCGTGACGCCGTGGAACTTCCCGATCGCCATCCCGACCTGGAAGCTGGCGCCGGCGCTCGTGTCGGGCAACACGGTCGTGATGAAGCCGGCCTCGCTCGTACCGGTCTCGGTTCGGCATCTCGCGGAGTGCCTGGTCGAGGCGAGGCTGCCGGGTGGCGTGCTCAACGTCGTCCACGGGTCGGGTGCGAGTGTCGGAGATGCGCTCGTCCGCGACCCGCGGGTCGTCGCGGTGAGCTTCACCGGGTCTGTCGCGATCGGCAAGGAGATCAACCGGATCGCGAGCGAGCGGCTCGCGCGCGTGCAGCTCGAGATGGGTGGCAAGAACGCGCTCGTCGTCCTCGAGGACGCCGACCCGGCGATCGCGGCACGCATCGCTGCTCAGGGCGGGTTCGGCCTCACCGGCCAGGCCTGCACCGCGACGAGCCGCGTCATCGCGACCAGCGCTGCCCACGACAGGGTCGTCCAGGCTCTCGTCGAAGAGGCGCGGGGCTGGCGTCCGCTCGACGGCCAGCTTCCCGACGCCAGGATGGGGCCGGTCGTCGACGAGAGCCAGCTGCAGACGGATCTCGACTATCTCGCGATCGGCGGAACGGAAGGGGCGCAGCTCGTCGCCGGCGGCTCGAACGACGGCCTGTTCCTCGAGCCGACCGTGTTCGCCGGCGTCCGGCCCGAGATGCGGGTGGCGAGGGAGGAGATCTTCGGCCCGGTGATCAGCGTGCTCGAGGTCGCAGACCTCGACGAGGCGATCGCGCTCGCGAACGATTCCGACTTCGGCCTCTCCGGAGGGATCGTGACCAACGACCTGTCGGCAGCCATGCGCTTCGCCGACGAGGCCGAGATCGGCGTGGTGAAGGTGAACCGGCCGACGACCGGGCTCGACCTGAACGCACCCTTCGGTGGCGTCAAGAGCTCCTCGAGCGGGACGTTCCGGGAGCAGGGCACGGTCGCCGTCGATTTCTACACGCGTCTGAAGACGGTCTATCTGGGCACGTGAGCGCGCTCGACGCCGCTCTTCGCAAGGCGATTCTCGCCGCGGCGGGGAGCGGCGAGGTCGAGCGGCTCGCGGGGCGCTACGGCCTCCAGCTGGGAGCGTCGCGGTTCGTCGCCGGCCAGACGCTCGACGAGTGCGTCGCCGTGCTCCGCCGGCTGAACGCCCAGGGCTTCAAGGCGAACACGACCCTTCTCGGCGAATCCGTCGGCGACGAGGCCGCCGCAGCTGCGGTCGTCGGCGAGTACGAGGGCATCCTCCGGCGGATCGATGCCGAGCGGCTGCGCGTCAACGTGGCCCTCAAGCTCACCCATCTCGGGCTCGAGGTCGGAGAGGAAGTTGCGTTCGCCAACGTCGAGCGGCTGGTCCGACGGGCTGGCGAGCTCGGCATCTTCGTCCGCATCGACATGGAGCAGTCGAGCCTGGTCGACGCCACGCTACGCATCTACCGGCGCCTCCGCGACGGCGGCCATGCCAACGTCGGCACCGTGCTCCAGTCCTACCTCTACCGCACGGAAGCCGATCTCCGGGAGCTCCTGCCCTTGCGTCCCAACCTCCGGTTCGTCAAGGGTGCGTACCTCGAGCCCGCTTCCGTCGCGTATCCGCGCAAGGAGGACGTCGACGCCGCCTACGTCCGGCTCGTCGAGCTGGCGCTGGGCGAGGGTGGTTACACGGCGATCGCGACGCACGACGAGCGCTTGATCGAGCACGCGATCCGCTTCGCCGAGCGTGAGTCCATCGGACGCGAGCGCTTCGAGTTCCAGATGCTCTACGGCGTGAGGCCGAGGCTGCAGCTCGATCTGCTGCGCCGCGGATTCGAGGTGCTCGTGGCGGCGCCCTTCGGGCCGGAATGGTTCCCGTTCTTCATGCGGCGGCTCGCCGAGCGGCCGGCGAACCTCGGGTTCGTGGCGAAGAACCTGGTGCGGCGGTAGCCGCTAGCGGACGGCGACGGCGAAGACGTCCTCGCCCGCTGCCGAGACGACCGCGTCTCCGCTCTCGGTGAAGACGTGGAGGCGCTTGGGGTCGAAGCGCAGCTGCACCGTCTGGTCGGGCTCGAGCTTGAGCGTCGGCGGGGCGAGCGCCTTGACGACGCGGTCGCCGAGCTCGAGGTCGACGACCGTCTCGCCGCCGAGCGGCTCGGTCACGTAGACCTTCGCCGCGAGGCCCTCGGCGCCGTTCGTCTCGATGTGGACGTCTTCCGGCCTGATGCCGATGAAGCACGGGCTTCCTTCCGGGAGGTCGGCTCGCCGGCGGTGCCGCCGCCGAGATCGCGACGAGATCGTTCGCCGCCCTGAGGCGCCCCTCGGGCCAGCTGATCGTGGCGGGGATGAAGTTCATCGGCGGGCTGCCGACGACGGTCGCGACGAACCGGTTGGCGGGCCGGTGGTAGATGACCTCCGGCGGGTCGACCTGCTGGATCGACGCCCTCGCGGAGGACGGCGATCCGGTCGGCCATGCTCATCGCCTCGACCTGGTCGTGCGTGACGTAGACGAGCGTCCGCCCGAGGTCGCGCTGGAGACGCTTCAGCTCGGTGCGCATCTCGAGGCGGAGCAGCGCGTCGAGCGCCGAGATCGGCTCGTCGAACAGGTACGCCCTCGGGTCGCGCACGATCGCGCGTCCGAGCGCGACGCGCTGGCGCTCGCCGCCGGAGAGCTTGGCCGGCTTGCGCTTGAGCAGGTGCTCGATGTGGAGCGTCGCTGCCGCCTGTGCGACCCGTTCGCGGATCTCGTCCTTCGGCACCTTGCGCTGCTTCAGCGGGAAGGCGAGGTTGTCGAAGACCGACTTGTCCGGGTAGAGCGCGAGGTTCTGGAACATGATCGCGATGTCCCGGTCGCCCGGCCAGACGTCGGTGACCTTGTCGTCGTCGAGGTAGACGTCGCCCTCGTCGGGGCTCTCGAGCCCGACGATCGTCCGCAGCGTGGTCGTCTTTCCCGCCCCGGGCGGGCCGAGCACGGCGAAGAACTCGCCGTCTGCGATGTCGAGCGAGACGTCGTTCAGCGCGGTCACCGACCCGAAGCGCTTCGTGACGTTCTCGAGCCTGATCGAGGCCATCAGCGGAGCGCGAGCCCTGTCTCGTCGTCGAACACGTGAACGGCGGTCGGGTCGAAGGCGAGGCCGACGTTGTCGCCGACGCGCGGGCGCTCGCCGGGCGCCGCGACGGCGCGGAGGTCGGCGCCGTCGACGTCGAGGTGGACGACGTCCTTCGCTCCGAGCGGCTCGACGAGGACGACCTTCGCCGGTACCGTCGCCTCCTCCGAGCCGGCCGCGACGATCCGGACCCGCTCGGGACGGACGGAGATCGTCAACCCGCCACCGGTATTCGGCCGCTGCTCGATCGCGGCCGCGCGCTCGGACACGTCGATCGCACGGGTATCGGGCCCGTTCGGGCGGATGGCCGTGACGCCGCTCTGGCGCTCGTAGCTGGCCGGCAGGAAGTTGTTCAGGGTCGAGCCGATGAAGCCCGCCACGAACCGGTTCGCCGGCCGGTTGTAGATCTCGTCCGGCGTGCCGTACTGCTGGAGCTCGCCGAGGTTCATCACGGCGATCCGGTCGGCCATGCTCATCGCCTCGACCTGGTCGTGCGTCACGTAGACCATCGTCTGGCCGATCTCGTGCTGGATCCGCTTCAGCTCGGCGCGCATGTACGCGCGGAACGCGGCGTCGAGGTTCGAGAACGGCTCGTCGAGCAGGAAGATCGCCGGCTTGACGATCATGCTGCGGCCGAGCGCGACCTTCTGCATGTCGTTGACGGACAGCCGCGCCGGCCTTGCGGTCGAGCGCGGTCGCGAGGCCGACGATCTCCGCGACCGTGCGCACCTCGCGGTCGATCTCGTCGCTCGGCGGCCGGGGCTTGCGCACGCGCAGGCCGAACGCGAGGTTCTCGTACACGGTCATGTGCGTGAAGATCGCGTAGTTCTGGAAGACGAAGCCGACGTTGCGCTTGCCCGGCGGCAGCGTGCTGATCGGCTGGTCGTCGAAGTAGATCTCGCCGGCCGTCGGCTTCTCGAGGCCCGAGATCATGTTCATCGTCGTCGTCTTGCCGCAGCCCGACGGGCCGAGCAGGGCGACGAACTCGCCGTGCGGCGATCATCGAGGCTCGAGGTCCTTGACGGCCACGACGCTCGCCGAAGTCCTTCGTCAGGCTCTCGAGGCGGATCTCGGCCATCGCGCTACCGCTTGATCGCGCCGAAGGTGAGGCCGCGGACGAGGTAGCGCTGGATCGCGAGGCCGAAGATCGCCGGCGGGATGATCAGGATCATCGCCGAGCGCCGCCTGCGGGCCGTACTCCTGCCCGACGCGCCGCCGACTGCAGCGACTGCAGGAAGACCGGCGCGGTGTTCCCGTTGTCCTGCGTCATCACGAGGGCGATCAGGAAGTCGGACCAGTTGAGGATGAAGACGAAGAGCGCCGTCGCGGCCAGCCCGCCCTTGACCTGCGGCAGCACCGCCTTGAAGAAGGCGCCCCACTGCGTGCAGCCGTCCACGATCGCCGCCTCGGCGATCTCGCGCGGCACCTCCTGGAAGAAGCTGCGCATCAGCCAGACGACGAACGGGAAGGTGACCGCGCCGTAGAGGATGATCAGGCCCCAGTACGTGTTCCAGAGCCCGAGGTACGACGAACATGATCAGGAGCGGGATGATGATCGCGATCGGCGGGAACATCCGCAGCTGGAGGATCTGGAACGGCAGCAGTCTGCCCGCCGGCCCGGAAGCGCGCGATGCCGTAGGCGGCGAAGATGCCGACGACGAGCGCGAGGATGCGTGCCGCCGACCGCGGCGATGACCGAGTTCTTGAGATAGCCGAGCGCCGAGCGGGAGCGTGCGGTCGCGAAGACGGTCTCGCCGCCGCCGGTCGCCGATCCCGAGGATCTTCTCGTAGTTCTCGAGCGTCGGGTTCTCGGGGAACCAGTAGATCGTGCCCGGCGGGTTCCACTCCGCCTGCGGCTTGAACGACATCGTCACGATCCAGTAGAGCGGGAAGGCGAACACCGCCGCCAGGAACACGATCGCGAGGATCCTGAGCGTGGGCTTCAGCCACCGGGGCGTGCGAGACGCGGCCGGCGCCTCGAACCTGCCGATCGTGGTCTCCGGCGTCGCCATCAGGCCCTCGCCTCCGCCTCGATCGCTTCCTCGATGCTCACCGACGCAGCCTCCACCTGGTCGGCGCCGGTGAGCTCCTCGAGCGTCTCCTCCTGCGCGCGCTCGATCGGCCGGATCGCCCGGATCGCGACGATGCTGACGATGATCAGGACGATGATCGCGACCGCGCTCGCGTAGCCCCAGCGCGTGTTCGTGCTGCGTCTCGTCGGTAGAGGTAGACGCGAGATGGTCGTCGGTCGCGTCGCCGGGGCCGCCCTGCGTGAGCAGGTAGATCGGGTCGAAGATCTTGAACACCTCGATCGCGCGGATGATCAGCGCGATCAGGATGATCGGCTTCATCATCGGCAGCACGAGGTAGCGGATCTGGTGCGTGCCAGCCGGCGCCGAGGATCCGTGGCGGCGTTCATCTGGTCCTCGGGCAGGGCGACGAGGCCGGACAGGAGGATCAGGAACATCAGCGGCGTCCACTGCCAGATGTCGACCGATCATGACCGACCAGATCGCGATGTCCGGCTCTGGAGCCAGTTGACGGTGACCGACGCCCGGAGAGGAGCCGACAGAGCGCCTCGTTCACCGGGCCGTCGGTCTGGAAGAGCATGAAGAAGATGAAGCCGGAGACGGCCGGGACGACCATCATCGGCAGCAGGAAGAACACCGTCAGGAGGCCCCGGCCCCGGAACTGCTTCCGAGCAGGAGCAGCGCCAGGGCGAAGCCGAGCACGAACTCGACGCGTCACGCAGACGACGGTGACGAGGACCGTCCGCCAGATCGCAGTCCAGAAGGCGTCGCTGGTCAGCGCCTCCCAGTAGCCGTCGAACCAGTGCCAGTACTTGTACGCGTGCCAGAAGTCGACGCCCGTCGTCGGCGACCAGCTCGGTGAAGCCGATGTAGATGGCGATCGCGGCCGGGAAGAGGACGAGGAACAGCATCAGCAGCTGCCCCGGCGCGATGAGCGAGCGCGAGACCGTCTTCTCCGACCGGCCACCGTTGTCCGGCAGGCGCCTCGTGGGCGCCTGCCGGACCGTCAGATCGCTTGTCGTGCCTGCCTCCACGACCGCCGTGGGCCTAGCTGACGACGGTCGAGACGTCCGCGACGTCGAGCTGCTCGCCTGGCGTGTCGACGACCGTCGGGAAGCCCGCGTTGAACGTGGCGAGCGCCTCCACCTGCGTGTCGACGCCCTGCTCCTCGGTGATCTTGTTCCACGTGTCCTCGAGCGACTTCGCTGCCTGCTCCGGCGTCTGCTGATCCGTGAGCACGCCCTGCAGGATCTCGCTGAGGGAGTCGCGGTAGGCGCCGCCGCCCTTGATCGTGATCGGCGGGGCCGTGCGCGGGATGATGTTCTCGAACTGCCCGAGCGGCTGCGGCTTGTAGGACTGCGCCACGTACGGATCGGTGAGCGAGTACGTGTGATGCGGATCCTGGTAGCCGCCGGGGTTGAACGTGAGCCACGTGTACGCACGCGCCCCGCCCGCCCACTGGAGGAAGAGGTACGCCGCCTCGTGGTGGGACGGATCGGCGAACGCGTTCACGCCGTAGCAGATGTTGTAGAAGATGACGGGGCGCCGTACGAGCACGCCGTCGACCTCGCGCCCGGGCATCACGTCGGAGCGGATCGTCGCGCCGACGCCCGCCGTGTCGAGGTCGGGGTTGCCCGGGACGAGCTTCGTCTGGTTCGGGAACGAGCCGCCGCCCCAGCCGTTGCCGGCACCCATCAGCTGGTACTGGGCCAGCCAGTCCTTCTCCAGCGCGCCCGGCTCGTGCCAGTCGAGCGACTTCTTCAGCTCGGTGAAGGCGCGAACGCCGGCCTCGTTGTTGACGTTGGCCGAGGCGTCGTCGTTGAAGTAGAGCAGGTTGGGGTTCGCGGACGACACGAACCGCTGGTTCCAGTTGACGACCCCCCAGAACGGCGCGAGCGTCGCGACGTCCCCGTACAGCTTCTCGTCCGGGCGGGTGAAGAACTCGGCGACCTCCGCCTGCTCCTCCCAGGTCAGCGGGAAGGCCAGCGGCCGGCCGTACTTGTCCTCGAAGTTCGCCTGCTCGGTCGGATCGTCGAGCAGGTCGCCGCGGTAGAAGTAGGGCTGGGTGTCGTTGTCGAACGCGACGACGTACGTCGAGTTCTTGTACTTCGTGAACAGCGTCACCGTCGTCTCGCCGCCGGCGTAGCCGTACTCGGGATCGGACCAGCTCGGCTGGTACTTGTCGACGTACTCGTCGAGGGGCAGCAGCAGGCCGGCCTCGGCGAAGTCGCCGACCTCCTCGATCGCCGTGGTGACGAGATCGAAGCTGCCGTTCTTGGTCGACGCGTTGCGGAGGTTGTCCGGGTACTCGGACGCGGGATCGGTCTCGATGAACTGGAGCTTGATCCCGGTCTCCTGCTCGAACAGCCCTGCGAACGTGGGCGCTCCCTCGGGGAACGCGTTCTCGAACTGCGGTCGCGCGAAGTTCAGCACCTGGACGATGAGCGTGTCCGGAGCCTGGCCGTCCTGCTTCAACTGGCGAAGCGCGGAGATCGCGCGGCCTTCCTCGGAGTCGTACGGGTACTGGTACGCCTCGGCGCCCGCGAACCCGGTCGGACCGCCGTAGTTGCCCTCGCCCAGGCCGTCCGAGAGCGGCGCCGGGGTCGTGGCGGCAGCCGTCTCCACTGCCTCGCCGCCCGTGTCCACGCCGACGCCGGTGTCCGTGTCGATGTCCGTCTCCGGCAGGGTCACCTGATCCGTGGTCGCCGCCTCGTCCCCGCCGCCGCCGCACGCCGCGAGCAGCAGCGCGAAGCTCGTCGCGCCGGCTCCGGCAAGGAAGCCCTTGCGGCTGATCGGCCGCTTCATGAGCTCCTCTCCGGGCAGTGCGTCCTTCATCGTCTCCAGCCTCTTCTTCATTCCTCCTCCTCGCTCGAACCCCCGGCCGGCTCGCGCCGGCCAATCTCCCGAAAGCGTTCCCCGCCGTTCCGTTGAAAACGTTTCCTACCGCGAACGACCGGTACCTGTCAAGCGCGCTCCGAACACCGGAGGCGGCGCACTATTACCAGCGCGTGACCGGTTTGTCCAGCGGGGTCGCCTTCGCCCATCGCGTGATTTGACGTCGTGAAGGCCAGCTTGTTAGCGTCAGCGCACGGTGGCACCGCTCCGAACAGTGGCACGGTCGTGAGCACGAGGCCCGCCCGGCGCGAGAACGTTCCTGCGACGATCGCCGCGCAACTCCGCCGTCAGATCCTCACCGGCGAGCTGAGGCCCGGCTCCCAGCTGCCGGGCCACCGCGAGCTCGCGGCGAACTACTCGGTGAGCGTGGGCTCCGTCAGGGAGGCGATCAGCATGCTGATCAGCGCGGGGCTCGTCGCGACCCGCGCCGGCCGCGGGACGTTCGTCGCCGCAGCGCCCGGCGGTCGAGCAGCCGGGCTCGATTCGCGTGCCTGGGGCGACGGGGCGGAGCGGCCGCTCGAGCGCCGTGAGGTGGAGGAGCTGGTCGAGGCCCGGGAGGTGATCGAGGTGCAGTTGGCCGGCATGGCCGCCGAGCGTGGGACCGGCGATCAGATCGCGCGCCTGCGGGAGTGTGTCGAGGGGATGGAGGTTGCCTCTGCCAGCCCGTTCGACTACCCGGACGCCGACGTCGAGTTCCATCTCGCGCTCGCGGAGGCCGCGGGAAACCGGTATCTGCTGCGAGCGATGGTCGACATCCGCTCGCTGCTCAAACAGGACATGGAGCTCGGGGCCGAGGCGGCGATCCGGCGGTTCGGCGACCTCAGGGTGAGCGTCGAGTCACACCGGCGGCTCGTCGACTCGATCGAGTCGAGTGACGTGGAGCAGGCTCGCGCGACCGCGGCAGAGATCGTCCGGCGAAACCGGGAGTTCGTGCTCGGCCTGTACGCGCTCGCCCCGCCGACGCCCGCGTCGGCCGGGTGACGTCCGCCACGCTGCGCGGGATCGGCTGGGATCACGAGCGCTGCCTGGCGCCGCTTCGCGCCGGTGCCGCCGCCTGGCGCGCGAGCAACGGTGTTCAGCTCGACTGGGCCGCACGTCCGCTCGCCTCGTTCAACGACGAGCCGCTCACGGACCTCGCGCCGCAGTACGACCTGCTCGTCGTCGACCATCCGTTCTCCGGAACAGCCTCCGAGAGCAGGTGCCTGGCGCCGCTGGACGAGCTGCTCACCGCGGGAACGCTGGCAGCGCTCGCCGCCGACTCGGTCGGTCGCAGCCACGACAGCTACGCCTACGCGGGTCATCAGTGGGCACTCGCGGTCGATGCAGCCTGTCAGGTCGCGGTGGCACGCGACGACCTGCTCGACGATCTCGGCCGTGCCGCCCCGGGCACCTGGGACGAGGTGCAGGAGCTCGCGGCAGGGGCCCCGGGCCGGGTCGCGCTGCCGCTGTATCCGAGCGACGCGATCTGCTCGCTCCTGACCGTCGCTGCCAACGCCGGGGCGCCGGCGGCGACGGGCACGACGCTCTTCGCAAGTCGTGAGAGCGGGGTCCGAGCGGTCGAACGGCTCATCGATCTGATCCCCCTCCTCCATCCGAGCTCTCACTCCTCGAATCCGCCCGCGATGCTCGATCGGATGCGCGACACCGACGACATCGCCTATGTGCCCCTCTCGTTCGGCTACACGAACTACGCCCGCGCGTCGTCAGCCGGCTACCGCTTGCGCTTCCTCGACATTCCCTCGTCCGGCCTCGGGCCCGTCGGCTCGGTCCTCGGCGGCGCGGGTATCGCCGTTTCCGCCTCGAGCGCTCGCCAGGACGAGGCGGCTGCGTTCGCCGCCTGGATCTGCGGATCGGGCGCGCAACGCGAGCTCGTCGCTCCTGCGGGCGGTCAGCCCGCGAGCCGGAGCGCCTGGCTGGATCCGGGCCTGGACGCTGCCGCGGGCGGGTTCTTCAGCGGCACGCTCGCGTCCATCGAGGGATCGCATGTTCGACCGCGGGACGCCTGGTGGCCGCGGTTCCAGGAGCAGAGCGGGGAGCTCCTCGCCGAGCAGCTCCGGACCGGTGAGCGCGCGGCGGTGGTCGTCGACGCCCTCGAGGAGCTCTACGCGAGGTGCCGGCGCGGGGAGTGACCACGAGCGCATGCGATGTGAATCGTGTACGATCTACGATATGTCGAATACGGGAGGCGAGCACCGCATGAGCCAGGGATCAATCGGGGTCGAACGGCGTGGCGGCGTCGAGATCGTCACTCTCGAGCGGCCCGAGAAGGCGAACGCCATCACCCAGGAGATGGCCGACGGGCTCCACGCGGCGTGCCGGGAGGCGGACGCCGACCCGGAGGTGCGCGTGGTCGTCCTACGGGGCGCGGGGAAGCATTTCTCAGCCGGGTCGGACATCGGCGGCCTCGACGACTTCCCGACGCCGTGGGAGTACCGCAACCGGGTGGACTACTGCGATGCCGTGCTCGGGCTGCGAAAGCCCTCGATCGCGCTCGTCGGCGGCGCCGCGTACGGCGGTGGCCTGGAGCTGGCGATCTCGTGCGACATCCGGATCGCGAGCACGGACGCCCGGTTCGCGGCGCCGGAGGTGAAGCTCGGCTGGGTCGGCGGCGGAGGCGCGTCGCAGCTCCTCCCGCGGCTCGCCGGCTACGGGAACGCGGCCCTCCTGCTTCTCACCGGAGAGCCGATCGACGCGGGCGAGGCGTTGCGCATCGGGCTCGTCCAGCGGGTGGTCGACCGTGCCGAGCTCGAGGGAACGGGGACGGCGGTGGCAGAGGCGATCGCCGCCAACGCGCCGATCGCGACACAGGCTGCGAAGGCGGCGCTGAGGCGCTCGCTCTCGGTCGGCGTGGAGGCCGGGATGGAGTACGAGAACGAGCTGATCACCGTCTGTCTCGGTACCGACGACAGCCGCGAGGGCATCGCGGCCTTCTTCGAGAAGCGCGAGCCCGCGTTTCAGGGGAGGTGAGCGCCATCTCCGCGCTGGACGGGATTCGCGTCCTCGATCTCACGCTCGCGCTCGCAGGCCCGGCCGCCACCCAGCGGCTCGCGGACTGGGGCGCGGACGTGGTGAAGGTCGAGCCGCCGGGCGGCGAGTGGAGCCGTTCGCATCCGGTCGCCAACGCGCACGTCGACGGCGACGCGACGAACTTCATCTGCTTCAATCGCAACAAGCGCTCGATCGCGATCGATCTGAAGCGCCCCGAGGGGGTCGATCTGCTACTCGGGATGGCCGAGGAGGCAGACGTGTTCGTGCACAACTTCCGCCCCGGAGTCGTCGAGCGCCTCGGGATCGGGCCGGACGAGGTGCGAGCGCGGAATCCGGGGCTCGTCTACGCGTACGTCTGCGGCTACGGCACGCACGGGCCCCGCTCGAAGCGTCCGGGGCAGGATCTCCTCCTGCAGGCGTACTCGGGCGCGATGTTCTCCGTTGGCGCGAGGCACGATCGCCCGAACGCCGGCTCGGTCTTCGCCGCCGACGTCATCGCGTCGCATTTCCTCGTCGAGGCGATCCTCACCGCGCTCATCGAGCGAGGACGCTCGGGGAAGGGACAGACCATCGAGGTGAGCATGCTCGGCGCGCTCCTCGACGCCCAGATGCAGGAGCTCGTGACGTTCCTCAACTGCGGCATCGCGCCCGATCGGCCCGACGTCCCGGCGGCGCACTGGATCATCAACCCTCCCTACGGCGTCTACCGCGCTGCGGACGGTTGGGTTGCTCTCGCCATGGCGGATCCGGTCGCGCTCGGCGAGGCAATCGGATCGGAGAGCGTGAAGGCGCTGGCGACGTGGGAGGAGGCGGCCAACCACCGTGAGCTGATCTTCAACGAGTGCGAGGCGGCGCTCCCGGCCAGGGCCGTCGGCGAGTGGATCGAGATCTTCGACCGCCACGGCATCTGGGCCGGGCCGGTGCACCGATACGAGGATCTTCCGTCCGATCCGCAGATCCAGGCCGAGGGGTACTTCCAGGCGGTGCCCACTGCGCACGGCGGCTCGTTCCTGATGCCCGACAACGCGATCAAGTTCTCCTCGCGGCCGAGCAGCGACCACCGGCCGCCTCCCACCGTCTCGCAGCACGCGGTCGAGGTTCTCACCGACTTCGGCCTCTCCTGCGAAGAGCACGAGCGGCTTTTCGAGTCGGGCTGCGTCGTCCGCCCGTCATGAAGGCGAGGCGCGCGATCGTCCGGTCGAACCTGGGCGACCAGGTCTACGAGACGCTGTCCGAGCGCATCCTCGACCTGGAGTACGAGCCGTCCGCGCGCCTCGTGATCGACCAGCTCGCGCGTGAGCTCGGCGTCAGCGGCACGCCGGTGCGAGACGCGCTGAACCGCCTGGCCGCCGAGCGCCTGATCGACTTCACCCCCTTTCGGGGCTTCACCGTGCTCCCCGACCCCACGCTCGAGGAGATCGAGCACTCGTTCGAGGCCCGCCAGGCGATCGAGGGCTTCGCCGCGAGGCTCGGGTGCGAGCGGGCCGGGTCCGCCGGAGCCGAGGCGCTGCGGACGATCCAGGGCCGCATCGAGAGCCACTCCTACGGGCGCCGCTCGGGGAGCTTCTCGACGTTCGTCCGGCTGAACCGTGACTTCCACGACGTCCTCGTCGGGACAAGCGGCAATCCGTCCCTCGTCGCCGCGCTGCGAAGCCTCTACCACGAGGCTCTCGTCGCGCGAACGATGCACGGTCGCGGAGTGCCCGACCTCGAGCAGATCAACGCGGAGCACCGGGCGATCATCGACGGGTTCGCCCGCGAGGATCCGGCAGCGGTGGTGGAGGCGGTCTCGCGCCACATCCGGGACGGCGCAGCGCGCATACTCGCGGCGCGCGTGAGCATCGCCGGCTGACTGTTCGGAACGCCCGCCTGTCGAGCGGTTGACGCACGATCGAGAGGCTTGGTAGCGTGCCGGGCCGTGGCACTGCTCCGAACAGTGGACCGGTAGCGAGTGGCCTGGGACAGCGTCCACCTCTTCGAGTGTCCGACCCGCGTGTTCTACGGCGCGGGCGCGTCGGCGACGGTGGGGGAGCGCCTCGCCGAGCTCGGCGCCACGAACGTCGTCCTCGTGTCCGATCCAGGGGTCGCCGCCGCCGGTCTCGTCGATCGGATCGCCGACCTCGTACGTGGAGCGGGAATCGACGTCGCCGTCTACGCGGAGACCGAGCAGAACCCGACGACGACGAACCTCGCCGAGATCGTCGAGCTCTACGAGGCGTCGGGCTGCGACGGTCTCGTCGGGCTCGGTGGTGGAAGCTCGATGGACGCCGCCAAGGCGGCGGCGGCACTGATCGAGAACGGCGGCTCGATCTGGGACTACCGGGGCAAGGACCTGGTTCCGAAGCCGGGACCGCCGGTCGTCTGCCTGCCGACGACCTGCGGAACCGGTGCCGAGGTGACGTTCGTCGTCGTGATCACCGACCCGAACGAGCACTTCAAGGTCGTCTGCGCCGCACGCAACCTGGCGGCCAGGGTGGCGATCGTCGATCCCGAGCTCGTCCACTCGGCCCCGTCCCACATCGTCGCGGCGACGGGCGCGGACGCGCTCGCCCACGCCGTCGAGTCGTACCTGAACCTCGGCTCGGACCCGCTTCTCGACTCGATCAACATCCGCGCGATCCGGATGATCGGCGCGAACCTCCGCGCCGCCGTCTACGACCGCGACCCGGAGGCGATCGGGCAGGTCTCGCTCGCCAGCACGATGACGGGCATCGCCTTCAACATGAATGCGAACGCGATCGTTCACGCGGCGTCGACGCCGGTGACCGCGCACCATGGCGTTCCGCACGGGGTCGCGAACGCGATCTTCATGCCGGCCGGCCTGGACTTCCTCCGAC
This sequence comes from uncultured Thermoleophilia bacterium, assembly GCA_963705605.1. Taxonomy (GTDB): domain Bacteria; phylum Actinomycetota; class Thermoleophilia; order Gaiellales; family Gaiellaceae; genus CAVPKC01. The sequence goes on from CAVPKC010000002.1 coordinate 447,387, forward strand.
CGGCCTGCGAGGACAAGCTGCGGGACGTCGCGGTCGCGCTCGGCGAGGACGTCTCCGAGCTTCCGGTCTCGGAGGCCGCCGTCCGCGGCGTCGAGGCCGTCCGAGCACTGCTCCGAACGGTCGAGCTCCCTGCGACGCTGCGCGACTGGGGTCTCGATCCCGCCCAGATGGACATTCCGACGCTCGTGGAGGACGCCATGAAGAGCCGCAACATCACCACCAACCCGAGGCCGGTGTCTCGGGACGACCTGGCCGAGCTCTACCGCGCGGTCGCCGGATGAGGATCATCGGGGTCAAGACCCACATCGTCGACACGCCGATCCCCGAGGAGCACCGGGTCCGCAGCGGAGCCGGCTACAAGCTCGCTCGCCAGGCGGCCTTCGTCGAGGTGTCGACAGACGAGGGGATCACGGGGTACGGGCCGTGCTCTTTCGGGAGCGCCTCCCTCGATCTCGGCTCCGTCGCAAGCCTCTGCGACAACACGTTCTCGCAGGCGCTCGTCGGGGAGGATCCCCACCGGATCGAGCGGCTCTGGGACAAGATCTACTACGGGTCGATCACCCGCGTCCACGGCTATCGCAGCGTCGGCGTGGCGATCCTCTCCGCGATCGACATCGCGCTCTGGGACATCAAGGGCAAGGCGCTCGGGGCTCCGATCTATCAGCTCCTCGGCGGAGCTTTCCAGGATCCGGTGCCGGCCTACTCGAGCTCCGTCTACTGGGACACGCCGGAGGGTGCGGCCGCGCAGGCTCGCGCCTTCCTCGACGCAGGGTTCCGCGCATTCAAGGTCAAGGTCGGCCTCGACGTCGAGAACGACATCGCCTCGTTGCACGCGATCCGCGACGAGGTCGGCTACGGCGTCGACATGCTCGTCGACGCGAACCAGTGCTACACGCGGCACCTCGCTCTCCGAGTCGGGCGGGAGCTCGAGAAGCTGAACGTCCTCTTCTTCGAGGAGCCGCTGCCCATCGACGACGTGGACGGTCATGCGTTCCTGGCCGACAAGCTCGACGTCCGGATCGCGACCGGCGAGAACATGTACACGCGCTGGGACTTCGTGCCGTTCATCGAGAAGCGCGCGGTGCACGTCGTCCAGGCCGACGCGTCGCGCTGCGGCGGCATCAGCGAGGCGAAGCGGATCTTCGACCTCGCGGGCGCGTTCCATCTCCACGCCGTTCCGCACACGTTCTCGGACGCGCTGACGATCGCGGCGTCGGTTCACCTCGTCGCGGCGTGCTCGAACGCACCCTTGATCGAGTACGACTACACGTACAACCCGATCCAGACCGCGCTCGTGAAGAATCCCCCCGTGCCGAGAGACAGCGTCATCGAGTTGCCGACCGAGCCGGGTCTCGGCGTCGAGATCGACTGGGACTTCGTCGCCGACCACCCGTACACGGGGAAGATCGGGATCGGCGCCGGCTCGCGGCCCGCTTTCGGGCTCGGCTTCGAGATGATCGAGGACCGGACCGCCAAGTCGCTCGCGTGACGCTCTCCACGACGTGATCGGTCTGACGAAGATCGCGGTCGGGCCCGGGAACGTCGGCCTCTCCGATCGGCCGGAGCGCCCGGCCGGTCCGGGCGAGGTCGCGATCGAGGTTCGCGGTGCGGGGGTCTGCGGGACCGACCTCCACATCGAGGCAGACGAGTTCGCGAGCGTCCCGCCCGTGACGATGGGCCACGAGGTCTCGGGCGCAGTCGCCGAGCTCGGCGACGGGGTCGATCCGGCCTGGCTCGGCGCGCGCGTGGTTTCCGAAACCTATTACTCGACCTGCGGACACTGTGAATGGTGCCGGGAGGGGCGCGTCAACCTCTGCCCGGAACGCCGCTCGATCGGGTCCTTTGTCGACGGCGGCTTCGCGCCGCGGGTGATCGTCCCCGCCCGGAACCTCCATCGAGTCCCGGACTGGCTGGACGAGCACGCGGCGGCCCTGGCCGAGCCGCTCGCCTGCGTCTGCCACTGCCTGCTCGACCCACCCGTCGTCTCCCCGGGGGACAGGGTGCTCGTGACAGGGCCCGGTCCGGTCGGCCTGCTCGCTTCCCAGGTGGCGCGGGCGTCCGGGGGCGACGTCGTCGTGACGGGCCTGGAGAGCGACGGGCCGCGGCTGGACGCGGCGCGCTCGCTCGGCCTCGAGACGCGGCTCGCCCGCGAGCCGGTCACCGACTGCGACGTGGTCGTCGAGTGCTCGGGGAGCGCCGGAGGCGCGACGGCGTGTCTCGAAGCCGCGGGGCGGGGTGCGCGCTACGTCCAGATCGGCGTCTTCGGCAAGCTCGTCACCGTGCCGCTCGATCGGGTCTTCCAAAAGGAGCTCGTTCTCACGTCTGGGTTCGCGTCCACGCCGCGGTCGTGGCGCCGGGCGATGGGGCTGATCGAGACCCGGCGCGTCGAGCTGGAGCCGCTCGTCTCGGAGGTGGTTGCGCTCGCGGAGTGGGAACGAGTATTCAATGATCTGCGCCAGGGCAAGGGAATCAAAGTCGTGTTCGACCCCAGGAGGAACACATGAAGATCGGGATCCTGACCGTCCTCTTCAACGACAAGCCGCTCGAGGAGGTCGCCGACTACGTCGCAGGGCTCGGCTACGAGGCAGTCGAGCTGGCGGCGTGGCGCGGCTCCAACCACTTCGACACGGACCGGGCCAAGGACGATCCGGCGTACGCCAAGGGCGTGAAGTCGATGCTCGAGTCGAAGGGCCTCGAGATCTCGGCGCTCTCGAACCACCTCTCGTCGCAGATGGTGCTCCCGTTCAAGGACGCGAGCCTCGACGAGTGGGCCGGCACGTCCGACAAGGAGGAGATCGTCAAGCTCGGCACCGAGCACATCCTGAAGACGGCGGAGGTCGCCTCCGAGCTCGAGATCAAGACGGTCGTCGGCTTCTTCGGCTCGACCGTGTGGGAGAGCTGGTACATCTGGCCGCCCCAGCGGCTGAAGATCTACGAAGAGGGTTGGGAGCTCTTCGTCGAGCGCTGGAGCCCGATCCTCGACCGGTTCGCCGAGCTCGGCGTCCGCTTCGCTCACGAGGTGCACCCGACCGAGATCGCCTACAACGTCTACACGGCGGAGGAGGCGATCAGGCGGCTCGGCCGCGACGACTGGGGCTTCAACTTCGACCCCAGCCACCTCGTCTGGCAGATGATCGACCCGGTCGTCTTCATCAAGAAGTTCGGCCCCCGCATCTTCCATGTCCACGCGAAGGACTGGGAGCTTCAGAAGGACATCCTCCACATCGACGGCGTCACGGCGACGGGCTCCTGGCAGCGGCCTGACCGCGCGGCGCGCTACCGCGTGCCCGGCTGGGGCGACGTCGAGTGGAAGCGGATCATGACCGCGCTGCTCGAGCAGGGCTACGACTACGTGCTCTCGTTCGAGCACGAGGACCCCGTCATGTCCGAGGAGGACGGGTGCGAGCAGTGCATCAAGTTCCTCAAGCCGCTGATCATCAAGAAGCCGCTCGGACCGGATTCCACGGCGTGGTGGTTGGCATGAGCGACGAGCCGGCAGTCGGCTTCGTGACGATGGGGGAGGCCGCCTCCGAGGGCGACATCCCCTCGATCGGCATCGGGATGCTCGGCTACGCCTTCATGGGCAAGGCGCACACGAACGCGCTGAAGAAGATCGCGTACATGACGTGGCCGCCGCCGTACATCCCGAGGCTGGTGGCGATCTCGGGTCGAAACGAGGAGGCCGTCAGGGAGGCGGCTCGGCGCTACGGCTACGAGAAGTACTCGACGGACTGGCGCGACGTGGTCAACGACCCGGAGGTCCAGGTCTTCGACAACGGCGGGCCCAACGACGTCCATCTGGAGCCGACGATCGCGGCCGCGAAGGCGGGGAAGCACCTGATCTGCGAGAAGCCGCTCGGACGCACCGCCGACGAGAGCTACGAGATCTGGAAGGGCGTCGCGGGAACCGGGGTGAAGGCGATGACCGCCTTCAACTACCGCTTCTACCCGGCGATCTGCCTCGCCAAGGAGATGATCGACTCCGGCGAGCTCGGCGAGATCTACCACTTCCGGGGCCGCTACCACCAGGAGTGGATCATGGATCCCCAGTTCCCCAAGGTCTGGCGGCTCGACAAGTCGATCGCCGGCTCGGGGGCGCTCGGGGACCTCGGCGCGCACGTGATCGACCAGTCGCGCTACCTCGCCGGCGACCCGGTTGCGGTGAACGGCGTGCTCCGGACCTTCATCAAGGAGCGTCCGGGCGGCGTCGTCGACGTCGACGACGCGTTCGAGGCCACGGTCGAGTTCGAGAACGGGGCGATCGGCACGTACGAGGCGACCCGCTTCGCCGCCGGGCGCAAGAACCAGATGCGCTGGGAGATCAACGGGTCGAAGGGGACGCTCGTGTTCGACTCCGAGCGGCAGAACGAGCTGCTCGTGAACATGGTCGGCTCCGCGCCCGGAGACCACGCGCAGGGCTTCCGCAACGTGCTCGTGTCGGAGGCCTACCACCCGTACTGGCAGCACTGGTGGCCGCACGGCCACATGATCGGGTGGGAGGACAACTTCGTCCACGAGCTGCTCCACCTCCTCACGTGCATCAAGGAGGACACACCCGTCGGCCCGCGGGGCGCGACGATGGAGGACGGCTACCGCTGCGCCGAGGTGTGCGACGCGATCGTGCGCTCGCACGAGTCCGGCGAGCGCCAGGAGATCCGTTACCGCTCGCTCTGATGGCCTCTCCATTCGACCTCACCGGGAGGCGCGCGATCGTCACGGGCGCGTCCCAGGGCATCGGCCAGGCCGCGGCGATCGCGCTCGCCGCGGCCGGCGCCGACGTCGCCTTCAACTACCGGTCGCAGACGGCGGAGGCCGAGAAGACGGTGGCCGGCATCGAGGCGACCGGCCGACGGGCGATCGTCGTGCAGGGGGACACGGGCGATCCGATGCACGTGCAGCAGCTCGCCGACCTCGCGGTCTCGGCGTGGGGCGGGATCGACATCTGGGTGAACAACGCCGCCCGCCTGATGGTCAAGCCGTTCCTGGAGATGTCCGACCAGGACTGGCACGGACTGCTCGAGGCCAACCTCCACGGCTACTACTACGGCTGCCGGGCGGCGGCACGCCAGATGATCGCGCAGGGTGGAGGCGGCCGGATCGTCAACGTCACGTCGGTGGTCGACATCCAGCCGATCGCCGAGCTCACCGCGTACGTCACGGCGAAGGGCGGCATCCTCGGTCTCACCAAGACGCTCGCGGTCGAGCTCGGACCGCACCAGATCACGGTCAACGCGCTCTCGCCCGGAGCGACCGACACGCCGCTGAACCAGGTCGCCTATACCCCGCAGGTGCGCAAGAACTACGAGGAGCGGATTCCGCTCGGCCGGATCGCCACGGCCGAGGAGATCGCCGACCCGCTCGTCTTCCTCGCCTCCGACGCGTCGCGCTACATGACGGGCGTGGAGGTCGTGGTCGACGGCGGGATCGTGCTCAACGGCAACGTCGGGCACGCCCGAACGGAATGAGAACGCTCGAGAACTTCATCGGCGGACGCTGGGTCGGGGCGTCGACGGACGACGCCGTCGACGATCTGAACCCGGCCCGCCCCGGGGACGTGCTCGCCCGGGTGCCGCTGTCGACGGCGGCCGACACGGAGGCGGCGATCACGGCGGCGGCCGGGGCGTTCCCAGCCTGGAAGGCGACGTCGCCGATCCGGCGGGGCCAGATCTTGATCCGGGCCGCTCGCCTGATCGAGGAGCGCCAGGAGGAGCTGGCTCGACTCATCACCCGCGAGCAGGGGAAGACACTCGCCGAGGCCCGTGGCGAGGTGCCGAGGGTGATGCAGTTCATGTCCTGGATCGGCAACCAGGGCGGGTCGATCACGGGCATCACGGCGCCGACGGAGTCGGATCGAATGCTCGGGCTCACGCTCCGCGAGCCGCTCGGCGTGGTCGGGCTGATCACCCCCTGGAACTTCCCGTTCAACATCCCCAGCTGGAAGCTCGGCTCGTCGCTCGTCTGCGGGAACACGGTCGTCCTCAAGCCCGCGCAGCTGACGCCTCTCTGTGCGATCGCGCTCGTCCAGGCGCTCCACGATGCCGGTCTCCCCGACGGGGTCGTCAACCTCGTGCTCGGCTCCGGCCGCGTCGTCGGCGAGACGATCGTCACCGACCCGCGAGTCAAGGCGGTCTCGTTCACGGGCTCGACGGCGGTCGGCATCGACATCAACGTCAAGGCGGCGGCGCTCGGCAAGAAGGTGCAGGCCGAGATGGGCGGCCACAACGCCGTCGTCGTCCTCGAGGACGCCGATCTCGAGCGCGCGGCGGCGGGTTGCGTGATGGCCGCCTACGGGACGACCGGTCAGCGCTGCACGGCGCCGCGGCGGATCATCGCGGTTCGCCCCGTCGCGGATCGGCTCGTCGAGATCCTCGCCGAGGAGACGCGGAAGGTGCGCGTCGGGCCGGGTGACGCCGAAGGCTCCGACATCGGGCCGCTCGTCGACGAGGCCGCGCTGGTCGACGTGCTCGCTGCGATCGACCGGGCGAGGGACGAGGGCGCGGAGGTCGTGGTCGGTGGCGGGCGGGCCGAGACCGGCAACGGGGCCGGCTACTTCGTCGAGCCGACGCTCCTGGCGAACGTCGACCGCTCGATGACGATCGCCAACGAGGAGGTCTTCGGGCCGGTCCTGCCCGTGCTCGAGGTAGCGGACGAGGACGAGGCGCTCGACGTCGCGACGTCGACCCGGTACGGGCTCTCGTCATCGATCTACACGAGCGATCTGAACCGTGCGGTCCGGTTCATGCACGAGACCGACGCGGGCGTCGTGCACGTCAACAAGCCCCCGATCGGCGCCGAGAACCACCTGCCGTTCGGCGGCCTGAAGGGCTCCGGGCTCGGCCCGAAGGAGCTCGGCGCGGTCGCCGACTTCTACACGCAGACGAAGACCGTCTACCTCGACTGGTCCTGACGTGGAGGTCGCTCCCGGCATCCATCGCATCGAGTCGGTGCTCGGCCCGAGGCCCTTCTCGCAGTACCTGCTGCGCGAGGAGCGCACGCTCCTCGTCGACACGGGCGTCAAGGAGACGCCCGGCGACGTGATCCTTCCCGTTCCTCGCGAGCGGCGGGGATCGAGCCCGCCGAGATCGACGTCGTTCTCGTCACCCACGCCGACGTCGACCACTTCGGCGGCAACGCCGCGGTGCGCAGCCGTGGCTCCGCGCGCTGCTTCGCAGCGCACGTCGCGGACGTCCCGTGGATCACCGATCGGGAGCGGATCCTCCGCGAGCGCTACGGCTGGTACGTGGCCCACGGAATCGGCTACCCGCCGGAGACGGCCGCCTGGCTGCGCGACGCGATGGGGCCCGACGTGCCGATCGACGTCTCGCTTCGCGGCGGCGAGGTCATCCGGCTCGGGCCCGAGCTGGCCGTTCACGTCCTGCACCTTCCGGGCCACTCGGCCGGCCATCTCGGACTGTGGGAGCCGCGCTCGCGGACGGCGATCGTGCAGGACGCGGTCATGGCTCGGGGGCTCCTGGACACGGAGGGCAACGTGATCCACCCGTCCCCGTACTTCGACGCTGCCGCGTACGAGGCGTCCGCGCGCCTCCTGATCAGCCTCGAGCCGAAACGGCTCCTGACGGCGCACTACGACCCGATCGAGGGAACCGACGTCGACCGCTTCCTCGACGACACGCTCGAGTTCGTCCGCGACGCCCGCGACGTGGTGGAGGAGATCGTCCTCTCCGAGCGTGAGGTCACGCTCGCGCGAGCGCTCGAGCTCGCCGATCCCGAGCTCGGCCCGTTCACGTCGATGCCGAACGAGCTCGCAGGGCCCCTTCGGGCCCACCTCCGGGAGCTCGTCGCGGCCGGCCGCGCCGAGCAGTCGCCGGACGGGCTGAGCTGGGCGCGGGCCGGTTGACGCCCCCGCCGGCGCCGCGGTAGAGTCGCGGCGCTGAAAACGTTACCAAGAGAGGTGAGCCGGGAGGCTCGGAGGAGGGGCGCATGGAGCTCGGGATGATCAGCTCGACCTGGTTCGACACGAAGATCGGAACCGAGGAGGGCATCCGCAGGGCGAAGGCGATCGGCTTCGACACGTACGACATCTTCGAGGATCCGCTCGACATCGACGACACGACCCGGCAGCTGATCAAGGACACCTGCGCAGGGGTCGGGCTTCCGATCCGCTCCGTGGTCTGCGTCGCGTTCGGGATCGTCGACTTCAACCCTTCCGTCCGCCGCTTCACGCTCGACCGGATCAAGGCGTATGTCGACCAGGGCGCGTTCTTCGGGGCACGGAACGTGCTGCTCGTCGTCGGCGAGTACTACTGGGACGGCGAGGTCTTCCCGCGCACGGCGATCTGGGACCTGGCCAAGGTCATGGTCGCCGAGGCCGGCGAGTACGCCCGCTCGAAGGGCCTCGAGATCGTTCTCGAGCTCGAGCCGTTCAACGAGGCGCTCCTCAAGGACGTCGACGAGCTCGTCCGCTTCGTCCGGGAGATCGACCATCCGGCGGTACGCGCCAACGCCGACATCTCGCACCTCCATCTCTCGCACGCCTCGTTCGAGGACGTCGCGAAGCTGACGGGGCTGATCGGCCACATCCACCTGTCCGACTGCGACGGGAAGGTGCACGGCGACCTGCCGGCGGGGATGGGCGTGACGCCGATCAAGGAGTACCTCGCGGCGATCCGCGACACCGGCTACGACGGAACCGTCTCGATCGAGCTCGAGTACTCGCCCGACCCGGACAAGATCGTCGAGTGGACGCAGCGCGCGTACGACGGGACCGCGGAGATCATGCACGAGCTGGGCGTTCGGCCCCTGCTCGACGTCAAGGAGTAGCGCGGCGATGCCCGCGTTCGACCTGAAGACCGGGCCAGAGCTCGGCTCGAAGACCGACTACGGGATCGGCTGCATCGGCGCCGGCTTCATCATGAAGGACATCCACCTCGTCGCCTACGCGGAGGCGGGCTTCGACGTGGTCGCGATCGCCTCACGGACGCCCGAGCACGCCCGTGCCGCGGCCGAGGAGCGCGGGGTGGGCACCGTCTACGACACCTGGCAGGAGCTGCTCGACGACGAGCGCGTCGAGATCGTCGACATCGCGTTCCCGCCGGACCAGCAGCTCGAGATCGTCCGCGAGGCCGCGAAGCGCCCCCACGTCAAGGGCATCCTGGCCCAGAAGCCGGTCGCGTTCACGCTCGCCGAGGCGATCGAGATGGTCCGGGTCTGCGACGAGGCCGGCAAGAAGCTCGGCGTCAACCACAACATGCGCTACGACCAGTCGATCCGGGCGCTGAAGACGCTGCTCGACCGCGGTGAGCTGGGACAGCCGGTCGTCGGCGAGATCGTCATGAACGCCCGGCCGCACTGGCAGGAGTTCATCAAGCCCTACGGCCGGATCGCCCTTCTCAACATGTCGATTCACCACCTCGACGCGTTCCGGTACCTCTTCGGCGATCCCGAGCGGATCCTCGTGAGCGTTCGCAACGACCCGAGCCACGACTTCCCCCACGAGGACGGGATGGCCTTCTACATCCTCGAGTACGGGAGCGGGCTCCGGGTGATCGGCCTCGACAACTGCTACACGTGGGCCGACCATCGGATCGAGTGGCGCGTCGAGGGCACCGAGGGAATCGCCAAGGGCACGATCGGCTGGCCGGACTATCCGGCCGGGAGCCCGTCGACGATCGACTGGACGACGCGCGCGATGGACGGCGCCTGGGAGCGACCACGCTGGGAGGAGCGGTGGTTCCCGCAGGCGTTCAAGGGCACGATGGGCCAGCTGATGCGCGCGATCGAGGAGGACGCCGAGCCCGAGATCTCCGGGCGGACGACGCTCGGCACGATGGCGCTCGTCGAGGCCGCCTACCAGTCCGCGCGGGAGGGGCGTGCCGTCTCGCCCGCGGGGCTCGCCACCTCGTGACGCTCGACGCGTTCCGGCTCGACGGCCGCGTGGCCATCGTGACGGGCGGCGGCGGCGGGCTCGGAGAAGGGATCTGCCGGAGCCTCGCCGAAGCCGGCGCGGTGGTGGCGGTCGCGGACGTCACCCTCGAGAAGGCGGAGGCGCGGGCGGCAGAGCTGCGATCCGCAGGCGCCACGGCCCTGGCCCTCGCGGTCGACGTCTCGGACAAGGAGTCCGTCGATCTGATGGCCCGCTCGGTGATCGGCGAGCTCGGCGGGATCGACGTGCTCGTCAACAACGCGGCCATCTATCCGATGCGGCCCTGGACGGAGATCACCGTCGACGAGTGGGACCGCGTCCTCGCGACGAACCTCAAGGGCTACTTCCTGTGCGCCCGGGCGTGCGTTTCCTCGATGGTCGAGCGGGGGCACGGGAGGATCGTCAACCTCTCGTCGATCACGATCTACGGCGGGTGGGCGCACCTGCTCGACTACGTCTCCTCGAAGGGCGGCATCGTCTCGTTCACGCGGGCGCTGGCCCGGGAGATCGGGCCGGAGGGAGTGACGGTGAACGCCATCGCGCCCGGAGCGTTCCCGACCGACGCCGAGAAGATCCACCCGGATCCCGAGGGCTACGCCGCCTTCGTGCTCGAAGGGCAGGCGATCAAGCGTCGCGGGACGCCTGACGACATCGGCAACCTCGTCGTCTTCCTCGCCGGCGACGCGTCCTCGTTCATCACCGGGCAGGTGATCGCGCTCGACGGCGGTTGGGTGATGCGGTAGGGCGGGGAGGGGGGGCGACGACATGAGCGTCCGCATCGACGGCGAGATCGCGGTCGTCACAGGGGTCTCGATGGGAATCGGTCGGGCGATCGTGACCGTGCTGGCCGACGCGGGCGCCCGTGTCGCGGCGACGCACCACGACGGCGAAGTCTGCGCCCGGGTCGCCGCAGAGCTCGGCGAGGGTCACGCGGGCGTCGTCATGGACGTGACGAGCCGGTCGTCGATCGAGGCGGCGGCCGAGGTGATCGGCGCCACCCTCGGAGAGCCGACGGTCCTCGTCAACAACGCCGGAGTCAACCGGATCGCTCCCGCCGAACTGCTCGAGGAGGAGGACTGGCGGGCGGTGCTCGACGTCAACCTGACCGGTGTGTTCCTCGTCAGCCAGGCCTTCGGCGGCCGGATGCTCGCTGCGGGTCGCGGCTCGATCGTCAACATCGCCTCCGTGACCGGGGCCGAAGTGGGCATGCCGGGCCGCTCGCCGTACGCCGCGAGCAAGGCGGGTGTCGTCGGCCTGACGCGGGTCATGGGCATCGAATGGGCTGGCCGGGGCGTGCGCGTCAATGCGATCGAGCCGGGACCCGTGCGCACGCCGATGGTCGAGCGGGCGATCGCCGAAGGCATCATCGACGAGCGTGCCGTCGTCGACAGGATCCCGGCCGGCCGGCTCGCCGATCCGCTCGACATCGCCAAGGCCGTGCTCCTTCTGGCCGCTCCGGAGTCGGCCTTCGTCACTGCTCAGACGCTGATCGTGGACGGCGGCTACTCGGCCTACGGCGCGGCCGGCCCCGTGCCGCGGCCATAAGAGCGGGGTCGGCGGTCGGACTCTCGAGCGATCAGCCGACGCGCTTCCCGCCCGCGCGCGTCAGCTCGAGCAGCGCTTCGCGCGGATGGGCCGCCTCCAGCCGCTCGACCTCGGTCGCGACCTCCGCCTCGAGGTCGTCTCCGCACTCGCGTGTCTCGCGACGCCACTCCTCGAGGTAAGCGTCCGAGTCGACGAGACCGGCCTTCATCGCCGCCGCGTCGATCGCCTTCTGGAAGCGGTCCGAGAGCTGGGCGCGCGCCGCCGCGCCGCCGTCGGTCGCCGTCACCTGCGCCGGGATGTCGCGCCAGTAGATGGTGGTGAGCGTTGCGCTCATGCGGCGCGCTGTCCGACGAACTCCCTGAGCGCCGGCGCGAGCTCGCCGTAGCCCGTGAGGCGCCGCTCGAACGCCAGTCCGAGCCGCTCCGCCGCTCCGCGGGCGCGAGCGGTGAGCGCCTGGTCGTCGGTCTGGGCGAGGTAGACGAGCCGTCGGTAGTTGCCGAAGACGTCGTCGACGAGCTCCGGGTATCGGTCGAGCCCGAGCGGCCGGATCACGAGCGCGTCGACGTGCCGCGCGAGGAAGTCGGTGAGGTAGAAGGTCCCCGGCTCCGCCTCCTGCATCCTCTGCCAGGTCTCGCCGCCGGCGAAGAAGCCGTAGCAGTGGAGCCCGGCGAGCCGCTCGACGCCGTGCGCCGCGAGCACGCGGTCGAGGGCGCCGCCGGTGCCACAGTCGGCGTAGGCGACGAAGGTCCGCTCGTATCGGTCTCCGAGCGCGTGCAGCCTCTCGTCCACCGCCCCGGCGATCAGCTCGGGTCGCAGGTGCAGCTTGGCCGGGAGGCAGGTGACGTCGACGTGCGTCCAGCCGTTCAGCCGAACGACTGCGAGAACCTCCCGGGCGAGCGCTCCGCAGGCGAGGATCAAGATGGAAGAGCGTCCGGCCATCCTCACTCCGGGAACGCCAGCTGCTCGATGAAGCGGTCGTTGAAGTCCGGCCGGTCGGACAGCTCGACGTACTCGATCTCGGCGAGCATCGCCGTCGCCGCGTGCCGCTCCTGCATCGAGAGCAGCGCCATCTTCGCTCCCTCGCCGGCGACGTTGCCGGCCGAGACGATGCGCGGCAGCGCGAGCTTCGGGACGAGCCCGATCCGCACGGCGCTGGCGGGCGAGAGGAAGGAGCCGAACGAGCCCGCGAGCAGCACCTGCTGGATCTCGTCCACGTCGATCCCGAGCTCCTCGACGAGCAGTCGCCAGCCGGTCGCGATCGCAGCCTTTGCGAACTGGAGCTCCCGCACGTCGCGCTGCGAGAGGTAGACGGCGCCCTCGGGATCGCCTTCCAGCCCCTGCCAGTGCAGGACGAAGATCCGCTCGCCGTCGGCGCGGGCCACGAGCCGGCGCGACAGCTCAGGCGCGATCTCAGCGGCACGCTCCGCGGTCACGAAGCGTCCGGACGGGTCGAGCAGCCCGGCGCCCACGAGCTCCGCGACCGCGTCGACGAGCCCGGAACCGCAGATCCCGACGGGCTCCGCGTCGCCGATGACGTCGAGCTCGACAGCGTCGTCCGCGATCCTGACGACCTCGATCGCGCCTTCGGACGCGCGCATCCCGCAGCGGATCTGCGCGGCCTCGAACGCGGGCCCTGCAGGCGCGGCGGTGCAGACCAGGCGATCCGCCGAGCCGAGCGCGATCTCGCAGTTCGTCCCGACGTCGATGAAGAGCCTGAGGCGCCGGTCCCGCGTCATGCCGGTCGCGAGGAGGCCGGCGACGACGTCGCCGCCGACGTATGCGCCGAGCGCGGGGAACACGGTCGCCCGGGCGCGCGGGATGGAGCTCGAGCCCGAGCTCGGACGCCGGCAGGTCCGGGTACGACCGGGTCGTCATGATGAACGGCGCGACCCCGACCGGTTCGGGGTCGACGCCGAGCGCGAGCTGGGTCATGGTCGCGTTGCCGGCGAGCGCCACCTCGTAGACCTCCGTGGGCTCGACTCCGCCCTGGGCGCAGATCTCTCCAGCGAGCTGTCCCAGCGTCTCGCAGGCGAGATCACGGAGGCGCTCGAGCGCGGTCGGATCGAGCATGGTCGCGGAGATTCGCGAGATGACGTCGGCGCCGAAGGGCTGCTGGCGGTTCAGCATCGAGCCGACGGCCAGCGGCGTGCCGGTCGCGAGATCGAGCAGGGTCGCTACGACGGTGGTCGTTCCGAGGTCGAAGGCGATCGCGTGCAGGCGACCGGTCGTGTCGCCGGGCTCGACGTCGATGAGCAGGTCGTCGCAGACGACGCAGGTGACCTTGAAGCCGGCTTCCCTGAGGACGCGGGGGACGCGGCGAAGCACGCCCACCTCGACGCGGAGCTCGAGGTCGTCCATCGCGTCCTGGAGTCGCTCCAGGTCCGTTCGCTGATCCTGGAGCGTCGGCTCGTCGAGCTCGACGTAGCGCTTCTGGAGCGCGGGCCGGAGGATCACCTGACGTCCGACGCCGACCGTCGCTGCCTTCGGCCGGGTCGCCAGCGGCGGCACGTCGACCACCAGATCGCTCTCGGCCTCGGCCTGGCACGCCAGTCGCCAGCCGTCCTCGAGCTCGTCCCCGGAGAAGGCGCGGGTGTCGAGCGCCGAGGCCGTGACGTCTCCGTCGACGATCCGGATGCGGCACTTCTTGCAGGTGCCGTGCCCTCCGCAGGTCGAGTCGATCGCGACCCCGTTCCACGAGGCCGCGTCGAAGACCGACACGCCGCGCGGGACGCGGACGGCGGTGCCGGACGGCTCGAAGCGCAGCGCCACCCGAGCAGGGTGCTCGGCTGCGCCCTCGAGAGACCCGGACCTGTCGGTTGCGATGCTCACGCGGTGGCGACCTGGGCTCGTCGATGGGCAGCGATCCAGTTCGTGCCCCACTCGTCGCGACCGAGCAGGAGGTCGGCGGCGCGGCACGCGTCCACGGTCTGGGCGGTGCGGGCGTCCATGATCGCGCTCGTCAGGCCCGCGTACGACGCGGCGACGAGGAAGGCGGCGTTGAGCGCGTGCCGGCTCGGGAGCCCGAACGAGATGTTCGACGCGCCGAGCGTCATGTTCAGCCCGTACTCGTCGCGGATCCGGCTGATCGTCTCGAGCGTGACGACGACCGCCTGCGGATCGGCGCCGACCGTCATCGCGAGCGGGTCGATCACCATGTCCTCCATCGGGATCTCGTACTCCCCGTGGACGATCTCGACGAGCCGCGCGCACACCTCGAGGCGCTCGTCGGCCGTCTGCGGGATGCCCGTCTCGTCGTTGACGAGGGCAGATGACGGCTGCGCCGTGCTCCTTCACCATCGGGAGCACCGCGTCCAGCCGTTCCCTCTCGCAGGTGACCGAGTTGACGAGCGCCTTGCCCTCGTAGGCCTCCAGCCCGGCCTCGAGCGCCTCGACGACCGAGGAGTCGATGCAGATCGGCAGGTCGGTGTGCTCCTGGACGAGCCTGATCGCCCTCGCCAGGAGGTCGGCCTCGTCGGTCAGCGGCACGCCCATGTTGACGTCGAGAACGTGCGCGCCCATCGCGACCTGATCCTCCACGTCGGCGACGATCTCGGACAGGTCGCCGGCGCGCAGCGCCTCGGCGAACGCCTTGCGTCCCGTCGGGTTGATCCGCTCGCCGATGATGCAGAACGGCTGGTCCGGACCGATGACGACCTCCCTAGACCGGGAGTTGAGCACGGTGTGCATGCGCTTCTCTCTCCTCCTTGCTCGAGATTCCGAGGTCCTGGCAGAGGCGCGAGATCGAGCCGTCGTGCCGGAAGTCGGTCAGATGAAGGCCCCGGACGCCTGGAAGCGCGAGTGCCTGCCGCGCCTGCTCGAGTGCCAGCTCGTAGGCCGCCTCACCCTGGTCTGACGCCTGCTCGACCCGGGCGAGCGTCTCCGGCGGCACGGTGATTCCCGGCACGCCACGATCCATGAACGCGAGCCCTCGTGCGCCCTTGACGAGGACGATCGTCGGCAGGATCGCCGCGCGAGACGCCACGCCGTGCTCGCCGAGCGCCTCGACGAATCCGCGCAGCCGCTCCGGGTAGTAGCAGATCTGCAGCTGGAGGAACCGCGCTCCGGCCTCGACCTTCTTCGCCGCGCGCTCGGGGCGATGGTCGAGCGGCGGTGCGGCGGGGTTCTCGACCGCGCCGACGAAGAGGCGCGGCGGCGGGTCGATCGCTCGACCCGAGAGGTAGCGCCCGTGCGCGAGGCCGGTCGCCACGCTGATCAGTTGCGGCCCGTCCAGGTCGAAGACGCGCCGCGCTTCGGGCTCGTCGCCGGCGGTGACGTCGTCGCCGGTGATGCAGCGGATGTTCTCGACGCCGTGGAGGGCAGCGCCGACGATGTCGGCCTGACACGCGATCCGGTTCTTGTCCCGGCAGACGACCTGGAGGACCGCATCGACGCCTGCCCGGGCGAGCGCGATCGCCACGGCGACGTTCGAGGCGTGCGCGTGCGCGGCCGTGTTGTCGGTCGCGTTCATCGCGTCGACCCAGTGGGCCATCTCGGCGATGCGCTCGTTGAACGCGTCCAGGCCCCCACCGTCGACGGACGGCGCCTCGCCCGTCAGCACGAGGCGGTCGCTCGTCTCGACGATCTCGCGCAGCCTGCTCATGCCGACTCCGTCCCCGGGCCGACCCAGCCCGCCGGCCGGACGCGGTCGCGACCGGTCAGGAGGTTGACCCACGACGAGGTGCCGGCGAGCCGGTTGTCGACCGGGGGGCGCAGCTCGTGGAGGTGGCCGCGCCAGGAGGGCGGCAGGAGCGGCAGCGTCCGGGCGCGCTCCTCGGCCTTGACCCAGACGCAGCGCATCTCGGGCGCCACCTCGCAGTGGCCGTTCTCGCGTACGCCGCCGCACGGCCCGTTGCGAAGCGTCTTCGGGCAGGTCATCGGGCAGGTCATCCCCGTGTCGTGGAGCACGCACTGGCCGCACATCCGACAGCCGAAGACCGGCTTCTTGATCGCGTGCTCGACGAATGCGACGACGCCCACGATCGCAGCCTCAGGCTGGCACGAGGGCGCGGCGCTCTTCGAGCAGCTCCTTCGCCCGCTTCGTCGCTCCGGCGGCGTCGGCGGCGTAGCCGTCGGCGCCGACCACGTCCGCGTACTCCTGGGTCACCGGCGCGCCGCCGACCATGATGATCACGTCGTCGCGCAGGCCGGCCTTCTCGATCGCCTCGATGTTGACCTTGAACATCGGCATCGTCGTCGTCAGGAAGGCCGAGAAGCCGACGACGTCCGGCTGGTGCTCGTGGATCGCCTCGATGAACTTCTCGGGCGCGACCTGGACGCCGATGTCGACGACCTTGAAGCCGGCGCCCTCGAGCATGATGTCGACGAGGTTCTTGCCGATGTCGTGCACGTCGCCCTTGACCGTGCCCATCAGGAAGGTGCCGATCGTGTCCGCGCCCGTGTCGGCCAGCAGCGGGCGCAGCAGCTCGAGCGCGCCGGTCATCGCGCGGCCGGCGATCAGCATCTCGGGGACGAAGAAGTCGCCGCGCTCGAAGCGCGCACCCACCTCCTCGAGCGCCGGGATCAGCGCCTCGAACAGCATCGTCGTCGGCTCCATCCCTGCCTCGAGCCCCTTCTCGGTGAGCTCGACGACCTCGGGCTTGTTGCCCACCAGCGTGTTGTCGTAGAGCCCTTGCAGGATCTCGTCGTCGTTCATTCCTCTCCGTTCCTCCGGTCGTTGGTGAGCTGGATGTGCGTGGACAGGGCGTCGGCGGTCTCGACGACCCGGCCGGAGAGCTCGGCGAGGCGCCCGCGCGTCGTGCGAACCGTCGGCGCCGAGACGGAGATGGCCGCGATGACGGTTCCTCGCGCGCCGCGCACCGGGGCCGCGGTCGAGCAGAGACCCGCCTCGAGCTCCTCCCACGTCGTCGCGTAGCCGTTCCTGCGAACCCGTTCGAGCTCGGCGAGCAGGTCGTCGATGATCGTGATCGTGTTCGGGCCGAGCCGGGCGAGACGGCCGAACGGCGGCTGGGCTGCGCCGAAGGCCATGAAGACCTTGCCGAGCGAGGAGGCGTGAATCGGAATCCGAGACCCGATCCAGTTCCCCGCGCCGAGCGGATGGGTGCTGTCGACCTGGGCGAGCCGGGCGACGCCTCCCGGTGTCGGGATGGCGACGTTCGTCGTCTCTCCCGTCGTCCGTCCGAGCCGCTCGAGGAACGGCCACGCGAGCGTGGCGAGGTCGCCGACGCTCGAGTCGCGGCGCGCGTACTCGACGAGCACGGGCCCGGGACGGAAGCCGCCGCCCGGTCGCCGCTGGGCGAGCCCGTTGCGCTCGAGCGCGCGCAGGAGCCGGGCGGCCGTCGACTTCGGAAGCTGGGTCTCCTCCATGACGCTCGCGAGCGTCACCGCCTCGTCGCTCTCGACGAGGCGGACCAGGATCCGCGCCGCGCGGTCGATCGCCTGAGAGCCCTCTTCGATCTTCGGCATGGTGCCGTATGATGGCACCAAAGGTGTTCACATGTCAAGCAGTAAGCTCCCTCAGTGAGCGATCCGCATCCATCGGTGGTGCCGTAGAATGGCACCGGCGGTGTCGGTTACGCTATCCATACCGCCCTGGGCCCGTAGAGCAAAGGAGATCACCGTGAAGACCGCCGAGCGCACGCGAATCGCCTTCCAGCGCGGGGTGCCCGATCGGGTTCCCATCCACTGCTGGCTCGGCCTCCCGATGATCAAGAAGCTCAGGCGGCCCGACCAGAGCTTCCTCGACCTCTTCGAGCTCTGGATCGACGACCCGATGGGCTCGATCGTGAAGATGCAGCAGGATCTCGGGCTCGACCCGATGATCACGACGTACAGCCAGCACATCGGCGAGCACGAGATCTGGCCGCGGATGCTGTTCCCGCGTCCGTTCGAGACCGACACGTGGGTCGAGACGTTCGAGGTCACGGGCCAGGGCGACGGCTGGCGCGAGCACGCGCACAAGATCCGCACGCCGGACGGAGACCTCGACTACTCGTACCGCACCGAGGACGGGTTCGGCACGTCGTGCCACGACTTCCTGCTCAAGGGCGACGAGCCGGAGACGAAGCTCCCGGCGCTGCGCCACTTCCCGTCGGCCGACCTCTACGACATGACGGTGATGAAGGGAATGGTCGAGAAGGTCGGCGACGACGCCTGGTGGCTGCACCACGTGATCGGCCCCTGGGACATGGCGGCCGAGGTCCGCGGCCTCGTCGATCTCTCGATGGACATCTACGACCGGCCCCAGTTCGTCCACGACCTGATGCGCGTCTGCACCGACTGGCTCATCGGCTTCTACCGACGTCTCGGCGAGACGGGAATCCACTCGATCTCGATGAACGAGACGTGGACGGGCGTCGGCGTGGCGCGTGACCACTTCGCCGAGTTCATGAAGCCGTACGAGGCCGAGTGCGTGCAGGCGGCTCACGACGCCGGCTACCTGGTCAGCTTCCACAACTGCGGGCGGGCGACGCTGCTCCTCGAGGACATCGCCGACACCGGTCCGGACGCGGTCGAGACGCTGACCTCGGATCGCTCGTCCGGTGACGTCGACCTCGCGGACGCGAAGCGGCGGATCGGCGACCGGGTCTGCCTGTTCGGCGGCTTCAACGAGCACCTGCTGCACGAGGCGGACGCGGACGCGGTCAGCGAGGAGGTCCGGCGCTGCCTCGACGCCGCGATGGACGGCGGCGGCTACGTGCTGCGCTCGACCGGGCAGATCTTCGACGCGAAGCCGGGGTCGATCGAGGTCATGTGCGAGACCGCGCGCGAGCTCGGCCGCTACAACTGACGCCCGCCCGTGTCCGCTGACGCCGACCGCGATCTCTACCGGGTCGAGACGGCGGCGGCTGGTCCCGTCCGGGGCGCTGCCGCTGACGGCGGAGTTCCTCCGCGACAGCCCGTCGGGCGACGTCTTCGGGCTCTCCCAGAACGCCGGGATGGGCTGGGAGGCGTCGAAGGTCGGCCGCGACCAGTTCCTCATCCTCTCGACGCAGGGCGGCGTACGCGCCGACGACGGGACGACCCGTCGCTCTCGGGTACCACACGGGACACTGGGAGGTCGGCCTCCTCGTGCGCGAGGCCGCCGAGGAGCTCGACCGCCTCGGCGGGCTGCCGTTCGCCGCTCACGTGTCCGATCCGTGCGACGGGCGGACACAGGGAACGACGGGGATGTTCGACTCCCTCCCGTACCGCAACGACGCCGCGCTCGTCCTCCGGCGGCTCGTGCGCAGCCTGCCTCGGCGGCGGGGCGTCATCGGCGTCGGCACCTGCGACAAGGGCCTGCCCGCGATGCTGATGGCGGTCGCGTCGTTCCGCGAGCTCGCCGGCGCCGTCGTCCCCGGAGGGGTGACGCTGCCGCCGCGCGTCGGCGAGGATGCCGGCGCCGTCCAGACGCTCGGCGCGCGATTCGCGCACGGCATCGTCACGCTCGAGCAGGCAGCCGACCTCGGCTGCGCCGCCTGCGCGTCTCCGGGCGGCGGCTGCCAGTTCCTCGGCACGGCCGCGACGTCGCAGGTGGTCGCGGAGGCGCTCGGGCTGACAGTCCCGCACGCCGCGCTCGCCCCGTCGGGGCAGCCGATCTGGCTCGACGTCGCGCGCCGCACGGCGCAGGCCGTGCACGACCAGTGGCAGAGCGGCCGGACGCTCGATCGAGGTGCTCACGGCCGAGGCGATCGAGAACGCGATGCTCGTGCACGCGGCGTTCGGGGGCTCGACGAACCTCCTCATCCACATCCCTGCGATCGCGCACGCGGCAGGGCTCGAGCGGCCGACCGTCGAGCGACTGGCGGCGCGTCAACGCCGCGGTGCCCCGCCTCGTCGACGCGCTGCCGAACGGCCCACGAAACCATCCGACGGTGCGCGTCTTCCTCGCCGGCGGCGTGCCCGAGGTCATGCTGCACCTGCGCGACCTCGGCCTGCTCAACGCCGATGCGGTGACGGTGCTCCGGCCGGACCTGGGACGACGTCCTCGACGAGTGGGAGGCGAGCGAGCGCCGGGCGCGGCTGCGCGCTCGGCTCGAGGAGGCCGACGGCGTCGATCCGGACGACGTGATCTCTCCGCCGGAGCGGGCGCGCGAGAAGGGCGATGACGTCGACGGTGTGCTTCCCGCGCGGCAACCTCGCACCGGGCGGCAGCGTGATCAAGTCGACGGCGATCGACCCGCGCGCCCTCGACGCGGACGGCGTCTACCGGCTGACCGGGCGCGCCCGCGTCTTCACGAGCGAGCCGGACGCGATCGCCGCGATCAAGGGAACTGCCGGCGAGCCGATCGAGCCGGGCGACGTGATCGTGCTCGCCGGGCGCGGCCCGCTGCGGCACCGGGATGGAGGAGACCTACCAGCTCACGTCGGCGCTCAAGTTCCTCCCCTTCGGGCGCGAGGTCGCGCTCGTCACGGACGCGCGCTTCTCCGGCGTCTCGACGGGCGCCTGCATCGGCCACGTGAGCCCCGAGGCGCTCGAGGGCGGGCCCGATCGGCCGTCTCCTCGACGGCGACCTCGTGCGCATCGTCGTCGACCCGGCAGCGGCTCGAGGCGTCCGTCGACCTCGTCGGCCACGGCGAGGAGGAGTGGACGTCCGAGGAGGCTGCGCGCGTGCTCGCGGAGCGCCCGTGCGCGACGACGTCGCCCCGGATCCCCGGCTCCCCGCGGACACGGCGCTCTGGGCGCGGCTGCAGTCGGTCAGCGGCGGTCTCTGGGGCGGCTGCGTCTACGACAGCGACGCGATCGTCGAGGCGCTCGATCGCGGCGCGGCCTCCGCTGAGGAGCTCGCGCCCACCAGCACGCCCTAGACCTGGCCTCGCGACGAGGCTCGTCAGTCGGCGCCGGCCGCACTACGCTGTGACCGTGGGCACGCTGCGCGAGCTTCTCGGTCCGAACGTCCGTATCGCCGACGGCGGCGTCGGCACGGGTCTCCAGAGCTCCTCGCTCGAGGCCGGACAGCCACCGGAGGAGCTCGCGCTCGACGCGCCCGACGAGCTCGTCGAGCTCCACTGCTCGTTCATCCGGGCCGGCTCGGACATCGTCCTGACGGACACGTTCGGGGCGAACCCCGTTCGCCTCGGCCACTCGAAGTACCAGGACGTCGAGCGGATCAACCGCGCCGCCGTCGCGTGCGCGCGAACCGCCGTCGAGCTGTCCGAGCGCCGCGACGTGCTCGTTGCCGGGTCGATCGGCCCGACCGGCGAGCTGCTCGTCCCGCTCGGCACTCTCGAGCCGACCGACGCGCGGGTGGCGTTCGCCGCACAGGCGTCGGCGCTCGCCGGCTGCGACCTGCTCGTCGTCGAGACGATGTTCTCGCTCGACGAGGCGAGGGCCGCGCTGCTCGGATGCCGGGAGTCGACCGATCTCCCGGTCGTCGTCTCCTTCTCGTTCGACGCAGGCGCGGCGGAGCCTCGGACGATGATGGGACACTCCGTCGAGGACGTCGTGCTCGCGATGGCGGAGCTCGGCGCCGACGGGGTCGGGTTCAACTGCGGCGCGTCGCTCGAGCGGCGCACGGGCGACCGCAGAGGAGTTCGCCGCACAGCTGGCGGCGCACGGCCTCGACCTCCCGCTCTGGGTGAAGCCGAATGCGGGCCTTCCCGAGCCGCTCTCCGGCCGCTACCCGGCGGAGCCGCGACGACATGGCGGCGTTCGCCGCGTGGGCGGCCGGTCTGGGCGCGGCCGTCGTCGGTGGCTGCTGCGGGACGACGGGCGCGCATCTGCACGAGATCGCGAGCGCTCTCCGCTGACCGTCTGGCAATGTGCCAGCTGCGTCCGTAAGCTCCTCGCGTGCGGCTGTTCAGCCAGGACACGAAGGTCGCCGCGCTCGCGCGGGCGCCTCTCTTCGACGGGCTCTCGAAGAAGGAGCTGGGCCAGCTCGCCAAGACCACCGAAGACCTCGAGGTGCCGCCCGGGAAGGTGCTGTGCAAGCAGGGCGACCTGGGCCGCGAGTTCTTCGTGATCGTCGAGGGCGAGGCCGACGTGCGGAGGGCGAGCCGCAAGGTGGGCACGCTTGGCCCGGGAGAGTTCTTCGGCGAGATCGCGCTCGTCGAGAGGACGCCGCGCACCGCGACGGTGACGGCGAAGACGCCGCTGCGGTTCTTCGTCCTGACGAGCCAGAGCTTCTGGGGTCTCCTCGACCACAACCCGGAGGTCGAGCGCAAGGTGCTGCGGGCGCTCGCGAAGCGCGTCCTGGCAGACGCGTAGCGAGGTGCCCGACCTCTTCGGACACCCGTACGGTCGCACGGACCTCCTGCGCCGGGTCGGCCGGCTGGAGCAGGTCGCCGGCGTGCGGCTCGTCACGCTCGAGGACGCTGCCGAGCGAGGCGTCCGCGTGCTCGAGTTCCGGACCGGCAGCGGGTTCGCCTTCGACGTCGTCGTCGACCGGGCATTCGACGTCGGCCGCTGCGAGCTCCGTGGCCGTGCCGCTCGCCTGGACGTCGCGAGTCGGCTTCGCCGGACCCTGGTACTACGAGTGGGAGGGGCTCGGCTTCTTCCGCAACTGGGGTGGCGGGCTGCTGACGACGTGCGGGATCGACCACACACTGTTCATGGCGACGGACACGGCCGCGCAGTACCACTATCCGCCGAAGCAGACCGAGGAGTTCCCGCCTCCACGGTCGGGTCTCGAACAGGCCGGCTCGTCTCGTCGGCCACGGGGAGCGCTGGGACGGCGACGACTGCGTCCTCTGGGCGGAGGGTGAGACGCTCCAGGCCTCGGTCTTCGGCGAGCAGCTCCTGCTCCGGCGACGGATCGAGGCCCGGGTCGGCGAGTCGCGCCTGACCGTCCACGACGAGGTCGAGAACGTCGGCTTCGATCGCACCCCGCACATGCTTCTCTACCACGTCAACGTCGGCTTCCCGGTGGTCGACGAGGGGGCCGAGGTGCTCGTGCCTGCCCGCTCCGTCGAGCCGCGCGGCGACCATCCCGTCGAGGGCTACCGTACGCTCGCGCCCCCGGCGGCCGGATTCGTGGAGCAGGTCTTCGAGCACGACAACGCTGCGGAGCCGGAGGGTACGGTCCCGGTCGGCGATCGTCAACCGCGCGCTCGGCCTGGGAGCGTACGAGGTCTACCGACGGGATCAGCTGCCGCACCACTTCATGTGGCGGATGCTCGGCGAGGGCACCTACGTGGTCGGCATCGAGCCGTGCACGAACCGGACTGCGGGCCGGCTCGACGCCCGGGAGCGCGGCGAGCTGATCGAGCTCGAGCCCGGGCGAGCGACGCCGGTACGACCTCGAGCTCGGCGCGCTCGACGGCCCCGACGAGATCCGGGCGTTCTCCGATCGTGTCGCGGCGGCCTCGGCGTGAACCTCGAGCTCGACGGAAAGACCTTCGTCGCGGGCGGCGCGAGCAAGGGTCTCGGTCGCGCGGTCGCGGAGGCGCTCGTGGGCGAGGGGGCACGGGTGCTCGTGGTCTCGCGGGAGCCAGAGCAGGCTGCGCTCGAGCTCGGGCCGGGAGCGACCGCCTGCGCCGCCGACCTGGCGACCGTCGAGGGGATCGAGGCCGTCGTGGCAAGCGCTGCCGCGCTGGGAGAGCTTCACGGGATCCTCGTCAACTCGGGTGGCCCTCCCCCGGGCGACGTGCTCGACGTCTCGGACGAGGCGTGGGAGGCTGCCTTCCGCCTGCTCGTCGGCAATCCGGTGCGCCTGCTCCGCGCGCTCCGCCCGTCGCTCGCAGACGGCGCGTCGATCCTCTTCGTCACGTCGTCCTCGGTCCGGGTGCCGATCCCGGGGCTCGACACGTCGAACGTGCTGCGTCCGGGAGTCGCCGCGCTCGTCAAGTGCCTCGCGCTGGAGCTCGGGCCCCGCGTCCGCGTCAACTCGCTCGCGCCGGGGCGGATCGACACCGGCCGCGTGCGGTTCCTCGACGAGACGCGTGCCGCGACGACCGGTGTGCCGGTGGAGGAGATCAGGGCGCGCAACGCGGGCGCGATCGCGCTCGGGCGCTACGGCGAGCCGGCCGAGCTGGGCCGGGTCGGGGCGTTCCTGCTCTCGCCGGCGGCCTCGTACGTCTCCGGTGCGGCGATCCAGGTCGACGGCGGCTACGTCACCGCGATCCCGTAGCCGAGGGCACGGCGAGGACCCCCGCCGTGCGAAGGCGCACGACCGCATCGAGCCCGCCGCCGGACGCGGCCCGGAGCTCGACGCTGCCCCCGTCCGCGCTGACGAGGCGCTCGACGATCGCAAGCCCGAGGCCGGAGCCGCCGGGCGAGGCGCCGGCGCGCCAGAAGCGGTCGAACGCCCGCAGGCGCTGCTCGGCGGTCATGCCCGGGCCCTCGTCGACGACGTGCATCTCGACCCAGCCGGTCGACGACCGACCCGAGACCTCGATCGCCGATCCCGGAGGCGAGGCCTCGAGCGCGTTCGCGAGCAGGTTGTCGAGCACCTGCTCGAGGCGCCCCGGGGTGACGAGCGCCTGCATGCCGTCGGGGACGTCGGCTCGCAGCTCGACGCCCTGCTCGGCCGCGAGCGCCGCCCAGGCGTCGACCCGCTCGCGCGACCACGTCGTCGAGGCGGAGCTCGCGCCGCTGAGCGGTCGTCGAGTCGGTGCGCGCGAGCGCGAGCAGCCCGTCCACCAGGTGCGAGAGCCGGGCCATCTCCGCCAGCGCCGCGTCGAGATCGCCGCGGGCATCGGGCGACACGTCGCGCTCGAGGTTCTCGAGACGCAGGCGGAGCGCCTGGAGCGGCGTCCGCAGCTGGTGCGAGGCGTCGGCGACGAACGCCTCGCGCGACCGCACGAGCTCGTCGACGGTCCCGACCATGTGGTTGAAGCTGCCGGCGAGCGACCGGACCTCGGGCGGGCCCTCGTCCTCGGGTGCCCGTGCCGTCAGGTCGCCGGCCCCGGCTCTCGCAGCCGCCTGCTCGACGTCCGCCAGCGGCCGGGCGATCGACCGTGCGAGCCGCAGCCCGACGATGGAGGCGACAGCGAGGACGACTGCCGAGATGGCCGCCAGGATCAGCCAGTAGCGCAGGACGCGCTGGTCGACGGTCGAGAGCGGGTAGGTGACCCGGACGGCGCCGTGCACGACGCCGCTCGAGGCGACGGGAACCGCGACGTAGAGCAGGTCCGTGCCGAGCGTGACGGACGGTCGGGTGCCGGTCGCGACCTCCCCCGAGAGGGCCTGCGCGATCTCAGGCCGCGAGGCGAACGAGCGGGAGGCGCCGCCCGGGCCTGCCGAGTCGACGAGCGCATCGCCCTCGGCGTCGACGATCACGACGCGACCGCCGGTCTCGTCCTGGTAGCGGGCGGCGACGCGCTCCAGGGCCGCCGTGTCGTTCGACCTGCCCTCGAGCGTGTCCTCCGCGAGCGTCGCGAGCGCAACCGCGTCCCGTTCGACCTTGGTCGTCAGGTTCTGCCGCTCGTTGCGCGCGTTCGAGACACCGAGGGGGATCACGAGCACCGCGAGAACGAAGACGGTGAGCCCGACGTAGCCGAGCAGGAGCCGTCGGCTCATTCCGGCGGGGGCTCTTCGAGTCGGAAGCCGACGCCACGCACCGTCTCGATCCAGCGTGGATCCCCGAGCTTGCGGCGCAGCGCGGCCACATGGACGTCGATCGTCTTCGTGTGCCCGTACCAGTGGGTGTCCCAGACCTCCTCGAGCAGCCGCTGGCGCGTCAGGACGGCTCCCGGATCGGCCGCGAGCGCAGAGAGCAGGTCGAACTCCTTCAGCGTCAGGTCGAGCTCGCTGCCGTCGAGGAACGCCCTCCGGCCCCGAGGGTCGATCTCGAGCGGTCCGACCGTAGCGGCCCGCCGCTCCTCCGGGCGAGGGCCGACCCGCCGGGTGACGGCGCGAATGCGGGCGACGAGCTCGCGGAAGCCGAACGGCTTGACGATGTAGTCGTCGGCGCCCAGCTCGAGCCCGAGCACGCGGTCGATCTCCTCCCCCTTCGCCGTGACCATGATGATCGGTACCTCCGAGCGGGAGCGCAGCTCGCGGCAGACCGCGTACCCGTCGATGTCCGGCAGGCGCAGGTCGAGAAGGACGACGTCCGGCACCGGAGCATCCAGGGCCGCCTGCCCGGTCGCGACACGCTGGACCTCGTAGCCCTCCCGCTCGAGCCCGCTCGCGAGCGGCTCTGCGATGGCGTCCTCGTCCTCGACGATCAGTACCCGCACGCACTCATTCTGACCCCGGCTCCCCGCCAGCGCCTCACCGCCTTACCGAATCTTTCCCGAGCCCGCGAGAAAGCTTGTCCCGGGCCATGCCCGGCCCTCACGGTCGACTTCCTACGGTGGGAGTACGAACCCGACGAAATGGAGGAGTCCCGTGAAGAAGAGGCACACGCTCGCGATCTCGCTGCTGCTCGGCATCGCCGTCGTGGCCGGAGCGTTCGCCGCCGTGCGGACGATCGGCGTGATCGGCGGGACCAGCTCCGCGGCCGCGACGACATCCGAGGCCACGATCACAGCCCGGGAGGAGGCGCTCGATCAGTGGCAGGCCGACCTGGAGACGGCACTTGCCAAGAAGCCACCCGAGCTTCCGGCCATCCCCGAGGTCGCCGCGCCGGCCGCTCCGCCGCAGCAGGTCGTCACGGTCCAGGCGGCCCCGGCCGCACACGCCGGCGAAGACGACGACGGGCACGAGTACGAGGCCGACGACCACGAAGCCGGGCATGAGGAGGACGACTGATGAGAAGCCATGTAGGACGCCTGTACGCGATCGCGGCGACGCTTCTCGTCTGCTGCTTGAGCTGGGCCCTGATCGTGTCCGGCTCGTCTCGAACGGGGACGGCGGCGGCGACCCAGGATCCCCGCCTCGACCGCCTCGCCGCCCGTGAGGCCGCCCTCACGAGGGAAGCAGCACGCGTGCAGCGGGTCCTCGACAAGCGCTGGGCCGCCTACCAGGTCAAGCTCGCAGACCGGCGGCAGCAGATCGCCGACGCGAAACAGCAGGCACAGCTCGCCTCCCAGCAGGCGGCACCACAGGTGCAGGTCGTGCAGCTCCCGCCGGTCACCAGCACCGCGAGCTCCTGATGCAGCGCTACGCATTCGCCGCCATGGGCACCGACGTGGACTGCCTCCTCGAGGCGGAGCCGGGAGCCGGGGCCGCGGCGGCCTTCCGGGCGGCGGAGCTCGAGTTCCGGCGGCTCGAGGCGCTCCTCTCGCGCTTCAGGGCGGACTCCGAGCTCTCCCGGCTGAACGCCGACGGCGAGCTCGTGGTCGGACCCGACCTGATGCGGGTCGCGGAGCTCGCCCTCGAGGCGCGCGAGCGCACCGGGGGGCGGTTCGACCCCACCGTCCACGAGGCGCTCGTGCGGGCAGGGTACGACCGCACGTTCGCAGACGTCGCGCCCGACGGTCCAGCGACGGGCGGCTCCGCCCCGTGCGGGGGCGAGGTCGACCTCGACCGGAGCACGAGGAGGATCCGGCTCGCACCCGGCGTCCGCCTCGACCTCGGCGGGATCGCCAAGGGCGACGCCGTCGACCGGGCGTGTGAGATTCTCTCCGACGCAGGCTCCTGCCTCGTCAACGCGGGTGGCGACCTCGCCGTCGCCGGAGCCCCTGTGGGCGGCGCCTGGCCCGTGGGAGCACAGACCGCGGCCGGGAGCCTCACGCTGGGACTGACGCACGGGGGCCTCGCCACGACCGGCCGCGACCGCCGGCGCTGGCGGCGCGGAGGCGAGGAGCGCCACCATGTGATCGACCCGCTGACCGGCAGCCCTTCGAGGACCGATCTGCTGCGCGTAACGGTCGCCGCGTCCACCGCGGTCGAGGCCGAGATCCGCGCGAAGGCGCTGTTCCTCGCCGGTGCGGCTGCGGCCGTCCGCGAAGCCGACGTCCTCGGCGCCCCGGCCGTTCTCGTGACGGCAGGCGGGCGCACGCTGCTGGCGGGAGGCCTCGCATGAAGAGCGACCCGACGCTGTGGATGCTCGCACGTGCGAGCGGCCTCACGGCCTACGCTCTCCTGACCGCCTCCGTGCTGGCCGGGCTGGTTCTCAAGGCCCGCCCATTCGGCAACGCGCTGCGCTCGGCGGCCGTCGCCGACGTCCACCGCTTCCTCTCCCTCCTGGGGGTGGGAGCGATTGCGATCCACGGCGTGGCGCTCGTCCTCGACAGCGCCGTGCCGATCTCGGTGCAGGCGCTCGTCGTGCCCGGTCTCAGCGCGTACCAGCCGCTCTGGACGGGGCTCGGCGTCGCCGCCGCCGAGCTCATGGCCCTCGTGATCGTCTCCTTCTCGTTGCGCAAGCGCATCGGGGCGAAGCGATGGCGCCAGTTGCACTGGGCCACCTACGGCGTCTTCGCCGCGGCGACCGTCCACGGCGTGATGGTCGGCACCGACACGGGCAAGCCGTGGGCGCTGGGCCTCTACCTCGGCTCGATCGGTGCGGTGAGCTTCGCTGCGGCCTGGCGCTTCCTGGCGTCGCCCGGCGCTCGCCGACCCGATCGCCGATCCCACCCGACTCCCAAGGAGGTATGACGTGTACCGCATCCACATCGATCGTCTCTCGTGCAGCGGCTTCGGCAGCTGCGTCCAGGCAGCGCCGGGGGTGATCGAGCTCGATAGCGGCGGGAATCGCCGTCGCACTGGTCGTCGAGACCGATGATCCCGCGGTGCTCGAAGCCGCCTCGTCGTGCCCGATGGGCGCGATCGAGGTCGAAGAGCTCCCGGCAACGGCCGACGAGCCCAGGGCGGCCTGAGGGTGGGCGCGCGCGAGGTCGTCATCGTCGGCGCCGGGCTCGCCGGCACGCGCTGCGCCGAGACGCTCCGCGCGCTCGGCTTCGACGGTCGCGTGACCGTCGTCGGCGCCGAGGTTCACGCTCCGTACGAGCGCCCGGCCCTGTCGAAGGAGCTCCTCTCCGGGGCCAGGGAGCCCGCTTCGCTCGCCCTGCGCTCCCACCGGCACTGGGGGGAGCACGGCATCGAGCTCAGGCTCGGTCTGCGCGTCACGAGGGTCGATCGCGCGGCCCGCACGGCGAGGCTCTCGGACGGGACGGATCTGACCTGGGACGCGCTCGTGCTCGCGACCGGTGCGACGGCGCGTGGCCTTTCCGGAGGGCCGGTGCCCCATGGCACGCACCGGCTGCGGACCATCGACGACGCGCTTGGGCTGCGGGACGAGCTCCGGCCGGGACGCCGCCTGGTGATCGTCGGCGCCGGCTTCGTCGGCGCTGAGGTCGCGTCGACCGCGGTGGAGCTCGGAGTGGACGTGACCCTCGTCGACGCCGCGCCGCCCTTCGAGCGCCTGCTCGGGCCCGAGGTGAGCGAGCTGCTCGTCGCCCGCCACCGACGGCGCGGCGTTGAGCTCGAGCTCGGCACCGGCGTCGACCGGCTCGAGGAGCGCCCGGACGGGCGCCTCCGGGCCGTCGTTCTCGCCGACGGCCGCCGCCTCGTGTGCGACGCGGTGCTGGTCGGGATCGGAGCGTCGGCCTCCACCGAGCTCGCCCCGGATCTCGCCGCCCCCGACGGAGGGATCGTCACCGACGCCGAAGGCTGCACCGAAGTCCCGGACGTCTACGCGTGCGGCGACGTCGCCAGCGCCTGGCGTCCCTGGCTCGGTGCGCACCTGCGGGTCGAGCACTGGACCGGCGCAGCGTCCCAGGCGGTCGCGGTGGCCCGGCACATCGCGGACGAGCCGTACGTCCACGAGGAGCTGCCCTACTTCTGGTCCGACCAGGCGGGCGTGCGGCTCCAGTACGTCGGCCACGCCCCCACCTGGGACCGGCTCGAGCTCGAGGGAGGTGGCGGGACGTTCGTGGCGCGTTACCTCGGGCGTGACGGGGCGCTCCTGGCGGCCCTGGCCGTCGATCGCCCCGGCGAGGTGCCGGCACTCAGACGCGAGCTTGCGGCAGCGCCCGCTGCCGCGGCCGCGTAACCTCGGCCTCGTGCGCAGGCGCAGGATCGCCGTCCTCAAGGTCATCGCTCTGATCGCGGTGGCAGCTGCCGCTGCGGTCGTCGCCAACGTGTTCCTGCTCGGAGTGGCGAGGAGCGACGACCAGCCGCTCGGCACGCTCAGCCGGAGGGGTCTCCTGCCCGCGTCGTCCACCGTGGCCGAGACCGGTCCGCCCTCCGGGCAAGGGACGACGGGCGACGTGTCGGCGCCCGGGGCGACGGGCGAGGGCGATCACGGCGGCAGCGGGACGACGAGTGACGACGGTCGCACCGAGCCGGGTGGCGCCGACCACGGAGGGAACGACGGCGACGACGACTGAGCCGCGCGTGCGGCGATCAGCGGCGTTCGAGTGGCGTCGGCACAGGTCGACGTCGCCGTCCTGGCTCCTGCCCGGCGCCCGCGGCAGCATCGCCGCCCCGACCGGCCCGCGCGACGCTCCTCGCGATCGCCCAGCCGACCAGAGCGCCGATGATCGCTCCCGCGACGACGTCGCTCGGATAGTGGACGCCGAGCCAGACGCGCGAGAGCGCGATGGCAGAGGCGGTGGCGAAGAGCGCTGCCCGCAGCCACGGGCTCCGGCCGAAGACCGCCAGCGCCGCCGCCGCGGCGAACGCGGTCGACGCGTGGCCGGAGGGGAACGACGCGCTGTCCGGCATGGGAACGAGTGGCTCGGTGCCGGTGGGGCGTGGACGATCCACGAGCTCCTTGAGCGCGAGCGTGAGCAGGTGCGTGACGCCGACGGCGAGGCCCGTGGCGATCGCCGGGCGCCAGCTGCGGGCAATCGCGCAGACGAGGACGACGCCCACGCCGAGCAGGGCCAGGCGGACTGGGAGGGAGGAGAGGCCGATGAAGAACTCGTCCACGAGTGGAAGAATGCCCACGATGGCCGAGGCCGAGTTTCGCGTGGAGCTGGAGCGCGCCGCCGAGAACCACGTGGTCGGCAGCCGACTGCTCTACGAGAACGAACGGGTGCGGGTCTGGGACATCACCCTCGAGCCCGGTGAGCGGCTGCCGTTCCACTGCCACCGGACGAGCTACTTCTACCGCTGCGAGTCGGGTGGGGTCTCGCGCGTTCGGGAGCCCGACGGCTCGGAGATGGTCTACGACAGCCCGCGCGACGAGGTCACGTTCCAGCACATCGTCCCGGGGGAGACGCTCGTCCACGATCTGACGAACGTCGGCAGGACGGTTCTGCGCTTCACGACCGTCGAGCTGGTGTGATCGTCACGGGCGCCGGGACGGCTCGAGCTTCTGCACCCACTCACGGGCCATCCGCCCGTCGGTGATCGCCGAGGCGACCCGTCGCGACGCGGCTTCCAGCCTGTGCCTCCTCAT
The DNA here is from genome assembly GCA_963705605.1 of uncultured Thermoleophilia bacterium. Classification (GTDB taxonomy): domain Bacteria; phylum Actinomycetota; class Thermoleophilia; order Gaiellales; family Gaiellaceae; genus CAVPKC01. The sequence continues at coordinate 478,926 of CAVPKC010000002.1, forward strand.
GCCGACTCGATCCAGAGCCGGTTGACGCGCTCGGGCTCGCGAACCCAGGCGATCCCGCGACACATCGGGCACGGGGGGCACGATGTCGTGCCGAGCGAGATCCCGTACCCGCACATCCCGCAGACGAGGCGCCGCGACGGCAGCCTCCTTCGGTGATCGAGCGTATCTGTCATGCCGGTTCCTCCTCTGTCGGTCCACGAAAAAGGCCCCGGGACGGGTCCCGAGGCCTCGAAGCCGGTTGACCGCCGCCGACGGCGGTCGACTCGAGAGTAGCAGTCTCAGCGGAGGTGGCGCGCGAGGAACGGGCGAACCGAGGCGATCAGGTCGTCCGGCTTCTCCCACGGGATGATGTGCGCGCAGTCAGGGATCACGACGAGCTCTGCGCCCGGGATCCGGGCGGCGTTCTCCTCGTTCGCGGTCGCGGGGGACGCCCCGTCGAGCTCGCCCGCAGACGAGCAGCACCGGCGCCGCGATCTGCTCGAGGTCGCCGGAGACGTCCATCGTCGACGAGCGCCCGGCACTGGGCCGCGTAGCCGTCGACGTTCGCCGAGCCGAGCAGCGAGATCAGCTCCTGGAACTCCTCCGGGTTGGCGTCGCGGAAGGACGGGGCGAGCCCGTTCGTCGCGACCGTCTCGGCGACGGCGGCCATCCCCTCGGTCTCGACCGTCTCCGCGCGTGCCCGCATCCCCTCCCGGCCCTTGTCCGGGAGGGAGGTGACCGCGCCGACGCCGACGACGGCCTGAACCCGCTCCGGGCTGCGCGCCGCCTACGGCGAGGGCGATCCCGCCGCCCAGCGAGTGGCCCGACGAGGCCGACGGGCCCGACGTCGAGCTCGCGGAGGAGCGCCTCGAGGTCCTCCTGCAGGAGCTCGATCGAGTAGGGGCCGGGGGTGACCTCGCTCTGCGCCCGAGCCGCGGAGGTCGTAGACGACGACGCGGAAGTCGTGCGCCAGGTCGGCGATCACGCTTCTTCCAGATGTCCGTCCCGGTGCCGCCGAGCCCGTGCACGAGGACGACCGGAGGCCCGGCCCCGTACTCCTCGTACGAGAGCCGGGCCCCGTTCGCGAGAACCTCCGTCAATGCTGCACCTCCGCCGCCGTCGGCATCGTCGACGGCGCGGCCTTCGCGCGCTGGATGTGCTCGATGTCCATCGATGAAGTCCGGGATCGGGTGGAGCTCCTGCGGCAGGCCGAGCGTGTTGACCATCACCTTCCCGTCCTTCATCACCAGGGCGAGCTTGGAGCGGTCCTGCAGGATCGCGATGTCGGCGAGCGGGTCGCCGTCGACGACGAGGAGGTCGGCGCACTTGCCCTCCTCGACGGTGCCGCACAGGTGCTCCATGCGCAGCGAGCTCCGAACCGTGCTTCGTCGCGGCGACGATCGCCTCCATCGGCGAGAAGCCCATGTCGGTGACGAACAGCTCGATGTCCTTCGCGTACTCGCCGTGCGGGCACCAGACGAAGCCGTAGTCGCCGCCGGGGATGACGCGGACGCCGGCCTCCTTCAGCTTGCTCATCGCCTGCGCAGCCGAGCTCCCACTCCTCCTGGTACTCGCGTCGCCTCCATCACGTCGGGCGGGATGCCGCAGTCGACGCCCTTCTCGAGGATGCCCCAGTGGTAGCCGAGGCCCGGCACGACGAAGACGTTGTCCTTGCGCTGCGGCGATCATCTCGACGCCTCGTCGTCGGCGTAGGTCGCGTGCTCGAGCACGTCGACGCCCGCCTCGACGCAGAGCTTGACGCCGTCGTTGCCGCGCACGTGCGCCGCGATCTGACGGTTGCGCTTGTGCGCCTCGTCGACCGCGACGGCGATCTCCTCGAAGGAGTACATCGTCTCCTCGGGCGGCACGCCCGGACGCAGGAGCCCCTCGCCGGTCACGTACAGCTTGATGACGTCGCACCCCTCGTTGATGTTCTGGCGGACCGCCTTGCGGACCTCCTCGACGCCGTCGGCGAAGATCGCGAGCCCGTCCATGCCGAGCTTCCAGAAGGACGGGTTCCAGTCGAGCATCCCGGAGGTGGCGCAGATGTCGCGGCCGGACGCCGCCATGCGCGGGCCGGGGATGATGCCCTCGTCGACCATGTCGCGGATCGTCACGTCGATCCGGTGCAGGGCGCCGGCGCTCGCGACGGCGGTGTAGCCGCAGCGCAGGGCGAGCTCGGCGTTCTTGACCGCGTAGACGGTCGTGCGCTCGGCCGGGAGCTTCAGATCGAGGTCGGGCAGCTCGCGCACGCCCCAGAACGAGATGTGGAAGTGGCCCTCGATCAGGCCGGGCATGAGCGTCTTGCCCGCGAGGTCGAGGACGCGCATGTTGCCGTTCGGGCTCTCGCCGAAGTCGGGCGTCTTGCCGACCTTCGGTGATCCGGTTGCCCTCGACGAGGACGGCCGCGTTCTCGACCGGCTTCGGCGCCGGTTGCCGTCGATCAGCCTCGCGTTCAGGAAGAGGGTCGGGGCGTCGGGGATGAGCAGGGTCACGGTGCTCCCTCCTTTTCGGACTCGGTTACGCCGCGACGATCGGATTGGAGAGCGTTCCGACGCCGTCGATCTCGACCGGACGACGTCGCCGACCTGCAGGTAGCCGCCGCGGACGACGTCGTCGCGCTCGTACGGCTTGCCGCCGATCTCGGGGTCGGTCGCCCACGCCGTTCCGCCCGGCGTGCCCGTCTCGAGGACGACGCCCGGTCGGAGCGTGTAGAAGTGCGAGAAGAAGGCGACGATCTCGGCGACGCTCCAGATCATCTTGGCCGTGCGAGTTGCGACTGCCGGACCTCGTCGTTGACGTAGGTGCGCAGCCCGAGGCTCTGCGGGTCGGGCGATCTCGTCGCGCGTGACGATCCACGGCCCGAGCGGCGCCGAGGTGTCGAAGTTCTTGCCGGGGCCGAGCGCGTACTCGAAGCCGCCCTCGGGATGGGGCACGGCCTGGCGGTCGCGAGCGGTGATGTCGTTCGCGACCGTGTAGCCGAAGACGTGCTCGAGCGCCTGCTCGACCGGGATGTGGCGGCCGGGCTTGCCGATCACGACGGCGAGCTCGACCTCGTAGTCGAGCTTCTTCGTCACGATCGAGTCGTAGAGCACCGGCTCGTCGGGTCCGATCACCGCGAGCGGCGCCTTGAGGAAGAACTCGGGCTCCTTCTGATCGACCGCGGGCTTCTCGTCGCGGTGGTCCCAGTAGTTCTGGCCGGAGTTGAGGATGATCGGGCGGGATCGAGCGGCGCCCGCAGCGTCACGTCGGCGAGGGCGGTGCGCATCGTCGCCGCGGTTCGCGAGCCTGCTGCCTCGCCCAGGCGAGCGACTCGTCGCCGCCTGCGACGAACGCCACCATGTCGCCGGGGAAGCGGAGGTCGACGACGCGGTCGCCGTCGACCGCGCCGACGCGCCTGCCGGCCGCCGTGCTCGAACGTGACGAGCCTCACGCGGTCACCGCCTCGAGCGCCCCGAGCGCGGCGAGCGCCTCGCGCAGGGCGGGACGCTCGCTCTCCGGGAAGTCGGGCAGCGGGCGCCGCACCGGCCCGCAGCCGATGCCCATCATCTCGAGCGCCTCCTTGGTCGGCGAGACGTAGCCTGGGTCGTACTCGAGGAAGCGGTTGAGCGGCTGGAGCAGCCGGTGCTGCGCGAGCGCCCCGGCGTGGTCGCCGGCCTGGAACCGGTCGTACAGCTCGCACGATCTGCGCGGGCACGATCGCCGCCGCCGTCGAGAAGATCCCGCGCGCCCCGACGCAGAGCGCCGCGTAGAACTGGCTGTCGATTCCGGTGCAGAGAGAGCGCCCGGTCGCCTCTGCGAGACGCAGGCCTCGACGAGCTGACCGAGGTCGTCGTCGACTGCTTGAGGCCGATGATCCCCGCGACCTCCATCAGCGAGGCGATCAGGCTCGGGCTCAGCGTTGTTCCCGGTGTAGAGCGGGTTGTTGTAGACGACGACGGGCAGGACGCCGGCGCCGGCGACGTCCTCGAAGAGGCGGTGGAGCATGTCGTCCGGGATGCGGAAGTAGAACGGCGGCGTCGAGGATCGCCGCGTCCGCGCCGGCTCCCGCTGCGTCCTCGATCAGCGCGATCGCCTCCGATCGTCGAGCAGGCCGCGGTGCCCGCGAAGATCGGCACGGCGCCGGCGGTCTCCGGCGCGACGATCTCGGTGACCCGCCGCCGCTCGTCGCGGGAGAGGTGCGGGAACTCACCCGTCCCTCCGGTGGTCATGATCCCGTGCACGCCGGCGTCGACGACGTGGCGGACGACTCGGCGCAGCGCCTCCTCGTCGACCTCGCGTCCCGTCGGCGGTGAACGGGGTCGGGATGGCGGGGATCACACCCCGAGGCTCGATCCGGCCCAATGCTGCTCCCTTCCTCGTGAGAGTCATCCTAGAGGCTCGGCGCCGGCCGTCTTCGCGTCCGCGAATTGGTCCGACCACCCAACCGGCTCGAGTCTACTCCACGTGCGCCAGGAGGTCCCGCTCGACCGACGCGAGGTGGGCGCCCATCGCCCGGCCCGCGGCAGCGCCGTCGCCGCGCTCGAGCGCTTCGAGGATCGCCGTGTGCTGGCGGACGTCCTGCGCGAGGCCTTCCGCGTCCTCCCGGGAGCGATGCTTCAGGTCGGCCCACGGGCGCCTGCGCATGATCTCGACGAGCTGCTCGACGAGGAGGACGAAGACCGGGTTGTGCGTGGCGCCCGCGATCGCGAGATGAAAGTCGAGGTCCGCCGCGAAGGCGTCCTGGCCGGCCTCGCCGAGCCGCGCCTGGGCGTCGATCGTCTCCCCGATGAGCTCCAGGTCGCGCTCGTGACGCTCACGCGCGGCGAGCTCGGCGCAGACCGGTTCGACGGCGCGCCTGGCGGCGATCACGTCCAGCGGGCTGTGCTCTCCGGTGAGCGCGGCCTGCGCCCGGAGCGCGGCGACCTTCGCCGATCCGGCGTCCACGACGTAGGTGCCGCTGCCGGTGCGAACGTCGAGGATCCCGGTGTGCTCGAGGATCCTGATCGCCTCGCGGACCGAGCTACGGCTGACGCCGAGTCGGGCGGCGAGCAGGCGTTCGGCGGGCAGCGCCCGGCCTGCCGGGAACGCGCCCGACTCGACGCCGTCGAGGATCTGCTCGACGATCGATTCCGACAGCCTCGTACGGTCGACGGCCTGGAGCTGGAACGCCACGGCGCGAATCTAGCAAGGGGCGCTTCGTGCCGTACGATGTGAGGCCATGGCCGTCGCGCATGTAACCGCAGCCGAGCGGCTCCGGCGATCGGCGGTCGCGCAGGCGATCCGTCGTGATCGGGCGGTTGGGATCCTCCGCCGGCTGCCGCCCTCCGAGGTCGACCAGACCGTCGAGGCGGTGCTCGCAGGGGGCTTCCGGGCGATCGAGTTCACGGTCGACTCGGAAGACGGGCTCGGCGCGATCGCGCGCTGGCGCGAAGCGGGTCGTTCCCTGGTCGGGGCCGGGACGGTTCGCTCGGTCGAGCAGGTCGACCCTGCGGTGGAGGCCGGCGCCGAGTTCCTCGTCGCGCCGACCTACGTCGAGGCCGTCGTCGAACGGGCACTCGAGCTCGGCGTCCCAGTCATCCCCGGCGCGCTGTCGCCGTCCGAGATCGACGCGGCGTGGCACCAGGGCGCGACGTTCGTGAAGCTGTTCCCCGGCGCGGTCGTCGGCGCCACCTACCTGAGGGCCGTCCTCGCGCCGCTGCAGGACGTCGAGATCGTGGTGACCGGCGGGGTCGACGAGACGAGCGCGAAGGCGTTTCTCGAAGCAGGCGCCGTCGGTCTCGGGATCTCCACGGCGCAGCTCGGCCAGTCGGACGGGCCTGCCGCGATCGAGGCCGGCGCCCGCCGGCTCCTCGCCAGCATCGCCTGACGCGGCCCCGCTCAGCTCCCGATCGTGCGCCTGTAGAGCTGGGTCCGGTTGCGCCCCGACTGCTTCGCGACGTAGAGCGCCTGATCGGCGGCCCGGAGCAGCTCGCTCGGCGTGACGCCGTCGGCCGGGTACGTCGCGACGCCGAAGGTCGCCGTCACGAGCTGGCCGTCCTCGAGCACCTGGTCGACGAGGCTGTGACGGAGGCGTTCTGCAGCCGCCACCGCACCCTCGGCGTCGATCTCCGGGAGGAGCAACGCGAACTCGTCGCCTCCGAGTCGGGCCGCGATGTCGCCCGAGCGCTTGAGCGTCTTGAGCGAACGCGCGACGAGCAGGAGGACGCTGTCGCCGAGTTCGTGGCCTCCGCGGTCGTTGATCTCCTTGAGGCCGTCGCAGTCGACGATGATCACGGCGAGCTCGCGGTGGGCGCGCTCGGCGCGCTCGATCTCCTCGCGAAAGCGCTGCTCGAACCCGCGCCGATTGAGCAGGGCGGTCAGCGAGTCGGTGACCGCCGCTCGCTGCTCGCGTCGAAGCGTCTGCGCGACGTCGATCAGCGCAGCCGCATGTGGAGCGAACAGCGTCGCCGCCTCGACGTGCTCGTGGTCGAGCGAGATCGGGCGTGGGGCGCCGCCGACGAGGACTCCGATGTGGTCGCCGCCGACTTCGAGCGGGAGCCAGACGAGCCATCTGCGCTCGGGCTCGGCGTCGTCGATCCCGATGTCCTCGAGGTCGATCACGGCACACGCGGCCTCGCCCGGTGCCGCCGCGCGCGCGATGCGCTCGACCTGGGCGCCGGTCAGGGGCTGCAGGCTCGACTCGGGCCGACACCAGAAGCTCGCGAGCGCGAATCCCGTCTCCTCCCGCCCGAGTGAGAGCTGCGCCGATTCGAGTCGGAGGAGGCGGGCGAGCGTCCTGGTGGCGAACTCGGCGATTGCGCCCGTGCCTCGCAGCGAGCTCGCGTAGACGAAGAGTCGGGCGAGGCTCGCCAGGTCGAAGCCCAGGTCGCCGCGCATCCCGGCAGCTCTCGGGGCGAGTGCCTCGGCGAGCTGGCGCACGGCGGGTATCACGTCCTCGGACAATCCGAGCCGCCTCGTCTCGAGGTTCAGGACGCCGACGCCGTCACCCAGGGGAACGGCGAGCTCGGAGCGCAGGTCGCGCGTGGCCGGGATGAAGTCCGCGTCGGCGATTACGTCGGTCACGAGCTGAACGCTCCGCGTCGTCAGCGCGCGGGCCATCACCCCCTGGTCGAGCGGGAAGCCGTCGCGAACCTGGTCGTAGCCGCGCTGCGCGATCAGCCAGAGCCGGTCGTGTTCGACCACGTAGATCGACGCGAGCAACTCGGGACCGGTTGCCTCGCACAGCGTCGCCAGCGCCGCGTCGATGGCCTGCCGGTCGTCGGGAGTCGACACGGCGACGTCGAGCGCCTCCTCGACGGCGGCGGCGAGTGCGGCGGGCGATACGAGGTCGGGCCGCAGGCCGCCGTGGGCCTCCGCGCGCCGACGGCGCCAGCGACGGTCGTCGATCGTCCTCGGGGACGGTGTAGCCGGCGTCCCGGCGACGTCGCGAACCGCGCGGATCTCGTCGAACGAATCGACGAACGCGTCGAGGACGAGGGGGTCGAAGAGCGTGCCGCGGCCCTCCTGGATCATCCCGAGCGCCCGTTCGGTGGGGAAGGCTGGCCGGAACGCCCGGTCGCTCGTCAGCGCGTCGAAGACGTCGCAGATGCTCGCGATCCGGCCCTCGAGCGGGATCTCCTCCCGCTCGAGACGCCGCGGGTAGCCCGTGCCGTCCCAGCGCTCGTGATGGGAGAGGGCGATCGTCGCCGCGACCTCGAGGAGCTCCGAGCCCGACCCGGTGAGAAGCGCATACCCGGCCTCGGTGTGTCCTTCCATCGTCCGGCGCTCGGACGCGGTCAGGGGCCCCGTCTTGTGGAGGATCTCGGGCGGGAGCGCGAGCTTGCCGATGTCGTGGAGCGGGCCCCCGAGCCGCACGAGCTCACAGCGCTCCTCCCCGATTCCGAGCCGCCGGCCGACGATCGCGCACGATTTCCCGATCCGCTCCGGATGGCCGGCGTCCCCGAATGGAAGCTCCACGGCCAGGGCCATCCGCCGGACCAGCTCGACCACGGTCGGGTACAGGTCGCTCGCGAATCCGCCGGCTGGCGGCGATGCGGGCGTCTTCGGGCGCGGCCGTGCCACCTGTCCTGCATCGGGAGAGCGAGCCGGGCACTTGAGTGCGCGGGGTCCAGCGGGACGGATTCTGTCCCCGCGATTTCGGGCTTCGCCCGATTCGCGGATAGGCTCGCGCGGTGACCTCGGCGTCGACGGTCAGCCTGCTCCGCTGGCTCCGGCGGCAGCTCCGCGAGCCGACGCCGTTTCGCGAGCACCTGGAGGCCGCGGTGGTGAACGACGATCCGGCCGAGGCGCGCCGGCTGCTGGCCGGCTTGCCGTTCTCAGAGGATCAGCGCCGCCAGGTCGACGGCCTGATCGATGTCTGGGAGCGCGAACGGCCGTGACCGCCTACGTCACCCTCCGGCAGCTGCGCTGGCGGGGGCGGGTTGCTGGAGATCCGACCGCCGAAGCAGCAGCAGCGTTGCGAGCAGGGAGAGTCCAGCGACCGCGGCCGCGACCCAGAAGGCGAGGCTGAACCCGTCGGTCAACGCGACCGGCTGCGGGATCCCGTCCGCCGAGCAGGTTCTCGGTCCGGGTCGTCGAGACCGTCGTCAGGATCGCGACGCCGAGCGCTCCGCCGATCTGCTGCGACGTGTTGATGAGTCCCGAGGCGAGCCCGGCCTCATGCGGCGGGATGCCCGGACAGGGCGGCGATCGAGACGGGCACGAACGAGAAGCCGAGTCCGACGCCGACCAGCAGGAAGCCCGGGCAGCAGGTCGTCGACGTACGAGCCGTCGGGCGAGATCTGCGTGAAGTAGATGAGCCCGCCACCGATCAAGCCCAGTCCGATCGCGAGGATGGGGCGCACCCCGACCCGCGTCACGAGTGCCTGGGCGGCGCCTGAGGCGACGATCGCCGTCAGCGCGACGGCGAGGTAGCCGACGCCGGTCTCGAGCGCCGAGAACCCGAGCACCTGCTGCATGTACAGCGAGAGCAGGAAGAACATGCCGAACACCATCGTTCCGAGGCCGAAGCCGACGATGTTCGCGCCCGTCGGCGTGCGCCGCCGGAAGAATCTGAGCGGCACGAGCGGCGAGCGGCGAGCGCGACTCGATGAGCGAGGAACGAGGCACCATCAGCGAGCACGGAACCGATGAGGACGCCGATCGTCTGCGCGGACGCCCAGCCCTTGTTCGGCGCCTGTGTCAGGCCGTAGACGAGGAGCATCAGGCTCGCGGTGACCGAGATCGCGCCAGCCACGTCGAAGCGCCGCGCGGCGCCCTCGAGGCGGCTCTCGCTCACGTAGCGGGACGCGAGCCAGAGCGCGAGCGATCCCGATCGGGACGTTGACGAAGAAGATCCACTCCCAGCCGACGTACTCGGTCAGGACGCCGCCGAGCAGCACGCCGATGGCGGCGCCCGAGCCGGCGATCGCGCCGAGGATGCCGAGCGCCTTGTTTCGCTCGGCGCCCTCCGCAAAGGTGACGAGCGTGATCGAGAAGACCGAGGGCGAGAGGATCGCGCCCGCTGCGCCCTGGAGCGCGCGGGCGACGATCAGCATCGTGTCCGAGGTGGCGAAGCCGCAGAGGAGGGAGAAGCGCGGCGAAGAGCGCGAGTCCGACCATGAAGAGCTTGCGCCGGCCGACGATGTCGCCGATGCGCCCGCCGAGGAGCAGGAAGCCGCCGAACGTGAGCGCGTAGGCGCTGATCACCCACTGGAGGTTCTCGGGCGAGAAGTCGAGGTCCGCCTGGATCGACGGCAGCGCGACGTTCACGATCGAGACGTCGAGGACGACCATCAGGTAGGCGATGCCGAGGACTGCGAGCGCCTTCCAGCGGCGCGGATCGGGCACGGTTTCCGCCATCACGTCTCCTCCCTGGGGCAGATGCTTAGTGGAGACTAACGACTCGGTTGGTTCGGTATTCCCCCGGGCGGGCGTACGGATTGCCGCACCTTGTCCGGCTCTGCGGAGCGGAGTAGGCTCGCCCCTCGATGGAGGGGAGACTGCACGGCCGCCGCGCGCTCGTCACCGGGGCCTCGGGCGGCCTGGGCAGCGCCATCGTCTCGGCATTCGCGCGCGAGGGGGCCCGGTTGGCCGCTGTCGGGCGCAACGAGGCTGCTCTCGCCGAGCTCTGCTCGACCCTTTCCTCGAACGGCGCCCATCCCGTGGCGGCGAACCTGGCGGATCGCGACGAGGCGGACGCCGCCGTTCGGCGCGCAGCGCATCTGCTCGGCGGGCTGGACACGGTCGTCAACGCCGCTGCCGTGGACTGCGATTGGAAGCCGGTCGCGGAGCTCGCAGTCGACAGCTGGGATCGAACGATCCAGGTCAACCTGTCCGGGACGTTCTACGTCTGCCGGGCGGCACTGCCGCTCCTCGTCGCCTCCGGCGGGGGTGCGATCGTCAACGTCACCTCGGTCGCAGGCCTGCGTGTCTGGCCGCTCGACTCCGCCTACAACGTCTCGAAGGCGGGAGTCGAGATGCTGACCCGGACGATCGCCGTCGAGTACGGCCCGTACGGCGTGCGGGCGAACTGCGTGGCGCCCGGCGTCATCGATGCGGGGATGACGGACGCAGTAACCGACGCCGGCGATCGTGAGGAGCTCGTCCGACTGCACCCGCTCGGCCGCATGGGCAGTGCCGAGGAGGTCGCGGAAGCCGCCGTCTGGCTGTGCTCGGAGGGCTCCTTCACGACGGGCTGGACGCTCGCCGTGGACGGCGGCTTCCTGGCCCGGGGCTGATCGTCACCACATCCCCATGAAGCGCGGCTCGACCCGGTCCTCGTGCCCGATGAAGGAGAGGTCCCCCTCTCGCTCGTTGAGGGCCTCGAGCCGTGCGAGCGCGTCCTCGTCGATCTCGACGCCCAGGCCCGGGCCGTCCGGCAGCTCGAAGCAGCCGTCGACGTACTCGAGGGGCCTCGTCACCACGTCGTCCGTCTGGTGGTGATAGTGCGAGTCGATCGCGTAGGGGAGCACGGGGAGGGCGGCAGCGAGCTGGAGCTGCAACGCGGTGGAGATCCCTGCCTCGCCGCCCGAGTGCATGCCGATGCCGATCTGGAAGACCTGGTAGGTCGCAGCCGCCTTCATGAAGGCGGTGACTCCGCCCCAGTCGCACGGGTCGAGGAGCTGCACGTCGATCGCGCCGAGGCGGATCGTCTGGGGGATCTCGTCGAGGTCGAGGGTGCACATGTTCGTCGCGAGCGGCACGGCGAGCGCGGCGGCGACGCGGCTCATGCCCTCGATGCCCCAGCACGGATCCTCGTAGAACTCCAGGTCGAGCTCCTCGAAGCGGCGCCCGTAGCGGATCGAGGTCTCGACCGACCACAGGCTGTTCGGGTCGAAGCGCAGGCGATGATCCGGAAACGCCTCACGGACGCCGACGGTCGTCCGGTACTCGAGCTCGGGGTCGAACACACCCCCCTTGACCTTGATCGTGCGCACTCCGGTCCGCTCGACGATCTCGCGCGTCGCGTCGAGGAACGCCTCGGGGGTCTGCTCGCCTCCGCGACCGTCGGCCGCGCGATCCCGGAAGAACATGTACGCGATCATCGGGATCCGGGATCGCATCCGGCCGCCGAGGAGCTGGCAGATCGGCCGGCCCGCTGCCTTGCCCATGATGTCCCAGCACGCCGTCTCGAGCGCCTGCATCGCATACTTGCCCGTGTTTCCCTGGTAGGTCGGGAGGTACCAGAAGTTCTTCAGGATCCGCTCGCGGTCGAACGGGTCCTCTCCGAGGAAGAACTCCTTCGCTGCGTGCAGTTGCACGAGGGTCGCTTCGCCGCCGCACGTCTCCGAGATGCCCTCGATCCCCTCGTCCGTCTGCATCCGCACGACGATGCGCGTCCACGAGCGGTTGACCCCGCCCGACCAGAGCATCGGCGCCTCGAACGGGATGTTGATCTTGTGGAAGCTGACCCCGGTGATCCTCATCGTCACAGGACGCGGTAGCGATCCCAGACCTCGCCGAGCGTGGCCCCGGCGAGCAGATCCTCGCGGGCGTGCCCCTCGTCGCGGTGCTTCGCCTCGACGATCGAGGCGACCTCGTCCACCACGTTCCGGGGTACGGCGACGATGCCGTCGTCGTCGGCGACCACCATGTCGCCGGGCTCGAAGCGCACCCCGCCGCAGACCGCGGCGACGCGGGAGGCCTCGACCTCGGCGCGTCCGAACGTGTCGAGCGGCGAGTAGCCGCGGGCGAAGACGGGGAAGCCGAGGTCGCGGATCTGGCGGGCGTCCCGCACCGGGCCGTCGACGATCGCCCCCGCCGCGCCTCGCCCGAGGGCGGCGCAGCTGAACAGCTCGCCCCAGAGGGCGGCTCGAACGCTCGGCTCGACGCAGTAGACGGGTATCTCGCCGGGCCGGAGGTCGTCGAGGGCTCCGATCTCGCTCGCGTAGGGCGGGTCGGGACGTCGGTCGCTCGCGACGACGACCACGGGGACCGCGCGGCCCGCGAGGCTCGCCCCCGGCGCGATCGGGCGGATCGCCGGGTCGAGCGTCTGCCCGCTGACGCCGAGGCGGTCGAGTGCGTCCGAGACGAGCGCGGCGGTCGAGCGGGCGAGGGCGGCGACGGCTTCGTCCATGGGCAGGTGAATCTAGACGAACGCTCCGTGATCCGACAGCATCAGCACGGCGCGCATGCCCTGCGCGTTCCGCGAGAGCTCGAACGCGTCGTCGATCCGTTCGAGCGGGAGCCGCGCCGAGACGAGCTCGTCGAGCAGCAGCCTCCCCTGCAGATATGCGTCGACGATCCGCGGCACGAGCACCTGCGGCGAGATCGTGCCGTAGGCGGAGCCGCGGATCGTCTTCTCGTAGGTGACGACGTCGAGCATGTCGACCTGGGTCGGGACGCCCTCGGGCGTCAGGCCGACGACGGCGGTCGTGCCGCCGGGCCGCGTGAGGTCGACCCCGAGCCGCATCGCCTCCGCGCTGCCGACGGTCACGATCGACCAGTCGAAGCCGTTCCGTGGCGCATCGGCGCGAAGCTCGGCGACCGCGTTCGCGTCTGCCGCGTCGATCGACGCCGTCGCTCCGAACCTCGCAGCATCCTCCCGTCGGGTCGGCGACGGGTCGATCGCGACGATCTCGGTCGCGCCGCGCAGGCGCGCGCCCTGGATCGCGTTCACGCCGACGCCGCCGGCGCCGATCACGGCACCGCGGCTTCCGGCCCCGACGTCGATCGTCTCGATCGCCGCCCCGAGGCCCGTGATCACCGCGCACCCGATCAGCGCGGCCACCTCCGCCGGCACCCCGTCCGGGAGCGGGATCACGCTCCTCGCGGCGACGACCGCGTGCCGTGCGAAGCAGCCGAGGAGCGAGTACGTGGCGATGGGGCCCGAGGCCCCTGCGATCGGCGTCGGGCCCGTCGTCAGCCGGCCTGCGCCCATCGCGTCGAGCGAGTCCTGACAGAGGATCGGGCGCCCGACGACGCAGTGCCGGCAGGCGCCGCATCCCGGAGCGAGGCTGAGGACGGCTCGCTGGCCAGGGTGGAGGCCGGGGACTCCGGTGCCCGCTTCCTCGACGATCGCGGCGCCCTCGTGGCCGAGGACCGCGGGCAGGGGGAAGCCCCATTCACCGTCGGCCTGGCCGACGTCGGAATGGCAGATGCCCGCCGCGACGATCCGGACGAGCACCTCGCCGGGGCCCGGCGCGCGGAGCTCGACCTGCTCGATCCGGTGCGGCTCGCCGAACGCGTGCAGGACGGCGGCGGTGGTCTCCACTAACTCCTCCTTGACTCGAACGTCCGAAGACAGTAAAAGCGGGCAACCGATTTCGCGCTGCGAGGCAGAGGGGGAAGGTATCGATGAGCGAGAGCGATCGTCAACAGCCGGAGAAACGGGAGCGGATCTGGATCTTCGAGCGTGAGTACTCGCGGAGGGACGTCCTGCGCACCGCCGGTGCCGCAGGCCTCGTCGCCGGCCTGGGCGGCGTCCTGGCCGCGTGCGGGGGCGGGGACGGCGGCGAGGCCGCTCCGGCGACGACGGAGGCCGCGGCCGCGACCACCGAGGCCGCGGCGACAACGGAGGCAGCGGCGACCGAGGCAACAACCGAAGCCGCGGCGACCGGGCCGACCCCGGGCGGGACGCTGCGCATCGGCCATGTCGGCGGGGGCAAGGGCGAGTCCCTCGATCCGTCGAAGGGCTCGACCTTCATCGACGCCTCCCGCTTCTTCAACATCTACGACCCGCTGGCCCGCGTCAGCCCCGAGCTCGAGCTCCAGCCGGGACTCGCGCTCGAGTGGGTGCCGAACTCCGACTCCACGGAGTGGGAGATCAAGCTCCGCCCGGACGTCGTCTGGCACGACGGGAAGCCGTTCACCGCCGACGACGTGATCTACACGATGCAGCAGATGGGAAACGAGGCTCACATCGCGCATTCGAGCGTCCTCAACGTCGATCTCGGCGGCGTCAAGAAGGTCGACGACCTGACGCTGTCCGTGCCGCTGAAGACTCCGGATGCGCTGCTTGCGTTCCAGTTCGTCCAGCAGAACACCGTGGTCGTGCAGAACGGCTCGAAGCCGTCGAACAAGCCGATCGGTACGGGCCCCTTCGTGATCCAGGAGTTCACGCCGGGGGAGCGCAGCGTCGCGACGAAGAACCCGGACTACTGGGAAGAGGGCAAGCCGTACGTCGACGAGTGGCAAGACATCTCGATCGACGACGAGGCGGCGCGCCTGAACGCGCTTCTCGCGGGTGAGATCGACATGATGAGCCAGCTCTCCTTCACCCAGGCGAAGGCCCAACAGGAGGCGGGCGAGATCAACGTCCTGGACGCGCCGAGCCCTGCGATCCAGGTGTTCATCATGAGGGTGGACGTCGCGCCCTTCGACGACCCGCTCGTGCGCCAGGCGTTCCGTCTGATCCCCGACCGCCAGGCCATGATCAACGGGGCGCTGGCCGGTTTCGGCACTCCGGCGAACGATCTCGCCGGCGCGGGGTTGCCGTTCTTCGCGGACCTGCCCCCGCGCGACCAGGATCTCGAGCAGGCGAAGTCGCTCCTGCAGCAGGCCGGCAAGGAGGGCCTGACGGTCACGCTGCACACGTCGGACATCGTGCCCGGGTTCGTCGAGGCGGCGACCCTCTTCGCCGAGCAGGCGAAGGGCGCGGGCGTGACGGTGAACATCAAGAAGGAGCCCGCGAACGCCTACTTCGACACTTCGCTCCTGTACACGAAGCTCGACTTCGCCCAGTCCTTCTGGACGATGAACTCGCTCGCGACCTGGTACAACCAGGCGTTGCTGTCCGACGCGATCTGGAACGAGACCCACTTCAAGGATCCCGCCTACGACGAGCTGATCCAGTCGGCGATCGGTGCCACCGACGAGGCCAGCGCGACCGACCTCTGGGGCCAGGTTCAGCAGAGGCAATACGACGAGGGTGGGTACATCGTCTGGGCGAACCAGAGCATCGTCGACGCGTACGCGAAGAGCGTCCAGGGGGTCGTGCCGAGCGCGTTCTTCAACCTCGGCGGCTGGAACTACCGCGACGTCTGGTTCCAATCGTAGGGGCCGGTCCTGACCGGCCTGTACCGGCTCTGACCGGCGTGTGAGCGAGTCCGCCGTCGAAGCGGAACTCGGGGTCGCTCCGCCGTCACAGACACGGCGGGGCCACCCCCTGCTCTGGTTCGTCGTCCGCCGGGTCCTGGCCGGGATCGCGACCCTGCTCGTCGTCTCGATCCTCGTCTTCATCGGGACGGAGGTGCTGCCCGGGGATGCCGCCAGCGCCGTGCTCGGAAGGACAGCGGCGCCGGAGCAGCTCGCGGAGCTGCAGGCGAGGATGGGCCTCGACCGTCCGCCGGTCGAGCGGTACTTCGACTGGCTGGGCGGGCTGTTCAGGGGCGACCTCGGGAACTCGGCGGCCGGCTACGCGTCGGGGATCGAGTCGCCGATCTGGGACCAGATCGCGGGCAAGCTCTCGAACTCGATCATCCTCGCGGCGATCACGGCCGCGATCATGGTGCCGCTGTCGCTGGTGGCCGGGGTGATCGCGGCCGTGCGTGCAGGTCGGCCCACCGATCACACGATCTCGCTCGGCTCGCTCGCCCTGATCTCGCTTCCCGAGTTCGTCCTCGGCTCGCTCCTGATCCTGCTCTTCTTCACGTGGCTGGACGTGCTGCCGCCGGTCTCGCTCATCCCTCCCGGTGAGAGCCCGCTGTCGAAGCCCGACGCGCTCGTGTTGCCGGTCCTGACGCTCCTCGGGGTGACGCTCGCGGCGTCGATCCGGATGGTACGGGCGGGAATGATCGAAACGCTGCGCACCGAGTACGTCCAGATGGCTCGCCTCAACGGCTTTCGCGAACGGACGGTGATCTCGCGGTACGCCCTTCGCAACGCCCTGGGTCCGAGCGTGCAGATCTTCGCGCAGAACATCCAGTACCTGGTCGGCGGAATCATCATCGTCGAGTACCTGTTCGCCTACCCGGGGATCGGAAAGGAGCTGGTCGACGCCGTGGCGATCCGGGACGTCCGCGAGGTGCAGTCGATCGCGGTCGTGCTCGCGGCCATCTACATCGGGATCAACATCGTCGCCGACCTCCTCGTCGTGCTGCTGACGCCCAGGCTCCGGACGCAGCCGTGACCGGGCGGCTGCGCTTCCTCGCCAGGCCCTCGGCCGTCGTCGGGCTCGTCCTGCTCGTGGCCGTCGTCGGGATCGCGCTCTTCGGGCCCTTCTTCTCGCCCGACCCGCCGGACAAGACCGTCGGCCTGCCGTTCGAGGAGCCGACCGCCGCCCATCCGCTGGGAACGGACTTCCTTGGTCGGGACGGACTCTCCCGCGTGCTCTGGGGCGGGCGGAGCGTGCTCGCGCTCGCAGGTCTCGCGACCGTCCTCGCCTACGCAGGCGGCGCCGCCGTCGGCCTCGCCGCCGGCTACACGCGGGGCTGGCTCGACGGCCTTCTGATGCGCGGGGCGGACGTGCTCCTGTCGTTCCCCGCCCTCCTCTTCATCCTCGTCGTCGTGACCGGGGCCGGGACGAGCAAGGCGGTGCTCGTCGCGACGGTTGCGATCGTGCAGCTGCCGCTCATCGCCCGCGTCGTCAGGACGGCGACGCTCGAGCAGTCGGTACGGGGCTTCGTCGAGGCGGCCGAGGCGAGGGGTGAGGGCTGGTTGTCGGTGCTCCGGCGAGAGATCCTCCCGAACATCGTCACGCCGATCATGGCCGATCTGCCCCTGCGGTTCACGTACTCGATCATCCTCGTCGCGTCGGTCAACTTCCTCTCGCTGGGGCTGCAGCCGCCGGCTGCGGACTGGGGGCTGATGATCTCCGAGAACCGCGACGGGCTGACGCTGAACCCCTACGTGATCCTCGTGCCGGCGGCGCTGATCGCGCTGCTGACGATCTCGGTCAACCTCCTTGGCGACTCCCTCGCACGGTCGCTCGGACGCTCCGGTGTTCGAGGGCTCGTATGAGCCACCCGGCGGCCCTCGGGGTGTCGGGCCTGACCATCGAGCTCGTCGACGGCCCGCCGATCGTCGAGGATCTGACACTCCGGGTGGAGCCCGGCGAGATCGTCGGCCTCGTCGGCGAGTCGGGCTCGGGCAAGACGACGACTGCCCTCGCTCTCCTCGGATACGCGAGGGAGGGCGTCAGGATCGCGGGTGGAGCGGTCGACGTCGCGGGTCAGACCGTCGCCGGGAGTGACAACCGCTCCCGTGGCTTGCGCGGGCGGCTCGTCTCCTACGTGCCGCAGGATCCGGCGAATGCCCTGAACCCGGCTCTGCGGATCAGGTCGGCCGTCGAGGACATGCTGGACGCCCATGCGTCGGCGCGCGCGGGAGGGAGCTCCGTCGAGTCTGCGCTCGCGGGCGTCCACCTGCCCGCCGACGACGAGTTCGTGCGCCGCTTCCCGCATCAGCTCTCCGGGGGACAGCAGCAGCGGGTGATGATCGCGATCGCGCTCGTCTGCGAGCCTCCCCTGATCGTGCTCGACGAGCCGACCACGGGCCTCGATGTCGTCACCCAGGCTCGCGTGCTCGAGGAGATCGATCGCCTTCGGCGCGAGCGGGGGCTCGGGATGGTGTACGTCTCGCACGATCTCGCCGTCGTCGCCCAGATCGCCGACCGGATCGCGGTCATGTACGCGGGGCGCGTGGTCGAGGAGGGGCCGGCAGAGGCCATCCTGACCGCGCCGCGCCACCCGTACACGAGAGGTCTCGTCGCCTCGATCCCGAACCACGCGCGGCCGCGTCGCCTCCAGAGCATGCCGGGCGTCGCCGTCGGAGTGGGCGAGCGCCCGGACGGGTGCGCCTTCGCCCCTCGCTGCGCGCTGCGCGTCGACCGCTGTGAAGCGGAGTTGCCGTCCCTCGAGCCGGCCGGGGCGGACCGGTCCGTTCGCTGCTTCGAATGGCAGCGGACGCCGCCACTCGAGCTCGGGCAGCTGAGGGAGCCAGCGCTCGGCATCGGCCGCGACATGACGCTGCTCTCGGTGGAGGGCCTCAGGGCCGTCCACGGCCGTGGCAGCGCGACCGTCGTCGCGGCCGACGACGTCTCCTTCTCGCTCGCCGAGGGGGAGTGCCTCGCGCTCGTCGGCGAGTCCGGCTCAGGGAAGACGACGGTCGCCCGCTGTGTCGCAGGGCTCCACCCGCCCGCTGCCGGGCGGATCCTCCTCGATGGCGCCACGCTCGAGCCGCGAGCCCGCTCGCGCTCGAAGGAGTCGCGGCGCCGGATCCAGATCGTCTTCCAGAACCCCTACGACAGCCTCAACCCGCGCCACCGGATAGGGGACGCGATCGCGCGGCCGGCGCTGCTTCTGCGCGATCTCCCTCGGAGGGAGGCGGAGGCCGAGGCTGCGAGCCTCCTCGAGCAGGTGCGGCTCCCGGCCCGGATCGCCGGTCGTTTCCCGGGAGAGCTCTCCGGCGGCGAGCGCCAGCGCGTCGCGATCGCGCGCGCGCTGGCCGCGAAACCCGACCTCCTCGTCTGCGACGAGATCACGTCCGCGCTCGACGTCTCCGTGCAGGCGGCCGTGCTCGAGCTGCTCGCGGATCTGCGTGCCGATCTCGGCCTCGCCCTCCTCTTCATCACGCATGACCTCGGAGTCGTCGCCTGCGTCGCCGACCGCGTGATCGTCCTCGACCAGGGGGTCGTGTGCGAGACCGGCCCCGTCGGCACGCTGCTCACGAGCCCCGAGAACGACTACACGAGGCGACTCGTCGCGGCGGCTCCGCGGCTTCCCGAGGCGGGTGCGGCGTGAGTCTCTCGACCCGGGTCCGGCTCGAGGACGTCGCCCGGGAGGCAGGCGTCTCGAAGTCGATCGCCTCCAGGATTCTGAATGCCTCGCCGGGCCTGACCGTTCGGCCGGAGACCCGCAAGCGGGTGGTGGCGGTGGCGAGGGAGCTCCGCTACGAGCCGCACGCCGCCGCACGCGGCCTGCGGCGTGCCGAGACCGGTGCGCTCGGGCTCCTGATTCCCGATCTCGACGTGCCCGTGTACGCCCAGATGGTGCGAGGTGCCGTCAAGCGCGCGCTCGAGCGCGGCAGCGCTCTGCTGCTGGCCGAGGACCGCGACTCCGGGTCGCCCGAGGAGATCTACGCCGGGCTCGTGCGCACGGGCCGCATCGACGGGCTGATCGTCGCCTCGATGCGCCCGCGCCATCCGTTCCGCACGCTTCTCGTCGAACGCGGCATCCCCCACGTGTTCCTGAACCGGTCGGTTCCGGGGAGTGGTCGCAACGTGACCATGGACGACGCCGCACTGGCCGCGAGCGCGGTTCGCTTCCTGCGGGAGCTCGGGCATCTCCGGATCGGGTTTCTCGGCGGTCCGCGCTTCAACGATCCGTCTACCCGCCGCGTGCAGGGGTTCCGGGCGGCGGCGCTTCAGTGCGGGCTCGAAGAGGCGGTCGTGATCGACAAGGGAGACTTCCGGGAACGGAGCGGCGTCCGTCAGGCACGGGCGCTGCTCGCCGGGAGCTCCGCGGTCACCGCCGTCATCACCGGCGGCCCGCCGCAGGCGATGGGCGTCTACCGGGCGGCCTGGGAGCTCGGGACCCCGATTCCCGAACGGCTCTCCGTCGTGTGCTGCGACGATCCTCCCGCGGCGCAGTACCTCCAGCCGTCTCTGACCGCGGTCAGGACGCCGTTCGCGGCAGTCGGCGCCGCCGCGGTGGACGCGCTCCTCGACCAGCTCGCCGGCGCCGAGCCGCGCGACGTCGTCGTCGAGACCCGCCCGACGATCCGCCGGCGCGGCTCGACCGCGTCCCCTGGTCGGCGATGACGGCGACGATCGCGGCCGTCGAGACCGTCGTCCTCCGCGCTCGCCGCACGGAGGGGACAGATCTCGACGGCTCGTCCGAGACGGCGGTCGTCACCATCGCCGACGAGAACGGCGTGGTGGGGGTCGGGGAGGCGGATGCTCCGGCCGAGGTGGTCCGCGAGCTCGTGCAGATGCACGACGTGCACGGCTGGAGCCGAGGCTTGCGCGGCATGCTGCAGGGCCGAGACCCCTTCGAGATCGGCCGGCTCCGGGCCGAGCTCTACGAGGGGACGATCTACCACGGGCGCCGCGGCATCGGCGTCCACGCGCTCTCCGCGGTCGACGTCGCGCTGCACGACCTGGTGGGCAAGCAGCTCGGCCGGCCCGTGTACCAGCTGCTCGGCGGCGCTCGGCGCGACGCGATCACCCCGTACGCGACCGTCTACGCTGGATCGGTCGCCGGGCGGACGATCGGCGAGATGATGGACGCCATCGCCCTCCGTTTCGAGCGGGCGCTCGCTCTCGGCTTCCATGCGGTCAAGATGGAGGTCCTCTTCGAGGATCTCGTCGGGGATCGGGAGCTGGTCGCCTGCATCCGCGAAGGCCGCCGCCTGCTCGGGGACGACGTCGTGATGATGATCGACTTCGGCTACCGCTGGAGCGACTGGCGTGACGCGCTCTGGGCGCTGCGCCGCGTCGAGGACTGCGACGTCTTCTTCTGCGAGGCGACTCTCCGGCACGACGATCTCGAGGGGCACGCACGCCTCGCGGATCGGGTGGAGACCCGCATCTGCGGCGCCGAGTTCGCCGCGACGGTGTTCGAATGCCGCGAGTGGCTCGAGCGCGGCCGCGTGGACGTCCTCCAGCCGGACATCAACCGCTGCGGCGGCCTGACGGAGATCCGGCGGATCGCCGAGCTCGCCGACCTGCATGGCGCGACGGTCATTCCGCATGGCTGGAAGACGGGGATCACGGCCGCCGCGCAGCGCCACTATCAGGCGGCGACGCCGAACGCCCCGTGGGTGGAGATGTTCCATCCCGATCTCTTCGAATCGGTGCTCCGCCGTGAGCTGACGGGGCCCGAGCCGGCGGTGCGCGATGGAACCATCGAGCTCCCTTCCGAGCCGGGCCTCGGCGTGACGCTGGATCTCGATGTCGTCGAGCGCCTTCGCGTCGCCTGAACTCGTCAGGCCGGAGCAGGTCTAGGCGGAATCGTTGCCGGCCGGAGGCCGGCCGATCTCCGCCGTGGAGGGCGGCGGAGCCGTCCGGTCTCAGTAGTGTCGCGAATCGGGCGGAGCCCGATATCGCGACGGTCGCGCAAACCGGCCTGGCCGGTTTGCGCACTGCGGCGAATCGGGCGGAGCCCGAGGTAGGGCTTTCCGGCGGCCGCCGGAAAGCCCGGTCGCCGCGATATCGGCCTCTCGGCCGATTCGCGGCACTGCCGCGACGGTCGCGCAAGCCGGCTATGCCGGTTTGCGCACTGCGCGGAATCGTTGCCGGCCGGAGGCCGGCCGCGGTCACACCTGGGGCGGGATCGTTGCCTCCCTTGGCCCTTTAGAGCTGCGGGTAGAAGAGCGCCTGGCCGCGCCACGGAGTGTCGATGGCGACGATGCTCCAGCCGCAGAGCTGGGCGATCGCGAGGCTCGACCGGTCGGGGCCGAAGTACGCGGCGTTGGTCGGGGTCAGCAAGGTTCGGCCGGTCCAGTCCTCGGCGACGGTCTCGGGCTCGCCGCCGCCGGGTGGGATCCGCAGGACGCGATTCGGCTGGTAGCTCGTGACGACGATGCCGCCTTCCTCGTCGAGGGCGAGCCCGTCCGGGACCGTCCCGGGAAGCTCGCACACGGTCTCGACGGTGTCGCCGCGGATGCGGACGACGCTCGGGCCGAAGCTCTCCGCGACGTAGAGCGTTCCGTCGGTGCCGAGCGCCATGCCGTTGGCGAAGCCGAGCGGCGGGATGGGCAACGCGTCGGCTCTACCGCCACCGGGTGCGACCGCGAGGACGCGCCCGGAGACTGCACCCGGCTCCTCGGAGCCCGAGTCCGAGACGAAGAGCGTCCCGTCCGCCGCGAACACGGGCCAGTTCGGGAGGCCGAGACCTTCGCAGTACGTCTCGGCCGACCCGGTAGCCGGGTCGACCCGCACGATCGAGCCACGGTCGTAGGCGCAGACGTAAACGAGGCTGTCTCCGTCGACGCAGAGACCGAGCGCCCAGCCGTCGATCGTCGCGACGTGCTCGAACGACCCGTCGGCCGGGTCGATGCGGAAGACGCGGCCGGACTCGTCTCCCGTGTAGAGCGCTCCGTCGGGGCCTGGCGCGATCCCTTCGCAGTGCGCGAGCGGCGCGAGCTGACGCAGGCTCGAGCTCATCCCTTGACGGCGCCCGCAGTGAGGCCGCGGATGAAGAGCCGCTGGCCGAAGAGGTAGAGGAGGAACATGGGGATCGAGGCGAGGCACATGCCGGCCATCGTGAGCGGCACGTCGAGGTTGTAGCGGCCCTGGAAGACCGTGACGCCGACCATCAGGGTGCGCTTGTCCTCGTCAGGGAGGAAGACGAGAGCGATCAGAAGCTCGTTCCACACCCAGAGCGCGTTGACGACGACGAGCGTGACGAGCGCGGGCGCCGAGAGTGGTATGAGGATCAGCCGGAGGATCGTGAAATGGGAGGCGCCGTCCATGGACGCCGACTCGAACAGCTCCCGGGGTATCGCGCGGAAGAAGTTCGACAGCAGGTACACGGAGAAGGGGAGCGTGAGACCGGCGTAGAGGATGATCACGCCCCAGTACGTCGAAACCATCGAGAACTGCGTATAGAGCGTGAACAGCGGGATCAGCATCACGACGGGCGGGACGATCAGCAGCGCGACGTTGATCGACAGGAACGCATCCCGCCCGCGCCATCGCATCCGCGCGATCGCGAACGCGGCGAGCGCCCCGAACGCGGTCGCGATCATCACCGACCCGAAGCTGAGGATGACGCTGTTCGCGAGCCAGCGGAAGAACTCGCCGCCCCGGAGCGCGTGGGCGAAGTTCGCCCCGTCGAGCGGCCAGGGAAATCCGTACGTGTTCTCGAGGTACTGGTCGTTCGACTTGAAGGCCGTCGAGATCATGAACCAGACCGGGTAGAGCGCGAGGATCGCCGCGCAGACGAGAAGGAACTGGCGGAACACGCGCCCCGGGGGCGGCCCTCGCCGTCGCGGCGGCTCGGCAGGTGCCGACTCGATCGGCCCGAGCAGTTCGTCGACCGCCATCTAGGCGACTTCCTCCTCGCGCTGCCGGCGGCGGGTGTAGAAGAGGAGCGCGACGAAGATCATCGTCGCTCCCATCAGCAGGACGGCGACGGCCGACGCCATTCCCGGCAGCGAGTTGCGGAGCCCCTGGTTGTAGATGTACAGCTCGAGCACGGTCGTGGCATCGCCCGGGCCGCCCTTCGTCAACGTCCAGACGTAGCCGAACACCCAGGCGACCATCGTGATCGCGGCGATCACGCAGTAGAACTCGATCGTGCCGCGGAGCTCCGGCAGGATCACGTAGCGCAGACGCGACCACCAGCCCGCGCCGTCGATCCTCGCCGCCTCGAGCTGCTCCTCGGGCAGCGACAGGAGCCGGGCGAGGAAGAGGACGATGCCGAAACCCACCTCGCGCCAGACGATCACCAGCATGAGCGTCCAGAGCGCCATGTGGCTGTCGCCGATCCAGTCCGGCCCGTCGATTCCCACAACTCCGAGCAGCGAGTTGACGACCCCGTTGAGCGTGAACATGTAGCTCGCCACGATCCCGACGATCGGGACGGCGAGGATGTACGGGAAGAAGAGGACGCTCCGGTAGATCGTCCATCCGCGCGCCCGCTCGTACAGCAGCACCGCGACGGTCACGGAGATCGCGAGCAGCGCCGGCACGGCGAGCAGGAGGAGCGCCGAGTGCTTGGCCGCGGCCCGGAAGGTCGGGTCGTCGAAGATCAGCTCGTAGTTCTGGAAGCCGACCCAGGGCCCGCTGTTCCCCCTGATCAGGCGGAACGAGTAGTTGAAGACCTGGGCGACCGGGTACGCGAAGATGAACCCGATCAGGCAGAGCGCCGGGAGCGCGTACACATACGGCACCCACGGGCGGGTCTTCAACACGGCGAGCCCCGAGTCGGCTGGTTGTCTTCCCTCCTACTGCCCGGCGGCCAGGTCCTGCGCCCAGATCTTGTAGTTCTCGACGAGATCCGGGTTCTGCTGCACCCACTTCTCGCTCACGTCCTGGGCGTTCTGCCCGGCCTCCTCCCCCGTCATCTCGCTGGCGAGGATCTTCTGGGAGTTCACGAACATCGCGTCCGTCCAGAAGAGCGTCGGCATCAGGTCGGCGACGTAGGCGTTGTGGTCGCCGACCCACCAGGTCTCGTACACCGTCTTCAGGAACGCGTCGTCGATCAGCGAGGCGTCGAACTTCTCGTCCGCCGGCAGGGCGCGCGACTCGGTCCACATCGCGTTGACGCGCTCCTCGGAGTGGATGAACTCGAGGAGCTTCGCGGCCGAGGCGGGATCCTTCGCGTCGGTCGGGATCCCGTAGCCCTGCGTGTCGGTGATCGGGATCCCGGCCATCGCGCCGGTCCCGTAGACCGGCATCACGAAGTAGCCGAGGTTCTCGCCGAGCTTCTCCTGGGCCGCGGGGAGCGCGGCCGTGGTGTTGATCGTCATCGCCGCCTTGCCGGTCTCCATCAGCTGGATGCCCTGGTACAGCTCGAGCGAGTTCGCGTCGTCGTTGATGAAGCCCATGTCCACGAGCTCCCGCAGCTTCGTCCACTGCTCGTAGTACTCGGGCGTCGTCCAGTCGAGCTCGCCCACGAAGAGGTCGATCGCCTGGCTCGGGTTGTCGAGCGCCTGCGTGAGCGTGTTGACGAAGTACCACTCGCCGAAGAAGCCGTCCTTGACGCCGGCCGAGAACGGGATCAGGCCGGTGGCCTTGATCTTGTCGCACGCGTCGAGGAAGGCGTCCCACGTCGTCGGCGGGCTCTCCGGGTCGAGGCCGGCGTTCTCGAACGCCGCCTTGTCGTACTCGATCCCGAACCCGACGATGTACCAGCCGACGCGGTACTGCTGACCCTGGTAGATCGAGAGCACGGTCGCGCCCGACTGCTGCAGGATCTCGTCGGGGACGAGGCCGTTCAGCGCCTGGATGTAGCCGAGCCAGACGTTCTCCATGTGGTAGATGCCGTTGAAGAGGAACTGCACGTCCGGCGGATCGCCGGCTGCGGCAGCCTCGGTGAACTGCGGGATCACGGCGGACGTGTCCATCAGCAGCGGGTCGACCGTGATCCCGGTCTGCTCCTTGAACTGCGCGAGCGTCGAGTCGACCCACTTCTGGATCCCGATCGCCTCCTGCTCGCCCCACCACCACATCGAGATCTCGCCGCCGCTCGCCGCCTCGGCCGTCGTCGCGGCGGCGGTGTCCGCTGCCGCTCCGGTCGCTGCGGCCTCCTCGGCCGCCGTCGTCGCCGCAGCCTCGCCGCCGGAGTCGCCGCCTCCGCACGCAGCGAGGATCGGCGCCAGCCCGGCTGCCGCGAGCCCGCCGCCGGCGAGTCGCAGGAAGCGCCTTCGTGTCAGTGCTTGCCTCTGCCAGTCCTCCATGCTTTCTCCTCCTCCATCGGTTCTCTCCACAAAGGTTCGACGCGTGGCCGGCGCGTCAGTTGGCTCCCTCGAGCGTCTCGAGGATGTACCAGTTCGCCGTCAGCCCGCAATCGACGGTCAGGTCGATGCCGGTGATCGCCGACGCGTCGTCCGAGGCGAGGTAGGCGCACGCTGCGGCGATCTCCGACGGCTTCACGAGGCGGCGCATCGGCACCCGGTCGAAGCGGTGCAGCAGGTAGTCCATCAGCTCCGCCGGCACAGCCTCCTCGGTCATGTCCGTGTGTGTGAATCCGGGGCTGACGCAGTTGACACGGATCCCGAGCGCGCCCAGCTCGAGGGCCATCGTTCGATTCAGGCCGAGCAGCGCGGCCTTCGACGCGTTGTAGCTGGCGTAGGGACCGTCGCCGCCGGAGGCGTCGATCGAGGCGATGTGGACGATCGCGCCGCCGCCCGCCTCCGCCATCGCGCGCGCGATCAGCTGCGAGAGCAGGAACGGAGCCTTGAGGTTGGTCGCGACTACCCGGTCCCAGTCCGCTTCGGGGATCTCGAGGAACGGCGTCTCGAGGCCGATGCCGGCGTTGTTCACGAGCACGTCCACGCGGTTCCAGCGCTCTGCCCCGGCCCTCGCGATGCCCCGGAGGTCATCCGACGAGGTGACGTCGGCGATGTGGCCCCACGCCGAGCCGCCGCCTTCCTGAACGGCCGCGACGGTGGCGGCGATCGTCACCTCGTTGCGGCCGACCACCATCACGTCCGCGCCCT
The DNA here is from genome assembly GCA_963705605.1 of uncultured Thermoleophilia bacterium. Lineage (GTDB taxonomy): Bacteria > Actinomycetota > Thermoleophilia > Gaiellales > Gaiellaceae > CAVPKC01. The sequence continues at coordinate 505,413 of CAVPKC010000002.1, forward strand.
CGGCCGCGAAGCGCTCGACGATCGCGCGGCCGATCCCCCGGTTACCCCCGGTGACGATCGCGGTCTTCCCCTCGAACCTCTTCAATCGAGCCTCCTCAGTCCATCACGAAGCCGCCGTTGACGTCCACGATCTCGCCGGTGATGAAGCTCGCATGTGAGGAGCAGAGGAACGCGGCCACGTCGGCCACCTCCTGGGGGCGACCGTAGCGCTTGAGCGGAATGCGATCGCGCAAGTCGTCGATCCCGGCGATCATCTCGGTGTCGATGAGCGCCGGCGCGATCGCGTTGGAGAGGATCCCGGAGCTCGCGTACTCCTTCGCGATCGACTTGGCGAAGGTCATGAGCGCGGCCTTGGACGCCGAGTACGCCGCCGCTGCCGTGCCGCCGCCGGTCTTGCCCGCGCTGGAGCCGATGACGACGACCCGCCCGTAGCCTGCCGCGCGCATGCCGGGGAGGACGCGCCGAGCGCACAGGAACGCGCCGGTGAGGTTGACGTCGAGGAGCCTGCGCCAGGCGTCGGGCGCCGTCTGCTCGAGCGGCTCGGCGATGAGGATCCCCGCGTTCGAGACGAAAAGCTCGACCGGGCCGAGCTCCCGTTCGACCGCGGACACCGCTGCATCGACCTGGTGCTCGTCGGTCACGTCCGCTCTCAGCCCGAGGACGCCATCGACCGACGGAGCTTCGAGGTCGCAGGCGGCGACTCGAGCACCGAGATCGCGCAGGGTCTCCGCGATGCAGCGTCCGATGCCGCGGCCGCCGCCTGTAACGAACGCCACACGCCCTTCGATGCCGTCGAGTCGCATGGTCTCCTCAGTCCGAGTGGTCGAAATGGACACGGTGCGCCTCGACGTAGTCCCAGTCGAGCTCCCAGCCGAGGCCGGGAGCGTCCGTCAGCTCGAGCCGGCCACCGCGCGAGCTCCGGGCGGTTGGCGACGAGGTTCCACCAGATCGGATCCCGGTCCGGATGGAAGCACTCGCAGACCGTTCCGTGAGGGATCGACGCCAGCAGGTGTGCTGCGACCTGGGGCTCCTCGTGATGACCCATGGCCACGTCGAACGCGTGTGCGATCGCGGCGGCGCGCCGCCATTCTGTCGGGCCGCCCGACCACGACGCGTCGAAGTTGCAGATGTCGATCGCCCCCTCCGCCATCAGGTCGCGGCAGCCTGCGGCCGACAGCTCCGACTGGCCGGCGCAAACGCGAACCGGAGCCCCGAAGCGGACGTCGCGCATTGCCCGGCGGTCGTTCGCCCAGCGGCAGGGCTCCTCGAGCCAGGCGAGATCGTGCTCCGCCACGAGCCGGGCGAACCGGATCGCCTCGCTCGAGCTCCAGCCCTGGTTCGCGTCGGCCGCGAGGACGAAGTCGGGGCCGGCTGCCGCGCGGGCCTCGCGGAAGCGGGCGGCGTCCTCGTCGGGCGTTCGTCCGCCCACCTTGAACTTGAGCCCGGCGAGCCCCAGCTCGCCGGAGCTCGGCGATCTCGTCGGCGATCGAGATCCCGGTGTCGTAGTACCCGCCGATCGAGATCATCGACACCGAGCGGCGATAGCCGCCCCAGAGGCGCCAGAGCGGCTGGCCGAGGGCCTTGCCCGACGGCGTCCCAGATCGCGGTGTCGACGCACGCGGTGGCGACGAGCCCGAGGCGCCTGTCTCGGAGGATGTCGTAGGTGGCCGGCCGCGAGCGCTCCCAGCAGCGCTCGACGGCGAGTGCGTCCTCGCCTTCGAGCCGTGGGGCGATCTCGCGATGCACGATGCGGTCGATCTCGCGGAGGCTCGCGTCCTCGTCGCCGGCATAGGACTCGCCCACGACACCGTCGTCCGTGTGGACGCGGGCGACGATCGTCGAGCGATGCGTCATCTCGTACGCGCTGCCGCGATAGGTCCGCGCCAGCGGAACTCGGATCGGGAACGTCTCGATCCGCCTGATCGTCAGGCGGGAGAGCACTGGCGACGCCGACCGGACGCTCATGCGGGTCGCCTCGGCGGCTGGAACAGCTCGAGCAGCGTGCCGTCCGGGTCGCGCAGGTAGAGCGCGCTTCCTCCAGCGTTCGCTCCCGTGTCGACGTCGACCGGCGGGCTCAGGAACGTGTCGACGCCGGCAGCTGCGAGACGCTCGTACAGCGCCCCCGAGATCGTCCACGATCAGACAGACGTGGGTCGGGCCGATCCGCCACGGCTCGAGCGGCTCGGAGGGCTCGATCCCGCGGGGGCGAAGATACTCGAAGAGCTCGATCCGGTGCTCGCTGGCCGGTAGTTTCAGATGCGCCATCCGGACGTGCGCATCGGGCCGGCCGACGATGGCGCCGAGGTACCCGCCCTGCTTCTCCTGCTCGACGACCAGCTCGAAGCCGAGCAGGTCGCGGTAGAAGGCGATCGAGCGATCGAGGTCGCCGACCGTGAGCCCGGTGTGATGGAGGCTCGAGGCCTCAGCCACGGGCGATCCCCATCGCGTTCGCGAAGCTCGAGCCCTCCTGCGGGAGTGACGACGAACACGTTCTCGACCCGAGCGCCGAAGCGGCCCGGGACGTACACGCCCGGCTCGAGCGCGATCACCATCCAGCTCTCGAGCGTGGTCTCGTCGGAGGGGATGACGTGCGGATCCTCGAACGAGGTCAGCCCGAGAGCATGACCGCCGTGATGGGGGAGCTCCCCGTCCGGGAACGCCTCGCGGACGCGTGCGTCCATTGCGGCGAAGATCGCGGCCCCCGTGTTGCCGGCCGAAAGCTCGGTACGGGCGCTCTCGAGGATCTCGAGCAGCTTGGCCCGCGCCTCCTCGACTTCGGCGTTCGAGCCGGAGACGTGCGTCTCCGCGGTGTCTCCCCAGTAGCCGTCCGCCCGCACGACGATGTCGGCGATCAGCGGGTCGCCGGGCTCGACCCTCCGCGGCGATGCGATCCGGATCGGGCAGCACACCTCAGCACGTGTCGGGCCCCGAGAGCACGTCGGCCAGGAACTCGATCGGCTCGCCGTGTGCGATCTGCGCCGTCGACTGGGCGGCGGAGAACGCCTCGATCTCGCTTGCTCCGCCGCTCGACCGCCTCCGCAACCGCCGCCTGTCCGAGCCAACACAGCTCGTAGGCGTGCGCCATCTTCACGAGCTCGTCCTCGTCCTTTCGCAGGCGCGACCGGACGAGCTCGGCCTCGATGCCGACGAGCTCGGCGTCCAGGTGCGACCGAAGGAGCTCACGCATGGGCCCGAGGCCGTCGGCGATCCCGACCCGCCGCGCCGACGCGAGCGCTGGAACCGAGGCGATCGCGTTCGCGAGCAGCGGGAGAGGGCTCAGGTCGATCCCGAAGCCGCGCTCGCCGAACCCCAGGACGGAGTCGGCCTCGCCGAGGCGCTCGGCGACAGGCACCTCGTCGCGCATGACGGCGAGGGTCCGCTCCCCGTCGCGGGCGACCACGACGCCGGACGGGCCTCCGTAGTACCGCCAGTAGCCTGCCACGTAGTTCGCCTCGTCGGGGCCGAAGGCGACGATGCAGTCGAGGCTCTGCTCCTCCATCACGGCGCCGAGACGCTCGAGGCGGTGTGGCGGTCTCTCGGCGCCGATCCGCTCGCCGAGCTCGGGATTCCTCGTGACCTGGTTCATCCTCTCTCCTTGACCTCGTGGAACGCTAAGCAAAGGTTTGCCTTGGCGCCGGCCCGACTATGGCACGAAGCGTCACGCCCGGTCAATTGACGGCGCCGCCACAACTGTGCTCTAGTAGACCGGATCTCGATAACGAATACAAGATGTCCAGATAGTGATACGGTCAGCCACGCGAATTCGCTCGGTCGCCCGGGCCGCCCAGGTGCTGCGGCTCGTCGCCGACCGGGAAGGGCGGACGGCGTCGGAGATCGCGGCCGCGCTGGCGTGTCCGCGCCCGACCTGCTACCACCTGCTCAACACGCTGGTCGCGGAGGGCCTCCTGTCGAAGGACCCCCGCCGCCGCTACCACCTCGGCCCGCTCGTCGGAGCCCTGTCGGACGCGGTCAGCCGCGAGCTCGCGCTGCCCGAGCACATCCTGACGGGGCTCCACCGACTGGCCGAGGAGACGGGAGAAACGGCTCACGCAAGCGGCTGGCACAACGGCGAGGTGACGGTACTGGCGTCGCTCGAGGGGTCACAGGCGATCCGGGTCGCCGGGCTGCACCGAGGCTTCACCGGCTTCGCGAACGCCCGATCCGCCGGCAAGCTCCTGCTCGCGCTCTCGACACCGGCTGCCCGGGACGCCTATCTCCGCTCGCACCCGCTCGAGGCCCTCACTAGACATACGATTGTCCAACGCGATAGGCTCCTCGCCGAGCTTGCCCGGATACGTGAGGACGGGTTCGCGCTTGACGAGCAAGAGTTCAGAGAGGGGGTTGCCTGCGTGTCCGCCGCCGTCGTCGAGCACGGCCTCCCGACCGCGGTGTTCACGGTGAGCGCTCCGGTCGAGCGGTTCCACGCTCGCAGGCAGGAGCTGATCGACGCCGTGGTCGCTGCCGCTCGGGAGATCAGCGCGGAGCTCGCCGCATGAGCCTGCAACGGACCGCGGAACGCTGCACTTCGACGGACGAGACGAGGTAGGTGGGCATGGGAGTACTGGACGGACGTGTCGCGATCGTGACCGGATCCGGGACCGGACTGGGTCGGGGGATCGCCGAGGAGCTCGCGAGGGAGGGAGCGTCGGTCGCCGTCGCCGAGCTCGACCCGGAGTCGGCCGGCGCCGCGGCGGGGGAGCTCTCGGTGCTCGGCATCGAGAGCCGGGCCTATCCGATGGACGTCTCGAACCGAGAGCAGGTCGACGGGACGTTCGATGCCGTGGCGCGTGACTTCGGCCGGATCGACATCGTCGTCAACAACGCCGGCATCAGCCGCGTCGGCCCACACACGCAAGACGTCACCGACGAGGACTGGCACGACTCGATCGCGGTCATGCAGACCGGCGTCTTCTACTGCATGCGGGCAGCCGGTCGTCACATGCTGCCGCGGAAGGCGGGATCGGTCGTGAACATCTCGTCGATCCGGGGCTTCTCCCCGAACCCCGGACGGATGACGTACTGCACCCCCAAGGCTGCGGTGATCATGATGACCAAGGTCGCGGCCGGGGAGTGGGCGCCGCACGGCGTCCGCGTGAACGCGATCTGCCCCGGGGTGCTCCGGACGCCGATGTGGGACGCCGACGTGGCGCGCGGAGCGATCGACGAGCAGTTCTACCTCGACGTCGTCCCGGCACACCGGCTCGGCATGCCGTCGGAGGTCGGGCGGCTGGCCGTGTACCTGTGCTCGGACGACGCCGAGTACCTGACGGGCGCCGCGCTCACGATCGACGGCGCGCTGACCACGATCCCTGGTGGATGACCTAGGGGCTGAGCGCCCGGCTCGGCCGGGTGCGCGACCCCCGATCAGGCTCCCGGGCGAAGCCCGGGAGCGTACGGGCTCAGAGAGCGAGGAGGAGTAGGGATGGATCGGAAGCAAAGGCTTGCACTGCGGTGGGTTGCCCTCTCGGCACTCGTCGCGCTGCTCGCGATCGCCGCCGGGTGCGGCGGCGGAAGCAGCGACGAGGGCGACGAGGCCGCTCCGGCGGCCACGACGGCCCCGGCGGAGACTCAGCCCGCCGAGGAGACGGCGCCCGCCGAGGACACCGGCGCCGCCGCGACCGAGGCGGCCGGGAGCGGCCTCGGCAGCGAGTTCGACGTCGCGTCGGCCGGGGACGTCACCGTCAAGCTCTGGTGGCTGGGCGACCTCGAGGCTCCGGGTATCGAGGCCTGGATGGACGACATGGTCGCGAAGTTCCAGTCGGAGTACCCGAACGTCACGGTCGAGACGACGCTCTACGAGACCGGCAAATGGATCCAGACCCAGCAGACGGCGTGCCAGTCCCAGAGCGGTCCAGACCTCTGGTACAACTGGAGCGGGACCTGGTCGCTCGAGCCGGCGTGGAAAGGCTGCACGGTTCCGAACGAGACGGTCGTCTCCCCGGACGACATCGCCGCCAACCCGAGCGTCCAGGAGACGATCTGGGAGGGCCAGAGCTGGGTCTTCCCGCTCTACAAGTTCGTCTACCCGATCGTGGTCAACCTCGACCTCGTCGAGCAGGCGGGCCTCGACCCGAACGCGCCGCCTGCGACGTGGGACGAGTGGATCGCGGCGCTCGACGCGATCAAGGCCGCGGGCATCACGCCGATCGCGCTCGGGCTCAAGGACGGATTCGGCGGCGAGATCGCGGCCGCCGGCCAGCTCGAGAAGCAGTGGGTCAACACGCCCGACGACATCAAGCAGCTCGTGATCGACGGCGACTTCGCGACGGATCCGGGCTGGACGCAGTGGCTCGACTACACGTTCCAGCTCAAGCCGTACTTCAACGAGGACGCGAACTCGCTCGGCTTCGCCGAGGGCCTCGCGCTCTGGCAGGCGGGCAAGACGGCGATGGTGTTCGGCGCCCCGGGTGTGCAGTCCGTGATCAAGGCCGCGCAGGAAGCGGGGATGAACGTCGGGCTCCTGAAGATGCCGGCGTTCGGCGACGGGGCCTGGGCCGACTCGCTCGTCAACACGGGCCAGGGCTTCCAGGTCACCCAGTGGTCCGAGAACAAGGAGGTGGCCGGCGCGTTCATGGCCTTCCTCCAGCAGCCGGAGAATGTCGACGCCCTCTACGCCGCGACGGGGAACTTCCCGACGTCGACGAACTGGGACCCGTCGTCCGTGACGAGCCCGACCGACCAGACGATGCTCCAGTGGCTCTCGGAGAACGAGGACGCCTGGTGGGCCGCTAACTACACGCCGGTCGACCTCGACGTGAACGGCACCTTCGTCGTCTTCCAGAAGATGATGGCCGACGAGATCGACGCGGCAGGCTCGGCGCAGCTCTACCAGGACGTGATCACGAAGTGGCGTGAGGCCAATCCGGACGGCGTTCAGAACTTCCAGTCGTGGCTGGGGTCCTGACCGCCTAGGACGACTCCCCGCGGGGGGCGTGGCCGGGACAGCCGGCCGCGCCCCCGCCCTCCGATGCGCCGGCACCTGACCCCGTGGCTCTTCGCGGTCCCGATGATCCTCCTCGTCGGGTTCGTGTTCCTCTACCCGATCGTCGGGGTGTTTCGCTACAGCTTCCAGCGCGTGGGGTCCGCCTACGTGCCGAGCGAGTTCGTCGGCGTGGACAACTACCGCTACGTCTACAAGGACTCGCTCTTCTGGGACGCAATCCTCAACAACGCGCAGCTCCTGCTCTGCGTCCCGATCCTGATCGCCCTCGCGGCGGTCATCGCGGCCCTGCTCTTCGATCGGGTGAAGGGCTGGAAGGCGTACCGCACCCTGCTCTTCGTCCCCTACATCCTCTCGATTCCAGTGGTGGGCATCGTCTTCGGCTACGTCTTCCAGCTCAACGGGCTCCTCAACACGGCGCTCGAGAACGTCGGGCTCGGTGGGCTCGCCCAGGACTGGCTCGGCTCCTCGTCCTGGGCCATGTGGTCGATCATGGCCGTGATCGTCTGGAAGGAGCTCGGCTTCGGGATCATCGTCTTCCTGGCGCGCCTGCTGAGCGTGAACGAGGAGATGTTCGAGTCCGCGCGGGTCGACGGTGCGGGCTGGTGGCAGACGTTCCGCCGCATCACGCTGCCGCAGCTCCTGCCCGCGATCGTCTTCTTCGGGATCGTCGAGACGATCACGATGCTCTCCTGGGTGTTCGCCTACATCTACGTGATGACGTCGGGCGGGCCCGGCAACTCGACCGTCGTCAGCGAGTGGTACATCTACCAGCAGGTCTTCTCGAACAGCGCGATCGGGATCGGCTCGGCTGCCGCGGTCACGCTGCTCGCGTTCGTCAGCCTCTTCATCGCCGTCCGGCTCTGGGCGAGCAAGCGCTACGACGACCTCGCGTATGCCTGAGCCAACCGTGGTCTCGCTCGGCCGCAAGCCACGTGTCCGGCGGCATCGCCGGCTGCGGGCGATCCCGAAGCATCTCCTCCTGCTCGCGTTCGCGCTCATCACGCTGATCCCGCTGTACTTCCTGCTCGTCAACAGCTTCAAGTCGCAGGCCGAGTACATCACGAACCCGTACGGGCTCCCGAGCGACCCGACGTTCGACACGCTCGGCGACGCCTTCAAGGGCGGAGACCTCCTGCGATGGCTCGGCAACTCCGCGATCTTCACGGTCGCATCCGTCTCGATCTCGACGCTCGTCGCCGCGCTCGCCGCATACCCGATCTCGCTCATGCGCTGGCGGCCGGGGCCGGTTCTGCTCGCCCTCCTGGTGGCGCTCATGGTCGTGCCGCCGATCGTGCTCGTCGTCCCGCTGTTCAAGATGATGGTCGACCTCGGGCAGCTGAACAGCTACCACTCCGTGATCATCGTCTACACCGGGATCCTGCTCCCGTTCTCGACCTTCCTCCTCGCGAGCTTCTTCCGGACGACGCCTCGCGACCTGCTCGAGGCGGCTCGCCTCGACGGCGCCGGGCACGTTCGCATCTGGTGGAAGGTGGTGATGCCGCTCGCTCTTCCCGCTCTCGTCACGGTGGCGATCGTCCAGGCGCTCTGGGTGTGGAACGAGGTGCTGATCGCAGTGGTGTTCCTGCAGACGGAGGAGCTGAGGACGCTGATGGTCGGCCTGACGCTCTTCCAGGGCCGATACGATCTCAACGTGCCGCTCGTCATGGCGGGGATGGTCTGGGCGACGATCCCGATGCTCCTCCTCTATCTCGTCGGGCAGCGGTTCTTCATCCGCGGGCTGACGGCAGGCGCCGTCAAGGGATGACCGACGGTGGCGGTCTAGACGGCGGGCGCGGCCACTGCGGCAGTGGAGGCCCGGACGACCAGCTCGGGCGGGGTCGCCACCATCACGTCGTCCACCGTGCCCCCGCCGAGCAGCGCGAGCAGGTTGTCCACGGCCTGCCGTCCCATCTCGATCAGCGGCATGCGAACGGTCGTCAGCGGCGGGATGAGGTAGCTGGCGAAGGGAGCGTCGTGGAAGGCGACGATCGAGAGATCGCCGGGGACGGCGAGACCGAGACGCGTCGCCGCGGCCATCGTCCCGATCGCCGCGCGGACGTTCCCGACGAAGAGGGCGGTCGGGCGTGGATCGAGACGGAGCAGCCGGGTCGCGGCGACGTGCCCGCCGGCCTCGTCGAACGAGGTCTCGGCGATCAGTTCCGGGCCGGCCGCAAGCGCCTGCCGTCTCGAGCGCCCCGCGGAAGCCGGCCAGGCGCCGGCGGGCGGTGTCGGCGTTCTGCGGGCCGGCGACGTGGCCGATCAGGCGGTGACCGAGCGTGAGCAGGTGCTCGGTGGCGATGACGGCGCCCGCCTCGTCGTCGACCGTCACGCTCGGGATGCCGCACGGCTCGCGCCGGTTGACGAGCAGGGCCGGCAGCCGACCGCCGAAGTCGCCGAGGCGCGGCGTCTCGCTGGTGGCCATGCCGACCAGCAGCCCGTCGATCCGTCCGTGCAGCTCGACGAGCCGCTCGGTCACGGACCCGCTCGCGACGAGCAGCGTGTAGCCGGCGGTGCTCGCGCGCTCCTCGGCGCCCTGGGCGATCGTCGCGTAGTTGACGTTGGCGAGGTCGGGAACGACGATCCCGATCGCCATCGTCCGGGCCGTCTTCAGGGCGCGCGCCGCCGTGTTCGGCCGATACTGAAGGCGTGCGGCGGCCTCGAGGACGCGCTGCCGCGTCTCCGGCCGGATCGACAGGCGGCGATCTCCGGAGAGAACCCGCGAGACGACCGACGTGTCCACGCCTGCCGCGGCCGCGACGTCTCGCAGGCGTGTGTCTCGCGCCACGGACGGGAGTGTAGGGCAAACGTATGATCTCCCCCATGACCACGACGCTCGACTGCGAGCTCCTCCGCGACCTCTACGGGACGGCCGAGGTCAGGTCGATCTTCACGACGACGGCGCTGGTTCAGGCGTGGCTCGACGTCGAGGCGGCGCTCGCACAGGCCGAGGCCGACGTCGGCGTCGTGCCGCCGGACGGCGGCCGAGCGGATCGTCGAGGAGTGCCAAGCCGGCCTCTTCGACCTGGACGTGCTTCGCGACGGGGTCGCAGCCACGAAGCATCCGCTCGTCCCGTTGATCCGCGCGCTCGCCGATCGCTGCGGCGATGCCGGCGCCTGGGTCCACTGGGGTGCGACGACCCAGGACGTCGTCGATACCGGGCTGGTTCTGCAGGCGCGCGCGGCCCTCGTGCCGATCGCCCGCGACCTCGAGCGCACTGCGCTCGCCGCCGCAGCGCTCTCGGCCCGGTACGCCGGCACGCCGATGGCGGGTCGTACGCACCTCCAGCACGCGGTTCCGATCACCTTCGGGCTCAAGGCGGCCACCTGGGCGGACGAGCTGGGCCGGGCCCGGAGCCGGCTCGACGAAGCCGCGGAGGCGGCGCTGGTGGCGCAGCTCTCGGGCGCCGCGGGGACGCTCGCCACCCTGGGAGGCGACGCGGAGTCGGTTCAGGATGCCTTCTGCCGCCGGTTCGGGCTCGCCCGTGCCGACGTCCACTGGCACGCGACCCGCGACCGGCTGCGCGACCTCGCGCACGCGCTGTCGCAGGTAGCAGCCGCCGCCGAGCGGATCGCGGCGGAGATCGTGCGCCTCGAGTCGACCGAGGTCGGGGAGGTGTTCGAGCCGACGACCGAGGCGCACGTCGGCTCCTCGACCATGCCGCAGAAGCGCAACCCGATGACCTGCGAGTACGTCGTCGCGAGCGCACGCCTCCTCCGTGGCTCGACGGGCGTGCTCGTCGACGCGCCCGCCCATGCCGCCGAGCGCGACATGAGCCTCTGGGCGACCGAGTGGGTCGCCCTCCCCCAGGCTTTCATCCTCTGCGGTGGGATCGTCGACAAGCTCGCAGTGGTGCTCGAGGGCCTCGAGGTGGACGCTGGGCGCATGCGGGCCAATCTCGACCTGACCCGGGGCCAGATCATGGCCGAGTCGGTGATGATGGCGCTCGGCCGGTCGGTCGGTCACGAGGCCGCACACGCACTGGTGGCCCGCGCCTCGCGCCGCGCCGCCGAGGCCGGGACTGCGCTCGGCGCCGAGCTCGCCGAGGACCCGGAGGTCGTGCGGCACCTCCCGGCCGACGAGCTCGCCGTGCTGCTCGACCCTGGGGCTTACCTCGGCCTGTCCGCAACGTCTGCAAACGCGGTGTCGGGCAGGGTGGGGGCCCGGGTGCGATGAGGATCACGCGCGTCGAGCCGATCGTCTTGCGGCTGCCCGAGGTCGACACGAAGAGGGCCGACGGCACCCAGGACGCCTTCCTCGTCCGTCTCCACACCGACGAGGGTCTCGTCGGCGTCGGTGAGGCCGACACGTCCCCGTATCTCGCCCGCACGGTGATCGAGATGCCCTCGTCACACGCGATCGCGCGCGGCCTCGGCGAGCTGCTCGTGGGCGAGGATCCACTCGAGATCGGCCGGCTCTGGCAGCTCATGTACGACGGCTCGTCGTACTACGGCCGGTCGGGTCTCGCCCTGCACGTGATCAGCGCCGTCGACATCGCCCTCTGGGATCTCGCCGGCAAGGCCGCCGGACAGCCGATCTCGAGCCTGCTCGGGGGCGCACGCGTCTCGGCGCTTCCCGTCTACGCGAGCGAGGTGATGCCGGAGACCGCCGACGGCGTTCGCAGGATCGCCGAGCGAGCGGTCGCGGCCGGCTACACGGCCTTCAAGCTCGGCTGGGGCCCGCTCGGCCGGGACGTCGGCCACGACACGAAGCTGATCGAGGCCGCCCGGGAGACACTCGGGCCGGACCGGCTGCTGATGATCGACGGCGGACAGGCCTACACGGTCAAGCGCGCAGCGGACCTCGTACGACGGGTCGAGTCCTCAGACCTCTACTGGCTCGAGGAGCCGCTCTCACCGGACGACTACGAGGGCTACCGGCGTCTGGCCGATCGCGTCTCGATCCGGATCGCCGCCGGGCGAAGCAGACTCGACGATCGGGCCCTTCCGGCGGCTCGTCGTCGACGGTCACGTCGACGTGCTCCAGCCCGACATCGCGCGCTGCGGCGGTTTCACCGTCGCGAGGCAGATCGCGGACCTCGCCCGCGAGCGCCGGGTGGAGGTCGTACCCCATTGCTTCTCGACCGGAATCCTCGTCGCGGCGTCGTTGCACTTCGCCGCTTCGCTCGACCGGCCGACCGTCTCCGAGTTCTCCGTCGCGGACTCTCCGCTCGCGGGCGGGCTGCTCCGGGCCCCGTTCCACCTCGACGATGGGAGGTTGCCCGTGCCCACCGAGCCCGGTCTCGGGATCGAGGTCGACGAGGCGGCACTCGACCGGCTGCGGATGGCCTGACGATGGCCGCGATCACGTTCGACGGAGTCGTCAAGCGATTCCCCGACGGGACGGTCGCCGTGAACGACGTCTCGCTCGAGATCGCAGGACGGCGAGTTCATGATCTTCGTCGGCCCGTCGGGATGCGGGAAGACGACCGCGCTGCGGATGGTGGCAGGTCTCGAGGAGATCAGCGAGGGCGAGATCTCGATCGGCGGCCGCGTCGTGAATGATCTCGAGCCGAAGGAGCGCGACGTCGCGATGGTCTTCCAGAACTACGCGCTCTACCCGCACATGCGGGTGCGTGACAACATCGCGTTCCCGCTCAAGATGCAGCGGCTGCCGAAGGCGGAGATCGACGAGCGGGTGGCCGAGGCCGTCCGGCTGCTCGGGATCGAGGAGCTCCTCCACCGCAAGCCGCGCGAGCTCTCCGGCGGCCAGCGCCAGCGCGTCGCGATGGGGCGGGCGACTCGTTCGCCACCCGCAGGCGTTCCTGATGGACGAGCCGCTGTCGAACCTGGACGCGAAGCTGCGCGTGCAGATGCGGGCGGAGCTCGTGAAGCTGCACCGGCGCCTCGGCGTGACGACGCTGTACGTGACCCACGACCAGACGGAGGCGATGACGCTCGGCGAGCGGGTCGCGGTGCTGCGCCAGGGGGTGATCCAGCAGGTCGACCCGCCCGCAGCGGCTCTACCACCATCCGGCGAACACGTTCGTCGCGAGCTTCATCGGGTCGCCGCCGATGAACTTCGCCGAGGGCGTGCTCGCGGCGGAGCTCGCTCGAGCTCGGCGGACGCCGGTTCGAGCTCCCCGATCGGGCCCGCGCCCGCCTTCGCGCCGAGGACGGGCCGGTCCTCGTCGGTCTGCGGCCGGAGCACTTCCTGGATGCGGGACTCGAGGACGGCGGTCGGGAGACGCTGTCCGCAGAGGTCGAGGTGACCGAGCAGCTCGGACCGGAGACGTATGCCTACTTCCGGATCGACGGGTTCCCGTCGGCCGAGGTCGGCGAGCGGCCGATCGAGCTCGCGGGCGCGTTCGCGGCGCGTCTCGACCCACGCTCGAGCGCGGCGCCGGGTCGGACGCTTGCGATCGCCATCGATCTCGAGGGTGTCCAGCTCTTCGATCGCGAGAGCGGAGAGTCGCTCCTCGATGGCTGACCGATCTCGGTCACGAGCGAAGGAGGCTGCATGAGGTCGTGTGTCGTGACCGGCGCCGCGATGGGAATTGGGCTCGCGATCGCGGCGCAACTCGTCCGCGAGGGCGACGCCGTCGTCGGCGTCGACTGGAACCGCGATGCCCTCCATGAGGCCGCTGCCGCGGCCGGGTTCACGCCGCTCCACGGCGACGTCGGCGACTGGGCCACGCACGAGCAGGCCGCCGACGCTGCGGAGGCGCTCGCACCGCTCGCTGCCTGGGTCAACAACGCGGGTATCGACATCCAGGGCGGAGCGCACGAGGTGACGCCCGAGGAGATCGATCGAGGTCTGCGCGTGCTCCAGGTCGGCGCCATGTACGGCACTGCGGTCGCCGTCCGGCGGATGCTCCCCCGGAAGCGAGGCTCGATCGTGAACATCGCGTCGATCCAGGGAACGCACGCCTTCCCGCGATACTTCGTCTACCAGTCCGCGAAGGCGGCGGTGATCATGTTCTCGAAGGGCGTCGCCGTCGACTACGGGCCGTTCGGGATCCGCTGCAACGCCGTGCTCCCGGGGTCGATCGAGACGCCGATGACGTACGAGGTGCTGCCGCCGGAGCTGTCGCGCGAGGAGGCGCTCGCCGTCGAGGCGGAGCTGCACCCGCTCGGCAGGATCGGCCAGCCGGAGGAGATTTCCGAGGTGGTGTCGTTCCTCCTCTCCGATCGTGCCTCGCTGGTCACGGGCACCGCGATCCCCGTCGACGGCGGCGCGACGGCGCGGTGCTTCGCGTACCCGGTCCCAGAGCAGATCTCCGGCGCCGTCTGACGCGGTAGACTGGGCCCGTGGAGCCCTTCGTCTGGTTCTCCATCCTTTTTCTCGTCGTGCTGAAGATCCCCGCCCTCTACCTGGTCTACGTGGTCTGGTGGGCGGTCAAGGATCCACCGGCGCCGGGTGAAGGGTTCGGCGGCGCGAGCGACGGTGACCTCGACTCGGGCGGCCCGGAGCCCGGTTCGTGGTGGCAGCGACAGGCGCCGAAGCAGCCGCCTCTCCGTCGCGGGCCGCACGGCTCGCCGACCCGCCGTCCGGCACCCGTTGTTACACGCGCGCGCACGAGGCCGCCCGCGTGAGCGCGGCCGAGCACGAGCTCGAGGAAGTCCCCGAGGGCCGGTCGAGCTGGCCCAAGCTCGTCGGGAACTACCTCTCGACCTTCGCCATCTTCGGCGGGCTCGCGGCTCTCTTCTACTACCCGGGGCGCATCGGCCCGGGCGCGATCCTGATCGCGCTGATCGGAGCAGGGTTCGGATCGACGGTGCGCGGCCTCAACGCGGCCGGGCTCGCCTTCGCGGCGGGCGGCTTCACGATCGGGATGATCATCGCGGTCGCTCTCGAGCGCCCGATCTTCTAGCAAGGCGCGCTGTGTGGAACCGGCTTCGCCGGTTCCACGGTCGCCGGCGAGGATGCGTTCGATCGAGTACGGTTCCGCATGGCCAGCCGCGCGCCTGCTGCCGTCGGGCGCCTCGCGGTTCAGCGAGCGCGTGTCCGCATGCCGGATCTCTCGCCGGACGGCGTCGAGGTGGTCGAGCTCGTGCGCGGCCGGGCGTTCATCGTCGTGCGGACCTGGCCCGAGCGGGTGGTCGTCCTCGACGAGTCGGGCCGGCTCGTTCGCGGACGGGAGCGCCTGACCGCGATCGCGCGCCACGTGCGAGCGGTGCACCAGGTAGAAGGAGTCCTGGGCGCGGCGCAGCTCGAACGGCGACAAGAGGATGCGGTTCGCGGCGCGACGTTGCTGCGGCGCCTCGACGAGGCTCTGGCGGCGATTCGCCTCGGGCCGGAGGCGGCCACGCTGAGGGCCGACCTCGAGCTGTTCGGGGGGCGGCTGGTCGCGCTACTCGACGAGCGCTCGCGCTCGCTGCCCGCGACCGAGCGGACGCTACGGCGAACGGTCACGCTGCTGAACGATGCGGCGAGAGCGGACCGGAGCGTCGTTCGGGGCGCCCGGACACTGGCACGGGCTCTCGCCGGGCGTCCGGCCGAGGACAGGGCTTCGCCGGCCGCGACCCTGCGCCGCTGGGCCGTCGAGCGGCTAGGAGCTCCGGATCTGCCGTTCTTCCATCCGGAGTTCGACGATCGGGATCGTGGTCGGTTCGTCGACGAGTTCGTGCTTCGCGCCCGTAGCTAGTAGCTTTCGTCACAAAACGTGGTGTCATTCATGACCGCTAGGCTCTTCCCGTGCGTTGCGACCTGATCTAGAATCGGGCGCCCCTGAAAACGACATGGAGGAGTGCATGACGGTGGACGGGAGCCAGTCGTTCGCCAAGGTGATCGAGGATCACCTGGAGCTGAAGCGCCGGAACTCGGAGCTCAACGGCGACATGCCGCTCGATCGGTACAAGGTGGACGATCCGTTCGAGAATCACCCGCTCTTCAAGTCGGAGGAGCAGGCGCGGCACGAGGAGACGATCACCGGCACGCAGCCGGTGGTGATGGAGGAAGAGCTCGTTCTCGCGTGGCCGGCCGGAGACCCGGAGTCCGAGGAGGACGCAGCGCCCCGCGCGGCTTCCGAGGACACGCTCTGGGGCCGCTCGCGAGAGTTCGACTGGGGCGACTGACCCGCTCGGACGGAGGATTTCGTAGGGGCCGGCGAGCCGGCCCCTATTCTTTCAGGCACGGGGCGTTAGCTCAGCTGGGAGAGCGCCGGCTTTGCAAGCCGGAGGTCACCGGTTCGATCCCGGTACGCTCCACTAACATTTGCCTGCAAAGAAGCCGGTTTCAGACCGCTGATCCGGATCCCGTCCTGCGCCATGGTCTCTCCATGGTCCCGTGGTGGAGCCGTGATCGCGTCGAATGCCGTGAGAACCTGCCGACAACGGTCGTAGGTGGAGGCTCGAACTCGCGATCGGTAGCGCTTCTTCCACCCCTCTGTGAACTCGCAAAGGGTCTCGGAAGGAGTCTCATACAGCGTCGCCACCGACTAACCCGTGAGCAGGAGCTGCTCGAGCAGCGCGCTCGGGTGATGAGCCTGCTAGGACAGCGGCCGCTTGAGGAGAACCACCGGCCACGCGAGCAAGTCGCCGTACTTGAGCGACAGCCCCACCGCCTCCCATCCCTGCGCGCCAAGCTCATTCAGGAAGCTGGGCGACAGCCCAGCCGAGTCCTTCTTGAGCTTCTTGACCTGCTCCAGAGGGACGACCAGGTACTCCCACTTCTGCATCGTTCGCACCCGCCTTTCGATCGGAGGTCACCGCCGCACTGCATGCGACGACGCGGCGGCAGCGCAGAGATCAAGCGCGACGGCAAGGATCAGAGTCCACGTCCAGACGTTCACCGGATCGGTGAGAAGCGGCTCGTTGTCGCCAACGGCGTTCGAGATGATCCACACGATGAACCAGAGCAGCGTCACCAGTTCCTCCTCCGGATCGGACGATCAGACTGTGCCCGCGGCGCTTCCCGAAGCCATCGGGAGGACCGCTGATCGCTCTGCGGAAAAGCCACACGATTCGCAGCCGCACGGAGCGCGTGGCGTCCTTCAAGCGGGCCACGATGCTTGGACCCTTACCGCCTTCCCTTCCGGCCACGGCCGGACACGAAGGCGAATCGGGGGAACCTCCGGCTGACGCCTCGCCTGAGAGTTGTCATGCTCGATGAGGTCGATCGTTGCGCTCGAGAGTCGACCTCGAGGGTTCCCTCGAAGTGCGGTACCTTGGTCAGCTCGTGGCCGTCGGTGACTGTGGGGTCGTCCGTCTCGGGTACCAGTACCGCGACCCCGGTGTCCGTGCCCCAGCGCATGTGCGCCTCGACGTCGGGAGCGTCGTCACGCTTGATGAGGCTCGTGTCCAGTCCCATCTACGCCTTCCTTTCGCGTCTCGTGTCACAGCATCTGCCTAACAGACGGAGAGCGTGCTCCGAATCTTCCCTTCACGTCGACCAGAAGGTGCGACCCGTCTTGCTACCCATCTGGGTGAGCTCAGCCGATCTCAGCGCACCTGAAATGGCTCGACCATGCGGTAGCGGGCAATGGCACAGGTCAATAATCGCCGGAGACGCACGCCCGACTCGAGGTTGACGAATAGGGCGCGGACCGAGTGCGCTCCGCGCTTCCCATCCCGGTCTTGGCAGCCTACGGTGATCGCAGCGCATGGCCTCCACGTCCCCCTCGTGGTGCGCCTTTGTCCGGTCGGCCGGGGGCTCTAGCGAGGGACTCGGCCGTCCGGATGCGCACCGCCGCGCAACGTGGGGCTGGCCTTCTTGCATGCGTGGCCTGAACCGCGAGGGAGTGTTGCCTCGGACTCCGGCGCTGACGAATCTCTGTGGTTTCCGCCGGCGGAAGGCCACGTCACCGCAGGCCAACTCCTATGCCCGCGGCGCCAGCACCGTGCGTGAGAGCTGTGGGTAGGTCGCGCGATAGCCGCGCCAGCGCGCGATCGGTGCGAGGACGCCGAAGACTGCGCGCTGCACTGCCGCGGGCGGCTTACGGAACACGACGACGTCGCTGAACTCCCGCGCGGTCAGCGCGAGCTGCAGCGGATCCGGCATGCCCTTGGCGTTGGTGTTTCCGAGGCGGGCGAGCCCGAACATGGTCTCGATCATGTACGCGAAGCGCTCGCCCGGGGTGATCTCCACGCGCACCCGCGCGTCACGGTCGCTCGCATTCCACCAGTCGTGCCACGCGCCCGCCTCGATGACGGCCGACTCGCCCTCGCGCAGGATGCGCGTCTGCCCGTCAAGCTTCAAGGTCAGTTCGCCCTCAAGCACGGTGAAGCGCTCGGCAAGGGCCGGGTGGCGGTGCTCGCCCATAACGCGCGCCCCGGCGAGCGCGGTCAGCTCGGCGGTCACGCGACCCTCCGGATTCTTGAAGGGAAGCTCGAGGATCGTGGCGCGCTCACGGGTGACGGGGTTCTCCCAGAGCTCGCCAACCTGGATCGGTGTGAGGTCTGGCGGACCGTTCGGGTCGGGATGCGACATCTGGAAACCCTAACCCGTGGCGATCGCGCTGTTACGGTAGGGCTACGGCTCCATCTGTCTAGCCGGCCTCGACGCCCACCACGAAGTCGATCTCCGGGTCGAGAATCTGATCGACCAGCGTGTCGTCGGGGGTAATGCCCATCTCGCGGCAACGATTGCGGTAGTGACGCACCTTCTGCGTCTGGTATTTCTGCAGGTCAAGGCCGGGGATCGCCTTCTGGTACTCGACGAGGCCGACGACGTTGCCGCGGAACTCGTCGAAGACCTCGTGGGCGAGCGGCTCGAAGGACGGATTCTTTTCGATCAGCGTTCGGATCGCAGCGGTCCCGAACGTGATGTGTCGTCCCTCGTCCGCGAGGATCAAGCGGAAGCCCTGCCGGAGCGTCGGAAACGCTCCCCACTGCTCGGTCGTGTCGATGACGATCTCGTACGAGGGCATGGTGAGCACACCCTCGGCAAAGCCGTTGTAGAGCGTTGCGAAGCGGACGAAACCGGCCTCGATCGCCACCTCGTCGGCGGAGTGCACCGCGTCCATCAGTTCGCTGCCGTAACGGGGTAACCCCTCGTGGAGGACGTCCTTGATCTCGAAACGACCCGACGGGTCGACTGTCTTCCCGCGCGATAGGAAGTACGGCGCCACCTCATGCGGTTCGAGAATGTCGGCCACGCGCTCGTGCCACTGAGCGAAGAACTCGGAATGCTTGGCCTCCTCCATGAGGAACGTCGATAGGTACATCGTCCAGTCGTAACGGCCGAGCGCGTGCGCCGCGGCGAGCATCGGCAGAAGCTCGTCGGTCACCCGCTGCTCTCCGGCGAAGAACCGCACGGTGATGCCGAGCAGGCCACGGCGGCGCTCTTCTGCGAGCCGCTGCCAGTCCTTCTCGTCGCTCGTGTAATCGAGCTCGCGAGGGTTCCAGGCCGCCTTCAAGGCCTTCTCGTACTTCTTGTAGATAGGCCCCGCCATCATCTCGCGGGTGAAGTGGAACGCGGACGCGGGATCGTGCTCTTCGTCTGTCTGGCGCAGCTGCTGTCTCACCGTCGCACTCCTCGTCCCGTCAGCTGCCTCCCAGTGGGGAGCATCCGCGATTCGCGCGTCACCGAGTATAGGTCGGGTGCCACGCCGGTTGCGCTCGCTACGGAGCTGAATCCCGAGCCCTGCGAACACGGTGTGTGTCGGGGCAGCCTGTGACCGCTGCGGACCGCCACCTCGTTCACGTGAGCGCGGCGGCCTTGCGCGTCAGATTCCCCAGGCCCCCGAAAGGGCCAGCAAACCGTGTTCGCGGGCGCCACGATCCTGCCGAACCCGCCTCCTCGTGTCAGCCCGTCCGCCGGCTACGCTGGGTCGCCGAAGTCGGGTCTGATTCCCTCGATCGTCAGGACGATCCGACGAGGCATCCGTTGGAGGTCGAGGTACTTCTGCACGACGCTGCGACCTTGCGTCTGCATTGCTCGTTGGCACTCGTCCGGGAACTCGTCGAATGGGTGGTCGCCGACGCGGTCGACGGGGATCGTCATCCGCTGCGCGGTCTGGCGTTCCTCGACGTCGACCGTCCACGCTCGAGCGCCCTCAGCTCCCTCCGCGATCGAACGTGTGTCGATGATCCGCCAGACGGCCACCCGGCTGACGTTATCGGATCATCCGCACCAATCCCGGGGGCGCGGACGTGAAGCGTTCGCGCGCGCACGCGCGTGTGTAACCGAGTCGGCGGAGCACGCCTCCAGGTCTGCTCCGCCGACCGTCGCGTTCATTCGCGAAGCCGCGTAGCCGGGCTTGGCGCCCGTGGGCGCGAACGTGGGTGCCACCCCTGAGGTAGCATCGGCCAGCGCGCTGAGCGCGAGGTGAGCGGCCTCATGCTTGCTTGCCCAGCTACTTGAGGCTGAGTGCTGCGTCGGGAGGTGCATCAATCATCATCGGTTGAGGCTGCAGGGGCGTGTGGCGTTCGTGTCCGGCGCGGGGTCGGGCATCGAGCAGGCGGCGGCCGTCCTCTGCGCGCGAGGGCGCTCGTATCGCCGTCGTCGACGTCAGCGAGCCCGCTGCCAGGGAGACCGCGGCCCGGATCGCCGGCGAGGGCGGCGAGTCGATCGCCCTTCGGGCGGACGTCACGCAGGAGATCGAGGTTGAGGCCCGGACGCTGAGTCGGAGACGGGTTTCGGGCCCGTAGAGCATTCGTTGAGCGGCCGCTGGCACTGTCTTGTCCATGAGAAGGGCGATCGGTGCTTTGGCTGTTCTCTCGGCGATTGCCCTCCTGAGCGGGTGCGGAGGGGGAGCGTCGAGCCCGAACGCGAGTGATGGGCCCGTCGCCGGGGGGACGCTGCGCGTGGGGTTGATTACGTCGAATCTTGCTCCGGAGGCCTATGGGCTTCCTCCGGGTTTCGACTTCGCTCTCGATCCGGGCGTCCTGGGATCGACGAGCTGGGAGTTGTATCGCTGTTGCCTCGTGCGCACGTTGCTCGCGTCGAATGGTCGTCCGACCGCGGATGGGGGCGCGGAGCTGAGGCCGGATCTTGCTGCTGCGATGCCGGACGTCTCGTCTGATGGGCTGACTTGGACGTTCCGGATTAAGCGGGGCATCCACTACGCGCCGCCGCTCGCCGATGTCGAGATCACCGCGCGTGACTTCATCCGCGCTCTGGAGCGCGCGCTGGGCCCCTCACCGGAGCTTCTCCAGAAGTGTTGTGGCTTCGGCCCGTACCTCAACGGCGACTTCTTTTACTACCTCGGGGTGATTGAGGGCACGGAGGAGTTCGCGAGTGGCGAGGCGGACACGATCTCGGGGATCGAGGCACCTGATGAGCACACGCTGGTTGTTCATCTGACGCGGTCAACCGGCGATCTCGGATACCGCTTCTCGCTGCCGATGATGGCGCCGATTCCCCCGAATCCGCATGACCCCGCGGCGAGGCTCGGTGTAGCGGAGGGGCACGAGACGGGCTACGGCCGGTTTCTCGTCGCGACGGGGCCGTACATGGTGGAGGGCGCGGAGAAGCTCGACTTCTCCCTCCGGCCGAGCGACCAGCGTCCGGTCTCCGGATATGTGCCGGGCGCGTCGATCACCCTCGTGCGGAATCCGTCGTGGGATCGGGAGACGGACCTGCTTCGCCCCGCGTATCCGGATCGGCTCGTTCTCGAGAACCAGTCGAACTCCGACGAAGCGGCCGCGAGGATCGACGCGGGGACGCTCGACCTCTTTCTCGACGCCAACGCGCCCATAGACCAGGTGCGCCGATACGACAGCACGCCAGAGCTGCGCTCGCGTATTCACCACACGTTCAACGACTTCACGGGCGCCGTCACGATGAACCTGGCCACGCCACCCTTCGACGACGTCCATGTTCGACGGGCGGTGAACCTGATCATCGACAAGGAAGGCATCAGGCGGCTCTTCGGCGCGAAGCCGCTCGTTGCGTTCGGGTACGCGTACGGTGAGATCGCGACCCATATCGCCCCAGACAGTGTGGAGGGCAGCCTGCTCACCGGCTACGACCCGTACGCAACCCCCGGTCATCGCGGCGATCTGGCGAAGGCCAAGGCCGAGATGGCGCAATCGAAGTACGACCACGACGGTGACGGCGTGTGCGACGACCCGGTCTGCAGGAGGATCCTCTTCGGCGTCTGGAAGGACTGTGCGCACGAGGAGATGGCCGGCATCGTCCGTGACAGCGCGGCGCGTATCGGGATCGATCTCGACATCGAGCTCTATCCCGACGCCGCGACCACGTACGTCACGGTGCTGGATCCGCGAAACCGGGTTCCGGTCACGTTCGGCCTCGGGTGGGGAAAGGACTTCGCCAACGGGTCGAGCTTCTTCTTGTCGCCCTTCTATGGCCCCGGCCTGAGTGGCGTGCGCACGGCGGTGAACGCTTCACTGGTCGGGGCGACGAGCGAGCAGCTGAGGCAGTGGGGCTATTCCGTGCCGTCCGTTCCGTCGGTCGACGAAAAGCTCGAAGAGTGCGTAACGCTGACTGGACGAGATCAGCTCGCCTGCTGGGCGCAGACCGACGAGCTGCTGATGGAGACGATCGTGCCGTGGGTGCCGTTCATCTCCGGCACAGCCGTGGTTACCGTCTCTGACCGAGTCGTAAACTACGACTATGACCAGTCGTTTGCGTCCCCGGCGCTCGATCGGATTGCCCTGCGTCAGTAGAACGATTCCGGGCTCGGGTCAGCGCGCGGGCGCGGTCACCCAGACCGTGCCCCGGGCGACGGCGACGCCGCTGGGAGCGTTGCCGACAGCGATCGTCTGAACGACCCTGCCCGCCGCCGGATCGATACGGATCACCGTGCCGTCGAGGCTATTCGCAACCCAGACGGCGGACGCTCCCACTGCGATCCCCTCGGGATTGTCGCCGACGGAAATCGTCCGCTCGGCGGCATTCGTTCGGAGGTCGATCTTCGTGACCGAGTCGTCGAGGCTGTTCGTAACCCAGACGGCATCCGCTCCGACCGCGACCTGGCTCGCGTCGTAGCGCAGAGCGATGCGCTCCATTTCCCTCGTGCGCGGATTGATCCGGAGTACCGCCCGGCCGTTCGCGATCCAGAGCGAGCCCGCGCCCGCTGCGATGCCCGTTGGCGTGCCACCGACGACGATCGTGTCGACGATTTCGTTCGTGCCGGGGTCGATGCGGAAGATTCTGGCGTGCAGGCTGTCCACCACCCAAACGGCGTTCTCAGCGACGGCAACGGCGTTCACCCCGCTCGTGAGCGGGATCGTCGCCACGGTCCTATCCAAGTTCGGGTCGACGCGCGACATCGTGCCGTCGAAGTCGTGGGTGACCCAGACGCCGCCCGCGCCGACGCCGAGGCCGGTCGGCGTACCCTCGGTCGAGATGCGCCGGACCTCCTTGCCCGTCGCAGGATCGAGATGTGAAAGCGTCTTGTCGTCGAAGTTCGCGACCCAAATCGCCCCCTCACCGGCCGCGATCAGCGTCGGTCCGCTCCCCACGGGCGTCGCCCCCGTGATCCGGTTCGACCCGGGGTCGATACGCCCTACCGAGTTCGGCGGCAGGCTGGTGAGCGCAGGAGCAGAGCCGCCTCCGAAGCTCAGGGCGAGCCCCGCGGCGAGCCCGGCGCCGGCCAGCAGGCCGGCGACGATCAGCAGTGCTCCGGTGCGTGGCCGGGCTCGGCCGGTCGCAGCCCGCACCCGCTTCTCCGGCGGCGGCAGATCGAGGTCGGGATCCTGGTGAAGGATCCGCCGCTCCAGCTCCTGCAGAGTGGGACCCGGCTCGATGCCGAGCTCGTCGATGAGCGTTCGGCGGGCATTCTGATAGGCGTCGAGCGCCTCGGCTTGGCGGCCGGAGCGGTAGAGCGCGAGCATGAGCTGGCCGCGTAGACGCTCGCGGAGCGGGTGCTCGTCGATGAGCGCGTCGAGTTCGCCGACGACCGTCGCATGCTTTCCCAGGGTCAGGTCGGCGTCGAGGCGGTCCGCGACAGCCAGGACCCGCAGCTCCTCGAGCCGGGCAATCTCTCGCTGCGCGAATGGCTGGTAGGCGAAGTCCGCGAGCGGCGGCCCTCGCCAAAGCTTGAGTGCCTCGTCCAGCTTTGCAGCGGCTGCGGCGGGGTCGCCGTCCTCCTGGGCACGACTGGCTTCCTCCACGAGTTCGCCGAAGCGGTCGGCGTCGAGTTGGCCCCGCCCGATCTGGATCATGTAGCCCGGCGCTCGCGTGACGAGGACGTGCTCGGCGTCGTCGGCCCGGTTGAGGATCTTCTTCAGCTGTGAGACGTAGACCTGGATGCTGTGCGATGCCGTGGCAGGCGGCCGCTCGCCCCAAAGCTCGTCAATCAGCCGGTCAGTCGAGACCACCTCGCCCGCGTGGAGCAGGAGGATCGCGCAGAGCGCCCTTTGCTTCGGCGCACCAAGCTTGAGCGGCCGGCCCACCTCGCAGACCTCGAGAGGGCCGAGCACCCGGAATTCGAGCTCGGTAACCCCAGTAGTGACGCTCGTCGCATGACCGTAGCACGGTTGACGGCGAGGGCATAGAGCGGGTCTTGAGCCCTCGCTGAGGGATCGCGGAGCGCCTTTCCGGATCCTGCTGCAACGGGCCGCACCAGACCGGCCTTCGACGCAGAAAAGGAGAGTTCACATGAGACTCGTCAACGTCCTCGCTATCGTCACGCTGACAGCGCTCCTGGCAGCCTCAGGTGCCTCAGCCGGGCAAGGGACATCCGCGACCCTGCTGCTCGACCTCCAATTCACGAAGCTGGCGAGCCCTGACTCGCCTTCGAGCAAGGCGAACGGCACCTTCACGGCCGCCGGGCCTCTCGCAGACAGCGGCTCGGTCACCTGGAACGGGAAGTTCAACAAGACCTTCACTGTCAGCCACATCACCGGTAGGTTCACCGGCGCTCGCGGCACCATGCTCGTACGCGTCACCGAGAAGATCGCTGTGGTGACGTTCACCGATCAGGGCGGCCCTCGCTACGTCGTTGCCCACGCGACCGGCACCGTGATCAACGCGACCGGCGCCTATGCATCACTGAAGGGCCATCGCACGAGCGGCGGAGCCCTCGCGGACCTGCCAGCCAATTCCGCGAACGTGAGCCTCTTCATCGGCTAACCGCGTCGCCGCTGCTCGAGGGCCGAGACACGAAACCTCGGCCCTCGAGCAGAGCGACGTAGGATCCGCCGCGAGCCCCGGGCGGGAGTGGCCGTGGTTTCGCCGGTCGCGTCAGCCGGTTCGACGTCGACGCGCTCTCATCGCGCGCGCGGAGCAGCCAGCGTGGCGCTGATCAATCATGCTCGGGGTCACGTCGCTGCTCGTGTCGCGCCAGATCAGACCTCAGCGATTCACGGTAGCGTGGCTCTGGGATGGAATTCGAGAGCACAGTCTCCGATGTCGTCCGCGTCGTGGAAGCGGTCGGAGCCGCGATCATGATCGCCGGGGGCCTCGGAGCCTTCCTCGTCTTCCTTGCACGGGTGGCGAAGCCCGAGCGCAGACCAGGCTCGTACCCGGAGTTGCGCCGGAACCTCGGCCGCTCGATCCTCCTCGGCCTCGAGGTGCTGATCGTTGCCGACATCGTCCGAACGATCATCGTCGATCAGACCCTCGAGAGCGTTGCAGTGCTGGGGGCGATCGTCGTGATCCGGATCGTGCTCAGCTTCTCGCTCGACGCGGAGATCGACGGCATGTGGCCGTGGAACCGCTGGCGGCAGGAGCCGCCTACGCGGTAGACGGGCGGCCGCCTCGAGGATGCGCCGGCTCTCCTGCTGCGCCCTCGGCTATCTCCTCGGCCGTAGCGAGCCGGATTGCCACGCGAACGAGTGTACGCCCTGACCCAATAGTGGCCCAAACGTCCGAGAACTAGCCCATGGAGCCATCCTTGCCCGCAGTGAGGCCGGTGCCGCCCGCATCCAGTCACTGGACGAGACTCAGCTCGCGCAGCTGTATCCGCGGAGGATGCGCTGAGTGAGTTGGCGGAGGCGCTGGAACGGTCAACGGAGCCGGAGTAGAATCCTCGAGCCCCGGTGGCATCCCCGGGGAGATTCTCGATTCGGGAGGGAGAGGCCTTGAGGATGGGTTACGCGTTGGCTCTTGCGGCCACAGTTGGCGCTCTGGCGGTTCCGGCTACTGCACTCGCAGCCCCGCCGGAAGGCAGCCTGCACTTCACGACGGTGTCAGTGCCCGAGGAAGACACGTTCTCGCTGAGCAAGAAGCAGTTCACGTTCAGCGAGCTCTTGTACCAGCGGGGCAGGCTCGTCGGCACCAACCACGCCGTCTGCACCTGGACGGCCCAGTTCGAGAACATCCGCTGCCGGATGACGGTTTCTCTTCCCAACGGCAAACTCTTCGTCTTCTTGCGCGTCGGCCCTGATCCGCAGGGCAGCGTCAAGATCACGGGCGGGACGGGCAAGTACGCTGGGAGGACCGGTGTTGGCATCTACCGCAACACGAGCGAGACCGTGACCAAAGTCACGATCTGGCTGACGTCACAGCGTTCATGACAGCCTCATCGCCGTTTCGGCGGCGGGTAGTGTTCTCGGCCGGTGGTGTGGGCCAACCCGCTGTAACGGGCTCTGCCGACGCAACTCGGTGATCCCGTGCGCCCCGGCCGTGAGCGCCTCGCAACAGAGCTTGGACAGGTAGGTGCTGCCTCGCGGAAGACCGCGCCCGACTGTTGACGACCTAGGACGCTCGCGTGAACTTCTGTGTCATGTAAAGCGCGTACTGGAACACCTTGTCAGGGATGCCCATTACCGGCGGCTCAGTGGTCTTCAACCAACGAAGGGTCAACCTTCCGTTCTTCACAGACCACCGGAGTGTCGTGAAACCGGTGGAATGGATCTTGTCCACGGTGTTGCCCTTCACAACGTAGGCGGCGTCGTAGTCGATCTCGAAGCGGGGCTTGCCCTTTGGCTTCCCGTACAGATCCCATTGCCTCGGCGAGATGACGAGCACCAACGCCATCGGCTCCGTGAAGGGCGTTTGACTGCGGAAACGCGGGATCCACTCGGCGAGCCCGTTACGCCGAAGCGTCGCTTCGGCGTTCGCCGGGGTGATCACGCCAGTGCGCCACGTGCCCAGAAGTGGCCCCGCCTGGCCCTGGGAGGACGCGGCGGCGGACGCAGCGAGCGAAAGCATCACCGCTGTGACCACCGTCGTAACCGCGAGCCGCAGTGCAGTCATGACAACCTCTCTTTGTGCGCGACCCTACTATCGGAGTTCGTCTCAGGCAAGGACACTTGTCCTGAGCAACGCCCTTTGATCCAACAGCTGGGCGAGCGCGTTTGCTCTCTGGGCCTTCAGTGGCCCCATCAGCATCGTGAGCAACAGTCTGGGGTACCCGCTGCAGAAATCCAAGCCGGGGAGACGGCCACCCGCGTCCCGCTTACGGCACGCGGCCGCGAATTTGCCTGGTTCCTTTTCGTGAACGCAAGACCGCCGTGTCAGCCTTCAGGCCTGAACGGGTGGAACTCCTATACCAACGGCGTGACTTCGCGTCGGTCACCAGAGTCGTGCGGGCCGCCGACGGCGAGCAGCTGGTGAAGCACCTGGATTGCGACCGAGCCTTCGCCGACGGCCGCGGAGACGCGCTTGACCGAGCCGTGGCGAGCATCGCCGATCGCGAGGACGTTGGGCATGCTCGTCTCGAGCGGGCGAGCGGGGCGTTCGAGCGACCATGCCTCGCGCGGGACGTCGGCTCCCGTCAGGATGAAGCCGCGCTCGTCGCGGCTGATCTCGGGCGGCAGCCATTGGGTCCGCGGATCAGCGCCGATCATCACGAAGAGCCCGTCAGCGGCAACCGACTCCTCGTCCCCGGTCGCCTGGTTGCGAAGCACGAGCTGCTCCAGCCAGCCACTGCCGCCGCCGCCCACGATCTCGGTCTCGAGCCGAACTTCGACGTTCGGTGAAGCCTCGATTTGGCGGGCGAGGTAGTGGGACATCCTCTCGCCGAGCGAGCTACCTCGCACGACGAGCGTGACCTTGCGCGCGTAGCGCGCGAGATGGAGTGCCGCCTGGCCGGCGGAGTTCGCGCCGCCGAGCACGTAGACCTCCCCGCCGCTCACTCCTGGTGCGCCGGTCGCCGTGCTGCCGTAGAAGACGCCTGCCCCGTTCAGCTCCTCGAGCGAGGGGACAGCGAGCCGTCGATAGCTTGCTCCGGTTGCGAGGATCACCGCCATCGTGCTCACCTCGACGCCGCCCGAGATCCGGATCACAAGCCGCTCGCCGTCGCGCCGAAGCTCGCTGACGGTCTGCATGAACGCGAAGCGTGCACCGAGGATCCACGCCTGCTCATGCGCCTGCTGGGCCAGTCTGCTGCCGCTGATTCCGCGCGGGAAACCGAGGTAGTTGCGGATCAGCGCACTCGAGCTTGCCTGGCCTCCGATCCCTCCCCTGTCGATCACCATCGTCCGAAGCCCTTCCGAGGCGCTGTAGACCGCAGCGGAGAGGCCTGCCGGCCCGGCTCCCACGATCACGAGATCCATCGCCTGCTCGCCCTCGGCCGGCGGCGACCCCGTGGCGCGCGCGAACTCCGCGTCCGAAGGGTCTGCGAGCGCCGTTCCGTCAGGCAGGACGACAAGCGGCAGCGGCCTGTTCGGCGTCGCCTCCGCGAGAACAGCCGTTCCCTCGGGGGAGTCGGCCAGCGAGAAGCGGTGCGGGAAGGCACAGCGCTCCAGCACTTTGCGCAACTCGTAGGCCCTTCCCGACCAGGTTTCGCCGACCACGCGCACCGAGTGAGGAGCGAGCCTTTGTCCTTCGGCCCACTCGAGCAGGAAGCCCGAAATCGCCTGATGGAACGTCTCGTCCGGCGGCTCGAGAGGGCGGACGACGTAGTGATCGATGCGGCCGTGGACGGTCGCATCCGAGATCACCTCACCCATCGTCGGGTCTCCCCATTCACCCCAGCTGACAACGAGCGCTCGCTTCGCATGCGAATGCAGGCGTCGCGCGCTCGCGAGGAGCTCGCTGCTTTCTCTCTCCCCGAGAGCGAGTGCCGCAAGCACGAGCGCAACACGCGTGCTCCCGTCTGCGAGAGCTTCGAGCCGCGCCTGCGCCTCTTCGGCCGAGCCGAGGCAGATGACCTCGTAGTCGGTCGCGTAACGCTTGAGCAGCTCCCGCTCGACGGTGCGGATGCCCTCCGCGTCCGCGTCGACAGCGAGCAGCACCGGCGGTCGCATACCAGGCATCCTAACTCCGACCTTTTCGGCCTGGTCGCCGGTTCGAGTCCGGCAGACGGGGAGCTCAGGTCACTTGTCGCTAGCGCCGCTGGATGTTGTGGACTTCGAGTACTTCCGGCTGGCCGGGATCGACCCCGAGCCCGCCGAGCAGCGGCATCAGGCGCTCGCCCCACGCCTGCCACTGCTCCCGCGAATCCCAGATCTCGCTGACGCGGATGTTCCCGTCCAGCCCGACGAACGCGACGTGGTAGTCGCAGCCGTCGGGCATCTCCTCGCCGAGTTCCTGCTTGACGCGGGCGTCCGCCTCGTCGTACTGCTGCGGCGTCGCGGACGGAGGGGAGTAGCGAACGACGATGCTCATGACCATCCTCCTGGCTTGGGAAGCGCGATCCTAGTCCCTCCCGAGGGCCCCGTTGCGTCCTCGGGGGCCTGAGGGCCGATCGCGACGTCCGGTGGGTGGCTTGTATCGCCTCTTGCAAACCAGCGGCTGAGGGAGGAGGATGGACGTGCGAGTCCCCCTTGGATCTCCTTGCGGCGGAGGTGCGAGATGCGGCGTTCGAGGCGTGTCCTGACGGCGATCGCGCTGGCGGTGGCGGGCGTGTGGGTGGCGACGGCGCTGGCCGACCATGACCTGCAGCATCCGTTCGCGGGCAACTGGACGACCTCGTACCCGGAGCCACCGACCTCCGGGACGATCGGTTTCCGGCTCGTGAGTGACGAGGAGGGGCGGGCGACAGTGGACGCGACTGGTTTCCCGTTTGCGAAGTGTGTGGAGCCGACTGATTGGTATGTGGGGACATTCACAAGAGGCGGCGATTCGGGGACGCACGTGGGTTGCACGTATGAGCCCAACCTCGCGAACGCCGGTCTCGGTCTGCGGATGCTTTTCCACAGCCAGGGGCTGAATGCGTACGGCCTCGCTTACATCGCGGTCGCGAACGACGGCGCTGCCTGGGGTGGCAACTACTCCGTGTACGGCAACGGCCCCTCCGGCGGTGCCTCCACGACCGGCGACTGGAGTGGCGCCTTCTCCGGGCATTTCGCGGGCGACGGCGCCGCCGCGGAAACCACCAGCGCCCCGACCACCGGCGGCGCGACAACCGGCGAGGAGCAGCCGCCTCCGCCCTGCCGGGCTACTGGGGCGGCACCAACGTGCGAGGAGGTGCCCGAGTGTGCCGGGAAGAAAGCGACGATCTATCACGATGAAGACGACCCGTTCGGTGTTCCGCTGATCGGCACTCCTGGCGATGACGTGATCGCGGGGTCTTTCGGCGGCGAGGTGATCCTTGGAGGCGGCGGCAACGACCTCCTCTGCGGAAGCGGCGGAGACGATGTGATCAACGGCGCAGGAGGAAGCGACCTCATCGATGGCGGGGGTGGCGATGACCGCGTCTCAGGCGCCGCCGACGATGACACTCTCACCGGTGGGCTCGGCGATGACCACATGCGAGGTGGCGCCGGCACCGACACCCTGGTAGGGGGGCGAGGGGACGACGAACTCTTTGGTGGCAAGGGCGCCGATCGAGCTTTCGGGGGAAAGGGCTCGGACTTCATCTTGTTCTCACGGTTCGACGACTTCGCCGACGGAGGGCCGGGCCAGGACATCTGCGCTCGAGACGCCGCTGGCCCCGGAATCCACGGCACCCAGTGCGAAAGCGGAGACTTCTAAGGGTCCGTCTCAGTAGGTCGCGTCGGCTCGGGTGGCGGGGTGGGTGGCGCGCCGGCAGATGAGGGCGCAGGCGAGTGCGAGGAGGGCTTGTCCGGTGGTGTGGAGGCGTTCGTAGCTGATCTTGAGGCGGCGGAAGAGGACGAGCCAGGCGAAGGTGGTTTCGACGACCCAGCGGCGGGCGCGTCCGCCGGCGTGTTGGTGCGCGGTCTCTTCCCGGCGGCTTCGGACGTGTGGTTGGTAGCCGAGCTCGTTCAGGCCCATCGGCTCGCCGCGAATGACTAAGCTGTGCGCTGTTTTCCAGCGCTGTCACACGACCTCGACCCCAGGAGGCACGATGCCGGTCGCGATTCCAGACGACGTGCAGGAGATGTTGAAGGCCAAGACCTTCTGGCACCTGGCCACAGTAGGCCCCTCGGGCGCGCCCCAGACCACACCTGTCTGGGCGGACACTGACGGCACGAATGTCATCGTCAACACGGCCCTCGGTCGGGCGAAGGATCGCAACATGCGCGCAGACGGTCGCGTGGCGCTGTCGGCGTTCGACTTCTCCAACCCCTACGGGTTCGTCGAGATCCAGGGCAACGTCATCGAGATCATCGACGGCCAGCCGGCCGAGGAAGGCATCGATGACCTGTCCGAGAAGTACCTCGGCGAGCGACCCTACCCGTATCGCAAGCCGGACGAGCGACGTGTCATCTTCAAGGTCGCACCAGCCGCCATCAACACCTGGGAGCGCGGCTAGCGTTCCACCAGGCGGCGTTCGAGGCAGGAGGTGGTCGCTCCACGTCCTGCCTCGACGGCCGTCAGGACGCGGCCGGCGCCCTGGGATCGCTCTGGCGCCCGACCACGAACCAGACCCCGTGCACGGGCTCGCTGCCGATGTTGCGTAGCCGGTGCGGGACGGTCGAGTCGAACGAGATCGAGTCCCCGGAACCCAGGGTGTAGACGTCGAAGCCAACTGTGACCTCGAGCGCCCCGCTCAGCACGAGCCCGTACTCGTGCCCTGCATGCCTCATGAACGCGTCGCCCGGGCCTGACGAGCCGCCCACGTCGTAGGTGACGTAGAGGAAGTCGGCCTCCCGGTCGGATTCCGGCGTCAGACGCTCCCAGCGAACGCCCGTCTCGAGCTCGATCGCACTGCGGCCCTGACCGCGCTGCACGTGCCGCTCGTGTGCCGCACGCGGCTCGACGATCTCACGCGACGGGCTTTCGGCGGGAACGGGGGGCGCCGCCGCCCCCTCCTCGCCGATGCCAGTGAACAGGGTGTCGAGTGAGATCTCGAGCTCCGTGACGATCGCGTACAGGGTGTTCACGGAGAGCCGCGACTTGCCGGTCTCGAACTGGGAGATGGCGCTGGGGGAGATCTTGAGCCTTCGGGCTAGCTCCCTCAGGCTGATCTGCCGCTCTTCCCGGTAGGCGCGCAGGCGACGCCCGAGGTCGTCGTCGATCGGACGTCTGGCCCGGGAC
This sequence comes from uncultured Thermoleophilia bacterium, assembly GCA_963705605.1. Classification (GTDB taxonomy): domain Bacteria; phylum Actinomycetota; class Thermoleophilia; order Gaiellales; family Gaiellaceae; genus CAVPKC01. The sequence continues at coordinate 537,476 of CAVPKC010000002.1, forward strand.
GCCGTCCCGGCGTTGGACGTGGAGTTCGGCGCCACGGCCGGCATTCTACCCACGCCCAGGACGGTGTTTGCTCTTACTGGACAGATCCCCACCGGTCTCGTAACGTGCCCGTTTCGGGCTTTCGGATCGGAGGTGAGATGGCCGAGGAGATCATGGTCATCGGGGGAACGTCCGGCATCGGCCGCCGGCTGGCCGAGGCGTACGCGAGTCGTGGAGAAGACGTCGTGCTTACGGGGCGCAGCGCCGAGCGCGCGGACGCGATCGCCCGCGAGATCGGGGGCTCGGCCCGAGGTATAGCGGTCGATCTCTCCGAGCCCGAGTCGATCGCCGAGTGCGTGCGCGACGTCGGCGAGGTGCGGTACCTGATCGTCGCCGCAATCGAACGTGACGAAAACAGCGTCCGCGAGTACGACATCCGACGGGCAGCCCGACTCGTGACCCTGAAGCTGATCGGCTACACGGAAGTCGTGCATGCGCTGGCTTCGAGACTGCTACCGGACTCGTCGATCGTGCTCTTCGGAGGCCTTGCCAAGGATCGGCCTTACCCCGGCTCGACCACCGTGACAACCGTCAACGGCGGTGTGACGGGGCTCGTGCGGACTCTGGCTGTCGAGCTCGCGCCGGTACGGGTCAACGGCCTTCATCCCGGCATCGTCGGAGATACGCCGGCATGGAGCGGCAAGCCCGCCGAGTTGCTCGCGGGCATCGTGGCACGCACGCCGACCGGCCGTCTCGTCGCCACGGACGACGTGGTGCACGCGGCACGCTTCCTGCTCGAGAACCCGTCGGTCAACGGCGTCAACCTCGCGGTTGACGGCGGATGGCTCCTGCGATGAGCCGCGGCAGGGTGGCGCGCTCGAGGCAGCTCTCCCCCGTGTTCGTGAGAGTTGAACAGTGGAGGAGGTGATGAACGTCGCGCTCGTCGGAGCGGGGCAGATGGGGACCGCGATCGCCGAGCGGATCCTGCAGGCTGGCTTCCCGCTTACCGTCTACAACCGCACGGCGGAGAAGACTGATCCCCTCGCCGCTCTCGGAGCAACGGTCGCCCCGAGCACCGACGGCCTCCTGGCGGACGGGGGCGCGTGCCTGACGATGGTCTCGAACGACGCCGCGCTGGAGACGGTGACATACGGCCCCGAGGGCGTGCTCGGCGGCGCCAAGGCGGGCTCCGTCCTCGTCGACATGAGCACCGTCAGTCCCGAGTCATCGTCACGAGTCGCCGACGCGGCGGACGCCGCCGGCATCGAATACCTCCGCGCGCCGGTCAGCGGCAACCCGACCGTGGTTCGCGCGGGAAACCTGACGATCATCGTCTCGGGACCGGAAGGAGCACTCGAGCGGGCCCGAGAGCTGCTCACGGCAATCGGGCCGACTGTTTACCACGTCGGCGACGGCGAGCAGGCCCGCGTCGTCAAGCTCGCGCTTCAGGTACTGATCGGCGGTACGGCAGAGCTACTCAGCGAGGCGCTCTTGCTCGGCGAGAGCGGTGGTGTCGACCGCCGGCTGCTCCTGGATGTGATCGGCAGCTCGGCGGCCGCGTCACCCTTCGTGAAGTACAAGACGGCCCCTCTCCTCGCCGACGACTTCTCGCCGACCTTCACGACACGGATGCTCGCCAAGGACGTCGACCTCGTTCTCGGCTTCGCCCGGCAGAGAGGAGCGCCGATGCCGCTGACGGAGACCCTCGAGCTCCTGCTCTCCGAGACGATCGCGGCAGGATACGGAGACGATGACATGATGGCACTGTTCCTCCTCCTGCGCCGCCGGGCCGGCGTGGGCCCGCGTGCGACACACGGGGAGGCAGCGTCGTGAACGGGCACGACGTGACATGCATCGACTGGCAATCGGTCGCTGTCCGGGAGGGTTACGAGTCGTCCTCGCCCGGCTATGTCTTCCAGCCTCTCGTCGGTGCCGCCACGGGATCCGTTCACATGGGGGTGGCGGCCTGCCAGCTCGACGCCGACGGCCACCTCGGCACACACGTCCACTCCTACGAGGAGAGCTTCTACCTGCTCGAGGGGACGGCGCGCTTGCGAATGCAGGGGGTGACGGTCGAGCTTGGCGCCGGTCGCTGCGGGCTGATCCCTGTCGGGGTGCCTCACGCCTGGCTCGGAGCCGGAACGACGGCCAGGTGGATCGAGATGACGGCCCCGCAACCCCGGACGCCGGGCTCCGGCCGGCCGCCCGACACGTTCTTCCTCGAGGACGACGTCGACGACGCCGGCTCGGCCGTGGCTGTGGACATCCGCGATCCACGCACGCGCCACCTGTTCCGGCTCGGCGGCACCGACATGGACGTCGACGTCCTGAAGCACGGCAGTCGCGCCGACGCGCCGACGGTCTCGGCGAGCATGGCCACGGCCCTGCTCGTCTACAGCGGGATCGCAGTCAAGATGCTCGTCGATCAGCGGCTCGATGCGCAACTCTCGACGATGTTCATGGTCGAGTACCAGCCCGGCGGGATCGCCCACCCCCACGACCATCCGCTCGAGGAGTGCTACGTCATCGTCTCCGGCGAGGTCGAGGCATTCGCCGACGGCCGCCAGTACACCCTGCGCGAGGGAGACGTGTTCTGGACGGGTGTCGGTTGCGTCCACGCGTTCGAAAACCGGACGGACACGACCGTTCGCTGGCTCGAAACGCAGTCGCCTCAGCCGCCCGCGAGGCACTCGTACCGGTTCAACAGGGACTGGGAGTACCTGGAACAGCTCGGTGTGTCGCATGTGAGCCCCGAATGCTGACGTACGTACTGTTCGCTTCCACTGTATTCTCCGCCGGATTTACTTAACAGCAGGTGGGTCCGGTGACCAAGCCGAGGCGAGAAGGAGGAGAGGCATGCCACGGAAGATCGTCGACACCATTCTCCCGACGACCATGGTCGGGTCGTACCCGAGGCCCGACTGGTACGACTACCAACTGCTCGGCCGCGACGTGCGGGTGGCGTTCAAGCACGTCGGTCACGCCGAGGCCTACAACGATGCGACCCAGGCTGTCATCCACGACCAGGAGGAGGCGGGCCTCGACATCGTCACGGACGGGCAGATGTCGTACGACGACTACGTCGGCGTGATCGGCTCGTTCTGCTGGTACATGTACGAACGGATCGACGGCTTCGAGGACGCCAAGGAGGAACATCCGTCCGCGGTCGGCGCGGCGACCCGCACGAAGGAGGTCGAGCTGCTCGACGACTGGGGCGGCGTGAGGAACACCGGCCCGGTCAAGCGGGGCCCGATCCGTCTCACCGACCTCTACAAGATCGCCACGCGGTACGCCGACCGACCTATCAAGGTCTCCGTGGGCGCAGGGCCGGTCAACCTGGCCTGGCACGTCTACTTCGAGCACTACAAGGACCCGCGCGAGTTGAGCTATGCGCTGGCTCCGATCTTCAACGCCGAGATGAAGGACCTGGTCGAGGCCGGAGCCACGTTCCTGCAGATCGAGGATCTCGGCGCCTGGCTGCCGCTGTTCACGAACGACGAGAAGGACTACGAGTGGATCGCCGACGTAATCGCCCAGTGCGTCGACGGCGTGGACGCGAAGATCGCCTGGCACTTCTGCTTCGGCAACGCCTGGGGCAACGCGCTCTCCGGCCTGTTCCCGCAGGGCTACGCGACCGTCCTTCCCTACTTCTACGACGTCCCGGTCGACCAGTTCGTGCTCGATTTCGCGAACCGTGAGATGGTCGATGTCGACTGCCTCGCCTCGCTCCCGGCCGACAAGGAGGTTGCGGTCGGTGTGATCGACGTCCGCACGACCATGGTCGAGGCACCCGAGCAGGTCGCCGACCGGATCCGGAAGGTCATCGCGGTCGTCCCGCCGGAGCGGGTCTACCTGACGACGGACTGCGGCCTCAGGCCGCTCCCGCGCATGGTTGCGAGGATGAAGCTGAAGGCGCTCGCCGACGGTGCTCGGATCGTGCGCGAGGAGCTGGCGTGATGGCGGCCGGGGCCGCTGCCTGCCGTCAGGTGACATGACCTCGGACGCGGAGAAAGGAACGCCATGAGCATCGCCTCGCGGGGCGCGACGATGGGAGTCGACTGGGAGCAGCGCGTCGACTTTCCGCGGCTGCGCCGGGAACGGCTAGAGCGGGCGCAGGCCGCGCTAGCAGCATCCGATCTCGGCGCGTTGCTGCTCTTCGACCCGAACAACATCCGCTATGTCACGAGCACCCACATCGGCGAATGGGCAAGGGACAAGAACGCCCGCTTCACCTTGCTCTGCCGCGACAGCGACCCGATCCTTTGGGACTTCGGCTCGGCCGCGCGCAGCCACCAGCTGTATGCGCCGTGGCTGCCGGAGTCGAGCTGGCGCGCTGGGGTCACGAGCATGCGCGGCGCGATGCCCGTCGAGACCGGAGTTCCGGACGCGATGGTCGCGCACGTCGTCCACGAGCTGCGCGACCGCGGCCTCGAGGGCGAGCCGGTCGGCCTCGACATGAGCGACATGGTCACGCTGGATGCGCTGCACCGGGCCGGCGTCCATACCACCGACGCGCAGCGAGTCATGCTCGCTGCCCGCAAGATCAAGACCGAGGACGAGAAGGCGCTGCTCGACCACGCGGCGGCGATCGTCGACGCCATCTACGAGCGGATCTACGAGCTGCTGCGGCCGGGCGTCCGCGAGCACGAGCTCGTGGCCGAGGCGATGCGAATCGCCTTCGAGCTGGGCTCCGAGCAGGTCGAGGCAGTCAACGCCGTGTCGGGCGACCGCTGCAACCCCCATCCGCATGTGTTCAGCGACCGCCTGATCCGACCCGGAGACCAGGCCTTCTTCGACATCATCCACTCGTTCATGGGCTACCGGACGTGCTACTACCGCACGTTCTGCGTCAGCAGCGCGTCCGCTTCACAGGTCGACGCGTATCGCCGGTGCCGCCAGTGGCTCGACGACGCGATCGCCCTCGTTCGTCCGGGCATGACGACCGACCGGATCGCCGAGGTCTGGCCGACGGCGGAGGAGCTCGGGTTCCCGAACGAGGAGTCGTGCTTCGGCCTGCAGTTCGGCCACGGCCTCGGGGTCGGGCTCTACGAGGCCCCGATGATCTCGCGCCTGCACTCGTTCCACGATCCGGTCGAGATCGAGGAGGGCATGGTGTTCGCGCTCGAGACCTACTGCCCGGCGTCGGACGGACGGTCGGCCGCCCGGATCGAGGAGGAGGTGCTCGTCACCGCCGACGGCTGCGAGGTGCTGACCCGGTTCCCGGCCGACGAGCTGCTCGTCTGTGGGCGCCTCTACGTCCGGGGCGCCGACATCGCCGAGCTCGAGTCGCGCTCGGCGGGCCGTGAAGCGATGGTGGAGTGAGCGACTCGGCCCACCCGGAGACAGGCGTCGAGGGTCCGAGGCCGCCCGCCTGGCGTTCCTCCATTCGACCGGTGCTGAGCACGCTGCTCCTGACGTCTCGCTTCCTCCCCGTGTGGCTCGCGACCATCGCGCTCCTCGTGGTGACGGCGATCGTCGCGCCGGAGGCGCTCCAGAGCACTTCGTGGGCCTTCGTCCTTCCTTACATGACGGTTCTCGCCGTGGCGGCGATCGGCCAGATGCTCGTGATCATGCAGGCTGGCATCGACCTCTCGATACCGGGCGTGATGTTCCTCGGCGGGAACCTCGTCTTGGGTGTTTCGCACCACTCCGACTCGAGGCTCGCTCTCGGCATCCTCGCCTGCATTGGCCTGGGCATGCTCGTCGGGCTGGCTAACGGTCTCTTCGTCGGAATTCTGCGGCTCAACCCGCTCATCGTCACGCTTGCCGTCGGGACGATCGTGCTCGCCTTCGGATCGCGGTATGCCCGAGGAGTCTCATTCGAGTCGGCCGTCCCCCCTGCCCTGTCTTCCTGGGCGTTGCAGAAGCCCCTGGGCATCAGCTGGGTCTTCTGGGTGGGTGTCACTGCTGACGATCCTCGTCGCGCTCTCCTTTCGCTACACGGCCCCGGGGCGACGCTTCCAGGCGGTCGGCGCCAACTCGCGGGCTGCCTGGATGGCCGGCATCCACGTGCGAACTCACGTCGTCTTCGCCTACACGGCGGCGGGAGCCCTGTACGGGGTCGCCGCCGTCCTGCTCGCCAGCGTGCGCGGATCGATCGATTTCGCCTTCGGTGGCGCCTACCTGCTCGCGCCGATCGCGGCAGTCGTGATTGCCGGAGCGTCCCTTGCTGGCGGCCTTGCGAGCGTCACCTCGACTTGGGTTGCAGCGCTCGCACTCACGCTCCTGCACGCAGGTACTGCTCGTGCTCGGCCTCTCGGAGGCGATGCAGTTCATCGTCTTCGGAGCTGCGATCCTCGCCGGAATGATCGTCTCCGGCGACCGCATCGCTGCGGGCCTGGGCAAGGTGCTCCAGCACCCGAGCGTCAGAGCACTCCTGGGCGATAGGCAACCGAACGCGTGACGAGAGGAGGGACGCCGTCAACAAATCGACTGGCGGAACGTCTTCCATAGAACGCGTGGCGATGACCGTCCACGCTCGGGGAGGGCGACAGCAGACGATGTGCCAAGGAGGAAGGGGGATGCTCGAATGAGACGACGTCTGTTCCTGACGTCAGGACTCGTCATCGTGCTGGGACTCGCGATTGCGGCCGCCGGCTGCGGCGGAAGCGAGGAGAGCGCGACAACCACGGCGGCAGAGCCCGCAACGACAGAGGCACCTGCGGAGACCGAGGCGCCGGCCGATACCGGCGCAGCGGCCGATACCGGCGCAGCGGCCGATACGGGAGCTGCCGCCGGGCCCGACCAGTACGGCGAGACCTACGACGCCGACCCGGCCGTGATCCAGCAAGCCTTGTTCGACGCGTCGCTCCTGCCGACCGATCCGGCGCAGAAGCAGGTGGCGCTCGCGGCGTTCGCTCGCGCCGACGATCCCGTCGACTACGACTTGGCGCTGAAGTGCTGGAAGGAGAACGGCTGCGATACGGGCACGGGCGGTGAGCTAACCGCTGCCTACCTGGAGCCCTTCGGGGAGAACGTCTATCGGGAAATGTCGAAGATGGAGTTCATCCTCCAGGCGCTCACGTACCCGGAGATCGGCACGATCATCTACACGAGCTCCAAGGCGTTCACGAGCACCCCGGGAGACCCGTTGGCCGACTTCCGTTCCGCGATCGCCCAGGGTGCCGACGTGATCGTCAGCTATCCAGACATCGGCGATGCCTACCTGCCGGTGTACCAGGAGGCCGAGGCGCAGGGGATCCCGGTCAGCACGTACGCCTGGGGCTACGTGACCGGCCCTGGCGAGAACTACACGACCGTCGTCGGCGAGGATACGTGCGCTCTCGGGCAGGCCTTCGCGCAGATCATGAACGAGCAGGTCGGTTCGGGGAAGATCGCGCTCCTCGGCGGGACGCCGGGCAACCCGCTGTCCGCGGCCTGGCAGAAGTGTGAAAAGGAGGCGCTGAACCCGGAGATCGAGGTCGTCGGTACGTACGACACGAACTGGGTGGCCTCGCAGGTGCAGGAAGTGGTGGCGAGCCTCCTGGCGAGCCACCCGGATCTCAAGGGCATCAGCTACGAGTACTCGGGCGGGATGGCGCTCGGCGCCTTCCCGGCATTCGAGGCAGCGGGCGTCTCGCCGGATCAGGTCTGGACGATGCGAACCGACGAGCCCGTGCTCGGTTGTGAAGCCGACGAGCTGAACGACCCGAACCTCCAGATCTACTACGCGAACGCCGCCGGTAACTGGCAGATCCGCACGTCTCTGACGGCTGACATGATGAAGCTGAAGGGATTCGACGTTCCGCCGGAGATCGTGTTCCCGATCGTGATGGCCGACCAGTCGACGGACTCCCTGTGCGTCCCGGGCCGCCCGACCGAGGCCTCGATCAGCTCGCTCATTCCGGACGAGCTCGTGAACCAGATGTACCCCTCGTAGAGGAGGACAGCAACTCAAACAACGTGATCTCGATCACCTAGTCTCGAACTGATGTCGACTCCCGGACCCGCGATCCCCGCGGTGCTCTCGCTACGGAACATCTCGAAGCGCTACGGCGCCGTGCAGGCCGTGCACGACGTGAGCGTGGACTGCCACGCAGGCGAGATCCACGCGCTCGTCGGGGAGAACGGGTCCGGGAAGTCGACATTGCTCGGCGTCGCAAGCGGCTTCGTCGCGCCGGACGAGGGCTCCGTCGAGATCGGCGGGCGTCCGCTGGCGACGGCCTCGGTGGGCGACGCGATCCGTCTCGGCCTCGGGATGGCCTACCAGACCTACTCGCTGGTCCTCGAGATGTCGGTGGCCGAGAACCTCTACCTCGCGGCACTCCCGACCGCCCGTCCGGTGTACGGGGACATGGAGAGTTGGGCGGCCGAGAAGCTCGAAGAATTCGGTCTCGACAGCCCGGCAGCGATGCCGGCGGGAAGCCTATCGCTCGCCGACCGGCAACTGCTCGAGGTGGTGAAGGCCCTTCTCGCGGAGCCAAAGGTACTGCTCCTCGACGAGCCGACGACTGCGCTCGGCCCCGAGGAGATCAGGCGGCTCCATGCACTCGTGTTCGAGCAGAGCAGGAACGGAGTCGGAGTGATGTACGTCAGCCACCGGATTCCGGAGGTGCTCGAGATCGCCGATCGGATCACCGTCCTGCGCGACGGGGTGAACCAGGGAACCTTCGCGGCGGCAGAGATGTCTGAGGACGGGCTGGTGGCTCTGATGATCGGACGGCCGCTCCAGATGGCATTCCCGGACCGTGACTCGGATCGGGGGCCAGGTGAGATCTGCCTCGAGGTGGCCGGGTTCGGAGGCGATCGGTTCGGGCCGATCGACGTCGCCGTTCACCGGGGCGAAGTACTCGGCCTCGCTGGCGCCGAGGGCAACGGTCAGGGCCAGTTCCTCCGGGCTCTCGCCGGGGTAGAGCGCTCGACGGGCACGGCGAGGTGCAATGGAGAGGTGCTCGACGGCCGATCGCCGGTCGGAGCGCTCCTCGCAGGTGTTGTGCTCCTGAGCGGCGACCGGGTTCGCGAGTCGCTGTTCCCCGTCCTCAGCGTCCGGGCGAACACGACGATCCAGGTACTTCGGCGGTACAGCCGGCTCGGTGTGCTCAGCCGTCGGCGCGAGCGACATGCCGTGAACGACCTCGTGCGACGGCTGAAGATCCGGGCCGCGTCGATCGAGCAGCCTGTCCTGTCGTTGTCTGGCGGAAATCAGCAGAAGGTCTCGCTCACGCGCCCGTTCCTCCGTGGCGGAGTGCGCGCGATCCTCGCCGACGAGCCGACCCAGGGGGTCGACGTCGGGTCCCGCTTCGAAATCTACGGCGCACTACGGGAGAAGGCCCGCGAGGGCGTGGCGGTCGTCGTCAAGTCGAGCGATCCCCTCGAGCTCGCCGGTCTCTGCGACCGCGTCCTCGTCATGTCGCGTGGCACGATCGTCGACGAGATCCCGGCGGCGGAGCTGAGCGAGCGGCGGATCGTCGAGGCGATCGTCGGCTCGAGGCGCGAGCGTGGGGAAGTCGCTGCTCCCGCACAAGAGCGGCAGTCGTGAGCCGCAGGGCGAAGGACACGTCGCTCAACCGCTCGCCCCCGCGGTTCCGCGGCTGGATGCCCCTCGTCTTCCTGGCCTTGCTCATCTTCGGGCTCGGAGCGTACGCGGCCGTCGCGAACGAGGCGTTCCTGACTCAGTACAACCTCAACAACCTTCTCCTCACCACGATGCCGCTCGCCCTCGTTGCGATCGGCCAGACGAACGCGCTCCTCGTCGGCGGCTTCGACGTGTCGGTCGCCGGCGTGATAACGCTCTGCGTCGTGGTCGCCTCGTACACGATGGCGCAGGGGGAGGGCTGGTATCTCCTCCTGCCCGGCGCTCTCGCGCTCGTCGGGATCGGCCTCGCCACCGGCTGTCTCAACGCCACGCTCGTCCGCGTGCTCGGCCTGCCGTCGATCATCGCCACGCTCGGCACGCTGAGCATCCTCCAGGGCGTGTCGCTGCTCTTGCGCGACCATCCCGAAGGTCAGATCAGCTCCGGGTTCGCGAGCGCGATGACGACGAGCGTCGGCTTCATGCCGATCGCCTTCGTCGGCGTCCTCGTGCTCGCCGTCCTCTGGGATCTCTGGCTGTACCGGAGCCGCGGGGGCCTTTCGGTGCGCGCTGTCGGCCTCGACGAGACGTCCGCTCGCCGCCTCGGAACGAACACTGGCCGCGTCGTCTTCCTGGCATTCGTTCTCTGTTCGGTGATGGCCTCGGTCGCCGGCTTCTTCTCGGCCGCCCAGATCCAGACCGGGTCGCCCATCATCGGCGGATATGGGCTCCAGAGCATCGTGGCAGCCGTGCTCGGCGGAGCGAGCCTCGCCGGGGGGCGAGGCTCGTTCGTCGGGGCCGTGCTCGCAGCCCTCTTCCTGTCGCTCATCCTCAACGTCCTACCGCTGTTCCAGGCGCCCACCGAATACAGCCAGATCGCCATCGGTGGTCTCACCCTCCTGGCGCTGATCGCGTATGGGGGGCCAGCGCTGCTGGCGCGCCTGCGCGGCACAGCCGGACTGCGGACCGCGGCGAGGTCAGCCGGCTGAGCAGCAGCACGATCTCCGAGCGCCCGGTCGTAGGCTGGGTGGGCGCGGGCCGGATGGGGCGTCCGCTCGCAGGCTTCATCCTGGCGGCCGGCTACCCGCTCGTCGTCGCGTCACGTGGCAACGAGAGTCGCCGCCAGCTCGTCGAGCGGGGCGCGCGCGAGGCCGCCAGCGCGGCCGCCTGCGCGCACGCGGCGCAGGTGGTCTTCACGTCGCTGCCCGACGACGCGGTCGTGCGCGCCGTTCTGCTCGGCGATGGCGGAGTGCTCGAGCAGGCCGGAGGCGGCACGATCCTCGCGGAGACCAGCACGATCTCGACGGAGCTGTCCGGCGAGATCGCGAGCGAGGCGGAGCGCCGCGGCGTCGCGTACCTGCGGATGCCCATCTCGGGCAACGCCGCGTCGGCCGAACGCGGTGAGGTGACGGCACTGGTCTCGGGCCCGGAGCCCGCCTGGCAGGCGGTGAGGCCGATCGTCGAGACGTTCAGCACGGCGCAGGTCTACCTCGGCCCCGGCGAGCAGGCCCGAATCATGAAGCTCGTCGTCAACGCTGTCGTGGTCAACACAGCCCAGTCGATGGCCGAGGCGCTCACGCTCGGGCGCAAGGCGGGCCTCGACTGGGTGACGATGCTCGACACGCTCGCCGAGAGCACGATCGCCTCTCCGTGGCTGAAGGCGAAAGCGCGGTTGCTGCGGGAGCGGGACTTCACGCCGACCATGACGACGACGCTGATCCTCAAGGACATGGACCTCGTGCTCGCGACCGCGCGCGAGCACGGCGTGCCGATGCCGCTCGCCGCCACCACGCGGCAGCTCCTGCAGGTACTCGTCGGCGAGGGCTACGCGGACGAGGACTACCTCTCGAGCGTCAAGTTGACCGAGCGACAGGCGGGCCTGCCGTCGGACACGGCGCGCTGAGGGGATGACGTCGTCCGTCAAGCGTGCCGTCGTCGTCGGCGGGTCGATCTCGGGCTTGCTGATCGGCAACCTGCTTCACCGGCGCGGTATCGAGGTCACCGTCGTCGAGCGAGCGGCAGGAACGCTCGAGGGCCGCGGCGCCGGCATCACCATCCTCCCAGGCCTGATGGAAGGCCTGCAGGCGGCCGGAGTCGACGAGAAGCAGGAGTCGCTCGGGATCGAGCTCCCGAGCAGGGTGGCGCTCGGCGCCGCCGGCGAGATCGTCGCCGAGCTCGACTTCGCACAGTGGATGACGTCCTGGAGCCGTCTCCACGAGTCGCTGCGCGCCGCCTTCCCGAGCGAGCACTTCCGGGCAGGCACGGCGGTCGAGCGGATCGCCCAGGACGCCGGATCCGTGACGGCCGTCCTTGCGGGAGGTGAGCGGATCGAGTCCGACCTGCTCGTCGGGGCAGACGGCATCAGGTCGACGATCAGGCGTCTCGTGCTTCCGAACGTCGAGCCTGCCTACGGCGGCTACATCGCGTGGCGATGCCTCACGGACGAGCGTGATCTGTCGAACGGGCCTGGTGCACTCCGCCTCGACCGCTACTCGATGTGCGTCGCGCCTGGCGTACAGGCGGTCGGCTATCCGGTTCCGGGTCCTGAAGGCAGGCGTGAGCCAGGACAGCGGCAGTACAACGTCGTGTGGTATCACCCTGTCGCCCCTGACGACCTTCCGCGCCTGCTCACCGACGATGCCGGGCGCGTGCACGACGGGGGAATCCCGCCCTCGCTGGTGCGGCAGTCCGTTCGGGACGAGATGGGCGCCCTCGCGCAGGCGAACCTGGCACCACAGTTCGCCGAGGCGGTCACGCGTGCCAGACTCTTCTTCTTCCAACCGATCGTCGATCTCGAGGCTCCACGGTTGCTCTTCGGGAGAGTCGTGCTGATCGGGGATGCCGGATCCGTGGCCAGGCCCCACACGGCCATGGGCGTGCCGAAGGCGGCGGGCGACGCGCTGGCGCTCGCCGCCGCCTTGGAGCGGCCCGGCGCTCTGGCGGCGAATCTCGCCGGGTTCGAACACGCACGTCTGCGGGCCCATCGGGCGGTCGTCGGCCACGGCAGGAAGCTCGGCGCCTACCTCGAGTCGCTGATCGGACCGCCGGACGAGCGCGCCCTACGAGAAGCGCAGCGCGATCCGCTCGGCGTGCTTACGGAGACCGCCGCCCCGATCGACTACCGGCTGCTCGAGCAAGACCCGTGAGCCGGCTATGTCGCGCGACAGGCTTGAAGGGCCTCCCGGGCTTGCTCCAGGGCGGCTAGTGCGGCAGGGAGCTCCTGCTCTCTGAGGCCCTTGATCTGTGCGATCAGGAAGGGCCTCTCAGCTGCAGGGGCCGACGCGAGCTGGTTGGAAGGGTTCCTGATCTGTCTGTCGATGTCGTTCACCGCAGCCTGGGCTGCGCTCAACTGGTCGACCTGCGCCTGGCACGGGTCGGCAGTCACGGGCACTGCTTGCAGTTCGCCGTCGATCGCGAATTCGTCCGACCCACGTTCTGCCTGGTCGACGGCGTAGATGGTGCCGTTGCCGCCGGAGAACAGGAACTTGAATTGCTGCCAGCCGCCTTGTCCGATCACGGCGGGGTTGCTGACGTCGCCGCCGCCGGTCTGAGAGGCGTCGTGATACAGCAGGAGCCTGCCGGCTGACAACAGCAGCCGTTCGGGCACCACTGGCGCCCGGCCCGATGGTTGACCTAGTAGTTGCCAGCAGCGACGGGGCCGGCTGGCATTCCCAGCCGGCCCCGTCTTGATCACGGCTCAGTTCAGGTGGAGCGTGACCGCGGTCCGATTGTTCGGCTTGTTGCGGTAGGTGCCCGTGCCGGAAGCGTTCGCGTACTCACCGGTGCCACCGGTCACCTTCACCGGGCCCCCGTTCGCGTCGAAAGCAAGCTCGGCCGAGAGGATGATTTTCCCGTCAGCCAGCGAGATGGTGATCACGCAGCTCGCACCCGTCGGCTGATCGGCGCCCGACGGGATGATGTACTTGCAGACGCCACGGTCGGTTCCGACCTTGCTGCCGTTCTGGAGCACGTCCTCCTTGAAGATGAACCCCTTCGCCGTCTCTTTCGTGCTCGTCTCCTTCGTGATGAACTTCAGCGTCGTCGTCGCGCTTGCCGCGGTCACGTAGACCACGGCCATTGTGGCGACGAGGCCGACCAGCAGAAAACGCCGCATCAGAACCCCTTCCGTTTGGGGACGCCCGTCACTGGCATGCTTCCGCCTGATCCCCCGGCGGCCATCGGGCCCAAACCTATACGTCAACGGAAGGATCGGGCATACGGAGGATCCGCTCGACCTCAGCTTGGGGATCGCATGAGACGCGCGGCCGCGGGGGCAGTTGCCGGCGAAGCGGGGTTTTTCGCTTCAAGGGGACGTGAACCGGACACGTTGCGGATGCACTACCGCTGAGGGGGGGCCAAGTGATGACTGACGCTGACCCACTGCGCACGGAGCCGGCCACGGGCCCGACCCCGCACGACGACGGCTTCTCGATGCCGCCGGAATGGGCGCCGCACCAGCTGACCCTGATGGCCTGGCCCTGCCGCACCGATGGCTACACCTGGCCTGGGCGCGGCGGCGATCTCGACGGCTTCGAGCGGGCGCGCGCCGAGCATGCGGCGGTGGCGAACGCCGTGGCCGAGTTCGAGCCCGTGCTGATGCTGGTCCGACCCGAGCACGTCAGGCTTGCGCGCTCCGCGCTCTCCACACGCGTCGAACTGCTCGAGGCGGAACTCGACGACGCCTGGCTGCGCGACAACGGCCCGATCTTCGTCACCGACCGAACCGGGCAGCTCGCGCTCGTGCATTTCCGGTTCAACGCATGGGGCGAGAAGTTCTCGTCGTACGACCGCGACGCGCGCGTGCCCGAGGTGATCGCCCGCCACCTCGGCGTGCGCCGGTACGTCGCGCCGATCATCCTCGAGGGCGGTGCGTTCTTCGTCGACGGCGAGGGAACCCTGCTCACGACCGAACAGTGCCTCCTGCACGAGAACCGCAACCCCACGCTGTCCCGCTCCCAGATCGAAGCCGCCCTGCGCGACTACGTCGGGGCCGAGTGCGTCCTCTGGCTCGGGGAAGGCCACCACGACGACTTCGCGACCGACGGCCACGTCGATGACGTCGCCCACTTCCTCGCTCCAGGGCGGATCCTGCTACACGCCCCGTCGAACCTCGCCCACCCCGACCACGTCCGCGGCCGTGACAACCTCACGCGGCTCGCGCGCCAGCAAGACGCACAGGGACGCCGGATCGAAGTCATCAGCTTCGATCCTGGAGGCCCGACCGGCATCCCCTACCTCAACCTCTACGTCTGCAACGGCGGCGTCGTGGCGCCAGTCGACGGCAGCGCCGAAGACGAAGAGGCGCTTGCGCAGATCCGGCAGTCCTACCCGGGACGCGAGATCGTCACCGTGCACGCCGAAGCGCTCTTCACCTACGGCGGCGGCGGCCCACACTGCATCACGCAACAAGTACCCGCGGGCTCCTTCGCCCCACAACACTGACCCGACCGGCGGCGGGCGCCGGGTGGCATGACGTTTAGCCCTGCTCGAGCATCGAGAGCGAGTGACGATCAGAGGCGCCGCTGGCGAATAGCCTGTCTCGGTCGTGGCGCAGACTGGCCAAGGACGCGAGTGAGCGCAACTTCCGTCACGCGGGACCGGGGCGCCTGTGCCTGCGGCTGATGACGAGCGCACCCGCGGCAAAGAGGCTTGCGACGATGCCCAGCCCGGAACCCATGCCGACGTTCGCCCAGTCGATTCCCGTGGGCCGGACGACAACAACGGCCTCTGCTGCCGCGGGCGCTGGCTCGAGCTCCGTCGAGGGCAGCGCGCCGGGCTGATCGAACGAGAATCCCGGCGGGAGCGGCACTCCGCGTGGCGGCCCGACCGGGCCGGGGCTTGGAGTCGCCGCGGAGTCCAACACGGTGAACGGGAAGGGATGAGTCACCTCCGAGGCCGGGATCGGCAGCGGCGGCGTGCGCTCGGCCAGCGCCGGTGGCGCCGCGATCGCCGCGGACCCGAGCGCAACCACGACCCCGACTACACGCTGGCGCACAATCGTTCGCCTCAACTTGGGTGATGTGTGGTGGGTCACCAGACTCCTCTCTGCACGCGTCGACCGCCCGACTGCGGCCCCCATGGCTTCAAACGACTAAGGGAGCCTTCGTCGAAGGTACGGGCGTGACCGCCTGAGGCGCATCGGGAGACCTCCCTAGATTGGAGGGAGCCGCTACCGATCTTGGCCGGCGAGCCCGAGCCGCACTGCCTCGGCGCTCGCGTGGCCTCGCGTGGGCACGCTGAGCTTGCGCAGGATCGCCGAGACATGATGGTCGACCGTCTTCTGCGCGAGGAAGAGACGCTCGGCGATTTCCGCGTTGCGAAGCCCTTGCGCGACGAGCGCGAGCACCTCGAGCTCGCGCGCTGTCAGGTTCGCAGGGTTTTGTCGTGTCGCGGGGCGCGGTCCCCGCGGAAGGGCGAGAGCGCCGCGCTTGCGCAGTCGGCGAGCGACGATCGCCCCTGCAGGACGGGCACCTAATCGCTGGAACTCAGCTAACGCGCTGCGCAGTGCATCGTCGTCGTCTGCGTCAGCCAGCGCCAGCGCCGCCTCGTAGGGGCAGCCTATCTCGGCCCAGAGCGTTGCGGCCCGCGCCCACTCGCCCCGCATCTGGAGGGCATACGGTTCGGCCGCGTCAGGTGGAATCTCCTCCCGGATCCCCGTCCGCCAGCGCCAGCAGGCGAGCTCGCCGATCACCCACGAAGCCTGGCGCTGCACAGCGAGGTCGAGGGCAGCCTCTGTCGCCTGTGCGACCGCCTCGTGCTCGCCTTCGAGCCACGCGGCCTCGGATCGCGCCGCCGCGACCGGCGCGATCCGAAACAGCTCCAGCTCCCCGCTGGGCTCGGTGAGCGCGAGCGCCTCGTCAAGCGGCGGCCAGACCTCCGGATCGCCGCGGCGCGCTCGAACCAGCCCGAGCACGACGAAGGCGAAACTGCGGGGGGCCGTCGCAATACACCGCCCGTGGAGGACGAGGGCTGCCGAGCCGACCGCCTCGCTCCAGCGCCCTTGGTCGAGCTCCGCCCGGGCACGGATGGCGAGCAGGTTGTAGAGGAAGAGATCGATGCCATGCTCGGTACAGTGCTCGACCCCGGCCTCGACGTAGCGGTTCGCGAGCGCGTACGACCGCTGACGAATGGCACCCCACGCGAGGTTGAGGTAGGCGAGTGCGGCGTGCTCGTGGAGCCCCGCCTGGTGTGCGAGCTCGAGGCTCCGCTGCAGCTTCTCCTCACCCCCCGGCGTCCCGGCCACGAACTCCGCCCTCCCGATCCACATGAGGGCGTTGTTGAGGGCCTCGGCGTCGTCGAGGCGCTGCGCGAGCTCGATCGCACGGGTGCCCCAGACCGAGGCTCCTTCGGCGTCCTCGGCGGCGGCGGAAAGCTTCGACACGTTGCCGTACGCCATCGCGAGCTCGTGTCCGGGTGGAAGCTGCTCCAACAGAGCCACGGCCTCCCGGCCGGCTTGCGCCGCCTCTGCTATTCGACCGGGACACCAGAGAGTGCTCGAGAGTCCGCGCAGCGCGTCCCCCTCGCTACGCCGGTCGCCAAGCCGTCGGTAGCACTCGATCGCGCCCTTCTGCGCCTCAACGGCCTCGTCTCCCAGGTCGGTCAGGTAGCACTCGAACGAGCGGCGCTTGAGGAGCTCGGCCCGTGCCTCCAACGGCTGTCCTTCTGCGAACCGGAGCGCCCGCGCGTACTGGGCGGCGGCCTCCAGGTGCGCGCCGAGCGAAGCGGCCTGAGCCGCCGCTGCCGGCGCGAACTCGAGCACCGCCTCCTCGTCACCGGCCGCCTCGGCGTGGTGCGCGAGTCGCGCGAGCTCGGGCGCGCCGGTGGGTGAGTCGGCGGGTGCCGCGAGCGCCTTCTGATGAAGAGCGACCCTCCGGTTCGGCGCCAGGGACTCCTCAACGGCAAGGCGCGCGAGCTCGTGGCGGAATGCCACACTTGCCGGGGCGGCCGTGAGCATGCCTGAGGTCAAGCATTCGTCCAGCTGGTCGACGACATCAGCCGCGAGCGTCTCGAGGAGCCAGAGCTCGACCGGGGGCGGCACGACCGCTGCCGCCTCGAGCAGCGTCCTCGCCGCGGGGCTCAGGCGCGCGGCGTGGGCGAGTACGGCGTCTCTGACCGTGTCCGGGATCTCACCCTCGCCTCCCGCCAACACCTCCGAGACGAAGAACGGATTTCCCTCGGTCTTTCGGTAGAGCTCGTCCGCGTCGACGCCGTGCGGCTCGGCAAGCGTCGCCACTGCCACCGGCGAGAGGGGCTCGATCTTGAGCCGCTCGACCGCCTGGCCGCTCGCGAACTCGCCGAGCACGAGCCGGAGCGGGTGGGCGCGGTCGAGCTCGTCGTCGCGGTAGCTGGCGAGAATGAGAGCGGGAGCCCCCTCGATCCTGCGAGCGAGCAGCTTCAGGACGTCGAGCGTCGCCTCGTCCGCCCAGTGCAGGTCCTCGATGACCAGGATCGTGGGCGCCCGCGTCCGCAGCTCGCCCATGAGCGCCGCCGCGACCTCGTGCGGTCTGGCGCCGCTCTCGACCAGCTCCTCAAGCTCACCGCCTGTGATCTGAGCGACGTCGAGCAGCGGCCCGAGCGGACGCGGCGTGAACAGAGCGTCGCAGCCGGTCCACAGGATCCGCGCAACATGGCCGTGCTCATCGCAGAACCGGCTGACGAGCGCGGTCTTTCCGACTCCGGCCTCGCCCCCGATCAACACCAGCCGCCCCAGGCCACTGCCACGGACGGCGGCCAGGGACGCACCGAGCGCCGAAAGGTGACTAGACCGCTCGAGCAACTCGCTCCGCTCATCGGACGAACTACGTGCGGATACGTGCATCGGTTCGGGCGCGACCTATGGCACCCGCCTTCCATAGTGCACCCTGCGGCCGTAACGTTCAAGTACCGTCACCCGACGGCGTACCGTCCAGGTGTCGGGTGGGAAGCGTGCCGAGAATTAGCCGCCCGTCGTGCGTATGACGCGCCCCGCCGCGGCCGAGGAGGACCACCAAACAGCAACCCCGACATCGTCCGCGTCCAGGGTCGCAGCGATCAGGTCGGTGACGAAGCGATTCGTCTCCAGGTGATGGGCAAGCTGCGGGTGCGAGGCCCAGTCGTCACGGCGCCGCTTCGATCCGGCCGGACACGCTCATCGGAAGAAGGCGAGCGAGGAACGCGTCGAAGTCAGAGATCTCTACATCGCGCTCCCGCACACCTTCTGGACGGACGGCTGGCTCGAGCACTGAGCGGTCGCGCGATCGTCATGCTGCTGGTGTTGTCGGTCGCTCACCTTCTCGGACCCGAGCGGGCGGAAGCCCTGGGAGATAGTCTGTCCCGCGACGTTCTCGGACGTTGCGCGAACCGCGCTGGCGAGACACCGTGAGCGCTACACGGCGTCGACTTCGAGCAGGACATCGACGCCGCCGAAGTCTCTGGCTCCCGCTGGGCGCGGGAGATCGTGGCCAGCGCCGTCGCGGCGATCACGAGGTCGAAGGAGCGCCGCCCCCGCGCGTGGCGTCCGGCCGCGTGAACCGCAGCGAAGACGCGGCCGTAGGCACGAGCGACTCCTCCATCACGGGCAACGGATCAAACGTTGCTTCGCTGCGCGGAGGCGGTCTGGCGCCGCGCACGCTCGAGCGGATCCGCGGTCGCGTGAGGTCCGGCCTCTAGCTCGGCTAGCGGAGTGCGCGTGCCGGAGGGGCGCTTCGTGATCGAGATGACGCCGATTCCTGACGGCAACGGGGCGCGGCGCGGCGTCGTCGCCGAGGGTTCGGTCGGCAGCCGCTGGGCGGGGCGCTGGGTGCGCGACGCGCGCTGGCAGGGGTACCTTGCGGATGTTCCGCTACGAGGTGCGCCGCTGGTACGAGGGGGCTATCCCCAGACGTTCGCGAGGCGGTCGAGAGTCCGCGGCAATTGACGGACGATCCAGCTCTACCGCAGCGAATGCTCGACCAGGTGCGCGAGGTGCCGACTCCCGTTTGGGGTCGCGACGAGCTAGATGCGGGCGAGATCTGGAACTCGAACTCGCTGATACCCACTCATGGTCACTCTGCCGAGCGAAGCCGCGTCGGATCGTGAGCTCGTTCGCTCGCTCGCCTTAGCCGGAATGGACTGCGCGCGAATCAACTCGGCGCACGACGACAGGGATGCCTGGACTGCGATGGCTTCGCACGTTCGTGCGGTCTCGAACGCCGAAGGACGACACATGCCGATCCTCGTCGATCTTCCCGGGCCGAAGCTCCGCACCGGTTCGATCGAGCCTGGACCTGAGGTCGTCCATCTGAGGCCGCGCCACGACGAGCTTGGAGCGGTCGTCGCGCCTGCCCGCGCGTGGCTTGCAGCCGAGGGGCCGGGAACGGTTCCGCACGACGCAATCGTGGCCCTGCCCGTGGCGTTCGACTGGCTTGGGGCGCTATCGGCCGGCGACCACGTCTTCTTCACCGACGCGCGGGGCAAGCATCGCGAGTTTCGGGTCGGAGCCGGCTCCGCCGAGGGACGGTGGGTCGAGACTCGCCGTGGCGCGTACCTCGTGAGCGGCACGGTCCTGACTGCAGAGTCGGCCGGAAAGACACGCCTTGGACGCCTGCCGGCTCGGGCGTCGTTCATCCGGCTCGCCGTGGGCGACACCCTCGTGCTGACTCGCGATCAGAAGCCTGGCAAGCCGAAGACACGGTCAGAGCCGGCACGGATCCCGTGCACCCTCGCGGAGGCTTTCGATGCGGCATCTGTTGGGGATTGCGTCTGGCTCGACGACGGCAAGTTCGGCGGTGTCGTCCGTAGCGTGGCGCCCGACGAGGTCGAGGTCGAGATCACGCAGGCACCGCCTGGCGGTGGCAAGTTGCGCGCGGAGAAGGGCATCAACCTCCCTGACACCAGCCTTTCCGTCCCGGCCTTGCGCGACCTCGACGTGCCGACGATCGCGTTCGCCGTCGCCCATGCCGACATGGTCGGGCTCTCGCTTGTTTCGACGCGCGACGACGTCCGTGCCGTCGTCGACGCGCTCGCACGCAATGGTGGCGATCAGCTCGGTCTCATCTTGAAGATCGAGACGCGCGCCGGATTCGAGGCCCTTCCCGAGCTCCTCGTCGAGGCGCTCACGCGGGATGCGCCCTGCGGCGTGATGATCGCGCGCGGCGACCTCGCGGTCGAGGTCGGATGGGAGCGGATGGCAGAGGTACAGGAGGAGATCCTCTGGCTGTGCGAGGCCGCACACGTGCCGGTGATCTGGGCAACCCAGGTCCTCGACACCTGATCGCACGCAGCGGTCTTGGTGCCTCGTCGATCCAGCCACCGGCCGGGGGGCGCGCCCGGGTTGGGACGCTGGCCTCGTGGTGGCGCGCCGCCAAGCGGTGCGAGCCGATCCTCCGTCTGGCGGAATGTTGCTGCGCTGATCGAGCCGGCAGCTACGCCGAGTCGGCTCTGTCTGGCGGCACGTCGGGCTTCAAGAGGTCATCGTGGCGCTCGCGATCCGAGCCGTGAAAGGCAGCACCCATGCCACCCTCTGCCGCTGTCTCAGTCGCTGTCACCTCGCGGTCCTCCCGTAGAGGCCCCGCGCCGAACAGCTCCTTCAGACGGTGGAGCAAGCCCATCACGTCCACGGTATCAATCTCGGCGATCCGCTCGACCCGCCGGGCCCAGCGGATGTCCACGCTCACGCTCGAACGTCACGACCCGACGATCGTGCCCTGCTGGCCTCGGTAGGTGCCGAAGCTCCACAGGTTGCCTTCGATGTCTCTGACCGTGAAGCCGCGCGAGCCGTAGTCCTCGTCGCGCAGCGCCCGCACGACCTCGGCCCCCGCTGCCGTCGCGCGCTGAAACAGCCCGTCGGGGTCGTCGCAGACGACGTAGACGCTGTCGTTGCCGGGCTCGCGACGGCCGAACGGCGAGCCATCCTTGCCGGCCGTGCCGAGCATGACGCCGCCGCCGAGCGGCCAGCTCAACTCGCAATGCTCGATCACGGACGGTTCGCTCTCACGGGCGTACGTCGCGCGCTCCTCGAATCCGAACGCGGTGGTGAGGAAGCGGATCGCGGCAGGGCCGTCGTGGTAGGAGAGGACAGGCCAGACGAACGTGGTGTTTTCGCTCATGAGCTCATGATCGGGCCTTCTCGCCGCCGGCGTCTTGGACGGATGGAAGATCCTCCTGGGCGAGAAGCCGGGCCGGAGGGCAGCCTGCGAGCTCGACGAAGTCGCGGGTCAGGTGCGCCTGGTCGTAGTAGCCGCACACGGCCGCCGCCTGCGCGATCGAGATGAACGGCGGCCTCGCCTGCAGGAGCCGGCGAGCCCGGTCGAAGCGCACGACGCGCCCAGCGAGCTTCGGAGAGAGACCGAACTCGTCAGCGAACCGGCGCGCGAAGTGCTGGCGCGTCCAGCCGACGGTGCGGGCGAGCTCCGAGACCGGAGAGGTGCCCGCGGATGCGGTCACGAGCTGCCAGGATCGACGGAGCGCAGGTTCCAGGGGATCGGCGCGAACGAGCCGGCCCAGCACGCTGTCGACGATCGCGAACCGTCGCTCCCAGCCGACCGTGTCCTGCAGGCGCTCCCACAGCTCGTGCCCGACCGGCCCGGCGATCTCGTCCAACTCGAGCGAGGTGTTCCAGAGAGCCCGGGCGGGCATCCGGAACACGGCGCGACAGCCGAGGGGGCTCAGCTCGATCGCGACACCCTCCTGGTTGCCGTCGTGGGCGATCAGCGCCGGCGAGGCCTGGAGACCGCCCACGACGCAGCGGTAGGCCCGCGGCGCCTGTGCCGGGTCGGTCTGGGCGACGACATCGATTGCGGGGCCGATGCTCACGATCAACGTCATGTGTCTCGACGGCAGCCCGCGATGAACGCCGGCCCGAAACCCCGTCAACCGGTAGCCGACGTAACGCTCGATCAGCGGCGCAAGCTCGGCCGCCGGCGGGCGCGCCACCCATGCCGTCCGGGGCTCGTCCATCAGCGCAATCGTACGGCCGGCGTGGGTACCGGCCGCGACCGACACCGCTACGCGGCCGAGGCGTGAAGGAGCCCGCCCGGGCTCGCTGCCCTGACCACCGGGACGAGCAGCACCGGGATCCGGGCACGCTCGAGAGCGGCGCGGACGACCGGGGCGCGGCCGGCGGCGAGCTCCTGCGACCAGCCGAGGGCGAGCAGGTCGGCGTCGAGCTCCTCCGCGAGCTCAGGGACGAGGTCCTCCGGCCGGCCGATCCGGGTCTCGAGGCGCACCGAGTCGGTTCCCCGCGGGCAGTAGCGAGCAAGGAACTCGGACGCCCACGCGTCTGCCTCGTGCTGCGGCTGGTCGGTGAACGCCGGGATCGACCTCGGGTCGTGGACGTGGAGGATCACGACTTCGAGGCCGGCATCGAGGCCGAGCTCGATCACCTGCCTCGGCGCGAGCGACGTCGAGACGGACCCTTCGAGCGGGACGAGCACGCGGCGGAGCCGGCCCGGGAACCGCGTGTCGGGCGGAACGAGGACGACCGGCTTGGCGAGCGCCGTCGCGAGAGCGAGCGCAGTATGGCCCGCCGGCGCCGCTCCTCCGGGTCTCGCCCGTGCCCCGAGCACGACGAGGACGACATCGCGGGCGGAGGCGGCCTCTGCCAGCTCGTCGTCGACCGGGCCGGCGGTGACGGCCAACCCAAGGCCGGCGTCGCCGGCGACGCCCCGGGCGACCGCGTCGCCGTCGACCCGAACGTGGAGCGCCAGGACCTCCGCCTCGAGCAGCAGGCCGAGGGTGCGCGCGGTCGCGAGCACCGGTGCGGCCGCCGCGCTGTTGTCGAGGGCGGCGATGACGCAGGTCATCGGCTGCTCACCTCCCAGTGACCGGCTCGTTCCTCGACGGCGACTCCCGATCCGTCGACCGTGACTCCGTCGTCGGCGAGGCGGAGCACGAACGGCCGGCCTCGGAAGCGCAGCCGAAGCTCGAGCGCCTCCCAGGTCGCCGGCAGCTGCGGGTCGACGAGCAGGACGTCGCCGCGCGGCCGGATTCCTGCGAACCCGAACGCGAGCGCCTGCCAGACGCCGCCCATGGTCGCCAGGTGGAGACCGCTCGCGCTGGTGCCGGTCAGGTCGTCGAGGTCGATCCGGGCTGCGATCCGAAGCGCCGCGAGCGCCTCGGCATGCCGGCCGGCGCGGGCGAAGAGGGCCGCGTGGATCGCGGGCGAGAGCGAGCTGCCGTGGGCGGTCCGCGGCTCGTAGAACGCGAGGTTCGGCTCGAGCGAGCCCGGTGCCACCTCGTCGGGGATCAGGTGGTGGAGCATCAGCACGTCGGCCTGCTTGACCACCTGGCTCCGCCGAGACGCGGTCGGCGCCGAGGAGCAGCTCTGCGGCGATCGGGCGCCGGGGTGCGAGCTCCGCGATGACGAGGGGCTCGAGCTCGAAGAAGCCGGCGAATTGCTCGTAGAGGCCGCTGGCGGGGTCGTAGCCGTCGACCAGCGCGTCGGCGAGCCGGCGCCATTCGGCTCGCTCGGCACCGCCGCCGTCGAGGCTCGGCCGCCCGCCGGAGCGTTCCAGCGGGCCATCACGTTCGTGAAGGCGTTGTCGTCGACCGGCTCGTGGTACTCGTCGGGGCCGATGACCCCGTAGATGTGACCGTCCCCGGCCGCGTCGAGCCGGATCCGGGAGGCCCAGTAGCGGGCCGTCTCGACGAGCAGCTCGCGTCCGGCACCGGCGGCGAACCGCCGGTCACCGGTCCAGTCCAGGTAGCTGGCTCGCCGCCCAGGCGACGTCCGCGACGATGTGCTCCTCGAGCTCCCCGGTGCGGATCGGGATCAGCCGCCCCGTCTGGTCACGTGCCTTCGCCGGCGTCACGTCGGACCCGTCCGCAGCCGACTCCCACGGGAACCGTGCACCGCTGCGGCCGAGCTGCGCGGCAGCCGCCAACGCGGCCGGCAGGCGCCGGATCCGGTACTCGAGCATCGCCCGGGCGGCTGCCGGCTGCGTCGCGGCCAGGAACGGAAGGACGAAGACGTCGCTGTCCCAGAAGACGTGGCCGCGGTATCCGGGGCCCGAGAGCCCCCGTGCGCCGACCGCCGCCTCGCCCGCGGTCGGAACCGAGGCCATCAGGTGGAAGAGACAGACGCGGACGGCCTGCTGTAGCTCCGGATCGCCCTCGATGACGACGTCCGCCTCGTCCCAGCGCCGGCCCCAGCGGGCGCGGTGCTCGGCGAGCAGTTGCTCGAAGCCGGCTTCCTCGGCCTCGCCGAGCCGTGCCCGTGCCGTCGCCTCGTCCCCGTCGTAGGCGGCAAGTCGCTCGAAGCCCTTGGGATGCCTGACGTCGACCACTGCGCGAACGAGCGGGCCGTCCGTGACCTGACGGCCCGCCTCGGGGAGGACGCCGTCAGGCCCCTCGGCGCGTAGCGCGACCGTCCCCGGACGCTCGAGAGACGAGAGCTGGAGCGCAGCGAGCGTACCCTCGGGCAGCGCGACGTCCTGGCGGAGGATGCCGGCACGCAGGTCGAGGCGGCGGCGCAGGACAGGGTCCACCGGAAGCTCGCCGTCGAGCAGCGTCCAGTCGGGGCAGGCGGCGAGCCGCGTTTCCGTGCCCTCGAGCTCGTAGACGCCGACGGCGAGGACCCCCGGCAGGCAGGCCGGGTGGGAGAGCACGGGATTGCCTCGCGTTCCGAGCCGGCCGTCCGCGATGGTCAGCAGCGACTCGTGGACGCGCTCGAGCCGGGCGTCGAACCCGTCGACGGTCAGTGACCAGGCCGGGTCCGGATCGGCCGAGGGGACTGCCCGCCGCCGCCGCCGCTCGATCTGGTCGTCGAGGAGCTCGAGGAAGCGCTCGGGCCCGCCTCCGAGCGGGATCACCCCTGCCGGCGCTCCGTTCGGCTCGGCGCCCACGGAGACCGCGGTTGCCTGGGACGCCTCGGGGACCAGCAGGAACGAGTCGCTCCCGGGAAGGCCCCCGAGCGAGCCGAACTCGTCACCACCGACGAGCACGAGCCCGGGCCCGATGCCCCGGCTCCGGAGCTCGTCGAATGTCCAGCGGGCCGAGTCCGACTTGTCGGTCAACCCGATCTCGACGTGCTTGGCGTCGCTCGTCACCCTCGCGTCGGGAAGGCCTGCATCGAGCGCAGCACCCAGGGCGAGCTCGACCGCCTCGTCGAGCCCGCGGAGGCCTGCTCGCGCGAGCCGCTCGAGGACGGCGGTCAGCAGCTCGCCGATTCTCGCCTTCGGCGGATCGGCCCACTCGGGCTCGGGGATCAGATCGATCTTGCGCCGGTTCAGGCGCTGCGAGACGAGCACCGTGTGCACCCCGCGCCGGGCCAGGGCGGAGACGGTCGCCTCGGCTGCGGCGTCGAGGGCGGCATCCTCCTCGGGTGTCGCCTCGCGCCGGGCGACCTGCCGGACGCCCGTCTCGTCGGCGACGTACACCTCGGAGCCTCGGTTGAGGCACAGGTGGAGCCGTCCGGGGCCTGGGGGTCGAGCCCCCAGCTGAGCGTCCACGTTCTCGAGGTTCGTACCCGTGATGATCGCGAGCTCCAGGCCGAGCCCGCAGCCTTGCTCGACGAGGGCGCGCAGACGCTGCGCGTCGGCGCGTCGATCGGGCACGGCGGTGCCGTCCCAGTCGAAGACGACCGCCTCGAAACGGGTGTCGATAGCCCTAGGAGCGATCAGCGGTATGGGAGTCGGCCGACGAGACGGGACAACTCTTCCAGAGGTCTGCGTGAACAGGTGGTGAACGGCGCGCGCGCGCGAAACGGCCGGCCGCGGGGCCTCGGCCCGGCGCCCGGGGACTGCTACTGCTCCGACGCCCACTCCCAGAAGAAGAGCTCCCTCGCCAGGTGCGGCGTTCCGTCGACGAGCGGGCGCCAGGCGTCGAGCGCGCCCTGGACGAGCGGATGGAAGGCGCTGCTCGCGAGATCGTCGACCCGCCACTCGGCGTCGGTGCCCTCGAAGAGGAAGATGACCTCGTGCTCGGTCAGGTATACGGCGTGGCGCCGGAAGCCCACCTCGGCCGGATCGAAAGGGGGCCCGTTCCCGACCAGGGCCACCGCCTGGTCGTGTGTCCCCTCCTTCAGCCGGGCGACGATGACCGCCCGTCTCACGCCCGCCTCCCGATCGGCAACTGACCCGGGTCCTCCTCGAACCACGAGACCGTCGAGCGCACCTCGACCACACCCGGAACCTGCTCCACGAACCGGGCGAGGAGCTCCGCCTCGCTCCGCGAGTCGACCTGCCCGGCCAGGACGACGGTACCGCCGTCGACCGAGACCCGGACCCGGCCCTCCGGGATCATCAGGATCAGGGGGAGCACGTCGTCCTCGATCTCCCGCTGCAAGTCCTCGTCTGAGCGGGTGTAGGCCCGGACGAGATCGGCCCTGGTGACGATGCCGACGAGGAGGCCGTCGTTGAGGACCGGCAGCCGGTTCACGCGGTGCCCGGTCATGAGCCGGGCCGCCTCGGCGACCCGCCTGCCGGCGTCGATCGTGATCGCGGGCGAGGTCATCGCCTCTCCGGCGGTGCGAGCGCGGCGGCCCGGCTCGCTCCCGGCATCGACGATATCCGTCTCCGAGACCACGCCGAGCACGCGCCGTTCGCGGTCGACCACGGGCAGGCCGGAAACCCGGTGCTCGGCGAGTGCCGAAGCGACCTCCTTCAGCGTCGCCTCCGGGCCGACCGTCGCGACGTCCGCCGTCATCAACTCGGTGATCCGCATCTGGGCGCCTCCTGTCGGCTCGACTGCATCGTGCTCGATCGGCCCCGACCGCGCAACCGTAGTCCTCCGCAGACGGCTCGCGGTTACTCCGCCCGAATGAGTGAACCTGGCGTGTTCGCGACGGCGAGTTCGCGCCGCCGCGGTGTCTCAAGCCTGGGAGTCGGACGCTCCAGGAGATTGCGGAGAGCTCGCCTTCGATGTCCGCAGCAGGACGGCGACGGCGATCGCGGCAACGCCGATCGTGATCGAAACGTCCGCCAGGTTGAAGGCGCCGCCACCGTCGCGGTCGAGGAAGTCGGTCACGTAGCCGAGGCGGAGGCGGTCGATCAGGTTGCCCAGGCTTCCGCCCAGCAGCAGGCCCGCCGCGAGGGTGAAGGCCGGCCGCATGGTGCCGAGCCGCGCGAAGTAGACGACGATCCCGGCGATCACGACCGTGGTCGCGATGCCGAGCGGAAGGGCGATGCCCTGAAGGTGGCCGCCGATGATGCCGCTGTTTCGAACGTGGTGGATGGAGAAGGGCCCGAAGGCAGGCACCTCGTCCCCGAACGCGATCTGCGAGCGGACGACGGCCTTCGTCGCCTGGTCGGCCGCGAGCACGACGAGCGCGATCAGGCCGAAGACGATCCAGTGCCTTCGCCTCTTGCTCATGCGCCGAGCATAGGCAAAGCCGTGCCGGCGCGACCGCTTCAGGCGCAGGAAACCGGGCGCCGACCGGCGAACGGAGCGCGGTGAGCGGATCCTCCGTCGCCCCCGAGCAGCTCAAAAACGCCACGCGGATTCCCCGCGAGCTTCTCGAGCGCAATCCGTTCAACTGGCGCGTCATCCTCGCACGGCTCGTCGTCTACGGCCTCGCGCTCGGGCTGGCGAGCATCATCTTGCCGGGCTTCGTGATCAGGCCGGTCTACGGCCAGGAGATCTACTCGGTGATGATCCTCGCGGCCATCTACGGCGTCGTGGTCGCGCTCCTGAAGCCGGCCTTCCAGTTCCTGGCCCTTCCGTTCATCATCGAGACGAGCGGCGTCGTCATCGTGCTCGTCAACATCGTGATCTTCGCCCTCTTCGACGGGTTCGCCGGGTCGCTTACCGACATCAAGGGCGTCGGGTGGCTGTTCGTCACGGGCATCCTCGTCTGGCTCCTCTCGTACTTCTTCGAGAACGTGTTCGGGATCCCCGAGCCGATCCTGTCCGACATCCCGCCGGGCGTGGACGACGACGAGGGGGCCGAAGCGGCATGAGAGAGACCGGGATGTTGGAGCGCATGCGCGAGCGCAAGCGGCTGCTTCAGACGTACGACGTCTTCGTTCACTACGGAACGGACTTCGTCTTCGACCGCGGCTTGATCGGCAACTTCCGGCGCCGGATGCAGCAGCTCATCCACCGGCCTCCCTACAGGCTCGAGCCGCTGGAGCCGCCGCAGAAGGTGCGGTTGATGCTCCAGGAGCTCGGTCCGACCTACGTCAAGATGGGCCAGATCGTCTCGAGCCAGTCCGCGGTGCTGCCCACCGACTGGGCGAAGGAGTTGACGAAGCTCCAGTCGGACGTCAAGCCGTTCACGATCGACGAGGCCGAGGAGGTGATCGTCGAGGAGTTCGGCAAGTCGCCGGACGAGCTCTACGAGACGTTCGATCCGGTGCCGCTGGCTGCCGCTTCGCTGGCGCAGGTGCATCGCGCCACGCTTCACGACGGCCGTCCCGTCGCCGTCAAGATCCAGCGGCCGAACATCGAGAACCAGCTCCAGGCCGACGTCGGCATCCTCACGCGGGCGGGGCTCGTGCTCGAGCGGCGCACGATCTGGGCGCGCCAGGTAGGCCTGCGCGGCGTGCTCGAGGAGTTCGGGACGAACCTGATCCACGAGCTCGACTATCGCAGCGAGGCCTACAACGCCAGGCGGCTCGCGCGAAGCCTCGAGCCGATCGACGGCGTCTACATCCCCGAGATCGAGCGCTCGCTCTCCGGGCGGCGCGTCATGACGATGGAGTTCGTCGAGGGCGTGAAGATCTCCGACGTCGAGACGATCGCGGCGGCCGGCCTCGATGCCGGAGCGCTGGCTCATCAGGCGCTGCGAGCGGCGATCAAGATGCTCCTGATCGACGGGTTCTTCCACGCCGACCCGCATCCCGGCAACGTGCTCGTCCAGCTCGAGTCGGGCCGGATCGTCTTCCTCGACGCCGGCATGGTGGGCGAGGTCGGGGTACGCCAGCGCGCGTACCTCGTGAACCTCCTCTACGTGACGTCGAACCACGATGCCCTGGCGCTCGCCCAGACACTGCGAACCCTCAGCGAGCCGTTCCGTCCCGTAGACGACAAGGTGTTCTACGCGGATTTCGAGAGGCGGGTCGGGCGATTTCTCGAGCCGGGCGAGGGCGACGGCTTCTCGGCCGTGATGAGCTCGGCCCTGGACGTGCTGCGCGACAACGGCCTGCGCCTCGATCCTCAGCTGACGCTCGCGCTGAAGGCGATGACGCAGGCGGAGGCGTTCACGCGCGCGCTCTATCGCAGTGGCGCGGTGTCCGGCACGACCGAAGCCGACGCGTTCCTCGACCCGGCCGTGCGCATGGTGCAGGAGCTCGTCGTCGACAACGTCACGGCGGACGTGATCACGGCGGCGGCGAAGAAGCAGCTCGCGTTCGTCGGGCGCGAGATCGCGGCGCAGCTTCCATCCCTCCAGGAGGCCACCGGCTCCTGGCTCGAGCAGTTCCGCAAGGGGAAGATCACCGTCAAGCTCGACACGAGCGACCTCGACGAGCAGCTCGAGACGGCAGGCTCGTACATCCGCATCCTCACCCTCGGTCTCCTGCTGAGCGGCATCATGATCAGCGCCGGCATCGTGACGAGCGCCGGAGACGCGTCCGGCGCGCTGTCGTGGGTCAACGACTTCGCGCGCGGGATCTTCGTCGCCGGCGTGATCCTCGCGGTGCTCGTGGTGCTCGTCTTCGGCCTGCGGGCGATCCGCCGCTCCCGCCGCGAGTACCTGAGTTAGGCGGAATCGTTGCCGGCCGGAGGCCGGCCGATTTCCGCCGTGGAGGGCGGCGGAGCCGCCCGGTTTCGGGTTAGGCGGAATCGTTGCCGGCCGGAGGCCGGCCGATTCCGCCGTGGAGGGCGGCGGAGCCGCCCGGTCTCGGGACGATCGCCGATACCGGCGGTAGCCGGTTTCGGCACTGCCGGCCGATATCCGCCGTGGAGGGCGGCGGAGCCGCCCGGTTTCGGGTTAGGCGGAATCGTTGCCGGCTGCTGTGTCCCGAACCGGGCGGAGCCCGGTCTCGGGACGATCGCCGATACCGGCGGTAGCCGGTTTCGGCACTGCCGGCCGATATCCGCGTGTGGAGGCCGACCGTCTCGTCGCGGTCGAGGCGCACAATGTCCGGGACGTGGACGCGCTCTCGACCAAGGCAGACGACATCGCTCTCGAGATCGAGCAGGCGATCCTGGACGGCGAGCTCGCCCCGGGGGAGGTGCTCAGGCAGGAGCAGCTCTCAGAACGTTTCGCGGTGAGCCGCACGCCGGTTCGCGAGGCTCTTCGACAGCTCGCCGCGCTCGGGCTCGTGTCGTTCGTCCCGAATCGCGGAGTTCGCGTGCGCTCGCTCTCGCGGGATGATCTGCGCGAGGCCTTCCTCGTGCGGGCGGAGCTGGAGGGGCTGGCCGCCGAGCTGGCAACGCCTCGCATGGGCGCTCCGGAGCTCGCCGCGCTGGTCGCGGCCGAGGAGGAGTTCGCCCGGCTGACCCACGTCCTCCGCGCAGGAGGTTTCGATCGGACGGATTACGCGCGGCTGACGGCCGAGTGGGTGCACGCGAACGAGACGTTCCACGACGTTGTGCTCTCGGCCGCCGGCTCACCGCTGCTCGAGCGCATGGCCAAGAGCGTCCGGCGTGTCTTCCACGGCCAGAGCGTGTGGGCGACGGAGTCGAAGGTCGATGAGCTCTACGAGGAGAACCTGCGCCAGCATCGCGCGATCCGCGAGGCGATCGCCGCCGGAAGCGCGAAGGGTGCCAGAGTACTCGCGACGGAGCACGTTCTCGCCTCGGGGAGGCTTCTGGAGGCGATCCTCGACGAGCTGGAGAGCCGTCAATCGGATCCGAAATAAGGCAAGTAGGGCCATCTAGGGCCACGATCTGGCGCTCTGCTGCTATTCTCGGATCCAGGAGACCCGAGCGAATGGCATCGACCGTTTCCGAGACCGGGGTCGGCGGCGCAGCCGGACGGGATTCGCTGCTGCGACGGTCGGGCTACTGGCTCCACCTGACCCGCGCGGTCGAGGAGGCAGGTCTCCGACTTTGGAAGCAGGGCCGCATTCCGGGCTCGTTCTACGACGGCCACGGGCAGGAGGCGGTCGCAGTCGGTGCTGCTCTCGCCATGCGCGACCGGGACGTCGCCTGTCCGCTGATCCGCGACATCGGAGTCCACCTCGTGCGCGGAGTCCCTCCGGCGACCGTCTTCCGCCATTACCTCGGCCGTGCCGGTGCGCCGCTCGAGGGCCGCGACGGGAACATCCATCTCGGCTCGGTCGAGCACGGGACGATCCCGATGATCAGCCACCTGCCTGAGATGATCCCGGTCGCGCTCGGCGTCGCACTCGGTCGCGCCTGGCACGGGGAGCAGGCGGCGGCGATCGCCTTCTGCGGCGACGGCGCGGCCAACGCCGGCGTCTGGCACGAGTCGCTCAACCTCGCGGCGATCTGGAACGCGCCGCTCGTGGTGCTCGTCGAGCGCAACGGGTGGGCGTTCATGACACCCTCGGCATCGATGCTGTCGGTCGAGCGCGTCGTCGATCGTGCGGCCGCCTACGCGATCCGCGGCGTCTCGGTCGACGGCAACGACGTGCTCGCAGTCCACGACGCCGTCTGCGCGGCACTCGATCACGCCCGCGACCGAAACGGGCCGGTCCTGATCGAAGCCTGGTCGTACCGGATGCACGGTCACGGCTCGCACGACGCCCAGCGCTACGTCCCGGCGGACGAGCTCGAGCGGTGGCGCTCCCGCGACCCGGTCGCCCTCTGGCAGGCGAGCGCGCGTGCGAACGCCGGCTGGAGCGACGTCGATCAGGACGACCTGGAGCGCACGGTCGGGGCAGAGGTCGGAGAAGCGCTGGAGTCGGCGCTCGCGGCGCCGTACCCCGATCCCGCAGGGCTCGCTCCCAGCGTGTTCGCCTCGTGAGCGGCGAGCTCACCTACCTCGAAGGGATTCGCGGGGCGCTCCGGCGTGCGCTGGCGGACGACGATCGGGTCGTGCTCCTCGGCGAGGACATCGGAGCGGGCGGCGGTGCGTTCCGTGCGACGGAGGGACTGCTCGACGAGTTCGGGCCCGAGCGCGTTCGCGACACGCCGATCTGCGAGGACGCGTTTACCGGCGTCGCGGTGGGGCTCGCACTGGAGGGCTGGCGCCCGGTCGTCGAGTACCAGTTCGCCGACTTCCTGACGAGCGGGATGACCCAGATCGTGAACGTCGCCGCGAAGATGCACTTCCGGACCGGGATCCCGCTTCCCCTCGTCATCCGAGCCCCCGCGGGCGGCGGATTCTCCGGCGGCCCGTTCCACTCGCAGAACCCCGAGGCGTGGTTCTTGCACACGCCCGGCCTGAAGGTCGCCTGCCCGGCGACCGCCGACGATGCTGACGCCCTCCTGACCGCCGCCATCCACGATCCGAACCCGGTGCTCGTCTTCGAGCAGAAGAGCCTCTACACGCGCGTCAAGGGCCGCATCCAGGCGGCTCCTTCCGACGAGCCGCTCGGAGGAGCGAAGATCCGCCGGACGGGGGTCGACGTCACCGTCGTCGCCTACGGGGCCGCGCTCCATCTGGCCCTGCGGGCGGCCGAGCGCCTCTCCGGTCGCGGGATCGAGGCCGAGGTGATCGATCTTCGGGTGTTGTGCCCCCTCGACTGGGAGACCGTCGCAGACTCGATCCGCAGGACGAGTCGGTGCCTCGTCGTCCACGAGGACTATCCCGAGTACGGGGTGGGCGCCGAGATCGCGGCGCGGGTGGCTTCCGAGCTCCTCGGGGAGCTCGACGCGCCCGTGCGGCGCGTCGGGGCCACGTTCAACCCGATACCCTTCAGCCCCCCGCTCGAAGCCGCAACGCTCCCGAGCGAGGACGGCGTCGCCCGTGCGATCGAGGAGCTGGCCACCTTCTGATGGACACGATTCGGGAGACTGAGGGGACGGTCCCCGTGACGACGCTCTCCGGTGTGCCGGTCGAGCCCCTGTACACCCCCGCCGACGTCGTGGTCGACTACGAACGCGACCTCGGCGATCCGGGATCGTTCCCCTTCACCAGGGGCCCCTACGAGACGATGTACCGCGGCCGGCTCTGGACGATGCGGCAGTTCGCGGGCTTCGGCACGCCGAGAGAGACGAACGAGCGCTTCCGGTTCCTCGTCGAGCATGGCCAGACCGGCCTGTCGGTCGCCTTCGACATGCCGACGCTCATGGGCTACGACTCGGATCACGCTCGGTCCGCCGGCGAGGTCGGGCGCGAGGGCGTCGCGATCGACTCCCTCCAGGACATGCGCGACCTGTTCGACGGGATCGCGCTCGGCGACGTCTCGACGTCGATGACGATCTCGTCGCCGGCGGCGATCCTGCTTGCCTTCTACGTCTGCGTTGCCGAGGAGCGGGGGGTTCCCCGCGCCGCGCTGCGCGGGACGTGCCAGACCGACATCCTCAAGGAGTACATCGCGCAGAAGGAGTGGATGTTCCCGCCGGAGCCCTCGATGCGCCTCTGCGTCGACATGATCGAGTTCTGCGCCCGCGAGCTGCCGCTCTTCCACCCGGTCTCGATCTCCGGCTACCACATCCGAGAAGCGGGCTCGACCGCCGCCCAGGAGCTCGCCTTCACGCTCGCCGACGGGTTCGAATACGTCGAGGAGACGCTGCGGCGGGGCGTGGACGTCGACGCGTTCGCCCCCCGGCTCTCGTTCTTCTTCAACGCGCACATCGACTTCTTCGAGGAGGTTGCCAAGTACCGCGCCGCGCGGCGGATCTGGGCGCGCGAGCTTCGCGAGCGCTACGGCGCGAAGGACGAGCGCAGCCTCCGGCTGCGCTTCCACGCCCAGACCGCGGGGGTCTCCCTCACGGCGCAGCAGCCCGAGCTGAACATCGCGCGAACTGCGCTCGAGGCGCTCGCCGCGGTGCTCGGCGGCGCCCAGTCGCTCCACACGAACTCGTACGACGAGGCGTTCGCGCTGCCCACCGAGGACGCCGTCAAGATCGCCCTTCGCACGCAGCAGGTGATCGCCTGCGAAACCGGCGTTGCCGCGACCGCCGATCCGCTCGGGGGCGCCTGGTTCGTCGAGGACCTGACGAACCGGCTCGAGGCCGAGGCGTACGAGTACTTCCACCGGATCGACGAGCTCGGCGGGATGATCGCTGCGATCCGCCAGAACTTCCCCCAGCAGGAGATCGCGGAGGCGTCGTTCCGCTTCCAGGCCGAGCTCGAGCGAGGTGAGCGGCAGATCGTCGGGGTCAACGCGTTCCTCGAGGAGAACTCGGAGGAGATCCCGATCCTCAGGATCGATCCCGCGCTCGAGCGACGCCAGGTCGAGCGGGTGCAGGCGCTGCGTGCCCGGCGCGACGCGGACGCCGCGGCAGCGGCGCTCGAGCGGGTGCGGCGGGATGCTGCGGGGGACGCCAACCTGATGCCCGCGCTGCTCGACGCGGCCCGGGCGGACGTCACGATGGGCGAGCTCTGCGACGCCCTCCGGGAGACCTGGGGCGTCTGGCGCGAGACCCCCGTGTACTGAAGCGGTTAGGGGGCCGGTGAGCCGGCCCCCGAAAACCGCCATACCGAACTCGGTCAGTCGGACAGGATGTCGACCCAGGCGTAGACGCGGAACTCGAGGTAGTCGTCGTTCGGTGACTCGAAGACGAAGTACGCGTCATGGCCGAACGGCATGCCCCCGTAGTCGCCGGCGAACACGTCGTCGTGGAGATTGTCGAGGTTGAACACGCTGCGCGCGACGGATCGGTCGTAGGTGTTCGGGCGAACGACGTAGATGTCGGACTCTTCCCCGTGCACCACGAGCTCGATGTCGTCCCCGACGTCCTGAACGATGCGCGTCTCGAACGCCGTGTACGTCTGCCCGGTATTCAGCTTCGTGGAGGGCATCTCCCCGGGGCCGCCGCAGTCGCCGCCGGCGCAGAAGCGGAACGAGATCTCGCCCTTGCCCGGGTTATCGGCGTCGTTCAGGATCTTCACCTTCCAGAAGGTCACCTTGACGCTCTGCCCTTCCTCGTGGTGCACCGCCGGCGGTAGCGGCGGCGGGTCGAGCGTCCTGAACGTGCCCAGGCGGTAGGCGGTGCGGCCCTCGTGGTCGGTTGCGGTCACGAGGATGTGTTGCGTGGTGCCCGCCGTCAGGCTGTCCAGCGAGAAGGTGTGCTGGACGTAGTAGTTCCAGGTCTCGAGGTAGTCGTCCGGGTTCGGGATCCAGGGCATCCCGTCGATCGAGGCTGGCGCCTGGTCGGAGACCCAGATCTTGATCCGGGCGGGCGTGTCCGTCTTCACCTCGAGGCTCCCGCCCGTCATGCTGGGAGTCACGAGGGCCTGCTTGATGCATTGCGCGGCGCACCCGAGGCCGGAGCCGAGCCCGACGGGTGCGACGGGCGGATTGGCCGCGAAGGCCTGCCCGCCCGCCATCAGGATGATCGCTCCGAGGATTGCCGAGATCGTCCGCTTCATCGTCGTCTCCTTCGTCGTGTGAAAGGAGAACCGCGGACGTCGCGATTCCTTACGCTCAGGAGCTCGAGACATTCGCCCAGCCGTTTCGACGCGGACCTCGAGTGGCTCTGCATCGTCAGTTGCGCCGGCCGGTCAGAATGCCGCAACATGGCGACACTTCGCGGCCAGCTCCTGATCGCGTCGGCGACGCTGGTCGACCCGAACTTCCACCGCACCGTCGTCCTCGTCGCCGAGCACGGCGAGGACGGCGCGATGGGCGTCGTCCTCAACCGACCCTCGCCCGTCGAGGTGGCGGAGGCCGTGCCGAAGCTCGCCGGCCTCGTCGACCCGGGCGAGCTTGTGTACGTGGGCGGCCCGGTGCAGCCCGGCGCGGTCGTCGCCCTGGCCGAGTACTCGGATCCGGAGCAGGCGGTCGCGACCGCGTTCGGGCATGTCGGGTTCCTTCCGGGAGACGCCGACGAGGGCGACCTGGCAGAGGGCGTCGGCCGCGTCCGGGTCTTCGCCGGTTACTCGGGGTGGAGCCCCGGGCAGCTCGAGGCAGAGCTGGACGAGGACGCCTGGATCGTCGAGCCGGCCGAGGCGAGCGACGTCTTCACCCGCGACCCGGATCGGCTCTGGTCGGCGGTGCTCGACCGGAAGGGCGGCCAGTTCGCGCTCCTCGCGCGAATGCCGGTCGATCCGTCGGTGAACTGAGAAGGGCTTCGCCGGGCGGCGGCGAACCGCCGCCGGTGATGGGGACTCCAGAGGCAGCGCCGCAGCGGGGGTTCCCCGCCGCGAGCCTCGATGCCCTCCCGCCGCCGTCCATCGCCAGGAAGGCAGAGGAGGCCGGAGAGGCGAAGGTGGGCATCGGCACGGCGAACCTGTTCGCGCTCGCCGTGCTCGCCGGTGCGTTCATCGCGATGGGCGCCGTCTTCGCGACGACCGTCGCGACCGGCAGCGACGGGCTGCCCTACGGCGTCGGCAGGCTGCTCGCAGGGATCGCCTTCTCCCTCGGGCTCGTGCTGGTCGTCGTCGCCGGCGCCGAGCTCTTCACCGGCAACAACCTGATCGTCATGGCCTGGGCGAGCCGCCGCGTGTCCACCTCGGGACTGCTGCGCAACTGGGCGATCGTCTACGTCGGGAACTTCGTCGGCGCCCTGGCGACGGCAGCGCTGATGCTCGCCACCAGGCAGTACACCTTCGGAGGCGGCGCCGTCGGCGTGCAGGCGCTCGCGATCGCCGAGGCGAAGGTGAGCCTCGGCTTCGGCCAGGCGATCGCCCTCGGCATCCTCTGCAACGCACTGGTCTGCCTGGCGGTCTGGCTCTGCTACAGCGCCCGCTCGACCGCCGATCGGATACTCGCGATCGTCCTTCCGATCGCCGCCTTCGTCGCGTCGGGCTTCGAGCACTCCGTCGCGAACATGTACTTCGTCCCCTTCGGACTGCTCGTCTCCGAGGACGCGGCGTTCGTCGCCTCGCTTCCGGACGCGCCGGCGGTCGACGACCTCACGTGGGGCGCCTTCTTCCTCGATAACCTCCTGCCGGTGACGATCGGGAACGTGATCGGCGGGACAGTCCTCGTGGGCGCCCTCTACTGGTTCGTCTACCTCCGACCGGCGAGGGCGGCCGGTTGATCGAGCGGCTCCGCGTCGAGCCCGGGACGGCCGCCGGCCTCGCGCAGCGCGATCCGACGGACCGGCTGGAGCTCGACGGCAAGGAGGAGGTCGAGCCGGTCAAGGCCGAGTTCCTCGAGCGTCTCCGCGACCTCCAGGACCGTCTATGGGCCGAGGCGTCGCGGAGCGTCCTGCTCGTGCTCCAGGGGCTCGACACCTCGGGTAAGGACGGCACGATCGAGCACGTGTTCTCGGGCGTCAACCCACAGGGGATCGCAGACGCGAGCTTCAAGGCGCCGGCGCCACCGGAGCTTGCGCACGACTACCTCTGGCGCGTCCACGCGTGCTGTCCGCCGCGCGGCGAGATCGGCATCTTCAACCGATCGCACTACGAGGACCTGGTCACGGTGCGAGTCCTCGGGCTCGTCGACGGGGATCGCTGCCTGCGCCGGATGCGCCACGTCCGCGAGTTCGAGCGGATGCTGACGGACGAAGGGACGACGGTCGTCAAGGTCTTCCTGCACATCTCGAAGGAGGAGCAGGCCGAGCGGCTGCGATCCCGCCTCGAGGATCCCGACAAGCGCTGGAAGTTCCGCACGGGCGACCTGGAGACGCGCAAGCGCTGGGACGACTACCTCGCCGGGTACGAGGAGGCGATCTCCGAGACGTCGACCGACTGGGCTCCCTGGTACGTCGTCCCGGCCGATCGCAAGTGGGTGCGCAACATCGCCGTCTCCCGGCTGCTCGTCGAGACGCTCGAGCGTCTCGATCCGCGGTACCCCGAGCCCGAGGAGGACCTCTCGGGCATCGTCGTCCAGTAGGCCTCGTGGCTCCGCTGCCGCCGTCGCCCGACCCGGGATTCCGCCTCGGGCTGCAGGCGGATCCGGCGGGATCCGCTCGGCTTCTTCGAGGAGCTCGCGGCTCACGGCGACATCGTCACCGTCCGGATCGGGCCGCAGCGCGTCTACCTCGTCAGCCACCCCGACCTGGTGCGCGAGGTGCTCGTGACCCGTGGCCGCTCGTTCATGAAGGGCCGTGCCCTGAACGAGGCGAAGCGCATCCTCGGCGAGGGGCTCCTGACGAGCGAGGGGGAGCTGCATCTGCGCCAGCGCCGGCTGATCCAGCCGCTCTTCCACCAGGAGCGCGTCGCCGGTTTCGGCCGGGAGATGGTCGACGCCGCGACGCGGCTCTCCGACCGCTGGCGGCACGGTGATCTGGTCGACGCGGCCGCGGAGATGGCGCAGCTCACGCTCGCGATCGTCGGGCTGACGCTGTTCGACGCGGACGTGGAGCGCGATGCGCGTGACGTCGGCGAGGCGCTCACGACCGCGATGGAGATGTTCGATCGGTTCCTCGTCCCCGGCGCGGCGGTTCTCGAGCGGCTGCCGCTGCCCTCGAGCCGCCGCTTCAAAGCCGCCCGGGGCCGGCTCGACACGATCATCGAGCAGATGATCGACGAGCGTCTGCGGCATCCCGGTCGGCACGGCGACCTCCTGACGATGCTGCTCGAGGCGCGCGACGAGGCCGGGCGGCGGCATGAGCCGCCGGCAGATTCGCGACGAGGCGATGACGATCTTCCTCGCCGGCCACGAGACGACCTCGCAGGCGCTCTCGTGGACGTGGTACCTGCTCGCCCGCCATCCACGCGTCGAGGAGCGGTTGCACGAGGAGCTCGACACGGCTCTGGGCGGGCGCCCGCCCGGCGCCGGCGACGTCGAGCGCCTTCCCTACACGCGCGCGATCGTCGCGGAGTCGATGCGCCTTTACCCGCCCGCGTGGTCGATCGCGCGGCGGGCGCTCGCCGAGCTCGAGCTCGGCGGCTACCGCGTGACGAAGGGCGCGATCGTGATCACGAGCCCCTGGATCGTCCACCGGGACGCGAGATGGTTTCCGGCGCCGGAGCGCTTCGAGCCGGAGCGCTGGCTCGTCGCGGACGACGACCGCCCCCGCACCGCGTACTTCCC
Source organism: uncultured Thermoleophilia bacterium (assembly GCA_963705605.1). GTDB lineage: Bacteria > Actinomycetota > Thermoleophilia > Gaiellales > Gaiellaceae > CAVPKC01. The sequence goes on from CAVPKC010000002.1 coordinate 576,809, forward strand.
GTTCGGGGGCGGCACCCGGATCTGCATCGGCGAGCGGTTCGCCTGGACGGAGGCGATGCTCGTACTGGCGACGCTGGCCACGCGCTGGCGTCTCACGGTCGCCTCCGACGAGCCGGTCGTGCCGCTGCCGAGGATCACTCTTCGTCCGGCCGGAGGGCTGCCGATGGAGGTCGTCGCCCGGTAGCGTCCCGGAGCGTGAGCGAGACGTACAAGCGATTCCTCGAGGGTCAGGTCGCGCTGGTGACCGGCGCGAGCCGCGGCATCGGCCGGGCGATCGCGGTCGGGCTGGCGCGAGCTCGGCGCGAGCGTCGGGCTCGTCCAGCGGGGCGAGGCGGGCGCGACCGTGGCCGAGATCGAGCGCTGCGGGCGGCCGGGCGCTGGTCGTCGGCGCGGACGTCGGCGACCCGCGTGCGGCCGAGCGCGCCGTGGAGGCGGTCGCTGACGGGCTGGGCGGCCTCGACGTGTGCGTCTGCAACGCGGGGCTCATGAGCCGCAGCGCCGCGCTCGACGTCACGTTCGAGGAGTTCGAGCGCGTCCTCGCCGTCAACGTGACCGGCGCCTTCGCCGTCTCCCGAGCGGCGGCGCGGTTCTTCGTCCGTCACGAGGTTCTTGGGCGCATCGTCCACCTCGCCTCCGTCACCTCCTTCCACGGCTCCGTCCAGGCTGCGGCGTACTCGACCAGCAAGGGGGCGGTCGCCCAGCTGACGAAGTCGCAGGCGAACGAGTGGGGGCCGCTCGGGATCCGCGTGAACGCCGTCGCCCCGGGCTGGGTCGCGACGGAGATGACGGGAGCCCTGCGCGAGAACGAGGCCCGTCACGCGGAGATCACCGGGCGCATCCCGCTCGGCCGGTGGGCCACCCCGGAGGAGATCGCGGCAGCGGTCGCGTTCCTCGTCTCGCCTGCGGCGAGCCACGTGCACGGGCACGTGCTCGCGGTCGACGGCGGCTACCTCGTGAGGTGAATACGATGACGGCCGTTCTCATCGAAGAGGAGGAACGGATGCCGTTCATCGAGGTGAAGCTGTACGACCGTCGTGTGACCCCCGAGTCGAGCGAGCGGATCATCAGGGAGATGACGGACGCACTCGCGCGGGCGTGCGAGGACGAGAGTGTCAAGGACCACACCTGGGTGGTCGTCCAGGGCGTCCCGCCGAACCAGTGGGGGATCGCCGGCAACGCCGGCAGCTAGGGGCTGAGCGCCCGGCTCGGCCGGGCGCGACCCCCGATCTCGCTCCGGGCAGGGCACGGAGCGTACGTTCGTCAGACGAGCTCGAGGGAGAGGTCGAGCGGAGGGGCGTCGGGCTCGACGCCCTCCGACTCGGCCGCGTGCATCAGGGTCGTCCGCACGATCAGCTTGGCGCGCGCGAAATTGTCGATCTCGATCGGCACCGGGCTGGCGCGCCGCCCGAGGGCGTAGGCGGCCGCGTTGCGCCCGATCGCGCGGTAGGACTCGAGGGTCAGGAGCGGCGCCATCCCGAAGAGCTCGAGGTTGTCGAGCGGCTGCAGGTCGGCCCGGTGGATGACGGCCGTTCCCTTCGACTGAAGCCCGACGGCGATCCCCGACCCCGAGAGCCGGGCGCCGTCATGGCCGATGAACGCGACGTCGGCCGAGCGGCGCACGCGCACGATCCGTGCCCGCGCCCCCTCCGCCCGGACGCCGTCGGCGATCGCGGAGAGCACGGCCTCGTGCGGCAGGCCGTTGATCGTCTCGCGGAGGCGACCCAGGAACGCCGGCCCGAGGGCGATCACGACCTCGTCCGGCCGGTCGCCGGCATCTGCGTGCCCGCGCTCGACCAGCGTCGGGCCGCCTCGACTGTCGCCCGCCCCCAGGTCAGACGGGTCCAGCTGATGGGGAAGACGGGTCAGCAGCTCCCAGCGCTCGCCTTCCAGCCGGTAGCCGGTACCCGGTCCGCGATAGTCGTTGGGGTCGTTCACGGCTGACTCGACCTCGAAGTCGGCGCCGACGATGGCTGAGGTCTGGAGGTAGTCGGCGCTCACCCGGAGCCGCTGCAGGCCGACGATCGCCTCGGCCGCCTCGCGGAACCCGGCCCCGTCGAGCGCAAGCGCGACGTCGAGCCCGGAGATCGCCTCGTCGAGGACCCGGTCGGCTGCGGTGACGTCTGCCGCCCGATCGCGGTCGGGCAGGTCGCGGCTGTCGTAGCGCGATCGCGGCCAGCTCGACCTCCTCGTCGGTGATCGGAGGGAAGCCGAAGGCGTCGAACACCGCCTGGATCGCCCTCGCAGCGTGCTCACGCACCGCCGTCGCCTCCGTCTCCGAGAGCGGCTCGATCCCCGCGTCGACCTGCCAGTCGCGCTGGATGGTCAGCCACTCGTCGAGGTCGTCGGCGTCGTAGTTCCCGCCGCCGAACACGTTGTCGTAGCGAGGCATGACGCTGTACCCGGACGTCACGAAGTCGGTGCCCGGGAGGAACTGGCCCATCAGCTTCGCCGTCTTCCTGATCTCGGAGTGCGACGCGATCGCGTCGTTGCCCGACGCCACCTCGAGATCGAGCCAGGCGGCGATCAGGTTCTCCGCGAGGATCTCGCGCGTGCCGCCCGGGAGGCTAAGCGGCAACGCGACCGTGGAGATGCCCCCGTTCTGGACTCCCTGCGAGCCTGCAGCCCGGATCGCGGCGAGGCAGCGCGCTTCCAGGTACAGCATCGAGCAGCCCTCCGCGTGGCCCATGAGCGCCTCCGAGCCGGCGCCCGACGTGAAGCGGACCTTGATGCCGCGCGAGGCGTACGCCGAGGCCAGGAACGCCTTCGACCAGGGCGTGTCGTCGCCGTCGACGAAACAGGGCTCGGTTCCGTACACGGAGAGCGTCTCCGAGTACGTGGTCAGCCCCTGGATCCCCAGCTGCAGGTTGCGGCGCTCCTCGACCGCGCACTGCGTGATCACGCCGGGGCGCCCGATCTGCGAGCCGACGAGGATGGCCATCGCGTTCAGGGGCGCGTAGCGGGCGACACCCACCGTCGTCTCGATCTCCGCGAACCCACGGGCTGCGGCCTCCGCAGCGTCCGCGGCGAGCAACGCCGGGTTCTCCTTCCGATTCGTGACGTGCGCCTGGTTCGCGGGCCGCCGTCTCGCGCGGAGTTTCTTCAACGCGAACATCATCTCGACTGCGTCGAGCAGGCCGACGATTCGCGAGAGCCGCGCGGGCGTCAGCCCTCGCGAGAGCCGTACCAGCTCCTCGCGCGGAACGTCGACGTCGACCAGCATGTGCGCGACCCGCTCGTCCGGGATCCCGGACGTCTCGGCGGCGATCGAGAGGTCGATGCCGTGCTCGGCGAGGAACCGGTCGATGATGTCGAAGTCGGCCTCTGGGCGTCCGTCGAGCTCGACGACGCGGCTGTCCCGAACGACGAGGCTCGGCTCCGGATCTCCCGGGCCGTTCATCGCGACGAGGCCGAGCTCCGGCAGGGGCTCGACGAGCGACTCGAGCCGAACCTCCCGCGAGAGGCGGGACTCGGCGCGGCGCGACCGTTTCATGCGAGCAACCCTCGGGCCGCGTAGGCCTCCTTCGCCTCGCGAACGAACGCCGCGAGGAGCGGCGCGTCGAACTCGCTCTCGAGACGTGCCGCCCACGCCTCGAGCTCGGCAGCAGATGCGCGACGCGGCCGCAGCGCCGTGTAGATCTCCAGCACGATCCCGTCGGGGACGGCGGTGAGCTCCGCCGCCCGGTCGAGGCTCTCGCCCAGCTGGTGGCGGCCGTGTGCCCGCGAGACGTCGGCCTGCCGGCGAAGGGTCAGGGGCGTCGCCCGCATCTCGGCAGCCTCGACCCGTCCGCCACGAACGGCGTCGAGCGTCAGCTCGTCGAGGGTCAGACCCGAGGGTGTCCGGACGAGGTCCGGGCGTCGTGAAGCCAGTGGATAATCGGTTACCGGATCGAAGTCGGCCACCGACGGAAGTCTAAGGCGCGCAGCTATTCGATCTATCGGGCGAGCAGCTCGCGCAGCACCCGCAGGGCGTTTCCACCGATGACCTTCGCGCAGTCGGTCTCCGAGTAGCCGCGCTCGAGGAGCGCCGCGGTGAAGACGGGGAGCGTCTCGACGCGGCGCAGGCCCTCGGGCCCGAGATAGCCCGCCTCCTCGCCCGGCTCGACCATCAGGTCGAGCGCGAACTCGAGGTAGTCCGGGCCGACGGCGACGGCGTCGATCCCGACGAGGCCGGCGATGTGGTCCACGTGGTCGACCAGCCGCTCGACGGTCGCGTCCGGGCCGATGAAGTCGGCGATGAAGCAGACGCCGACGAATCCGCCGCTCCCGGCGATCGCGCGAAGCTGGTCGTCGGTGAGGTTCCGCCGATGTGGACACACCGCCTTCGCGTTCGCGTGCGACGCGATGACCGGCTTCCGGGCCAGTCCGACGAGCTCCCAGAAGCCCGGCTCTGCGAGATGCGCGACGTCGATGAGGATCCCTTGTCGGTCGAGCTCGCCGACGAGCTCCCGCCCGGCTCGCGTCAGGCCGCCGGCCGGCTCAACTCCCACGCCGTCGGCGTAGGCGTTGCCACCGTTCCAGGTGAGCTGGACGGAGCGCACGCCGAGTGCCCGGAACGTCTCGACTCCGGCAGTCTCGAGCGGCCGGCAGCCCTCGAGGTGGAGGACGACGCCCGGCTCTCCCCCTGCGACGACCGCGTCGAGGTCGGCTGGCGTCTCGATCACGCGGAGCCCCTCGGCGCGAACGTCCGCGATCATGGCGCGCGCGGCGGCCTCCGGCCCTCCTCCGACGTCGTGGACGCCCCGGACGTCGCCGCCCACGGCCAGAACCTGCACCCGGACGCCGCCGGCCGTGAACCGGTTCAGGTAGTCGCCGCGGTACGGTGCCTGCTCGCCTGCACGCCGGCGCCGGTAGACGTCGACCGGGACGTCGGTGTGGCACTCGACGACGGGATGACTCCGATGGAGTGCCGCGGCGCGTGCGAGGAGCTCGTGACGGATCACGACCCGCGTATCCTCGCTGACCCGGGCCTCCGGTTCTGTGACTAGCGAAACTCGTCCGGGTGGTGGCGGCCGTGGTAGGAGATCGTCGTGCAGAGGAGCCCGACCAGCGCGACCCCCGGGCCGACCGCAATGCCCAGCAGCTCCTCCCGCGTGTACCCGGCATCGAGCACGAGCGCCCCGATCGCGACCCAGACGGAGGCGAAGATCGGCGGGAGGAGAAGCGCGATCACGGCCCAGTCGTGCCAGGGACGGCCCCGGCGGCGCCAGAGAGCGTAATCGGCCGTCGTGAAGGCGACGACGACCGCCCCCGGTAGCGGCCCGAGCACGACCTGCTGCCACGACGGGGCGTCGGCCAGGAAGGGGCCGACGCAGACCCAGGCGCCGATCAGGAGAACGGGCCAGAGCGCGAAGGAGGGGAGGACCGAGGTCCCCTGAGGCCTACCGCGCTCTCGAGAACCGGTGGACCGCATCGAGGAGCTCGCGGCTCTTCTCCTCTGCGACCTCGGGGTCGCCCGAGGCGAGCGCGCCGGACACGCAGTGGTTGACATGGTCGTCGAGGATCCTGAGGGCGACGCTCTCGAGCGCCGTCGAGACGGCGCTGATCTGCGTGAGGATGTCGATGCAATACCGGTCGTCCTCGACCATGCGCTCGATGCCGCGCACCTGTCCCTCGATGCGGTGCAGGCGCTTGATCAGGGCGTCCTTGTCGGCGGCGTAGCCGTGGGTCATGCCGTCTCCCTCGTCGAGCGGAACCGTCGCAGCCGCAGGGAGTTTGTCACGACGAAGAGGCTCGACGCGCCCATTGCGATCGAGGCGACGATCGGGTCGAGCACGCCGGCGACGGCGAGCGGGATCGCGGCGACGTTGTAGGCGAAGGCCCAGAAGAGGTTCCCCTTGATGGTGGCGAGCGTCCGCCGCGACAGGCGGATCGCGTCGGGCGCTGCTCGAAGGTCGCCGGAGACGAGCGTCAGGTCTGAAGCCTCGATCGCGACGTCGGTGCCGGTGCCGATCGCCGAGCCCGAGATCTGCCTGCGCGAGCGCGGGTCCGTCGTTGACGCCGTCGCCGACCATCGCGACGATCTCCCCGGCTTCCTGCAGGCGCCGGACCTCGGCCGCCTTGTCGCCCGGGAGGACGTCTGCGAGGACGTGGTCGATCCCGACCTGCGCCGCGACCGCCCGGGCAGCCTCGACGTTGTCCCCCGTCAGCAGCACCGGCGTCAGGCCGAGCTCCTTCAGCTCGGCGATCGCCGCCGCGCTGGTCGGCTTCGTCTCGTCGGCGACGACGAGGCGGGCGCGCGCGACCTCGTCCCACGACACCGTGATGCCGGCGTCGGCCTTGGCGCACCTCGACGCGATGGCCTTCGACCGTTCCCACGACGCCGATCCCCGGGAGGTTCCGGAAGTGCTCGACCGGCGGCAGCGCTCCGACCTCTGCACGCGCAGCCGACGAGATCGCTCGAGCGATCGGATGCTCGCTGGCGTCCTCCAGCGCGCCCGCCAGGCGCAGGATCTCCTGGCGCGTCGCGCCGTTCAGGAGGATCACGTCGGTGAGCCGGACTCGGCCCTCCGTCACGGTGCCGGTCTTGTCCAGGAGGATCGTCGTCACCCGCTTCGTCTGCTCCAGCACTTCCGGGCCCTTGACCAGGATCCCGAGCTGGGCGCCGCGGCCGGTCCCGACCATCAGCGCGGTGGGGGTCGCCAGCCCGAGCGCGCAGGGGCAGGCGATGATGAGCACGGCGACGGCGGCCGTGAACGCGTCCGCCCAGTCGCCGGTCGCGATCACCCAGCCGGCGAGCGTCGCGATCGCGATCGCGATCACGATCGGCACGAAGACGCCGGACACCCGGTCGACGAGGCGCTGGATCGGCGCCTTGCCGGCCTGCGCTTCCGCGACGAGCCGGCTGATCTGGGCGAGTGCGGTGTCGGCCCCGACCTTCGTGGCGCGGACGATCAGGCGGCCCGAGGTGTTGATCGTCGCACCGGCCACCTCGTCCCCCGGCGCGACCTCCACCGGCACCGGCTCGCCGGTCAGCATCGACTGATCGACAGCCGAGTCGCCCTCCACCACCACGCCGTCCGTCGCGATCTTCTCGCCGGGCCGGACGACGAAGAGATCGCCGGCGCGCAGCTCCTCGATCGGGACGCTGATCTCGCGACCTTCGCGGAGGACGCGCGCCTCCTTCGCACCGAGCTCGACGAGCGCGCGGATCGCGGCGCCCGAGCGGCGTCGCGCCCCGCCCTCGAGGTAGCGTCCGAGCAGGATCAGCGTGGTCACGACGGCGGCGACCTCGAAGTACGTGTCCGCGTCGTCGAACGCGAACAGCGCGACGACCGACCACCCGTAGGCGGCGAGCGTGCCGAGCGAGATCAGGGTGTCCATGCCCGCGCTCAGATGACGGGCGCCGCGGAGCGCGGCTCGGTGGAACGGCCAGCCGGCCCAGAGGACGACTGGCGTCGCCAGCGCGAGCGTCACCCACTCCCAGCCCTCGAACTGGAGCGCCGGGATCATCGAGATCAGCGCGATCGGGATGCTGAGCGAAGCCGCCACGACGAGCCTCGACAGCAGCCGTCGGTCGCCGTGGTCGTGGTCGTGCCCGTGGGCATGCGCTCCGGTCTGCGTCGCGTGATAGCCGGACTGCTCGACGCACTCGATCAAGTCGTCGACCCCGACCGATTCGGCGTCGCAGCGGATCGTCGCTCTGTCGGTCGCGAAGTTGACGGTCGCCTCCACTCCGTCGAGACGGTTGAGGTCACGCTCGATGCGCACCGCGCACGACGCACAGGTCATCCCGCGAATCTCGAGGTCGACGCGGTCTCGTGGCTTGGGCGAAGTCGCAGCCATGGGCCCACTATACCCCTATGGGGTATTTACCGCAACACGTTCGCCCGAACGGGATGCGCGTCCTCGCGGTCGAGCCCGTGCAGGGCTAGCGCCTCCCGCGCGGAACCTTCACAAACGGCTGCGAGTCCGTTCACGGGCAGCTAACACCCCGGGACTACTCTCGGCCGGAGGTATCCGATCGGGCGCTGCCTGACGCCCGGGAAGAAGGAGGTCCCCATGAAGCCACACAGAACTCGCTGGCGGATCGCCGCCGCGGTCGGGGGCGCGGCGCTCCTCGCGAGCGTCGCCGTCTTCGTCGGCGTCGTGCGGGCCGCGCCGCCCGGCGCTCCCGGGAACACCGCCGCGCCGATCGTCCTCGGGACGTATCAGAGCGGCCTGACGCTCAGCGTGCTCCTCGGCGCGTGGACGGGCACGCCGTTCTCGTACTCCTACCAGTGGCAGAACTGCAACCCGGTCGGAGGCGCCTGCACGAACATCGTGGGGGCGACGAACCCGACCTACGAGGTGCAGGCAACGGACGTCGCCGACCTGCTCCGCGTCCAGATCGTCGCCACCAACGGCAGCGGGGCGTCCGACCCCGTCAACTCGAACACCGTCGGGCCCGTCGTCGCGGCCGGTGCGCCCTCGAACACGGCGGCGCCGACGATCACCGGCCCTGCACCGCCCCAACAGGGCCAGGCGCTGCAGGCGCAGCCCGGTACCTGGGTCAACGCGGCGTCGATCGCGTACCAGTGGCTCCGCTGCGATACGAGCGGATCGAACTGCGGTGCGATCTCGGGCGCGACCCAGCAGTCGTACACGCCGGTCGTCGCCGACGCCGGCAGCACGCTGCGGGTGCTCGCGAACGCCGTCAGCACCGGCCCTCCGGCAGGCGGCGGCGCGAACGTCTCGGCGCAGACGCAGGTGGTGACGGGCGCCGGCCCCCAGAACACGGCGAAGCCGACGATCAGCGGGACGACGACGCTCGGTCAGACCCTGACCGCGACCACCGGCACCTGGTCGAGCCCGAACGGGAGCTCGATCACGTACGCCTACCAGTGGGTGCGCTGCAACGCCCAGGGGCAGGCCTGCCAGCCGATCCAGGGCGCCACCCAGCAGACATACGCGCTCCAGCAGGCGGACGTCGGCAACACGATCGCGGTCACGGTGACGGCGACGAACACCCAGGGCTCGCAGTCGGCCACCTCGAACGCGACCGGCGTCGTGCAGGGCTCTCCTGCCGGCTCGACGATTCCCGTCAGCCAGGTCTCGCTCCCGGACCGGCTGGTCGTCTCGGGCGTCCAGTACACGCCGTCGGTGCTCCGCTCGAGGGCACCGTTCCAGGCCCGCTTCAGGATCACCGACACCTCGGGCCGGCTCGTCAGCGGCGCCCAGGTGAGCATCGTCGCGGTGCCCTACGGGCGCATCGCGGCCGCCGGCAACGTGCTGACCGACCAGAACGGGTACGCGACGTTCACGCTCCAGCCCACCGCGAAGTTCCCGCTCCAGAAGGGCTACCTGATCACGATCTTCGTCCGGGCGATCAAGCCGGGCGACGACATCCTCGCGGGCGTCACCGCGCAGCGGCTGACGAGCGTCAGGATCAACCCCAACCTGAGATAGGGCAAGCCGGCGAAGCCGGCGCGCAGCGGCCGCGACCGAAGGTCGCCAGGCCGCGGAGGCTCGCGGGGGCCGGCGGAAGCCGGCCCCCGCACGTCAAGCCGGCGAAGCCGGCGCGCAGGTGCACGCAACGAGCCGTCCCCGGCAACGCCGGGGGCGGCTCAGCCGTGCAGGGGAGGCCGGCGAATGCCGGCCGGTTTCGTCGCGGTGCACGCCGGCGTTGCCGGGGGCGGCTCAGCCGTGCAGGGGAGGCCGGCGGGAGCCGGCCGGTCTCATCCGGAGTCGAGCAACCGCTGGACGAGCGCCTCGTCGAGCCCCGGCACGATTTCGTCAGCGGCGGCGAGGCGCTCGGCGCTCGTCGTCCCGAGCACTGCCACGCACGTGAGACCGGCGGCCTTCGCGGCGGCGACGCCGACCGGAGTGTCCTCGATCGCGACGACCTCGTCGGCGGCCAGGTCGAGCCGCTCGAGCGCGAGCAGGTACTGGTCGGGCGCGGGCTTCGGCCGCTCCACGTCCTCGATCGAGACCACGACCGAGAAGAGCTCGAGGAGCCCCGCGCCGCGGAGCAGGAGCTCGATCTCGTCGCGGACATCACCCGAGACGACGCCGATCGGGACGCGGGCGGCGGCCGCCCGGACGGCGGCCCGTGCGCTCCCGCCGATCGTCGAGCCGTCGCGAGCGCGGGCCTGGAAGCGCGCGTAGCGCTCCTGGAGCAGCCCGTCGAGTCGCGGGAAGTCCTCGCCGAGCCAGCCGAGCACGAGCTCATCGTCCGTGAGCCCGACGAAACGCGTGAAGTACTCGACGCGGGTCAGCGGCCGCCCCTCGGCTGCGAAGAGCTCGGCGAAGACCTCGTAGAACAGCCCCTCGTCGTCCGAGATGGTCCCGTTCAGGTCGAAGAGCAAGCCCGCGTAGCCGGTGCGCAGCGGCCGGGCGGCGCCTATGGCGCCGCCCCAGGACGCGAAAACCGTGGGGTCAGGTCTTGCAGTGCAACACGAATCTTGCACTGCAAGACCTGACCCCAGAATTCCGAACTGACCATTCCGAATTCGGGCGTTGCGTCAGGAGCCGGCGCTCGCGGGGTGGGAGGCGTCCTCGAACTCGCGGAACTCGCCGGTCACGAGGTAGGCGGTCTGCTCCCCGATGTCGACCGCGTTGTCGCCGATCCGCTCCATACAGCGCGAGACGACGATCATCAGCAGCGCCCACTCGCGCGCGGCCTCCTCGCCCTCGAGCCTCGCGAGGTGGCGGACGACGCGACGGTTCGTGTTGTCGATCAGGTCGTCGAGCTGGACGAGCGATTCCGCCGCAGCCAGATCACGGTTTGCGAACGAGTCGAGCGCGATCTTCGTCATCTCCTCGGCGCGGGCTCCCATCTCCTCGAAGCCCTCGATCACGAGGTGGGCCTCCGGCTGGATCGCGTGACCGAGCTTCGCGAGCTTCGCGATGTTGACGGAGAGGTCGGCCATGCGCTCGAGATGGATGTTGACGTGGAGGATCGCGAGGACGAGCCTCAGCTCGCTCGCCACCGGGGACTGCGTCGCGAGGACCAGCTCGACCTGCTGCTCGACGGACGCAGCACGGCTGTCGACCTCGTCGTCGAAGGCGATCACCTCGTCGGCGAGCTCCGGGTCGCGATGGGTGAGCGTGTTGACCGCGCCCCGCACCGCGCGCACGACGAGCTGGCCCTCCTCCTGAACCGTCGCCTCGAGCTGGTCGAGCTGATCGTGGAACTCGGTGCGCAGCGGCTTTCCTTCTGGCTCGCTCATCCGAACCGTCCAGTCACGTAGTCCTCCGTCCGCTTGTCGGCGGGATTCGTGAAGATCTTCGTGGTGTCATCGTGCTCGACGAGAATGCCGCGGCGGCTGCCCGTCTCCTCGTCGACCTCGACGCTGAAGAAGGCCGTCTTGTCGGCGACGCGCGCGGCCTGCTGCATGTTGTGCGTGACGATGACGATCGTGAACTCCTTCTTGAGCTCGACCATCAGGTCCTCGATCGCCGTCGTCGAGATCGGGTCGAGCGCCGAGCAGGGCTCGTCCATCAGGATCACCTCGGGGTCGATCGCGATGCAGCGGGCGATGCAGAGGCGCTGCTGCTGGCCGCCGGAGAGCCCGTAGGCGTTGTCCTTCAGGCGGTCCTTGACCTCGTCCCAGAGCGCCGCCTGGCTCAGGGCCTTCTCGACCCGCTCGTCGAGGTTGTCCTTCGTGCCCGAGCACCCGCGGCCCGAAGGCGATGTTGTCGTAGATCGACTTCGGGAACGGGTTCGGCTTCTGGAAGACCATCCCGACCAGCTTGCGCACCTCGACCGGGTCGACCTCGGGCGCGTAGAGGTTCTCGCCGTGGTAGAGGATCTGGCCCTCGACGCGCGCGCCTTCGACGAGGTCGTTCATCCGGTCGAAGCAGCGGATGAAGGTCGACTTGCCGCAGCCCGACGGGCCGATGAAGGCGGTCGATCTCGTTCTGGTAGACGTCCATCGTCACGCTGCGGAGCGCGAGGAACTTGCCGTAGTAGACATGGACGTCGTCGCAGTCGAAGACGACCGTCTCCGGCCCGGTCAGGGGACGAATCCTCGCGCAGGCGGTCGACGTTCAGGTCTCGGATCTTGCGCTCTTCCACTTCGGTCTCGGCATCGGTCATTCAATCACCATTTCTTCTGATAGCGGTTGCGGAGCCAGATCGCGAACGCGTTGAGTGTCAGCAGCATGAGCAGGAGCACGATGATCAGCGCGGCGGCGAGGAACTTGAACTCTTCCTGCGGCCGGCCGATCCACTGGTAGATCTGGATCGGCAGCGCCGTGTACGGCCCGTCCAGGGTCGGGTTGACCGACACGAAGGTGAGGGCGCCCACGAGGAGGAGCGGCGCCGTCTCGCCGATGCCACGCGAGACGCCGAGGATCGAGCCCGTCGCCATCCCGGGGATGGCTGCCGGCAGCACCTGGCGGCGGACGACCTGCCACTTGGTCGCTCCGACGGCGTAGGCACCCTGGCGGATCGAGTCGGGCACGGCGCGGATCGCCTCGCGGGAGGCGACGACCACCGTCGGCAGCACGACCAGCGTCAGGATGATCGCCCCGGCGATGAGCGTGCGCCCGAGGTCGAGGCCGCGGACGATGAACGCGAGCCCGAGGATGCCGTAGACGATCGACGGGACCGCGGCGAGGTTCTGGATGTTGAGCTCGAGCAGCCGGTTGTACCAGCGGTCCTTGCGCGCGTACTCCTCGAGGTAGATGGCGGTTCCCACGCCGATCGGAACCGAGAAGGCGATCAGGAGCGCGCCGAGGTAGAGGGAGGCCAGGATCGCCGGGCGGGCGCCCGCCTTCTCGGGGTCGATCGACGGGGCGTTCAGGAGCAGCTGCTTGTTCAGGTAGGGGACCCCGTCGATCAGGATGTCGATGATCAGCGCCCCGAGGGTGACGAACCCGACGCCGAGCGAGAAGAGCAGGAAGCCGAGGAAGACCCGGCCCGCGATCCTGTCGCCGCGGTCGCCCGGCCCGAGGATGCCGGCCGACCGTGCCCCTTCCGCAGCGGCCTGCGCCGACGTCATTCGTAGACCTCCCGGTACTTGCGCACCATTCGGATCGCGATGATGTTCATGATGAACGTGAGCACGAACAGGGTCAGCCCGACGGCGAAGATCGTCTTGTACTCGGTGGAGCCGGTCGGGACGTCGCCCTGGCCGGTCGCGCCGATGAACGCCGTCATCGTCTCGACGGGCTCCAGGGGATTGAGTGAGAGGTTCGGCTGCTGACCGGCGGCCAGCAGCACGATCATCGTCTCGCCGACGATGCGGGAGATCCCGAGGACGAAGCTGGCGATGATCCCCGAGGTCGCCGCGGGGACGACGACCCGGGTCGAGACCTTGAGGCGGGTGCCGCCGAGCGCGTACGCGCCGCTTCGCAGGTCCTGCGGGACCGCAGACATGGCGTCCTCGGAGAGCGAGGCGACGGTCGGCAGCACCATCACGCCGACGACGAGGCCCGCGCTGAGGGCGTTGAACGCGCCGGTGATGTTGAAGCCGAGGTCCTTCAGGAGCGGCGTCACGAGCAGGAGCGCGAAGTAGCCGAAGACGACCGTCGGGATGCCGGCGAGCAACTCGAGCACGGGCTTGATCGTCTTGCGCACCTTCGGGTGGGCGTACTCGCTCATGTAGATCGCGGCGCCGAGCCCGAACGGGATGCAGACGAGCGAGGCCCAGATCGTGATCGAGAAGGTGCCCGCGAGCAGCGGCACGACTCCGAACGACGCGGGCTCGAAGAGCGGGGCCCACCGGGTGCCCGTGATGAAGTCCCAGAAAGGGACCTCGGTGAAGAACTCGATCGCCGGCTGGAGCAGCGCGATCACGATCCCGACCGTCGTGAGGATCGAGATCAGGGCGCAGACGCCGAAGAAGACCTTGACGCCGTCCTCGCCCCACTGCCGCCCGGAGGCGCGCAGCCGGGAGCCCGGCTGCACGCCTCCGGTGGTGTCAGGTGTCGCCACGGAGCCTTACCGTAGTACTAGCCGGCGGCCGCCGCGAGGTTCGCCTGGGCCGTTGCGATCTCCTCCGGAGTCGGCGCGATGAAGAGCGCCGCCTCGGTGAGCGCGTCGATGTTGTCGAGGTAGTACTGAACGAACGGCAGGACGGCGGGGTTGTCGGTCAGGCTCGCCGTCGAGGGGTAGATGTACAGGGGCCGCGAGAGCGGCGTGTAGGTGCCGTCCTGCGCTGCCTCCGCGCTCGGGGCGACGCAGCCGCCGCCGCCGTCGATCTCGACGGCCTTCAACGTGTCGGCGTTCTCCTCGTAGTACGTGTAGCCGAGGTAGCCCAGCGCGCCCTTGTCGCCGGCGACGGCCTGGACCGTCACGTTGTCGTCCTCGGACGCCGTGTAGTCGGCGCGGCTCGCACCCTCTTCGCCGTTGATCACGTCCGTGAAGTAGTCGAACGTCCCCGAGTCGGTGCCCGGGCCCGCGAGCACGAGCGGCTGGTCGGGGAAGCTCGGGTCGACCTGGTTCCAGTTCGTGACGGTGCCTTCCGCGTCCGGGCCCCAGATCGTCGCGAGCTGCTCGGTGGTCAGACACGTCGCCCAGTCGTTCTCGGGGTTGACGACGATGGTCAGCGCGTCGATCGCCACCGGGAGCTCGACGTACTCGATTCCGGCCTCCGCGCAGATCGCCGCCTCCTCCTCGTCGATCTGGCGTGACGCGTCGGAGATGTCGGTCTCGCCGGCGCAGAAGCGCTCGAAGCCGCCGCCCGTGCCGGAGATCCCGACGGTGACGACGGTGTCGGGGTTCTCGCCCTGGAACGCCTCGGCGGCCGCGGTCGAGAGCGGCCCGACCGTCGAAGAGCCGTCGATCTCGACCGTCCCCGAGACCGAGCCGGCGGCCTCCTCCGTGGTCTCGGCGGCACCGGTGTCGGCGGCCTCGGTCGTCGCCGCCGCTTCCTCGGTTGTCGCGGCGGCGGTATCGGTGCTCTCCTCGTCGCTCCCGCCGCAGCCTGCCGCGACGACGGCCAGCGCTGCGATCACGAGCGCGAGGAGGAAAAGAGTCTTCGAGCGGCGAATCGCCATGCTTCTCCCTTCCCGTTTTTGCACGAACCGGGGCCGATCGTGACACCGGCCCTGTTGCCCGTGGGCGGCAGGGTGGTAAACGAAACGTGAAGATGTGGTGACGCCCACCGGGGTAGGCATCCCCCGGTCGGGCTATGCGGCCGGCGTGGGGAAGCGACTCCGGATCGTCAGGCCCTCGCCGCGGCCGCCGGTCGCCTCGACCGTGCCCCCCGCTGCGGTCACGACGTGCTTGACGATTGCGAGCCCGAGCCCGGTGCCGCGTGAAGCACGCGCACGGTCGGCGCGGTAGAAGCGCTCGAAGAGGCGCGGCAGGTCGTGCTCGGCGACGCCGATCCCGGTGTCGCGGGCCTCGAGGATCCGGGCCTCACCGTCGCTCGTCACCGAGAGCGTGAAGGTGCAGCCCGGCCCGGCATAGCGCAGCGCGTTCTGGGCGAGGTTCTCCGCGATCACCCGCAGCATCCGCGGGCGAAGTGGAAGCTCGATCGACGGGTCTCCCTCGATCCGGAGCGCGATCCCGGCGCGTGCGGCCCGCTCGCCGAGGCTCTCGCCGACCTCCTCGAGAACCGGCAATGCGCTGGTGAAGCCGAGGGAGACGACCTCGCGCCCGGTCTCGAGCTCCGACAGGAAGAGGACGTCGTCGATCAGCTCCCGGATCTGCTCGACCTCCGCGCGCGCCTGCTCGACGAGCTCCGCCGGGTCGAAGCCTGGCAGCTCTGCCGTCTCGAGCAGCGCGAGGATCCGGGCGAGCGGTGTCCGCAGCTCGTGCGAGACGGCGGCCGTGAAGCCGGCACGGAGCTCCTCGTAGGCGGCGAGCTCGCCGGGCTCGGTGAGGTACAGGATCGTCTCGTTGCGACCGGCGACCTCGTAGGAGACCGTGAAAGGGACCCGTCGGGAGCCGGGCCGGAACAGCTCCTCCGGAAGCGGCGCGCCTTCCTCGATCCCCTCGAGGGAGTCGCGAGCGCGGCGGCTCGCCGCGACGACACGCCCGCCGTCGTCGAGCACGATCACGATCTCGCGGCTCTCCTCGACGAGCATTCGACCACGCTCCGCGTCGAGGAGCAGCCCGCCGGGAGCGAGCGTGCCCGGCTGCTCGTCACGCCGGCCGGTGGCCCTCCGCATACTGTGGAGAGTATGGCGAAGGTGCTGATCGTCGAGGACGACGAGGTCGTCGCGCAGGGCATGGCCCGGCACCTGACCGCGGCGGGGTTCGATCCGCTGTGGGTGGGCAAGGGCGAGGCCGGGCTCGCGCGCCTGCGCTTCGAGCGCCCGGACGTCTGCGTGCTCGACCTCATGCTGCCCGGGGTCGACGGCTGGAAGCTGATCGAGCTCGCCAGGCAGGAGGGGATCGGAACGCCGATCGTGGTCGTCTCGGCCCGCGGCACGGAGCACGACCGCATCCACGCGCTCGACATCGGAGCGGACGACTACCTGGTCAAGCCGTTCTCGATGAAGGAGCTCGTCGCACGAGTGAGGGCGGCGGCGAGGCGAGGCGTCCGAGCCCAGGAGGAAGACCGCGGGCAACCGATCCAGGTTGACGAGTTGCTCGTCGATCCGCGCAACGTCCAGGCCTACGTCGACGGGAGTCAACTGCGAGCTGACGCCGACCGAGTTCCGCCTGCTCTACACGCTCGCGCTCGAGCGCGGCCGGGTCGTGACGCGCGAGGAGCTTCTGCAGCGGATCTGGGGGCGCCGACCCGGCCATCGTGACCGTACGGTCGACGTGTTCGTCCGGCGCCTCCGGCGAAAGCTCGACGACCGCTCGTCCCGACACCGGTTCATCCAGACGCGCTACGGGGTCGGCTACAAGCTCGAGCCGACGCCGAAGTAGCCCGTTCGACACGCGGCGTTCACCCGATCGACGCCCACGGACGGGCGTGACGCCGTGAAGATCGACCTCGAGTCCTCCTACTCCCCCAGAGGCTCTCTTCTCCACACGGCCCGTCGTCGGCCCCGCTCACCCCGGCGGGGCCGTCGACGTCTGCTGGCACCATTCGCCGGTGCGCATCGCTGCGATCGCCATCCTGCTCCTCGCACTCCTCGTGCCGGTGGCCCGTGGCGGAATCGACGGGCAGGTGATCGCCGTCGACCCGGGCCACAACCCCGGCAACTACCTGCATCCGCAGGAGATCAACCGCCTCGTCGACGCCGGGACGCTGATGAAGGCCTGCGACACGACGGGTACGGCGACGCGGTCGGGCTACCGGGAGGCGGACTTCAACTGGGACGTCGCGATCAGGCTCCGGCGGATCCTGCGAAGCCGTGGGGCGACCGTCGTCTTCACCCGCAAGGGTCGGACCACGCCGGCGTGGGGGCCCTGCATCACTGAGCGCGCGGCGATCGGGAACCGGGCCGGTGCGGACGTGGCGATCTCGATCCACGCCGACGGCGGCCCAGAGAGCGGCCGCGGCTTCCACGTCGCCTATGCGCCCTCGATCGCCGGCCTGACCGACGACATCGCGAAGCCCTCGAAGCGGCTCGCGGTCATCCTTCGCGACGCCTACCGCTCGGGAACGGGGATGCCGACCGCAACCTACCTCGGCGGCGACGGGCTCTCCGTCCGCTCGGATTTCGGCGGCCTCAACCTCTCCGACGTCCCGAAGGTGCTCTTCGAGAGCGGCAACATGCGAAATGCGACCGACGCGGCGCTGCTCGAGTCGCCGTCGTTCCGCCAGCGGATCGCGCGTGCGCTCGCCGACGGGCTCGAGCGGTTCCTCTCCGGCCCGTAGGACACCGCGGCGCAACGATTCGGGCTTGACGGGCGGCTCCGCCGCCCTCGAGGCGGATATCGGCCGTGCGCTGCGCGCCCGGCAGCGATTCCGCCTACCTCGTGACCGGGCCTTCGGCCCTTGACGGCGGATATCGGCCGGGCGCTCCGCCCCCGGCAACGATTCCGCCTACCTCGTGACCGGGCCCTTCGGGCCCTCTTCGGCGGAGATCGGGCCGGCCTGAGGCCGGCCAGCGATTCCGCCTACAGCGCGGCGCCGACGAGGCCGGTGACGACGACCACGAGCCAGGGCGGGAGCCGGAGCACGGCGAGCAGTGCGAAGGCGCCGAGCGCGAGCGCGAAGTCGGCCGGGCCGAGGATCGCGCTCGTCCACACGGGGTCGTAGAGCGCCGCGAGCAGGAGCCCGACGACGACCGCGTTGACGCCCGCGAGCGCCGACCGCGCGCCCGGCCGCCGGCGGAGGTCGCCCCAGAAGGGAAGCGCGCCGAAGACGAGCAGGAACGAGGGGAGGAAGATCGCCGCAGTGGCGAGCGCTGCGCCCACCGACCCCGCCCGGGCCCGCGTCCATGACGAACCCCAGGTACGCGGCGAAGGTGAACAGGGGGCCCGGCACGGCCTGCGTCGCGCCGTAGCCGGCGACGAAGTCGCCGCTCGAGACCCACCCCTGGGCGACGACCTCCGACTCGAGGAGCGGCAGCACGACGTGTCCGCCGCCGAAGACGAGCGAGCCGGCGCGGTAGAAGCTGTCGATCACGTCGATCGTTCCGCTCGTGGTGGCTCGGGCGAGAACGGGCAGGAGCGCGAGGAGGAGGGCGAACACGGCGAGCGACGCGATCGCTACGCGTTTCGAGCCGGAGAAGCCGTGCTCGTCGTCCGTCGGCGTCTCCGCGGTCAGGAAGCGCCAGCCGATCACTCCGCCCACGACGATCGCGACCACCTGGGCGGCGGGCGTCGCCCAGGAGAGCACGAAGATCGCCGCCGCGATCGCGAGCAGCAGCCGTGCCCGGTCGGGCGTGAGCATCCGGGCCATGCCCCAGACCGCCCAGGCCACGACCGCGACGGCGACGACCTTCAGGCCCTCGAGCCAGCTCGTACTCGAGACGTCCTGGACGACCCACGCGAACATCACGAGCAGGACGGCGGACGGGAGCGTGAAGCCGAGCCAGGCGAGGACGCTGCCCGGGTAGCCGGCGCGCAGCAGGCCGACGCCGATTCCGACCTGGCTCGAGGCAGGGCCGGGCAGGAACTGGCACAGCGCCACGAGGTCGGCATAGGTGGCGTCGGTCAGCCACCGTCGCCGCGCCACGTACTCCTCGCGGAAGTAGCCGAGGTGCGCGACGGGACCTCCGAACGAGGTCACGCCCAGGCGCGTCGCGACTCCGAGCACCTCGAGCGCCCGCCGGGTCACCAAGCGTTCACCATTCTGTTACCAAGACTCAACCCATCGCGCAGTGTCGATCGGGTGATGATCAAAGCAGATGGCGAAGGTGCTGATCGTCGAGGACGACGAGGTCATCGCCCAGGGCATGGCGCGCCACCTCACGGCCGCAGGTTTCGACCCCCTCTGGGTGGGAAAGGGCGAGGCCGGACTCGCCCGCCTTCGCTTCGAGCGCCCCGACGTCTGCGTGCTCGACCTGATGCTCCCCGGGCTCGACGGCTGGAAGCTGATCGAGCTCGCGCGGCAGGAGGGGATCGGCACGCCGATCGTCGTCGTCTCGGCGCGCGGAACGGAGCACGACCGGATCCATGCCCTCGAGATCGGCGCCGACGACTACCTCGTGAAGCCGTTCTCGATGAAGGAGCTCGTGGCACGCGTCAGGGCCGCTGCTCGCCGGGGCGTGCGCGCGCAGGACGAGAACCGCGGCGAGCCGCTCGAGATCGAGGAGTTGCTGATCGATCCGCGCAACGTCCAGGCGTACGTGGACGGCAAGACGTGCGAGCTGACGCCGACGGAGTTCAGGCTCGTCTACGCCCTGGCGCTCGAGCGCGGGCAGGGTCGTGACCCGTGACGAGCTGCTCCAGAAGATCTGGGGTCGCCGCCAGACGAGGCGAGACCGAACGGTCGACGTGTTCGTCCGCAAGCTGCGGGAGAAGATCGACCGTCGCGCCACCGAGCACAGCTTCATCCAGACGCGCTACGGCGTCGGCTACAAGCTCGAGCCGGTTCCGAAGACCCTGGCCCAGAAGTCCGCCTGAGAGCGGCCCGAGAGAAGCGCGAAGGGCCGGGTCGACCCGGCCCTTCGCGGGTGCAGCAGTCCGTTCTGTTCAGCTCTTCGGGCGGAGCAGGAAGAGCTGGCCGTCCTCGACCGTGTTCGGCGCGGGCGCCGCGGTCGGCGGGTGTGCCTGGACGTCCGAGAGCCACGTGCCGCGGCCGAAGATGCGGGCCGTGTCGATGATGCCGCTCGTCTCCCAGACGCCGGCGCCCACGGCGACGCCGTCCCTGCCCGGCGGGTCGAGCTCGGCAACCCGGGTCGCCGACGAGACGTCCACGCCCCGCCCGGCGTTCAGGGTGAAGCGCCAGACGGACCCGTCGCGGCCCTTGGCGGCCATCACGGGCCGGCTGTCGGCGGTGCCGTCCTCGTTGATCATCAGGTACTCCGAGCCGACGTCGATGTTGTCGGGGCTGATGGCGATGTCGCCGCCCTGGGCGATGATCTGGTCGGCGTTGTACTCGACCCTCAGCGTCGCGTTCCGGGTCGGGTTGCTCGGATTCAGCTTGAGCGAGTAGAGGCGCCCGAGGCTGTTCGCCCCGGCGGCGCCGCCCGTCGTCACGAAGAAGTACTCCCTCCGGTCGCGGGGGTTGAACGCGCCGTCCTCGGGGCGCGCGAACACCATCGCGCCGACGGCATCGCTGGCCGCCTCGAGCTCGACATCGGTCATGCTCTCCGCCCCGGGGATGGCGACCCATTCGCCGTCGAGGGTGCCGTTCTGGAAGGCGAGCTCGCTGTTGACGGCGGGGTTCTTCGACCGGAAGACGTAGAGGGTGCCGCCGGTCAGCCCGTTCCGCTCGAGGGCGGTCGCGCCACGCTTGCGGTTCTTCGTTCCGACGTACATGTAGAGCTGGCTGTTGGCCTGAGCAGGATCCTGGGTCGCGGGCCCGTCCTCCATGCCCATGATCACCGTCCGGTTCCCGGTCCCCGCCTGCACGAGCGTGTTCTCCCAGGCGAAGCGCCCGAGGAAGGGGAGGCCATGGGCCTCGTTGTCGAAGATCGCGACCGAGAGGCCGCCCTTTCCGTCGAACGTCGAGGCTCCGCTGCTCTCCTCGTTGGCGAAGTAGATGTAGCGGTCGAATCCCTGCTCTGGTCCGGCGAGGAAGCCCGAGCAGAATCTCGCGAACGAGCGCGTCGTGTTGTCGGCGGCCGCCGCAGGCCCGACGAGCGTGTCGTCGAGGTAGACGGTGTCGTAGGCTCGCTCGCCGGAGAGGACGTTCCCGTCGGCGTCGAGCGTGAGCTTGGAGACGAACGCGCCCCGGTTCAGCGGATCGCCCAGCACGGGCTCCGAGGGCGTGTCGAACGGCAGCTCGTGATTCATGTACACGGTGACCGTGCGGTCCCGGTTCTTATGGGCGCCGAGCCCGTCCGGGATCCCGATCATCTGGAAGGTCTTCGTCGGATCGCCCGTCTCCGGGACGGTGTCACCGACGCTCCAAAGTGGCGTGACCCCGTACGCGGGACCGATCGGGACGACGTAGGGCTTGACGGACGTCGTTCCCGTCGTGGTCGCCGCGAGGGCGAGCGCTCCGACGGCCACGGCGCCGAGGGCAGCGACGGTTCTGCGTCTTCTCATCTCTTCCGGATCTCCTTCGGTCGGGTTCTCGACCGAAGGAGTGTCAGCTCACCCGGGCGAGGCATGGGCGTCGGGGTGGTAGCCGGTGTGGGGAGGCCCGGTTACCGGCGACGCACAGGTCGTTCGTCCTAGCTCAAGACCGAGCGCAGCGCCGAGAGCGCGGCCGGCTCGACCCGGTAGAAGGCCCAGCTGCCGCGTTGCTCGCGCGAGACGAGGCCGCTATCGAGCAGCACGCGCAGATGGTGGCTGACGGTCGGCTGCGAGAGCCCGAGCGGCGCGGTCAGGTGGCAGACGCAGGCCTCGCCGGCGGGCTGGGCCTGGATCAGGCTCAGGAGGCGGAGCCGCGCCGGGTCTGCGATCACCTTCAGCGCGGCTGCGAGCTCGTCCGCCTGCCGGGCGTCGAGGGCCGACTGGAGCAGGGGCGGGCACGACGAGGCGACCGAGAGGATCGGATTCACGCGTTCATATTGACAGCCATCGATGTGGCCTGCCATGATCGCATCGACCGCGATCGATCCGTTTCGAAGGGAGCCGGCATGGAGACCGTCCTCGATCCGATCACGCAGGAACACATCAGGAAGGCGGCCGCGAGCCTCCAGGACGAGTTCAGGGGGATCTTCGGCGTCGAGACGATCGAGCGCTTCATCGGCGACTCCCTGACGAGGCTGACGACGGCCAAGTTCAGCGACTTCGTCCCCGTTCTCGCCCATCGCTTCGCGCGGGAGCGGCTGCGCGCCCTCGCCCAGTCGGAGGGCAGGATCGCGAAGACGGTGCCCGAGGTGCTGTTCGTCTGCACGCACAACGCCGGCCGCAGTCAGATGGCCGCAGGCCTGCTCGACAAGCACGCGAAGGGGCGCGTGCACATCCGCTCGGCAGGGAGCGACCCGTCCGACCGCGTCAACCCTGCCGTCATCGCCGCGATGGACGAGGTCGGCGTCGACATGTCGATGGAGTTTCCCAAGCCGCTGACCGACGAGGTCGTCGCCGCCGCGGACGTGGTGATCACGATGGGCTGCGGCGACGCGTGCCCGATCTACCCGGGCAAGCGCTACGAGGACTGGGAGTTGACGGATCCGGCCGGCAAGAGCGTCGAGGACGTCCGCATGATCAGAGACGAGATCGACGCGCGCGTGCGGACGCTCCTCGCCGAGGTGCTCGAGAGCGAGCCGGGCTCGTCCCGCCGGTGACCGGGGCCTCCGGCCCCTCCGCGGCACGGCTGCGGTCTTCGACTGCGTTGCGTGCCCTGATCGTCGAGGCGATCGGGACCTTCGCCCTCGTCTTCGCCGGCTGCGGCGCGATCATGGTGAACGCGTCCTACGGGCAGCCCCTCGGCCAGGTCGGGATCGCGATCACGTTCGGGCTCGTGATCATGGCGATGATCTACGCCGGTGGGCACGTGTCGGGGGCCCACTTCAATCCGGCGGTGAGCGTCGCGTTCGCGCTCACCAGGCACTTCCCCTGGCCCCGCGCAGGCGCCTACATCGTGGCCCAGGTGGCGGGCGCGCTCGCGGCGGCGGCCATGCTGCGCGCGTCGCTGGGCGACGTCGCCGACGTCGGCGCCACGCTGCCCTCCGGCTCGGACGGCCAGGCGTTCGTGTGGGAGGTCGTTCTCACCTTCTTCCTGATGTTCGTGATCATGGCCGTGGCCACGGACACCCGCGCGGTCGGCGAGGCGGCGGCGCTCGCGATCGGCGGGACGGTCCTCCTGGACGCGATGTTCGGCGGCCCGGTCACCGGAGCGTCGATGAACCCTGCGCGCTCGCTCGGCCCGGCCGTCGTCTCGGGTGATCTGGGATCGCTCTGGATCTACCTGCTGGCGCCGCCTGCCGGTGCGGCGCTCGGCGCCGCCGCCTACCAGGTCGTACGCAGGAGCACGATCCCTGCGTGACCGCGGTGCCGCTCGTGACAACGTGATGGAACACCGTGTACCGTCGCCCCGTGAGCGGGAGCTTCGCTAGGGCCGTCTCCGGCCGCCGGCTCAAGTGGGTCGTCCTCGCGGTCTGGCTCGTGCTCGTCGCAGTGCTCGGCCCGCTCGGCCTCAAGCTTCCGGAGGTGACGAACGACGAGGTCGTCCTGCCCGGAGGGTCGCAGTCGTCGCAGATCGCTGCCGTCCTGCGCGAGCGCTTCCCGGGGGGCGACAGGCAGCTCGTGCTGGTCGTCTATCGCCGGCCAGGCGGATTGCAGGAGGCGGACCGGGCGCGCATCCTGGCCGACGCGCGTCGAGCCGGAGAGGCGCCGCTCGCTGGCCGGCCGATTCCACCGTTCGGCGCCGGCAGCATGCCCGGCCTCGTCGCCCCGGGTGGCGACGTCGCGGTGACGATCGTCCCGCTCGCCGCAGGCGAGGTGTTCCGGAGCGGGCCCTCGCTCGAGGCGTTGCGGGAGCTCGACGGAGGCGGCGACGGGCTCGAGGTCCACGTCACCGGCTTCCCGGCCCTCCAGTACGACTACAACACCGCAGTCAAGGATGCGGACCTCAAGCTGCTGCTCGCTACCGGCGCGCTGGTCCTGATCCTGCTGACCGTCGTCTACCGGTCGCCGGTGCTCGCCATGGTGCCGCTCGCAGTCGTCGGGCTCGCGTACGCCGTGGCATCAGGGGTCATCTACCTGCTCGCCCAGCAGGGCATGCCGGTCGACACCACGTCGACGTCGCTCCTGCTCGTGCTGATGTTCGGGGCGGGCACCGACTACTGCCTCCTGCTCGTCGCTCGCTACCGGGCCGAGCTGGGCCGTGGCACGGGCTCGGAGCGCGCGATGGTCGCGGCGATTCCTCGTGCCGCACCGGCCATGATCGCGAGCGGGCTGACCGTGATCACGGCGCTGCTCGTGATGCTCGCGGGCGTGCTCGGCGTCTTCCGGGCGCTCGGGCCGGTGAACGCGATCGGCATCGCGGTCGTCCTCGTGGCGAGCCTGACGCTCCTGCCGGCGATCCTGGCCGTGCTCGGCCCTCGAGCCTTCTGGCCAAGCCAGGGTGCTGCGAAGACGGGCCGCGAAGAGGCACGTTGGAGGCGACTCGGCCTCCGGGTGAAGAGGCAGCCGGCCGTCTGGCTGCTCGGGGGCGTCCTCCTGCTCCTCGTCGGCGTCGCCGGGCTGAGCGCGTATCGCACCGACGTGAACATCGTCGGCCAGTTCCGGACGCAGACGGACTCGACGGACGGCTTCGAGGCCCTGCGGGCGAGCTTCCCGGCGGGCGCGGTCGCGCCGTTGACCGTGCTCGTCGAACGCCCCGACGGGACGGTCCGGGCGGCGGACGTCGAACGGGTGCGCGAGCGGCTCGCGGCCGCGGGCGCCGTCGGCGTCGTCGAGTCGCCTTCGCGCTCGACGGACGGTCGGGTCGCAGAGCTCACGGCCACGTTCGGAGGGGATCCGTTCGCCGCTCCGGCACTCGAGCGGGTGCAACGGATCAGAGACGATCTGGGCGGGCTCGCTCCCGAGTTGCACGTGCTCGCAGGGCGGGGGAGCGGCGAGCGTCTCGACTTTCGCAACGCCGTGCAGCGCGACCTGCGCGTACTGGTGCCGCTCGTCCTGCTCGTGATCCTGATCACCCTCATCGTCCTCCTGCGCGCCCTCGTAGCTCCGCTCTACCTGCTCGCGACGGTCGTCCTGTCCTTCCTCGCGACCCTCGGTGCCTCGTTCTTCCTCTTCCAGCATCTGACCGAGCAGGACGGCTTCGACCCGGCGCTGCGCGTGATCGTCTTCATCTTCCTCGTCGCCCTGGGGTCCGACTACAACATCTTCCTCATGAGTCGCGTGCGAGAGGAAGCGCTCAAGGTGGGCACGGAGGAAGGGATGCTGCGCGCTCTCGTCGCGACCGGGCCGGTGATCACGAGCGCCGGGATCATCCTCGCCGGCACCTTCGCGGTGCTGGCCGTGCTGCCGATCTGGGACCTGTTCGACATCGGCGTCGCCGTCGCGCTCGGCGTCCTCATCGACACGTTCCTCGTCCGCTCGATCCTCGTCCCGGCGATCACCTGGATCGTCGGCGATCGGGCCTGGTGGCCGTCGTCGGTGGCCGCCGGGAGTCGGGCTGCGGTGGTGACCGGCGTCTACCGGACCCAGCAGCTGCTCCGCGTGCGGCGGGGCGAGCATCCCGGCCAGTCCGACTAGCCAGAGCCGAGCAGCGATTCCGCCTCGAGACCGGGGCCTCCCGGCCCCTCCCCGGCGGGCAGTATCGGCTTGGCCGTCCGCGCCAAGCAACGATTCCGCCTCGAGCATCACACCTGTTCGGCACCGGATTGTCTCCAAATCGTTGCCCACGATCCCCAGGCGCGGAGCCACACTCGAATCGGAGTGATCCGACACGAAAGGCGGCGAACGATGATCGTCAAGGCACGCCCCCTTCTCTGCGAGCTCCATGCGCACACGAGCTGGAGCGACGGGACACTGACCCTCGGCGAGCTCGTCGACCTGTACGGCTCGAACGGCTTCGACGTGCTCGTCGTCTCGGATCACGTCCTTCGGTGCGACGATCCCTGGCCGCTCGAGAACCCGGGCGGCGCCTGGGTCTCGGCGGAGAACCACGGCGCTTACCTCGATGCGATCCACGCGGAAGCCGAGCGGGCCCGCGACCGGTACGACCTGCTCGTCGTGCCCGGCCTGGAGCTGACCTACAACGACCCTGACCCGCGCCTCGCGGGGCATGCTGTCGCGGTGGGGCTGCGCTCGCACGTCTCGATGGATCGCGGTCTCGGCGAGGCGATGAGCGAGGCGCGGGGGGCGGGCGCGGCGATCGTCGCCGCCCACCCGCACGCGCCGGAGGCCGGGCGCCCGGATCGCGCGACCCAGCTCTTCTTCCACGAATGGCGTGTCCTCGGCGGCTTGATCGACCGGTTCGAGCTCTTCAACCAGCGCGAGGTCTTCGGGTGGGTCGCGAACGCCGGCCTGCCGACGGTGGCCAGCGGCGACTTCCATCGCCGCGAGCATCTCTCCTCCTGGAAGACCCTGCTGCCGTGCGAGAAGTCGGAGCCCGCGGTCGTCGCCTACCTGCGTTCCGCCCGGCCTGCGTACATCACGCGGCTCGAGCGGGACACCCCGGACGCCGAGCGCGAAGCGGCCTGACCTCCCTGCGCGGGGCGGTCCGTACAATCCATCGGGCGATGGCACAGCTCGAGCAGTCGACGCAGCCCGTCTCGCGGCTCCTCAACCGCGAGCTCTCTTGGCTGGACTTCAACGCGCGGGTGCTCGAGCTCGCCGCCGACACAGCGATTCCGCTCCTCGAACGGGTCAAGTTCTGTGCGATCTTCTCCTCGAACCTCGACGAGTTCTTCATGGTGCGAGTCGCGGGCCTGCTTCGCCAATCGAGCTCGAGCCTGACGATGCGCTCCCCCGACGGCCTCGCGCCGAAAGATGCCCTCGCGGGCATCCGCGAACGCGCCCTCGAGCTGACCCGGCGGCAGTCCGCCCTCTGGACCGACGAGCTCAAGCCGGCTCTCGCGGCTCAGGGGATCGTCCTCGGCGACGTCGACGACTGCTCGGACGACGAGCTGACCGAACTGGCCGCTCTCTTCGACCGTGAGCTCTATCCCGTGCTGACGCCGCTCGCGGTCGGACCGGGACAGCCGTTCCCCTACATCTCCGGCCTGTCGCTCTCGATCGGCCTGTTCGTCCGCGACCCGGACTCCGGGGAAGAGCGGTTCGCTCGCGTCAAGGTGCCCGAGGGCCTTCCGCGTTACGTCCCGATCGGCCGGCGCCCGCTCCTGCTCACGCTCGAGGACGTGATCGGGCACTTCCTTCCGTGGCTCTTCCCGGGGATGGAGATCGGGGAGCGGGTGGTGTTCCGGGTCACGCGCGACGCCGACTTCGAGGTGTCCGACGATGCGGACGACCTCCTCGAGGCGGTCGAGAGCGAGGTGCGGCGACGGCGCTTCGGCGACGTCACTCGGCTCGAGATCTCGGAGACCGTCTCCCGCCCGATGCGCGAACGGCTCGAGGAAGGCCTCGACATCACGGCCGAGCAGATCTACCCGGTCCATGGACGCCTCGACCTGTCGGAAGTGATGCAGATCGCGGCCATCGACCGTCCCGACCTCAAGGACGAGCCGTGGGTCCCGGTCACCCAGGCGCGTCTCTCGCCGACCGGTGGACGGCGCGACCTGCTGGCCGAGATCCGTCGCGGAGACCTGCTCGTCCACCTGCCCTACGACTCGTTCACGACGAGCGTCGAGGCCTTCGTGCGCCAGGCGGTCAAGGATCCCGACGTGATCGGGATGAAGACCACCGTGTACCGCACGAGTGACGACTCGCCGACCGTGCCCGCGCTGATCGAGGCGGCCGAGGACGGGAAGCAGAGCGTGTGCCTCGTCGAGCTGAAGGCGCGATTCGACGAGCGGCGCAACATCGAGTGGTCGCGGGCCCTCGAGCAGGCGGGCGTCCACGTGGTCTACGGGTTCGCGAACACCAAGATCCACGCGAAGACGACGCTGGTGATCAGGCGTGAGGGCGAGACCATGCGGCGCTACGTGCACGTCGGGACCGGCAACTACCACGCGAGCACCGCGCGCCTGTA
Source organism: uncultured Thermoleophilia bacterium (assembly GCA_963705605.1). Taxonomy (GTDB): domain Bacteria; phylum Actinomycetota; class Thermoleophilia; order Gaiellales; family Gaiellaceae; genus CAVPKC01. The sequence continues at coordinate 604,744 of CAVPKC010000002.1, forward strand.
CGAGGACTTCGGCCTGTTCACCGCCGACGAGGAGATCTGCGCGGACATCGCGGACCTCTTCAACCACCTGACGGGCTTCGGGCGCCCGCAGCGCTTCCGCCGCATCCTGGCCGCACCGTTCAACCTCCGCAGCCGCCTGATCGAGGAGATCCGAGCAGTCGGCGCGGCGGCCGCGGCCGGAAAGCAGGCGTGGATCCGGATCAAGTGCAACGCGCTGAACGACGAGGCGATCATCGAGGAGCTCTACGGCGCCTCGCGGGAGGGCGCGCGCATCGACATCGTCGTGCGTGGCATCTGCTGCCTGCGCCCGGGCGTACCCGGCATGAGCGAGTCGATCCACGTCCGCTCGATCCTCGGCCGCTTCCTCGAGCACAGCCGCGTCTACGACTTCTCGATCGACGGGGAGGCCAAGACGTTCATCGGCAGCGCCGACCTGATGCCCCGCAACCTCGAGCACCGGATCGAAGTGGTCGTCCCAGTTCTCGATCCCAAGCTGCGCCAGGACATCCACGCCGTCCTCGACATCCTGCTCGAGGACGACAGCTACGCCTGGGTTCTCGGCTCCGACGGGGAGTGGATCCGAACGACGCCGCGCAAGGCGGGGCGGCCGAAGATCGCTCAGCAGGCTCTGATGCGACGGGCTCGGCTCCGCCGCCGTCCACGCAACGGGGTGCGCCGGCCCAAGCAGTAGCAGGAACCGGAGTTCCGGGTCCGCTTGGGCGGGCGCCGGGTGCGAGCACCCTGCCGCATCGGGCCGCGACGATCCCCGGGATCGAGCGCCTGATCGAGTCAAGCGCCCGCTAGATGGTTGATCGGAAAGTGTGGTGCCGCCGGGGACGGTCGAGACCGAGCAGGAGACAGGGATCACGTCTCGTTCGTACCGGAGGTACGGGCGAGACGCGAGCGTTGGTTCCTGCGACGTGTCCCGGCCGCCAGCCGGTGGTGCCACGGTTTCCGGTCGATTTCCGATCAATCATCCAGATCGGAACCGAAACCTCCTCTTCACCAGACGTTCACGGAAACGCCCCGGGGACGGCCGACGCCGTGCGCAAGATGCGGCTGGATGCGCGTGGCCGTCATCGACGTGGGCTCCAACACGGCCCGCCTGCTCGTTGCGCGCAGCACGCTCGGCGCGATGATTCCGGTGCACGAGGAGCGGGCGCTGCTGTCGCTCGGGGACGAGATCGAGCGCTTCGGGCGGATCTCCGACCTGAAGCTCGTGGAGACCGCCGAGCGCGTCAGCGGGTACGCGCGCCGGGCTCGTGAGCTGGGCAGTCGATCGATCAGCGTGATCGTCACGGCGCCCGGTCGCCAGAGCGCGAACGCCCCGGCTCTCGTCGGGGCGCTCGCCCGCGCGACCGGGATCGCCCCGCGCGTCCTGTCCGCCGACGAGGAGGGCAGGCTCGCGTTCGAAGGCGCGATGCTCCAGACGCGGGCTCTGCCCGAGCACGTGGCCGTCTGCGACGTCGGCGGGGGCTCGACCGAGATCGTCGTCGGCACGCAGTCCGCGGGGCCGCGCTCGTGCCGGTCGCTCGACGTCGGCTCGCTGCGGCTCGCGAGACGGCTGCTCGACGACGATCCCCCGGGCAGGAAGGCCGTTGCGCGCGCCCGCCGCGACGTCGAGCGGAACTTCGACGAGCTCGAGACGCCGCACGTGCAGGCCGCGCTCGCGACCGGTGGCTCGGCGCGTTCCCTGCGCCGGCTGACCGGCACCAGGGTGCTGGGGGCCGCCGAGCTCGAGGCCGCCGCGAGGACGGTGCGCACGCGCACGAGCGCCGAGATCGCGCGCGAGTACGGGCTCGATCCGGTGCGGGCGCGGACGCTTCTCGCCGGGACGCTGATCCTCGCCGAGGCACAGCGGCGGCTCGGAGTCCCGCTCGAGGTCGCGAGGGGCGGGCTGCGCGAGGGCGCGGCCGCCGAGCTCTTCGCGACCGCCCTCGCCGCGTAAGGTCGCGAATCGTTGCCGGGCGCGGAGCGCCCGGCCGATATCGCGACGATCGCGGGAGCCGGCGGATATCGGGCCGCAGTGCGCAAACCGGCCGCCGCCGGTTTGCGGGCGGCGATTTCGACTCGCCCGTGACCGGGGCCTTCGGCCCCTTCCCGGCGGATATCGGGCCGGCCGTCGGGAGGGCCACGATTCCGCCTACTTCGGCGGGGGGAGGTAGACGGCCGGCGCGAAGCGGTCGCCGTCCAGCTCCAGAATCCAGATCGATCCCTTTCGGGCTTCCTGCTCCCAACCGACCAGATCGAGGATCACGTCCCCGTGGCTGCACAGGACTGCGGTCTCGCCCTGCACCTCGCCGAGCAGCGAGAGCGCGGCCAGCGGGCCGGCCCCTTCCGCGAGCTCCTCGCGCTCCTCGATCGGGAGCTCCAGCGTGCCGGCGAGCGGCTCGACGGTCTGGACGCAGCGGACGTAGGGGCTCGTCACGATGCGCCGGACGGCATAGGGAGCGAGGCCTTCGACGAGCCGCTGCGCCTGCCTGCGCCCACGCTTGTCCAGGGGTCGGGACCGGTCGTCGCCCTTCCAGCGCGACCGGCTGCCGGCGCTCGCGTGGCGCACGAGGAGAATCGACACGGGTTAGTCGCCGGGTGAGAAGGTCGACAGGAGCGCGCGGTCGTGGTCGTAGGTGAGCCGTGCGAGCGCGTCCTCGAGCGCGAGCCAGCGCGCGTCGTCGACTTCGTGAAGCAACGCGAGCTCGCCGCCGATCGGCTCCATCGCGAAGTACCGCACGACCTTCGGTCTGCCCCGCGCATCCCGGTAGCGTGTCTCGCCGACGTCGTGCCTGATCGTGCACACGAGCCCGGTCTCCTCCTCGACCTCGCGGACCGCGCACTCCTCGTCGGTCTCGCCGGGGTCGGCCTTCCCTTTCGGGAGGCTCCAGTCGTCGTAGGCCGGCCGGTGCACCACGAGCACCTCGAGCCCGCCGTCGATGCCGGATCTCGAGACGACGCCTCCTGCGGCGCGGACGACCTCGCTCACGAGCTCCAGGCCGCCTTGCCGGCCTTCGCGAGGCGAGCCCACGCCGCCGGGAACGCGGCACGCGCTGCCGCGCGGCGGGCCCGCTCGCGTTCGACGAGCCGACCCGCGGCGAACGCCAGCGCTGCTCCCCCTGTCTGCGTCAGGGCCTGGCGGAGGCGCAGCTCGGCGACGACGGCGTCCTGGTGGTCGCCGAGCACGTCCTGGAAGGTCTTCGCCTCCTGGACGAAATGGGCCGCACGCTTGCCGACCGCCGACTCGGCGAGCTCGGCGGCGTAGCGCGCGCGCTTCCCTCGGATCCGGATGCCGTGCAACTCGTCGTCGGTCGGATCCGGGGCGAGCCGCTTGACCGCCCTGCGTAGCTTGCGAAACTCCTCCGAGGCGATCTCGGCGACGGTGACGTCCGACTCGACGAACGCGGGCTCCGCGACCGAGGCCTCGAGCCGGTCGAGCAGCGCGAGGTAGCGCTCGCTGCGGAGGGCCACCAACAGAGCGTCCCGGGCCTCGCGGTGCTCGACCTCGAGCAGGTCGAAGACCCGGCGGAGCGCGCGCTGCTCGCGCGGCTCGAGATCGTGGGCCTCGTCGTGGAGGCGCTCGACGAGGACGTCGAGGTCGCGAACCGGGCCCAGGGAGCTCCCGAGCCAGGCGAGCTCTGCGCGGAGGGACTCCGCCCACTCGACGTCGAGGAGCGGATGGGCGGCGCGGAGGAAGGCGCGGAGCCTTCGCGTGGCGACCCGCATCTGGTGGAGCTGCTCCGGGTCGGTCCCAAGGCGTGTCCCCGGGTCGTGGGCGAGGATCGCACGGTACTGGCGCTGGAGCATCGCCTGGAGATGGGCGCGCGCAGGCGCGGAGCGATCGGGCGCAGCCGGTTCCACCACGCGTTCGAGACCGAGCGCCTGGAAGACCTTCGGGCGGCCGTCGCCGTCGCGAGCGCCAGCGTCGCGGAGCACCTTCTCGATCCGGCGGAGCTCGCGCTCGCCGTCACCGAGGAGCTCGGCTTCGATCTCGCGGAACGAGCGGCTGATCCGCCGGCCCGCCATCACCGAGACGAGATCCACCGTGACGTCCGCGACCGGGCCGCCGCCGTTCGAGACCCGCACGCCGCTTCGGTGCGTCCGGAGCTTGGCGACCGGGTCGAGGGCCCGGCCGCGCAGGTAGGCGGTCAGCAGGTCTCGCATCTCGGGTGGCGGCCCGGCCGGGCCGCCGGGCGCCTCGAGCTCGAGGCGCGCCGCTCCGCGTGGGAGCTTCAGCTGCCAGGCGCCGCGCCCGTGCTCGACCCTGCGGCGAAGCGTGACCCCGGCGCGGGCGAGCCGGTGATCGTCCGTGTCGAAGTAGGTCGACGTGAACACCCGAGGATCGAGGGGCTCGCCGGGAAGGTCGGGGAGCCTGAATCCCCGCTCTGCGGTGAGCTTCACCTCACGCTCGAGCGTCTCCTGCAGCCCCGCCACTGCGGCGAGATTGTAGCTCGCGGCCGCAAGCTCAGGGATTCCTTGCGCACGGGTGTCCGTTTCACGGAATCCGCCGAGACGTTCGCATCCCGGCCCGTTCCCGATGTCGATCTACGACAACTGGCCCTGGCCATGCTTGGAGCACGGCGTGGCCCGGCGTGCGAGGGCCGCTTTCGGCTAGGAAGGCTTCGCGGCCCGGATGATCGCCGAGCCGGCGTGCTCGTGGACGCGGTGGGTCTCGAGCACCTCGACGTCGCGGAAGCCGGCTCCGGCGAGCAGTCGTTCCAGCTCCTCCCGCGTCAACGCGCCGGCGATGCATCCCGTCCACTGCTGCTTGTCGCGGCGCGTCGCCTCGTCCATCTCCGGATCGGCGACGATGTCGGTAATCGCCAGTCGGCCGCCGGAGCGGAGCACGCGCGCGGCCTCGCGGAAGACCTGCGCCTTGTCCGGAGACAGGTTGACCACGCAGTTCGAGATGATCACGTCGACGGAGCCGTCCGGGAGCGGGACGTCCTCGATCACGCCCTTCAGGAAGGCGACGTTGGCGACACCGGCGGCACGGGCGTTCTCCCGTGCGAGCGCGAGCATCTCGTCGGTCATGTCGAGTCCGTAAACCTTCCCGCTCGGGCCGACGCGCTTCGCCGAGAGCAGCACGTCGATGCCGCCCCCCGAGCCGAGGTCGAGCACCGTCTCGCCCTCGTGCAGCTTGGCGACCGCAGTCGGGTTCCCGCAGCCCAGGGATGCCGTCACGGCGCGCCCTGGGAGGCCGACGGTCTCCGAGCCGTACAGCGCAGCGCCCCACTCGCTGTCCGATCCGCACGAGTCGGTGCAACAGCTGACCCCCGCGATGGTCGCCGCCTCGGCGTAGGCCTCGCGCACACGCTCGCGGACCTCGTCGGCCGTTCCGTCGATGCCGGTCGTCATGGCGTGCTCCCTTCCCATCTGCATCGAAGAGCTTCGATGGGGAGACTAGCAGAACATCGAGAACCTTCGATACTCTGTGGACGTGAAGGCTCTGCCGGTTCTCACGTGCTGCGCTCCCATCGCCGGCCCGACCCTGTCGGACGACGACGCGCGCGAGCTCGAGCGGCTGTTCCGCGCCCTCGGCGACCGGCATCGCGTGAGGATCCTGAACGTGCTCGTCCAGGCCGGAGGCGAGCAGGTCTGCGTCTGCGAGTTCGTCCCCTTGCTCGGTCTGAAGCAGCCGACCGTGAGCTACCACCTGAAGCAGCTCGTCGACGTCGGGCTCCTCGAGCGGGAGCGCCGTGGCACCTTCGCCTTCTACCGCCTCGCGCCGGACATGCTCGAGCGGCTCGGCGATCTCTTCGACTCCCGGGAGTCTGTGGAGGGCGGGGACACTTCCTCACCGTTCCGTAACCACGTCGTGACGCGCGGTGGAGCTACCTTGACCGTGTGAGCATGCCTCTCGCGGTCACCGAGCACTCCGACGCCCGCGAGAGGCCTGCTCCAACCGAGACCCGGACGATGGATCGCGCCTGCGCCGCCTGCGGCTACGGGGTCGCCTCGAGACGAACGCCTGCGCGGTGCCCGATGTGCGGCGCCGCGGCATGGGTTCACATGTCACCGCCCGAGCGATCGTTGCCGCCCGCCTGACTACCGTCGGGCTTGACTCGTAAGCCTGCCGGGGCCGATGCTCCGTTCGCCGCGTTCGTCGTCGGCGCATCGGGTACGAACAGGAGGGCTGGGTGGGCTCGGATTCGGTGAGGCTGGTCGCAACCGCGCCGGCCCGGAAGCTCGGCGCCTGGCCGGCCATGGTCGAGGAGATCCAGGCGATCGGGGCGACGAACGAGCCGGCGGTGGGCACCGTTTGACGATCGACTTTCGCGCGCTCGTCATCATCGGCGCCGTCGCGGTCCTCGCGCCGCTCGTCGTCGATCTTCCGGCGCGGCTGCGGCTGCCGGTCGTGGTCGCAGAGCTCGGCTTCGGGATCATCATCGGGCCCGACGTGCTCGGATTTCCCCATCACCCGGGGAGTATTCCGGCGCAAAATAGCGGATATCAAGGCCGTCGACGATATCAGTTTTGAGATCAAGAAGCACGAGACGCTGGGACTGGTGGTGAGCGGGTGCGGTAAGACCACAGCCGGGCGCTGCATTTTGCGCCTCTACAAACCAACCTCGGGCAGCATTATTTTCAAGGCGGGGATATCTCCCCTGGCCGGAGCGCAGGATCCGGCCGCTGCGGCGGGGAATGGGCACGATCTTCCAGGACCCTTACGGTCTCCTTGAACCCCCGTCAGACGGCCGGCAGTATCGTCTCAGACCCGTTGATAATTCACAATATGGTGACCGGCAACAATAGGGTCGATTCAGTGGCGCGACTCTTCCGGCTGGTCGGCCTCGATCCCGATATGGTCACGGGTCCCTCATGAGTTCAGCGGCGGTCAGAGGCAGCGGCTGGGCATCGCCCGGGCGCTGGCCTGCCAGCCCTCGCTGGTGGTCTGCGACGAGCCGATCTCGGCGCTGGATGTCTCGATCCAGGCGCAGATCATCAACCTGCTGGAGGAGCTCCAGGAGAATCTGGGGCTGACCTATCTTTTCATTGCTCATGACCTGTCGGTGGTCCAGCATATCAGCGACCGGATCGCGGTCATGTACCTGGGCCGGATAGTGGAGGTGGCGGAGTCCGAAGAGCTCTAACCGGAATCCCCTGCACCCCTATACCCAGGCCCTGCTCTCCGCAATACCGATCCCCAACCCGATCGTGGACCGCGAGCGCAGAAGGATATCCTTAAAGGCGAAGTACCCAGTCCCGCCAACCCGCCGGCCGGATGCCATTTCCACACCCGCTGCGCCATTGCCATTCCGGAGTGCAGCGCGGCAGGCCCCCACTGCGGGTCATCGAGGGGATCACCAGGTGGCCTGCATCAGGGTGGAATCGCTGGGAGCGCGTTAAAGTCCGGCTTACGGCGGCTCGATCCTCATGGACTATTACCCTGAAATAGTTTAGGAACTTTTGGAATTGGCAGATGCATGAACAAAGTATAGTTGAAGCCCTGCTGGCCACGGTGCTGGAGAAAGCCGCCGAAGATAAAGCCAGCAAAATTCTCAGGATTTACATTGTGGCCGGCGAGCTCTCCGGAGTGGTTGAGGAAAGCGTGGAATTCTATTTCGGCTTGCTGGGCAAGGGCACCCCCGCTGAGGGGCCAGCCTTTTTTTCAGCTGTCCCCCCACCCAGGTGCGCTGCCGCAACTGCGCCACGGTCTATACGCCCGAAAAGATGAAGTTTATCTGTCCCAATTGCCAGGGAACGAAGATGGAGGTAATCTCCGGTCGCGAACTCTACATCGAAAGCATGGAGGTCGAAAATGACAGTGAAAATCCTCACGATTAAAGAGAATATTCTGGGGGCCAACGAGGAGAAAGCCAGGGTCAACCGGAAATTGCTGGACCAGAAGAGGATCTTGATGATTAACATAATGGCCTCGCCGGGCGCCGGCAAGACCAGCCTGATTTTGGCAACGATCGCCGCCTTGAAGGGCAAGATCAGGACGGGGTGATCGAGGGCGATATTGCTTCCACAATCGATGCGGATAAGGTTGCCAAGCTGGGCGTACCTGTTATTCAGATCAATACCGCCGGCACGTGCCACCTGGAGGCGCACATGGTGGACAAAGCCCTGGCCAATCTGCCTCTGGATGAGATCGAGCTGCTCTTCATCGAAAACGTGGGCAACCTGGTGTGCACGGCCGAGTTTGTTCTGGGCGAGCATAAGAAGGTGATGCTGTTGAGCGTTCCCGAGGGCGATGATAAACCCTTTAAATACCCGCTGATGTTTACCGAGACAGACCTGGTCTTGGTCACCAAGTGCGACGTTATGCCGCACTTCGATTTCAACGTCCCTTTATTTTCGGCGGTGAAAGGGCTGAACGAGAAAGCCCCCATCTTCCCCCTTTCGGCTAGAACAGGGGACGGGATGGCGGCCTGGTTTTCGTGGTTGGAAGCCGAAACTGCGAAAAAGAAAAATCAGACTCCCAAAAGCTAAATCAGCCCTAGGCGCATTTACAAACCCTTCCGGGCTGAATATGATAGAGCTTGACGAGCGCATGTTTGGGAGGGTCGATATCGACGGCCCACTTCTGCGAGTCAACCTACTGAAAATGCGCATCCGGATCAATGCCCTCACCGCCCTGCGCAACATGGTCTATGAAGAGGCGGTCAAGACCATCGACTCCTCGAACCAGAGCATCCTCGAAGCCTTGAAAAGCAAAGGGATCACGGACGAAACTTCGGTCAGGCAATTTCTGGATGCCATGCCGGCAGCCATCGCTGAGAGCTATATGCGGCAGCACGGCAAAGAACTATTGGCCCGCATCCCGGATATTATTGTGTCAGAGGCCACCCGCATAGGCGCCGAGATCGCGAAGCTGGTCTCGGAGGCCGCAGAGGCCACCCGCGAGACCATGGAAGAGATGGCAGACAAGCGCTCCTGAGAAATTCGGGGCTTTGATTAAAAGGGATGCTCAGCTACTTGACCGGCGTAGTCGTCTTCTGATAGGCCGCGGCCATATCCGACCACTTCATGACGATATTGCCAGTCGACTGGTAGGCCACCGGCTGTTTGGTATATTCTGGCAGGCCGTGACGCCCCTGACCCAGCTCCGGTTTTGACGTCGAAGACCGTGCCGCAGCTATCGCAAACCAGGGTGCCGTTCTTGAGGGTAAAGCTCTCCGAACCGCAGGGCACGCACACATCCGCCCGAACGTAGGTCTGGTCTCCGTACTGGTAGGCCATGAACATGTAGTAGTCATTGGCGGTGTTGACGCGGAAATTGACGTTGCCGTATTTGTCCAGATCGGCGGCAGGAATGGTCACCGTATCGCCGCTGACCGTGGCTTGAATAGTGGTCTGTTTCACGGTGCCACTCAAGTTCTTACCGGAAACGGCGCCCGCTGCGGTGGCTGGCTGGCCGCCACAGGCGGACAATATGGGCAATAGAATAGCCAATAAGAGGCCGATAGCCAAAGTTATATTAAATTTACTCATCTTCTTCCTCTCCCCTTAGTATTTCGCCTGGACTGAACTGATCTGGTTTATTTTGTCGGACAGGGTGGCCAGGTCGCTGTACCCTGAAACGTCGACGATGTTCTGGCTGCCGTCGATAAAGACCAGGGTCGGATAGCCGTATTTCTTAAGGAACTGGCTGTATTTGGGAGTAATAGTATAATTGGTGTCCAGAATCCACGGCCAGTTGAAATTGTTTTGCTGGGCGAACTGGCGCAGTACCTCCGGCGGGCAGCAGCCGCAAAAGACAGATAGCGGGACAAAATCAGGGCGCTGCCTGGCCAGTTGTTGAATCGCCTGGAGCTGCTTATCGACCTTGCTATTGAGGGAAGGGTCGCAGCCGTAGTTAACGAAGTTGAGCAGCACCGCCGACCCGGCGAACTGCTTCAAGGTCACTTGTTTGCCGGTGACCACATCTATGCCGCTAAAATCGGCAGCCGCTCCCCACCCACCGGCCGGAGCGCCCTGGGGCCCGCTCGTATCCTGAGGATTGACCACGACCTGTGCGCTGGAGTCCTCCCAGGTTACTTTATAGGTACCGGGATAATTGATAGTAGCCGTCACGCTGACCAGTTTGGTGGTTCCGGCCGGGATAGTAACCGCCGGAGGGGCGACCAATCCGGGCAGGAACGTCTGACTGCTGAGGCTATCTATCCGCACCCTGCCGTCATAGGTCTGATCGCTTTGACCGAGGTTGGTGATCTGGGCGCTGATCAAGGTCTGAATTCCGGCATTTACCTCCGGCGGATTGACCGCCAAATTGGCGGCTTTAAATAGGCCGGAATTGGCAGTAGTCGGCAATGGTGCGGACGAAGAAATGACGTTAGCCTTGGCTCCGGAACAGGCTGCCAGCAGGGCGGCTATGCCTATCAATAGTAGGCCGATCATAAGGATTTTCTTGCTGCTTATCATCTATTCTTCCTCCGTCGTCAAAACACTTAATTGCGGACTTCGTCCACAATCTGTCCATCCCGCAGAACGATAATTTTCTGTGCCCGCTCGGCCGCTTCTTTGTTATGCGTGACCATGATAATGCTGCGGCCCTCTCTGTTGATCTGCTCGAAGAGGTCCAGTATCTCCTTGCCCGTCTTCTGGTCCATGTTGCCGGTGGGCTCGTCGGCCAGAGTCAGCAAAGGATCGATTACCATCGCCCGGGCGATGGCCACCCTTTGTTGCTCGCCTCCGCTGAGCTGGTTGGGTTTATGTTTGGCCCTCTTTCCCAGTCCCATCTTCTCCAGCAACTCCAGGGCTTTGTCATGTTTGCCGTTGGTGCCGCCGAAGGTCATGGGCAGCAGGACGTTCTCCAGGGCAGTCAGAGATGGCAGCAGGTGATATTGTTGAAAAACGTAGCCGATCTTGCCCCGGCGGAAATTGACCAGGGCATCTTCGCTGATATTGTCCATGCGTTCGCCGTTGAGAATTACTTCTCCTGTTGAAAGACGGTCCAGACCCCCGATGATGTTGAGCAGGGTCGATTTGCCGCTGCCGGAATGGCCCATGATAGCGATGAATTCACCCTTTTCCACCTTGAAAGAGACATCGTCCAGGGCTTTGACGCTGGAGGTGCCCTGACCGTAAACCTTGGTTACTTCTTTGATTTCTAACATCGCTTTATCCTTAGATCGATCTGAATGAATCGGCCACTCTGATTTTGGTGGCATGATAGGCCGGGTACAGAGTGGAGATGATCGCAATTAAGATGGCCAGCCCCATCGAAATCGGCAGAAAGATCGGAATGAAATTGATGGTGGTGCCTTCGAAAATCAGCGGGCCGATGACATAGGCCAGGGCCGTTCCGGCCAGGTAGCCCAGAATTCCTCCTAGTATCCCGATAATTACGGCCTCATAGATGAAGGCTTTGATGATCTGATTGCGCGAAGCCCCCACAGCCCTCATGATGCCGATGTCTTTGATCCTCTGGTTGATCGAGGTCATGAGGGTATTGACCACCCCGAAGATGCCCACCACCAGCGTGACCCCGGCCAGAGCCAGCATCAGCTTTTGCACCTTTTCCAGCATACCCATTTCGGTGGCCGCGATCTGTTTCACGGCTACTGCCCTCACCCCGGAAATATCCTTGTTGATAGCCGCGGCGATGGTTTCCACCGGACAGCCGTTACACAGGGCCCGGATATCCAATGTCGAAATCAGACCCTGCTTGTCGAAGGCCTTTTGGAGGAGGGGCAGGGACACGAAAATCTGATAGTCGTCGCCGGAACCGGTTTCATCTAATATGCCCGCCACCGTCAGTTGCTCGTCCTGGAGTTGGAAAGTGTCTCCGGGCTTGAGCTTCAAGGCCTCCGCTGCGATAGCGCCCACGCACAGCTTCAGAATCGCCCTCGAAATATTTTCCCTTGCCCACCTTCCACCAGGTCTTGATATTGATTTCTTCGGCGGGATCGATTCCGGCTACGATCACCTGAGTGCCCTGGATTTCCGCCTGGACCAGGAGCTGAGGAGCGAGCGTGGCAACATTGCCGGGGCGCGTGATATTCAGGGTTTCCCTGATGAGGTTATCCGCAATTTGTCTGATCTGAGGCAGCTTGTCTTCTTGAATATAGGTCTCGCCCAGAGTAACCGTGCCCAGCGTCAGGTCGCCCAGTCCGGTATTCAGATTGCGGGTGGCCGGTACTACCGAAAGGC
>CAVPKC010000003.1:0-2050806 GCA_963705605.1 uncultured Thermoleophilia bacterium
AATCTCTTCGTCAAGATTGACTTTCGGGCGCCATGAATTAATCGAGCGAATAACTGCTTCATCAAGAGCAGCTTTTCTAAGTTCACCAGTCGGAGCATTCCAGGCATACTCAAGGCTACCGAAGTGATTCTCAAGCTGGTTGAGACGGACACGTCCGACACCGGGTACGAAACTAAAACCTACCCAAAATTTCAGGTCTTTTTTATTCATGGTTGGATAATTGCTATTCTAACACAGCACTATGAGAGGGACAATAAAATTGCATGACTGAGTTTAAACTTGAAGAGTTAACGATAATTGGTCTCTAGTCCCCCAGAGAAATAAGGAGCATACAAGAACAATGACGAACAATGCGGCTCCTACCCAGGCAAAAGCAGTACTAAAGTTATACTGGTCGATCAATTGTCCGAGCCGAAGCCTACAGGGTTCCTGAACGTCGATGTGGGAGATGCCGAATCGCTCGCTCGACCGCCGGTTCGACAGCATCGTGGCTGGGGAACTCCTTGAGCACCTTGCTAATCCAGGCATGTTCCACGCACGCTGTCGGGAACACCTGCGCGACGGCGGTCGCGTCATCATTACGGACACCGTATGTGTTCGGATTCGGGCCGGTTGCATACGCATGGGCCAAGTGGCCTCAGACCTGTTCGAACCCCGAAGACACCATGTGGTTCTGTCTCGCCACGCTCAGGCGGCTTGCATCGGTATCGGGATTCCGGATGGCAACTCTCGAGTTTCTGAAGGACGATCGGCGGCCCCGGAGGATGTCGCCGTATCAATGGGCGCTCCGCGCCGGGCGGGCTCTGCAAATCCTTCCGGAACGAGTGTCCGGCAGGGCGATGCTTGCCAGGCTCACGTCGAGCGGCGGCACCTACTCCCGGGGCGCGCCGAAATGACCAGGTGTCGATCGAGAAGTCAGAGTTCACTCTGCGCGCCCTAGCGGCGCGCAATCACAAGCTGGTTCACTGCGTACCGCGGGCCGAGGTTCAGCCAGCCCAGCACTCGTTCAACTGGCATCCACGACCAGCCCGGCAATCGCCTCGTCAGCTGTTCGGGCAAGTAGCAGATCCCTCTGGTCGCGACGACCCGAAACCCGGCGTCGCGAAGGAGCAGGCACAGCTGCCGGTGGGAGACGGAGCCAGGGCCAGCCTCGGTCGACGGAAGCGGTTGACCCCGTACGAGCGATCGAATGACGAGCGCGACCCAGTGGAGGCTCGTGCGATTCGCGCTGTTGTTTACCAGCAGAACAGCTCCATCGGACGTAGCCCGCGCCACCGCCAAGATCGCCGCGCGTCGGAGTTGGGGTTCGGCGGGCGCCATGAATCGCCAGATCGTGGCGAGGTCGAACGGGTCGAACCGCTCCAGTAGCGTCTGGATCGGCCGCTACATCTACGCGGAGGAACTGCGTCGCCGGGAACCTGTCTCGCGCTCGATCGAGCATGGAGTCGGAGACATCCACGCCGACCGTCGTCCGAACGAACCCTTCGACGTAGCCCGTAGCACGCCCGGTGCCACACGCGAAATCGAGGTGCCGGGTGAACGGAACCCGTCGGCGGGAAACCAGCGTGGATCTGACGGTAGCCTGCTCGAGCGCCGAGATACGTGCCATGAACTCACCCGGGCCGAACTCCCGCTCGTATGTCTCCACTGACCTTGTCTCGACGAACCGCGCACTGTACGGTCGCTCTGGAGGCCTGGCGAGACGTGGAGTGGCCAGGCGCGCATCAAGAACTGAACCGGCGCCTCAGGGTGCGTTCGACGCCGAAGGCTGGGCATCGCCCTTCCTCCACGATGCGTCTGGTTCTCGATTAGTCGTCGCACGGCCGCCGCGAGCGCATTCGGGCTCAGGCCCGTCTCCTTCGTGAGCGCCGTCACTCGATCGGGCCACAGCTCGGCGAGCCCCACGAGTTTCTGCTTCATGTACGGCGTCGCGTGAAGACCGATCGACCGGGGTGCCCATGCTCGCAGCGAAGACGCAGAAGTGATTCGCCGTCCCGACGCCGACGGACGCGTGTCCGAGAATGGCCTTGGTGGTCCTCGCGTCGAGGTCCTGCGTCAGCGCCGTGCTCGGCACGTCGAGGTGCTGTCGCACGTGCTCGGCCGCCGAGCGGTCGTCGGAGGCTCTGGCCGGTCATGCAGGGAACGAAGACCAAGGGCAGCGCCAGCTCCTCGGCGAGACGGCCGAGCGAGGCCGCGAGACCGCGGGCGTCCGCCGCGTCCCAGCCGACCGACGGGCCGAACCTCACTTGGGCGGCGATGAATGGCCCATCGATGCCGTTCGCGCGAGGATCCTCTCGGCGAGCTCGGCGGGCGCCGGGGCCAGATCCCAGGCGTCGTCTCCGGTGAGCACGATGCGCTCCGGCGGGACGCCTGACGGCCACCGCGAGACCTTCGCCGAACCGGGATCGCGGACGCCGAGCAGATCGATCCGACGCAGCGCCCATCCCGCCACGGCGCGCCGACTGAGTCGCGCGAGCGGCCCGACTTGCTGCCCCGACGCGACGACCGGCTTCCCGAGACGCGACATGGACTGCACCAGGATCCCCCAGAAGCCGCCGACGCTGAGGGCGTAGAGGTCGTTGAACGTGCCGGCGCCCGAGAGGAAGAGGGCACTGCTCGCTTTCATCTCCTGGAGAGCGACAACGCCCGCGCGGGAGAGGAGCAGCGGATCCCGGTCGTGCGCCACTTGCCGTGCGTTCACGAGCAGGAGAAGGGTGCGCAGCGCCCGACCGCATGTTGGCGGCAGGCGAGCGCCGATGACTGGGCACGGTGACCGGTGACGGTCAGGTACCGGATGGCCGAGTACGACACCTCCAGGTCGTCGACGTCCGCCTCGTCGTTGAGTGAGTTTGCGACAGCGACGAGGCGCCATCCGGGGAACGCGGCTCGCAGCCGCTCGACCGTACACGTCAGCTGCGCTCGATCACCGAGGTTGGTTGAGGACGTCGGGGCGTAGACGAATCCGCTCGCGGCGACGAGGATCGATCTAACGGCATCCTGTTCGGCCACTCTGCGTCCTGTTTCTGGTGACGGCTCTCGTACCCTTCGAGCGCGCAGCGGCCTCGAAGCAACGCCCCGATACCCTATTCGGCCCAGTGCGCGTTCTTCTCGTCCACAACCGCTACCGCAATGCCGGAGGCGAGGAACGCCACGTCGATCTGCTCGAGGAATGGCTGCCGCAGGCAGGCGTCGATGTCCGTCGCTTCGAGGTGACCAGTCCCGATGATCCACCGCTGCACACGCGGCTCCAACTTGGTCTCACGCTCAGCTATCGACCGGCCGGCGGACGCCTCCTCCATGAGGTTCTCGTTCGAGAGACGCCTGACATTGTCCATTTCCACAACGTTCTACCTCTCCTCACTCCGGCCGCGATCCGTAGCCGCCCACCGGTACGGCTCCCGCGTCGTTCACACGATCCACAACTACCGCTTTGCCTGCCCTGCCGGCACCCTCGATTCGCAACGGGCGGATCGCATGACGACTGCATCGACGGCTCGTCGCTCCTGTGCGGGCTCCGGAACTCTCGCGGCGCCTGGGGCGAGAGCATCGCGTACGGCGATCGCGCTCGAAGCGCATCGCCGGATGGGGCTGACTCTGTGGCTGGGTCGATGCCTACGTCGCGCCGAGCGAGTTCGTCGCCGGGATGCTCGCGCCGAGCCGGGTATCCGAGCGACCGGATCCACACGATCTACCACGGCACTCCGATCGACGACGCCGTCACGCCCGGTCGGGGAATTCGGGCTCTACGCGGGAAGGCTGTCCCACGAGAAAGGGATCGACACCTTGCTCGCGGCGTCGCGGCTCGCATCACGCGTCCCGCTCGTCATCGCTGGCGACAGGCCCACTCGCCTCTGTGGTCGAAGCGGCAGCCGGCGA
The DNA here is from genome assembly GCA_963705605.1 of uncultured Thermoleophilia bacterium. GTDB lineage: Bacteria > Actinomycetota > Thermoleophilia > Gaiellales > Gaiellaceae > CAVPKC01. The sequence continues at coordinate 3,877 of CAVPKC010000003.1, forward strand.
GACGATCTCGTTCGTCGGTCACATCGGATCGACGTCAGTGACGGCACTCAGACGCAGGTCCCGGTTCACGGTCGTGGCCAGTCAATGCTTCGAGACGCTCTCATACAGCGCCATCGAATCGATGGCCTGCGGGAGAGCGGTCGTTGCGTCCCGCCTGGGTGGCCTCGCCGAGATCATCGATGACGGCACGACCGGGATTCTGGTTCCTGAAGGCGATCCGGTTGCCCTGGCCTCGGCGATCGAGGCGCTCTGGGATGACCGAGAGCGTGCCGCCCGGATGGGCCTGAGCGCCTGGCGCCAGGCACGGGAGCAGTTCTCCCCGCTCGTTCAGGCTCGCCGGCTCGCCGAGCTATACGAACGCGTGCTCGCCTCCCGTCCGGCGCCCGTTGCGTAGGCGTGACCCGCTGTCGGATCCCGAACCGCTCATCCGGCGGGTCTACGCGTACGTCGCGTACCGTCTTGGCGACGGTCCTCAGGCAGAGGACGTCGTGGCCGACGTCTTCGAGCGTGCACTTCGGTACCGGGGATCCTACGACCCACGGAAGGGCGAGCCCGTGGCGTGGCTCCTCGGAATTGCCCGAAACCGCATTTCTGATCTAGCGACCTCGCGCGAACACGAGCAGGTATTCGAGGCGGTTGAAGAGCCGAGTACCGCGAGCTTGGAAGACGACGTGTTACGTCGCATCACTCTGGCGCGAGCTATTCAGTCGCTGGAAGAGCGCGACCAGGAGCTTATTGCTCTCCGATATGGAGCAGACTTGACGGCCCGCCAGATCGCCGAGCTCCTGGACATGCGGCCCAACGCGGTGGAGGTGTGGCTGCACCGGACTCTCGCTCTTCTCAGACAGGCGCTAACAGACGAAAAGCCGGGATCATCGTCATACGGTCTCTGACCGCGGGGCCTGATTGTGCGCGAGTCTTGCCCTTTAAGTGGGCTCGCAGGGACCCAGCTCGTCGCCGCGGCTCAGGTACTTGTCGACCTTGCGCTCCGGCACTCTGATCGTTCGAGGGTTGCGGCTATCAGGCTTGTGGCAGATCACGACCTTGTTGCCGTACTGATGGTCGTCCGGCTTGCCGTGGTGTCCGTTGTCGCCGCCCCGATTGCTGCCTTCTCCTCTGTTGTTCCCCTGGTTGCCGCCGCCGTTCGTTGCGACCGCAATGCCGCCAAATGCGCCGGCGGCGACGAGCACGAGCGCGGTCAGGCCCACGACCGGCGCAAGGCGGAAGCGGCGGACGCGCTGGGCCGGCAGCTGCGTCGGCCGAACCTGTGCGGACACTGCGCGCACGAAGTCCGGTGGCGGCACAGGCCGGCCGGCTCGAAGTTCCGCCTCTATATCGAGCGGATCGTGCCGCCCGCCCCAGATCTTCCTCACGGAGTCCGCCTCCTAGTCTGCACGTTGCTCTACTTCTAATACCCCTAAGTGGGTCGAAACCTTACTTCCCGGGTTCCGGAGCAAGCGACTCCTTGATCTGCCTGACCTCCTCGCTGAGCGGGTTGAGCCGCTCGGCCTGTTGAAATGCCTCGAGCTGCTCCGAGCCTTCGGTCGCGAGCGTCAGGGTGAGCCAGAGATCCCAGTTGCCCGGATCTTTCGACAAGGCTTCGCGCAGATTCGCGCGCGCCGGCCGGAAATCCCCGAGAGCGAGTTGCGTTTCGCCGAGGAGTCGCCATGGCTCCGACGACCACGGAGCCCAACGCGTCGCTCGTCTGGCCTCCTCCAGAGCGCTTCCGTATCGAGAGTCCTCGAGAGCATTCGAGCTCCTCGAGAGAGCGATGCTTCCGATCAGCCCAACGGCCGAGACGGCCGCCAGCACGGCAATGAGCGCGAGTGAGGCGGTGCGGACGGCGGTTGAACCGGCTGCGCGCTCTGCCCCGCCCCTCCGTGCGTCCGTCATCATCGCGACGCCGCAGAAGAGCGCCGCAACCGTGACCGCCGGCATCTCCCAGTCCCAGTCGATTCCGGCGTGGAGCAGGTACGCGGCGTACGCGCCGAACGCGGCAGAAACGAGTGGAGCGCGGCGAGCCTTCGCTGCCGCGACCAAGGGAACTGAGAGTGCGACAACGAGGAACGCGAATCCAGCGATGCCCAGCTCCGCCAGCACCTCGAGATAGAGCGAGTGCGCGTCGCGCACCTTGAACCGGTTCTCGCGATGCTCCAGCCAGTAGCGCTCGTACGTTCCGGCGCCTGAGCCGATGAGCGGGTTCTCGCCGAAGTCTTCGATTGCAGCTCGGCCGAGGTCGAGGCGACCGTTCGAGGAGAGGCTGAACAGCCGATCTGTCAAGACGCCCGCCGACGGTGGTGGTTGGGCCTGGAGCTCGTCCCAGGCCTTCTGAACGAGCGACGGCGGGCTCCCGTAGCGCACGAAGGTGGCGGCGAGGCCCAGAGCGAGGGCGAGGACGAGTGTGCACGCATAGGCGATCTGCACACCCCTGGCGATCCGGACATGCCGCTCTCCGTAGGCCAGCCCGAGGATGAGGCTCGCCGTCAACACTGCGAGAAGCACGACGTAGAGGGCGAGGCGATGACCTTCTCGCGAGGCGTCTGCGATTGGGGAATCTCCGGTGGTCAGCGCGCCCGCGCGGGATGCCAACCACACGGTTCCCACGGCCGCAGGCGACAAGGCCAGCAGCGTGGTCGTCAGCTGAAGGCGCCGGCAGTCGAGAGCGAGCGTGGCGACGAGGCCGAGGCCCAGGGCGATCCATGCACCGCGACTGAAGGTGAAGAAGAACGTCGGTGCGAGGATGGCGACGCTTGCACCAGCGAGAGCCCGGAGAAGTGGGCGCTGTGCCCGCGCCGCGAGTCCGACGGCGAGCAGGATCCCGAGCGCCGCGAAGATGCCGAGCGCGTTCCAGTACCCGAGCGGATCGGCGAGCCGATAGCCCTCGGGCTGATCGTAGGTCCCGAAGCGTTCGGGAAAGAGTCGCGTGGCGAGCCCATAACTCGAGGCCCCCGTGATGCCGAGCAGGACGCCGCCCAGGAAGACGGAAACTGACCGCTTGCGAACGAGGAGCAGCACCGCGGCAGCTGCGGCCACGTAGACGATGAGCCGCTGGATCTCCCAGACCGTCGCGGTCGCCGTCCCCGACCACAGGAGGGAGAGCGCAGTCCAGCCGAGCAGCGCGAGCAACGCCCCGAGGAGCACGAGGTCCGCGCTTCCCAACGCAATACGACGACGTAGAACGAGGCCTGCCGCGGCGACCCAGAGCAGCGCCAACGAGCTCCAGCCCCATGCGGGGGCGAAGTAGCCACCGTTGGCTGCAGCCAGGCCGCCGACCGTTCCGCCGCCCAGAACAAACGGGAGTCCCTTGTCCCAGAGGCCTGCGACGTCGATCGGAGCCCGGTCCCGCCGGATGGTCGGCTTGGTCTCGGAGGCAGCGAAGTCTGACATCGGAGACGGGTACGCCGACTCTTGAGTCTATCCCGAGGGGCTAAGGCATCCTGAATTGCCCGGAGTTCGCTCGAAGAGCAGGAAAAGGACTTCCCACGGCGGTGCGGCCTGAGTACGGTGGGAGCGGCGCAAGTACCCCCGTCCCGGAGGGGGTCGCGCTCTCGATCCGGGCGGCGGGTAGCGCCTGTGGGGGGCACCCGCCGCCCGGAGTCCTACTGGCTAGATAGTTCGGACGAAGGGCCCGATCGGATTTCCCGGGCTCACGAGGCCGCGAGCACGCCTCAGGTGCTCACCGGGAAGGTCACGAGCCAGATCACGGTGCCGAGGAAGAGCACACACCCGACCGCGAGGACGGCCGTCCGGCCCGTGCTCGTGCGCAGCCGCATGCTCAGCCCGGCGAAGAAGAGCGAGCTTGCGAAGAGGACGACGCAGAGGACGTACCGGTTGGCGCGCTCGATGTCCGCGTTCGCGTCTTCGGAGTACGCCGCGGCTTCCGCTTCCAGGCGGGCGGCCTGCGCGGTCGCGTCGAGCTTGTACTCGGGCATCGCGAACGGCGTGGGTGGCGCGTCGGGGTTTCGAAGCGGCCTCGTCGCGATCCACGCCTCGACGGCCGGCTTGAACTCGTCCCGGAAGCGCTCACGGTAGAAGTCGGCCAGCATCGTCTGGTCCTGGGCGTACGCGTCGACCCATTGAACGAAGGTGGCGACGTCGACCTGCACCTGACGGTTCACGAGGCCGGACGCGCGCGCCGACTCGATCCGTGCCGCGTTCGCCCGGCTGAAAGAGATCGCCTGCTCGCCGTGCCATTGCGCTGCCTGGTAGGTCGCCCAGGCCGTCGCGACAGTCGCAAGCGCGAGCAGCACGGTGACCGCGAGCTCCAGGTGGCGCTCGCCGGCCGAATCCTCTGGGGGGCGATCGTCGGCGACCGCGGCCTGCGGCTCGGCCTCAGCAGGCAACCTTCACCCTCCCCCGCCGCTGGGACGCCTACGACAGAACATTGACGGCGGTGGCGATGACGAGCGCGAACACCACCAGCGAGACCAGCGACTGGAGCGCCATCGTCAGCTTCGCCCATCTGGCAAGGGGCATCACGTCGGTCGGGCTGAAGGCGGTGGCGTTCGTCAGGCCGAGGTAGAGGTAGTCGACGAACATCGGCCGCCAACCCGGTTGGGAGAGCTCGGGATTCTGGTGCTGCGGGAACGCGAAGTCGGGATGAGCCCGCGGGTGCCGGGTGCGGGCGCGGGCGCCCCCGCTGTCGAACTGCCAGTAGAGCAGCGCGAACACGACGTTGTTGCCGAGCCAGATGAGGGTTCCGGCGCCCAGCAGCTCGTCGGCGGACGCCGCCACGTTCTCTCCGCCGATCAGCTCGACGGCCAAGACGCAGGTCAGGTAGACCGCTGCCGTCGCGAGCGTCAGGAGGAGGACGATCGCGATCCGCCGGAGCCACAGCGCGCGCGCGCTGCTCGACCCCGGCTCGGCCGCCATCAGGACGACGAGCAACGCAACGCCGATCACGGGCATCAGCCATGGCGTTCCTGCCGTCTGGCGGTGCGGCAGGACGATGTCGAAGAGGACGGTGATCCCGAGCAGGAAGCAGAGCGCCAGTGCAATCGGCCAGCGGGGCTCGCCGAGGGCGAGCGGCTCCGTCCCTTCGCCGCCGGGCCCCTCCGCCCCGGGCTCGACTTCCCTGTCTCCTCCAGGCATCACCTCCCTCGGATGTTCTCGATCCGGGGAGAAACTCCCCCCGCCTTCGACGCAGAGCGCTAGCTCGGAGCGCTAGCGCATCTGGACGTTGTGAACCTCGAACACCTCCGGCTCACCTGGATCGATCCCGAGCTCGCCGAGCATCGGCATCAGGCGCTCTCCGAACGCCTGCCACTGCTCCCGTGAATCCCAGATTTCGCTGACACGGATATTCCCGTCGGGGCCGAGGAACGCGACGTGCAAGTCGCAGCCGTCGGGCAGATCCTCGCCGAACATCTCCCGGAAGCGGCTGTCCGACGCGTCGTACTGCTGCGGTGTGACGGATTGAGGGGAGAAGCGAACAACGATGCTCATGACCATCCTCCTGACTCGGGAAGGGCGATCCTAGTGCTGGGGAGCCGGCCCGGGCGTCTGCGATAGAACAATCCCGCTCGTTGCGGGCCTTCAGTAAACGACCACCCGGTCGTCGCTAGGCCTGGGGCGCGAGCCCGAGCTGCTCCATGAACTCCATCTGGTCGAAGTAGAGCCGGTGGCTCGTCACCCGTCCGTTCTCGACCGTTGCCGCGTCGATGGCGCGCATCCGGACGGTCCTTCCGGTCGCCGGAATCGTCTCGCCGCTCGGCCCAGCAAGAGCGCCCGTATTCGTGCCGACGAAGTACCCCTCGTCGATGGCCGTATTGCCGGACTCGTGTTCCTGAAGCTCCTCGTAGGATGCGTCCGGAAACCCGGCCATCATCCCGCCCATGTACGCGACGATGGCATCGCAGCCGGTGATTGTCCCCTGGTCCGGCGTCTCCACGACGGCATCGGCAGCGTAGATCTCCCTCAACGCTTCCAGATCCTTGCTGAACAGCGCTTCCGTCAGCCGGTTCATGACATCGCGAGCTTCGCCCATCTCCGTCTCCTTTCGGCCGGGAACCACGGCGATCGTATGCCCGCGGGTCAGCCCGGTCAATGGCCAAGTACGAGGCGACTCGACGTCCGTCCATGTTCTCGTCACGCTTCGCGAGCGCGTCGCCGAGCTTACCGTGCACGCTCTGGCATCCTTGGCTTGATGGGCGATCGAGCGACTCCTCCCGACACGACCGGAGGGGGCATCTCCCGCCGACGTTTCCTCGAGCGGTCGACGGCGATCGCGGGGTCCCTGTGGCTCGGCGGGCTCGCGGCCGGCGCCGCGCGCGCCGCCGGGAAGGGGGCCGCCGAGAGCCTGGCTCCGATGAACGTGGTCATGTTCGTGACCGACCAGGAGCGGGCCATTCAGCACTTCCCGCTTGGGTGGGCCCAGCGGAACCTGCCCGGGCTGATGCAGCTTCGGCGGCATGGGCTGACCTTCGAGAACGCGTTCACGAACGCATGCATGTGCTCGCCCGCCCGCTCCTCGCTCATGTCCGGGTACTTCCCGGCCCAGCACGGGGTGAAGTACACGCTCGAGGCGGACATGGAGCCGCCCACGTACCCCCAGGTGCCGCTCCCGACCCCGAGCAGTCTGGCGAACATCGCTACGGTCATGTCGGCCGCGGGCTACAACGTCATCTACAAGGGCAAGTGGCACTGCAGCAAGCCGGCCGGGTCCACCTGGAGCCCGTCGGACCTCTCCGAGTACGGGTTCTCGAGGTGGAACCCGGACGACGCCGGCGCTGACCAGAGCATCCCCGAGATGGGCGGGGGCATCGCGAACAACGATGGCCGCTTCATGACGTCGGTGGGTGACTACGGGACGGGTGACGAGGGCGCGCTCGAGTTCCTCACCTCGGTCGCGGCGTCAGAGCAGCCGTTCTTCATGATCATCTCCCTGGTCAACCCCCACGACGTGCTGGCCTACCCGCGGAACTTCGAGGCCGCGGGGTACAGCAGGGAGTGGCTGGAGGGCGAGATCGGCCTCCCGGCCACCGTGGACGAGAACCTCAGGCTGAAGCCCCGCGCGCAGGAGGCCTTCCTCAGGATCTTCGACCTGGCCGGCCAGCCTCGCACGCCCCAGCAGAAGCGGGACTACCTCAACTTCTACGGCAACCTCATGAGGGCCTCGGACAACTACCTCGTGAACGTTCTCGCCGCGCTCAGCTCGGTGACCACGTCGTCCGGCTCGTCGCTCTACGACGAGACCCTCGTCATCCGCACCTCCGATCACGGCGAGATGGGCCTGGCCCACGGAGGCCTTCGCCAGAAGAACTTCAACTTCTACGAAGAATCCCTCCGCGTGCCCCTCATCTACTCGAACCCCCGGCTGTTCACGCGGCCCCGTCGCTCGAGCGCACTGGTTTCGCACGTGGACTTCCTGCCCACCCTCGCGAGCCTCTTCGCTGCGCCGCAGAGTGCGCGCTCGGCCTGGCAGGGCCGTGACTACTCGCCGATCGTTCTGGGGAGCCAGGCCGCCCCCGTGCAGGACTACATCGTCTTCACCTTCGACGACTACCAGTCCGGACAGTCGAGTGGACCCTACGTGCCGCCGCCGCAGCACATCGTCAGCATCCGCGAGACCCGGTGGAAGATCGCGCAGTACTACGATCCCGCCGGCACCGTCCGGGACGAGTGGGAGCTGTACGACCTGGAGACCGATCCCCTCGAGACCACCAACCTCGCGCGGCCCGGCTACCGGCGCACGCCTGCTGAGGACGCGCAGTACGCGCGCCTGCGCAGGAAGCTCGCCGACGTGCGTGAGACCCGCCTGCAGCCGCTCTAGGAGGCCGTCATGCGATCCCCACGTCGAGGCCCCTCCATCACCGTGGCGATCCTCGCGCTGGCGGTGGTGGTGATCCCCGCGGCCACGCCGGCCGCACCAGCCAGGCCGACAGTGGTCGGGGTCCACCTGGTGGGCCGCACGGCGCTCGCGAAGGTCGAGAGCAAGACGGTGTTGATCGACTCCGGAACGATCACCGGGAGCCCCATCGGATCCGGTCGGATCACCCTCGTCTACACCCTTCGCCCCGGCGCGGGCATCGCATCCACGACGTTCGAGATCGTGAACGCGCAGGGCACAGTCACGGGCCGGGCTGTGTCGAGCTATTCCGTCACCCGGCTACACATCACCTTCACCGGCACGGGCTCCCTCACGGGCGGCACCGGTGCCTACGAGGGTATACGCGGCCGTCCCCTCGAGTTCGACGCGATCCACTCGGTCACCGGACGCAAGGAAGCTGTGTCCCTGACGGGGCGCGCGACCCTCCCGTAGCCGACGGCCGCGAGCCCGCCCCGTCGGCAGCTGCTACTCCGCGCGCTCAGCCTCGAACTCTGTACGGGCCGCCACAGCGGCCTCCAACCGCGTCGGCCCGACGCCGTAGAACGCCGCGCCACCCGAGCCGCCCTTCGGAAGCAAGAGCGCCGCGAATCCGTCCACTCGCTCGTCGAACCGCAGGTCTCGCCCCTGCTCTGCGAAGAAAGCCTCGACCTTCGCCAGAGAGTCCTCCTCCCACTCGCGAACCTGCCTCTCGAGATCCCACAGAGCAGCCCGCCAGGGCATCTGTTGATGCGAGTACACCCGCACTTCGAAGAACGGCGGTGCGTTCGGGTTGCTCGGCCCGTCCGCTGTAGACCCGTACGCCCACACTTGATCGAGGCCGTAGTGGACGTCACGAACACCCAGCCGGCCAAGGCGCTCCTGAATCGTCTCGGCCTCTCCTTCCGGCCAGCCCTCCTTCTGCCCCTCGTGGAGGATCTCCTCAGGGAGCCGAACGCCCACGGCGACAGAGTAAGAGCCAATTCGGACGAACGGCCGGGCCTTGGTATCCTCGCCGCCACTGTTGCTCGGCCGCAGGTAGAAGAAAGCCGCTTGCCATGGCCTCCATGGGGTAGTTAGGCTCGGCAAACATATCGCCGAAGTCCGAGAGCCTGCAGTCGGGACTCAAGCGTTCCGGGTCGTCTGCCGATCGGGGTAGGATCGCCATCGTGCGGGGGTAGCGTGAGCCGAAGGAGCTCGATCGGGGTTCGACTGGCGATCAGCGTCATCTCGGTCGCGTGTCTGCTCGCTGCCGCGCCTGCGGCGTCGGCGCAGACGTACGTTCTCAGGTCGCTCTGCACCGACGTGCTCACGGGCATGGCCTTCATGGGACTCACGAACAACGGGAGCACAGATCAGCCGTTCTCGTGGTTCGACACGGGGTCCGGGCAGACCGGCAGCGGGATTGCGCCCGCCCAGACCGACACCGTCATCGCGATCGGCGACAGTTTCGCGGCGCGCACGATCGTCCTCGACATCGCCGGCGAGCGGCTTACCGCGCCGCGGATCATCATCGTGTGCCGAGGGCCCCTCACGGTGACCAAGGAAGTCGTCGGGCCAGCTCCGCCGGGTGCGCTGTTCACGATCGAGGTCACCGGCGACAACGGCGAGTCGACGCAGCTCAACCTTGCCGCGGGTGAGTCGCAAACGATCATCCTGCTCGGGACCCTGCAGGAGGGGAGCGCGCCGATCGGCTCCTTTCCGGGCGGATACCGTTACGTGATCACCGAGTCCGATCCGCTCGGCGCGACGGTGACCGTGGAGCCGAACATCGTCGTCGCTGCCGGCAGATTCTCGGCGAGCGCCGTGGTCACGAACACGTTCGCGGTCGTGCCTCCTCCCCCGCCGGTCGCCGATCTGGAGTTGACGAAGAGCGTGACGCCGAGAGCGGCGCGCGTCGGCGACGTGGTGACCTACACGGTCGAGGTGACGAACCTGGGGCCTGACCCGGCGACCGATGTGATCGTCGAGGACATCCCGGCGACCGATGAGCCGAACACGGTCGCGGAGGTTCTCTCCGTGTCGGTGAGCAACGGTGGAACGTGCACTCCGTCGAGGCCGGTTGTGTGCTCGCTCGGTGACGTTGCGGCCGGCGAGACCGTCACGATCGAGATCGAGGTGCGCCCGCGGATTACTGGGCTGCTGCGGAACGTCGCGCAGGTGTCGTCCCCCGTCAGCGACCCGAACGAGAGCAATAACACCGCGGCGACGGGCCTTCTAGCCGGCCGGATCGTTCCACCTCCCTCCGGAGGCGTGCCCTCTTGCTCCCCGCTGTACCAGATCTGTCAGCTGCCGCCGCTGGGCCCGGCCGCGACGGCGCCCCCGCCTCCTCAAGATGACGAAGGCGGGGGAGGCGGACCCGCGGTCGGCAGCAACCGCATGCCCGACCTTTCCGGCCGGCTGGCTGCGCTCTGGGACGGCGCGCGCCTCGAGGTCGTGCTTCGGCTCCGAATCTTCAAGCCGAAGCTCGTGCATCCTTTCGACGTCGAGCTGAGGGGCCGGGACTTTACTCGCACCGTCCGAGTCGCTCCGCACGGCCGAAGCCGGGTCACCCTCGAGCTCTCGATTCCCCTCTCCGAGAGCCCGGCCGGAACGCGCGTTGTCGCACGGATCGATCCTGGCAAGAAGGTGCTCGAGGCGCGCGAGCGCAACAACACGGCGGTCGCCCGGGTCCAAGCCTGAGCTTCCCGCGAGCGCCGTGAGCACGCGGTCGGCAAGCTCCTCGTCGTAGGCCACGCCCGCTACCCGCCACGTGCCGCCCGGATCAGCCCGAGCACCCGGTTCGGGTTTAGCGGCGTCCGGTCGACGATCACGCCGAGCGGAGCGAGTGCATCGGCCACTGCGTTCACGACCGCCGATGGCCCCGAGATCATGCCGCCCTCCCCGCATCCCTTGACACCGCCCTCGGTCACGGGAGAGGGCGTCTCGATGTGTCCGACCTCGATCGGCGGGATCTCGAGCGTCGTCGGGTAGAGGTAGTCGAGGAGGTTCCCAGAGAGGAAGTTCCCGTCGTCGTCGTAGATCAGCTCCTCGTAGAGTGCTCCGCCGACTCCCTGAGCCACAGCGCCGATGAGCTGGCCATCGACGACGAGCGGGTTGAGGACGACCCCGCAGTCGTCGACGATGACGAGCTGCTCGACCGACACGACGCCGGTCTCGACGTCCACGTCGACGACCGCGGCGCAGCAGCCGTTCGCGTACGTCTCCGGCGGGTCGTAGGAGCGGGTCGAGGTCAGCGCGGGATCGATCCCCGGCGGTCGCTTGCCGCCGACGAAGGCGCCAAAGTAGGCGGTGAAGCCGACCATCATCATCGCCATCGACTTCTCGGGAGCGCCCCGCACGACGGCGTTGCCGTCGCGAAGCTCGATGTCCTCCGGGCTCACCTCGAGCGCATGTCCCGCGATCTGCTTCACCTTCTCCGCGACCTCGGCTGCCGCGCGGGAGATCGAGCCGTAGCCGATCACCGCGCCTCGGCTCCCGAACGTCCCCGCCCCGTATGCGGCCTGCGCGGTGTCGCCCTGCACGATCTTGACCGTCTCCATCGGGACGCCGAGCTTGTCGGCGACGACCTGAGCCATCGTCGTCTGGTGGGCCTGCCCGTGGTTGTGCATCCCGATTGTGACGGTCACGGAGCCGTCCGGCTCGACGGTGACGCGCGCCGCGTCCAGGTAGTCGAACGGAAAGCCCATCCGCTTCGCCAGCTCCCCGGACCAGCCTCCGGGCTCGAGGAACGGGCTGAAGCCGACGCCGAGGTACCGGCCCTCCGAGCGAGCCACGCGCTGGCGCTCGCGAAACGCGTCGTAGCCCACGAGCTCCATCGCCCTGCGCTGCGCCGCGGCGTAGCTGCCCCCGTCGTACTTGCAGCCGGTGGCGGAGACGTACGGCTCGCCGTCCGGGATCGTGTTCTTCAGGCGCAGCTCCATCGGATCGATGTCGAGCTCGCGCGCGATCTCGTCGACGAGCGCCTCCCTGGCAGTCTGGCCGCTGGTCCACCCGACGCCCCGGTAGGCGCCGGCTGGGCACTTGTTGGTGAAGACGGCGTCGACCTCGAACCGCGCCACGCCGACGTCGTAGAGGTTCGGCAGCATGACCGCCGCGCAGAGCGCATCGACGAGCGGGGTGAAGGGATAGGCGGCGTACGCGCCCGCGTCGCCGACGTAGCGGCCTTTCATCCCGAGAAACGTGCCGTCCGAGCGGGTCGCGATCTCGATGTCGCAGACGATCTCCTTCGCGTGCAGGCTCGCAGCGAGCGCCTCGTAGCGGTCCTCGACCCACTTGACGGGCCGCCCGAGCCGCTTCGACGCAACCGCGACGAGGTAGTCCTCGGGCCAGAGGTGAAGCTTCAGTCCGAAGGCGCCACCCACATCGGGGGCGATCACGCGCAGCTGCTTCTCGGTCAGGCCGATCGAGTGACAGAGCAGCGTGCGGACGAGGTGCGGGATCTGGGTGGACATCCACACGGTCATCTCCTGCGCGCCGGCGTCCCAGTCGGCCAGCGTGGCGCGGCCCTCGAGCGGCGCTGCGTGGAAGCGCCCGTGATGCAGTCGCTTCCTGAACACGTGGTCGGCCTCGGCGAACGCCTTCTCGACGTCGCCGTGCTCGTACTCGATGTGCGCGAAGCTGTTCGACTCCGTGCCCTCGTGGAGCAGAACGGCATCCGGGGCGAGCGCCTGCTCGGCGTCCATCAGCACCGGCAACGGCTCGTACTCCGCTTCGACCAGCGCGAGCGCGTCCTCGGCGACGTACCTGGACGTCGCGACGATGCATGCGACCGGTTCCCCCACAAAGCGAACGCGATCCGTAGGCAGCACCGGACGGTTGTTCGCGACGACGTCGTCCCTCGGCAGCCCCGTGGCGATCGCCGGGATCTCGGTGACGTCCTCCGCGGTGAGCACGAGGAGGACGCCGTCCAGCGCCCGCGCGGCTGTCGCGTCGACCGAGACGACGCGCGCGTGCGCGTGCGGGCTGCGGACGAACGCCGCGTGCACCGTGCCCGGCAGCACGACGTCGTCGACGTAGCGGCCGCGACCGCGCAGGAGCCTCGGGTCCTCGAGCCGGAGAATCCGCTGACCGACGTACGGCGTCGCTTCGACCTGGGCCATCAGGACCGCCCTCCCACGGCCGCCGCGGCCTGCACGGCGGCGACGACGCCGACGTAGCCCGTGCAGCGGCAGACGTTGCCCGCGAGGTAGTCGCGGATCTCCTCATCGCTCGGATCGGGGTTGCGCTCGAGCAGGTCGATCGTCGCGAGCAGCAGCCCCGGCGTGCAGTAGCCGCACTGGAGGCCGTGCTGCTCGTGGTAAGCCTGCTGCACGGGGTGCAGCTCGTCGCCGCTCGCGAGCCCCTCGACCGTCTCGATCCGCGCACCCTCGAGTTGGACGGCAAACAGGAGGCACGACCGTGCGAGACCACCGTCGACCCGCACCGTGCACGCCCCGCAGACGCCCTGCTCGCAGCCGACGTGGGTCCCCGTCAGCCCGAGCTCGTGCCGCAGGAAATCCGAGAGCAGAGTCCGAGGCTCGGCGATGCCGCGCCGCTCCTCGCCGTTGACGACGAGCCGCACTACGGTCTCACCCTCGATCAGCCGATCGGCCGTCGCGCTCATCCGCTCCTCCCTCCGCTCGCTGCCTGTGCGACCGCGCGCCGGACCAGCACACCGGTCACCTCACGGCGGTAGTCGGCGGACGCGTGGGCGTCCGACTTTCGGATCGAGTTCGCCCATCGCGGCCTCGGCCGCGCCGGCTGCCGCATCTGCGTCGAGGCTCCGGCCGGTTAGCGCCTGCTCGGCAGCCGCGGCCCGGATCGGGCAGTCGGAGACGCCGAAGAGAGCGATCCGCGCGGAGCTGCACACACCATCCGGGCCGACGCCCGCCACGACGACGGCGCCGGCGAGCGCGAAGTCGTTCCGCTTGCGCGCGACCTCCTGGATGCCGAAGCGCTGACCATCGCCGGCTGCGGGGATGCGAACGTGTGTGAGAACCTCGTCAGGGCGAAGCGCGGTCGTGAAGTACGTCTGGAAGAGCTCGTCGGCGGAGACCGTGCGGCTTCCCGAAGCGTCTTGCGCCACAACTTCCCCCCCGAGAGCCAGGAGGACGGCGGGGAGCTCTGCCGCAGGATCGGCGTGCGCGATCGAGCCGCCGATCGTTCCTCGGCTCCGCACCGCCGGAAACGCGACGTGCCGAAGCGCCTCGACGATGACCGGCGCGCCGCGAGCGACCTCTCCGGACCGCTCGACGTCCGCCTGCCGGGTCATGGCTCCGATCTGGATGGCTCCGTTGGCGCTCACACCTTGGAGCGCGGTCACCCGGTTCAGGTCGACGAGGACCCAGGGAGCGGCGAGCCGGAGGTTCATGAGCGGCACGAGGCTCTGGCCGCCGGCGAGGATCTTCGCCTCGTCGCCGTGCTCCGCGAGGAGAGACACCGCCTCCTCGACGGTCTCGCACGCTGCGTACTTGAACGGTGCAGGCTTCAATGGCCCTCCCTTCGCTCGCCGCTCGTGAGAGGGCAGCCTACGCGCATCAACGATCTAGAGGAAGGCCGGCATCACGCGTTCGTGGATCAGGCGGAGCTGGCCCTGCTGATCAGCAACCTGCCTTGATTCGGATCAAGGCGCCGCTGGCCGCGCTGGACGATGATCGGAGCACGATACTTCTCGATCAGCCTCAGCTTCGCCTCCGTCACCGTCCGCCCCGTGGCGGTGACGACATCGGCGTCAGGCCCGGTCGGGGTCGCGTGGAACAACTCGCCGTCCTCGTCGCACCGCTTATGGATCGTGATCCGTTGCATGCCCTGGAGGGTAGCGCGCCCGGTCGCGGGCGCTTCCAAACGCTTCCATGACCGCCCTGTCCACCGTCCGCCAGGACACTGCTCCAACAAAAAAGCCCGCCTGAGCGGGCTTTTCCTTGATCGGGGCGCCGAGATTTGAACTCGGGACCTCTAGTCCCCCAGGCTCATATCCGGGCGACGACGCTCAACGACGAAGCGCGAGGAACGCTAGCAACCATGCGGATTTACGGCTGCTCACGCGACGCGAACCCGTATGGCTGCGAGAGCGATCTTCCAACCGCTTGAGTCACTAGTGAGTCACAGACGTGTGAGCCCGCATGGCTCCGTGGGCATGTTCCGAGACGTTTGGGCCACTAATGGGCCACAGTCTGCCGCCGGAACTGCCTAGAGCCATCGGCCAACCGGGTCGCCCGCAGCAACAGTTCGAGTTCGCCTGAGCGCACGAGCGGGGCTCTCCATCGGCGTGGAGGGCCAGCTTTAGCGGACGGCCGATCCCACCTCGGAAGCAGCCTTGCCGATGAGTTCAGCCACGGCTGCAGGCTGCGAGACGTAAATCGCATGGCTGCCCGCGACCTCGACAACGGTCGAACCTGCCCGCGCGGACATCTGGCGCTGGGCCGGCGGGGGGATCATCCGGTCTTCGGTCGCGACGAGGTACCAGCTCGGCTTGCTCCGCCACGCCGGCTCGCTGATCGTGCCACCCAAGGCGTCAACGCCCCACGGGACTTGCGAGTCGGCCATGAACGCGGCCTCTTCGTCGCTCACGTCACCCGCGAATGAAGCATGGAACTTCTCCCGGTCGAGGAACAGAAAGCCGTCCTGCGGCGGAAGAATCGGCGGCACAGGCGCGCCGGGCGGCGGATCGGCTATGAGGGTGTTCACCGACTCGCCCTTGTCCGGCGCGAAGGCCGCGATATAGACGAGCGCCGCAACCTTGGGATGAGTACCAGCCTCGGTGGTCACCGCCCCGCCATAGGAATGGCCAACGAGAATGACCGGCTCGCTCTGCGCGTCGATGGCTCGCCTGGTTACGGCAACGTCGTCTGCGAGCGAAAGCGTCGGATTCTGGACGACGCTGACGCTGTAGCCGTCCTTCCTCAGGAGGCTGTAGACGCCCTGCCAGCCGGAGCCGTCCACGAAACCGCCGTGAACGAGAACGACGGCCCCCGATGCTAAGGCAGCAGCCATGACTTTCTCCTTTTTGGGACGAAGAGGCGCCGTGATGCTACTTGGCCTGGAAGCACCTCGCGCTGCCGCTCGGGTCGTGACGGCCGGCGAGGAATCCCCGCGATCGGTCGTGGGGTGCGGAGGACGCCGCGAGGGCGAAACTCGACTCGTTCTCGGACCGTTTGAGTCAGGAGCGAGTCACGGGCGAGGCGGACCACCCTCGCTTCTGAAACAAGAACCCCCCGTGTTAGCAGGGGTTTCCTTCAGTCGGGGCGCCGAGATTTGAACTCGGGACCTCTAGTCCCCCAGACTAGCGCGCTAACCAGGCTGCGCCACGCCCCGTATCGCTCAACCATACCGCTTGGTGGCTGATCCGACGCTTGCAGCGGGTCCATCGTGCTCCAGGGGCTGGCGGGCTCAGCGCCCGGCTTCGTCATCGAAGCGCTCGGAGTCAGGCGTCGGCTGCTCGTCGAGGCGTTCCGCTTCGTCGAGGCGCCCCCCTCTCGGTTCCTCCGGTGCCGAGCCGCCGCGAAGCGCCGCGTCGGCGCCGAACGTCTCTACGCGGTAGTGCGCCTCCTGCGGGCGCTCCTGGGCGACGGCCTCGAGTTCGTTCGCCTTGGTGTTGCTCTCGGGATCCGCTCGCACTCGCTCCCAGGCCGCTCGGAGCCGATCGAGCCACCGTCGCTCATGGACCGGGACTTCCGGATTCGGCTGATTCTGCACGAGGGGCTCGGCTGGCAAGCGGCCTATCGGGAGGCTGTCAGCTCGGGACGCCGGCCCTTCCGGTAGCGCTCCATTGCGCCGCTCAGCTCCGATGCGTTCTCCGCCAACTCCTGCGTGAGCGACAAGGGCACCAGATGTCCCTCGCGACGATGTGTCGCTGCCTGGCCGAAGGCCGTGTGGCGTCGCTCGGCCAGCAAGCGAATGTGATCGCTCAGGCTCTCATGTAACGAGGTCACCCACGGTTCCTCCCGCGGATCGACCGGCGGCGGCGCAAGGGCCCTGCGCCACGTCTGCGTCCTGCTCGGCATCGAACCTCCATCCCGTTCGAACGCCGACCACGCATCAAGGACCTTGGTGAATGTGGCGCTTGGATCAAGGATACCTGCAAACTGGCGACATCGTCCGTCGTTCAGCCACCGAGAGGGGTACCCATGCCTGAGAGCGGGCCGCCGATCCGCGTGTACAAGGAAGGCGACATGTGGCACGTCGACTACGGCGAAGGCATGACGCAAGACCACGACAGCCGGGAGGAAGCCGAGTCGGCTGCCGACGCGGTCGCACAGGCCGAAGAGCGCACCGTGGTCGTCGAGGAGTAGGACTGGTCGCCGCCCGTCGGAGGCCGCGCGCCGGATCCTGGCTAGGCGCTAGCCGGGTAGGGCGGCCAGGGCCGCGTCCACGTCCTCCTGGGCGTACTCGAAGTCGGGCAGCTTGTCGCCGAGGAAGTCGTCGTAGGCGCCCATGTCGAAGTGGCCGTGGCCGCAGAGGTTGAAGGCGATCACCTTCTCCTCCCCGGTCTCCTTGCACGCGAGCGCTTCGTCGATCGCGCCGCGGATCGCGTGCGCCGCCTCCGGCGCCGGGATGATCGCCTCGGCGCGCGCGAAGGTCAGGGCGGCCTCGAAGACGGGGTTCTGCGGCACGGCGATCGCCTCGATCAGCCCCTGGTCGAGGAGCGCCGAGACGATCGGCGCCATCCCGTGATAGCGCAGGCCGCCCGCGTGCACCGGCGCCGGGATGAACGAGTGGCCGAGGGTGTGCATCTTGACGAGCGGCGTCATCATCGCGGTGTCGCCGAAGTCGTAGACGTACTTGCCCTTCGTGAGGCTCGGGCAGGCCGCCGGCTCGACCGCCACGATGCGGGTGCCCGTGCCGTCGACGAGGTTGTTGCGCACGAACGGCAGGGCGAACCCGGCGAAGTTGGAGCCGCCGCCGGTGCAGCCGATCGACGACGTCCGGGTACTCCTCGGCGAGCTCGAACTGCTCGAGCGCCTCGAGGCCGATCACCGTCTGGTGCATGAGCACGTGGTTGAGGACGGAGCCGAGGCTGTACTTCTTCTCGCCGCCGCTGGTGGCGGCGACCTCGACGGCCTCGGAGATGGCGATGCCGAGCGAGCCCGGCGAGTCCGGATCCTGCTCGAGGATCGCGCGGCCGGCGTTCGTCTTGTCGGACGGGCTCGGAGTGACGCTCGCGCCGAAGGCCTGCATCAGGCTGCGGCGGTACGGCTTCTGGTCGTAGGAGATCCTGACCATGTAGACGTCGCACCCGAGGCCGAAGAGCGAGCAGGCCATGGCGAGCGAGCTGCCCCACTGGCCGGCCCCCGTTTCCGTGGCCAGCCCGGCGACGCCCTCCTCCTTGTTGTAGAACGCCTGCGCGACTGCCGTGTTGGGCTTGTGCGAGCCGGCCGGCGAGACGCCCTCGTACTTGTAGTAGAGGTGCGCCGGGGTGTCGAGCGCCTGCTCGAGGCGGCGCGCACGGATACAGGGGCGTCGGCCGCCAGAGCCGGTAGATGTCCCGGACGGGGTCGGGGATCTCGATCCAGCGCTCGCGGCTCACCTCCTGGCCGATCAGCGCCATCGGGAAGAGCGGCGCGAGGTCGTCGGGGCCGATCGGCTCGCCCGTGCCCGGGTGGATCACGGGCGGGAGCGGCTGCGGCAAGTCGGCCTGGATGTTGTACCAGGCCTTCGGGATCTCCTTCTCCGCCAGGAGGAACTTCGTCTTCTTGCTCATGCGTCGTGTCTCCTTGCTCGCTCGAGGGAATGAGCGTATACGTGGCCGGCTACGGTCGGCGCCGGAAGAGGTAGTGGGAGACGAGCCACTCCCGCCCGCCCCGGTAGGCCCAGAGCTCGGCGCAGGCCATGAAGAAGACGCGCCAGTCGACGAGCCGCCGGCCGGCCTCGGCCTCTCCGTGCACCCGTGCGAGGATCGGTCGTACGGCGGTCGTGCTTGCTGTCGAGGTTCTCGAGCCAGGCCTCGGCCGTGCGCGCGTAGTGCATCCCCGAGAGCCGCCAGTGGTCGACGAGCGCGAGATCGCGCTGGAAGTAGGTGAGGAGCACGTCCGAGGGCATCGTCCCGGCGGCGAAGAAGCGCCGTGCCATCCACGAGTCGTCGTAGTGGTAGGCGAAACGCCGGTGGGAGAAGACGTGCACGAAGAGGAGCCCGTCCGGTCGCAGCAACGAGGCGATCTTCGCCATCAGCGCCTCGTAGTTCTTCATGTGCTCGAACATCTCGATCGAGACGACCCGGTCGAAGCGGCGCTCGGTCTCGAAGGTGTTCACGTCGGCGGTCAGGACGTCCAGGTTCGCCACTCCGCGCCGGCGACCCTCCGCTTCGATGTACTCGCGCTGGGGCGCCGAGTTGGAGACGGCGAGCACGCGGGCGCCGGGGTAGCGCTCGGCCAGCCAGAAGGAGAGCGAGCCCCAGCCGCAGCCCAGGTCGAGCACGTCCATGCCGTCTTCGATCCTCGCCCTGGCGCACGTGAGCGCGAGCATCGCGTCCTCCGCGCCGGCGAGCGTGGTCACGCCGGGCGGCCAGACGCACGACGAGTACTTGCGCCTCGGCCCGAGGACGTGGCCGAAGAACTCGGCCGGCAGCTCGTAGTGCTGCTCGTTGGGCTTCGCTGGCTCGGCGGCGATCGGCCCCTCGCGGAGGCCCTGGAGGAAGTCGTGGAAGGCACGGGTTCCGGGCTCGACGCCGCGTCGCCGCTCCCGGGTGAGGCGCAGGAGGAGGTTCGCGCGGATGCCGGCGCGGATCAGCCAGTCCGGGACGATGTCGCGCTCGAGGGCCTTCTCGTACCAGGGCGTCACGGTGCTGCGCGCTTCGGAAACCAGGGGACGAGCGCGCTCGTCGTGCGCTGGTAGGCGCGGTACGCCTCGCCGCGCGAGCGCAGCGCCTGCGCCTCGGTCGGCGGGATGCCCGTGACGAACAGGATCGAGAAGGTGATCAGGAGCGGGCTGATCCAGCCGAGCCAGCCCCACGGTGCGGCGGTTGCGATCAGTGCGAAGCCGACCCAGGTCACGATCTGGAAGAAGTAGTTCGGGTGGCGCGAATAGCGCCAGAGGCCGCGGCTCATCACCTGGCCCTTGTTCGCAGGATCGCGGCGAAAGGACGCGAGCTGCCGGTCGGAGATCGTCTCGCCGACCGTTCCGATCGCCCAGACGGCGATGCCGACCACCTCGAGCGCCTCGAGCCCGTCGCTCGGGTTGAGCGCGGCCGCGAGGAACGGGATCGAGAGTGCGACGTCCAGCAGCCCCTGGGCCTGGAAGAAGACGAAGAAGAAGCGGTTCGCCGTGTCGGGGCGCTTCGCGCGAAGCGCCTGGTAGCGGCCGTCCTCCTCCTTGCCGATGACGCGGTTGACGAGGACGTACGTCCCGATCTTCAGCCCGGTGATGCCGGCCAGCAGCCCGATCACCAGGCGCTGGGTCGGATCGCCGTCGGCCAGGATCGCGTAGAGGACGCCCAGGAGGCCGAGGCCGTAGCCCCAGCCGGCGTCGACGATGCTCGCGTCCTTCCGCGCCGTGGCATAGAGCCAGAGCGCGAACATCATCGCGGCCACGGCTCCCCAGCCGATCAGGAGCAGGATCCACCACTCGCCGATCATCGAGTGTTCTACGGAGCCGGCGGGGCTATTCGCTCAACCGGCGGTAGAGGCGATCGACGAGGTCGGGCAGCTCCTCGAGGCGTTCGGTGATGACGCGGATCCGGTACTCCCGGAAGTGCTCAGGCTCGACGCCGAGCGCGGCCGCGAGCGTTCCGATCACGTCGTTGGACGGCACGGGCCGGTTGCCGTGCACGAGGTGGTTGAGGTAGCCGGCCGAGAGGTCGGTCCTGTCGGCGAGCGACCGGTAGGTCAAGCCCTGCTCGTCCATGAGGGCCGTAACAGACTCGCCGAAGGGCTTCTCGCTGAACCGTCGCCTGCTCACCGGAGCTCCTCCCACAGGGTACGCACTCGGGCCGGGGCCTCCGCGGCCGCCACCCGCTCCTCCACCCCGCCGCGGCGGTCGCGCACGTCGACGCGCGCCGTCCTCGAGCGCCTTCTTGCCGACCGTGACGCGCAGCGGGCAGCCGATCAGGTCGGCGTCGGCGAACTTCTCGCCCGGGCGCCGGTCGCGGTCGTCGAGCAGGACGGCGAGCCCCGCCTCCTCGAGCCCGTTCGCAACCTGCTCCGCGAGCCCGGCCACCTCCGCGCCCGCGGCGCCGATCGCGACGACGGACACGTCGTACGGCGAGAGCGGGCCGCGGCCAGACGATCCCCTGTCCGTCGTGTCGCTGCTCGACGGCGGCGGCCATGATCCGGCCCGGCCCGATCCCGTAGGAGCCCATCACGATCGGCTGCTCCCGGCCGTGCTCGTCGAGGTAGACGGCGCCGAGCGGCACCGAGTAGCGGGTCCCGAGCTTGAAGATGTGGCCGACCTCGATCGCGGTCTGGAAGCGCAGCGCGCCGCCGCAGCGCGGGCAGGTGTCGCCCTCCTGCGGGACTCGCGGATGTCGGCGAAGCGAGGCTCGAAGTCGCGCCCGGCCTCGACGCCGCGCAGGTGCCAGCCGGTCCGGTTGGCGCCGGCGACGAACTGCCCCTCGCGCAGCGCCTCGTCGGCGACGATCGTCGCCGGCGAAGCCGATCGGGCCGAGCGAGCCGGGATCGGCGCCGAACGCCGCGCGGATCTCCTCATCGTCGCCGGCCGGTGCTCCGCGCCGAGCGCGGCGGCGAGCTTCGCCTCGTCGAGGCGGTCGTCGCCGCGCACGAGCCCGAGCACGACGCGTTCCGTCGCTGGTCGCGACCGGCATCGCCTTCGAGGTGGCGGCCGGGTCGATGCCGAGGAAGCCGGCCAGGGCTTCGATCGTCGTGACCCCCGGCGTCTCGACCTCCGCGGGCGATCGAGCGCCTCGGGGAACGTCGGCGCTCGCGGAATGCCGAGCGCGATCTCGAGATCGGCCGCGTAGTCGCCGCGCTCGCAGGTGACGAGCGTGTTCTCGCCCGCGCCCGACGGCGCGAGGTAGTCGATCGACTCGCTGCCGCCCATCATCCCCGACTCCGCCTGGACCGCGAAGAACTCGAGCCCGCAGCGCTCGAAGATGCGCTCGTAGGCCCCCGCCTGGAGGCGGAAGCTCCGGTCGAGCCCCTCCTCGTCCCGGTCGAACGAGTACGCGTCCTTCATGATGAACTCGCGCAGGCGCAGGAGCCCGCCGCGCGAGCGGGGCTCGTCGCGGTCCTTGGTCTGGAAGTGGTAGAGGATCTGCGGCAGCTCGCGGTAGCTCTGGATCTCGGACGCGTGGAACGTGAACGTCTCCTCGTGGGTCATCGGCAGGACGAACGGCCGCCCGGCGCGGTCCTCGAGCTTGAAGACCTCGGGGATGTCGTAGCGACCGGTGCGCTGCCAGAGCTCGGCCGGCGTCAGCACCGGGCAGAGCATCTCCTGGCCGCCGATCGCGTCCATCTCCTCGCGCACGATCTGCACGACCTTCTGGTGCACGCGCCAGCCGAGCGGCAGGAACGTCTAGAGCCCGGCGCCGACCTGGCGGATGAAGCCGCCGCGCACGAGCAGGCGGTGGCTGACCGCCTCGGCGTCGGCCGGAGCCTCGCGCAGCGTCGGGATGAAGAGCTCGGACGCCCGCACTGACGGCCGGCCTCAGGCGGTCTGCTCGACCGGGCGCTGGGCCGCCTCGGCCATCAGCACCGCCGCCGGCTTCGCCAGCTTCAGGCGCTGTCGGGCGCGGCATCCCCTGCTCGATCCACCGGTCGATCTCGAGGAAGAGCTCGTCGATCAGGACGCTCCGACGCGACCTTCCGCAGGACGCGGCCGTGGGCGTAGATGAAGCCGACGTCCCGTCCGCCCGCGATGCCGAAGTCGGCGTCGCCGGCCTCGCCGGGCCCGTTCACCGCGCAGCCCATCACCGCCACCTCGAACGCCTCGGGGTAGGTCTTCAGCCGCTCGGACACGACCTCCGCGAGCTGACTCGACGCCGACGTTGTCTCGACCGCACGAGGGGCACGCGATCATCACGGGGCCGCGCTCGCGCAGCCCGAGCGACTTGAGGATGTCGTAGGCGACCTCGATCTCCTTCACCGGGTCGGCCGTCAGCGAGATCGCGAATCGTGTCGCCGATCCCGTCCATCAGCAGCGCGCCGATCCCGATCGCGCTCTTGATCGCCCCGGTGCCGGCGGAGGCCCGGCCTCGGTGACGCCGAGGTGGAGCGGGTAGGGGACGCTCTCGGAGAGCATCCGGTAGGCGCGGATCATCGTCGGCACGGAGCTCGACTTGACCGAGATCGCGAAGTCGCGGTAGTCCATCGACTCGAGCAGGCGCACCTGCTCGAGCGCCTCCTCGACGAGCGCCGCGGCCGTGTCCTCCTGCGCGAGCGGGATCAGGTGCTTCGGCAGCGAGCCGGAGTTCGCGCCGATCCGCATCGGGATCCCCTTCGCCTTCGCCGCGCGGACGACCTCGGCGACCTTGTCGGGGCCGCCGATGTTGCCCGGGTTGATGCGCACCTTGGCGACGCCGGCGTCGATCGCACGAAGCGCCAGCGAGGCGTTGAAGTGGATGTCGGCGATGATCGGCAGCGGGCTCAGGTAGACGAGCTTGCTCAGCGCGTCCGCGTCCTCGCTCTTCGGGACGGCGACGCGGACGAGCTCGCAGCCGGCCGAGGCGAGGCTCCCGATCTGCTCCATCGTCGCGTCGACGTCGTGCGTGTACGTCAACGTCATCGACTGCACGACGACGGGCGCGCCACCGCCGACCGGCACGCCGCCGACCGAGATCTGCACCTCGCTCGCCATCGGGAGGAGTCTACCCGCCGCCCAGGCGGGCTCAGCCGCCGCGGAGCCGGTCGATGTCGTTCGAGAGGCCGATGAAGAAGAGGACGAGCACGAGCGCGATCCCGACCATCGAGAAGCGCTCGTACGTCTCCCGCGGGATCGCCCGCCCGCGGATCTTCTCGGCGATCGAGAACGCGATGTGGCCGCCGTCGAGCGGCAGGAGCGGGAGCAGGTTGAGGAGCGCGAGCGAGAGGCTGATCAGGGCGAGCACGCCGAGGTAGTAGCGGAAGCCCGCGTCGAGGATCTGCGAGGACTGGTCGACGATCCCGACGGCGCTCGAGACGTCGTCGCGCGTCGAGCCGGTGACGATGCCGCCGAGCGAGCGGAAGATCGTGGCCGTCGCCTGGCCGGTCTGCTCGAACGCCTTGCCGATCGCGGCGCCCGGCGAGTAGCTCTTCTCGAACGGCACCGGTACGAAGCCGATCCGGTAGCGGCCTTCGATCAGCTCCGGGCTGACGGGGCCGAGCGTCGTCTCCTCGCCGTCCCGTTCGACGGTGATCGTGATCGGTTGGCCCTGGCTCGCCCGGATCTGGTCCGAGATGTCGCCGAACTTGGCGGTGGGCTCGCCGTCGACCGCGACGATCACGTCACCGGGCGCCAGGCCGATCGACGGCCGCCGGTGAGTCCGCGGTGATGCGATCGACCTCGCGGGTCGCGCCGGCTGGTACCCCGAGTGCGAAGACGACCGCGAGCACGACGATCGCGAAGATGAAGTTCGCAGCCGGGCCGGCGAGGATCACCGAGATCCGCTTCCAGGCCGGCGCCCGCCAGTAGGCGTCCCGCGAGAGGGCGTCCTCGATCTCCGTCAGCCCCTCGGTGCGCGCTGCGCGTCGCCTGCTCCGAGAGCTGGCTGCGCGCGATCGCGGCCTCGAGGTCGGGGAGGGCGGCCCGGGCCTCGTCGAAGTCCTGCTCGTCCAGGGCGCGTCGCACGCGGTTGAACTCGGGTCGCACCCACGGCGCCTCCTCGAGCGTCGACGCGAAGTGCGCGTCGACGTCGCCGGCCGCCGGCCGGTGCATCCCAGGGATCTTCACGTAGCCGCCGAGCGGGATCGAGCCGATGCCGTACTCGATCCCGTGCCGGTGCCACTTGAAGAGCGCGGGCGGAAAGAAGAGGTAGAACTTGCGCGGGCGCATGGCCACCGCCCGGGCGACGACGAAGTGCCCCGCCTCGTGGATGAGGATCAGGAGGGCGAGGCCTCCGATGGCGACGACCAGGTTCATGTCCGCCTTCTAGGAAACCAGTTCGCGCGTGAGATCCGCGGCGGTTCTCCTCGCGGCGGCGTCGATCTCGACCAGGTCGTCGAGATCCAGGGCCGGAGCGCAGTCGGAGACGGCGAGGGTGCGCTCGACGACCTCGGCGATGCCGAGGAAGGGCAGCGTGCCCGCGAGGAATGCGGCGACGGCGATCTCGTTCGCCGCGTTGAGGACGCACGGAGCGGTCCCGCCGGCCTCTCCCGCCTCCCGCGCGAGGCGCAGCGCCGGGAACGCGTCCTCGTCGGGCGCGCCGAACTCGAGCATCAGGCCGGACGCGAGGTCGAGGGGCGGCACGGCGTGGCCGCCCGCTCGGGATAGGTGAGCGCGTAGGAGATCGGGACGCGCATGTCCGGATAGCCGAGGTGTGCGAGAGCGGCGCCGTCGCGGAAGCGCACGAGCGAATGCACGATCGAGCTCGGGTGCACCACCACCTCGATGCGCTCGTACGCGACGTCGAACAGGAAGTGCGCCTCGATCAGCTCGAGCCCCTTGTTCATGAGCGTCGCCGAGTCGATCGTGATCTTGGGCCCCATCTGCCAGGTGGGATGCGCGAGCGCCTCGTGCGGCGTCACGGCCGTGAGCTCTTCCCGCGCACGGCCCCGGAAAGGCCCCCCGGAGGCGGTGAGCACGATCGTGTCGACGCTCTCCGGCGAGCGTCCCTCGAGGCACTGGAAGACCGCGGAGTGCTCGGAGTCGACGGGAAGGATCCGGCCTCCCCCCGCTCCCTGCTGGCCAGCGCCAGGTCGCCGGCCGCGACGAGGCTCTCCTTGTTGGCGAGCGCCAGGTCGACGCCGGCCTCGAGTGCGGCGAGCGTGGCCGGGAGCCCCGCAAAGCCCACGACGGCGTTCAGGACGACGTCGGGGGCGCTGGCCTCGACGAGCGCGGTCGAGCGGCGGGTCGCCGCCGATCGAGACGAGCTCGACGCCGCGCTCGCGGGCGATCGCCCGCACCTCGTCGCCCCGGCTCCCCGCCGCGAGCGCGCAGAGCTCGAGCTCCGGGTGCGCGTCGATGATCTCGAGCGCCTGGCGCCCGATCGAGCCCGTCGCGCCGAGAAGGGCCACCCGTCTCACGCGCTCAGTCTACGGCCGGGTCGCCATCTGACTTCCGTCACATTGCGCCCTGTGTTCCGTGACGGGTCTGACCCCGACTTCACAATCGCCGGGAGCGCCCACCCCGCCGCGTCCTACGATGGCGGCGTGCTGCGCTACTCGGTCGACGAGCTGATTCCCGCCTCGTCGGACGAGGTGTTCGCCGAGTTGCTCGACTCGCCGAGCCACGCGCAATGGATGCCGGGCGTCGTCGAGGCTGGCTACCGCACGGCGGGCCCTCCCGCGGTTGGTCACAAGGGATACGAGGTGCGCAGCTTCTACGGTGTGCGGGTCGAGTCGGAGCTCGTCGTGACCGAACTCGACCGGCCCCGTCTGATCGGCCTGACGTTTACTTCGGGACGGCGCGTGAGCGGCACCGCCAGGTTCTCGTTGGCCAGTGAGGGCGAGCGGACGCGCATCCGGGCTCACGTCGAGGTGGAGGGAGTCCCGCGACTGCTCCGAACCGTTGCGGCACGGGCCTTCGAGCGAATGGACAGGAAGGCGCTGCGGGCTCTCCGGGCGCGCTTCGGTGGGAGGAAGGACGGCGGCCGGACTCGTTGAGCTCCTGCGCTACCTGCAGTGTTAAGCCGGGGTCAGACCCCGTCACGGAACGCAACGCGAAATGTGGCGGAATGCGCGTGGGGTCGCTCAGATCGTGATCTCACCGAGCGCCGCGAGCACGTAGTACGCGGTCGGGGCGGCGACGAGGAGGCTGTCGACGCGGTCCCAGACGCCGCCGTGGCCTGCGAGCAGCCGGCCCGAGTCCTTGATCCCGACGTCCCGCTTGACGAGCGACTGCATCAGGTCGCCGATCGCCGCGGCGATGACGATCGCGAAGCCGAGCACGATCGAGCGCCAGCCGCCGACGAAGCCGGTGTCGTAGAACGCGACGAAGGTCGCGAAGACGCCGGCGACGAGGCCGCCGACGAAGCCCTCCCAGCTCTTTCCGGGAGAGAGCGCAGGTGCGAGCTTGTGCTTGCCGAGCAGCCGCCCGACGACGTACGCGCCGCTGTCGGCTGCGAACACGGTGATGAGCACGGCGAAGATCGCGAGCCTTCCGTTCTCGGGGATCTCGCGGACGAGGATCAGGTACCCGAGCCCGAGCCCGATCCAGACCACGCCCAGAAGCGTGAAGGCGAGGGAAACCGTCGCCCGCTGCCGGGTGTCGGCGAAGACGACGAAGACGAAGGAGAGCGGCAGCGCGAGGAGCGCTCCGCCGATCATCCAGGCGATTCCGCCGAGTTGGAGCCCCGTCAGGCAGGCGGCGATCCCCGCGAAGCCGGCGAGGGAGAGCGGTCGGAACTCCCTGCCGGCGCGGTAGAGCTCGTCGAGAGCGATCAGCGCGGCGACGAGCACGAGCGCGTACATCCACCAGCC
Organism: uncultured Thermoleophilia bacterium; assembly: GCA_963705605.1. Taxonomy (GTDB): domain Bacteria; phylum Actinomycetota; class Thermoleophilia; order Gaiellales; family Gaiellaceae; genus CAVPKC01. Next base: position 31,165 of record CAVPKC010000003.1, read on the forward strand.
GCCGAGCCACGCGACCCCGAGGACCACGGGCAGCCCGATCGCCACGACGACCAACCGCGACACGGCATTGCTCATCGGGGCGGCTCACCGACCGCCGAAACGGCGGCGGCGGCTCGCGTACTCCTCGAGCGCGCGGCGCAGGTCACGCTCGGCGAAATCCGGCCAGAGTGTCTCGACGAAGACGAGCTCCGTGTAGGCGAGTTGCCAGAGCAGGAAGTTCGAGACGCGTGACTCGCCCGAGGTCCGGATCAGCAGATCGGGCTCGGGCATGTCCGGCGCGTACAGCCGGGATGCGACCGCGTTCTCGTCGATGTCGAGGGGATCGATGCCCTCCTCCACGAGCCGCCGAGCCGCGCCGACGATCTCCGCACGGCCGCCGTAGTCGAACGCGATCCACAGCTGGAGCCGGTCGTTGGCGGCCGTCTCCGCCTCGACGTACTCCATGCGCTCCCGAACCGAGTCCGGCGCACGGTCGCGCCGCCCGACGAAGCCGACGCGGACGCGCTGTCGCATGAGATCAGGAAGCTCGCGCTCGATGGTCTCCCCGAAGAGCTCCATGATCGCCCGTACCTCGTCGGGTGACCGCGACCAGTTCTCGGTCGAGAACGCGAAGATGCACAGCGACTCGATCCCGAGGTCGAGGCACGCCTGGATCGCCCGTCTCGCCGCCTTCGTTCCCGCACGATGCCCGGCCACGACGGGCAAGCCGCGCCGGCGCGCCCACCGTGCGTTCCCGTCCATGATGATCGCGACAGACCGGACCCGGTCCGGCAGCTCGGGCTCCGGGGCAGGCCTGAGGCCCCGGAGGGTCCGGAATCGCGTGATCAGGCGTAGCACCGTCGTCCTGGAGCGTGTCGAGCGGAGGCCCCGACCTCAGACCTCCATGATCTCGTCTTCCTTCTTCTTCAGAAGGTCGTCGACCCGGTGCACGTGGTCGTCGGTCAGCTTCTGGAGCTTCTCCTCGGCGCGGCGCTCGTCGTCGTCGCCGACGTCGCCGTCTCGTGCGAGCTCCTTGAGGTCGTGCATCACGTCGCGCCGCACGTTGCGGATCGCGACCCGACCCTCTTCCGCGAGGTGGCGCACGACCTTCACGAGCTCCTTCCGGCGCTCCTCGGTCAGCTGAGGAATCGGAAGGCGGATCAGCTTCCCGTCGTTCGACGGCGTCAGGCCGAGATCGGACTCGAGGATCGCGCGCTCTATCGACTTGACCGAGCCGGGGTCGAACGGCTGGATGGTGAGCATCCGCGGCTCGGGGACGTTGATCGACGCCAGCTGCTTCACGGGGGTCTTCTGGCCGTAGTAGTCGACGGCGACGCGGTCGAGCAGCGCCGCCGAGGCCCTTCCCGTGCGCACCGTGTTGAACTCGTGCAGGGCTGCCTCGACGGACTTGTCCATCCGCCGCTTGGCGTCGTCAAGGAGCTCGTCGATCATTCGTCCCTCCCCGTGGTCGTGATGATCGTGCCGGTGCGCTCGCCGCTGACGAGCCGCTCGATGTTGCGCTCGTCGTCGAGACCGAAGACGTAGATCGGTAGGGCGTTGTCCATGCAGAGGGAGAGCGCGGTCGTGTCCATGACCTTCAGCCCGCGCTCGATCGCGTCGAGATGCGTGAGCTCGGGAAGGAAGGAGGCGCCGGGGTCGAGCCGCGGGTCGCCGTCGTAGACGCCGTCGACGCCGTTCTTGCCCATCAGGATGGCCTCGGCGCCGATCTCGAGAGCGCGCAGCGCGGCCGCGGTGTCGGTCGTGAAGTACGGATTGCCCGTGCCGCAGGCGAAGATGACGATGCGGCCCTTCTCGAGATGGCGGATCGCCCGCCTGCGGATGTAGGGCTCCGCGACCTCGCTGACGGTGATCGCCGACAGCACCCGGGTGTGCGCGCCGAGCTTCTCGAGCGCGTCCTGGAGGGTCAGGCAGTTGAGCAGCGTCGCCAGCATGCCCGCGTAGTCCGCGGTCGCCCGGTCCATCCCCTTGGCCGCGGCGGCCATCCCGCGGTAGATGTTCCCGGCGCCGACGACCACTGCGACCTCGACGCCCCGTCGCCCGAGCGCGTCGAGCTGGTGGGCGATCGCGTCGACCCGCTCCGGGGCGACGCCGTAGTCCTGCGAGCCCATCAGCGCCTCGCCGGAGAGCTTCAGCAGGACGCGCCGGAAGACAGGCGCTGGCTCGCCCACGCCGGCGGCAGCTGCCTCGTCGTCCGGCACCGTGCTCACTCCGCGAGCGCGTACCGGACGAACTCGACGACCTCGGCGCCCTGCTCGGCTAGCGCCTTGCCGACGGTGAGCGAGTCGTCGTGGATCCAGGCCTGGTCGGCGAGCACCGACTCCGCGAAGAAGCGCTTCGAGAGCATCCCCTCGACGATCTTCCCACGGATCTCCTCCGGTTTCGACTGGACGTCGGGAAGCTTCTCGTAGATCTCCCGCTCCGCCTGCACGGCCGCAGCGGGAACCTCGTCTCGCTTCCGGTAGGACGGGTTCGCGAACGAGACGTGCATCGCGATCATCCGCGCGAGCTCCGGGGTCGCCTTCGCCCGCACGAGCACGCCGATCTTGTTCGCAGGCGGGTGGACGTAGGACGCGACGACCTCGCCGTCGGCGGCGTTCATCCGGGCCGCTCCGCGTACGACGACGTTCTCGCCCAGCCGCGCGACCAGGTCGACGCGCTCCTGCTCGAGGTTCTGCGGCGCGCCCGGGCCCTCGACCCAGACCACGTCGAGGACGTGCTGGGCGAACTGCTGGAACTCCTCGTTCTTCGACACAGGCTCCGTCTCACAGCCGATGGCGACCATCGTCCCGGTTCCATCGGACACCCGGGTCAGGACGGTCCCCTCGGTCGTCTCCCGACCTGCCCGTTTCCCGGCCGCCGCCATGCCCTTCTCGCGGAGCAGCTTCTGCGCGGCCTCGACGTCGCCATCCGAGTCCTGGAGCGCTCGCTTGCAGTCCATCATCCCCGCCCCCGTGAGGTCGCGGAGCTCCTTGACCAGGCTCGCGGTGATCGTCGTCATCCCGCGGTCTCCTCTTCGCCCGGAGCGGCCTCCACCGCCTCCGGGTCTGGCCCTGCCCCCGGCGTCGTCTCCGCCTGGGCCTCTGCGACCGCTTCCACCTCGGCCACCTCGGCCACCTCGGCCACTTCGACGACCTCGACCGCCTCGGCCGGCTCGTCGGGCTGGCCGTTCGGGGCTGCGAACTCTTCGACGTCGACGCGCCGGCTGCCGGCCGCGATCCCGTCGGCGATCACGCGGACGATCAGGCTGCACGACCTGATTGCATCGTCGTTTCCGGGGATCACGAAGTCGGCGTCGTCGGGATCGCAGTTCGTGTCGACCAGCCCGATCACCGGGATGCCAAGGCGCCGCGCCTCCCGCACGCCGAGCTGTTCCTTGCGCAGGTCGATCAGGAAGATCGCGTCGGGCAGCCGCTTCATGTCGGCGACGCCCCCGAGGTTCGTGTGCAGCTTCTCGAGCTCGGCCATCATCGCGATCCGCTCCTTCGAGGGGAGCAGCTCGAGCTGGCCCTCGTCCCGGAGCCGGCGCAGCTCGTGCAGCCGGTCGATGCGCTCGGAGATCGTGCGCCAGTTGGTGAGCAGGCCACCGAGCCAGCGGTGGCTGACGAAGGGCATCGAGACGCGTTCGGCCTGGTCGTGCACGGCGTCCTGAGCCTGCTTCTTCGTGCCGACGAAGAGCACGCTGCCACCGCGCTCCGCGATGTTGCGGACGAACGCGTGCGCCTGCTCGAGCAAGGCGAGCGTCTGCTGCAGGTCGATGATGTAGATGCCGCCCCGCTCGGTGAAGATGTAGCGGCGCATCTTCGGGTTCCAGCGTCGCGTCTGGTGGCCGAAATGGACGCCGGCCTCCAGCAACTCGCGCATCGTGACCACGGACATGGGTCGAGCCTCCTTCGGTTACTCGCAAACGTCAGCCGGCGGCGGGCGGGTGGAACCGGGGCAGAGCCCCGGCACCGCCACCCTCCCGGTGCCCGCCGGGTTGGTGACAAAAGACGCTGGATTCTAGCGGATCCGCTACGAGGGCCCGTTGCCCGCGCCCGGCTCTCCGCCCGACGCCCGGCGGGCCGCCCGACCGCGGCGCCACATGTAGATCGAGAGCCCGAGGGCGACCACGAACGCCAATCCGACGACGACGGTGATGATCGTCGTGAGCGTGCTTCCGCCGCTCGCCCCGCTCTTCTCGAGGACGAGGAAGGAGCCGGCCGGGAAAGACGTCTTGCCATCGGCCGACACCCCGCATGCGTCGCATTCGACGACGGCCTCGTAGCGTCCGGAATCGAGCTCCGGGACGGTGAAGGGGAAGGCCCCCTCGCTCGTCGCGTCGATCGTGAACACGATCACCGGCGTGCCTCCCCGCGGGATCACGTCCGCAGCAACCGTCGAGCGCGCGAGCGCCACCGTGGCGCCGACGAGCTCGGGGCGTAGCGTGCGATCGGCGTCGGCGGTCGCCTCGTCGCCGGGCGGCGCCCCGGGCGGCTCGAACAGGAACCACACGGGCGCCTCCAGGCACCGGCGGAGGTCGTCGAAGAGTGGGCGGCGGTCGAAGCGCTCGTAGAGGCAGGGCCCGAGGGCGACGTACGCTTCGTCGGGCTTGCCGGCGAGGCCGACGGCCACGGAGGGGTCCACGCCCTCGATCTCGACCGCATCGACCGGGGCGCCGGCGATCGTGCCTCCGGCGACCGGTGCCCCGAGCGGGAGCTCCCGGGCGGCTCCCGGCCCCTCCGGATAGCGCGTGCCGACGTACGTCTCGCCGTCGAGCTCGAGCGGCTGACGAAGGCACGCCCAGCGCGCGTCTCCCTCGAACCCGAAGCACTTGCTGCCGAGCACGTAGATGGTCGCCGCGTCGCCCTCGACCCCGACCGCGACCTCCTGCTCGATCCCCTCGAGCGAGACGACGGTCACGTCCGTCTGCCCTCGCTCGCATAGGTTGTCTGCCTTGGGAGCGTCGACGACACCCTTCCCGATTGCCGCTCCCTGCGCGATCCCCGATGACGCAGGGAGCGCCTCGGCCCGGTAGACCTGTGCCCCGAGCTCGAGGAGCGTGATGTCCGGACAGTCCTGTGCCCGGGCGCCGTCGGCGGTCGCGAGGCCGCCCGTGAGGGCGAGAGCCAGCAGGCAGAGGCGGACGAGGAGCGCGCGCACGGTGGACGATCGTACGCCGTTTCAGGCGGCGCGCGCCCGCTCGAGCGCGTCGGCCAGGTCGGACGGCAGCGCCGAGGAGACGTCCACGTCCGCCCCGGTGATCGGGTGGACGAACGCGAGTCGCGCGGCATGCAGGAACTGCCGCTCGAGTCCCAGGTCGCCGGCCACGCCGTAGATCGGGTCCCCGGAGATCGGCAGCTCGATGGCCGCCAGGTGGACCCGGATCTGGTGCGTCCTGCCCGTCTCGAGCCGGACGCGGAGCAGCGCGTGGCGGGCCAGCAGCTCGGCCACCTCGAAGTGGGAGACCGCGTCGCGTGGCCGGTTGGTGTCGATCGAGATCCGCGTCGGATCGGTGCGGTCGCGCCCGATCGGCGCCTCGATCCGGCCTCGTCTGGATCGGGGACGCGCGCGGACCAGGGCCAGGTACTCACGGGTCAGCTCCCGCCGCCGGAGCAGCCGCTGCAAGCGGCGGTGCGTCTCCACGTCGCGTGCGACAACCAGCAGGCCCGAGGTGTCCCGATCGAGCCGGTGGACGATGCCGGGACGGGCGGCCTCCTCCCCGCCGGCGATGCCGCGGCCGAGTAGTCCGTGCACGAGCGTCCCGGTCGGATGACCAGCCGCCGGGTGCACGACGAGGCCCGCGGGCTTGTCGACGACGAGCAGATACTCGTCCTCGAACGTCACGGCGAGGTCGAGATCCTCTGGCTCGAGCTCGGTCGAGCGGGGTCCGGGGAGCGTCACGTCGAGTACCTCCCCGCCGGCGAGCCGGTGGCTCTTCGCCCGCCTGCGGCCGTCGACGAGCACGTGGCCTTCCGCGATCAGCCGCTCGGCCTCCGCTCGGGAGCCGACCCCGGCGGCGGCCGCGAGGAAGCTGTCGAGCCGCCCGCCGGCCGCCGTGGGCGGGACGGCGAGCCGGAGGTCCACTAGATGATTGATCGGAAATTGACCGGAAACCGTGGCACCGCCGGCTGGCGGCCGGGACATGTCGCAGGAGCCAACGCTCGCGTCTCGCCCGTACCTCCGGTACGAACGAGACGGGATCCCTGTCTCCTGCTCGGTCTCGGCCGTCCCCGGCGGCACCACACTTCCCGATCAACCATCTAGAGCGGCGGGCGCGTCACCCTGCGCTGGCGGGGCCAGCGGTCGCCGACCAGGAAGACGACGATCAGCATCGCCACGCCGACCGTGATGAACACGTCGCCGAGGTTGAACGCGGGCCAGTAGTCGGGATCGAGGAAGTCCGTCACGTAGCCCTGACGCACGCGGTCGGCGAAATTCGAGAGGCTGCCGCCGAGCAGGAAGCCGAACGCGACCGGCAGGATCGGGTGCCGGGCGCCGGAACGCGCGAAGTACACCAGCATCCAGATCACGGCGATGCCGGTCAGGATCGTGACAGGGGACGCGGCGCCCGGGAACAGGCCGAAAGCGATGCCCGTGTTCCGCACATGGTGGATCGCGAAGAACGACGTCACGTCGACCGACTCACCGAGCGTCAGCTGCGAGCGGACGATCTCCTTCGTCACCTGGTCGGCCGCGATCGCGGCGAGCGCCACGACGACCATCGCCACCCACTGCGCCCAGCCGGGCGCGAACGAGCGGGACGCGACGGACACGGGGACGCGTCCGTCGGTCGCGGAGCCGACCCTGACGTCGGCCGCGGGAGGCGGCTCGGTCAGCCTCGCTCCTCGAGCCGCTTGCAGTCGATGCAGAGCGTCGCGTACGGCATGGCGCTCAGGCGCTCCTCGCCGATCGGCTTGCCGCAATTCGTACACGTGCCGAACGTGCCGGCATCGATCCGGGCGAGCGCGGCATCGATCTCCTGGAGAACGTGCGAGGAGTTCTCCTCGAGCGAGTAGTCCATCTCGCGGTCAACCGTGACGGTGGCTGTGTCGGCGAGCCCGGTCTCCGGCACCTCGTCGTCCATCGAGCCCGAGTTCTCGTGGTGGAGGTACTCGATTGCGTCGGTCACGCGCTTGCGCTCCTCCACGAGAAGCTCGCGATAACGCTCGACGTTCACTTGTCCTCCCCCTTTCGCCGCGCGGCGTCGAGGCGCCGGTCGGCCTCTTCCGTGGTGATGCCGTCGATCTCGATCACCTTATCCCGCGCCCCGGCCCCCTTGACGAGCGTGACGAGGCGCCGTGGGACTCCGACGGCGCCCGCGACGAGCTCCACGACGTCGGCATTGGCCCGCCCGCGCTCGGGCGGCGCGACCACGCTCGCCTTCCAGCCGCTGCCGTGCCGTGCGACGATCGCGCTCTGTCGCGCCCCCGGCGTGACCCGGAGGCTGACGCGGGCAACCGGCATCAGCGGAGCTGCTCGATGCCGATGACGACGAGGCGCCAGATCGCGGAGAGCGCCAGGATCGCGATGATCGGCGACAGGTCGAGCCCCATGCCACCGAGCCTGAGCATGGGGAGGAAGCGGCGAAAGAGCGCGAGGAACGGGTTCACGACGTCGTAGAAGAAGCGCTGGATCGCGCTCAGCCAGCGGCTGTACGGGAGCCGGAACCACGACAGGATGATGTAGGCGAAGATGCAGAAGAGGTAGACGTAGTAGAGGTTCGTGACGAAGCGGATCGCCGTCGTGGTCGCGTCCGCGAGGAGCATGCAGAGAGGCTATCGGCAAAGGTACGGCGACAGCCGTGCCACGCAGCGGCCGGGGCCGCAGGCCCCCAGGCCGCGGAGGCTCGTCGATTCCCGGAGGGAATCGACACACTCGAGGCGAGCCCTGGCGCGCCGACCTGTGACCGGGCGGCTGCGCCGCCCTCCCCCGCGGATATCGGCCCGGCCTCCCGGCCGAGCAACGATTCTGGCTCGACCTGTGACCGGGCGGCTGCGCCGCCCTCCCCCGCGGATATCGGCCCTGCCTTCGGCAGGGCAACGATTCCGCCTCCTACGCCTGGTTGAAGAAGCCGCGCTCGAGCATCCGCGCGCGCTCCTCGGCCGACACCTCGACGTTGCGCGGCGTCAGGAGGAAGACCTTGTCGGCGACGCGCTGCATGCCGCCGTTCAGCGCGTACGTGAGCCCGCTCGAGAAGTCGATCAGGCGCTTCGCCAGCTCGGGGTCCGCGCTCTGGAGGTTGAGGATCACCGGGATCGACTCCTTGAACTTGTCCGCGATCGACTGGGCGTCGTTGAAGCTCCGGGGCATGACCAGATGCACCCGCTGGGAGGACGAGACGGGTGCGGCGCCGGTCGAGACGGCTTCGAGCTGCGCAGTCCGCTGCCGGCGCCCGGGGATCCTCGACTGCTTCGTGACGGGCGCGGCCTCGGGCTCCGACCAGTCGTCGAAGTCGGGCTGCTTGGGCTGCTGGGCATGATGGAGGCGACGGACGTTCGGGCGGTCGGCGTACGTCCGCTCGAGGTCGCCCTCGGCCGGCGAGAAGTCCTCCTCGTCGAGGTATTCGTCCTCCTCGGCGATGCCGAAGTAGACGAGCGAGCGGTTCCACGCGTGTCGGAGGCCCACGGTCGTCCGGAATGGTACTACGGGCCTCTGACGGCCTCGACGGTCGCCTACGCGCCCACGATGGTGTTCATCACCCGCGTCACCGAGTCGAGCGCGCTGCCGAGCAGGGTCGCGAACTCGTCGCGGAAGATGAAGAAGAGCGCGAGGACGGCGATCATGCCGTACTGGTCGAGTCGCACCCACTGCGCGTACGTGGCGTTGTTCATGAAGACGCCGACGATCCGCGAGCCGTCGAGTGGCGGGATCGGGATCAGGTTGAAGATGCCGAGGACGACGTTCACGAGGTAGGCGAGCCGAACGACCTCTTGCGCCTCACCCTGGAAGCCGGCGTGCTGGAAGATCGCGAGGCAGACGAGCGCGATCAGGAAATTCGTCGCGGGGCCCGCCGCCGCGACGAGCGCCATCCCTTCCTTCGGCCGTTTGAAGTATCCGGGCCGGACCGGTACCGGCTTCGCCCAGCCGAACGGCAGCCCTGCCACCAGTGACGTCACCGCGAACATCAGCGTCCCGAGCGGGTCGAGATGCTTGATCGGGTTGAGGGTGATGCGGCCCTCGTTCTTCGCGGTGGGATCGCCGAGCTTGAACGCGACGACCGCATGCGCGAGCTCGTGGAACGCGAGCGAGACGAGGACGACCGGCGCGAGCAGGAGGAACGTCTCGAGGTCCATCAGGCCCCGATGAGCTCGCGGGCGGCCTCGATCTCGGCCCCGCGCCCGTCGAGCTCGCCGTTCACCTTCCGGCGCAGCAGCTCGCCGAGGATCTCGCCGACGCGCGGCGACTCGCCGAGCCCGAGCGCCGCGAGGTCGCCCCCCGAGATCTCGAGCTCCACGTCCCGCAGCTCTCGGAAGTACCGCTCGAGCCAGCCTGCCGCTGTGCCGTCCGGCGCAAGAGCCAGCGCCATCAGCGCGCCGTCCGGGTCGTGTGGCGCGATCAGCCGGCGCGCCTGGGCCGGCTCCTTCACCGACGCGAGCGCCTGCTCGAGCCGCGGAGCGAGCGTGACCGCGTCGGCGATGCGCTCGGCGTCCCGGCGGCGGAGCTTCAGCGTGCCGAACCAGTCGAAGAGCTCCTCGGGCGGGAGCCGGCGGACGAGCGCGGCCAGCCGCAAGCGCCAGCGCTCCTCGCTCGGCGTCAGCGTGGCGTGCAGGGCGTCGAGACGGTCGATCAGCGAGACCGTCCCGGCGTCGGCTGCGAGATGGGGATGGATCGAGCGGTCGACGCCGATCTCCGAGAGCCGGAGGATCGAGTCGCCCACGGTCTCCTCGGACAAGAGCAGGACGAGCTCGTCCCGGAGGCGGGCCGACGACAGCTCCCCCACGAGGCCCATCTCGACGCACGCTCGGGCGAGCGAGAGCGTGTGCGAATCCATCTTGAACGCGTACCGGTTCTCGTAGCGGATGGCCCGGAAGATCCGCGTCGGGTCGTCGATGAACGAGAGGCTGTGGAGCACGCGCACGACGCCGCGCTCGAGGTCGCCGAGCCCTCCGAAGTAGTCGACGAGCCGGCCGAAGTCCTCGCCCTTCAGCGAGACGGCCATCGCGTTGACGGTGAAATCGCGCCTGTAGAGATCCTGTCGGAGCGACGCCTGTTCCACGGCCGGGAGCGCACCGGGCTCGTCGTAGAACTCGGTCCGGGTCGTGGCGACGTCGACGCGCCCACCGGGCCACTTGACGACGGCCGTTCCGAACTTCTCGTGCGGGATCGCCCGGCCCTGGAGCGCCCGCGCCAGCGCCCGGCCGAGGGCGATGCCGTCTCCCTCGACCGCGATGTCGAGATCGAAGCCGCGCTCGCCGAGGAGGATGTCGCGCACCGTGCCCCCCACGAGGAAGACGCCGCCGAACGGGCCGGAGACCGCCTGGATGGCCTCGAACACCTCGCCGAGACCCTCGAGCGCCAGGAGGCGCTCTCCGAGGCTCGCCACGGCTCCGCCCGCGGCTGCCTCGTGCTCCGTCGTCTCTCCGAGGGCTCGCAGGACGTCGCCCCGCGTGACGACGCCCACCACCTCGTCCTGGCGTAGGACGGGAACCCGCCCGACGGGAGACGCGGTCAGCAGCCGTTGCAGCTCGCCGAGCGGAGTCTCCTCGTCGCATGTGACGGCCCTCGAGCTCATGACGGCCTTGACCGGAGCGTGTGCGAGGCCGTGGCCGACGGCCTTGTCGAGGTCTTCCCGCGTCACGACCCCGGCGAGAGCGAAAGGATCGCCGACCTGGATCCCGCTCTGTCGGTACCGCTGGCAGAGGGCCATGGCGTGCGCGACCGAATCGTCCGGCGCCACGAACCGCGGCGGCGTCGACATGATCTGGCGTGCGGTGAGCGTGGGCCGGGCCGCACCCGGGAGCGCGGCGATCGCGAGCGCGCGCGCGGTCTCGAGCGTCCCGTGGAACGTTGCCGCCGCGGCCTGCGGATGACCGCCGCCGCCGAGGGCGGCGGCGATGACCGATGCGTCGAACGAGGGCGTGCGGCTGCGCGCAACGCACACGACGCGGCGATCCATCTCGGCCAGGCAGACGAGCGCTCGGCAGTCGGTCAGGTCGACGAGCTTGTGCGCGAGCGTCGAGACGCCGTCGAGGTACGCCGGCCACGAGACGGATGCGACGAGAACGTCGAGGCCGTCGACGCGGTGGGTCTCCGCGGCTGCCAGGAGGGCGTCGAGGAGGGCCCGTTCGTCGTCGCCGAGCGGCGCGTTCAGATACTCCGAGACGGCCTCCTGCCGGGCGCCGTGGCGAAGGCACCAGGCGAGCGCCTCGACATCGCGCCCGGTCGTGGTGGCGAAGGTGAGGGAGCCGGTGTCCTCGTGGATCCCGAGGGCGAAGACGGTCGCCTCGAGCGGGGTGACGGCGATCTCCCGCTCGGCCAGGATGCTGACGAGGGTCGTCGTCAACGCGCCGTCGTCGGATCGAACGACGCCCTCCGCGGAGCCGGCCTCGGGATGGTGGTCGAAGCTGACGATCTCGACCTCCGGCCGCCGGGCAAGCGACTCGAGCTCCCCGAGCCGTGCCGGATCCGTCGCATCGACGACGATCAGCCGCGTCACGGCATCTTGGTCGATTGTGGACGCCTCGACCAGGTCGAGCTCGTCGGCGTGGAGGCGGTAGAAGTCGCGGACGTTCCGGTTGAGGGACCCCGCCAGGGCGACGGTCGCGCCCGGATAGAGGCGCCGACACGCCAGCATCGACGCGAACGCGTCGAAATCCGTCTGGGCGTGACCGACGATCAGCTCCACGAAGTCAGTGTAGGACGCGCGTTACGCTGTCCCTCTTGACCTGCCCGACCTGCGGCCATGTGAACGCCGAGGGCGCGAAGTTCTGCGTCGAATGCGGCGCGGGGTTCGGCCGCCGGTGTCCCTCCTGTGACACCCCGTACGAGTCGGGGCGGTTCTGTGCCGAGTGCGGCGCCTCGCTTCTGCCCGAAACGGCCGCCGCGCCGGCCCCGCCGCTGGTGGGGCCGGAGGCCGAGCGCCGCCTCGTCTCGGTCCTGTTCGCAGACCTCGTCGGGTTCACGACCCTCTCCGAGGATCGCGACGCCGAGGACGTGCGCGAGCTCCTGACCAGGTACTTCGACACGGCGCGGCAGGTGATCGGCCGCTACGGCGGGATCGTCGAGAAGTTCATCGGCGACGCCGTGATGGCCGTCTGGGGGGCGCCGGTCGCCCGTGAGGACGACGCGGAGCTCGCGGTCCGGGCGGCGATCGACCTCCTGGACGCCGTCGCCGCGCTCGGGCCGGGCCTCCGTGTCCGCGCGGGCATCGTCACCGGGGAGGCCGCCGTGACCCTCGGAGCCGAAGGGCAGGGACTGGTCGCCGGCGACCTAGTGAACACCGCGTCGCGGGTGCAGTCGGTCGCGAGGCCGGGAACGGTGCTCGTCGGCGAGGCGACGCGTCGTGCGACCGACGCCGCGATCGCCTACGAAGACGCCGGGGAGCACGAGCTGAAGGGCAAGGCCGAGCCCGCCCGCCTCTGGCGTGCGCTTCGCGTCGTCGCCGGCCGTGGCGGAGAGATCCGCGCCACCGGGCTCGAGGCGCCGTTCGTCGGCCGCGCTGCCGAGCTCCGCCTGGTCAAGGAGCTCTTCCACGCAACCGCCGAGGAACGCAGGGCGAGGCTCGTCTCCGTGATCGGCATCGCGGGAATCGGAAAATCGCGCCTGGCGTGGGAGTTCGCGAAGTACGTGGACGGGCTCGTCGATCTCGTCGGCTGGCACCGCGGCCGCTGCCTCGCCTACGGCGAGGGGATCGCCTTCTGGGCGCTCGCCGAGATGGTCCGCGCAAGGGCCGGAATCGTCGAGGAAGAGCCCGCGGCGGCGGCGCTGACCAAGCTCCACGACGTCGTCGCCCGATTCGTCCCCGACCTGGAAGAGCGCACCTGGATCGAGCCACGCCTGCAGCACCTGCTCGGCCTCACGGAGCGGGTCGCATCCGACCAGCAGGACCTCTTCTCCGCCTGGCGTCGCTTCTTCGAGCGCATCGCCGAGGTCTCCCCGATCGTCCTCCTGTTCGAGGATCTGCACTGGGCGGACGCAGGGCTCCTCGACTTCGTCGAGTACCTCCTCGACTGGTCGCGCAACCACCCGATCTTCCTGCTCACGCTCGCCCGCCCGGAGCTCATGGAGCGGCGGCCGACGTGGGGGGCTGGGACCCGCAGCTTCAACTCGATCTTCCTCGAGCCGCTCGCCCCGAGCGCACGGGACGAGCTGCTCCAGGGGCTCGCGCCGGGGTTGCCGGACGAGATCCGCGCCCTGATCGGAGAGCGCGCCGAGGGCGTCCCGCTCTACGCGATCGAGACCGTCCGAATGCTGCTCGACCGTGGACTCCTGACGCGCGAGAACGGCCAGTACCTCGTGACGGGGCAGATCGACGCGCTCGACGTGCCCGAGACGCTCCACGCCCTGATCGCAGCCCGCCTCGACGGGCTCGAGCCGGCGGAGCGACGCCTCCTCGAGAACGGCGCGGTGCTCGGCAAGACGTTCACCCCGCGTGCGCTCGCCGCGGTCTCCGAGCTCGACGAGGGCGCTGTGGGATCCATGCTGGGATCGCTCGTCCGAAAGGAGATCCTCGCCGTCCAGGCGGATCCCCTCTCGCCCGAGCGGGGCCAGTACGAGTTCATGCACGCGCTGGTGCAGAAGGTCGCCTACGACACGCTCTCCCGTAGCGAGCGCAAGGCCCGGCACCTCCGCGTCGCGGCGTATCTCGAGGCCGAGTGGGGCCCGGACGACCCGGAGATCGTGGAGGTCGTCGCCTCCCACTACCTCGAGGCCTACCGGGCCGCCCCGGACGCCCCCGACGCGCCCGAGATCGAGGCGCTCGCCCGCGACCGCCTGACCCGCGCCGGCGACCGCGCCGCTTCGCTTGCCGCGAGCGAGGACGCGCAGCGCTACTTCGAGCAGGCAGCAGACCTCTCCGACGACCCGCTCGTCGAGGCCGAGCTGTGCGAGCGCGCCGGCGAGATGGCCCGCGCCGGAGGGCGCATCGAGGAGGCCGGCTCGCTGTTCGAGCGCTCGATCGCCCTGTTCGAGGGAGAGGGGAAGGCCCGGCCCGCCGCGCGCGTCGTCGCGCGGCTGGCGGACACGCTCCAGACGAGGGGGCAGCCCGCGGCGGCGATCGAGCACATGGAGCGCTCGCTCGAGGACCTCATGGACGGCCAACGGGATGCCGATCTGGCGGCGATCGCCGCCGAGCTCGCGCGGCTCCAGTTCTTCATGGGAGACGTCGAGCAGGCGTTCGAGCGGATCGAGCTCGCGCTCGAGATCGCGGAGCCGCTCGGGCGGCCGGACATCGTGTCGCAGGCCTTGATCACGAAGGGGTTGATCCTCACACGCCGGCCCGAAGAGGCACTCGCGCTCGTCCAGCACGGGCTCGTCATGGCCCTCGAGCACGACGTGCCGCCGGTCGCGCTGCGCGCGTACTTCAACCTCATGGAGATCGTGCTGCGCCGAAGCCGCTACGACCAGGCGCTGGCCCTCGCCGACAAGGGGCTCGCCCTCGCACGCCGCCGCGGAGACCGCTTCTGGGAGTGGCACATCCAGGCCCAGATGGCCGAGCCGCTGTCGGAGACCGGCAGGTGGGACGAGGCGCTCGCGATCGCCGACGAGGTCGGCGAGAACGTCAGCGCCGAGAGCGCAGACTTCATCTCGATCGCCCTCCTCCCGCCGCTCGTCCGGATCCACACGGCGAGGGGCGACCGCGAGCGCGCACGCAGCCTCGTCAGCGCTCCCTTCGCCGCCGATCTCCAGGACACGACGATCCTGATGCTCGGCCGGGCGATCGCCGACCGGGCGGAGGGCCGCCATCACGACGTCCTCGCCGATACGGACGCCATCCTCCAGGGACGCCGCGTCGTCGGGGCGAACCTGCTCGTCGACGGCATCGTCGAGGGCGTCGAGTCGGCGCTCGCGATCGGGGACGTCGCGGCCGCGCGAAGGCTCCTGCACGAGATCGACGGCCTGCCTGCGTTCGACCTCTCGCAGTACCCCATGGCCCAGGTGACCCGCCTCCGCGCCCGGCTCGCAGCGGCAACCGGCGAGACCGAAGCCGTCGGGCCGGGGCTCACCGCCGCCGTGGCCGGGTTCCGTGAGGTGGGAGCATCGTTCTGGCTCGCCGTCGCGCTGCTCGAGCACGGCGAGTGGCTCTCCGCAGAGGGCCGAGAGGAGGACGCGCGGCCGCTGCTCGCCGAGGCCAGGGAGATCTTCGAGCGCCTCCGCGCGGTTCCCTGGCTCGAACGGGCGGACGCCGCGGCGGCGAGCCGTACGATGGCCGTGTGACGAGCGACTACGTCTACACGATGTACCGGGCCGACAAGTACTACGGCCCGGACCGCCAGGTGCTCGCGAACATCTCGCTCTCGTTCCTCCCCGGCGCGAAGATCGGCGTCCTGGGCCCGAACGGAGCCGGGAAGTCGACCCTGCTCCGGATCATGGCGGGACTCGAGGAGCCCTCCTCGGGCGTCGCCGAGCTCGCTCCAGGCGCGACGGTCGGCCTGCTCCCCCAGGAGCCCGACCTCGACTCCGCGAAGGACGTCCGCGGCAACGTCGAGGACGGCGTCCGCGAGCTGCGCGACCTGCTCGACCGCTTCAACACGATCTCGGCGCGCTTCGCCGAGCCCGACGCGGAGTTCGACGCGCTGCTGGAGGAGCAGGGCCGCGTGCAGGACGAGATCGACCGCCGCGACGCGTGGACGCTCGAGCAGACGCTCGACACGGCGATGGACGCCCTCCGCTGCCCGCCCGGCGACCAGGACGTCAGCACCCTCTCCGGCGGTGAGAGGCGCCGGGTGGCGCTCTGCCGCCTGCTCCTCTCCTCCCCCGACCTGCTGCTCCTCGACGAGCCGACGAACCACCTCGACGCGGAGTCCGTGGCCTGGCTGGAGCGCTTCCTGGAGCGCTACAAGGGGACGGTGATCGCGGTCACCCACGATCGGTACTTCCTCGACAACGTCGCCGGCTGGATCCTCGAGCTCGACCGCGGGCGCGGCCTGCCGTTCCAGGGCAACTACTCGTCCTGGCTCGAGCAGAAGGAGGCGCGGCTCGCCGCCGAGGAGAAGCAGACGTCGGCGCGCCGGCGCACGCTCCAGCGCGAGCTCGAGTGGGTGCGGATGAGCCCGCGCGCACGTCATGCGAAGTCGAAGGCGCGGCTGGGAGCGTACGAGCGGCTGCTTGCCGAGGAGGAGAACGTCAAGCTCGACCGGGTCGAGATCCACATTCCCGCCGGCCCGCGCCTCGGCGACGTGGTCGTCGAGGCAGACCACCTGAGCAAGGGGTTCGCCGACCGGCTCCTGATCGAGGACCTGTCCTTCTCGCTCCCTCCGGGAGGGATCGTCGGGGTGATCGGGCCGAACGGCGCCGGGAAGACGACGCTCTTCCGGATGATCGCCGGCGAGGAGCAGCCCGACGGCGGAGCGCTGCGGATCGGGGAAACGGTGCAGCTCGCCTACGTCGACCAGTCGCGCGCCGGCCTCGACCCGGCGTCGACCGTCTGGAAGGAGATCTCCGGCGGTCACGACACGCTCGAGCTCGGCAGGCGGGAGGTGAGCTCACGCCAGTACGTCTCCTGGTTCAACTTCAAGGGCGGCGACCAGCAGAAGCGCGTCTCCGACCTCTCCGGCGGCGAGCGCAACCGCGTCCACCTCGCGCGCCTGCTGCGCTCGGGCGGCAACCTGCTGCTGCTCGACGAGCCGACGAACGACCTCGACGTCGACACGCTCCGGGCTCTCGAGGACGCGCTCGTCGACTTCGCCGGCTGCGCCGTCGTGATCTCCCACGACCGCTGGTTCCTCGACCGGATCGCCACCCACGTGCTCGCCTTCGAGGGCGACTCCCAGGTCACGTGGTTCGAGGGCACCTACGCCGAGTACGAGGAGCACCGGCGCGCGCTGCTCGGCGCCGAGGCGGACCAGCCCCACCGGATCAAGTACAAGCCGCTGGTTCGCACCTAGGGTGGGCTCTATGCTCCGGCCATGACGTGCCCGAGCTGCGGCGCGGCGAACGAGCGGGAGAGAAAGTTCTGCGGCGAGTGTGGAGTGAAGCTCGCCCTCGTGTGCGCGTCGTGCGGCACGATGAACACGCCGGGCGTGAAGTTCTGCGGCGAATGCGGCGCGCGGCTGGGTCGGCCCCTGTAGCCGCCGGCGCACGAGAGACGCGCGCGCCGGAGGCCGAGCGGCGGCTCGTCTCGATCCTGTTCGCCGACCTCGTCGGCTTCACGACGCTCTCTGAGAGCCGCGATCCGGAGGAGGTGCGGGAGCTCCTGTCCCGCTACTTCGACACCTCCCGCCGGGTGATCGGGCGCTACGGCGGCACGGTCGAGAAGTTCATCGGCGACGCCGTCATGGCCGTCTGGGGAGCGCCCGTCGCGCTCGAGGACGACGCGGAGCGCGCCGTGCGCGCCGCGCTCGACCTCGTGGGCGAAGTCGCAGCACTCGGCGCGGACGCTGGCCTGCCCGGGCTCCGGCTGCGAGCCGGCGTCGTGACCGGCGAGACCGCTGTCACGGTCGGCGCCGAGGGGCAGGGCATGGTCGCGGGTGACCTCGTCAACACTGCGTCGCGCGTCCAGTCGGTCGCGGAGCCCGGACGGGTGTTGGTCGGTGAGGCGACGCGGCGGCTCGCCGAGGCCGCGATCGCGTTCGAGGATGCGGGCGAGCACGAGCTGAAGGGCAGGGCCGAGCCGGTGCACCTCTGGTGTGCGACCCGGGTCGTTGCGACGCTCGGCGGCGAGGGCCGCTCGGCGAACCTGGAAGCGCCGTTCGTCGGGCGGGAAGCCGAGCTGCGGATGGCCAAGGAGCTCTTCCACGCGAGTGCGGACGAGCACACGAGCCGCGTCCTCTCCGTGATCGGTGTAGCCGGAATCGGAAAGTCGCGCCTCGTGTGGGAGTTCGAAAAGTACATCGACGCCCTCGTCGCAGACGTCTGGTGGCACCGCGGCCGTTGCCTCTCCTACGGCGAAGGCGTCGCGTACTGGGCGCTCGCCGAGATGGTCAGGTCACGAGCCGGCATCGTCGAGGAGGAGGAGCCGGTGACGGCGCTCGAAAAGCTCCGTGCCTGCGTCGAGCGCCACGTCGGCGATCCGGACGAGCGCGCCTGGATCGAGCCCCGGCTCGCGCACCTCCTCGGCCTCGCCGAGCGCCGTGCGAGCGACCAGGAGGATCTCTTCTCGGCCTGGCGCCGCCTCTTCGAGCTCCTCGCTGCCGAGCGGCCGCTCGTGGCCGTCTTCGAGGACCTCCACTGGGCGGACACCGGGCTCCTCGATTTCGTCGAGTACCTGCTCGAGTGGTCGCGCGACTTCCCGATCTTCGTGATCACGGTCGCCCGCCCGGAGCTGCTCGAGCGCCGCGCGACGTGGGGTGCGGGCCGGCGGAGCTTCCACTCGATGGTGCTGGAGCCGCTTCCGGAGGAGGCACGAGAGGAGCTCATCGACGGCCTCGCCCCCGGCCTTCCGGCGGACGTGCGCGAGCAGATCCGGGAGCGCGCAGAGGGTGTTCCCCTGTACGCCGTCGAGACGGTCCGGATGCTGGTCGACCGGGGCCTCCTGGTACGGCAGGACGGAGCCTTCCGGGTCGCAGGCCCGCTGGAGTCGCTCGAAGTGCCCGACACCCTCCATGCGCTGATTGCGGCCCGGTTGGACAGCCTGGAGCCCTCGGAGCGGCAGCTCCTCGGAGACGCCTCCGTGCTCGGCAGGACGTTCGCCCACCGGGCCCTGGCAACGGTCTCCGGACACGACGCGGGCGACCTCGGGCCCATCCTCGACGGGCTCGTACGCAAGGAGATCCTCACCGTCAACAGCGATTTCCGCTCGCCCGAGCGCGGGCACTACGGCTTTCTGCACGCACTCCTCCAGCGAGTTGCCTACGACACGCTCTCGAAGAGGGAGCGAAAGGCTCGGCACCTCGCCGTTGCCGCGTACCTCGAGACGACACCCACGGACGACGAGGTGGTCGAGGTCGTCGCAGCCCACTACCTCGACGCCTACAGAGCAGTCCCGGACGACGAGGATGCCGACGGGATCCGCGCCAAGGCGTGTGAGCGCCTCGAGCGCGCAGCCGAGCGAGCCGCCTCGCTCGCCGCGACGGAGGAGGCGCAGCGGTACTTCGAGCAGGCCGCAGAGCTCGCCGCGAGCGCGCTCGACACCGCACGCCTGCTCGAGCGCACCGCCGAGGCGGCGCGCGCCAACGCACGGTATGACGAGGCGCGAGCCCACCTCGAGGCGGCCATCGAACTCCACGATGCGGAGGGCGACACCCATAGTGCGGCCCGTGCCTCGGCCCGTCTCGCCTTCCTCCTCCAGGTGAGCGGGCACCTCGACCAGGGCCTCTCCCGCGTCGAGGAGGCGTTCGCCCTGCTCGGCACCGACGTACCGGACGCCGGTATGGCCGCGACCGCCGCCGAGCTCGGGCGCCTCTACGGGTTCGCCGGCGACCTCGAGAAAGGCATCCAGTGGATCGAGCTCGCGCTCGAGACGGCCGAGGCGCTCTTCCTACCGGAGGTCTTGTCGCAGGCGCTCAACTCGAAGGCCCTGATCATCGAGCGGCGACCGCACGAGTCGCGGGGGCTGATGGAGCTAGCGTTGCGGATCGCCCTCGATCACGGTCTCGACGTGGCCGCGCTTCGGGCGTACAACAATCTCGGCTACCTCTCCGAGCAGCAGGACCGATTCGAGGACGCGATCCAGGCCGCCGAGGAGGGTCTTGCGCTAGCCCGACGCCGCGGCGACCGTGCCTGGGAGTGGCCCCTCCTGCGGAACTGGACCGAGTTCGTCTACCTGGCGGGCGATTGGGACGCCGCCACGGCTGCCGGGGCCGGGTTTCCGGAGACTGCCCGGCAGCTCACCTCCGAGGACTTCCCGGCGGATGCGCTGATCAGGATCCATGTCGAACGCGGGGAACTCGAGGCCGCTCTCTCCTATCGGCCGCTGCTCGCGCGCTGGTCCGAGTTCGCCGACCTCCAGGAACGGGGCCGTTCCGCACTCGACCGGGCGGTGCTCTTCCGCGCCGAGGGGTTGCACGAGGAGGCGTTCGAGGCGGCGCGGGACTCCATCGACTCCCTCATGACCGTCGGCATCGTGGCAACGGCGGTCGAGGCGCTCGCCGAGGCGGCGGACGCAGCGATCGCGCTCCACGAGCCAGAGCTCGTCGTGCCGCTCCTCGAGCGCTTCGTCCAGCTGGCACCCGGACGGCGTTCGGGGCGCGTCAACGCACAGATCGCGAGAGCCAGGGCGCGCCTGGCGGCCCACGGCGGCGACTCGGCGCGTGCCGAGGCGAGTTTCAAGACTGCACTCGGACACTTCCGCGAGATCGCGATGCCGTTCTGGCTCGCCGTAACGCTCGTCGAGTACGGCGAATGGCTCGCGGCGCAGGACCGGGCCGCCGAGGCCGAGCCGCTGCTCGAGGAGGCTCGCGGGATCTTCGAACGCCTGCGCGCAGGCCCGTGGCTCGAGCGGATCGGTGTCGACGCCGACCGCTCGGCGGCCGTCTGACGCCCGTGCCGGCCCTCGCCCCCTCGCTCGCCCGTGTCGAGTACTCGCGCATCCGCGAGCTCGCGGAGATGGCCATGGCGATGGACGGCGTGCTGCGGCTGTACTTCGGCGAGTCGAGCGAGCCGACGCCGGACTTCATCAAGGACGCGGCGGCGCGGGCGCTCGCCGACGGGCACACGTTCTACTCGGAGAACGCCGGCCTCCCGTCGCTGCGCGCGGCGCCTCGCCGATTACTACCGGCGCCTGCACGGCGTCGAGCTCGACCCGGCGAGCGAGATCGTCGTCACCGCCTCGGGCGTGCAGGCGCTCTACCTGGCGATCCGCTGCACGATCGACCCGGGAGACGAGGCCCTCGTCCTGACGCCGGTCTGGCCGAACGGCGCCGCCATCCGTCCTGATGTGCGGCGACACCGTGCGCGAGGTTCCGAAGCGGCTCGACGGCGGCAGCTACGCGATCGACTTCGACGCGCTCGAAGCCGCGGTGACCGCTCGCACGAAGCTCCTCCTCGTCACGTCGCCGTCGAACCCACTCGGCTGGGTCGCGAGCGACGAGGAGCAGGAGCGGCTGCTCGACGTTCGCCCGCCGCGCACGGGCTCTGGCTGCTCGCCGACGAGGTCTACGAGCGACTCTGGTACGGCCCGGAGCCGCCCGGGACGCCCACACCGTCGATCCTGCGGCTCGCGACGCGCGACGACGCCGTGCTCGTCGTCCAGTCGTTCTCGAAGACCTACTGCATGACCGGCTGGCGGGTCGGCTGGCTCGTCGGGCGCCGTGATGTCGCGCTCAAGGCCGGCCAGCTGAACGAGTTCGTCGTCTCGCACGCCCCGACGTTCGTCCAGAAGGCAGCCGAGGTGGCGCTCACCGATGGCGAGGCCTGGGTCCGAGAGCTCGTCGCCGAGCTCCGCGCGAAGCGCGACCTCTGGCTGGCCGCGCTCCGCTCGATCCAGGGCGTGACCGTTCCCGAGCCCGACGGCGCCTTCTACCTCTTCCCGCGGGTCGAGGGGCTGACCGACTCGTTCGAGCTCTGCCGGCGGCTGCTTCTCGAGAGCGGGGTCGGTCTCGCCCCCGGCTCCGCCTTCGGCACCGGCGGCGAGGGGTCGGTCCGGCTCTGCTACGCGGTCGATCGCCGCATTCTCGAGACCGCGCTCGAGCGGCTCGAGGCGTTCCTGCGCAGCCAGCGCGTCCCCTAGCCGTCGACGCGCTCGATGTGGGCGCCGAGCGCCCGCAGGCGCTCGTCGATGCGCTCGTAGCCGCGGTCGATCTGGCCGATGTTGCCGATCGTCGAGCGGCCCTCGGCGCAGAGGCTCGCGATCAGCAGCGCCATCCCGGCGCGGATGTCCGGGCTCTCCATGCGCTCGCCGTAGAGCCTGGCCGGGCCGCTGACGACCGCGCGATGCGGGTCGCAGAGGATGATGCGCGCGCCCATGTTGACGAGCTTGTCGACGAAGAAGAGCCGGTTCTCGAACATCTTCTCGAAGATCGAGGATCGTGCCCCTCGCCTGGGTCGCGACGGCGAGCGCGATCGACGTGAGGTCGGCCGGGAACGCCGGCCACGGGCCGTCCTCGATCTTCGGGATCTGCGCCCCGAGGTCGTCCTGGATCGACGAGCTCCTGACGCCCGTGGACGCGTACCGTCGAGCCCTCGACCTCGTACGAGACGCCGAGCCGCTCGAGCCCGGGCCAGATCGCCATCAGGTGCTCGGGGACGACGTCCTCGATCACGATCTCGCCGTCCGTGACGGCGCCGAGGCCGATGAAGCTCGCGACCTCGATGTGGTCGGGGCAGATACGGTACTCTCCGCCGTGCAGGCGCTCGACGCCCTCGGATGCGCAGGACGTTCGTCCCGATGCCCTCGATGCGCCCACCGAGCGACACGAGGAAGCGGCAGAGATCCTGGACGTGCGGCTCGCTCGCGGCGTTCGCGATCACCGTCTCGCCCCGCGCGAGCACGGCGGCCATGACCGCGTTCTCGGTACCGGTCACGGACGCCTCGTCGAGAAAGATCGAGCGCCCCGCCAGGTCGCGTCGCCTCCATCTCGTAGCGCCGGCCGATCTCGACGGTCGCGCCCAGCCGCTCGAACGCGTGCATGTGCGTGTCGAGCCGCCGGCGGCCGATCACGTCCCCTCCGGGCGGCGGAATCACGGCGCGCCCGCAGCGCGCGAGCAGCGGGCCTGCGAGGAGGATCGACGCCCGGATCCGGCGGCAGAGCTCCTCGTCGAGCTCGTGCCGGGGCGTGTCGGCCGCATGGATCCGCAGCTCGCCGGGCCCGAGGCGCTCGACGTCGACGCCGATGTCGGCCACGAGCTCGAGCATCGTCTCGACGTCGAGGATGCGCGGGACGTTCGTGAGCGTCACGGGCTCGTCCGTGAGCAGGCAGGCAGCGATGATCGGCAGCGCCGCGTTCTTGTTGCCGGCCGCCCGAACCCGGCCGCCCAGCGGGATGGCCGCCGTCGATGACGAACGACTCCATGAGGCTCTCCGAGACGAGCGTTTGGGTCATGACGGTAGCGGCGACGGCGGGGGTCGAGGCCGGGCTATCCTACCCAACCCGATGGAGGTCACCCGCGAGCGAGCCTGGGAGACGCTGACCCGCTACACGACGAGCGAGTCGCTGCTCCGGCACGCCCTCGCCGTCGAGGCGTGCGTCGGCGCCTACGCGGTGCGGCTCGGCGAGGACGAGGAGCTCTGGCGGGCAACCGCGCTCCTGCACGACTTCGACTACGAGATCCACCCGACGCTCGACAAGCATCCCGCAGGACGGCGCCGCGATCCTCCGCGAGGAGGGCTACCCGGAGGAGGTGGTCGCAGTCCGTGCTCAGCCACGCCGAGCATCTGCAGCTGCCGCGCGACACTCCGCTCAAGAAGACGCTCTTCGCCTGCGACGAGCTCTCCGGGTTCATCACCGCCTGCGGCCGGGTGCGCCCGGACGGGATCGAGACGCTCGAGCCGAAGTCGGTGCGCAAGAAGCTCAAGCAGCCGTCGTTCGCCGCCGGCGTGAACCGCGAGGAGGTCTACCGCGGCGCCGAGGAGCTCGGGGTCGACGCTCGACGAGCACATCGCGTTCTGCATCGAGGCGATGCGGCCGATCTCGACCCGGCTGGGACTGTCACGCAACGAGGCCTGAGCGAAGCTCGGGCCTCAGCCGTGACGTGGAGGCCGGCGGGAGCCGGCCGGTCTCACCGGAGACCGTCCACGAGGCGCTGAACGTCCTCCTCGGAGGTCCAGAACCCGACGGAGGCGCGCACCCAGTCGAGCCCGGGCATCTCCCGGACGACGACGCCCCGCCCGGCGAGCCTCGTCACGGTCTCGCCGGCGTCGCCGGGCGGGCGGAACGTGACGAGCGTCGCCTGGCCCGGCTCCGTCACCAGCTCCGCCCTTGCGCTCAGCAGCTCACGGCAGCGCTCGGCCATCGCGCGCGCTCGCTCGAACCGCTCGGGCCCGGCCCGTTCCCGCGAACTCGATCGATTGCTCGAGCCCGGCGAGCGACGGCACGGGGATCGTGCCGACGTCGAAGCGCGGCGCACCGTCCGTCGGGCTCGTAGGAGCCGTCCGGCTCGTGGCGCTGCTGCGAGTAGTAGGACGGGAAGACGCACGCGCTGGGCATCGATCCGCTCGGGAGCGCACGTACAGCGCTCCGGTGCCGTCCGGCCCGAGAAGCCACTTCTGTCCGGAGACCGTGTAGAAGTCGCAGCCGAGGGCGTGAACGTCCACGGGAATCGCACCGCGCCCTGGGCGCCGTCGACGAGAAGCGGGATCCCGCGGCCGGCGAGCTCCCGGACGGGCAGCACCTGCCCGGTCGTTCCAGACGACGTGGGAGATCGCGATCAGACGCGTGCGGGCCGAGAGCTCGGCCTCGATCGCGTCGAGCGCGCTCGGCGGCGGGCCGTCCGCGGATCGCCGCGACGCGGACGCGGGCACCAGACGCGGCGAGCGCCCCGAGCAGCCCGAAGTGCTCGTCGTCGGTCGTGACGATCTCGTCGTCTGGCTCGAGCCGGAGGCCGGCGACGGCGATGTTGCAGCCGTCGGTCGTCGACCGCGTGAGCGCGACGTGCTCGGGCGCCGCGCCGATGAGGCGCGCGATCGCCGCCCTGACGCGGGCCCTCGTCGCGCGGGCCCGCTCCCAGTAGTCCGCGCCGGAGCGGCCGTGCTCGAGCTCGCTCGAGCCCTCGGCGACCATCACCTCGACCGTCCGGCGCGGGAGCGGACCGAACGTGCCGGTGTTCAGGTAGGCGAGGCGTTCGAGGACGGGCAGCTCGGCGCGAATCTCGTCGAGGTTCACGGGACCATCATCTCCGCTTCGACCGGCGCGTGGTCCGAGAGCAGACGCCCGGGCCCTGCACGGCGGCGCTCGTCGGGCCAGGCCTCCGGCCCTCGCGAGGAGGCCGAGACCGCGGACCAGGATCTGGTCGATGCCCGGGAGCGGCGCGCGAGAAGCCCCGCCGAAGTCGGCGCGGGAGCTCGCGGCGTCAGGTTGAGGTCGCCGCAGACGACGATCGGCTCGTCCGGCGGGCGACCATCGGCGCTGGCGCACGAGCTCGAGCTCGGTCAGGCGGCGTCGGCCCGGTTGGTCAGGTGCAGGTTGACGACGACGCCGAGCCGTCGCCCGACGCGGACGACCCGCAGTCGCGCGAGCTGGCACATCCGGCGCTCGGCGCCGCACGCCCGGGTTCAGCCGCTGCGCCCCGAACGCTGCGATCTCGACGGCCCGCGCGCGCGACGAGCGATCGCGTTCGCCTGACCCGTCAGCGGCGAGCGGACGCGCGCGGGTCGAGCCGCTGGAGCCCCTCGCGCGAGCGGGCCGCCGAGGGCGCGCATCGGTGACGGTGGCCCGAGGCCTGCATCCCGCTCCAGCTCTCGAGACGGCCGAGCGCCCAGAGCGGGCACCTCCTGAAGGCAGACGACGTCGGGCCGGTCGGCCGCGACGAGGCGCACCATCCGCTCCAGCGTCGACGCGCCGGCTCTCCGGGACGGTGCGCCCGTGGAAGAGGTTCCAGGTCCGGACGAGGAGCCGCATGAGCGCGGCGTACTCTAGGCGCGTGCGCGTGCTCCTCCTCGATCCGGCGGCCTACACGCTGCCCTACGACCACCATCTCGCCACCGCGCTCGCCGGGCTCGGGAGCGAGGTCGAGCTCGTCTCGTCGCGCTTTCGCTTCGGCGACGCGCCGATGCCGGACGGGCTACCGGCGGCGGGAGCTCTTCTACCCGGCGAGCTCACGTCTCTTCAGGCGCTCGCGCCTGCGCCTGCCGCTCAAGGCCGCGGAGCACGCAGCCGGGCTCGTCCGGCTCCGAGGGGTACGACGCGACGTCCTCCACGTCCAGTGGGCGCCGCTCCCGCAGGTCGACGTGCGCCTGCTCCCGCTCGGCGGGCCGTCCGTGATGACCGCGCACGACATCCTGCCCACGCACGGACCGCGAGCCGCCCGCGCTCTGGCGCGACCTGTACGGCCGCTTCGATCGCGTCGTCGTGCACAGCGAGCATGGCCGCGCGGCGGCTCGTCGAGGAGGTCGGGGTCGATCCCGCCAGGATCCTCGTCGATCGCGCATCCCGTGTTCCCGGGCACGTTCCGCTACGAGGCGGACGGAGCCGACGCTCCTCTTCCTCGGGGTGATCCAGCCGTACAAGCAGCTCGACCACGCGCTCGAGCTCGCCGGCCAGGTCGGCGCGCGGCTGCTCGTCGTCGGCGATCCCACCTTCGACCTCGGCGACCGCCTGCTGCGACCGGGTGTCGAATGGCGCCTCGGCTACCGCCCCGAGGCGGAGATCGACGACGCCCTGGCCGGTGCACCGTCGCCGCTGTTCCCCTACCGCGAGGAGCTCGACCAGAGCGGTGCGCTGCTGCGCGCTCTCGGCGCCGGCGTCCCGGCGGCCGCGTACGACGTCGGAGGGATCGCCGAGCCCGTGCGCAGCTACGGCGCCGGCGTGGTCGCCGCCGCCGGACGACCTCGCTGCGCTGACCGAGGGCGTCCGGCGGCTGCTCGCGGATCCGGCCGCGCTCGAGGCGCGCCCGCGCTGGCGCCCGCAGGGCGGCCGCGGAGCTCACGTGGAAGGCCGCCGCGACGGCGCATCTCGCCCTGTACGAGGAGCTCACATCCCGCTCGATGAGGCTCCGCCGCCGTCACCTTCGACCGATCTCGTCGAGCGCCAGCTCCGGCTCTTCGAGGAGGAGAACGCCGGGCTGCTGCGCCGACTGCGAGGCCGCGCTTCGCGCCTACGACGCGGCCTCCGGCGGCGAGGCGGAGGAGCGCTACGGCGACTTCGTCGACCTCGTCGACACCGCGCAGGACGAGCTCGAGGAGCTCCGTGACGCTTACGTGGCCTCGCTCGACGCAGGGGCCGCAGAGGAGTACGCCGAGCTCTTCAACGAGCTGGCGCGCAAGCGCTTCCCGCGCTTCGCCATGGAGCTCGACTGAGTGTCTCTGGCGGTCAGCGCCGCGCCGAAGCTGTGCGCCGAGGGAAGCGACGATCGCACCTCGGCGTCGTTCGCCGCGCGGCGGGCGAGCGGGGCGAGCGAGACGAGCTCGTCGACGACGACGTTGCGGTTTCGCTCGACACCTCGAAGCGCCCGCGCGCGAGCAGGAGCGGCTCGCCGCGGACGGCCGCGCGGTGGCGGTCGTAGACCGGCGGCGGGACGATCAGGTTCACCTGGCCGTGCTCGTCCTCGAGGAGCATGAAGACGACGCCGTTCGCGGTCGACGGCCGCTGGCGCGCGACGACGAGGCCCGCCACCGCGACCCGCTCGCCGTGCGCGGAGCCCGGCAGGTCGAGCGCTCGAGACGACCTCGGCCGGGAGATGCGGTCGCAGGAGCTCGAGCGGGTGCGCGCCGACCGAGAGCGACGTCGTGCGGTAGTCGGCGAGCATGCGCTCCCAGGCGGACTGCTCGGGGAGCTCGGGAATCTCCGTCTGCGGCTCGAGCGGGAGCGCGAGCTGGCGCTCGGCGCCGCGCGCGCCGCGCTCGTCGGCCGCGGAGCGAGGCCGAGCCGCCAGAGGAGCTGCCGTCGCGGCCAGCCGAACGAGTCGCAGGCGCCCGAGGCGACGAGCGCCTCGAGCGCGGGGCGGTCGAGCGGCGCACGCTGCGCGAGGTCCTGAGACGCTGCGGAACGGGCCGCGCTGCGGCGCGCTCGGCGACGAGCGCCCTCGCGGGCTCCTCCCCGACTCCCTTGACGTACGCGAGCCCGACCCGCACCGCGTCTCCCTCGAGCGCGCAGCGTCGCGTCGCTGCGCGTTCACGTCCGGCGGGCGCACCTCGATCCCACGCCGCTGCGCGTCCCGGACGAGGCTCGCGGGCGGGTAGAAGCCCATCGGCTGGGCGTTCAGGAGCGCGCAGAGGAACTCGGCCGGGTAGTGGTGGCGCAGCCACGCCGACTGGTAGGCGAGCAGCGCGAACGCGGCCGCGTGCGACTTCGGGAAGCCGAACGAGGCGAAGCCGAGCAGCTTCGCGAAGACCTGCTCGGCCGTCTCGCGGTCGACGCCGCGCGCGGCCGAGCCCTCGAGGAAGCGCTGGCGGTAGGCCTCGATCGCGTCGCGGCTGCGCTTGCGGCTCATCGCACGGCGCAGGCCCTCCGCCTCCCCGACGCGTGAAGCCGGCGAGCGCCATCGCCACCTCGAGCACCTGCTCCTGGAAGACGACGACGCCGAGCGTCTCGCGCGAGCGGCTCCTCGAGCAGCGGATGGTCGTAGGGCGGCACGAAGGCCGGGTCCTCGCGCCGGCGCTGGCGGCGCTCGATGTACGGGTGGACGGCTCCGCCCTGGATCGGGCCCGGCCGGACGAGCGCGACCTCGACCGTCAGGTCGTCGAGGTTCTCCGGGCAGCGTGCGCACGAGCATCTGCATCTGCGCCCGGCTCTCGATCTGGAAGACGCCGACGGTGTCGGCCGCCTGGATCTCGCGGTAGACGGCGGGTCGTCGAGCGGGATCCGGGAGAGGTCGATCGGCTCGCCGCCGGCGGCGGGCGATCGCCTCGACGCACTCCTCGACCGCCGAGAGCATGCCGAGGCCGAGCAGGTCGATCTTCAGGAAGCCGGCGTCGGCGCAGGAGTCCTTGTCCCACTGGCAGAGCTGGCGGCCCTCCATCGCCGCCGGGATCGACCGGCACGAGCTCGACGAGCGGGCGCGTCGAGATGACCATGCCGCCGGGGTGCTGGGAGAGGTGCCGCGGCAGGCCGGCGATCTCGGCGCAGAGCTCGGGAAGCGCCCGCCAGCGCGGCGAGCGCGAGCTTCTCCGCCGCGTCGGGGAGCAGGGCGAGCTCACGGCCGACGTTCCGCGCGTCCCAGCCGTCGGAGACGCGCGCGAGGCGCTCGAGCTCGGCCGCCGGCAGCCCGAGCGCCTTGCCGACCTCGCGGATCGCGCCCCGGGCGCGATAGGTGGCGAAGCTCGCGACGAGCGCCGCGTGCTCGCGGCCGTAGCGCTCGGTGACGGCGACGATCAGCTTCTCGCGGATGTCGCGCGGGAAGTCGAGGTCGATGTCGGGCACGGAGGCGAGCTCGCGGTTCAGGAAGCGCCCGAGCGGCAGGTCGGTCGCGACCGGGTCGACGTGCGAGAGGCCGGTCAGGTAGCAGACGATCGAGCCCGACCGAGCTGCCGCGCCCGCGACCGGGCGGGAGGGCGTGGCGCGGCGATCCAGGCCCGCGTACCTCGAGCGCCACCTCGCGCGCGAGCTCGAGCACCTCCCAGTGGAGCAGGAAGAAGCCGGAGAGCCCGAGCTCGGCGATCAGCGCGAGCTCCTCCTCGAGGCGCGTCTCCGCACGCCGGCGCAGCGGCGAGTGGCGGTAGCGCTCCCCGAACGCCTCACGGCAGAGCCGGGCGAGCTGGGCGTCCGAGGGCTGCTCGCCGTCCGAGAAGTCCGGATAGCGGTAGCCGAGCTCCTGCGTCAGGTCGAACTCGAGCCGCTCGGCGAGCTCGACGGTCGCCCGGACCGCGTCCGGGTCGTCCGGGAAGCGGGCGGCAGCATCGCCCGGCGGGAGGAGCACGAACTCCTCGTTGCCGCGCCGCTCGGGCTCGCAGCCGTCGAGCGCGCACGCCATGCCGGATCGCGACGAGGACGTCCTGCAGGCGGGTGCGTCGAGGGTGGTGGGCATGGACGTCCCCGGTCGCCACGGTACGCAGGCCGAGCTCCGAGGCGAGGGCGCGCAGCGCCGCGTTACGCCGGGCGTCGCCGCGCAGGTACGGGCGCTGCAGCTCGACGAGGAAGCGGTCGCGCCCGAAGACCCTGGCGAGCCACGCGGCCGCGTTCGGATCGACCACGCCGAGGCCCTGGCGCGCGCACCCGGAGAGGCAGACGAGGCCCTCGTTCAGCTCCTCGAGGCGCGTCGGGTCGAGCGCCGGCTGCAGGCGCTCCCGCGCGTACGAGGCGGTCAGGAGGCGGCAGAGGTTCGCGTACCCGCGCTGCGACTCGACGAGCAGCGTGACGTGCGCGCCGCCGTCGAGCGTCACCTCGGCGCCGGTGATCGGCCGGACGCCGAGGGCCTTGGCGGCGTGTGCGAACTCGAGCGAGCCGTGGACACCGTCGTGGTCGGTGAGCGCGAGCGCCTCGTAGCCGAGCTCCGCCGCCCGGGCGGCGAGCTCCTCGGGCAGCGACGCCCCGTCCAGGAACGAGTACGCCGAGTGGCCGTGCAGCTCGACGTACGGCGCTCCTGGCACCGGGCTAGAAGTCCGGGACGACGGCGAGGACGATCGGAGAGGCCGGCCCGCCGAAGCGCATCTCCATGCGCGCGCTCGCGAACGCATAGGCGTCGAACGGCTCGAGGCCCTGTGCGAGCAGGAAGTCGAACCCGTGATCGAGCGCCGCCTGGTGCGCCTCCTCGAGCGTCTCTCCCATTCCCAGGCATGCCGTCACGCCGTCGAGGCGGAGACGTGGGTACGGGATCGTCAGGCCCTTCTCGAGGCCGATCCTGAGCGTCGCCTGGCCCGCCGCCTCGAGGCTCACCCACGTCGGCTCGGCCGCGCCCATCGCCGCGTGCAGGTCGCCCATCGAGAGCAGCGCTCCCGCGACCTGCACCGGCAGGTAGAGCGTCGCCCCCGCCTCGAGCTCGCGGAGGTCCATGTTTCCGCCCCACGGATAGGCGGGCATGAGAGTCGAGCTCTCGCCCTTCGCCGGAGCGACGCCGATGCAGCCGATCATCGGCTCGACCGGGACGGCGAGCTCAGCGGTGATCTGCGCGGCGCCGTTCTCGAGCGGGATCTCCCGCGCCCGCAACTCCTCTGTTCGGCCCCCCAACCCGCCGAAACCGGGAAGCCACACGGAGAAGGCTCGACGGATGGTGACCGCCAGCACGTCGATCCGGAGCGCGTCCCCGGGCTCCGCGCCGACGACGGAGACCGGGCCGGTGACCGCGTTGAAGTTCTCGAGGCCGATCGACTCCACGGCCTCGCCCGCGACGAGCCGCTCGTACGCCTCGTCGCCCGTCTCGAACGTGACGACGGCGCCGGGCTCGATCTCCAGCGCGGGCGGGATGTCGGGCGCGAGCGAGAATCCCCGCTGGTCCTTCGTGAGCACGTACGACTCCGACACTGTCTCCTCCTCGGATTGGGTCAGGCCCGCTGGCGGTACCACCGGCCGCTCGTCTCGTCGAGGAAGACGGCGGCGTTCTCCCCTGTCGCGAGCACGACCTCGAAGTATCGGCGCCTGAGGGGCTGCTCCGTCCACCAGCGCTCGTGCACGCGCCACTCGTCGCGGACGAGCTCGACCCTGATCCGGTCCACGGTCGACGGAGCCCCGCCGTCGATCTCGACGATCGCCGGGCGGGGCTCGTTCAGTCGTCGCGCGGCACGAGGAGCGCCCTCGCCTCGGGAATGCGCGACCACGGCGCAACCTCCACGACGGTGCAGACGGCATCGGGGCCCGCGGCCACACGGGCCTGGCGGAGCCCGTCTCCCAGGAGCTCTCGCAGACGGCTCCCGCGCGGGCGGACGAGCTCCTCCTGCGTGCCCGTCGCATCGGCGAGCGCGCCAAGCGCGAGCTGGAGCTCGAGCGCAGGCCCCGGCAGGTCGACGAGTCTGGGCGCGAGCGCTGCTCGGAGGCGGCCCGGGTCGGCGGTGGGCTCTCTGAGAGTGATGACGCGGCGCCAGGAGCCACCGGTGACGAGACGGGCCGTGAGGATCAGCTGCCGCGGCGCCCGGCCGGCTCGCTCGGAGCGGGCCAGCAGCCGCTCGACGAGAGCGGCGATCGCCCGCTCGAGCGTGTGCGCGTTGGCGACGGCTTCGGGGAACGCGAGCGACTCCACGATCTCCTCGGGCGGCCGCCGCGGCGACACGCGCGCGGTGTCCTCGCCGCGTGCGAGACGCCAGGCCTCCTTGCCGTCTTGGCCGAGGCGATCGGCGACCGACGGGCCCGGAAGCCTCGCAAGCTCGCCGAGGCGGCGGATCCCCAGGTCGGAGAGCTCGCGCCGCCGGTCGAGCGTGAGCGGAAGGAGGTCGAGCGGCAGCGGCTCGAGGAAGAGCTCCGCCTCTCCGTCGTCCACGACCACGACGCGTCCCTCGGGCGCGACACTGGCCGCAGCGAGCGCCGCGAACCGGCGGGTGGCCGCGCCGATCCTGGCCCCCCACCCCGGCCCGACCGTCTGGAGGGCGCGACGGAGCGCGGCGTCGAGGCCTCCCGAGAGCCGCTCGACCCCGCGCGTCTCGAAGTAGGCGCAGCCGGGCTCCGCGGGCTCGACGGCGAGCCCGGCGCCCTCGAGCCGCCGCAGGAGGCGCTCCCACTCCTCCTCGACGGCGGCGGGATCCTGCTCGACGAGCACGAGCGCCGGGCAGGTGGCGAGAGCCTCGCCGAGGCGCATCCCGGGCCTCACGCCCGAGCGCTCGGCCGCGGCGGTGCACGGCCCGACGGCGTCGCCCTCGCCGGGGCGAGGCGCGAGCACCGCGGGCCGCCCTGCCAGCTCCGGCCGCGAGCGTAGAGCCGCTCGGAGGGGGAAGGCCGGAATCGCGAGGCAGGCGATCATGGGAACAGGTGTTCTATACGAACAGACGTTCTCCTGTCAAGAATCTCGACACAACTGCGCATCTTTCGTGACGGAAGGCACCGCGGCTCCCCGCCGCGGCTCCGGCTGGCCTGATGCTGGTGGTCAGTCGTTTCGCTGCGACTTGCGCCGCTCGAGGAACGCCGCTGCCGCCTCGGCGTGGTCGACGATCGGCTCCGGGTAGTCGAGGCTCGCCCGCTCGAGGGGACCGAGCTTCCACGGCTCGTGGACGGCCCGACCGCCGACCTGGGCGAGCTCGGGCACGTACCGGCGCACGTAGTCGCCGTCCGGATCGAAGCGCAGCGCCTGCGTGATCGGGTTGAACACGCGGTTGGGCCGCGTGTCCGTTCCGGTTCCGGCCACCCACTGCCAGTTGCCGGTGTTCGACGCGACGTCGCCGTCGACGAGGAGGTCGAGGAAGTGAGCGGCGCCCAGCCGCCAGTCGATGCCGAGATCCTTGACGAGGAACGACGCGACGAGGAGCCGCGCCCGGTTGTGCATCCAGCCCTCGCAAGCGAGCTGGCGCATGCCCGCGTCGACGACGGGGTACCCGGTCAGCCCTTGCTTCCAGCGCTCGAGCACGTCGCCGTCCGTACGCCAGCGATCGCCCATCGAGCGGTAGTCCTCCCGGACGATGCGCGGGCTCGCCGCGAGGAGCTGGTGATAGAAGTCGCGCCAGCAGACCTGCCTGACGAACGGCTCGGCACCCTCCCGGCCCTGGAGCCTGGTCGCGAGCTCGAGCGGCGAGAGGCAGCCGAGGTGGAGGTACGCGGACAGCCGGGACGTGCGGTCGCCCGGAAGGTCGTCGTGGTGCTCGCCGTAACCTGCGAGCGAGGAGCGCGCCCAGGCACGAACGCGTTCGCGGGCTGCGGTCTCGCCGCCGGCCGGGAGCCGGGAAGACGGTTGGCCCTCCACCAGCTCCGGCAGCCGCGGAAGCCTGCCGTGCTCGACGCCCGGGGGCAGAGCGAGCCGCACGGGTGGCTCGAGCGGGGAGCGCCACGGAGCGGCTCGCCACTGCCGCCAGTACGGCGTGAAGACCCTGAAGTGGTCGCTTCCCAGCGGCGTCACGTCGCCGGGCGGGACGACCGTGACCCCGGGAAACAGCTCGAACGCGATTCGCGCCTTCTCACACGCGAGCGCCAGCCTGCGCTCGCGCTCTCGCGCGTACCCGCTGACGTCGGCACTGGCGAACAGGTGGCCCGCACCGACGTTCCGCGCGACCCGAACCGCCTCGTCGACGGGATCCCCGCGACGCAGCACGAGTCCTGCGCCGAGGCGCTCGAGGGACGCCGCGAGGTCGGCGAGGCTCTCGCGCAGGAACGCGACGCGGTTCGGACACGCGTACCGCCTGCCGAGAATGCCGTCGTCGAAGACGAACAGCGGAACGACATGCTCGGCGCGTTCGACCGCGGCGACGAGCGCCGGGTGGTCGTGCACGCGGAGGTCGCGGTTGAGGAGGACGATCGCGACGGACACGGCTAGAGCCGGCCCTCGCCGAGCATCGCCACCCCGTCGAGCAGCGCGAGGTCGCCGAGCACGATCAGCCGCTGGATGTGACGGGCAGACGCCCGACGCCGACGATCTCGGCCGCCGTGCCGTGCATCCGGGCGAGCCGCGGGACGACCTCGAGGACGCTCTCGCGGGCACACCACGCGATGTCCTCGCCGAGGTCGGCCGCCACGAGGTTTCGGGCGCTCTGGCTGGCGCCCAGGCCCTCCTCGGCGCTCCGGAACGACCGCGCGAGCCTGATCGCCGCGCTCGCCCCGTCGGTCGGCTCCCCCTCGAGGAGCTGGGCGAAGCGGCCCGCCGTGTAGGCGTCGTCCATCGCGAACTCCCCGAGGACGCCGGCACACACGATCGTCACGTCCGCCCCGAGGCGGCGCGCCTCCGCCGCCACGGCTCCGAGGTTCAGGAGGCTCCCGGCGAGCACGCGCTCGCAGCTGCGGGCGGCCGCGACGAGAGCGCGCGTCCCGTTCGTCGTCGTCAGGATCACGGTCTCGCCGCGTGGCGCGACGAACTCGCGGGGCGAGTTGCCGAGGTCGAAGCCGGGGATCCGCACGCACTTGCGCTCCCCCGCGAGCAGCCCCTCGCCGATGGTCGCCCGGAGAGCGGTCGCCTCGTCGACGTCGGAGCACGAGAGGACCCGGCGCCAGCCGGCTTCGAGTGCCTGCGCGATCGTGGAGGTGGCCCGGAGCACGTCGACGACGATGCCCGTCGGAGCCGAGACGGTCTCCGCGGGTGTGAAGGCGACGTGGACGCGCACGCCGCCGATCGTAACGGCGCGACGCGCTCCGGCCCGCCACTACGATTCGCGTCGTGGCGCAGCCAGAGACGACCGAGCGGACGGTCTGCTACCGGCATCCCCGCGTCGAGACCGCCGTCAGCTGTTCCGAGTGCGGCCGCCCGATCTGCCCTGACTGCATGGTCTTCGGGCCGGTGGGCATCCGCTGCCCGGAGTGCGCGGGCGTGCCGACCGGCGCGAAGAAGACGGTCGAGCGGGTGCGCAGCGCGAGCGACCGCGCACCCACCACGATCGTCACCACGATCCTGATCGCGCTGAACGTCGCGGTCTTCATCGCCGAGATCGCGAGCGGGAGCAACTGGGAGGCCCTCTCCGGGCGGATCTACGTCGAGGGCGCGCTCTACGGACCGGCGGTTGCCGACGGGGACTGGTGGCGGCTCGTCACCTCCGCCTTCCTCCATGCCGGACCCATCCACCTGCTCTTCAACATGCTCGCGCTCTGGTGGTTCGGCCGGGCACTCGAGACGTACCTCGGCTCCGGGCGGTACCTGTCCGTCTACTTCGCCTCGGCGCTCGCGGGGGCGGCCGGCGCGGTCCTCCTCGACCCGACCACGCCGACGGTCGGTGCCTCCGGCGCCGTCTTCGGCATCCTCGGCGCCGGCCTCGTCCTCGAGCGAAGCCGCATCTACGTCTTCGGCGGCGCCGCGCTCCTGATCGTCGTCTTCAACCTCGTCTTCACCTTCACCATCGGGAACATCTCGATCGGCGGCCACATCGGCGGCCTGATCGGCGGAATCCTCTCGATGCTGGCGCTGTCGCGCTGGCGCACGGGCCCCCTCGGGCTCGTCGCCGTGGCCGGAGTGGCGATCGTCAGCATCGCGATCGTCTACGCACGGGTCAGGGGCCTCGCGTAGCCGTCAGCCGCCTCCGGGCTTGACAGCCCGGCATCACTGGCGTTGAGTTTCAACCATGTGGCTAGCCATCCGCTCCGGAGACGACTCGGGGAAGACGCTCGAGGCGAAGGGCGCACGGTTCGTGATCGGCCGCGAGGCGGACTGCGACCTCGTGATCGCCGACGAGAAGGCGTCGCGCCACCACGCCTATCTGGAGGCCCTGGACGACGGACGCTCGGTCCTCCACGATCTCGGCTCGACCAACGGCACATTCGTCGACGGCGAGAAGATCGACAAGCCGACCCTGCTGAACGGCCGCGAGCAGATCCGGATCGGCAGCACGCTCATCTCGACGTCGGTCGAGGAGCCCTCGGGAACGCCGACGACCATCGGCGGCACACCCGAGGTCTCCGCGACCCCCTCGACGGAGATCGCACCTGCGAAGCCGCGCGACCCGGTTCCGGCGGCTCCGCGGGCCGCCGCCCCACCGCCTCCGGCCGCGCCGGCGCCGCCACCGTCCCCGTTCCAGGGCGTCCCGGCGCAGACGCCGTCGCGGGTCGAGCGCCTCGCGCTCAAGCGGCAGGCGCACCGCGCCACCGTCCTCGCAGTCCTCGCCGGCATCCTGGCGATCGCCGGCATCGCGATCGGCCTCCTCTTCGCGTTCGACGTCATCGGGGGCGGCGAGGAACCACCCACCGCGGCCGACGTCATCGAGAGCGCCACCCCGTCGACGGTGCAGGTGCTCGTCGCCGATCAGGGCCAGCCTGCGGGAACGGGAAGCGGTTGGGTGTACGACGCCGCCGAGGGGCTCATCGTCACGAACGCCCACGTCGTCAACGTCGGCACCGAGTTCCAGGTCCGGCTCGGTGACGAGGGCCAGGAGCGCCAGGCAGAGCTCGTCGCAGTGGCGCCGTGCGAGGACCTCGCCGTGCTCAGCGTCGCCGATACGGCGGGGCTCGAGACGTTCGCGCTCGGATCCCAGGACGCTCTTTCCCGCGGCGACACCGTGCTCGCGATCGGCTATCCGGGCTCGGCCGCCAGCGGTGCTCCCTTGATCGCGACCGAGGGCGTCGTCTCGGTCCCGAGAACGGGAAGCAGAGGCGGCGGAGAGGTGCAGAGCTTCCCGAACGTGATCCTGATCGACGCGGCGATCAACCCAGGGAACTCCGGCGGGCCGCTCGTGAACACGAGCACCGAGCTGATCGGCGTCAACACGTTCGGCGGCGGCGGCGAGAACCAGAACTTCGCGATCGGGGTCGACCGCGTGAAGGAAATCGTTCCGGGACTGGCCAACGGAACCTCGGTCGGGTATGCGGGGCTCGGCCTCCAGATTCCCGGCGATCAGGAGCTCGCCGACGCGGGGCTGCCGGACGGGCTGCTCGTGACCAACGTCAAGGAGGACAGCCCCGCGGCAACGGCGGTGAACGCCGATACTGGCGAGGCGACGGGGATCCCGGTGGGATCGCTGATCGTCGGGCTCGTCGACGCGCAGGGGAACCAGGTCTCACTGGACAACACGTTCGAGAGCTACTGCGACGCCGTCGGCAACTTCGGGCGCGGCGACGTGGCGCTGTTCGCCGTGCTCACCCCGGACAGCGCCGAGCCGATCGGCTACCAGGTCAGCTTCTAGCGGCTGAGCGGCCGGCTCGGCCGGCCGCGACCCGCAGTCAGCGCCGGTGAAGCCGGCGCGTATGCCCTACTCGACGAGCTGCGCGCGCGGCGTGTTCCACCATCGGAAGAGCGCGGCGCGATCGAGCGGCTCCCGCGAGGCGAAGCCGACGGTGTTGAGATCGTCGTGCGTCCAGACGATGACGCGGACGTTCTCGTCCGTGTTCTCGTAGCAGGTGCGCCGACCCTTCACCACGCCGTCGCGCTCCCAGGTTCCCTCGGCCTCCGCATCGGTCTCGCAGTCTCCCTGGTTGCGCGCGCCCGTCACCCAGCGCGAGTAGTACTCGCGCATCGCGGCCGGGGTCGCGAACTGGTCGTAGTAGACGGTGAACTTCCCTTCCTGACAGACGATGCCGGCAGTCGCCTTTCCGGCCACCTGGTCGCGGGTCTCCCGGACGCAGGTCGGCCGCAGCTTCGGATCCACGTGAGCAAGCAGAGCCGCCTCCCGCCGGGTGGGGAAGCTCTCCGCATTCTGGAGGAACGCACTCTCGGAGCCGGGGGCTGGCAACTCGGCCGCGGCGGTCGCGTCCGGCTCGAAGTCGTTCGTGAAGTCGTCCGTCAGGCGGCGGACGTTCGAGCCGTCGGCATCCATCGTGTAGATGTCCCAGGCGTCGCCGGCACGGCTGGACTGGAACACGATCCCGGGCCCATCGGGTGTCCAGCGGGGCAGGAAGTCGTTCTCGTTGCTCACGCGCTGCGGGTCGCTGCCGTCCGCTCCCATGCGCCAGATCTCGAGCAGCTCCGAGTCGGCGCTGTCGGTGGTGAAGACGATCTCCGAGCCGTCGGGCGACCACGCCGGTGTGTCCTCGTTCATCGGCGTGTCCGTCAGAGCCTCCTGTCCGGTTCCGTCCGCGTCCATCACGAAGAGGTCGTAGTTCCCCGTCCGGTTGCTCGCAAAGACGATCTGGGAACCGTCGGGCGACCAGTCCGGATACTGGTCGACCCCGGGGTCCGTCGTCAGTTGCGCCTCGGCTCCACCTTCGGCGCTCATCACCCACAGATCGCGGTTCCCGCTCTCGTCGTCACGCTCGAAGACGATGCGCTCCCCGGCCGGCGACCACGCCGGGTCGTACTCGTCGAGCTTGTTGGTCGTCAGCTTGCGAACGCCGCTCCCGTCGGCGTTCATCACGAAGATGTCGTAGTCGCCGTCGCGGTCGCTGTAGAAGGCGATCTTGGTCCCGTCAGGCGACCAGCGGGGCCCACCGTCGATACCCGGATCGTTGGTCAGCCGCACCCGGTTCCCACCGTCCAGGCGCATCGCGTAGAGGTCGTAGTCGCCGTCGCGCTGGCTCGCGAAGACGAGCGCCGGCGTGCCCGCCGCGACCACGCCCCCGCCGTCGGTGACGACCCCGGACTCGTCCGTCGTCCCCTCGCCCCCGGTGACGTCCGGGCCCGTCGTCGGCGGCTCCGGCGAGGTCGTCCCGCCGGCGCCGGTCTCCTCCCCGCCGCCGCCACCCGAGAGCGCGAGGGCCGCTCCGACTCCACCCCCGATGAGCACGAGCGCAGCGAGAACGGCGGCGATCCGCTTGCCGCCGAACCCGGAGCGGCGCGGAGCGGGCGGCTCGGCAGGCGCGCCGAACTGGGGCGCAGCGGCCGGAGGCGGAGCCGGTGTCGGCGTCCCGGAGACGGCGACGGGCGCCGGCTCGGGAACGGTTGCGGGCGAGTCGACGACGGTTCGAGCGCTGTCGGCGACGGTTGGTGGGAGCACGGCCGGTGGCAGCGTCGCCTCGGGTGTCAGGCCCGCGGCGCGCCTCGCTGCGGTCACGAACTCCCGGCAGGTGGCGTACCGGTCGTCCGGCTTCTTGGCGAGCGCCTTCGCTGATCACCGGGTCGAGCGCCTGCGGGAGATCGGGTCGCCGCTCCACGACCGACTCCGGCTGCTCGAGGAGGTGCGCATAGAGCATCGCCACCTCGGAGTCCTTCTCGAACGGCAGGGTCCCCGCCAGGCACTGGTACATGACGCACGCGAGCGCGTACTGATCCGCTCGTCCGTCGATCTCCCTTCCTTCGATCTGCTCGGGCGAGGAGTAGTCGATCGTGCCGACGAAGAACCCCGTCTTGGTCAGGTGGGCGGCCGACCGCGCCCGCTTCGCGATTCCGAAGTCCGTCAGATAGACGTGGTCGCCCTCGACGCCGGCGTCGCTCGAGACGAGGATGTTTCCGGGCTTGACGTCTCGATGGACGAGACCCTTCGCGTGCGCCGCGTCGAGGGCGGCCGCGATCTGGGCGAGCACGGTGGTCGTCCTG
The DNA here is from genome assembly GCA_963705605.1 of uncultured Thermoleophilia bacterium. Lineage (GTDB taxonomy): Bacteria > Actinomycetota > Thermoleophilia > Gaiellales > Gaiellaceae > CAVPKC01. The sequence goes on from CAVPKC010000003.1 coordinate 70,726, forward strand.
CGCGTGTCGAGCCGGCCCTCCGTCGCGAGCAGGGCGCCGAGGTCGACGCCCTGGACATAGCGCATCGCGATGTAGAGGACGCCCTCCGCCTCGCCTGCCTCGTAGATCGGGACGATGTTCGGGTGCTCCATCTGGGCGGCGACCCGCCACTCCTGCTCGAATCGCTCGCGGAAGCCCGGGTCGTGGGAGAGCTCGGGGGCCAGGACCTTCAGCGCCACCTTGCGCCCGTACTTGAGCTGCTCGGCGAGGTAGACGACGCCCATCCCGCCGCGGCCGATCAGGCCCTCGATGCGGAAGCCCGCGAACTCGGTCCCGATGCGGTCGTCGGTGCTCATCTCACCTGATTATCGACGTCGCGGCTGTCAGCGCCAACCGAAGGGGTGATCCAGTCGTCCGATATTGACGACGCCTCACGCAGAGGCGGATACTCGGGCCACGTCCGGACTCGACCGAGGGAGGTCTGCGCATGTTCAAGCGTTCGAGGGGAAAGCGGAGACGCGGGCTGCCGTCGCCGGCACTCGTGATCGCCTGCGTCGTCCTCTTCGCGGCGCTCGGCGGGGGTGCGTACGCGAGTGGGCTCCTCGGCCCCTGCGGGTATGCCGTCTGCAACGCGCAGCTCGGGACGGGCTCGGTCAATGCGCGCAACGTGAAGGATCGCTCGCTCGAGCAGGAGGACTTCAGCGCAGCCGCACTCCAGGGGCTGCGAGCCCAGCCCAACTACGGGGCGATCACGCAGGTCAACGTCTCGGTCGACGTACCGGCCGGGCAGGTCGTGTTCAAGGTCGCAGTCTGCCCCCCCGGCACGGTCGTTCTGGGGGGCGGCGGCGAGATCCCGCAGCCCACTCCCGACGGTAACGCGTTCGTCGACGAGTCGTTCCCGAGCAACGGGGACGGATCGAACGGCGGCGTGGACGGTTGGGCGGTTCAGTTCGTCAATGCGAGCGCCGGGCCTCTCACAGGCCGGATCTCCGCCAGCTGCGGGCCCGCGTGAGGAGGCCGGGATGAGAATCACACGACTCACAGCATTCGCCGCAGTCGTCTCGCTTGCGGCTCTCGGCGCCTTTCTCGTGCTCGGAGACCAGGGGAACGCCGGTGGCGGCCGTTCCTGCCCGGGCACGCCCTATCCCAACTCCTGCCTGGGGAATGGGATCGTCCGCTCCAAGGAGGCCAAGGACCGGTCGCTCGGCCTCGCGGAGCTCTCGGCGGGGACGGTGAGCCAGCTTCGGCGAAGCGGCTCGTTCGGCTCGATCCGCCTTCGCTCGAAGGACTTCCAGATCCCGCCGGGGAGCGCCATTCTCGGCGCGACGGCTCAATGCGTCACCGGTGAGGTCGTCCTCAGCGGCGGCTACTACTCCTCCGGAGCGGGATCGTCGAGCATCTGGCTCAGCTACCCGAGCGGCCCCTTCGGCGAGATCGGAGGAGTGACGGGCTGGACCGTGGAGGTCGGCAACTCGTCCGACACCGACTTCGACACCGGCGTGGTCTTCGCGCTCTGCGCGCCGTCGAGCTTCCAGCCGCGGCTCCGGACGGCGACCGCGCGGGTCGAGGTCGTGGGGTCGCTCTCGAGCTCCGAGCGGATCGCAGCAAGGAGGATCCCATGAGACCCCGGAAGCCGGACGGCGGTCGAATGCGCCGCCTGCCCGCACCGGCGCTCGTCATCGCCTGTGCCGCGCTGTTCGTCGCACTCGTCGGCGGCGCGTACGCGAGCGGCCTCGGGGGGCCCTGCGGGTACCTCGTGTGCCTCAACGACATCGGCCCGGGGCAGGTCAATGCCCGCGTCGTCAGGGACCGTTCGCTGACCGCGACGAAGCTCAGCCCGTCGCTCATCGGCGCGCTCCGGAGCCAGACGGACTTCAAGGGGGTCACATACGTTCACGCCGACGGATCGGTGCCGGCCGGCTCCTTCGCGAAGGTGTCCGTGGGGTGTCCGGGCGGAAAGCGCGTGATCGGCGGTGGTGGCACGACCACTGTCACGCAGGGGCCTCCCTTCATCAAGGACACCTACCCGAGCAGCGCCGACGGGGCCGCCGGCAACACCGGCTGGACCGTCGTGTTCGGCAACCCAGGTTCAGCGGCTGCGGCCGTACGCGTCGACGCGATCTGCGCCTGACCACCCGACTCGCCGGAGGGAGCACTCGTCGAAGCGAGTGCTCCCTCCGGCTAACAGCCCGCCCGTTCCTTCAGGATCGGGTCGACGTTCGGGTCGGAGCAGATCGAGTCGCTCGAGCCGCCCCCGCTCGAGCCTCCTCCCGAGCTGCCGCCGCTGGAGCTCGACGAGCCCGAGTCGGGCGTCGTCGGCACCGGGTCGACCGCCTGGCTGACCCCCGGGCTCTCCCACCAGGGCACGATCGAGTCGATGCTCTTCGAGTCGGCGTTGTAGGCGGTAGCGACGACACGCGTCTCGTCGTTCGTCCAGACGAGTCGCGGCGAGGCGCTCGTCTCGTAGCAGAGGAGCCGGCCCATCGTGGCGCCCGACTGGTCGTCGATCCACTCGTTCTCGGCGTTCGCCGTCTGGCCGCACGTGCCCTGATCCGGCGTGATGCCGTCCGGCCTGAGGCCGTCGTAGTAGGCGTTCATCGCGGCCGCCGTCGGGAACTGGAGGTACTGGGCCTTGACCGGCCCCTCCGTTCCACACCTGACGCCGGCCGTCGCCTTCGCAGCGAGGTCGCCCTCCGGCAGGGCTTTGCAATCCGCGAAGTCGGGCCGCGTCTTCGCCACGGCGACGAGCTTCTCCTCCGCAGGAGTGAGGGGCGGCGGGCCGGCCGCGCCCGAGTCGGTCGTCGCACCGGCATCGGTGGTCGCGCCAGAATCGGTCGTCGCGCCACCGGAGTCCGTTGTCGCCCCGGGCTCGGTCGTCGCGGCAGCCTCCGTGGTCGCGGGCGACTCGGCCGGCGCTGCGGCCTGCGTCGTCGCGCCGCCCTCGGTCGAGTCGTCGCCTCCGCCCAGGACGAGCACGGCGCCGACGGCGATGCCGATCACGAGGAGCGCGAGCAGGCCGAAGAGCACCAGGCGCCCGCGCTTCGGCGGAGGCTGGCGTGGCTGCCTCGGCGGCGCAGGGGCCACGGGTGGAGGGGCAGGTGCGACCGGCGGCGGAACGGGTGGCGCCGGCACGTCTGCCACGTCGGCTTTCCCCTCGACGACGGTCGGGGTGGACTCGGGAACGTCCAGCACGGTGCCGCGGTCGGCCAGGACCGTCTCGCCGCTCTCAGGGCCGGTGGGGGCCTCCGGCTCCGAGCCGCGCCTGACGACCGTCTCCGCCGACAGCGCCCCGGCCGCGCCCAGCAGGCCCAGCGCTGCCGTCCGCTCTGCCTCCTCCTCCGGCTCCGAGACCGGCGGCTCGACCAGCGTCGGCTCCGTCGCCTCCGCAGCGGACAGCACCGTCTCTCCACCCAACGCCGTCGCGCCCGCCGCCTCCTCGACGGAGGTCCCCTCGGACTCCGCAGCAAGCGCCGCCGACTCGGGCTCCTCCTCCGGAGCGGCAGCCGGCTCGGCGGCCGCCAACTCCTCTCTTGCGCCGACGTCTGGCTCCTCGCCGCGCCTGACGACCGTCTCCGCCGACAGCGCCCCGGCCGCGCCCAGCAGGCCCAGCGCTGCCGTCCGCTCTGCCTCCTCCTCCTCCTCCGGCTCCGAGACCGGCGGCTCGACCAGCGTCGGTTCGGCCTCCTCGGCAGTGGACAGCCCCGTCTCCCCCGCAGACGTCGTCGTCCCGGAATCGTCCACGTCGATACCCGTCTCGGCGGCGGTCTCCTCGGCCGGCGCGGCGGTCTCGGGCCCGGTGGTCGCCGAGACGTGGGTCGCGTCTGCCGCGGCGGCGGCCGCAGCCGGCCCGAGGACGCTCGTCGGAGGCACGGGCTCGATCGGCCCAGCCTCCTCCGGCGCCGTGTCCGCCTGCCTCGAACGCGGGACGATCACGGTCGGAGCGGGTGGCAGTACCGCGGCGCTCGCACTCCGGTCAGCGGGCGTCGTGCCGAGCGCCTCGCGGGCGGCCTCCATGAAGAGCCGCGTCGTCTGGTAGCGGTCGTCGCGCGACTTCGCGAGCGCCTTCTTCATCACCTCGTCGAATGCGGGAGGAAGATCGGGACAGGCGGCGCAGATGCTCGGAGGCGGCTCCGTCAGGTGGGCGTAGAGGACGGCCACCTCCGATTCCTTCTCGAACGGGAGCACGCCGCAGAGAGACTGGTAGAGGACGCACGCGAGGGCGTAGATGTCCGCCCGCCCGTCGAGCTGGCGCCCCTCGATCTGCTCGGGCGCCGCGTAGTCGAGCGTGCCGACGAAGAAGCCCGTCTTCGTCAGCCCGGCCCGTGACCCCGCCTGCTTGGCGACGCCGAAGTCCGTCAGGTAGACGTGCTCGACCCCGCTCTCGTCGGACGGCGTCGAGATCAGGATGTTCGCCGGCTTCACGTCACGGTGAACCAGCCCGCGCTGATGCGCTGCGTGAAGGGCGTTCGCGACCTGACCGACGATCCGAAGGGCAGCTTCCGGCGTGAGACGGCCCTGGCTGTCGATCATCGTCTTCAGATCGACGCCCTCGACATACCGCATCGCGATGAACAGGTTCCCGTCTTCGACCCCTGCCTCGTAGATGGGGATGATGTTCGGGTGCTCGATCGAGGCCGCGAGGTCGCACTCGCGCTCGAACCGCTCGCGGAAGCCGTCGTCGTGCGAGAGCTCGGGAGCCAGGACCTTGAGCGCGACGCGCCGCCGTGGGAAGCGTTGCTCCGCCCGGTAGACGACCCCCATCCCGCCTCGCCCGATCAGCGCCTCGATGCGATAGGCACCGAGCTCGGTACCGATGCGTGGGTCGACGCCGATGCTCATGACCGCAGGCACGTTGTATCACCAGCCCTCGTCGTTGTCATCCCGCGCACACAGGACGTCGGGACGCCACTGGATCTTCCGGCGAGAACCGAGTAGGGTACGCGCCGATGAGCGACCTGAGCCTCGAGATCGTCGAGGGAAAAGGGGCAGGAAAGCGCATCCCTCTCGACCGGACGATCGAGATCGGCCGGGACCCGGATGCTGGGATCGTGCTCGACGACTCGCTCGTCTCCCGGCATCACGTTCGCGTGACCCCGGCCGACGGAGGGGCGATCGCGGAAGACCTCGAGTCGAGCAACGGGACGTTCGCGAACGGCCACGAGATGCTCTCTCCACCCGCCTCACCCCGGGAGACCAGCTGCTGGTTGGAACGACCGTGCTCGAGCTCCGGAACGCCGCCCAGATCGCGGCGCGACCGTCGGTCGTCGTCCAGGCCCCGCCGGCGCTCGCAACCCCTGCGCGCCCGCCGGACTACCTGGCGCCCGCCTCCGCCGGTCGGGCAGGCGCGCCGCCGCCCGCTCAGCGCCCGGGCGACAGCCGCCTCTACGCGCTGCTCGACTCGAAGACGAAGCGCAAGGCGCGCCTTTTTCCGCTCGCGGCCCTGATCGTCATCGCCTTCGCGATCAGCATCTGGCTCGCGCTTCGCTGAGCCGAGCGCTCTCAGCGGAACGCGAAGTAGAGCACGAGCGCGACGGCCGTCGCGACGATAGCGACGAAGCAGAAGACGATCGGGAAGAGCTGGCGGCTGGCGACGGACCGCCGTCGGCGCCGCGACTCGCCGAACGCCGGCGGAGACGAGGGCGCCGCGATGAGAACCGCGGCGGCAGGCGGGGGCGCTGCGGCTGCCGGAGCGGGCGCCGGAGGCGGCGCCGCCGGTTGCGCGGCTGGCGGCGCAGGTTCCGCGGCGGCTGCAGGAACAGCGGTCGCAGGCGGCGCTTCCTTCGCAGCCACCTGCTGCGTCGGAGCGGCGACCGCGGCCTGCGCGGGAACCGTGAGCGCCGCGTCCGGGATTCCCGTCACCTCGACCGTGATCGACGTCGTGCCGAGCCGGACGACGTCGCCGTTTCGCAGCCGCGTAGGCGCGGCGATCCGAGCCTGGTTGACCCAGGTGCCGTTCGTCGACCCGAGGTCCTCGATCTCGAGCTCCTGCCCCGCCGGCCTGACGACGGCGTGGCGCCGCGACACCTCGGAGTCGTCGATGGTGATCTCGGCTCCGGCCCGCCCGAGCGTCAGCTCGGCGTCGACCTCGATCCGCTCTCCGGCCCGAGGTCCCTCGGTGATCACGATCGATGCCACGCGTGAAGGATCCAACTGATCGGGCCGGGTGTCAATCCCCACGTGAAGATCTCGCTGCGGCGGCGACGAGACGCGCGTACGCAGTCGCGGTCTGCGGCCGCTTCTGCGGATCCTTCTCGAGGGCCTGGAGCACCGCCCAGGAGAGGCTCTTCGGGAGGTCCGACCTGACGTCGGTGAGGTCGGGGGGCGGGTACTCGAGGTGGTAGATGCCGACCTGGAGCGGGCTCTGCCCGGCGAACGGGGGCCCCCCGGCGAGGCACTCGTAGAGGAGGCAGCCGAGCGCGTACACGTCGCTCGAGGCGGACGCGCGCTCACCCCGGATCAGCTCCGGAGCGAGATAGTCGAGCGTCCCCATCACCTGCCCGGGCCGGGTGAGGACGGTGTCCGCCCGCCCCTTCGCGAGGCCGAAGTCCGTGAGCAGCGCCATGCCCTCCTGGTCGAGCAGGACGTTCGACGACTTGATGTCGCGGTGGATGATCTCGTGCTCGTGGAGGACGTCGAGCCCACCGGCGAGCTGGCCGACGATCCGGGCTGCCTCGTCGACGGGAAGCGGCCCCCTGCTCTCGATGCGCTCCGCCAGCGAGCCTCCCTCGACATACTGGACGACGAGGTAGGGACGGCCCTCGTTCTCCCCGGCCTCGATCACCGGGACGACGTTGCGATGCTGCACCCGTCCGGCGGCACGCGCCTCGTGGAAGAACCGGCGCCGGAACGTCTCGTCGCCCGCGAGCTCGCGGCGGAGGATCTTCACGGCGACGACCTCCCCGTCCTCCATCCGGACGGCGCGAAAGACGATGCCCATGCCGCCCTCGCCGAGCTGCGTCTGGAGCTGGTACGAACCGAAGACGCGGCCATGCGTGAGGCTCGAGTCGAGCGCGGGTCGACGGTCCCACATCGCCCGTTGTACGATAGCGACCCTCGTGAGCGTCGCTCCGAAGGGTCTGGCTCGGCGGGTCATCGTCGTCTACGTCGGCATGGCGGCGCTCCTCCTGGCGGTCTGCGCGATCGCCTTCAGTGTCGGCGGGGACGAGGATCCGAACCCCGCCATCGCGGGCACCTACGCCGTCGACGACGGCGCCTGCTTCGGCGGCTCCGGCTCGACGTTCACGATCGACCAGTCGGGCTCCTTCGTCACGCTGTCGGGCTCGGGGGATACGAGCGGCAAGATTCGCTTCGAGGACGGGCGCCTGACCGGCGATATCACCTGCGCCGATGGTAGCTCGGGTGAGATCGACGCGGCCGTGACCGTCACGCCGCCCGAGACGAGCGAGGAGAGCGAGGACGAGGAGGCGAGCAACGCCGTCGCTCTCGAGGGCGAGGCCGGCGGGGCGCCGCTCGTCGCCGCCACGGCCCCGGTTGCCGAGGAGGCTGCTACCGCGGCCAAGAAGCGCTCGGGCGAGGAGACATTCGGGCGCCTGATGGTCGCGATCGCCGTCGTGCTGCTCGTCGCGAGGCTTGTCGGCGCTGCCTTCCGCCGCATCGGCCAGCCGCAGGTCATGGGCGAGGTGCTCGCGGGGATCCTGCTCGGCCCGACCCTGCTCGGAGCGATCGTCCCGGAGGCGAAGGACTACCTCTTCCCGACCGACATCGTGCCCCTGATCTCCGCCGCTGCCTCGATCGGCCTCGCCTTCTACATGTTCCTCGTCGGCCTCGAGCTCGACCCCGCGATCCTGCGCGGCCGGATCGCCCAGGCCGCCGTCGTCTCGAACGCGAGCGTCGTGCTGCCGATGATGCTCGGCATCGCCGTGGCCGTCCCGCTGTTCCTGGTCATCGGGCCCGACTCCGACTTCCTGCCGTTCGCGCTCTTCATGGGCGTCGCCATGTCGATCACCGCCTTCCCGGTGCTCGCCCGGATCCTGATCGAACGGCGGATGCTGAAACGCCCGGTCGGAGCGATGTCGCTCGCGGCCGCTGCGGTCGACGACGTGACGGCCTGGTGCCTGCTGGCCCTCGCGACCGCAACCGCCGGAGGCGAGGGGTTCGGCAAGGTCGGGCTCGTGATCGGCCTCGCGATCGTGTTCTGCCTCGCGATGGCGTTCTTCGCGCGCCCGCTGCTGGGACGCGTCTCGACCGCCTACGACGAGGCGGGCCGGATCCCGGCCGGCTGGATCGCGACGATCTTCGTGGGGATCCTGCTCTCCGCCTACGTCTCGCAGTCGATCGGGATCGCCGCCATCTTCGGCGCCTTCGTGATGGGGCTGATCATGCCCCGCCGCGCCGACCTGACCGCGGACGTCACCCGGCGCATCGAGCCCTTCGTCGTCACCGTCCTCCTCCCGCTCTTCTTCGTCGTCACGGGGCTCCGTACCGAGTTCGGGCTCCTCGACCGGCCGGCTCTCTGGGGCATCGCGCTCCTCCTGCTCGTGATCGCGATCGCCGGCAAGTTCCTCGGAGCGGCCCTGGCCGCCCGGTTCGTCGGCATGCGCTGGCGCGAGTCGGCGGCGCTCGGGGCGCTCATGAACACCCGCGGGCTGACGGAGCTGATCGTCCTGAACATCGGGCTCGAGTTCGGCGTCATCACGCCCGCGCTGTTCACGATGCTCGTGATCATGGCGATCGTGACGACGTTCATGACCGCGCCCGCTCCTGCGCCTGATCGACCCTCGCAGGGAGATGACCTCTCCCGTCGAGGAGGAGCTGCGCGAGGCCCCGAAGGCGACCGAGCTCGAGCGCCCGATCCCCGAGCACTCGATCCTCGTCGCGCCCCAGGACGTGGCCAACGTCGACCGGCTGCTCGCGCTCGCCGTGCCGCTCGCACGATCGACGCCGCCGCGTGAGCTGATCCTGGCGGGGCTCGTCCGCCCGGCGCGGACCGCCACCGGCCCCTCGGGCGACGACCGCGACCTCCAGGCCGTGAACCGCGAGATCACCCGCGCCCGCGGCGACCTGATCACACAGGGCGTCCCGGTCAGGAGCCTCGCGTTCACGAGCGCCGACCCGGGAGCCGATCTCGTACGGCTCGCCTCCGAGGAGGAGGTCGACGTCGTGCTCCTCGACGGGCGGCGCCCGCTGCTGGGCGAGGGCGTTCCCCGCGGAGCGGTCGGCCACGTCCTCGAGCATGCCCCCTCGGACGTCGCCGTCCTCGTCGAGGCCGCCGGGCCCGGGCTCGACGCCGACCACCCCGTCGTCGTGCCCTTCGGCGGCGCGGAGCACGACTGGGCGGCCCTCGAGCTCGGTGCCTGGATCGCGTCCTCGACCGGCGCCTCGCTCAAGCTCCTCGGTTCGGCAGGGGAGACGACGGACGGCCGCGACGCGAGCAGGCTGCTCGGGAGCGCCTCGCTCGTCGTCCAGCAGCTCGTCGGGATCCCCGCGGAGCCGATCATCGTCGATCCCGGGCGGACGGCGGTGCTCCACGCATCCCAGGACGCCGGGCTCCTCGTCATCGGCCTCTCTGACCGGTGGCGTCAGGAGGGTCTCGGCCCCGTTCGCTCCGCGATCGCGAAGGCGGCGCCGGCCCCGGTCCTGTTCGTGCGGCGCGGCACGCGGCCCGGCGCGCTCGCGCCGCGGGAGGACCTGACCCGGTTCACGTGGTCGGCCGGAGGGACGATCGTCCGATGAGGCGTGACAACCCTCCTCCGGGTCGTGACATTTCCGCCGCGAGGTCGTAAGCTAGCGCCGTGCCGCTGTCGGGACCTCGAGACTCGACGATCGGAATCGTCGGTGACGGGTTCGGGTCGCTGCTGACGTACACGTCGGCGATCTACCTCGGCTTCCGCCCTGAGCAGATCACGATCTACGGGACGCAGGACAGCCCGGTCGCCACGTACCAGCAGTTCGCGTACAACCTCGGGCAGACGATTCTCCGCTCCGAGTCGGAGTCGCACTTCCTCCCTGCGGACTGGCCGACCTTCGCCGAGCTCGACGCGTGGTCACGCCGCAGCGTGACACCGCTCATCCGCTCGACCCGGCGCAAGTACAACCCGGGCGTGCCCGACATCCTGGCGGAGGCGACGGTCGTCCGCGACGAGCTCGGCTGGAACGACAACCGCTACCCGGTCCGGATCGGGTGGGTCCAGCGGGAGTACAGCGGCTCGCCGCACTTCGTCCTCTACGACGAGGACGCGAACTACGCGGGGCGCGCGAAGCACGTTCTGCTCGGGATCGGCCACGGCGCGCTGAACTTCCCGCCGGCGCTCGCCAAGGCACGGGAGGACCCGGTCATCGGTGCCCGGGTCGTCCAGGCCTACGAGCCGAAGCAGTACGCCCCGGGGGGCCAGTACGTCGTCGTCGGAGCCGGGATCGCCGCCATCAACGAGTGGGCGAACGGGATCGACATCGGTGCGAAGATGATCTCGCTGCTGCGAAGCCCCGAGCCGGACGAGCAGGATCTGAACACACCGCGTTGCTTCTTCGAGGCGTTCGGAATCGACATCTTCCAGGCGCTGCCGCTCGACCAGCGGCTCAGCTACCTCGGAAGCGTGCTCAAGGGAACGGCGCCCCGCCGCCGCAGCTGGCTCGAGCGCATCGAGCAGGGCAGGCGCGAGGGCCGCTTCGACGAGCTGATGGGCGAGATCGACCTCGTGGAGCCGGGCCCGGCGGGCCTCCGGATCCACATCACGAGCAAGACCGGGCCCGAGCCGGGCTGGTTCGACGTGACCGGGGTCATCTGCGCGACCGGCTTCGCCAAGTCGGAGCTGACGGTCCCGCTGTTCCGCCGGCTCGTGGACACGTACAACCTGCCCGTCGAGAGCGGACGGATCAACCTCCTCACGAACTGCGGCATCCCCGGGCTCGACATGGAGGAGTCGCGGCTCTGTGTGATCGGCATCCTCGCCAACTCCGTCGTCCCGCACGGGGACACGATCGCGGGGGTCAAGTACATCGCGCGCCGTTTCGCCGCGGACTGCGCCCGTGCCGAGGGGGTCCGGAGCCGGAACTTCTTCTCGCGTCTCGGCCTCCAGCTCTCGCTCGCGGGAACCTCGTCGAAGGCGATCCGCCGCGTGCGGCGGGAGGAGCAGCTCGCCTAGCCATGTGCCCGACGGTCCTCGGTCGCATCGAGACGCGCACGGCGATCCTGATCATCCCGGCGATCATCGCCGCGATCATCTCCGTGATCACCGGCGATCCCGGGTGGATCGTGACGATCGGGATCTACTACCTGCTCGGCGTCGCGCTCGACATCGCGTTCTACCCGTACGTGATCCGCTGGCAGCCGCCCTGGCTGACGTTCGTGCTCGCGGTGTTCGAGTTCATCCTCGTCTTCATCCTCGTCAAGGTCCTGGAGCCGGGCGACCCCGGTTTCGGCGACGGGGACAGCATCCTCGGAGTCGACGACTGGAAGCCGATCGCCCTCTACTGGGGAGCCTGGATCATCGCGATCTGGACGAAGGTCGTGATCCTCCCGATCGTCTCGCTCTCGTGGGTCGAGAACGGCGGCGAGTTCCGCTACGTCGGCTGGACGATCCCGCCCGAGATGCAGCCGGTCCCGCTGCTGGCGGCCGTGCGGCCTGACGCCGCGCAGAGCCCGCTCGCCCGCGAGTTCTCCGGGCAGCACGCGGTCCCGGCCCAGGCGCTCCCGCCGCCGTCCGGCGTCCACCGGCGCCCGGACCTTCCGGCGCAGTAGCCCTCGTCGTCGCTAGGCGGGCGGAGCGGCTTCGGCGACGCGGAACTCGTCGAAGCGGATCTCTGCCTGCCCGGCGGCGAAGAGGCCCACGCGCCCGGGCCGTGCCTGAATGGGCGTCGAGAGCACCCGCCGGCCGTTCACCCACAGCCTGAGCCGGTCTCCGACGCAGTCCGCGCGCAGGGCATAGCGACTGGCTCCGACCGGGATCGCCTCCGACTGGGCCCATGTGCCCTCACCCGTCAGCACGCGCAGGCTCGCCCCCTCGCGGCGCATGATCGCCGACGTCCCGTTCGAGCCGACCGCCAGGACGTAGTAGTCCCCGGGGCCGCGGTAGTGACAGATGACGCCGAAGCCCGCGTTCGCCGTCCGGCCCGGGTTGCGGGCCGTGACCGAGACGACTGCGTGCGGGAAGACCCGGCCCGAATCGGCGGTGGCGTAGAAGGCCGCGTCGCGGATCCGCATCACGTACTCGCCCTCCCGGTAGGCGCCGCTGGCACTCTCGTCGGCGAAGACCTCCCAGCCGCTCGACGGGTCGGAGAAGTCGTCCGTGTAGACGACGGATGTCGGCGCAGGGTTCTGGGCCGGTTCCTCGGCTCCGGCCGGGTCGTCCGGCGCCACCTCGCCGCTCGACGCATCGGTGGCGGTCTCGGGAACCGTCTCGGAGACGATCTCGACGACGGTCACCGTCGCCGGGCGCGCACCCTCGGCCTCGCCCGGGGCCGGCTCGTTGACGCCCGACCGGAGCATCAGCACCCCGACGGCGGCCGCCACCAGCACCAGCCCGACGGCCCCTACCATGAGCGGTGCACGGCGGCCGGCGCCCGCCCGGCGTGCCGAGAGCTCGCCGAACGTCTGGCCGAAGCACAGCTCCTCGTCCCCGCGCAGGGCCACCGGGCCCCGAAGGCGCCGCGTAGAGACGAACGTGCCGCCCTCGGAGCCGAGATCGGCGAGCACGTAGCTCCCGTTCTCGACACGGGTGAATGCGGCGTGCAGCGGGGACACGAGCTCGTCCGGCAGAACAAGGTCGCAGCCCGGATCGCTCCCGACCACGAAACGATCCCCGGTGACCTCGACGACCCGTCCCGACTCGCGACCCGTCAGGATCCGGAGGCGGAGCACGAGCCGAGTCTAGCCGCCCGGTCAGCCGGCGCCGGCATTCCCTGCACCGCGCTCCGGTGAGGGTGCTACGCTGCGACAGCGGCGTGACTCACGGCACTACACGCATCGGCACGACCGTTGCCGTCTACCGCCTGGAAGAGCTGATCGGCCGGGGTGGGATGAGCGTCGTTTACCTTGCCGAGCACACGCACCTCGGGCGTCATGTCGCCCTCAAGCTGCTCGCTCCTGCTCTGAGCGAGGACGCGAGCTTCCGTGAGCGCTTCGAACGGGAGTCGCGGCGGGCGGCCGCGATCGACCACCCGAACATCATCCCGGTGTACGACGCCGGCGAAGCCGACGGCCAGCTCTTCCTCGCGATGCGCTACGTGAAGGGAACCGATCTCAAGGGATTGATCGCCCGGGACGGCCCGCTCGGTATCGCGCGAGTCCTCTTCCTCCTCGACCAGGCTGCCGGCGCGCTCGATGCGGCGCACGACCACGCCCTCGTACACAGAGACGTGAAGCCCGCCAACATCCTCGTCGAGGATCCGATCGACCGGATCTACGTCACCGACTTCGGGATCGTCAAGCACACGATGTCGAGAGGGCTGACGAAGACGGGCTACTTCGTCGGCACGCTCGACTACGCGGCCCCCGAGATGATCGAGGGTATGCCGGTGGACGCCCGCACGGACGTCTACGCGCTCGGGTGCGTTCTCTACGAATGCCTGGCGGGCCGGCCGCCCTACGACAGGGAGGCCGAGATCGCGGTCATGCACGCGCATCTCCACGAGGAGCCTCCACCACTCTCTGCCGTCCGACCGGGGCTGCCACTCGCCCTCGACCGGGTGATCGCCCGGGCGATGGCGAAGAACAAGGACGAGCGCTACGCGAGCTGCAGGGAGCTCATCCAGGCCGCGCGGGCCGCGGTCCTCCAGCAGCCTGCCGGCGCCCCACCGCCCAGCGAGCCCCCGACGCTCGCGCCCGGGGCCTCGGATGCTGCGGCGGCATCGCTCGCTGCAACCGCCGCTGCGGGTGCCGGCGGCCCTCCGCCGGCGCCGCCCCTCGCGGTCGGCTCGAGCCCCGCCGAGGGCTCGTCGCCGTCGGCTGCGACGACCCTCGACACCGGCGACTCCGGCGCCCCTCCCCCTCCGGCCGGCCCGACGGTTCTCCAGACCGACGAGCCGAAGCAGCCGCCCCCCGCCGGCAACGGTGACAGGGGTCGCCGCTCCTGGCTGCTCGGCGGCGTCGCTGCGCTGCTCGCGGCAGCCGTCGCCGGTGTTCTCGTGTGGGCGCTCACCCGTCCCGACGACTCGAACTCACCGGCGGCCGCCACGGAACAGGCGCAGACGGCGACGGCCCCGACGACCGCCGAGCAGGCGACCACCGCCGACGCGACGACCGCCGACGCGACGACGGCCGAGGCGACGAACACGAACGTGGACTCGACGATCGCGGCCCTCGTCCCGAACGAGCTCGAGGCGAACTGCACCGAGGGGTCGCCCCCGGCCGGGGCGACGGACGCGGCCACGTGTGCCGAGCCGGCCGACTCGACAGCCCGCTTCTATCCCGACAGCTGGGAGCTCCTCGTCTACCCCGACACCCCGTCCCTCGACGCCGCGTTCGAGCAGATCCGCGAGGAGCAGGGACTGCCCGCGGATACTGGGCGCTGCAACGGGGTCACCTGGGGCGGCGAGGGCGCCTGGAACCACGGGCCTGACAAGCCCGGCGGCCGCAGGCTCTGCTACTTCGACGGGAACGACGCGGTCATGGTCTGGACGCACGACAAGTTCGACCAGGAAGACCACCTCGACGTCCTCGGCATCGCGCGCGAGGGTGGGCGAGACCACGCGGCGCTGTTCGACTGGTGGCGCTTCTGGCACCACCGGATCGGCCGCCTCGACAACTAGCCCTTGGCGGAATCGTTGCCCGGCCGCAGGCCGGGCCGATATCCGCCGTGGAGGGCGGCGGAGCCGCCCGGTCACCGCCCCGCCCGAGGCCGAACTCGGTTCCGGGCCGCAGGGCCCCGGCGATATCGGCGCGCAGCAGCGCAACGATGCGGTGACCGGGGCCCAAAGGGCCCCTCCAAGGCCGACATCGGCGCTGCCTACGCCAGCGCAACGATTCGGGGTGACCGGGGCCCTAACGGGCCCCTCCAAGGCCGAAATCGGCGCTGCCTACGGCAGCGCAACGATTCGGCCGTTAGCCGCCGACGGGAACGGCGCTCACTCCGGCCTCCGCGAGGGCCGCCTGCGCCGCCGCGAGCCGAGCGAGCGGCACGCGATACGGAGAGCACGAGACGTAGTCGAGCCCGAGGCCGTGGCAGAAGCCGACCGAGAGCTGATCCCCACCGTGCTCGCCGCAGATGCCGAGCTTGATGTCGGGCTTGACGCCGCGCGCACGCTCGACCGCGATGCGCATGAGGTCGCCGACGCCGCCCTGGTCGAGCGTCTCGAACGGGTTCGCCTGGAGCAGCCGGTCGTCCAGGTAGCGGGTGAGGAACTTCCCCTCGGCGTCGTCGCGCGAGAAACCGAGCGTCGTCTGCGTCAGATCGTTGGTGCCGAAGCTGAAGAAGTCCGCGACCTCGGCGATCTCGTCCGCGCGGATGCACGCTCGAGGTAGCTCGATCATCGTGCCGACGCGGTACTCGATCGCGCGTCCGGCATCTTCGAGCTCCGCATCGGCGGTCTCGACGGTGAGGCTCCGGAGCCGGCGGAGCTCCTCGGCGAAGCCGACGAGAGGATGCATGATCTCGACGAGAGGAGCCGCGCCCGTGCGCTCCTCGACCGCGACGGCCGCGCGGATGATCGCACGGACCTGCATCTCGTAGATCTCGGGATAGAGGATGCCGAGCCTGCAGCCTCGCGTCCCGAGCATCGGGTTCGCCTCGCGAAGGGCGCGGATCCGCTGCGCCATCTGCGGCGAGTCGGCTTGATCGAGCGGCGGCAGGAACTCGTGCAGCGGTGGGTCGAGCAGGCGGATCGTCACCGGGAGCCCCGCCATCGCCTCGAAGATGCCCTCGAAGTCCCCCTGCTGCATCGGGAGCAGCGGCTCGAGCGCGCGACGCCGCTCGTCCTCGCTCCCGGCGAGGATCATCTGCCGGACGAGCGGGAGCCGCTCGTCCGCCATGAACATGTGCTCCGTGCGGCAGAGCCCGATGCCCTCCGCCCCGAACTCGCGGGCCTTGGCGGCGTCCTCGGGCGTGTCCGCATTCGCGCGGACGCGCAGGCGGCGGGCTTCGTCGGCCCACTCGAGGATGGTCGCGAAGTTGTCGTCCATCCGCGGAGGCACGAGCGGGACGGCGCCTGCGATCACCCGGCCCGTGCCGCCGTCGATCGTGATCACGTCGCCCTGCGCGAACCGCCGGCCTCCGATCACGGCGACGGTTCCCTCGATCGAGACCTGGTCGCAGCCCGTGACGGCGGGCTTCCCCATTCCGCGGGCGACCACCGCCGCGTGGGACGTCATCCCCCCATGGGCGGTGAGGACGCCACTGGCCCAGATCAGCCCGTGGATGTCGTCGGGGGTCGTCTCCCAGCGGACGAGGATGACGTCGTCTCCCCCGCGCCCCCGATCCTCCGCGGTGTCGGCGTCGAAGACGATCGCACCGGTGGCGGCTCCGGGAGAGGCGTTGAGGCCCTCGGCGATCACCTGCACCTCGGCGGTCGGGTCGATCATCGGATGGAGCAGCTGGTCGAGCTGGCCGGGGTCGATCCTGGCGACGGCCTCGTCCCGCGAGATCAGCCCGTCGCTCGCCATGTCGACCGCGATTCGCAGTGCCGCAGCGGCCGTTCGCTTGCCGGAGCGTGTCTGGAGGAGGAACAGACACCCCTCCTCGACGGTGAACTCGATGTCCTGCATCTCTCTGAAGTGCTCCTCGAGGCGCTGCATCGTCTCGACGAGCTGGGCGTGGGCAGCGGGGAGCGCGGCCGCCATCAGCTCGATCGGCTCCGGCGTGCGGGTCCCGGCGACGACGTCCTCACCCTGGGCGTTCACGAGGAACTCGCCCCAGACGCCGGGAGCGCCGGTGGACGGGTCTCGGGTGAACGCCACGCCGGTCGCCGAGGTGTCGCCCTTGTTGCCGAAGACCATCTGCACGACGTTGGCCGCCGTTCCGAGGTCGTCGGGGATCGCGTTCGCGCGACGATAGACCTGCGCGCGGGGCGTGTCCCAGGAGTCGAAAACGGCCCGGACCGCCCGCAGCAGCTGGTCGTGCGGGTCGGTCGGGAATTCCTGGCCCGCGCTCTCCTGGTAGATCGCCTCGAAGCGGGTGACGAGCTCCTCGAGGTCGCCCGGGCCGAGATCGACGTCGCTCGAGACACCGCGCTCGTCCTTCAGACGCCCGAGCTCGCCCTCGAACAGGTGCTGGTCGATCCCGTCGACGACCTCGCCGTACATCTGGATCAGCCGCCGGTACGCGTCCCACGCGAACCGCGGGTTACCGGTCGTCCGCCCGAGCGCCTCCGCGGTCCGCCCGTTCAGCCCGAGGTTCAGGATCGTGTCCATCATCCCGGGCATCGAGACGGCTGCCCCAGACCGCACCGAGACGAGCAGCGGATCGTCGGGATCGTCGAGCCGCCTGCCGGCCTGTCGCTCGAGCTGCTCGACGTGCGTCCGGATCTCGTCCTCGAGCCCGGTGGGAAGCTGCCGGCCGAGTCGCATGTACTCGACGCACGCAGGGGTCGTCACCACGAAGCCCTCGGGCACGGGGACGCCCAGCGCCTTCATCTGCGCGAGGCCCACCCCCTTGCCGCCGAGCAGCTCCCGGCCGACATCGGCGGCGTCCGCGAAGTTGTAGACGTACGTGGCCCTCATGCTCGCGGGACTCTACTGCCCTCCGGCGGCCTCGACCAATCGACCGGGAACCGTCGAGGCCCGCTGCCGGTCGAACCGGCAACGACGACGAGGGGAGTGGTCATGTGGAGGAGAGTGGTGCTCACGACGGCGATCGCCGCGGCGGCGATCGGCACCGCCGGGATCGTCGCGGCTTGCAGCGGAGCCCACGGTGACGAGCAGGCTGCCGGGACGGTCGAAGCCTCCCCGGCGGCGGTTACCGCCTCGGTCGCCGACCAGAGCGCGCCGGCCGAGCTCGGCGGTGACGTGCCGGAGGGAGAGGCTGTCGCCATCCAGGCGATCGGCCCGCGGGTGATCCACACGGCGACGCTGAGCCTCACCGTCGGTCGGGGCGGCTTCGAGGAGGCAGTTGCGCGCGCCCGGACGATCACGACCGGCCTCGGCGGCTTCGTCACGAGCTCCTCGGCCAGCCAGGGAGACGGCTCCCGGCTCGTCCGGGGCACGATCGTCCTGCGCGTCCCCGCCCAGGCGTACGCGCGCGCGATGACCGCGCTCGCAGACCTCGGCCGGGTCGAAGGGCGCGAGGAGGTCGGTGAGGACGTCTCAGCACAGGTCGTCGACCTGAAGGCCCGGACGCGCCATCTCGAGGCCGTCGAGGCGCAGCTCCTGCGCTTCCTCGACCGGACGCGAACCGTCGGCGAAGCGCTGGCGGTCCAGCAACGTCTGGCCGACGTCCAGCTCCAGCTCGAGGAAGCGCGTGGGCAGCTGCGCTACCTCAGCGACCAGACGACATTCGCGACGATCACCCTCGACGTGGCGGAGCGCGGCGTGCCCACGACGGCGCCTCCGAGCGACGACGGCTTCGGCATCGCCGATGCCTGGCACGCGGCGCTCCACGGGCTCGAGACCGTGACGGCCGGGGCTTTCGTGGCCCTGATGACGGCGGGGCCCGTGCTCCTCCTCCTGGGTGGCGCGTTCCTGGGCGGGCGGCTCGTGCTGCGCCGGCGGCGGGTCAGGACGGCGGGCGCGACCGGCTCGAGCGCTCCGACACCCACGCCGCCAGCCTGACCCCGATCCAGACCGGCGTGAAGAGAACGTAGAAGACGAAGATCCCGGTAGCGAGCAGCGCGCCCCAGACCAACCACCAGTACCAGGCGACCGGAGGCTTCTCTCCCGCGCTGCTCGCGCCGCCGGCGGTCACGCCTTCGAACGGACCCTGGGACGCCGGCGCCCGTCCTGGAGACGCTGCTCGACGAGACGGATGATCTGGTGCGCCGTCTCCTCGATCGCGAGCGTCGAGACCTCGATCACCGGACACCCCAGCTTCCGGTGCACGGCCTCGGCGTGCTCGAGCTCCTCGTAGACGTCGGCGAGGTCCGAATAGGAGCGTCCGCTGCCGCGCATCTGCTGCACCCGCCGCTCGCGGATCTCGGCCAGCAGCTCCGGTTTGAGGGTCACGCCGACGATGCGCGCCGCGTCGAGCTCCCACAGCTGTGCCGGCGGCTCGATCCCCTTGACGATCGGCACGTTGGCTGCCTTGTACCCGAGGTAGCCGAGGTAGATCGAGAGTGGCGTCTTCGACGTGCGCGACACGCCGACGAGGACGATGTCCGCCTCGTTGAGGCGCCGGACGGAAGCTCCGTCGTCGGCCTGGACCGCGAACTCGATCGCCTCGATGCGCTTGAAGTAGCTGGTGTCGAGGACGGGCCGAGCGCCAGGCTCTCCTTTCGGCTCGAGCCCGGAGACGCGCGCGACCGCGTCGATCGGGTGGCCGAGGAGATCGCAGTAGTGGAGCCGGTACCGCCGGCAGAGCATGCGCATCGCATCCCGGTAGCCCGCGTCGACGAGCGTGTACACGATCACGGCGCGCCGGCCCCGCGCCCTCGTGGCCGCGAGCTGGAGATCCTCCGGGCCCGCGATCCGCGGGTGCCGGATGACCTCGAACTCGAGCTCCGGGAACTGGCGCTCGACCGCCTGGACGACCCGCGTCGCGGTCTCCCCCGTCGAGTCCGAGACGACGTGGATCTCGACAGGCGGCTGTGCTGGGGGGCTCTCCCGCATGGTTGAGCCATCCTAGACCGGTGGGATGCGCTCAGGTGCTCCCAGACGGGCAGAAGACGGGGTAGAAAGTCCCGTCGGTCCCGTCGTTGACGCAGAGGAGCCCGACCTCATCGCCGCTGGAGTCACGATGGTCACGACAGTGGCCTGGGTTCGAACCACGGCTAGAGCCTGCGAGTAGAGGCCGGGCACTGCCCGGCCTCTACCAGTGGTTGTCGCGTTTGCCGGCTAGGCGGCGGGCGCTCCGCGGTGGACGCGAGCGGATGCTCCTCCGGCGCTCACATCCCGATCTCGCCTGGGGCGAACGCCGAGGTAGATGAGGAGGGCGGCGAGGGCCAGCAAGAGTGCTCCGCCGACGGCGCCGACAACGGTGACCACGTCGCCGCTGATGATGTAGCGGTCCCAGTCGACGACTGCGTTTTGACCCCAGGCGGCGCCGCCCAGGAATGCAGCAGCGAGGCCAGCGGCGAGGCTTCCGGTGATGATCTGTACTGCCTTCACGATGGTTCCCCTTTCTCGGCTTCGTATTCGGGTCAGTGCATTGAGCCTAGAAGCCGGCCACCTCGCTGACCTCGGCCGCACGCACGATTCGCGATCGTCTGATGGTCGCACTCGAGCTCCTCGGTGCCTCGTCCTCAGGTATGAGCCCGCCTCGTGCCGCCTTCTGCCGACGAGAGTCGGCACCGAGACGCGAAGCGGCCGCGTGAGCGGGGGCTGCCCCTGCGAACAACGGTGAGAGCAATCCGGGCGGCGGAGCCCCCATAGAGCCCCCACCGCCCGGACCACTGGGCGCGACCCTCTGCGGCACAGGGTTACGCGCCACGCGGAACCTACTCGCAGGTCGGCGAGACGGGAAGAGCACCTCGGCATTCCAGAAGAGGCGGACGCCTTCCACGCCCGAAACGCCGAGGCTTTCACTTCATACACCTTGGGACCGTCGCCGTCTACCAGCCGTCCACCGGGACACCCCGCCCATTCGTAGACCTCGCTGTAGCGCGTTCTCTCAAACACTGCTCGGCCTCTGCCGCCGGACGTCGACCGGCTCGAGGATCTGCCAGCGGCGCCGCTACTCCCAGATGAAGGCTTCGCCCACGACCACGAGGACGACGAGTGCGGGGAACGCGCACAGCGGCACCCAGAGAAGGGCCCAGACTTCGCCCTTGAGCATCGCGACGATTGCCATGAGGCAGGCAGCGATTCCGGCCGCCAGACCGAGCAGCAGCACAGTCCAGCTGAACCACAGGTTGTTGTCCATGAAACTGTCGCCGCCGGCAGCCCACCCGATCACGATCGCCGCAATCGCCGCCCCGAACACAGCCGACGACGCCACCGCCCACCGGGCGAGACGGCTGTGGGCCTCACCGCGGCCACGCGGCTCGCGTGCAGTTCCTGAAACAGGGGCAGACGTCATCGCGCTTCCTCCTTTCCGCAGAAGAAGGATGGCTCACCCGAGCTTCGCCGCGCATCGGTAGTTTCCACGATCCGCGCGAGACGCCGAGGCGGAGCGTTGCGCCTAGCGGGGGATCTCTCCGAAGTCGCCCAGCCGGCCCACCGTGTCACGGACGTCCAGGAGGAGTCGGAGGCGGTTGGCCCGCACCGCTTCGTCCTCGGCCATCACCAGGACGTCCTCGAAGAACCGGTCGAGCGGGGCTCCGAGCTCGCCTGCTGCGGCCAGCGCCCGCTCGAAGTCCCCCTCGCCGAGGGCGGCGTCGATCTCGGGCGCGGCACGGTCGAGCGCGGACGCCACGGAGCGCTCCGCCTCCTCGACGAGCAGCCCCGCGTCGAGTCGCTGCGCCGCGTCGGCCGCATGCTTGCCCGCGAGACGATCGGCGCGGGTGTAGACGGTGTGTACGGCGTCAAGCGTCGCGTCTGTAAGCCCCGACAGGGCAACGGCGAGCCCCTGGATCTGTCCGAGCTGGGTCAGCCCGGCGCCGCGCGCGGCTCGGACGAACTCGACCGGTGCGTCGAGCAGCCCCTCGAGCCTCTCGGCGACGAAGTCGGCGACGTCGTCCGGCGGCTCGTCGGACACCTCGGCTCCCTGCTCGACGAGGAGCCGGTGGTCGAGCCGTGCCAGCGCTCCGACGTCGATCGGGAAGCCGCTCGCCATCGCGAGGCGCGCCAGCCCGATCGCGGCCCGCCGCAGGCCGTACGGGTCCCGGGTCCCGGTGGGCCGCTGGCCCAGGGAGAAGGCGACCGTCAGGTTGTCCACCTTGTCCGCGACCGCCAGCACCCGCCCGACCTCCGACGCCGGAAGCGGGCCGCCGGCAGCGTCCGGCAGGTAGTGCTCCTCGATCGCCTGGCAGACGGCTTCGGGATAGCCTGCGCTCCGCGCGTACTCCGCGCCGATGTACCCCTGGAGATCGGGGAACTCCCGAACGAGCTCCGCCGCCTGGTCGGCCTTCGAGAGCCGCGCCGCCTCCCGGGACGCGTCGCCTCCGCCGAGCGCATCCACGAGGTGTACGAGCCGTGCCGACTTGTCGGCCACCGATCCGGCGCCGGCCGCGAACGTGATCGAGCCGAGCCTCTCGGCGAGCCCGTCGACGCCTACCGCGACGTCCCGCTCGAACGTGAACGAGGCGTCCTCGAGCCGGCCCTCCAGCACCCGCTCGTTCCCGGCGCGGACGAGGTGCGGATCGCCGCCGTTCGCGACGAAGCCGAACCGCGCCCCGTCGAGGGGAAAGTACCGCTGATGGGACTGCATCGCGGTCACGGCGACGCGCCGGGGCAGCGCGAGGAAGCGCTCCTCGAACGAGCCCTCCAGCACGACGGGCGCCTCGACGAGGTTGACGACTTCCTGGAGCTTCCCCATCGGATCCGCCCAGGCGCCGAGGCGGTCCAGGCCCTCGCGCACCAGGCGCTCGCGTTCTGCGAGCGAGGGCTCGACTCCGTGCGCGCGCAGAGTCTCGGCGTACCTCTCGGCGGACGGGACCTCGATCGGCCCGGACGTGAACCGGTGCCCGAACGACCCGGTGCCCGCGACGACGACGTCGTCGAGCAGCGCGAGCGTCCAGCGCACCGGCCGCGAGAAGCGCAGGCCGCCAGCCTCCCAGACCATCGACTTCCCGAACCCCAGCCCGCGCAGGATGGCGTCCAGGCGCGCCGGAAGCGTCGCTGCGATCGGCTCGGCCGGCTTCACCCACCCCAGCACGCCGTCGCGCTCGACGAGGCTCGCACGGGGGACACCGAGCTTCCGCGCGAAGCCTTCCGCAGCCTTCTCGCCGACCCGGACGGGTGGGCCCTGGATCCAGGCCTCGGGGGTCTCCGCGGGAAGGTCACGGACGAGCACCGCGAGCCGGCGGGGGCCCGCGAAGACCTCGCTCGGCGCGCTGCCCAGCTCCTCGACGCACAGCTCCGGGAGTTGCTCGACCGCCTCGTAGACCGCGGCGGACGGTAGCTCCTCGCAACCGATCTCGTAGAGGAGCGTCGGCATCAGCCGTCCTCTGCGCTCTGGTCGAGGTACGCCTGACACACCGCGCGGGCGAGATTGCGCACCCGTGCGATGTACTGCGCGCGCTCCGTGACCGAGATCGCGCCACGGGCGTCGAGGAGGTTGAAGACGTGCGATGCCTTCAACACCTGATCGTAGGCGGGAATCGGCAGGCCGGCCTCGCGCAGTGCGGCGCATTCGGCCTCGTGCTCGCCGAACCGCCTCATCAGGACGTCCACGGGCGCGCGCTCGAAGTTGTACGCCGACCATTGACGCTCGCTGTCGTGGTACACGTCGGCGTAGAGCACTCCAGGCGCCCATTCGATCTCCCAGATCGAGCGGGTGCCCTGGATGAACATGGCGAGGCGCTCGAGCCCGTACGTGATCTCGGCGGGGATCAGATCGAGCTCGAGCCCGCCCACCTGCTGGAAGTAGGTGAACTGGGTCACCTCCATGCCGTCGATCCAGACCTCCCAGCCCAGGCCCCACGCGCCCAGCGTCGGCCCCTCCCAGTCGTCCTCGACGAGGCGGACGTCGTGGCGCTCGAGATCGATGCCGATCGCCTCGAGCGAGCCGAAATACCGGTCGAGCACGTCCTCGGGCGCCGGCTTGAGGATCACCTGCGCCTGGAAGTAGTGCTGGAGACGGAAGGGGTTCTCCGCGTAGCGGCCGTCCGTCGGTCGGATCGACGGCTCGACGTAGAACGTCTTCCACGGCCGGGGGCCGAGACAGCGGAGCACCGTCGCCGGGTTGAACGTCCCGGCACCGACCTCGGTGTGGTACGGCTGCATGACCACGCAGCCGTACGCCGCCCAGTAGCGCTCCAGCGCGGAGATCATGTCCTGGAAGCTCGCCGGCACCTCGCGGATCCTAGAGGTCAGCGTGCCGCGAGCGTCTTCAGCCGGAATCCGCCGTGGTACTCGTAGACGGCCTCCACCACCGCGAGCGTCTCGCGTGCCGCCGCCGGCGTCAGCCCCGCCTCGCGACCGTCGGCCAGCGGACGCTCGAGCAGGGCCCGCATCCCCTCGAATCCGCCGGCGGACACGCCGAGTGCGCCCGTCTCGCAGCCGGCGCAGACCGCGCCCCCGTCCGCCGCGGAGAACGCGACGAGGGGCCCCGGCTTCCCGCAGGCTGCGCAACCTGCCAGATGGGGCAGATAACCCGCGAGCCACAGCAGCTTGAGCTGGAACGAGAGAACGAGCGCGTCCAGCGCAGGTCGCCGCGCCGGCTCGGCGACGGGCCCGTCGAGGAGGTCGAGGAAGCGGACGAGCGCGTGGAAGGCCTGGGGGTTGGCGTCGTGCTCGATGAAGAGGCGCAGCACGGCCTCCAGGCCGACGTGGCCGACGGCAAGCCGGTACGGGTCGAGCGCGAGGGCCTGGTGGGAGCGCACGAGGTCGACGCTCGAGACGGTGCCCAGCTCGCCCCGCCCTCGATGGAGCATCAGCTCGACGTGGCTGAACGGCTCCAGGCGCGCTCCGAACCGCGATCGGGTCTTGCGGGCGCCCTTCGCGATCGCGCCTGCGCGGCCCTCCTCCCTCGTGAAGAGATGCAGGATCCGATCGGCCTCGCCGTAGCGAATCGACCGAAGAACGACCGCCTCGGTCCGGAGCGTGCGTGAGCCCATGCGTCCAGTCTAGGGGGCGGATTCCCCGGAGCCGCCGGCTCGCTGCGCGGCGGAGGGGCACCCCGGAGCGCCTTCGGCACGCCGCACGCCGTCGCGGATCGCGGACGCCGTCACGTCGGCTGCGACGGCGGCGACCGCGAGGGTGTCGAGATCGCGGCGGCCCGTCGCGATGCAGTAGACGACGTCGCCGTCGACAGCGGTCGCCGCCGGGTCGACGGCACGGGCGACCCCCGCGCTCGCCGCGCGTGCCACCAGCCAGGCCTGCGTCTTGGTGAGCGCCGCGTCGGTGAGCACGCAGACGAGCGTCGTCGACTCTCGCCACGGCCGCAACGGCGACTCGCCGCGGGCGAGGAGGTCGACGGTGCGCACGTAGCGGTCGTCTCGCCAGACGCCGGCCAGGATCGTGCCGTCCTCCGCCAGGATCTCCCCGAACGCGTTCACGACCGCGACGGCTGCGACCTTTCCGCCGCCTGAGAGCGTTCGCCCGGCGAACCCGAGGCCGCCCTTCGTCCAGGCGCTCGGCCCGAGCAGCTTCCCGACGGTGCAGCCCGTGCCGGCGCCGACGCTTCCGCGTTCGAGCTCGCGGGTCGCGGCGCCGGCCGCCGCATAGCCGTCATCCGCACTGGGCCGCGCCTCGGCATCGCCCAGCGCCAGGTCGAAGACGACCGCCGCCGCGACGAGCGGCACGATCCCGGCCCGAGTGCGGTAGCCGATGTCGCGCTCGGCCAGGTATCGCATCACCCCGTCTGCCGCCGCGAGGCCGTAGGCGCTGCCGCCCGCGAGGACGACGGCGTTCGCGCCCACCGCGCTCGACGCCGGGCCGAGGAGGTCGCTCTCGCGCGTCCCCGGGCCCCCGCCACGCACCTCGCACGCCGCGACGCTCCCTTCCGGCGCGAGGATCGCCGTGCAGCCGGTCCAGCCGGCGCGATCGGTGTGGTGG
Organism: uncultured Thermoleophilia bacterium; assembly: GCA_963705605.1. Classification (GTDB taxonomy): domain Bacteria; phylum Actinomycetota; class Thermoleophilia; order Gaiellales; family Gaiellaceae; genus CAVPKC01. The sequence continues at coordinate 96,344 of CAVPKC010000003.1, forward strand.
CCGACCAGCACGCCCTCCGGCAGGAACAGGCTCATGCGGGCACGAGAGGCTGGCACACGGGACAGAACCACGTGCCACGGCCACCGAGGCGTGCCTTCGCGATCGGCGTCCCGCAGCGCAGGCACGGTTCGCCCTCCCGCCCGTAGACGCGGAACTCGTCCTGCATCGCACCCGCTGAGCCGGACGGGTCGCGGTAGTCGCGCAGCGTCGCGCCCTGGCGTGCGAGACCGGTGCGGAGCACCGTCCGCACGCCCCGGTGGAGCGCCCTGACCTCGTCCGCCGTGAGCTCCAGGGCAGGGCGCTCCGGGGCGATCCCCGCCCGCCACAGCGCCTCGTCCGCGTAGATGTTCCCGACGCCCGCCACGGCACGCTGGTCGAGCAGGACGACCTTCACGGGAGCGCGTCGGCGGGCCAGCGATTGTCCGAGTCGCGCCGCCGTGAAGCGGGCGCCCAGCGGCTCCGGCCCGAGGCGCTCTCCGAGGTAGGCGTCGAGCTCGCCGGGATCCAGCGCGAGCCATGTTCCGAAGCGGCGGACGTCTCGATAGGCGACGTTCGACCCGTCGTCCAGCCGGATGACGGCCCGACGGTGGGCGTCGGCGCCGTCGGCTTCCGCGGCCAGCCGGAAGCTTCCCGTCATCCGCAGGTGGACGAGCAGGTGCCCGCCGCCCCCGAGCTGCAGGATCAGGTACTTGCCCCGGCGCTCGACCGCGAGGATCCGTCGGCCGGTCAGCCGGGCCTCGACCTCCTCCGGGGGATCGGGCCTCGTCAGGCGGGCGTCGAGGATCCTGACCTCCTCGATCCGCCGCCCGCTCAGCGCCGGCGCGAGCGCCGCCCGGATCGTCTCCACCTCGGGCAGCTCGGGCACGGTCAGGCCCCTGGAGGCCGGCCCATCACCTCGAGCACGAGCGGCGGACGCGCGACGGCGTGGTCGACGAGCCGGTAGCAGGCGGCGACGTCCGCGACCGCGGCATCTGCGCTCGACGCGTCACGAGCGTGGATCTCGGCCAGCGGCTCTCCCTGGTCGACCGCGTCGCCGACCTTGACCAGACAGACGACACCCGTCGCGTGATCGATCGGATCGCCCTTGTGCACGCGCCCCGCGCCGAGCCGCATCGCTGCCCGCCCGATGCCGGTTGCGGCAATCGAGGCGACTGCGCCCGACGACGCGGCGAGGACGTGACTGACGACGGGCGCCCCCTCGAGAACGCCCTCGGACGGGTCGCCGCCCTGGGCCCGGATCCAGCGCTCGTAGGCCTCCAGCGCAGCGCCGGAGCCGATGGCGTCCTCCGCCCGGCGGTGCCCTTCGACCTCGTCGATCGCCGAGATCCGACAGCGCGAGCAGCGTGGCCGCCGATCGGAGGACGAGCTCGGCGAGGTCCGCCGGCCCCTCGCCCCGGAGGGTCGCGACCGCCTCACGGATCTCGAGCGCGTTGCCCACCGCGTGCCCGAGCGGCTGCTCCATGCCTGTGAGCTCGCAGACGACGCGGCGGTCGAAGCGCTGCGCCCAGCTCGAGCATCGCCTCGGCGAGCCGCCGCGCGTCCTCGCGCATCTTCATGAAGGCGCCGTCGCCGACCTTGACGTCGAGGAGGATCGCGTTCGCGCCCGCGGCGATCTTCTTGGACATGATGCTCGCCGCGATCAGCGAGATCTCGTCGACCGTCGCGGTGACGTCGCGCAGCGCATAGAGCCGGCGGTCGGCCGGGACGAGGCCGTCGGTCTGCCCGATGATCGCGAGCCCGATCTCGTCGACCTGGCGGACGAAGGCGGGTGTGTCGAGCTCGACCCGGAAGCCGGGAATCGCCTCGAGCTTGTCGAGCGTCCCCCCGGTGTGGCCGAGGCCGCGGCCGCTCATCTTCGCGAAGGGGACGCCGCAGGCGGCGACCACCGGCCCGAGCGCGATCGACGTCTTGTCGCCGACCCCGCCGGTCGAGTGCTTGTCGACGACGACGCGCCCGAGAGACGCGAGGTCGACGATCTCCCCGCTCCTGACCATCGCGTCCGTGAGCGCGAACCGCTCGCGCGCCGAGAGGCCTCTGAAGTAGACCGCCATGCAGAACGCGGCCATCTGCTCGTCCGGGACGTGGCCGTCGCGCATAGGCGAGGACGAGCTCGGCAAGCTCGTCGTCGGCGAGCTCGAGCCCGTCGCGCTTGCGCTCGATCAGCTCGGCCGGTCGGATCACGAGAGCCCGCTAGCGCTCGAGGAAGGGCTGGCCCGCGACCCTGCGCGACGGCGACTTCCCGCCGAGCCAGGCGTTCACGGTGGCGCCGACGTCGGCGAACTCCCCCTCGATGATCCGGCCCGCCGCGTTGCGACCGGCGACGTAGGCGAGCAGCATGGCGTACTCGCGGGAGTGGTCGGTCGACGGAGTGGTCGGATCGCACCCGTGGTCCGACGTGATCATCAGAAGGTCGTCCTTGCGGAGCGCCGAGAGGAGGTCGGGCAGGCGGCTGTCGAAGTCCTGGAGGCACCGGTGGAAGTTCTCCGGGTCGTTCCGATGGCCCCACAGCATGTCGGTCTCGACGAGGTTCGTGAACACGAGCCCGGAGTCGAGCGACCCGGAGCAGCTCCTCGGTGCTTCGCGATGCCCTCGACGTTCGACTTCGTCGGGTACGACTCGTCGATGTCCTGGCCGGCGAAGATGTCGGAGACCTTCCCGACCGCGTGCACCGTCTGCACCGGCCTCGCGGAGGAGCGTGAGGTAGTTGGGCTGACGCGGCCTCGAGCGCCCAGTCGTGACGGCCGGGCGTCCGCACGTAGTTCCCGGGCTCGCCCACGAACGGCCGGGCGATCACGCGGCCGACGGCGTGCTTGCCCTTCAGGATCTCGCGGGCGACCTCGCAGGCGTGGTACAGCTCGTCGACCGGGATCGTGTCCTCGTGGGCCGCGACCTGGAAGACGGAGTCGGCGGACGTGTAGACGATCCACTTGCCGGACTCGCTGGTGCTCCTCACCGAGCTCCTGGATGATCTCCGTGCCCGAGGCCGGCGACGTTGCCGAGCACGCCGCGCCCCGTCCGGTGGGCGAACTCCTCGATGATCGCGAACGGGAAGCCGTGCGGGTACGTCGGGAGCGCCTGCGACGAGCACGATGCCCATCAGCTCCCAGTGCCCGCTCATCGTGTCCTTGCCCTTCGAGCGCTCGAGCAGCCGGCCGGCCACCGCGGGTGCCCCCGGTTGCGGCGGGCAGCCCTCGAGCGGCTCGACGTTGCCGAGCCCGAGCGCCTCGAGGCTCGGGAGGTCGAGCCCGCCGACCGCGCGCGCGACGTTGCCGAGGGTGTCCGAGCCCTCGTCGCCGTAGTCGCTCGGCGTCGGGGAGCTCGCCGGCTCCGACGGCGTCGAGCACGATGATGCAAGCGCGTGGCATCCGGCTATTCTAGGAATCGCGCATGGACGACACTGATCGGCATCCTCGAGCTCATCGCCTGGATCGTCGGCCGTCCTCGGGTTGTCGGCTGCCGTCACGTACGGCGTCATCAGGCTGACGAACGCCTGGCAGGCCCGCCGCGAAGCCGGCGCACACCTCAGGCCCCCGAAGGTTCCTGAGCCGCGAATCGCTGCCCGGGGCGGGGCATGGAGAGAAGCGCAATTCGCTCATCTAGGCGCCTGCGAGCGCCTGCTCGAGCGGCTCGAAGTCGAGCCCATGCGCCTCGGCGACGGCCTCGTAGGTCACCCGCCCCGCGACGACGTTGACACCCCTGGCGAGGGCGGAGCTTCGCGCCACCGCCTGGCGTAGGCCGAGATCCGCGATCGCCTCGACGTACGGGCAGCGTGACGTTCGTGAGCGCCTTCGTCGACGAGATCGGCACGGCGCCGGGCATGTTCGCGACGCAGTAGTGGACGATCTCGTCGACCTCGTACACGGGATCCGAATGGGTCGTCGGGCGAGACGTCTCGAAGCACCCGCCCTGGTCGATTGCGACGTCGACGAGCACCGCGCCGGGCTTCATCGAGCCCAGCATGTCGCTGCGTCACGAGCTTCGGCGCGCGGGCGCCCGGGATCAGCACCGCTCCGATGACGAGGTCGCCTCGGCGTAGCACCTCCTCGATCTCGGTGCGGTGTCGACATCGCGAGCGTGATCCGACCGTCGAGCATCATCTCGAGGTCGCGCATGCGCTCGACACGTCCTGTCGAGCACCCACACGTCGGCCTGCATCCCGACCGCGATCAGCGCGGCGTTGTAGCCGACGATCCCGCCCGCCGAGCACGAGGACCCTCGCGGGCGGGACGCCCGGCACGCCGCCGAGGAGGATCCCGCGGCCACCCTGCGCCTTCTCGAGCGCCCAGGCGCCCATCTGCGTCGCGAGGCGGCCGGCGACCTCGCTCATCGGAGCCAGGAGCGGGAGCTTGCCGTCCGCGGTCTGCACGGTCTCGTACGCGACGCAGGTCGCTCCGGAAGTCGACGAGCGCCCGCGTCAGCGCCTCGTCCGCCGCGAGGTGGAGGTAGGTGAACAGGACGAGATCGTCGCGGAGCCGCGGGAACTCCTCCGGCAGCGGCTCCTTGACCTTCAGCAACAGCTCGGACTCGGTCCCAGACGTCCTCGCCGAGACGACGGACGCCCCGACGGCCTCGTAGGCGCTCGTCCGGGAACGAGCTTCCCGTCCCGGCGCCGCGCCTCGACGAGCACCTCGTGGCCGCGCTCGACGAGCTCGCGCGCACCTGCGGGCGTCAGCGCGACGCGATGCTCGTCGGCCTTGATCTCGGTGACGACGCCGACCCTCACGGCGGCGGCAAGCCTAGCGCCGATACTCGCCGACCACGCACCCTATCGCCGCCCTCGAGGTACAGCAGGAGGCCGATCGAGACGTCTTCGCGTCCTGGATCTCGCCGAGCCGCGCGCCGGGAATCTCGGCGACCGGCCAGCGCACGACCTCGATCGACTCCTCCTCCGACGTCGGGCGACGGCTCGCCCGCTCGAGGTCGTCGGCGAAGAACAGATGCACCCGCTCCCGGCAGAAGCCGGGAGTCGTCCAGAAGCTCGGGCCCGCTCGCCAGCGCCCGCCACGCAGTCCCGTCTCCTCGGCGAGCTCGCGCTTCGCGGTCGCGAGCGGCTCCTCGCCCGGCTCGACTCGGCCGGCGGGAGCTCGAGGAGCTCCCGCCGCGTGGCCGGGCGCGGACCTGGCGAACGAGCGTCACCGCACCGTCGCGGTCGACGGCCACGACGCCGACGACATCCGGCCGCTCGACGATCTCGCGCTCGACGTCCGTCCCAGACGCTCGACCGAGACCGAGAGGAAGTCCCCGTCGTAGACGACCCGCGAGGACTCCGGCTCGGTCACGGGCGGACCGCCGGCGAGCCTGCCGGCCGCGAAGGCGGCCGCGAAGAACCAGGGGTCGTCGTCGGGGCCCCGGCCCATCGTGTCGAGGGGGAGCCCGGCGCACGCCTCGCGCCAGCCGCGTCGACGGGCACCACCTCGACGGCGACCGCCCGCCCACTCCGGCTCGAGACCTTCCGGCCACGCCACGAGCGGACGCTGCGAGCGCGAGCTCGAGCACGGCGACCGTGTGGTGGGAGAGCACTCGGTGGCGCTCCCGCGCGTCGGCCGTCGAGACCCGCGGCGCGAGGATCGGGCGTCCGCCGAGCGCGGTCGCGACGTTCACGGCTTCCGCCGCCGCCAGGCCTCCGTGCCCCAGCAACGGTGCCCGTGCCGACGATCCCCGGGCCGATCGCGCACACGACGGCGTCGAACGGATCGCGCCCGTGCCCACGCGAGCGCCGAGGCGAGCGAGACGCACGAGACGTCGCCGTCGACGCAGGCACCGACGGCGACGGCGACCTCGAGCGAGCCCTGCGCGCCTTCAGCGCACGCACCGCGTCGGAGAGAGACACGGGCAGCGCGCCGCCTGCGAGCTGGAGGTACGCGACCCGCACGCCCGGGCCCGATGCCCGGCGCAGACGGGCGCGAGCTGGCTGTGGAGCGTGCAGCAGACGACGGGGAGCCCGTCGAGGGAGGGCACGGCCTCGGCCTGCCTCCTCGACGTGGCTCGCGGCGAACTGGATCGGCGTGTACGGCAGCTTCATCACGTGGGCACCGTCGCTCCGGTGGGAGGCCGAGGCCGCGCGTGAGGTTGACCGTAGAGGACGTCGAAGCCGCCGGAGCCGAGGCCGAGGTCGAAGCGCCTGCGTGTTGACGACCACGTCGTCGCCGAGCGCGACGGGCCCGGTCAGCCGCGGATATGCCACACACGGCCGACCGTCGACGTCGAGCCGGACGAGCCCCACCTGACGCTCGCGGATCGCGTGACGCGACCCCGTCTGAGGCTAGCCGGCATCCCGGCGCAGCATCGACGATGGCGAGCGTCACCTCGACCATCGCGTCGAGGTCGGCGACGGCGATCTCGCTCGTCCGGGCTGTGGATGTCGAGCCATCCCGTTCGCGAGCACGACGCACGGGATCCCGCGGGCGTTGAAGACGTTCGCGTCGGCGCCGCCGCCCACCTCGACTCGCGCGGGCGGCGAAGCCCTGCCGTTCGAGCGCCGCGCAGCGCCAGGACGAGCGCCGGGTCGTCGGGGCCGAGGCGGTAGCCGTGGTAGAGCTCGTTCGAGCGTCGTCTCGACCTCGCAGTCGGACACGGTGGCCGCGAAGGCGAACGCGTCGACCATCTCCTGGACGACGGCCGACGAGCTTCTTCTCGTCCCGCGAGCGCGCCTCGGCGACGACGTGGCAGCGCTCCGGCACGACGTTGCGGGCGGTCCCGCCGTCGATCCTCCCGACGTTCGCGGTCGTCTCGTGGTCGAGCCGGCCGAGCCGCAGGTCGGCGATCGCGCGCGCGGCGGCCACGATCGCCGATCGTCCGTCTTCCGGGTTGATCCCGGCGTGCGCGGATCGCCCTCGGAAGACGATCTCGAGCGTCCGGTAGTACGGCGCGGACACGACCACGTCGCCGATCGGCGCCGCGTGGTCGTAGACGAATCCGGCGCGGGCGCGCAAGCGCGACGCGTCGAACGCCTGCGCCCCCTGCAGGCCCGTCTCCTCACGGGTCGTGAAGACCAGCTCGATCCCCGCGTGGGGGCGGTTCTCGACCAGGACGCGGCGGACCGCCTCGAGCATGACCGCCAGCGCAGCCTTGTTGTCGGCGCCGAGGATCGTCCCGGCGCCGTTGCGCACGAACCCGTTCTCGACCACAGGCTCGATCGGACCGGTCGGCGGCACCGTGTCGAAGTGAGCGCAGAGGAAGATCGGCGTTCCGCCGACGCCGTTCGTCGGGTCGAGACGTGCATAGAGGTTCCCGGCATCCGAGTCGACGCGCGGTCCCGAGTCGTCGACCTCGGCCTGCAGCCCGAGGTCGCGCAGCTCGCGCTGCGACCCGCTCGGCGACCGCAGCCCTCTGCCCGGGCGGGCTCGGGATGACGGCGAGCTCGAGGAAGAGGTCGAGCGCGCTCGGACGCGACGGCGGACGGCACGCTCGCGGATCGTACCCTGCCTCGGCCGGCGCTCGCGTACGCCCGGGCGCCGGCGGCAGCGAACGGCGCCGCGGGTGCGGGCACGCGCGAGCGCGGCGCCGACGAAGTCGCGGAAGAGCGGCGCGGGGCGCGTCGGCCGCGACTTGAACTCCGGGTGGAACTGGCTCGCGACGAACCACGGGATGGTCGGGGAGCTCGATCACCTCGACGAGCCGTCCTTCCTGGAAGGTGCCGGAGACGACGAGACCGGCGTCGACGAGACGCGGGCGGAAGTGGTTGTTCACCTCGTAGCGGTGCCGGTGGCGCTCGTAGATCACGGCCTCGCCGTACGCGGCGTAGGCCCTCGTCCCCTCGACGAGGTCGACCGGCTGCGCGCCGAGCCGCATCGTCGCCCCCAGATCCTCGATCTCCTTCTGCTCGGGCAGGAGGTCGATCACCGGGTACGGCGTCTCGGGGTCGAACTCGCTCGAGTTCGCGCCCTCGAGGCCGCAGACGTGCCGGGCGAACTCGATCACCGCGACCTGCATCCCGAGGCAGATGCCGAGGTAGGGAAGGCCCTGCTCGCGCGCGACCCGTGCCGCGAGGATCTTGCCCTCGATACCGCGGCCGCCGAAGCCGCCGGGGACGAGGATGCCGTCGGCCCGCACGAGCTCCTGCTCGGCATCCTCCGGGCTGGTTCCCTCGGCGTCGACCCAGCGAAGGCGGACGTTCGTGCCGTGGTGGATCCCGGCGTGCTTCAGCGCCTCGGCGACCGAGAGGTAGGCGTCCTGGAGCTTGACGTACTTCCCGACGAGGGCGATCTCGACCTCGCCCGGAGCGCGCGCGGATGCGGTCGGCGAGCTCGTCCCACTCGGAGAGGTCGGCGGCTGCGCAGCCGAGCCCGAGCTTCTCGCAGACGAGCGCGTCGAGCCCCTCCTCGTGGAGAGCGGCCGGCACGAGGTAGACGTCGTCGATGTCGTCGTTCGAGATGACGGCCTTCGTGTCGATGTCGGCGAAGAGCGCGATCTTCTCGCGGATGTCGCGCGACAGCGTCGTCCCGCGAGCGGCAGACGACGATGTCCGGGTGGATACCGATGCGGCGCAGCTCGTTGACCGAGTGCTGCGTCGGCTTCGTCTTCAGCTCGCCGGCCGCCTCGATGAACGGCACGAGCGTGACGTGGACGTAGATCACGTTCTCGGGGCCCTCCTCGCGGCGGAACTGGCGGATCGCCTCGAGGAACGGCAGCGACTCGATGTCGCCGACGGTGCCGCCGATCTCGGAGATCACGACGTCCGCGTCGGACGTCTGCGCCATCCGCCGGATCCGATCCTTGATCTCGTTCGTGATGTGCGGGATCACCTGGACGGTCGAGCCGAGGTACTCGCCCTTGCGCTCCTTGCGGATGACCGCGTACCAGATCGAGCCGGAGGTGTGGTTCGCGTTGCGCGAGAGGTTCTCGTCGACGAACCGCTCGTAGTGGCCGATGTCGAGGTCCGTCTCGGCGCCGTCCTCGGTCACGAAGACCTCGCCGTGCTGGTACGGGCTCATCGTCCCCGGGTCGACGTTGATGTACGGGTCGAACTTCTGCACCTGCACGCGCAGGCCCGCGCGCCTTCAGGAGCGCGCCGAGCGACGCGGCGGTGATGCCCTTGCCGAGCGACGAGACGACGCCGCCGGTGACGAACACGTACTTCGTACGGCGAGTCGCTCACGGCCTGACCCTGCCGAGCCGATCGAGACCTGGCGAGGCACCGGAGTCGCGCTCGATCAGCCGTCCGAGCGAGTCCGCTCACCGAGGAGCGTTGAGCCCGGCCAGGACTCCCACGGCCGTCCAGCGCCCCCGTCCGGTGAGCCGGGCCACGAGCTCCAAGCCTACCACGGCCCCCAGCGCATTCGATCCGGCGTCGCCAAGCATCCCTCGCTCGCGGAGATCGTATGGAAGGAGCAGGACGGCCAGCCCCGCATGAGCGGGCGATGACGGCTCCGCGCAGGGCTGGCGCGGTGAGCGCGAAGGCCTTCAGCGCCCGGCCCGGCTTCGTGTCGAGCTGGTTCAGGGCGTTCGCCGAGAGCCCGACGAGCGAGCGCACCAGCGAGACGAGCGCGTCGCGGCGAGGCCGATCGAGGGAATGGCCGACCAGCTTCAGCACGCCCGTCGTCCTGCCGGCGCGGAGGTGAGCAGGCCAGCCGCGCTCGGGCCCTGCGTAGAGGTCGTCGACGAGGCCCACCAGCGCGACCGCGGCGACCGCGAGCGCGCCGGGGGTTCCGACGCCGGCGACCGGCACGAGCCAGCCGACGACCGGGAGCGCGGTTGCCCCGGTGGTTGACGTCGCGAGGGGCCCGCATGCCAGAACGGCATCGACGAGCTGGCGCCCGCGGTGGGCGAAGCCGGCAGCGTCACGCCCTGTCGGGCGATGGCGCGAGCGGTAGCTCGACCTCGTCGACGGAGAGCCCGGCGCGCAGGGCGTCGAGGGTCATCCGCAGCTCGCAGCCGAAGCCGCGGGCGAGCGGGAAGCAGGTGGCCCGCGCCCGCTCGGAGACGTACCGCTGGCCGGAGAGCGGCTCCGAGGAATCGAAGCCCGTCCTCGACCGGATCACCCTCCTCGCCGTCCCCTTCGCGATCCCGAGCCCTCCCCCGCTCCGCTCGGCGAACGCCGCGACGGCGACGTCGCAGGGCGTGCGGACGAGCGGCCGGAGGTCGCCGTCGAGGTCGGCGTCGCACAGCAGGAGCGGTCCGGGCGGGGCGAGCCGCTCGGCGGCGTTCAGGGCCTCTCCCTTGCCGAGCCGCGGCGCCCGGACGACGAGCGCGCCCGCGGACAGTGCGGCGCGCGCCGTCGCGTCCCGCGACCCGTCGTCCCCGACCACGATCGTCGAGCCGGGGAACTGCGCCCGCAGCCGGCCGACGGTCGCTCCGACCCTGGATGCCTCGTCGCGGGCGGCGACGAGGATGCTAGGGCTACTCGGCAACCGTCGAAGCCGGCACGGGGTCGATCGGCGGCGAGATGCCGGCCACATCGTCGCCGATGCCGTACGCGCCGGGCTGGCCGCCGGCGAGGAGGACGGCGAGCGCGACTTGCCCTGGCACGGCGTCGACATCGTCGACCGTCGAGACACCGCGATCGCGGAAGTAGCCGACGGTGGATGGATCGGCCCCGGTTCGCTGCACGCCGATCACGGGCACGCCACCGTCCTGAAGCCCGGCGACGATCCCGTCGACGAGCTCGCCGGACGACGCAGCGGCGGCCTCGCCCTCGGGCGTCGTGTTCTCCCCCGGGGGCTGCCAGGAGCGCACCACGACCACGCCGTCGAGCGGTGTCGCCGGAGAGCCGACGCCCTCCTCGACGATCAGCTCGGCGACGGCGTCCCAGACCGGCGTCGACCCACCGTCGACGAACTCGCGGCCCAGGCCGCGCCCCAGCCCCTCGACGCCGCCCTCCGCACCGAATGCGGCGAGCGCTGGGTCCGCGGCGATCAGCGAGTCGAGCGCGGACGGATCGAGCGGGGAGCTCGAGCGCGGTCACGCGGGTCGGGGCGCCGGCGTCCGCGTCGGTCAGCGTCCGCTCGATCGCAGACCGGATCGCCGGATCGATCGGCCCGAGGAAGAGGACCCCGACCTCGCGCTCCTCCAGCCGACCGTCCATGATCGCGGGGTAGGCGCGATCCATCAGGTCGACGGTCGCCCGCTGGCGCTGCTCGGCGCGGTCGGCTCGCTCCTGCGCCTCGTTCAGCTGCTCCTCGAGACGGCGCTTGTCGCCTTCGAGCACCGCCTTCGTCGTGTCCTCGACACCTCCTCCGGAGGCGATCGCGACGCCGATCACGATGCCGATCGCGATCGCGATGAACACCGCGGCAAGCGACGCCACGTGGTAGCGGAGGTCGAACACTAGACCGTCTGTTTCGGATCGGTGATCACAGCTCTGCAGCAGTCTGGCAGAGGTCGTGGAGCCGCCGGAGCGCCTGTCGCGGGACGCTGCGGAGCCCCTCGAAGGTGATCCGGCTCCACGACCCGTCGAGCGTCGCCCTTGCGAGCGTCAGGCGACCCGCAGCCGGCTCGATCGTGACGGCGCAGTCGACCCGGAGCTCGACGTCGTGCCACGCGAAGACTGCCTCGTCGACGATCCGGGTGACGACGAGAGTGCCATCGCCGCCCGGCCGGCGGATCAGATTCGAGGTGCCGGAGCGCGTGGCGCCGCGGCTGACACGCCAGCGGGCCCCCTCGGCGAAGCCCCGACGGTCGAGCTGGATGCCGCGGTAGCCGGGCCACCAGTCCGAGAGGTGGTACGGCTCACCGACCAGCTTCCACACGTCAGCCGGCGACGACAGGAGCTCGCCGCTCGCCTCGATCCTCACGGCTCGCTAACCGCCGAAGAACGATTTCACGCGGTCGACGAGCGCCGAGATGAGCTCACGCAGCTCGGGCGATCCCACGAGCACGGCCACCACCACGGCGACCGCCGCGACCACGAACGCGATCGAGCGGGGCGGTGCCGACACGTTGCCTGAAGAGGCGCGAGACGCCACGTGCATCGACGAGCACCTCGCCCACCTTCAGTCGCGTCAGGAACGTCGAGGACATCCCGAGCCGGTTCCGCTCGAGGAACTCGATCAGGTTGAAGTGGGTGCCGACCGCGACGATCAGCTCGGCACCCTTCTCGTACGCGAGCAGCATGGCGAGGTCTTCGCTGATTCCCGGCGTCGCCACCGCCACCGACGGGATGCCGAGCCGGTCGAGCCGTTGCGCGGCCCGGAGCCGCTCCATCTTCGTATGCGTGGACGACGAGCTCCGCGCCCGACTGCAGCGCGTCGTCGGAGACGGAGTCCATGTCGCCGACGATCACGTCCGGCTGGTAGCCCGCCTCGAGGAGCGCGTCCGCGCCGCCGTCGACCGCGACGAGCACGGGCTTGAACTCGCGGATGTAGTGGCGGACGATCTGCGAGATCCTTCTTGTACCCGGGCCCGCGGGCGACGACCAGGGCGTGGCGGTCGCGGAACCGTGTCTGGAGCTGCGGGAGCTGGATGCCCTCGGTGAGGAGCCTGCCTTCCTCGCGCAGGTAGCGCATCGTGTTGTCGGCGAACGCCTCGAGCGCCTCCGTGACGCGTCCCTGCTGCTCGGCGAGGGTCTGCTCGAGCTCGTCTCTCGACAGCTCGTGTCCGGCCGCGACGCGCGAGCCGTCGCGGAAGACGGCGGCGCCGCGGACGGCGAGCTCCTCCCCCTCGCGCACGTGCTCGAAGAGCGGGGCCCCGGGAGCGTCGATCAGGCAGACGCCCCCTCGCACGAGTTCGAGCGGACCGGGGTTCGGGTAGCGGCCGGAGAGGGACGGGGCGACGTTGACGACGACGCGGACGCCCGACTCGACCAGCTCCTCGGCCGACACCCGGTCGAGCTCGGCGTGGTCGATGATCGCGATGTCGTCCGGCCCGAGGCGCTTGACGAGGCGCTTCGTACGCCTGTCGAGCCTCGCGGTCCCCCTGAACTCGAGGAAGGTCATCGCAGAGTCGCCAGGAACTCCGAGCCGCCGAGCATCCGCTCGAGCTCGTCGTGCCGCTCCCGTTCCGACAGCAGCTCGATCCGCGTGTGGGTGGGGTCGCCCGGGATCTTCTCGACCCGGAAATGGCGATCGGCGACGCTCGCGATCTGCGGAAGGTGCGTGATCGTGATCACCTGGGTCGTCTCGGCGAGCCGGCGGAGCGATTCGGCGACGGCATGCGCCGTCCTGCCGCCGATTCCTGCGTCGATCTCGTCGAAGACGATCGTCGGCTCGCCCGCTCGGGCGTGTGCCGCCGAGCGCAGCGCGAGCGCGATCCGGGACAGTTCGCCGCCGGACGCGGTCGTCGCGACGGGCGCCAACGGCAGTCCCGGGTTCGGACGGATGAGGAAGGTCACGCCGTCGGTGCCGGTCGGTCCGTCCGGCCGCTCGCCGAGCTCGAGCTCGAGCTCGCCGTCGCCCAGCCCCAGCGCGCCGAGCTCGGACAGCGCGGCCGCTGCGAAGGGCACGGCCGATTCCCGGCGCCCGGCGCGGAGCGCCTCGGCGAGGGCACGGTAGGCGCCGGCAGCCCGCGCCAGCTCCTCCTCGGCGGCGGCGAGCGGATCGGCGCCTTCGCGGAGCAGCTCGAGCTCGGCGCCGGCCGCGATGGCCGCCTCGACGAGCTCGCCGGCGCCGGCGACGCCGAATCGCCGCTTCGCGTCGCCGATTCGTCCCAGTCGCTCCTCGATCGCCTCGAGGCGTCCGGGCTCGGCGTCGAGGGATGCGAGGAATCCCCGGAGGTTCGAGGAAACCTCGCGAAGCCGCTCGGCGGAGTCGCGGATCGCAGCTGCCGCCTCGTCGAGCTCGGCCGCGAGCGATGCGACCGGGTCGAGGGCATGTGCAGCCCGTGAGGCGAGGTCGGCCGCGCCCTCTCCGTCCGCCTGCTCGGGGGCGATCGTCTCCGCCGCGCGCGCGGCGGCGTCCGCGAGGCTTTCCGCATGTCGCAGGCGTTCGCGCTCGGCCCGGAGATCGTCCTCGGTGGACGGGGCGAGGCCCTCTGCGGCGGCCACCAGCGCCTCCAGCTCGGCGATGCGGCGCGCCCGCTCGCCGGCGTCGCTCGAGAGCGCATCGCGGTGACGCCGGGCGGCCTGGAGCGCGCGCCAGGCCGCCGCGGCCTCGCGCCGGCGGGCCAGCTGCTCGTCACCGGCGAAGGCATCGAGGAGCTCGAGCTGGTGGGCGGGTCGAGAGAGGCGGCGCTGCTCGAACTGACCCGACATCGCGATCAGCCGCTCCACGAGTGCTGCCACGTCCTCCCGCACGGCGGCGCGCCCCCACGCGTAGGCGCGGCTTCGTCCGTCGGCGAACACGCGGCGCGCCGCGACCAGGCCGGGTTCGTCGCCCGGGCGAGAGCGCGGCGAGCTCCTCGAGCCCCTCGTCGTCCAGGGTTCCATCGGGCAGGTCGAGCTCTGCCTCGACGTACGCCTCGGCCGCGGCCGGGCCGACGAGCCCGGCGTCGCCCTTCGCACCGAGGAGGAGCCCGATCGCCTGCGTGAGGATGGTCTTGCCGGCGCCGGTCTCCCCGGTCACGACGTTGAGACCCGGCACGAAGTCGAGCTCCGCCTCGCGGATCAGGACGAGATTATCGATCCGCAGGCGGCGAAGCATCCTTCACCTCCAGGAACACCTCGCGGTAGCGGCTGAAGAACGTCACTTCCGGGAGAAGCGCGAGGAGGGCCTTCTCGCCTCCGACGTCGATCGCGAGCGACTGGCCCGGGTCGAGCTCACCGATGCGCTGGCCGTCGACGAGCACGGCGACGGGAACGTCAGGCGTCTCGTTGCGCACGGTCAGCCCGAGCCCCGGAGGAACGACGAGCGGCCTCGCGTGGAGTGAGTGCGGCGCGACGTAGGTGATCGCCATCGCGTCGAGGCCGCGCATGATCACGGGCCCGCCGTTGGAGAGGTTGTAGGCCGTCGAGCCGGACGGCGTGCAGCAGATCATCCCGTCGCACGCCGTCACGCCGAGGTGCTCCTGACCGGTCCCGGTTCCGAGCTCGATCATCCGCCCGGGGACCGAGCTCGTCGCGACGACGTCGTTCACCGCCGAATAGCGCTCTCCGGCGAGCTCTGCCTGGAGCGTCGCGAGCTCGACGACCTTCGAGTCGCCCGCGAAGATGCTCCGGAGGCCGCTCTCGAGGTCGCTGGCAGCGATTGTCGTCAGAAAGCCGATCCGCCCGAAGTTGACGCCGACGACGGGAACGTCCGTCGCCAGGAAGCGGTGGAGCGTGCGAAGCATCGTCCCGTCGCCACCGAGCGCGATTGCGATGTCGACGTCCTCGAGCGTCGGCTCGCCCAGCCTCGCGCGCACCAGCTCGACGCCGCAGCTGGTCGCGAGCGCGTCGAGGCGCTCGACGGCGTCGCCGATCGTCTCCGGACGACCGTGCACGACGACTGCCGCGCGCCGGACGAGCCTAAGCGAGCCGACGCGAGTTCCGGTCGGCGAGGTAGAGGAAGAACTCATGGTTTCCCTTCGGTCCCGGGAGGCCGGAGTCGCATTCGCCGAGCACCTCCGCGTTCCACGCGGCGGCGGCGGCCCGCACCTCGTCGAGCACGCGGCGGTGGACGGCGGGATCGCGCACGACCCCGCCCTTGCCGACATCGGCTCTGCCCGGCCTCGAATTGCGGCTTCACGAGCACGAGCGAACGCCAGCCGGGCGCAGCGCAGGCGAGGGCGGGCGGCATCACGAGCCGTACGCTGATGAACGACACGTCGCAGGTGACGAACGTGGGGGTGAACGGAAGCTCATCGCAGGCCAGCCGCCGGGCGTTCACCCGGTCGACGACGGTCACGCGCGGGTCGACGCGGAGCCGCTCGTGCAGTTGGCCGCGCCCGACGTCGACGGCGCAGACGCGCGCGGCCCCGCACCTGCAGGAGGCAGTCCGTGAAGCCGCCCGTCGACGCCCCGACGTCGAGACAGTCCTCCCCCGTCACCGTCACGTCGAGCCGTTCGAGGGCGTGCGCGAGCTTGTCCCCGCCGCGCGAGACGAAGCGCGGGGGCGCCTCGAGCTCGAGCTCGGCGCCCTCCTCGACCTGCGCGCCGGCCTTGTCGAAGCCCCGGACGCGACCGGCGAGGACGAGCGCCTGCGCCTGCGATCGCGTCTCGGCGAGCCCACGCTCGACGAGCAGCACGTCCAGCCGCTTCTTCACTGTGCCCGGAAGCGTACCCGCGGGGTCGGGCACGAACCAGTGGCGAGAGAGGCCGGCGCGACGGGAGGGAAACGGCGCACGGAGTCGAAACCCGATCGCGCCATGATGCAGAAGGCACATGGAGCTACGGCTTCGCTGGAGATGCTCCTCCGTGACGAGGTGGAGGCGCGTCCGGTCGTCGCCTACCGGCTGCTCGAGTTGCTTGCCCGCAGCGGCTGGCACGTGCGGATCGAGCGCGGCGACGAACTCAGGGTCATCGCCGAGAAGGACGACGTCGTGCTCGAGACGCGGTCGGACAGCCTCGGCGAGGCCTCCGTGCAGCTGTTCGTCCTCGCGGCCTGAGCCCCGAACGGCAGCGGAGCGCAAGGCCTCGCGCGGCGCGACTCTCGCAGGGAAGTCTCATCAGTCTCGTGACGGGGTCAGACCCCGTCACGGATCATGCGCGGAAATCGAGCGAGTCAGGCATGCCGCTCGCGGATCGTCGCGACCAGCTCCTCGAGCGTCGACGTGTCGGCGGGCAGTGCCGCGAGGCGGGCCTCGACCCTGGCGCGCACCTCGTCCGCGATCCCCCGTGCACGGTCGAGCCCGTAGAGCGAGACGTACGTCACCTTCCCGGCGGCCTCGTCCTTGCCCGGGGTCTTCCCGAGCTCCTCGGCCGTGCCGGTGGCGTCGAGGATGTCGTCGACGATCTGGAAGAGGAGACCGACGTCGGCACCGAAAGCACGCCACGGGCCCTGGTCGGCCGGCGCGATGCCTGCGACCGCGAGCCCACAGCCCACGCACGCTCCCAGGAGCCGCCCCGTCTTCAGCCGGTGCAGCTCCGTGAGGCCGGCGCCGTCGAGAGAGTCGCCCACCGTGATGTCGACGTGCTGTCCGCCGATCATCCCCAGGGTCGCGGCGGCCAGCTCCCTCGCCGGCTCCGGGCCTGGATACGTCAGGATCAGGCGGAACGCTTCGGCGAGGAGAGCGTCCCCTGCGAGGATCGCGACGCCCTCGCCGAAGCGAACGTGGGCGCTCGGCTGCCCTCGGCGGAGATCGTCGTCGTCGAGAGCGGGCAGGTCGTCGTGGACGAGGCTGAACGTGTGAACGAGCTCGAGCGAGCAGGCCGCCGGCAGCAGCTCGTCCGGGCGGCGCGCCAGCGCCTCCCCGGTGGCCAGGCAGAGGACGGGGCGAACCCGCTTGCCTCCTCCGAGTAGCGAGTAGCGCAGCACTGCCTCGAGGTCGCCGAGGTCCTCGCTGAACGTCAGCCGCGCGAGGAAGTCCTCGGCCAGCCCGCGAAGCTCATCCAGCCGGCTCATCCGGGAGCCTCGAGGCGTCCGGCCCCTCTCGCCGCTGACGATCGATCTCGAGCTGAACCTCCTTCGCGAGATCGACGAGATCCTGGAGGACGTCGACCGCGGACTCGGAGTCCGTCGCCTCCGCGAGTCTGGCGCGGGCGGTCTCGAGCCGATCGAGCAGCGCCTGCAGCCGCAGGGTCGTGTCTTCGGGGGCGGCCACGCGACAACCCTACTATGCGGCCTCGCGGGCGATCCGGGCGAGGATCCCGTTCACGAGCGCGGCCCCATCGGCGCTGGCGAAGCGCTTCGCCAGCGCGACCGCCTCGTTGATCGCCACCTCGAACGGCACCTCTCCCCGGTCGAGCTCGACGATCGCGATGCGGAGGACGTTCCGCTCGATCGCCCCGAGCCGCTCGGCCGTCCAGCCCTCGGCCGCCGCCGTGATCCGCCGGTCCAGCTCCGGCGCCTGGCATGTGACGTCGGCGGCGAGGGACTCGGCGAACGGGTCGATCTCCCCCTCGTAGAGGGAGGCCAGCGGCTGGCCGGTCACGTCCCACTGGTAGAGGAGCGTGAGCGCCTGCCGGCGGGCGGCGCGACGGCCGCTCATGCCGCCGCGAGCGTCGTGAGGGTCGCGGCCGCGTCGGCCAGCCACGTCGTCGTCGTGCGACCCGAGCGGAAGTCGTCGGTGGCGAGGATCTCGAGGGCGAGGTCGCGCGTCGTCGGGACGCCCTCGAGCTCGAGGTCGGCCAGGGCTACCTCGGCCCGGGCGATCGCCCTCGCACGGGTCTCGTCCCAGACGAGCACCTTGGCAAGCAGCGAGTCGTAGTAGGGCGGCACGACGTAGCCCTCGAAGACGTGCGTGTCGACCCGCACGCCGGGGCCGAGGGGTGGCCGGAAGCGACTGATCCGCCCCGGCACCGGCAGGAAGCCGCGCGACGTGTCCTCCGCGTTGATCCGCAGCTCGATCGCCCAGCCCGACCGCGGTGCGCGACCGACCGCTGCGAGCCCATCGCCCGCGGCGACCGCCAGCTGCGAACGGACGAGGTCGACCCCGGTGACCAGCTCCGTGACGGGGTGCTCGACCTGGAGTCTCGTGTTCATCTCGATGAAGTAGAAATCCTCACCGCTCGCGAGGAACTCGATCGTCCCGGCGCCCCGATAGCGAAGCGCGGCGCACGCCCGCTCCGCGGCGCTCTCGAGCGCCTCGCGCAGTCCGGGCGACACGGCCGGCGAGGGCGACTCCTCGATCAGCTTCTGATGGCGGCGCTGGATCGAGCAGTCCCGTTCGCCGAGCGTGAGCACCCCGCCCTTCCCGTCGCAGAGAACCTGAACCTCGACGTGGCGTGCATCCCGGACCGCCTTCTCGAGGTAGAGAGCCCCGTCCGAGAACGAGGCATGGGCCTCCCTCGCCGCCGCCGCATACGCTTCGTCGAGCTCCGCGGCGTCGTCGACGAGCCGCATGCCCTTGCCGCCACCGCCAGCCGACGCCTTGAGGAGCACCGGATACCCGATCTCGCGTGCGTGCTCACGGGCCGCGGCGACGCCGCCGAGGTCGGACGAGCCCGGCACGATCGGCACGCCGGCTGCGGCCATCGTCCGCCTGGCGCTGGCCTTGTCCCCCATCGCCTCGATCGACTCGGGGCGAGGACCGACGAACACGATGTCGTTCTCCTCGCAGGCACGGGCGAACATCGCGTTCTCGGACAGGAACCCGTACCCGGGGTGGATCGCCTGGGCACCCGTCGTCTCGGCCGCGCCGATCACCGACGGGATCCTGAGGTAGCTCTCGCCCGCCGGCGGCGGGCCGATGCACACCGCTCGGTCGGCAAGCTCGACGTGGAGTGAGTCGCGATCCGCCGTCGAGTAGACGGCGATCGTCTCGATCCCGAGCTCCCGGCAGGCACGGATCACGCGGACCGCGATCTCGCCGCGGTTGGCGATGAGCACGCGCTCGAACACGATCGCTAGACCGCGTCGAGCGGCCGGCCGTCGACGGGCTCGAGCTCGAAGAGGAGCTCCCCGTATTCCACCGGGTGAGCGTTCTCGACGTGGATCGCCCGCACCACCGCCTCGAGCTCCGCCTTGACCTCGTTCATGAGCTTCATCGCCTCGAGGATGCAAAGGGTCTGCCCGGTCGCAACCGTGTCCCCGACCTCCACGAACGGCGGGGCGCCGGGCTGCGGCGCGCGATAGAAGGTTCCGACCATGGGCGACTCGACTCTGACCGTGCCGTTGCCCGAAGGGGGCTCGGGCTCGCTCTCCTCGATCTCCGGCGCTGGTGCGAGCGGCGCGGCGGCGACGTCGGTGCGATCCTCGCTCCGCCGCACGGTGACCCGCATCTCGCCCTCCTCGATCGTCACCTCGCCGATCCCGGACTCCATCACGAGGTCGATCAGCTCGCGAATGCGGTCGGCTCGTGACTCCTCGACGCCGCCCGCTCCCAGCGACTCCTCGCCCCGGGCCCGTGCGCGCACCGTGCGCAGGAGCGACTCGGCCTCCTCGCCGAAGAGGGCGACCAGGAGGAGCTCCTCCTCGCTTGTCGCGAGCCCGCGCACGTCCTGGCGGAGGCCTTCGAGGTCGACCGGCTCCTCGGGCAGCACGGCGCCGAGGAGGTCGACGGCCCGCTTCACGACCGGATCGACGGGCCGCGGGGGCGTGCCGTACTCGCCGTCGAGGAGCTGGCGCACCTCGTCGACGACCGTCTGCCAGCGCTGGGACGAGAGGACGTGGAGGAGCGCCTGCGAGCCGATGATGTTCATGATCGGCGCGACCAGCGGCGGCCAGCCGCACTCGCCGCGAACGCGCGCGAGCTCGTCGAGCACCTCGTCGAGGCGGTCGGTGAGCTCGTAGACGCGCAGCCGGTCGTCGAGCGTCGCGACGAGCCCTGCCGGAAGGCGGTGCTCTGCCGCCCGGACGGCGTCCCGCGGCGAGAGCGGCGGCACGGGAACGTCCCCGAGCTCGGCGTCGACGAGCTCGCAGGCCTCCCAGAGCGCGTCGACGTCGACGCCGGTCTCCAGCCCGATTCCCGCGAGCGACTGGGAGAGAGCCTCGGCCGAGGGCCGGTAGAGCGTGATCGCGACGGGATAGATCGTGCAGCCGATGGGCGAGGCTCCACCGCGCGAGGCCTCGATTGCCGCGGCGAGCGCGCGCCCGGCTGCTCCCTGGCAGTAGAGACCGACGGGGAGGCCCGACGCCTCGCGCACCCGCTCGACGAGCTGGCGCGCGTGCGCCGCGTCGAGCGACCCGGCGGGGTCGTTGACGATGATGCGCGAAGCACCGAGCTCCGGGACGGCCCGCGCGCGGTCGACGAGCTCGTCCGGCTCTCCGCCGGGGCCCGGGTTGTGCACCAGGCCGACGACGAGGTCCTTGCCCGTCTCCTGCACCGCGCCGGCGGCCTCCGCGAGGTTCGTCACGTCGTTCAGCGGATCGTGGATGCGGAACACGTCGATGCCGCTCTCCGCGGCGCTCGCGACGAAGCGGCGGACGAGATCACCGGAGAGCGGGCGTGGCCCGACGAGGAAGCGTCCCCGCAGCGCCATCCCGAGCGGCGTCTCACAGCGCGCGTCGAGGGCGCGGATCCGCTCCCACGGGCTCTCGACGCCGCCGCTCACGAGCGCGTCGAAGCAACCGCCGCCCGAGACCTCCAGGCAGGTGAATCCGGCACGGTCGAGCACGCCCGCCAGCTCGAGCAGCCGTGAGGTGCCGACGTGCCTCGCCAGCGGCTCCTGGGAGAGGAGCCTGATCGTCGTGTCCCAGAGCTCGGTCACGAGCGGCCCGGCCCTCTACACCCGCGAGATGTAGCGCCGCTCACGCGGATCGACCTTGATGCGGTCACCCACGTTGACGAAGAGCGGAACCTGGACGGTTGCTCCGGTCTCGAGCGTCGCCGGCTTGCTGACGTTCGAGACGGTGTCGCCCTTGACCCCCGGCTCGGTCTCGACGACGTCGAGCTCGACCGAGGCCGGCAGTTCGATCCCCGACGGGCGCCCGTCGAGGGTGAGTAGCAGCACGGAGCTCGAGGGCTGGAGGAACTCGAGCTCGTTCTCGACGTCGGGTCGCGGGAACGAGATCTGCTCGAACGTCTCCTCGTCCATGAAGACGACCTCGTCTCCTGCGTCGTAGAGGTACTGGACGCTCTTCGTCTCCGTGTGGACGCGGCTCATCTTCTCGCCGGCGCGGAACGTGCGATCGACGACGGCGCCGCTCTCGGCGTTCTTCAGCTTCGTGCGGACGAACGCCCCTCCCTTGCCCGGCTTGACGTGCTGGAACTCGACGATCTTCCACACCTGCCCGTCGAGCTCGATGTGCATGCCGTTTCGAAACTGCGCTGTGGAGATGGTCTCGGCCACGGCGGAGCATTCTAGTCGCGGGCGAGGTGGTCGACGGTGCGCAGCGCCAGCCCGTCGGGCGAGCGCGCGCAGTTCGTCAGCACCACGACGGCGACTGCGCGATCCCGGGCGAGCCCGAGGAAGCTGCGGAAGCCGCCGGTGCCGCCGTTGTGCCATGCGAGCGTCCACCCGTCCTTCCTCCGGGTGAGAAACCACCCGAGGCCGATGTCCATCGGCCTCCCGACGCGGCGGCGCGGCTGGAGCGCAAGCGCGAGCGCAGGCCCAGGCGCGGCTTCGGGCGGGTCGAGGCACGCCCGCGCGAGGCGAAGCAGGTCGCGAGCGCTCGAGCGGAGCGCGCCGGCGCCTTCGAGCCCGCAGACGTCCCAGTGGGAAACGGGCCGGCCGCGGCGCGAGTGACCCCCGACCAGGCGTTCCTCCGGAACGGCGATCCCCGTCTCCGAGAGGCCGAGTGGCCTCAGGATCCTTCTTCCGAGCAGTGACTCGTAGCCGAGACCGGCCCGACGGGAGAGCGCGATCCCGAGGAGCCCTGCGCCGAAGTTCGAGTAGTGGACGCGCGTGCCGGGTGGCCGCCTGAGCCGGCAGCGCTCGAGGGCCGCGAGCACGTCGTCCTCGCTCAGTGACGCATAAGGGTTGGAGCGCCTGCCCAGCGCCCCGCGCAGGAACCCGGGCGGAAGGCGCGGAAGCCCGGACGTGTGCGTCGCCAGGTGCTCGAGCGTGATCTCGCCGTCCCTGGCGGGAACGCATACGCCGGGCAGGAGCGACCGGAGCGGCTCGTCGAGCCGGACCATGCCGGCAAGCGCCTGGTCCGCGAGCAAGGTCGCCGTCAGCACCTTCGTGACGGAACCGATCTCGAAGAGCGCGTCCTCGGGCACCCCTGCCGCCAGGACAGCCTCGTCGCTGCCCGCAACGGCGCCGACGACCAGCCCCGGACGCCCGCGCAGCCCTCGAGCGATGGCCTCGGCAACCCGATCCGCGACCTCAGGCGAGGGTGACGAGCTCCTTCGGGAAGGTGGTCAGCACCTCGGGCCCATCGTCGCCCACGATCACGAGATCCTCGATCCGGATCCCGCCGACGCCGGCGAGATAGACGCCCGGCTCGACCGTCACGGCGTTCCCGGCCGCGAGCGTCGCGTCGGACTCGCGCGCGAGCCGGGGCTCCTCGTGGATCGCGAGGCCGACCGCGTGCCCCAGGCTGTGGAGCACCTCGTAGCCGTGCTCGGTCAGGATGGATCGGGCGACGGCGTCGACGTCCGAGCAGCTCGCGCCGGGCACCGTCGCACGCAGCGCGCGCTCCTGCGCCTCGCGACACGCCGCGTAGGCTCGCTCGAGCTGGGGCGGCAGCTCGCCGGTCGCGAACGTCCGCGTGCAGTCGGAGCAGTAGCCGTCGACGAGTGCGCCCGCGTCGACGAGCAGGGTCTCTCTCGCCTTGACGACGCGTGAGCCCGGGTGGTGATGAGGTCGCGCCGCGTTCGGGCCGCTCGCGACGATCGGCGCGAACGAGACGCCCTCCGCGCCGAGCTCCCGGATCGTCCGCTCGATCCACCACGCGAGCTCCGCCTCGGTGCGACCGACCACGGGTTCGGCTGCGAAGAGCTCGAACGCCTCCATCAGGAGCGACGACGACCGTCGGATCGCGTCGAGCTCGTCCTCGTCCTTGACCGCGCGCATGGCCTCCACGACCTTGCGGGTCGGCACGAGCCGGGTTCCGCTCTCCGCGATGCGGTCGCGTACGGAGACGACCATGCTGTCCGCCTCGAAGCCGACGGGCCCCTCCGTGAGCTCGGGCAGGCGCTGTGCGAGGTCGCTCGGGAGGTTCCGCTCTGCGGCCACCGCCTCGACGCCGGCCACGCCCCTCGCCGCGTCGATGTAGCGCCCGTCCGTGAACAGCCGGGCGGTCGCCGGATCGACGAGCAGCCATGCGTTCGAGCTCGCGAACCCCGTCAGGTAGCGGACGTTCGTGGCGTCCGAGACGAGCATCGCCGCGATCTCGAGCGAGGAGAGCCTGTCCCGCAGGAGGTCGATGCGGGCGCTCATCCGGCCTGCGTCAGCCAGACGAGGGCCTCCCGGTAGCCGTCCGGGCCCTTTCCGAGCACGCGGTGCTCGACGACGTCCTCGATGACCGAGACGCGGCGCCACGCGTCCCGCTCGAGGATGTTCGACAGATGCACCTCGACGACGGGTGACGTGATGAGCTCGACGGCGTCACGGATCGCGTAGCTGTAGTGCGTCCACGCTCCGGGGTTGAGCACGACCCCTCCGGCCCAGGTCCGGGCGTCGTGGCACCAGTCGATGAACTGGCCCTCGTGGTTCGTCTGGAAGCAGCGGACGGACAGGGCGAGCTCGCGGGCCCAGTCGTAGATCCTCGTCTCCAGCTCGTCGTAGGAGAGCCCGCCGTAGAGGGCAGGGTCCCGGTCGCCGAGCGCGTTCAGATTGGCGCCGTTGACCACCGCGATCCGCACCTCGGGAGCCTACCCGGCGACGAGCGCGTCGAGAGCCGCGCGGACCTCCTCGTCGGGGAGCTCGACGCCGTAGACCGGGCGCCCGGGCGCCTCGAGGAGAACGAGCCGCACGCGCCCGCCGAGCGCCTTCTTGTCGTGAGCCATCGCCCGCCAGGCCGCGTCCGCGTCGACGTGGGCACGCTCGACCGGCAGCTCGGCCTCCACGTCCTCGCGGACAGACGGGTCGAGACCCACGTGTCGCTCCGAGAGCGCGAGCGCCGCTCGAAGGCCGAGCGCCACCGCGTGGCCATGGGTCGGCCCCTGATAGCCGCCCGCCGCCTCGAGTCCGTGCGCGAACGTGTGACCCAGGTTGAGGATCGCGCGGCGCCCTCGCTCGGTCGGATCCGAGAGGCAGACGGCGGCCTTGAACGCGGCGCAGCTCCGGACCAGCTCCTCCTCGTCCGCGCGCCAGAGGTCGCGGCCGGCGAGGAGCCCTGTCTTCACCACCTCCGCCATCCCCTCGGCGCGCTGTGCCGGCCCGAGGGTCGCGAGCAGGTCCGGGTCGATGACGACCCGCGCCGGCGGATTGAAGGCGCCGACGAGGTTCTTGCCCTTCTCGAGGTCGATGCCGGTCTTGCCTCCGATCGCCGCGTCCACCTGGCCGACGAGGGTCGAGGGAACGGGAACCCAGCTCGCGAGTCCACGCAGATACGTCGCCGCAACGAAGCCGGCGACGTCAGTCGTGGTGCCGCCGCCCAGCGCGACGACCACGCCCGAGCGATCGACGCCGAGCCCGTCCCAGAGCCGGGCGCAGACCGCGAGCGTCTTCGCTTCCTCGCCGGAGGGCACGCTGTGGGTCTCGGCGAGCCGGGAGCCGAGCTCGGGCCGGTGGAGCGCGAGCACGCGTTCGTCCGCAACGAGGGCGACGCGGCCGCTGGCGGGCAGGAACTCGGCCAACCGCCCGACCGCCCCGCGCTCCACGACGATCCCCCCGGCGGCGAGCACCACCCCGTCGGCGTCGTGCGCGACGGCGTCCGCCGTCCCGAGGTAGCGCGGGCGGCGCTCCTCGAAGAGCGCGCGGAACGCGCCCTCGTCGCGGGCGAGCGGCCGATCGCTGCCTCTGGCACGCTCCCAGGCCAGCTCGACGTCGACGTCGAGGAAGACCGTGTATGCGTGCTCGCGCAGCAGCTCGCGCGTCCGTGCCGAGCCGAGAGCCCCTCCGCCGAGCGCGATCACGGCCGGTTCGGCCCGCAGCAGGGCGCGCTCGGCGGCCTCCTCCTCGAGAGCGCGGAAGGCCCCCTCCCCGCGCCGTTCGAAGATGAGCGCGATCGGCCCTTCCGCCAGCTCGATCTCCTGGTCGACGTCGACGAGCGCGCGGTCGAGCAGGCGGGCGACATGCGTGCCGACCGTCGTCTTGCCGGCACCCATGAAGCCCGTCAGGGCGACGTGGCGGTCTAGCGCGGGGCCCAGTCGATCCGCTCCACGTACGCGCGGTGGGCGGCGACGAAATCGCCGATCGCGTCGCCGCCGAACTTCTCCCGAGCCGCGCCCGCGAGCTCGAACGCGACCGCCGCTTCGGCGACGACCGCGAGCGCCTCGATCGCGCAGACGTCCGAGCGCTCGACGAGCGCCTGGGCCGGCTCTCCCGTCTCGAGATCCACGGAGCGGAGCGGGCGCATCAGGGTCGGGAGCGGCTTCATGGCTGCCCGGAGGACGATCTCCTCGCCGTTCGAGATCCCTGCCTCGATGCCGCCCGCGCGATTCGTCTCACGGTGGAGCCCTCGCTCGTCCCGGAAGATCTCGTCGTGGGCACCGGAGCCCCGCAGGGCCGCGAGCCCGAAGCCCTCTCCGACCTCCACCCCCTTCACGGCCTGCGTCCCGAGGAGCGTCGCCGCGAGCCGCGCGTCGAGGCGCTCCGCCTTGGTCGAGTACGAGCCGAGGCCCGGCGGGGCGCCCCGCGCCCGCACCTCGACGAGGCCGCCGAGCGTGTCGCGGTCTTCCCGGGCAGCATCGATCGCCGCCCTGATCGCCTCCTCGCCGCGAGCGCCTCCGACCTCCAGCACCGAGCCCTCGACACCGATGCCGATCTCCGCGAGCAGCGCCTTCGCGACTGACCCCGCTGCGACGATGACGGCCGTGTGGCGCGCGCTCGCCCGTTCCAGCGCGTCCCTGACATCCGGCAGGTCGTACTTCATGACCCCGGCCAGATCGGCGTGCCCGGGACGCGGCAGCGTGACCGCCTGCGTTCCCTTGCCGGCCGGCTCGCCCTCGGGCGGCCACGGGCTCATCCCCCAGGTCCAGTTCTTGTGGTCGCGGTTGCGGACACAGAGGGCGAGCGGCGTCCCGAGCGTCCGGCCCTGGCGAAGGCCCGCCAGCACCTCCACCTCGTCGGTCTCGATCTGCTGGCGCGGGCTGCGGCCATAGCCCTGCTGGCGTCGCCAGAGATCGTGCTGGATCGCGTCGCGGTCGAGACGGAGGCCCTGCGGGAGCCCGGTCACGATCGCGACGAGGGCGGGACCGTGCGACTCGCCCGCCGTGGTCAGCTCGAGCATCACGGCGCCAACCCTACCGTCCGGACCGCGGCGCGCATGACGTCCACCGGGGCGTCTTCCGCCGTCCACCGCTCGAAGGACGCCGCTCCCTGGCGTACGAGGATCTCGAGACCGTCGACGACCGTCTCGCAACCGGCGGCCCGCGCTGCGGCGACCAGGGTCGTCTCCCCCCGTCGGGGCGATACGCGAGGTCGACCACCACCTGGTCGGCGGTGGGAGCCATCACGAGGTCGTCGCGGAGCGGTGTCGCGTTGACGAGCACGGACGCGCTGCCGACTGCCGGCGGCCACGACCCGGCGCGGACGTCGGCGTCCGGGTAGACGCGACGCAGGTGCGAGAGCAGCGCGTCGGCTCCGCCCTGACGACGTGCGGCCACCGTGATGCTCGCGGCACCTGCCTCGATCAGCGCCGCCGCCACCGCCTGCGCCGCGCCTCCGGCACCGGCGAGCAGCACATCGGCCCCTGACGCGTCGACCGCGCCGGTGACGGCGAGCCCGTCGGTCGAGGAGCCGTGGACGAGGCCCTCCCGCACGACCAGCGTGTTGACCGATCCCGCGCGTGAGGCGACCCCGTCGACCTCGTCGCAGAGCGCCAGCACGGCGGTCTTGTGCGGAATCGTGACGTTCGCGCCAGCGAAGCCGAGCGCCACGAGCCCGGCGATCGCGGCGCCCAGACGCTCGCGGTCGACCCGGAGGGGAAGGTAGGCCCAGTCGAGCCCGAGCGCGGCGAACGCTGCGTTCTGCATCCGTGGGGAGAGGGAGTGCGAGACCGGGTTGCCGACGATCCCCACGAGCCGGGTTTCCCCGCTCAGCATCGGGGGCCCGCCACGAACGCCTCGAACTCCTCGAAGCTGTTCGTGAAGAAGTGTGACTTGCAGTCGTCCTTGCGGACGTAGTACAGGTAGTCGACGGAAGCGGGGCGCGCGGCAGCCTTCATCGCCGCCAGCCCCGGGTTGTTGATCGGTGTCGGGGGAAGCCCCTTCCGGATGCGAGTGTTGTACGGGCTCTTCGACTCGAGATCCTTCTGGCTGATCGACTCGTCTGCCGGAATGCCGAGGCCGTATCGCAGCGTCGCGTCGATCCCCAGCGGCATCCCCGCCTTCAGCCGGTTGTAGATGACCGCGGCAACGAGCCTCCGCTCCTTCGGGACGCTGACCTCGCCCTCGATCATGGACGCGATCGTCAGCACGTCGTACGGCGTCAGGTTCCGCTTCCTCGCGTACTTGAGGTCGACCTGCTTCCAGGCCTCGTCGAATGCCGCGAGCTGCCTGTCGACGAGCTGCGTCGACGTCGTCTTCGCAGTGAAGTCGTAGGTCGCGGGGAAGAGGAAGCCCTCGAGGCTCTTCGGCTTCTTGCCCGTCGCGCCGAACTCCGCCGGCAGCTGAGAGCGCTCGGTCTCGAGCAGGTACTCCTCGGGGGAGAGCAGCGGCTCGACGCCACGGCGCTCGGCGGCGATCCGGTTCACCTCCTCGATCCGCGCAGCCATCTGCTCGCGGGTGAAGCCCTCCGGGAAGATGATCCTCAGCACCGGCTCCTGGGCCTGGGTGGTCGCGGGTGCCGGGCCTGTCTGCTCGTCGCCCCCGCCACCCCTGACGAGAATCACGGCCACCGCGATCGCAGCGGCCCCCACGAGCACGCCGACGAGCAGCGGCAGGAGGTGCGACGGCCCGGAGCGTCGCCGTTGCGGGCTCAGGCGCTCCGGGCGCCGATCCACGTCAGATACCCGGTGAGCAGATGGGCAGCGGCGACCGCGTCCTCGGGCGAGCGGGACGGCTGCTGGCGGGCGAGCCTGGTCGTGAAGCGCTCGTCGAACGTCACGACCGGAACGTCGGAACGGGCGCGGAGCTCCTCGACGAACGACTCGGTCTCCTCCGCCTGAGAGCCACGCTCCCCGCGCAGCGTCACGGGCAGCCCGACGACGATTCGCTCGGCGCCCTGCTCCCGGACGAGCTCGAGGATCCGTTCCACTCCCCGCGGCGTCCCGGCCGCCTGCACGACCTCGAGCGGCCGCGCGAGCGTCCCGGTGGGATCGGAGACCGCCACGCCCGTTCGCGCGGACCCGTAGTCGACGGCCAGCACCTTCACGGACGACGAGTGTAGCGGCGCCCCCGTGGCGACCCGGCCGTCTCCCGTGCGTCTTCCGGCGCACTCGGCGTGCCACCCGCGCGCCCGCCAGCGGGATCGTGGAAGGCGTCCACGATCAAGGAGGAAGACGTCGTGAAAGACGGATCTCGCTCGCGATCGAGAGCGCTCCTGCTGCTGGCCGGGCTCGTCTCCGCCGCTCTCGCGATCGCAGTCGCCAGGCTGGCCGGCCCCGCAGCGGCTGCACCGGCCGAGCTCTTCATCTCCGAGTACGTCGAGGGCTCGGGCAACAACAAGGCGCTCGAGCTCTTCAACGGCACCGGGGCGCCCGTGACGCTCACCGGAAGCTACGACGTCCAGATCTTCGCGAACGGCAGTCTCACCGCGACCGCGACGATTCCGCTCACCGGCACCGTCGCCGACGGCGACGCATTCGTGCTCGCGCGCTCGACGGCGGTGGCGGCGATTCTCGCCGAGGCCGACCAGACCAGCACGAACTTCCTCTGGAACGGCAACGACGCCGTGGCCCTCCGACGGAACGGGGCGATCCTCGACGCGATCGGCCAGATCGGCTTCGATCCCGGCACCGAATGGGGCGCGACCGACGCGAGCACCGCCGACAACACGATCAGGCGCAAGGGCTCCGTCCAGGCCGGCGACGCCGACGGCACGAACGCTTTCGACCCCGCCGCCGAATGGGACGGCTTCGCCATCGACACGTTCTCCGGGCTCGGCGCCCACACCATCACCGGTGGTGGTGGTGGTGGTGGAGGAGGAGGAGGAGGAGGAGGAGGAGGAGGCAACCGACCGCCTGTCGCCGTCCCGGACACCGCCGTCCTGGAGGAGGACGACGGCGAGGTCGCGATCGACGTCCTGGCGAACGACGACGATCCCGACGGTGATGCCCTGACGGTCTCCTCGACCACCGATCCGACGCACGGAACCGCCTCGGTCTCGCCGGGAGGCGCAGGCCTGACGTACACGCCCGAAGTCGACTTCGCCGGCTCGGACACCTTCTCGTACACGATCTCCGACGGGCGCGGAGGGAGCGCCAGCGCGACCGTGGCCGTGGCCGTCGAGCCTGCGAACGACGACCCGGACGTCGCCGACGACTCGGCGTCCACGCCAGAAGACACCCTCGTCACGATCGACGTGCTCGCGAACGACGAGGAGCAGGAGGGCGAGGCGCTCACCATCACGTCCGTCGAGGGAGCAGGCCACGGCCTGGCGCTGGTCTCGGCCGGAGGCTCGGCGATCGGCTACGAGCCGGATCCCGACTTCAACGGCGTCGACACGTTCGAGTACGTCGTCTCCGACGGGACCGGAGGCATCGAGTCGGGGGAGGTCACCGTGACCGTGGCTGCGGTGAACGACCCACCGCTCGCCCGCGCGGACACGGCGATCGTCGGAGTCGGCGGAACGGCCTATGTCGACGTTCTGTCGAACGACGTCGCAGGCCCGCCCGACGAGGCGGGGCAGACGCTGACGCTCGTCTCCGTCTCCGTCCCTGCACATGGGAGCGCTCAGGTCGTCACTTCCGGGCCGCACGCGGGGACGGTCGCCTACCAACCGGCGCCCGCGTACTCGGGCTCCGACGCGTTCGGCTACGTCGTCAGCGACGGATCCCTGTCCGCCACCGGCGCCGTCAGCGTCACGATCCGCCTGGCGGCCGGCGGCTCTCCCTGCTCGCTCGCAGCAACCATCCTCGGCACGCCCGGCAACGACGTCCTCACGGGGACTCCGGGCGCCGACGTCATCCGGGCAAGGCGCGGGAATGACGTAATCGACGGACGCGGCGGGGCCGACGTGATCTGCGGCGGGCCCGGCGCGGACAGGATCACGGCCGGCGACGGGCCGGATCGGATCGCGGCCGGCAGCGGCGCTGACACCGTCACCTCCGGCGGCGGCAACGATCGTGTGCGGGGCGGCTTCGGAGCGGACGAGCTCTCGAGCGGCGCTGGAGGCGACTCGATCGCAGCAGGTGGCGGCGACGACGTCGTAGACGCAGGCGACGGTGCGAACGCCGTGAACGGCGGCGCCGGGGACGATCGCCTGACCGCTGGCCCGG
This sequence comes from uncultured Thermoleophilia bacterium, assembly GCA_963705605.1. Lineage (GTDB taxonomy): Bacteria > Actinomycetota > Thermoleophilia > Gaiellales > Gaiellaceae > CAVPKC01. Next base: position 127,162 of record CAVPKC010000003.1, read on the forward strand.
GCGACGACCGCCTGGACGGCGGCAACGGCACAGACACGTGCGACGCCGACGGGGGCCGCAACACGGTGCTTCGCTGCGAGTGACAGGTGGAGAGTCGACCGGGAACTCGACTCTCGCGGGGCTCCGGCCAGTGGCCGGGGCCCCGCACCCTTCCCGAGGCCCGCTACTCGAGCGCGGCGACGACGGTTCGCTCACCGAGCGCCAACGCCTCGGCGATTCGCTCCACGTTCTTGCCGCCCGCGCGAGCCATCGTCGGACGGCCGCCACCACCGCCGTCGACCACCGCAGCGACGGTCTTGACGACATCGGCTGCGCTGAGGCCGCGCTGGACGACGACGTCCGAGAAGTTCGCGACGAGATGCGGCCGGCCGTCGCTGCGGGCCGCGAGCAACACGGCCGCCGGCGCAAGGCTCTGCTTGAGGCGATCCGAGAGGTCGAGCAGCCTGTCCGCGTCCATCTCGCCGGCATCGCCGACCACCACGCGGACACCAGCATGATCGGTCGCGCCGTCCAGGAGTCCCGCAAGTACTTCGTCCGGCTGGCCCGCGCCGGCGCGAAGCTGCTTCTCCAACCGCGCCCAGGCCTTCCGCTCGGCCTCCAGCTCCTCGCGAAGGCGGCTCTCCTCGCGCTCCCGCTCGAACAGGTAGCTCGCGGCGGCGCCGGACGTGACCGCCTCGATCCGGCGCGTGGCCGATCCGACGGACGCCTCGGACAGGATCTTGAACACTCCGATCTCCGCCGTTGCGCGCACGTGCGTCCCGCCGCACAGCTCGACGGAGACCGGCGAGGGCGAACCAGCGACCTCGATCACGCGCACCACGTCGCCGTACTTCTCGCCGAACAGCATCATCGCCCCGAGCTTGCGTGCCTCGTCGATCGGTGTCACGAACGCGTGAACGGGATGGTTCTGGAAGATCCGCTCGTTGACGATCGCCTCGACGCGCTCGCGCTCATCCGGCGTCAGCGGCTGGCCGTGCGAGAAGTCGAACCGCAGCTTGTCGGGCCGAACGGACGAGCCAGCCTGGCGGACGTGGTCGCCGAGGACCTCGCGCAGTGCCGCATGGAGCAGGTGGGTCGCCGTGTGGTTCGCCATGATCGGGAACCGGATCGGCCACGACACCACGGCGTGCACTCGATCGCCGGCAGCGAATCCGGATCCCTCGAACATCAGCGCCTGGTCGTCCCCGAAGCGGAAGGCCGCGGCGATCTCGCCTCTCGTTCCGTCCTCGCGCTCGATCCAACCCGAATCGGAGACCTGGCCGCCGCCTTCCGGATAGAACGGCGACTCCCGGAGCTTGCCGAGGAAGCGCCCGTCCCCGAGATCCCGCACCGACCCGAGTTGCGTCCGCACGTCGGTTCGCTCGTACCCGACGAACGTCGTCGCGAACCCGGCCTCCCTCGCGAACTCCGCTGCCTGCTCCAGCTCGCTCGACTTGCCCGACCGGGAGCGCTGCCGCTGCTCTGTCATCAGCCGCTCGAACTCGTCCTCGTCGACAGGAAGGCCGTGCTCGAGTGCGAGCTCTCGCGTCAACTCCAGGGGAAACCCGTACGTGTCGTGGAGCCGAAAAGCGTCGGCGCCGGAGATGCCGCCGGAACTGCGCTCGACCACCTCGTCGAAGAGCCGCATGCCGTTCGCCAGCGTCTGCGCGAACCGCTCCTCCTCGGCGGAGAGGACAGCATGGATCTCTCGCCTGTGTTCCCCGAGCTCCGGGTAGGACATCGTCATCAGGTCGACGACGACGTCGGCCAGACGCGCCAGGAATGGCGTCCCGAGCCCGATCCTCGATCCGTGCTGGACCGCGCGGCGCACGATCCGCCGCATCACGTAGCCGCGTCCCTCGTTCGACGGCGTGATGCCGTCGGCCGCGAGGAACGTCATGGCGCGCCCGTGATCGGCGAGCACCCGGTGAGCCTTCGTCGCGTCGTCCGATTCGCCGTAGCGCGTGCCGGTCTCGGCGGCGACCCACCCCATGATCGCGGCGAACCCGTCTGTCTCGTAGACGGAGTGGACGTCCTGGAGGATCGCGGCGCCGCGCTCGACGCCGAGACCGGTGTCGATGTTCTGGCGCGGCAGCGGCGTGAGCGAGCCGTCCTCGTGCAGCTCGAATTCCATGAACACCAGGTTCCAGAACTCGAGGAAGCGGTCACACTCGCAGCCCGGCGCACAGTCGGCCCGCCCGCAGCCGTGGGCTTCCCCGCGATCGAGGTACAGCTCCGAGCACGGCCCGCACGGACCGGTCGCTCCGGCCTGCCAGAAGTTCTCGGATCGCGGCAGGCCGCGGATCCGATCAGCGGGGATCCCGGCGCGCAGCCAGGCCTCGATCGCGACCGTGTCCTCGCCCAGGCCGAGCTCCGGATCGCCGGCGAACACCGTCGCCCACAGGCGCTCCGGAGGCAGCCGCATGTGCTCGAGGACGAACTCCCATGCGAGGTCGACGGCCCCGTCCTTGAAGTACTCCCCGAGCGAGAAGTTCCCGAGCATCTCGAAGAACGTGAGATGTCGGGCGGTCAGTCCGACAGAATCGATGTCGGTCGTCCTGAAGCACTTCTGGACGGTCGTCAGCTTCGTCGCAGGCGGTGCCTCGAGCCCCAGGAAGTACGGCTTCAGCGGCTGCATGCCGGCGGTGGTCAGAAGGACCGACGGATCGTGGGTCGCGGGGACGAGCGAAGCCGAGCGCCGCCGGACGTGACCCTTCGACTCGAAGTACGAGAGGAATCCCTCGCGCAGCTCGCTGCTGGTGCGCACGTGCTCGATTCTAGGTTGCGCCGTCGTCCTGGAACGCGGACGACCGGTCGGCCGGGCCGCGGCTCGGACCGAGCCCTACCCGGCGCCTGCCTGCTCGGAGCCGGTGCTGGAGGAGGGCGGCGGCGAGACCGGTTCCGGCCGCGCGGCGGGGGCTGGTGCGCCCTCGGGAGGTGGAGCCTTCGCGGCGGCGAGCTCACTCGCGATCTCCTGCTCCCGGGCGGTCTTCGCCTGCTTCGCGGCCTCGGTCGACTCCTTCAGGCTCTTGCCGGACATGAAGGTCGAGACGCCCGTGGTGACCCCCCTGGCGGCGCCCGAGATCACCGTTACGGGACGTGTCACGGCCATCGTGACGGCCCGGACGGCCGTGTCGGCCGAGTCGGCCCCGTCGACGAGGCTCGTCGTCACGCGGTCTGCCTTGTCGAGCTGGAAGTTGACGCGTTCCACCGTCCCCTGGACACGGGTGACGAGGGGGATCACCGAGGCCTCGACTCCCTGCAGGAGGAGCGTGAGTCGCTTCGCCGTTCCGGACAGCCGCAGCAGCAGGTACCCGAGCGTGAGGCCGACGACCACGAGAAACGCGCTCAGGACGATCCAGAGGACGTCGATCGTCTCGAAGTCGGCAAGCGGCACGGCGCGTATCGTACTCGTCGGCTACGAGGCTGCGGCGATCAGCCCCGAGCCCACGACGACGTCGTCCTCGTAGAGGACGGCGGCCTGACCCGGCGCGACGCCCGTCACGGGTTCGTCGAGGCGGAGCCTGAGCGCCGGCTCCGACCCCTCGACGAGGGCGCCGATCGCCGGTGAGCGGTAGCGGAGCTTCGCCTCCACGTGCTCGACCGCGACGAGCATCCGGCCGTGGCGCAACTCGATCTCGCGGCGTTCCAGCGCCGCCCGCGGGCCGACCACCACGGTGTTGCGCGCCGGATCAGTCGCGACCGCGTAGAGCGCCTCGCCGGAGGAGGCGACACGGAGGCCCCGCCGCTGGCCGGGCGTGAATCGCCAGAACCCCTCGTGGCGCCCGAGCTCACGCCCGTCGACGTCGACGATCGGCCCGTCGCGCGACGCGAGACCCTGCCGGCCCAGGAAGCGCCGGTAGTCGTCGCCGGCGAGGAAGCACGCCTCCTGACTCTCCACCCTCCCGGCCACCGCGAGCCCGGCCCGGCGAGCCTCGGCGCGTGTCACCTCCTTCCGCTGGTCCCCGAGCGGGAACCAGATGCGCGCGAGGAGCGCAGGGTCGACGCGCCCGAGCATGTAGCTCTGGTCCTTCTCCTCGTCGAGCGCGCGGGCGAGCAGCAGGCGCCCACGGTGCAGGCGCGTCCGTGCGTAGTGACCCGTCGCGACGGTGGGAGCGCCCACCCGATCGGCAAAGTCGACCAGTCCTGCGAACCTGAACTCCCCGTTGCACGCGACGCAGGGGTTTGGCGTCTCACCGTGCGCGTAGCCGTCGACGAACGGGCCGACGATCGCCCGTCGAAACGCCTGCCGGGCGTCGAGCGTGACGTGCGGGATACCTAGTCCCTGGCAGAGCTCCCGGGCCGCGACCACGGCTGCCGGGGAGCAGCACGCGCGGCTCGCGTCCGGGCCCGCCGGATCGAGCCAGAGCCTCAGGGTCACGCCCACGGGCAGCCGGCCGGCGGCGCGCGCCCGCAGGAGCGCGACGGCGCTGTCCACGCCGCCGCTCATGGCGACGGCGACGCGATCTGGGTCGGGCTCTCCGACGACCGCCGGACCGATCGCGGCGGCGAGCGCGTCCGCGGCGAGGCGCTCGCCGGGAACGGCGGCCGCCTGGAGCAGGGTCAGGCCGCGAATCTCGCGGCAGAGTTCCGGCACGCCCGGGCCCGCGCCCGAGGCACCGGTGATCCGTCCGCGGTCGAGCTCGACCCGCAGCCAGACCCACTCGCCGCCCTCCCCCGCATCTCCCACGAGCTCGACCACGCCCGTCACGCTAGCGAACCGGGCTCAGGCGCCCGGCTCGGGCAGGAGGCGGATCCCGAGCTCGCGCAGCTGCGCGTCCGCGACGTCGCTCGGGGCGCCGCTCATCGGATCGGAGCCCGTCGCCGTCTTCGGGAACGCGATCACCTCGCGGATGTTCGGCTCGCCCGCCAGCAGCGCGACGAACCGGTCGATCCCGAGCGCGAATCCCCCGTGCGGGGGCGCGCCCATGCGAAGCGCGCCGAGCAGGAACCCGAACTTCTCCTCCGCCTCCTCGGGGGTGAGCCCGAGCACGCCGAAGACGCGCTCCTGCACGTCCCGGCGGTGGATCCTGATCGATCCCGAGCCGAGCTCCGTCCCGTTCCACACGAGGTCGTAGGCGCGGCTGAGGACGCCGCCCGGATCCGACTCGAGTAGCTCCTCCTGCCCCGGGGCCACGCCGGTGAAGGGGTGATGGGCCGCGGTGAAGCGCCGCTCGTCCTCGTCCCACTCGAAGAGCGGGAAGTCGACGATCCAGACGAGCTCGTCGCGGGCCGGGTCGACGAGCCCCAGATCGTGCCCGAGCTGGAGCCGCAGCGCACCGAGGACCCTCGCGACGGCGTCCGGGCGGTCGGCGCCGAAGAACACCGTGGAGCCGGGCGCCGAACCGGTCTGGTCGAGCGCGGCCGTGGTCTCCGCGGCCGATAGGAACTTGGCGATCGGGGAGCGCACCTCGCCGTCCTCGGCCACGACGAGGTAGGCGAGCCCCTTGGCGCCGAGGGACTTCGCGGTCTCCGTCAGGCGGTCGAGCTCCGACCGGGGGAACGCCCTCGGGACCGAGAACGCACGGACGCAGGGCGCTTCGGCGAAGACGCGGAAGCCGCTCTCCCTGGTGACGGCGGTCAGGTCGGCGATCTCGCAGCCGAAGCGCAGATCGGGCTTGTCCGACCCGTAGCGTCCGACCGCCTCCGCCCAGGTCAGGCGAGGGATCGGCCGGGTCGGCGCCTCCTTCCCGAGCGCCTCGAAGGCGCCGCAGACGGCCGTCTCGATCACCGCCTGCACGTCCGGCTCCTCCGCGAACGCCATCTCGACGTCGAGCTGGCGGAACTCGAACTGGCGGTCGGCCCGCAGATCCTCGTCCCGGAAGCAGGTGACGATCTGGTAGTAGCGGTCGAAGCCGGCGATCATCAGGATCTGCTTGAAGATCTGCGGCGACTGGGGCAGGGCGAAGAACCGTCCGGGCTGGAGGCGCACGGGAACGAGGAAGTCGCGTGCGCCCTCGGGGGTCGCCTTCGTGAGGTTCGGCGTCCAGATGTCGACGAATCCCAGGCCGTCCATCGCCTCGCGGATCGCCCGGATCGCAGTCGCCGACAGATGGAGGTTCCGCTGCATGCGCTCGCGGCGGAGATCCAGGTATCGCCAGCGAAGGCGGATGCTCTCGTCGACCCCCTCCTCGTCCAGCTGGAACGGGAGGGGCTCGCAGCGCGAGACGATCTCGAGCGAGTCGACGTGGAGCTCGACGGCGCCGGTCGGAAGCCTCGGGTTGACGGCGTCGTCCGCGCGCGCCACCACCTCGCCCTCCGCCCGGAGGACGAACTCGCTGCGGACGCCGTGCGCCGTCTGCGCCGCCTCCGGAGCGTGATCCGGATTGACCACGAGCTGGCAGATCCCGGTCTTGTCACGGAGGTCGATGAAGACGAGGCCTCCGTGGTCACGGCGGGTGGCGGCCCACCCGGAGAGCGTCAGCCGGCGCCCCACGTCGGCGGGGCGTACATCGCCGCACATCAGGTCGCGCCAGCGATTCATCGAAGCACCGCGGCCGCGAGCTCGTCGATCGGCACCGTTCGCTCCGCGCGGCCCTCGTGGATCGTCGCGGCATCCCCTTCCACCCGCACGATGCTACGTGCGCCGAGCCGCGCCGCCTGCGTCAGCTGACCCTTGACGGAGCGCCCAGCGTAGTCGGCGTCGCAGCGAAGCCCCGCCCGTCGCAGCGCTGCGAGCTGTGCGAGGGCGCGCAGCCGGTCGACCCCCGTCCCGCAGACCAGGAACACGTCGATTCCCTCGCCACCCGGAACGCCCGGCAGCGACATCGCGAGCCGCTCGATCCCGGCCGCCCAGCCGATCCCCGGAGTCGGCCGCCCCCCGATCTCCTCGATCAGGTAGTCGTACCGCCCCCCCGCGCAGACCGTCGCCTGCGCGGCCTCCAGCCCGTCGTTCACGAACTCGAAGACCGTGCGTGTGTAGTAGTCGAGACCGCGGACGAGCGTCGGCACGAGCAGGTAGTCGACGCCGAAGGCATCGAGGAACGCCCGCACGGAGTCGAAATGGGCGCGGCATTCGTCACAGAGCGACGCGCCGATCGTCGGAGCGCCGACGAGAACGGCCGCGACCGCGGGATTCTTCGTGTCGAAGACGCGAAGCGGGCTCGTCTGCGCCTTCTGACGCGTGTCTTCGTCCAGGTCGCCGGCGTGATCTTCGAGGAACGCACGCAGCCGCTCGACGTAGGCCGGTCGGCACGCCCGGTCGCCGATCGAGTTCAGCTCCAGCCGGAGCCCCTCGATCCCCGTGCTGCGAGCGATCTCGACGAACAGCTGGATCAGCTCGGCGTCCACCGCCGGGTCGTCGGAGCCCATGGCCTCGAAGTCGACCTGCCAGAACTCCCTGTATCGCCCCTTCTGCGGGGCGGCGTACCGAAACATCGGCCCGACCGTGAACGTCTTGACCGGCTGGGGAGCCCGATGCAGGCCGTGCTGGACGTACGCCCGCGCGATCCCCGCCGTCGCCTCGGGCCGCAACGTCAGCGAGCGACCGCCTCGATCCTCGAACGTGTACATCTCCTTCTGGACGACGTCGGATCCCTGGCCCGATGTGCGCGCGAAGAGCTCGGTGTCCTCGAAGGTCGGCGTGACGATGCGTCCGTAGCCGTAGCGCGCGGCGGCCGAGACGGCCGCGTCGACGACCTGCCGGCGCGCAGGCTGGTCGGCCGGCAGGACGTCGGCCGTTCCTCGCGGAGCCTCGATGCTCACGAGGGGGTTGCCCGTAGATCCGCGAGGAAGGGGTTCGTCGCGAGCTCGTGGCCGAGCGTCGTCGAGGGCCCGTGGCCCGGGTAGACGACCGTGTCGGCCGGGAACCGCTCGACGAGGATCGCGATCGACGCGGAGAGCGTCTCCCAGTCGGAGCCCGGCAGATCGGTGCGACCCACCGAGCCCGCGAACAGCACGTCGCCCGAGAACAGCGCCGCGTCCGCGGCGAAGGCGAGATGCCCGGGGGAGTGCCCGGGCACGGCCACGGTCTCGAATGCGATCCCCGCCAGGTCCAGCGACTCGCCCCCGGCGAGCAGCACGTCGGGCATGTACGGCCGGACGTAGACGCCGGCCGGCGTGAAGTCGCCCGCACGCTCGAGTCGATCGCGCTCGAGCTCGGCCATGTGAACGGGAGCGCCCGTCCCCTCGGCGAGGTCCGCGACACCGCCGAGGTGGTCCCAGTGCCCGTGGGTGACCAGGATCGCGACGCAGCGCGCCCCGCGGCTCGCGAGCTCGAGCCTGATGGCGGCGGCGTCGCCGCTCGGGTCGACGACGACCGCCTCGCTCGCGCCCCGCTCGCGCACGAGGTAGCAATTGGTCTCGATCGGGCCAAGCGGAAGCTGGACGACGTCGAGGCTCACGCGGCCGCAGTGTACCCCGGCGAAGGGCGCTAGCCGCCCTGTTCGCGACGCTGCTGGCGCTTCTGCACCGAGCGGTAGATGAGCATGTCGACGAGGTAGCTGACGGGGAGGAAGATCAGCAGGAGGAGGACGACGTTGACGAGCTTGGCCCCGGTCGAGAGGCTGCGCCCGGTCAGGAAGATGAGGACGACGAGGATCGGGGCGAAGATCGCTCCTCGCTTGAGCACCCGTCTCCACGTCGGAGGCTGCATGACGCGGCCGCGCGCGTCGATGACCTGCCCCTTCGTGGGCGACTTCGTCGACTTCCCCTTGCCATTCTCCGCCGGCGCGCGAGGAGACTCGACGACGACCTCCTCGCCCTCCTCCGTCTCCACCACGTACTCGTACTCGTGGCGCTGGAGCTTCTCCCGCCGCCTGCGCTGCTTCTTCGTCGCCACGCCCTCGATTATCGCACCAGCGGGCCGGGTGCCCGCGACCAGGCGTCAGTCGACCGAGAGGCCGACCGCGAGGCCGACGATCAGGCCGACCGCGGCAAGCAGCAGTACGAACGCCGCCGGGTTCCAGGACGGGTAGTTCGTCTTGTCCGTGCGCTCCCAGTCGACCTTGCTCGCGCTCGCGGGCCGCCGCGGGGTGCCGACGACCGCCAGCAGGACGTAGCCGACCGCCGCGCCGAGCGCTGCGCCGCCGATGATCGCGATCGGAGCCCACCAGGAGACGTCGGCGAGAGGCACCGGGCTCATGGGGTCATTATGGCTGTCCGCCGACGATCACCGACCGGATGCCGTCGGTGCCGAAGTGGTACGCGAGGTAACGCCACTCGGGAGCGTCGACCAGCAGGACGTCCGCCGCGTAGCCCGGAGCGAGGCGCCCGATCCGGTCGGCCCGACCGAGGACGTGGGCCGCGTTGACGGTTGCGGCGCAGAGCGCCTCGTCGGGGCCGAGGTGGAGCTGGGTGCAGGCCAGCCCGAGCACGAGCGGCAGGCTGTCGCAGAAGGCGCTGCCCGGGTTGAAGTCGGTGGCGAGCGCGACGGCGGCGCCCGCGTCGACGAGCGCCCGGGCTGGCGGCATCGGGCGGTCGAGGAAGAGTGCGCTCGCCGGCAGCAGCACGCCGGTGACGTCGCTCGCGGCGAGCCGTCGCACTCCGTCGGGGCCGGTCGCCTCGAGGTGGTCGACGCTGCGCGCTCCGAGCTCGATCGCGAGCGGGATCGCTCCCGCCTCCGTGAACTGGTCGCCGTGGAGGCGGAGAGCGAGGCCGGCCCCCGCACAGGCCACCAGGTAGCGGCGGGCCTGACCGGCGTCGAACGCACCACGCTCGAGGAACACGTCGGCCGCGTCCGCGATCCGCGCCGCCTCCGGGAGCACCTCCGCGATCGCGTATTCGAGATAGTCGTCGCCCCGTGCGAACTCGGGCGGGACCGCGTGCGCGCCGAGCCACGTCGGAACGCCACCAGCGGCGCGGATCGCCTCGAGCGAGCCGAGCTCGGTGTCACGATCGAGCCCGTAGCCCGACTTCCCCTCCCAGGTCGTCGTGCCGTGAGCACGCATCCACCCGGCGTGACGCTCCACCCGGGCCCGTAGGCCGTCGGCGCCTAGCGCCCTCGTCGCCTGCACCGTGGACGCGATCCCGCCGCCGGCGGCGTGCAGCTCCTCGTAGCTCGCGCCGCGGGCCCGCAGCGCGTACTCCTCGACGCGGTCTCCGCCCCACGCGGGGTGGGTGTGGCAGTCGACCAGACCGGGCAGCGCGCAGAGCCCCCGTCCGTCGATCTCGCGCACCTCCCCGTCGAGCGACCCGAGCTCGCGCATCCGCCCGACGCCCGCGATCACGCCACCTTCGCAGAGGACGTACGCGTCCTCGATCACCTCGACCGCTCCGAGGGCTTCGCCGCGCAGCGGCGCAGCCCCTCCACCCGGCGTTGCGAGCTGGGCCAGGTCGCGAACCAGCAGCGACGGCGCGTCCACCACCGGCTCAGACGGCCGGGATCGTGATCCCGAACTCGGCGGCTGCGGCGACCGCCTCCGGGTAGCCCGCGTCGGCGTGACGCATCACCCCCGTGCCCGGGTCGGTGGTGAGCACACGTTCCAGACGCACCGCGGCCTCGTCGGTCCCGTCCGCGACGACGACCATCCCCGCGTGGATCGAGTTGCCGATCCCGACACCTCCGCCGTGGTGGACGGAGACCCAGGTGGCTCCGGCGGCAGTGTTGAGAAGGGCGTTGAGGATCGGCCAGTCGGCGATCGCATCCGACCCGTCCAGCATCGCCTCCGTCTCCCGGTACGGCGACGCGACCGACCCGGCATCGAGATGGTCGCGCCCGATCACGACCGGAGCCGAGACCCTCCCCTGCGCGACGAGCCGGTTGATCGCGAGCCCCGCCTTCGCGCGGGCCCCGTAGCCGAGCCAGCAGATCCTCGCCGGCAGCCCCTGGAAGGCGACCCGCTCCGGTGCAAGCGCCAGCCAGCGCTGGAGGAGCCCGTCCTCCGGGAACAGCTCCCGCAGCTCGTCGTCGATCGCCGCGATGTCGGCCGGCTCGCCCGACAGGACCGCCCAGCGGAAGGGCCCGATCCCCCGGCAGAAGAGCGGACGGACGTAGGCCGGGACGAAGCCGGGGTACGCGAAGGCGTCCTCCACGCCGGCGGTGAGCGCCTCCCCACGGAGGTTGTTCCCGTAGTCGAACACGTGGCTGCCCTGCCGGGCGAAGTCGAGCATCGCCCGCACGTGCACTGCGATCGACTCCCGCGCCAGGCGCAGATACCCCTCCGGGTCGCGCGCCCGGAAGCGTGCCGCCTCCTCGAACGGCAGCTCCGACGGCACGTACCCGGTCAGCGGATCGTGCGCAGCCGTCTGGTCCGTCACCAGATCGAACGCCACCCCGCGGCGGGCGAGCTCCGGAAACACCAGCGCGGCGTTCCCGAGCAGCGCGACCGAGAGCGGCCGCCGCTCCGCCGCCGCCGCCCGCACCCTCGCCACCGCGTCGTCGAGCGAGTCGGCGACCTCGTCCAGGTAGCGGGTCTCGAGACGCCGCGCGATCCGCGACGGATCGACCTCCACGCACAGGATCGCCGCCCCGCACATCGTCGCCGCCAGGGGCTGGGCACCGCCCATCCCGCCCAGTCCTGCCGTCAGCACCGTCCGCCCCGACAGGTCGGGCGATCCGAAGTGCTTCTCGCCCGCTGCCGCGAACGTCTGATACGTCCCCTGCAGGATCCCCTGCGTCCCGATGTAGATCCACGAGCCCGCCGTCATCTGCCCGAACATCGTCAGCCCCAGTGCCTCGAGCCTGCGGAACTCCTCCCAGGTCGCCCACCGCGGGACGAGAAGGCTGTTCGCGATCAGCACCCGCGGCGCGCCGCGATGCGTCCGGAACACTCCCACCGGCTTCCCGGACTGCACGAGCAGCGTCTCGTCGTCGGCCAGCTCGAGCAGGCACCGCACGATCGCCTTCAGGGCCGCGTGCGAGCGCGCTGCGCGACCCGAGCCGCCGTAGACGACCAGCTCTTCCGGATGCTCCGCCACCTCCCGATCGAGGTTGTTGAGGAGCATCCGCAGCGGAGCCTCCGTCTGCCACGAGCGCGCGAGCAATTCCGGGCCACGCGGCGCCCGCACCGACGAGAGATCCCCACACAACGACTCGACCAGGGCGTCCATCCGATCGGCGGACATCGGCGCGAGTCTACGCGCCCCCGGGCTCGCCCCCGAGCCCGCGGACCCGGATCGCCGCCGCGTGCGCCGGGAACCCCTCGTGCTCGGCGAGGGCGAGGATGGCGGGCGCCAGGCGGGCGAGCGCGGCCGGCGAGAGGGCGCCGATCGAGCTCGTCTTCAGGAACGTCCGAGCCGTGACGCCGGAAGAGACCCGGGCGAAGCCGCCGGTCGGGAGCGTCGCCGGGATCCCGATCACGTAGTTGGCCGCCGAGAACGGCGTCGGCCCGAGCAGGACCTCGCCCGCGTGCTCGATGCGCGTGAGCGCCTCCTCCGGGTCGCGGGTCACGATCTGGAGGTGCTCGGGCGCGTACTCGCTCGCGAACGCGCACGCCGCGTCGAGGTCGTCCACGAGCAGGGCGCCGCCGTAGTCGGAGACGGCAGCCGCCGCGTAGCTCCGGCGCGGCTCGGGCAGCAGGGCGAGCTGCGCGTCGAGCTCGTGCGCGACGGCCTCGACAAGCTCGGCGGAGGGCGTCACGAGGAGCGCAGCCGAGTCGGAGCCGTGCTCCGCCTCGTTCAGCACGTCGGCTGCGACCAGGACCGGATCGGCCGACTCGTCGGCGAGGACGAGGCTCTCTGACGGCCCGAAGAGCATCACGGTCGAGCAGCCGAGCGTCTGCACCTGGATCTGTGCCGCCGTCACGGCCGGGCTACCGGGGCCGACGACCTTGCTGACGCGAGGGATCGACTCCGTGCCGAGCGCGAGGGCGGCGATGCCCGCCGGCCCGTTGGCCCGGAACACCTCGCGGAGGCCGAGCTCCTCCGCGACGACGAGCACGGCCGGGTCGACCGTGAGGCCGTGCCCGGCGCACGGTGGCACGACGACCACCACCCGCTGGACGCCGGCGACGACCGCGGGCATCCCGATCTGCATGAGCACGGACGGGAACGAGCCCTTCCCGCTCGGCACGAACAGGCCGGCGGAGTCGATGGCGCGGGCCTGCTCGCCGACGGCGATCCCCGGTCCCAGCTCGGCCCGCCAGGTCGCGCCCGCGAGCACGCGGTCGTTGAACGCGCGGATGTTCGCGAGGCCCGTGCGAATCGCCGTGAGCAGCTCCGGCCCGACGGCCGCCCGCGCTGCCGCGAACTCCGCGTCCCGCACCCGTAGCTCGGCCGGCAGGCATTCGACCTCGTCGAACCTGGCGAGAGCGGCGGCCACCGCCACGTCGCCGCGCGCACTGACGTCCTCCACGATCTCCCGCACGCTTCGCACGAGCGCCGGGTCGAAGATCGCCGCCGTGGCGCGGCCGAGCAGCCGACCGCGCTCCTCGCGCGAGAGGTCGCCGAGCCGGCGCACGGCGAGCGCGCCCATCAGCCCTCCCCGGCGAGGGCCGAGACGACGGCTGCCAGGTCGCCGTCCGCCACGAGCGGACGGAGGGCGACGATGTCCTCGGCAGGCGGGCGGTCGTCGACGAGCGGAGGCACCCGCTCGCGCACGAGCTCGTGCAACCGGGCGGTTCCCTCGCCGGGCCGCCCCGGAACGAGGTCGAGCGCCTGGGCGGCGCAGAGCACCTCGATCGCGAGGACCGTCTCGACCCGTTCGACCGCGTCCAGCGAGAGCAGCGCGGCGGTCATCCCCATGCTCACGTGGTCCTCCTGGTTGTCCGAGGTCGGCACGCTGTCGACGCTGACGGGATGGGCGAGCGACGCGCAGCTCGCCGACGAGGGCAGCGGCCGTGTACTGCGCGACCATGTAGCCGCTCGAGCCGCCCTGCCTCCGGGGTCAGGAACGCGGGCAGGCCGGCGTTCAGCGAGGGCGAGAGCAGACGGAACGTCCGCCGCTCGGAGATCGCTGCGACGTCCGTGACCGCGATGCGGAGCGTGTCGAGCCCGAGCGCGAGCGCCTGTCCGTGGAAGTTGCCGGCCGACACGACCTCGAGCGGCTCGTCGAACACGAGCGGGTTGTCGGTCACGGCGTTCAGATCCGCCTCGACGAGCCGAGCGGCGAAGGCGAGCGCCCTCCCGTGCGGCGCCGTGGACCTGGGGCACGCACCGGAGCGAGTAGGCGTCCTGCACATCCTTCTCGCGGGCGCCGATCCGCTCCGACCCGGCGACGAGGGCCCGCACGACGGCCGCCGAGCGGCGCTGGCCCGGAAGCGGGCGCAGCTCGTGCACGCGGGCATCGAAGGCCTCGGGCGCCCCCCGGAGCGCCTCGAGCGTGAGGGCGGCCGCGGCATCCGCGGTATCGAGGAGCCGCTCGGCCCGCAGCGTCGCGAGCGTGCCGATCGCCGCCATGAAATGGGTGCCGTTGACGAGCGCGAGCGCCTCCTTCGGCGCGAGCTCGATCGAGCTCGAGGCCGGCGCCGGCGAGCGCCTCGGACGCCGGGCGCGCCTCGCCGGTCGCGTCCGCGAGCCACACCCTCGCCGACGAGCGGGAGGAAGGCGTGCGCCGAGGGGGCCAGGTCGCCGCTCGCCCCGAGGGAGCCCGTGCGCGGAACGACCGGCGCGAGCCCGGCGTTCAGGATCGCGGCGACGCGCTCGAGCACGAGCGGTCTGATGCCCGAGTGCCCTCGGAGCAACCCGTTGAGCCGGGTGGCGATCGCCGCGCGCACGATCTCCACCGGGAGCGGATCTCCGACACCGGCCGCGTGGCTGCGCAGGACGTCGCGCTGGGCGGTGACCGCCTCCTGCATGCTGAGCCGCTCCCGGACGAGGGCGCCGAGCCCCGTCGTGACGCCGTAGATCGTGTCCCCTCGGCCGATCGCCTCCTCGAGCGCCGTGCGGTTGCGCGCGACCCGCGCGAGCGCCTCCGGATCGAGGTCGAGTGGCTCGCCTCCTCCGATGCGGTCGAGCGAGACGCGGTCGAGCGACCTCCCTGTCAGGACGACCGCGCTCACGGCTCGAGAAGGCGCAGCTCGAGCACGCGCTGGGAGTCGAATGCAGGCAGCCGCAGGTAGCGCCCCGCCGCTTCGACCGCCGCGCCCGCGGGCATCAGGCCGACGAGCTCGCTTCCGGCGACGTCGACCCCGCGTGCTGCCGCCTCCGCCGCGATCCGTTCGACGACGGCGTGGGGCGGCGTCCGCCGCCAGTCCTCGAGGTTCATGCTCACCTGCACGAGAGCGGCCCGGGGAAGGTCGAGGCCGAGCGCGCGGACACCGGGGAGCCCGCCGTCGCGCTCGCGGATCAGCGTGGCGATCTCCCGGGCGATCCCGACATCGCGCGAGCGGAGGTTGACGTTGAAGGCCACGAGCGGCATCCGCAGCCCGACGAGAACGCCGCCCGCGGTCGGATGCAGGCGCGCCGGCCCGCGATCCGGGACGAGCTCGCCCCCGTCGATGCGACGCTGGAGCTCCTCCGGGCCGCCGCGGCGGAAGAACGCCGGGCCCCGGGCGTCCTCGGTCAGCCGGCCGTAGAGGAACACGGGGAGCTCGAGCTCCGACCCGATCCGATCGGCGAGCGCGAGCGCCGCGTCGCGGGCCCGAGGCTCGTCCTCGGGCCGGACCGGGACGAGCGGAACGACGTCGGCAGCGCCGATCCGCGGGTGCACCCCCTCGTGGTCGCGGAGGTCGACCGTCTCGACCGCGGCCCGGACGCCGCGCAGCAGCGTCTCGACCAGCTCGTCGCCGGATCCGACGAGCGTGAAGACCGAGCGGTTGTGGTCGGCGTCGACGTGGACGTCGAGCAGCCGGGCGGGCGCGCAGAGCGCCGATCGGAGCGCGTCGAGCGCCCGCGCGTCACGGGCCGCGGAAAAGTTCGGCACGGACTCGAGCGGCAGCGGCACCGCGCCTACTCTATGCGGCCGTGGGACGCCGATCGACCTACCGCTCGCTGGCGTCCCTCCAGCGAGACAACCGGGGCTGCCGAGCCTGCGCGGAGGCCGGCTATCCGATCGAGTCGCGACCCGTGCTCGAGGGCCACGCCGGCCAGCGGGCGATGATCGTCGGCCAGTCGCCCGGCATCGTCGAGGGCGAAGAGCGGCGGCCCTGGCGGGGCCGTGCCGGACGCACCCTGCGCCGCTGGCTCGACCTCGACGACGAGTCGTTCACGGCGACGTTCTACTGCTGCTCGATGACGCGCTGCTATCCGGGCCGGAGCCCGGGCGGGCGCGGCGACCGGACGCCGACCCGGGCGGAGCTCGAGCTCTGCCGCTTCTGGCTCGACCAGGAGCTCGCGCTCCTTACCCCCGCGCTCGTCCTCACGGTCGGCGGGCTGGCCGCCGGCCGCGTGCTCGGCATCGACCGCCTGACCGAGCACGTCGGCGCGCGCTTCGACCTCGCAGGTGCCGTGGCGATCCCCCTCCCCCACCCGTCGGGCGCCAGCGGCTGGCTGAACGACGCGACGAACCGCGAACGCCTCGAGCGCGCGCTCGCGCTCGTCAGGAGCGAGCTCGAGCGTCTCGATCCGCCAGCAGGCTCGCGAGCGCTGCCGTGATCGGCTGACCCGTTCGCTCCTCGACGAAGAGCCACTGGCCGGCCGGGTTGATCTCGAGGAAGACGTGGCTCCCGTCCGCTCGGCGCCGCATGTCGATCGCCCCGTAGACGAGCCCGAGCGCGTCCATCAGCTTGCGGATCCCCGCCTGGACGTCGTCCGGGAGCTCGGCCGGCTCGATGCGGGCCGAGGCGATGTCCATCCGGAAGTCGACCGGGTAGGACGTCTCCTCTGCGTGGATCGCGGCTGGGAAGACCTGGTCGCCGACGACGGTGATGCGAAGGTCGACGCCGGGGACGTACTCCTGGAAGATGACGGGTGCGTACCGCACGGCGTCGAGCAGGGCGACTTCCTCCGCCCGCAGCACACGGGTCTCCCGCCACTCCTGCGGCGTCGCGGAGAACGTCTTGTACACGGTGGAGGCGTGGCCGCGCTCGTCGACGAACGCGCGTGCTCGTGCCGGATCGTTGGTAACGAGTGTCGCAGGCGTTTCGAGCCCGACCGACCGCCCGACGGCTAGCTGGTAGACCTTGCGCGCGGCCACCTCGTCGCGAGCCGGATCGTTGACCCAGAACGCGTCGAGCGTTTGCCAGACGCCTCCGAAGGCCTCGAGGCTCTCCGCGTAGGCGAATGAGGCATGCGACGTCCGTGCGAGCTCGGGATGGGTGGCGAACGGCTGCGGGCGCCGCCACCAGATCGCCCCGCAGCCCCCCAGGTCGAGCACCTCGCCCCCCGGGTAGAGGAGCGAGGCGCTCCGGGCGCCGTCGTAGCCCACCGCGAGCCCGAGCTCGGTCGGGAAACGGGAGAGGTCGAGCAGGATCGCCTCGGCGCCGCCGCGCTCCAGCTCGCCCAGCACGGCAGTCGCGTGCCCGTCGTCGGGCGACGAGATCGCCAGGATCACTGGCCCTACTGCCCCTGCGCGAGCCGTTCGTAGGCGGCGGTGAGCTGACGGTAGTCGTCCTCGAGCGCTGCCTGCTCGTCGGCCGCCCCCGCGGCCTGCGCCTCGGCCATCGCCGCCTCGCACTCGGCGATCATCGCTTCGAGCTCGGCCGCTTCGGCCGCGGCGGCCTCCGGGTACGAGGATGTCCAGGCCATCGAGTGATGAGGGGTGGCGAGAGCGAACGGAGCAGGTCCGGGACCGGGCGACCAGGGCGGCGTCGGATCGAAGCCGAACTTCGGTGGCCCTCCGGGGTCGAACGCCGGGTTCTTGCGGTCGTCGATCGCCTTGAGCGTGCCGCCGCCGTGGTCGTCCTGGAACTTGAACGTCTGGTCGTCGCGGAACTTCAGCGTGGGCGCGGGATCGTCGACGAACTTCAGCGTGGCTTTGTCGTCGATCACCTTCAGGGTCGCGCGGTCGTCGAAGAACTTCAGCGTCGGCGGCCGGTCGTCGCGGAACTTGAGGGTCGCGCGTGGGTCGTCGGCGACCTTGTGCTTGACCGGCGGACAGGCCCGGTCGACTGCGGCCTTCGCGTCGACGCAGCCCCAGCCGTACCGGTCGTTCGGGACCGGATCGATCGGTGCGTCCCGGAGGTTGCGCGCGGTGTCGCGGAGGATCTGCCCGACCTGTGCGGCGGTCAGGCCAGGGTTGCACGAGCGCACGAGGGCAGCGACGCCTGCGACGTGCGGGGTCGCCATCGACGTCCCGGACATCGACGTCGTCCCGTTGTCCCAGACCGTGCTGCGGATCCCGACTCCCGGCGCGGCGACGTCGATGTGGGCGCCCGTGTTCGAGAACGTGGCGCGGTGGTCGGCCTGGTCGGTCGCGCCGACCGCGACGACGTCGGGGTACGCGGCGGGGAAGGACGGAGCACTCGACGCGTCGTTGCCCATGGCCGCAACGACGACGACGTTCCGGGAGACGGCGTAGGCGACAGCGTCCCGTTCCGCGAACGTGTCCGAGCCCCCGCCGAGGCTGAGGTTGATCACGTGAGCGCCGTGGTCGGCCGCCCAGCGGATGCCGGCCGCGATGTCCGCGGCGGTACCGACGCCGGTGACGCGGCGGGGCGGGGCGTTCTCGACCATCCGGGCGAGCACCCGGACCGGGAGGATCTTGCAGAACCACGTCACTCCGGCCACGCCCGCCGCGTTGTTCGTGAGCGCGGCGATCGTGCCCGCCACGTGGGTCCCGTGCCCGACCTCGTCGGCCGGGATGCTGTCGCGGGCGACGAAATCGCCCTCGAAGTGCCAGCCGGGGCGGGCGGTGACGCCGGTCATGTCGACCAGGTCGTTCCCCGGCAGGAGCTGCGCGGCGAGGTCGGGGTGGTCGAGGTCGACGCCGGAGTCGACCACGGCCACGACGACCGAGGGGCTCCCCTTCTGCCGGTCCCAGGCGTCCGGGCAGTTGATCTTGACGAGACCCCACTGAAGCCCCCACTCGGGATCGTTGGGGACCGCGCTGGCGTAGCGATAGTAGTTCGGCGAGGCGTCGAGGACGTCGCCAGAGGCCAGCAGCTGATCCGCCGCCTTCGCGACGTTCGCCCGCGTGCTCGACAGGCGGAGCCTGTAGGTGTCGGCGATGTCGGTCGAGGGTTCCGCCGCGGTCGTCGCCCGAGCCGTGAAGGGCGAGAGCACGCCGTGCACCTTCGAGATCGCCTCGACCTTCAGCTCGGCCGCCAGCTTGTCGAGAGCGCCGTGCCCGAACCTGGACTGTGCACGGGCGAGCGACCGGTTGCGGGGCCCCGGGATGCTCGCGGTGACCCCGGACGCCGCATCTGGCGTCAGCTTGACGATCAGCTCGCCTGGAACCTCCTGGCCGTCGTCGAGACCGAACTGAGGAAACGTGGGCTCCATGACTCCCTCCCTGATCTGTCGCGAATCGGGCAGAGCCCGGCAGCGCGGCTCGCCGCCGGGCGATCCCGCCTACTGCAGCTCGCGCATCACCTCTTCCTCGACGCGCCCGACGCCGTCGGCCGCGCGGAGCCGGTCGAGGAGGGGCGCGGCGTCACCATCCGCAGGCGGGACGAGCCGCAGCACGTAGGGAGGGTCGCCCTCCGGCTCGTCGAGGAGGCTCACGTGCTCCGAGTCGAGGAGCTCGAGCAGGCTCGTCCACGGCTCCGGCTCGCTGACGGGATCGAGCAGGAACTCGAGCAGGATGCGGCCGGTGGTCGGCATTCGGCTCCTCGGAGGCATCGTCCGCCGGGTCGCCCGGCGTGTCAACGCTCGAACGGGGGCTTCGTCAGGCGGCCAGGACGGCGTCGAGCGCTCCGAGGACGCGCTCGGCAGTCTCGTGCGTCGCGTTCACGCCCATCAGCCCGATCCGCCAGATCGGCGGGAACTGCGGCCCGAGCCCGCCGCCGACCTCGATCCCGTGCTCGCGAAGCAGCCGGCGCTGCACGTCGCCGCCGTCCACGCCGTCCGGGACGCGCACGGCGGTCAGCTGCGGGAGACGGGCATCCGAACGGGCGAGGATCCCCAGCCCGCGCGCCTCGATGCCGGCCTGGAAGGCGGCTCCGACCGCTGCATGACGGGCCCATCTCGCGGCGAGCCCCTCCTCGAGGACGAGTCGCAGCGCCTCGTGGAGGGCGTACAGGTGCAGGATCGGTGCCGTGTGGTGATACGTGAACGGACGCTCGCGCCAGTAGCGGGCGAGGAGCTCGAAGTCGAACGTGAACCCGGGCTGGCGTCCGCTGGCCCGGATCCGCTCGAGCGCGCGCTCCGAGAGCGAGACCGGCGAGAGACCGGGCGGCGCGCCGAGGCACTTCTGGCTGCACGAGTAGCAGTAGTCGAGATCCCAGTCGCTCGCGGCCGTCTCGATGCCGCCGAGCGCGGTCACCTGGTCGACGAGCAGGAGGGCGTCGCTGCCGCGCGCGACGTCGGCCAGCTCCTCGACCGGGTGGCGCACCCCGGTCGACGTCTCGGCGTGGACGACGCAGAGGAGTCGCGCCTGCGGATGCCGGCGAAGCGCGTCCACGAGCCGCTCGCTCGGGACGGGCTCGCCGAACGGCACGGATACCTCGATCACCTCGGCGCCATGACGGCGGGCAATCTCGGCGATCCGCATCCCGAAGTAGCCGGCGACTCCGACGACGACCGTGTCGCCCGGCTCGGCCAGCGACTGGATCCCCGCCTCCATTCCGGCCGTCCCGGTGGCCTGGAGCGCGAGCGTCAGGCCACCCCGGCGACCGAAGGCCAGCTCGAGCATGTCGGCGATCTGCTCGAGCACGGGCAGGAACTCGGGATCCATGTGCCCGAGCAGCGGCAGCTGCATCGCCGCCTGCACGCCCGGAGCCACGTTCGCGGGCCCGGGACCGCAGAGGAGGCGCTCGGGCGGCGCCAGGCGGGCAGCGATCTCCGTCGCGCCGAGAGTGCTATCCGAGAGCGTCATCGATCTGCTCCTGCAGGGCCTCGAGCTGCTCGAGGGCCGAGTCGATCGCCGCCTTGCCCTCGCCGTCGGCGCCCTCCGCAGCCTCCTTCAACCCGTCGATCGCCGGCCCGAGCTGTTCCTGGGCCTGCTCGAGCGCGTCCTTCGCCTCGCTCGACAGCTCGTCGCTCGCCCCACCGATGGCGCTCCGAGCGACCTCGGAGGCCTGCGCGCCCTGGTTCAGCGCCTCCTGCGCCGCATCGCCCGCGACCCCCTTCGCCGAGTTGATCGCGCTGATCGCGCCCTCCGCGGCGTTCGAGATCGAGTCTTTCAGCGACGAGGCCGCATCCGAGACCTCCTCGCTCGAGCAGCCGGTGAGCGCCAGGGCGACGGCCAGCGAGACGACGGGCAGAAGCGAGCGCATGGGCGTGAGGATATTCGGGCGGCCCGCCGGAGGCGCGCCGTCAGGCGTCCCGGTGGGAGCGTAGGGGCCGGCCCGTCGAGCCGGCCCCAACCGGGGAGGGGAGACGGGAGAACACCGACATCGAGCCTGTGCTCGATTCGCGGCACTGCGGATCGCCGCGATATCGAGCTGCGCTCGATTCGCGGCACTACACGACCTTGTCTTCGGGAAGCTCCTCGACGAACTCGTGGCCGAGGCGCGCGGCGTCGAAGGCCTGGCCGACCACGTGGTGGTACGGCACGCCGGAGAAGTGGTGATGGCTCCGCGTCGGGAAGTCCTCGCCGGCGGCCCATTCCTTGCGCTGGAGCTCGATGTAACCCTGCTCCTGCACTTCCCCCATCCGCTCGAGGAGCTGCGAGAGCCCGTGACCCATCGCGTGCTGGCCGCCGAGGGTGATGAAGATGAACTTGAAGCCGAGCTCGCCGAGCTGGGCGAACGTGATCGGGTCCGGTTCGTTGAACCACTTGAAGGAGCTCGACCAGTTGAAGGCGAACCGCGCGTCCGGGAAGCGGGCCGTGACCTGCTCGGCGAACGACTCGAGCGGTCCGCGATCCGACGTCGGGAACTCGCACCAGAGGAGATCGGGGATGCCGGTGTCGAGATAGCGGCAGGCCCGGTCGACGGCGAGCTCGAGGCCGCGCAGCGGCTCCGGCGCGTCCACGGCGGAGATCCCGTCCGTGCGCGCGATCAGGACGAAGTCGGGGTTCCCGCAGTCGTCCGCGACCGCCCGCGCCATGCGCAGCTTGCCGATCATCTCGGAGGCCGGGATCAGCGCCTTCCCGCCGATATGGCCACAGCGCTTCGGAAGCACCTGATCCTCGATGTGCGCCGCGGCGAGCCCGGCGTTGACGTACAGCTCCGCGGTGCGCTGCACGTTGAAGATGTTCCCGTAGCCGCCGTCCATGTCGGCGATCACCGGCGGGATCTCGAGGTAAGTCGGCGGAATCCCCTTCTCGGGATCGCCCACCGCCATCGTCAGCTGGAACTTGCGGAGGGCCGACACGGTCCGGCGGGCCGCATCCGCGATCTCGACGCTGTCGTAGATGTCCATGTCGGTCGTCCCGAGATGGCCGATCGCGAAGGAGTAGCCCGAGAAGTACACCGCCTTCGAGCCGTGGTACATGGCGAGCTGGGCGCCCATGGGGTCGTAGACGCCCGGCCCGAAGAGGTACGGCTCCGTCTCGAGGAGCTCGCGCATCCGGGTCGACGGGCTCGTCCAGCGCGACGCGGGCACGACGAAGCCCTCGGGGAGCAGCGGCGTCGGCACGAGCTCGAGCTCGGTCTCGGCCGTGGTCTCGATGATCTCCGTCACCTGCGTCATGCGAACGTCTCCTTCTGGTCGTGGGGCTGTCTTACTCGTTGTCGTGGTCTCGGGCGCAGTCGTCCAGGAAGCAGGTGCACTCGGGCAGAGTCGCCGGCGCGGCGACGGCGAAGCCCGAGGCCTGGGCCGCCTCCGCGGCCTGACCGGCGATCGCCGTGAACACGGGGCCACGGAGCTCATCTCGAAACGCTACTGCCGTCATGCCGCTCTCCTTTCAAATAGGCAAGGCCATTGCCGCACGGGCAACGACCTCCACTATTTGGAGTGTAGGTGTGGTAAATGCATCAGTCAAATTCTTGTATTTGATGCTGCTCATAGACATCTCTGATATCTTAATGGGATGCTGCTCGCCCAGCTGGAGGCGTTCGTCGAGATCGCCCGGCGCGGAAGCGTCAGCCGTGCGGCCGACGCGCTGTTCGTCACGCAGCCCGCGGTGAGCGCGCGGATCAAGGGCCTCGAGCGCGACCTCGGGATCGCCCTCTTCGTCCGCACGGGTCGAGGCGTCCGGCTCAGCGACGCCGGCCGCGCGTTCCTGCCGTACGCGCAGCGCGCCCTCGGAGCCGTCGCCGAGGGACGCCAGCTGCTGGCCGGCGTGTCCCGAGGCGGCGCCGGGCAGCTTGCACTCGGCGCCGCGCCGGCCGTGGGGACGTACGTGCTTCCCGTGATCCTCCAGCGGTTCCACGCCGCATATCCGAACGTCCAGCTCTCGATCAGGACGGGCCACTCGGAGGAGGTGCTCGAGCTCGTGCTTCGCGAGGAGGTGGAGGTCGGGCTCGTCCGCGCGCTCCGCCACCCCGACATCGAGAGCGTGCCGCTCTACGAGGACGAGCTCGTGCTGGTGACCGCCCCCGAACACGCCTTCGCCACACGGGGTGAGATCGCCGTGGAAGAGCTGGGCGAGGAGCAGCTGATCCTCTTCGACCGGACGTCGAGCTATCGCGACCTCACGAGCTCGTTCTTCCGGGAGGCCGGCGTCGCGCCGCGAGGGGTGATGGAGGTCGACAACATCGACGCGACCAAGAAGATGGTCCGTCAGGGCCTCGGCGTCGCGCTCCTCCCCTACACCGCGGTCGCGGAGGAGCTCGAGTCCGACACCCTCGCAGCCGTGACGATCACGGACGCGGCACCCCGCCGCCGGCGCATCGTCGCGATCCGCCGGCGCGACGCCGGCCGTCCGTCCGGTTACGTCGCCGCCCTGCTGGACACCATCGCCGACGCGTCCGACGACCTCCAGCGCGCAGCCGCCGTGACGTAGAGCCCGGTCGCGACGAGCGTCCACCCGCCGAGCTCGAGACCCTGCTTGACGAGCGTGAACGCCTCGTGGCCGGCGTCGCCGCGGCGCAACCACAGGTGGAGCGGCTCGTTCGCCTCGTGGAAGGCCGCGTCCAGGGCGATCGACGAGACGAGGCAGACGAGCCCGACGCGTGTGATCCGTCGCGCGGGCGCCGGAGCGAGGCGTGCCACGTACCACGCGAGCACGACGGCGGCGGCGATCAGCACGTACAGGATCTGAGTCGATCCGTCCCGGAGGACGCTGCCGCCGAGCTGGAAGACGTCGGCGACCGTCGTGACGCAGAACAGTGCCGCGAGTGCGGCCGCCTCCAGACGGTGGCGGCCATCGCGCCAGGCGATCAGGCCCGCGGCCACCGCAGCCGCCCCGATCGCGACGGTCGAGAGGATGTCGAAGACGCTGTTGTTCGCGTCGATGTCGAACGCGCGCACCGAGAGGTCGGCGAGCCAGAGGTTGAGAACGTCCGCGAGGCTCTGCGCGGCGACGAGCACGACCGCGAGCAGCACACCCGCCCGCACGGCGCTCCTGACCCGTTCCTCACTCATCCCTCTGGACTCACGATACGCCGCGCCCGGCGACGTGCAGGAACTAGCGGACGGGCCGCAGGAAGTTCCGAAGACCCGACGTCCGCTTTCCGGGAGGCGGCCTCGCCGGCACGGGCTGGGCCGCGACGATCGCCCCGGGCACCGTCTGCGTCAGCCAGACGGCGAGCGCCGGGTCGCCGACTGCGTCGGCGGCAGCGCTCATCCCGATGCCGCGGATGTCGGGCGTGTGGGCATCGCTCGCGATCAGATGGGCGAAGCCCCGCTCGAGGAGGTCGAAGCCGGCGTCGCGGTTGCGCCTGCCCAGCCTTCCGTCGAGCGACGCCGCGGTCAGCTGGAAGAGCGCGCCGGAGAGAGCAACCGGGCGCAGCCGCTCCGGGTCGGACTGTACGGCCCTACTGCGCTCCGGATGCGCGATCACCGGCGTGATGCCGCGGGTGCGCAGGCCGAGGACGATGCTCGGCAGCGCGACCGGCCAGCCCTCGTACGGGAACTCCAGAAGCAGGTAGGAGGAGCTGCCGCCGAGCCCGAACCGTGCCAGCTCGTCGGCCTCGAGCTGGTCGAGCCGATCGAGCGCCACCTCCCCGCCACGGAGCAGCTCGAGCTCGATTCCCGCGCGGACGAGCGCCACCCGCAGCTCCTCGACCCCCAGCTCCATCGCCGCGGCCCGCGTCGGGTAGTCGGACCGGACGTGCGGCGTCGCTGCGATCGCCGTGATGCCGTCCGCGACCGCCTCCCGCGCCATCCCGAGCGCGTCGTCGAGCGAGCGCGCCCCGTCGTCGAGACCCGGGAGGATGTGGGAGTGGAGGTCGATCACGCGGAACGTCCGGGCGAGCGCCGTCGTTGAGTCTACTGATGGCCTCGCCTGAGCCCGGAAAGGCCGCGACTACACTCGATCACCGGATGGAGACGATTCCCGAGCAGCCGTCACGCCTGCGCGTCTTCTGGCGACTGCTGGGCTTTCTGCGTCCCTACCGGGTCGCGCTCGCCGTCTCGGTCGTCCTGGCCGTCGCCGCGCAGGCGGCCGGGCTCACGATCCCGTGGCTGACCGGGAAGGTGATCGACGACGTCCTCCCCGGGGGCGACGAGGGCCAGCTCGCGCTGCTCGTCGGCCTGGTGGTGGTCTTCGGCGTGGCCAAGGCCGCGTTCATGGTCGGCCGGCGCCTGATCGCGGGCCGGCTCGCCCTCGGTGTCGAGTACGACCTGCGCGACGCGCTCTACGGCCACCTGCTCGGCCTCTCGTTCCGCTTCTTCGACACCCACCAGACCGGGCAGCTCATGTCGAGGGCGACCGTCGACCTCCAGAACGTCCGCTTCTTCCTCGGCTACGGCCTGATCTTCCTCGTCCAGCACATCCTGACGGTGGTCGGCGTCATCGTGATCCTGTTCCTCATCGACTGGCAGCTCGCGCTGATCGCACTGGCGATCACGCCGTTGCTCGTCGCCGTCGCCTGGCGCTACAGCCACGTCTCGCACCCGGTCTTGAAGGACGTCCAGCAGCGGATCGCAGACATGACGACGGTCGCCGAGGAGTCGATCGTCGGCGTCAACGTCGTCAAGGCGTTCGCCCAGGAGCCCGCCCAGGAGGACACGTTCCGCGGCCGGAACGAGGCGATCTTCCAGCAGTCGTTCGCAGGCGACGCGCCAGTCGGCCCTCTACCTGCCGCTGCTCTCGTTCCTGCCGCTCGATCGCGCAGGCGGCCGTGCTGCTCGCCGGCGGCCACCTGGTGGTGAACGGCGAGCCTCGAGCTCGGCGACGTTCGTCGCGTTCAACCTCTACCTGCTGATGCTCGTCTTCCCGCTGCGGATGCTCGGGATGTGGATCGGGCAGATCCAGCGCGCGACGGCGGCGGGCGAGCGGATCTTCGAGGTGCTCGACGAGCCCGAGGAGATCGCGCGACCGGGCCGATCGCGATCGGGCTCCCCGAGGGCGGCGGCCGGATCTCGTTCGAGGGCGTCACCTTCGGCTACGAGCCGGCGCAGCCCGTTCTCGAGGACATCGACCTCGAGATCGATCCCGGCTCGGTCGTCGCGCTGATCGGGCACACCGGCTCGGGCAAGACGACCCTGACGGCGCTCCTTCCCGCGCTTCTACGACCCGCAGCACGGCCGGGTGCTGATCGACGGCGTCGACGTGCGCGACGTCCGGCTGACCGACCTCCGCCGCTCGATCGGCGTCGTCTCGCAGGATCCGTTCCTCTTCTCGACGACCGTCCGCGAGAACATCGCGTTCGGCGTCGCCGGAGCGACGGACGACGAGGTCGAGCAGGCAGCCCGCATGGCGCAGGCGCACGAGTTCGTCGAGCGGCTCCCGGACGGCTACGAGACCGTCATCGGCGAGCGCGGCATCACGCTCTCGGGCGGCCAGCGCCAGCGGATCGCGATCGCCCGCGCGCTCCTCGCTCGATCCGCGCGTGCTCATCCTCGACGACGCCACCGCCTCGGTCGACGCGACGACCGAGGCGCGAATCCGCCTCGCCCTGCAAGAGGTGATGAAGGGCCGAACGACGCTGATCGTCGCCCACCGCCTCTCGACGATCTCGCTCGCCGACGAGATCGTCGTCCTCGAGCACGGCCGCGTCGCCGCCCGCGGCACCCGCGACGAGCGTGCGCGACACGAGCCCGCTCTACCGCGAGATCGAGGAGCACGGCCTGGTCGGAGTCCGAGCCGGCGCGCATCGGTGGAGCGTGACAGCCCAGCGACGCCGTGAAGGTCTACCAGCCGCGGAACGGTCGGCGAGCGCGTCGGGCGCGCGGCAGATCGACGACTGGAGCTGGGCCCGGACGCTGCGGCGCGTCTCGGTGCTCGTCCGCCTCGCCCGCCCCTACCGGCGGCGGGTCGTGGCCGGAGCCGCGGCGCTGCTCGTCGCGACGGCCGCCTCGCTGGCGCCGCCGTACCTGGCGAGGCTCGCGATCGACGACGGCATCGCAGGGCGGCGACCTCGTCGCTGCTCGGATGGATCGTGCTGGCGTTCCTGGCCGCCGGCGTCGTCGGCTGGGCGGCCGGCCTCGGCCAGACGTACCTGACGAGCTGGGTGGGCGAGCGCGTCCTCGCCGACCTGCGCCTGCGGCTCTTCCGCCACCTCGGACGGCTGTCGCTCGGCTTCTACGAGCGCAACCGGACGGGCGCGATCATCTCGCGGCTCACGAACGACGTCGAGGCGCTCGACCAGCTCGTGACCGACGGCGTCACGAGCCTCGTCCAGAACTCGCTCGTGCTCGCTCGGCTCGGCGATCATCCTCGTCCTGCTCGACTGGCGCCTCGCTCTCGCGACGCTCGCCGTCTTCCCGCTCATGATCCTCGCCACGGCGATCTTCCGCCGTCGCTCGTCGCGGGCCTACCGGCGCGTCCGCGAGCACCTCGGCGCGGTGACGGCGACGCCTCCAGGAGGACATCTCCGGCATGCGGGTGGTCCAGGCGTTCGTGCGCGAGGAGGCAAGCCGGGAGCGCTTCCGCGAGGTCAACCGCCGCTATCGCAGCGCGAACCAGGAGACGGTCGTCCTGAACGGCGCTCTACTTCCCGTTCGTCGACCTGCTCTCGTCGGCCGCGACGGCGGTCGTGCTCGGCTACGGCGGCTATCTCGTGTTCGACGACTCGCTGACGATCGGCACGCTCTTCGCGTTCATCGGCTACCTCGCGAACTTCTTCGACCCGGTGCAGCAGCTCTCGCAGCTCTACAACACGTTCCTCGCCGCCGTCGCCGCGCTGGACAAGATCATCGACGTGATGGAGGAGGAGCCCGAGATCGAGGACGGAGACGGCGCGCTGTCCCTCGACCGAGTGGCGGGCAACGTCGCCTTCGACGGTGTCCGCTTCGGGTACGGCACCGGCCCCGAAGTCCTCCACGGCCTCGATCTCGACGTCCCGGCCGGCACGACGGTCGCCCTCGTCGGGCACACCGGAGCCGGCAAGTCGACGATCGCGAAGCTCCTCGCGCGCTTCTACGACCCGACGCGCCGGCCGGATCACGATCGACGGTCACGACCTCCGCGAGATCACGCAGGCGAGCCTGCGCCGCCAGCTCGGCGTCGTGCCCCAGGAGGGCTTCCTCTTCTCCGGGTCGATCCACGAGAACATCGCCTTCGCGCGGCCCGGAGCGTCGGTCGAGGACGTCGTCGCAGCCGCGGGAGCAGTCGGCGTGCACGACTTCGTGGCGTCGCTTCCGGACGGGTACGCGACCCAGGTCGGGGAGCGTGGCACGAGGCTCTCGCTCGGGCAACGGCAGCTCGATCGCGTTCGCCCGCGCGCTGCTCGCCGACCCGCGCATCCTCGATCCTCGACGAGGCCACGTCCAGCGTCGACATCGGCACGGAGCGCCGCATCGAGCGGGCGCTGGAGCGGGTTCTCGTCGGGCGCACCGCGTTCGTGATCGCGCACCGGCTCTCGACGATCCGGCGGCCGACCTGATCGTCGTCCTCGAGCACGGGCAGGTCGTCGAGCAGGGCAGCGCACGAGGAGCTGCTCGCGCAAGGCGGGCCGCTACCTCGCGCTCTACGGCGACTGGGCCCGAGCCGCCGCCTGATCGAGCGCGGCGTCGAGCTCGGCGCGCGAGACGAACACGATCCGCCCGCCCGGGGAGAGGCTCCAGGCGTGGAACAGCCCCGACGGCTCGATGTCGGCGCCGACCGCCCGGCCGCCGCGGACGCGAAACGTGGTCGAGGCGCCGTCGGTCAGTCGCGTGACCGTCACGGACGATCGGCCGACGAGCGCCGCGAGGGCGCCGTCGACGTCTGTGAGGCCCGATCCGGCGGGCGCGGCGAGCGTCTTCACGAGCTCACCCGTCGCGATCGAGTGCACCTCCAGACGCCCGGCGCGCAACGCGGTCACGAGGGCGCCCCAGAGGCCGACGCCAGAGATGCGGCCGGAGTCGAGCCGGATCGATCCGATCGCGAGCCCCTGCGGGTTGAACACCGTGATCTGACGCCGACGCGACGTCGCCACCCGTCCGTGGTCGAGCGCCGCGAGCGCGAAGGCCGACGGGCCCGCCCCGAAGACGGCGCGTGTCGCACCCAGCGTCCAGAGGCGCTCGCTGCCGATGATCGCCGCCGGCTCGTCGCCGGCCCGCGCCTCGCAGCTCGGGCCGTCCCACTCGTAGTCCGCCGGGACGAGGGTGCAGACAGTCCACGTGTTGTAGGCGAGGATGTCGCCGTCGCCTCGGAGGTAGCCGACGTATCTCCCGTCGGCGATGCCCTCGGCTCCGTTGTGGTTGTCCGCAAAGGCGAGATCGATGGTCGTCCTGCGGTCGAGACGGTGGACGCGGAGCGTGAGCTCCTGGAGGTTGCCGTTCGTCTCCTCGATCCAGGCGACCCGATCGCCCGCGAGCGCGACCTCACGGATGCGCTCACGCAGCGAGGTGTCCCCCGGGCAGTTCGTGCCCGCGGAGACGCGGACCGTGCGACCGCTCGATGGGGCCCAGAGGAGGATGCCGTCGCAGGTCGCGCGGGTCGAGCGAACGGTCACGGCGACGCGCTTGCCGTTCGCCGCGATCGCCGAGATGCCGCCGTCGAGTCTCAGCACCTCGGTGCCGCCGGCCCCACCGGTCCACAGGAGGGCGCAGACGGCCAGCGCTCCGACGACCGCCCACCGACCCGCCCGTGATCGCATGGAGGCCGAGTGTACGTCTTTCGAAATCCTTTATCGACCCCTAACGAACGGTGGCTACCATCAGAGAAGATGGACGGGAGCCGCCCTTGACCCCCAGGCGACTCGGCGCCCTCGTCGCGGTCGGAGCGGCGCTCTTCGCCGTGTCCGCGGGACAGGCTCTTGCCGGCGGAGACGTCGTGCTCGAGAACGAGTCCTTCGTCTGCACCGGCCCTGTCGACCTCGACCTCGTCAAGGTCACGATGAGGGAGTACTCCGGCGGCGGCGGCGGCCCGGGCGTCGACGCGATCGTCTTCGACCCGGGGTGCACCGGCCGGATCGGGAGGATCGAGGTGGACACGTGGATCGCCGACGGCGTGAAGGTCAGGACCGGCTCCGGCGCCGCTCACGACGTCGAGGTGGGGTCGGGCTACATCCGCTGCCACGCGGTGCACGGCTCCATCCACCAGGACGGGATGCAGGCGGGCGCAGGCGAGCGGCTCACGTTCCGCAACATCGCGATCGACTGCCTCGGGAACTCGAACTTCTACGCCACCGGCTGGGGCGGCGGGAACGCCGACAGCGTCGTCTGCGTCGGCTGCGCGCTCGGCCCGCAGTCAGGATCGACGCTCTTCACGAACTCCCGCTCCCAGCGCTCCGGTGCCCGGAACTCGCTCGTCTGCGAGGGACGACACCCCCAGTTCACCTTCCGGCTCGAGTCCTCGACGAGCGTCAACGAGAACAACCAGCGCGCCGGCCGAGGCGACCCCCGCTGCGCGTGGGAGGGGCTCCTGAAGGAGGTCGGGGTCACACCGACGAGCGCCACCCCGAGCGGAGAGGCTCCCGCCGCCGACGATCAGGCCGCCTCCGGCAAGGTCGAGGTCTCGCTCGCCGGCGTCACCTTCGACCGGACCGGCCGGGGGAGGCGCGTCGTGGCGGTCGAGCTCGCCGCGAACGAGCGGGCGAGCGTCCAGGTGCGGCTCGTCCAGAAGGGCAAGACGTTCGCGAGCAAGGAGATCACGACGACGCGCACGGGATCGAGAACCGTGCGCCTCGTGATCGCGCACTCCGCCGCGGCCGGGAAGGCGTCGCTTCGGATCACCGTCACGGACGCCGACGGGAACACGCGCACGATCAAGCGCACCATCCGCCTGCCGGCTCCCTGAGGGGCTCAGGCTTCCGCCTGAAAGCGCGGCCGCCGCAAGATCGGGCTCGCGCCCGATTTGCCAGTGCGCTCTCAGGCTCCCGCCTGAAAGCGCGGCCGCCGCAAGATCGGGCTCGCGCCCGATTTGCGGCACTGCGCGGACCGTAGACTCACCGCGGCATGGGCTTCTCGATCTACGACGTCCTCGGCGAGGCCTGGGGTCTGTACACGCGCAACGCCGCCCGCATGATCCTGATGGCCGGGATCGTGTTCGCGATCCTCTCGCTGCTCTACCTGGCGGTGGACGCAAGCGACTCGCGGCTGCTCCTCCCGGTCTCGGCGGGGGTCAGCATCATCGGGGTGCTCTCGCTCCAGGCAGCGCTGACGGCGTATGTCGGCGATCTGCGCCAGGGCCGGTCGGAGCGCCCGATGGGCGAGCTCTTCGGCGCGATCGGCCCCGTGCTCTGGACCCTGCTCGGCGCCGAGGTGCTCGCGTCGATCGGCATCGTCGGCGGGCTCATCCTCTTCATCGTTCCGGGTCTGGTCCTGCTCACGTTCTGGAGCTCGATCATCCCGGCCGTCGTCATCGAGCGCCGCGGCGTGCTGGAGTCGTTCCGGCGCAGCCAGTTCCTCGTCTCCGGCAACGCGTTGCGCGTGTTCGCGGTGATCGTGATCACGGTCCTCGTCGCCACGATCGTCGCCAACGTGATCGCGCTCGCGCTCTCCCCTCTCCCCCGCTACGTCGACCTCTACGTCGCGAGCGTCATCGCCAACGCCATCACGATGCCGTACGTCGCCGTAGCCTGGACGGTGATGTTCTTCGAGCTCCGCCACGCGAAGGAGGGTTCTCCATGACCGCACCGGACGTCGGACCGGGCGAGGAGCCCCCGGAGCTGCTCGAGCCGCCACCGCCCGCCGAGGCCGCCCGCGAGGCGCGGATGACGCCTGCCGAGGCGGTCGCCGGGATGCGGATCAAGCTGCCCTGGCGGGCGAACCGCAACCTCCGCGAGCTCGTCGGGCGCGTGAACGGAGACCTCCAGCTGCGTGCCTGGTGGCACGTGGCGAACGTCAACGCCGTCAAGCGGATGGAGATCAACGACCACTCCTGGGTGCACATCCAGATCGTGACGAACATCGCCCTGAAGCTCTTGCGCCAGCTCCTGCGCCGAGACGTCGAGCCGGCCATGGTCCGCGACTACGGGATGACCCGCGAGGACGCCGAGGTGGTCGTCGTCCTCGGCGGCCTCGTCCACTGCGTCGGGATGTCGGTCCACAGAGACCGGCACGAGGACTGGAGCCTCTTCCTCGCCGAGCCGAAATGCCGTGAGCTGCTCGCCGGGCTCTACGATGAGCCCGAGCTGACGGTCGTCGTGTCCGAGGTGCTCCAGGCCGTGACGGCCCACCGGGAGGGCGGCCGGCCGCTGACCCTCGAAGCAGGCATCGTCCGCGTGGCCGACGCTCTCGATATGGCGAAGGGCCGCTCGCGCATCCCGTTCGAGCGAGGCTCGGCGTCGATCCACGCCGTCTCGGCTGCGGCGATCGATGCGGTGACCATCGCGAACGGCGACGCGAAACCCGTGCTGATCGAGGTCGCGATGAGCAACCCGGCCGGCATGTACCAGGTGGACGAGCTGCTGAAGGCGAAGCTGCGCGGGTCGGGGCTGGAGCCCTACGTCGAGGTGGTCGCTCGGATCGAGGCCGACGTCGAACCCCGCGTCTACCGGTTGGAGGCGTAGTCCGAGGGACGCGCGCCCGGGTCGCCGTGCACCGATCGGGCGGAAAAAAACCGTTATCGTTGAGCCGTTCGTTGCGGGGTCGTCTAATGGTAGGACGCCTGACTCTGGATCAGGTAGTCAAGGTTCGAATCCTTGCCCCGCAGCCTCAGGAAAGCCCCGCTCAGGTGAGCCGCGGAGCTACGGGGAGGGAGAGCGGCGGATCGACCGGTCGGGAGCGAAGCGCCGGTCGCGCCCGACCGTCCAGCGGACACGGGCGGACTCCTCCCGCTCCTCCTCGTCGAGCCGGAGCTCGAGTGTCTGCAGCGCGTCCCGGTGCTCCGGGAGCCAGCGCAGCTCGATCGTCCGCAGACGCCGGGCGGTGAGCGCCAGCTCGGCGGCCACGCGGTCGTGGCTCGCCCTCGCGGCGCCGAGGCGCGCGGCGGCTTCGAGCGCCCCGCGGTGGGCCTCGGCGGCCGGAATCAGCGCCGGGGTGCCGACGAAGGGAGCCTTCTCCTCTCCGGTCGAGAGGCGCGCCTCGGCCGGGTGCGAGACGCCGAGGGTTTTCCGCCAGACGAGCTCGACCTCGGCGGAGCCGCCGGTGTAGAAGCACGCCAGGCCGAGTGCCCGCTCCCCGCCGAGGACGGCCGCCCGCCGCAGCCAGTCCGAGGCCTCGGCCGCGCGCTCCCTCCACTCCGTGTCCGCGTGCTCGACCTCTCCTCGTAGGCGCGCCTCCTCGCGGAGGAGTGCCTGGCGCTTCTGGTCGAGCACCTCGCCGCCGCGGTGCCCCGAGTCGATCCGATGGAGGAGCCACAGGCGTCCTGCGCGGCCGGGTGGCGGGCGGAGCGCCACGTCACGCGCCCTGGTAGTGCCGGTCGAGCAGCTCCGCCGGCAGCATCGAGAGCTCGCGGCGCGGGAGGATGGACACGACCTCCCAGGCACGGTCGAGCGTCTCCTCGAGCGACCTCGCCTCGTTCCGGCCCTGGGAGAGGAATCGCGCGTGGAAGGCCTCGGCGAGCTCGAGATGCAGCCGCTCGTGCTCGGACAGCGCGTCCGCGCCGACGATCTCGGCGAGGTCGGCGGCGCGGCGGGCCTGCGCGAGCGAGGCGTACACCTGGGCCGCCACGGCCAGATGGTCGTCCCGGGTCCGCCCCGGCCCGGCCCCGAGCCGCATCAGGCGCGAGAGCGACGAGAGCGGGTCGAACGGCGGATACACGCCCTGGACGTGGAGCTCCTCCGAGAGGACGAGCTGGCCCTCCGTGATGTAGCCGGTGAGGTCGGGGACGGGATGGGTCACGTCCCCGGCCGGCATGGTGAGGACGGGGAGCTGGGTGACCGAGCCGGGGCGCCCCTGGATGCGGCCTGCGCGCTCGTAGAGAGAGGCGAGGTCCGAGTAGAGGTAGCCCGGGTAGCCGCGCCGGCTCGGGACTTCGCTCCGCGCCGCCGCCACCTCGCGCACGGCCTCCGCGTAGCTCGTCATGTCGGCGAGGACGACCAGAACGTGCCGGCCCAGGTCGAAGGCGAGGTGCTCGGCCACCGTCAGCGCGATCCGCGGCGTGGCGATCCGCTCGACGAGCGGGTCGTCAGCCGCGTTCAGGATCAGCACGAGATCGCCGGACGCGAGGCGCGCGTCGAGCTCGAGCCGGATCATCGCCGCGTCGGCATGGGTGATGCCCATGGCGCCGAAGACGACGGCGAACGGCTCGTCGTCCCCTCCCGCCCGGGCCTGGGCGGCCACCTGGGCCGCGAGCTCGAGGTGCGGGAGCCCTCCGACCGAGAAGATCGGGAGCTTCTGCCCGCGGACGAGCACAGCGAGCCCGTCGATCGCGGACACCCCGGTGAGGATCATGTCCCGAGGGGTGTCGCGCCTCGCCGGGTTGATCGGCCGGCCCGCGACCCCGCGGCGCTCGCCACCGAGCACCGGCGGGCCGCCATCGAGCGGCTCGCCGAGGCCGTCGCAGACGCGCCCGAGCCACGCCTCTCCGACCGGCACGCGCAACGGAGCGCCGGCGAACGTGACGCGCGCGTCGTCGAGCCGGAGGCCGCCGGTGCCCTCGAAGACCTGCACGACCGCGACGTCGCCGCGCACCTCCAGGACGACGCCGTGCCGGGAAGGGCCCGAGTCCGCCCTGATCTCCGCCAACTCGTCCCAGCCGACGCCCTCGACCCCCTCGACGAGGACGAGCGGCCCCTGGATCGACGTGAGCGACGCGTACGAGACGGGGGCACGGGTCACGCAAGCTCCTCCAGCCTGGCCAGCACCCGCTCGCCGAGGGCGGCCACCTCGGCCGCACCGTCCGGCGGCGTGAGCTCGCGGGCCCGGACGGCCTCGGACAGGTCGGCCCGCTCGATCCGCTCGGCGGGGACGCCGCGCTCGACCAGCGTGAGGCACCGTTCGTGCAGCGCGAGCATGAGCGCGAGGAGCGCCGCCTGCTTGGCGGGAGCGCAGTAGACGTCGGTGGCGCTCAGGGAGCTCTGCTGGAGCACCCCCTCCCGCAGGAGGCGCGCGCCCAAGAGGACGACCCGCTCGCGGTCGGGGAGGGACGAGGCGCCGACGAGCTGTGCAATCGACTCCAGCCGGTCGGCCTCGGCGAGGAGACCGAGCGCAGCGCGGCGCCGCTCGGCCCAGCCGGAGTCCCGCTGCAGGAAGTGCCAGTCGGCGAGCGCCTCGCTGTCGCGGGACCACGAGTCCCGCCAGCTCACGGCGGGGTAGTGGCGGGCGTAGGCGAGGTCGCGGTCAAGCGACCAGGTGGCCCTGACGAACCGCCGCGTGTGCGCGCTGACCGGCTCGGACATGTCCCCGCCGGGCGGCGAAACGGCCCCGAGGATGGTCACCGACCCCTCGTTCCCTCCGAGGGTCGTCACGGCCGCCGCCCGCTCGTAGAACGCCGCCAGCTCGGAGGCCAGGGCGGCGGGGTAGCCCTCCTCGGCGGGCAGCTGCCCGGTGCGCGAGGCGACCTCGCGGAGCGCCTCGGCCCAGCGCGAGGTCGAGTCGGCGATCAGCACCACGTGGTAGCCCATGTCGCGGAAGTACTCGGCGACGGTGACGCCCGTGTGGATGCTCGCCTCGCGCGCGAGAACCGGCATGTTCGAGGTGTTGGCGACGAGGACGGTGCGCGCGAGGAGCGGGTCGCCGGTGCGCGGGTCGTCGAGCGACCGGAGCTCCCGGATGACGTCGGCCATCTCGTTCCCGCGCTCCCCGCAGCCGACGTACACGATCACGTCGGCGTCGCACCACTTGGCGATCTCCTGCAGGAGCACCGTCTTGCCCGTGCCGAAGCCGCCCGGGACGGAGGCGGAGCTCCCGCGGGCCAGGGGGAAGAAGAGGTCGAGCGCGCGGATCCCGGTCACGAGGGGCGTGGCGGCGCCGGTCTGGCCGCGGGCCCGGAACGGCCGCGGGCGGCGGACGGGCCAGCGGTGCGCGAGCCCGAGCTCCCGGCCGCCGACCCGCGCGATCACGTCGTCGACGCCGTAGTCCCCCGGATCGGCAACCCACTCGACCCGGCCGCCGGCGTCGGGCGGGACGAGCACGCGGTGCGCGAGCGCACGGGCCTCGGGCACGGTGCCGAGAAGCGCGCCCGGCCCCACGTCTGCACCGACGGCGACGCGCGGCATGAAGTCGAACCGACGCTCCCGCGGGAGCGTCGCCAGCCGCCCGCCCGGCGTGAGGAACTCCTCGGCGTCCGCGAGGCGCCGGAGCATGCCGTCGAAGACGCCGCCCAGCAGCCCGGGGCCGAGCTCGGCCGTGAGCGGGAGGCCGCTCGAGACGACCTCCTCGCCGGGGCGCAACCCTCCCGTGTACTCGTAGACCTGAACGGTGGCGACGCCGTCGACGAGCGCGATCACCTCGCCCGGGAGGTGGGCGCCTCCCACCTCGACGAGGTCGAGCATGGCCGCACCCTCCAGGCTCGAGACCTCGACGACGGGGCCGTCGACCCGGATCACCGTGCCGCTCATCGCCAGAGCGCCTCGACCGCCACCCCGAGCGACCCGATGCAGCGCTCGACGAGGACCGGGAGCGTGAGGTCGACGCTGCGGCTGCCCGCACGCGCGCGAACGCCGCCGCCGTCCGGCGGATCGACCTCGAGCTCGGCGCCCTCTCCCAGCGAGCGGCACGCCTCGGCCTCGAGTCTGCGGAGGACGCGGCGGTACGCCGCTCGGTCGTCCCGCAGGCCGAGCGCGGCGGCGAGGGCGCGGCTCCGGAAGTCCTCGTAGACGGCCGCCTTCGCCTCGAGCACGAGGCGTCTGGCCTCGGCCCGCGCCAGCGCGAGGGCCCGCGCCGACTGGAGCTCGCCGGACACGCCCCCTTCCGCCTGTGCGGTCTCGAGGAACTGCTCCGAGTCGGCGAGCGAGCGCTCGGCCTCCGCGTCGGCCCGCCGGTCAGCGTCCTCGAGCAGCGCGCGGGCCTCCGCCTCGGCGCCCTCGAGGAGCGTGGCCCGCAGCCGCTCGACGCTCATGCGGGCAGCACCACCCAGACGAGCCGGCGCGCGTCGGCGAGCCGGTCAGCCAGCGCCGCCTCCGCTGCGGGCGTGAGGATGAGCAGGCCCGCGTCGCCCTCCACCTCGGCGTAGGCGCGCCGCACCGAGGTCGTATCGGAGGCCGGCAGAACCTGCACGCCGGCCAGCCCGTAGCCGTCCACGAGCTCCCTCTCGCCGATGGCGACGATCCGGCTCACGTCCTGCCGATCAGGATGATCGCGATCACGAGGCCGTAGATGGCGATGCCCTCGGCCAGGCCGACGATGACCATGGCGCGCCCGAAGATCTCCGGCTTCTCGCTGATCGCCGCCAGGGCCGCAGCGCCCGTGTAGGCGACGGCGATCGCCGCGCCGATCGCCGAGCCGGCGACCGCGATCGAGGCGCCGAGCCAGGCCGCCCAGGTGTCGTCGGCGGTCTGGGCCGTCTCGGCCGCGTGCGCAGGGTCGACCGCGCCGAAGAGGAGGCCGGCGAGCACGCCGAGGGCGGCGAGCGCGAGCACGAGATTGACGGCCACGAGGCGCTTGAGGCCGCGGCGGGGCGCACGGCGCAGGGCCGCGACGGTGAGCACGGCGACCGCGGCCACGACCGGCGCCGTCCAGATCAGGGTTTCCATGCTGCCTCCATTCGTGAGTCCAACGGGATGTGCCAGGGCGTGAAGCGCTGCCCCTCTCCCGCGAAGATGCGCGAGAAGAGCTCGTAGTACTCGAGCCGGAGCGCCTGGACGGCCGCGACCAGGGCCTCGAGCGCGAACGTCAGAAGATTGCCGACGACAAACGTGACGACGGCGAGCACCGAACCGACGGCCCCGCCCCACAGGGCGGTGGTCGCGTCCCACACGACCCCTGCGAGCGCGGCGTGCATGAGCCCGAACGCCGCCAGGCGGGCGAACGAGATGACGTTCGCGACGACGCGGATGAGCGAGTCCACGACCTCGATGGTCGCCTGGGTCGCTGCCGCCGCCCCGCGGCCGGCCTCGGCATGGAAGCCGGCTCCCAGAAGGAGCGCGCCGGTGAGTACGAGCGCGCCGCCGAGCACGCCGAGGACGACGGACGCCACATACCAGCCCCAGGCGGCGAGGCCCAGCCCCAGGAAGAGGAGGAAACCGGCGATGCCGGAGGACGCCGTCAGCGCGGCCGCGGGTCCTCCCTCGCGCCAGCGGTTGACGATCCCGATCCCGTAGCTGATCGCGAGCAGCACGCCGCCGACGGCGACCGCTGCGGCGAGCAGGACGATGGGATCCTCGGTCGGCTTGACCCAGATCGTCGGGACGACCCCGGTCGGACCGAAGAACTCGCCGTAGAGGAACCCGAAGAACGCCGCCGCGAGACCCGCGGCGACGGGAAACGGCCAGAGATGGCGGAACGGGGCGAAGCGCCCGTGCCGTGCCCGCGAGAGCGCCGCGCCGAGTCCTGCGAGCATCAGCCCTTGCCCGACGTCGCCGAACATCATCCCGAACATGACGACGAACGAGAGGGCCGCGAACGGCGTCGGGTCGAGGTCCGCGTAGCGGAGCGCACCGTACGTGTCCACGAGCGGCCGGAAGGGCCTGATCGCCCGGCTGTCCGGGAGCAGCGTCGGCGGCTCGACCCAGGCCGGGCGGGGGAGCTCGACCAGGCCGGCGCCGTGGGAGGCGAGCCGCTTCTCGAGGCCCTCGACCTCGGCCTGCGGAGCCCAGCCGACGACGGCCGCGAACCGTCCGTGCCGGACCGCGGCATCGACGTGACGGCCGAGCTCGACCTCGCCGGCGAGGAGGTCGTGCCGGCCCAGCCGTTCGAGTTCGGCCGGGTCGACCGCGTGCAGCGCGAGGCGGGGGCCGCCCCGGCCGTTGTCGGCAGCCGCGCGCTCCAGGCGCCGCAGCGCCTCCAGCTCCTCCCCCTCCGGGGCGGGCAGGGTTCCCACGAGCTGGACGACGCCCGCGTCCGCCACGGCGGCGAGCGCGTCACGCAGGGACGGCTCTGGCGCCACGATGGCGATCCGGCTCATCATCCTCGCCGGAACCGGAGGCTCAACCGGGGACATCGCCACCTCCGACGAGAACCGCATCGCCCCGCTCGGCCGCGGCGATCGCCAGGCTCGCGCGGCGGGCGTCGGCGGCGAGCAGGGCGACAACGCCGACGACGGCACCGCGCCCCTCCCGGCTCCCCCGGGTCAGCTCCTCGCCTTCGCGCTCGACCCGGCTCCACCAGGCGGCCTCGGCGCGCCACAGGTCGGTGGGATCCTCGCAGCTCTCCAGCGCCCAGGCCGCATCCCCCGGAAGGGAGGCCGCGAGCGCCTGGACGGTCTGGGCGCGCTCCCACGCGGCCCCAAGCAGGGGGGTCAGCGCGGCCGCACGGAGCGCGGTCCCGCGGGCGAGGCCCCGCGCGGCGACCAGGGCAAGCGCGCCTCCCACCCATTCGCGGGCCTCCGGCGCCTCGGCGAGCACGCGCCGCGCCCAGGCCGCCCGGAGGGAGACGTGGACGTCGGCCGGCTCCTCGCTGCCGGGGTCGCCCCACGCCGACGCCGCGAGGGCGGCGCGCAGGTCCCCAGGGGTCTGTGCCCGCGAGAGCGCCGGCCAGGCCACCGAGAGGCTTCCCAGCTCGAACGGATGCTCCGGCTCGTGTCCGAGGAGGTAGGCGAGCCGGTCCTCGACGTTGACGATCTCGAACCAGCCCGCCAGGGCGCGCACCACGCCGACGCCGGGTGGCGGCAGCCAGCCGGCGAGAAGGCGCAGGTGGAGGAGGAGGGTCGCCGCGATCGCCCGCTGAGCCTGGGCCACGTCCCCGGCGAGCTCGGCGGCCCGGCCGTACGGCGACGCGGCGAGCAACGCCAGGCCCTCGCCGACCGAGCCCGCGCGCGCCAGGTCGAGCGCGGGCTCGCGCCCGAGCCGGCGCCCGAGGAGGAGCCTGCCGCGGACGCTTCCCGCCACCCACCCGGCGCTCATGGAGACTCCGCCCGCACGCAGGCGACGACGGCGACGACGAGCTCGGGCATGGCGGCCGCACCCCGCTCCTTGATGCGCGCGGCCTCGGCCTCGGCCTCGGCCCGAAGCGAGCGCGCCTCCTGCTCGCGGGCCCGGCGGCGACCGGCCTCGGTCTCGGTGCGAACCGCCTCGGCGTGCTCGCGGCTCCGTGCGGAGACGACGGCGGACTTGGCGCGAGCGGCCACGAGCCTGCGCTCGGCGGCCTCGGCGGCGTCCGTGCGGACCCGCTCGCACTCGGCCTCGATCGTGTCGAGAGCCGCGAAGACCGGCGCAAGCTCGCGCGCAAGGTCGTCGCCGACTCCCGCGGGGACCGCCGCCGCACGGCGGAAGCGGTCGAGGATGGTGCTCACGGGGCGCACCCCGACACCATGGTCCCAGACCGCCCTTGCCGCATCCGCATTCGCACGGACGCTCCCTGCGGGGAGTCCGTACCCTCGCCAGGCGCCCTCCAGCTCGGCCGGCGGGGGTTCGCACCCGCGCCGATCAGGAGCGCGTCGCCGCTGGGCAGCGCGGGCTGGCATGCTTCGGCGACCCTACTGCGGGGAGGAAGGTGCTCCGGAGGACGCTCGTCACGGTGGGAGGG
Organism: uncultured Thermoleophilia bacterium; assembly: GCA_963705605.1. GTDB lineage: Bacteria > Actinomycetota > Thermoleophilia > Gaiellales > Gaiellaceae > CAVPKC01. Next base: position 167,923 of record CAVPKC010000003.1, read on the forward strand.
CTCACGGCTCTACTCGTCCTCGTCGGCTGCGGCGTGAGGATCGAGGGCTCCGGCGTCGAGGGATCCGAGACCCGTGACGTCGCCCCGTTCAATCGTCTCTCGCTCAGCGGAGCCGTCGACGCCGTCGTCACCGTCGGTGGCGCCCAGGCCGTGAGCATCCGCGGCGACGACAATCTCCTCGCGGAGGTGAAGACCGAGACCGACGACGGCACGCTCCGGATCTCGCAGTCCGACAACGTCGATCTCGAGCCCACGGTCGGGATCACGGTCGTGATCGCCGTGCCCTCGCTGGAGGAGGTCTCGGTCAGCGGCGCCGGCGACGTCACCGTCACGGGCATTCGCGCCGAGGCCTTCCGGACCGAGGTGAGCGGGGCCGGCAACGTCGAGGCGGCCGGCGAAGTCACCAGCGTCGAGGTCGAGATCTCGGGGGCGGGCGACGTGCGCCTCGCCGACCTGGTCGCGCGGGAGGCCACCGTCCAGATCTCGGGAGCGGGCGACGTCGACGTGCACGCGACCGACTCCTTGAACGCGTCGATCAGCGGAGCCGGCGACGTCGTCTATTCGGGTGACCCCGAGGACGTGAAGACGGACGTGAGCGGGGCGGGAGAGATCCACGCCGCCTAGGCGGCGACGAGGGTTCGCGTCCCCTGCCACACGGCGGGGCCGGTGAAGTCGAAGTACCGGGTCCGCTCGAGGGTGATCTCGCCCCCGTCGAGCAGGCGCCCGGGAAGCGAGCCCTTGTGGAGGCGGATGCACTCGTAGTGCCCCGGTGAGAGCTCCACGGCGCGCTGGTGGAGCTCGTCCGCGTGCCAGGCGGCAGGCACCTCGGGCGTCGAGAAGAAGATCAGGTTTCCGTAGACGCCGTCGCCGAGCTCGACGTCGAAGTAGCTGAGGAGGCCGTTCCGCCCGTGCTGCTCCATGCGGCCCACGAGCTCGTCTTCGAGCCCGAAGAGGATCGAGTGGTCGACGCCCTCGCGTGGGCTGCCGAAGAAGCCGACGGCGGTAGGACGGGGCGACTCGAGGAGCGCACGAACGTCCGGGACGACGAGGAGGAGGCGGTGCCCTCGCTCGTCCGTCCGGCGGATGACCTGCTGGCCGGCGACGCCGGTCCGGTCGAGCGTCGAGCGGGCCAGCTCCCGCTGGCGCTCGAGGAGCTCCTGCATGATCAGCCGATCGCGCTCGCTCAGCGCCGGGTCGGTGAACGCACGCTCCGGCGACGAGCTCGTCGGGCCCGAGGGTCACGTCGTCGCCCATGGAACGCAGGATCGCACCGCCGTCCGGCGTGCGCAAGACAGGTGCGGATACGGTTTGCCGGATCGCCGCGGCGGGAAGGAGACTTCCGTGAACCAACGCAACAAGATCATCGGCAGCCTCGCCCTGGCTGCGGCGCCGTACGTGTGGCGGCGCACGCGAAAGAAGGTGGCACTCGGCGCCGCCGTCGGCGCCGCCGTCGTGGCCGCGCCGTTCGTCTGGCGGTGGGCCCGCCCCCACATCCAGCGCCGCCGCGACCGGCGGGTCGACGCCGCGACACGGCAAGACCACTGGGAAATGTGAGGGGCCGCTCTCGCGGCCCCTCGTGAATCCCCGAGTGGCCTCCGGGGATTCAGACGCCCTGTTGAGGAGCGGGCCACGCCGCGCCATTCGTCGCGCACGACAAACGACGCGCCTGTGGAAAAATCACCGCAGTCCCGGGGAGACGCCTGTGGACAACCCTTATCCACTGTGGACAAGCCTGTCAAGAGGTTCCTCGACCCCGCGAGCTAGGCTTGCGCGATGTTCTTCCGGCCCGGCGAGGAGCACGGCCTGCGCGGCAACCCGTTCAACCAGCTCGTCGTGCCGCGTCCGATCGGCTGGATCTCGAGCGTCGGCGCCGACGGACACGTCAATCTCGCACCGTTCTCGTTCTTCAACGCGGTCGCCTACGTCCCGCCCCAGGTGATGTTCGCGACCACCGGCCCGCACCGCGAGGGCGGCCCGAAGAACTCGCTCGGGAACATCCAGGAGAGCAGCGAGTTCGTCGCCAACCTCGCGACGTGGGAGCTGCGCGAGGCGGTCAACCTCTCGAGCGCGCCGGCGCCGGCCGGCATCGACGAGTTCGAGCTCGCGGGCCTCACGAAGACGCCGGCGCGAGTCGTCGGAGCACCGTACGTGGCCGAGAGCCCCGTCCACCTCGAATGCCGGCTCACCCGGATCGTCGAGCTCCCGACACCCGACGCCGACGACCCGAACACGGTCGTCTTCGGCCAGGTCGTCGGCATCGACATCGCCGATAGGGCGATCATCGACGGCCGCGTCGACGTCCGGGCTCTCGACCCGATCGCCCGCCTCGGCTACGACCAGTACACGCGCGTCGTCGACGTCTTCTCGATGCGGCGGCCCGACTGGCCGCTATCGTGAACGGCATGCCGCTCGTGGGCGATCCCCAGCGCGACAGGGCCGTGACCATCCTCCGTCGCGCCTACACCGAGGGGTACGTCGACGCCGACGAGCTCGACCGCCGCGTCGACGTCGCCCTCCGGGCACGAAGCGCGACCCAGCTCGTCGGGAGCGTCCGCGGAGTCCCGGGCGGGCTCGGGGAGCTCGCCATCGAGTGCGTCGCGGTTCCCGCCGTCCGCTACGGGACGTTCGGGCTCCGCCTGCGCGCCGCGCGCTTCCTGCTCGGCCTGGCACTCGGAGGCTGGGCGATCGCGACGGCGATCCTCGGGCTCGTCGCCGCCGTCTGGGCACTCGCCGCAGGGCTCCCGGCCGGCGCGGCCGCCGGACTGCTCGCCGTCTGGCTGGTGGTCACGGCTTGCGCGTACGGGCTCTCGCGCGGGGCCCGCCGGCTGTCCCGCTTGTAGGGCTTACGGCAGCCGGTTGAACCAGAGCGCCGAGAGAAGACCGCCCGCGAGCAGGAGCAGCGCGCCGGCGCCGGCGAAGGCGAACGTCACGTCGGTCTTCTCCTCGTCGTAGCCGACCGCCGAGCCGAGCTGGGCGTAGACCTCCTCGACCGTCGCCTCGGACGGCGCGTCGAAGAACTGGCCCCCCGAGACCGCGGCGATCTGCGACAGGGTCTCGCGATCGGGGGGCACCGGGACGACCTCCTCGTTCCCGAGCTCGTCCGTGAGCGTCACCGTGCCCTCGTCGGTGCCGAGCGCGACCGTATAGACCTTCACGCCCTGCGCCTTCGCGTCCTGAGCGGCCTCGATCGGGTCGAGCGTCCCCGGTGAGGGCGTCCCGTCCGAGAGCAGCACGACGACGAGCGGCGTCCCCGTGGTGTCCGCTGCCAGTGTCCCTTCGCCCTGCGACCGGAGCTGGGTCGAGGCTGCGATCGCATCACCGATCGCCGTGCCGCCGTCCGCCTGGAGCGAGCTCAGGGCGGTGCGGACGTCGTCGTGCTGGTCGGTCGGGGCGACGACCACCTGCGCGCTGCTGGAGAACGTGACCAGACCCACGCGCAGCTTCTCCGGCACCTTGTCGAGGAAGGTCTCGGCTGCGCGACTCGCGGCCTCGAGCCGGTTCGGGTCGACGTCGGTCGCCTCCATCGAGGCGGAGACGTCCATTGCCAACACCACGGTCGCCTGCTCCTTGGGCGTCTTCACGGTCGCCTGCGGCCGCGCGACCCCGACGAGCAGCAGCGTGAGCGCCAGCAGAAAGAGCGCCGGTGGCAGGTGCCTCCGCCACCCGGGGCGACGATCGACGACGTTCGCGAGCAGGTCGAGGTTCGTGAACCGAACCGCGTAGCGCATGCGCCGGCGCTGGATCAGCAGGTAGGCGCCCAGCGCGAGCGGGACGAGGAGAAGCCCTGCGAGGGCGATCGGCCAGGCGAAGGTCATCGACGGCCCCCGAGGCGGCGCAGGAAGACCGCCAGCTCGCGGAGCCAGTCGCCCGAGGTCGAGAGGACGACGTGGTCGACCCCCGTTCTCCAGAGGTCGACCGCGAGGTCACGCCGCTCGTTCGCGGCCCGTTCCGCAAAACGCGCCCGCAGGCGCGGATTCGAGGTGTCGACTCGCAGCTGGCGTCCGGTCTCGGGGTCGACGAACCAGACCTCGCCGACGTCGACCAGCTCCTGCTCGCGCGGATCGCGGATCTCGACGGCGATCACGTGATGGCGTCCGGCGGCGTCGGTCAGGGCAGGGCGGACCTCCTGATGACCGCGGAAGTCGGTAACGACGACCAGCAGGGAGCGCGTCCTGGCCAGGCGGCCGGTCCGGCGCAGCGCATCCTCGAGCGTCGGGCCGTGGAGCCCGTGCTCGGCCTGCTCGCGCCTGAGCTCGTCGAGCAGGCGGACGACGCCCGCGCGTCCGTGCCTCGGAGGCACGACGGCCGGCTCCGGGCCGCCGAACGTGACGACGCCGAGGCGGTTCCCGCGCCGGCTCGCGACGTGCCCGACGGCGAGCGCGACGCCCTCGGCGACGTCGGCCTTGCGCCGGTCGGCGGTGCCGAAGACCATCGAGGGCGAGGTGTCGAGGAGGAGCCAGGTGGTCAGCACCCGCTCGGCGACGTCGACCCGCACGTGCGGCTCGGCAGTGCGGGCCGTCACGTTCCAGTCGATGCGCCGCACGTCGTCGCCCGGCACGTACGGGCGGATCTGCGCCAGCTCCGACCCGTCGCCGAGGAGCGCCGATCGGTGCTCGCCGGCCAGCAGGCCGTCGATCCGTCGCCGCACGGTGACGTCGAGTGCCCGCAGCAGCGCCCCCGGCATCGCGCCCGGGCCGGGGCGGTGAGGGCTTCTCGGGGGCGCGAGCGCCGACAGCCCTTCCATCTAGGCTGCCGCCTCGCGCGCCAGGTCGATCCTCGGCATCTCGACGGCCGCCAGGACGGCGTCGAGGATGCTGTCGGCCGAGACCTCCTCCGCGAGTGCCTGATACGTGAGCACGAGCCGATGGCGCAGCACGTCCTTCGCGAGCTCGTGGACGTCCTGCGGGAGCGCATAGCGCCGGCCGCGCAGGAGCGCGAGCCCGCGCGCAGCGTGGATCAGGCCGATCGAGCCGCGCGGGCTCGCGCCGTAGGCGATGTGGTCGGCGAGAGCGGGCAGTCCGTGCTCGGCCGGGCGACGCGTGGCGAGGACGATCCGTACGGCGTAGTCGGTCACCTGCGGATCGACGTAGACGCGGGCTGCCGTCATCTGAAGCTCGCGGAGGCGCTCGACGGTCACGACCTGCTCGACCTCCTGGGAGCCCGAGAGGGAGCGGTGGACGACGGCGAGCTCGTCCGAGTACTCCGGATAGTCGACGAGGATCTTGAGCAGGAAGCGGTCGATCTGCGCCTCGGGCAACGGGTACGTCCCCTCCGACTCGATCGGGTTCTGCGTCGCGAGCACGAGGAAGGGCTCGGGCACCGGGAACGTCTGGCCGCCGATCGAGACCTGGTGCTCCTGCATCACCTCGAGGAGGGCTGACTGCACCTTGGCCGGGGCCCGGTTGATCTCGTCGGCAAGGAGGACGTTGCAGAAGACGGGCCCGAGCTCGGTCGAGAAGTCGCCACTCCCGGGCCGGTAGATGCGGGTCCCGACGAGATCCGACGGGACGAGATCCGGGGTGAACTGGATGCGGTGGAAGGTGCCGCCGAAGACCTCGGCGAGCGTCTTCACCGTCAGCGTCTTCGCCAGGCCCGGCACGCCCTCGATCAGCAGGTGGCCGTTCGCGAGCAGCGCCACGAACACCCGCTCCAGCATGCGCTCCTGCCCGACGATCACGCGCTTCATCTCGAAGAGCGCCCGCTCGACCTCCAGCTGCACTTCGTTCGCGCCGCCGGCGAGCGCCAGCGTCCGATCGGTCGACGTGTCTCGCGTCATCTCTCCCACAGCTCTCCTCTCGCAGGTTCCGAGGCAGTGAACCAGCGCGCGTGTTGAGGAGGGTTGACGGGCGTTGAGGCCGGGTTAAGCCGCGTTCACGCTCGCTGAAGGCGACATCCGGCGCGGGCCGGCAGTCAGGCGGCCAGGCGGGAGATCTCGGCGCGAAGGGCACCGAGCGCATCGGCGAGCAGGAGCGCGGCGACACGCCTGCGGAAGGACGCGTCCCCGACGAAGTCCGTGCACCCGCGCTCGAGCGAGCGCGACGCGCGCGGGAAGCTCTCGTCGGGAAGCTGTGCACGGATACGCTCCACGAGCGCGGCCAGCCGGCGCTCGTGCTCGGGGCTCGCCAGCCGGCCCACCTCGTCCTCGACGACGGCGAGCCAGCCCTCCCCGTCGAGCTGGTCTTCGGGGGCGCCCGCGAGCACCTCGTCGATCGAGACGGCCTCTGCCACGCTCCAGAGGTCGGTGCCCTCGAGGGCGAGGGCGAGCCCCTCGGCCGGATCGCCCGCGATGCCCCGCACCTTCTCGATCAGCTCGAGGATCTGGGGATCCAGCCTCCGCGCTTCCCGGAGGGCGGCCGCGACCGCGCCCTCGAGCACGGCCTCCTCGGCGAGCAGGTCGTCGCCCGCCCCGTCGGAGAGCTGGCGCCACACCGCCGGGAACTCCCTGGCGTGGGTGCTGACGATCCGCTCCAGCTCGTCCTCGTCGAGGAAGGCGAGGCCCTCGTCGATCAGGTCACGTCCGGGGTGCTCGACCCGGCCCACGGCGTCGGCCCAGGCGTTGAACGCGACGGACGCGGGGCGCAGGAGAGGGAAGTGCTGGGGGAGATCGGCGAGCTCGAACAGAGCCTCGAGCTGCTGCCGCAGCTGTGCCTCGTCGTCCACGAGGCCCGAGCGTACGGCCGCGGGCGGACGGAGCCGGCCCCGCCCACCCTCGGGTCAATCGAACGCGTAACGCAGGAACAGGTGGGCGCCGCCGCGCCGGGCTCCGAGCAGGCGCCCGTCGAGGCGACGCCCCGGGAGGAGCTCCACGCCCTGGGCCAGTGAGAGCCGCTCCACCTCGCCTCGACCGGCGAGCGCAGGTGAGAGCGTGAGGAACAGCTCGTCCAGGAGACCATGGGCCGCGAGAGACCCGACGAGCGTCGGCCCGCCTTCCGAGAGCAGCAGCCGGTGGCCGCGGGCGCGGAGCAGATCCAGGACCCGTGCGAGCTCGATCCTCTCTCCGAGCGAGACGAGCTCGGAGGCCGCCGGCAAGGTTCCGCGGAGGGCCGCGGCGCCTGCGTCCGTGGTCAGGACGAGCGTGCCCCTCTCGAGCGCCGGATGGACGGGATCGAGTCGCCCGCTCGCGGTGACGACCGCGAGCTCCGGCGGCGTCTGGCGGCCGATCGCGCGGCGAAGCTCCGCGAACCCCGCGGCCGCAGGCGGGTAGACGCTCTCCGCGACCCAGCGCGCCTCCCTCGAGGCACGGAACGTCGCGGCGCCCATCAGCAGGGCGTCGGCGCACGCGCGGAGCAGGCCCATCACGAACGGATCCGCCTCGCTCTCGCCGCGGATCGCCTTCACCGCGCCCGGCACACCGGGCATGGCGACGACCCCGTCGACCGTCGAGACGAAGTTCGCGACGAGCCGGGGCTCCGCGAACCCGAGCGTCCCACGGTAGATCCGGGCGATCGACTCGGGCAGCGGGAGCGCCGGCAGCCCGTCGGGCTCGTAGAGGAGCTCGAGCGGCTCGAGGCCGAGGCTCACGGGCGCAGCGGGCGGACGCTCTCGACGACCGCCTCCGGCGGCCGTCCGTCCTCGACGCACAGGAATCCGCGCGCATGCGGCCTGGGCCCGAACAGCGCGAGCACGCGCCCGTCGCGTGCCGCGGCAGGGACGAGCACCGGGCCTCGAGTCAGCAGCCCGCGGGCGCGGCCGCGTCGGAGCGCGGCGCTCGGGGCGAGCAGGGCCGAGCGGCCGAGCGTTCGCAGCCGTCTGGCCTCGGCCTGGCAGCGGCGGTACGAGCGCAGGCCGCCGAGGAGCGTCCGTGCCGGAAGCGAAGGCGTGGCGATCCGTTCCTCCTCGAGCTCGAGCTCGACGCACCAGAGGCTTCTCGACACGCCTGCGAGGTCCCCCGGGTCGTTGATCTCCTCGTGACGCACGAACTCGGCCCACGCGCCGTCCGGCGTGTCCGCCAGGTACTGGACGGGACCCTCGCCGGTTCCGTGCCAGCGACCGGCGGGCTGGTCGTCCGTCTCCCAGAAGAACGGGAAGCGGCGGTCGCCGTTTCGAAACCAGCGCTCGGCCTCGGCCATCAGGTCGCGGCGCCGCTTCCGACCAGGTCGTCGGCGAGCGCGATCGCCCGGCCCAGTGCCGGGTCGTCCTCGCTCGCGGCTGAGCGGATCACCTCGGACGGCGTGGCCCGGTCGAGGGCCGCGCGAGGGCGGTCGAACCAGCGGCGGACGCCGTAGTCGTTGTAGGACCCGACGAGCCCGCTGAGGATCCTCGCGACCGCATGGAGGCGCCAGGCGACGTCGTCGGGCGTCCGCCGCTCGCCCGAGGCGTAGCGTCGAAGCGACGCCGCGGAGACGGAGACAAGGCGCCCGAGCAGCTCGTCCCCGAGCAGCTCCCGAGCCGGCCCCCACTCCCCGTCCGGATTCGGCGAGTCGTCGATGGCGGCGAGCATCTCGCGCAGCGCGAGCAGCACCTCCTGCCGATCGGGCCTCGATGCGAGACGCACCGAGGCGCTGCGGGCGATGCCGTGGCGGGAGAGCTCGTCCGAGACGTCACCGAGGACTTTGAGCGACAACCGGGTCTGCTCGCCGAAGCCCTCAGGCAGGAGCCCCATCAGCTGCGCGCGCGCCAGCAGGACGAGCCCGAGCCGCGCGGCCTCGGGCTGATCGGCGAGCGGCCTGTCAACGGACGCAATTCGGATCTCAACCACAGTCCGAAGTGTATCCGATCTATGTCCGGCCCTACGCCCCGTGCAGCAGCCGCCAGGTGGCGGCGGGCGGCGCATCTGGATCGACCAGATCGGGGCGCATCCGCGCGACCGGGCCGTCGGTGCGGTGCCGTCCGGACGAGCTCGGGATCGCTTCGCGCCTCCTCGACCACGCGCGTATAGATGTCGATCACCTCGTCGAGCTCGCGGCGGTCGAAGCTCTCGGTCGGCTCGAGCGTGAACGGCTCGGGCGTCGTCACCGGGTGATGGCTCATCCAGTGGCCCGGCAGGCCGTAGTCGGTGATGCGGTCTCGGACGTCCTCGGTGCCGACGCCGGTCTCCGTCCTTCAGCTCCTCGAGGCTGTAGCGCACGACGTCGAGCCGGCGATCCTCGTTCTCCGGCAGCGCCGTCGTGATCCCGGGCACGCGCCCGAGCCGTCCGTGGACGTAGTTGTTGTTGAGGACGGCGTAGCGGGCGACGTCCGCGATCCGCTCCGGGCCGATCGCGCGGATCCAGGCGTAGGCCTTGACGAGCGACGGGACGTTCCCCAGGAATCCGGCCAGCCTGCCCACGCTCTCGGGGCGCTCGAAGTCGCGACGATAGGCCTCCCCTTCGCGAGCGATCACGGGGACGGGCAGGAAGCGCGCGAGCTCCTCCGTCACGCAGAGCGCGCCGACGGCGGGGCCGTAGAGGGAGATCGGCGCGCCGAACGTCTTGTGCAGGTTGAAGTGCGCGAGGTCGAAGCCGCAGTCGCGCGCCCGGGAGATCCCGAGCGTCGCGTTCGCGTTCGCCTGGTCGAAGCCGCAGAGCCCGCCGGCCTCGTGGACGACCTCGGCGAGCCGGTCGATCTCCGGGTTGAAGACGCCCGTGTCCTCCGGGTTGTTCAGGAGCAGCCCGGCCGTCCGCTCGGAGACGGCCGCCTTGACGGCCTCGACCTCGGCGTACCCCTTCGGGCCAGGTGCGACCTCGACGACCTTGAAGCCGGCCGCGGCGGCCGTCGACGGGTTCGTCGGATGCGAGGCGAACTCGCTGATGATCTCGTCGCGGTGCGCCTCGCCGCGGCCCGCGTGGTAGGCGCGGATCACGAGCACGCCGCCGAAGATCGCGTGCGCGCCGCCGAAGCCCTGGAGCGAGCACGCGTCCATCCCCGAGAGCGCCTTGAGGCACTCCCCGAGCTCGCACACGAGCCGCAGGATCCCCTGCAGCGTCCCGTCGGGCTGGTCGGGATGCAGCTCGGCGAGTTTCGGCGAGCGGGTGACGAGCTCGTTCACGACCGGCGGGTACTTCGGCGTCGTCGTCGCCGCGGTCATGTCCAGCGCGACGTTGTGGCCGAGCGAGATCTGCGACAGCCGCGTGAAGTGGCGCAGCACCTGCGGCTGGCCGAGCTCCGGGAGCGCCGGCGGCTCGGCGCGGCGCAGCTCGGGCGGGAGCGACTCCACCCCGCCGCCGCCGTCGAAGCCGGGGACGAGGATGCCGCGCTCGCCCGGGGCGCCCAGCTCGAGCACGCACGGCTCCCGCCACGCGCCGGAAGGCTCGTGGCGCTCACGCGAGGATCTCCCTCAGCGCGGCGGCGAGCCGGTCGATGTCGGCGCGCGTGTGCAGCTCGGTGACGCAGTAGAGGGCGCTCTCGCCGAGCTCCGGGTACGGCCCGGCCAGCGAGGCGCCGCCCAGGATCCCGCGCTCGAGGAGCGCCGCGTTGACCTCGCCCACCGTCGCCCCGGCCGGCCCGAAGTCGACCACCCACTCCTTGAACCCGGGCGCGGCGAAGCGGCTCGCGACGAGGCCAGGAACCGCCGACAGCCGCTCGAGCGCGTAGGCGCGCCGGCGCAGGATGCCGTCGCCGAGGTCGCGCATCCCCTGCGGGCCCATCGCGGAGAGATACGTCGCGGACACGATCCCGGCGAGCGCCGAGCTACAGCCCGTGAAGTCGGTCGCCTGCCCGCGCGTCTCGTACGACGTCGCCTCGAAGTTCCCCCAGAAGAAGTCGTGCTCCCCCTCGCGCTCGGTGGGAACGGCGACGATGTAGATCGCCGGCAGCTCCTCGACCAGCCGCGCGTCGAGACGGGTCGCGAGGAACCCCGCGGAGGTCCCGCCGAGGCTCGGGTGATGGCCGAGCGGCTGGAGGTCGCCGCATGCGATGTCGGCCCCGTAGGCGCCGGGCGGAGCGAGCACTCCGAGCGACGTCGGATCGGCGCCGACGACGAGCTTCGCGCCCATTCGCGTGCACGAGCGCCGCGACCTCTGCGAGTCGGGGGTCGACAACCCCGAGGTAGCTGGGCTGCTCGACGTAGAGGGCGGCCGCGCCGTCGAGCGCCTGCTCGAGCTGCGTCGAGCTCGAGCAGCCCGCTGTCCGGCTCGAACGGCACGTCGACGAGCTCCATCCCGAGCGGGAGCCTGGACGCGATCTGGCGCCGTCGCTGCCGGACCGGCGCTGCGTGCGACGAGGACGCGCTCCTGTCCGGTCACCCGCGCGGCCATCAGGAGGGCGATTCCCGCGCTCCAGCCCCAGTCGTAGGTGGGCACGGTCGCCAGGTCGAGCGCGACGAGCTCCGAGAGGAGGCTCTGGTACTCGAAGAGCGCCTGGTACGCGCCGAACGTCGACGCCGGGCCGAGCCCGAAGAACGCGGTCGTGAACTCGCCGCGCTGGCCGATCTCGTCGCAGACGGCGGGGACGTGGTGGCGCCAGCAGCCTCCACCGAGGAACGAGAGCGCGTCCGCGCAGGACGTGTTCTCGGCGAGCGCCTCGTCGAAGAAGCGGCGCAGCTCTGCCTCCGACGAGAGCGCCGGCGGGAGGTCGAGCGGCCCTTTCACCCGCAGCCGCTCGGGAATCACGTCGAAGAGGTCGTCCAGGCGCTCGACGCCCACCTCGGCCAGCATCGCGGCCGTGGTCGCCGCCGCCGAGTTCGGGATGTACGGATGCGCGGGCCCGGTCAGCTGACCTTGCAGTTCGAGGTGTCGAGGATCTTGGTCGGGATACTCGAGTCGTCGCAGGGAAGCGGATCCGGGACCGTCCACGTGCCGTTCTCGTCCTTGAGGAGGAACGCGGCATCGTATCCCTCCTCGGTGCCAGGGCCGACCGTGTAGGCACCCGACGCCCAGCCGTCCTCGCACGCGAACGCGTCCACCTCGACGGTGGTGTCCGAGCCCGCCTGGAGCGCCTCCTGGATCGCCTCCTTCGTGCACGGGGCGCCGCCCGATCCGCTCTCCGAGCCACCGCACGCGGCGAGCGCGAGAACGAGGAGCCCGGCCAGCACCGCCGCTTTCACGGCGCGATCGTACAGGCGATCAGGCGGCCGCGGCCCGGGGCCTAACCCTCCAGGCCCACGCGCAGCGGCAAGTACTTCAGGCCGTTCGTGAAGTTCGAGCGCAGGCGCCTCGGCTCGCCCGCGAGCTCGATCGTCTCGACCCGCGGGACGAGCTCGTCGAGCAGCACGGTCAGCTCGAGCCGGGCGAGGTGCGCGCCGAGGCAGAAGTGCGGGCCGACCTTGCCGAACGTCGCGTGCTCGTTCCGCTCGCGGGTGATGTCGAAGCGGTGCGGGTCGGGGAAGACGTCCGGGTCGTGGTTCGCTGCCGCGAACCAGACGACGACCTTGTCGCCGGCCGTGATCGGCTGGCCGCGCAGCTCCGTGTCGCGCGTGGCGGTGCGGCGGAAGTGCCAGACCGGGTGCGCGATAGCGCAGTACCTCCTCGACCGCCCGCGGCAGGAGCTCCGGCTCCGAGCGGAGGAGCGCCCACTGGTCGGGATTGCGCGCGAAGGCGAGCAGGCCGGAGGCGATCGCCTGCCGCGTCGTCTCGTTGCCCGCGACGACGAGGATCGCGAAGGTGTTGTCGAGGTCGCTCTCGGAGAGGGGGCAGCCGTCGAGCTCGGCGTTGGCGATCAGCGAGAGCGCGTCGTCGCGCGGGTGCGCGCGCCGGTCGCCGTAATACTCGCGTCCGAGCGCGCAGAGCTCCTCGGCCCAGGGGCTGCCGAACGGCAGGAAGCGGTCCTCCGGGCGCTCGCCCTCGAAAGCCCGCTCGCCGACGTACTCGGGCTCCGTGTCGACGAGCATCTTGTCGCCGAGCTCGACGAGGCGTGGCAGATGCTCGTCCGAGAGGCCGAGGATCCGGGCGAGCACGCGGATGGGAATCGGGGCCGCGACGTCGTGGACGGCCTCGAACTCGCCCTTCGCGAGTGCCGGCTCCGCCACCTCGAGGACGAGCTCGTGCAGCCACGGGTCGTAGCGGCGCACCGCCCTCGGGGTGAAGTCCGCGGCGAAGATCCTCCGGAACTGGGTGTGCCTGGGCGGATCGGTCTCCATGAAGTTCCGCCGCGCGGCGAGCACGTCCTCGGGGAGCGTCTCGATCGTCGCCGACCCGCCGCGCTCGGACGAGTACGTCTCCCAGTCCTTGAGCACGGCGAGGACGTCGTCGTACTTCGTGACCGCCCAGAATCCGGGCCCGTCCGGCTCCGGGTGGTGGTACACCGGCGCTTCGCGCTGGAGGAGCTCGAAGACGTCCCACGGCTCGCGCTCGGCGAACAGGTCGTGGTCGAGCAGGTCGACGTCGGCGAGCGTCGGCTGCGTGAGCGCCATCGCATTTAGCCTACGCGACGTGACTCGCGTCGTGGCCCTGCTCGCGCTCGCCCTCGCGCTCGCGCTGCCGGCGGCCGCCGCCGCGGCCGAGCCGATCGAGCTGCGGGTGATGACGTTCAACGTCCTCTACGGCGGCGACGAGGTCGACTTCGGCAAGACCGTCGAGGCGATCCGGGCCTCGGGCGCCGACGTCGTCGGCCTCCAGGAGCCGTACGGGAACGAGCAGCGGATCGCGAAGGCGCTCGGCTGGGACTACGTCGACTCGCGCCTGCACGTGATCTCGCGCTTCCCGATCCTCGCCCCGGAGGGCTCGAACGGGCTCTACGGGCTGATCGAGGTGCGGCCCGGCGAGGTGGTCGCGATGGCCAACACCCACCTCCCCGCCGAGCCCTACGGTCCCTACCTCGCGCGCGACGGCGCCTGGCAGGCGAAGATCCTGAAGCTCGAGACCAGCTACCGGATGCCCTACCTGCGCCCCCACCTGGCGGCGTTCGGGCACCTGATCGACGAGGGCATCCCCGTCTTCTTCACGGGCGACTTCAACAGCCCCTCGCACCTCGACTGGACGCAGGCCGTGGTCGACTCGCGGCCCGAGCTCGACTTCACCGTGCCCTGGCCCGAGTCGATCGCGCTCGCGAATCTCGGGTTCCGAGACTCCTACCGCGTCGCTCACCCCGATCCGCTGACCGACCCCGGCTACACCTGGACTCCCGGCGACCCGGCGCCGAAGGTCGCCAAGAACGAGGTGCACGATCGCATCGACTTCGTCTACGCGGCCGGCGAGCTGACGATCCTCGAGAGCCGCATCGTCGGGGAGCGGGACAACCCGCTCGTGGACGTCGTCGTCGAGCCCTGGCCGTCGGATCACCGCGCCGTCGTCTCGACGTTCAGCGTCGTCCCGGCGCCCGCGCCGGTGCTCGTCGCCGCCTACCCGCGCCTGCTGACCGTCGGCGGCACGCTCCGCGTCACCTTCCATGCGGATCCCGATCCCGGAGCGAGCCTCGCGCTCGTGCGACGCGGGCGCGTTGTCGGCGGCGAGCCGACGGGCGGAGCGCTCGACGGGACGCTCGAGCTCTCGACCGCCGGCCTGGCGCCGGGAATGCTCGCCGTCCAGCTTCGCTCGGGCGCCGGCGCGGTCGTCACGCAGGTCTCCGTCCGCCTCGCGGCCGAGGGGGAGCAGTCCGTCGTTCGCACCTCGAAGCGGTCGTACGCCCGAGGCGAGCCGATCCGCGTCACCTGGGCACGCGGCCCCGGCAACCGATTCGACTGGCTCGGGATCTACCGCGACGGCGAGGATCCGGAGACGACAGGCGTGATCCTCGGCTGGCGCTACATCGGGGCGGCATTCGCGGGCTCGCTCCTGATGGACGACCGCGCGCGCAACGCCGTCTGGCCGCTACCGCCGGGCCGCTACCGCGTCTACCTCTTCCCGGACGACGACTACGTGCCGCTCGCCGGCGCGTCGTTCACGGTTCGGGGAAGCGGCTGAGCGCGCTTCAGGGCACGACGATCACGTCGCAGCCGGCCTCGTGCTTGACCTGGCTCTCGATGTCGAGGCCGAAGAGGCCCCCGAAGAAGCCGTGATGGTGCTCGCCGATCACGATCGCGGACGCGCCCTTGTCCTTCGCGAGGTCGACGATCGTCCGCGCAGGCTCCCCGGCGGCCCAGAGGTACTCCGCGCGCGCACCGGCCGCCTCGACCTGGGCGCGCGCGTCCTTCAGCGCCTGCTCGATCTCCGGGGTCGGCATCAACTGGGTCGGGAACGGCCCGTCGTCGAGCGTTCCGAAGTTGCGCGGGGCCGTCGGATCGAGCGGCATCTCGAAGACGGTGATCACGAGGAGCCGCGCGTGGTGGGCCCGGGCCTCCTCGATCGCCCGGTCGAGCGCACGCTGCGCCGGCTCCTTGTCGTCGAACCCGACCACGATCACGTTGGACATCGGCGCTAGCGTATCCGCGGTCATGGGTCGCTGGCTTCCGTGCCTCGTCGCCGCGTGCGTGCTTGCCGGCTCCGCGCAGGCCGCACCGAGGGTCGAGTACGCGTTCACGGTGGTCGCCCCGCGGTCGGTCAGCGCCAGCGGCCTCGTCGCCCGGGCGATCCTCGAGGTACCCGACGCGGGCTGCCCGACGATTCGTGCGCGTACGGCCCGCGGCAAGGCGGTCCGGCTGCGGATGGCCCGCCTCGCGACGCCGGACGGGAGCCTGGGCTTCGAAGGGGTCACGGTGTGCCGGCGCTCGCTGCCGAAGGGCCTTGCGCGGGCATCCGTCGGCGGGTTGCGGCTGCCGCTGCTCCCGGTCGGGACGCCCAAGCGGATCGCGCTCGTGGGCGACACCGGCTGCCGTGTCGAGGTCTACCCGCCGACCCCACCCGCGACCGAGCCGGACGTCGACATCCAGGATTGCAACACCCCGAGTGCATGGCCGCTCGAGACGATCGCGCGCGAGATCGCGGCCGCGAAGCCCGACGTGATCGTCGACACCGGCGACTTCTTCTACCGCGAGTCGGACTGCCCGTCGAGCGGTCCGGACGCGCCGCTCTGCGCCGGGAGCCCGCCCGTCAATCCGCCCGGGAGCCCGAACGAGGACACCTGGGCAGGCTGGCGGGCGGACTGGTTCCGCCCCGCGCGGGCACTTTTCGCGGCTGCCCCGCTCGTTCTCGCGCGCGGCAACCACGAGAGCTGCACCCGCGCCGGCACCGGCTTCTTCTTCCTCCTCGAGCCGGGCGTCAGCCCGGCCGACACCTGCCAGCGCGTCTACGCCCAGGTCTTCGACCCCGAGAATCCCCCGCCCACCGTCGCCCAGCCGACGTGGGTCGCCCGCCTCGGCCGGCTCGACCTCGTGCTCCTCGACTCCTCGAACGCCGACGACACGGCCGTCCAGAACGCCGACGTCTACGCGGCGCTCGGGCGCCGGGCGGTCGCTCTGCTGCGCGGCCGCAATGCCACAGGTTGGCTGCTCACGCACCGCCCGGTCTACGCGTGGGAGCGCTTTCGAGGCCCCGGCACCGACCCGATCTGGACGAACCTCACCCTCCAGGCGGCGCTCGACTCGCTGATCGAACCGTTCGCGGCCGTCCTCAGCGGGCACCTCCACCTCTTCCAGACCGTCGAGCTGCCCGACCGCCCCGCCCAGCTCGTCCTCGGCGACGGCGGCACGAAGCTCGACTCGCCGGATCAGGGCGGCCCCCTCCCCACCTTCGGCCCCACCGGCCTGCCCGCACCGACCCGCGGGCTGACGACGTTCACGTTCGGCTGGACGCTCCTGCGCCCGACAGGCGGGCTCGGCGTCTTCGAGGGGACGCGGTACGAGGCGGGCAAAGGGCCCTGGGCTCGCTGCCGGCTCGCGCCTCATTCGATCGACTGCAGGGAGCTGTGAGCGTCGACATCCGCCGTGCGCGCACGCCCGACGTGCCGACGATCCGCACGCTCGTCGAAGCCTACGAGCAGGCCGGGATCCTCCTCGGCAAGCCGACGGTGGCGCTCTACGAGGACGTCCAGGAGTTCTGGGTCGCCGAGCAGGGCGGTGCCGTTGTCGGCTGCGGGGCGCTACACGTAATGTGGGAGGACCTGGCCGAGATCCGCACCGTGGCCGTCGCCCCCGAGGCTCGCCGGGCCGGCATCGGCTCGCGCCTCGTCGAGACGCTCCTCGACACCGCCCGCGGCCTCGGCATCCGCCGGGTCTTCGTCCTCACGTTCGAGGTCGAGTTCTTCTCGTGCCACGGGTTCCAGGAGATCGACGGGACGCCGGTCGCGCCCGACGTCTACGAGGAGCTCCTGCGATCCTTCGACGAGGGCGTCGCCGAGTTCCTCGACCTCGAGAGCGTGAAGCCCAACACGCTGGGCAACACGCGAATGATCCTGCACCTATAGGCGAGGGCGCCGACGGCCGATCGTGTTGGAAAGCTTCTCGAACCGGGTGATCACCCGGGACCCTCGTCGACGATCAAGGGAGATCCGCACATGTCCACGACCCGGCACGACCCGACCCGGCGGCACCGGCGCGCACGCGTCGCGCTCGTCCTCGCCGGCGCGCTCGCGGCGACTGTCCTCGCCGCCTGCGGCGGCGGCTCCGACTCCTCCTCCGAGACGGCGGCCGCGACGACAGCCGAGGCCGCGGCGGCCGTTCCGGCCGATGAATGGGCCGCGTCCGTCTGCACGGCGGTCGGCGACTGGCAGACCGAGCTCCAGTCGAGCGCGCCCGACGCCGGCAACCTCACCGACATCGAGTCGGCGAAGCAGACGCTCGGCGACTTCCTCGACGGGGCCAGCACGGCGACCGACGAGATGGTCTCGGAGGTCGAGGCCGCCGGCGTCCCGGATGTCGAGAACGGCGAGGAGATCGCCCAGAAGTTCCAGGCGAACCTCGCAGCGGTCGGCGACTCCTTCGACCAGGCGAAGACCGACCTCGACGCGCTCTCCACGGACGATCCCACCGGCTTCGCCGCGGGCCTCCAGGGGATCGCGACGACGCTCACGACGGCCGGCACGGAGGCAGGGCAGGCCTTCGACAAGCTGGCGGCCGAGTACCCGTCCGCCGGCATCGACGACGCGGCTGCGGAGGTGCCGGAGTGCGCAGCGCTCGGGTAGGCGGCGCCCTCAGAGCCTGATCGCGAACCAGCCGTCGACGTCGTCGCAGAGGACGATGCCCTTGCCCTCGTGCGCGTACGTGTAGAGCGGCAGCCGGTCGTAGGTGAGCTGGCGCCGTCCGTCGGGACGCTTGATCGTGCCGAAGACACCGTCGTAGCCGGCGATGCGCTTCGGCACGGTCCGGTCCTTCGAGACGATGTACGGGGGCCACGCTTTCGCGCACGCCCCGACACAGCGGATCCGGCCGTCGCGCTCGCGGCTCCAGTAGTACAGCGCCTGACGATCGCCGCGCGCGAGCACCGTCGCGCCGAGGTTCGGCGCGCGGAGCTTGGTGACGAGCGGCGTCGCGGCCATCGCCGGCGCGGCGAGGCTGAGGAGCAGCGCGGCTGCGAGGGCCGCTGTGAGGACGATGCGCGATCCGAGCTTCACGACGTGACCTCCCTCGGGGTGTTCCACGACATGATCCATGACGGCAGCCGGCGCTGTCGCTTACGAGATCGTGAAATCGCCCCGAGGCGCTACGCGAAGAAGATGAAGGCGAAGAATCCGATCGCGAGAACCGCGCAGACCGCGATCGCGTAGAACGCGATCTTCAGGAGCCACAGAGTTAGCACGAGGGCCGCGATCGCCGCCGCCGCCGCGATCTCGAGCACGATCGGCAGAGCCCGGTTCCCGCTCCCGCTCTGGCTCATGAGGACCAATCGCACGGTTCGACGCGCCCGCTTACGCCACGTCCGGCCGGCTCGTGTTGCGCTGACCGCCGTCGCCGTCACGACACGAGCTGTGCGGTTGCTAGACCCGCGACGACCTGAGACCACGAGCCGGGCCCGGTCGGGCCCGGCTCGGCCGTGCTCCAGGCCGTTAGGCTCCCGCCGTGCTCGAGGAAGGCTTCGTCGACGTCGGGGACGGCCGCGTCTGGTACCGCCGGCAGGGAGGCGGCGACCGCCTGCCGCTCCTCGTCCTCCACGGCGGCCCGGGAGCGGCGAGCTACTACGTCGAGCCGTTCGCCGAGCGGATGGCGATCCCACCGCCCGACCGTCGTCTACGACCAGCTCGGCTGCGGGCGCTCGGACAAGCCAGGCGACCCGTCCCTCTGGACGCTCGACCGCTCGGTTGCCGAGGTCGACGATGTCCGCCGGGCGCTCGGGCTCGATCGCTGTCACCTGCTCGGTCAGTCCTGGGGCGGCTGGCTCTCGATCGAGTACATGTGCCGCCAGTCTCGAGGGATCGCCGGGCTCGTGCTCGCGTCGACCTCGGCCAGCATCCCCCAGTTCGCCGCCGAGGCGAGGCGGCTGATCGGCAAGCTGCCGGAGCCCGCCCGGACGACGCTCGTCGAGCTCGGGGCGCGCGGCGAGTACGACCGGCCCGAGTACGCGGAGGCGGTGCTCGAGTTCTACCGCCGCCATCTCTGCCGGCTCGACCCCTGGCCCGACGCGCTGCAGAGGAGCGAGGACGAGCTGGTCGGCAACCAGGTCTACCTGACGATGAACGGCCCCACCGAGTTCGACATCATCGGAAACCTCAAGAACTGGGACCGCACCGCCGACCTCGGCCGCATCGCCGCCCCGACGCTCGTCACCGTCGGGCGCCACGACGAGATCACTCCCGCGTGCTCCGAGACGCTCCGCGACGGGATCCCCGGTGCGCGGATGGTCGTCTTCGAGGAGTCGGCCCACTGCGCCCACCTCGAGGAGCCTGAGCGCTATGCGGAGGTCGTCGAGGAGTTTTTGTCAGAGGTCGACAGGACGTAGAAGGGGTGTCACCTGCGATCGGCCGCCCGCCCCGATCGTCCCTCGATCTCCTGCTCGAGGTCCGAGACTGCGAGGTCGAGCTCCCGCGCGAGCTGACCCGGGCAGCGCTCGAGGAACACGTCCGCGAGCGCGCGGTAGTACCAGCGCTGGTCGGCGTCCGGGTTGAACCGCGACCAGAGGGCCTCCCCCTCGGTGCGGTAGTCGGCCACTAGCGCACGGGCGTTCGCGACCTTGTCGGCGAGCGAGACGAGCAGGACGTCCGCGTCCGCCTCGCGCAGGTGCTCGAGGTACGCCTCCTTGCGGGCCCGCCAGGGCGGCTTCGGCTGCTCGAACGTGTCGGTGCAGCCCTCGACGATCGACGCCACGCGCTCGCCGAAGCGGGCGCGCACGTCCGCGAGGCGATCGCGCCCTCCCTGATCCTCCGGGGCGTCGTGCAGGAGCGCGGCGATCGCCTGCTCCTCGTCTCCGCCGGCCGCGAGCACGAGCCCGCAGACCTCGAGCAGGTGGCCGACGTACGGCGTCTTCGAGCCCTTGCGCTTCTGCTCGGCGTGGACGCGGCTCGCGTAGACGAGAGCCCGCTCGAACAGGCTGAGCGGCTCTCCCGGATCGGCGTCCACGGTCTCCACCTACGGCGAAGCGCTCGACGGCAGAAGCGAGAAGCCCTGCTGGACGAAGTCGTCGTCGAAGGCGAACGCCTCCCTCACCCCGAGGCGCCGCATCAGCTCGAAGCTCGCCCAGTCGACGAGCGAGACGCCCCGCTTACCGGAGGCCAGCATCGCGGAGACGGCGGCTCCGTGGAGCGACTCGTCGACGAAGGAGAGCTCGAGCGCCGGCAGCACGTCGTCGTGCAGCGCCCGGAGCGCCTCGGTCCCGAGGCGCCGCTGCACGAGCGCCGACGTCTCGACGACCACGTAGCTGTGCGTGACCAGGGTGTCGCGGTCGAGCAGCGTCGAGAACATCGCCGCAGCGGAGGCGTGGTTGGCATCGTCCCGGTCGAGCACGGCATAGAGCGCCGAGGTGTCGACGAACGCCGTCACTCGGAGAAGGCGCGCTCGAGCTCGCGGTCGTGCTCGCGGCTGACCGTCCGAACGCCCGACGAGAAGCGTCCGATCGCACCACGCGCCCGGGTCACGCGCCCGGCCTGCGGGGTGCTCAGCGCCTGCTCGAGCAGGTCGCGAATCACGGCCGCCATCGAAATGCCGCGCTCGCTGGCCGCGCGTCTGAGTGCCCGTGCCTGCTCCTCGGTCAGCTGCACCTGGGTGCGAACCATGACAGCATGCTAGCGGAACTGCTTACATGACGCCTGACACGGTCCCCGGCCCTCAGCGCGCCTGCTCGTCGGCCACCTCGACGAGACGGCAGAGGGCGTTGACGAGCTGCATCTCCTCGATCGTGCGACAGCGGGCTTCCGGAAGGCGCGGCGAGCAGACGAGGATCGCGAGGCACTGGGCGCGGGAGATCGCGACGTTGAGGCGGTTCTTCGAGAAGAGGAAGCCGATGTGACGCGGTGCGTCCTCGCCGCTCGAGCTCGCCATCGAGAAGATCACGATCGGGGCTTCCCGGCCCTGGAACTTGTCGACGGTCCCGACCTCGACCCCGTCGGCGATGGCGGCCCGCAGGCGGCGCACCTGGGCGTTGAACGGTGTGACGACCATGACGTCGGAGGGGCGCAGCGGTCGCGTCGTCCCGTCGGCGTCCGTGAAGGTGCCTGCGAGCAGGCGCTGGATCTCTGCGGCGACCGCGGCCGCCTCCTCGTCCGAGCAGGAGCTGTTGCCGGCGTGCTCGACCGGCAGGTAGCGGATGCCGGTGCCGTGCGAGGTCGAGCGTCTCGCCGCCGAGGCGTCGGAGGCGAGGCGCCCGTCGTAGACGATCTCCGAGATGAACCCGCAGACATCGGGATGCATCCGCCAGCTGTGCTCGAGGAAGACGCCCCGCTCGACCGGGACGGTCGGGTCGTCTGCGAGCAGGTGCTCGAGCACGGAGGCGCCGGAGCCGGCCGGGTGCGTGCCCTGCGAGACCTGGGCGAGCTGGAGCGGGTCGCCGAGCAGGATCAGGCTCCGGGCGGCCGAGCCGCTCGCGACGACGTCGGCGAGCGCGAGCTGGCCGGCCTCGTCGACGACCAGCACGTCGAGCGTCGAGTCGAACGCTTCACGCGAGAAGAGCCAGGACGTCCCGGCGAGCAGCCTCGTGTCCGGGTCGAGGAAGGCGTCGACCGACGTCGAGCTCTTGACGCAGCGGCCCTTGTAGACCGACTCGTCGTTTCCGTCGCTCGCCTTCTTCAGCCCGGTGAAGTCGAATCCCTCGTCCGCGCGCGACCCGCTCGACCTCGTCGAGCAGGTTGTGGATCGCCTTGTGGCTCTGCGAGGTGATGCCGACCCGCCGCCCGTGCCGCAGGAGCTGGACGATCAGCCGGGCGCCGACCCAGGTCTTGCCCGAGCCCGGCGGGCCCTGGACGAAGAGGGAGCTCCGATCGAGGCCGAGCGCGAGCGCCTTCAGCTCGGCGAGGTCGGTCGTCTGGATCGCTTCCCCTCGAGTGCGCCCCGCGAACCGCGGCAGCTCGCGCGCGATCAGGCCCTCGAGCGCCGGGTAGCTGCCCGTCCGCTCGTGGATCGAGCGGACGACCCGCTCGACCGCCGCCCGCTGGTCGAAGTCCCGGTAGGGCCCGCACGGGATCAGCGCCCGCGGCAGCGGCACCTCCTCCAGCTTCCTCGTCCGCTTCAGGCGAAGCAGCCTCGCCTCCTCGTCGAGCTCCAGGATCTCGCCCGCGCTCTCCCCCGTCGCCGGGTCGCACGCCTCGCCCGGGCCGAGCCGCTGCTCCTGCTCCGGGTACGTGAGCGTGTGGACGACGGATCCGTAGCCGACGTCCTCCGGGTCGACGCCGGCGACCGACTCGAGGAGCCCGATCGCCTCCGCATCGTCGACCAGCTCCTCCGGGGACTGCTCGCAGAAGTGGAAGAACCGCCACCACGCGGGCCGCGCCTCGCGCCGGTGGTACTCGAGCAGCTCGCCGGCGAGGCGTCGGGGCGACTCGTCGGGCTCCCCCTCGACGAGCGCGAGGCGCAGCTGCTCGCGCGCCTCGATCGTCTCGCGGCGCTCCTCGGGCACCTCGGTCGGGCCGACCGGCTCCCGCCACTCGAGCCCGGCCGGCCGCTGCGCGAGCAGCCAGTCGCGCAGCGCGAGCGTGGCCCGGCAGTCGTCCTCGTTGTAGGCGGCGATCTCGGCGAGCAGGGCCTCCTCCCCCGTCGAGAGCCAGCGCTCGTACGCGAGCACGGCGTCGCTGCCCTCCCCCACGTCGGCCGTGCGCACGAACCCGGCCAGCTTCTCGGTCTCCTTCAGCGAATAGCTCTCGCGACCGACCCAGAGCGCCTGGCGGACGACCGTGTAGAGGTCGACGAGCACCCGGCGGCGAAGGAGCTCGTCGAGCGCCTCCTCCCGCGTCCCGTACTCGGCCACGAGGCGCTTGAGCGCGCCCGGCTCGTACGAACCGTAGTGGTAGACGTGCAGTTCCGGGAAGCGCTCGAGCCGCTCGTGGACGACGTCGAGGAACCGCTCCAGCGCCTCCTGCTCGGAGGGCCGGTCGTGCGCCCAGAGCGCCTCGTACGCCGGCCCGGCCGGTCCGACCGCGAGCAGCCCGTAGAGGAACTCGAGGCCCCGTGCGGGCTCGAACCACGGGTGACCCTCGAAGTCGAGCACGAGATCGCCCTCGGACGGGCGCGGCAGCAGCGCGAACCCGCGGCCCGGCTCCTGCGGCCGCGGCGCCCACGAGATCCGCCCCAGCCGCTCCGACTCGCGCTGGTGGAACGCCTGCGTCCTCAGGGTCACGAACGACTCCGGGCGCAGCTTCGGCACGGCCGTCCCGGGCGGCGCCTCGGCGAGCGCGGTCAGCGTCCCGATCCCGGCCGCCTCCAGCCGCTCGATCTGGTCGCGATACGATCGCCGGCGACACGGTTCAGGTGATCGACCTCGACCCACCACTCGCGGCAGCGAGACCGGAAGTCGCAGATCCCGCAGTGATCGACCTTCCGCGGCTGGGTGGCCGGGCGGGCGGCGAGCGCCTCCCGGAACCGGCGCTCGAGACGCCGCGTGTAGGCCGTGACGTCCGCGAGGCGCACCGTCGCGCGCTCCGACGTCCCGAGCACGACATGCGCCACCTCGGGCACCCGGCCCTGCACGCGTCCGATCGCCTGGCTGTAGAAGCAGAGCTGGAGCACATGCGACGGCCGCGGATGCCGGGCGAGCTTCGTGTCCAGCGCCTGGTAGCTCCAACCGCCCAGATCTGACGGCTCCTCGATCCGCTCCAGGAAGTCGGCGATCCCGCGCCAGCCGTCGTCGACGAGCACCGCCTGGTAGATCAGCTCCGTCCCGGCGCGCATCTCCTCGGCCGTGCGCAGAAAGGCGGCCTCGAAGTCGTAGTCCTCGCCGAGCCCGAGCTCGACGACCTGCCGGCCCCCGGCACGCAGCGACTCCAGGAACGCCCGCTCGTACGCGTCGCCCTTCCGCTTGCGCAGCTCCTCGAACGGGCTCTCCAGCTCGAGCCTCTCGATCTCCCCCAGCGCCGCCTGCAGCTCGAGCTGCGCCAGATGCTCGCAGGCCGCGAACGAGCCCAGATCGGACGGCGACAGCCACAGGTTCCCGTCGGCGAGCTTCACATCCTCATTGTCGGCCTACGGCGACCGTTTCTTACACCGGGCCTCGGCGCGAGCGGGCGAGCGCGTCGAGGAACTCGCCCGGAGCCTGGACCGGATATCGATCCCGGAGCCCGAGCAGGTGACCGTCACCGGAGACGAGGAGCGCCCGCCCGGCCTCGGCGAGCGCGAGCAGGTAGTCGTCCCCCGGGTCGGGCGAGCGCGCGGGCGCATCCACCGGATCGGCGGCGACGTGGGCAGGCGCTCCCGAGCGCGAGAGCAGCGCCGAGACGAGGACGTTCGGGTCGAGGACCGCCCGCACTCAGCGACGCCGTCGCGTCGCGTGCTGCGCCTCGACCGCGAGCCCGACCGCCTCCTCCTCCCCGAGGTCGGCCCGCTGCCAGAGTCGCCCGAGCAGGTCGAGCCCGAGATCCCGCCGCAGCGCCTCCTCGATCACTTCGCTGTCGCCCTTCCCTGCCCGCGCAGCCCGTACCTTGACCGCGCGCAGCACGTCCGCGTCGATCGTCAGCGTTGTCCGCACCTTCGGCACCACGGCATCATGATGCGCTCAAGACTCGAGCGGGTCGATCTTCGATCGCCTGAGCCCGCGATCGCGCGTCACGAGCGGCGGCGCAGCCGGATCCTTCGCCTCTGGGTCGTC
Organism: uncultured Thermoleophilia bacterium; assembly: GCA_963705605.1. GTDB lineage: Bacteria > Actinomycetota > Thermoleophilia > Gaiellales > Gaiellaceae > CAVPKC01. Next base: position 192,810 of record CAVPKC010000003.1, read on the forward strand.
ATATGAGCTCGTGCAGTGCGGCTCGACACGACGATGTCTTTGCGCCCGTCAGGCGTGGACGTCTCGTTGGACGTTGGCGTGTCCCGGAGTTGCTGCGGCAGTGAAGCTCGCTCGTCGGCCATGGCGCAGATTGTGGAGGACGCCCCTCGCGGCAGGCGTAGGTGGGGCCCGGCCCTTCAGCGCTGTAGTGGACACGCCGAATTCGGAGTAAGGTGCCTGCCATGTTCGGCTTTCTCTCAGAGGCGAAGGCAATCAAGGGGCGGGTTCAAACGCTCGTCCAGCTCAATCTTGAGCTTGCAAAGCTGGAAGGCAAGCAAAAGGCCACCTCCCTGGGGATCGCGGGCGGTCTCGGAATCGCCGCGGCGGTGCTCGTGGTCTACGGCATCGGCTTCGCATTCGCGATGGCGGCAGCCGGCCTCAGCGAGGCGCTTCCCGTGTGGCTGTCGCTACTGATCGTCACGGCAGTCATCCTGCTCGTCGCTGCCGTCCTTGGATTGCTTGCCGTTCGCTCCGCTCGTAAGGCCGCGCCGCCGAAACCGGAAATGGCGATCGAAGAGGCGGAGCGCACTGTCGGGACGTTGCAGAGCCATGTCTGATCGGACCGTCGAAGACATCCGAAGCGAGATGGCCGCCGAACGGGAGCGTCTCGACGATGACCTCAAGAGATTGAAATCGGATCTTCGCTCCCTCGCGGTCTTCGTGGCAGCGGGCCTTGTTGTCGTCGCGTTCGTAACCTGGCGCCTGGGGAAACGAAAGGGCGCTCAGACCGTGTGGACACTCGTCAAGTAGCAGGTCAAGGTCGGCCCAGACGGCGCGGCCCGAACGCTCCGTCTCTGTCGTGCGGGTCATCAAGGGTCTTGTAACACCCCTGAAACCGACCGGGACCGGCTCCTCCAGCGGCACCCTGCGGGTGAGCGAGCTCGCGCTCCGCGCCAATCCGAAACGGGCCACCGAAGTCCGCGACGAGTCCGCAGCCCAGACGCCCGTACTCGACGACCGGCCGGACATGCTGACCCTCCCGATTCAGCCCGGCAACGCAGACGAAGCCCTTCGACATCCGCGTGAGATGGTTGACGGCGATCTCCACTGGCCTCTCTGATCGGCTGCTCGGCCAGAAGCGCTTACAGGTGAATCGCCCGGATGGACTCCCTGGGCCATGCCCGCTGGAGATACTCGACCACGAGCCGTCGATGGCACAGCTCAGGCGTGGCCTCGCTGCAGAGGAGCACACCCGGCCCCTCGAAGAAAGACGGCGGCAGCACGGTCTCGATCCGCCGGCTTGCCATCAGCTCGTTGAAACCGGCCTCGTACTCCTCCCAGGTCCCCTTTCCCTTCTTGAATCCATCGAGCAGTTCCTGCGTCGGCGCGAGGAGCGGCTCGTGGACGTACTCGGCACCACAGAGCACACGGGCGGTGGCCGTCCTTTTACGGGATGTTCGACCGGTGTTCGTGCGTCCGCGACCTCGACTACCTGGAGACCCTCGTTACGGCGGACGACCGCCAGACGGTCGAGGCGATCCACATCGCCGTAGGTGTGGCCGTCACGACGATCGAGTTCGAGCATGAGGACCCCATCGTCGGCGACCACGAAGAAGGCCCGAAACGATCCCACTCTGAGTCTCCAGAGACCCTGGCGTGACGACTGGATCGGTTCCACGTCAATAGTGGTCAGCTCTCCGGCGAAATGACGCGCGAGCTCCCCAATTGCCTCTCCGACGCGAGCCTCATCAGTGGCCGAGAGCTGACATCGCTTCCAGCGCTTCGGAAAGTAGAGCGAGGGAAGCCGTGCAGCACGGGTGCGCTCTTCGACGGTGAGGTTCATACGGAAGTGGCAGGCACGAGACTTCGTGATCGAATGGCAAGGTGTCGCTCGAGGTTGGATTCCGGCCGTGCAGGCTCTGCAAGCCCGATCCGTGCGATCGGTACCGGCGCGACGAGCTCGGGCGCTGGGCTCTCGTTGACGGTCACGGTCACGCCGTCGGAGGCTCGGGTACGAGTCCGGCGTTGTAGAGCCGCCAGTGCATCGCCGGTTTGGAGACACCGAAGCGGTCAGTGATCACCTCGACCGAGTCGTCGTCTCGAAACACGTCTCTTACGGCCTCTATGGGCATCAGTAGCTCCGCTGCAAACACGTTCGCCTCCCGCTCGAGCGGCGGGTAGCCGTTGCCGCCGGCCTCGACCTCGCGGCAGAAGACCGGCTGCCAGCGGCCTTCGAGCACCTGGCAGACCCAGTGGCCGACCTCGTGGGCGATCGTGAAGCGCCGCCGGCCCGGCGCCTGCTGAGCCTCGTCCGCGTTGACCCAGATCTCGCGGCGCGCCGGCAGCAGGAGCCCGGAGCAGCCGAGCTCCCCCTCCTTCACGCGCAGGCCGAGCAGGTCCTCCGCGATCGACTCGACGGGCACGGGGATCTCCGGGCCGCCGAAGCGGTCGAGGTAGCGCCCCAGAAGCGCACCCGCTCGCGGATCCGTGACCGGACCGGGCATGTCCCGCATTCTCGTGGCTGCAGGGACAATGTCAACGATCGCCGAGGAAGAGCTGGTCGATCTCGTCCCATTCGGACGAGCCCGGCGGGGCGCCGGACGGCGGCGCCGGTTGCTCTACCTCGGCTCCGCCAGCGATGCGGAAGTACGCGTCGGCTGCACTCGGCTCGACCCGGGGTCTCCAGGTCAGCATCCCGCTGACGGGGACGGCGAGGATCGTGCCGAGCGCGTCGAACACGCGCCGGTCGACACGGCTCGTGTCGAGCAGGCCGGACTCGAGCTCGTGGTAGTAGTCGGCCACCTTCGGGGTCTTTCGGGCGTCGAGCCCGAGCAGCCCGACGAGCCGCTCGACGACCGCCGCGCGCTTCAGGCCGCGGCTTCGGCGCACGCCGAGCAGCGGCCCCTCGCCGTGGAGCCAGGCGTCGAGGGCCGCGACGGACTCCTCGCCGGGCTCCGGCAGAGGCGCGGTCAGCAGGTACTCCCCGATCAGCGCCGCCAGCTTCGGTTCGTCCGCCCCGGCCCGGTCGAGGTAGTCCCTGGCGTCGGGCTCGTCGCCGCGGGCGACGCGCGCCGCGTACTCCTCGAAGAGCTCGATCACGTCCTCACCCATCGATCAGCGTCCGGAGCGTCCTGCGTGCACGGTGCATCGCCTGGTCGACGGCGTTGCGGTCGATCCCGACCCGGCTCGCGATCTCGGCCGGCGTGAGCCCGCCGTAGACCGCCAGCTCGAACACCTCGCGATCGCGCGGCGCGAGCTGTGCGAGCAGCGACCGCACGTAGCCCCAGTCGTCCACGTCGTCCCCGTCCCCCGCCGCACCGTGCTGCCACGACTCGGGATCCTCGACCGGGACGTCCCTGCGGTCCTTTGCGAACTCGATCGCCATCCAGCCCGCCCGCTTCCAGGCGACGACCCGAAAGGGCGCGTCGAAGCGCCTGCCCCGCTCGAGCTGCGTGTAGAGGTAGAGGACGACGCTGCTCGTCACGTCGTCGGCATCGGCTCCACGGAGGTACATGCCGACGCGCCGCCGGATGAGCGCGCGGTGCCGCTCGAGCACGCGGGCGTAGTCGCCCGCTTCGATGAGCCGGGCGTCTTCCAGGTCACGACCAGCATGATCATCGGACATCGCACTGAGGTCAGCGCCGACCGGGAGCGATCTTACGAGCCCCGGGCGACGTAAGCGCACGACCGCCGGCGGACGACGGAGAAGGATGGCAACGACGACCCGACCGCCCACGGCCGACGACATCCCGGTCGGCGAGCCCGAGCTCGAGCGCGCCCGGACCGAGCTCTTCGAGCGCGGCTCCGCCTACGCGCCGGCCCATGCGAACGAGATCGCCGGCCTCGACGACGTCGTCGGCCGCGTCGACGAGCTCGTGCGCTGGCTGGAGAACGCCGACCGCTTCGCCGCCCACGGCGCCCGACTCGAGCCGGGCGTCCTCTTCGAGGGGCCACCCGGCACCGGCAAGACGCTGCTCGCCCGCTACCTCGCGACCGCGTCCGGAGCGCGCTTCGTCGACGCCAGGGACTTCCCGTTCGAGGGCGACGAGCCCGGCGAGGCCGACGTCGCCGCCCTCTTCCGCCACGCGAGAGCGGCACGCGAGCGCCACGGCAGCCCGGTCGTCCTCTTCTGGGACGAGCTCGACGAGCTCTGCGAGCCGCCCTTCGGCCCCCGCTCGAGCGGTGCGCGGCCGCGGGTCGTCTCGGCGCTCCTGGCCGAGCTCGACGGCGTGCGCGGCAAGGCCGACGGGGTGCTGCTCGTCGCCTGCTCCAACCGCGCCGACGACCTCGACCCGGCCCTGCTCCGCCCCGGGCGGCTCGGCCTCCGGATCGAGCTCCGCGCGCCCGACTCCGAGGGGCAGCGCACGCTGCTCGCGCATCAGGTCAGCCGCTACCCCGGAGGCGAGGAAGCCGACCTCGACGCGCTTGCGCCGCTGCTCGCCTCCGACGACACAGCAGCCGCGATCGAAGAGGCGGTCGCCGCCGCCTGGCGCACCGCCGTCGCCCGGGCGCTCGAGGACGGGGCCGCGCCGTGGCTCGAGCAGGCCGATCTCCGGGTCGCGCTGGTCGACCGGCTGCTCGGGACGCCGCCGAGCTTCCTGCGCGTCACGGGGGAGGAGCGGTTCCGCGTCGCCGTCCACGAGGCCGGCCACGCGCTCGCCGCGCTCGCCCACGGCGCCGCGGTGCGCCTCGTCACGGTCCGGCCGGGGAGGGCCTCGCTCGGGCAGACGCTGACCGAGCCGCTCTCGGCGGCGCCGACCCTGGACGCACTGCTCGTCGAGCTGCGGATCGGCCTCGGCGGGCTCGCGGCCGAGCGCGTGGCCGGCATCCCGACCGGGATCGGCTCCTCCAGCGACACCCTGCGGGTGAGCGAGCTCGCGCTCCGCGCCGTCGAGCTCTTCGCCGCGGGACGGCGCACCGGCGCGTTCAACCCCGACGCGACCGCGCGCCGGCGGAGCCACCGCCAGCCCGAGATCTCGGACGCCGTCCTCGCGGGTGCGGATCTCGACGCGCAGGAGCTGGTCGCCCGGGCGCTCGCAGACACCGAACGCGCCCTCCGCCGCATCGGCCGGGAGCCGATCCTCGCGCTGGCGCGAATCCTCGACGAGCGCGAGACGCTGACCGGCACCGAGTTCGCGGCCGAGGCGAGCGCGAGCCGACGTGTCCGACGAGGTCATCTTGCCAGCCGGCCGCCTCGTGGAGCACTCTGACGGAGTGGACGAGGAGGAGGGAATCTACCGTGGCGAGGTGCGCGCGATCATGGTCGCGCTGGCGGATATCCACGCGAAGGCCGATGCTATCCTGGCCGCACTCACCGACGACGAGGACGACGATGAAGCGGAAGCGATGGACTCCTGACGAGCGGCGAGAGTGGCGAGCGAGGCACGAGGCCGTGCAGCGCATGCTCCAGGAGCACATCCAGCGGATCACCGCCGAGCTGGAGGCCAAGAGGGGCCGGCCCGACTCGTCCGGGACTCCTCAGGCATGACCGATGGTGACCGGAGCGTGCCGGTCGGCGGCGCGCCGCCGGCGCAGGCTTCGACGTTAACTCACGCTGATCGCGTGAGTCACCGTCAGCGCGAGACGGTTCGCAGCGACAGCGCGTACGTCGGGTTGCCGTTCGTCTCCCGCTCGCCCGCCCACACGTCGAGGTAGGCGATCACCGCGCGCCCGCCCCGGTTGCGCCAGCGGATCTGCTCGAAGTCGCGTCCGTTCACGTACGAGAGCGCGAGGCAGCCGCGGCACCGCTGCGTCGTAGACCGTCTTCGCAGAGGAGCGCCAGAGCGCAAGCCCGAGGTCGGCGCCGGAGACCCGCGCGACGACCGTCTTGCCGGCCGGAACGACGACGCGGTAGACGTCCTCGGGATCCTCGGTCACGTCGAGGCGGGCCTGGAACGAGGCGGTGCGCGCCAGGGCGGGTGTCGCCTCGACGAAGACGCCGTTCGCCTTCACCTGGGCGATGTCGTCGTTCGGCTCCTGCGGATCGACCGGCGGCAGCGGGCCGCCCAGCGCGGAGGGCAGCGAGAGCAGGCCGAAGCCGCTCTTCTCGTCGAATCCGGCCTCGCCGATGTCCCGGGCGCTGTAGCGGACGAGGTCGAAGAGCTGCGTCAGCTCGAGCCCGGGCCGCGCCGTCGCCACCCAGGCGGCCGCCGCGGCGACGATCGGCGCCGCGAAGCTCGTCCCGTCGAGCGCGATCGAGAGGCTCTCGTCGGTCGGGTGGACGAACGGGATCTCGATGCCCGGGGCGGCGAGGTCGACGGCGAGCGAGCTGCTCGAGAAGTCGGCCGGGTTGCCAGCGCGGTCGCTCGCGGCGACCGTCAGCACGTGCGGGAAGATCGCGGGCGCGTTCTGCGGGTTCCCCTCGTTGAACTCGTTGCCGGCCGCTGCCACGACGAGCGAGCCGGTGCCCGTCGCCGCGATGATCGCCTCGTACAGCGCGTAGTCCTCGCCCGACGCGGTGTAGGGCGCGCCGAGGCTCAGGTTGATCACCGAGGGGCCCGCGTCGATCGCGAGGCCGATGCACGCGAGGATGTCGCTCGTGAAGATGTCGGCGTCGCCGGCGTCGCAGGCGCGCAGCACCGCATCCGGGTAGACGCCGACGGTGCCGAGCCCGTTCGCCGGCGCGGCGGCGGTGGCGGCCACCCACGTCCCGTGCGGGTTCGGGCCCGCCGGGTCGAGCGTGCTCGCCGTCTGCTTGTTCAGGAGCTGCGTGTTCGCACGGCCGGCGAACTCCTGGTGGGAGGTGTCGAGGCCGTCGTCGATCACCGTGATCGGCATCCCCGGCCCGATCCGGGGCGCCTGGTCGACGCCGATCGCGTAGAGATGCCAGGAGATGTCCGGCGCCGCGTAGCGGTCGGTGTAGGGGAGCGCGAGCGTGCGCCAGCGCCTGTCCGGCTCCGCGTAGCGCAGGGCACCGAGCGCCTGGAGGCGCGGGACGAGGCGGGCGGCGACGGCACCGGAAACGCTCCAGAGGCCGAGGCGCCCGCTGACGAGGCTCCCGCCAGCCGTTGCGGACGATCCGCTCCGCCCGTGCGGAGCGCTCGATCGCGACGATCGCCCGCGGCGCGACCGCGAGCGCGGCGACGGCACGGCTGCCCTGGTAGAGCTCGGGCGGGCGGGGCGCGAAGCCACCTCGCGCCACGCTCGCCGGCTTGCCCGCGGCCGCAGCGGCCGGGGCCAGCGCGGCGAGCGCCGCCGCGCAGAGGACCGGGATCAGAATCGCTCGCCTCATGCGCCCAGATCGACCGGGTGCGCGGTTGCTCTTACGGAGCCCGAGGCGTAAGCGAACCGTGCGACCGCTGCGATTCTGTGTCGAAATGAGACGCATGTCTCGGATTATCGTCACGATCCTCTCGCTCGTCTGCGCTCTCGCGACGGTGTCTGCAGCCGGAGCGGAGACCGTGCGCCGGGTAATCGACGGCGACACGATCGAGCTGACGGGCGGCGCGAGGGTCCGCCTCGTCCAGATCGACGCGACCGAGCTCGGCTCCGGCGAGTGCTACTCGCGCAAGGCCGCCCAGGCGCTGCGCTCGCTCCTCCCCGCCGGCTCGACGATCCGCCTCGAGGCCGACCCGCGCCTCGATCGCGTCGACCGCTACGGGCGCCTGCTGCGCTACGTCCACCGGGGCGCCCTGAACGTCAACCTCGAGCTCGTGCGCCGCGGCGCCGCGACCGTCTGGTTCTACGAGGGCGTGCGCGGGCGCTACGCGACACAGCTGCTCGCGGCGGCGGAGCGAGCGCGCGCGGCACGGCTCGGCATGTGGCGCTCGTGCAGGGTCGTCTGGGATCCCACCGGCCCGGCGACGACCGCCGGCGGCGGCAGCCCTCCCCCGCCCCCGTCACCGCCGCCCACGGTCACCGACACGAACGGCAGCGGCGCCTGCCAGCCGGGCTACAGCCCCTGCCTGCCGATCGTCGGCGACCTCGACTGCGCCGACATCGCCGACGAGCTGAAGCCGATCCGCGTCACCGGCGACGACCCCTACAACCTCGACGGCAACGACGACGGCTGGGGCTGCGAGGTTCCTTCGGGATGACCACCGCTCGCTCGCGCGACGATCTGGCACACTCGTGTACGGAAGCGCATACATTCCTTCCGTACAGAGGAGCGACAATTGCTGTCAGTGCGGCTCGAGGTTCGGATCGACGAGCGAACCCTGTCCGAGCTCCGGCGGGAGGCAACCCGGCTCGACGTCTCGGTCGGCGAGCTCGTGCGCCGCGGGATCGACCGGGTGCTCGAAACCGATCGCACACGGCGAAGGGCGGCCGCCGAAGCGTTGTGCGCAATCGAGGTCGACCTCGACCTGGGCGACTGGGAGACCGCGGAGAGGGAGCTGGTCGACAGCATGTACGAGCCGCTCGTTTGACCCGCGCCTTCCTCGACTCCAACGTCCCCCTGTATGCCGTCGGATCGGCCCACCGCCTGCGTGAGCCATGCCGAGCGGTCCTGCGGGCGGTCGGCGACGGCGATCTCGAGGGCGTCACGAGCACCGAAGTGCTCCAGGAAGTGCTCCACAAGTTGCTCGAGGCCAGGGGTCGCGGCGACTCGAGAGCGCTCGGCGCGTACGACCGGTTCGCCGAGCTGATGGAGCCGCAGACGAAACCGGTCGAACCGATCGATCTCTCACGGGCACGAGCGCTCGCTGAGACTCACACGCGGCTCCCCGCCCGCGACCTCGTGCATCTCGCGGTCATGGAACGGCACGGGCTCGATGCGATCGTCACGGCCGACCGACACTTCGACGGCTTGCCGGGGATCCGGCGGCTCGACCCGGTCGCGTTCGCCGCGACGTAAGACCGTCGGGTCACCGGCACGACTCACGTTCGAACGACGAAAGGAGCCACCGTGCCGATCACGGTCTCGATCCTCGACGAACTCCGGCTCGGCGACCCGCGCGAGCACCGCGGCGCGGTCGTCTGCCCCCTCTTCGCGCGCCGCGCACCGGCCGCGAGCTACGTCACGCTCGACGAGGCGCTCCCGCTCGGCTTCACGATCACGGAGGTCGACGAGGCCGGCACGGTGCCGGAGCTGCTCGTCACGAACCCGCTCGACACGAACGTCCTGCTCTACGACGGCGAGGAGCTGGTCGGCGCGAAGCAGAACCGGATCCTCAACCTGACGGTGCTCGTGGCCGCAGGGGCTAGCGTCACGATCCCGGTGTCGTGCGTCGAGCACGGGCGCTGGCGACGCATCGGCAACGAGTTCGCGGCCGCGCCGCAGGCCGCATACCCGGACCTGCGCCGGCGCAAGGCCGCTGGGCTGACCCGCGACCCGCGGGCGCGGGGGCTCGTCCAGCACGACGTGTGGGACGCTGTCGCGGAGAAGCACGCCCGCCACGGAACCCACTCGCCGACTGGAGCCGCGCGCGACCTCTTCGTGCAGCGCGAGCACGATCTCGCGGCGCTCCGCGAGGCGTTCCCACTGGAGCCGGAGCAGGTCGGCGCGGTGCTCGCGCTCGGCTCGCAGGCGCTGACGCTCGACTGCGTCTCACGGCCCGAGGCGTTCGCACGGCTCTACCCGAAGCTCCTCGACGGCTACCTGCTCGACGCGCTGGAGGGCCTCGACCAGGAGCCGGCCGGCCGGGCGCGCCTCGAAATGTTCCTGGACGCGGTCGCCGGGGCCCCGCGCCGGACGAGCCCCTCCGAGGGCCTCGGTGAGGACGTGCGCCTGTCCGCCGAGGGCGTGGTCGGCTCGGGGCTCGCCCTCGACGGCGAGCTGCTCCAGCTCTCCGCCTACTCCCGCTGACTACGAAGGCATCGCGGGCGGCACGTCGGCGCGCGGAGCCTCGCCCTCGGCCGGCTCCTCGTCTTCGACCTTGCCATTCGAGCCGCCGAGCGACTCGAGCTCCGCCTTCAGCGCGTTGATGCTGAAGAGCTGCTCCTCGAGCGACGGATGCGACAGCTCGCCCGACTCGACGAGCCCGACGACCGTCCGGCCCAGCTCCGCCTCCTGCTGGCCGAGCTCACGCTTGAGCTGAAGCTCGCGCGCCTCCTCCTTGGCCTTCGCGGCCGCCTGCTCGGCAAGGCCCTTCGCCTGCTCGGCGCCGGCCTTGACCTTGTCCATCAGCCCCATCGCGTCCTCCTTCGTCCCTAGCCGCCGAAGATGTTGCCGATCATGCCGCCGATCTCGCCCTTGCCGCCGCCGGCTGCCTCGACGGTTCGCTCGGCCGTCCGCGAGAAGGGCAGCGTCTGAATAGTGACATGCCCGGGCCCCCGTCATGTGGACCAGGAACAGCCCTTCGCCGCCGAGCACGCCCTTCTTCAGGCCGCCGGCGACCTGACGTCGTCTCGCCCGCGAGAAGAGCACGCTTGAGCCCGCTCGTGACGCCGCCCGGCAGTTCGATGTCCATGTCGACGTCGCCGGAGACGAACAGCATCGTGCCCGTCTCGGCGGCCACGTGATCGCCGGGCTCCAGCGCGAGGATCGGCGCGGGAGCGTGTCCCTCTCGGCTCGTCGCCTGCACATCTGCCCCATCGGCTCGCGTGCGCGCGCTCTTGAGCCGATCACCTAGGCGAGCCCGAGCGTCGACTTGATCTGCTCGAGCGCAGCCTCTTCCTCGTCCGAGACCCGCTCGCCGCTGAAACCGAGGAAGCCCTCCTTGCGCGCGTTCGCGACGTGCTCGGCGATGCTCCAGGCGAACGCCTTGTACTCCTCGACGTCCTCCGGGGTCGCCTTCTCCTCGAGCAGGGCGATCGCCTCGGTGAGCCGCTGCAGGACGGCCTCGTCGAGCTCCTCCTTCGAGGTGTGGCGCGTGTGGTCGAGGTCGGGCTTCGCCGACACGATCTCGTCGATCAGCTGGCTCTTGCCCGGCTCCTTGCGCAACTCGGTGTATGCCTTCGCCATCGAGAACGTCTCCCGGAACGTGCCGCCGCGGTCGCTCATGACGACCATCATCCCGGCTCCCGGCGCCGCCTCGAGCAGCAGCTCCCACTCCTCGTCGGTGAAATCGGCCTTTCCCGCCATGCCTCGGTCTCCTTTCGGCTGATCGACGCCCCGGAGCCTACACACGGTTTCCGCAAAGAGCGGACTTCTTCACCGGCTCGCCGCAAGGAAGATCCGGTGGGTTTCATCAGTCCAGAAGAGGGGTACACGACGTGCCTGGGGAGGATGATGCCCGTGCTGGTGCCGTTAGTGATCGTCGCAGTGCTCGTTCCGCTCGTCGTGCTCGCGACGCTCGTGCTCTTCGGGCTCTGCCGAGCGTCGGCCGAGGCCGAGCGGAGAAACCGGATGGCGCTGGCCCGCGTCCGCGCTGACCGACGCCGTCCGTATCCGTCCCGGGAGGGCCCACCGCAGTACTGATCGACGTACACTCACGCCCGTGAGGCGCGCCCTCGCCGCCGGGCTCGTCGTCGCGGCCCTGGTGGGAGCGACGGCAGCGTCCGCCGCCGTCGACCAGGCTACGGTCAGGATCAACAAGGGCGCAGGAGGCGTCACGCTCGGAGCGACGCGCGCCCAGGTGCTGGCTCGCCTCGGAGCGCCCGTCTCGGAGAACACGAACGGCGTCCTGACCTACGCGACCGGCTCCCGCATCTTCGACGTCTACCTCTCGGCGGCGAACCGCGTTCGGATGATGATCCTCTCGGGCCGCAACTACTGCACCGCTGGGGGGATCTGCGCTCGCCGGGCCGGCGGCGTCGGCAAGCTCCTTGCGCGGTACGGGCCGCGCCTCGTCGCGCACACGAACGGTGACGGGCTCGAGTGCTACTTCCTTCGCGGCTCCTACCGCGGCCGCGCGATCACCACGAACTTCATCGTCGCCGGCCGCAACGCGTCATCCGCGATCCTCGACTTCTTCATCCTGTGGGGCCGGCCGGCGATCTGCTGATCGCAATCCCGAATCGGATTCGCTAGATTGAAACGGAGTCTCCGACGCGAGTCGGAGGCCTTCCCGGAGGCGTGCAGGCCTCCGGGACTCGTAACAGGGCGCATTCGTCTAGTGGCCTAGGACGCTGGCCTCTCACGCCGGTAACACGGGTTCGAATCCCGTATGCGCCTCCTGGGTCTCAGCAGGTTGATCCTCGGGCATCAGACTGCGGCGTCCGACGAGTTGCGCCCTAATCGCGGGCTCGCCGCACCCGAGATCAGCGCTTTCCCCGATGTCGCCGATCTGCCGACGGACGGAGGATGCCGCGCGTAGAGACCAACCTGGATATGGAGGGAAGTCATGCTGCTTCTTGTGATCAAGAAGAATCGTCCCGCATGGCAAGGAGCTGTTCTCGGGGGTCTGTTCGGCGTCCTCGGCATCCTCGGGGTCGCACTGCTGCTCAGGAAGCTGCTGAGCAAGAACGAGGTTGTCGAGATCGAAGAGACGATGGACCGGTCGCACGGTGTCAGCAGCGATCCGTGGCCGCGCGATGCAACCGGTTCGATCTCGGACATCGCCCCCGACGTGACCAGAAGACGCTCGTCGCGTCCTGTCCCCGGTGCTGTCCCGGACGGAACGAACGGCTGACTTGGCAGGCAGTGATCAGGTAGTCCTCGACAGCAGTAGTGACAGACGTGACGATGCCGCGTATGCTCCGAAGCCTGCGGCTGGAGTCGAGCCCGTTGGGCCCGGTTGACCCCCTCGCCTGACGGGCTCCCGGCCGTACGCGAACGAGCGGTCGCCCGCCTCGGCTACGGGTGAGGCTTCCCATCTCGCCAAGGTGCGACTACGTTGAGACGAGGCGCATGTACCCCTGCGTCCCGGGTGGTGCTGCGCATCCCGCCGGGCGGTGGACGCTCTTCATCGGGGGTATCCACCGCCCGGCCCTTCTCGACCGAGTCGCGGCTCGCGCGGGGCGGGCTGATCGGATGCCCACCGCTGGCTCGCGCTACGCTGGCGTTGTGTCAACGCTCGAATTCCGCGACTGGCGCGACGAGGCCGGCTTCTGGCGATCTGCCGAGATTGCACGGTTGAGCGTCGAATGCGCGAGCTGTTCGACCACGATGTTCGTCTCCGATCGAATGTACGTACCGCCCCGGAGCCGCGAGAAGGCCTACTGCGAGGCTTGCTGGCAGGCTCGGCTCGCTGCTGGCAAGTGACCAGCGCCCAGTAGGCTCGAGCCGCTCGCCGGTCGATTCGCGCAAGGCGCCCCCGATGCTGTCCCTCCGACGGGGGAGGCCCGGTATGAACTCGGCCGCCCTTGCGGTGTGAAGCCCGTATGAGCGCTGCGCGTGCTCTCTCGAACCTGCCGGCGGCCGCCGACAACCTCCCCGGAGCCAATCCCCGAACGGAGGTACACGCACATGCCCCGAAAGCTCGTCGCGTTCGTCGTAGCCGCCCTGTCCGCACTCGCCCTCGCGGCCGGCGCGAACGCCGCCACATACAGCTTCGTCTCACCGGACGAGACCCAGATCTCGTGCGCCGACCGGGATGATCTCCCGGGGTAGCCTCGTCAACACGGCACCGCAGTTCGGCTCGACCGTCCGGCGCTACGTCGGCGCTTACGCTGCGAAGACTCGACGTTCCTGAGCGAGTCGCTCGCGGCGCGTGTACCGCGGTGTTCGGATACCTGCGCGGCCGCGTAATCGTCAGCGGAACCTTCGACCCGACTGCCGGACCGCCATCCCTTCCCGGTCACCACCTCGGGCAAGCCGCGCGTTACCGGAACGTTCAGGTAGGGGACGACGGCCAGGGCGGCCCAGTCAGTTCGTCTTCCAGCTCCCGTAGCGGAAACGTCACCCCTCCCCGGTCGGCCGCCCAGCCTCCAGCCGCGCGGCGACCGGGGAGGACGTGCGAGATTTTCGAGCCCGCGTTCGTGACCATCTCTTCCACCGAGTGTCGGTAGACGACGAGGTTCAGGCCGTCTAGATTGGCGTGGCGCGCAACCCTGTGCCGCAGGGGGTCGCGCTTCTGATCCGGGCGGCGGAGGCTCTAGGGGGGCTCCGCCGCCCGGCCCTTTGTCTTCTCGCCAGTAGTTCGGACGGGCGGCGCGATCGGATTTCCACCGACGCCCAGCGAGTCGCCTCGCCGCAACGGCGTGACGCCGTCGTCTGCCCGCTACGTGGCGACGAAGTACGCGATCAGGAAGACCGCGACGATGAGCAATGCGGCGAGAATCCAGAGCCCGATTCCGACCTCGGCGAGCATGAGGAAGAGTCCGCTCCCCTTCTCGCCCTCCCGCGCCTCGTCCTGGAGCCGGTGGGCCTCTTCGACCGGGTGGCGGGCGAGCCGCTTGGCCTCGTCCCCCGTGGCTTGCGAGAGGTGGAACTCGTCGCCCTGCGGAGCACCTGCGCCCCGGCCGGGCTCATCCTCTGATCCGGTCATGGCTTCCACTGGCACGGTACCGGAGCGATCCACGACCGGGTGCAAAAGAAAATGCCCGTGCAAACCGACCGTTGCGTCCGAAGACGGTTTCGATCTGCCCGCACGGGCAACGCGACTATTACAGGTCGTTCACCGGATGTCAAGCATCCGCTTGCTCGACGCAACACCACCCGTCCGGCCGCGGGAATCCGTCGCCTCCGAACTCGCGGGCGGGGTCTGCCGACGCCGTCAGCTCGCCGGCCCCGACGGGCACGAAGAGCCACTGGTTCCCCTCCCGCCACGGCACGAGGAGGTAGCGCCCGTCGGGCGACCAGACGAGCGTTCCGAGGCGTCCGTCGCCGGCGAAGACGAGCTCCGACGTTCGCTTCGCCGCGTCGAAGACGAAGACCGACCCTCGACCCGTCTCCCGGGAGAAGACCGCATAGGCGACGTCGGGAGCCGAGCCGGGACGGGCGGCCAGGGCCGTCCCGGTGACGTCGTCGGGCAGGCGGACGGCGTCGACGACGCGCCGCGGTTCCTCGAGCAGCGAGAGCTCCCGCGCCGCCAGCACGGCCAGACGCTTGCCGTCGGATGTCCACTCGAGGGCGACGACGCCCTCGGCCGGGACCTGCCAGAGACGCTTCTTCGTGTCGGCGTCGATCACGCGGACGCGGCTCTCCTCGGCGTACGCGAGCACGTGCTCGTCGCCGACCCGCCAGGCGGGGGCGACCGGTGCGATCCCTCTTGCGAGTAGGCGCGCGTCGTTGCCGCTCCCGTCGACGACCCGCAGCGTCTTGCGCGCCCGATACGCGACGCGGAACCCGTCGGCGGACCAGCGCGCGTCGGCGATGCCCTTGCCGGCGATCTGCCAGAGGGGCAGGCCCGGCTCCTCGACGTCGAGCCCGACGAGCACGTTCTTGCGCCAGGCGGCGACGAAGCGCCCGCTCGAGGCCCAGCTCGCCGCTGCATAGTCGCCGATCGCCGAGCGCCCGCCGCCGCCGTCGACGACGAACACGCGCCCGCCCTCGGCGACGAGAAGCCGCCCCGCCGCCGGTAGGCCGGCGGGAGCCGGAGCGGTGGCGGCGGCCGTGGTCGCCGGCGCCGCCTCCGAATCGCTCTTGAAGCGATCGGCGATCCAGCCTCCGGCGCCGCTGAGCCAGACGGCGACGCCGACCCCGGCCAGCACCAGCACGGCGAGCGCGAGCCGCGTCGGGAAGTGACGCCGGCGCGGCGGCGCCGGCTCGCGGGCGAGGAACGCGGCCCGCACGACCTCCCAGGTCCGTTCGATCGCGAGTTGCTCCCCCGGGACGGGCTGCTGGAGGAGCAGCGTGCGCAGCGTCTTCTCGTCGAGCGCCGCGATCCCCTCGAGCTGGGCCCGCAACCGCTGCCGAGCCTGGTCGAGCCGAGCCTGGACGACCTCCTTCGAGACGTCCAGCGCGCCGGCCGTCTCCTCCGGCGAGTAGTCGAGGAGATACCGCAGGACGAGGACGGCGCGAAGATCGGGCGAGAGCGACCAGAGCCCTGCAGCGAGTGAGCGCGCGGCCGGGTCGAGGTGCGGACCGCCGATCGGCACCGCCCATTCGAGGGGCTGCGTCGACTCGCCGACGATCGCGCTGCGGATCCCGGTCGGCTGAAGGAGGCGGGCGCGCGCCCGGTCGATCGAGCGGTTGACGACGAGGCGGTGGAGCCAGGGCGTGAACGGTCGCTCCCGGCCGTAGGCAGGGAGCGACCGGACGGCTCCCAGGAACGACTCGAGCACGATCTCCTCTGCAGCTGCGTGGTCGAGGACGATCAGGTAGGCGACGCGGAACGCCCGCGGCCAGTGCTGGCGGAAGAGGCCTTCGAAATCGGAGACCGACCCCGACTGGGCGGCCTCGAGCGATGCCTGCTCGTCCCCGTCGAGGAGTGCCATCGAATCGAGGATGGTACGTCACCCGGTCGGCGTACCTTGTTCGTGGCATGCATCGGCTCGCTCTCGTCACAGGGCTTGTGGGGCTTCTGCTGGCTGCGCTGAGCCCGGGGGTGGCGGCCGCCACGATCGTCCCGCAGGTGGGCATGCTCGGAATCCGCGTCGGGATGACGAAACAGCAGGTCTGGTCCGTGCTCGAGGAGCCGTCCGCGATCGCCGGCGGCACGAACGACTTCGGGCCCTACCTCGAGTGGCGCTATCCCCACCGCCTGACCGTCGTCTTCCAGGGCGGCAGGCGGGTGACGTCGATCTCGACCAGGAGCGCCACCGAGCGAACGACCGGCGATGTCGGCGTCGGCTCGACGGAGGCCGAGGTGAAGGCCGGGGTGCCGGGCGTGCGCTGTGAGAGCGTCGGCCGGTCGCGTTCCTGTCATGTCGGGACGTTCAGGCCTGGCCAGCGCGTGACCGACTTCCTCCTGCGAGGCGGGCGGGTCGTACGCGTGACGATCGGGATCGTCGTCGACTGACCCGGGCGAGGGGTTCAGTCCCCACCCGCGGGCGCCGATAACGTGCCCGTCATGAAGGGCTGGATCGCCGCGCTCGCGATCGCCACGGCGCTCGCTGCCCCCGCAGGCGCGGGTGCACGGCCGGCGATCGTCGGCGGCGGGGAGTCCGCTCCGGGCGCCTGGCCCTGGGCGGCGTTCATCGAAGGATCGTTCGACGTGCCCGGGTACGGCACGATCGGGTTCTCCTGCACGGGCTCGCTGATCGGCGAGCGCTGGGTCCTGACGGCCGGCCACTGCGCTCTCGACCCGTTCTCGGGCGCGGTGCTCCAGAACCTGCGCTACCGGATCGTGATCGGCGAGCACGACGTGCGAGCACCCGCGCTGCAGCACGTCTATTCGGCGGACGCGAGCGACGTGATCGCGCTCGACCCTCAGGCCGGGACGCTGCTCACGGGCGCGGCCGTCGGCGACCTCGCGCTCGTCAGGCTCGACCGGGCCGCTCCAGAGGAGGCGATCCGGATCCCGGGTGCGCACTCGGCGGCGACGATCGCCCCGGGGACGCCGGCGACCGTCATCGGCTGGGGCACCACCTCCGAGAACGACGAGCAGCCCCCGTCGGTTCTACGCCAGGTCGTCGTGCCGATCGTCTCCGATCAGGACTGCCGGGTCGCGTATCCGACGCTCAGCTTCGACGGATACGTGCTCGGCTTCGACCCCGCGACCATGGTGTGCGCCGGCGTGCCCGGCGGAGGGCTCGACTCGTGCTACGGCGACAGCGGCGGGCCGCTGATGGTGGACGACGGCGCGGGCGGCTACGTGCAGGTGGGCATCACGAGCTGGGGCGACGGCTGCGCTCGCCCGGGGAAGCCGGGCGTCTACGGCCGGCTCGGGGGCCTGTTCGGCTTCATCGCGGTGAGCCTCGAGCGGGACGCGGAGGCCCCCGCAGGGACACCCGTCGTCTCGACGGACGCCGTCAGCGCGCGCAAGCGGAGCGTGAGCGTCGTCGGCACGGTCGTCCCGAACGGCCTTGCGACCGAGTACGTAGTGGAGCTCGGCACGACCCGGCGCTACGGCACCACGATGACCGGCTACGCGGGGGCCGGCACCTCGCCCGCGGGTGTCTCGGTGACGTTCACGGGCCTCAAGCCCGGAAGGACGTACCACGTCCGCGTCACCGCGGTGAACCTCGTCGGCACGTCGCGTGGACGCGACCTGACGGTCACGACACGCCGCTGAGCGCGGCGGCGCGCTCGATGCGGGCGAGCGTCTCCCGGCGCCCGAGCAGCTCGATCGACTCGAAGAGCCCCGGCGAGACCTTCGAGCCGGTGACGGCGATCCGGATCGGCTGGAGCGCCTGGCGCGGCTTCAGCCCGAGGCGCTCGCAGAGCGCCCGCAGCTCCTCTTCGATGCGGGTGGCGGTGAACGGCTCGATCTCGGCGAGCGTGACGCCCGCCGCCCGCAGCACGGACGCTGCGCCGTCGAGCAGTGCCGGGTCCGGCGTGACCGGTCCGAAGAGAAACCCGGCGAAGGCCGGGAACTCGCCGAGCGTCGCGATCTTGTCCTGGACGAGCGGGGCCGCCCGGCGGATCGTCCCCTCGTCGCCCGGAAAGCCCACCTCGCGCAGGTACGCGACGAGCTCGTCGGCGTAGGCGGCGACTGGAAGCGAGCGAAGATACTCGCCGTTCAGCCAGTCGAGCTTCGCGTAGTCGAACGTCGCCGGGCTCGTCCCCACGCGCTCGAGGGTGAAGCGCTCGACGAGCTCCTCGCGGGACATGATCGTCGTGCGGTCGTCGAAGCTCCAGCCGAGGAGCGCGAGGAAGTTGAGCAGTGCCGGCGCGACGTAGCCGGCAGAGCGGAACTCGTCGACCGAGACGGCGCCGTGGCGCTTCGAGAGCTTCTTGCCGTCGGTGCCGAAGACGTTCGGGACGTGCGCGTAGACCGGCGGCTCGGCGCCGAGCGCCCGCAGGACCTGGATCTGCTTGGGCGTGTTCGAGACGTGGTCGTCGCCGCGGATCACGTGGGTGATCCCGTCGAGCCAGTCCTCGAGGGGCGAGGCGAAGTTGTAGGTCGGGCGTCCGTCCGAGCGCACGAGCACGAGGTCCTCGAGCCGCTCGTTCGGGAACTCGATGCGGCCCTTGACGGCGTCCTCCCAGCCGGTGACGCCCTCGTCCGGCATGCGGATGCGAATGGCGCCCTCGTCCTCGTAGGCCGATCCCTCGTCGACGAGCCGTCGCGCCTCCTCCTGCGCCCGCTCCATGCGGTCGAGCTGGAAGGTCGTCTCGCCGTCCCAGTCGATCCCGAGCCAGGAGAGCGAGCGCTCGATCTGCTCGACCGACTCGGCGACCTCGCGGCTCGTGTCCGTGTTCTCGATCCGCAGCAGGCACTCGCCGCCGCGGCCCCGCGCGAAGAGCCAGTTGAACAGGAACGTGCGCACGCCGCCGATGTGGAGGAACCCGGTCGGGCTCGGCGCCATGCGGACACGGACGGGCTCGGGCACCCGCGTATGCTAGCCCGGTGCTGTTCGGCGCCCACGTGTCGAGCTCGGGCGGAATCCACACCGTCGATCGACCGGATCGAGGCCATCGGCGGGGACTGCGTGCAGCTCTTCACGCAGAGCCCGCGCATGTGGCGCCCGACAGCGCACGATCCCGCGAACCTCGAGCGCTTCCGAGAGCGGCGCGCCGAGGCCGGGCATCGGCTACGTCGCTCTGCCACGCGCTCTACCTGATCAACCTCGCCAGCGCCGACGACGGACCTGCTACGCGAAGTCCGAGGCGGCGCTCGTCGCGACGCTCGACGTCGCGCGCGAGATCGAGGCCGACGTCGTCTTCCACGTCGGCTCGCACCTCGGCGCCGGCTTCGACGCGGGCCTCGAGCGCGTGCTCGCCACCGCTCGAGCGGGCCCTCGAGCGGACGCACGACACGACTCTGGCTCCTGCTCGAGAACTCGGCCGGCGCCGGCGGCACGATCGGCCGCTCGCTCGACGAGCTCGTCACGATCGCCGATCGCCTCGGCCGCCCGCCGAACCTCGGCTTCTGCCTCGACAGCTGCCACCTCTGGGTCTCCGGCATCGACGTGACCGACCCGGCCACGGTCGACGCGCTTCTCACGGAGATCGACGAGCGCGTCGGGATCGAGCGACTCCGCGCCCTCCACGTCAACGACGCCGCCGCGCCACTCGGCTCGAACCGCGACCGCCACGCGAACATCGGCGAAGGGCTGCTCGGAGACGGGCTCTCGGTCCTGCTCGGGCACACGCTCGTCCAGGCGCTGCCGGCGATCCTCGAGACGCCGGGGCCGGACGGCCATGGGCCCGGCGCGGCGGACATCGACAAGCTCCGTCGGCTCCACGATCGAGCCCTGGCGCTCGCCGGTAGCGAAACGTCCGATTCCCGTGGTAGTGTCCGCATTCCGCTCGACCCGCAACCTCCTTCCCAAAGCGGTCACCGGGGAGCGTGGGCGCGAGTACGCGTCCGCGCCCCTCGGTGAGGGCGTCGTCCGGATGCCGCGCCATGGCTGAGGGTCGAGCGGACTCTGCGCGCACCGCTCGAGCTCGTCTCGGCGGTGGCGCACGAGCTGAAGACGCCGCTCGCCGCGGTGCGCGGCGCCGCGCGCGCGCTCGCGCGGGAGCCGGACCTCGACGAGCCGACGCGACAGCGGCTGCTCGGAGTGATCGAGGATGCCTCGTCCCAGGCGGAACGACTCGTCGCCGACCTGCTCCTCGCCGGGCGACTCGGCGCCCGGCAGCTCGTCGTCGAACTGCGCGACACGGATGTCGCGGCGATCGTCGAGGCGGCGGCCGAAGCCGCGAGGGCGGCGCACGGAGACGCGACCGTCGAGGTTCGACTACCTGACGGGGTCAGACCCCGGGCCATGGCCGATCCGGACAGGGCTCGAGAGGCCCTCGCCAACCTCGTCGAGAATGCCGTCGCCCACGGCCCGGCTCACGGCCGGGTACTCGTCGAGGTGGCCGCGAGCGGAGGCCGCGTGCTGATCGCCGTCTCGGATGAAGGCCCCGGCGTGCCTTCAGCTGACCGCGAGCGGATCTTCGATCCCTATATCCGGCTGTCCGAGCGTGCAGCCGGGTCCGGCCTCGGGCTCCACCTGGCCCGGGGGCTTGCTCGCGCCATGGGCGGCGATGTCACCCTCGAGCCGGCCGGAGTGCGCGGCTCGACCTTCGTACTCGAGCTGCCGGCCGCCTAGCCCACGGCGTCAGAGCTCGATCGTCGTGCCCACCGTGCTCTGCACGAAGGACTCGGGGAACTGCGCCGCCAGCCGGTGCACGGCTCTCCAACCCGTGCAGTGCGCCGGGACGAGCAGCGCAGGCGAGAGCCCGTCGAGGGCCTCCACGGTCGGCTCGATGATCGACTCGAACATCGGTCCGCTCAGGTGGAAGCCGCCGACGATCGCCGCGATCCGCTCCTCGCCCGTCAGCCTCTGCGCGTAGCGGACGGTGTTGACGATCCCGGCGTGGCCGCAGCCGCTCACGATCGCGAGGCCTCGATCGCGCACGCGGAGGACGAGCGCCTGGTCGTCGAGGATCAGCGGATCCGGCTCCCAGCCGCCCCCGCGGAATGCCTCGTGGCCCCGGAAGCCCGCCTCGAACCCGCTAGTCCGATCGACCTCGCCCGTGATCAGGGCCGATCCGTCGAGCACGAAGGACGGCTGGCGCTCCTCGACGATCTCGAAGCCGACGCCTTCGAGGGCAGGGCGGCTGGTGGACGGCAGCTCGGCGGGGTCGAGCCCCGGAAAGCTGATCCTGCGCCGGCTCCAGAACTCCGGATGGATCAGCACCGGCAGGTTCCTCCGGCCGAGGACGCCGCACGAGACCCTCCATCCCGGTGACGTGGTCCCAGTGCCCGTGACTGAGCACGATCACCTCCACGTCGCCGGGATCGACGCCGAGCCGTCGCATGTTCTCGACCATCCCGTACGGCGAGACTCCGGTGTCGAAGAGCAGCGTGCGCTCCCGGCCGTCCTTCGTGATCCGGACGAGCGCCGAGAACCCGGGCTCGGCGATCAGCGCGTCGGGAACGGATCCCCCGGTCGCCTCGACCGAGACGCGAGGGAAGCCCCCGGCGAGCGCCTTCGGCCAGCTGAGCCGCGTGACCGGCCCGGCGTCCGCGATCAGCGGGTCGGTGACGTTGTCCATCAGGATCGTCAGCCGGACCTGGTCGACTGGCTCGAGCTCGATCAGCGTCACGCGACGCCACCGTACACGACCCGTGACCAAGGTCTCCTCTCCGGCCCCTCCCCGGCAGAGATCGGGCCGCCGTGCCGGAACCGGGCCTTCGCCGGTTCCGGCGACCGTCCCGAGATCGAGCTCCGCTCGATTCGAGACACCCCGGCCGGCAACCATTCCGCCCAGAGACCGGGCGGCTCCGCCGCCCTCCCCGGCGGAGATCGGCCGGCCTCCGGCCGGCAACGATTCCGCCTTAAAGCTGTGCGATGACGCGGAAGGAGGGGAGCCCGCGGGAGAGCTCGTTGAACTCGGGGTTCACGCAACCGAGCTCGTCCTCGCGGTTCTCGTAGCAGCGCACGACCTCCGCTCTTGCACATCGGCAGCGGCTGGCGCTTCGCCTTGACGGCACCGAATCCGCCTCGGCGACCCTGCGCGTCCTCGAGGATCGTCGAGGTCGATCTCGACGTCGTAGACCTTCTGCATGCAGCCGATGTACGTCCGGCCCCACTCCTCGTACGCGTAGACGAAGGGGCATGCGCGCTCGAGGCAGGCGGCCGGGTAGACGACCTTGTCGCAGTGGACGCTGCAGCGGCGGCACTCGGTCTCGTCCTGCGGGCGCAGCGGGAGCTCGCTCGTGGCTACCTGGCGGCCTGCGGGAGCCTCGCCGCTCCATCGACACGGCCGATTGTGCGCCAGCCTTCTGCGGCCTCGCAAGACTTGACAAACGGCTGGTCGATGTGGTAGTCGGCGGGGCACGCTCGGGAGCGTCGCAGGTAGGCTCCGCGACCGTGGTACGCAACGCTCCTGTGGGCCTCGCTCGTCCTCGGTCCGATCGTCTTCGTCCTCGATCGCCTGGGGGCCGGCGACGTGCTCCTGTTCGTCGTCGCGTGCGCCGCGCTGATCCCGCTCGCCTGGCTGATCGGCGAGGCGACCGAGCACGCCGCGCACCACACGGGCCCGGGAATCGGCGGCTTCATCAACGCCACGTTCGGGAACGCGCCCGAGCTGATCATCGCGCTCTTCGCGGTCGCCGACGGCCTGCCCGAGGTCGTCCGCGGCTCCCTGACCGGAAGCGTGATCGGGAACCTCCTGCTCGTGCTCGGCTTCTCGCTCGCCTTCGGCGGGCGTGGCGAGCTCGATCGGACGTCGAGCTTCCTCTCGCTCGGCGCTCGTCCTCTTCGCGACCGCGCTCTTCCTGATCCCCGTCGATCCCCGCCTGGGACGGGGATCCCGAGCGGCACTCGCTCGCCGTCGTCTCGCTGCCCGTCTCGATCGTCCTCCTCCTCGTCTACGTCGGCGTCACCTGGTTCTCGCTGCGGCGGCACCGCGACCTCCACGTCTCGGACGAGCCGTCGACGATGAAGGCGTGGTCGCTGCGGCTGTCGCTGCTCGTGCTCGCGGTCGCGACGGTCGTCACGGCGGTGGTCGCCGAGATCCTCGTCGGCTCGATCGAGACGTTCGCCGAGGAGGTCGGGCCTGTCCGACTTCTTCGTCGCGGCGGTCATCGTCGCGATCGTCGGCAACGCCGCCGAGCACGGCGGCGCGGTCGTCGTCGCAGCGCGCGGCAAGATCAAGCTGGCCGCGGAGATCGCGCTCGCGTCGAGCGCGCAGGTGGCGGTGTTCCTGATCCCGGCGGTCCAGATCCTCTCGTGGGCGGTCACCCCGGCGCTGCCGCTCTCGTTCCGCCCGGTCGAGATCGGCGCCCTCGCCGGCGCGACCGCGTCTTCACGGCGATCGTCCTCGCCGGCGGACGCTCGAGCCGCCTGCGCGGCGTCGCTGCTGATCGCCGCCTACGTCGGCGTCGCGGTCGCCTTCTTCTTCGCCGGCGACCGACGCGAGTGAGCCGGTGGACCGTCCACGGCGCTCGAGGACTCGAGCTCGCCGCGCTCGCGCCGAGCCGGCCTACCGAGCCCGCCAGGTGTGGGAGCGCGGCGGCGTCGCGGCGCACGCTCGGCTACGAGGAGATGACCAGCCTGCCCGGCCCTGCTCCGGCGCGACGCTCGGCGCCGACCGTGCCGTTCTCGACGCTCGAGCTCGCCGACGGAGGCGCAGGCGAGACGACGGGACGCGTCAAGGCGCTCTTCCGCACGGCGCGACGGGCATCCGGTCGAGGCCGTGCTCATGCGCTACCGGGACGGGCGCCGCTCGATCTGCCTCTCCTCGCCAGTCGGGCTGCCCGCTCACCTGCACGTTCTGCGCGACGGGACGCGATGCGCTTCGGCCGGAACCTGACGCGCCTGGGAGATCCTCGACCAGGCGCTCCACTTCCGCCGGATCGAGGCGATCGACCACTGCGTGTTCATGGGCATGGGCGAGCCGATGATGAACCTCGACGCCGTGCTCGAGGCCTGCCGCCGCCTCCCCGACCTCGGCATCACGCAACCGGCGCACCGCGATCTCGACGGTCGGCTGGCTGCCCGGGCCTCGAGCGCTTCGCGGAGGTCGACCTGCCCGTGCGCCTCGCGCTCTCGCTGCACGCGCCGGACGACGCGCTGCGCTCCCGGCTGATGCCCGTGAACGATCGCTATCCGCTCGGCCGACGTGCTCGCCGCGTGCGACGCCTACTACGAGCGTCGCCGCCGCAAGGTCTTCGTCGAGTACGTCATGCTCGCCGGGGTCAACGACCGCGTCGAGCAGGCGCGCGCGCTCGCCGAGCTGCTCGACCCGCAGGTCTACAAGGTCAACCTCATCCCCTACAACCCGACCGGCGCCTACGAGGGCTCGAGCCCGGAGGCGATCGCCGCGTTCAAGGCGGTGCTCGACCGCGCCGGCCTCCCCGCCACGGTCCGGCTGACGCGCGGCCGCGACATCGACGCCGCCTGCGGCCAGCTCGCAAGCGGCGAAGCCGCGCGCAGCCGGGGTCGAGGCCTCCGATGCGACGGCTCGCCGAGCCCGGTAGGGCTCGCACGAACAGGCGAAGCGGCGCCGCCTCCTACGTCTCGGGCACCTGCGAGCGCTAGCGCACGACCGGCTCCTTGACCGCCTTCACCTCGTCGAGGCGGCTGACCGGCCGCGAGTGCGGCGCCTCCTTCAGGAGCTCGCGGGCTCGGCAGCGGCCTCGCGCGGCGATCGCGAGCATCGCCTCGACGAAGGCGTCGAGGGTCTCCTTCGCCTCGGTCTCGGTCGGCTCGATCATCAGCGCCTCGGGCACGACGAGCGGGAAGTAGATCGTCGGCGGGTGGAAGCCGTAGTCCATCAGGCGCTTCGCGACGTCGAGCGCGGAGATCGCCGTGGTCGCGCTTCAGCCGCCGCGCCGAGAGCACGAACTCGTGCATGCAGAGGCGGTCGTAGGGCAGCTCGTAGGCGTCCCTGAGCCGGGCGAGCAGGTAGTTCGCGTTCAGGACGGCGGTCTCGGACATCTCGCGCAGGCCGCGGGCCCGTAGGCGCGGATGTACGCGTAGGCGCGCACGAAGACGCCGAACGGCCCGAGGAAGCCGCGCACCTTGCCGACGGACTCGCGGCCGGTCGTCGTCGAGGTCGAAGCGTCCCGTCGTCGCCGCCGCACGAGCACCGGGACGGGCAGGATAGGGCTCGAGGACGTCTCGGACGGCGATCGGGCCGGCGCCGGGGCCGCCGCCGCCGTGCGGCTGCGAGAACGTCTTGTGCAGGTTGAAGTGGACGATGTCGAAGCCCATGTCGCCCGGCCGCGAGATCCCGCAGACGGCGTTCAGGTTCGCGCCGTCGTAGTAGCAGAGCCCGCCGGCGTCGTGGACGAGCCGCGTCACCTCCTCGATCCCCTCGTCGAAGAGGCCGAGCGTCGAGGGGTTCGTGAGCATCAGCCCCGCCGTCCGCTCGGAGAGCTTCGCCGCGCAGGTCGGCGAGGTCGACGTTGCCGCGCGCGTCGGTCGCGACGCCTACGAGCGTGAAGCCGGTCATCGTGACGCTCGCCGGGTTCGTCCCGTGTGCGGTGTCGGGGACGATCGACCTCGTTCCGCCCGGATTCGCCTCGCGCGTCCGCGAGGTAGGCGCGGATCAGCATCAGCCCGAGCAGCTCGCCCTGGGAGCCGGCGGCGGGCTGCAGCGTCACGGCCGTCGAGGCCGGCGATCTCGGCGAGCTCGCGCTCGAGCCTCCACATCAGCTCGAGGGCTCCCTGACAACCGTCGACCTCCTGATGAGGGTGAAGGTCTCGGAAGCCCGGAAGCCCGACGAGCCGCTCGTTGACGCGCGGGATTGTGCTTCATCGTGCAGGAGCCGAGCGGGTAGAAGCCGGTGTCGATGCCGTAGGTTCCGCGTCGAG
The DNA here is from genome assembly GCA_963705605.1 of uncultured Thermoleophilia bacterium. Classification (GTDB taxonomy): domain Bacteria; phylum Actinomycetota; class Thermoleophilia; order Gaiellales; family Gaiellaceae; genus CAVPKC01. Next base: position 218,853 of record CAVPKC010000003.1, read on the forward strand.
AGCTCGGTGAAGTGGCGCACGAGCTCGGGCTCCGCGAGCTCCGGCAGCCGGGGCGGCTGCGGCGCGCCGCAGGCTCGCAGGCACCTCACCTTCAGGTAGCAGGGTACGACGGAAGCGCTCGAGGCGCGCCGCCCGGGCCTCGACTTCTCGTAGAGGAGCTTCACGCAGCACGGCCTCCTGGAGCACCGCCGCGAGCCGGTCGATCTCGGCCGGCGTTCGCCGCTCCGTGACGGCGACGAGCAGGACGTCGTCCATGCCCTCGTAGTCGCGGCCGAGCGCGTAGCCCGGGGTGGATCCCTCGCGCGCGTGCATAGCGAGACGACCTCGCGGCGCGGGCCGGCCGAGGCGGAGCGCGAGCTCCTTGAACGTCGGCTGCTCGAAGGCGAGCGGCAGGCCGATCGCCTCCTTCGCGTACGCCGCGAGCGCCAGGCACGTCTCCCCCAGCTCGACCAGCCCGGCCGGCCCGAGCCAGGAGAGGTAGACGAGGCCGGCGAGGGCGAGCAGCGTCTGGTTCGTGGTGATGTTCGAGGTCGCCTTCTCGCGGCGGATGTGCTGCTCGCGCGTCTGCAGCGTGAGCACGAAGCCTCGCTCGCCGCGCGTGTCGGTCGTCTCGCCGACGATCCGCCCCGGCATGCGGCGCATGAACTCCTCCCGCGCCGCGAGGAAGCCGTAGTGCGGCCCGCCGAAGGACAGGTAGTTGCCCGCCCCCTGCCCCTCGCCGATCGCCAGCGCGCAGCCGTAGTTGCCCGGCGCCTCGAGCACGCCGAGCGAGAGCGGATCGACGTGGGCGACAGCGAGCGCCCCGGCCCCGCTCGGCGGCCGCGGCGAGGTCGGGCGCCGGCTCGAGGCAGCCGAAGAAGTTCGGCTGCTGGAAGATCGCGCAGGCAGCGTCGCGCGCACGCCGGCGCCGAGCTCGCCCGGATCGGTCACCCCGTCGCGCTGCGCCACCTCGACGACCTCCATCCCGAAGCCCGGCGCGTAGGTCTCGACGACCCGGCGCACCTGCGGGTTGAGGGTCTCGGCGAGCACGATCCGCGAGCGGCCGGTGACGTGCTTCGCCACGTAGCAGGCGTCGGCGGCGACCGTCGCCCCGTCGTAGCCGGACGCGTTCGCGACGTCCATCGCGGTCAGCTCGCAGATCGCGGTCTGGTACTCGAAGATCGCCTGGAGCACGCCCTGGCTCATCTCGGGCTGGTAGGGCGTGTACGCGGTCAGCAGCTCGCCGCGCTGGAGCACCGCGTCGACGATCGCCGGCACGTAGTGGTCGTAGATCCCGGCGCCCAGGAACGACAGCTCGCGCGCCGGTGTCGACGTTGCGTTCGGCGAGGGCGCCCAGGTGCGCGACCAGCTCCTGCTCGGAGAGCGCCGGCTCGAGCGCCAGCTCCCGGTGCGAGCCGCAGCCCCGCGGGGATCTCGCGGAACAGCTCCTCGACGCGCGCGACGCCGATCGCCGCGAGCATCGCGTCGCGGTCGGCGTCGGTGGACAGGTACGGATACCATCGACCCGGCGACGAGCAGCGCCGGTACGCGTCCACGTCGAGCAGCGCGTCGACCTCGGCGGGCTCGGTGAGCCTGATCCGGACGAGCCAGCCCTCGCCGTACGGTTCGTCGTTGACCAGCTCCGGCGCGTCGACGACCTCCTCGTTGACCTCGATCACCTCGCCCGAGAGCGGCGAGATCAGATCCGAGACGGCCTTCACCGACTCGACCTCGCCGTAGCTCGCGTCCTTCGCGATCTGATGCCCCGACCGCCGGCGGCTCGTAGTGGACGAGCTCGCCGAGCGCGTCCTGCGCGTGCCAGGTGATCCCGAGCGTCGCCTCGTCGCCCTCGATCCGCGCCCAGTCGTGCTCGGGGTGGTACTTGAGGTCGTCGGGGTAGCTCTCGTCGGCCACCTCAGCTCTCCTCTCGCGTGTAGATGGGCTTGCGCACGACGCGGGCCCGCCTCGGGCGCCCGCGCACGTCGATCGTGATCGTGCTCCCCGGCTCGGCCAGCACGGCCGGCACGTAGCGCGAGGCCGATGCCCGGCGTCGAGCATCGGCGAGAACCCGCCCGGAGGTCACCTCGCCGCCCTCGAGGACCGTCATGCCCGCGCGCGGGATCGCCCTCTCCTCCATCACGAACGCGACGAGCCGCTCCGCCGGCCCCTCCTCCTGCTCCCGGCGCATGCACCTCGACGCCCGGGAACTCCTTCTCGAGCGCGCACGCCCAGCCGAGCCCGGCCTCGATCGGCGTCCGCTCCGGCGTCAGATCCTGGCCGTGCAGCGGGTAGCAGGCCTCGAGCCGCAGCGTGTCGCGGGCGCCGAGCCCGCACGGGACGATCCCGCGCTCGAGGATCCGGTCCCAGAGCGCGATCGCGTCGTCGGGCGCGGCAGAGGAGCTCGCAGCCGCGCTCGCCCGTGTAGCCGGTGCCGCAGAGGACGCAGTCGACGCCGAGCACGGTCTCGCTCGCGAAACGTGAACGGCGCGACGTCCGTCTCGAGCAGCGCCGAGCGCCGCCGGGCCCTGGACGGCCAGCATCGCCCAGCCGGCCGAGACGTCGCGCGCCTCGGCGAGCAGCTGCCGCGTCGCGCTCGACGTTCGCCGCGTTGACGACGAGCAGGTAGCCGTCCTCGCGGCGGTAGGCGATCAGGTCGTCGACGACACCGCCCCGCTCGTTCGGCAGCAGCGTGTACTGCGCCTCGCCCGGGCCGATGCGGTCGAGGTCGTTCGTCAGGCGCGCCTGCAGGTAGGCCGTGCGCCGCCGCGCCCGTCGAGCTCGAGCTGGCCCATGTGCGAGACGTCGAAGACGCCCGCGCGCTCGCGGACGGCCCGGTGCTCCTCGACGATCGACGCGTACTGCACCGGCAGCTCCCAGCCGGCGAAGGGGACGAGGCGGGCGCCGAGCGCCGCGTGACGCTCGTAGAGGGGCGTGCGCCGGAGCGTCTGCACCGCGGCGCAGTCTACGGGGCCGTGGGCGTCCGGGGCGCGCCGAGGCGGTTGTAAAGGTTCTCTAAATCAGAGCCCGCCCGGCTCAAGCCCGGGGGTCGAAAATGCCGACAATGGGGGCAGGAAAAGGCCATTCCGACCTCGTATCGGATGGCTCAGCGAAAGGGCGTAAGGACTTTGTTAGCGACGGCTGCTCAGTGGTTGCCTCCGTCCGTGACCGGTGGTAGTGTCCCCCACCGTCCTACGCCCCCTTTGGGAAAGGAGAGTCATGCGATTGGGAGGGGTGATATGAGTACACGTGCAACCCGGAAGAGCCGGCGCCGGCTCGGCGTTCTCGCCGCAGTGGTTGGTGCGTTCGGCGTCTTCCTCGCTGTCGGAGCAGGCAGCGCGTCTGCAGCGGTGTCCTGCTCGTTCACGCCGCGCAACGGCGGCAGCTGATCGATCGTCGTCTCCGACGGCAACGTGGTCAGGCAACCGTCGTGGCGAGCGACAACACGATCAACGTCAAGCGCGGGTATCGCCGACGGCGATCCTCGTCAACGACGTCAACTGCGTCGACCCGTGCGCGCTGACGACGGCGACGACGCTGAACATCCGAAGCAGATCAACGTCCTTCCGGCCCGCGTCACGGGCGCCGACGGCAACGACAACCTCGTCGATCGACGAGCGTGAGGGACGGTTCGTGCCGGGAGCACCCGGGGCGAACACCGCTGCGTTCGATGACGCGACCTTCAACGGGCTCTCGCTGACGGCAACGGCCTGAACGAGGTCGAGTGGTAGGTCGATCTCGGCGGCGACCGCACGGCGGCGCCGGCGGGAATCAGGTCACGTTCTACGACACCGACACCGAGGGCGCGGTGACCGTCGGTGAGCGACGGCGGCGGCGTCCTGCACTCGGGACGGCACGACCGCCGTTGCGCCTGGCGCGACACCTTCTGGGACCTGGCCGGTGGCTCAGCTGCCGGGCGTCTCCGGTCGGCTACACGCCGCACCGGCGCCGATCGGCCGGCGACTCATGATCAACCTCAACGCGTTCCCCGGCGGACGACGACGCCGACGTGTGGGTCCTCAACACGCTACCGGCGACGATTCTCGGCTCTCACCGAGGTACCGATGCTCGGCTACGTCAACCTCAACATGGGCGGCGGCGACAACTACGTGTCCGGCAAGGGCGGCGACGGCACGGGTAGCTCGCCGTCGGCACGACGTCAGCTCCGGCTCTCCGATCTACTTCTACGGCGGGCGCCGGTGACGACAGCTTCCAGGGTGGCTCTGAACTCGGATTACTTCGCAGCCGGCGGAGGCACCAACTTCGTCGACGGCAACAACCCGTTCGACTCGCGACGTCGAGTCCGTTCCAGAACGACCTGCTCGCTAGGTGGGAGCTCGGGTTGCTTCTCCGGCGACCTCGTCGACTTCTCGAACCTGGCCGGTCCGCTGACGCTGACCATCAACGCCGATGGCTCGGTAAGCGGTCGGGACCGGGACCGTCGTCGGGATCGAGGGCGTTGTCGGCTCGCAGGGCAACGACACGATCACCGGCAACGGCAAGCCGAACGCGCTCATCGGCGCGGGCGGCAACGACACCATCCACGGCGGCAACGAAGGCGCCGGGACGCAGGGTGACTACATCGACGGCGACAACTGCGGCAACTACTTCACGATTGCCGACGACGGCACCGCCGGTGACGACACCCTCGACGGCGGCCAGGGCGACGACCTCGTCCTCGGCTGCGACGGTAACGACACGCTGGACGAGAACACCGGCGTGACCTCGGCCGGCTTCCAGAACGGCGCTGACGCTCTGGACGGCGGCGAGGGCACCGACACCGTGCTGTACGACCAGCGGACGACGCGCGTCGTCGTCTACCTCGGCCTGATCAGCACGTTCAACGACGGTGCCGACACGAACGCCGACGGCCTGACGAACGAGTTCGACGACGTGTTCTTCACCACGGAGAACGTGAAGACGGGCTCGGGTCAGGACATCGTCTCGGCGAACTTCGTCAACAACCGCTCGAACAACGTCTTCACCGACAACGGCGGCAACGACTGCGTCGAGGGTGGGCCTGGCAACGACCAGTTCATCCAGAGCGCGGCTCCGCAGGGTGCTGACGTGATGATCGGTGACACCGGTGCCGACACCGCTGACTACAGCGAGCGCTCGGCTGCGGTGGCAGTTGCTCTCGACGGTGTCGCCAACGACGGTGACATCGCGACCAACGAGGGTGACAACGTCGGTGGCTTCAGCGCCAGCTGTCGCCCGCAGACGGTCGTAGTCAACCCGCCCGTTTCGGTGGTGTCGCTCAACGCGTCCGGTTCGTCGTTCGTGGTCACAACCGACCTCGAGTTCCTCGACGCACCGGTCGCAGGTCCAGCACCGAACTGCTTCGTTCTTCGGGTTCGAGCTTCAGCCGTGTGACAACGGCGAGACGCTCGGTGGCGATCAGTCACCGCTCGTCAACGTGGACGTGGAGAACGTCAACGGCGGCTCCGGCGACGATCAGCTCGTCGGCAACGGCGTTGGCAACGTCCTCAACGGCAACGCTGGCAACGACACGATCGATGGTGGCGCTTCCAACGACCAGCTGAACGGCGGCGCGGGCGATGACCGCATCGCTGGTGGTCCTGGCAACGACGCCATCGACGGTGGCGAGGGCACGAACTGGTTCGACGCCTCCCAGTCGGAGACGGCCGTCCAGGTCAACCTCACCACCGGCACGTCGACCGGACAGGGCACCGACACGCTCAAGAGCATCGCGGGCGTGAACGGCTCCTCGAAGGCCGACTCCATCCTCGGGAACGATCAGGACAACTTCCTGAACGGCAACGAGGGCAACGACGCCATCAACGGCAACGCCGGCAACGACAACATCAACGGCGGCGCAGGTGCCGACCAGATGAAGGGCGCTGCTGGTGACGACAAGGTGACCGGCTCGGAGGGCAATGACGCCATCCAGGGCGGCGCCGGCAACGACAGGATGGAGGGTGGCCAGGGTAAGGACACCATCCTTGGCCAGAAGGGGAATGACAAGCTGTACGGCAACGCGCAGCCCGACTTCCTCAACGGTGGCCCGGGCTCGGATGTCTGCAAGCCCGGCTCGCCTGGCCTCGCACGCGGCGACGTCGTCGTCAACTGCGAGAGCTAAGCTCTCCGCGTAGGACAGCGAAGCAGCACGAGAACCGGCCCCGAAAGGGGCCGGTTCTCGTTGGTCCCGAATTCTCGGGCTGGTAGCTTCTCCCGGGTGCGGACGTCAGTCCTCCTCGTCGTCACGGTCGCGACGCGCGTGCGTCGTGGCCGCCTCGGCCCTTGGCGCCGCAGGCGCGACTGGATCCTGGAAGGCCGTGGCCGCGAAGCTCTCGATCCCGGTCTTCCGCCCGACGGAGACCGGGAACCTGCGCCTCGACTTCGTCAGGCGGATCGTGGCCGACCCCGGATGTGTGAACGACGGGCGCGAGCAGCTGCGCGGGCTGTACTCGAACCCGCGAGGCGACTATCTGGAGGTCTTCGAGGGCCACCCCCGCTACTGCTCGGACAGCCCCGTCGGCGTGCCTCCGACGAGAAGGCTGACGATCCACGGTCGCTCGGCTGCCCTCTACGACCTCGGCCAGCCCCGCTCCTACGTCGTCGAGTGGTGCGAGCGCGGGACAACGATCGCCCTCCGCGGCATCGGGCTCACCGCCAGTCGCCTGATCGCGATCGCCAGGAGCATGAAGCCGGTCGACCGAGCTCCCGCACGCCCCTGCACCACAGCCTGAGCCTCGCGCAGGGCGAGTTCCGCCCTCCCCCGGGACTGATTCTGCCCGCGCCATGACTTCGTGACGAAGCCGCGCATGTCTCGTGACCGGGTCTGACCCCGACCCCGTCTCAACAATCCCGGGATCTCCGCAATCGTGCCGAACCAGGCCGCATCCGAGGCGTGGCGCAGGCCGCTGATAACGGCCGACGTCCCCATGCGACCCCGTCCGACCATCAGCGCGGCACCGGCTCAGCCACCCTCTCCCGCTGGGATGACGCCCGGCCCATGACAGTCGTGGAAGGCGTGACAACTGTTGAGGCGGGGTCAGACCCCGCCTCAGAAGGCACGCGTCAATGTGACACGATCCAGCGCCGTCCGCGCAGCTCCGCCGTCTGCAGGCCTCCGTGGCCGGGTGAAGCTCAGTCGTCGCGCAGGAAGGACGGGACCTCGAGCACCTCGGCGGGCACGTCGAAGCCCTCGCCCTCGGGCTCGTCGCTCGCGCGGCGCGCGCTCGACCGTCGGGCTCTCCGCCGTCCGGTCTCGACGCTCGCGGCGGAAGCGCGCGTCGAAACCGGTCGCGATCACGGTCACCCGCACCTCGTCGACCAGCGCCTCGTCGATCACCGCGCCGAAGATCACGTTCGCGTTGCGATCGGCCGCGCCGGTCACGATCTCCGCTGCCTCGTTGACCTCGAAGAGGCCGAGATCGGAGCCACCGGTGATGTTGAGCAGGATCCCGGTCGCGCCCTCCACGGACGCCTCGAGGAGCGGCGAGGACACTGCCATTCGCGCAGCCTCCGTGCCGCGGTTCTCGCCGACCGAGGATCCGATGCCCATCAGGGCCGAGCCGGCGTCGCGCATGATCGTCCGAACGTCGGCGAAGTCCAGGTTGACGAGCCCGGGCACCGTGATCAGATCGGTGATGCCCTGGACGCCCTGGCGGAGGATGTCGTCCGCCATGCGAAAGGCGTCGAGAATCGACGTCTCGCTTCTCGACGACCGACAGGAGGCGGTCGTTCGGAATGATGATCAGCGTGTCGACCTTCTCGCGGATGTTCCGGATTCCGTACTCGGCCTGATCGGCTCGCTTCTGGCCCTCGAAGGTGAACGGGCGCGTGACGACGCCGACGGTCAGCGCTCCGAGCTCGCGCGCGATCTCGGCGATCACGGGCGCCGCGCCGGTTCCGGTGCCGCCGCCCTCACCGGCAGTGACGAAGACCATGTCGGCGCCCTTCAGCGCCTCCTTGAGCTCGTCACGGCTCTCCATGGCCGCGGTCAAACCGACCTCCGGGTCGGCTCCCGCGCCGAGGCCACGGGTCGACTTCGCCCCGATGTGCAGCTTCACGTCGGCATCGCACATGAGGAGCGCCTGCGCGTCGGTGTTGACGGCGAGGAACTCGACCCCTTTCAGCCCTGCGTCGACCATCCGCGTGACGGCATTCGAGCCGCCGCCGCCGACGCCGACCACCTTGATCACCGCGAGGTAGCTCCCTGTCTGATCTCTCATAGTCTCAACCGTTCTCTCGCTGAATCTCTACTCGAGCGTTCGCATCAGGGTACGCTTCACGCTCCGCACTGTCAATCGGCAATTTGCAGGGAAAACTTGAGCAATGTCTCAAGCTCGACCTTCGACTTGAGACTCCTGGCGCTCCGACCGGGCGCTCGGGAAGGCTCACGTCCAGGTAGGCGAGGCGCAGACGCTCGTCCCGGACGTCCTCGAGCACCGTGGCAGCCACCTCGAGCTTGCGCCTGATGTCCGTCGCCGGTCCCAGGCGCAGCTCCGTGCGTCCGCCGAGGATCAGGAGCAGGTCGTCGGCCGTCCCGCGAACGGATTGGACCCGAGCCGGAAACCCCGCTGGGAGCTCCGCGACCGCCCGGGCCGCGCCAGCACCCTGGGCGGCGGTCAGCCGCGCTCCGGGCTCCGGGGGTGGTGCATCCTCGGCCAGCCAGATCCTCGGCAGGCGCGAATACTCGCCGAGCTCCAAGTCGCCGAGCACGCGACCCGATGCCGCGACGAGCCACGAGCCGTCGGCGAGCCGGACGACGGCGACCGGACGCTCCTGGGTGACGGTGACGACGAGCTCGTGGGGGAACTGCCGGTCGACGCGGGCCGAGCGCACGTCCGGGATCGCCTCCAGCTGCTGCTCGATCTCGGAGGGGCTCAGGGCGACCAGGCTCGTTCCGTCCAGGGGCGCGAGCGTGCGGTGCACGGCGTCGGCGACAGCGGGCTGGGCCCCGGCGACGTCGACGGTGCGCACGGCGAAGAGCGACGTCTCCCGCGCGGCGACGTACGCGAGCCCGAGGAGCGTCGCGAATGCTGCGCCGACGGCCAAAGCTGCTACGAGGCGCCGCCTGCGCGCCACCCGGCTGGCGCCCACCTGCCGCGGGGTCGAGGGCATGGACGCGAACTTCGGCACGGGCCTGGCGCATCCTGCCGGCCGGGGCCCGCGGCCGGGGAACGATTCCGCCTACTGCAACGGCGGGAAGTCGATGTCCCCGAGCAGCTGCACCTCCGGCTCGAGGACGACCCCGAACTGCTCCTTCGCACGGCGCCGCGCCTCGCCGATCAGCGCGAGCACGTCCTCGGTCCGGGCGCCGCCCACGTTCTCGATGAAGTTCGCATGCTTCGGCGAGATCTGGGCGCCGCCGACCCGGTGCCCGCGCAGACCGCAGGCGTCGAGCATCCGTCCTGCCGAGAGATCGTGCTCGGGGTTCTTGAAGACGCTTCCGAAGGTCCGCTTGTTCGTCGGCTGCGCCTCCTTGCGCGTCTCCTGGAGCTCGGCCACGATCCGGCGGATCTCCTCGACCGGGCGCTCGACGAGCTGGAGCTCGGCGGCAGCGATCACCTGACCGTGGACGAGGTCAGAGCGCCGGTAGCGCAGTCCGAGCTCGGCCGGGCTCAGCCACTTCGTCCCGTCCGCCGTCGCGACCATCGCGCGCACGAGGATCTCCTTGAGCTCGCCGCTGTAGGCGCCCGCGTTCATCCAGACGGCGCCGCCGATCGTTCCCGGGATCGCGCTCGCGAACTCGAGGCCGCCCAGGCCGGCGTCCCGCGCCCGGTGAAGGCAGACGGCGAGCGACGCACCGCCGCCGGCGACGAGGCGGGTCTCGCCGACCTTGACGTACGTGAGCGAGCCGGAGAGTCGCAGCACGAGGCCCGGGAACCCGTCGTCCGCGACGAGGAGGTTCGAGCCGAGCCCGATCACCGCGACCAGGGCTTCGCGGTCCCGTGCGAATCCGAGCAGATCCACGAGCTCGTGCACGGTCTCGGGCGTCGCGAACCAGCGCGCCGGCCCGCCCGTTCCGAGGGTCGTGTGCTTGTAGAGCCCGACGTTCTCCTTGACCTTCACGCCTTCCCTTCCAGCCGCTCGAGAATCCGTGGGATCGCCCGGTAGATGTCCCCGCAGCCGTGGGTCAAGACCACGTCGCCGGGGCGCGTCACAGCGCGGACGACGGTCGCGACGTCCTCGAAGCGCGGGCGCCCAGGCAAGCGGCATGCCCGGCCGGAGCTCGGCCGCCCGATCGAGCACGAGCCTGCCGCTGACACCGGGCACGGGAGCTTCTCTCGCGCCGCAGACCTCGGTCACGACGGCGACGTCCGCCGTCGTGAGCACCTCGGCCAGCTCCTGGTGCAGGTAGAGCGTTCGCGAGTAGAGGTGCGGCTGGAGGACGGAGACGACGCGACCCTCGCCCGCCACCCCTCGCGCGGTCGCGAGAGCTGCCGCGATCTCGGCCGGGTGATGGCCGTAGTCGTCGTACACGCGCACGCCGGCCGCCTCGCCATGGGGCTCGAACCTCCTGCCGGCGCCCCGATACTCGGCGAGCGCGCGGCGGGCGTCTTCCGGGCCGACACCCGCGGCGGCGAGCGCGGCCAGCGCTGCGGCCGCGTTCCGCCGGTTGTGCTCGCCCGGCACCGCAAGGGTCACGTCGCTCACCGGCTCGAGCTCGTCACCCCGGATGACGGCCGAGCCAACGGGAAGCGAGCGAAGCCAGTCCTCGAAGAACCGCTGCACCTCGGCCAGCGAGGCGAAGGACACGTGATGGTCGAGATCGACGTTCAGGAGGACGGCGATGCGGGGCGCAAGGAGCGCCAGTGAGCGGTCGGACTCGTCTCCCTCCGCGACGAGCCACCCCTCCCCCGCCCGCGCGTTCCCGCCGAGCTGAGGAACGGCGCCGCCGATCAGGAAGGCAGGATCGAGCCCCAGCCGGTCGAGCACGAAGGCGATCATCGCCGTCGTCGTCGTCTTGCCGTGCGCCCCGGCGACGACGATCGAGGGACGCAGCGAGACGAGCTCGGCCAACAGCTCCCCCCTGCGCAGCGCGTCCTCCACGAGCTCCGGGTTCCCGGGCAGTATCGCCGACGAGACGACCACCTCCCATCCGGCGCGCAGGTTCGCGGCCGAATGCCCGATCACCACCTCGATGCCGAGCTCCTCGAGCGTCCGCGTGTACGACGTCGCCTCGCGGTCCGAGCCGGCGACCTCTGCGCCCCAGGCGTGGCAGACGGCCGCCAGCGCGCTCATGCCGGTGCCGCCGATCCCGACCATCCAGAGTCGCCGTCCGGTGAGGGGCTGCTCCGTCACCGACCCTCCGCGAGGGCGATCAGCTCGGCGGCGATCACGTCTGCGGCGTCGGGACGGGCGAGCCGGCGCATCGCCTCTCCCATCGCCGCGAGCCGGCCCGGGTTCGTCAGGAGGCTGCCCGCCTGCCTGGGGAGATCGAGCTCCGGCTCCGGCACGAGGATCGCGCCGCCGCCGCGCTCGAACCAGCGGGCGTTCTTCGTCTGATGGTCGGCCGTGGCGTACGGGTACGGGACGAGCACTGCCGGCCGCCCTGCCGCGGCGATCTCCCAGACGGCTCCGCCGGCGCGCGACACGACGAGATCTGCGGCGGCGAGTGCCAGCCCGAAGTCGGCGGTGAACGGAAGGAGCCGGTAGGCGTCGCGCTGGACGCGCGGGGCAAGCAGCGCGTGATCGCGCTCACCCGTCAGGTGGAGCACTGCGGGGCCCGTCTGCCCCCAGGCGTCGACCGCGGCCTCGTTGAGGTGGAGCGAGCCGAGGCTGCCGCCGCAGACGAGGACGACCGGGCCGTCCTCGGGGAGGCCGAAGCGCGATCGTCCCTCCTCCCGCTTGCCGGCGGCGAGCAGGGAGCGACGCGGTATCGGGCGGCCGACGACGCGGTACCGGCCGCCGTCTCGGCCCTCGAGCGGGTAGGCGAGGAAGACGCGCCTGGCGAAGGGAGCAGCCAGGCGGTTCGCGAGCCCGAGGTGGGCGTCGGCCTCGGTCAGCGCCGCCGGGATCCGTCGTCGCGCCGCCGCGACGACGGCCGGTCCGCCCGCGTAGCCTCCGGCACCCAGGACGACGTCCGGGTGCCGCCGATCGATGATCCGGCCGGCTGCCGCCGGTGCACGGGCCCCGGTCAGCAGTGCGTGGGCCGCGCGCATGCTGAGCTCGCGAGGGATGCCGTCCACGCGGAAGGAGTCGAACTCGTAGCCGGCGTCGCCGACGAGCTCGGCCTCGCCGCGCTCAGGCGAGCCGGCGAAGCTGACGCTCGCGCCGCGCGCGCTGAGCGCTTCCGCCACCGCGAGCGCGGGCAGCACGTGTCCCGCCGTCCCTCCGGCCGCGATCAGGCACCGTGGCTGTCGCCGTTCCCCGTTCACCGTTCCTTGCGATGGTAAGGAGGATGCCGACCGACGCGAGGCAGACGACCAGGCTCGACCCGCCGTACGACACGAACGGGAGCGGGATCCCGGTCAGCGGCGCGAGGCCCATCACGGCCCCGAGGTTGACCGCGGCCTGGCCGCACACGAGAGCCGTCAGCGCCGCCGCGAGGCGCTTTCCGAACGGGTCGCCGCAGCGCAGCGCGATCGAGAAGCCCGCGTACCCGAAGAGCGCGAAGGCCAGCACGACCGCGGCCGAGCCGACGAGGCCGAGCTCCTCGCCGATGACGGCGAAGATCATGTCCGTCTGGGCCTCCGGGAGGTAGTAGACCTTCTGGACGCTCTCGCCGAGGCCGACGCCGAAGAGGCCACCGGAGCCGAGCGCGATCAGCGCCTGAACGGACTGGAAGCCGGCGCCCTGGGCGTCGTCCCACGGGTTGAGGAAGCTGAGGAGGCGAGCGCGGCGGTACGGCTCGAGCCAGGACGCCGCCAGGACGATCGCGACGAGCGCGCCAGCGGAGAGGCCCATCAGGCGCATGGGAACGCCTGAGACGAGGAGCGCCGCGCCGACGAGGATCGCGAACGAGATCGCGGTTCCCAGGTCCGGCTCGGCGAGGACGAGGAGCGCGGCGAGCCCGGTCACGAGCCCGATCGGGCGCAGGAGCTCCCCGAACGTTCGCGGCGCAGGCCGCCGCGCGAGCAGGGCGGCGACCCAGATCGCGAGCGCGAGCTTCGCGAGCTCCGACGGCTGGATCGAGACCGGCCCGACGATCAGCCAGCGCTTCGCGCCGTTGACGGTCGTGCCGACGACGAGCACGGCGACGAGCAGGAAGAGGCTGAAGGAGAGGAGCGGCCCGGAGACGTTCCGGAGCAGGCGCAGGTCGACGCGCGAGAGCACGAAGAACGCGACGAGCCCGGCGAGCGCGTAGATGCCCTGGCGCTTCAGGAAGTACGCGGGATCGTCGGCGCCGACGGCCGCGCGGGCCGAGCTCGAGCTGTAGACCATGACGAGCCCGAACGCGACGAGCGCGAGGGTGACGAGGACGAGGATCCCGTACTCGAGCTGGAGCGGCCGCGAGCCCTGGCGCACGGACGGGCCGCGTGAGCGGCGGGCCGCGACGGCGCTCACAGGGACTCCACGAGCTCGCGGAAGCGCTCGCCGCGCTGCTCGAAGTCGCGGAACTGGTCGAAGCTCGCGCACCCCGGCGAGAGGAGCACGACCTCGCCAGGCTCGGCGTCGGCGAATGCGGCGCGGACGGCGGTCTCGAGATCGCCGCAGGCGAGATGGGGCACGCTCTCGCGTTCCAGCGCTTCGGCGAGCTCGGCGCCCGTCTCCCCGATCAGATAGGCGCGAGCGACGCCGTTCTCGCGCGCCGCGGCCGCGAGGCCGGCGAACGGCGTGTCCTTGCGACTGCCGCCGAGGATCACCCGCACGCCGCCGGGAAACGCCCGGAGCGCGACGATCGCCGATTCGGGGTTCGTCGCCTTCGAGTCGTTGACGAAGCGAACGCCGGCGAGCTCCCGCACCAGCTCGAGCCGATGCACGACGCCGGGGAAGGTGCGCAGCGCCTCGGCGATCGAGCGCGTCGGGGATCCCGAGCGCTCGCGCCGCGGCCGTCGCGGCGGCGGCGTTCTCGCGGTTGTGGGCGCCGGGAATCGACGGCTCCGCCGGGAGCGCGTCGCCCGGGCCGAACTCGACCCGCCGCGCGGCCCCGGGGATCGGGCCGAAGCCGCGAGGGACGACGGCGACGTCCTCCGCCCCCTGCCGCGCGAACAGCCGGAGCTTCGTCTCGCCGGTAGTCCTCGACGGTGCCGTGACGATCGAGATGGTCGGGGGTGACGTTCAGGAGCACGCCGACGTGCGGGCGCAGGGTCTCCACGTCCTCGAGCTGGAAGCTCGAGAGCTCGCAGACGATCGCCGCACCCGCCTCGAGCTCGCCGTCGAGTGCGCAGAGCGGACGGCCCACGTTGCCGCAGACGGCTGCGGGCCGGCCGTCCGCTCGCACGATCGCGCCGACCAGCTCGGTCGTCGTCGTCTTCCCGTTCGTGCCCGTGATGCCCACGTCGGGCTGACCGACCAGGCGGGCTCCGAGCTCGATCTCGCTCCACACCGGGAGGCCCCGATGCCGCGCGGCGGCGACGAGGGTGGTCTCGCTCGGGACCCCGGGGCTTTTCACGAGGAGCTCCACGTCTTTCAGGAGCGCGCTGTCGTCGTTCGCGCCCAGTCGAACTTCGACGCCTGCGCTGCGAAGCCTTCCGGCGTCGAGGCCCGGGTCTCGGTCGACGCCGACGACCCGCACGCCGCGGCGGGCGAGCGCGAGCGCGGCCGCCTCCCCGGAGCGCGCCAGGCCCAGGACGAGGGCGACGTCAGGAAGGCCCGAGGCGACGCCCGTCACGCGGCGAACTTCGAGAAGTAGCGGTAGTAGAGGACGAAGGCGCAGGCGCACAGGATCAGGCCGACGATCCAGAAGCGCACCATGATGCGCGTCTCCGACCACGCCTTCATCTCGAAGTGGTGGTGGATCGGAGCCATCAGGAAGATCCGGCGCCCGAAGCGCTTGAAGCTGATCACCTGGAGGATGACCGACAGGGCTTCGATCACGTAGATGCCGCCGATCAGGACCAGCAGGATCTCGGTCTTCGTCATGATCGCGAAGCCCGCGAGCGCCCCGCCCAGGCCCATCGAACCGGTGTCTCCCATGAACACCTGGGCCGGGAAGGCGTTGTACCAGAGGAATCCGACCGAGGCCCCGATCAGGCTCGCGCCGAGGATGGCGAGATCCAGATTCGCCTGGTCGCCGGACGTCGCGCCGCCGCCGACGATCCAGGCCACGACTCCCATCGCCGTGAAGGTGAAGAGCGAGATCGTGACCGTGCCGGCCGCGAGCCCGTCGAGGCCGTCCGTCAGGTTCACTCCGTTCGCGGCCCCGGCGATCATCACGAACAGGAGGAGGTACCAGCCCCAAGAGAGCGGCACGTACACGTCGAGGAGGGGAAGGTAGACGTCGGTCGAGAAGTCGAGCTGGTGACAGACGACGCCGACGAAGACCGTGATCAGCGCGAGCAGGCAGAGCTTCCAGCGGCCCTTGAGGCCCAGCGAGCGGCGATGGGTGAGCTTGATCCAGTCGTCGGCGAAGCCGATCGCGGCGCACGCCAGGGTCACGAAGAACACGGTCAGCGCCTCGAGCGAGCGGTCCGAGAAGATCAGGAACGGAACCGTCATCGAGGCCATGATCAGCAGGCCGCCCATCGTCGGCGTGCCCTGCTTGGACAGATGGCCGCGCGGGCCCTCCTCGCGGATCTGCTGGCCGAACTCGTTCCGGCGCAGGAACTCGATGAACTTCGGGCCCGCCGCGATCGAGATGACCATCGCGAGGATGCCCGCGAGGAGGACCTGGACCATCCCGCGCCCCTACGAGGCGGGCACGGTTGCGATGGCGTCGGCGAGGGCCTCGAGCCCCGCCGCTCTCGAGCCCTTGACGAGGATGCAGTCGCCGGGGCGAAGCCGCGACCGCAGAACCGGGATCGCCTCCTCCACCGTCTCCGCCCAGAGCCGTTCGGGCACCGACCCGGCACCCTCGAGGTAGCCGCGAGCGAGCGGGCCGACCGCAACCAGAAGCTCGACGCCCGCCCGACCGGCGGCGCTCCCGACCTCTCCGTGATAGGCGGGAGCGTCGGCTCCCAGCTCCGCCATGTCGCCGAGCACGGCGACGCGGCGCCGGCCTCTCGCACGCTCGGCGAGGTGATCGAGCGCGGCCGCCATCGAGACCGGGTTCGCGTTGTAGGCGTCGTTGATGAGCGCGCCGCCGCCCGGCAGCTGTCTCTCCTCCTCGCGCCAGCGCGAGAGCGAGACCTCGCGTGCTCCGCGCTGCGCCTCCGCGAGCGGGAGGCCGAGGAGCCGGTAGGCGGCCAGGGCCGCGAGGGCATTCGTCGCGTTGTGGCGGGCCCGGAAGTTGAACTCGAGAGAGATCCGCTCGCCGAACGCCTCGATCTCGAGCCTGGCATGGTCGTCGGCCTCGAACTCGAGCAGCCGCACGTCCCCGCTGTCTCCGTACGTGACGACGTCCACGTCCGTCCTGCCGAGATGGGGAGCGAGCAGGGGCTCGCCGGCAGGGACGACGATCGCGCCGCCGGGCGGGAGGGCGCCGACGATCTCCGACTCCGCCTCGGCGACCGCCTCGACCGTCTCGAAGAGCTCGAGATGCGCAGGGCCGATCTGCGTGATCACACCCAGGTGCGGCCGGGCGATCGCACACAGCTCGGCGATCTGCCCGAGCCCGCGCGTGCCCATCTCGCACACGACGAGCTCGGTCTCCTCGGTGACGCGCGTCAGGGTCAGCGGCAGGCCGATCTCGTTGTTCAGGCTCTGCTCCGCCGCCACCGTGCGCAGGTGCGGGCGGCAGAGCGAGGCGAGGATGTCCTTGGTCGAGGTCTTGCCGGTCGCACCGGTGATCGCGACGACACGCGCGCGGGTGCGCTCGCGGACAGCGCTTCCGAGCGCCGCCATCGCCTGAAAGGCGTCCTCCGGGACGAGCGCGGCGGACGCGCCCCGGCCCAGCGCCTCGTCGACGAAGGCCACCCCGCCGCGGATCGCGACGAAGAGGTCGCCGGGCTCGATCCGGCGTGAGTCGATCTCGAGGCCGGTGACGAGCTCCTCGCCCGGCGGGGCCGTCAGCCGACCCGGACAGAGCCGCCGGACCTCGTCGAGCGACAGCGGGATCACGATGCGATCCCCGCGGCGAGGCGTCGAAGGGCATCGCGTGCCTCCTCGACGTCCGAGAACGGCAGCGTCCGGTCCGCGAACGTCTGGCCCTGCTCGTGCCCCTTGCCCGCGATCACCACGACGTCGCCGTCCGCAGCGACCGCCAGGGCGTGCCGGATCGCCTCGCGGCGATCGGGCACGACGTCGAGAGCAGGCCCCTCCCCACCCGCTCCGGCGAGGATCTCGTCGATGATCGCGAGCGGCTCCTCGCTGCGCGGGTTGTCGGAGGTGACGACGACGTGATCGGCGCGGGAGGCCGCGGCCGCGCCCATGAGCGCGCGCTTGCCGCGATCCCGGTCGCCGCCGCACCCGAAGACGCAGATCAGCCGTCCCTCGCAGATCTCGCGGCTGGCGTCGAGCACCCGCTCGAGCGCTCCGGGCGTATGCGCGTAGTCGACGAGCACCGCGAACGGCTGGCCCTCGTCGACCGCCTCGAGGCGTCCGGGGACTCCGGTCAGGTGCTCGATCCCCCTCACGATCGCGTCGTCCGGCAGACCGAGGAGCCTTCCCGCCGCGACTGCTCCGAGGACGTTCTCGACGTTGAACCGGCCGCGCAGCCTCGTGCGGAGCGAGAGACCCGACGTCCGGAGGGTGGCGCCTGACGGCTCCAGTTCGAGGTGGTCGGGGCGGATCTCAGCGTCGCCGGCCAGGCCGAACGTGACGAGCGTCGCACCGCAAGCGCGGAGCTCGCCCGCGAGGCGGCGCCCGTGCTCGTCCCCCACGTTGATCGCGGCGGGCGCTCGCTCGCCGTCCGGCCCAGGCTCGACGAAGAGGCGTCGCTTCGCCTCGAAGTAGTCGTCCATCGAGCCGTGGAGGTCGAGGTGATCCTGCGAAAGGTTCGTGAACACGAGCGCGGCAAAGCGCGTCCCGTCGAGCCGCCGGAAGGTAGAGGCGTGGGACGACGCCTCCATCGCGCAGCTGCGGTCGCCCACCTCGACCATCTCGCGAAACGACCGCTGGAGCTCGATCGCCTCCGGCGTCGTGTAGGCGACCGCCCTGCGCTCGCCGCCGACGCGGCTCTCGATCGTCCCGAGCAGTCCGGGGCGCCGCCCGGCGGCCGCGAGAATCGCGAAGAGCAGGAACGCGGTCGTCGTCTTCCCGTTCGTCCCGGTCACGCCCGCGACGGCGAGCTCGCGGGTCGGATGGCCGAAGAACGTGTCCGCAGCGGGGCCCATGGCCGCCCGGACGTCCGGGACGAGCAGTTGCGCGACCGGGAGGTCGAGCGGCCGCTCCACGACGAGCGCGACCGCGCCCCGGGCAATCGCCGCCGCGGCGTGCTCGTGGCCGTCGCTGGTCGCCCCCGCCACGCAGAAGAAGAGCGTTCCCGGCTGGACGTCCCTGCTGTCGTGGGCGAGGTCGGCGATCGCGAGCGACGCGCCTTCCCCCCTGCGCGTCGCCCCGATGGCCCGGCTCAGGGTCTCCAGCTCGATGGGAGGGGATTCTACCAGCGACCCTCTTCGGCATCCGGCAGCACGGAGCGACAAAAACGCCTGATTTGCTCGTATTTCCTCGCCACTCGTCACACACTCGCGCGTCGACCGGCGGTAGGCTGATACCGGGAGGAGGCTCGTGGGAGGCCCCGGTGAGCCGGCGCGCGGGAGCGCGTCAGTCTGCCTCGCCGACCGGGGCATCGGGCGGCACGTCGAGGTACTGGAGCGCGAGGCCGGCGATCTCCGCGAAGGCCGGTGCGGCGACGATGCCGCCGAAGATGTCCTGCTTCGGCTCGTCGACCGCGACGAGGATCACGAGGCGCGGCGAGCGGGCCGGAACGACGCCGACGAACGACGCGACGTACCGCGAGTCGGAGTAGCCGCCGTCGGGCTCCGCCTTCGCCGCCGTGCCCGTCTTGCCGGCGACCGTGTAGCCGGGCACGTGCGCCTCGAGTCCCGGTTCCCTCCGCGACGACGTCCTGCATCATCGCGAGCAGCTCCGACGCCGTGGGCCCTGCGATCACGCGATGCTCCTCGGGGGCCGGCCTCTCCTTGCCGCCGACCCGATCGACCAGGTGCGGCTGGATCGGCGACGCCGCCGTTCGCGATCGCGGCGTAGACAGCGGTCATCTGGATCGGGGTCACCGCGATGCCCTGGCCGATCGGCACGTTGCCGATCGTCGAGCCCGTCCACTGCCTGCGCGGCAGGACGATGCCCTTCGTCTCGCCCGGGAAGTCGACCCCGGTCCGGTGGCCGAAGCCGAAGCGGTCGATCCACCAGGCGAGGCGCTCGCTTGCGCAGCTCGAGCGCCAGGGTGATCGCGCCGACGTTCGACGAGCGCGCGAGGATCTGCCGGACGGTCAGCATCTCGGGCTCGCGCGGCTCCGGCGTCGTGGATCACGCGGTCGGCGACCTGGATCTCGTCATCGAGGTAGAAGGCCGTCTCCGGCCGGACGAGGTCCTCGTCGAGCGCGCCGGCGACGGTCACGACCTTGAACGTCGAGCCTGGCTCGTAAGATGTCCGTGACACCGCGCAGTCGAACGCGTTCGGGCTCGACGGACGCGAACGCGTTCGCGTCGTAGCCCGGGCTCACTGCGCCATCGACAGGATCTCCGCCGGTCCGCGGGTCGAGGACGATCGCCGTCGCGCTCTTCGCCCCCCATTCGGCCCGGGTCTCCCGGAGCACCTCCTCCACCTGCGCCTGCAGTCGGTGATCGATCGTCAGGTAGACGTCCTGACCGTCCTCGACGGGCTCCTCGTCGACGACGTCGAGCAGGCGGCCGAACGGATCCCGCACGATCGTCTCTCGCCCGTCGTCGCCCGAGAGCACGTCGTCGTAGCGAAGCTCGATCCCGGCGAGCCCCTCGTTGTCGACGCCCGCGTAGCCGAGCACCGGCGCCGCCACCTTGCGCTGCGGGTAGACGCGGCGCTCCTCGGGGTAGAAGCCGAGGCCCGGGATGTCCCGCTCCTCGAGCACCTTCGCCCGCTCGGGGTCGGCCTTGCGCTGCGACGTAGACGAAGCCGCGCGACCGGTCGGAGAGCGCCGTGAGCACCGCGTGCCGGGTCGAGCCCGAGATCGCGGGCGACGACGGGTGCGACCGTCGCCGGTCGACGGATCTGGCTCGGGTTCGCGTAGACGGTCGTCGCCTCCTCGCCGATCGCGAGCTCGACGCCCATCCGGTCGTAGATCGTCCCGCGGTGGGCCGGCAGGGTGATCGTGCTCGCGCTGCTGGCTCGCTCGCCAGCTGATCGAGACCGGCGCGCGCACCGCCTGGAGCCAGGCGGCACGGCCGAGCGCGACGACGAACACGACCGCGAAGAGCGCGACGAGCAGGCGGATCCGCCGGTTGGCGAGCCGCTGGGCCACCCGCTCAGCGCCCGGGGAGCTCGAGCTTCAGGTACGTGGTCTGGGCGGGATGGACGAGCCCGAGCCGGCCTCGGGCGGCACGCCTCGATGCGCCCGACGGACGCAGCGCTCGAGATCTCCGACTCGATCTTGGCGTTCTCGGCCCGGATCTCGACGATCTCCGACTGCAGCCGACCGCGCTCCATCCGCAGCTGGAGGACGGCGACGTTGAGGGCGACGATTCCCGCGAGCAGGCCGGCGACGACGACGATCCAGATCACGCTACGACCGAGCCGGGGCCTCGCAGTCGAGCGAGCACCGAGCGGCGATCGCGCTGCCCGCCCGGACGGGGCCGTGGGGCCTCCGGAATCTCCGTCCGCGGCCGACGAGCGGGACGTGCCCGGGGCGCGGCGACGGCCATCAGCCGGCCTCGGTCCTGACGAGCTGCTCGCAGACGGGCCGACGCCGAGCGCGGGATTCACGTCGCAGTCTCGCGCGGCGACGGCCGGATCGCCTTTCTCGTGAGGAGGCGGAGCCGTGGCTCGCTTCCCGCAGACGCAGACCGGCAGGTCGGGCGGGCAGGTGCAGCCGCGGCTCTCGGCAGCCAGGAACCGCTTGACGATCCGATCCTCGAGCGAGTGGAAGCTGATCACGGCAGACGCGGCCGCCCGGGCGAAGCATCTCGACGACGGCCGGGAGCGCTCGCTCGAGCGAGCCGAGCTCGTCGTTGACCGCGATTCGCAGCGCCTGGAAGACCCGCTTCGCCGGATGGCCGTCCCCGAAGCGCCGCGGAGCCGGAACGCGCGGCGCGGATCGCGTCGACCAGCTCGCCGGTCCGCTCGATCGGACGCTCGGTCCGACGCTGGACGATCGCGCGTGCGATCTGCCGCGCGAAGCGCTCCTCGCCGTAGCGGCGGAAGAGGTCCGCGAGCTCACGCTCGGCGAGCTCGTTGACGAGATCGCGGGCGGACTCGTCGGCCGAAGGATCCATCCGCATGTCGAGCGGGGCATCCACCGCGTAGGAGAACCCGCGCTCGGGCCGGTCGATCTGCATGCTCGAGACGCCGAGGTCGAGCAGGATCGCATCGGCCTGGACCCCGTTCGAGGCGAGCTGCGCCGAGCACGATGTCGAAGGCTCCGCGCAGGAACCGCGTCTGAACTCCCGCACGCGGCAGAGAACCGATCGAAGTGCGTACGTGCGTCCGGGTCGCGGTCGATCGCGATGAACCGGCCGCGGCCGCGAAGGTCGGCCGCGAGAAGCGCCGCATGGCCACCCGCGCCGAACGTGGCGTCGACGACGGTCTCGCCCGGCCCGACCGCGAGCAGGTCGCGGACCTCGGCCGCGAGAACGGCGACGTGATCAGTCGCGCTTTGCTGCAAGGCGTTCGGCAACAAGCTCGGCACTCCCTTCCACTTCCTCGAGGTGCGTCCGCCAGGCGGCGCGATCCCAGATCTCGACGTGGTCGCGCACGCCGGCGACGACGACCTCGCGGCTCAGCTTCGCGTGCTGCGACGAGCGCGGGCGGGCAGCATGACCCGGCCCTTGCTGGTCGGGATCGGCCTCGGCGGCGCCCGCGAAGACGAAGCGGCGTCATCTGACGCGCCTCCTTCGTGAAGGGGTCGAGCCCCTCGAGCCGAAGTGCGACGAACCGCTCCCAGCCGTCGGGCGTGTAGACGGAGAGGCAGCCGTCCATCCCGCGTGTCACGACGCCACCCGCCGTAAACGCGATCCCGGAAACGAGCCGGGCAGCGTGAGCCGGTTCTTGTCGTCGAGCGTGTGCTCGTACTCGCCGAGAAACACGGGGCCTCCACCTGCCTGTCCTCCACGTCGCCCCACTTTACCCCACTTATCGCCACTTGACAACCCTTCCGTGGGCAGGCTGCGCCACCCGCGCCGGGCTGACGGCCCGGAACCGCCTCAGCCGACGAGGCGGAGCTGGCCGGCGTACGCCCCGTGCCCCGCGAGCTCGGCAGCGCCGCACCGGGCCGCGAGGCCGAGCGCCTCGTCCAGGGGCAAGCCGGCCCCGAGGGCGAACGTGAGCCCGCCGGCGAAGCTGTCGCCGCACCCGTAGGCGTCGGCGATCGGGCCCGGCAGGGGCGCCGGTTCGAACGTGCCGGAGCGACCATCGGCCGCCTCGTACGCGCCGCCCTCGGCCCCGGCGGTCCGGACGATCAGCCGTGGCGGCGGATCGAGGTCACCCGGCCGGTAGCGCTCGCCGTCGTCGCTGCCGCTGCCGACGAGGGCGTCGAGCTCGACCCCCGAGGCTGCGAGCGTGCGCGAGCGCACGCGGAGTCGCGACGAGCACGCGCGCAGCCCGGCGTGCGCACGGACGGCGGCGGGATCGCCGGCGGTGACGAACACGGCGTCGTAAGCCGGCGAGCTCGTCCCAGGGAAGCGGATCGCCACCGGCCGGTGCGATGCGGTCGCCGATCACGGTGATCGTGCGCTCTCCCGCCCGATCGACGAAGGTGACCGCACGCCGCTGGGCTTCGTCGCGGAAGACGGCCTCGACGCGCACGCCCATCGCGCGCAGCTCCCGGAGAGCCCGGTGTCCGAGCTCGTCGTCGCCCAGCGCGGTGAAGAACGTGGCTTCGCCGGCCAGCTTCAGGAGCTGGACGGCCGCGACGGCCCCGCCGCCGGCCGGCTCCGACCAGGCGCCGTCGGCGTGGAGGATCTCACCGGCGTACGGCATGCGCTCGACCCGCAGGAACTCGACCCACTCGACATGACCGACGACCCCGACGCGCACGCACGGGAGTCTCTCATCGATCAGACTCCCGACGGTCCGATGGACGCCGTGCTGCTCGCGTGTCTCGCCGCATTCGGCTTCGGCGCCCTCGCCGTCGCCGTTCGGGTCGGCTTCAGGCGCTTCGACGAGCCGCTCCTTGCCGCGCTCTGCATCTCGGTCGTGGGGTGCGCCGCGGTCGCCGCGGTCGCTGCGGCGAGCGGAGCGCTCGGGAGCCTCCGTCTCGCAGACGCGGCAGTCTTCCTCGGCATCGGGGCGCTCGTGCCGGGCCTGTCGCAGCTCCTCTTCGTACGCGCGGTGCGCGACGCGGGGCCCTCGCGCGCGTCGATCGCGATCGGCACGGCGCCGATCTTCTCGGCGGCTCTAGCCGTCGCCTTCCTCGGTGAGACCCTCGGTCCGACGCTCGCGATCGCCACGCTGCTGATCGTCGCCGGCGGCGCGCTGCTCGCCTGGGAGCCCGTGCGTCCGGCCGGCTTCCGGGCGATCGGGGTCGTGCTCGGCGTCGTCTGCGCCGTCCTCTTCGCAGTTCGCGACAACCTCGTGCGGGAGGCCGCCGAGCGCGGGGAGCTCGAGCCGCTCGCAGCCACGACGGCCTCACTTCTCGGTGCGGTGCTCGTGCTCGGGCTCGTCGCGCTGGCGACACGCGTGCAAGCTGGAGGGCCGGTTCCGGTCCGGACGGTCGCTGCAGCCTTCGCGCCGGCAGGGGTCTGTCTCGGGCTGGCGTACGCCGCGCTGATCGAGGCGTTCGATCGCGGCCAGGTGACGGTCGTCGCCCCGCTGAACGCGACCCAGTCGCTCTGGGCGGTGGCGCTCTCGGCGATCGTCCTCGGGCGCAGCGAGGCGATCGGTCGCCGCCTCGTGCTCGCAGCCGTGCTCGTCGTCGCCGGCGGCGCCCTGATCGGAGTGACGCGCTGACGCCGTCGACCTCACACGGACGCGCCGACGAGCGTTCAACTCGGTGATGACGGCCGTTACCGCACCCCCCTTCGAGCGGCTCTACGAGGCGCATGCCGAGGAGATCCTCGGGTACCTTCGGCGAGTCGCGGCTCCGGGCGAGGCTGAGGACGCGTTCCAGGAGACGTTCCTGCGGGCGTTGCGCGCCTACGATCGGCTGCGATCGGCGGACAACCTCCGGGCGTGGCTCTTCACGATCGCGACCCGCGTGGCAATCGACCACCACAGACGCCGTGTGCCCGTGCCGGTGGCCGAGGTCGAGCCCGCGGCCAGCGAGCCCGAGAGGCCCCCGCACGCGGCGCTCGAGCATCTCACCGGCGGGCTCCCACCCACCGAGCGGGCGGCAGTCGTCCTGCGCTACGGCTATGACCTGCCCTACGCCGAGATCGCGGACGCGCTGGGGTCGACCGAAGAGGCGGCCCGCCAGGCGACCTCGTCGGGCGTGCGGCGACTACGAAGGAGGATGAGATGACTGGTGTGCCTGCCGTGCTCGATAGCCGTTTCCGCAACGCGGCGGCGGCTGAGGGACTGCTCGACGTCGCCTACGATCTGACCGATTCCCCCGTCGGCCCGCTGCTCGTGGCCGTCACGGAGCGAGGCCTCTGCCGGATCTCGTTCGACGCCGACCCGGACTCGCAACTCGACGAGCTCGCTCGTGGCTTCGGAGCGCGCGTCCTACGCTCCGCCGCTCCGGTCGACGCGGCCCGCAGGGAGCTGGCCGAGTACTTCGAGGGAGACCGGGAATCGTTCGACCTTCCCGTCGACCTCCGGCCGCTCCGCCCGTTCCAGCGGCGCGTGCTCGGCGAGCTCGCCCTCGTCCCGTACGGGCGCACCGCGACCTACGGCGAGCTCGCGACACGGATCGGCGAACCGCGGGCGAGCCGCGCGGTCGGAGGCGCGTTGAATCGCAACCCCATCGCGATCGTGCTCCCGTGCCATCGCGTCGTCGGCGCGGGCGGGAGGCTCGTCGGCTATGCGGGCGGCCTCGACCGAAAGCGGGCGCTGCTCGAACTCGAGGGGGTTCTGGTCTAGGCGGAATCGCTGCCTGGTTGCGCAGCAACCAGGCCGATATCCGCCGGGAAGGGCGGCGGCAGCCGCCCGGTGTCCAGGCGGAATCGTTGCCCGGCCTGCGGCCGGCAACGATTCGGGCAAACCCGTAACCGGGGCCTCCGGCCCCTCCCCGCCCGATATCGGCCCGGCTCCGCCGGACAACGATTCGGGCAAACCCGTAACCGGGGCCTCCGGCCCCTCCCCGCCCGATATCGAGCTCCGCTCGATTCGGGCTAGATCAGGCCCAGTCCATCGGCTCGTAGCCGCTCGACATCGGCGCAGAGATGATCAGCACGCGCGCCAGCTCGGCACCGTTGTTGACGACCGTACCGCACAGGGGCCGGATCGAGCCGGACGAACGTTCCCTCCGGCGCCGAATACTCCTGGCCGTCGATGACGATCGTCGGGGAGCCGCGCAGCGTCACGAAGACCTCCTCGTGATCCCGCGCCGGTCTCGTCGTGCGCGGGTATCTGACTCGCCGGGCTGCAGCTCGCAGACGTTCAGGCCGAACGACCTGAGACCGAGCGACTTGCGCGCCAGGATCCACTTCGGCCAGGGATGCTCGAGCTCGTCGAGGTGGCTGAATCGTGTACGCGTCGGACATGCGTCCTCCTCCCGCGCGTTCAGGCGTCCGACTGTCGGGCGCCTCCCCGCGGCGGTGTCAACGGTCGGCGCGTCCTCGTCCACCCGCCACCGGGGGTCTCGATCCGCACGACGTCACCGGTGGCGAGCGACCGGGTGACCTTGGCGGGAAGCTCCTCGCCGTTGAGCAGGTTCCGGCCGGGCAGGCCCGGCTCGCCGCCGTCCGCACCGCGGCGGCGCATGCCGGCGGCGCTCGGTCAGCAGCGAGAGCCGGCACGGCTCGAGCGCCTCGAGCTCGCGGACGACGCCGTCGCCGCCGCGGTGCCGCTCCGGCGCCGCCCGAACCGCGCGCAGCGAGTACCGGCGCACACGCAGCGGATACGCGAGCTCGAGCGCCTCGACCGGCGTGTTCAGCGCGTTCGACATCGCGACGTGCACGGCGGAGGGCCCGTCCGCGTCCGGGCAGGCGCCCTGACCGCCTCCGATCGTCTCGTAGTAGGTGAACCGGCTGTTGCCGAAGGTGACGTTGTTCATCGTCCCCTGGCCCTGCGCAGGTACCGGCCACCGCCCGACCGAAGGCGCTCGAAGAGGACATCCGTGATCCGGCTCGACGTCTCGGTGTTGCCGGCGACGACCGCGGCAGGCAGGTCGGGCGTTCACGAGCGAGCCGCCGGACGCGACGCACCGTGACCGGAGCGTAGGCGCCGCCCGATGCCGGGATGTCCGGCGCGGTCAGACAGCGCACGACGAAGAAGCAGGCCGAGCGCGTGACGGCGAGCGGACAGTTCAGGTTGCCCTCGTGCTGCGGGAGACGTCCCGTCGAAGTCGATCGTCGATCTCGTCGCCGGCGATCGTCACGGCGACGCGGATCTCGAGCTCGCCCTCGAGCGGCTCGAGCACGTCGGCGGCCTCGTAGCCGCCCGTCGGGCAACGCCGCGATCGCCGGCTCGGACAAGACGCTCCGAGTAGTGCGTACAGCTCGTCCATCGCCGACTCGACCGTCGCTCGCGCCGTGGCGTTCGCAGAGCTCCACGACGCGTCGCTCGCCGAGCCGCTGGGCCGCGATCTGCGCCCGCAGGTCGCCCACGGCGCTCGTCGGGGTTGCGCATGTTGGCGAGGAGACAGGCGCAGCACGTCGTCGTCGAGCCGGACCGGCGGGATGATCACGCCCTCCTGGTAGAGCTCGCGCGAGCCCGCAGGAAGGCTCGACGGCTCCATGCCGCCGACGTCTGCGTGGTGGGCGCGCGAGACGGCGAAGCCCACCTCGGTGCGCGAGACGAGCGTGATGTCCGGAAGGTGCGTCCCGCCGGTGAAGGGGTCGTTGACCGCGAAGATCTCGCCCGGGCGCGGGATCGCGGGTCCATGACGGCCGCGACCGCCTCGGGCATCGCGCCGAGGTGAACGGGGATGTGCTCGGCCTGGGCGATCATGCGCCCACGCGCGTCGAAGAGCGCGGTCGAGCAGTCGCGCCGCTCCTTGATGTTCGACGAGAACGCCGGAGCGGATCAGCGCCGCTCCCATCTCCTCGGCGACCGCCCGGAGCGCGCTGCCGATGACTTGGAGCTGGATATTCACGATCGTCGTGAGGATCAGCGTGCTATCTCCATCCCTATCCCCCACCCACCCGGGGGGAATCCAGCACGTCGCGCCGTCGAGCGCGAGCGACCGCCGGGCCCACGAGCTGGAGCGGGTCGGGCCCGGCGGCAGCTCGATCGCAGGGCCCGGGCGGATCTCCGCCGTCCGGACTGCCACCAGCTCGACCGGGCGATCGCGGTCGGCGTACCCGTAGCGCTCCTCGTGCGCACGGTGGAACGTCTCTGCGACGTCGCCTCCGAGCGGGAACCGTGAGCTCGAACGACTGGCCGCGGTAGCGGAGGTCGGCCTCCCCGTCGCCGGGCAGCTCGGCGACCTCGCCGAGCGGCCGGACGTACGAGCGGACGGTGTCGCGACGCTCGTCGCTCGCCACGAGGCCGAGCGCGGAGAGCACGCCGGCCGCCGCTGGCACGAGCACCGTGTCGATGCCGAGCTCGTCCGCCAGCGCGCAGGCATGGAGCGGGCCGGCGCCGCCGAAGGCGACGAGCGCGAACGTCACGCGGATCGTGACCCCGCTCGACCGAGACGACCCGCAGCGCTCGCAGCATCTCGGCGTTCACGACGTCGAGGACGGCCTCCGGGTCGAGCCCCCCGAGCGCGCGTTCCGCTGCGTCGGCGGTCGAGGACGAGTCGGCCCGGGAAGCTCCTCCGGCAGCCGGCCGAGGAGCAGGTTCGCGTCCGTCACGGTCGGCTCCGACCCCGCCCCGTCCGTAGCACGCCGGCCCCGGGTCGGCCCCTGCGCTCTCGCGGGCCGACACGAAGCGCGCCGCCCGCGTCGACGCCAGACGATCGAGCCGCCACCGGCGCCGACCGTGTGCACATCGACCGTCGGCAGGCGGATCGGGAGGCCGCCGACGAATCGCTCGGTCGACCGCTCGGCAACGCCGCCCGCGATCAGGCAGACGTCGGTCGACGTGCCGCCCATGTCGAACGAGATCGCATGCTCGAACCCGGCCCGACGGGCGACGAGCGCTGCACCGACCACCCCGCCGGCCGGACCAGAGACGAGGATCCAGGACGGATGGGCCGCCGCCTCCTCGATCGTCGCCACCCCGCCGGAGGAGCGCATGACGAGCGGCTCGCCAAGGCCCGCGTCGCCGCGCTCGCATCGCGAGCGCACGCAGGTATCGCGGCGACCAGCGGCCCGAGATAGGCGTCCGCGGTCGTCGTCGACGCGCGCTCGTACTCGCGGAACTCGGGCGCCACCTCGTGCGAGGCGACGACGTGAGCCCCGGGATGGCGCCGCCGGAGCTCCTCGGCGACCGCGCGCTCGTGCGACGGATCGCGGAACGCGAACAGCAGGCAGACCGCGATCGCCTCGGCGTC
Source organism: uncultured Thermoleophilia bacterium (assembly GCA_963705605.1). GTDB lineage: Bacteria > Actinomycetota > Thermoleophilia > Gaiellales > Gaiellaceae > CAVPKC01. The sequence goes on from CAVPKC010000003.1 coordinate 247,472, forward strand.
GATCGGCGGCAGCGTCGTGAGGTCGAGCGGCTCGAGGACGCCGTCGGCGACCGATCCGCTCGCGCACGCCGACGCAGCGCTCGAGCGGGCACGAGCGGATCGGGATGCTGCTCGCAGGGCCGGTACAGGTGCGCGCGGTTCTGGCGCCGCAGCTGGAGAAGGTGCTCGAAGCCTGCGGTCGTGACGAACGCGGTCCTCGCGCCCTTGCGCTCGAGCAGGGCGTTCGTGGCGACCGTCGTGCCGTGCGTGAACCGCTCGGGCCGCGCGCGCGCCGACGGCCTCGGCCGCCTCGACGACCGACTCCTCCTGGTTCCTCGCGGTCGGGACCTTCGCCGTCCGCAACCCGGCCGCCGTCGAGCAAGACGGCGTCCGTGAACGTGCCGCCGACGTCGACGCCGAGGATCGCCACGGCGCGAACTGTACGGCGCCCGCGGCGGCAGGAGCCGGGTCAGCCGGCCCGCCGCCGGGCTCGGTACGCGCGCACCTTCGCCCGGTTCCCACACACGGCCATCGAGCACCAGCGCCCCGACCGATTGCGCGTCCGATCGTAGAACGCCCAGGCACAACCCTCGGCGCTGCATGCCTTGAGACGCTCCCAGCGGCCGTCCGCCATGGCGCGTGCGGCGATCGTCAGGAGTCGTCCCACGGAACCGGCGACCCCTGGACGGCCCGGCTCCACCGCCATTCTCGCGCGTCCGTCGAAGACGATGGTCAGACGCGTCCACTCGACCGCGGCTTCCAGCGTCGCGATCGCATCGGGATCGAGCCTGCCGCGGTTGTTCGCGGCGAGCAGCGAGCGCAGGGCCTCCCGGACGGCCGCTGTCCGCGCCACCTCGGCCGATGTGACCGGCGCGCTGCGCTCGAGCAGGCGATGCGCGACGAGCCAGGCGCGGAGCGCCGAGGGGTCTGCGAGCTCGTCGACTCCGGTCTCGCAATCGAGCGTGTTCACGAAGCTCCGCACGAGCTCCAGGTCGCCGGGTGTGGTGCCAGCCATCGTCAGAAACCGTCGATTAGAGTTGGGAGGTTACCGAGAGCCAGGAGGCATCGATGCCCGCGAGCTACAGCACCGCCCACGTGTCGGAGATCCCGACGCCGACTCCTCCCGAACCGGGCTCCTACGAGTGGAAGCCCGTGCGTCACCACTTCGACGTCCGCTCGTTCGGCATCAATCTCATGATCGCTCCGAATCCGGGAGACTGGGTGATCGAGGAGCATTCGGAGATCGGCGACACCCGCCACGAAGAGCTGTTCTTCGTGAGTGCCGGACACGCTACGTTCGTCGTCGACGGCGAAGAGATCGACGCGCCGGCGGGGACGTTCGTCCACGTACCGGATCCGGGGGTTCCTCGCGGAGCTCGCGCCGTCGCCGGGGGAACGCAGGTTCTCGCGATCGGCGCGGAGCCCGGCGTCGCGTTCACCGTCTCGGCCTGGGAGAAGCAGCACCTCGGATGATCGCGCTCGCGGAGCTCGACCTCGTCGGCGCCGCTGGAGAGCCGGTCGACCTCTGGCGGACGATCTCGTCGCACGGGCTTGCGGACCTTCCGCCGATGCGCGTCGACGAGCACGCGCGCACACTGGAGGTGACGGTGCCGTTGGATGGTCGCCGACCCCGAACCGTGGTGGTCTCGCGACACCCGGCGGGTGGAGCCGCGATCTCCGTCGCCGGCCGGCGCCCCGGGGCCGGAGAGACCGGCGAGCTGGTCGAGCGTGTCCGCTGGCTGCTCCGCCTCGACGAGGACCTCACCGGCTTCTACGCCGTCGCCGCGACGGATCCAGAGCTCGCCTGGGCGGCCGCCGGCGCGGGTCGGATGATCCGGAGCCCCACGGTGTTCGAAGAGGTCGTGAAGACGATCTGCACGACGAACTGCGCCTGGTCGGCTACGGAGCGAATGGTCGGCGCGCTCGTCGAGCACCTCGGCGATCGTGCTGTCGGAGCACCGCCGCTCGGCCCATACGGACGAGCCTTCCCCTCCCCGGCCACGATGGCGGCGGCGGGAGAGGACTTCTACCGCGACGTCGTTCGCGCCGGCTACCGGGGCCGCTACCTTCGGGAACTGGCCGCCGGGGTCGCGGCCGGCGACGTCGATCTCGAGGCGCTGGGCGGAGCCAGCCGCGAGGATCTCCCCGACGACGATCTCGAGCGGCACCTGCTCGCTCTTCCGGGCGTCGGGCCGTACGCCGCGGCGCACATCATGCTGATGCTCGGCCGCTACTCGCGCCTCGTCCTCGACTCCTGGACCCGCCCGACGTACGCGGCGATCGTCGGGCGCGCGACCGGTGACGCGACGATCGTGCGGCGTTTCCGCCGCTACGGCCGGTACGCCGGGCTTGCGTTCTGGCTGACCGTGACGCGGGACTGGGTGACCGAGTAGTTGCGAGGGCGAATGCTCGAGCTCCTCGCGCGGCGCGCGCGTTCCGGCCGACCGCTCGGACTCGCCCTCTTGGGAGCGGGCACGTTCGGGACCATGCTCCTCGGCCAGGCGCGGCGGCTCGACGGCCTCGACGTCGTCGCGGTCGCCGACCTCTCGGCCAGCAGGGCGCGCAGCGCGCTGAGGCGGGCCGGGTATGCGAAGGACGAAGCCGAAGCCACGGACGACGTGATCGGGGCGATCTCGCGCAGCGAGGTCGAGGTCGTGGTCGAGGCCACGGGCTCGCCTACGGCGGGCGTCGAACACGCCCGGATCGCGATCGAGCTCGGTCGCCACGTCGTCATGGTCAGCGTCGAGGCCGATGCGCTGGCCGGCCCTGCCCTGGCCGCTCGCGCACGCGCAGCCGGCGTCGTCTACAGCCTCGCGTACGGCGACCAGCCTGCCCTTGTCTGCGAGCTCGTCGACTGGGCACGGGCGTGCGGGTTCGAGCCAGCTTGCGCCGGCAAGGGGACGAAGTACCTTCCGGCGTACCACGAGATCACGCCGGAGACCGTGTGGGAGCGGTACGGGCTGACGTCGGCTCAGGTCGAGAAGGGTGCCTTCAGCGCGCGGATGTTCACGTCCTTCATCGACGGCACGAAGTCGGCGATCGAGATGGCCGCGGTGTGCAACGCGACGGGACTGCAGCCCCAGGCCGAAGGGCTTCGGTTCCCCCCAGCCGGTGTCGACGAGCTTGCCAGCGTCTGCATCCCCGCGAGCGACGGAGGGACCCTCTCTCGAGGCGGCACCGTGGAGGTCGTGTCGTCCCTGGAGCGGGACGGTTCCGACGTGCCTCGCGACCTTCGTTGGGGGGTCTTCGTCACGTTCGCTTCGCAGAGCCCCGACGTCGGTGACTGGTTCCACGCGTACGGGCTGACTGCTGACCCGAAGGGGCGTTACGCAGCGCTCTACCGGCCGTTCCACCTGATCGGCCTGGAGGCGACGGTGAGCGTGCTCTCTGCCGGCCTTCTCGACGAGCCGACCGGCTGTCCAGCCGCGTTCGTCGCCGACGTCGCCGCGGTCGCGAAGCATCATCTGCCCGCGGGCTCGGAGCTCGACGGCGAGGGAGGCTTCGCGGTTCACGGGGCGCTCGTGCCTGCCGCTGTGTCAGTCAGCGAGCGACTCCTCCCCATCGGGCTCGCCGAGGGCGCGCGCCTCCGCCGAGACGTCCCGCGGGGCAGCCGGATCCGCCTCGACGACGTCGAGCGCCTGACTCCGAGCACGGCCCTCGCTTATCGCGAGGAGCTGGTGCCGGCGCCGGAGCTGAGCTGGAGCGAAAGGAAGCCGCGGATCAGCCGATTCACCTGATCGGGGCGCTCGAGATGGAGGAAGTGTCCGGCAGCCTCGACGACGTCGATCTCCGCGTGAGAGGGAAAGAACGGCCTGGCGATGTCGAGCACGTCGACGCCGATGCATCCGTCTTGCGACCCGTGGAGGTAGAGGAACGGCAGATCGGCCGGAAAGGGTCGCGAACCGGCGGGAGACCGGATCGCGGTGGGCGTATCGCGGTAGTAGCTGATCGCTGCGAGCAGGCTCGCCGGGTCACCGAGCGCCGCCTTCACGTGCGCCAGGTCCTGCCTTGCGTCGTATCCGGGCGACCAGTCCGCCCACAGTCGATCCAGGAACGCGAGGTCGTCCGCGGAGACGACCAGCTCCGCGACGGGGAGCTGGAGCAGGTACGAGTACCAGCTTCGGCGCATCTGCTCGTCTGAGATCAGGTCGAGCGCGAGGTGCCCCGTCGGCGGGACGGAGGCCGTGACGACGCACCGCCAGCGACTTGGATCGGCGCTGACGGCCGCATACGCCGCCGCCGCTCCCCAGTCGTGGCCGATCACGACGGCCGGCTTACCGCCTCCGAGGAGGTCGTGAAGGGCCGTCGCGTCGGCGCCGAGTGCCGCCACGGCGTACGCCCCGGCGGCGGGGGCCTCCGTCGGCGCATAGCCTCGCATGAAGGGCGCGACCACGTGGTACCCGTCGCTCGCGAGCGCGGGAAGCAGGTGCCGCCACGTCCAGGCCGAGTCCGGGAAGCCGTGCAGGCACAGCACCAGTGGCCCGTCGGGCGGGCCCGCCTCGAGCAGACCGAACCGGATGCCGTTCGCCTCGACAGATCGCTCTACCATCAAGGCCCAGCGTAGAGCACAAGCCGCCGAGCGATACTCACCGCGCCGGCTCGACGAGCCGGTAGCCCACCCCCCACACGTTGATCACGAAGGCGGTCTCGCCACGTCCGTTGAGCTTGCGGCGTAATCGGCTGGCATGGGAGTCCAGCGTGCGCGTCCGGCCGAGGCTCCTGAAGCCCCAGACGTCACGCAGGAGCTCTTCCTTACGGAACACGCGCTCCGGCTCGGCTGCGAGCGCGAGCAGCAGCTCGTACTCCTTCGCGGAGAGCGCCACCGGTTCGCCGCGAACCCGCACCATGCGCGAGAGGCAGTCGACCTCGAGCTCGGCGACTACGAGGCGGTCCCGTCGCGACGGGCCGGCCGAGCGTCGGAGAACCGCGCGCATCCGGGCGACCAGCTCCTCGTAGACGAAGGGACGTACGACGAAGTCGTCCGCGCCTCGAGCGAAGCCGCGTACCCGATCGATCGGCTCACCCCGTTCGCTGACGAGGATGACGGGGATGTCGCGGTTCCAGGCGCGGCCGGGCTCGCCCTCGCGCAGGCGACGGCAGAGCTCGAACCCCGATGCGTCGGGAAGCCCCACGTCGAGGAGGACGAGGTCCGGGTCGGCCTGCTCGAGGAGCTCGAGCGCCGATCCTCCACGATCGACCGAGACGACGTCGAAGCCGTCGTCCGTCAGCTGCTGCTCGAGGAACGCCCGGATCGCGCCCTCGTTCTCGACCAGGAGCACCGCCTCGCCCGCCACCCAGCGAACGTACCAGCCGGTCCGCTCCTGCTCCAGATGTCCTTTGCAGCAGCTTCCGCGCAAGTGGTCGACAGATCTGTCTACAGGTTCGCGACACGGCGGCGCAACGAGTGCGCCTACTACAACCTCCCGGAGCGGATCACGCCCCAGACGAGCCAGATTCCCATCAGGATCGAGACGACGAAGCCGGCGATCGAGAACACGTGCAGCGCCTGGCCCGTGCCGGCGGTCGCGACGATGGCGGACCCGAGGATCCCTGCCGTGACGACGATCGCGATCACGAACCGGTTCCCGATGAGGTCGAACTTGTGGACGACCTCGTCGAGATCGCCGATGCGGATCCCGACCTCGACCTGCCCGTCGCGCACCTCCTGCAGCACGTCGTGGAGCTGGAACGGCAGCTCGCGGGCGACCCGTCCGTACGCCCCCAGCTCGTTCCGTGCTCGCTCCGCGACACGTCTGGGCCCGAAGCGCTCGAACATCAGCTCCCGGGCATACGGGCGGGCGACCTCGAACACGTTGAAGTCGGGGTAGAGCTCGACGCCGACGGCCCCGAGCGTCGCGATCGAACGGTCGACGAGCACGAACCGTGTCGGTAGCTCCAGGTGCATGCGGAAGATCAGCCCGAACGCCTCCCGGATCAGCTGGATCGGGTCGAGGTCGGAGATCCGCGCGCCGTAGTAGCGGTCGAAGAGGATCTCCAGCTCGTGCACGAACTGGTCCTCGAGGTCGCGGGGGAAGTGCACCCCCAGGGCAGCGAGCCTGCCCGGGAGGGCCGAGACGTTGCGACGGACTGCGTCGATGAAGAGCGCGGTGAGGTTCGAGAGGTCCTTGCTCGTCAGCGACCCCGCCATGCCGAAGTCGAGCAGACCGATCTTGCCGTCCACGACCATCACGTTCGCGGGATGGGGGTCGCCGTGGAAGAACCCGTTCCGGAAGATCATCGTCAGCCAGGTCTCCGCAGCCGCGTAGGCGATCCTGCGGCGCTCGGCGAGGGAGACAGCGCCGTAGTCCAGCTCGGCGAGCGTCGACCCCTCGAGGAGCTCGAGCGTGAGCACGCGCGAGGTCGAGTACGAGCGCCAGACGGCCGGCACGAGGACGTTCGGGTCGTCAGCGAAGTCGCGGGCGAACCGCTCGGCGTTCGTGGCCTCGCGGCGGTAGTCGAGCTCCCCGCGGATCGTCCGGGCGAACTCCCCGACGAGGGCGACCGGGTCGATGAACGAGGCCGCGGAGACCCGATCCTTGACGATCTTCGCGACCTGGTTCATCAGCGCGAGGTCGGCCTCGATCTGCCGCGGCGCATCGGGCCTCTGCACCTTGACGGCGACCTGGCGCCCGTTCGGGAGCACGGCGCGGTGCACCTGCCCGATCGAGGCGGACGCGATCGGCTGCTCGTCGAGCTCGAGGAAGAGCCGGTCGACCGAGAGCCCGAGCTCGGCCTCGATCACCTCGACCGCCTGCGCGTACGGGACGGGCGGGACGTGATCCTGCAGCTCGCGCAGGCCGAGCGTGATGTCGGGTGGGACGATGTCGGGGCGGAGCGAGAGCAGCTGACCGAACTTGACCCAGGTCGGGCCGAGCTCGGCGAGCATGTCGCGGACCCGCTGCGCGCGCGAGCTGAGGGCGGCGGGGTCGTCCTCGTGCCGCGGGCGGATCCGCGCGAACAGGCCGGTCTCGAACAGGTACCCGAAGCCGTGCTTCGCCGCGACCTGGGCGATCTCGGAGGCCCGGCGCCGGGTACCCGCCCGCGGAGCGCCGTTCACGGCCCGGGAGACGACGTCCCGGCGTCTGCGTCCGCGGCGCTCTCGAGCAGCCTGATCCGGTGCTCGAGCTGGGCGATGCGCAGGTCGAGCTCCTCGACGCGCCGCTCCCGGACGAGGCCGAGCTGATCCGCGATTCCCGAGAGGGTGTCGGACGCCCGCCCGCCGAGGCGCTGGGCCGGCCCCGGGCTCACGCGCAACTCGTCGAGCAGCGAGTCCGCGTCCTCCCGGGTCAGCTTGCCGCTCGCGACGTAGTCGTCGAGGGCCAGGCGAGCCCGGTCGGCTGCCACGGCGTCACGGCCGAGGAGCCTCCCGGCGAGCTCGCGCAGCGAGCCCGCGGACGGGTCAGCGGGCTCGGCCATGCGGCCTCGTCCGCCTGCGCTGGCGGCGCGCCTCGCGGCGGGCTGCCGCGTCCTTCGGCCGCTCCGCGTCGCTCGCCGCCGGAGCGGAAGCCGGCTCCGACTCCGCCGGCTCGGCCTCCGCCGGCTCGGCCTCCTCCACATCAGCTGCGGGCCGCTCGGGCTCCGCCTCTGCCCCCGCCTCGACGGGCTCCTCGACCACCCCCGCGCCGTTCCCGCTCGCGACCTCCGCGACTGCCGCCGGCGTTTCCGGCGCGGCGGCTCGACCGGAGCGGCGGAGCCTGGTCCGCGCAGGCGGCGCGGGCTCGAGGCCCGGAAGCTCCTCGAGCTTCTCGTCGCCAACCAGATCCTTCCGCTTGGCGTACTCCGGTGTGCGCTCCATGAGCACCGTCAGGAACGGCGTCGCCACGAAGATGGTCGAGATCGCCCCGAGACCGATCCCGACGAGCAGCGCGAAGGCGAAGTCCTTGAGCGTCTCGCCGCCGAAGATGAACAGGCTGGCTACGGGGAGCAGGGTGATGAACGTCGTGGCGAGCGACCGCCGGATCGTCTCCCACATCGACCGGTTCGCGATCGCCGCGAAGCTCGAGTTCCGCATCAGCGGCATGTTCTCCCGCACGCGGTCGAAGATGATGATCGTGTCGTAGATCGAGTAGCCGAGGATGGTCAGGATCGCGGCGATCGTGGCCGTCGTCAGCTCCCGCCCGCTCAACGAGTACACGCCCAGCGTGATCAGGATGTCGTTGAAGAGCGTGCGGAGGATCGGAACCGCGAACCGCCACTGGAAGCGAAGCGAGATGTAGATCGAGATGAGCACGAACGACACGACGATCGCGAGGATCGCTCCGCGGGCGATCTGGGAGCTGAAGCTCCCGGAGACGTTGCGGATCCCGGTCACCTGGGCGTCGAGTTGGTTCTCGAGCGTGCGCTGAAGCTCGGCTTGCTGTTCCTGCGTCAGCGACTCGGTGCGGATCTGGAAGCTCGTGTACTGGTCACCGGTCGCGTCGCCACGACCCTGGACGACCGCGTTCGCCGGGACGACCTCGGACGCGACCTGGCGGACCCGCTCGACCGAGGTCGGGGCGGCGGTCGTGAACGACGCCTGGCTGCCACCCTCGAAGTCGATCCCGAAGTTGAGGCCCCGGAAGATGATCAGGAGGATGCTCGCCACGATCAGCCCCGTCGCGATCGAGAGCCAGATCCGACGCCGCTTCGGGCTGTTGACGTCGATGCGCTGCCACCTGGAGATCGACGCGCCCGTCGCGCCCATGAAGGCCGGGTTGTTGAACCAGCGGAACCCCGACAGCAGCCCGAGCAGCGCCCGCGTCGCCGCCACCGCGGTGAACATCGACAGGAGGGTGCCGATGAGGAGCATCAGGGCGAATCCCTTGACGCTGCCGATCGCGATCGCGAACAGGACGAACGCGGTGATCATGGTCACGACGTTCGCGTCGAGGATGGTCGCGAAGCCCTTCTGGTAGCCGGTCGGGATCGCTGCTCGGACCGATCTGCCTCCTCGCACCTCTTCCTTGATGCGCTCGAAGATGACGATGTTCGCGTCCGCCGCGACCCCGATCGTGAGGATCAGGCCGGCAAAGCCCGGCAGCGTGAGCGTGACGTTGAAGAGGAGCAGCGCGCCGTAGAGGAGCGCGCCGTAGACGCCGAGCCCGATGATCGCGATGACCCCGAGGAACCGGTAGACGATCAGCAGGAAGAGAGCGACCGCGACGAGCCCCCCGATCCCGGCGATGAGCGCCTCGCGGAGCGAGTCCTCGCCGAGCGTGGCCGAGATGTCGGTGCGGTCGACCTGCTCGAAACGAAGCGGCAGCGCTCCCGTCTGGAGGACGAGAGCGAGGTCCTTCGCCTCGTCGACGGACGCGAGCCCCGTGATCTGAGCGCCGTTCGAGCCCGAGATCCCGCTCGGGTACTGCTCGAAGTCGATCGACGGCCAGGACTGGATCTCGCCGTCGAGCACGATCGCGAAGTGCTGCAGGATCGGCGTCGTGCTCGCCAGTTGTGCGGTGATCGTCTGGCCACGGATCGCGAGCTCGCGTGTGATCTCCTTGAACTTGTCGCCGCCGGCATCGGTGAACTGCATGAGGACGACGGGCTGGCCGGTCTGGGTGTCGAAGTCCTGCCGCGTGCCGGTGAGGCGGAGATCGTCTCCGGTCATCTCCGGAATCGGCGGATCGGCCGTCGGCGCGTACTTGAAGAGGTAGTAGTACGTCCGCGTGGGCGGCGACTCGTTGACGCCGGGGCAGACGACCGCGGACGGGCCGCAGGTGATGACGATCCGGTCGCCGGGAACGGCCAGGAACTCGGAGCCCTCGGGCGCCTTGCCGCCCTCGAGCCCGTCCAGGATGTCCTGCTTGGTCGGCTCCGGCCCCGCCAGGAGCGTCTTGTTCTCCGAGTACAGGTACCACGCGCTCGGCGTCCCCTTCTCGGCGGCGGCCTGCTGGCCCTTGAGGAGCGGATAGAGCCGATCGGTGGCGACCGGGAACCCGTCCGCCGAGATCGACGGGCCGGCGAGGTCGCCCTCGAGATCGTAGAGCTGGAGCTGGGCGGTCTTTCCGATCACCTCGGCCGCGCGGCCCTGATCGGTCACGCCGGCGAGCTCGACGACGATCTGATCGGGACCCTGCTGGCGGATCTCGGGCTCCGAGACGCCGAGCTTGTCGATCCGGTTGCGCATGATCTCGATCGAGCGGTCGATGTCCTCGTCGGTGACCTCCTGCCCCGGGGGTGCCTGCGCCTCGAGGACGACCTCGGTTCCGCCCTGCAGGTCGAGCCCGAGCACGGGCGACCGGGTGACGGCGAGCGCGATCACGCCGCCGAGAAGGGCGACGAGGAGCAGGAGGATGAGGTGGTAGCGGCGCATGCTGGCCGGGAGAGCTCCTACCTGGTTCGCTCCTCGACCTTCTCGTCCTGGGTCTCGTCCGGCGCCGGCTCGCTCTCGGCAGCCGGCTCGAGCTCGTCCGCCGCGTCGGCCTCGGGCTCGCCGTCGTCGCTCTCGACCTCGTCCTCGTCCTCGTCGGGCTCCTCGACCTCGGGCGGCACGATGTTCGCGATCGCCTTGCGGGCGACCTCGATGTGGACGTCCTCGGCGATCTCGAGCACGACCTTGTCGTCCTCGACCTCGACGACGTCGGCGTAGATGCCGCCGACCGTGATGATCTCGTCGCCCGGCTTCAGCGCCGAGAGCATGTCCTGGGCCTTCCGCTGCTGGGCGCGCTGCGGCCTGATGAGCAGGAAGTACATCAGGACGAGCATCGCGACGAGGATGATGATGAAGGCCACTGAACCTCCTAGCCGTTCGGGGTCGCGCTGTCGGCGAGCCGAGCGAGCGCGTCTGCCTTGAAGTGCTCGAACTCACCGCGCTCGATCGCAGCCCGCGCTCCGGCGGTCACGTCGAGTAGGAAACGCACGTTGTGAACTGACAAAAGTATCAGGCCGAGCAGCTCTCGTTGGTTGACCAGGTGGCGGATGTAGGCGCGGGAGAACCGCGCGCAGGCGGGGCAGCCGCATTCCCCGTCGAGGGGGAGATCGTCGCTCGCGAAGGCCGCATTCCTGAGATTCAGGCGCCCGTTGCGGGTCATCGCCGTGCCAGTCCGTCCAAGCCTCGTCGGGAGGACGCAATCGACCATGTCGACGCCGCGGGCGACGACCTCGAGGATGCCCTCGGGATCGCCGATGCCCATGAAATAGCGGGGGCGTTCGGCCGGCAGCAGCGGCGCTGCCAGTGCGACAGTGTCGAGCATCGCTCCACGCTCCTCCCCGACGCTGAGGCCGCCGATCGCGTGCCCGTCGAAGCCGAGCGACGCGATCTCCTCGGTCGAGCGTCGCCTCAGCTCCGGGTCGATCCCGCCCTGCGTGATCCCGAACACGAGCTGTCCCTCGCCGCGCGGCTCCGCGAGCTGGCGGCCGGCCCAGGCGGAGGTGAGCCGGACGGCATGCTCCAGCTCCTCCCGCGGCGCCCCCGCCGGCGGGCATACGTCGAGACACATGGCGACGTCGGAGCCGAGGCGACGCTGGATCGACGCTGCCAGCTCCGGCGTCAGCGTTGCGACGTCCCCGTCGTAGACCGACCGGAACGAGACGCCGTCGTCGTCGAGCGCGCGAATCGTGTCGCGAAGCGAGAAGACCTGGAAACCACCCGAGTCCGTCAGGATCGGGCCGGACCAGCCCATGAACCGGTGGAGCCCGCCCAGGCTCTCGATCGCCTCCTCGCCCGGCCGGAAGTGAAGGTGGTAGGTGTTGGCGAGAAGGATCGGCACGCCGAGCTCGCGCAGCGCGTCCGGATCGACGCCCTTGACGCGTCGCCTTGGTGCCGACCGGCATGAAGACGGGAGTCGGGACGTCGCCGTGCGCGGTCGACAGCAGGCCGGCACGCGCCTCGCCGTCGGTGGCGACCACGCGGAACATCAGACGACCAGCATCGCGTCACCGAACGAGTAGAAGCGATAGCGCTCGTCGATCGCGGTCCGGTAGAGCCCGCGCGTCTCCTCGACGCCGGCGAAGGCCATGACGAGCGCGAGCAGCGTCGTGCGCGGAAGATGGAAGTTCGTCACGAGCGCCTCGACCCGCAGGAACGCGAAGCCGGGCGTGACGAACAGGCTGGGTGCGACCGTCGAGCGGGCCGCCCCCGGCGAGGGTCTCGATGGCGCGCACGGTGGTCGTTCCGACGGCGACGACGCGTGCGGCAGCCCGATCCGCCGCCACTCGGCGGAGGCCACCCGGTAGCGCTCTCCGTGGAGCTGGTGCGCCTCGAGATCGCCGGATCGACAGCGGGCGGAACGTGTCCAGACCGACGTGAAGGGTCACCGTTCGCCACGTCGAGATTCGAGAGCAGGGCCGGTGTGAAGTGGAGGCCCGCGGTCGGCGCCGCCACGGAGCCAGGGCGACGCGCGTAGACGGTCTGGTAGCGCTCCGGGTCGTCGAGCGCGCTCGCGGATGTAGGGCGGGAGCGGCACCTCGCCGGCTGGCTCGCCCTCGAGGCGGACGAGCCAGCGACCGCGCCCGAGGGGCTCGACCAGCTCCACCGGCCCGAGGCGCATCGCGGGACGCAGCCGCCGCGACGGTCGGGCGAGCGCCTCCCAGAGCACGCCGTCGCGTTGCTCGACCAGGAGCACCTCCGCGTCGCCACCGCCCGGCCGCTCGAGCCGCAGCCGTGCAGGGATCACGCGGGTGTCGTTGACGACGACGAGGTCGCCGTCGCCGAGCTCCTCCGGAAGATCGGAGAACCGGCGATGTCGCACGTCGCCGCGAGCCCGGTCGTAGACGAGGAGCCGCGCCTCGTCACGCCGCGCGAGCGGTCGCTGCGCGATCAGCTCCGGCGGGAGCTCGTAGTCGAGATCCGACGCCCTCATGCGCGCTGGCTCTCATCCGGCCCGAACGCTACAGTCCCGCTCGTGGATGCGGACGCGGTCGAGCGAGCCCAGAGGCGGCTCGCCGCCCTGAGGTCGGAACGCGACGACGCAGATCTGACCTCGACCGTCGAGCGCGCGCGAGCGCAGCTCGAGTCGTTCGCGCAGAGCACGGCCGAGCTGGAGGCGACGCTTCCGGACCGTGTCGACGACCGCTCTCCACGACTCGCTCCGGTCGGAGGTCGTGCCCGTCGCCCGCCACCTCGCCGAGGTGCGCGGCCTCTCCGCCCAGACGATCCGCCGGCTCGAACGGCTCCACGGCGATCTGACGGCCGAGCGGAAGGCGCGCGTCGAGGATCTCGCGCTGCTGGTCGATCTCGTGTCGTCCGGCTGGCAGAGCGTCGAGCGGCGCCTCGACCGGCTGGAGCGCTCGCTCGATCGGTTCGAGCGCCTCCTGGAGGAACGCCACCAGCCGCACGGGTCGGTCCTGCGCCTCGAGGAGCGTCGCTAGCGGGATCCGGCGCGTGTCCGTTCGGCCTCGGCCGCGACGGACGGTCGCCGTTGGCGAGGGCCCCGCTCGGCCCCCGGCAGCAGGAGGACGAACGTCGAGCCTCTCCCCAGCTCGGACTCGAGCTCGAGCCGTCCTCCGAGAGCCTGAGCCAGCTCGCGTGCGATGGCCAGGCCGAGCCCGGTCCCCTGGCCGGCCGTCGACCAGAAGGGCCGGAAGATCCGATCGCGCTCGTCGTGCGGGATGCCGGGGCCGGTGTCGCTGACCGAGATCGCGATCCGTCCTGAGGCGCCTCGATCGAGCCCGAGCTCGATCCGGCCGCCGTCCGGCGTCCACTCGAAGGCGTTCGCCAGCAGGTTCGAGACGACCTGGAGCACCCGGTCGCCGTCGGAGACGATCACCGGCGCGTCGTCGACCGTACGCTGCGATAGTCGATCTCGCGGCGGCGCGCCTCCTCGGCGAAGCCCTGGTAGGCCTGCTCGAGCAGCCGGCCGAGATCGACCTCCTCCTCGAGGAGCGCGAACCGGTTGGCCTCGAGCTTGGCGAGATCGAGCAGGTCGCCGACGAGACGGGCCAGCCGATCGGTCTCCGTCCTGATCACGTCGAGCGAGGCGTCGCGCGCGTCGGCGTCCTCGACCAGCCCTTCACGGAGCGCGTCGACGTGGCCGCGGATCGCGGTCAGCGGCGTCCGCAGCTCGTGGGAGACCGTCATCAGGAAGTTGCGCTCGAGCTCGCTCGCTTCCGCCAGGCGCTCGGTCATCTCGCGGAAGCGGTCGGCGAGGTGCCCGATCTCGTCGCCGGAGCGCACGTCGGGCACGTCGACGTCGTAGCGGCCACCCGCGACCTCGTCGGCGGCCCGGGACAGCGCGAGCAGCGGCTGCGTCACCCGGCGGGAGAGGTAGAGGAAGAGCCCGGCCGCGACGACGAGACCGCCGAGGCAGGCCAGCCCGACACGCCAGACGAGGACGAGCCAGCGGTCGCGTGAGCTCGTCCTTCGGCTTCGCGACGACGAGCGCGCCGAACGTCTCTCCTCCGAGCTCGACGGGCTAGGCGATCGCGAGGTACGCTCGATCCTCACCCGGCGGCGTGAACTCGATCGTCCTCGTCGTCTGCGGGAGCGTCGCCAGCCCGATCTGCTCCGGCGTGAGCGGCGTCAGGCCGGAGATCCTGGCCCGGGAAGAGGTCGACGCCGATGTAGTAGAGCCGGGCTCCCGTCGCGTCCTCGAGCTTCGGGCGCGCGAAGGTGGCGGTGCCGTTCCTGTCGATCGCTCTGGACGCCTGGGCGGCGTAGAGATCGGCGAGAGCTCGCGCGCCTGCCGGCGCAGCTCGTTCGACCGTCTGGCTCCTCGGTGTAGTCCTGAAACAGGCGGATCGTGATGACCGCGGTGACGAGCCCCGCAAGGACGACGCCGAGGAGGAAGAAGGCGGGCAGCCGGAAGCGGAGCGACCGCACGCGACGCAGTGTTACACGGGCGCCGGTCTGGGCTCCGTCGTCACCTTGTACCCGACGCCCCAGACGGTCACGACCGGGCAGGCGTCGCCGAGCTTGCGCCGGAGCTGGCGTACATGCACGTCGACGGTGCGGGTGTCGCCGGCGAAGGTGTAGCCCCACACGCGCTCGAGCAGCTGGTCGCGCGTGAGGACGAGCCCGCGGTGGTCGAGCAGCTCCCAGAGGAGGTCGAACTCCTTCGGCGCGAGCTGCACCTCGGCGCCGTCGACCGTCACCTCCCGGCGTCCTGCGTCGATGGTCGAGCTCGCCGTGGCGTGAGAAGTCGCGCTCTCGAGCCGCGCCGCGCCGGCGCGGCCCGTCGCAGGATCGACTTCACCCGCGCGACGAGCTCTCGCGGGTTGAACGGCTTGGTCAGGTAGTCGTCCGCACCGACCTCGAGGCCGATGATCTTGTCGACGTCGTCGTCGCGTGCCGTCAGCATGAGGATCGGCACGTCGGAGCGCTGGCGGATCCGTCGGCAGACGTCGATCCCGTCGATGTCGGGGAGCGCCGAGGTCGAGTACGATCAGTGACGGGCTCTCGGCGGTCGCCTTGGCGAGCGCATCCGTCCCGTTCGTCGCGACGAGACGTTGAACCCACCCTTCTTCAGGTACATGGCCACGAACGAGGCGATGCTCTCCTCGTCCTCGACGACGAGCACCTTCTGCATCCCGGTGACCACGGGCGGCTCCCTACTCGTCGCCGAGCCTGAGCGTCGTCCACTCGGTGGGCCACGCACGAAGAGGCGCGCCCGCCATCGAGTAGCGGCCCTCGCCGGCGAAGCTGATCGAGCCCACGCCGACGATGCTCGTGAAGATCCCGGTGCCCTGGATCCTGACCTTCCACTTGCCGCGGAACACGCGGAAGCGCAGATTCTCGCCGTCGTACACGGTCGTCCCGGGCTCGGGCTGGAAGCTCGAGTCTGCACCCTGGACGAGGACTTCCGTCTCGATCCTTCCGGGCAGATCGGTGATCGTCACCGTT
This sequence comes from uncultured Thermoleophilia bacterium, assembly GCA_963705605.1. Lineage (GTDB taxonomy): Bacteria > Actinomycetota > Thermoleophilia > Gaiellales > Gaiellaceae > CAVPKC01. The sequence continues at coordinate 263,208 of CAVPKC010000003.1, forward strand.
CCCTTCCCCTGCACCGACCCGATCAGCGCCCCGCGTACAGCCACCAGCACCCGGCCGGCGCCGTCGACCAGCTCGATGTCCGAATCGGTCAGGCCGCGGTCGATTCTGGCCGACCCGACCGACGCCGCGGTGAGGGCCACGACAAGGGCGAGAAGACCGATGAGCAGGGGACGACGCATGGCTTATGAACCGACACACGAAGTGTGCCCGACGAACGTATGCCGTGTATCGGCAGGCCGTAAGGAAAGTGTAAGCGGGAGCGAAGGAATCACTGCCCAGACCGCGAAGGGCACGAGGAAGGCGCTACCTTCGGCAAAGGATGAATCCGCACACGCGACACGACCGGACCGTCCGCCTTCTCGCGGCACGACTCGAGGAGATCGCGCTCGCGGGCGAGCGCGCCGGCACGCTCGACCGCGACCTGGAGCCGCGCCTTCTAGGAGCCGTCGCAGCGACCCGCCACGCCGTCCGGCTCGAGCTCCTCTCTGCCGAGGAGGCCGACGCCATCTGGCACGACGTCGCGGCCCGCCACCCGGCGGCGCGCTGGGCACGGGCCGGCGTGCTCGCAGCGTAGCCCGCCCCTCAGGCGACGAGGCGAACCGTCCACCCGGGGGCGGCGCTCTCGCGACCGGGCGACTGGTGCACGAGCTGCCAGCCGGCGTGCGTCGCATTCCGCTCGCAGAGCCCGCAGACGGCTCGGTCGGCCATGCGGTCGGCGGTGCGCCAGTACCGGAACCGCTCTCCCGGCAGGAGGTTGCGCCGACATAACGCGCACATTGCCACGAGCGCCGATGGTAGGCATCCGGCCGGACGGCAATGTCGCGAATCGGGCGAAGCCCGATATCGCGACGACCGGCGCGAAACCGGCGGAGCCGGTTTCGCGCACAGCGGCCCTCCCCGGATATCGGCCCGGCGGCTCGCCGCCGGACAACGATTCGGCCTCAGTACCGTGACCGGGGCCTCCGGCCCCTCCCCGGCCGATATCGGCCCGGCGGCTCGCCGCCGGACAACGATTCGGCCTCAGTACGCGAAGAAGCCGCGCCCGGTCTTCCTGCCGAGGTTCCCGGCATCGACCATCCGGAGAAGACGCGGCGGCGGGGCGTACCGCGGCTCGCGGAACGCCTCCCAGAGCGCCTCGGCCGCGTGAACGTGAACGTCGACCCCGATCAGGTCGATGAGTGCGAGCGGCCCCATCGGCCATCCCGTGCCGAGTCGCATCCCCGCGTCGATCGCCTCGGCCGACGCGACGCCCTCGTCGAGCGCTCGCACCGCATCGTTCAGAGCCGGGATCAGGATGCGGTTGACGACGAAGCCCGGTCTGTCGGCACACTCGATCGGCGTCTTGCCGACCCGATCGACGAAGGCGACCGCGGCCGAGACGGCGGAGTCGGCGGTGAGCGTTGTCCGCACGACCTCGACGAGCGGCAGCACTGGTGCTGGATTGAAGAAGTGCAGCCCGAGGACTCGTTCCGGGTGCGGTGTGGCAGCTGCGATACGCGTGACCGAGAGGGCAGAGGTGTTCGTCGCGAGCAGGGCTCCTGGCGCGACCACGGCCGCGAGCTTTCCGAACACGTCGATCTTGACGTCGAGACGCTCGGCGGCCGCCTCGATCACGAGCTCGCAGCCCGCCAGATCGTCGACATCGGTGGTGACGGCGAGCAGACCGAGGGTCCCGTCGCGGTCGGCGGCGGACAGGAGACCCTTCTCTACCGCACGATCGAGCCGCGCGCGCACCGCCGCACGACCCCGGTCGGCAAGCTCGGTCGACTGCTCACGGCCGACGGTCGCGAAACCGGCCTGGACGCACACCTGGGCGATGCCCGATCCCATCGCTCCGAGCCCGACGACGCCGACGGTGGTGATCTCCACGGCGCCCGATCGTAGCCGTCCTGGACGCGCGGCCAGTTCCCGTCCCCCGTCTGTCCGACGTTCGTCAGCTGGACTTTGTAACAACGTGGAGAGCGAGGTAAACTGTTACTAACTCAGCGACGAGGCGCGGCGCTTAACGCGCGCTCAACACTTCTTTGCAGGACTTTCACCCCTCGGTGCCCATACTGGAACAGCAACGATGAACGAGCGAATTCAGACTGTCATGTATCAGTACTCACGGGCCATCTACCGGTCGATCAAGGATCTCATCGACCCGTACGTCGATCCCGAGACCCAGCTCGCCTACCGGCGAGCGGTCCTTGCTGCATGCGAGGAGACGGTCGAGCGTCTGGCCAAGGATCCACGCTACTTCGCACGTCCCGAGCGCGCGCTCTTCGCCGACATCCGCCGCTACTTCCCGATCACCGCGCAGGCGCAGGTGTCGTGGGCGGTCAGCGAGGGGATCGGAGCTGCGGTGACCTACGTCGAGGAGCAGATCGACGCAGGCGAGTTCGACGGCGGCGCGGCGCGCTGCCGGGCGACGACGCGGAAGGGCAAGCCGTGCCAGCGCACGCCGCTTCCCGAGCGCGAGTACTGCCCGTCCCACCAGCACCTCGAGACTGGCCGGACGCCCGTCTCCGCCCGCGCGGCAGCGTGATCTGATCGAGGCGGAATCGTTGCTTGGCCGCAGGCCAAGCCGGAATCCGCAGCCTCCGGCCGATTCGCGGCAGTGCGCGCGACATTCCGATTGAATAGGGGCGGTGTCGCACGACGCTGACAAGCTGATCCGCCAGCTCTCGCTCGTCGCCTTCCTCATGGCCGAGCGGCGAGCGCTGACGGCGCGCGACATCAAGTCGTGCGTGGAGGGCTACTCGGAGATGTCCGACGAGGCGTTCGCGCGCCGCTTCTACTCGGACCGAAGCGAGCTCGTGGCCCTCGGGATCCCGCTCCAGTCGCAGCGAGACGAGTTCACCGGCGAGGAGCTGTACACGCTCCGTTCCGAGCAGTACTTCCTCCCGGCGCTCGAGCTCTCCGACGACGAGCTGGCCGCCCTCCAGACCTCGCTCTTCCTCCTCGAGGGGCAGTTCGCCTACGCCGAGCCGCTCCGGCTCGCGCTTCAGAACCTGGCCCTGGGGCGCCCCGCTCCGGCCCAGCCCCCGACCGAGAGCGCAATGACCGTCAACGTCCTCGGCCACGACTACAGCCCCGAGATGCCCGGCTGGCTCACGAAGCTCGACTCCGCGATCTCGAAGCAGCGTACGGTGAAGTTCCGCTACTGGTCGATCGGGCGTAACGCGGAGACCGAGCGGGCTGTGAACCCCTATGCGCTCTTCTCCGACAACGGGGTCTGGTACATGGTCGGCAAGGACGTCGGCCGCGACGACATCCGCACCTTCCGTGTCTCGCGGATCAGGGGGGACATCACCTTCGCGACGCGCCGCGAGCGCGACTTCCGGGTTCCACCCGACTTCGACCCGTCCGGGTACCGTGGCCGGCCGCCCTGGCAGATGGGCGAGATCGCGGGGAGCGCCCGGATCGACGTCCGCGGCGACACCGCCTGGTGGGTCGAGCGCTCGTACGCCGGCCGTGGCCGCGTCGAGGATGGGATCTTCGTGACCGAGTACGCCGACCTCCAGCAGCTCGCCGGCTGGATCCTCCGCCAGGACGGACGCGCCCGCCCGCTCGACCCGCCCGAGCTCGTCGAGACGGTGTCCGCGGCGCTCGAGCTGATCGCCGAGCGCCACGAGGGCGACCCTCCCGAGCCCGCGAAGCCGCGTAAGCCGGAGAACGGCGGCGTCGCGAACGAGCGCCTCGGCGGCCCGGTGCCACCCGAGCGCTTCGCGGTGCTTCAGGCCCTGCTCGCTCTTCTCCTCGCACGCTGCGGCGAGGACAAGCGCGCCGTGATCCCCGCGACCGAGCTCGTGGAGCGCTTTCGCATCCCCTACGACCAGCTCGACGATCACCTCCAGATGCTGAACCTGGTGAACTTCGGCGGGGGCTGCTACGCCGTCTACGCCGTCCTCGACGGGGACGACGTACGGGTCGAGAAGGAGCTCTTCGGCGACGCGTTCCGCCGGCCGCCAAGGCTGACGCCGCTCGAGGCCCGGGCGATCCGGCTCGCGCTCGAGTTCGTCGGGCCGATGATCGCGGCGGAGGCTCACACTCCGCTCGATCGTGTCCGGATCAAGCTCGAGGAGACCTTCGGCCAGTTCGAGCTGCGGGAGTCCCCCGGGCCGTCCGTCGTCGGCGAGGAGGAGCAGCTGATCCGGTCGCTCGCGGAGGCGATCGGTAAGCGCCGCCTCGTCGAGATCGAGTACCTGAAGCAGCAGGAGGCCGAGACCACGACTCGCGTGATCGAGCCCCACCGCATCGAGCGCGAGCTTCCGTACTGGTACGTCCACGGGTGGGACAGAGGGCCGAATGCCGCGCGGACGTTCCGGGTCGATCGCATGCGGAGCGCCCGGATGCTCGACGAGTGCTTCGAGCCGAGGCCCGAGTTCGAGCCGGAGTCCCGACGCCGGCTCGCGCGGGTCTGGTTCTCGCCGGAAGGTGCGCGCTGGCGCATCGAGCGCGGCGCGACCCCACTCGTCGACGGGTCGGCGCTCGAAGAGGTTCGGTTCGGAACCGACGAGTGGCTCTTCGGGGAGATCCTGTCGTTCCGCGGCGAGGGAGTACTGCTCGAACCCGACGAGCATCGAGCCAGGATCGCCGCCCGAGCCCGTGAGCTCCACCGCGGCCTGCGCAAGAAGGCGCCTGCGAAGAGCCGCTGAGGCACGTCGCCGCTCGCAGCTGCCTCAGAGCCCGCGTTCGGCTTGTCGAGCGTCGAGCCGCTCGAGCGCCCACTCCGCGTGCTCTCGAAGCAGTGCGTCGTCACCCATGGCGTACGCCTCGGCGAGCTCTCGAAGCGCCGGGTCTCCGCTGTTGCCGACCGCGACGAGGGCGTTCCGCTGCAGGTACCGCCCGTCGTTGCCCGGAACATAGAGGCGCGCATAACGAGCGCGCAGCTCCGAGGGCGGTGTCTCGAGCCATTCACGGAGCGAGACGAGTGCCTCGGGGCCGTTGTCGTGTGCGAGGGAAGAGCGGCGCTTCTCGATTCCGCGGTTCCACGGACAGACGTCCTGGCAGATGTCGCATCCGTAGACCTGGTCGCCCAGTTCCCGCCGATAGGCGGGCGGGATGGGTGCCGGTGCCTGCGTCCAGTAGGACAGGCAGCGGGTCGCATCGAGCACCCCGGGCTCGTCGAGCGCCCCAGTCGGGCAGGCCTCGATGCACAGCGTGCACGAGCCGCAGTCGAGTGCGAGCGGCGAGGAAGTCTCCAGCTCGACGTCCGTCACGAGCGTGCCGAGCACGACCCACGAGCCGAAGCGCCTGCTGATGAGCATCGTGTTCTTCCCGTAGAAACCCACCCCGGCCCTCGCCGCTCCCTCGCGGTCAACGTGCTGGTTGGCGTCGACCAGGACGCGATGGTTGCCGCCCAGGCGAGCGCCGAGCGCGGCCAGCTTGCCGCTCAGGTCGGCGTAGGCGTCGCGCCACGTGTATCGCGGCAACCGGCCCCGGTCGGCGCCCGGCTCCGGCCCTGGCTCGTAGTAGCAGAGCGCGGCGGAGACGACCGTCCGCGCTCCAGGAAGGAGCGACTCGGGATGGCAGGAGACTTCGGGCTGAGCCATGGTGAAGCGCATCTCCGCGAACAGGCCGCGCGCCCGCCTCTCCAGGATGGCCGCCTCGGTGTCCTCATAGGGCTGGGCGCGAGCTGCCCCGACGACGTCGATCCCGAGCTCCAAGGCGAGCCGCTCGAGCTCCGCCGCCGTCATGGACGGACCGTAGCACCGGAAGGGCTGGATAGGATCGTCACGTCATGAAGGCGATTCGCATCCACGAGGACGGCGGGCCGGAGGTCCTCCGGTACGAGGACGCTCCCGAGCCCAGGGCCGAGCCCGGTGAGGTGCTGATCCGGCTGAGAGCCGCCTCGCTCAACCATCTCGACATCTGGATGCGGAAGGGCCTCCCATCGGTGCCGAAGCCGCGGATCCTCGGAGCCGACGGCGCAGGCGTCGTCGAGGCCGTGGGCGAAGGAACCGAGGGGTTCTCGCCCGGACAGGAGGTGCTCCTGAACCCGGGCCTCGAGGACGGCGCGCACATCATCGGCGAGCACTGCGACGGGACGCATGCCGAGCTGATCGCCGTCCCCGCGGAGTACGTGCACGCCAAGCCCGCCTACCTGAGCTTCGACGAGGCGGCGGCTTTCCCGCTGGTCTACGAGACCGCCTTTCGGATGCTCGTGACCCGCGCCGCGCTCGAGCCGGGCGAATGGGTCCTCTGCTGGGGCGTCGGAAGCGGTGTCGGCTCCGCAGCCTTCCTGCTCGCGAAGGCTCTCGGCGCGCGTGTCGTCGTCACCTCGTCCAGCGACGACAAGCTCGCGAGGGCAGCCGAGCTCGGGGCCGACGTGACGATCAACCACGTCAGCGCGGACGTCGCCAAAGAGGTCAAGGCGGCGACGGAGGGCCATGGCGTCGACGTCGTCGTCGAGCACGTCGGCGAGGCCACCTGGAAGACGTCACTCTCGGTCGCGGCTCAGGCCGGGCGAATCGCGGTGTGCGGCGCGACGAGCGGCCCGAACCCACCTGCCGGCCTCAGCCGCATCTGGTGGAAGCAGCTGACGATTCTCGGTTCGACGATGGCGACGAGAGCCGATTTCTCGGCGCTGCTCGAGCTGATGACGGAGAAGGAGGTCCATCCCCTCGTCGACCGCGTCTTCCCGCTCGCGGGGGCAGCCGACGCGCATCGCTACCTCGAGGACGGGAAGCAGCTCGGCAAGGTCGTCCTCGCGATCCCCGAGTGACCGACGAGGGCGCGCTGCGGGCCCGACTCGTCCGCCGCAACACGCGCCTGCTCATCGCCGCCCAGGCGACGCTCAACGGGATCGTCGCGACCTTCTTCACCCTCGGCGTGATCGCGATCGTCGACTTCACCGGCCGCGAGCGCTGGGGCGGAGTCTTCCTCGCCCTCTTCAATCTCGCGGCGGCGGGAAGTGCCCTCCTCACCGGGCGCTTGATGGATCGCGCCGGGCGACGGCCCGGTCTCATCGGCGGCTACGGGATCCTCATCGCCGCCGGGATCGGCGGCGCATTGGCCGTCGAGGCCAGCTCGACCTGGGCGCTGCTCGCGATCGCCGTGCCGTTCGGCATCGGCTTCGGCGCCGCGCAGCTCGGGCGTCTGGCGGCCGCCGACATGGTGCCGAGCGAGCGGCGCGGCCGCGCCGTCGGCTTCGTCGTCGCGGCCGGCACGATCGGCGCGATTCTCGGCGCGCCGGTCGCCGCCGGCATCGAACGGGCGACCGGCTCGAGCGCGTTGCCCTGGCTGGTCATCCCCGTACTCGCCGCCCTCGGGCTGCTCGCCGTCGCCTCGCTGCGACCGGATCCACGAGATCTCGCCTACCGTGACGAGACGGTCTCGCCCTCCACGGCACCTCGACGGGGACTGCACGAGCTGATCCGGCTCCCGCCGTTCCGTGCGGCGGTCGTCGCGATCGGAGTCGCCCAGACGTCGATGGTCGCGGTCATGGGCATCACGCCGGTGATCCTCGACGACTACGGGGCGAGCGGCTACGTGATCGCGATCGTCATCGGCGTCCACATGGCGGGCATGTTCGCTCTCGCACCCGTTGCCGGGTACCTCCTCGACACCTACGGTCGCCGGCTCGGGCTCCTCGTCGGGGCGACGCTCGCCGCCGGGGGTGCGTTGCTCGGATCGTTCACCGACGCGACCGCGCTGATCGGCGTGGGGATGTTCGTCGTCGGGCTCGGCTGGTCCGCGTGCTACCTCGGGGCGACCGCCGTCATCAGCGACGTGACGACACCCGAAGAACGCGGCGGAGCGCTCGGATTCGCAGATCTCGTCACCTCCGCAGCGTCGGCGGCCGGGGCGCTCTCGGCGGGCTTCGTCCTCGAGGCGTCGGGAATCGCCGTCGTCGGGACGATCATGGCCGCCCTCCTCGTCCCCGTGCTCCTCCTCGTCCTGCCACTACGCGAGTCGTCGCCGGGACATTGGGTCGTCGGACGGACGGCGGGCGCCCGGGCGTGAGCTCCCGGTTTCCGCGTTCCGAATCGCTAGGCTAGACCCATGCCGACTCGCGAAGACGTGTTCGAGGCGCTGCGCGTCGTCGAGGACCCGGAGCTGGGGATGGACATCGTCGAGCTCGGTCTTCTCTACGACGCCCAGGTCGAGGGCTCGAAGGTGCACGTGACGTACAGCCTGACCTCGATGGGCTGCCCGGTCGGCCCGCTGATCGAGCAGCAGATCCGAGAGGTCGTCGCGTCGATGGACGGCGTCGAGGAAGTCGACGCCGAGATCACGTGGACGCCCCCCTGGACGCCGGACAAGATGTCCGAGGACGCCAAGTTCATCCTCGGGTTCGGCTAGGGGCTGAGCGGCCGGCTCGGCCGGCCGCGACCCCCGATCGCCCGTCGGGCGGAGCCCGACGGGCACGGCCTTGAACCGGAGGCGTGGCGCCTAGCCGAGCAGCCGAACCTCCTCGCGGCGCTCGCGGGCGAAGAAGTGGATCCCGTCCACGAATCGCACCCAGTTGCAGCGCGTGCACATGACCAGCGAATGCGTTCGGGCCGAGTCGGCGAGGTAGCGGACGCCACGCAGAAGGTCGCCGTCAGAGACACCGGTCGCCGCGACGATCACCTCGCTCGGAGCCAGTTGCTCGATCGTGAAGACGGTCTCCATGTCCTCGAAGCCCGCCTCGCGGGCGATTGCGATCTCGCTCCGCGAGACGGGCCAGAACTGCGCCTGGAGCTCGCCGCCGAGGCAGCGCAGCGCGGCCGCTGCGATCACCGCCTGACGGGCGCCGCCGATGCCGATCGCGAGGTGGTCGTTCGTTCCGCGGATCGCGGCGGTGATCGACGAGGTGACGTCGCCGTCCTGGATCAGCTTGATGCGCGCCCCGGAGACGCGCAGCTCCTCGATCAGGTCGTGGTGGCGCGGACGATCGAGCACGATCGCGGTCACGTCGTTCGCGTTGCGGCCGAGCGCTTCGGCGATCGACCTGACGTTGTCGGCGATCGAGCGGCGAGAGATCGATGCGACCGCGCGCGACCGGCCCGACCGCCATCTTGCGCATGTACATCTGCGGTAGCCGCGGCAGCGTTCCCGGATCGCCGACTGCGATCATGGCCATCGCTCCGTAGCCGCCGCGGGCGACCACGCTCGGACCTTCGAGCGGATCCACGGCCAGATCGACCGGCTGGCCGCCCCCGCCGACAACGGCGTCGACGGCGAGCGCATCGCCCTCCTCCCCGGTCCCCGATGACGATCCGCCCCTCGATGGGCATCAGGTCGAGCGCTGCGCGCATCCCCGAGATCGCGGCCTCTCCGGCACCTTCGACGTCGCCTCGCCCGAGCCAGCGGCCACTCGCAAGCGCCGCGCGCTCCGTGACGGCGGCGTAGGCCTCGCACTGGCAGACGGTGCCGTCACCGGTCGATGCGCACGGGCCGAGTGTACTCAGGCCCGGAGCCGAAGCCGCGCCGGGGCCGTCCGGAACCGCTGCTATCCTCGGTGGCAGATGGCTCTGGAAACGCCTGTTTTCCAGGCATATTGTGGGATCGAATCACCCAGGTTCGCCAACGAGGCGGAGCTCGAGTGTGCGAAGATCCTCGACTTCTACGGCGTCCCCTGGGAGTACGAGCCGCGCACCTTCGTCCTCGAGACGGACGACGAAGGTCGCGTGATCGAGGCGATCACCCCCGACTTCTACCTCCCTGAGCAGGAGCTCTACGTGGAGCTGACGGTGATGAAGCAGTCACTCGTCACCCGCAAGAACCGCAAGCTGCGGAAGCTGCGTGAACGCTATCCGGACGTCAAGGTCAAGCTCTTCTACCGGCGCGACTTCGAGCGCCTGGCTCAGAAATACGGTCTCGATCCGATCAGCTCGTAGCCGGCGACCCGCGCATCGGCGAGGTCTACCTCGCGCGCGGTGAGATCGCGGCGCGCGTCGGCGAGCTCGGCGACGCGATCGCGCGCGACTACGGGGACGCGGGCGCCGACCTCGTGCTCGTGTCGGTGCTCCGCGGAGCGTTCATCTTCGTCGCCGATCTCGCGCGTGCGATCGACCTCCCGCATGCGATCGAATTCGTCGCGCTCGCCGGCTACGGCGGGGCTCTCGGCGGGCGTTCGACGATCCGCCTGATCAAGGACCTGGATATGCCGATCGCAGGCCGGGACGTCCTGATCGTCGAGGACGTCATCGACACCGGCCTCACGCTCAACTACCTGATCAGGACGCTGCAGCTGCGCGAGCCCGCGCGACGTCGCGGTCTGCACGCTGCTCGACCGGCCGTACCGCCGCCTCGTGGACGACCTGCCGATCCGATACGTCGGCTTCACCGTGCCCGACGAGTTCTTCGTCGGATATGGCTTCGACCTCGACCAGCGCTACCGCGGCCTGCCGGATCTCCGCGTGGTCAACATGCCCCTCGAAGCCGCATAGGAGAAGCGCGCCAGCGCGCCGCTCAGCGGACGGGCCGGAGGGGCCCCAGGCCGCGACGCTCGTGGAGCACGAGGTGCTCGACACGCTCGCTGCCGTCGTCGAGATCACAGGTAGCCAAGGGGATCGACTGCGCTGCCGTTGATCCGGACCTCGAAATGGAGGTGCGGGCCGGTCGAATTCCCCGTGCTGCCGACCTCTCCGAGAACGTCGCCTTGCGCCACCGTCTGTCCGACGGAGGCGTAGATGCGCTGCTGATGGGCGTAGGCGGTCGCCAGCCCGCCCCCGTGCTCGACGACGACGAGGTTGCCGTAGCCACCGAGCCAGCCTGCGTAGCTGACGGTCCCTGCGGCTGCAGCCCTGATCGGCGTACCGAACCCGACGCCGATGTCGACACCGGCGTGGAGCCGTCCCCAGCGGAGGCCGAAGCCGCTCGTGATCGGGCCGTTCACCGGCCAGATCAGCCCGCTCGCGGAAGGCGCCGGCGGCGGCCCGATCGGAGCAGTCCCCGACTGCAGGCGCGCCGTCAGCTGAGCGCTCGCCCGCTCGAGGGTGGTCGAGGTCTTCCTCGGCGTCGTGACGGTCATCGCGGATCGTCGCCAGCAGGGCTCGACGATCGCCCTGCGCAGCTGCCAGCTCGTCCCGATAGCCCACGAGCCGTTCGAGCGACTCCCGCTGCTCGGCGGTGCGCGCCGCGAGGGCCTCGGTCGTGCGCTCCTCGGCCGCCTCGATCTCTCCCAGCGCCCTCCTCGTCTCCGCGAATCGCACGGCCGCCGTCGCTACCTCGGCGGCGATCTCCTGATCGCGACTCGCGATCTGGTCGAGGTAGTCGAGCTGGGAGATCAGATCGTTCAGGCTCCTGACCTGGAAGAGGATCTCGATCTCGTCGGGCGGGTCGTTGACGTAGATCTCGACGATCCGCCGCTCGAGGCGCTCCTGCGCGACCCGCTGCGCGCGTTCGAGCGTGCGTAGACGCCTCGTCTCGAGCCGGTAGCGCTCGCGGAGCTCGGCGAGCTCGCGACGGTGATCCGCGAGCTCGGCTTCCAGCTCGCGCAGTCGCCCGCCGACGACCTGCACCTGGCTGCCGACGGCCTCGATCCGCTCGGACGCCGCGTCGATGTCCGAGGTGAGGATCCGCTCTTGCTGCTTCGCCCCCTCGACGGTTTCCCGCAGGCGCTCGATGCGCGCGTCGGGCGACTCCTCCTCCGCCGGATCGCCGAGCGCGGCAGGCACGGCGATCACGAGAGACACGAGCGCCGCGAGCGCGCAGCAGAGACGACGGCCGTCCACCCTGCTGGGACGGCTTCGACGCGCTCAGACGCGTTCCTGCGACTCCTCGACCTGGGCCGCGCCGGTGGTGGAAGCATCGAGCGCTGCGAGCGCCGCTGCAGCCTCCCGGCGGAGGTCGACGACGGTCTCAGCGTAGTCGGCGTCCGAGATCTTGCCTGTCCGGTGGTCGAACTCGAGCTCCTTCAGGGCCGCGAGCGCCCGGTCACGCGCCTCGAGGAGCGCGATCCGCTCGCGCTCCTCCTCCCCGTTCGCGCCCGCCGCGGCGGGCTCGTCGATGCCGGACGCTCGCAGAAACGGGCGGGCGACGAACAGCACCGCCGCGACGGCGAGCGCGGCCGCGAGAATCAGGGCGGCGGTCGTCACCGACCGGGAACGGCCGCCGGTCCGAACCTCCTGGCGAGGCGGAGCTGCTCCCGCGCGTCGGGCCACATGGCGACGAGCGAGCCGAGGAGGAAGACGATCCCGGCGATCCAGATCAGATTGACGAGAGGGTTGACGAGCACCTTGAGCCAGACGGTGCCGTCGTCGTTGAACCGGTCGGCGATCACGAAGAGGTCCTCGGCGCGGAGCCAGTCGGAGCGGATCGCGACCTCGTTCGAGGTCTGCTGCTCCGCGAAGTAGCGGTTCTTCCCGGCGTCGAGCCGACCGAGCGAGCTGCCTCCGCGCGCGACCTCGAGCTGCGCCCGCAGCTCGACCCGGTTCCCCAGGCGCTGCTGGGTCGACGCCGAGATAGGTCAGGGCGTACCCGTCGACCAGCATCGTCTGGCCGGGCTCGAGCTTGCGGACCTGCGTCGTCCCGTAGGCACCGATCCCGACGGCTCCGACCAGCAGCAGCGCGATGGCGGCGTGGACGATGTAGCCGCCGTAGCGCCGCCGGTTGCGACCGACGAGTGTCGCAAGCGCAGCCGGCCAGCTCGGATCGCCGAGCGCCTTCCGGGCACGCGTGCCCCGCACGAACTCGAGCACGATCGCGGCGAGCACGAAGGCGGCGAAGGAGTAGCCGACGACGCCGATCGGGCTCGATCCCGCGCCGGCCGCGACGAGCGCGACGCCGCAGAGCACGGCGACCCCCGCCGGCCACGCGACGCTGGCGCCGAGCGACCGCAGGGAGGCTCTCCGCCAGGCGACGAGCGGGCCAATGCCCATCAGGAGGACGAGCGGCAGCCCGAAGACGATCGCGAAGAAGTTGTAGTACGGAGCGCCGACGGTCGAGGCGACCCCGCGAACCGCCTCGGAGACGAGCGGGTACGCGACGCCCCAGAGCACCGTCAGCGCGAAGGCGACGAGGAAGAGGTTGTTGTAGAGGAACGCGGCCTCGCGCGAGACGAGCGACTCCATCTTCGTCCGCGTTCGCAGCACCGGGAGGCGCGTCAGGATCAGCGCGATCGAGAGCGCCGCAACGACGCAGATGAACCCGAGGAACCAGGCGCCGATCGAGGACTCCGTGAAGCTGTGGATCGAGTTGAGGACGCCGCTGCGCGTGAGGAAGGTCCCGAACAGGCTGAGCGAGAACGCGAGCGTCACGAGCACGACGTTCCAGACGCGGAGCATGTCTTTCTTCTCCTGCACCATCACCGAATGGAGGAATGCCGTCGCCACGAGCCACGGCATCAGCGCGGCGTTCTCGACCGGATCCCACGCGTACCACCCACCCCATCCGACCTCCTCGTACGCCCACTTCGCCCCGAGCAGGATGCCGACTCCGAGGAACGTCCAGGCCGCCAGCGTCCAGCGGCGCGTCGCCACGATCCAGCGCTCGTCCACCCGCCGGGAGAGGAGCGCCGCCATGGCGAAGGCGAACGGGATGGTCAGGCCGACGTAGCCGAGGTACAGCATCGGAGGGTGGGCGATCTTGTACGGGTTCTGGAGGCTCGGGTTCAGCCCGGCGCCGTCGGCCGGGGCGAGTGGGTGTCGAACGGGCTCGAGACGAACACGAGCAGGAGGCAGAAGAAGGTCGCGACGCCGGCGAGGATAGGCACCGTCCAGGGAAGGACTTCGGAGACGAGACGCCGGTTCAGAAGCACCGCGGCCGAGCCCGAGGCCGGTCAGGATCAGGAGCCAGAGGAGCAGCGATCCTTCCTGACCGCTCCAGAACGCGGTGAAGGAGTACTGACGCGGCAGCTGGCGGCTCGAGTGGTCGGCGACGTAGGCCAGGCTGAAATCGTTGGCGAGGAATGCGCCGAGCAGAACCGCCGACGCAGCCAGGACGGCGACGAAGGCGCCGACGAGCGCGTTCGTCGCCGAGTCGCCGAGCGTGCGGCGCCCGGTCAGCGCGCCGTACGTGCCGGCGACGAGCGCGTAGAGGATCAGGCCGAGAGCGACGACGAGCGCGGCGCGACCGAGGCCGGGCACGACGCTACGAAGCGTCCGGGGCGGTCGGACTCTCGTTCTTCGGTGCGTACTTCGACGGACACTTCGTCACGAGCGAGTCCGGCTTCGCGACGAAGATGCCGTCCTGGAACGTCCCCTGCATGTAGACGTGGCGGCCGGCTCGGAAGAGGTCGGGCACGGAGCCGGTGTAGACGATCGGGACCGTCTCCCTGCCGTCGAAGTCCTTCAGCGAGAAGGTGAGCCCGCCGGCGCGCGCGTCTCCCTCCACCGGTCCCTTGACCACACCGGCCAGCTGGACCGGCTCGCCGGTCTCGCCCTGCGTCAGGAGCTGGCTCGGGCGCAGCGACTCCGTCGCTCCGCCCGCGAAGCTCGTGTACAGCAAGAAGACCGCCAGGACCACCGCGACGGACAGCGCGACGATGAGCCGCACCGGAACGCGCCTCTGTGCCACGCCTCGATTGTAGCCCTGCGGTTCGCCCGAAGCGTCAGTCCGGCGCGGGAGAGCGCTTGCGGTCGGGGACGATGTACCCGTGATCCCGGCAGAGCGCTGCCTGGCTCGTCCTCGGTGAGCGCGTCGCAGTAGCCCTTTCCGTACGCGGCGCGCATCAGCGCAGCGACGACATCGAGGCTCCACTCGTCGACCTCGGAGGCCTCGATCCAGAGGTCGGCCAGCCGGAGATCGATGTCGAGCTCGAGCAGCTCGATCCGGGAGGGACGCCGCGGCATGGCGACGAAGGTAGCGCGGGCGTCGGACGGCACTGGGCGGAATCGTTGCCTGGCCGAAGGCCAGGCCGATATCCGCCGTGGAGGGCGGCGAAGCCGCCCGGTCACCGAACCCGACGGTCGCGTGAGGTTAGGCTGGCCCGATGGGAGCGATCCGGGTCGGCCCAGCCCGCCTTCCGAGCCGAGAGTCGCCGGAGGACGCGATTCGCCTGCTCTCCGAGCGCGGCTACACCGCCTGTGAGCTCGACTTCGAGGGCGGCTTCTGGATGGAGAAGGATTTCGCGGCCCGCCTGGGCGAGATCGCCGGCGCCTCGGGAGTCGTTCTGTCGGTTCACGCTCCGATCGCCGCCTTCCTCGGTCACGTCGAGCCAGGGGCGAAGGTCAAGCGGGCCATGGGCATGCTCGACCACACGGCCGGCATCGCCAAGGCAACCGGCGCGGAGCTCGTCGTCTTCCATCCGGGGTTCCTGCTCGGGCGCACGCGTGACGAGGCGCTGGCCGCCGTCGTCGACCAGCTCGGAGAGCTCAGGCGCCGCCTCGAGGCGAAGGATCGCGCCGTCCCGTTCGGTGTCGAGGTGATGGGGCGAGTGCGCGAGCTCGGGAGCGAGGACGACGTGCTCGAGATCAGCGAGCGGCTGGGCTGGGTTCGGCCCGTGCTCGACTTTGCGCACATGCACGCGACGAGCGACGGCGCGTTCACCGGTGCCGACGACTTCGCCGCCGTGCTCGAGCGTGCCGATCGCATCCTCCCGCCAGGCGTTCCGTTCCACGTCCACTTCTCCGACATCCAGTACGCGAATCGGAACGAGACGAAGCACTTGCCCTACGGGCAGGGCACGCTTCGCGCCGAGCCGCTCCGGGACGCGCTCGGCCGGTTCGAGCGCCCGGCAACGGTGATCACGGAGTCTCCGGACGAGGAGAGCCATCAGCGGATCCTGGCGATCCTGACCGGGCCCTCGCGAGGGAAGTAGACTCGCGCTCATGGCACCCGGGGACGAGCCGCCGACGCGCGCGCCCGCCGCCGACCAGGCCGCGCCGGTCTCTGCCAGGGACGGCCGACGCGCCGCAGAAGGCCAAGGTTGGAGTTGCCGGCCTCTTCGGCTGGCTCGGGATCGTCGGCGTCGGCGCAGCCCTCGGCGCGATCCTCGGCTGGCAGGACGTCCGGGGCTGGATCATCGGCATCGTCGTCGCGGCTGTCACCGTGCTGCTCGGCTTCCTGCTCCGCCACGCGCTCCCGACCGTCTGAGGTCGATTCGCGGGCCGGCGCTCGACGGCCGCTCCCGAGGTCTCAGACCACGCGGAAGTTGCTGCCGCCCCCGGCGAGCTCGATCACACGCTCGCTGCCGGGGCTCCGCCAGCCGTCGCCGAGCTTCTCCTCGAAGCTTCCGCTCGAGGTCGCCCGTCTCGTAGAGCTCCTCCGTGATGTCGGCGCCGCCGATCAGCTCACCGCCCACGAACACCTGAGGGATCGTCGGCCAGCCGGAGAGGGCGGTCAGCTCGACCCGGATCTGCGGGTCCGGGCAGGACGTCGATCGCGGTCACCGGGGCGCCGAGCGCGCGAAGGGCCTCGAGCGCGCGCGCCGAGTTGCCGCAGGCGATGAAGTCAGGGCGTGCCCTTCATGAACAGGGCCACGGGCTCGTTCTCGACGATCTCCTTGATCCGTGTCACCAAGATCGCTCACTGGGCTCCTCTCGTTCGAATTCGCAGCTCGTGAATCGTCCCGTCCGCGAGCGGCTCGGCCAGCGCGTCGTAGACGAGCTGATGCTGCTCGACGAGCGAGCGCCCGTCGAAGCTGGCGCTCGTCACGACGACCTGGAAGTGGTCTCCGGTGCCGGTTCTGTCCATCACGGCCAGCTCGGTCGCTTCGGGAAACGCGCTGCGCAGGAGCGCCTCGAGTCGGTCGGTGCTCACCCCTGGATCATGCCTGCCGGGCTCCGGTCGCCGCCGGCCGACCGGATTCCAGACGGCGGCCGCGGTCGCTGCGCGGACGCGCTGCCGCGCGTCCTAGGCGGCTGTGAGCGGCTCGACGGGCTCGAGGGCTGCGACCAGCGCCCGCTCGAGCTCGACGAGGGAGAACGGCTTCTGCAGGTAGGCGACAGGGCCGAGCGCGAGGGCGTCGTCGGACGGCGGGTAGATGCTGACGCAGACGAGCGCGGCGCCGTCGTCGCGGACGATCGTCGCGACCGCCTCGACGCTCCCCTCGAGCGCCGGTTCGAGCAGGACAGCGTCGACACCGGGCCAATCACCGGCCGGGCGGCCGTCGTCGACCATGACCTCGTGTCCGAGCCTGCGGACGATGCGGACGAGCAGCTCTCGAACCTCGGGATGCGGTTCGACGACGAGTACCTTCTTGACCATGGACGAAGTGTCGGCGGACGAAGCAGGATTCCGCGGCCGATTTCGGTATGAGAAGCGTATGAAGGGGCGCAGGGTTCTCGTCGTGGACGACGACGAAGACATCCGCAGCCTGCTCGTCCAGCTGTTCGGACGGGCAGGCTACGAGGTCTCGGAGGCCGATAACGGCCGTGCCGGGCTACGCTCGATGTACGCTGCCCCCCCGGATCTGGTCGTTCTCGACGTCGGGATGCCCGAGCTCGACGGCTGGCAGACGCTCGAGCGTATCCGTGACCTCAGCGACGTCCCCGTGCTGATGCTGACGGCTCGCACCGGGGAGCTGGAGAAGGTTCGCGGCCTGCGAGCCGGCGCCGACGACTACGTGACGAAGCCGTTCGGCCGCCAGGAGCTCCTGGCGCGCGCGGAGGCGCTGCTCCGCCGCGCGGACGGACGCCGAGCGTCCGGCGAGAGCGAGCGGTACGTGGACGCGCTGATCGAGATCGACTTCCCTCAGCGAGCGGTGACCGTCGGAGGGCAGCCCGTCCGGCTGACACCACTGGAGTTCCGGCTGCTCTCCACGTTCGTTCGCCACCCCAACCAGGTCCTTTCCCACGAGCAGGTGCTCGAGCTCGTCTGGGGCGGCCCGACGGCCGCCTCGCGCGACCAGGTGAAGCTGTACGTCGGCTATCTCCGGCGAAAGCTCGGCCCGGCCGCCGACCGCGTCGAGACCGTTCGCGGCTTCGGGTACCGGTACCGCCTCCGCTGACCACGTGCGGCGATCAGCGACCGGCGGGCGCGCCGGCGGTTGCCGACCCGATGCCCTTGCGCTTCTGGTCGCCCCAGGCCTGCTTCCTGCGGGCGAGATCCACGAACGCCCACGCTCGCGAGAAGCTGATCGCCTGCCGGTAGCCGAAGTTCTCGAGGATCGCGTACGAGATCAGGCGTGCGACCTCCTTCCCCTCGCGGTGGCGCCGGAAGCTGAACTCCTCGAGCGCGAGCGCGGAGACGGACAGGAGGACGCCCAGGAGAACGGCGACGACGCTGAACGCGATCAGGAAGATCGGCGAGAGAAGGCCGACTGCGACCGCGATGGGGATCGCCAGGTAGCCGACGACCTCGACCAGCGGGCCGAAGAGCTCGAAGACCAGGAAGTAGGGCACCCCTCCGAGGCCGAGCCAGCCGTAACGAGGGTTGAACGCGAGCCGGCGATGCGTGTAGAGCACCTGGCCGAGACCTCGCTGCCACCGGTTCCGCTGTCGGTTGAGCGTGCGCATGTCCTCGGGCGCTTCCGTCCAGCACACGGGGTCGGGGACGAACTCGATCCGGTAGTCCTCGTCTCGGTCGCGAAGGAACCGGTGCATGCGGACGACGAGCTCCATGTCCTCGCCGATCGTCTGTGTCGAGTAGCCGCCGACAGCGTCGACGACCGAGCGCTTGAACAGCCCGAACGCGCCGGAGATGATCAGCAGGGCGTTCACCCGGCTCCAGCCGACCCTGCCGACGAGGAAGGCGCGAAAGTACTCGACGACCTGGAACGTGGCGACCCGGCTCTTCGGGAGCTTCACGTCGACGACCCGGCCGTGGTCGATCGTGCAGCCGTTCGCGATCCGGACGATGCCGCCAGTCGCGGCTACCAGATCGGGGTTGTCGAGGATGGGCTTGGCGACGCGGATCAGGGCGTCGTGCTCGAGGATGGCGTCCGCGTCCACCGCGCAGACATACGGGTAGCGCGCCGCGTTGACGCCGACGTTGAGGGCGTCTGCCTTGCCGCCGTTCTCCTTGTCGACGACCACGAGCTCGGGATGCTTCCTCGAGGCATAGACGGCCCGGACGGGCTTCGTCGCGATCCCCTCCCGCAGCGCCTTGCGAACGGGCACGAGGTCGAACGCAGCCTTCAGCCGCTCCATGGTCGCGTCCTTCGACCCGTCGTTGATCATCACGATCTCGAACTCGGGGTAGCGGAGCGCGAGCAGCGAGCGAATGCTCTCGACGACCCCCGCCTCCTCGTTGTAGCCGGGTAGCAGGATCGAGATCGCCGGCGTCAGCGGGGATGCAAACGACTCCTCCTCGGAGGAGTACGAGCGCTGGCGCAGATACCGCGTCAGGCCCTGCCAGGCCATGACGGTGAACGTGATGTAGATCAGATTGAGGATCGCGAAATACGAGATGGTGAAGATCCCGAAGATCTCGAGCGCCCGCGTCATGCGCGCACGGCGAGGAGATCGGCGGCCTCGGTCAGGTGCGGCCCGGCGTTCGCCCTGGACGCCGCCTCGCGCACACGCTGCGGATCGATCAGGCCCAGCGCTTCCGCGGCCGCGCGCGCCGGCTCGAACGAGTCGATGCGTGCCTGTTCGAGGAGATCGTCGGCAGCGGAGCGATCGCCGACCTGCCCGAGTGCGATCGCGGCGGTCGCGCGAACGAACGCGATCCGGTCCTGGAGCGCGCGTCTGAGCTCCGCGGCCGCCTCGCCGGCGCCAAGGCGGCCCAGCGCTCTCGCGGCTTTCGCACGCACCTCCGCCGAGGGGTCCCGCAAGCGAGCGAGGACGATCCCCGCGTCGGCGGCGTCACCGAGCAGCCCGATCAGCTCGATCGCCCGGCCCCGTACGCCGTCGTCCTCGTCCGCCGCCAGCTCTCGCAGCTCCGGAACGGCCGGCGCGCCGATCGTGAGCAGCGACTGGGACGCGATCGCCCGGGGCACGGCGCCGGAGACCAGCGCCCGGACGAGCGGCTCGACCGCGTCGACCGCGCGAAGCGCTCCCAGACTCCGGGCGGCAGCCTCCCGGACCTCCGTGGACTCGTCGGCGATCAGCAACTCGAGCAGCGCCGGGATCGCCACGCGGGAGCCCATGTCCCCGAGGCTGTGGGCGGCCATCGCCCGCCGCCAGGCACGGCCGTCCTTCGTATGCGCGAGCTCCCGGAAGACGTGGCCGTTCGCCTCGAAGAACGCCGAGATGCACTGCCGGGAGGTTCCGGAGAGCTGCTGAGCGTAGCGACCCAGCATCGCCGCGAGCACCTGTGAGCCTCGCTCGTCCATGCCGACGACGTCGACCGGATCCCCGTCGATCAGTGCGAACGCCACCGGTCGAAGGCGCGGCTCCAGGTCATGGCGGATCCGCTCGTCTCGGGCGATGAACGCGCGCCGGGTGGCGAGGACGGCGACGGTGAGAACCCCCGCGGCAAAGAGCGCGACGGCACTGAGCGCCAGCGCCCCTGTCATTTGCCTTACCTGCGGCCGAGGATGGCCTGCACGCGAGCCCGCAGCTCCTGCGGGCTGAAGGGCTTCTTGATGTAGTCGTCAGCGCCGGCTTCGAACCCTCTCGCGATGTCGGCCTCCTGGACTCGCGCGGTCAGGAGCACGATCGGCATTCGCTTGCCCTCGGCGCGAAGCCGCTCGGTCACCTCGAGGCCGGTCAGGCGCGGCATCATCACGTCGAGGACTGCGAGATCCGGATGCTGGTCGAGGGCGATCTGAAGCGCCTGCTCGCCGTCGGAGGCCGTGACGATCCGGTAGCCCGCTCGCTCGAGCCGGAAGGCGACCAGCTGGAGGATGTCCTCGTCGTCGTCGGCGACGAGGACGAGCGGATTCGGGGTGTTCGTCTCGACAGCACTCACGTTCGGCCTCCCGCCTCCTCTATCGGCATCGGCTCGCGGCCGCTTGAGAGAGCTGCCTCGACCGGGAGCTCGACGACGAACGTCGTCCCCTTCCCCGCTTCGCTCTCGACCGCGATGCTGCCACCGTGGGCCTCCGCGATCGCCTTCGTGATCGCCAGCCCGAGACCCGTGCCCTGGATGGCGCGCTTCGTCGCCTCCGAGGTCCTGAAGAAGCGCTGGAAGAGGTTCGCCTGCTCGTCGGGCGGGATGCCCATGCCGGTGTCGGAGACGGTGAGCACGACGCGGCGTTCGTCGACCGCCAGGCGGACGCGGACGTTGCCTCCCTCGGGTGTGAACTTGATCGCGTTCGAGACGAGGTTGTCGAACAGCTGCGCGAGCCGCGTCTTGTCTCCGAGAATCGCAGCGGCGAGCTTGCTCTCGAGTGACAGGTCGAGCTCCTTCTCGGTCGCCCGCGGACGGGCGGCCTCGATGCAGTCGGCTGCGATCTGCGCGAGGTCGACGGGCTCCCGCTCGATCGTCAGCTTCCCGGCCTCGATCTGGGCGACGAAGAGGAGGTCCCCGACGAGGCGGAGCAGACGCTGCGCGTTGCGCTCGATGATCGACAGGAAGTGCTCCTGATCCTCGGTCACCGCCCCCGCGTCGCCTTCGAGGACGAGCTCGAGATACCCCAGGATCGACGTCAGCGGCGTCCGTAGCTCGTGCGACACGAGGGCGACGAACTCGTCCTTCATGCGATCGAGCTGGCGCAGCCGCTCGTTCTGCTCCTCGAGCTGACCGAGAAGCCGCTCGAGCTCGGCGGCCGCGAGCTTCGCCTCGGTGATGTCGAGCGAGATCCCGAGCAGGTAGCGCGAGGTGCCCGACTCGTCGACGATCGGCACCTTGCGCGTGTGCAGGTAGCGGGTGCCGAGCTCCTTCGTCTCGATCGGTTCCTCCGGGACGTCGAGGAGCTCCTGGGCGTCGACAACGTGCCTGTCCTTCTCGATGAAGAACTCGGCCTGCTCGGGTGGGAAGAAGTCCCGGTCGCTCTTGCCGAGAAGCGCAGCGCGGTCGAAGCCCCAGAGCTCCTCTGCAGCTCGGTTGACTCGAACGAAGCGAAGCTCTTCCGCATCCTTCAGGAAGAGCGGCGTCGGCAGGCTCTCGACGATCGAGTCGAGGAGGTTCTTCGCACCCGCCAGCTCCTCCTCGTCGAGCTTGCGCTGGGTGATGTCACGGGAGATCCCGAACGTCCCGACGATCTCACCCTGCTCGTCCCGGAGCGGGAGCCGCGACGAAACGACCCAGGTCACGCTCCCGTCCGGCCAGGTCTCCTTGTCCTCGATGTCGAGCATCGGCTCGCCGGTCCGGAGGAGCTCCTCCTCGTCCGCACGCGCTTTGGCGGCGTGCTCACCGGTGAAGAAGTCGAAGTCTGTCTTTCCGATCGCCTCCGCCGGATCGTCGAGGCCGAGCCAGCGTGCGAGCGTTTCGGAGATGCGCAGGAACCGGCTCTCGCGGTCCTTGAAGTAGATGTGATCGGGCGTGGCGTGCATGAAGATCCGCATCAGATCCCGCTCCGTCGCGAGATCGGCCTCGGCGCGCCTCCGCTCCGTGACGTCGAAGATCGCCCCGTCCAGCCACAGCACCTCCCCGCCCGGCCCGATGATCGGCTGGCCCTTCTCCGAGACCCAGCGGACCGAGCCGTCGGCGTGCATGACGCGGTACTCGAGCTCGAACGGCTCCTTGCGGCGCACTCCCTCGCCGACGATCCGGTCGACGTCGGCCCTGTCGTCGGGATGGATGACGCTCGCGTACGAGCGCACGGAGTTGTCGATGAACTCCGCCCCTGCGTGCCCTGTGATCTCCCGGATCGCGTCGCTCATGTAGCTCATCGTCCAGTCGGCGTCCGCCGAGCACCGGTAGATGGCACCGGGAAGATTCGCCACGAGCGTCCGGAACTGCTCCTCGCGGGCACGAAGGTCCTGGTCTGCCTGCACTCTCGCGATGAACTGCCCGATCTGGCTCCCGAACGACACCAGGACCGGGAGCAGGTCGGCGTCGGGCTCCCGGACCTCGCGTACGAGCAGCTCGAGGACGCCGATCACGAGACCGCCGCTCGTGATCGGCGTGGCGAGAGCACCGTGGAGGCCCGAGGCCGCAATGGCCGCCGATCGGGCACGGCTCGCAGGCACGACATCGGCGAACCAGGCGGGCTCGCCGGTCTCCCAGACGCGGCCGGGTAGCCCTGCGCCACGTTCGAGCTCGAGCGTCCAGCTCACGTCGACGAACTGCTCGAAGCGGCCGCCGTCCCCGTGCCACATCGAGGCGAGGCGAAGGCGGTCGGCCTCGGAGTCGACGAGCCAGATGCCTCCGAGGTCCCAGTCGAGGCTCCCGCAGACCTCTGCCAGCAGGCGCGGCGCCGCTTCTTCGAGCGTGGCCGACTCGGCGAGCGCACGCGTGACGGCATGCTGCGCCTCGAGCCGTTGCTCGGTTCGCTTCCGCTCCGTCACGTCCGCGAGGACCGCGACGAGGCCGATCGCCTGACCGCTCGCATCGCGGAGCGGCGCGGAGGAGGCGCTGACGTCGATCGCCCGTCCATCCTTGTGCCGGCGCCGCACCTCTAGGTTTCGCCACGAGCGCCCCGTCAGCGCCAGGCCGATCGTCTCGAGGAAGCCCTCCTCCTCCCCTTCGGGAAGGATCGGGTTGAACCTGCCGATGACCTCCGCCTCGGTCCAGCCGAACATCCGCGTCGCCGCTTCACTCCACCGGGTCACGCGACCCTGGTCGTCCAGGGTCACGATCGCAAGCGGCGAGGAGTCGACAATCGCCTCCAGCGCGTGGGTGGTCTCGCTCAGCGCCTCCTCGGCACGCTTGCGCTCGGTGATGTCGGTAAGGATCGCGGTCGTGCCGACGATGGCGCCGTCCGCCGCGCGGAGGGGCGCCTTCGAATAGCTCACGTCGACCCTGGTCCCGTCCTTGCGAAGACGCACGGCCTCCGCGTCGGTCACCGTCTCGCCCTTGTTCGCCCGCTCACGCGACGCGAGGCCGTCCGGGTCGTCGGGAACGAAGTGCGGCGGCGGCTTTCCGAGCACCTCTTCCCTTCGCCAGCCGAACATCGACTCTGCGGCCGGGTTCCAGCCCGTCACGAGGCCGTCGCGGTCGGAGGTCACGATCGCAACGGGGGAGCTCTCGACGAGCGCGCCGAGCAGCTGGGTGGTCTCGCGGAGCTCCTCCTGGGCCCGCTCCTGCTCGGTGACGTCCAACGCGACCCCGCCGACGTACTCCCGTCCCAGAGCGTCCCGGAACGGGAACTTGAACGTCAGCAACGTTCGCTCGAGGTCCCTGGCCTCGACGTGCTCGAGCTTCCGGACCGGCCGTCCGGCCGCGAGTGCGGCGGCATCGTCCGAGCGGAACACGTCCGCGTACTCGGGGAACACGTCCGCGTCGGTGCGCCCGAGCACCTCCTCCGGCTCGTGGCCGAAGAACTCGCGCCAGCGGGCGTTGACGTAGACGTACCGGCCTTCCGCGTCCTTTGCGAACGCGACGGCGGGCGTGGTGTCCATGAACGCGGCGAACCGAGCCTCGCTCTCGGTGAGCGCGTCCTGCGTCTGCTTCTTGGCCGTCATGTCGACCAGGACGGAGGCGACCCCGATGATCGAGCCGTCGCCATTGCGAAGCGGAGCAGAGGACGCGTTGACGACGACCTCTGAACCGTCCTCGCGCAAGCGAACGACGTCCGCGGTGCTCCAGGTCTGGCCGCTCAGCCCGCGCTGCAGGTACTCGTCGAACTCCTGACGGCTGTCCTTCTGCTCGACGAACGGGTTCGGTCCCGCGAGAGCCTCCTCGGCCGTCCAGCCGAGAAGGTCCTCCGCTGCCGGGTTCCAGAGGATCACCGAGCCCTCCGTGTCGAAGCCGACGATCGCGGCGGGCGAATTCGTCACGAGCGCCTCGAGCGTGGCCGTCGCCTCCTGAAGCGATCGTGCAGTCCACTGGCGCCTGATCGCCTCCCCGAGGATCCCGGCCGCCGCCCGCAGCGCGTCGATCTCCGCCTCGCTCCAGCGGCGCTGGAGCTCGCAGTCGTCGAAGCCGAGTACGCCCCACCAGGAACCCTCCACCAGCACCGGGATCTCGAGAACCGAACGGATGTCCTGGCGCTCGAGCTCGGCGCGCTCCCGCTCCGGGAAGTCGCGGATGGGGCCCTGGACGACCCCGCCGGTCGAGAGCGTCTCGGCCCAGCGCCCGAACCCGGCGGCCAGGTAGTCGAACGCTGCCAGCCCAGCGTCGTCGATCATCGGCCGCACGCCGGGTGCCACCCATTCGGCGAGCTGCCTCCCGATGACCGCACCCTTCTCCGACCGGTGATTCTCGAAGAGGTACGTGCGACTCGCGTCGATCGCCCTACCGAGCTGACCGACGACGTCGACCTCCTCCCACGACGCCCTCGTGACGAGCTCGCCCGCGATCCGTGCGACGGCCTGCATGATCCGCTCGCGCCGTTCGAGGGCGGCGCGAGCGTTGCGCTGTTCCGTGACCTCCACGCCCACGCCGATGTAGCCGGCGAGCGTTCCGTCGGGTCGGTAGTTGGGCCTTCCGCGATCGAGGATCCAGCGGTACTCGCCGTCGGCTCGTCGCAGCCGGTACTCGGCCTCGTAGGGCTGGTGCTCGCGAATCGCGGCCATGTAAGCGTGGTACGCGACGTCGAGATCGTCGGGGTGCACCATCTCCGCCCACCCGTCGCCGATCTCCTCGGCGAGCGTCCGACCGGTGAAATCCAGCCAGGCCTGCGAGAAGAACGTGACCGTCCCGGACGGATCCGCTGTCCAGATCAGGACCGGCGCGTTGTCCGCCATCGAGCGGAAGCGCTCCTCGCTCTCCCGAAGCGCCTCCTCCGCCTCCTTGCGCTCGGTGATGTCGAGCAGGTACCCCTGGGAGTAGGCCGGCTCTCCGGAGCGGTCGTAGACGACCACGCACTCGTCCCGGAACCACACGGCATGCCCGTCACGCGCGACCAGACGGTACTCGCAGGCGAATCGCTCTCCGCTCGCGTTCGTCCGCCGAACCTCGGCGAGCACGCGCTCCCGGTCGTCCGGATGCAGGATCCGGACGAACAGATCGGGATCGGACTGCCATTCCGCGACCGTGTAGCCGAGTACCGATTCGAGCTGCGGGCTCGTGTAGACGTTCGAGCTGCGCTCGTCGAGGGCGTCGATGTACGTGACGAGCGGCAACTGCTCGACGAGCGTCCGGTAACGGATCTCCGCCTCGCGAACCTGTTCCTCGGCCCGCCTCCGCGTGTCGACGTCCTCGATCGTGGCGACCACGAACTCAGGTGATCCCGACTCGTCGCGGACGAGCGACGCGATCACGTGTCCCCAGAACGTCGAGCCGTCCTTGCGGACGTAGCGCTTCTCGAGGTCGTAGGAGTCCAGCTCCCCCGCTGCGAGCTCCTCGAACCGCGGGAGGGTCTCCTGTGCGTCGTCAGGATGGGTGATCATGCTGACCGTCGCCCCGTCGAGCTCGCCGCTCGCGTAGCCGAGCATCCGGCTGTAGGCCGCGTTGGCGTCGAGGATCCTGCCCTCGAGATCGACAACGGCGATCCCGACGGCAGCCTGCTCGACGATGGCGTGGAAGCGCCGATCGCTCTCGATCACCCACAAGGTATCGGCCGGGGAATGCCCGGCATTGAGCGCCTGGCCCGGCGTCTACGGATGGATGAAGACCGGTGTTCCGAGCGGGAGCGTGCGCATCAGGTAGCGCATGTCAGCGTCGCTCGCGTGCGGGCACCCGGCCGAGCTCGCTTGCCCGATCGTCCCCGGTTCGTCCGTCCCGTGGACGGCGATCCGATCGCCGCCTCGCCAGCCGACCGGCAAGTTCGGCTGCTTGGCGGAGAGCGCGAGGATGCAGCAGCCGTAAAACGGGCCGTACCGGCTCCCCTCGAGCTTGTCGGTGACCGCGAAGCGCCCGATCGGCGTCGCGGAGCCCGGTGCGCCGACGCCGATCGTGACGCGCCGTACCACATCGGCGCCGCGCTTGACCACGAGGAGGCGGCGAGACAGGTCGATCGAGACGCTGAGCCTGGTCGGCTCGACTTCGACGTCCTCGCGGCGCGAGTCGATCCAGGCGACGTTGCCGTTCCCGAGCTCGGGGGCGACAACGGCCAGCCAGCGGCCCCGGCGATCCACCACCGAGAGGGCTCGCGGGGAGCCGAACTCCGTCGTCGCGCCGAGCGTCGTGACGAGACGTCCGCCCGGCGTCGCGCGGAGCTTCACCGTGCCGGCGTCGACGCGTGCGGTGAGGTAGGCGCGCGGCTTCGCCTTCACCGGCCTGCGTCCGGGCACGGCTCCCGCGGTCGGAGCCGGATGATCCACGAGCCGAAGCTCGTGCCCAGGCGCGGGGCGAGGCTCTGCGACGGCAGGCTGCGGAATCGCGAGGCTGGGCGAGGCGCTGGCGAACATCGGCCGGAGGGCGAGCGTCAGCAAGCCGGCCGCGACCAACAAGCCGAGGAGGGCGAACGACGTGACACGTCTGCGGCAGAGCACGGGCACCGCTCTCTCCATCGGGCGCACGCCCGCAGCCCTGGTTCACCAGGACGAGTGATCGGGCACCTTCACCCGATTCGCGA
This sequence comes from uncultured Thermoleophilia bacterium, assembly GCA_963705605.1. Classification (GTDB taxonomy): domain Bacteria; phylum Actinomycetota; class Thermoleophilia; order Gaiellales; family Gaiellaceae; genus CAVPKC01. The sequence goes on from CAVPKC010000003.1 coordinate 290,452, forward strand.
ATCTGCCGAGAGGAGGCTCTAGACTCGGTCGCGATGCGAAGGTCGACACCGGTCGAGTGGGCCGCCTCGATCGGCGGCATTGCCGTCTTCGGGATCCTGTTCTTCGCGGTCGGGCTCGCGTGGTGGATCTCGTTCGTCGGAGGCGTGATCGTGCTCATCGCAGGGATGATGTACGCGGCACGCCGGCGCTCTTGACCGCGATGGACGCCCTCTACCTGACCCTGATCCCGCTCACCCTCGTCAAGCTGGGAATCATGGCGCTCGTCCTCTGGTGGGCGATCCGCTCGGCTCCCGGGCCCGGCGGCGGCGACACTCGCGACGAGGGAGGCGGCGGTGGAGGCCCCCCACGTCCGCCGCCACCGCGTGGGCCGAGAGCCCGTACCCGTCGCCTCCGAGCAGAGCATCGCAGGTCGCCTGCCCGCCGACCCGTGAACGGTCCGCCGTCGAGGCGTCAGACCCGCGTCTAGGGGGTCTCGCCGGGCAGGATCGAGTAGAGGGTCTTGTCGACGCGTCTGCCGTCGGGCTTCGGGAGCGATCGAACCACGCCTTCGCGCGTGAAGCCGGCGCGTTGGAGAACACGATCCGAAGGGCCGTTGCCGACGTTGACGTACGCAGCCACTCGCTGGACCCCAAGCGAGAATGCATGCTCGGCGAGCAGGCGCGCGACCCGCGTCGCCACACCCCGCCCACGCGCCTCGGGGAACAGCCAGTAGCCGAGCTCCACGATTCCGCGCTCCGCGTCGAGGTGATGGAGAGTGCCGCCGCCGAGGATGGTTCCGCACGCCGCGTCGACGACCACCAGTGGCAGAAGCCGGCCGCTCGCGGCAAGCCCGGGCAGGTGCGGAAGGGTCGCCAGGAGCTCGTCGCGGCCGAGACTCGGCAGATTGCCTGCCTCTCGGATGGCGGGGTCGCTGAACGCGGGAACCATGGCATCGACGTCCTCGCGTCTCGGCGGACGGAGGACGAGGTCGCCCGCTCGAACCCCGTCCTCGGGGATCGAGAGCCGAAGTGTCGGCTCCGGTAGTCCGGGAACCCCGGATCGAGGGTTGTTCTCGGTGGTCGGTGTCTGGCTCATGGTCGTGTAGCGCTCCTCATCTCGACTCCGGAGAGTGTCACGACCGCCACGGCGGATCACCACCGTGCTGGCATCCCCCTGGTGTCCGAACTGGCGCCCGGCCGGCCGTGCGGCTAGCCGCATCCCGGCAGGCCGATCCGCCGTGATCGAGGCAGCAGAGGCTTGTCCGCGGGTCGCGCGAGTGGGATAGTGACACGGTCTACAGGGAGGAGGCCGGGATGGCCGGGATGGAGATCAAGAACTTCGACTCGCCAGACGAGACGAGGCCGTTCGAGGGCAAGGGCGAGGCGCGCGTCGTCGAGATCGGCGGGCGAGTCGTCGGCAAGGGCACGTTCCAGCCCGGCTGGCGCTGGAGCGTGAACGTCAAGCCGATCGCCGGGACCGAGTCATGCCAGGTCTCGCATCTCGGGATGGTGATCTCTGGGCGCATGCGCGTCGTCATGGACAACGGAGCCGAGGGCGTGGTCGGCCCCGGCGACGTCTTCGCGCTGCCGCCGGGACACGACGCCGAGGTCGTCGGCGGCGAGCCCTGCGTGATGGTCGACTTCGGCGAGTTCGGCGACTACGCCAAACGAGCCTAGGCCGGGCCGCTTACCCCTGCACGCGCACGACGGCGCCCTGGCCGGCGAACACGCTGTTCACCGAGACGTACACCGTCTTGCCTGGGCCTACTGCGACCCCGCCGGGCGCGATCAGCCTCCCGCGGGCGAGCTCGGTCCGGCGACCGTTCGTCGCAACTCTGATCAGCCTGCCCCTGAAGTCCCCGCGCTCCAGGGCGGAGAAGGCCCGGAACTGCTCTGTCACGTAGAGGGTCCCGTCCGCAGCGAAGTCGATTCCGCTGATCGCCGTGAAGCCCGTCGCGAACACCTCCACGCCGTCCTCGCCGTCGTCCTCGTCGGCGAACGGATCGATCCTGAAGATGCGCGCCTTGCCCGGTGGCGTGCCCCCGCCGCCGAGCCCGCCCACGTAGAGCGCCCCGTCGGGGCCCCACGTCACCGTGGTGGGGACGGACTGCGCCTGGCGACGCCCGACCGTCTCCGGCGGGAGGACGGCGACGATCGAGACCTGGCCGCTCCGGTCGACACGGAGGAGCGTGTTCCCCCCCGCGTCCACGGCGTAGAAGGAGCCGCGCGGGCCCGCGACGACGCCGTACGGATTCGGGTTCAGATCGGTGCCGTCAGGGTTGAGCCGGACCTCGATCCGCCCGACGTCGGCGATCACGGTCTGGCTCGCGCCACGGACGCGGAGGAGGCGGCCGAGCTGCCTTCTGATCGACGCGGGCAGCCCTCGAACCGCATCGGGAGGACCCGAGGTCATGATCGTGTACACCCCCCCACCCGAGAGCGCGACATCGTCGACGCCGGTCGCGAACGAGCCGTCGGGCCCTGCGGCCGAGACGAGCCCGGTGGCGATCCGGCTCTGCACTCCGCCGGCGATCCGGGTGACCGCGCCCGTGAAGCCGATACACGTTGCGTTCGCCCCCTGGCCGAGGCAGGTGTCCCCGCCGCGACCTGCCTCTGCGACGTAGACCGCGCCTCCGGGGCCGACCTCGAGCCCGCGCGGGTTGTCCAATCCTGTGGCAACGGTCGTCAGCGGGGCTGCCTGCGCGGAGCCTGCCGCGAGCGCCAACGCCAAGACTGCCACGAAGACAACGCCGACCCTCGGGAACGCGATCCGCACTCGACTCACCTCCGGAATCCTCGCCGACCAGAGCGACCCACCACGACCTGCAACGCGCGCATCCTACTGATCCCGGCTTGGAAGCGGATGGCGGGGTCGACACCGCAAGCCCCCGGTGCGAAGCCCGGCCGGCTCGCCGGCACGGTCACGAAGGCTGACGGCGGGCGATCCAGGTTGCGTGCAGCGTCGACCCGTCGACCGGCTGATCGGTGTACTCGTCGGTGACGGCGGCGACCTCGAAACCGGCATAGGCGAGCGCGCCCCGGACCTCGGCATCGCCGTGGAAGTACTGCCGGTGCTGCTCCGTGAACGGGTCGCCGGCACGGGCGCGCGTGATCTCGATGCGGGTGTCGCACGTCCGGGCGACCGGATCCACGGTGCTGTTGATGACGAAGTGATTCCCGTGCGATTCGCCACTGACGACGGGGTTGCGGATGGTGAAGTCCATCAGCGCATCGGTGTGCAGGTCGAAGACGAGCCACGCGGCGGGGCGAAGTCGTCGGGCCACGGCCGTCATCGTTCCTTCCAGCTCGCCCGTGCCGAGGTAGTTGAGACCGTCGAACGTGCACACCGCAGCGTCGAAGACGCCGTCGACTGTCAGGTCGGGGAGAACCATCTGATGCAGGGCCACAGCCGGGCCGAGGAGCTCCCGTGCGCGGGCGAGCATCGCCTCGGAGGCGTCGATGCCCACGACCCGATAGCCCCGTGCCACCAGCTCGGCGGCCAGGAGGCCGGTGCCGCAGCAGAGGTCGAGCACGCTGCGAACACCCGACGCGTCAGTGCTCCAGAGGTCGTCGAGGAACGATGCCCAGCGACCGTGGCAGGGGTCCACGACGATCTCGTCGTAGACCCCCGCCAATCGCGAGTACGCCTCGACCTGGTTCGAGGCCACGCGGGCCGCGGGGGCTCAGATCCCCAGGATCTTGGCCTTCGCGGCCGCGAATTCCTCGTCGGTGAGCACGCCCTCGCTGTGGAGCTGAGCCAGGTTCTGAAGCTGCGCCGTCTGGTCATCCTCCGGGGCGGCAGCCGGCGGCGCAGCCTCCTGCTCCGGAGCCTGCTGCTCTTGATCCTGCTCGTCGTACTTCGAGGCCTGACGGCGCGCCACGCGCCCGGATACGGCGGTGGCGGTTCCCGCGACGACGGCCGTGCGGGCGGCCATGCGGACTAGTCCCATCTCGATTACCTCTCAATCGGTGAAGTGGAAGGTTCTAACCTGCAGTGAGAGCGGCTTCGACGACGTCGGCGGGGATGCGAATCTGGTCGATCAACACCGCATCGGCGGCACGGAGCGCGTCGACCACCTTCGTCGCCCAGAGGTTCTCGAACGCGACCAGGAGGGCAGAGCTGTTCAACGGCAGGTCGTCGCTGACCTCCTCGGCGTCTTCCGATCCCAGCGCACCCGGGTGGGTGACCTCGATTGCGAGGAAGCCGGCGCCGTCCTCGCCCAGGTCCGCCGCCTCGAGGGTCGTCACGGTGCCGTCCTGATCCTTCATGACGAAGAGGAGGTCGATCACGCGAATCGTGCCGTTGTCTACGAGCTCCATGATCGCCGGCGTGATACGCCCGGTGAACTTGTTGCCGGGGAAGCCAATGATGTACACGTCGACAGGGCCTACTGCCATTCTCTCTCCTCTTCGAGGTTGCTTTCAGGTGAGAGCGCGCTCGAACTGATGTCCGGCCGCAAACACCTCTTCTCCATGCCAGCTGCACACTAGACGAAGAGACTTCTTCGTGGACCGGCGACGCCGTCGCTCGGCAGCCGTCTCACGAGAGCGGACGACGGGGCTCGAACCCGCGACCCTTGGCTTGGGAAGCCGCGCCACTGGCGGCGACGCGCGACGACTGACGACGACGAACGTACGCAACGATGCGGGTTTGAGGCTGTTTCGGTAACGCCCTTAGCCCGCATGGCTCCGTCCGCCGTTTCTCGGACGTTTGGGCATGGAGTGGGCATGAGAACGGTGGCCACTACTCACCGTCAGCTCGCGCCGCACGGTACCGCGTTCGATCCCGGCGAAGATCAGTCGGATTGCCATCTCGATCTCCTCCCTGCCTGCCCGCCCACGCCACGGCCGCCTTGGTGGGCGGTCGTGGCGTGGCGTGCAGACAGAGCCGATGTGACACGAATCAGTCGTCAGACGGCGACGGCGACGATGAGCTGCTCCTCGTCGAAGACGGCCGTTTCTGCGCCGACGACGACGTGCTGAAGGCGGACGACCTCCCGAAGAGCCGCCGTCGAGTCCCGGCCGAGGAACGGTGATCCAGCCCCGTCCGTGAGGAACCTCCAGACCGCCTTGAGGCTCGCCTCGTCAATCGGATGTGTCTCGTCACGCAGTGCGGCTGCGATCGCGCGCAGCGAGGGAGCGCACGCAGTGCTAATGCTCGGCTGGACGAGGTAGCGGGGTCCCTGGCCGATGTAGGGGCGCTCCGGGACAGCTGCTCGCTCGACGCGCCGCGCCAGCTGCTGGCGCCTCTTCATGGTCCGGTCACGCTTCACGATCTGCTCCTTTCCTCACTGACCGCTTCATGCGGTCGGTCTCGCGGAGCGTGCAGCCCGGCGGTAAAGCACCGACGAAGCACTGCCAAAGCGGAGGTGAGGGATCAGCTAATGCCCCGCGTTGCCGGGTCGGTTGTGCCTGCTGTCTGCCCGGTTTACGCTTGCCGAACTCAGATGGAGTTTCGGATCCTCGGGCCGCTCGAGGTCTGCTCGGAGGGACGTGAGATCTCCCTCGGCGGAGCGAAGCAGCGCGCGGTGCTCGCCGTTCTGCTCCTTCACCGCAACGAGGTCGTCTCCACCGATCGCCTGATCAACGAGCTCTGGAGCGACCGTCCGCCGGCGACCGCTCCCAAGGTCGTCCAGGTGTACGTCTCTCAGCTTCGCAAGGCGCTGAGAGGTCGGCACGCGCGGGACGAGGCCGACAGTATTCTCGTTACGCGTGCCCCGGTTATTTGCTTCGGATCGAGCGGGGAGAGCTCGACGCCGACCGCTTCGAGCAGCTCGTCGACGAGGGCAGGCGCGCGCTCGCGGCAGGGAGTCCTCGGCTGGCGGCCCATACACTGCTGGAGGGCCTGGCGCTGTGGCGCGGGCCCGCGTTTGCCGACTTCGCCCACGAATCGTTCGCGCAAAACGAGATCGCGCGACTCGAGGAAGCCCGCGTGTCGGCGCTCGAGGAACGAATCGACGCCGACCTTGCGCTCGGTCGCCACGCCGAGCTCATTGGTGAGCTCGAGTCGCTCGTCGCAGCCTATCCGTTACGAGAGAGGCTTCGTGGACAGCTGATGCTTGCCCTCTATCGCTCGGGGAGACAAGTCGAGGCTCTCGACGCCTTCCGAGCAGCCCGCAGTGCGCTCGTCGACGAGCTCGGGCTTGAGCCGAGGCGAGAGCTGCGTGAGCTGCAGCAGGCGATTCTGCGACAGGACGCCGCGCTCGACCTGGCCGCTCGAGTCGAGCCCGCGCCCGAGCCGCCGCACGACCTCTTCGTCGGCCGCGGGCTGCAGCTGGAGGAGTTACGCGCAGGCCTGAACGACGCCTTTGCCCGTCGCGGTCGCCTCTTCCTGCTGGTCGGTGAGCCCGGGATCGGGAAGAGCCGCCTGGCCGATGAGCTGATCGCGGATGCGCGGGCGCGCGGCGCCAGCGTCGTCATCGGTCGCTGCTGGGAGGCCGGCGGGGCGCCCGCCTACTGGCCGTGGGTCCAGGCGCTGCGTCTGTACGTCGAGCAGAGCGATCCCGGAACCCTGCGGTCGGAGCTCGGGAGCGGCGCCCCGGACCTCGCGCAGATCGTCCCGGAGCTACGCGAGCTCTTCCCCGATCTGCCGCAGCCATCTTTGGAGGTCGAGGGGGCGCGCTTCCGGCTCTTCGATTCTGTTGGCCACTTCCTCAGGAACGCTGCGGCTTCCCGTCCGCTCGTGCTCGTGCTCGACGACCTTCACGTCGCCGACGAGCCGTCGCTGCTCCTGCTTCGGTTCGTCGCGGGAGGGATCGCCGGCAGCAGGATCCTCGTCGTCGGCACGTACCGCGACGTCGACCCGACCATGCGCGATCCGCTCGCGTCGACGCTCGCGGAGCTGGCGCGGGAGCAGGTCACGCGACGCATCGAGCTCGGTGGATTGACCGAAGAGGACATCTCGGAGTATGTCAAGCTCACTGCCGGCACGACCCCGTCCGCAGGGTTGAGCGCGGCGATCCATACAGAGACGGGAGGCAACGCGCTCTTCGTCGCCGAGGTCGTGCGCCTGCTCGCAGCGGATGGACATGTCTCCGACGTCGATGCCCGCGAGCTCTGGACACTCGGGATCCCGCAGGGCGTTCGCGAGGTGATCGGGAGGCGGCTGCGGCGCTTGTCCGAGGAGTGCGTGGTCGTGCTCACGCTCGCCTCCGTGCTCGGCCGCGAGTTCGCGCTCGATGCCTTGCAGCGGTTGACCGAGGTCCCCGCGGACGAACTGCTCGACTTGCTTGACGAGCCTGTCGCAGCTCGTGTGCTGACGTCGGTGCCAGGCGCGCGGGGACGCCTGCGGTTCGGGCATGCGCTGGTCCGCGAGACCCTTTACGAAGGGCTGACGACTCCCCGGCGGGTGCAGCTGCATCGACGCGCCGGCGAGGCGCTCGAGGCGCTCTACGCGCAGGATCAGGAACCTTATTTGGCCGAGCTTGCCCATCACTTCCTCGAGGCTGCCCCGGGCGGAGACCTCGACAAGGCTCTCGGGTACGCGCAACGCGCCGGCGATCGCGCGCTCGAACTTCTCGCGTACGAAGAGGCGGCGCGCCTGTACGAGCTGGCGCTGCAAGCGCTCGAGCTGCAGCAGCCGGTCGACCTGTCTGCGCGGTACGCGCTGGTGGTCGCGCGCGGGGACGCGCTCGCAAGGGGCGGGAGCACGCCCGAGGCCGAGCAGGCGTTCCTCGCCGCTGCCGATCTCGCAAGGGCGTCTCTGCTCCCCGAGCACCTGGCCCGTGCCGCGCTCGGCTACGGGGGCAGGTTCCCGTGGCTCCGCGCCGGACGCGACCCCTGGCTTGTCCCGCTGCTCGAAGAAGCGCTCGAAGCTTTGGGCGAGACCGAACCGGTGCTGAGAGTGAAACTGCTCGCACGCCTGGCGGGAGCCCTTCGCGACCAGCCCTCGCTCGAGCCGAGATCTTCGCTCAGCCGTCAAGCGGTCGAGATCGCGCGCGGCCTCGGTGACCCGGACACGCTCGGTTACGCGCTCGCAAGCGTCTTCACGGCAACCTGGGGACCCGAGCTGGGAGAGCCGGCGACGATCGCCGAGGAGGTCACCCGGCTGGCAGAGGAGACCGGAGAGGCGGAGCGAGCTCTCGATGCCTGCCGGCTGCGCTGGTGGGTGGCGCTGTCGCTCGGCGATGTTGCAGCCGTCGAACGGGCGGCGGATGACCACCGAGCGCTCGCGGAGCAGCTGAAGCAGCCCTCGCTGCAGTGGTACAACGTAGTAATGCGCTCGACCTTGGCCATCTTCCAGGGTGAGTTCGCCGAAGGGGAACGGATCGCAGAAGAGGCGTTGCAGCTCGGCCAGCAGGCACAGAGCTGGGACGCCGGTTTCTCGTACCGCATCGCGCTCTTTTCCCTACGCCGCGAGCAGGGCCGGCTGGAGGAGATCGAGGACATGGTCCGACAGACCGTCGACGAGTACGCCGGATATCGCTCGTTCCGCTGCCTCCTTGCACTTCTCGAGTGGGAGCTCGGGCATCGGGAGGAGACGCGAGGCATGTTCGACGAGCTGGCAGCCGATGATTTCGCTGCGCTTCCGCGTGATGCCGAGTGGCTCTTCTGTCTCTCCGTTCTCGCCGAGGTCGCTGCGTACCTACAGGACCGCGACCGTGCGGCGATTCTTCACCGCCAGCTCCTTCCCTACGCGCGGCTGAACGCGGTCGCCGCCGGCGAGTTCGCCATCGGCTCCGTGGCGCGTTACCTCGGACTGCTCGCCACGACGATGGGACACTGGAACGAGGCCGCGCAGCACTTCGAGGATGCACTCGAGATGAACGAGCGCATGGGCGCCCGCCCCTGGCTCGCCCACACCCAGCACGACTACGCGCGGACGCTGCTCGCCCGCGACGAGCCTGGCGACCGCGAACGCGCCCAGGAGCTCCTCCACCAGGCGCTCGCGACCTACCGCGAACTCGGCATCGAGCCATCCGCAGCGAAGGCTTCGGCGGTGCCGCGGACGCCCTAGTCGACGTCCTGGAACCCCGCATCGGTGACCGTCGAAAGCCTAGAGCGGGAGGTGGCGACAGCCGGCGATGCGGTTCGCGGAGCCGTGGTGCACGAAGCCGTGCGGATCATGGCTGCGGTAGCTCCAGACGAGATTCTGGTCTCGGAGACGGTCCCGGCCCTCGTCTCGGGTCTGGGTCTTCGCTTCGAGCCGCGCGGCGAGTTCGAGCTCAAGGGGTTCAGGGCGCGCAGCCTCTTCGCGTACGCGGACCGAGCGCCCGCGTGATTGCTCGAGAGACATTCCCGCACACTCGGGCACACGGCCACGCCGTCGCTTGACACTCGGTAGCGTCGTCCCGATGTCGAGGATCTTGGTGACCGGCATGTCGGGAACGGGCAAGTCGTCGGCGCTCGCCGAACTTGGCCGACGCGGCTATCGCGTCGTAGACACCGATGATCCGGGCTGGCGCGAGTATCGCGAGTAGGTTGAGTCCTCCGACGAGGTGCACCGCGGCGAGTGGCTCTGGGTCGAGGAAAGGATCACCGGGCTGCTGGACTCCGATGATGGTCGCTCGCTCTTCGTTCAAGGGTGCGTGAGGAACCAGTCGAAGTTCTACGACCGTTTCAACGCGGTCGTCCTGCTCAGCGCCCCTGCTGACGTGATCCTTGACCGGATCGCGCGCAGAACGACGAACAACTACGGGAAGACTCCAGTGGAACGAGCGATGATCTTGGATGACCTCGCCAGGGTCGAGCCGCTGCTCAGAGCGAGCTGCACGCATGAGCTGGATGCCAGCCGACCGCTCGATGAAGTCGTCGTCGACTTGATCGCGATCGCGTCGCGCCCGATGACGACGTCCTAGGCCGCCCCAGCCTTCGAGGGACATTCCCGAACACTGGCCCAGGCCGCTACTCCCTGCTTAGGGTGGCGCAACAAGCCATAACGAGCCCGCCCCACGGCTTCTCGTCAGCCGACGTTCTCGATGATCTCGACCAGCTCATTTCCAGAGCCGGATGTCGCCAACCTGCGTCGGCGCCTCGTCGGCAAGCTGGTGGCTGAAGTTGGCGACGAACACGCCGCTTCCAGGAGCGGTTAACTTCGCGTATGCAGAGTCCGGGAGATCGAAGACGACGACGCCTTGCCTCGCCTGGTCGGGCTGGATCACCTCGGAGTTCCAAACCCACGAGTCCTCGACAGGTCCGTTCTCGGCGTTGAAATCCTCCGTGTAAGTGTTGTCGCCGATCCCAAGAACGACCTGGCCTACGTAGACTTGCTGTGGCGTACTTGCGCGATTCGTGATCTCGACGGTCACAAGAACAAAGGTTCCTAACGCCTGTACCCGTCCGTCCGGGAAATCGACCGGGTCATAGTTGGGCGATTCGACACGCCTGGCGGTCTCCACGGACACAAGACGGGCGTCGAGCTCGTCGAGACGCGCCGTTCCATCCTTGTTCACAACGACGTACGTGGTGCCGTCATCGATGCACGTGCCTGTCTTACCTCCTTCGATTGAGATTCCGGCTGTACCGCAGTCGGGAACGCCGGAGGCATCGGTGGTCCCACTGTCCTCTTCCGTCTCCGTCTCGGCGGTTGCGTCCGTCTCCGGGATCACCTCAACCGTCGCTTCGGCCGACGGCGTAACTGTGACCGTGGCGCCGATCGTCTCCGCGACGGTGACGGTTCTTTCGCCCGCCGCCGAACTGCCGCCACACGCGGTTAGAAGTGCGCCAAGCAAGAACCCGGCGCCGGCTGCCATCAATCGAGCGGATCCCATCTGCTAACGGACGACTACGACCATAGGGCTGATGCTTGCTAGCCGCAAGACGAAGACCGGGGCGTCCTGAACGTCGTTCGGTTCGACAATGGTGGCTTCGCGGTAGTCACGCCTGGGCAGCGGGGGATCTTGTTCGACGGGGATTCGCGGCACGAGAGCAAGCTCGCTTCGCTCGCGGAAGCGACCGACCCCACCTACCAGGCGGAGATCCTGATGTCGGAGTCCGTTTACCAGATCCTCCATGACGTGCCGATGAGGAAGGCGCGGCCCTGGTTCGCCGACGTCAGCGGCCGGGCCGTCGTCGTCAACGCCAACCTCCTCATCGGTCGCGAGGAGGAGGACGTCTACGCCCAAGTGTCCCGCACCGCCTTCGCCCGCCGCGGAAGTCGAACTCGAACTCAAGAAGCGGCTCCGCGCGACCCCGGTTCTCGCTTCGATCGCGGCGCTCGGAAAGGCGTGGCTGACCGATGACGAAGCTGGCAAGGCGAAGGCGCGGGCGATCTTGGACGACAAACGGATCGACTGGTCGATCGGGCAAGTCCGCGGGGAGATGCCTCATCCCTCGTTCTGACGTAACCCCTTCCGAGCTCCTCCGTCCCTCCTGGTACGTCGGGCCTGCCACGCTCGGACAGCGAAGAAGATCACCACCGCCGAAAAGAGCCCGGAGGTGACGAGGCGGTCGAGCGGTCACGGGCGGCAAGGTCATCCTGCATCGGCGACAGAGTCGGCTCCCCGGCGCAGGAGGTTCGTACGCACCGCCAGGCCGCTACACTCGATCGTGCATCACGAGAGGCATCGCACGTCGGTGCCCGCCAACCTGGGTAGCCCCAAGGTGGCAAGTCCCGATAGGGACGATGCGGCTCGAGTCGAGCAAGCGGCTACGTACGGGGCTCCCACGACCGAAGAGGAGCCAACATGGACATCGGAGAGCCGATCCGGGTGATCGAGATCGAACCCGTTGAGGAACCGGCGCCAACCAAACCAGATGCACCTCGAGACCCGTGCAAGCCGGCACGCACGCAACCCGACCGTGAAACACAGCCGGCACGATGAAAGCCCCCGACTTGATCGAACCGGTGGTCGGTTGGAGAACCTGGATCGTCGAAGGCGGCGACGTTCCTCTTCTCCGTTCCCCACAACGAGAGACACAGGTCTGGGCTCCGGGCCGCGCCTTCAGCGCCGTCTGCCTGGCCGTCCCGAACCTGACGAAGCCGGAGGGACGTGGCTGGCGACGATCGCACCTTCCGCCAATCGAGAGCTGCACATGCGGCGTCTACGCAACGAAGTCCAAGGAGCCCAGCTACGCGTCAGCAACGAACATCAAGCCGGTCCCATGGGTGGCTGCCCTCGGCGTTCGGAGCCTTGTTTACGGCCAGGTTGCGCTTTGGGGAACCGTCGTTGAACACCAGGACGGCTACCGCGGCGAGTACGCCTACCCGAGGCGGATCATCGTGCCACACATGTTCCGCAGCTACCTGCTCGAACCGGACGGACGCTACATCCGTCGGCTCTCGGCGGACGAAGCAGCAGACGAGCTCGCACGCTCCTATCAGGTTGACGTGACCGTAAGCGACGCCGTCTGGCGGTTCGATTCGCGCGGGACTCCTCAAAGGCCTCGGCCGACGAGAAGTTCACCCGGGCGTTCGTTGCGGCATGACGGCGCCTGAACCGCCGAAACGCGAAAACTGTCTGTTCAAGCCGAGTACGAGCCCGCCGTGGTGTCGTCGTGGCCGGTCCAGTTCGTGTGGAGAAAGATCAGGGCCGCTCAACCATGCGCAAACGGGCATTCCTCCACAGTTGACGACGTCGTTAACTGAGATCCCCGCGTGGCGACAGAATGGCAACGCTCGCCATCCTACGGTCGAGTGCCGGAGGGGATTGAGCACGACTCACCAGTGTCGACAGAATCGAGCGATGTCTGAAGCCGCGACTGGCGTCGCCCAGGGTGGGTTCGGAGTGTGACGATCGAGCGGCTACCTCGGCGTGAGAGTGACCTCCCACATCGAGCTTCCGTGGTTTCTCGGATGCGGGACCATCGCCGGTAGGAATAGACTCGACCGAGTTCGATCCTTAACGAAGGGGCGACGGTTGAGGCCGTTCAGAGCTGTGGCTTTGGTCGCTGTTCTTGCAGTCTTTGCGCTCACTCCTTCGGTTTTTGCGGCCCCAAGTGGTGGAGCCCTGGATTGGAGCATCGCGGACGGAGATCACCCGTCTCTCACTTGGAGCTTCGCTCCGGGAATCTGTGTTTCGGCGGTTGAGATAGCCACTAGTCCGGCCATGGGGTCGGATGGCTTCTACACGGAGAATCTTGTCTTGTTTGAGGCCTTCAGCCCTGATCGCTGCTCGCCCGGTAGGTGGGTTTCGTCAGACCCGCTCGATCCAGGGAGCTACTACGCTCATGCCGAGATCGTCTCTTTCGACCCGGAGATCGGAGAGGGGTGCTGCGACTGGCGCTGGGTGGGCCTGACCAGCTTTGGTGTTCCGTGTCCCGAGGGCTCATTCCCGACGTCAAGTGGCTGCGAGCGAACAGAGGATGACAACCGGCCTCCGACCTTAGAGGACGCAGAGATGACTCCGACCGGAAGAGCACGGGGAGGGCGTCATCTCAGACTCTGGGTACAGGTGCACGCCTGCGATGACGGCAGCCCACTCAGGCTTCAGGTGAGGATGAAGCAAGGACGTCGAGCGGAAGTCGCAACGAGACATCTGGGTCGGGTTGATGGTTGTGGAACGTTCACGCGAAGCCTGATAAGCCCGATACCGGTGCGGCGTGGAAGCGTCAAGGTGACGGTGTGGGTGGAGGATCGACCCTCTGTTGGGGAAGCTTGGAGGCCCAGCCGTAGCTACAGCGAGACCTGGCAGGCCACCTGACAGAACCCGTTCTTCACCACTGCGCTAAGGAGGACCACGCTCGTGACGGTGATTCGGTCGGCGCAAGGTCGTCCCCGTGGCAACAACGGCAACAGTTACCGTTCGCTCAGGTTCGCTCGCAGCGATCGCTCCGCGAGCAGAGTCGCTCAACGTGCGGTTTTCGCTAACTGACGCGAACGGGCGCTGACGGCTGCCCCAGCTCGACAAGCTGCGGGTCACTGGTTCGAGCCCGACCGGGCGAGGTTAGCTCGTGGCCGCCCTCTTCAACGCCGGCCACGATCCCTTCGCGGCGTCGACATCGGACTCGGAAAGCAGCAGGTAGCGCCACTCAGCCTCGGCCTTCTCGTCGTTACTGACGTGGCTTGCCCAGCGCTCGGCCGCCTCCCGCTTTGCCTTCACCTCGGTGCTGGCGATCTCCTTTTCCATCTTGGGCTCGACCAACCAGTGGATGCCGTCGGTGTCGACAGCGAGGAAGTCGGGGTTGTAGGAACCGCCTTCCCAGATGATCGGCACGTCGTCGTTGTGCAGGCGAACCCAGAAGGCAATCTCGTCGGAGTCGTCAAGGGCCGTTGCGACAGTGCGCTCCGTGCTCGAGTCGAACCAGACCTGCTTGTAGAGCGACCGCTTCCAGCCCTCGTAGCCGATGCCTTTCTCGAACTTTCCAGTGCGGTCTTTGCTTGTCTCCGGGCGACCGATACGGATCGGGTGCGAACGGCTTGAACTCAACGATCTCCTCGTACTTCGGCTGCCTTCGTCCGCTTACGCTGCTCCTCAGTCAGCTTGCGGATCAGGCTGCCGGCGGCGGTGTCGAGGTACCCGGCGAGCACTTCCTCGGCCTTCGCGCCGAGGCCCTTGACGAAGGCGTTGATGATCCGCTTCGCGGCGTTCTTCTCCTTCGGGCGCTGAGTGACGATCTCGGCGGCGAAGATCCGCTTGAGCAGCTCCTTCTTCGCTTCGTCGAGGGTGAGCTCGCTGCTCGAGGCGGCGATCCTGTCGACCGCCTGCCCGGTGACGAGCTTCGTGCGTGGTAGACCGTCCGGCCCATTCTCGATCGTCGCGCTCAGTCGCTCGCGGCGAAACTCCTTCTCAGGATCGGTAGCCAGCCGCTCGCCGAGCTTCTTGAACGGCTCGTGACTCGTCAGGTCAGCAAAGGAAAAGTCGCTCTGAACGTCGCCAACCGCGAACTGCGGGACTTGGACTGGCGGGAACTTCTTGTTCGGCTTCAGCTCTACCAGCTTCTCGGCCTCATCCTCAACGCTCTTCTTGCGCTCATCGGCCGAGACAACCGTCGCGCCGCCCTCCGTCACCGTGCCGTCGTCGGAGATGTGAACCGGGGCTTCCACCTCCGTCGTCTCTGTCGTAGCGACGAGCTGACCGTGCATATTCCGCCGCAAGACGGCTCGCGTACGGTTGTTGACGAAGGCCTGGTTCAGCACGCCGGTCTTCTTGAGGAGCGCCTCGTAGCGCTCGTGGGCCACGACCTCGAGCGTGTCGAGCATCTCGATCTCCGTGTACGCACCGAACGGCAGCCGCATCCCGCGTCCCAGCGTCTGCTCGGTCAGGATGTCGGAGATCGAGGAGCGCAGGGAGGCGATGACGTAGACGTTCTTGACGTCCCAGCCTTCCTTGAGCATCCCGACCGAGACGATGATTCGGACCGGCGCTCGTCGGCTCCTCGACGGCGTCAGGGCGGCAAGCATCTTCTCGCGCTTCTCACCCGGCGCCTTCGAGTGCACGACGAGCACGCTGTCGGCGTACTCGCCACCAGCAACTCGACTGCCGTAGCAGCTCGGCAATCTCGCTCGGCGTCCTCGATCGTCGGCGCGATCACGAGCATCACCGGATTGATCGTCTCGACACTCTCGCCATTCTTCTTGGCTGCTCGACGTAGCTCTCGACCGCCTGGCGCTTCGCCTCAAGCAGCGCGATCCCGTCGTTGAGCTTCGTTGCGAGGTCCTTACGGTCGTCCTTGCGCCCGACGATGACCGGCGTCTTGACGAGCTTGTCGGCGATCGCCGCCGCGAGCGGATAGCGGAAGATGATCTTCCTGCCTTCTCGGCGTCCTTGTGCGGCGTCGCCGTCAGGCCGATCAAGGCGTAGGGGTTGAGATCGCGGATCGCGTCCGAGAACGCCTTGCCGTAGTAGGCGTGGTGCTCGTCGGCGAAGACGATCAGGTCGTCGAGCTCCTGCAGGTGCTCGTAGAAGCGCGCTCGCCAAGCCCCTCTCGGAACTCGTGCGTCTTGCGGCCCTGCTTCGTCGTCGGCTTCATCAGCGACTGGACGGTGAAGATGAAGAGCTTGACCTTCTCGTCGTCGTCCATCACCGCGCGTTGCCGGCGTCGTCGAAGTTCTCCGAGGTGATGACGACCGGCTTGACCTCCATCCCGCGCGAACAGGCTCTTCGGGTGGCCGGGCGTGAAGTTGCGCCCGTCTTCTCGAGGATCGTCCGACCTGGGGCGATGACCGCGAAGTTGCGCGCAGCCGAGCTCGGCGAAGTACTCGATCGCCGCCGCGAGGATGTACGTCTTGCCGACGCCCGTCGCCACATCGACGACGCCCTCGAACATCTCCTCCTTCTGCGTCGACCTGGTAGTGGTCGGCGACTACGGTGGCGATGCTCTCAAGCGCTTCCTTGTTCGGCGCTCGCAGGTCGAGCCGCGCGCTAATTGCGTCGATGATGTCCTGCCGAACTAGCGCGTCTTCAGCGCCGTCGATCACCGGCTCCGCGCTCATGCCTTCGTGCGCGCCGGCATCTGCTTCCGCTTGCGCCTTGAGGTCTTCGGGGTCGCCGGGAACGGCTCGCCAGCTACGCCGAGCGAGAGGCGAAGGCGGCAGGCCGCTGACGTTTGGGCATGGAGCGGGCATGGGAGCCTGATTCGTGGTCGCCGCCCTTAGACGGAGAAAGCCCCGACTAGCGGGGCTTTCCTGGAGAGCGGACGACGGGGCTCGAACCCGCGACCCTTGGCTTGGGAAGCCAATGCTCTACCAGCTGAGCTACGTCCGCGTGGCGATCAGTGTACTCCGGCCTCCGCGGCCGAGTAGACGTCGATGAAGCGGCGGTACTTGGACGCGATCGACGCGGCGCCGGCGTCTCGCCCGGAGCCGTCGCCGGCCGCGAGCGCCTTGACCGCCTCGCCGAAGATCGAGCGCCCGATCGCGAACCCGACGTAGCCGGGCAGCCCCGGCGCCCGCGCGGAGCCATTCGTCGACCTTCGCGTCGGAGGCGCCGCGCCCGAGCACGACGCAGCTCACGCCGTCGCGGCCGTCGCGGCGCACGAGCTCGGCGATCTGACGGCACTCGTCGCGATCGTCGATCCCCTCGATCTTCCAGATGTCCGGCTCGATCCCGGCGGCCTGGAGCTCCTCGATCGCCCTCATCATCAGGCCTGGCCGGATCTCCGTGTCGTAGCGGTCGGCGTCGCCGCCGACGCTCTCGAGCTGGTGCTCCTCGGCCGGCACGAGCAGCTCGAACAGGAACTTCCGGTCGTGCTCGTGGAGCCAGTCGGACAGGCGCTTGAGACGAGCCGACTGACGCTCGTTCATCTCCTGGTCGCCCTCGGGGTTGTAGCGGACGAGCACCTTCGAGAAGGACGGGTCGAACTCCTCGATCTTCTCGCCGAACTGCTCGCCGTACTCGAAGTCGAACTCGTTCTGCCCGCTCTTCTCGACCGGCATCGCGAGCAGGTAGCCCTCGCTCGTGCGCGGCCCGCGCGACCTGCGGTCCGTACTGGCCGTCGACCAGGACTCCGGCGGCGTCTCGCGGTGCGCCGTCGGCGACGGCGCGTTCGGAAGCCCTCGAAGATGAGCGACTTCGCGTCGGCGATGCGCGCCGTCTCCGCCTCCGTCGGCGCGCGGCCCGAGATCCCGAACATCTTCTCGAACGAGCCCACGGTGGTCGAACGCGAGGATGTAGAGCTTCTTGTCGTAGCCGAGTGCCAACGCCTGCCTCCTGTCGTGCCCGTCTAGCGCGTAACGGCCGCCGGCGAGCTGCGAGAGCTTCTCGAACGCGTGCTGCGCCTCGATCCGCCGGACGGTGCCGGACCGCGAACGCATGACGATCGAGTCGGTGACCGCGCCGGTCTCGTGTACCGAACGCCGCGCAGGAGCGCGCCGTCGGTGACGCCGGTCGCCGCGACGAACACGTCGTCGCCGGCGACGAGGTCGTCGGTCGTGAGCACGCGCTCGAGGTCGTAGCCCGCGCTCGACGAGTTGCCGTCGCTCCTCGTCGGACCGCGGCCACAGCCTGCCCTGGATCGCCCCGCCGAGGCACTTGACCGCGGCCGCCGAGATCACGCCTTCGGGCGAGCCGCCGATGCCCATCATCAGGTCGACGGGCGAGTCGGGGCGGGCGGCCGCGAGCGCGGGGGCGACGTCGCCGTCGCGTGATCAGGTTCACCTTCGCGCCGACCGTCGCGCAGCGCCGGCGATCAGCTCCTGGTTGCGGTCGCGGTCGAGGACGACGACCGTGATCGTCGCTCGGCTTCGACGCCCTTCGCCTCCGCCGCGCGCCGGACGTTCTCCGCCGGGCGTGGCGCGTCGATGTCGATCACGCGCGGCGATCTCCGCTCCGCAGGCGATCTTGTCCATGTAGACGGCAGCGCCCGGGAAGAACATCGTTCCGCGCTCGGCGACGCGCGATCACGGCGATCGCGTTCGGCTGCCCGACGGACGTCAGGCGCGTGCCCTCGAGCGGGTCGACCGCGACGTCGACCGCGCGGCGGCTGGCCGTTCCCGACCGACTCGCCGTTGAAGAGCATCGGCGCCTCGTCCTTCTCGCCCTCTCCGATCACGACGACGCCGTCCATCGGAACGGTGTCGAGCATGTACCGCATCGCGTCGACGGCGGCCTGGTCGGCGGCGTTCTTGTCGCCGCGTCCGACCCAGCGGCCAGCGCCGAGCGCGGCCGCCTCGGTCACGCGGACGAGCTCGAGCGCAAGGTTGCGGTCGGGAGCCTGGGCCACCGCCATGCGTCGCATCGTAGTGTGGAGGCGCTACATGCGCCCGGGCGCTTCGACTGCGATCAGGTCGAGGCTGCGCGCGATCACCGCCTGGGTGGCGCGACAGAGGGAGAGGCGGAAGCCCTCGGCGTCGCCACTCTCCAGCACCCGGTGATGGTGGTAGAAGCGATGGAAGTCGTCGGCGACCCGGACCGCGTACACGGGGATCGCGTGCGCGCCCCGACGCTCCGTCGCCTCGGCCGCCACGGCCGGGAACTCTGCGAGGCGCTTGACGAGGTCACGTTCGTGCACCGCCGGCTCGTACGCTCCTGGCGGCTGGGCCGTGCCCGTCGCGTTCCGCAGGATCCCGGCGATCCGGGCGTGCGCGTACTGGACGTAGTACACGGGGTTCTTGTCGCTCCGCTCTCTCGCCAGGTCGACGTCGATCTCGATCACCTGATCGTGGCCCCGGTTGACGAGGTACCAGCGCGCGGCGTCGACGCCGACCTCGTCGATCAACTCGTCGAGGAGGACGACGTCGCCGCGCCGCTTGGACATCTTCTTCGCCTCCCCGTGCTCGGTCAGGTGGACGAGCTGGTAGATCAGGACCTCGACTCGCTCGGGACCGGCCCCCAGCATCGAGGCGAGGGCCTTCAGGCGGCCGATGTAGCCGTGATGGTCGGCGCCGAGGACGTAGACGGCCCGCTCGAAGCGCGCGAGCTTGTGTCGGATGTAGGCGGCGTCGGCGGCGAAGTACGTCGGCTCCCCGGTCGACCGGATGAGCACCCGATCCTTCTCGTCCCCGTGCGCGCTCGTGCGAGCCCACAGCGCCCCGTCCGCCTCGTACGTGTCGAGCTCGGCGATCGCCTCGGGGATCTCGGCCTCGATCTCGCTCTGCTTCTGCCACGTGTCGACCGCGACACGGAATCGGGCGAGTGTCTCCTCGATGCGCCGGAGCATTCGCGGAACGGGGTCGCCCTCGAGCGCAGCCAGCTCCTCGAGGTAGGCGCCGTGGTAGCCGTCCTCGGGCGGCTCCTTCCCTTGCCGGCGCGCCTCCACGGACTCGCGGAACCGATCCATCTGCGTGCCCGCGTCGTTGAAGTAGTACTCCTCCTCGACCTCGTGTCCGGCAAAGCGGAGCAGCCGGGCGACGGAGTCGCCGTAGGCGCCGTTGCGCCCAGACCCGACGGTCAGCGGGCCGGTCGGATTCGCCGACACCAGCTCGACCTGAATCCGCTGCGGGCGCCCGGCGGAGCCGGCGCCGTAGCGGTCACCCGCCTCTAGCATCTCCGCGAGCGCCTCCCGGAACCACGCGCCGCTACCCGGAGGTTCAGGAAGCCCGGCCCGGCCACGTCGACGCCGTCGACGAGCTCGCCGAACGAGACACGCGACGCCAGCTCCTCGGCGACGTCTCTGCGGCGCCCGGCGGAGAACCGGCGCGAGCCGGAGCGCGACGTTCGTGGCGAAGTCGCCGTGCGCGGGGTCGCTGGGCCGCTCGAGGACGATCTCGACGGCTCCGTCGCCCGCCAGGTCACGCGCGGCTGCCGCGATCGGGTCTGAAAGCAGGCGCATGGCGAGAGGGCCGCTCATCCGGGGTATGGTAGATCGATGGACGAGGACGGCCAGGAGCGTCAGCTGAACATCCACGCCGATCCGGAGCATCTGGCCGGCGTGTACGCGAACTTCGCGACGGTCAGCTTCTCCGACTACGAGTTCACGATCACGTTCGCCCGGGTCGACCACGAGGTGGACGAGGGCGAGGTGCCAGGCGTCGTGGTGGGCCGCGTCAACGTCTCGTCGAAGTTCATGCGCGAGCTGATGGACGCGATGAGCGACTCCTGGTCGAAGTGGACGACCCGCGAAGGGATTCGCAACCTGCCGGAGCCGTAGCGCGAGGCCGAATCGTTGACGGCCGAAGGCCGGCCGATATCGGCCGGTTCGCGGCGAGGTCGACGCACCCCGATCTACCGCCCGGCTCGAGCCGGAACCGCACGGCCATGGCGATCCGATCCAGCGGCGTGGGATGCGTGCCGAGCATGAGCTGCGCCCAGGCCGGCGGATCAGGGTCGACGAGGCCCGTCGCGACGAACCGCCGCTGAAGCCCGATATCGCCTGCCGGGTCGTTCGTCGCCCGCAGCGCCAGCCAGTCGGCCTCGGCCTCGTACCGGCGTGAGATCGCGTTCTGCGCCGGGAGTGTCAGCGACCGAGAGCGAGAACGCGCAGAGGAGCGCGAGCGGGACGAGCGCCGGATCCCGCAGGCCGCCGCGCCGTTCCGTCACCCAGGCGACGAGCGCGATCCCCGGGATCGCGAAGAGCGCGAACCAGGCGACGCCCTTCCAGACATGGTGCCGGGCGACGTGCGCGAGCTCGTGCGCGGAAACCGCATGCGATCTCGTCCGGCGTGAAGCGGCCGTCGAGCAGCGTGTCGTAGAGGACCACGTGGCGGGTCGGGCCGATCCCGGTCACCATCGCGTTGGCGGCGGTCGTCCGGCGGCTGGCGTCGACGACCTCGACCGACTCCACCCCGACGCCGAGCCGGCTCCCGAGCTCCTCGATCCGCAGCGGCGAGAGCCCGGTCCGGCAAGCGGCGAGAAGCGGTTGAAGAGCGGCTCGATGACGAGCGGCTGGGCAAGCACGACGAGAACGCCGAGCGCCGGCGACGGCGACTCCGCCGGGATCCACCAGCGACGGCCGAAGCCGCACTGCGAGCGCAGACGGCACCGGCGACCGCGGCGCGACGACCACCGCGTGACCGCAAGCGACACGGTCCGGTCGCCGAGCCACGCGAGATATCCCTGCTCGGAGAGCCCGTAGCGCCGCGCCCACCAGTGCGCCGCCGCTCCGAGCGGAAGCGCCGCGAGCCAGACTGCGAGCGAGCAGCACACGCCCAGCACGACACCGGTTCGGACCGGGCGGCACGGGGCAGGCGAAGCAGCGCTGCATCGAAGCCGCGAGCGGGCGGGCCTTCCAGGCGAGCAGCCCGAGCACGCCCAGCTCGACGACGGTCGACGCCACCCACAGCCAGCGCGTCACCGTGCGGTACGGCGTCGATCCGATCGAGCTCGGCGGCCGGGGAACCACGACGCGCGGATCGAGGGCGGGCAGGTCGAGCCCGGGCGTCCGCGTCCGGAGCAGCAGAATCGCCGCCACGGCCCAGATCCCGACACCCGCGGCCAGAACGAGTAGCGTTCGCCGCCGTCGATGCGCGTCGCGGTCATCTCCGACGTCCACGCGAACCTCCACGCCCTGGAGGCCGTGCTGGCTGCGATCGACACGGGAACGGCCTGACGCCGTCTGGTGCCTCGGCGACGTCGTCGGCTATGGGCCCCAGCCTAGCCGGTGCTGCGAGGTGGTCGCCGCACACGCCGACGTCGGGCTCGTGGGCAACCACGATCTCGGGGTGCTCGGATCCGTCGAGCTCGACGACTTCTCGCCCGATGCGGCGTTCGCGGCGCGCTGGACGGCCGAGGTGCTCTGCGGCCGAGGCGCGCGAGCTATCTCGAGGCGCTGAGCCCGTACTCGATCGGCCGCCGCGGTCGCCCTCTACCACGGCAGCCCGCGCGACCCGATCTGGGAGTACGTGCTCGTCCGACGAGGCCGCGCTCGCGGCGCTCGAGCTGTCGCCGCGGCGCATCGTCCTCGTCGGCCACAGCCACGTCGCGCTCGCGATCGGGCTCGACGGCGAGCTCCACGGCGGCCTCGCACCCGAGGGAACCGATGATCGACCTCGACGAGGGCGCGAGCTGGCTCCTGAATCCGGGATCGGTCGGCCAGCCCCGCGACGGCGATCCGCGGGCCGCCTGGCTCCTGCTCGATCTCGCCGCCCGGCGGGCGGCGTTCCGACGCGAGCCGTACGCGATCGAGAGCACGCAGCGCGAGATCCTCGAGGCGGGGCTGCCGCGACCGTTCTGCGCATCTCGACTCGACGAGCGGAGACGCTGGCTAGGTTCCTGGCGAGGCCGCGATCGCTCTGAGCGCAGGCCGATCCCCTCGCGGGCGAGCGCGAGCTGCACCTCCTCGCGAGCCTTGTAGATGCGCCACTTGACGGTCGCGAGCGTGATCTCGAGCGAGTCGGCGATCTCCGCGTAGGAGAGACCGACGACGTCTCGCAGGAGCAGGGCCATCTTGAGGTCGGGGTTGAGGCCGCCGACCGCCCGCCAGACGGCGTCGATCATCTCGATCCGCTCCGGCGGGCGCGTCGACGACCTCGAGCGGCGCGACGTCGTCGAGCGCGTCCGGAGTGCGGACGACGCTCCCGGGCACGCAGCTCGTCGAGGACGCGGTTCTTCGCGACCTGGAAGAGCCAGGTCGTGAAACGGCAGCGGAGCGAGAAGCCCGGCGAGACCGTGGTGGATGCGCAGGAAGACGTCCTGCGTCAGGTCCTCGGCGAGGGACCGATCGCCGACCATCCGCAGGATGTAGTTGAAGACAGGCGTCTCGTACGCGATGACGAGCGACGCGAAGGCACGCGCGTCACCACTCTGCGCCTG
This sequence comes from uncultured Thermoleophilia bacterium, assembly GCA_963705605.1. Classification (GTDB taxonomy): domain Bacteria; phylum Actinomycetota; class Thermoleophilia; order Gaiellales; family Gaiellaceae; genus CAVPKC01. Next base: position 313,437 of record CAVPKC010000003.1, read on the forward strand.
GCGGAGGATCGAGAGCTCCGGCTGGGGAAGTGGCACTGACGTGAACCTGGCGAGGGCCGAGACGCGTCGAGTTGGCGCGAGTATAGCCAGCAGGCGGGGGCCTGAACGGGCCGACGACGAGCAGGCTCGCCCCGTCATCTCGACCGGCGGCTCGATGCCGAGCAGATCGAGAGCACGTCGGCGCGAGGTCGCGCGAGGCCGCCACCCTCGCGGAGCGATAGCGCCCGACGCCGTGACGATCAGCGGCACCGGGTTCGTCGTGTGCGCCGTGTGCGGGCTCACGCCGTCCTCCTCGAGCATCTGCTCGGCGTTCCCGTGGTCGGCGCAGACGAGCACGACGCCGCCCTTGGCGCGCAACGGCTTCGACCACCCGGCCGAGGCAGGCGTCGACGGTCTCCACCGCGCGCGACGACCGCCGGGATCACCCCGGTGTGCCCGACCATGTCGGGTTCGCGAAGTTGACGATCGCGAAGCGGTAGTCGCCCCGCGACAGCTCCTCGACGAAGCGATCCGTCGACCTCGGCCGCCGACATCTCGGGCTTCAGGTCGTACGTCGCCACGTCCCTCGGCGACGGGACGAGGATCCGCGTCTCGCCCCGCCCACTCCTGCTCGCGCCCGCCGTTCAGGAAGTAGGTCACGTGGGCGTACTTCTCGGTCTCGGCGATGTGGAGCTGCGCGCAGCCCGTTCGCCGCCACCACCTCGGCGATCGTGTCGGTGACGTTCTGCTCCGGGAAGGCCACCGGGCAGTCGAGGTCGTCGCGGTACCGCGTCATCGTCGTCAGGTCGTACCCGCTCCTCGAGCAGGCGCTGCGTCAGCTGCCGCGCGCGATCGGGCCGGAAGTTGAAGAAGATCGCCGCGTCGTCGCGCGCCAGCCGCGGAGTGCCCTCGATCGACGACCGGCTCGATGAACTCGTCCGTGACACCTCGCGCGTAGCTCTCCTCGACGGCCGCCGACGGCATCCGGCGCCTGCCTGCCGTCGCCGCGGCACGATCGCGTCGAGCGCGCGGTCGGTCCGCTCCCAGCGCGCGTCGCGATCCATCGCGTAGTAGCGGCCGACGACCGTCGCGATCCGCCACCCCCTCGTCGACGAGCTCCCGCGAGGTCGCCGCGGCAGCGTGCGGCGAGACGTCACGGCCGTCGGTGAACGCGTGGACGAACGTCCGTTCTGCGCATCCCGGGCGGCGCGCGAGCTCGAGGAGCGCGCGGAGGTGGTCGATGTGCGAGTGGACGCCGCCGTAGGAGACCAGGCCCGAGCAGGTGGACGCGGCCTCCCCGCTCTCGCGCGCGGTCGGAACGCGCCGCGCGAGGGCCGGGTTCTCGAAGAGCGCGCCGTGCTCGATCGGCGCGGTTGACCCGCATCAGGTCCTGGTCGACGATCCGGCCCGAGCCGATCGTCAGGTGCCCGACCTCGGAGTTGCCCATCTGGCCCTCTGGCAGCCCGACCGCCTCACCGGACGCGTCGAGCGTCGTGTGCGGGTAGCGGCGCCCAGAGATCGTCGAAGACCGGCGTCTCGGCGAGCTCGACGGCGTTCCCCGGGCCGGCCGGGGCGAGGCCCCAGCCGTCGAGGACGACGAGCGCTACGAGTCGGAAGCGCCCGCGCGGCAAATGGCCTCGAAGGGATCGATCTCGAGCGAGGCGCCCCCGACGAGCGCGCCGTCCACGTCCGGCTCCGAGAGCAGGATCTCGGCGTTGTCCGGCTTGACCGAGCCGCCGTACAGGATCGGCACGTCGAGCAGGCCCCGGACGAAGGCGTGCGCCTCCTGCGCCTGGTCCGGAGTCGCCGTCTTGCCGGTGCCGATCGCCCAGACCGGCTCGTAGGCGATCGTCAGGCGCTCGTGGCCGCCCATGGCGTCGGCGATCGCCGAGACCTGACGGCGGAGCACGTCTTCGGTCAGGTCGGCTTCCCGCTCGTCCTCGAGCTCGCCGACGCAGGCGATCACCTCGAGCCCGGACGCGAGGGCGTGCGCCGCTCGGCGGGCGACCGTCTCGTCCGTGTCGCCGAACAGGTGACGGCGCTCCGAATGGCCGACGATCGTGCCCGTGACGCCGAGCTCGTGCAGCATGCCGGGCGAGACCTCGCCCGTGTAGGCGCCGGTCTCCTGCCAGTGCGCGTTCTGTGCGAACACGCGCGATCGGGGATCCAGGAGCGCCTCGACTGCGGCACCGAGCGAGACGAACGGCGGGCAGACGACGACCTCCACTCCGTCGAGGTCGTCGAGCCGGCCGCGGAGCTCCCTGCAGAACGCGGCTGCCTCGACCGGCCCCTTGAACATCTTCCAGTTCCCTGCGATCAGCACCGCGTCACGCCTCCGGGATCGCCGCCACGCCGGGGAGCTCGCGGCCCTCGAGAAGCTCGAGCGACGCCCCGCCACCGGTCGAGATCCAGTCGATCCGCTCGGCGAGCCCCAGCTCCTCGACTGCGCTGACCGAGTCGCCGCCTCCGACGACCGTAAAACCGGCGCAGGCGGCTACCGCGCGGGCGACGACCTCGGTGCCGGCGGCGAAGCGCGGCCACTCGAACACGCCCATCGGCCCGTTCCAGAAGACCGTCTTCGCGGGCCCGATCAGGCCGGCGAACCTGGTCCGGGTCGCGGGCCCGATGTCGAGTCCGAGCCACCCCGCGGGGATCTCGTCGACGCCGGACACGATCGCTTCCGCGTCGGCGTCGAAGGCCTCGGCGGCGATGACGTCCGTCGGGAGCTCTGCAGCTTGCGCGAACCTCGGCCAGGTCGGCGCGCGCGGCGAGCTCCTCCGCCATCTTGCCGCCCACCAGCACGCTGTCGGCGAGGCCGGTCAACCGCCGCAGGACGCCGATCTTGTCGTCGACCTTGGCCCCGCCGACGATCGCCACGAACGGGCGATCCGGATCGTCGACGAGCCGTCCGAGCTCCCGGAGCTCCCGCTCGAGCAGGAGCCCCGCATAGGCAGGGAGGAGATGTGCCACACCCTCGGTCGAGGCGTGCGCGCGATGGGCCGAGCCGAAGGCGTCGTTCACGAACAGGTCTCGTCCGTCGGCGAGCTCCCTGGCGAACGTCGGGTCGTTCGCCGTCTCGCCGGGATGGAAGCGGGTGTTCTCGAGCACGGTGAGGCGTTCGTCCGAAAGCAGCTCGCGCAGCCGCGCCTCGACGGGAGCCATCCGATAGGCATCGTCGTAGCCCTTCGGCCGGCCGAGATGCGAGCAGACGACGACGTTCACGGCGCCCCGTTCGAGCAGCAGCCTCAGCGTCGGCAGCGACGCCCGGATCCGTGTGTCGTCCGCGACGCGACCGTCCTCGAGCGGCACGTTCAGGTCGACGCGGACGAGGATGCGCTTTCCGGCGACGTCGGCGTCGCGGACCGACCGCGGCCACCTCACCTCAAAGGAGCCTTTGCACCAGATCGACGAGACGGCACGAGTAGCCCCAATCGTTCCACGTGGGGGAACCCATGGTTCCCCCACGAGCCCCCTCCTTCGACCATCAAAGGAGCCTCTGCACCAGATCGACGAGACGGCACGAGTAGCCCCATTCGTTGTCGTACCACGAGAACACCTTCACCTCGTTCCCGTGCGCCATGGTCAGCTGCGAGTCGAAGATCGACGAGTACGAGCTCCCGATGACGTCCGAGGAGACGATCGGCTCGTCGGTGTACTGCAGGATCCCGTCGAGGCGGTCGGACGCGGCCACCTCGACGAAGCGTGCGTTCACCTCGTCCACGGTCGCGCTCTGGCGCAGATGCGCGACGAAGTCGACGATCGAGCCGTCGGGGACGGGTGCTCGAACCGCGACCCCGTCGAGCCTGCCCTTCAACTCGGGGATGACCAGTCCGATCGCCCGGGCGGCGCCCGTCGACGTGGGAATCAGGTTCAGCGCGGCGGCGCGGGCGCGACGGAGATCCGAGTGGGGGAGGTCGAGGATCTGCTGATCGTTGGTGTAGGCGTGGATCGTCGTCATGAAGCCGGACTCGATCCCGAAGCTGTCGTTCAGCACCTTCGCGACGGGGCCGATGCAGTTGGTGGTGCAGGAGGCGTTCGAGATGATGCGATGCGACTCGCGGTCGTACGCCTCGTCGTTGACGCCGAGGACGAGCGTCACGTCGGGGTCGGTCGCAGGTGCCGAGATCACGACCTTCTGCGCGCCGGCGTCCAGGTGCAGCTGCGCCTTCTCGCGTTTCGTGAAGAGGCCGGTCGACTCGAGGACGACGTCGACGCCGAGCTCCCTCCACGGCAGGCCGGCTGGATCGCGTTCGTTGAGGACGCGGAACTCCTCGTCACCGACCCGGATCACGCCCTCTCCGGAGGAAACCTGCTCGTCGAGCGGGCCGAGCACCGAGTCGTACTTGAGGAGGTGGGCCATCGTCGCCGTGTCACCGAGATCGTTGACGGCGACGAGATCGATGTCGGCGCCTCGTTTCCGGGAGGCCCGGAAGAAGTTCCTGCCGATCCTGCCAAAGCCGTTGATGCCCACCCGAACAGCCATTCGCGTCCTTCCTGTCGCCGTCAGCCCCGCCCCGATTCTAGTGGGCGCCGTTCAGAGCTCGGCCATCCGCACCAGGCGCTTCAGCCGCCTGTGCACCGACGCCTTCGTCGCTGCCGGCCGGCAGCGCGCCGCGAGCTCTGCGAGCGAGAGCGATGGGTGTCGAAGGCGAAGCTCTGCGACCTCCCGGAGATCCGGCGACACGCGGTCGAGGTCGCCGTTACGGGCGAGCCTCCGAATCGCCCTGACCTCGCCCTGCGCGGACCGCGCGGTACGGACGAGGTTCGCGTGATCGGCATTCGCGAGCCGGTTGGCCCGCGCCCTCGTCACGCCGACGACGGCGCTCTCCTCGAGGGCGAGCGCGGCGCCGTGCGCGCCGAGGAACCCGAGCAGGCCCGCGACCGCCTCGCCACCCTTCGCGTAGGCGGCACCGTGCTGCGCTCGTTCGGCGACGCCGAGCCGGATCCCGTCTTCGCCGGCGAGGCGGGCGAGGAAGCGGGCCGCCTCCACCGTGTGCGTCCGCAACTCGAGGTGGGGGTCGCGCGGGCCGCTCACGGAGCCCGCGGCAAGGAGGGCTCCGCGGAGATAGGCCGCACGGCAGCACGAGCGGGCGACGACGCGGCGGGGCGGGTCGCGGAGCGGCGCGAGCCTCGCATCGAGCACGCCCGCCTCGTTGAGCGTCTGGAGCACCCTCGGATCGTCCTCGAGGTGCAGCTGGAACCGCGGATCGCGGCCGAACGCGTGCTGGCGATAGGTCCTGATCTCCACCCCGATGCCGAAGCCGCGCATCAGCGAGAACGCCCTGCGCGCGGCGGCGCCGCTCCCGAGGTCGAGGTGCACCGCCACCTCTCCACCTCCGCGGAAATGCACGGCTCCCGCCCCGCGAACGAGCGCCGACAGCTCCGCGAGACGGCAGCAGGCGCGCTTCGGGTCGATCGCGGCGAGCTCGGAGCGAACGTCCTCGGAGAGGCTCACGGCGTCCATCCCTCGAGCGCCAGCAGCCGGAGCTTGTACTCGAGCCCGAGCTCCCCGTACGAGCCAGGGCCGTCGGCAGCGACGACCCGGTGGCAGGGGACGAAGATCGCCAGCCTGTTTCCCGCGCAGAACGAGCCCGCCGCCCGCGGCGCTCCGGGTCGTCCCGCGAGTGCGGCGAGCTCGCCGTACGAGACCGTCTCCCCGCGCGGCACCGCCTGGAGCGCCGACGCCATCGCCCGCTGGAAGTCCGTCAGCTCCTCGAGGTCGAGCCGGACGTCGTCGAACGCCACCGCCGAACCGGCGAAATAGGCGCGGAGCCGCTCGGCGAGCGGATGATCGGGCTCGAGCTCCGGCGGCTCTCCGATGCGCGGTGCCTCGTGCCACACGACCAGGTCCCCGTCGAGCCACAGCTCGCCGACCCCCCACCCGGGAACGGTGTACCGCAACGGCTTGACTCCTACTCCCACCCTCGCCGCGAGAGTACCATCGGCACATGAGCGCTCCCGGGCTGTTCCGCCCGCCGCCGGCCGTGAACGAAGCCGTCCGGGGCTACGAGCCCGGATCGCCGGAACGGGAGAGCCTGACGCGGCGACTCGGCGAGATGCAGCAGGAGCGACTCGAGATCCCTTGCATCATCGGCGGCGAGGAGGTCCGGACGGGCCGTCTCCGCCGGGCGGTGATGCCGCACCGCAAGGAGCACGTGCTCGCAGACGTCCATCAAGGCGGGGCGCCGGAGGCGGAGCGCGCGATCTCGGCGGCTGCGTCGGCATGGAAGGACTGGAGCCGCACGCCGTGGGAGGAACGCGTCGCCGTCTTCCTCCGTGCAGCCGAGCTCCTCGCGGGCCCGTGGCGCGACACCCTGAACGCGTCGACGATGCTCGGCCAGTCCAAGACGGCCCATCAGGCCGAGATCGACGCGGCCTGCGAGACGATCGACTTCCTGCGCTTCAACGCGAGCTACCTCGCGCGCATCTACGAGGAGCAGCCGATCTCCTCGGCCGGTGTCTGGAACCGGCTCGAGTACCGGCCGCTCGAGGGGTTCGTCTTCGCGATCAGCCCGTTCAACTTCACGGCGATCGGCGCCAACCTGACCACCTCGCCGGCGCTGATGGGTTGTACCGTCGTCTGGAAGCCCGCCTCGACGGCGATGGTCTCGGCGTACTGGACGATGAAGCTCCTCGAGGAGGCGGGCCTGCCGCCGGGCGTCATCAACCTCGTCTACGGCGCTGGCTCGGAGATCGGCGACGCCGTGCTTGCGAGCCCGGACCTGGCGGGCGTCCACTTCACCGGCTCGACCGGCGTCTTCCAGGGGATCTGGAAGACCATCGGCGGGAGCATCGAGCAGTACCGCAGCTACCCGCGCATCGTCGGGGAGACGGGTGGCAAGGACTTCGTCCTCGCACACCCGTCGGCCGACGTGGAGGCGCTCACCACGGGCATTCTGAGGGGCGCGTTCGAATACCAGGGCCAGAAGTGCTCCGCGGCGTCTCGCGTGTACGCGCCGTCGAACCTCTGGCCGGCGCTGCGCGAGCGCCTCGCCGCCGAGACCGCCACGATCACGGTCGGTGACGTCACCGACTTCGGGAACTTCATGGGTGCGGTCATCGACGAGAGCTCGCTCGCGACGCAGCGCGAGGCGATCGAGGAGGCACGCGGGCATCCGGACACCGAGATCGTCGCCGGCGGCACCGTGGACGACTCCGTCGGGTACTTCGTCGAGCCGACGATCGTCGAGACGCGCGACCCGGGCTTCCGGCTGCTCCGCGACGAGCTCTTCGGCCCGGTCCTGACCTGCTACGTCTACCCGGAGGATCGGTTCGAGGAGACGCTCGACCTCGTCGACTCGACGGCCCCCTACGCCCTGACCGGTGCGATCTTCGCCGAGGATCGATACGCGCTTCGCGCCGCGTCCGAGCGTCTCCGTTACGCGGCCGGCAACGTGTACCTCAACGACAAGCCGACGGGTGCGGTCGTCGGCCAGCAGCCGTTCGGGGGGGCGCGGGCCTCGGGGACGAACGACAAGGCCGGGTCGATGTGGAACCTGATCCGCTGGGTCACCCCGCGCACGATCAAGGAGACCTTCGTCCCGCCGACCGACTACCGCTACCCGTTCTTAGGCTGAGCAGCCGGCTCGGCCGGCTGCGACCCCCGATCGTACGGGCCTTAGGGGCTGAGCAGCCGGCTCGGCCGGCTGCGACCCCCGGTCACGCTCCGGCCGAGAGGCAGGAGCGTACGGGCCTTAGCGGCTGAGCGCCCGGCTCGGCCGGGCGCGACCCGCGATCAGCGACGGCGAAGCCGGCGCGTATCCACCGCGACCGAGCCCACCGACTCCGCTGGCGGGCAACTCCGTGATCGGCCCGGGCTACGCCCGTCCGGCGCGATGAAGGGCGGCGTAGATCTGCCGCCCGGTCTTCGCGGGGATCCCGGGGACGCCCTCGAGCTCCTCCCGGGAGGCTTCGAGGAGGCGCTCGGTCGAGCCGAAGTGACGGATCAGCGCGCGCTTTCGCGCGGGGCCGACGCCGGGTAGCGCGTCGAGGATCGACTCCGGGCGCGGGCATCGCGCCGCGTGCGGTGGAAGCCGAGCGCGAACCGGTGCGCCTCGTCGCGGATCCGCTGGAGGAGCTGGAGGCCGGCGGAGTCCCGATCGAGAACGATCGGATCCGGACGGCCGGGGACGAACACCTCTTCGACCCGCTTGGCGAGCGAGATCACGGCCACACGTGGCAGGTCGAAGGCGTGCATCGCCCCGAGCGCTGCCGACAGCTGGCCCTTGCCGCCGTCGACGACGACGAGGTTCGGCACCTGGGCGAAGCCCTCGTCGTAGTCGTCGGCCGTCGCGGATCGCAGCCGCGCGAAGCGGCGCGACACGACCTCGGCCATCATCGCGAAGTCGTCCTGGCCCGCCTGATGCCGAACGGCGAACTTCCGGTAGTGCGCCTTCTTCGGCGCTGCATCCTGGAAGACGACCATCGATCCGACCGGCGACTCGTCCTGGATGTTCGAGATGTCGAAGCATTCGATCCGGATCGGCAGGCTCTCGAGGTTCAGCGCCTCCCGGAGCTCCTCGAGCGCCTCGATCCGGCGCACCCGTTTGCGCTCGTCTGCGAGCTCGTCGCTGTCGAGCGCGAGCTCGGCGTTGCGCTGCGCGAGCTCCTGCAGCCGCCGCTTCTCGCCGCGCTGGGCCGCGCGCACCTCGACGTGCGAGCCGCGACGCGCGGAGAGGAACTCCTCGAGGGCGGTGACGTCACCCGCGACCGGTGGCACGACGACGATCGGTGGGATGCTCGGCGCGCTCCCGTAGTACTCGAGGCAGAACGCCTCGACGCAGCGTCGCCGTGTCCTGGCCGGCAACGTTCTCGAGCGTGAAGCCGTGGCGGTCGACGAGCCGGCCGTCGCGCAGCGGGAACACCTGCACGGCGGCCACGTCGCCCCGGGCAGCGAGCCCGATGCACGTCCACGGTGCCGAGATCTCGCCGGTCCGCCGCCTGGCGCTCCGCGAGGTGCCTGACCGCGAACAGGCGGTTCCGGTACCGGGCCGCTTCCTCGAACGCCTGCCGCTCGGCGGCGTCCTGCATCTTCCGCTCGAGCTCACGCTGGATCGGCCGGGTCTCGCCCGGAGAGGAACTCGACCACGCTGTCGATGATCGCCCCGGTACTCCTCCCTCGACACGTAGCCGACGCAAGGGGCGAGGCAGCGCTCGATGTGGTAGTCGAGGCAAGGGACGCCCGAGTGGCGACCCGGTTCCGGGCCCTCGCACGGGCCGGTACGGGAAGACCCGGTTCAGGACGTCGAGCGTCTCCCGGACCTTCTTCGCCGACGAGTAGGGGCCGAAGTAGACGACGCCGCGTCGGTGGCGCTCCCGCGTGAACATGACCCGCGGGTAGTCGTCTTCGACGGTGACCGCGATGTACGGATAGGACTTGTCGTCCCGGAGCCGGACGTTGAACGGCGGGCGATGGCGCTTGATCAGGTTCTGCTCGAGATGCAGCGCCTCCCCCTCCGACTGGGTGACGATCACCTCGATCGCGCTCGACGCGCTCGAGCAGACGCTCGATGCCCTGCGCGCGCATCGCCGCCCCGGAAGTAGGAGCGCACGCGGGCGCGCAGCGACTTCGCCTTGCCGACGTACAGGACGTCGTCCGCGGCTCCGCGGAACAGGTAGACGCCGGGCTGGGCGGGAAGCGCCCGCAGCTGCGCCTCGATCCGGTCCTCTCGCGACTCCGGCGGTGACGGCCATCCCGCCAAGCCGTAGCTCAGCCCGGGCGCGCCCGCCTGCCCGCGCGACGAGCGCACCCGGGCGACGGTTCCACCATACGCCGACCGACGTGCCGCAAGTGGACACGGCTGTGCCGGAAGCCGGACGGGATGGCTACGATTCGGCCGATGGCAGAACACGTCGAGGCTCCGCCCCCGCAGTACGTCGCCTACACGCTACTATCGCGTCGATCCGGCCTGGCGGCGGCTCCCGATCGAGGAGCGGATCGCGGCCAAGGAGGCGTTCGCCGAGGTCGTCGAGGCCTGGCAGGAGCGGATGCGATCCTCACCTACAGCGTCGTCGGCGTCCGGCCCGAGGCCGACTTCTTCCTCTGGAAGCTGACCGAGCGCTACGACGATCTTCGCGACCTCGCAGCCGACCTGAACGGCACGCCGCTCGCCGGCTGGCTGTCGACGCCGCACTCGTACCTCGCGTCGACGCTGCTCCTCGAAGTACTTCGAGCGCGACCCGAAGCGCCCGCCGCGGCGGATCGTGCCGCGCCGCGCCCCGTACCTCGTCGTCTACCCGTTCGTGAAGCTGCGGCCCTGGTACTCGCTCTCGATGGAGGATCGCCGGCGCGCGATGCAGGAGCACGCGGACATCGGCAGCCGCTTCCACGACGATCACGAACCACACGACGTACTCGTTCGGGATCGACGACCAGGAGTTCATGACCGCCTTCGAGTGCGAGGAGCCGGTCGACTTCCTCGCACCTGATGATGACGCTGCGCGAGACCGAGGCGAGCCGCTACACGGAGCGCGACACGCCGATCTTCGTCGGCACGCTCGAGGACATCCGCTCGATCCTCGACTCGCTCGACGGCGCTCGAGCGCGCGTCGCGCGCACCGGACCGGGCCGCCTAACCGGATCCGAGCGTCCGCAGGTCGACCTCCGGGTCGCGCAGGAGGGCGGCGGCGACCGGCTGCCGCGCCCGAAGCAGGCCGCATCGAGCGACGCAGGTCACGGCCCATGTTGAGGGCGACCGCAGCGTCGGCACGCCGCCGTTCACGTAGAAGGCGACGAACCTGCGCTCCTCGAGGCAGCCGCGCACGACGAGCTCGTCCCACGATCGGTGGTGACCCGCGTACTGGAGGTTCGCGTCGTACTGGTCGGACCAGAACCAGTGGAGCTCGGCATAGGGCGCTCCCTTCCCGAGCATCGACCGCGCTGCGGCCGCGCCCTGCTCGATCGCGTTCAGCCAGTGCTCGACGCGAACCCGCTCGCCGAAGATCGGGTGGAAGTGTGCGGCCACGTCTCCGGCCGCGTAGATCCCCTCGACGGCGCGTGCGGCAGAGCTCGTCGACGACGATGCCGTTGTCGAGCTCGACGCCGGTGCCCTCGAGCGAGCTCGACGTTCGGCTCGATCCCGAGCCCGACGACGGCGAAGTCGCACTCGATCAGGCGGCCCGCGGTCGTGCGGACTCGCTCGACGCGTCTCGTCGCCCTTCGAACGCGGCGACGCCGTCGCCGAGCAGGAGCTCGACCCCGTGCTCGCGGTGGAGCTCGGCGATCGGCCGCGCCGACCTCGGCGCCCGAGGACGCGCTCGAGCGGCGCGTCGAACGCCTCGACGGCCACGACCTCGATGCCGTTGCCGCGCAGCGGTCGCCGCGACCTCGGAGCCGATGAAGCCCATGCCGACGACGACGGCGCGCGCTCCCGGCAGCAGCTCCTCCCGGATCGCGTCGGAGTCGGCACGGGTTCGCAGATCGTGGACGCCCTGCGAGCTCGAGCCCCGGGATCGGCGGCCGCCGGTTGCGCCCGCCCGTCGTGATCAGGATCCGCTCGGCGCGCAGTCGGCGGCCGCTCGCGAGAACGACCTCCTGCGCGCGGACGTCGATCGACACGGCCCGCTCCCCGAGCACGAGCTCGATCTCCCGCTCCTCGTACAGCTCGGGCGGTCGGACGAGCGCCTTCTCGAAGGCCTGCTCGCCGCTCAGGTACTTCTTGGAGAGCGGCGGACGCTCGTAGGGGAGCTCCGGCTCGTCGCCGACGAGCACGAGTCGCCCGTCGTAGCCTTCGTCGCGCAGCGTGACGGCCGCCGACGCCCCGGCGAGGCTCGCGCCGACGATCACGATCGACCGTGGTGGCGCCATCAGTAGCCGTAGGTGTGCTCGTCGCGCCACACGCGCCACATCGCGAAACCGCACGCGGCGAGCACGAGGAAGAACGTGAGCGCCTCGAGACCGGTCGCCGGGTAGTCGAGCGGCGGCACGAACGCGAGCGCGAGGTTGACGAGCGCCAGGATCGCGGCCCCGTAGAAGACAGCCTGCGATCGGCGCGACCAGGTCGAGATCTCCTCTCGACGTCTCGCGCCACAGCGTGAAGAGGAAGTACGCGATCGCGACGATGAACGCGATCTGGACGACGAGGAACAGCGCCGCCAGACTGTCCTCGAGGCGAAGCGCCGTGATCAGGCCGGCGATCAGCGACGACGATCGCGAAGCCGCGGATGGTCGGGTTGATCGGTCATGAGCCGCTCAGGTAGGCGCGGACGGCGAGCGCGGTCGCGAGCGCCGAGGCGCCCACGAACCAGCTGAGGCGCTTACGACGCCTCGCGCGGCGCGTAGATCCAGGGTGAGAGGATGACGCCCGAGCGCGAGCGCCCCGTAGAGGTAGTGGAGCCTGTCGGGTGCCCGCTGGTCGTCGGAGAGGAGCAGCAGCCCCAGCGCCACCTGGGCGACGAGCAAGGTCTGGCCAAGGGCGAGGAGATGGGCGTAGAAGCGGTGCGGCTCGCGGCGCCGCCACAGGTAGACGAGGCCGAGTGCGAACGCGATGCCGTTGACGACGATCACGAGTAACGCGTTGACCGCGTGGAGAGTGTCCACGGGCTGAGCCTACCCTCGGAGGCGGAGCCCCCGGCCGGGCATGCCACAAGGCTCCGAGCCGTCAGGCTCGTCCACCCCGTGCTCGAGCTGGCGGTCGTACTCGGCCTGGTCGTAGTGGCCCTGCGACTCGGCGATCAGTCCATCGTCGCTGATCGCCCATTCCTCGAATCCGCTGACCCGGACGCGGTTTCCGGTTCCGTCGGGCCCGGTGTTGGTTCCGGCACCCGTTTCCTCCTTCCGTTACGGCCACGTTTCGTGGAGTCAGGGGCATCCGCCAGGAACGTCCACGGTACTCCGCCTGCGCTGCGCCATTTCAGGCGAAACATGGCACTCACCGATGCGTCGGAATCGTCACGCTCCTCGAGCGTCGCACTGTGCAGCCGACGAGCTACGCTCGGCTTGACCCTCGAAAGGAGGGTGTCACGGCCGCCATGCGTGAACGCGGACAATGCCAACTACACGACGATGGGAGGAACGCTTGCCGATCGAGGAAGGAAGCCCCGCCCCCGACTTCTCGCTCGTCTCGGATTCGGGGAAGACGGTGAATCTCTCCGACTTCAGAGGGCGCCCGGTCGTCCTCTACTTCTATCCGAAGGACGACACTCCCGGATGCACCAAGGAAGCCTGCGGCTTCCGGGACGCCTACGCCGACTACGAGGCTCTGGGCGCGGTCATCCTCGGAGTCAGTCCGGACGGGGAGACATCTCACGCGCGGTTCAAGGAGAAGTTCGAGCTGCCGTTCACGCTGCTTGCCGATCCCGACCGGTCGGCCGCCGAGGCGTACGACGTGTGGCGAGAGAAGACGACGTACGGCAAGAAGGCAATGGGGATCGTCCGCTCGACCTTCGTGATCGACGGCGACGGGAAGGTCGTCCGGGCGATGTACGGGGTCAAGCCCGACGGCCACGCCGAAAAGGTGCTCTCAGCACTTGCCACAGGAGGAGGATGACGGCCGTGGGGTACACGATCGTTCGCCCCGAGGAGCGGCGCTTCGCGACGCCGAGCTGGCGTCCGGACGACCCTGCCCGGACGCTCGTCGAGCTCCCCCAGCTCGCCACGCTGCGCCATTCCCGCGCGCATCTCTGGCGGTATCCCCCGGGCGCCAGCGGGCACCGCCACCGCGAGCGGGTGCAGGAGGAGGTCTTCGTCGTCCTCGACGGCACGCTGAGCATGGAGCTCGGCGACGAGCACGAGCGCGTCGACCTGGCCCCCGGGTCCATCGTCGTCGTGGAGCCGGGCACGACGATCCGCGTCTTCAACGCGTCCGACAGGGAGGTTCTGCTGTTCGCCTACGGCGCACCGGGCGAGCAGGGCACCGCCGACGTCGTCGAGCGCGCCTGGTAGTCGCTACGCCGGCGACACGCCGCGTCGGCGCGCCACCAGCTGCTCACCCGCGTGGCAGAGGCCCGCGACGAGCACGACGGCGACACCGGCGAAGATCACGAGCAGCTGCGCGCTGATCGCGAAATCGACCGCGGTGTGCGTGCTCACACCGCTCGCGACGAGCAGGGCCGCGCCACCGCCCACCTGGGCGGCCGCACCGGCGGCAGGTGCGATCGGGAGAGCGCTGGCGGCAGCAGAGGCGCACAGGAAACCGATCGCGAGCGGGAAGGAGAGGCTCATGCCCATCGCCGCGAGGAGGAGGTACAGACCGACCGCGCGGACGACCCACGACCCGAAGATGAAGAGAACCGCCGCACGCGCCTCGCGGAGCGGGATCAGGCGTTCCTGGATCCAGCGGGCCAGGCGGAAACGGATGAGACGTCCGCTGGCCATCAGTCGGGGCAGCAGCATGACGAGCAGTCCCGCGGCGAGCCCGGTCGCTGCGACGACCCCGAGGCCCGCCTGGGTCACCGCCGTGTCCGACGTCGCCGCAGCCGAGGTCGCGATCGGCATCATCGCGACCGCGTCGAGGAGCCCGACGAAGAACAGCGAGAGCGCGAGCGTCGAGACCTTGGCCGGACAGCTCGGGTAGCGCCTGATGACGGCGATGCGCACGACCTCGTCGAACCGCCCGGGCAGTGCCGCGCCCGTGACGGAGGCGGCGCCGTTCGCGCAGGCTAGCGACATCGCGCCTGGGCGCTCCGCGGGGCGGAACACCCGCTGCCAGCCCCACGCCTTCAGCGGATAGGCCAGGACGACGAGGAAGCCGGCCGCGGCGGCCAGCAACGGGTCGACGTGCTGGAGCGGCCAGCCGGTCGACGCGAAATGCCGGGCGGCGAGCACCGTGACGCCGAGCGCGACGAGCGTGATGCTGACGTTGAGGATTCGGCGCCCGCGCGACGTACGAGCCCACAGCCGCGCCGGCTCGGTCGCCTCGAACATCGTTCCGAGGACACGAAAGACGCGAGCTCCTGCCGGCTGGGCGGGAGTCTCGGGATGATCTGACGTGTCTACGAGAAAATCCTAGGGTTCGGCTTGAGTGCGGATGAGAGGAATCGAACCTCCACGGGGTTACCCCCACACGGACCTGAACCGTGCGCGTCTACCAGTTCCGCCACATCCGCGTGGCCGTGACACCCATCATACCTCCCGCCCCGGCGCCGAGCGGCGGAAGCGATGTTTCGCGAGGGTTAAGGCTGTGGCTCGACACGGTCGACTCGACGCTCTCGGGGTACGATCGAGCGATCCTTCGCCGCGCCCTCTGCCTCCTCCTCCTTACGCTCGCTCTCCTTCTGCCCGGTTCTGCCGCGGCGAGGCCCGCGGAGCCGGCGGCGGCACCGGTCCGTGTGATCGTCGCCCTCGACGAGCCCGCCGCCGCGCGGGCGCTGGCGACCGGGGCGGGACGAGACGCACTCCGCTCGATCGATGTCGCCCAGCGGCGCGCGCTGGCGCGGATCCTGGCGGCCTCGCCGACCGCCGAGGTCAGCTGGCGCTACCGGATCGTCCTCGACGGCCTGGCGTTGACGCTACCGCCCGGCGACGTCGCTCGCGTCGCCGCGCTGCCCGGGGTCGCGGCCGTGTATCCGAGCGTTCGCTACCAGGCCCTGGGCGGAGCTCCGGAGCTGATCGGAGCGCCGGCGATCTGGGGCGCCGGGCTCGAGAACGCCGGGCGCGGCATCAAGATCGGGATCATCGACGACGGGATCGATCCGTCCCACCCTTTCTTCGACCCCTCCGGGTACTCGATGCCGGAAGGCTTCCCGCGCGGAGACTCGTCCTTCACGAGTGCCAAGGTGATCGTCGCGCGGGCGTTCGCCCCTCCCGACGCCGGGTGGCCGGGCTCGGCGCGGCCGTTCGACGCCGAGCTTTCCTTCCACGGAACACACGTCGCGGGCATCGCAGCCGGTGACGCTGGAACCGTTGCCCCCGCGGCCGGCGGCAGGCCTCGAACGCAGCTCTCGGGCGTGGCCCCGCTCGCCTATCTCGGCAACTACAAGGCGCTGACCGTGCCGACGGCGTCCGGCGTGGGGCTGAACGGCAACTCGCCCGAGATCGTCGCGGCGATCGAGGCAGCCGTCGCCGACGGGATGGACGTGATCAACCTGTCGCTCGGAGAGCCGGAGATCGACCCCGCGCGCGACGCCGTGGCGAAGGCGCTCGACAACGCCGCGGCAGCAGGCGTCGTGCCCGTCGTCGCCGCAGGGAACGATTTCGGCGAGCTCGGCGTCGGATCGGTCGGGTCGCCGGGCACGTCGGCCCGGGCGATCACCGTCGGCGCCGCGGAGACGGCCAGTGCCATGGCTTCCTTCAGCGCGAGCGGACCGACACCCCTCGGCCTCCTCGCGAAGCCCGATGTCAGCGCCCCCGGAGTCGACATCCTCTCGTCGGTCCCGGGCGACGACGTTCGAGGCGCTCTCCGGAACGAGCATGGCGGCGCCGCAGGTCGCCGGGGCAGCGGCGCTGCTGCTCGAGGAGCACCCCGACTGGACGGCAGAGCAGGTCAAGTCCGCGCTCGTCCTCACCGGACGGGCAGTGGGAGATGCCCCGAGCGCGAGGCAGGGCGGCGGGCTCGTCGATCTCCCCGATGCGACGAACCCCTTGCTCTTCGCCTCGCCACAGAGCCTCGCATTCGGGCTGGTGGACGTCTCGACCGGCAGCACCGGCGCAACCCGCACGATCACGCTCGAGGACGGTGGGGGCGGGTCCGGAGCAATGGACGGTTCGCGTCGCTCGTCAGTGGACCGGCAACGGCGTCGAGCTCGGGGTGCCCGGCACCGTCGAGGTACCCGGGGAGCTGTCGGTGAGCATGGCGGCTGCTGCCGGCGCACCCGAAGGCGAACGAACCGGGTTCGTCGTGCTCGAGCGCGCGGGCGAGACACGGCGCCTCCCCTTCTGGTTCCGCGTCGTCCGCCCACGGCTCCCGGGGGAGCCGTTCCGCGAGCTCGATCGGACCGGCACATACGAGTCGACGACCGTCGGCGGGCCCTCACGCGTCGATCGCTACCGGTACCCGGACGCCGACCCATTGCTCTTCGGGCGTCTCACGGGACCCGAGCGGGTGTTCAGGGTCGAGCTCGACCGCCCCGTCGCCAATCTCGGCGTCGCCGTGGTCGGCTCGGGCTCCGGGGTCCAGGTCGAGGCCCGGATCGTCGCCGGGGCCAACGAGAACCGCCTCACCGGTGCGACCTCGTTGCCCTACGTCGCGAACCCGTACCTCGCCCGCTTCCTCGAGCCGGTCGCGAGCGCCGCCGCGCTCCTACCGTCCGCAGGCAGCTACTCGATCGTCTTCGACACCGCCCGGGCGAGCGACGCCGGCAGCTTTCGCTTCCGGCTGTGGATCGACGACGTGACGCCCCCCTCGGTCGCCCTCGTCTCGCGGGTCGCCTCGGCAGGGCGCCTCCTCGCGCGCGTGGCCGACTCCGGCGCCGGCGTCGACCCCGCCGGCATCGTCTACCGGATCGACGACCGCGCGCCCCGCACGGGGCGGCTGCGAGGACGGCTCGCGATCCTCGACCTCCCGGCCCTCAGATCGGGCCGTCACCGGCTGACCCTCCAGGTCTCCGACCGCCAGGAGGCCAAGAACAACGAGAACGTCGCGGAGATCCTCCCCAACACACGGGTCGTCGAGACGACGTTCCGCGTTCGCTGACATCCCGAATCGGTAGGGATCGCGGCAGAGCGGATCGCCGCGAGATCGGCCTCCGGCCGATTCGCGGCAGAGCGCTACGGTCGCCGCGGGTCGTCGTGCTCCTCGATGACCGGCAGCTGTTCGAGATCGCGCTTCACGCTCTCCGCGAAGTCGTCCCGATCGCCCTGGATCACCCGGAGCTGCGTCTTCCTGCGGTCACGCTCGCGCCGCACTCGTGCCTCCCCGCCGGCTCGGGCCCTCGCGGTCAGCCGCGACCATTCGGCGCCGATGACGATGAGCACGGCGCACGCGATCAGCACGACCGCAAGCACGCTCACGTTCGCACTCTAGCACCGCGCGGACAGCCCGACAGGCTCGCCGGCGATAGGCTCCGAACGTCGTGTCCGGGCCGGTCCAGATCGATCGAGAGCGAAGCGCCGAGCGGATCGGCCGGGACGTGGAGACGCTCGCCGGGCCCGACTACTCGCTCTCCAGCGAGGCCGTCCGGCGCTACGCCTACACGGACGTCTACCGGAACACGCTCGCCTACTTCGCCGACGAGCTGGAGGCACTCGGCTTCGACGTCGGCGTACGACCCGGTCGGCACGCTCGTCGCCCGCAACCGCCCCGCCGGCGAGCCCGCCTTCGGGATCGGCTCGCATTGCGACTCCAACCGCAACGGCGGCAGGTACGACGGCACGCTCGGCGTCGTCACGGCCCTCGAGGTCTGCCGGCTGAACGCCGAGCTCGGGCTCGAGCCTGCCGCTGCAGCTCATCTCGTTTCTCGAGGAGGAGGGCTCCGGCTTCGGCCAGATGCTGCTCGGCAGCCGGATCGTCGCCCGGCGCGTCACCGAGGCCGACCTTCGGCGAGTCCTTCCGATCGCTCGACGACGGCAGGAGCTTCTGGGAGCACGCCGAGGAGGCGGGCTTCCGACCCGAGCGCTGGCGTGAGGCCGCGCACGTCCTCGACGACCTGACCGGCTGGATCGAGATGCACATCGAGCAGGCTCGCGTCCTCCAGGACACGGGCAACCGCATCGGCGTGGTCAGGGCGATCGCGGGCTACGTTCACGCCGACGTCGTGGTTCACGGCCGTGGAGACCACGCCGGAGCGACGCCGATGGACTTCCGCCTCGACCCGACGACGGTCCTCGCCCGGACCGTCCTCGAGCTGGAGCGCCTCGCGCGCGCCGCAGGGGGCGGGACGGTCGGAACGGTCGGGGAGATCGAGGTGGCGCCCGGGCTGATCAACGCGATCGCCGAGCGGGTGCGCTTCTCGCTCGACATCCGCGGACCGGACGAGGACGCCTTCCGCGGCGTCTACCGCGAGATCGCGTCGTTCGCCGAACGGACGGCCAGCGAGCGAGGGATGAGCGCCACCATCTCCGAGCGGCAGGCGCTTCCCGCGACTCCGCTCGACGACCGTCTGGTGGGCGCTCTCGAAGCCGCAGCGGCCGCGACCGGTGAGCCGTTCATGGTCATGGTCTCGGGTGCTGCGCACGACACGATGTGCGTCGCCGGGCGCGTCCCGAGCGCGATGGTCTTCGTGCCCTGCAAGGACGGGATCAGTCACCACCCAGCCGAGGACGCGAACCCGGCGGACGCCGCCCTGGCGGCGGAGATCATCCTCGGCGCGATCCAGGCGCTGACCTAGTTTGGCGGAATCGTTGCCCGGCCGAAGGCCGGGCCGATATCCGCCGTGGAGGGCGGCGCGAGCCGCCCGGTTGCCGACCCCACGTCTTACGCGGAGTCGTCCCGCACCTGCACGCCGTCGCTCGTGAGGACGATCTCGCCCTGCTCGATCAGGCAGATGGCTGCGTCGACGATCGCCGGATCCCACTGGCGGCCGCGCCCCGCCTCGAGCTCACGGAGGATCGCCTCGTGTGGAAGCGACTCACGGTAGGGCCGGCGAGCCGCCATCGCCTCGAGCCCGTCCGCGACGGCGACGACCCGCGCGACGACCGGAATGGCCTCGCCCACGAGCCCGTCCGGGTAGCCCGACCCGTCCCATCGCTCGTGGTGATGGCGGACGACCTCCCGTGCCGCGGTGAGGTCGTCGAGCGAGGCGAGCAGCCGATCGCCGATCACGGTGTGGCTTCTCATCAGCGTCAGCTCCTCGAGGTCGAGCGGACCCGGCTTCAGGAGCACCCGGTCCGGGATGCCGATCTTGCCGATGTCGTGAAGGCTCGCGCCCAGCCGGATCGTGTCGAGCTCCCGCGGGCCGAGACCGATCGCCTCGCCGAGGCGCGCGGCGAGCGTCTCGAGGCGCCGGGCGTGCTCACCCGTCGTGTCGTCGCGGATGGTGATCGCCCCGGCAAGAGCCGTGGTCAGCGCGGGCGTGACGACCCGCTCCCGGACCTCCCGCTCCCCGCTCCGCGCGCGATCGAGCACCTCCGCGACACGGCCTCGCAGCTCGGCCTGGCTGAAGGGCTTGACGATCAGGCCGGCCGCACCGTGAGCTAGAGCCTCCTGGAGGTTGTCCTCGGTGCCAGAGCCGGTCACCAGCAACACGGGCAGGCTCGGCCTGCGAGCCCGGACCTGGTCGAGGAGCTCGAACCCGGAGAGCCCCGGCATGACGATGTCGCTGACGACGAGCGAGAGGTCGGGGGTTCCGAGAAGGCTGAGCGCTTCCTTCGCTGAGCCGGCACCGATCGGGTGGTATCCCGCTCGGTCGAGGATCTCGACCATCAGGTTCCTGACGGCCTGCTCGTCGTCGATCACGAGGACGGGGGTCATGGCGCCTCGCCCTCGAGCGGCTCCGGTGTCTCGACCCGGTCGCGACCCCGCGCCTTCGCGCGGTAGAGAGCATCGTCGGCCGCGGCGACGAGGAGCGCGGCGTCGTACATGCCCTCGTCGAGCCACGAGACGCCGACGCTCGCGCGAATCGAGATCTCGAGCGGATCGTGGCCTTCGGAGCGATAGACGACCGCGGCCGCCGCCAGCGCGGCGCGGATCTTCTCGGCGACCGTCAACGCGCCGTCGAGGTCGGTGTCCGGCAGGAGTGCGAGGAACTCCTCGCCGCCGTATCGCACGAGCACGTCCGAGGCGCGCTTCGTCTCTTCCAGGCGGCGCGCGACCTCGACCAGCACCGCGTCGCCCGCCTGGTGGCCGTAGGTGTCGTTGACGGTCTTGAAGTGATCGAGGTCGACCATCAGGCAGCCGAGAGGGCGGCCGCTCCGCCGCGCCGCCGCGACGAGCTCGGAGACGCGTGGGCCGAGCTGGCCGCGGTTGAGGAGGCCCGTCAACGGGTCGGTGGCGGCTGCGAACCGGAGTCGATCCCCGTCCAGCTTCGTCCGGAGAGCGGCACGGACGCGAGCGCGCAGCTCGGCCGCGGAGAACGGCTTGACGATGTAGTCGACGGCGCCGGCGTCGAGGCCGACGACCCGGTCCTGCGTCTCGACCCGTGCAGTGAGGAAGATCACCGGCGGGGCGTCCGGACCGGTCGCGCGGACCTCCTTGCAGACGGCGTAGCCGTCCATGCCGGGCATCGCGACGTCGAGGACGAGCAGATCGGGCGTCGTCGAGCGCGCGAGCTGGAGCGCGTCGACGCCGTTCGTGGCCGGGATCACCCCGTACCCCTCGCGCGCGAGCAGCGTCGAGACCATGGTCAGGATGTCCGGGTCGTCGTCCGCGACCAGGATGCGCGGCTGCTCGTCGCCGTCGGCTGCGCTCGCCGCGCCGGTTTCCTGTCCGGCCGAGGCCATACCTCTCAATCGGCCGGGGCGCGCTCTTCCTGTAGCGACTGCGGCTCCCGCCCCTCGCGCTCGATCGCCTCCGTGTAGCAGGGGGCGCTCTCGAACGCGGCGAGGCCCGGCGGGGTCGGGCGGGCACCCCGGTTCCTGCGCGCCGTGAGACGCTCGGCCGCGAGCGCGACGGCCCCGCCGACGAGACCGCCGAGCAGGAACGGGCGGAGTCCCCATCCCTCGCGGCTCATGGCGCGTCTCTCACTCGTCGGCCCGCTCGATCGCGACGATGTCCTCCTCGACCAGCGACTCCTCGCCGGCATCCGCCCACCCGACGATGTCGCCGCTCGGCAGGATGGCGACAGGAGCGATCACGCGTCCGTCGCGCAGGAGAAGCCTCGCATGGTGGACGCCCCAGGCGTCCTGCGGCCAGGACGCGACCTCCTCGATCAGCCAGTCTGGCAGGCGGGGAGGGCCGCCGCCCCTCACCGCTCGATCGCCGTCAGAAACGCGTCGATCTCCATCAGCTCGAAGCTCTGGAGCTTCGAGCTGCCGCGAGCCCCCAGCTCGACCGAGAGTCGGGAGATGGTCGCCGCGTCTGGCGCCTCGATGATGTTCACGAAATCGAACGGGCCGAGGCACGCCCACTGGTGCACGACCCGGGCGCCCATGGCCTCGACGTCGCGATTGACGGCGCGGAGGCGCTCCGGGTTCGACCGGAGCGTCTGGAGGCCCTGATCCGTGAGCGTCGTCAGCATGATGTAGGTGGGCATCGATAGGTTCCTCCCCTCGTGGCACGGGACGCGACGTGAGGATAGAGAGGAACGAGGTCGGGCGGCGGTCGTTGTGGCCACCGTTCCGCCGCGGTCAGGACGTCCGGATCACGCTTCCGCTCCGAGCGGTCGAGCATCTCTTCGTCGCACCCGACCTCGATCCGTTCGCGCCCGACTACGAGACCTACGGCGAGAAGGCAGGCATCGAGACGATCGCCGGGGTACTCCACGCCGAGCGCCGCGTCCGCCGTGCGGAGGCGGTCCTCCAGCTCCCGCTCGAGCTCGTCGACGACGAGCTCGAGCATCGAACGGTCGACGCGATCGCGCGTTACTGCCGCGTCAGGATCGCCGAGCTCGACCTGGAGCTGCTCCGGATCAAGCGGTACGGCTTGAGGGCCCTGGCCATCGGCCTGGTTGCGGTGCTCGCGCTCAACGCCCTCTCGCGGCCGCTCGAGTCGAGCGACGACCCGATCCTCGAGCTCATCTCGCAGGGGCTCCAGATCGCCGCCTGGGTCACCCTCTGGTTCCCGATCAACGTCCTCGTCTACGACCGCTGGTACTCGATGCGCGACCAGCGCGTCTACACCCAGATGGTGCTGATGGACGTCAGCGTCGTCCCGGATCCCGCTCGTCGGCCCGAGCCTGTTGATCGAAGTACAGAACGGTGAGCCCGATGAAGAAGAACGGCGAGAGCACGACCTGGGAGAGCGCGACCGCCGCGATGCGCCCGTTGTCCGCGAAGCTGAACAGCGCCAGAGCCAGGACGATCCCGACCAGCAGGGTCAGCACGATCATGATCGCTGCGACCGCGAAGGCGTGGACGTACTCGGCCCGGGCGAGCTCGACCGTTCGCCTCAACGCGTGGGCGACGCGCCCTGCGTAGCGCGTGTCCTCGGGCTCCTCGATCATCGCCGCCGGAATCGCGAACGTCGAGAGCCCGAGCCAGGCGGCGGCGACGATGAGGAAGATCAGGAAGGACGCGGCGAACGAGAACGGGATCCCGATCACGAGGCCGAGCGTGGCGACGACCGGCAGCCGGTCGAGCGTCCGCCGGGCAGCCGCCTTGATCGAGTCACCCACGACGAGCCGGACGACCAGCGCGAACGCGATCCCGAACGCGAGGGCGACGACGACGAGATCGGCTGCGAACGGGAGCCACACGGTCGCGATCAGGGCGCCCGCCTGGACGAGGCCCATCGCGAGGAACGCGAGCGGCCGGCTGCCGTAGATCCGCATCGCGGCCGCCAGCAGGTCCCCGATCCGCAGCGGCTTGCGGATCTCGACGTCGGTGGCCGTCACGCGAGCGCGGCCACCGTCGACTTCGAGAACACGATCTCGCCGTCGGCGACGTCAACCAGCACCGTGTCGCCGTCGGCGAACTCACCCTCGAGGAGCTTCATCGCGAGCGGATTCTCCACGAGGCGCTGGAGCGCGCGCTTCAGCGGGCGCGCCCCGTAGGCCGGATCCCAGCCCGCCTCGGCGAGCAGCTCCTTCGCGGCCGGCGTCAGCTCGATGCCGATCCCGCGCTCGGCGAGCCTCTCCCGAAGGCGCGCCAGCTGGAGCTCGACGATCTCGCCGAGCTGGTCTCTCGTCAGCAGGCTGAACTCGACGATCTCGTCGATCCGGTTCAGGAATTCCGGCCGGAAGCGGTCTCGAAGATCGTCGGCCGAGCGGACGTTCGAGGTCATGATCACGACCGTGTTGCGGAAGTCGACCGTGCGGCCCTGACCGTCGGTGAGCCGGCCGTCGTCGAGCAGCTGGAGCAGGACGTCGAAGACCTCGGAGTGCGCTTTCTCGACCTCGTCCAGGAGCAGCACCGAGTACGGCCGGCGCCTGACCGCTTCCGTCAGCTGGCCACCCTCCTCGTACCCGACGTAGCCGGGCGGCGCTCCGATCAGGCGAGCCACCGTGTGGCGCTCCTGGTACTCGGACATGTCGAGCCGCACCATGGCGCGCTCGTCGTCGAACATCAGCTCGGCGAGCGCCTTCGCCAGCTCGGTCTTCCCGACTCCGGTCGGGCCGAGGAAGATGAACGACCCGATCGGCCTGTTCGGATCCTGCAGGCCCGTTCTCGCGCGCCGGAGGGCGTTCGCGACCGCCTCGATCGCGGCGTCCTGACCGACGACCCGTGCGTGGAGACGCTCCTCCGCGTGGACCAGCTTCTCCACCTCGCCCTCCATCAGCCGCGCCACCGGAATCCGCGTCCAGCGGCTGACGACCTCGGCGATGTCGTCCTCGTCGACCTCCTCCTTGACCATGGGCTCGCCGGCCGGCTCGGCCCGCGCCTGGAGCTCCTTCTCGAGCTCGGGCAGCTCGCCGTAGCGGATCTCGGCGACGCGCTGGAGATCCCCCTGTCGCTCGGCCCGGTCCGCCTCCATCTTCAGCTCGTCGACCCGGCGGGTGACCTCCTTCACCCGGTCGAGTGCGTCCTTCTCCTCGGCCCAGCGGGCGGCGAGCTCGTTCCTGAGCTCCTGCGCCTCGGCGAGCTGGCGCTCCAACGGCTCGCGCACCTCGGGCGCCTCCTTCGCCATCGCGGCGAGCTCGATCTCGAGCTGGCGGACCCGGCGATCGGCCTCGTCGAGCTCGAGCGGCGACGAGTCGATCTCCATCCGCAGCCGCGAGGCCGCCTCGTCGACGAGGTCGATCGCCTTGTCGGGCAGGAACCGGTCGGAGATGTAGCGATCCGAGAGCACCGCCGCGGCGACGAGCGCCGCGTCTCGGATGCGCACGCCATGGTGTGCCTCGTAGCGCTCCTTGAGCCCCCTCAGGATCGCGATCGTGTCGGCGACGGACGGCTCTCCCACCAGCACCGGCTGGAATCGCCGCTCGAGCGCCGCGTCCTTCTCGATGTGCTTGCGATATTCGTCGAGCGTGGTCGCACCGACCGCCCGCAGCTCGCCGCGTGCGAGCATCGGCTTCAGCATGTTCGCCGCGTCGACGGCGCCCTCGGCTGCGCCCGCCCCGACGATCGTGTGCAGCTCGTCGATGAAGAGGATGATCTCCCCCTCCGAGCCCTGGATCTCCTGGAGGACGGCCTTCAGCCGCTCCTCGAACTCGCCACGATACTTCGCGCCGGCGAGCAGCGAGGCGATGTCGAGCGCCCACACGCGCTTGCCTTTCAGACCCTCCGGGACGTCGCCGTCCACGATCCGCTGGGCGAGCCCCTCGACGATCGCAGTCTTCCCGACGCCTGGCTCGCCGATCAGCACCGGGTTGTTCTTCGTCCGTCGTGAGAGGACCTGGATGACCCGGCGGATCTCGTCGTCGCGCCCGATCACCGGGTCGAGCTTCCCTGCCTCGGCGAGGGCAGTGAGGTCGCGGCCGAACTTCTCGAGCGCCTGGTAGGAGCCTTCCGGATCCTGCGAGGTCACGCGCTGGCTGCCGCGGACGTGCTTCAGCGCGCCTTCGAGCGCGTCACGTGGGACGGCGTCGAGCGCGAGCAGAAGGTGCTCGGTCGAGACGTACTCGTCCTGCATCGACTGTGCTTCCTCCCCCGCACGGTCGAGGACCCGGGCGAATGCGGCGGATGCGTGCGGCTGGCCGGCCGGGCCCTGCACGGCGGGCCTCTGCGAGAGCGTCGCCTCGGTCTCGGCGCGAAGCGCCGCGACCGATTGGCCTGCTCGCTCGACGAGCGTGCGAGGCAGCTCCTGGTCGAGGAGCGCGAGCACGAGGTGCTCGGGGTAGACCTCGGGGTTGCCCCGCCGGCGCGCGAGATCGCTCGCGGCGGCGACGGCTTCCTGGGACTTGATCGTCAGCTTCCTGAAATCCATGGTCTCCTGCTCGGTACGGGTGGCGATGGGCGCTCGTAGAGGACGATCTCGCGGCGATACTGGCGGTGGGTCCGCTCGACTGCGTCGCGCATCTCGCGCTCGAGCCGGACCAGCCGCGCCCTGAGGCGCTCCAGCTCGTCCTCGAGCGAGAGCACGCGCTCGACGCCCGCGAGGTTGAGGCCGAGCTCGGTCGTCAGGCGCTGGATCTGGCGGAGCCGCTCGAGATCGGCTTCGGAGTAGAGGCGCGTGTTGCCGGGAGTCCGCCTCGGGCGCACGAGGCCCTTGGCCTCGTAGATCCGGAGCGTCTGGGGGTGCATGCCCAGGAGGTCGGCCGCGACGGAGATCATGTAGCGGGGGTGCGCGTCCACGTCAGCTCCTCGCGAACGCCTCGTCGCGCGGATTCTCGCGCGAGACCTTCTTGAGGTTCTCGAGTGCCTCGCGCTCCTGCTTCGTCAGCTTGGTCGGAACGGTCACCCGAACCCGGGCCAGCAGATCGCCGCGGCCGGATCCCTTCAGCTTGGGAGCTCCCTTGCCCTTGACCCGCAGCAGCTTGCCGTCCTGCGACCCGGCGGGCACCTTCAGCGAGATCGTCCCGTCAGGCATGGGCACGTCGACGACCGCGCCGAGCGCCGCCTCGGCGTAGGTCACCGGCACCTCGATCACAAGATCGGCTCCGCGTCGCTCGTAGAGCGGCGACGGCTCGACGTGGACGGTCACGTAAAGATCTCCGGGCGGACCGCCGCCCAGGCCGGCCTCGCCCTTGCCGGCCAGCCGCATCCGCGTCCCGTCCGTCACGCCGGGCCGGACCTTCACCTGATAGGTCTTCGTCCGGCGCTCGCGGCCCGTGCCTCTGCAGACACGGCAAGGCTTCTCGATCACCGTGCCGTTGCCGCCGCACCGTGGGCAAGGCTGCGAGAGGGCAAACACGCCCTGGTTCTGGGAGACGACCCCGCGTCCCTTGCAGTCGGGGCAGAGGATCGGGCTGGTTCCCGCCTCCGCACCGGAGCCGTGGCACGCCGAGCAGACGGTTGCGAGCTCCACGGGAACCTTCACCGTGACCCCGTCGAGCGAGTCCTGGAACGAGATCCGGACCGACGTCTCGACGTCTCGACCGCGCCGCGCCGACGAACGGCCCGAGGATGCGGAGGCCTGGCCCCCGAAGATGCCGCCGAAGAGATCGGAGAGATCGAAGCCGCCGAGATCCGAGGCGCTGAACCCGTCCCCGCTCGTGAAGACGCGCTGGCCGCGTTGGTCGTACTCCGCGCGCTTCTCGGGGTCGCCGAGCACGTCGTAGGCGCCCTGGATCTCCTTGAAGCGCTCCTCCGCGGCCTTGTCGTCCGGGTTCTTGTCGGGGTGGAACTTCCGGGCGAGCTTCCGATACGTCTGCTTGATCTCGTCCTGCGAGGCGGTCTTCGCAACCCCGAGGGTCTCGTAGAGGTCCTTCATCCGCCGGCGCCGCCGTCCCCGTCTCCGGCGAGCCCGTCGGAGACGACCACGCGTGCGGGTCGGACGACATGGTCGCCGAGCAGGTAGCCCTTCTGCAGGACCTGGACGATCGCGCCCTCCTCGGCCTCGGAGGGCTGCGAGAGGAGCGCCTCGTGCACGTGTGGATCGAAGCGCCCGCCGGTGTCGATTTCGACGAGCCCGGCTCGCAGGAGCACGTCGCGGAGCTGGCGCTCGACCAGCCGCACGCCGTCGTCGAGCGTGGCCGTCGTCGGTGGCAGATCGGTGTGATCGGACGGCGCCGCGGCCTCGAGCGCCCGCTCCAGGCCGTCGAGCACGGGCAGTAGCTCGCGCACGATCCCCTCGCTCGCCCGTGAGACGACCGCCTGCTGGTCGCGGGCCGAGCGCTTGCGGAAGTTGTCGAAGTCGGCGGCGAGCCGGCGGAGGTCGTCGAGGTACTCGTCGCGCTTCGCCTCGGCCTCGGCCAGACGCTCCACGAGGCCCTCGAGCTCGCGCTCGAGGGCCTGGACGCGCTGCTCGAGCTCCTCGGTCGTGTGGGTGTCCTCGGTCATGGGCTACGGGGTCTTCGCCTCGTCGTCCACGACTTCGTACTCGGCGTCCTCGACGACCTCCTCCTCGTCCGGCGCGCCGTTTCCGGCCGACGCCTGCTGGGACTGGACACGCTCGTAGACCGCCTGGGCGAGCTTGTGCGAAGCCTCGGTCAAGGCGTCGGACGCGGACTTGATCGCGTCGGCGTCCTCGCCCTCGAGCGCCGTCCGCAACTCGGACATCCGCCCCTCGATCGCACTCGCCGTCTCCTCGTCGACCGTTTCGCGATGCTCGGAAAGCGTCTTCTCGGTCGTGTAGAGAAGCGTCTCGCCGCGGTTCTTGGCCTCGGCTAGCTCGCGCATCCGATGCGCCTCGCCGGCGTGAGCCTCGGCGTCGTGCACCATCCGCTGCACCTCGTCGTCGGAGAGGCCTGAGCCGCCCTCGATCCGGATCTGCTGCTGGTTCCCGGTGCCGAGATCCTTGGCCGAGACGTTGATGATCCCGTTGGCGTCGATATCGAACGTCACCTCGACCTGGGGCATGCCCCTGGGAGCCGGCGGGATGCCGACGAGCTGGAACTTGCCAAGCGTCTTGTTGAAGGTCGCCATCTCGGACTCGCCCTGGAGAACGTGGATCTCCACGGACGGCTGGTTGTCCTCGGCGGTCGTGAACACCTCCGACTTCTTGGACGGGATCGTCGTGTTCCGCTCGATCAGCCGCGTGAACACGCCTCCCTTCGTCTCGATCCCGAGCGAGAGCGGCGTGACGTCGAGCAGGAGCACGTCCTTGACCTCGCCCTTGAGGACGCCTGCCTGGATCGCGGCGCCGACGGCGACGACCTCGTCCGGGTTGACGCCCTTGTGCGGCTCCTTGCCGATCAGCTCCTTGACCTTGTCCTGAACCGCGGGCATGCGGGTCATGCCACCGACGAGCACGACGTGGTCGATGTCGGAAGCGGACAGGCCGGCGTCCTCGAGCGCCTGCTTCGTCGGGCCGACAGTTCGCTCGAGCAGCGCGTGGGTGAGCTCGTTCAGCTTCGAGCGCGACAGCTGCAGGTCGAGATGCTTCGGGCCGTCCTGGGTGGCGGTGACGAACGGGAGGTTGATCTGGGTCGACGTCGTCGACGACAGCTCGATCTTCGCCTTCTCGGCGGCCTCGTACAGGCGCTGGAGCGCCATCGAGTCCTTCGAGAGGTCGATCCCCTGCTCGCGCTTGAACTCTGCGACCATCCAGTCGACGACGGCCTTGTCGAAGTTGTCGCCCCCGAGGTGGTTGTCGCCGTTCGTCGACTTGACCTCGAAGACCCCGTCGCCGAGCTCGAGCACCGAGACGTCGAACGTGCCGCCGCCGAGGTCGAAGACGAGGATCGTCTGGTCGGCCTCCTTGTCGAGGCCGTACGCCAGCGAGGCCGCGGTCGGCTCGTTGATGATCCGCAGCACATTCAGGCCTGCGATCTTGCCCGCGTCCTTGGTCGCCTCCCGCTGTGCGTTGTTGAAGTACGCAGGCACGGTGACGACGGCGTCGGTCACCGACTCGCCGAGATACGCCTCGGCGTCGGCCTTCAGCTTCTGGAGGATCATCGCCGAGATCTCGGGCGGCGCGTACTCCTTGCCGGCCGCGTCGACGCGCACGTCGCCGTTGGGCCCGGAGACGACCTCGTACGGGACGATCGTCATCTCCTCCGAGACCTCGGAGAACTTCCGGCCCATGAAGCGCTTGATCGAGAAGATCGTGTTCTGCGGGTTCGTGACCGCCTGCCGCTTCGCGGGAGCGCCGACGAGCCGCTGGCCGTCCTTGGTGAACGCGACGACGGACGGCGTGGTGCGCCCGCCCTCTGCGTTCGGGATCACCGTCGGCTCGCCGCCCTCGAGCACGGCCATGCACGAGTTCGTCGTTCCGAGGTCGATACCGATGGTCTTGCCCATGCTGAGCTAGCCTCCTTGGTGAGAAAATCTAAGCCTTCTTATAGCAGATATCTTCCTTGGCCGGCGAGCTCGGGCGTGGAAGGATGGAGGCGTGATCGCGCCCATCGTGATGGGCACCGTCCGCGTCGAGCCCGGCCTGTGGGAGCGGTACGCGGATCGGGGCGGTACGACCTTCGACACGGCCCGTCACTACGGCGACGAGTCCGAGCGAGAGCTCGGCGCGTTCCTCCAGCGTAACGGCCTCCGTGACCGTGCGACCGTGATCGGCAAGGGCGCCCACACTCCCACCTGCGCTCCCGAGTACGTCGCCCCGCAGCTCGAACGGAGCCTCGAACTGCTCTGTACCGACCGTCTCGACGTCTATCTACTGCACCGCGACGACCCCTCGGTGCCGGTCGGCGAGTGGAGCGACGCGCTCGAGCCGCACGTCGCGGCCGGCCGGATACGGGCGATCGGCGCGAGCAACTGGACGACGACGCGCTACGAGGCGTTCAACGCCGAGGCGTCTCGACGCGGCGCAACGCCCTTCACAGTCCTCTCGAACCAGCTCTCGCTGGCCGAGATGGGTGAGCCCGTCTGGGACGGGTGTCTCGTCGCCGATCGAAGCTGGCACGAGCGCACCGGCACACCGCTGCTCGCCTGGTCGGCTCAGGCCCGGGGCTTCTTCGCCGGCCGGGAGGACGAGGAGGTGCGCACGTCCTGGCTCTCGCGGACGAACCTCGAGCGCCGCCGTCGCGCAGAGGCTCTCGGCCGGCGGCTCGGCGTCCCGGCCGTCTCGGTCGCGCTCGCCTGGGTCGTCGCACAACCCTTCCCGAGCCATGCCGTCGTCGGGCCGCGACATTCGTCCGAGCTCGACGCGTGCATGACGGCGCTCGAGCTCGGGCTGACGGGCGAGGAGCGCGCGTGGCTGGAGGCTCGATGACCGAGCGGCTCGACCGGCGGGAGCTCCTTCGGCGCGCGGGGGCGGCAGTCACGGCGGCCGGGGCCGCCGGCTTGTGGGTCGGTCCGGCGGCTGCTGCGACGCCGCTCCGGCGGCTCGCGCGGACGCTCGACGGGGAGCTCGTCACGCGTGCGAGCCCTCGCTACCGGACGGCGAAGCAGCTCTACGACACCCGCTTCGACGCGATCCGGCCGCTCGCGATCGCCTACTGCGAGACCGTCTCCGACGTCCAGCGCTGCGTGCGCTGGTGCGCTCGCAACCACGTGCGGCCGGCTGCACGCTCCGGCGGGCACAGCTACGGAGGCTACTCGTCCGTCGGCGACGGCCTCGTCATCGACGTCTCGAGGCTCGACCGGGTGGACGCCTCCGGAGGCACCGCCCGGATCGGGGCCGGCGCGGCGCTGGGGGACGTCTACCGGCGTCTGGCCGCCGACGGGGTCACCGTCCCGGCGGGCTCCTGTCCGTCGGTGGGCATCGCCGGGCTCGCGCTCGGCGGCGGGGTGGGGTTCTCCGCGCGCAAGCTCGGTCTCACCTGCGACTCGCTCGAGGCGCTGACGATCGTCACCGCCGACGGCAGGGCCCGCACGTGCTCCGCCGGCACGAATCCCGACCTCTTCTGGGCCTCCCGCGGAGGAGGAGGCGGCAACTTCGGCGTCGTCACCGCCCTCACCCTCGCGACCCACCCGGTCTCGAGCGTCACGACCTACTCGGCGACGTGGCCGTGGCCGCGTGCCGCGGCCGTCGTCGACGCCTGGCAGCGGTTCGCTCCGGACGCACCGGACGAGCTGTTCTCGGTCTGCCGGCTCGAGACGGCGCCTGGAGGCCCACGGATCGGCTCGTCCGGGCAGCTCTTCGGGAGCGAGGCCACGCTTCGCTCCCTGCTCGCGCCGCTTCTCGCCGCCGGCGAGCCCACCCAGCTCGCGGTCGTCGAGCGCCCCTACCTGGAGGCGGTTTCCTTCTTCGCGGGCGGCCCGGGTCGTGCGACGTTCGCGGCGAAGTCCGACTACGTGCGGGGGCTGCTCCCCCGGGCGGGCATCGAGATCCTCGTCCGCGCGATCGAGGCACGGCAGTCCGCCGGCGGCACGGCGGACATCCTGCTCGACTCGTACGGCGGCGCGATCAACCGCGTCCCGCCGGCGGCAACGGCCTTCGTCCACCGGCGGGAGCGGTTCTCACTCCAGGAGATCGCCTCGTGGAGCCCCGGGCGGCCGGCCGGGCCGAGCCTCGCCTGGCTGCGCGCCCTCCACGGTGCCCTGCGCCCCCACGTCTCGGGCTTCGCGTATCAGAACTACATCGACCCCGAGCTCACGACGTGGCGGCACGCCTACTACGGCGCGAACTACGGGCGGCTGAAGCGCGTCAAGCGCGCGGTCGACCCGACGAACCTCTTCCGCTTCCGCCAGAGCATCGGCTGAGTACCCTTCGTGGGATGGGCGCCACGGACACCCTCGGCCGGCCGCTGCGCGACCTGCGCATCTCGGTCACCGACCGCTGCAACTTCCGCTGCACGTACTGCATGCCGAAGGAGGTCTTCGGGCGAGGCTACGAGTTCCTGCGCCGCGACCAGCTCCTGAGCTTCGAGGAGATCGAACGCCTCACACGCGCGTTCGTCGCCCACGGCGTCGGAAAGGTGCGGCTCACAGGAGGAGAGCCTCTGCTGCGTCGTGACATCGAGCGCCTGGTCGCGATGCTCGCGGAGATCCCGGGTCTCGATCTGACGCTGACGACGAACGGATCGCTCCTGCCGCTCAAGGCGCAGGCGCTCCGCGACGCGGGCCTCGGGCGCGTCACGGTCAGCCTCGACTCGCTCGACGACGAGGTCTTCCGCGCGATGAACGACGTCGACTTCCCGGTCGAGCGCGTGCTCGCTGGGATCGACGCGGCAGCCGCCGCCGGCCTCTGGCCCGTCAAGGTGAACATGGTCGTCAAGCGCGGCGTCAACGACGACTCGATCGTCGACATGGCGCGCCACTTCCACCGAAGCGGCCACATCCTCCGCTTCATCGAGTTCATGGACGTCGGCGCGACGAACGGGTGGCGGATCGACGACGTCGTCCCCGCAAGCGAGATCGTCGAGCGGATCGACGCCGTGCTTCCGCTGGAGGCGGCGGACCCGAACTACCGCGGCGAGGTCGCGCGACGCTGGCGCTACCGTGACGGGGGCGGTGAGATCGGGGTCATCGCGTCCGTGACCCAGCCCTTCTGCGGTAACTGCACCCGCGCCCGGCTGTCGGCCGACGGAACTCTCTACACGTGCCTCTTCGCCGCGCGCGGCCACGACCTGCGAGCGCTCGTGCGCTCCGACGCGCCGGATCCCGAGCTCGTCGAGGCGATCGGGCGCGTCTGGGCTCCCCGCGCCGACCGGTACTCCGAGCTCCGAGCCAGCATGACGCGAGAGCTTGCCAAGGTCGAGATGTCCTTCATCGGCGGCTGAGTCGGCCCGACCTCCGGTCGAGCAACGATTCCGCCTCGACCCGTAGCCGGACACCCTTTCTCTACAATCGATCACTTCGATGGCGGCGCGACTCGGGCAGCTGTTTCCGCGCGGCTGGAAGGACTTCGTCCTCCAGCTCGGCATCTGGTTCGGGTTCATCCTCGCCTACCAGGTCGCTCGGGGCATCGCCGACCACGACGTCGAGCCAGGCCTTCCAGAACGGCCGCCTGATCATCGACACCGAGAACCGGCTGCACGCCCTGATCGAGGTCGACATCCAGCGGGTCATCCTCTCGAGCGGCGACTGGCTGGT
This sequence comes from uncultured Thermoleophilia bacterium, assembly GCA_963705605.1. Lineage (GTDB taxonomy): Bacteria > Actinomycetota > Thermoleophilia > Gaiellales > Gaiellaceae > CAVPKC01. The sequence continues at coordinate 346,795 of CAVPKC010000003.1, forward strand.
GCAGGCCGTCAACTGGACGTACTGGAACTCCCAGTTCACCGTGGTCGGCCTAGCGCTCCTCTGGGTCTATTTCCGCCGCAACGGCGCGTTCCTGCGCCTTCGGAACATGCTGCTCCTCGTCGAACATGCTCGCGCTCGTCGGCTTCGTCCTGATGCCGACCGCACCTCCCCGGTTCTTCCCGGAATGGGGGTTCACCGACACGCTGGCCGAGGCGGCGGCGCTCAATCACGGGAGCGGGCCTGGTCCAGCTCGCGTCGAACCAGTACGCCGCCATGCCGAGCATCCACTCGGCCGACGCGCTCATCCTCGGATTCGTGATGGCGGGGCTCGTGCGCTCGCCCTGGGCCAAGCTCCTGTGGACGCTCTGGCCGAGCTGGGTGTGGTTCACGGTCATGGCGACCGGAAACCACTACTGGCTCGACATCGTCGCCGGCATCGGCCTCGCCGTCGTCTCCGTCTCGATCGTGATGGCGCTCGAGGCATCCAGGCGGCCGGCGCCGGCGCCCGGTCGCGTCCTCACCCGCTGACCGCACGGCCGCGATATCGGCCTCCGACCGATATCGCGGCGACCGGATTCTTCGGCAGGCGGCGTCGCCGGCACGCGATCGTCCCGATATCGAGCTCCGCTCGATTCGGCGCATGCGTGAAATCGGCTCCGCCGATCTTCACGCGATCGTCCCGATATCGAGCTCCGCTCGATTCGGGACACAGCGGGACAGTAGCGATCGTCCCGATATCGAGCTCCGCTCGATTCGGGACAGTACGCTCTCGCGGATGGCGGGGATGTCGGAGCGTCTCGGAGCTCTCAAGGAGAGCTACACCACCGGCGGGCGCAGGGCTGCGACCCGGACGATGGAGCGACTCGGGAAGACGTGGATCACGCCGAACATGCTCTCCGCCAGCGGCGTCACGATCTGCATCCTCGGCGTCGGTGATCGTCTACTTCGAGTACAAGGCCTGGTGGCTGTTCCTGGTCGGCTCGGCGGTCTTCGTCCTCGGCTCGGTCCTCGACATCCTGGACGGGGCCCTCGCCCGCTCGCAGGGCCAGGGAACGCCGTTCGGCGCCTTCCTCGACTCGACCCTCGACCGCGTCGGCGAAGCGTTCATGCTCGGGGCGATCGGCCTCGTCTTCATGCGCGACGACAAGGAATGGGCGGTCGCGATGACGTTCGCGGCGATCGTCGGCTCCTTCCTCGTCAGCTACACCCGCGCCAAGGCGGAGATCATCGGGCTCAAGGGCGACGTCGGCATCGGCAGCCGCGCCGAGCGCGTCGCCGTCATCTGCATCGGCCTCGCGCTCGCCCCGGTGGGGGCATTGCCCTGGGCCGTCGTCGATCCTGACCGCTGCCGCCTGGTTCACGGTCGTCCAGCGGATGCTCTCCGTCCGGCGGCAGCTGGGCTCTCGCTGAGTGCTAGCAACTGGCCGGCTTCGACCGGCCGATGCGAATGCACCGGATTGATAGCACTTTGCTAGAGTGCTATCACCTTGGCCAGGCGAGAAGCGAAGAGCGTCCTCGTGCGCATGCCGTCCGAGCTCAAGCACGGGCTCGACGCGCGAGGTCGAGCGGCGCGGAAGCACGCTCAACGACGTCGCCGTCTCGATCCTGGCCGAACGCTTCGGCGTCGCCTTCGAGCCGACCGGCCACCGCGGGGCAGCGCCCGGCGAGAGCCCCGTCGCGCTCCTGCGCGTGCCGCCCGAGCTCAAGCAGCGGATCCAGGCCGAGGCCGCCGAGCGCGGGTCGAACACGAATCGCGTGATCGTCCGCGCGCTCGCCGAGGAGCTCGGCGTCCGGCTCGAGCCGGCGCTCACCGATCGAGTCCCGTTTGCCGGGGGAAGGAGTGTCCAGAAGATGACGGAGACGAACGGCGGCACGAACGGCCGCGCGCGCTCGGACGGACAAGGTTCGGGTGGCGATGATCGGCGTCGGGAACTGCGCGAACTCGCTGCTCCAGGGCGTCAACTACTACCGCGACGCCGACCCGGGCCAGTTCGTGCCCGGACTGATGCACGTCGACCTCGGTGGCTACCACGTCCGCGACATCGAGTTCACGGCCGCGTTCGACGTCGTCAAGGGGAAGGTCGGCGTCGACCTCGCCGAGGCGATCTGGGCGCACCCGAACGACACCTACCGGTTCAGCGAGGTGCCGAAGACCGGGGTCACGGTCTCGCGCGGGATGACCCACGACGGCCTCGGCAAGTATCTCTCGGAGATCGTCGAGAAGGCGCCCGGCGAGACCGCCGACATCGTCCGCATCCTGGAGGAGACGGAGCACCGACGTCGTCGTCAACTACCTCCCGGTCGGATCCGAGCAGGCGACGAAGTGGTACACGGAGCAGATCCTCGTCGGCCGGCTGCGCGATGGTGAACTGCATGCCGGTCTTCATCGCCCGCGAGCCCTACTGGCAGCGGCGGTTCGACGACGCGGGTGTCCCGATCATCGGCGACGACATCAAGTCGCAGGTCGGCGCGACGATCACGCATCGCGTGCTCACGAGCCTCTTCCGCGAGCGGGGCGTCCACCTCGACCGGACGATGCAGCTGAACGTCGGCGGCAACTCCGACTTCCTGAACATGCTGGAGCGCGACCGGCTCGAGTCGAAGAAGATCTCGAAGACGAACGCCGTCACGTCGATGCTCGACTACGACCTCGGGGCGAAGAACGTCCACGTCGGGCCGTCCGACTACGTGCCCTGGCTGACCGACCGGAAATGGGCATACATCCGGATGGAGGGCACCTCGTTCGGCGACGTCCCCCTGAACATGGAGCTGAAGCTCGAGGTCTGGGACTCCCCGAACTCGGCCGGCATCGTGATCGATGCCGTCCGGCTGGCGAAGCTCGCCCTCGACAACGGGGTCAGCGGGGCGCTCGAGGGCCCGAGCGCCTACCTGATGAAGTCGCCGCCGAGGCAGATCGCAGACGACGAGGCACACGACCTCGTCGAGGCGTTCATCGGCAAGAACGGTCGATCGGCGAAGAAGGCGAAGGCGGCCTCCTCGAAGGCCTGACGAGGACCGAGCTCCGATCCGAACGGCTCGCCCCGGCGAGCCGTTCGCTCCTTCAGGAGGCGATCGCGCGGCCCGTGACGATCGGCTTGACGAACGACGGGGCGGCCGGGAGCTCCGACCGCTCCAGGGCACGCTCTCGACCGAGCAGAGCACCATCGTCGAGACCACCCGATCCGCTCGCCGAGGGCGACGAGCGGGTCGTACCGCCAAGGGCAACGCTGCCCGCCGCCCTAGAATCGTCGAGATGGGCCTTCGCGTCTGTCTGGTCACGCCCTTCTCGTGGTCACAGCCGAACGAGGTCAACGACCACGTCGCGGCGTCCTCGAAGACGCTCGAAGCGCTCGGCCACGCCGTCTGCATCCTCGCGCCTTCCAGCCGCTCCCGCGATCTAGCCGCCGGTCGGCGGGCTCTGCGCCGGCTGCAGCAGGCGGAGGAGCCCCTGCGAGGGCTCGTCGCGGTCGGACCGGCGATCGCCCTCCCTCGTGGAAGCCGGGTCGGGGTTCCGGTCGGTACCAGAGCGAACCTTCAGCTGGCCCTCCAGCGGGGCGGATTCGACGTCGTCCAGGCCCACGAGCCGGCGCTTCCGAGCCTGTCCTACCTCGCGCTCCGCGACACAGCCTCGCTCTCGATCGCGACCTTCCACTCACCCGAGCGGATCCTCTATCCACCGTCGAAACGCCAGCGCGAGAAGCTGCTCGCGCGGATCGACGTGCTCACGGCCACGAGCGAGGACGCCGCGACGGCGGCGCGGGCGCGGTTCCCCGGCGACTACCGCATCCTCCCGGCGGGCGTCGACACCACCCTCTTCGCGCCGGCCTCCGAGCGACCGCTCTTCGTGCTCGAGCTGGATCCGGACGACCGGGCTCCGGCGCGCGCGGCCGTTCACGCGCTCGCCGCGATCCCGGACTTCGAGCTCCTGATGCTGCGCACGCGCCCACTCCTCCGGGCCCCGAGCGTTCCGCGGGCGGTGCGCGGACGGGTGCGGACGCTCACCGCGTCGGACGACGCCGCCCGGGCAGGCGCCCTGGGCGGTGCCGCAGGCTTCCTCCCCGCCCGCTCGGGATCACGGCGACTCCGGCTCGAGGCCCTCTCGAGCGGCATCCCGATCGTGCTCCCTCCCGGCGTCGACGAGCAGCCCGAGCTGGTCGGCGCGGAGATGGAGCGCCTCGCCGAGGATGCCGGCTACCGTCGACGGCAGGCGGAAGCCGGTCGCCGCGCCGTCGAGGGCGAGAGCCTCGAGGCACTCGAGCGGGAGCTCGGCGAGCTCTACCGGACGACGCTCAGACGGCGACGGCACCCGACAGGCGAGCCGGTCGACCCACTCGCCGACCGCCCCTGGATCCTCGCGGACCTGCACATGCACACCGAGCGCTCGCACGACTGCTCGATCGGCGTCCCCGAGCTCGTCGCCCACGCCGAGGCGATCGGGCTGGGAGCGATCGCCGTCACCGACCACAACGTGTTCGACGGCGCGCTGGCGGCCGTCGAGGCCGCGCGTGGCCGCGACCTGGTCGTGATTCCCGGCGAGGAGGTGAAGACGGATGGCCAGGGCGAGGTGATCGGGCTCTTCCTCCGCGAGCAGATCCCGCGTGGCATGTCGATGGCGGACACGCTCGCCGCGATCCGCGATCAGGGAGGGCTCGTCTACGTCCCGCATCCCTTCGACCGCCTCCACTCGATCCCGGACGCCGCCACGCTGCACCGCCATCTGGCGGAGATCGACGTGTTCGAGGTCTACAACGCGAGGCTGCTCTTCGAGGGCTTCAACGACGAGGCGCTCCGCTTCGCCCGCAAGTACAACCTGCTCATGGGCGCGGGCTCGGACGCCCACGTGCTCCAGGGCGTCGGGACCGGATGCGTCCGCATGCGCGCGTTCAGGACGCCCGAGGAGTTCCTCCTCAGCCTGCGGTCCGCGGAGATCGTCCGACGCCCGAAGTCCCTCCTCTACCTCCAGGGCCTGAAATGGGTCGCCCAGGCGCGCGAGCGCCGCTCCGTGGCCCGGGCCCAGTAGGAAGAGGCCGGGGCGGGCCGAACCTCTCTCCATCCGTGGCCGTGTCGACCGACGACATCTCCGACCGCTATCTGAAGAAGGCGATCACCGAGATCAACGAGCTCGGCGCCGAGCTGACGCGCGCGGCCGGCCCCGATCGGGCGCCGGTCCTCGGCTCGGGGCACCCGCTCGCCGACGTGTTCCTCCTCAAGTACGGCCCGCAGGCCTCCGAGATCCACGAGGGGGTCGCGTTCTTCGGAAGAACCGGACAGGCCGTCCTCAAGTCAATCCAGCGCCTCCGCGTCGACCCGACGGCCGTCTTCGGGACGAACTGCCTGAAGTTCGAGTCGGAGGACACAGACGAGGCGCGCGGGTTCGTGCTCCGTGAGCTCCACATCGTCCAGCCGAAGATCGTCGTGGCGATGGGCGACGACGCCCGCCAGTTCCTGAACGAGGTGCGCTTCCCGCTCGCGCACGACGTCGAGCCCACGACAGGAGTGATCCAGCGCTTCACGCCGACGATCGACGCACTGGTGACGCCCGACATCGACGCCTGCGCTCGACGAGCAGCCTGCGAAGCGGGCGTTCTGGGAGGCCTTCAAGGTTCTCGGCCCATGGTGGTCAGAGCTGCCGCCCTACTAGCGCTCGTCGCCGACCTGGCGGTCTACTACGCGGCCGCGGACCGTCTGCCGTCGACGTCGCGCTGGTGGGACGTCGCCATCCTCGCCTTCCTGGTGATCCCGGCGACGTTCGCGCTCGTCGGCCTTTCGCTCCCCGCCCGCAGGTCCGCGCTCCTGCTCCCGGTGACGGTCGCGCTGATCGGCCTCGCGGCGCTGCTGGAGGCCCGTGACCTCGACGTCGCCGCGAACTTCGTCAAGCTGGCGGCGGTGACGGGCGCCGGGTGGTTCTTCCTCCGGTTCTTCGAGGAGGTCAGCTGGATCGTCCTGATCGCCCTCCTGGTGATCCCGATCGACATCGTCTCCGTCGCACGAGGCCCGACGCGAACGCTGATCGAGGACCAGCCGCAGCTCTTCGACTATCTGAGCATCGCCTTCCCGGTGCCGGGAGAGGCGTCGTCCGCGCAGCTGGGCCTGCCGGACGTCCTCTTCTTCGCGCTCTTCCTCGGTGCAGCGGATCGCTTCGGCCTGAGGGTCTGGCCTACCTGGATCGCGTGCACGCTGTCCTTCGGCGCGACGCTCGCAATCGCGGTTGGAGGCGACGTCAGCGGGCTTCCGGCGCTCCCGCTGCTCTCGGTCGCCTTCATCGTCGTCAACGCCGATCTCCTCTGGGGACAGATCCGCCACCGCGGCGATCCCGTCAATCGGCTGCGCCGGCTCACGCACCGCGGGTGAACGTGGCCACCGTCTCGATGTGCGGCGTGTGGGGGAACATGTCCAGCGGGCGCGCGCGCTCGAGCCGGTACCCGTGCTCCTCGGCGAGCTGCTTGGCGTTGCCTGCAAGCGTCGTCGGGTTGCACGACACGTAGACGATCCTCGGCGACTCGAGCGCCGCAATCCGCCGCAGCGCTTTCGGCGCCAGGCCCGCGCGGGGCGGATCGACGACGACGACGTCGACCGGTCCCGAGCGCTCCCGCAGCTCGTCGAGATCGGCTCCAACCTCGCCGGCGAAGAAGGCCGTGTTCGACAGCCCGTTCAGCTCCGCGTTCTCGACCGCGCAGGCGATCGACTCCTCCGACACCTCGATCCCCCAGACGGTCAGCGCGTCGCGCGCGAGCACGAGGCCGATCGTCCCGATCCCGCAGTAGAGGTCGTAGACGGTCTCCTCGCCTGTCAGCGCCGCAGCTTCGCGGACGAGCTCGTACAGCCGCTCGCACATTGCCGTGTTCGTCTGCAGGAACGCGTTCGGACGAACCCGAAACCGCAATCCGAGCAGCTCCTCCTCGATCCACTCGTCGCCCCAGAGGGCGGCCGTCGGCAGGTTCGTGACCTCGGCCGGGCGATCGTTGACCGCATGGTGAACGGCGCGCACTTCGGCGAAGCGGCGCAGGCACTCGACGAGCTCGTGCGCACCGCGGAGCTCACCCGGCGCGGTGACGAGCACGACGAGCGCCTGGCCGGTGTTGCGCCCCTCGCGCACGACGAGGTGGCGGAGATAGCCCTCCGCCGTCTCCTGGGAATACGCTCGAAGCCCCTCGGCACGCGCCCAGTCGCGGACGGCGTCGCGGATCGAGTTTCCGAGGTCCGTGGTCAGCCAGCAGCGCTCGATCTCGAGAACCTCGTCCCACCGTCCGGCCCGATGGAAGCCGAGTGCCGGGCCGGCCTCGGTCTGGGTGAACGAGTACTCGAGCTTGTTGCGGTAGCCGTAGATCGGATCGGCCGGCAGGATCGCCTCCACGGGAGGCTCGGCGATGCCGCCCAGGCGCGCGAGCGCGTCCCTCACCTGCAGCTCCTTGGCGGCCACCTGGGCCCCGTAGTCCAGATCCTGGAAACGACAGCCTCCGCACGAGCCGAAATGCGAGCACACGGGCTGGACCCTCGCCGCGCTCCCCTCGAGGACTTCGACAACGACCGCTTCGGCATGGCTGCGCTTGACCTGGGTCACCTGCGCGCGCACGGTGTCGCCCGGAAGCCCGCGACGCACGAAGACGACGAACCCGTTCAGCCTCGCGACGCCGTTCCCGCCGAAGGCGAGCGAGTCGATGCGGAGCTCGAGCTCCTCGCCCTTCGCGACAGGGGCGGCCACGGGATTGACGCTAGCAGGCGGACGGGCGCGCGCCGAAGGCGATCCGGGCGAGATCGAGCGGTCCGGGCACGCCGAGCTCGAACGGCCCGGCAGCCCGGGCGACGAGCCGGGTCATCCCGCCTGCACCCGGCTCGAGGCAGACGTCGCCGCTCGTGACGACCAGGTACGGAGTCGAGCGCACGCGCAACGTGTAGTCGCCGGGCGCGCCGACGACGCCCGCGATCTGCTCGTGCTCGTACACGGTGAGCCGCGCCCGGGCAGGGCCCGTCAGGATCGGAGTCGCGTCCGGGAGCTCGTAGAGGACGGCCTCCCGCGTGCGGGCCACCTCGACCAGCCCGGATCGACCCGACTCGAGGAGCGCCGCCTGCGGCGCCGCACCCAGACGGTCGAGCGGCGCGAGAGGGAGCACGACCACCTTGACGCCGAGCGATCGAAGCCACGCCCGGTACTGGGCGCCGGTCAGCCCGTCCGCGTACAGCACGGCATTCCTCGCGAGATCCAGCTGCCGGTACCAGCCGCGGGCGAGGGGCAGCCCGGCCGCCGGAACGTGGTACGCCTCCCAGTTGTCGAACGTCGGAATCACGTCGATGCGGTAGCCCGCACCCGTGCGGTCGCCCACCGCCTCCAGCGTCGTCGCCCAGAAGCGCTCCTGCGCCGGACGGGTGTCGGTCAACTGGGTCGCGACCGCCAGGAACGGGCTGACGCTGTAGAAGAGCGCGATCGCCAGCGCGGGCACAGTCAGCCAGCGGGGGCGGAACGAGACGATGCAGGCGGCGAGGAGCGCGAGCGGGAACGCGTACGTCCGGAAGCGGGTGAGGTTCGACCCCACCGGCGAGGGAACGACGAACGCGACGATGCAGGCGGCGCCGACCAGGAGGAGCACGACGGCAAGGAGCCTGCCGCGGGGCTCACGCCAGGCGATCAGTGCGATCCAGGCGCACGCGAGGAGCGCGTATCCGAGCTCCTGGGCGCGAAAGCCGTACCGGCCCTCGGACGGGAAGGCGACGGCCAGCGCGAGCAGAAGGCCTGCGATCATGGCAAACCCCCCACCGACCGCGAGCACCTCGCGCCGGGGGCGAGACCGGACGATCGCGGCGCCCGCGAGCACGAGCGACAGGAACACGAACGCGAGCGGGCTGAACCCGGCGGCAAGCGCCGAGCAGCCGAGGCCGAGCCACGGCCGGCCTCGCTGGAAGAGAACGAGCGCGCCGAGGGCAGCGGCGATCCCCGCCGCGTAGGCGTAGGTACCGGTGAAGATCGGCGCGCAGGCGAGCACTGCGAACGTACGGGACGGCCAGCGGCCTGCCGCACCCCATTCGTGGACGACCAGCCCGGCGAAGAGCGCTGCCGAGGCGACGACCGCGACCAGGGCGACGACGAGCGGGCCGACCAGGGCGGCCACCAGGTAGAAGAGCACGCTGTATGAGGCGAGTGGGTAGTGGCCGCCGTACCAGAACCCGTCCCAGACCAGCACTCCCTCGCGCACGAGCTCCGTCCGGTACAGGTGGGCTGCCGCGTCCCCCGCGGGCGGCCCGAGCGCTGCCAGCGCGAGCGCGATGCTCGATGCGATCGCGGACGCGACGACAGCCTCGCGGCGGGCGAGACCGGCGACGCGCAGGCTGACACGGACGGCGTCGACCGCCATCTCGGCTAGCCTACCGCCCGACCCGGCCATGGCGGCGTGCCGCCCCTCCCCCCTCCTCGCGGCCCTTGCGCTCGCAGCGGCCGTCCTGGCCTTCACCGGGACCGCCCGTGCGGCCCAGGAGCTGCCGGTCGTGGTCGTTCCCGGCCTCGAGCTCGGCGACGTCGCCGCGCTCGGGAACGATGCGGCGATCGGGCTGCTCGTGCCGGGCGCCGGCCCGCGCGTCAGCGAGGCAGCCGCTCTCGCCGCGCTCCAGCGCGGCGAAGTCCGCAACTCGCTCCGCGGAGGCTCGCCCACCGGCCCCGTGCTGATCGAGACCGAGACCGCCGACGCCGTGCCCGAAGGGCCGGCGATCGTCGTCGGCCTGCCGTCGGGCGGCGACCAGCGCAACGACCGGCGGTACCCGATCGCGGTGATCGCGCCGGGCTACTCCGGTCTTCTCGCATCTTCGCGGACGCGGATCCCGGGGCTCGTCTCGGTGGCCGACGTCGCGCCGACCGCCCTCGGCGAGGGCAGGGCCCTCGGGTCGGAAGCGGTGTCGGAGCCGGAGGCCCTCCTGCGGGCGCTCGACGAGAGGATCGACGAGAACGGCGACGTCCGAGCGCTGGCCTCCCTGCTCGTCGGCCTCGTGATCCTGGTGCTCGCGTTCGTGCTCCCCCGGGCGGCCGTGCTCGGTTTCGCGGCCGCACTGGGGGCGAACCTCGTCCTCGGCGCGACCGGCATCTCGACCCCCTGGATCGTCCTGCTCGTGCTCGGCGTCGCCGTCGGTCTCGTCGCGCCGGCGCTCGCAGCGCTCGCCGAGTCGCCTCTCGTGGTCGGGCTCCTCCTCGCCCTGGTGGTGGCCGGCTACCTGGTCGCGCTGGGCGTCGACGGGCCCTCGGTCTCCCTTTCTCCCCTCGGCCCGACCCAGAACTCGCGTTTCTACGGCCTTTCGAATCTCCTCTCCGCCATGCTGCTCGTCCCATCGCTCGCTGGGGCCGGCCTCCTGCGTCTGACGGCCGGGTGGGCGCCCGCCATCCTGCTGGGTGCAGTCTCGCTCGTCGCGATTGCGGGAAGCCGCTTCGGAGCCGATGGGGGAACCGGCATCGTCCTCTGCGTCGCCTTCGCCGTCCTCGCCGTGGAACTGTCCGAGGCGAGGCGGCGGGCGGTCGTCGCGGCCGTGATCGTCGCAGCCGCAGCCGGGGCGGTCGTCATCGGGCTCGACGCCGCGACGGGCGCGTCGAGCCATCTCACGGACGCGATCGGTGGCGGTCCCGGAAGCTTCGCGGCCGATCTCGGCGACCGCGTGGTGCTCTCGTGGGAACGCGCGACGGAGACCTGGTACCTCGCCGCGCTCGTCGCGGCAGCGGCGATCCTGCTCGTCGTGCTCGTCGTCCGACTCCTCCGGAGCGAGCTCCCGCGCCTCCTCCGTGCGATTCCCCTGTCCCTCGCGGTCGCCGTCGGCGTCTCCCTCCTCGTCAACGACTCGCCGCTCGACGTCGTGGCGGTGGGGCTGGTGGCGTACATCGCGACCCAGGCATACGTGAGCCGGGACCCAGAGCTCGAGGGCTTCCGCTAGTGCCCGAATCGTTGCCCCTACGCCTGTGACCGGGCGGATATCGGCCCCGCCTTCGACAGGGCAGCGATTCCACCTACAGCACGGTGACGTAGACCTTGCGGGTCTTCGGGCCGTCCAGCTCGCAGAGGAAGATGCCCTGGTAGGTGCCGAGCGCGAGCTTCCCCTCGACCAGGGGGATCGAAACGGAGGTCGCGGTGAGAGCCGCCCGAGCGTGCGCCCACGGATTGACGTTGCCTTCCTCGTAGTGCTCCCAGGGCCACGCGTCGTCGACGATCCGCTCGAGCGCCATCTCGAGGTCGGCCGCCACGGCGGGATCCGAGCCTGCGCGTTCCTGGATCACGATCCCCGCGGTCGTGTGCGGAACGTAGAGCAGGACCGCCGCGCCCTCGGTCCCCTCACCGACTGCGGAACGCACGCGCTCGGTCATGTCGACCACGTGGGTCCGGCGATCCGTCGTAACGGTCAGCTCACGCACGGCGGCTATCCTACGCCACCGTGCCGGAGAGCCTCGACGAGTATCGCGCCGAGGCCGACCGGTTCCTCGCGGAGCTCGGCGAGGAGCAGTACCTGCACTTCGCGGGCCTGAAGGGCTCACTCGAGCTGGCGCCGATCTACGACCGCCATCCCGACCTTTCGAGCCTCGACTCCTGTCGCTGGCTCGCCGACGAAGCCGGCGATGCCGTGCCCGGCTCCGGACCGGTCGAGCTCTGGCGGTTCGCCTGCGAGGGCTTCCTCGGCAACCTGGCTCGCGCGGAGGACGAGCGCATCGCCGAGCTCGAAGCCGCGCTGGTCGCCGATGTGGGTGGCGAGGAGATTCCCTTCCGGATGCTCCGTCCGCGGCTTGCGAACGAGGCCGACCGGGCGCGGCGGGCCCTGCTCGAAGACGCGCGCACCGAGCTCGTCGAGCGAACGAACCCGATCCGTCTCGAGGCCCACGAACGCCTGCTCGCCGGCGTCCAGGAGCTCGGCGCCGCGACCGGCCGCCAGCTCTACGAGCGCTTCGGTCTGCCGCTGGGACCGCTCGGCGAGCAGTGCAGCCGCTTCCTCTCCGACACCGAGGACCTCTACTCGACGACATTCGACCGGCTCCTCCGTGCCCGGATCGGCCTGGGGCTCGACGAGGCCGAGCGCTTCGACATCGCCCGGGCGCTCCGGGCTCCGACCTGGGACGACCAGTTCCGGGCCGACCGGATGCTCCCAGCACTCGAGGGAACCCTCGCAGACCTCGGGATCGACCTCCGGGGTCAAGCGAACGTTCACGTCGACGTCGAGGATCGCCCGACGAAGGACCCCCGGGCGTTCTGCGTGCCGATCGAGGTGCCGGCACGGGTGATGCTGGTGATCAAACCCGTCGGCGGGTACGACGACTGGCTCGCGCTCTTCCACGAGGCGGGGCACGCGGAGCACTTCGGCCACACGTCTGCCCACCTCGGCTTCGAGGCTCGCCGGCTGGGCGATAACGCGGTGACGGAAGGATGGGCGTTCCTCCTCGAGCACCTCGTCACCGACCCGGCGTGGCTCACGCGGCGGCTTGACGCGGCGCGCCCCGACGAGCTCGCGGCCGAGTCGGGCGCCGTCCTCCTCTATTTCGTCCGCCGGTACTGCGGCAAGCTCCTGTACGAGCTCGAGCTGCACGGAGGAGCGGATCCTGGAGACCTCGCCGAGCGCTACGTCGAGATCCTCGGCGAGGCGACGAAGGTGACCCATTCGCCCGCAGACCACCTTGCGGACGTCGACCACGGCTTCTACTCGACGAGCTACCTCCGCGCCTGGGCCCTCGAGGCCCAGCTCGTCTCGTACCTGCGCGCGGAGCACGGGCGAGCCTGGTTCGCCGACCGGAGAGCCGGCTCGCTGCTCCGTGAGCTCTGGAGCGAGGGCCAGGGGCTCGACGCGGACACGATCGCCCGCGAGGTGACCGGAGGCCCACTCGAGTTCGATGCCGTGCTGGAGCGGATAGCGGAGTACGCGTGAGCAAACGCGAGGGCCGGCTCGCGCCGGCCCTCCAGCCTCGACGAACGGCTCCGGGCCGTCCCACGGTCAGCGCCGCGAGCTAGCTCGCGGTCTCGATCCGCTTGCCCTCGCCGTCGATCTGGCCCGTCACTCCGATCTGGACGCGCATCGGCTTGCGCTCCTCGGGCTTCGGGACGTGGATCTGGAGAACGCCCTGCTCGAACTCGGCCTTGATCTTCGACGAGTCGATCCCCTGCGGCAGCGTCGCGCTGCGCGAGAACTGACCGAAGCGGCGCTCGAACCGATAGAAGCGGTCGCTTCCCTCTTCGACCGTGCGCACCCGCTCGCCCGAGACCGTGAGCACGCCGTCGTCGACCTCGATCGTCACCCCGTCCTCCGCGACACCGGGAAGGTCGACCGCGAGCACGATCTCCTCCTCGGTCTCCCACACGTCCAGCGGCGGAAGCCACGTCGAGGCGCCGTTGCCACCCCCGGCACCTGAGGTGCCCCAGGTCTGGTTCATGAACCTGCTCATCTCGTTCTGGAGAGCAGCGAGCTCCCGGAACGGCTCCCATCGTACGACTGCCATCGCGACCCCTCCCTTTCAAGGGTGTTGCAAAATTGTTCGTGTCAGAAGCATAAAACATGAGTCTTTTCTTGTCAAATCGTGCGCGCGCTAGGATCTGCGGGTGTCGGCGGACGATCTCAGGGGGCGCGACTTCCTCCGGGTCAACGACTGGGAGGCCGCCGAGCTGCTCGCCGTCCTCGAGCTCGCTGATCGCCTGAAGGCCGAGCGAGGCCGAGCGGAAGACCCACCACCTGCTTCCGGGGCGGACGCTCGGGATGATCTTCGAGAAGGCTTCCACACGGACACGGGTCTCGTTCGAAGTGGCGATGGTGGAGCTCGGCGGTGCCGGAATCCATCTCGGGATGAACGAGCTTCAGCTCGGGCGCGGCGAGACCGTTCGGGACGCCGCGCTCGTCCTCTCGCGCTATCTCGACGCGATCATGATCAGGACGTTCCGGCAGTCGGAGGTCGACGAGCTCGCTGCATACGCGGGCGTCCCGGTCATCAACGGGCTGACGGACGAGTTCCATCCGTGCCAGGCGCTCGCCGACGTGATGACGATCCGCGAGCAGTTCGGCTCGCTCGACGCCGTCCGGGTCGCGTACGTCGGCGACGGGAACAACGTCTGCCACTCGCTGATGGTGGCCTGCGCGAAGCTCGGCGCGACGATCGTCGTCGCGTCCCCGGCGGGGTTCGAGCCCGCCGCGCAGGTGGTCGACTGGGCCCGGGCGGCGTCGCGCACGGCCGGCGGGCAGGTCACGATCGTGCGCGACCCGGACGCCGCTGCCGACGGGGCGGACGTGCTCTACACGGATGTCTGGACGAGCATGGGCCAGGAGGCCGAGCGCGAGCGTCGACTCCGGGCGTTCGAGGGGTTCACGATCGACGAGCGGCTGCTCGGCCTCGCGAGCGACCGCGCGGTAGTGATGCACTGCCTCCCCGCGCACCTCGGGGAGGAGATCACGGAGGCGCCGCTCTACGGGCCGCGCTCGGCCGTGTGGGACCAGGCCGAGAACCGCCTCCACGCCCAGAAGGCCCTGCTGGCCTCGATCGTCCCGTGAGGCCTGCCTTCGAGGACGTCGTCCGGCGCGCGCTCGACTCCCTTCCTGCCGATCTGCGACAGGCGATGTCGAACGTCGAGATCGTCGTCGAGGACGAGAACCCGGACGACCCGGACTTGCTCGGGCTCTACACGGGGATCCCGCTGCCGGAGCGGGACTCCGGCTACGCAGGTGTCCTGCCCGACAAGATCGAGATCTACCAGCTCCCGCTCGAGGAGGAGTTCGGGCACGACCCGGCGCTGCTCGAGGAGGAGATCCGCATCACGGTTCTGCACGAGCTCGCCCATCACTTCGGGATCGAGGACGATCGGCTCGAACAGCTCGGCTGGGATTAGCGCCGGACCGATCCGGGCGCGACCGGTAGGATCTCGCCTCTCCCGAGAGGAAGGAGCGCGACATGCTGACGTTCGGGGTGACCGTCCTGCCCGACCCGCCGCACGCGCGGTTCGTCGAGCTCTTCCAGCTCGCGGAGGAGAACGGCTTCGACTGGGGCTGGACGTACGACTCCCACATCCTCTGGCAGGAGTCGATCCCGCTGCTGACGCTGGTCGCTTCGAACACGAAGACCCTGAAGCTCGGCCACTGCGTGACGAACCCCGGGACCCGTGAGCCGACCGTGCTCGCCAGCGCCTATGCGACGCTGAACGACATTTCCGAGGGTCGGATGTTCATGGGCATCGGACGGGGCGACTCGGCGCGCCGGGTGATCGGCCTCGAGCCGGTGAAGATGGCGGAGTTCGAGCGCTCGCTCGTGATGATCAAGGACCTCATGAACGGCAGACCCGTCGAGTGGAACGGCAAGGAGCTCGAGCTGAAGTGGGCCAAGGGACGCGCGGAGATCCCGGTCTACGTCGCCGGCTACGGGCCGAAGGCGCTCGGCGTCGCCGGAAGGGTCGGGGACGGCGTCGTCATCCAGCTCGCCGACCCGGACATCGTCGACTGGATCATGGGCGTCGCGCGCCGCTCGGCCGAGGAGGCCGGACGCGATCCGGCAGCGCTGAAGCCGATCGTCTGCGCCCCGGCATTCATCTCCGACGACATGGAGAAGGCCCGCGAGCAGACGCGCTGGTTCCCGGCAATGGTCTCGAACCACGTCATGGATCTACTCAAGCGCTATCCGGAGAGCGAGCTCCCGCCGCATCTCTTCGAGTACGTCAAGCGGCGGGAGTTCTACGACTACAAGGATCACAGCCGCGTCGGAGCCAAGCACGGCGAGTTCGTCGACGACGAGACCTGCGACCGCTTCTCGATCCTCGGAACCGTGGAGCAGCACGTCGAGAAGCTCCGCGAGCTCGAGCGCCGACGGCGTCTCCCACTGGAACATCTATCTCATGACCGAGGGTCAGGAGCACATCCTGGAGACGTACGGCAGGGAGATCATGCCCGCGCTCCGCAGCGGCGTCGCCTCCGCCTGATTCCTGGCGGTGAGCCTGGCCGGCCGGCTACTGGACGTCGTCACGCGATTCGCGTGGCGACGTCCGCGGCTCGCCGCGGCTGGGCTCGCTAGCCGGTGTAGTACTCGTCCGCGATCGCGAGGATCTCGTCGAGGGCCGCGACGCCCTCCTCGAGCTCCTCGCGGGTGATCGTCAGCGGCGGCGCGATCATGAGCTTGTTCCAGTGGACGAACAGGTACAGCCCGCGCTCCAGCGCGGCCTTGGTCAGCCTGCCCACAGGCGCCGCGGCGTCGCCGCTCGCGTTGTACGGGACGAGCATCTCGCGCGTCTCCCGGTCACGGACGAGCTCGAGCATCCAGAAGAGCCCGAGCCCTCGCACCTCTCCGATGCTCGCGTGGCGCTCCTCGAGGCGGAGGCAGCAGCTCGTCGCGCAGGATCTCTCCCATCGCGGCCGAGTTCTCGACGATGCCCTCCTCCCGGAACGCCTCGATCGAGGCGACGCCGGCCGCGCAGGCGAGCGGATGCCCGGAGTAGGTGAGACCGCCCGCGAAGAACTTGTCCGAGACCCACTCGGAGAGCCGCTCGTCGATGATCATCGCACCGAGCGGCACGTAGCCGGAGTTGATTCCCTTCGCGACGGTCATGATGTCGGGGACGACGTCCCAGTGGTCGCATGCGAACCACTTGCCGGTCCGGCCGAACCCGGCCATCACCTCGTCGAGGATCAGCAGGATGCCGTGCCGATCGCAGACCTCGCGGATCGACTGGAGGTAGCCGTCCGGCGGCACGATCACGCCGTTGGTGCCGGTGACCGTCTCGAGGATGACCGCCGCGACCTGATCCGGGCCTTCGTACTGGAGGATCTCCTCGAGATGCGGGGCGCCGGTGCAGACCGGGCACGGGTCGGGGTGCCCCGCCGGGCAGCGGTAGGTGTACGGGTCGAACATGCGAACGACGCCCGGGAGACCGGGCTCCGCCGGCCAGCGGCGCGGATCGCCGGTGAGCGTGATCGCGCCGGCCGTCGCGCCGTGGTACGAGCGATAGCGCGCGACGATCTTGTGCCTGCCGGTCGCCCAGCGCGCGAGCTTGATCGCGTTCTCGTTGGCCTCCGCCCCACCGTTCGTGAAGAACGTCCGGCAGAGATCGCCGGGCGTCACCTCGGCGAGCAGCCTGGCCAGCTCCGAGCGCTTGTCGTTCGCCATCGGAGGCCCGATCGTGCACAGCCGATCCGCCTGATCCTTGATCGCCTGCACCAGCCTCGGGTGCTGGTGGCCGATGGAGACGTTCATGAGCTGCGAGGCGAAGTCGAGGTAGCGCTTGCCCTCGTAGTCCCAGAAGTACCTGCCCTCCGCCCCCGCGACCGGCAGCGGATCGATCTTCGACTGGATCGACCACGAGTGGAGCACGTAGTCACGGTCGTCCTCACGTACCTTCTCCGCCGCCTTCGGATCGACTTCGACCACGGCCATCGCGCCGCCACCTCCCGCTCGGTTCTCGACGCCCATAAGCGTACAGCGGCCGGGCCGCAGACTGGCATGATGGCGCCGTGGCCTGGATCGGCTTCCGCGGCCTCGCGCCGGTCATGCGGGGGAGTCTCGCTCCCACCCTGGTCGTGATCGCGGCGGCATTGGCGCTCGCAGCGTGCGGCGGCTCGGATCCCGCAACTTCCGGAGAACAGCCCACCGCCTCGGCGACGGCGACTGCCGCAGCGTCGCTCCAGGTCGACGTGGCAGACGGCCAGCCCGTCGGCGGAGTCCAGGAGCTGAAGGTCTCGAAGGACACGGACGTTCGAATCGAGGTCGACGTGGACACGCCGCAGGAGATCCACGTCCACGGCTACGAGCTCGAGGCGGAGGCGACGCCCGGAGAACCTGCCGTGTTCGAGTTCACTGCGGATATCGAAGGGATCTTCGAGGTGGAATCGCACGCGGCGGACGCCCTCCTCGCCAGGCTCGTCGTCGAGCCGTGATCCCCCTCGCGCACGGCCTGTCGGGCCGGGCCGACCTCCCCATCCCGGCCTGGCTCTTCGGCTGGGCGGCCGCGGCCGTCCTCGTCGTCTCGTTCGTCCTGCTCGCCGTGCTCTGGCGTACGCCGCGGTTCGAGCGCTACGAGTGGAAGCCGCTTCCGGGCTGGATCTCGCGCCTCGTCACCGCCCGAGCCACCGAGGTGCTCTGCGGCGCCCTCGGCGTCTTCCTGCTCGGACTGGTGGTCGCTGCCGGATTCGCGGGGATCCAGAGCCCCGCCGACAACCTCGCGCCGACGTTCGTCTACGTGACGTTCTGGTGTGGCCTCGTCCTCGTCAGCGTGCTCTTCGGGAACGTCTTCCGCGCCTTCAACCCGTGGATCGCGATCGGCAGGTCGGCCGGCTGGCTGCTCCACCGGATCGCCGGCGAACGGGTCGACGGCGCCCTTCCGTACCCCGC
Organism: uncultured Thermoleophilia bacterium; assembly: GCA_963705605.1. Taxonomy (GTDB): domain Bacteria; phylum Actinomycetota; class Thermoleophilia; order Gaiellales; family Gaiellaceae; genus CAVPKC01. The sequence continues at coordinate 365,093 of CAVPKC010000003.1, forward strand.
CCGGCTCGGCCGCTGGCCCGCCGCAGCCGGCCTTCTCGCGTTCGTCTGGCTGGAGCTGATCGCCCCGGGCGGAGCCGAGCCGCGCACGCTCGCGGCAGCAGCGCTCGTCTACTCATGCCTCACGCTCCTCGGGATGGCGCTCTACGGGGTCGAGCCCTGGAGCAGGCGCGGCGAGGCCTTCTCGGTCTACTTCGAGCTCTTCTCACGGATCGCGATCTTCGAGCGGCGCGACGACGAGATCGGCCGCAGGCCCCTCCTCGGCGGACTGGCCCACCTCGCCCCCGCCACCGGCACCGTCGCCCTGCTGGCGGTGATGATCGGCTCGATCACGTTCGACGGCGGCCAGGAGACGGCGTTCTGGGGCGAGGTCGGGCCGTCGATCTCGGATTTCTACGCATCGCTGGGCGCGGGCCCGACGCTCGCGGACGAGCTCGCGTCGGGTACCGGGCTCGCGATCGCGATCCTGCTCGTCGCCGGCTTCTACCTCCTCGGCTGCGCGGGTGCGACGACCGTCGGCGGCGGCTACTCGCTGCTGCGCCTCGCGAACGCGTTCGTGCACTCGCTCGTGCCGATCGCCCTCGTCTACGTCGCAGCGCACTACTTCACCTTCCTGCTCTTTCAGGGGCAGGCGATGTGGTACCTCGTGTCCGACCCGCTCGGGAAGGGCTGGGACCTGTTCGGGACGAGGGACGCCTCGATCGACTATGGCCTGATCGGCGCGACGACGACCTGGTACATCCAGGTCGTGTTCGTCGTCCTCGGGCACGCGGCCGCGCTCGCTCTCGCCCACGACCGCGCGCTCGTCCTCTACGAGGACCCCCGGATCGCCGTCCCGCTCGCAGCTGTGGATGCTCGCGATCATGGTCGGGTTCACGAGCCTCGCGCTCTGGCTCCTCTCGCAGGCGAACGCGTGAGCGGCCCTCTCGGACACGCCGGTCACTGGCTCGGGGCGGCGGCCGCCGTCGTGCCGATCGTGGCGGTGGCCGTCTGGATCCTCACGGCTACGCTCCGCGACCGGCGCCGGGGTCGAGGGCGTGGGCGACAATGAGGGCCTGACAGCGCTCCTCGCAACCGACCCGGTCCCGGTCTCGGAGCTCGGCTCCGCGTGGGTGCCGGTCCCTGCGGTGCTCGCGGCGGCTGCGCTCGCGGCGGTCCTCTACGCGCAGGGGTTCATCCGCCTGCGCCGGCGCGGTCGAGCCGATCACGCGACTGCGGGTCGCGCGGTCGCGTTCGGCCTCGGGCTCTCGCTACTCGTCCTCGCGCTCGTCTCCCCGCTCGATGCCGTCGGCGAGGGCTACCTGCTCTCGGCGCACATGCTGCAGCACGTCCTGATCGGCGACGCTGCCGCCGCGCTCATCGTCCTCGGCCTCTCCGGCCCGCTGCTCTTCTTCTTCCTGCCGCGCCCGGCCCTCAGCCAGGTCGCGCATGCGCGCCCGGTCCGTGGGCTGCTCTCGTTCCTCGTCAGGCCGTGGGTCGCGTTCACGCTCTGGTGCGTGGTCTTCGCCGTCTGGCACATCCCGACCCTCTACGACCTGACCCCGGAGAACCAGGCGCTGCACGACCTCGAGCACGCCTGCTTCGTGGTCGCAGGCCTGCTCGTCTGGTACCAGATGCTCGACCCGGCGAGGAGGGGAACTCCGACGCGGCCGGCCCGCCTCGGCTTCGCCGTCGCGCTCTTCGCAGCGGGGCAAGTCCTGGCGATGGTGCTCATCTTCTCGTTCGAGCCCCTCTACCCGTTCTACGCGGATCAGCCGGAGCGGCTGCTCGGGCTCTCGGCGGTCACCGATCAGCGTCTCGCCGGGCTCGTGATGATGGTCGAGATGTCGATCACGCTCGGGACGCTGATCGCGTTCCTCCTCCTCGCCACCGAGCGCGAGCGGCGCGGCCGGAGCGAGCGGGCGGCGCTCCGGCCCGAGCCCCGCTCGTGACACCCGATCCCTACTCGTTCAGCTTCGAGCCGCTGTTCCTCGCGCTCGCGCTCGTCGCAGCCGCTGCTCTACTGCCGGGCGGCGCGGCAGGAGCGTCCTCCCTGGTGGCGGATCCTCCTCTTCGGCCTCGGCCTGCGTGCTGGTCGCGGGCGCGCTCAACTCGCCGCTCGAGACGATCGCAGCCCACTACCTGCTGCTGGGGCACCTCCTTCAGAACGTGATGATCGCGGACTGGGCGCCGCCGCTCCTCCTCCTCGGGCTGACGCCGACCATGCGAGCGGCGGTCGCCCGGTCGGGAGGCAGCGCCTTCGAGCTCCTCACCCGACCGCGGATCGCGCTGCCCGTCTGGCTCGTCGGCTGGTACCTGATCCATCTCGCAGCCTTCTATGACACGGCGCTCCGCAATCCGTGGCTCCTGAACGTCGAGCACCTGATCCTGGTCGCGATCGGGCTCCTGTTCTGGTGGCCGCGTCCTCTCCGACACGCCCCACCCCACGTCGACTCCGGTGCGAATCGGCTACCTCGGGGCCGCCTTCGTCTTCTCGTCGTTCCTCGGGCTCGCGCTCACCTTCGCGAACACCCCGTTCTACGACTTCTACGAGGAAGCGCCCCGACTGTGGGGCCTCTCGCCGATCGAGGACCAGAACCTCGGCGGCGTGCTCATGACCGGCGAGCAGGCGTTGGTCTTCCTGGCCGCGATCAGCGCGATCGTGCTGCGGCTGCTGAAGGAGGAGGAGGCGAAGGAGCGGGAGCTGGACGACCGCCTCAGGCGCGAGGGGCTCAGGGAAGGGGAAGAGCCTCGTTCGCCCCGCTGACCGAGAGCCCTGGCTCGGGCCCGCCCCCGATCGCGAAGACGCGGCCCGCGACGATCTCGACGCCGAGGCCGTGGCGAGGGGACGGAAGGTCGGCGAGCCGGCGCCAGTCGCGCTCGATCGGGTCGTAGGCGTACACCTCCGCGATGGTGCCGCCCGGTTCCTCGCCGCCGACCGAGACGAGAACGCCACGCCCGGCCGCGAGCCCCGTGCCTCCGCGGCGATCGGGTACGGACGGCAGCTCGATCCACCGACCATCGGCAGGATCGAGAGCCTCGACACGATCCGTGTTCGTGTCGAAGCCGGCGGACCGCCCACCGACCGCGTAGACCCTGCCTCCGAGCGCCGCGACCCCGAGATGCTCACGCGGCGTCGGCCCGGCGATCGCCGTCCAGCGGCGATGCGCAGGATCGTAGACGTAGGCCTGCCGGGCAGGCTTGCCCTGGGCGATCACTCCGCCGACGACGTACAGCCGCCCGGCGACGACGGCGGCTCCACCCGCCGCCCTCGGCTCGGGCAACGGTCGTAGCCGCCGCCAGATCCTCCCGTCGAGCACGAAGGCGTCGCGGCGAGCCTCGCCCTGGTCGTAGCCGCCGACCACGTAGACGCGCGTGCCGTCGGCGGCCGCCATGGGATGGTTGACGGCGATCGGAAGATCGGCCAACCGCCGCCACCGATCGGTCGCCGGATCGTAGAGGTCGACCCGCCGCGAGCTGCTCCCGTCCGCGAGGAAGCCGCCCACGACCACCACCTTTCCCCCGAGCACCGCCGACGCAACCTCGGAGCGGGGAACCGGCAGCGGCGATCCGGCACTCCAGCCGGTACCGCCGAGTGCGTTCGGCGCGGCGGGAGACACGCACACGAGCACGGCCAGGAGCGCAGCGCACGAGATTCCCCGAGGCACTTCCATCAGGTCACGAGAGAAGCGTAGACTGCGCCATCCGCATGCGACCCTTCGTCCTCCTCGCCGCCACCCTGGTCGCGCTCGGCCTGGCGGCCTGCGGCGGGGGCGACGAGGAAGCGGCCGAGTCGACGGGCGCTGCGGACACGGGCATCGTGCTGGCGCCCGAGACCGAGACGGCGGCCCCTGCCGAGACGGTCGCGGTCGCGGTCTTCCAGATCAAGGTCCCGGCATCGGCACCGATCGGGCCGACCAGCCCGCCGAAGGTGATCAAGCAGCTCCAGACGGCACTCGCCATGCTCGGCTACAAGGTCGGCGAGCCTGACGGGGTCTACGGAGCGAAGACGCGCAAAGCGGTCATCGCCTTCCAGAAGAAGGTGAAGCTCGAGGCCGACGGCCTCGTGGGCGCGCAGACCGCGCGTGCGATCAACAAGGCGTTGCGACAGCAGCAGAACCAGTAGCGGGCCGGGCCGCCCGGGCCGCCCGGCCCCGCGATCAGTCCTGCCCGCACTGCGTGAGGCCGATCTCCCTGGCGATCGCGTCCGCCTCCGTCTCGAGCGGCTCAGCCTGCGCGACGATGCCCTCGATCTCGGCCTGGTCGCCGGCATTCGCGGCAACGACGAGCTGCTTCGCCAGCTCGTTCTGCTGGGCGAGGAGGTCGTAGGCCCTGTTCACCTGTGACTCCAGCTCGGCCGGGGGCGTAAGCGTGCGGAGCGAGTCGAGCGACTGCTCGCTGACCGAGAGCGCCTGCTCGCCCAGCGCCGCCAGCTCGTCGAAGTCCTGTGGCTCGCCGAGCGCCTCGATCTTCTGGTTGGCGTCGGCGCAGATCGCATCCGCCTGCTGGATGTACTCCTCCTTCGTGAGACGGTCGCCGCCGTCTCCCCCGCCGTCGCCGCTCCCTCCGCAGCCCGCGGCAAGCGCGACTGCGGTCAGTGCAACGAAGGCCACGACACGCCTTCGCATCGTCTCCCTCCCTGGGTGGCCTGGTGATCGAACACCCTCACATCGGCGCCGTCGCGGACTTGCTTGAGCTCGCCGGGTGGTCGTGGCGCCCGTGGTCTGACGGGGCGCGGGCCCCGTCGATCTGCCATCCTTCTGGCGTGGGCAAGGTCTTCGAGGAGATCGACGGCAAGCTCGAGGAATGGCTGGGCGAGCAGCCGCTGTTCTTCGTGGGCACGGCCCCGGAGGGCGACGGGCATCTCAATCTCTCGCCGAAGGGCTATCCGGGCACCTTCCGCGTTCTCGGGCCTCGGCGAGTCGCGTACCTGGACACTGTCGGCAGCGGCATCGAGACGATCGCGCACCTCAACGAGAACGGTCGGATCGTGATCATGTTCTGCGCGTTCGCCGGACCGCCTCGCATCGTGCGGCTCCACGGCACGGGGCGCGCGGTGCAAGCGGGAGATCCTCGCTTCCCGGAGCTCGCCGGCGCGTTCGATCGCGAGACGGTCGCCTCGGCGGGCATCGATGATGTCCTTCGGTCGGTGATCGAGGTCGACGTGGCCCGGATCGCCGACTCGTGCGGCTACGGCGTGCCGCTCATGCAGTTCGAGGGCTGGCGCCCGCAGATGCGCCTCTGGGCGGACAACCGGCTCCGCAACCACGGTCCCGACGCGATCACGGACTACGCGCGCGAGATGAACGAGGTCAGCATCGACGGGCTGCCGGGGCTCGATCTCGCGCTTCTCGCAGAGCGGCAGTAGCGCTCCGACCACTCAGCACGTTACTCTTATCCACAGGCGTCGGGTGCGCAGCCCGACGATCACCCGGGACATCAGCCGGACGGCGGCTCTGGCGCAGTCAATGGGGGTTGACGGCAGCCGCCGTCCGGCCTCTTTCTCTGTGCGTGAGACGAGGCGCTCCGGCTGGCCCGGCGCGATCGACCGTCTGTCCTCGTTCTACTTCGGCGGCGGGCGGATGTCCAGCCCAGTTGTCGCAAACTGCGGACTCTCGACCGGGCTCACGACCCGGACGGGGGTTACCCGAACCCAGATCGTCGGTTGGCTCCAGTGCGGCCCGACGCAGACGGCGGCATCGTGGAGGAAACGACCGAACGGAGTCAGACATGGAGATCATCCTCATCGTCATGGGCGTCGTCACGCTCGCCATCGCTCTCGTCGCAGTCGCGACGACCCCGACCACGCGTGGCCCGATCGAGGAGCTCGAGGGCTTCGAGGCCTGAGCTCTCCGAGGCGAGCGCCCCGAGCGTCAGTCGACCAGGCGGCGGGTCATGAACACGATCGCGACTCGCCATGTCAACACGCCGAAGCCGACCAGCACCGCCGCGTGGTAGACGTCGAGCCAGCCCTGCCAGCCGAACACGGCGTCCCGGATCAGCTCGACGCAGTGATAGAGCGGATTGAATTGCGCGAGGATCTGCGCCCACCGCGGCAGTTCGTCGATCGGGAAGAAGGTCCCGGCGACGAGGAAGAGGGGCGTCAGGACGCCGCTGATCACGTAGCTGAAGTTGTCGATCGACTTCATGCGCGCGGCGATCGCGATCCCGAACCCAGCCCAGCCGAAGCCCGCGACCATCCCGATGAAGGGCACGGCGAGCATGCCGAGGCTCGGGTCGAGGCCGAAGACCATCGCGACGAGCATCGGAGCACAGCCGTAGACGCCGGCCCTGAGCGCCATCCACAGCGCCTCTGCTGTCACGAGCTCCTCGGTATCGACGGGCGCCGCCAGGATCGCGTCGTAGGTCCGCTGGAACTTGTACTTGATGAACGTCCCGAACATCGCCGGAAACGCGGAGGAGAAGAGGATCGCCGTGGCCACGGTGCCGGTGCCCACGAACTCGACGTACGTCACCCCGGCGACCGTCGAGACGAGCGAGCCGAACCCGAAGCCGAAGGCGAGGAGGTAGATCGTCGGCTCGACGGTCGACGAGAACGTCGTCGAGCGCCAGTACGACGAGTAGTTGATGATCTCCCGGACGAGCACACCGGCCAGGGCTGGCCGCTCGAGCCGACCGAGGCGGCGTGCCGCCACGTCCACGGCGCTCATGCGATCTCCTCTCCGGTCAGGAGGACGAAGACGTCCTCGAGGTTCGCGGGCCGGCGCTCTCCGGCGGGCAGCTCTCCAGTGGCACGGTCGAGCTGGAGCAAGCTGATGGACGTCCCGGTCCGGCGGGTGCGCAGGCCTGCCTGCGCGGCGTCTCGCTCGACCTCCGCGAGCCGGACCGGGGGCCCGTAGATCTCGATCGCCTCGCTGCCGGCGTACTGGTCCACGAGAGTGGAGGGAGGTCCGACCGCGACTGCCCTCCCGTGGGAGACGATCGTGACCGTGTCCGCGAGCCTCTCGGCCTCTTCGATGTAGTGGGTCGACATCAGGATCGACACCCCCTCCGACCTGAGTCGATCGATCAGCGCCCACAGCTCCTGGCGGACCTGCGGGTCGAGACCGACAGTCGGCTCGTCCAGCAGGACGAGGCGCGGCTCGTGCACGAGCGCCCGCGCGATCAGGAGCCTGCGCCGCATGCCGCCCGAGAGCTCGTCGACGCGCGTGTCACGGCGGTCTTCCAGGTTCGCCAGCTCCAGCGCCCGCTCGATCGCCGTCTCGCGCTCGCGACGGCCGACGCGGTAGAGGTGGGCGAACACGAGCAGGTTCTGCTCGACCGTCAGGGTGGTGTCGAGATTGTCAAGCTGCGGGACGACGCCACATTCGGCTCGGGCCTGCTTGGACTCGCCCGGCAGCCGGTAGCCGAGCACCTCGAGCTCGCCGTCGTCGGCGATCGCCTGCGCCGTGAGGAGCCTCATCGTCGTCGACTTCCCGGCGCCGTTCGGGCCCAGCAGCCCGACACAGGCCCCGGCCGGGACGTCGAGATCGAGACCGTCGACGGCCGTGATCGACCCGTAGCGCTTGACGACGCCGCGAAGGCGGATGGCGAGCCCGTTGCTGCCCATCCCTCCGAGCCTACCGAGCCGGGTCGGCGCGAAAGGGGTGCTAGCCACACCATCACTTGCCGGTCACCCGCACCGTCGTTCGAGGCACGGAGCGTCAGGCTTGCCCTCATGGAGATCGCACTCGCAGTCATCGGGGTCGTTCTCGTCGCGTTCCTGATCGCAGCGCTGGTCACCGCGAAGGGCGACTCGGCGCTCGACGAGTTCGGCGACGTCAAGGCCTGACACCCATCGGGCGACCCATGTTCGGTTCGCTCCGCTAGGCTCGCGCGATGGCCGAGCATCCTGACTGGTATCTGCCGTACTTCCCGGAGCTCCGCGGGGGCCCACCGTGGGTGACCGAGGACATGATCGACGCGGAGCCTGCGCTGGCGGCGATCGTGGAAGAGCTCTCCGGCCCTGCAGGCGAGCTCGCGGGGCTCGTCCGGGACGCGCTCGCCGACCGGCAGCCGGTCAGCGTCGTCGGCTCCGGCACGAGCGAGTACGCGGCGCAGGCGGTCGCCGAGATCCTCGAGGATGCCGCCCGCCGAGCCGGGTCTGAAGGCGGCGCCGTCCAGGCGCGCGAGTCCTTCGACTCGTCCGTCGACCCACGCCGCGGCCTGCTCGTCGCCGTCTCACACGGCGGTCGCTCCCGGGTCGCGGTCGCGGCGCTCGAGGCGGCGCGGGCCGAGGGGGCGGCGACAGCGCTGATCACCGCCGCCGGCGGCGAGACGCCGGTCGGCTCAGCCGCCGACCTCCGCATCGACCTACCGTTCGCGGACAAGTCCTTCTGCCACACCGTCGGCTACCTCTCGCCGATCCTCGTGGCGAGCGCCGTCGCAGCCTCGCTCACCGGCACGCCGGTCGACGCCAACGCACTCCGAGCCCATCTCGAGCTCGCGCACGCCACGCGTGCGGAGGCGGATGAGGTCGCGTCCAGGCTCCACGGCGTCACCCTCCATCTGACGGCGGGGAGCGGGGCCGACGCACCGGCAGCCAGAGAGCTGTCGCTGAAGATCGAGGAGGCCGTTCGCGTCCCTGCCGCGATGCGCGGTCTCGAGACCCTCCAGCACGGTCACCTCGTGCCGGCGGACGAGACGACCAGCCTGGTGGTGATCGCCACCGACCGCCGCCACCGCGACCTGCGAGCCGAGCGTGCGGCCACCGCGCTCCGGGCCGCACGGCGTCTCGGCCTGCGGACGGCCCTGATCGGAACGCGGGACGTCGTCGACTCGGTCGACCGGGGCCTGGTGAGCGCAGGCTCGATCCTCGTCCCGGATCTGGAATCGGCTCCGGCGCCCGTCTCGGCGCTCACGGCGACCGCCCTCGCGCTACAGCAGCTCACGCTCGCGCTCGTCCACCGGGCCGGTGTCAACCCCGACCTGATCCGTCGCGAGGAGGAGCCGTATCGGGACGCGGCCGCCCTCACCGACGCGAAGATCCGCTGACGCGCTAGCCGAGCACCCGGACGGCGGCCTCGGCCGAGCCGATCACCGGGACGATCTCGAACTCCCCGATGTCCGACCAGTTGCCGACCCACTCGGCGAGGAGCGCCGGGTCGTCCGTCTCCATCAGCTGAAAGCAGCGGTCGAGCGTCCGCTCGTCGATCCAGCTGTCGAGATAGACGAGGCCGTCGGGTAGCATCCGCCCGCGCTCGGCGGCTCGCTCGTAGACGGGGCGCGGCCCTTGCGTGAAGCTCTCGACCACCATGTAGCGCACGCCTTCCGCTCCCGTTCAGCGCGGCGCGTAGTCGATCTCGAGGAAGTCGGATACCTCGGGGACCCAGCGCTCCTCGACGAACCGGACGTGGTCGGGATGGGCGTTGTAGGCGGCGTAGGCCTCCGCGCCCGCGAACTCCATCGAGATCCCGAAGGCGAAGCCGTTCTTCGGGCTCACCTCCCGGAGCACCTCGAATGCCTCCACCCCCGGGATGGCGGCCAGGCGCTCGGCCGAAGCGACGAAGTCGGCCTCCGCCGCCGAGCCCGCTGCGTGGCGAAGGCTGAACGCCACCGTGTGGCGGATCCGACCCGCGTCCAGCGTGGCCATGGCGCCGGAGCCTAGCAGCGGAGGGACGGCGGCGGACGGTGATGGACGTCGTATGCTGGGCTCGTGACGCGTCGGGCGGTGTCTGGAGCGCTCGGTGTGGTGATCGCCCTGGCATGTGCGGTCGGGGCTTCGAGTGCGCGGGCGCCGACCGCGACGGAGAAGGCGGCGATCTTGCTGGTGTTCAACCAGCCGGGCCGGAGCTTCGCAGCGAAGTGTGTTCGGATCCGGGTCAGCACCGTGAGCCCGCGGTGGGCGATGCTGACGGGCCCGAGGAGGATCCCGACGGAGTGCCTCGAGACGGGCCAGGTCGGCGACGGGTTCGTTATCTTCCGGCGGCCGTCGGGGTCGTCGCAGGCGTGGCGGAACGTGTACGAGGGCAGTGAGTTCCCGCCTTGCTCCGTTCCCGCTGCGGTGCGGCGCGACCTCTTCGGCTCGGCCGAATGCCTCTGACAGGCCTCTTGCTCGCCCGACGCCCTTCGAATCTGTCGATCGAGGTCATCGCCGGGCAGGAGCTGGCACGTGAGCGTGCGCCCCGCGGCCGTTCAGCGATGACCTAGCTCGTCATCTGCCTCGGGTTCGAACCGCTGCTCGCTGGAAACGGCGCACGGGGTTCGACGATGATCCGAGGCTCGACCCGCACGGTGTGATCCTCGCTTGCGATCAGCACCGTGCATGGGGCGCTGTCCGCGACCTTGTGACTGACGCTCCCGAGAAGCAGGCGTACCAGCGGGCCCCGGCCACGTGTGCCGGTGATGATGAGATCGTAGTCCCCGCTCCGAGCCTCTTCGAGGATCTTCTCGGCCGGGTCTCCATGCTCGATCTTCATCTCTGACTCGATGCCTTGCTCTCGGAGGTACTTATGTGCGATCGCCACGTCCTCGTGTGCATGAGGAGCCATGCCGACGTGTCCTCCCGATTTCGACGCTCGCGCGTCCGGGGGGACGACGCTGAAAGCAACAACATCGGCACCCGCATCGCTGGCGATCCTTGCGGCCTCTTCGAGCGCCGGCCTGCTCCGCTCAAACCCGTCGTATCCGAGCAGAATCTTCACCTCAAACACCTCGCTGTCCTCGGCTGAGCTACCTGTTTGCCCAATGATAATCCGGCGCGGACATCGGGGAAGATGCTCATATCGGCAGCTCAAGCCCGGTCAGACGCGCCGCGTCACGCTTACCCTCAAGGCCGGCAAGTACGTGCTCATCTGCAACCTGCCTGGTCACTACAAGGCGGGACAGTACGCCGGCTTCCGGGCCACCTGATCGAGGTGCGGCGGAGGGTCGCGGCACGCCGCGATCCTCCGCTCCTGCGGCGAGACTGAGCCTCGACGCGGACAGCGCGCCGTGGCTCAGGCGCCGCCCGATTGTTCGTCGACGACGCGCGCCTCGGGCGTGCCTTCGGCCGCCTTGGCGCTGCGCGCCGCTTCCCTTTTCGCCTGCTTCCGCGCTCGACGCTCCTTGACGCTCTGCTCTCGCGCGAACTTCGCCATCGTCTGCTGCCTCTTCGAACTCGAGCCCATACGCTCCCCCCGTGTCGGTTTTCAGTACCAAGAGACCGTACCTGCAGAAGCGGATTCTCCCGTGACGTCGCTCCGCGACGGACGTACAGCATGACATCGGGCAATCGACTGCAAGAGTAGAGCCGCGGACCAGCCGTTCGGAGGACGTCGACTACTGGCACGGCAAGTCATGGGCGCTCGCCACGGGCCCGCCTCCCAGCTCCGCCGGCCGACCCCGCAGCTCAGGCGTTCCAGAAGGCCCGGCAGTCGGTGCAGTAGATCTTGTCGGGATGATCCCTGTGCACGTACCCGACCTCGGCAAGCTCGATCTCACGACGGCAGTTCGAGCACCGCACCTCGGCGCTCACGCCAGTCACCTCGGCCGACTGCCACCCCTGCGCATCGACAGTCAACGGGCAACTGAGAGACGCGAGGGGCACGGGCGAAGTGTAAGCACCCGCCTCAGATCAGGCGAGGGAGACCAGTCCGTCTCGTCACCCATGCGCCGAGATCGCGCCCAACGTCGGGTCCCACCATCTACGAAAAGCCTCGGAACTGGCGGTCGAGTCGTGGCTCATCCCGGTCGGCTCCTGGGACCCACCCTGATCGGCACGTGGAGCCATCGAGCCAGGCCCACCGCGGGATCTGAACCCTGCGCCTGGCGCTCGGCTCGGCCACTGGGCGAAGGCTAACCCCGCGCCCGCGGCCTCGCCGTTTCTACGGCGGCCGATGGAAGCTCGCGTCGCCCACGACGGCAACGTGCCGGACCAAGTTGGCCGCGAACCTCGCCAGTTCCTCGCCACGCGCTCCGGCAGGCACCTACGCGCTCTCCACTGAGAGGAAAGAGAACCCCGCGGCGAGCGGGGCTTTACGAGGAGTGGGCGGTACTGGGCTCGAACCAGTGACCCCCAGCTTGTCGAGCTGGTGCTCTCCCAACTGAGCTAACCGCCCCGGGCCGGAATTGTAGACCAAAGGCCGCGGACCGATGCCACGTCGGGGCCCGCGTAGCAGATCAGGCGAGCGAGTCGAGCCTCGTCTTCAGCCCGGCCATCGCTTTCGTCCCCATCTCGTCGAACGTCCCGCGGAGGAACGGCCCCACTAGGCGGTACAGCCCCTTCATGGTCAGCTCCGCCCGGTACCTGACGCGCGTGCCATCCCCCGTCTGCTCGAAGAGGATCTCGTCGATCGATTTCGCCTTGGCCCCGGCTCCGTGGAAGAGCAGGCGGCGGTTCTGCTCGTACGCAGCGATCTCGTACCGAAACGGCACGGGCTTGCCGCGGAAGAGCGCGGTCACGTCGTACGTCGCCCCCTTGCCGACGGGACCGTTGTTGACCCGGCGGGACTGCACCATGCCCGGGTCCCACTCCGTCACCGTCTTGAAGTCGGCGACGTAGCGGAAGGCGTCCTCGACGGGGGCCGCGACGTCGATGGTCTGCTGGAAGGTCGGCACGTCAGGTCAAAGACAGGGTAACGCCGCCGTCGACGACGAGGGTCTGGCCGGTGACGAACGAGGCCTCCTCGCCGACGAGGTAACGGAAAGCGTGCGCGACGTCCTCGGGTCGGCCGTTCCGCCCGACGGGGACCCGTGACGCGAAGGCAGAGACGCCGTCGGGGCCGAGGGAGTTGACCGGGTCGAGGCTCTGGGGCGTCTCGATCACGCCCGGGGCGACCGCGTTGACCGTGATCCCGTGCGGCGCGACCTCCAGCGCGAGCGCGCGCACCATCCCGACGATGCCGGCCTTCGCGGTCGCATAGTGAACGTGCCGGGGCCAGCCCTGGACTGCGCCGGCGATCGAGCTGGTCGCGACGAGTCGTCCCCACCCGGCCTCGACCATCGGCGGCAGGGCGGCGCGAAAGCACCGGAACACGCCGGAGAGGTCGATCTCGAGCAGGTGGCGCCACTGCTCGTCGTCGAGCTCCGCGGCCGGGACGTCCCGCGCGATCGCCGCGTTGGCGACGACGATGTCGATCCGTCCGTGGCGCTCCATAGCCTCGCCGACGAGGTGTCTGCCAGCCGAGGGGTCGGCCACATCCGCCGCGACGGCGCTGCATCGGCGACCGCTGGACTCGACGGCACGGACGACCGGAGCGACGTCGTGCGGATCCTCCGCGTGCCAGCCGAGGACGAGGTCGGCACCCGCCTCGGCGAGGACGACGGCGGTCGCGGCACCGATCCCGGATGCCGCACCGGTGACGAGCGCCACCCGTCCGTCGAGCCGTTTCATGCGCTGACTCTAACCACGTCGACCTCAAGCGCCTTTCGCCGGCGCAATTTTGCGCCTAGAAGAGGCCCGGGCACCAGGGCGCGCGCTCGGTGCGGAAGAGCGCGTCCGCCCTGGCCGCCGCGCCCCGCCGGCGCTCCTCGACGAGCCCCGCCCGGACGAGCGTTCCGAACGAGAAGCCGCCGAGGTAGGCGGATCCGAGCTCACGGACGCCGAGGACGAGATCGGCGGCGCGCCCACCACGGGTCACCGACGCCGCGCCGCCGTCGACGTCGAGCCGCCAGCGCCCGGCGTTCCACGGGCAGAGGTCGTCGGCGACCTCGAAGACGACCGCACCGGACGCCGCGTACGAGCGTCCGGCGAGCGAGGCCTGAAGGTCGACCAGCCTCACGAAGATCCCGTCTCCGAGCCGGAACCGGAGCCGCGCCGGCTCCGGCGTCAGGAGGAAGAGCGGGTGATCAGGCGGCATCGCCCGACTCCGCACGCGCGCGACGAGATCGACACCGAAGAGGAAGCGCCAGATCTCCCGGGTCGCGACGGGCGTCAGCGAGACCTCCTCCTCGACCCGCAGGGTGCCGGCCGGAACGCCGTCCGCCCACCGTGCTCCATCCGGTAGAGCGCGTAGGCCTGCGGGCGGCCGTCGAGCTCGAGCACCGCCCTGCGAAGCGGCCCGCTTCCGCGGCGCCGCTCCTCGAGGTCGACCAGCACCTCGTGCTCCCACCAGGCTCGCGAGCGTGAGGGGAAGCCGGGCGTGAACCTGCGCACCCGATCGTAGACCCTGGGCATGAGTCGCAGCGCCTCGGCCGTGTCGACCAGGTCGACCTTGCCCGCGCGGGAGCCCGACGGGAACGCGCGATCGCGATCGGCGTCGATCCGCGCGTTCTGCGTCGCGATCCCGTAGCCGAAGCGGCCGTAGATGCCCCCCTCCGACGCCCAGAGCGCCGCGACTGGCTCACGACGCTCGTGGACGTCGCGAAGCTGATGGCGCATGAGCCGCGTCAGGACGCCCCGACGCCGGTGGCTCGGGATCACCGTCACGACCGTGCACACCGGCGCACGGAACCTCGCCGCCGGGCACGCTCAGGCGGAAGCCGTACGACCCGGCCGTCCCGACGATCTCCTTTCCGTCGTAGGCGGCGAGATCGCGATCGGTCTCCCAGACGTGCCGGCCGTGCTCGCGCTCACCTGCCGTCAGATCGTCGTTGAAGGCCAGGCCGATCGCACGCTCGAAGCCGTCGGCCTCGTCGGCCCTCGGCGTCCGGATCCGGATCGTCATCCGACACGCTCGAGCGGCGCGTACTCGAGCATCAGCCGCCGCTCCGCCCCGTCCGAGGCGAAGCGAACGGTGACGACGCCGTCGGGCTCGATGCGAATGACGACGCCCTCGCCGAGCGACCCGTGGCGCACCGTGTCCCCCGTCGCGAGCGACGGCGCTTCGGCTCTCGGCGCGACCCGGGGTGCCCGGTGACCGTAGTCCGACCACGATGCCGGCCGGAGCCGGTCGCGCTCGATTTCGGCACCGAGCTCGTCGAGGAACCGGCTCGGCAGGTTGTAGCCACGAGCTCCCCAGAGCGAGCGCGCGGTGGCGTGGGTCAGCGACAGCCGCTCCTGTGCGCGGGTGACGCCGACGTAGAACAGGCGGCGCTCTTCCTCGAGACCCTGCTCCTCGATCGAGCGGGAGTGCGGGAACACCCCCTCCTCCATCCCGACGATGAAGACCGCGCGGAACTCCAGGCCCTTCGCGTTGTGCAGCGTCATCAGGGTGACGAGCCCGCCCTCGTCGCGCATCGTGTCCTGATCGGACGTCAGCGACACGTCCTGGAGGAACCCGGCGATGGTCGGGTCGTCGGTCGTCCGCTCGTAGTCCTGGGCGACGCCGACGAGCTCGCGGAGGTTCTCGAGGCGTCCCTGCGCCTCGATCGTCCGCTCGGCCTCGTACGCCGCGGCCAACCCGCTGCGGTCGAGGACGGCCTCGAGCAGCTCGGCGACGGTCAGCTCCTGGGACTGCGCCATCAGGGACTGGAACGTGTTGCGCAAGGAAGTGACGGCACGCGCGGGCGCGGCACCGAGGCCTGCTTCCTCCGGCCTCGCGAGCGCGTCCCAGAGCGAGATCCCGTGCGTGTCCGCATACGTGCGCAGGCGGGCGATCGAGGTGTCGCCGATGCCCCGACGAGGCCGGTTCGCGATCCGCCCGAGCGAGACCGCGTCCTCCGGGTTCACGAGCACCTGGAGGTAGGCGAGCGCGTCCTTCACCTCGGCGCGCTCGAAGAAGCGGGGCCCGCCGATCACCTGGTAGCCGACGTCGTTGCGCACGAGGATCTCCTCGAGCACCCGCGACTGGGCGTTCGTCCGGTAGAAGACCGCGATCTCGCCGCCCGAGAACCCCTCCTCGACCAGCCCGGCGATCTCGGCGACGACGAGGCGCGCCTCCGCGTGCTCGTCCTCGACCTCCACGATGCGAACCGGCTCGCCGTCGCCCAGCTCGCTCCAGAGGTGTTTGGGCTTGCGCTCGCGGTTGTTCTCGATCACGGCGTTCGCGGCCTGGAGGATTCGATTGGTCGAGCGGTAGTTCTGCTCGAGCGCGATCACGCTGCGCATCGGGGAAGTCATGCTCGAACTCGAGGATGTTGCGGATGTCGGCGCCCCGGAAGGCGTAGATCGACTGGTCCGGGTCGCCGACCACGCAGAGATTCCGGTGCTCCTCGGCCAGGAGCTGCAGCAGCCGGTACTGGGCATGGTTCGTGTCCTGGTACTCGTCGACCAGGACGTAGCGAAATGCCTTCCCCCAGCGCTCGCGCGCCTCGGGAAAGCGCTCCAGCGTCTCCACCGTCAGCATCAGGAGGTCGTCGAAATCGACGGCGTTCGCCGCGTGGAGGCGGCGCTGGTAGAGGCCGTAGGTCTCCGCCACGGTCTGGTCGTAGAAGGAGGCGACGCGCGAGTAGTACTCGTCCGGGCCGACGAGGGAGTTCTTCGCGTTCGAGATCTGGGCGTGGATCCCGGAGGGAGCGAAGCGCTTCGGATCCTTCTCGAGCTCCTCGAGGCAGGCCTTCACGAGACGCACCTGATCGGCCTGGTCGTAGATGGTGAACGTCGAGCGCATGCCGAGGCGCGGCGCCTCCCGGCGGAGGATCCGGCCGCAGGCGGCGTGGAACGTCATCACCCACATCGCGCGCACGACGCCCCCGAGCAGCCCCTCGAGCCGGGTGCGCATCTCGTTCGCCGCCTTGTTCGTGAACGTGATCGCGAGCAGTCTCGCTCGGTTTCGCACCGCACGCCGCGACGAGGTGCGCGACGCGATAGGTGAGCACGCGCGTCTTCCCCGACCCGGCACCGGCGACGACCAGAACGGGACCCTCGGTCGTCAGGACAGCGTCGCGCTGGCTCGGGTTCAGGTCCGCGAGGTACTGCTCCGGGGAGAGAACGGCCATCCGGTCGATGGTAACGTCAGACGCTCCTCGGATCGCGGCTCTCCTCGAGCACGTCCGCGAGCGCCGCCTCGACGTAGGCGGTCGACGGCTGCGAGGGCGGCGGGATCCGAGGATTTCAGCACGACCTCGACCTCGGGGCCGTCGTCGAGGAAGCGCGGGTAGCTGCCGACCGTGACGGTCGGGTGGCGACGGGTCGCGTCCTCGAGCACCGCGCACGATCTGCCCCTCGCCGGTCCGGTAGCTCCGCCGCCAGGCGCCGATCGGCTCGCCGCGGAACCGCTCGCTCGACCGCCTCGAACATCGCCTCCATCTCGCTCGGAAGACCCGGCAGCACGTAGACGTTCTCGAGCGACGAAGCCGGGCGCGCCGCCGAGCGGGTTCTCGAGCGGGACGGCGCCGTGCGGGAGTCAGCGCCCAGCGCGCCGCGTACTCGGCCAGGCCCTTGGCGGCCGAAGCGCTCGCGCAGCTGCGCGGCGAGCTCGGCGATCTCGACGCAGCCGACGCTCGAAGGCCGCCGCGACCGCTTCTCGCGTGATGTCGTCCGGCGTCCCGCCGAGGCCGCCCGTCACGAACACGTGGTCGACGTGCTCGCGTCCGGCCAGGAAGGCGCCGATCGGCTCGATCTCGTCGCGCAGCGCCGCCATCAGCCGGACCTCGACACCGAGCTCCGCGAGCCGTCGGGCGAGCCACGAGCCGTTCGTGTTCTCGACGTCGCCGGACACGATCTCGTTGCCGATCGTGAGGATCTGCGCCGTCTGCGGGGCCATGGGCGGAGTCATCGAGCCGAACGTCGAGGAACCAGACCCCGTCGCGAAGCACGCGCCTACGAGACGGGAACGGGCGCCCGGCGAGCGCCGGCGACGACCTGCGCCGTGACCCAGACCGGCGTCGTCGCGTAGCGCGCGTTGTAGCGGAAGCTCCCGTTCGGCTCGCTGGAGGCGCAGGAGGTACGGCGAGACGCCGGCCGGCGCGCTCCGCCCGGCGGCCAGAAACGCCTGGATCGCCCACGACGTGGACTGCGCGTCCGAGCCGCGTCCCGTCCTCGATCTCGAAGCCACCGTCCGCGTTCTGCTTCGAGCCCAGAGTAGGCAAGCCCCCGGCGGATCGCCCTCGAGCTCGCTGCGACCCCGGCGGCACGCAGCGCCTGGATCGCGGCGGCGGTGTCGTTCGGAGTCCGCTGCGACGCCGGCGCACCACGACCAGCCCCCGTCGGCGCGCTGGGCTCGCCGGAGGAATCGCACCGTCGCCGGGTCCACCGGCCGGCCGGCGGCGCGGAGCGCGATCATGCCCCAGATCGTCGAGTTGACGAGCGGGCCGATCGATCCGTCCCGGCGGCGCAGCGCCTCGAGCTGGCGCGCGAGGCCTGCCGTATCCCGGTCGAGCGCGTCGAGCGCGAGGATCCGCAGCTCGAGGTCGGTCGCGGCCGGGTACGGCTGGCCGGTCAGGTACGCGGCCGCCTCGGAGGGGCGAGCGCCCGCGGCGGTCAGGCCGAGGACCGCCCAGGCGGTGAGGCCCGGGTCGGGGCGGCCACCGGGCTCGGCGAAGCCGCCACCCGGCTGCTGCCGGGACTCGAGGTACGCGACCGCCTCCTCGATCCCGCCGGGGGCGGGCGCCGCCACGACGAGCGTCGCCAGCATGGCGGCGAGCGTCACGGCGAGAACCGCCCTCACGTCCACGCGACCTCCACGTGGAGGCGGCGGCCGTACCGCTCGAGGATCCGTCGGAGCTCGGGGCCGACCGCGAGCGCGATCACGAAGTTGCCGATCGCGTGAGCCACGTCGAAGGGGAATCCCCGCGCCATCTGGAGCGCGAACGCCTGCCACGTGTGCGGGAAGAAGCTGAACCACTCCCAGACGTCCATCAGCCCGCTGAAGGCGAAGCCGAGCACGAAGCAGACGACGGCGAACGGCAGCCGCCGCGGAGGATCGGCGCGAGCGAGCGCACCGGCTGCGCCGCAGGCGCCCCACGCGAGCATCTGCCAGGGCGTCCAGACGCCCTGGCCGAGGAAGAAGTTCGAGGCGAGCGCCGCGAGCGCGCCGACCCCGATCCCCGACCCGCATCCCGAGCGCGCGCGCCGGCTGCGACCGCGATCACGGTCACGGGCTGCACGCCGGGGACGGCGGCGAAGAGCACGCGGCCGGCGGCTGCCACCGCAGCGAGGGTGGCGATGATCGCCAGCTCCTTCGCCGAGCCAGGGCCCGTCTCGAGCCACGCGGCAGCCGGCGACGACGAGCGCGGCCGCGACGAGGAGCAGCGAGAGGCCGGCACGCGCCGGGTCGAGCGCGGCCCAGGCGCCGGCAGCGAACGCGGCGAGCGAGCGCGGCCACGACGACGTTCCGCGTTCCGATCGACCTAGACAAGGACGACCTCGTTCGAGCCGAGCGCGACACGCCGGTGGCGCGGGGAAGCTTCGGTCGTGCGTCGCGACGAGCACCGCGCCACCGGCGGCGGCGTACGGCCGTGGAGCCAGGCCGCGAGCTCGCGCTTGCGCTCGGGATCGACGCCGCGCGTCGGCTCGTCGAGGACGAGGAGATCCGGCTCGGAGACGGCGACGGCCGCCAGGCCGAGGCGCTCGCGCTCGCCGCTCGAGAGGTCGCGCGGATGCCGGCTCGCAGCCCACTCGAGCCCGGTCGCGCGCAGCGCCACCGCAGCGCGTCCGAGGTCGCCGCCGACGCCGAGCGCCACCTCTTCGTCGACCCGCTCGCGGACGAGGTAGCGGCCAGGGTCCTGCGAGAGGTAGCGAGGCCCGCCCGGAGCGCACGATCGTCCCCGGCGCCGGCTCGAGCAGCCCGGCGGCGAGCTTCGCGAGCGTCGTCTTCCCGCAGCCGTTCGGCCCCTCGAGCGCAACGACCTCCCCGCGCCGCACCTCGAGGCGAGACCTGGTCGAGCACCGGCATGCGCGCGTAGGCGAACGACACGTCGCGCAACTCGACCACCGGCTCGCCGGCGGACGCCCGTCGGGCCGTCACGACGCTCGGCATCGGGATGGTAGGCGGGCCGCTGCCGCGCCAGCCAGTCGCAGCGCCTCGTCGCGCGGGGCGTCGAGGAGCAGCCGGCCGTCCTCGACGAAGAGCACCCGATCGGCGATCGAGAGCGCTCGGCGATGCGCTGCTCCGAGAGCACGACTGCGGCCCCGAGCCCTTCGACGGCTCGCGAGGAACACCTCGGCCGCATCGGGATCGAGCTGCGACGTCGGCTCGTCGAGCAGGAGCAGCGCGGGCCGCAGCGCCAGCGCCGAGGCGAGGCAGACCCGCTGGAGCTCGCCGCCGGAGAGCTCGGTCGTCCGCCGACCGACGAGATGCAGCGCGTCCACCGCCGCGAGCGCCTCCTCGACGCGCCCGGGATCTCGTCCGGCGGCGTGCCGACGTTCTCGAGGCCGAAGGCGACCTCGTTCTCGACACTCGCCATCACGACCTGCTCCTCCGGATCCTGGAAGACGGTCGCGACCGTGCCGGCGAGGTCGGCAGGACGGGCGCGGCGCGTGTCGTGCCCGGCGACGACGACGCGTCCGGCGAACCGGCCGCCGTGGAAGTGCGGGACGAGGCCGGCGAAGGCGCGGAGCAGCGTCGACTTGCCCGAGCCCGACGGCCCGAGCAGTGCCACCGACTCCCCCGGGGCCAGCTCGAGCGAGACGGCCGTCGAGCGCCGGGCGCTCCGCGCCCGGGTACGCGAACGTAAGGGCTTCCACCCTCGCTAGAGCCACAGCGATGCCTCCGACGAGGACGAGCGTCGCGCCGGCGATCGCCGTCCAGTCGAGCCGTGTCCAGCCGTCCCGAGGAGCCCTCGTCCGGCCCGGACGTCCGAAGCCACGCGCCTCCATCGCCTCCGGCCAGGTTGAGCGCCCGCTCGAGCGAGCCGGCCACGAGCGGCGAGACGAGTCGCGGCGTGCGCCCGGACGCCGTCGACCGCGATCCCGCGACCGCGGACGGCCTCGGCGAGCCCGCGCGCGTCACGTTCGAGCGTCGGGACGAGCCGCGTCGCGAGCACGGCCGCAAACGCCGAGCGGCGTGCGAAGCCGAGCGAGGCCAGCAGCCGGTCGTGGTCGACCAGCAGCGCGTACGCAGCGAACGCGAGCGCGACCGCGACGAGCCGGAGCGCGCGTAGAGCAGGCCGAGCTCGAGCTCCTCGAGGGTGACGTCGAGTCGTCCGAGCACCGGCACGGTCGGGCCGCACCAGAGGACGTGTCGTGCCGACGACCGCGAGAAACGGCGAGACGAGGAGGACGCCGAGCCCAGACCAGAGCGCGCCGACGACGTAGAGGCGTCTGCGGCCTGGCTGCCCGAAGCGCAGGATGACGGCGAGGAGAGCCGCGGCGATCGACAGCGACGAAGCCAGATCGGTCGGCGAGCAGCGCCGCGGCTGCCGATGCACGGCGAGGACGATCGCGGCCGGCGTCGGAGAAAGCCTCATCCGACCACCTTCCCCGCCTCGTCGAACCGTGCCGTGTAGCGGTGCGGACGATCGCCGGATCGGCGGCGAGCGCGGTCGCGGCGGCGCGCACGGCATCCTCGGAGCCCGCAAGCGTGAACGTGACCGGTGAGTCGTTCGCGGGCCCGCGCGTCGCGCTGAGCTCGCGCACCGTCGGCGCCGTCGCGTGATCACGAGCACGAACACGTTCGGCTCGCCGCTGCCGCCCGGCCCCGAGGAGCGGTCGCAGGGCGTCGGCAGCGTCCGCGAGCGCGGGCGGAAAGCGGATCTCGACTGGCCGGACGAGACCGCCCCAGCCGTGCGGGAAGGGCAGCGGGAACGCACCGACGACGACCGGCGCTTCCTCCTCCTGCTCCCATGAGCGGAAGTCCCACCAGGCGATGTCACCCGGGCGAGCTCGACCTCCGCGGCGCCGACGTCGGGCTCGATCCCGTTCACGAAGTAGAACCAGTCCTGCTGGCTGGCGAGACTGCCCTCGATGCCGTCGATCGACTGGACGAACCGCCCGCCGTAGCGAGTCGTCGACGTCCGCCTCGCGATCGAGCGCCTGGAGCACGGTCAGCCCGGGCGGTACGGCCGTCGTCGAGCATGACCTCCGCACCGCGGTCGCGCGTCACCCAGAGGTGCGCGACGTCGGCACCCGCCTGGCCGGCATCTCCCGGCGAGCCGCCGCAGGCGGCGAGCGCGAGAACGAGCGCAAGAGCGCCTGCGAGCCGCTTCACGAGTCGATCCCGGGTCCCTATCGGCGAACGACGACCTGCGAGCGGATCGAGCCGGCCTTCGTCGCGCGCAGCTCCCGCCAGGCTGCCTGACGGGCAGATGCGCCCGCTCGCGGAGCTGCACCGTGCGGGCGTCGACCCGGAAGACGACGCCCGTCGCCTGCGATCGGGCTCCGCTGTCGTCCACGCTGATCGCCCGGAAGCAGCTCCTGCCGGCACGCACGAGATCGAGCGTGGGCGGCCCGCCGGAGTCGGTCCGAACGTCGCGTAGTACCAGAGCACGCTCGTCCCCGTGCTTGACGACGTAGGCCGTCGCGCCGACCGGCGGCGAGACGCCGTTCACCTTGTAGACCCAGCCGCTGGCGTCCGACGCCGGCGACGCGGCCGATCTGGCTGACGTACGGACCGACCGACGTCGGGACGAGACGGTAGAAGAACTCTCCTGCGAGGCTCGCCGACTCGAGCGCCCCGAGCGCGGTGGGCGTCGGTCGAGGTCGACGGTGCCGCCGCCGTCCACGGGCAACGAGCCGACGTAGGGCGTGACCAGCGGCTCGGTGGCTCCGAACATCGTCCTGGCGACGCCTTCGACCCGGACGTGAACCTGGAATGCGAGTGCCGCCGCCGGAAGCGACGAGCGCCGTCAGGAGCGCCAGTGCGACGAGCGCGATGGTCTTGCGAAGCACGTTTCCTCCTTCCGCGAGGGGAACGGGTGCGCGGCGCGCGGCAGGTCTTCTGACTCGGGGCTCCCTCCTCCGCCGCCTTCCCGGCCCTCGAGCCAGTGGCACCTCGGCGGAGGAGCATCTCCCCTCACAGCGGCGGGACCGTCCCGGACTCGCACCGGCTTCCCTTGACCGCTCGCCTGTGTCGTGTTGCCAGACGCTACCACTCGGTTACGCTGGGATGCGTGACGGCGACGGCCCGGATCTCGCCAGCTGGCTGCCGGTTCGTCGCCTGGGCGGCTGTCGATCTTCGCCTTCTCCTCGATCCCCGATCTCGGCACCGGCCTCGGCGGCTGGGATCTCGTCCTGCGCAAGCTCGCGCACGCCGCCGAGTTCGCGCGTCCTCGGGGCGCTCCTGCTCTACCGGGCCTTGCGGCAGCCCTGGCTCGCGCTCGCGGTCGGCTCGGTCTACGCGGTCATCGGACGAGGTGCACCAGTCGTTCGTCCAGCGGACGCCACGCCTCGCCCGGTCGACTGGGCCATCGACACGGCCGGCGCGGCGATCGGCGTCCTGCTCTACGCCCTCTGGCGGCAGCGCCGATGACCCGGACGGTCGCGATCGACCTCGACGGCGCGCTCGGCGACACCCGCCCGCTCTGGGAGGCGTTCCTCGAGGACGCATCCCGCCGCTTCGCTCGATCGCCCCGCTCGACGCCGCGTCGCTCCCCGCCGATCGCGGGCCAGGCCGCCGCCGAGCTCGACCGCTGGGCCGGCGAGCGGGGTCGGCGACTGGCGCGCGGCGCTCGACGCGCTTCGCCGAGGATCACGCCCCGGTCTACCTCCGCCCGAGCGCTCCGGCGGCGAGCGCGCGCTGCGCCGCTCGCGGGCGCCGGCTGCCCGGATCGGCGTCTTCACCGACGCGCCCGAGGAGCTCGCCGAGGTCGCGCTCGCCCAGCTCGGCGCCGGCCCGACGAGTCGAGGTCGTCGAGGCCGGCTCCGGGCGCGCTCGCCCGGCTGATCGAGCGACGCTGGGAGACGGCGTCGAGGTGGCGGACACGCCGGAGGCGCTCGCCCGGATCGCGACTGGCTAAGATCGATCGCCGTGGCGGACGCGAAGAAGACGCTCGACGACCGCCAGCTCGACGCGATCCTCGAGCGCCTCGACCGACTGTGCGAGGAGGTGCACGTCCTGAACGGGCGCCTCGACTCCGCGGACGGCGCTGCTCCGGATCACTCACGAGCTGAAGACGCTGAACGAGTCGCTGCAGGCGCTCGCCTACGCCGCGCTCGGACAGCAGGGCCCGCAGGTGCGGCGGCGCGAAGGGCTAGTCGGAGGCGTCAGACGCCCAGCGAGACAGGGGCCTGCGGCCCCTCCTCGGCGGATGTCCGCCCTGCCTCCGGCAGGGCGAGGACTGCCGCGACCTCGACCCGGTTGTCGTGGAAGGTCGGGCTGCCGCCGAGGTCGGCGTCCCGCTCGGGCGTGGTCGCGTTGACGTTCGAGCCGCCGGGGCTCAGCTTCGCCCACTGCACCTTGAACGTGAACGCGACGCCTGGCCGGGCCGCATCGTCGACGACGACCTCGGCCACGAAGCTCCCGCGATCGTTCCACACACGGAGTCTCGTCCCCCGTCCCGAGCCCGCGGGCGGCCGCGTCGTCCGGGTGGAGATGAAGGAGCGGCGGACCGGTCTTGCCGGCGGTGCCACGGAAGCGAGGCGAACGTCGAGTTGACGAAGAAGCGGCTCGCCGGCGAGATGAGGACGAGCGGATACCGCTCGGCGAGCCGCCGGTCGGCCGCCTCGTGGGGCGGCACGTAGCCGACCAGCGGGTCCTGGCCCGAGCGCCGCCAGCTCATCCGAGAGGAGCTCGACCTTGCCGGAGGCGGTGGGAAAGCCGCCGTCGGCGAAGGGCGCCACCCCGCGCTCGAACGCCGCCGCCCTGCAGCCAACCGTGCTCGCGCAGCCGCTCGAGGGTGAGGCCCGCCTCGCGGCAGGCGTCCGAGTCGAGCAGCTGACGAGCAAGGTCGAGATCCGAGTCGGCGAACCGCGGATGGTCGAGCCCGAGCGCGCGTGCGAGGCGACGGAAGATCTCCGCGTTGGGAAGGCACTCCCCCGGGGCCGCGACCGCGGGCTCGTTCCAGGAGACGTACAGATGGCCGTACGAGGCGTGCAGATCGGCGTGCTCCGGCTGCATCGTCGCCGGCAGGACGACGTCGGCGAAGTCCGTCGTGTCGGTGAGGCGCTGCTCGATGACGACGGTGAAGAGATCCTCGCGGGCGAGGCCTTCCCTCACGCGACGCTGGTCGGGGACGACCGCGGCCGGATTCGTGTCGAAGACGACCAGCGCGGCAACGGGAGGATCGTCGGTGCTCGGTCAGCGCCTCGGCGAGCCTGGACATGTTGATCGTCCGGGCCGGCGGCATCGGCAGGTCGGGCGGGAACGCCACCGGATCGGTGTCGATCGGGAAGTGCCCCTCGGTCATGCAGAGGGCGCCACCGCCCACGTGACGCCAGTCGCCGGTGACGGCCGGGATCGCGCGAGATCGCCCGGATCGCCGCTCCGCCCCCGCCGTGACGCTGGAGCCCGAGCCCGATGCGGATGGCGGTCGGGCGCGTCGTCGCCAGCCGTTCGCCGAGCCTGCGGACGACCGTCTCGGAGAGGCCGCAGACTTCGGCGGCACGCTCGACGGGCCACTCCGCGAGGCGCCGCTCGAGCTCGGGCCACCCGATCGTGTGCTCGTCGAGCCAGTCGCGGTCGGCGGCACCGGCGTCGAGGACGGCGCGCATCAGCCCGAGCGCGAGCGCTGCGTCGCTGCCGGGGAGCAGAGCGACGTGCTCGTCGGCGCGCCGCGCCGTGTCCGTTCGCAGGGGATCGACGACGACGACGTGCGCCCCGCGCTCGCGCGCCTCGAGCACGAAGCGCCACTGGTGAATGTTCGTCGACAGGAGGTTGGCGCCCCAGACGATCACGAGCCCGGCGCGGCCGAGCTCCTCCGGGTCGAACCCCACGGGGCCGCCGAGCGTCGTGCGGAGCGCGACCTGGGCCGCCGCGTCGCAGATCGTCGTGTCGAGGCGCGACGCGCCGAGCGCCGCGAAGAGGCGCGGGCCCATGGTCCAGCCCTGGATCATCCCCATCGTCCCGGCGTAGTAGTAGGGGAGCACCGACTCGGCTCCATGGCGCGCCACGGCGTCCTCGAGCCCTCGGGCGCAGAGCGTCGAGCGCCTCGTCCCAGCCGATGCGCTCGAAGCGGCCCTCCCCCTTCGCGCCGACGCGCTTGAGCGGGTGGAGGAGCCGGTCCGGGTCGTGCAGGGCGTCGAGGTAGTGGTCGACCTTGCCGCAGAGCGCGCCGCGCGTGAAGGGATGCTGACGGTCACCGCGCAGGTCGACCGCGCGACCGTCCTCCACCCGGACGATCCAGGAGCAGGTGTCCGGGCAGTCGAGGGGGCAGGCGCCCCGGATCTCCGTCATGCCGGGACTGTACCGGCGGGCCGGGCCGGAGTCCTACGCGGCGCGCTTCTCGTCGGACTCGCCGCGGGGGACGGGCACGGGCGTCGCGGACGTGCGGTGCCGGCGCTCCGTGAGGGACGGAACCGCACCGGACAGCTCAGCACGGGGCGACTGCGACGCCCGTGACCGGTGTCGCGAGACGCCGGCTTCTCCGGTGTCCGCAACGTTGGCCGGCCGTTCGCGACCGACGAGCCACGCGAGCGCCGGATGGATCATCGACGAGCTCCGGGCCACCAGCCGCGCGGGTCGCGGCGCACCGGACGCGAATCCGAGCCGTAGAGCACGGCGAGCGGGCCGACCAGGAGGACGAAGGCGAGGACGAGGATGAATCCCATCTCCTGATCGTGCCAGTGCTACTCTATTAGCACCAGTCTGTCTTCTTGTCTTTTCCATCATGGAACCTGATCGCTGGCTCGGCGTCGAGCTCCGTCATCTCGCAGCTCTCCAGGCCGTCGCCGAGGAGGGCTCGTTCGGGCGTGCCGCGATGCGCCTCGGGTACACGCAGTCCGCGGTCAGCCAGCAGATCGCGACGCTCGAGCGGCTCGTCGGCGAGAAGCTCGTCGAGCGTCCCGGGGGGCCGCGGCCCGTCTCGATGACCGAGGCCGGCTCGCTCCTCCTGCGGCACGCGGAGGCGATCGTCGCGCGCCTCAACGCGGCACAGGCAGACCTCGCCGCCCTGGCACAGGGACATGCCGGGTCGCTGCGCATCGGGACCTACCAGAGCGTCGGGGCGCGGATCCTCCCGCTCGTGCTCCAGCGCTTCCGGGCGTCCTGGCCGGAGGTGGACATCCGGCTTGCGAACCCGACGGTCGACGACGAGCTGCTCGCGCTGCTCGAATGTGGCGAGATCGACCTGACCTTCACCGTCCTTCCGCTGCCCGAAGGCCCGCTCGAGGGCGTCGAGCTCGTCCGCGACCCGTACGTGCTCGTGCTTCCTGCCGACAGCCCGCTCGCGACGCAGCGCTCGGCGCCGACGCTCGACGATATCGGCTCGCTGCCGCTGATCGGCTTCCCCCACTGCCGAGGCAGCATGCACGGCGAGGAGCAGCTCCGCGCGGGGGGTTACGAGCCGAACGTCGTCTTCCGCTCCGACGACAACGGCACGGTGGTCGGGCTCGTGGCCGCCGGGGTGGGCGTCGCGCTCGTCCCGCGGCTGATCGTCGAGCCGCGCCCCGACATCGTCGTCCGTGACATGAGCCGCCTCGTTCCTCCGCGCCTGCTCGCGATCGCGTGGCATCGCGACCGCTACCGCTCGAGGGCGGCGACCGCGTTCGTCGAGACGGCCCGCGAGGTGTGCGCGGAGCTCGACCGCCAGCGACCCGCGCTCGCGGCAGCCGGCCGCTAGGCGGCGCTAGCCGGCCTTTTTCGTCTTCGTCCCCGGCTTGCGCGCCGGTTTCGCCGGCTCGATGCGGACGGAGTCCGGAAGAGGCGCGATCGTGGTCATGCGGCCGTCGTCCCAGCGGACGACGTAGCGCGCGGGATCGTCGTTCAGGACCTGGACGATCTCGCCCTGCCGCGCCGCCGGCGCCAGGCGCTTCGTCTTCGCCCGCATCACGATCCTGTCACCCGGCTTCGCCATCCTCGAACCCCTACCCGTGGATCGCCGCGATCACGGGGATGATCAGGATGGCGACGAGGTTCGCGATCTTGATCATGGGGTTGATCGCCGGCCCCGCCGTGTCCTTGTAGGGATCGCCGACCGTGTCGCCGGTGACCGCAGCCGCGTGTGCCTCGGAGCCCTTACCGCCGTAGAGCCCGTCCTCGATCAGCTTCTTCGCGTTGTCCCAGGCGCCGCCGCCCGACGTCATCGAGATGGCGAGGAACAGGCCCGTGACGATCGTCCCGATCAGGAGCCCGCCGAGCGCCTGGGGGCTGATGATGCCGACGACGATCGGGAAGGCGATCGGGATCAGCGCAGGCGCGAGCATGTAGCGGATCGCCGAGCCCGTGACGATGCTCACCGACCGCGAGTAGTCGGGACGCTGCGTTCCTTCCATGATCCCGGGCATCTCGCGGAACTGCCTTCGCACCTCCTCGACCACCTGCGCGGCGACGATGCCCACGGCCTGCATCGCGAGCGAGGCGAAGAGGAAGGGCATCAGGCCGCCGATCAGCAGGCCTGCGATCACCCACGGATCGCTCAGGCTGAAGACCTCGCGCAGTCCCTCCTTGTCGAGACCGCGCACGTACTCGTCGAAGAGGACGAGCGCCGCGAGGCCGGCCGACCCGATCGCGTAGCCCTTCGTCACGGCCTTCGTGGTGTTCCCGACGGCGTCGAGCGGGTCGGTCACGCCGCGCACTTCCTCCGGGAGGTCGGCCATCTCGGCGATTCCACCGGCGTTGTCCGTCACCGGACCGTAGGCGTCGAGCGCGACGATGAGGCCTGTCATCGAGAGCTGCGCCATGACCGCGACACCGATGCCGAAGAGATTCTCCCCCGCCGCGTAGTAGGCGCCGACCACGCCAACTGCGATCACGATCACCGGCGCGGCCGTCGCCTGCATGCCGATGGCGAGCCCCGAGATGATGTTCGTCGCGTGGCCGGTCTGTGACGCCTCGGCGATCTGCTTCACCGGCGGCCAGCGGGATCCCGTGTAGTACTCGGTGATCGCGACGAGCAGGAACGTGACTGCGAGGCCGATCAGCGCCGCACCGTAGAGGTTCCAGAAGCTGAAGGCGCCGTCGTCGAAGGCGAGCGTGACGGGGATGAAGCCGAGCGCCGAGAGGACGGTCGCGACGACCACCGCCTTGTAGAGGGCGTTGATGATCGCGTTCTGTCCCCTTCCGAGCCGTGCGAAGAACGTTCCGATCACGGACGCGAGAATCGACATGCCGCCGAGCGACAGCGGGTAGAGCCAGAGCTGCTCGCTCGGGAACTGGGTGCCGAGGAGCATGACCGCGACCGCGGTGACCGCGTACGTCTCGAAGAGGTCGGCGGCCATCCCGGCGCAGTCGCCGACGTTGTCGC
Organism: uncultured Thermoleophilia bacterium; assembly: GCA_963705605.1. Lineage (GTDB taxonomy): Bacteria > Actinomycetota > Thermoleophilia > Gaiellales > Gaiellaceae > CAVPKC01. The sequence goes on from CAVPKC010000003.1 coordinate 394,085, forward strand.
CGACGTTGTCGGCGATCACGGCCGGGTTGCGCGGGTCGTCCTCGGGGATGCCCGCCTCGATCTTCCCCACGAGATCGGCGCCGACGTCGGCCGCCTTCGTGAAGATGCCGCCGCCGAGCCGGGCGAAGACCGAGATCAGCGACCCGCCGAAGGCGAGCCCGACGAGGTCGTCGATCGCGGACTCCGGCGAGTTGCCGAGAATCTTCGTGAGGAGGAGGTAGTACCCGGCGACGCCGGCGAGGCCGAGCCCGACGACCAGGAGCCCGGTCACGGAGCCCGCCTTGAAGGCGATCTCGAGCGCGGGCTTGATGCCGTTGCGGGCCGCTTCGGCGGTTCGGGCGTTGGAACGGACGGCGACGTTCATCCCGATGAAGCCGGCCGCGGCGGAGAGGCTGGCGCCGATCAGGAAACCGAACGCCGTGCCCCAGCCGAGCTGGTTGTAGAGGCCGAGGATCAGGAACGGGACGACTGCGACCATCGCGATCGTCACGTACTGGCGCTTCAGGTACGCAGCCGCGCCCTCCTGCACGGCCCGCGAGATCTCCTGCATGCGCTCGTTTCCGGCGGGCTGGGCGAGCAGCCAGATCGTCAGGTAGACCCCGTAGCCGACGGCGACGCCGGAGCAGATCAGTGCGAACAGAACCGCGTGGTCTTGAAAGAACATCCCCCTGCCTTCCCGGAGTCACGAAGTCGCCAGTTGCGGCCTGTCCCGATGACCGCGATCCCGCAGCGCAAGCCGCTACGGACGGGTCGCAGTTGTATCACAAGTGCACGCAACGACGCCGGGCGAAGCACGGCGTCAGCCGTGCAGCGAAGGGCCCGCGAAGCGGGCCCGGTCACGACACGCAACCACGCCGCACGAAGCCAGGCGTCAACCGTGCAGCGAAGGACCCGCGAAGCCGGCCTGTCCGCGGCCTGCCGGCGCGGAGCCTCGAGCGATCACGACGAGACGATCGCGCCGCGCAGCGCGGTCGAGCACAGGTGTTCGGCGGGCTGCGCGGGGACGCGCGGCAGGACTGCGAAGAGCAGCTCGCGCAGGCGCGCGAGGTTCTCGCGGAAGACCGTCATCACGGCGTCACCGGAAGCCGCGTGGTGACCCTCCCGGACGCCGACGTCGTAGTCGGTCACCATCGCGATTCCCGTGTAGCAGAGCTCGAGCTCGCGCGCGAGCTGGCACTCGGGATATGCCGTCATCCCGATCACGTCCCAGCCGGCCGCCTGGAACCAGGCCGACTCGGCCCGGGTGGAGAAGCGCGGGCCCTGGACGACGACGATCGTCCCGCCGTCGCGCGCATGGATGCCGAGCTCGCTCGCCGTATCGACGACGAGCCGCCGCAGCTCGGGACAGAACGGGTCGGCGGACGAGACGTGCGTCGCCTGCGGGCCGTCGTAGTACGTGTCCGCGCGTCCCCGCGTCCGGTCGACGAACTGGTCGCAGACGACGAACTCGCCGAGCTCGAGATCCGCCCTGAGCGCGCCGACCGCGCCGGGGCCGATGATCCGCCGGACGCCCGCCTCGCGCATCGCCCAGACGTTCGCCCGGTAGTTGACGCGGTGGGCCGGTATCTCGTGGTGGTGCCCGTGCCGCGGGATGAACGCGACCGCGGCGCCGCCGACCTCGCCGATCGCCAGAGGCGCCGAGGGCGGCCCGTACGGGGTCTCGACCTCCACCTCCTCGACGTCCTCGAGGAACGAGTAGAAGCCCGAGCCGCCGAAGACGCCGACCGTAGCTCGTGCCGGGGAGGCGCTCGTCCTCTCAGGAGTCGCCGGCATCGGGTTCCGCCACCGCCTTCGCGTAGGCGAGCTGGAGGTTCGCCACGGACTGCTCGAAGTCGCGAACGAGCTCATCGGGGACGACCTGGCCGAGCACCGGCGTCACGGCCCGCAAGGTCTCGATGGCGAGGCGCGACTGGCCGAGATCTCGAGCGTCTCGCGTGTCCTCGGTCAGCCCGAGGCACCGGTACCCGATCGACGAGATCGTCACGAGGGTCTGGATGAGCACGTCCTCGACGCGGAGGGTCTTCAGCTGCTCCGCGAGCTCGCGGGCCAGCTCCTCCTCGGACGGTCCGCTAGCCACGAACTCCCTCCAACGCGACGTCGCGAGTGCGCTCGACCTGCTCCGCGTAGATCTCCTCGATGGTCGCTCCCTGCTCGTAGCGGGCAATCTGGCGCTCCGCCGGATTCGCGCTCGGAACCGTGAGATACCGTGCGACGCCGAGCTCCTCGGCGACGGGCAGCACCCACTCGGCGAGCTCCTCGAGCGCCGCGCGCGCCGGGCGCACGCGGTCGCTCCCGAGCGCGATCAGCTCACCGGCGAGGCCCCAGCGAATCGCGCGCCAGAGGTTCTCCTCGATCAGGCGATGCGGGTGGAGGTCGAGCGGCTCGCCCTCGTCGACCGCGCGGGCGAGGCGGCCGGTCAGCGCGTAGGCCAGCGCCGCGAGCGAGCGGGCCTCGGCCAGCTCGGGCTGCGCGTCGCAGATCCGGATCTCGACGGTCGGATAGGCGAGATGGAGCCGGACGCTCCACCAGAGCTGCGTGTGCTCGGTCACCGAGCCCGTCCCGTAGAGGAACCGCAGGAAGCGCTCGTACTCGTCCCAGCTCTCGTACGCGTCCGGCACGCCGCAGCGAGGGAACATGCGCGTGAAGATCTGCGTCCGCACGGAGTGGAGGTGCGTGTACGCGTACTCGACGAACGGCGAGCTCGCCGAGAGCGCGAGCAGGTCGGGCAGGTACGACCGCAGCGCGTTGCACACCGCGACGGCGCGATCGGCGCCCCGGATCCCGACGTGGACGTGGAGGCCGAAGGTGTTGTTCCGCCACACCACGTAGCGAAGGAGCTCGTCGTTCGAGCGGTAGTGCGGCGTGTCGATGATGCGCTGCTCCTGCCACGGGCTCCAGGGATGGGTCCCGGTGGCCCCGAGCGAGATCCCGAGGCCGTCGGCGAGCGAGAGGAGCTGCGTGCGGCGCTCGGCGAGCCGTGCCGCCGCGTCGTCGAACGTCTCGCAGCGCCCCGTCCTGACCTCGACCTCGGAAGCGATCAGCTCCCCGGCGAGATGCTCCTCGACCGGCGTCCCGCGCGCCGCGGCCTGGAGCTCCTCGAAGCGATTGACGAGCCCGAGCGTCGCCGGATCGAGGACCGCGAACTCCTCCTCGACCGCGAGCGTGAAGTCCTTGCCGTGCTCGAACTGCTCGCGGGCGAGCGTGATCTGCTCGTCCGGGCTCAGCCGCTGCTCGTCTCCCATCCGGCCGAAAGTATCAGAGCCGCGATCCGCTCCCAACTCCACAGCTCGACGGCGGCCCGCCGCGCGGCCTCGCGCACCTGCACGCGATCCGCCGACGGGAGCGAGATGATCTCTTCGAGCCGCGAGGTGAGCATCGTCGAGCGTTGCCGTTCTCGAAGCTCGCGAGGTGTCGCAGCGGCTCCGGGTACTCCGCCTCGAGGCCTTCGGCGACCTCGGCGAGCCCCGACTGTCGCGCGACCAGCGGCGGCGCGCCGCAGGCCGCTGCCTCGGCGGCGACCATCCCGAATGCCTCCGGGGCCGTCGAGGGCGTGACCGCTACGTCGGCGAGCGCGAACAGATGCGCGAGGTGGCGGTGCTCGAGCGCCCCTGTGAAGAGAACGCGCATCCCGGCCGTCTCGTCCTCGAGCTCCTCGCGGATGTCCCCCCAGCCCACCATCACCGTCCGGACGTCTCCGTCGAGCCCGCGGAGCGCGTCGACCAGGATGTGCGCTCCCTTCTCCCGGCTGATCCGCCCGACGAAGACGACCGTCGGCTCGTCGCCGTCGAGGAACGAGGCGAGCCGCGCGGCGTTCCCCGGGTCGGGAAGCCGCTGATCGTATGCCTCCGGTGGATTCGGCGGATCCTGCTCGGCCTCTACGATCAGTGCTTCGAGGGCGTCGTCTCGCTCGGCAGGGACGAACTCGTGGATGTCGACGCCGGGCGGGATGGTCACGATCTTCCGCCTGTAGTCGCCGGGGCCGAGCACCGCCTCCGATCTGCTGCCGGATGTGCTCCGTCCCGGCGACGACGATGCAGCAGCGCTCGAGGGACTCCCTGCCCCACCGGCAGAGCTCGTCGTTCCCCTCCATCGAGAAGGTCGAGCTCGGAGCCGTGCACCTTGACGCCGAACGGCTCCCCGGTCGCAGCGCCGACCGGCCCGCCGAGGATCAGGTGGTTCGTGAAGATCACGTCGGCCGGGAGGTGGTCGCGGATCGCCGCGGCGTTGGCGTCGACGAAGCGCTTGCGCTCCTTCCACGTGATGTCCTGCACCCGTCTCGCCTCGAGATCCTCGTAGCGATCGACGACGAAGACCGGCAGGAGCCCGCCGATCTCCGGTCGGACGAGGGCGGCGCCGCCGAGGTCGTACCGCTCCGGGTGAGGATCCTGGGAGAGGACGGTGACCTGGTGCCCGAGCCGCGACCACGCTCTCGCGAGCGAGCGCGTGTAGACATTCGAGCCCGTTCCACCAAGGAGGTAGCCATGCCAGAGGAGAATCTTCATGCGTGGATGATGATCATCGACTCGATCCGGCGTGCCGCACAAGGGGACACGCGCGCCTTCGAGCGCCTCGTGGTCGAGCACCAGCACCGTCTCTACACGCTGGCGGCTCGCGAGCTCGGATCGCGCTCGGACGCCGACGACGCGGTTCAGGAGACGCTGATCCGGGCCTGGCGAGGGCTCCCTCGCTTCCGCGCCGAGGCGAGCTTCTCGACCTGGCTCTACCGGATCTGCCTGAACGCGATCTCCGACCAGCGCAGCCGGCGATCCCGCGCCGCCGCCCAGGCGCTCGACGACGTGGCCGAGCCGGCGGATCCGCGAGATCGCATCGCCGAGCGTGAGCTCTCGGACGCACTCCAGCACGCGCTCGCGCAGCTCGACGAGAACTACAGAACGCCGGTGCTGCTCTACGACGTTCTGGGACGCTCGTACGGCGAGATCGCAGAGGTGCTCGACGTGGCCGAGGGAACGGTCAAGTCCCGCATCTTCCGGGGCCGCGCGGAGCTCGCCCGATTGCTCGGAACAACCACGGCCGGCGAGGAGTCGAACGACTGATGGCGGAACTGCCCGCAGCGCATCCCAGCGACATCGAGCTGCTCGAGCTCGTCGAGGGAGACCTCGACGAGGCGGCCGCCGATGTCGTCCGCACCCACGTCTCGACCTGCCGCGAGTGCGCCGCCGAGATCGCCGCCGTCCAGAGCGCGCGGACGACCCTCCGGGCGACGCCCGCGCTCCGGCTACCCGACGGCCGCCTCGACGAGCTGATCGCGGCGCTGCCGCACCAGGATGTCCAGTCCGGCGATCTCCGCTCGTTCATCCGGTCACGCAAGCGCATCCTCGCCGTGCTCGCCCCTGCCGCTGCCGCGCTCGCAGCGGTCGTGATCGCGTTCGCGGTGACGTCAGGGGGCGGCGAGGGGAGCGACGCGCAGGAGGCGGGGGGCGCCGCGACTCAGGCCGCCGCCGCCGAGGCGGGCGCGGCGGAGAGCCTGCAGGCCGCCCCGGGCGAGGACTCCCTCGTGCCGGTGGTGAGGGTGCAAGGCCCACCCCGCGCGATCGTCCGCATCCTGCGCCAGGCCGGCTTCACGGCACGGCGCTCGGAGGGAACGGTGATCGTCGTGGGCGCCCGTCCCGCGAAGGTGAAGAAGGCGCTCGCGGACAGGCCCCGCGGCGACGTGCCGGTGGTCGTCGCGCCGTAGCGTCTGCGATCACCCGGCCCGCGGCCGCCCTAGAATCGGCGCTCAGCCGATCCAGAGGAGGTCATGCCGATGAGCGACGACGCGCCCGAGTTCCCACCCTACATCGGAGTCTCCGACGTGACGGCCGCGTCGCACGAGCAGATGGTCGTCGAGGCCTTGGCGGTGGCGCCGTGATCCAGCCCGAGATCGGCCGTGTCGGGGTGTGGCTCGGGGCGCTCGGCTGGGCGCCGGCCTCCGTCGAGCGCGAGGCGGTCGCGGAGATCGAGGAGCTCGGCTACGGCGCGCTCTGGTACAGCGAGGCTCACGACTCGAAGGAGTCGCTGAGCCACGGCGCCCTGCTCCTTGGCGCCGGCCGCCGGATCCCGGTCGCGAGCGGCATCGCGAACATCTGGGTTCGTGACCCGATGGCCATGGTCGCCGGGGCCAACGCGCTCGCCGAGGCGTATCCAGGCCGCTTCCTGCTCGGGCTCGGCGTCAGCCATCCGCCCCAGCTCGCCCCGAGAGGCCTCGACTACCGGCGTCCCGTGGCGACGATGCGCGCCTACCTCGGCGCGATGGACGCGGCCGCCTATCGGGGGCCTCGGCCCGCCGAGCCGGTGCCCCGAGTGCTGGCAGCCCTGCGCCCTCCGATGCTCGAGCTCGCCGCCGAGCTCTCAGACGGCGCCCACCCGTACCTCGTGACGGCCGAGCACACCCGCCGCGCGCGATCGATCCTCGGCCCGGGGAAGCTCCTCGCACCCGAGCAGTTCGTCCTCGTCGAGCGCGACCCGGACGAGGCCCGGCGGCTCGGGCGTGATGCGCTCGCCTGGTATCTGACCCTCCCCAACTACACGGAGTGCCTCCGCTGGATCGGCTTCGACGAGGACGACTGGAGCGGCGGCGCCAGCGATCGCCTCGTCGACGCGCTCGTCGCCTGGGGCGACCTCGACGCGATCCGGGCGCGCGTCTTCGAGCATCTCGACGCCGGCGCCGACCACGTGGCGGTGCAGCCCGTCGGGCGCGCCCCAGGCGATCTCGGGCTCGATCAGCTGCGCGAGCTCGCGCCGGCGCTCCTCGCGACTTGAGGGACTCGAAGATCCCCTGAAGGGGGGAATGACCCCTCCCTCGGTACTGACGATGATCCCCCCGTGTCCGGGAGGGAACAGCTCACGAGGCTCGGTCCGGGAAGCCGCGGTGCGTTACGCGCATCGGAGGAGGCGCCGGGAAACGGCCCCCCGCAAGGGGGGTACGCCCCGGCGCCGAGTCCGGTGCAAACGAGCGCGGTCCGCGGCTCCCCGGGCCGAGCGTCGTGGCTGGAGGCGCAGCCGCTCACGCGTCGAGCCTTCATCGGCGGGGGCCTGCTCGCGATGGGAGGCCTTGCGTTCGGGCTGGTGCCGAGGGCATTCGGCGCTCCGGGCGACGTACCCGTCTACGGGCTCGACCCCGAATGGGGCGCGAGCGATCCGACCTGCACCGGAACCTGCAGTGCCTGCTCAGCCTGCCGCTGCCACGCAGCGAACAAGATCTTCGCGACCGCGGCGGACGCCGACGCGGGCCGCGCCCACCCCGCCTGCAAATGTCTCGTCGTCCAGCTCGCGACGATCGCTCCGGCGCTCTACGACGCGCTCTTCGTGACCGGCGGGTCGGTCCCGTCCGTCGACCGCCGCTCGAGCGAGACGGCCGCGACGCTCGCCGGGGCTCCATCCATCCCGGCGCCCGCAGGTGCGGGCTGCGGCGGCCGACCTGCCTCGCCGATCCTCCCCGGCGGGGGCGGAGGGAGCGGAGGAGGGGGCGGCCAGGGTGGCGACGATCCGGTGAGGCCAGGCTCGAACGCCAACGGCACGACGGGAGGCTCCCAAGACCCGCAGAAGGGCTGCAGCAATCTGCGCGACGTCGCCGTCGCCGACGGGAAGGTGGCCGCCCGGGTCGTCTCGACGTGGGTTCGCGGCGGGAGATACGCGAAGCGCGTCGTCTACGCGAGCATCGAGGCGACCGAGACGGTCGAGGCGATCGTCACCGTTCGGCGGGGCACGTCGAAGGTGCTCGCGAAGCGACGTTTCTCCTGCCTCCGCGGCCGGTCGATAGTGCGCGTCGCCATCCCCGAGACCGCGAAGGCCGGGCCGGCCAGGGTCGAGGTCGAGTTCTACGATCTCGCTGGCGACGAGAGCGTCGTCACGAGCCCGCTGCGCGTCCCGGTCCGCCGCACCGCCTGACCCCGCGGGTCACCCTAGCCTGCATCACCATCACCGACCCGGCGGTGACCGGCTGGTAACAGTCCGGTGAACGGGCTGTCCGGCGCAGCACCGCTGGCCGTACGCTGCCGACGTGGATCCGCAGCTGACGGAGAGCCGGTCGTCGCTCGGCGATTGGGCGCGTGACGGGGACGGATGGCTGTCCGCCGAGGTGAGCGGCGCGAGCGACGATCTGCGGTGCGCGAATTGCCGCCGCCGGATCGAGGTCGGCGAGCCGGCGTTCATGCACGAGGACCGGAGCGAGAACGACTACTGCCGGGCCTGCCGGGCCTTCTGGAAGGCCTAGAGCTACGTCAGGTAGAAGTAGAGCGCGTAGAGGAGCTCGGCGGCGGGATTCGTCGTGTGCACCGTCACGTCTGCAGGGACGTTGAGGAGCGCCTCGGAGTAGTTGAAGACGATCTTCACGCCGGCGGCGACCAGGTCGTTCGTGACCGCCTGCGCCGAGGCCGGCGGCACGGCGAGCACGCCGACGATGATGTTCTTCTCCCGGATCACGTCGCGGATGTCCGCGTAGTCTGAGACCACGGTCTTGCCGACGCTCTGGCCCACCTTGGCGCCGTCGATGTCGAAGACGGCGGCGATGTTGAAGCCATGGTCGGCGAAGACCGTCGAGTTGGCGATCGCCTGGCCCAGCCGACCCGCGCCGAACAGCGCGATGTTGTGCTGGCCCTGGGTGCGGAGGATCTTGCGGATCTCCGAGATGAGGATGTCGACGGAGTAGCCGACGCCCCGCTTGCCGAACTTGCCGAAGCCGGAGAGATCCCTGCGGATCTGAGTGGCGTTGATGTTCGTGTACTCGCTGATCTCCTGCGACGAGATCCGCTCGCGACCGTCCTTCTTCGCCTGGGTCAGCACCTGGAGGTACCGGCTGAGGCGTGCTGCCACGCCGACGGTCAGCCGGTCGCCTGCGCGCCTGCTCGCCTCGATCTGTGTCTCGAGCGCCATGCTTGTGACAGCATAACGAACTGCTTCAGGGCGCATGAAAAGAGCCGTCACGGCGACGTTCCGGCACTCCAGGCGGTGACTTCGTGCCGCTACCGATCGACCCGGCGGCGGAGCGCGTCCGGATGCACGAAGTACGTGAAGGCCTCCTCGCCGTCGACGAGCACGACCGGGATCCGCTCGCGGTAGCGACGCTCCAGCTCGGGGTCGCCGGCGATGTCGATCTCGTCGAGATCGAACGCCACCTCGCGGCGCACGCGCTCGATCACGGCGCGCGCGCTCTCGCAGAGATGGCAACCGTGGGCGCCGACGAGCGTGACCGTGACCGTCACGGCCGCCGGACGCGGAACGTCACCGACGCAGAGGACGTGTACGCCGCGATCCCCTCACCAGAGTCCGCAGAGTGCGCCCTCAGCCTCACGACGTAGGTGCCGGCTTTCAGCTTCGAGCCTGTCGGGCTGCGCCCGGTGAGGGCGATCGTGTAGCTGCCCGGAAGCAGGTCGCGCAGCCGGGCGAGCAGGCCGATGCGCTTCCGGTTCGCATTCAGCAGCTCGACCTCGAGGAGCGCGACGGGCGCGATCGACAGCCCCTCGGATCCCTCGTTCACCCTTCCGGCGCTGAAGGTGAGCACGGCGGGTGTCCGCTTGGAGACCGTAGCCGGCGCGAGGTCGAGGATGCGCACGAGTCGCGGGCGCCTCGCCGACACGGTGGCAAGCCACGGGATCCTCGCCAGCTCGCGGCCTCGGGACCGAGCGACGATCGCTCCCGAGAGCGCGCCCGCGCGGTCGCCGGCCGCGATCGCGACCGTCAGGTCACGCCGCTCGCCGGGCCCGAGGGTGAGCGTCTGCGGCTCGACGGAGAAGGAACGGGGCGCTCCGTCCTCGACCTCGAGCGTGAGACGCACCCGGACGCGACGGTGTGTGACGTTCCGCAGCGCAAGGGTCGCCTTGGTCGATGCACCGGGGCGGAGGACGCCGAGCGCGAGCGTAGCCGGCTCGGCCGCGACGACCGCCCGGGCCGCCGCAGACGCGTCGACGAGCCCCGCGCCCTGGGCCGTCCGAGGCTCCTCGGGCAGGGTCTGGGCTCCCGCGACGAGAGCTCCGGCGAGGGCCGCCGCGTCGAGATCGGGTCGATCCTCGGCGACGAGCGCGGCCGCCCCTGCGACCACCGCCGCCGCCGCGCTCGTGCCCGTGAGGGTGGCGTAGCCGGCATCCGCTTCGCCGCCGCCATCGATCGTCACGAGCCCGACCCCCGGCGCCACCAGATCCGGTTTCGCATGGCCGCCGAGCGCCGGCCCCTGCGACGAGAAGGGGGCGACCTCTCCGGCCGCGGGATTCGGAAGCGTCGTCGCCTCGCCGAACTCGACCGACACCTGCCGGCCCCGGTCGATCGCGCGGGCGACACGCTCACCGGCACGGAGCGGCAGCGCGACGACGGGCAGTGCGGCTCGGTCTTCGAGGTCGAGGCTTCCAGCGGGGAGACCCGACCCGTAGACGAGAACCGCCGTTGCGCCTGCCGAAGCAGCTGCCCGGATGCGCGGGGCGAGCGGCGCCCCGTCCGCCGGCACCACGTCGACCCTGTTCGACGCCGATCCGTCGCCTTCCGGCGGGACGCCGTTGAGCAGCCGCCCGCGGCCTCGCCAGACCTCGCCCCCGGCCACGGAGACCGTGACGTCGACGCTGAGCGTCTCGAGTCGGGTGTCGACGGCTCCGACCGTCAGCGCACCCGGCGCGCCCCCCGGCGCGCCGATCGTCCCGAAGCCGGCTCCGGCCGGCCCGTCGTTCCCTGCCGCTGCCACCACGAGCGTGCCCAGCCGGGTGGCGCCGGCGACCGCTCGGGCCTCGGGCGAATCGGTGAAGGAAGCGTAGGGCTCGACGAGAGCCGCGAGCGCGATGCGGGCCGCGTCCGAGACGTCCCCGTCGGCGTTCGGGTCGACCGCCCGCTCGATCCCGTCGAGCAGCACGTCGCTGCGACCCGCGTAGCCGAGGACGCCCGAGCTAAGCACCGGCGCGAGCACGCGGATCGGGAGGACGCGCGCACCGGGAGCGACGCCAGCGACGGGATCGGAGCCCACGAGCAGGCCTGCGATCCGCGTGCCGTGGGACTCCGGCTGATCGGCGGCCCCGCGGCCGTCGACGAGATCGATCCCGCGCGCCACGCGGCCGTGGAGCGCCGGGTGGGTGCGATCGACGCCCGTGTCGAGAAGCGCGATCGTCACGCCGGCGCCGTCGCGGCCAGGAAGCGAGACACCCGGCCGGTGGCCGCCGGCCGGCCCGAACTCGGGGCTGTCGAGGACGTCCGCCGAGACCGACGCCGGATACACCGCTCGTACCGGGTAGACCCCGACGACTCCTGGGGCGCGCTCGAGCGCGGCGAGCGCCCGGGCGTCGAGGACTGCCGAGAAGCCATTGAACGTTCGGGTGAACGAGCGTTCGCGAAAGATCCGCACGCCGCCTGCTCGCAGGGCGGCCAGCAGGCGACGCTGGAACGCCTCGGCGCGCCGCACGATTCGCTGCTGCACCTTCGGCGCGGGCAGCCGGCCGGTCGCCGCCACGCGGTCCGCAAGCGACGGAGCCGCGAGGACGACGACCATGCGACCGCCGAGATCGACCGCCGGCCGCGCGTCGAAGGCGCTCCTCCACAGCTCTTCCGGAGAGCGGTTCCCAGCTGCCCCACCGGCCGCCCCCGTCGCGGCGAGCACGACCACGCAGGCCGCCAGGCAGCCCGCAACACGCCGTGGATCACGGGGCAGACGCAGACGCATCCAGCTCAAGATAGTCAGGCCAGCCGATTGCGCGCGTGAATCGACCCGCCGACGCGATCATCGCGGCGTTGTCCGTGCAGAGCGCGAGAGGGGCGAAGACGGCTCCCTCTCCGGCTAGCCGGCCGCGCAGCTCCGAGTTCGCCGCGACGCCGCCGACCACCGCGAGCCGTTCACGCCCGAGCTCGTCCAACGCGCGAAGCGCCCGCTCTGCGAGCGCCCGGACGATTGCGCGCTGATAGCTCGCCGCGAGATCGGCCCGCCGGCGGGCGAGCTCGTGCTCGGGGAGGTCTCGCACCTCGTAGAGGAGCGCCGTCTTGAGACCCGAGAAGGAGAAGTCGAGACCCGGGACGCGCGCCACCGGAAACCGAAAGGCTTCCGGGTCGCCCTCGCGCGCGAGGCGATCGATCGCCGCACCGCCCGGGTATCCGAGCCCGAGCAGGCGGGCGCCCTTGTCGAACGCCTCGCCCGCCGCATCGTCGAGCGTGGTTCCGCAGACGCGATACGAAGCGTGGTCGGCGACGTCGAGCACCAGCGTGTGACCGCCGCTCGCGAGCAGGCAGGCGAAGGGCGGCTCGACCGGGTCGGGCTCCAGGTACAGCGAGGCGACGTGCCCGTGGAGATGGTCGACGGGAACGAGCGGCAGCCGGCGCGACCAGGCGATCGCCTTGGCGGCCGACACCCCGACGAGCAGGGCCCCGATCAGCCCGGGGCCGCGCGTGACCGCGACCGCTTCGACGTCGTCGAGCGTGGCGGTCGCCTGCGCGAGCGCCTCCTCGACGACGGGTACGGCCAGCTCGAGATGGCGGCGCGACGCGACCTCGGGCACGACCCCGCCGTACCGCGCGTGAAGGTCTGCCTGTGAGGCGACGACGCTCGAGCGGATCAGCCCGTCGCGCTCGACACAAGCGGCCGCCGTCTCGTCGCACGACGTCTCGAGGCCGAGGATCACCGCTCAGGCGGTACCGGCCGCGGCGGCTCGGATCGGATCCTTCCACATCACGTACGCGTCCTCCCGGTTGTCCGTGTAGTAGCCGCGCCGAACGCCGGTGATCCGGAACCCCGCACGCTCGTAGAGCCCGATCGCCCGCTGGTTCGAGATACGGACCTCGAGGGTGTAGCCGCGCAGCGAGTCGCCGGCGGTCGAGCCGAAGAGCTCGTCGAGCATCTTCCGGGCGACGCCGCGTTGACGGTACGGCTCGTCGACGGCCAGGTTCATGATGTGCCAGGCGTCGACGTAGCGCGACACGATCAGGTAGCCGACCAGACGCACCGGGTCGCCCGACTTGCCCTTCTCGAACGCGCCGACGCAGAACGACGAGGGCTTGGCGAGCTCTCCCGCGAACATCGAGCGCGACCAGGGCGTCGGGTACGCCCGGCGCTCGATCTTCTCGATGGCGCCGAGATCGCCGAGCGCCAGCCTGCGGATCTCGATCATCGGCCCCTCGTCAGCACGCGATCGGCGTCGGGGCTCCGGAGATAGATCGGCTCGGCGGGCCCTGCGCGGCCATCGGCCAGGCGCGCGTGCACGCTTGCCCACGGCACGTGCCGCGGATCGTCGTCCGGCGGCACGACCGCGCCTACCGCTTCGAGCAGGCCTCGATACAGGATCGCGCCGTCGCCGACGCATTCACGGCCCGGATCGACCCGGAGGTCTTGGGGCCGGAGGCAGACCGGGTCGGGGGAGAGCGTGAACACCTCACGCCTACGGGCGTCGATGACCGGGAGCGCTCCGTCCGCGCCGGCCGCGAGCGCGTCGAGCGTCGAGACGCCGCTGAGCTCGGCACCGAGCGAGAACGCGAGCGCACGCGCCGTTACGAGGCCGATTCGCAGGCTCGTGAAGCTTCCCGGGCCGCGGCCGACGACGATCCGCCCGGCACCGGCCGGACCGGCGGCTCCCAGCAGCTCCTCGAATGCGGCGAGCACGCTGCGCGCCGCCGTTTGCCGTTCGCCGACCACCTCCCCGTCACGAACGACCGCGGCAGTGGCCACGGCCGTTGCGGTGTCAAGCGCGAGCACGAGCATCGAGAGCGGCCTCGAGGTCGAGAGAGCCGTCCGGGCTCTCGAGGGAGATCAGTCTACGGTCGTCACGGTCGACCGGTTGCATGCGAACCGCCAGCCGCGCGCCCGGCAGGTGGGCCCGCCCGGCGGCAGGCCATTCGACGAAGGCGACGGCCTCGTCGAAGTACGGCTCGAGGTCTCCCCACTCCGAGTCCGTCATCCCCTCGAAGCGGTACAGGTCGAGGTGGGACACGGCGACCCGTCCCCGGTAGCGATGGGCGATCGTGAACGTCGGGCTCCTCACGGGCTCGGAGACACCGAGGGCGCGGCACGCGCCACGGACGAACGTCGTCTTCCCCGAGCCGAGCTCGCCCGAGACGACCACCACGTCGCCCGGCTCGAGCCGGACGGCGAGCGATCCGGCGATCCGCTCGGTCTCCTCGGGCGAGGCCGACTCGAGCTCGATCATGCAACCAGCCTAGCGAGCCTCCGTCGCGGCTCAGAAGAGCCCGAGTTGCTCGGCGGCGGGCTCGGGCGGCGGTGAGACGGCTGTGACGCCCGACGGGAAAGGGATGACGTCTGGCGACGCGGGCGCGCTCCGCGCCGTGTCGGCGAGGAGCACCGGGAGCCGCGAGAAGTCCTCCTCGAGCGTCCGGAGCATGGCCGGCGTGTACAGCGCTGCCGCTGGATGGTAGAGAGGGTAGAGCGTCACCGCGAGCCCGCCGACCGACGCCGGCTGCGGCTGGCCGTGCACACGCGTGATCCCGTGCTGCTTCCCCGAGAGGAGCTTCGTCGCGAAGTTGCCGAGCGTGGCGATCAGGCGCGGCTCGATGAGGGCGATCTGGCGAAACAGATACCCCTCGCAGGCCTCGATCTCGTCGAGCATGGGGTCGCGGTTGCCGGGAGGACGGCATTTCAGGACGTTCGCGATGTAGACGTCGTCCCGGGTCAGCCCGATGCCGGCGAGCAGCCGGTCGAGCAGCTTCCCGGCCTGCCCGACGAACGGGTAACCCTGCTTGTCCTCGTGGAAGCCGGGCGCCTCGCCGACGAACAGCAGCTCGGCATGGGGGTTCCCGACCCCGAACACCACCTGTGTCCGGCCCTCGGCGAGCCGGCAGCGCGTACAGCCCGAGGCCTCCACCGCGAGTGCGGCGAGCTCGCTCTCCCGTCCGACGGTGTCAGTGACCGCAGCCACACGAACCGCCGCAACAACCGCCGCCACCGCCCATTGGGCCGCCGAAGCTCGGTTGCTCGGCGGTGCCGTGAGACGCGAACACGGAGAGCTGCTTCGCCACCCTCGTCGCCCCGCAGTCAGGACACGCCGGATCGGGCGCGTCGAGACGCACGAGCTCCTCGAAGTGGCTCTCGCAGGTCATGCACACGAACTCGTAGATCGGCATCGCCGACGCAGTGTAGGCACGCGGGCGGACGCATCGCAACCGGGCTGCGATCAGTCACCGGCGGCGCCCCCAGGCACCAGTGGCTCCATGCATCCGACCTCGACCCTGATCCCGTCCGGATCGAAGACGAAGACCTCGTAGTAGTCCGGAAGATCTCGATCCTGCTCGGGCGGGTAGTGGACGTTCGCACCCATGTCGAGACAGCGCCCATAGGCGTCGTCGACCTCGGCTCGGGTATCGACGTAGAACGCGATGTGCTCGATCCCGACGTCGTAGTAATGGTGCTCGCCGCCGTCCGCCGGTCGAAGCCCGAACAATTGCTCGCCGTACCGGAAGTAGACGACCTCCTCGGTGCCACGGTAGCTTCGAAACCGTGAGTCCTCCTCGAGGCCGAGCGGCCCGAGCAGTCCAACGTAGAACGCGATCGACCGCTCCACGTCTGCGACCGCCAGATCGACATGGTGGATCCCTCTCGCCGGCATTCGTCCTCCTCTGCTAGAGCATCGTGAACGCTTCCTCGAGATCGAGCCGGCGGTACGTCTCGACCGGACGGCCGCCCTCGACCAGGGCGGCGCGGCCGGCCCGGATGTGTGCCCGCTCGCCGGGCGAGACCTCGGCCGCGCGGGCTCGCACCAGACTTGCGTACGCCTCGAGCCCCGAGCCGTCCGCGCCGTCGGCCAGCGAGTCGGGATCGAGCAGGGCGCCGACGTAGCGCTCCGTCACCTCGTTGCCTGCGATCCGCACATCGGCGTCCGGCACCCGCCCTGTCGGCGAGTAGGCGAGCGCCGTCACGATGCGGGCCCGGGCGCTCGCGAGCGTCTCACGGTCCAGGGGCGCGGCCCGCGAGGGGCCGTCCTCGACGAGGAGCCGCGTGACGCCCCGGTCGTTGACGGCGCGCAGGATCTCCTCGGCGTCGTCGGGAACGACCACCTCCTTGTGCTCCGGCCAGACGTCGAGCATGTTGTGGTCACCGAGCGGCCGCCCGACGTGGAACAGGAAGTAGTCGGGGTAGATGAAGAAATCCGGGCCGCGGGCGCGCTGGACGTCGTAGAACGCAGTCACCGCCGCCAGGATCGCGGTGCTCGCACCGAGCGCGCCGAGAGGATGGCGCACCACGACGCCGAGCCGGTCACGCTCGTCGAAACCGGGGAAGAGCGCATCGATCCATGCCCCGTCGCGGCCCTCGACGCTGACGTCGAAGGACGAGCGTTCGAGCTCGGTCGATGAGTGCATCGCGTCCTCCTCGTCGCCGGGTCGGGGAGAGCATAGGCCGACTCGCGCCCGTCCAGCGACGAGCGTCCGCCGAGCTCAGACCAGGCCGCTGACCCGGCGCGCCGTCCTGGCCCGGTGAAACTGGCGGGCACGAGGCCAGCTCGACCGGGGTGTGCCGTCGGGCAGCTCGCGCGGGAAGCCAGCAGCGACTGCCTCGGCTGCCTGCCGCCACAGGCTGAGGATCTCGAGCCGCACGACCTCGGCGGCGTCCTTGTAGCCGTTGCCGTTCGGTCTTGAGCCGTCGAACAGGATCGGTTCACCCCAGACGATGCAGCAGGGCCGTCGGTTGCGGGGCGTCCAACCGAACGACTCGACGCCGGCAGGGATCACCGGAACGCCCTCCCGCATCGCGATCGCAAGCGCACCGGCGTGCACCGATCCCGGGTAGCCGAGGCGCTGACGCGTGCCCTCGACGAAGATGCCCACCACGTGCCCCTCGCGCACGAGCTCGCGAGCCGTTCGGAGACCGTCCCGATCCGTCTCTCCGCGCCGGATCGGGAACCCGCCTGCCCAGCCGAAGGCCTCGCCGACGATCGGGATGTCGACGAGCTCGGACTTCATCATGTACCAGATCGCGCGGTTCGAGAACGAGCCCACGAGCGGCGGATCGATCGCGGAGAGGTGGTTCACCGCGAGCACGGCGCCTCCCGCGCTCGGGATGCGCTCGAGGCCGTAGGAGTACGAGCCCGGCGCGAACCACCGGGTCGTGATCGGCACGACGTTGAAGCGCATGACGACCCAGGCGTTCTCGACATCGGCGCCCCACAGCCACGGGACCCCGAGCCGAGTCAGGAACGGCTGCGACGCTCCTCCACCGTGGTTTTCTATGACCCCGCCTCCCTCGCTCGTACTCCGCTCCGACCGCGAGAGAAGGCCGGATGCGAACGCGCCGACCGGAAAACGGAGCCGGCTGCACTGGCCGATGGGCTGGGCCAGGTCAGCGCCGATTATAGCTCTGGCATATCCTGCTCAAGCGGATCGATGAGCTCTCAGGAGACGCAACGCCTACGGGTCCTCATCGCGAATCAACGCCGAGATCGGCTCGAGCAGGTAGCCGAAGTCGTCGCAGCGCTCGGCCACGAGGTCGTGGCGTCCGAGGTCGAGATCACCGAGGTGGGCGAGGTCACCGGGCGCGAGCGGCCGGACGTGGCCCTCGTCGGTCTCGGTGAGAACTCCGAGCACGCACTCCACCTGATCGAGCGGATCGTCAGGGAGGCCGCGTGCCCCGTGATCGTGATCATCCACGCTCCCGACCCGTGGTTCATCAACGAGGCCGCCAAACGAGGCGTCTTCGCCTACATCTCCGACGGCGACCCGCAGGACTGGCAGAGCTCGATCGACATCGTCCTCCGGCGCTTCGCCGAGTACCAGAACCTCGAGGGCGCCTTCGGCCGCCGCGCGATCATCGAGCGGGCCAAGGGAATCCTGATGGAGCGCCATTCGGTCGGCGAGCAGGAGGCGTTCAACCTCTTGCGAAACCACGCGCGCAGCAGGAACCGCAAGCTGATCGACGTCGCGAGCGCGGTCGTGGACGGCCACGCCCTGCTGCCGGGCCGCAGCGGTTAGCTCGCGCCCGCGTCGAGCGCGCGCGCGATCGCCGCCCGAGCGCCGTCGCGCCACGGCTCGCCGTGCCCGAAGAGCAGCACCTCCGCCTCGAGGCTCTCGAGCCCGGCGAGGGACGAGAGCGCGAGGTCGCTCGAGTCGTTGAACGCGGCGGGCGGGATCTGCGGTCCGCGACGGCCGGTCAGGACGTTCAGCGTGCACATCGCGTCTCCCACGAACGCGACGCCCCGGCTCTCGAAGTCCAGGCAGCAGCTGCCCCGGCTGTGGCCCGGCGTCAGCTTCACCCGAGGGCGCCCGGGAACGTCGAGGGTCTCGCCGTCCGCGTACGTCTCGACCTCGGCGGGTCGCCGAAGCCCGGCCGCACCGGCGTGCGCGAGGTGCATGAAGAGCCGGATCGCCGCGGGCCGCCACAGGTAGGGCAACATCCCGCGCTCCCGTGGCGGCTGCTCGCCGGTCAGGACGAGTTGCTCGTCCGCCTGGTGAACGAGGATCCTCGCCCCCGCCTCGGATCGAAGCCGCTCGGCAACGCCGATGTGGTCGACGTGCCCGTGGGTGAGGACGACGGCGGCAATGTCGGTGAGCTCGCGACCGAGGACGCCGAGGGTCGCAGCGAGCTGCGGCCAGTAGCCGGGAAGCCCTGCGTCGACGATCGTGATCCCGTCGTCGGCCTCGACGAGGTACCAGTTGACGAGGGAGCTGCCGAGCCGGACGACGCCGTCCGCGACCATCGGGTCCCTGGCGGTCCGGCTCACCGGAGCCAACGGTACACTCGGGCCGTGAGCACGGGAGCAGGCCTGATCGTCCTCGCCGTCATCTTCGGGGCGGGGGTCGTCCTCTTCGGCCTCCTCGCGATCTCGCTGCTGCCGGGCGCGGTCTTCCTCGAGGAAAGGCTGGGCCGGATCAGGGCGCGGCGCGCCCAACCGGGCCCGGCCGAGCCCGCCTCCTAGTCTTCGGCTCCCCGGCTACACTTCCGGTAGCCCGGTATCCGGCTAGGAACTGGAGCCTTGTTCGATTCGATCTGCATCGTCGGCACCGGCCGCCTGGGCCGGGCAGCGAGCGCTCGCCTGGAGGAGCGCGGCGTTGCCGTGCACCAGACGGGCCGCGAGCTCGCGTGCGACGCGGTCGACCTCGTCCTGATCTGCGTGCCCGACGCCGCGATCGCCGAGGTCGCGGGCCGGATCGCCCCGGGCCCCTGGATCGCTCACACGAGCGGGGCAGTCTCGGTCACGGCTCTCGACCCGCACGAGCGGCGCTTCGGGCTCCATCCGCTCCAGACCTTCCAGCGGGATCTGGGTCCCTGGCAGTTCGACGGCTCGTACGCGGCGATCACGGCCGAGAGCGACCACGCGGTCGTTGCCGCCCATGCTCTCGCAGACCTGCTCGGAGTCACACCGTTCCCGCTCGCGGACAGCTCGCGTCCCACGTATCACGCGGCCGCGACCATGACGGCGAGCTTCCTGGTGACCCTGCACCGTGCCGCCTCTGAGCTGATGGACGCCGCCGGCGCCCCGCCCGAGGCGCTCGACCCCCTCGTTCGCAGGACGATCGACAACGGCTACCGGCAGACCGGTCCGTTCGTCCGAGGAGACGAGGAGACCGTGGCGCTCCACGTGCGCGCGATCGAGGCGCGGAGGCCGCAGCTCGTCCCTCTCTACCAGGCGCTCGCCCGAGCCACGGCGGAGCTGGCCGTCCGGTGAGGACGATCGCCGGGATCTCGGATCTCCGCGCGGCGCTCCGCGCGATCCGCGGCGGCCGGACCGTCGGTCTGGTGCCGACGATGGGCGCGCTCCACGAAGGCCACCTCTCATTGATCCGCACGGCGCGTGAGGAGAACGACGTCGTGGTCACGAGCATCTACGTCAACCCGACCCAGTTCGCCGAGGGCGAAGATCTCGAGACCTACCCACGAGACCACGCGCGAGACGCGTCGCTGGCCGCCGGAGCAGGGGTCGACCTCCTGTTCACGCCGACCGACGACGAGCTCTACGGCGACGGTTTCCAGACCTGGGTCGAGGTCGAGGAGCTCGGCCGAGGCCTCGAAGGCATGGCTCGCCCAGGCCATTTCCGAGGAGTCGCGACCGTCTGCCTGAAGCTGTTCAACGTCGTCGGTCCCGATCGGGCCTACTTCGGCGAGAAGGACATCCAGCAGGTGGCCGTCGTCGAGCGAATGGTGCGCGATCTCGACCTCGACCTGGCCATTCGGACCCTCCCGACCGTACGCGACGCCGACGGGCTCGCCCTCAGCTCTCGCAACGCCAACCTGACCCCGGAGGAACGCGTCCGGGCCCTCGCGCTACCGCGAGCTCTGCGGGCGGGCCGCGAGGCGCACGGTAACGGCGCGCACGCCGACGCCGTCGCCCGGACGATCCTCGCGGGCCAGCGTGGGCTCGACCGGGAGTACGTCGAGGTCGCCCGCCTCGACGGGCGGCTCGTCCTCGCGGCCGCGGTCAAGGTCGGAAGCACCCGCCTCATCGACAACGTCGTCCTGGAAGGAGACCACCAGTGACCACCCGTCCGGCCACCGCGGGCAAGTTGCCCCTCACCGAGCTCGCCGAGTTGAAGCGACGCGGGGAGAAGATCGTGATGGTGACGGCGTACGACTACCCGAGCGGCCGCCTCGCCGACGCAGCCGGCATCGACGTCGTTCTCGTCGGCGACTCGGCCGCGATGACCGTTCTCGGCCATGATTCGACGGTTCCGGCGACGATGGAGGACATGCTCCTCCTGGCGCGCGCAACGGCTCGAGGCGCGGAGCGACCGCTCGTCGTCGCCGACATGCCGTTCGGCTCCTATCAGGTCTCGACCGAAGAGGCTGTCCGCAACGCCGTCCGCTTCGTCAAGGATGCCGGCGTCGACGCCGTCAAGCTCGAAGGCGCCGGCGCGACGCTGGTGAGGATCGAGGCCATCATCGGCGCCGGGGTGCCCGTGATGGGCCACGTCGGGCTGACGCCCCAAACGGTGACCGCCCTCGGCGGCTGGCGCGCGCAGGGCCGTACCGCCGCCCGAGCCCGTCAGCTGGTCGACGACGCGGTTGCGCTCGAGCGCGCCGGCTGCTTCGCAGTCGTCCTCGAATGCATACCCGCCCCCGTCGCCACGCGGATCACCCGGGCCCTGTCGGTGCCGACGATCGGGATCGGCGCGGGTGCAGGCTGCGACGGCCAGGTCCTCGTCTTCCACGACATGCTCGGGCTCTACGAGGGTCGCTCCCCGCGGTTCGTGAAGCGCTACGCCGACGTGGCTTCCGTGGCCCGCGAGGCGCTCGAGCGCTACGCCGACGAGGTGCGCAGCGGGGCCTTTCCCGAGGAGGCCCATACCTACGCCATGCCCGACGAGGAGCTGACGCTGTTCGTGTCCGCCGTCAGCTAGGCTCTGCCGTCGTGAAGAAGCGCGTATCCGCGGCCACCATCGAGGCGAGGATCGTGCTCGGCGTCCTCACGGTCGCGATCATCGGCGCGACGGTCGGCATCACCATCTGGCTCGTGGACGAGAACAACTCGCGCGCCGAGGCGGCCACGGTGGAGACCGCGGCTCCGACCGAGGAAGCCGCGACGACCGCCGAAGCCGCGACGACCGCCGAAGCCGGGACGACCGCCGAAGCCGGGACGACGGAAGAGACGGCGACGACGGAAGGGGCGACGACGACGGAGGCCGCGTCCGGCGGCGAGGGGGATGCCGCGGCCGGCGGCGAGGTCTTCGCCGCGGCCGGCTGCGGCGGCTGCCACACGCTCGCTGCCGCCGGCTCGAACGGCAACGTCGGCCCGAACCTCGACGAGGCGAAGCCGCCTTACGAGCTCGTCGTCGAGCGGGTGACCAACGGTCAGGGCGTGATGCCGTCCTTCGCGGATCAGCTGTCGGAGCAGCAGATCGCCGACGTCGCCGCGTACGTCTCGCAGTCGGCGGGATAGTCACGCAACGAGATCGCCGAAGGCGATCTCAGCCGTGACAGCCGAGCCGGCGCAGCCGGCGTATCACCCGCAACGAGATCGCCGAAGGGCGATCTCAGCCGTGACAGCCGAGCCGGCGCAGCCGGCGTATCACCCGCAACGAGATCGCCGAAGGCGATCTCGACCGTGACGCAACTAGTCGCTCCACCAGCCGGGAACCTGCTCGGCGTCACTCGAGGCGCCCCCTCCGGCTCGCGGCGCGCCGAAGACGACGAGCTCGAGCCCTTCCGGGCCTGCCTCGACGCCACGAAAGGTCTCAGGCGACACGCGCACGACGTCGTACCGGCCGAGCTCGACCACGTCGTCGTCGAGCTTCATCCGCCCGCCACCGCCGATGACGACGTAAAGCTCCTCCTGCTCGCGCTGGCGATGCCCGAACGGCTGTCGGAAGCCCGGCCCGAGGCGCTGATAGCTGAGACCCGAGCGCTCGCACTGAAGCGCGTCACTGGGGAAGCGGGCCTCGAGCCCGGGCGAGAGGCCGAATCGGGGCGCGACATCGTCGATCTCCTTCAGGTTCTTGATCGTGTAGGCCATGTCTGAACCAACTCCTTAGGCACCGCGCCCGATCACGAGCGCGAGGATTGCGAGGGCGAGCAGCGCCATGACCGTCAGCAGGACGGCGCCGATCGCCCTGACGATCGTCCAGCCGTGGACGGCGCGCACCCCGATGGTCAGCAGGACGAGCGACCACGCGGTGAACGCATAGCCGATGCCGCCGAGGACCCAGCCGGCCGTACCCTCGTCGCCGCCCCCGGTCCGGAAGTTGTCGCCGCCGAAGACGGCCAGCCGAATCGGCCAGACGACGAGGAGCGAGAGCGCGAGCGGGGCGAGGGAGTACGCGAGGATGTGGCGAGCCTGCCGGTAGCTCCCCTCACCCTTGGCGCCCCGGATCCCCATGTACAGCGCGGCACCTCCGAGCCAGTAGCCTACGAACCCGTAGATCCCGCCGCCGAGGAACGCGAGCACGGCGACGAGCAGCCCGTCGACCTCCGGATCGTCGAGGAACTCGGCGGAGGTCGCCGAGAACGAGAGAACGGCGGCGATCCCGCCCAGGAACACCAGCAGGAGCACCGGCTCCTGCCGCGCCCCGGCAGCCTTCGGCGAGTCGTCGCGCATCGCCTCGAAGACCGAACGCGGGCTCTGGAGCACCATGAGGGCCCGGAGCCACCACTCCCGCTGGAGCGAGTCGCTGGACGGCTCGGCCCGGGTGCTCACGGTGCCAGCGTATCCCGCTGGCGAAGCCCCGGTCGCAACGCGCCGGGCGCTAGGCCGCGGCCGGGACGGCGGAGAGCAGGCCGCGCAGGAACCCGCCGGTGAAGCTTGCCTCGACGGTCGCGACGTGCTCCGGCGTCCCGGCGGCGATCACCTCTCCCCCGTCGTCCCCTCCCTCCGGGCCGAGGTCGACGATCCAGTCGGCCTGCTTGATCACATCGAGGTTGTGCTCGATCACGACGACGGTGTTCCCGGCGTCGACCAGGCGCTGGAGCACCTCGAGCAGCTTCTCGATATCGGCGAAGTGCAGGCCGGTGGTGGGCTCGTCGAGGATGTAGAGCGTCCTGCCCGTCGCGACCTTCGACAGCTCGGCCGAGAGCTTGACGCGCTGCGCCTCGCCGCCCGACAGCGTCGTCGCAGGCTGGCCGAGCTTGATGTAGTCGAGGCCGACATCGTGGAGAGTCTGAAGCCGGCGGCGGATCTTCGGGATCTTCTGGAAGAACTCCAGGGCCTCCTCGATGGACATGTCGAGGACATCGGCGACGTTCTTCCCCTTGAACCTGACCTCGAGCGTCTCGCGGTTGTAGCGCTTGCCGTGGCACGTCTCGCAGGGGACGTACACGTCGGGCAGGAAGTGCATCTCGATCTTGATCGTCCCATCGCCCTTGCACGTCTCGCAGCGCCCGCCCTGGACGTTGAACGAGAAGCGCCCCGGCCGGTAGCCGCGCACCTTCGCGTCAGGCGTCTGCGCGTACAGCTCGCGGATGTGGTCGAAGAGCTTCGTGTAGGTCGCCGGATTCGACCGAGGCGTCCTCCCGATCGGTGACTGGTCGATGTCGATGACCTTGTCGAAGCACTCGATGCCCTCGACGACGTCGTGGTCACCGGGCTTCACCCGGACGCGATTGAGGCGGTTCGCGAGCGTCTTGTAGACGATCTCGTTGACGAGCGTCGACTTCCCCGAGCCCGAGACACCGGTCACGCAGATCAGCCTGCCGACCGGGAAGTCGACGTCGATGTCCTTGAGGTTGTGCATCCGGGCGCCGCGCACCGAGAACGTGCCGCGATCCTCGGCCCGGCGCTCGGGGACGTCGACTCGCCGCTCGCCCGAGAGGAACTGACCGGTGATCGATCCCGGCATCCGTTCGACGGCGGCGGCGGACCCTTCTGCGACGACACGCCCGCCGTGCTCGCCTGCCCCCGGGCCCATGTCGACGAGGTGGTCGGCCGCTCGCATCATCTGCTCGTCGTGCTCGACCACGAGCACGGTGTTCCCGATGTCGCGGAGGCGCTCGAGTGTCGCGATCAGGCGATCGTTGTCGCGCTGGTGCAAGCCGATCGAGGGCTCGTCGAGGATGTAGAGGACGCCGACCAGCTGTGACCCGATCTGGGTTGCGAGCCGCAGGCGCTGTGCCTCGCCGCCCGACAGCGTCGAGGCTGCCCGGTCGAGCTGCAGGTAGCCGACGCCGACGTTGTCGAGGAACGCGAGGCGCTCGCGGATCTCCTTCAGGATCCGGGCGCCGATGTGCAGCTCGCGCTCGGTCAGCTCGAGCCGCTCGAGGAACTCGATCGCGCCCTTCACCGACTTCGTCGTCAGCTCGTGGATGTTCAGGCCGCCCACGGTCACGGCGAGGACCTCCGGTCGCAGCCGGGCGCCGTTGCATGCCGAGCAGGGCCGGGCGGACATGTACTCCTCGATCCGCTCGCGCTGCGTGGACGAGTCGGTCTCACGATAGCGGCGCTCGAGGCTCTTGACGATGCCCTCCCAGGCGAGCATGTAGGACCGCTTGCGGCCCATCCGGTTGCGGTACTGGACGTAGACCCGATCGCCGTTCGTGCCGAACAGGAACAGCCGCTGCTGCTCGTCGGTCAGCTCTGCCCACGGCATGTCGAGGTCGATCTCGTAGCGGTCGGCGACGGCCTGGATCACGCCCTCGTAGAAGTTCGAGCCCCCGATCGACCAGGGGACGAGGGCCCCGTTGCCCACCGAGAGCGAGGGATCGGGGACGAGCATGTCGGGGTCGATCTCCTGCTGGTGCCCGAGCCCCGTGCAGCGCGGGCAGGCTCCGTGCGGGGAGTTGAAGGAGAAGACCCGCGGCTCGAGCTCGGGGAGCCCGACGCCGTGCTCGGGACACGCGAAGCGCTCCGAGAAGGTCAGCTCCTCCCCGTCCACGACGTCGATCGTCACGAGGCGGTCAGCGAGGGCCAGCGCCGTCTCGATCGAGTCGGCCAGCCGATGGCGGAGATCGTCCTTCATCACGAGCCGGTCGACCACGACCTCGACCGAGTGCTTGAACTTCTTGTCGAGCGGGATCTCCTCCTCGAGCAGCCGCTGCTCGCCGTCGACCTTGACGCGGGTGAAGCCCTCGTCCCGCAGGCCCTGGAGCAGGTCTCGGAACTCGCCCTTGCGGTCGCGGACGACAGGTGCGTTGACGGTGAACTTCGTCCCCTCCGGCAGTGACAGGACCTGGTCGACGATCGCCTCGATCGACTGGCCGGCGATCGGCCGGCCGCAGACCGGGCAGTGCGGCTTGCCGACACGGGCGTAGAGGAGGCGGAGGTAGTCGTAGACCTCGGTGACCGTTCCGACGGTCGAGCGGGGGTTTCGGGACGTCGTCTTCTGGTCGATCGAGATCGCCGGCGAGAGACCGTCGATCGAGTCGACGTCCGGCTTCTCCATCATCTGGAGAAACTGGCGGGCGTACGCGGAGAGCGACTCGACGTAGCGCCGCTGCCCTTCGGCATAGATCGTGTCGAATGCCAGCGACGACTTCCCGGAGCCCGAGAGCCCGGTGATGCAGATGAGCGCGTTCCGCGGCAGGCGGACGGTGATGTCCTTCAGGTTGTGCTCGCGGGCGCCGAGGACGACGATCTCGTCGGCTGGCATCTTTCATCGAGTCTATCCAGCGCGTCGGACGAACACCTGTTCGCCGCAAGCGTCGAAGACGCGCGCAGCGCGGCACGCAACGCGACCGCGAAGCGGTCGCAGCCGTGCCAGGAGGGCGGCTGAGCCGCCCGGTCACAAGCCGGCCGCGAAGGCTCAGCCGGCGATGCCGGCGTATCCGGCGTGCGGCTCAGATGACGGCAGTCGCCTCGACCTCGACGAGCTGCCCCGTGTAGCCGAGCATGCTCACACCGAGGAGCGTGCTCGCAGCAGGAGCGAACGGCGACGCCTGCACGGCGTCCCACACCGCGGCCAGCGCGGTGCGGTCGTCGGCCACGACGTAGACCGTGGTCTTCAGCACGTCCTCGGGCCGGGCGCCCGCCTCGGCCAGCTGGTGGGCGAGGTTCGCCAGCGCCTGGCGCGTCTGGGCAGCCGCATCGCCGCCGCCGACGAGATTTCCGTGCTCGTCGAGCGGCACCGCGCCGGCGCTCAGCACGAGGTCTCCGGCTCCTCGCGCGACGTGGGCATAGCCCGGCGGGGCGTACAGCGTCCGCGCGATCATCCGCTCGACCACGTCCGATAGTCTGGCGCATCCCCCGCGTGCTCGCCGTCGCCTCGCTGCTCCTCCTGTCACTCCTCGCCGGGTGCGGCGGCAACGACTCGGGCGATGCCGCAGCCGACGGCGAGATCACCGGGATCACGTGGCAGTGGCAGGGAAGCACGTACAACGACGACACGAGCGCAACGCCCGACGACCCCGCCCTCTACACGATCACGTTCGGCGACGACGGCACGTATCAGGTGCTCGCCGACTGCAACACGGTTGCGGGCACCTATGAGCTCGACGGTTCCTCGATCACGATCACGCCCGGCGCTGCGACGCTCGCGGCGTGCCCGCCGGGCTCGCTGTCGAGCGAGTTCCTCATCGACCTCGAGGGCGCGGCGATCGCGACGGTCGCGGACGGCGATCTCCTCGTCGACATCCAGGCCGACGTTGGGACGATGCGCTTCAGCCCGGGCCCGTAGGGTCGATGCCGGGCGAGCTGGAAGGGCTCCTCGTCGACCCGGTCGACGGTGCCCGCCCGGGCCTCCTACACGTCCACGAGGGGCTGATCACGCGTGTCGAAGAGCGCCCGGGCGGTGCCGAGGAGCCCGTCATCATGCCCGGCTTCGTGGATCTGCAGATCTACGACTGGGCACCGGCCGCGGCCGAGGGCGTGACGGGGTACCTGGCGACGGTGGGCACGTCGGCTCGCGGCGTGGTTGACGAGTTCCTGGCCGGCCTACCGGACGAGGAGGCATGCCTCGGCGCTCACGTGGAAGGGCCGTATCTGAACCCCGATGCCGCGGGTGCGCAGGCGCGCGAGCACATCCGACCGGTCGACACGGGCGAGCTCGCTCGGTGGCTCGCCACCGGCCGTGTGCGCATGGTGACCCTGGCACCGGAGCTCCACGGCGCCTTCCGGGCGATCGAGCAGATCGGCCTCGCCGGAGCGATCCCGGCCCTGGGCCACACGGCGACGAACCACCGCACCGCCCGCCTCGCCGTCGACGCCGGCGGGCGCTTCGCTACGCACGTCTGGAACGCGATGAGCGGTTTCAAGGCACGAGCGCCCGGCGCGATCGGCGCGTTCCTGGAGGACGAGCGGATCACGCTGGGGCTGAACGCGGACGGACGCCACCTGCATCCCGCCACGGAAGAGCTCACGGTTCGGGCCGCCGGGCCCCGCCGCATCGCGCTGACGAGCGACCTGGTGGCGCCGCCCCAGGAGCTGCCGAACGGCAAGCTGCTCGGCGGCAGCCGCTGTGGCGCTGCGATCGTCCGTCGGATGGCGTCACGGTTCGGGCTCGCCGAAGCGGCGACGATGGCGAGCCTCGTGCCGGCCGAGCTCCTGGGGCTGACCGATCGCGGCCGGCTCGCGGAGCGCTACCGCGCCGATCTCGCGGTCCTCGACGAGGCCCTCGAGCCCATCGAGACCCTCGTTCTCGGTCGCACCGTCTGGAGCACCGATGGCTGATCCGTTCCCCGGCGTCCCTGACGTCACCGTGGAGCGCGACGCCCCGTGCCGTGCCCGTGACGGGACGATCCTGCCCGCCGATGTCTATCGACCCACGGGAGGAGGCAGGCACCCCGTCCTGATGATGCGGACTCCATACGGCAAGGCGGGTGCGCAGACCGGGTCGGGGTACGACCATCCCGCCGTGCTCGCCCGGCACGGCTTCCTGGTCGTCGTCCAGGATTGCCGCGGGCGCCACGGGGCCGGGGGCGAGTTCGTCCCGTTCGCCCACGAGGCGGCCGACGGCTACGACACGATCGAGTGGGCTGCACGGCTGCCCGGATCGGACGGACGCGTGGCGACCTACGGCTTCTCGTACCCCGGTGCGACGCAACTCCTGGCCGCGACGCAGCGCCCGCCGAGCCTCGCTGCGATCACCCCGGGCTTCACGTCCGCCTCCTATCACGACGGGTGGACCTACGAGGGAGGCGCACTCTCGCTCGCGTTCGTCGCCTGCTGGGCCGCCGGGCTCGCGTGGGACACGGCGAGAGGCGAGGGCGACACGGAGACGATGGACGAGCTGGCGCGCGTGGTCACCGATCCTTCGTGGCTCAGTGCGCTACCTCCTTCCCGGCTCCCGGGGCTCGACCGCGAGCGGGCGCCGTATTTCTTCGACTGGCTCGACCACCCTTCCGAGGACGAGTACTGGCAGGCGACGGCGATCCGCGCGGACTACGGGCGGATCGACGTTCCGGGCCTCCATCTCGGAGGGTGGTACGACGTCTTCCTCGCTGGCACCATCCAGAACTTCGTGGAGATCCAGCGAAGGGTCGGGCGCCAGAAGCTCGTGATCGGACCATGGACGCACGGGCCTTGGGTTCCGACGCCGTGGAGCGGAGGAGGCGGCGGAGCGTCGGCTCGCACCGTCAACGAGTGGCAGCTCCGCTGGCTCGACCTCGTGCTCCGAGGCTCGGACACGGGGGTGCTCGACGCACCGGTGACGGCCTTCGTCCTCGGCGACGGCTGGCGCGACCTCGACGGCTGGCCGCCGTCCGGGTCGCAGCCGGTCGACTACTTCCTCCATTCGCAGGGGCATGCCAACTCGAGGCACGGTGACGGGACGCTGTCGCCTCGGCCTCCGGCGGAGCAGTCGGCCGACGTCTTCGTCTACGACCCATTGTCGCCCAGCACGAGCGCCGGGGGCCATTCGTGCTGCTACGAGCCCATCGTGCCCGTCGGGCCGGCCTCGCAGGACGCGCGAGAGGACTGGGGCGACGTTCTCGTCTACACGAGCGAGCCGCTCGAGCGGGACCTCGAGCTGATCGGCGACGTTCAGGTGACGCTCCACGCCGCGTCGACTGCGGTCGACACCGACTTCACCGCACGTCTCTGCCTCGTCGACCCGGACGGCGTGTCGTTCAACCTCACCGAGGGGATCCTGCGGGCGCGCTACCGAGACTCGCTGGCCGAGCCGCGCCCGATCGAGCCTGGGCGCGTCTACGAGTACCGGATCGGCCTCCGCTCGATCGCCGCGCTCGTGCCGGCGGGCCATCGTCTCCGGCTCGACGTCTCGAGCTCCGACTTCCCCCACTGGGATCGGAACCTGAACACCGGCGGTCCGCTCTACCGGGAGGAGCCCGGGGCGGCGATCGTCGCCACGCAGGCCGTCCTGCACGATGGGGCGCACCCATCTCGTGTCACGTTGCCCGTTCTCGGCACCTGAGCGCATCGCGATCGTCTCGCGATCCTTTCGCGACGAACCCGCCCGAACTGTTGAGTCGGGGTCAGACCCCGTTAGGAGAATGTGAGGTGCCCGACGGGTCAGATGCCGAGGCCGTCCCAGTAGGCCTTCCCGCGTCTCGCTGCGTCGACACAGGCCGCCCAGTCGGGCCACTCGTAGTTCGTGAACTCGATCTCCATGCTGACAGGCCCCGAGAACTCGATGCTCCGGAGGTCGCGGAGGATCGACGGGATGTCGACGTCCCCTTCGCCGAGAGCGGGGAAATCGGCGACGCCCTTCCCGCCGCGCTGATCCTTCAGATGCAGGTGTCCGAGGCGAGGCAACGCGTACTTGACGTCGTCCTCGGGCACCGCCCCGGTGTAGTAGACGACGTTGCCGGGGTCGTAGTTGAACCGGATCCACGGGTGCCCGATCTCCTCGAGGATCCGGATGCCGACCTCCGCGGTCGGCAGCAGGTTCGAGTCGGTCTCGATGCAGAGCCGGATCCCGGCCGCCTCCGCCTCGTCCGCGATCGCCCGGACGTTCTCCTCGAACGCGGCGATCTGCTCGGCGTCCCTCCGCGTCGCCGGTGAACGTGTTCAGGACGAGGATCCCGAGCTCCTCGCCGGCGCGGAGCACGTTCGTCAGCCGCCGCTTCCCTTCCTCGGTGTGGAGTTGCGCGTGGCCGCTCATCGAGACGACACGGAGGCCGTGCTCGTCGAGCAGCCGCCGCGTGTCGGCGATCACGGCCGCGTCGATCGCGTCAGGATCGAGATGCTCGAGAAAGCCCTTGACCGCGCCGATCTCGACGTTCTCGAAGCCTGCCTCCGCAAGACCGCGGAGCGCCTCCTCGAGCGAGTACGGCTTGAAGATGATCGTCGAGCCCGTCTGGATCCACCCCATGCGTCCTCCCTTCCGGCGCGGCTACTCGACGCCGCACCAGTCCATGGCGCAGGCGGCGAGCGCCTTGCCGGCGGTGATCACCTCGTCGATGCGGACGTACTCGTCGCGGGCGTGTGCCACGGTCAGGTCGCCCGGGCCGAAGCACGATCGACGGGATGCCCGCACGCTCGAGCCAGGTCCCCTCCATCGCGGCGCCGAAGTTCGACGGGGTGCTGCGGGCTCGGCGGCGCCACGGCCTCGCCGGTCACCTCCTCGAACGCCCGCGCCATCGCCTGCGGGAGCGGATGCTCCCAGTCCGTCTGCATGCCGGGGTAGCGCATCAGCCACTCGAACGCCGGTGGATGCTCACGGAGCCACGGGTCGAGCCGGCAGGCGGCGAGCACGTAGTCCTCGATCTCCCGGGTCACCTGCTCGTCGGTCTCCTGCGGCGGATACCACGATCAGCCAGTGGAGCTCGGCGCGGTTCGGGAAGTAGGCGGGGAACGGCACGCCCGGGGTCGGCGTGGAAGATGCCCGGGCATGATCGTGAAGAAGCCGGGCGAGAAGCTGGGATGGGTCTTCGTCATCCCCCACTGGCGCTCGAGCTCCTGGAGCGGCTTCGACGATCATGCACGCCCTTCTCGAGCGCGTTGACGCCGATCGCGTCGCCCGGACCGCCCGGGGCGCATCGCGAGCGGCCGGTTGCCGGCGTGCGTGCTCTTGCCTTCGACGACCACCTTGAGCCAGACGAAGCCGGCGGAGATGCGTGCAGATCGTCAGCGGCCGCGGGGGTTCGTCGGCTCCGTGACGACCGCGCCGTCGGCCCGGAAGCCCGCCTCGACGCAGGCGATCGTGCCGAGCTGGTACTCGGCCGTCTCCTCGCCGACGACCGAGTGGAGCTGGAGGTCGCCCGCGAGCGTGACGCCCTGCATCGCGCGAGGGCTCTGCGCGGCGAGCCACATCGAGACCGCCGAGCCCTTCATGTCGGTCGAGCCGAGGCCGTAGAGGAGGCCGTCGCGGATCTCCGGGTTCCAGGGGCTGCCGCAGAGCCAGCGGTCGGCCTCGGTCGGGGGCACGGTGTCGACGTGGCCGTTCAGGATCAGCGAGCGCCCGCCGCCGGCGCCTCGCCTGGACGCCGACGAGGTTCGACCGCTCGGGGTCCTCGGCGACCCGGTGCGTCTCGAGGCCGGCGGCCGTGTAGCGCTGCTCGAGGATGTCGTTGACCCGGGTCTCGCCACCGATGAAGGTCGCCCGGTCGACCCCGGGATAGTTGGGGTTGACGCTGTTCGTGGCGACGAGCTCCTGCAGGAGCGCGACGGCGTCCTCGCGCAGCTCGTCGATCCTACCGACGACCCGTGCGAGCTCAGCCGTCGACATCGCACCACTCGACGACGGCGGCAGTGAGAGCCTTGGCGGACGTGACGATCTCGTCGACGAGGACGTACTCGTCTCGGCAGTGCGCGATCTTCAGGTCGCCCGGGCCCGTAGACGATCGCCGGAATCCCCGCCGCCTCGTAGAACGACCCGTCGCGACGCGGCGCCGAAGTTGACCGGGTTCTCGGGGCTCGGGCGGCCGGACGCGCCGCCCCTGACGCGGCCTCGTGGGCGCGCACCATCGTCTGCGTGAGCGGATGCTCCCAGGGGGTCTCCATCGGCGGCCAGTTGTTCAGCCACTCGAAGACGGGCGGATGCTCGCGAGAGCCACGGGTCGAGCCGGCACGCGGCGAGCACGTACTCCTCGATCTCGGCGCGATCGTGCCTCGGCGTCCTCCTGCGGCGGGTACCAGATCACGTACTCGATCGCGCGCCCGATTGCGGGAAGTAGGCCGGGAAGGGGACGCCCGCGTCGGCGGCGAAGCACGTTCGCGCCGATCGTGAAGAAGCCGGGCGAGAAGCACGGGTGGGACTTCGTCAGCCCCCAGCTGCTGCTCGAGCTCGCCGAGCGCCAGGTACGATCCTGACGCCCTTCTCGAGCGCGTTGACGCCGATCGCGTCGCCCGGCCCGCCCGGGCGGATCGCGAGCGGCCGGTTGCCGACGTGCGTGCTCTTGCCCTCGACGACGATGCGCAGGATCCAGACGCCGGCCGCGACGGTCGAGACGGTGAGCGGGCGCGGGTACGACGAGGGCTCGGTCACGATCGCGCCGTCGGCCCGGAAGCCCGCCTCGACGCAGGCGGTCGTCCCCAGCGGTGCTCCATCATCTCCTCGCCGACGACGGAGTGGAGCTGGAGCTCGCCCGCCAGCCGGACACCCTCGTCCGCGAGCGCCTGTGCCGACGCGCCCACATCGCCGCGCCCGGACGCCTTCATGTCGGTCGAGCCGAGGCCGTAGAGGCGTCCGTCCCGCAGCTCGGGGTTCCACGGGCTGCCGCACAGCCAGCGATCCGGGCTCGACCGGGGCGACCGTGTCGACGTGCGCGTTCAGGATCAGCGAGCGACCACCGCCTGCCCCTGCGCGGACGCCCGACGAGGTTCGAGCGCTCGGGATCCTTCGCGACCGCAGTGGGTCTCGAGCCCGGCCTGCTCGTAGCGCTCCCTGAGGATCTCGTTGCAGCGCGTCTCGCCGCCGATGACGTCGTCGCGGGCGACGCCGGGCAGCGTCGGCGTCGTCGAGTTCGACCCGGACGAGCTCCGGGTCAGCGCGACGGTCTCGTCCCGCGAGTGCGTCGATCGCGCGCGAACAGCCGGTCGCGGAGCGCGCTCATCACACGCGCCTCCGGAACGCCGCTTGCGAGCGAGCGGTTCGCGGCCAGCGAGACGCGAAGCGCGAGGAGCGCCTGCTCGGCGCGTGCCGTTCTCCGGCTTGCGACCCTCGCTCGACGCAGGAGACGAACTCCGCGATCTCCGGGCCCCATGGGTCGACGGGATCGATGAGCACCGACCTCGGGCTCTCCGTCTCGCGGGAAGATCCTGAGCCCGCGAGCGCTCTCGTCGACCGCGCCGATGTTGCCCCCGCCCTCGGCCGGCGCGGCCCGGAACGCGTACTCGGCCACGCCCGCGGTCGCCATGACCCGGATCAGGCTCGAGAAGGGGAAGCTCGCCGGCATCGCCATGCTCCCCTCGACGACGGCCTCGGCGCCGTCGTACTCGACGATCGCGACGACGTGGTCGGGATATGCCTCGTGCCTCGATGCGACGGCGCGGGCGAAGACCCGTCGCGGCTCGCCGAGGATCCAGTTCGCCTGGTCGAAGTCGTGCACCATCAGGTCGACCGACGGGCCCGCCCGACTGCGAGACGTCCGCGTACCAGCCCGCCCAGTCGGCGGGCGGCGAGAGCCGCGAAGCCGTCAGCGCGAAGGGGCCGCCCCAGCTCGCCGGACGAGACGCGGCGTTGCAGCTCCACGTACTCCGGCCAGAACCGCAGCACGAGGCCGACCATCAGCAGCCGATCGCTCGCGGCCGCCGCGCGAACGATCGCCTCGCCGTCCTCGAGGGTGAGCGCGAGCGGCTTCTCGAGGAACACGTGCTTTCCGCGATCGAACGCGAGCTCCGCTGTCGTTCGATGAAGGAGAGTCGGCAGGCAGATGTCCACCGCCTCGATCTCTGGATCCGCGATCGCCGCCTCGAGGTCCGCCGAAATGTCTGCTCCGACGAGGTCCGCCACGCGCTGCGCCTTCTCGCGGGTGCGCGAGTAGACGGTCTTGACCCGAACCCGCTCACCGAGGGCCGCGTAGTTGCCCGCGTGCGCAGCTCCCATGAAGCCGCCCCCGAGGATCGCCACGGTCACCACATCCTGCCTCCGTCAGTTGGCCTTCAGGAACTCGAGCTGACGCGCGTTGAACTCGTCCGGGATCTCGGCGAACGGCGCGTGCGCCATCTGCGTGCCACATGCGCAGCCTTGCCTCGGGCATGCGCTCCTTGATCCGGTAGGCGTGATGCGCAGGGGTCAACACGTCGCGATCGCCACGCGCTCATGTACGTCGGCACCCGTACCTCGGTCAACCGGTCGAGCACGTCGTGATCGATGCAGGCGTCCGCCTGCCAGCAGAACGCCTCGGGCGTCTGGAGATCCGGCTCCTCCTCGACCAGCCGCTCGAGAGCGGACAGCTCGTCCGGCCTGTCGTTGTAGAACCAGACAGTGAACGTCCACAGCCAGATCTGGCGGCAGAGATCGGGGAACGAGAGCACGCGAGCGCACGTCTGCCAGCTTCGCATGATCGCCGCCAGGTGGTTGTCGCACCGCCCCCAGGTCGAGTGCAGCGAGAGCGAGCGCACGAGGCCGGGGTGGCGAACGACGAGCTGCTGTGCGATCGCCCCGCCCATCGACGCTCCGACGACGTGGGCCTGCTCGACGCCGAGGTGGCCCAGCAGGCCGGCGGCAACGTCCGCGAAGAGCTCGGTCGTGAACGGTCCCGCCGCGCCCGTCGTCTGCCCGACCCCGGGGTTGTCGAACACGATCGTCCCGTAGTCGCGTCGGAGCTCGTCGATCTGCTTCTCCCAGGCCCGGTGGTCGGCGGCGAGCCCGGCCACGAGGAGAACCGGGTCGCCGTCGCCGTGCACCTCGTAGTGGACGCGCCACTCGCCGAGCTCAGCGAGCGGCATGCCGGCGCGACGGACGGGTGCGGCTGTAACCGGGCTCGAGCCGGTCGTGGACGTCCTCCATGTCGCGCACGAGATTCACGACGGCGGCGCTGCACCAGCCGAGGAACTCCTCGCCCTTCTCGGCAGTCGACTCGCTCGGCTTCCCCCAGACGCCGCCGCCGGGCTCGAGCAGCGTCCAGAACGAGCCTGGCGTCGCGAGAAACAGCGGGTCGAGCAGCGCGAACGGGCTCGTTCGCAGCTCGGGCAGCTCCGGCGTGTAGTCGCGGACCCGGTCCATGTCGCAGAGCTCCTCGTTGATCGCGAGCACGATCGACGTCTCGCCCACGTTCGCGTGCAGGCCTGCGCTACCGGACAGGTACGCCTCCGCCTCGTCGGGCCGGAGCCCGGCCCAGTACGGGAACGGGTACACGCGCGACCCCGTCGGGCAGCTCGTCGAAGAACTGCGACGACGGCGAACTCCATCGCGTGCGAGTTGCAGTAGTGGCCGTTCAGGAGCACGATCCGGGCGAAGCCGACGTCCGCGAGGGAGCGGCAGACGTCGCGCAGGATCCCGATGAAGGTGTCGAGGCGGACGTGCACGACTCCCGCGGCGCCCCGGTGGTCGTGGGCGATCCCGAACGGGATCGGCGGGCCGACGATTGCGTCGAGCTCCGGGGCGGCGCGCTTCGCCACCTCGAGTGGGATGTAGACGTCCGTCCAGAGCGGGCCGTGATCGCCGTGATCCTCGGTCGAGCCGACCGGGACGATGACCGTCCGGCCGCCGCCGGTCGAGGTACTCCTGCACCTCGAGGTTCGTCATCTCGGGCATGAAGATCGAGCGGGCCATGTGCGTCCTTCCCGGGTCGGAGCGGTCCGACCCTACGAGAGGCCGAGCGACGACAGGTGCCGGTACGCGCTCGCCATCGAGCGGTTGACCTCCTCGAGCGGCGGCCACGGCTCGCCCTTGAACTCGATCTCGACCGAGTAGGGGCCCGTGTAGCCGGCGCGGGTGAGGACGTCGAGGACGCCGGCGAAGTCGACATGGCCCTCGCCGGGCCCCGGGAAGTCCCAGACACCCGCTCCGCCGACCTTGTCCTTCAGGTGAACGTGGGCGAGGTAGGGCGCGATCGACGGAAGATCGTCGACGGCGGCGACGTCGCCGTAGAACTCGCAGTTCGCCGTGTCGTAGTTGACGCGGATCTGTTCGCGGCCGATCTCCTCGATCAACGGCCTCGTCTTCGCCCCCGAGGCCATGATCTCGCCGTGGATCTCGAGGGCGACGACCACCCCGGCAGCCTCCGCTGCGTCCGCGAGCTCGCCGATGTTGCCCATGAAGGCGGATTCGTCCTCGTCCTCCGACCAGTGACCGCCGATCGCGCTGTTCACGATCGGGATGCCGTAGTCGGCTGCCCAGCGCACCGCCTTGATCCCGTGCGCCAGCCCCTCCCTCGTCGTCAGGTCGGAGTGCCCGCTGAGACTGACCGGCGTGAGCCCGTAGTGCGCGAGCTTCGCGCGGAGCCCGGCGGGATCGTCCTCGAGCACGACGTGCTCCGTCCAGCCCGGCACGGCCGAGAGCTCGACGCCCTTGTAGCCCGCGCCGGCGATCCCCGCGAGCGCGTCGTCGAGCGAGTACGTGTGGTAGCTGTTCGTGTGTCCCGCGAGCGGGTTCGGCATCCGACGGCTCCTCGGCTCGAGTCTGGTCCGGCGCGGCCTTCTTACCACCGTGGCTAAACATCCGTCAAGCACGCTGACGCGATGCGGGCCGGTCAGGGAGAATCCAGCCCGTGGACACCTCGATCTTCGCGTTCGCGAGCGACGTGCACGACGAGGGCGTGGAGGAGGTGCTCGACAACGTGCAGCATCGCGCCGGGCTGGGCGGCATCACGCTGGCGGCCGTCTACCACGAGGCCCGCGACCTCTTTCCGCACAACCCTCGTGGCAAGGTGCGTTTCCTCGAGGCCGGCGTGACCTCCTTTCGGCCGGACCCCGCGCGCTACCGGGGCGTCGGCGTCGAGCCGCGCCCCTCTCGGCTCGCCGCAGAGGTCGACGTGCTCGCACAGACCGTCGCTGCGTCGGGACGACGCGGCCTCGTGGTTCACGCCTGGACGGTGTTCCTCCACACCGACTGGGTCGCCGAGCCGCGGCCGGATCTTGCCGAGCGCAACGCCTACGGCGATCCCATGTTGACGGAGCTCTGCCCTGCGAATCCCGCGGTGCGGGCGTACGTCCGGGCGCTGACGGGCGACATCGCGTCGCGCGGCGTCGAGACGATCGTGGCCGAATCGCTCCACTTCCACCCGCTCGAGCACGGCTATCACCACGAGCGCTACTTCCTCCGGCTCGGGCCACGAGCGCGGTTCCTGCTCGGGCTCTGCTTCTGCGAGCACTGCCTCGCGGCGGCACGAGCCCGCGGAGTGGACGCAGACGGCGTCCTCGACGCGGCCCGCCGGGAGCTCGACCGGACGTTCGCGGGCGAGGCCACGGAGAGCGGCGACGAGCTGACGCTCGAGGAGGCGAGGGCCCTCGTCGGCGGCTACCTCGACGCCCGCGCGGAGACGGTGGCGACGCTCGCCGGCGAGGCGGCGGCCGCTGCCGCCGCCGGAGGCGCACGGTTTGCCTTCATGGACGCCTCGGGGGCGATCAAGGGTTACGCGACGGGCCGGCCCGAAGGCGCCCCGGCGCCGACGATCGCCTGGCGGCCTCGGCGTCGACGTCGCGGCGATCGCGAGCGCCTGTGGCGGCGTCGAGGCGATCGCCTACGCCGCCGATCCTGCGCGCGTCCGGCTCGACCTGGAGGCATACCGCTCGCTCCTGCCCGCGGGAGGAACCCTCGCTGCCGCGCTGCGACCGATGCTGCCGGACTGCGACTCGGCGGAGAATCTGGCCGGGAAGCTCCGGCTCGCGCGTGAGCTCGGGCTCGAGCGCGTCGATCTCTACCACTACGGCCTGGCGCCGCTCTCGGCCCTCGACCGGATTCAGGAGGCGCTCGCCGCGGCCTGACCCCGGCGGAGCGAGCGGCCCGGTAGGTCGCCGGTGTGCCGGCCGTCGTCGACCACGAGCCGGCCGTTGACGGCGACGTAGGGGATGCCCTCCGGGAGCTGCCTCGGCTCGTCGTAGGTCGCCGTGTCGCGCACGGTCTCCGGGTCGAAGCAGACGAGGTCGGCGGCCATGCCCGGCCGCACGAGGCCGCGGTCCGGGAAGCCGAGCCGCTGGGCCGGGAGCGAGGTCATCTTCCGGATCGCCTGCTCCCAGCGTGAGGATCCCGAGCTCGCGGACGTAGACGCCGAGGTAGCGCGGGAACGTCCCCCAGCCGCGCGGGTGGGGCCGCTCGCCGACGAGGATCCCGTCGCTCCCGGCCATGTGCGCCGGGTGCTGCATGATCGTGCGTACGTTCTCCTCGTTGCCGATGTGGGCGATCGACGGAGGCGCCGAGCTCCTCGTCGGCGCAGAGCTCGCAGTAGAGGTCGATCGGGCCGCTCGCCCTCCTCTGCGGCGGCCTCGGCGACGCTCGTGCCGACGAAGCGGCGATTCTCGCTCCGGCGGACGCCGAGACGACGATGCGCGACCAGTCGATCGGGACGTCGTGGAACGCCGTCCGAGCCGGTCTCCTCGAGCTCGACCCTGATCCGCTCGCGCAGCTCCGGATCGCGCAGTCGGGCGATCGCCGCGGCGGGGCCTCCGGCGTGCACCCAGCCGGGGAGGTAGGCGTGGAGGTACGTCGCGCCGGCGAGGTACGGGTACGTGTCCAGCGTGACGTCGATCCCGTCGGCGCGGGCCTCGTCGATCATCGCGAGCAGCTCCGGCGCGCGACCCCGGTTGACGGCGAAGCCGAGGTGGGCGTGCGCGTAGTGGAGCGGCACACCCGGCGCGGCGCACGATCGTCGATGCAGTCGCGGTACCCCTCGAGGGCGGTCATCCCGTAGTTGCGATGGTGCGGCGTGTAGTAGCCGCCCGTCTCGCGCATCACCGCGCAGAGCTCGACCAGCTCGTCGTCCGTCGCGTACATGCCCGGCGCGTAGGTGAGGCCCGGCGAGAGACCGACCGCGCCCTGCACGAGCCCCTCGTGGACGAGTCGCTTCATTCGCGCGAGCTCGGCGTCGCTCGGCGGACGGTCGTCCGTCGCCCATCGCCACCATGCGCACCGTCGCGTGAGGAACGAGGTACGCGGCGTTGATCGCGACGCCGGCGTCGAAGCGGTCGAGGTACTCGCTCACCGAGCGCCAGCCCCAGTCGAAGCCGCGGTGGGTCGTCGTTCCAGCCGGCGAGCTGGACCCGGAGCTGGGCCAGCACCTCGTCGGTCACCGGCGCGAACGAGAGGCCGTCCTGGCCGATCACGTCGAGGGTCACGCCCTGGTGCACCTTCGCTTCGTGCGCCGGGTTCGCGAGCAGCTGGATGTCGGAGTGCGTGTGCATGTCCGTGAAGCCCGGGCACACGACGAGCCCGTCCGCGTCGATCGTCCCGCGCTGCCGGCTGCCGTCGACGCGACCTACCTCGACGATCCGGTCGCCGCTCACGCCGACGTCCGCCCGGAACCAGGGGTTCCCGGCACCGTCGATGACGCGGCCGTCCGCGGACGAGCGAGGTCGAGCAACTACACCTCCTGGTCTCGCGACTCGACGAGCAGCTCGTTCGTGAAGATCTCGTTCCCCGCGAGCAGGCCGCCGTCGACGCGCAGCACCTCGCCGGTGATCCACGACGCCTCGTCCGAGGCCAGGAACAGGGCTGCGCTCGCGACGTCGTCGGGGGTCGCCGATCCGACGCGAGCGGGTACCACTTGACGAGCCGGTCGAAGACGTCGGGCTCCCGCTCGACGCGCTCCTGCCAGGCGGGCGTCGCGATCGACCCGGGGGCCACCGCGACGCAGCGGACGCCGTAGTGCCCGTAGCGCACCGCGATCGACTGCGTCAGGCTGATCATCGCCGCCTTCCCGGCGCTGTAGGCCTCGTTCCCGACGTAGGCGAGCCCGTTGACCGACGCGATGTTCACGATCACGCCGGAGCCACGCTCGATCATCCCGGGGAGCACGCGCTTCGAGCACAGAAAGGCGCTCGTGACGACGCCGGCGAGGTCGCCGCTCCATGTCTCCTCGTCCATGAGCACGACGTTGTCGCCCTTGCAGGAATACGCGTTGTTCACGAGCACGTCGATCGAGCCGAACGCGCGCTCGGCCGCGGTCGCCATGGCCTCGACCTCGGAGGCCACGGTGACGTCGGCATGGACGCCGAGGGCGCGCGCTCCCGTCTGCTCGAGCTCTGCGGCGACCTCGCGCGCCTTCTCCTCCAGGAGATCGGCGACGACGACCGCGGCGCCCTCGGCCGCGAACCGCGTCGGCCATCACACGGCCGATTCCCGAACCGCCTCCGGTGACGACGACGGTTCGCTCGGCGAATCGCATGGCGACGCGATCATAGAATCGTCCGCATGAACGAGGAGGCGCTGGCCCGCCTGCGGGCCGATCCGATCGACTGGCGCTACAAGGGGTTCCCCCCGATCGAGGGGGCCACCCCCGCCACGCTGGCCGGGCGGGGATTGAACGTCCTCGCGGGTGACCTCTTCCTCCCGGCCCTCCTGCTGCGAGAGAGCGCGCTGGCCCACAACCTCGACGTGATGCACCGCTGGTGCGACGCGCACGACGTGTCGCTCGCCCCGCACGGGAAGACGACGATGAGCCCGGAGCTGTTCGCACGCCAGCTCGCCGCGGGCGCCTGGGCGATCACGGCGGCGACGCCGAGCCAGGTCCGCGTCTACCGCGCCTTCGGGGTCCAGCGGATCCTGCTCGCGAACGAGCTCGTCGAGACGGCATCCGTTCGCTGGGTCGCCGACGAGCTCGCCGCCGACCCGTCGTTCGAGCTCCTCTGCATCGCGGACTCGCTCGAGGCCGTGTCCGCCATGGAGCGCGCGCTGGAGGATCGAGCCCGTCCTCGGCGGCTCGGCGTGCTGGTCGAGCTCGGCCTGGCCGGCGGCCGAACAGGCGCTCGGACCGTGGAGCGGGCGGCCGCGGTCGCCGAGGCGATCCGGCGATCTGACCGCCTCGAGCTCGCCGGCGTCGAGGGCTACGAGGGCATCGTGCACGACGGCGCGCGAGTCGACGGCTTCCTCGAGGAGCTGCGCGCCCTGGTCGACGGGCTCGTCCAGGGCGGCTCGTTCGAGGGCAGCGACCGGATCGTGGTCACGGCCGGCGGCAGCGTCTACTTCGACCGCGTGGCCGAGATCCTCAGGGCGAGCGATCCCCGCATCCGCGTCGTCGTGCGCAGCGGCTGCTACCTGACCCACGACGACGGGCTCTACGACGAGCACTCGCCGCTCGGCTCGGGCGGCAGCGGCCCCGAGCGCCTGACGCCAGCGCTCGAGGCGTGGGGCGTCGTCCTTTCCCGCCCGGAGCCCGAGCTCGCTCTCGTGGGCATGGGGAAGCGCGACGTCCCGTACGACGCGGGCCTCCCGGTTCCCCTCCACGCCCGCGGACGGGACGGGCTGCGCTCGGTGCGCCGAACGATGGAGATCGCCGACCTGAACGACCAGCACGCCTACCTCCGCCTCCCGCCCGAAGATCCGCTCGCGGTCGGCGATCTCGTCGGCTGCGGCATCTCGCACCCCTGCACCGCGTTCGACAAGTGGCGCCTGATCCCGGTGGTGGACGACGGCTACACGGTGATCGACGCGGTGCACACGTTCTTCTGACACGGCGAGCTCTGCCGCTCGTAGCGTTCCCTCCGCTGAACGACCCGCCGCCGATGACGCACCCGGAGCTCCTCTCGAGCTACCGCGCCCACCGAGCGCCCCTGACGCGGGTCGGGAGCCGGTAGACGGACGTGGTCGCGGTCACGTAGAGGATCGTGCCGTCCTCGCCCCCGAAGCAGAGGTTCGCGGCGACCTCCGGGAGCTCCACGAGCGCGAGGCTGCTCCCGGAGGGGTCGAGGACCCAGATCCCACCCGGCCCCGTCACCCAGACATTGCCGTGCTCGTCGCACTTGATCCCGTCGGGATCGCCGAGCTCCGGGCGCGAGGGGTCGCCGATTCCCTCCCGGAAGAGCCTCCCGTCGAGGAGGGACCCGCCAGGAGCGAGCTCGAAGGCCCGGATGTGGAAGGCCTCCGTGTCGTCGACGTAGAGGATCGACTCGTCGGGCGAGAAGCAGAGGCCGTTGGGCTGCTGGAAGTCGTCGACCAGGAGCCGTGGCTCGCCGCCGCCGGGTGCGATCCGGTAGACGCCGCGCACGTCGAGCTCACACGGGCGCTCGATCCCCCAGCCAGCCGTCCGCCCGTACGTGGGATCGGTGAAGTACACCGACCCGTCCGAGCGGACGACGACGTCGTTCGGCGAGTTGAGCTCCTTCCCGCCGACGTGCGAGGCGAGCACCTCCCGCGCACCGTCGGGCCGTTCCCGCATCAGGCGACTGGTCGCGTGCTCGCAGACGAGCAGGCTGCCGTCGCGCTCGAGCGCCATGCCGTTGCCGACGTGGTTGGGCCGGCGCACCACCTCGACCCCGCCGGCCTCCGACCAGCGCCGACGGACGTTCTGCGCGAGATCGCTGAAGAGCAGCGAGCCGTCGCCGATCCAGACGGGCCCCTCGACGAAGCCGCAGCCGCTGGCGACCCGCTCGATCGAGAGGCCCGGATCGACGACGGTCATGCGTCGAGCGCGACCTCGACGGGCTGGCCTCCCTTTGCGGCGGACTCGTCGATCGCGTAGCAGATCGCCATCGACTTCCACGTGTCGTGGATCGACGCGTGCGACTCCCGATCCTCTTCGATGCACTCGAGGAAGTGCTCGATCTCCTGCCTGAACGGGATGATGCTCCACCTCGGCGGAGTCCGGCTCGATCGTCGGGAACCGCCAGTAGCCGAGGCTGCCCGGGTAGTGCTTCGAGGAGTAGACCTCGTTGTTCAGGATCGTCCCCTCGGTCCCGAAGAGCTTGCAGTTGAAGATGTACGGCGGTGTCGGCGTCGAAGATCGTCGCGAGCTTGCCGACCGCGCCGTTCGCGAAGCGCAGCGAGGCGACGACGTTCGGGTCGTACTCGTAGTCCATGTTGATTCGCTTCGGCGCCGAGAACGCAGCCACCTCGACGATCTCGCCGCCCAGGTAGCGGAGGATGTCGACCGCGTGGCAGCCGCCGCAGACGAACGCGCTGCCGCCCTGCGACTTCGACACGAACGCGCGGTAGCCCGGGTACGCCTCCTTCAGCGGGTGCCAGTAGTCGGCCTCGCCGTAGACGAGGTCGCCGAGCACGCCGTCCTCGATCAGCTGGCGCACGGTCAGAAACTGGGGATTCCAGCGCAGGACGACGCTCGTCACCGTCTTGACGCCGGCCTTCGCCACCGCGTCGCGGATGGCGAGGGTGTCCTCGGCGTTCAGGCCGATCGGCTTCTCGATCACGATGTGCCGCCCCGTCTCGGCCGCTCGCACGCAGTGCTCGCGACGGACGTCCGGGTGCGTGCAGGAGACGACGATGTCGACGCCGCTCGTCGTCGAAGAGCTCGTCGACGGAGCCGTACTCCTTCGCCTCCACCCCGTGCGTCCGCAGGAGCGCCGCAGCCTTGCCCGGGCGTCCGCGTTGTAGATCCCGACGCAGCTGGGTGCGCGGATCGTCGCGGAAGACCTTCACGTACTCGCCGGCCACCCAGCCGGCTCCGATGATTCCGACGCCGTACGTCGACACGTCTCCTCCTTCTCGTCGTTTCAGGTCAGAGCTCAGCCCCGAACGTCCCCGGGCCCCGCCCGGGAACGAAACCGGGGGTCGCGCCCGGCCGAGCCGGGCGCTCAGCCCCTATGCCGAGCAGCGACAGGCTGTCGCGCTCGATGATCCCCTGGATCACGGCTTCCGGGATCCTGGGCAGCGCCGTGCCCTCGGTGAAGCGGTTGATGCGCCACAGCTCGGCGGCCG
Source organism: uncultured Thermoleophilia bacterium (assembly GCA_963705605.1). Lineage (GTDB taxonomy): Bacteria > Actinomycetota > Thermoleophilia > Gaiellales > Gaiellaceae > CAVPKC01. The sequence goes on from CAVPKC010000003.1 coordinate 437,990, forward strand.
TCTCGGCCGGCGTCGTGAACGGCCAGTCGCTCCCGAACAGAAGCCTGTCCTCCACGCCGTACTCGAGAGCGAGCACGAGCCCGTTGTAGAACTGCCACGGGCGGTAGTGCAGCGCCGAGATGTCCATGAAGAGGCTCGGGTGCTTCCGTACGAGGACGATCGCCTCGGCCATCCACGGGTGCCCCATGTGGGCGATCACGATCGGCAGGTCCGGGAACGCCCAGGCGACCCGCTCGAGCAGCAGCGGGCTCGCGACCTCGAGCGGCGCGCGACGGGGAAACGTCGTCCCCTGGTGGATGACGATCGGGAGACCGAGCTCGGCCGCCTTCCGGTAGACCTCGAACGCCCGGCCGTCGTGCGGATGGAAGCCCTGGTAGATCGGACCGAGCTTCAGGCCTCGCAGCCCGAGCCCGTACGCTCGCTCCATCTCGGCGACCGCTCCCGGGTGCAGCGGGTCGACCGACATGAAGCCGACGATCCTCCCGGGGTGCGCCTTCGCGTACGCGGCGATGGCGTCGTTCTGGTTCTCCGCCCCGCGCGCGATATCGAGCACGACCATCCGATCGACCATCGGCGAGAGGGTCGCCCAGTGCTCCTCGAACGTGAAGTCGAGCCTCACCTGCGTGCCGGGCCGCACGCCCTCGTGGTACTCGGACAGGAGCCACCGAAGCGGCGCGTGAGTGTGGACGTCGACGGTCACACGGGTCGACTAGTCGCCCACGTATGCGATCACGTCGATCTCGACCATGATCCCGAGCAGCGCGCTTCCGACCGTCGTGCGCGCCGGCTTCGGGTCGGGGAAGTAGCCTGCGTAGACCTCGTTGTAGCGCGGCGAACAGCGAGAGGTCGGAGAGATGGACGCGTCGCCTTGACCACGTCCGCCATCGTGGCTCCGGCCGCCTCGAGGATCGCCTTCACGTTCTCGAGCGTGCGCTCGGTCTGCTCCTCGATCGTCTCTCCCACAACCTTCCCCGTCGCAGGATCGAGCGGTCCCTGGCCCGCGACGAAGATGAAGTCGCCGGCCCGGATGCCCTGCGAGTAGGCGCCGACTGGCGAGGCCCCACTCGTCGTCGTGATCTGCTGCTTGGCCATGCTGCTCCCCTCCTTCAGAGGATCCCGTAGTCCTTGAAGACCTGACGGATGCTCGCGCCCTCGCGCAGCACCTCGCGGACGGTGTTCTCGCCCTCGACCTTCGCGAGCGCCCGCTCGATCACCTCGGCCTCGATCGTCCTGCGGGACGGCGAGGCAGCCGTCGACGTCACCGACGCACGAGATCGCCGTCGTGCACGCAGCACCCCGCCGACGTCGATCGGAACCCGGATCGCGATCACGTCGAGTCGCCCCTTCGAGTCGGCCGGCGTCCTGCCCGACGCGAAGACCGGGAAGCGCATGTCGACGATGCCCCAGGCATCCCGGGTCAGGCCGTCGATGACGGCGCCCCGCCCGCCCCGGGCGCGCGTGTGCGTCGAGAGCAGCTCACCCCACATCGCCGCTCTCGTCGAGCCCTGCGTCGTGCAGACGACCACCTCGCCCGGCTCGATCGAGTCGAGGAGCTCGAGCTCGAGCTTGAACGGCTCCGCCGGGAGCTCGTAGACCTCGGCGGCGAGCATCGTCGCTGCGCGGCCGACGACCGTCGCCTCCTCGTAGAGCGGCCGGATGTCGTGGCGCATCACCTGCCTCGTCCGTGCCGAGCTCGTCCATCACGTCGGCCGACGACGCTCGTGTAGAGCTCTCGACTCGACGAGGTCGTAGTACTGGCCTCGCTCCGTGCGTCCATCACACCTCCACTGGTCTGCGCTCGTTCGCGGAGCGCTTGATCGCCTGCTCGATGCGGATCGCCGCGATCCCGTCGTCGATCGTCACCTCCGGCCGGCTGCCGTCGCGCACGCACTCGACGAAGTGGCGGACCTCGCCGGCGAAGCCGTGCAGGTGCCGCGGGTCGAGCGCGTCGCCCGGCAGCTGGTCGTTCGGCTCCCAGATCTCCGGCGCCGTCGCGCCCCGGCGAGCCGCGCGGTCACCGTTCGCCAGCCCTCGACCGTCGACCGCGCTCTGTCGCCCGGTGACGACCACGCGCTCGTTCAGGCGCTCGAGGCAGTTCAGCTGGAGCGTGCCGACGGCGCCGCTCGCGAAGCCGAGCACGCACGCCCACGCCTCCTCCTGGGCCGGCTCCCGCCCCTCCGCCGCGCTGCCACATGTCCCGCCAGGCCGAGCCGACCACCGGAAGCTCGAGCGCGCTCGGCCGCCACTCGCGCCGTGTCGCCCTCGGCCCGGGAGACCCGGGCGGCGAACACCCATGCGACCTCGCCCATGAGGAACCGCGCGAGGTCGAGGTGGTGGCAGCCGAAGCCGTTCAGGAAGTCGTAGACGGCACGCGGCGGGTAGACGCCGAACGTGAAGCGCGCCTCGTAGGCCGTGACGCGGCCCGAACTCCGGGCGCGCGGCGAGCGCCTCGCGGCCCGCACGTACGGCTCCGAGAAGCGCTTCATGAAGCCGACCATCACGTGCCGGCCGGCGCGCTCGGCCGCCTCCTTCATCGCGAGGCAGTCCTCGAGCGTCTCGGCCGGCGGCTTCTCGACGAACACGTGCTTGCCCGGCCTCGAGGCAGTCGACTGCGACCGCGCGGCTGGAGGCGCGGGTGCATGGCGACGAGCACGCAGTCGACGTCGGCCCGCTCGAGCAGCTCGCGGTGGTCCGTGTAGACCGTCCGGGATGCCGAAGTCGCGGGCGCAGCGGCGGGCCCGCGCCTCGTCGAGGTCGCAGCAGGCGACGAGCTCGCCGATCTCGCCGCCCTCGGCGAGCTCGCCGATCGCCCCGCCGGTCTCGGGCGGGTTGAGCACGCGCGAGCCGGAAGCTCGGGTAGAGGTTCTGCGTCGCGTGGCTCCCGCAGCCGATGAAGCCGATGCGGACGAGGCGAGCCACGAGCGGATCCTATGCGGCCGCCCCGGCCCGCCGGCGTACGCGCGAGGACGGGTCGAGCGCCGGATAGAGCGCCCGGTAGGCGGCGTAGAGCTCGTCGTAGGCGCCCGCGTCGCGTCGGGTCCGGGCTCGACCGTCTCGACGACCGAGACGAAGCGCTCGATCTCGCTCCCAGCCGCGAACGCGCCGACGCCGATCCCGGCCGCGAACGCGGCGCCGAGCTCGGAGCCCGCGCCGGCGGCGAGCGCCTCGAGCGGGTAGCCCGATCACGTCGGCGACGACCTGCTTCCAGAGCCGCGAGCGGGCGCCGCCGTTCGTGACGCGCACACGCGCTCGGCACGCGCCCCCGGCTCGGCGAAGCACGTCGAGGTGGTGGCGGAAGCCGAAGGCGGTCGCCTCGAGCACCGCCCGGAAGAGATGGCCGCGGCCGTGGCCGAGGTGCAGCCCGACGAACGCGCCGCGCGCGTCCGGGTCGTTGATCGGCGTCTTCTCGCCGAGCAGGTACGGCAGCGCGACGATTCCGCCCGCACCCGCCCCGGCCTGCCTCGGCCTCGGCGTCGAGCGCCTCGAGCGACGCGCCGCCCGCGAGCTCGCGCTGGAACCAGCGGATGAAGCTCCCGGACGCGGCCATGCAGCCGTTCGGCAGGTACTTCCCGGGAACGAGGTGGAAGTCGAGGTAGAGGCGCTCGTCGACGAGCGGCTCGTCGCTCGCGAGCAGGATGTCGCCGGCGCTGCCGAGCTTGACGAGCAGGTCGCCGTCGCGCGACGAGCCCGGCCGCGAAGGCCGACGCGACGTGATCGGCCGAGCCCGGCGACGACCGGCGTCCCGGCGCGGAGACCGGTCGCCGCGGCGGCCTCGCGCGGTGACGCCGCCGACGATCTCGTCCGCGCGGCGGACCGGCGGCAGCAGCGCCGGAGTCGATCCCGGCGGCGGCGCAGAGATCCGCCGCCCAGCGCCTCGCTCTCGAGGTCGTAGAGGCCGCTCTCGAGCGCCCAGTTGCGCTCGACGCCGCCGCACGCCGGTCGAGCCGGAAGGCGACGTAGTCGTACGAGCCGAGGATCGTCCGCGTCTGCCGCCAGACCTCCGGCTCGTGGCGCGCGAGCCACATCGCCGTCGGCCCGACCGACTGCTGCGTGACCGCCGAGCCGGTGCGCTCGAGCACGCCGGCGTCCGCAGAGCCTCCGCGGAGCTCGTCGACCTCGGTGCGCCGCGCGCGCGTCGTTCTGCTGGATCGAGCGACGCAGCGGGCGGCCGGCCGCGTCGAGCAGGATCGACCGCCGGCACCATGCCGCTCACGCCGACGGCGGCGACCGCCGTCGAGCCGGCGAGCTCGCGGCAGAGGGAGCAGACGTTCTCCCACCACTGCGCCGGATCCTCCTCGGCCCAGCCCGGCTCGAGGGACGCGAGCTCGACCGGGCGCTCCGCCTGGGCGACGAGCGGCCGCCGGGATCGACGAGGACGGCCTTCGTCGCGCTCGTCCCGACGTCGATGCCGAGGAGGAGCGTCACGATCGCGCCGCTGCCAGAAACCGCTCGACGCGCTCGCGGTCGACCGGGTTCCAGGTCGTAGCCGTCGACCTTGAGGTCGCTGCCGACGATCGACGCCGTCCGCGACCTCGAGGAACTCCGCGACGTTCGTCGACTTCGCGCCCGTGTTGACGAGCACGGGCACCTCGCCCGCGACCGCGTCCGGGCGCCTCCTCGAGCGCGTCGAGCGACGGCTCCGCCCCGGCCATCGGGCCCGGAGACGAGGATCGCGTCGGCGAGGCTCGAGACGACGGCCGAGCGAGCCACCTGGCCCACCGTCCGCCGGCCCGAGCGGCGAGGCGAACTCCGGCGTCACGTTCATGAGGACGCAGCACGGCGTCGGCGCCGAGTCGCCGACGCTCGCGCAGGAGGCCCGCGGCGTCGGTGTTCCAGAGCCCCATGTCCGACTCGTACACGCCGGTCGCCACCTCGCGCATGAACGCGGCGCCGGTCGCGACGGCCACGGCGAGCGCGGCACGCGCGTCCCAGAGGAAGTCGACGCCGAACGGCCGGTCGCGCGGCGCCAGCTCGGTCGACGACGCGGGTCATCACGGCCACGCCCTCCGGCCCGACCCGGAGCGCGTACGGCCGGTCGCCCTCGTTGCAGAACATGACGGCGTCGACCCCGACCGCGAGCAGGATCTCGAGGTCGGCCCGGACCGCCTCGACGATCCCCGGCAACGCCGCGCTGCTCGTCGTAGAGCGGCGTCCCCGGGAAGCGGCGGCAGGTGCGCCATCGCGATCACCGGCCGGTCGGCTGCGAAGAGATCGGCGAAGCGCGGCGTTCTCGACACGGCGTCGCGGGAGCTTACCGCTCTCCCGCGCGACGCGTAAGCCAGCCTTCACGATTTCAACTGTCCTGCACGCGGTTAGGGTTCGTCACGATGGACGCAACGGAGCTCTGCTACCTCCCGGCCACCGAGCTGGCGGCCTCGATCGGGCACGGAGACGTGTCGGCGCTCGAGGTAGTCGACGCGATCCTCGACCGCCTGGAGCAGGTCAACCCGTCGCTGAACGCGTTCGCGCTCGTGCTGGCCGAGGAGGCGCGTGCAGCGGCGCGTGCCGCCGACGGGGTGCCGCGCGACGATGCGCGGCTTGCTTCACGGGGTGCCGTTCACCGTCAAGGATCTGACGCCGGTCGCAGGACTGCCCATGGGCTACGGCTCGAAGGCGTTCGTCGGCAACGTCTCGGAGGAGACGTCCGTCTGGGTCGGGCGCATGCTCGCCGCCGGGGCGATCCTGCTCGGCAAGACGACGACGTCCGAGTTCGGCAACAAGGCGCTCTGCGACAGCCCGCTGCTCGGGACGACGAACAACCCGTGGCGCACGACCCACGTCTCCGGCGGCTCGAGCGGCGGCGCTGCGGTCGCCGTCGCCGCCGGGATCGGACCGCTCGCGCAGGGCGGTGACGCGGCGGGCTCGATCCGCGTGCCCGGCGAGCTGCTGCGGCGTCGTCGGCCTCAAGCCCTCGTTCGGGCGCGTTCCGATCTACCCCGCGTTCAGCCCGTTCGAGACGGTCCTCCACGACGGGCCGATCACGCGCACGGTCGCCGACGCCGCGCTGATGCTCCAGGTGATGGCCGGGCCGGACCACCGCGACGCCTACGCGATCGAGGACACGTCGTTCGACTTCCCGGCCGCGCTCGAGGCCACGGACGTCAGCGGCCTGCGGATCGCGTACTCGCGAACGCTCGGGTTCAACGAGGTCGAGCCGACGGTTCTCGCGGCAACCGACCGTGCGGCGCGCGTCTTCGCCGACGAGCTCAGCGCGATCGTCGACGAGGTCGATCCGGACATCCCGGACCCGCGCGAGCACGAGATCCTCTTCTGGCGTGTCTTCGAGGGCCTCTGCGCGAACGACTTCGTCGCGCCCGGCCTCGCGAGCCTCGACGACATGGACCCGCACCTGCGGGAGCTGTGGGAGCGTGGCCGATCGGTGTCGGCGTGGGACTTCTACCGCACGATGATCCTCTTCCGAGGTGAGCTGTTCCGCCGGTTCACGGCCTTCTTCGACGAGTACGACCTGCTCCTCACACCCACGCTCGCGGTCGTGCCGTTCCCCCACCCGGGCGGCGCCGCCGGGCCGGCCGAGATCAACGGCACGCCGATCGAGCCGTTCGCCGGCTGGCACCTCACCTACCCGTTCAACCTGACCGGTCAGCCCGCGATCAGCGTCCCCTGCGGGTTCTCCGCCGACGGCCTCCCACTCGGCCTGCAGATTGTCGGCCGCCACCACGCCGACGCCGCCGTCCTCGAGGCCGCTGCGGCGTACGAGCAGGCCGCGCCCTGGGCGGACGCGCACCCGCCCCTCTGACCCGGACGGAAGGAGCAGCCCTGACCGCCACCTCGATGTCCGCGCTCGACGTCCTCGTCGAGGAGAACGTCCCGTGCCCGATGCCCGACGGCGTCACCCTCTACGCCGACGTCTACCGGCCGGCGGCCGCCGGCCCGCTGCCCGCCCTCCTGATCAGCCAGCCGTACGACAAGCGCGGCGCCGAGAGCAACGTCGGCTACGCGCACCCCTCCTGGTACGCGCGTCACGGCTACGTCGTCGTCGCGCAGGACTGCCGGGGCCGCTACCGCTCGGAGGGCACCTTCGTCCCGTTCGTCCACGAGGCGGAGGATCTCGCTGTCACGATCGCCTGGGCGCGAGAGCTCCCGGGCTGCGACGGGCGCGTGGCCACCTACGGATTCTCGTATGCGGGGCTCAACCAGTTGCTCGCCGCCCAGCACGGGCCGGACGGCCTGGCTGCGATCGCTCCGGCGTTCACCGCCGGCAGCGCGTACCACGAGTGGTTCTACCCGGGCGGCGCGTTCTCCCTGGCCTTCGCCGCAACCTGGGCGAACTACCTCGCGATCGACGTCGCCGACCGCCGCGGCGACGACGCCGCCGTGGGCGCGCTCGGCGCGGGCATCGCGAGCGCTCCGGGCCTCCTCTGGGTGCTGCCGCTGTCCGCCTACCCCCCGCTCTCAGGCGGCGACGCGCCCTTCTACCACGAGTGGCTGGCCCACCCGACGCACGACGAGTACTGGCAGCGGATCGAGGTCGACTACGACGCGATCGACCTTCCCGGGCTGCACGTCGGCGGCTGGTACGACAGCTTCGTCCGGGGCACGATCCGTGGCTTCACGCACCTTCGCCAGGCCGGACGGGCGCCGCAGAAGCTCGTGGTCGGTCCCTGGCACCACATGCCGTGGGCCCCGCTCGCGGGAGCCGGCGCGGACGACGGTGGCCGCGTCGTCGACGACTGGCACCTGCGCTTCTTCGACGCGTTGCTCAAGGGTGCCGACACAGGCGTGTTCGACGCTCCCGTCACGGCGTACGTGATCGGCGACGGGTGGCGCGACCTCGACGGCTGGCCGCCCGCGGGCTCGCAGCCGATCGACTGGTACCTCCACTCGGGCGGGCGGGCGCTCTCGCTCTACGGAGACGGCACGCTCTCGCGCGAACCGGCGGCGGACGAGCCGCCCGACGTCTTCGACTACGACCCGGCCCTGCCGATCGTGAGCTCCGGCGGCCACTCCTGCTGCATCGAGGGCGTCGTGCCCATGGGGCCCGCCGATCAGGACTCGATCGAGCGCACGCACCTCGTCCTCGTGTACACCAGCGATCCTCTCGAGCACCCGCTCGAGCTGATCGGCGACGTCCACGTGACCCTCTTCGCCGCCACGAGCGCGCCCGACACGGATTTCGCCGCCAGGCTCTGTGTCGTCGACGCGGGCGGGCGCTCGACCAACCTGCTCGAGGGCATCGTCCGCGTCCGATCCCTTCCGACCAGGCCCGAACCGGGCGAGTGCGGCGAGTACCGGATCGATCTCGGCCCCGTCGGCGTCAGGATCCCCGCCGGCCACCGGCTGCGCGTCCAGGTCGGATCCTCGGACTTCCCCCAGTACGACCGGAACCTCAACACGGGCGGCCCGATCGGCCAGGAGGGGCCGACTGCGATGCGAGCCGCGACGCAGGTCGTGCTCCACGACTCGAGCCATCCGTCGCGGATCACGCTTCCGGTCGTCGGCTGAGAGAAGCGGTCCAGCTTCTCTGCGAAGCGTCCCAGGGAAACCTCAGGTGGCTCACAGGTTCGCCCCGTACGCTCCACGGCATGAAGCCTCAACGAGACACCATTCGGGCGACGACACCGCCCACCTCGGAGTACCCGGCGAGCTACCAGGGCCGGCCCCTCGCACGCCAGGACGAAGAGCTCGTCGACCAGGGGCTCGCCTTCGACCTGGAAACGCTCCTCGACCGGCGCGGGCTGCTGCGCGCCGCAGCCTCGGCCGGGCTCGGCGCCGTCTCGCTGCTCGCGCTCGCCGCGTGCGGCGGCTCGTCGGGGGGCAGCCAGGCGACCCAGGCTGCGGCGTCGGCCACGACCTCGGGCGCGACCGAGGGGAGCGCGACGGCGACGACCTGCAGCGTCATCCCCGAGGAGACCGCCGGCCCCTACCCCGCCGACGGCTCGAACGGGCCGGACGTTCTCGGCGAGAGCGGCGTCGTGCGCGCCGACATCCGGTCGAGCTTCGGGGAGTACTCGGGCTCGGCCGAGGGCGTCCCGCTCACGATCAGGCTCGTTGCTGCAGGACGGGTCGAACGGCTGCGCGCCGCTTCCCGGCGCGGCCGTCTACCTCTGGCACTGCGACCGCGACGGCGGCTACTCGATCTACACGGTCACCGACCAGAACTACCTGCGCGGCGTGCAGGAGGCAGACGGCGGCGGCGTAGCGACGTTCGAGAGCATCTTCCCGGGGTGCTACTCGGGTCGCTGGCCCCACATCCACTTCGAGGTCTATCCCTCGCTCGACCAGGCCGACGACGACGCGAACGTCCTCGCGACCTCGCAGATCGCCCTTCCGAAGGACGCTTGCGAGGCGGTCTACGCGACCGTCGGCTATGAACAGAGCGTCGCCAACCTCGGGCTGATCAGCCTCGAGTCGGACAACGTCTTCGGGGACGACGGAGGTACGTCGCAGCTCGGCACCGTGACCGGGTCCGTCGACGAGGGGTACGTCGTCGAGCTCGCCGTTTCGGTGACGTCGTAGGACGAAGCTAGCCCGTGCCGCACCACTCCATGGCGAGCAGCGGCGTAGGTCTTCGTCGCCGTCACCAGCTCGTCGATCAGGACGTACTCGTCGTCGGCGTGCGCGACGCGGAGGTCGCCGGGCCCGTAGCTGACCGCGGTGACGCCGCCGAGGTTCAGGAACGAGACGTCCTCGACGGCGGCGAACCCGTGCACCTCCGGGCGGCCCGCGAAGCGCGTCCCCGCGGCCGCCAGCTCGTGCGCGTCGGCGATCGCGTGGCAGATCGGATGGTCGGGGTCGACCGAGAACGGCGGCCAGTTGAGCTTCCACTCGATCACCGGCGGGTGCTCGCGCGAGCCACGGGTCGAGCTGCGCGGCCCGCATCGACGTGCGTCCTCGATCTCGCGCTTCACGTCCTCGGGATCCTCGTCCGGGTGGTACCAGCAGCAGTACTCGATCGTCATGAACTCGCAGATGAAGAACGGGATCGAGCACGCCCTTCGGCCCGCCGGTGACGACGCCGGGATGGATCGTGAAGTGCCCGGGCGGGAAGAGCGGATGGCGCTTCGTCTGGCCCCACTCGTCCTCGAGCTTGCGGATCGCGAGGAAGATGTCGACGCCCTTGTCGATCGCGTTGACGGCGACCTGACGCCCCGAGCCCGCCCGCGCGGAACGTGTGCGCCCGCATCGCCGCGTGCGAGGCCTTCCCGGGCACCGTCACGGAGAACCACGAGCAGGCCCGGGCTGACGGGGACGATCGCGAGCGGCGCCGGCGGCGAGCTCGGCTCGGACACGACGGCGGCGTCGGCCGTGTAGCCGCGCTTCACGGTCGCGGTGACGCCGCACTCGTGGTCCATCACCTCCTCGCCCACGACCGCCTCGAGGATCAGGTCGCCCGCGAGCCGCACGCCCGCTCTCGACGAGCGCGCGCGCCGCGAAGGCCTGCGCGAGGATCCCCGACTTCATGTCGGTCGAGCCGCGCCCCCACACGCGATCGGCGTCGATCCTGCCCGAGAAGGGCGAGCCGCTGCGTCCAGTTCGCCGGATCACCCGGCGGGACGACGTCGACGTGGCCGTTGTAGATGAGCGAGCGCCCGCCGCCGGCTCCCTTCAGCACCCCGACCGCGTTCTCGCGGCCCGGGCTCGACCGCGAAGAGGTCGACCTCGCAGCCCAGCGAGTCGTAGATGCCGGCGACGAACTTCGAGACCTCGCCCTCGCCGCCGACGACCTCGTCGTAGACCTGGCCCGGGTACTTCGGGTTGACGCTCTCGATCCTGACCGCCTGGGAGAGCGCTTCGACCAGCTCGCCCTCGAGTGCGTCGATGCGGGCGAGAACCGTGTCGGCGAGGCCCCGGTCGACGGTCATCGGCGCCTAGAGACCCGGGACCTCGAGCTCGACGTCGGTCGGCGTCGGGCCCTCGCCGGGAGGCGGTCTCCGTCCCCGGTAGCGCTCCCAGTACCCGCGGATCTGCGCCGGCAGGCCGACCAGGCCGCGGGTCGTCCCGAGCGTGATCGCGAGCATGATGATGCCGATCGCGATCAGGCGCGACGCGCCGGAGTCGTCGTACGTGAAGTCGATGTAGAGGAGCAGCGCCGTGCCGATGATCGCGCCCTTCGCCGAGCCGAGCGCCGCCGACGACGATCATGGCGAGCAGGAGCAGGAGCGTGTCGAAGTCGAAGATGGTCAGCGAGACGCCGCCGTAGATGGCGGTGTAGAAGCCGCCGATCAGGCCGAGCACGGCCGACGAGATGATGAAGACGGCGAACCGCGCCCGGACGACGCCGACGCCGAGCTCGCTGCGCGAACGGCTCGCTCTCGCGCGCCGTGCGGAGGAGCAGGCCGAGCCTGCCGCCGTCGACGAGCCGGTAGACGATCAGGCAGAAGACGATCAGCGCGAGCCCGACGAAGTAGTCGACGTAGCGCCCCGAGTCCGTCGCGATCTGGGTCGTCTTCTTGAAGGAACCTCGTCGCGCCGAAGAGGCCCTGGTTCTGGCCGAGCACCTCCTGCTGGTCCACGATCGCGCGCGCCGACCTCGACGAGGCCGATCGTGAAGAGGGCGAAGTACACCCCTCGCAGACGGATCGCCGGCGCCGCGATGAGGGCACCGACGACGGCTCCGGCGGCCGCGGCGATCACGAGCATCAGGACGACGTTCATCGACCGGGCGCTCGCGAAGTCGAGCCCGGCAGTCGAGCCGCCCGCCAGGTACGTGACGAGGTAGGCGACACGCGCCGACGATCGCGATCGTCGCGAAGGAGTAGATGCCGGCCGTCCCGATCACGAGCATCCACATCAGGTTGATCGAGACGTAGAGCGAGAAGAGCACCCACTGGCCGGCGAAGTTGTTGTTGTCGTAGATGACGAAGAACAGCAGCAGCGCGACACGATGAGCGCGCCCGCGCCAGAACGTCGCGTTGATCGCCGTCTTCGTCGTCAGGAGGTTGCGGTCACGCACGGCTCGTCTCCAGGATCCCGGCGACGCCGCGAGGCCGTACGAGCAGGACGACGGCGATCAGGGCGAACAGGGTCAGGAGCACGTAGCTCTGGTCGAGGTAGCGTGCGGTCAGCGCCTCGCACGCTCCGACGAGGATCGCGGCGATCACCGTTCCCGGGATGCTGCCGAGGCCGCCGAGGAGGGCCACGATCAGCCCTTTGATGAGCGGGTTGTAGCCGACGTTCGGGGACGACGTAGAAGACCTGGGAGAGCAGGACGGCGGCGAAGCCGGCGAGCAGCGCCCGAGATGATGAGGATCGCGAAGGCCGACTGCTTGCGGCCGATGCCGACGAGCGCCGCGCCCTCCTTGTTCTGCGTCATCGCGCGCACCCCGAGGCCCATGCGCGTCGCCGACGAGCGCCAGCACCACGAGCGCTCATCACGACCGCCGAACTGATGATCGCACCGCTCTTGTCCGCCGTGATCACGGTCTCGCCGATCCGGAACTTGTCGGTGCCGAAGATGACGGCGAGCTGCTTGTTCTGGGGGCCGAACACGCTCCAGGAAGACGTTGGTGCCGATGATGCTGAGCGCCGAGCGTCGCGATCATCGAGCGGGTAGTCCCAGTTGATGCGCCCGTCGAGCGGGAGGAAGACGACCACGCAGATGATCACCCCGGCGAGCGCGCCGATCGAGGATGCCGGCCGAGCATCACGACGGCCGAGCTGTCGGAGATGTTCTGCGCCGCCCACCAGGCGCCGTAGCCGGCCGGCCGCGAACGTCACGCCGTGCGCGAGGTTGAGGAAGCCGAGGCCCGCCCAGGTGAGCGAGATGCCGACGCCGATCAGGCCGTAGATCGCCGCGAGGTTGATGGTGGTGACGAGGACGTCCATGTCGCGCTACGCGTCCACCTCGGTCTCCCAGCGCCGTCCGCCGCTCGCGCCGTTCGACCCCGTGCCTCGGCCCTGCCGCGGCCGCCCGGCTCGATGCCGACGATCTCGCCCGCCGTGGATGCGCACGATCCGGTCGAGCTATCCCCTCGATCAGCGCCTGGTTCTGCTCGGCGAGGACGAGCGCGCCGCCCTCGAGGTCGAGCTCCATCAGCGTGCGACCAGCGACCGGTAGCCGATGCCCGGTGCGAGGCCCGAGCGAGGGCTCGTCGACGAGGTAGACGCGGGCGTCGGTCATCAGCCCGCGCCCGACCGACAGCATGCGACGCTCTCCGCCGGAGAGCGTCCCCGCCACCTGCTTCATCCGCTCGCCCAGCCGCGGGAACGTCTGGAGGACGCGTTCGCGGCGCGCGGCTTCGCGCTCTCGCCACCCACCCGCGAAGGCCCCCGAGTCGAGGTTGTCGCGGACGGACAGACCCGGAAAGAGCTCGTCGCCCTGCGGCATCATCACGACCCCGGCGCGCGCGAGGCGATGCGTCGGCGTGTGCATGATCGACTTCCCGTCGAGCGTGATCTCTCCCTGCTTCCAGTCGACGAGCCCCATGATCGAGCGGAGGAGCGTCGTCTTGCCGTGGCCGTTCAGGCCCGACGAGCCCTACCCGCTCACCAGGCTGGATCGTGAGGTCGATGTCGTGGAGCACGCGCAGCGGCCCGTAGCCTGCTGAGAGCTTCGAGATCTCGAGGGCCGCGGTCACGCCGCCTCGGGCGCCTCGAAGTAGGCCGCGCGAACGACCGGCTCCTCGAACACCTCGGTGGGCGGCCCGACCGCGATCCCCTTGCCGGCGTCCATCACGAGCACCGTCTCGGCGACTGCGAAGAGCAGCTCGAGCCGGTGCTCGACGACGATCACGGCCATTCCGGTCTCGGACGTCACCTTCCTGATGATCCCGTCCATCTCGTCGATCTCGTCCTGCAGCAGGCCACTGCACGGCTCGTCGAGGAGGAGGACGGTCGGGTCGCGCATCAGCAGGCACGTCAGGAGGAGCTTCCTGCGCCCGAGGGTGTCGAGCGCGCCGGCCTTCTGCCTGTCCCCTGCCTCGAAGTGAACGAGCTCACGGGCCTTTGCGACTGCGTCGCGGGGAAGCTTCGGCGAGTAGGCGACCCGTGCCACGTCGAGGGTCTCTACGACGCTCAGGTCGGTCGGGACGAGCGGCGACTGGAAGGTCCTCGCGAGGCCGAGCCGGGCGCGCCGGTGGGCGGGGAGCGACGTGATGTCGCGCCCGTCCAGCTCGACGCGCCCTGCATCGCCCTTCTGGTAACCCGGAGAGGACGTCGAACAGCGTCGTCTTGCCCGCACCGTTCGGCCCCGCGATGCCGAGGATGTGCCCACCCTCGACGGAGAGCGAGATGTCGTCCACCGCGACGAACCCGCCGTACTGCTTGCGAATGTCGGTGCACGAGAGCGCCACGCGCCGTCCGATCCCCGAAGCGCCGTCCTTCCTACGCCGTCACCCAGGGCGGCGTCTGGAACTCGGTCTCGAAGTACGGGGCCGGCTGGATGATCTTGTGCTGCTGATCCTGGATCTGGAAGAACAGGTGCGCCTGCGAGATCGACGGGTCCGGCGTCGCGATCGGGTACGGCATACCGACGTTGCCGAGTCCCACGTGAACCAGTAGGCGCCGTTGACACCGCGGTAGGGGAGCATGTTCTTGAGGTACGAGGCAACACGCCGCGAAGTTCCGCGTGTCGCCGGTCACGCCCCAGGCGTGCGCAAGCATGTAGACCTCGTCGTAGCCCGAGCCCGCGTTCGAGAAGCCCGCCGGGCGCGCCCCACGGCGGCCTGGTAGCGCTCGAGGAACGACTTGCCGATGTCGTCGGAGTACGTGCCGCGTGACCGTCGCCCAGATGAAGCCGTCGGCGGCGGGCCGGCGATCTCGAGGAACTCCGGGACGGACGCGCCGTACTGGAGGTAGACGAGCGCCTGCGTCGGGTTCGCGACCCACTGCTTCGTGAATGCCGCGAGCTCCGCCGGCACCCAGTGGGTGTCCATGACGAACGCCCGGGTCGGCGTCGCGCACCTTCTGGATCTGCGGCGTCCAGTCGTTCGTGCCCGTCGCGACCACCTCGACGCCCGAGATCTCCCAGCTCCCGTCGCTCTCGACCGCGGCCTGGGCCTCCTTGGAGATCGTCTGGCTGTACGGGCTGTCGCCCTCGAGGATGTGGATCTGATTGTTGATCGGCGTCCACACGCCGCTGTCGCGGAGCGCGTTGAGGAAGGGCGCGATACCGACGCCGTACCACTTGTCGGACGGGTCGATCTGGAAGATCGCCTTGTACAGCTCCGGGTCGCTGCGCGTGATCTCGACCTGCGCCTCGCTCGTCGAGGCGTTGAGGTAGGGGCAGCCGTACGGCGCCGCGATGTCGTAGGCCGGCGGCGTCGCGATGATGTAGCCGACGCAGATCGCGTCCACCTCGTCGTTGACGAGCTGGTTGAACGACGCGGTCACGCCCTCCGGCGTGAAGATGTCCGTGTCGACGATCGTCTGCTCGATCGTCCGGCCCGCCACGCCGCCGCGCTCGTTGATCTCCTGGACCGCGAGGCCGGAGCCGCCCTTCATCTGCTCGCCGTCCGTCGCCGCGGTGCCGGTCAGCGGGTAGGGCGAGCCGATCACGATCGGCGACGAGTTGTTCGCCGCCGTCTGGCCCGCTGCCGTGGTTCCAGCGGCCTCGGTGGCGCCGCCGCTCGTATCGCTCGACTCGTCGCTGCTGCCGCTCGAACAGGCGGCCAGGATGCCGCCGAGCGCGAGGGTGCCGACGCTTGCTCCAGCGACGGTCCCGAGGAAGCGCTTGCGGCTGATACGGCCTGTCTCCTCGGGCGGCCGTTCGTCCTCCATCCGGGTCTCGTCCTCCATGCTCGCGCTCCTTTCTCCCCGAAACGTGAACCCTGCTCTGCTATCTACGACGTGCGAAGGTGGGACCGGTTAGCGACTGGCCCCGGAGCCGAGATCTCCTCCCGCTATGGCCCGCTCCTTTCTCCCCGCCGTCACGAGGGCGAACAAGGTTTAGGCACACTAACGCGTCCCACCGGACGGATCAAGACCCCCTCCGCGGGTGTTTCCTCCGGTGCGCGCGCCACGTCAGCGCCCACCGTTCTGGGTCGTCGAGACCCGCCGGATCGAGCCGATGGACGGTGCTCCGCTGCGGGCCCGCCTTGACACTCTCCGGGTCCTCGTACGCCTGGCGTGCGACGTCTGCCAGGATCTCCACGTACAGGTCCAGGTCGGCCTTCGAGAACGACTCGGACGGCTCGATCGTCATCGGCTCCGGGATCAGCCAGGGCTCGTGGCTCGGGAAGTACTGCGCCACGCCGTAGTCGGACGTCTTCGCAGCGACCTCGAGCGTCGTCACCCCCGTGTCCTCGGCGAGCTTCGCCAGGCTGTAGCGAACCTGCTCGAGGCGTCGCGCGTCGTTCGTCTCCCCGTAGGCGATCGAGAAGCCCGGGATCTCCGCGATCTTCTTGGCGAGGTAGTTGTTGTTCAGCACCGCGACCTCCGCGACCTCCCGCAGGCCCTCGGCGCCGAGGCTCATCACCCAGGCGTACGCGCGCAGGATCGTCGCGGGGACTCCGTGGAAGGCGCGGAGCTTGCCGATCGAGTCCGGCCGGTCGTGATCGAGGCGGAAGACGCTGCCGTCGCGCTCGACGGTCGGCGTCGGGAGGAAGCGTGCGAGCTCGCTCGTGACGCCGGACGCGCCGCACGGCATCCCCATCGAGCAATGGGGCGACGAGAACGTCTTGTGGAGGTTGAACTGACACAGGTCGAAGCCGGCGTCCCGCGCCCGGTGACGCCGAGGATGCCGTTGGCGTTCGCCTGGTCGTAGTGACAGAGGCCCCCGGCGTCGTGGACGAGCTCGACGATCGCGATCGATCTCCGGGTTGAAGATCCCCGTGTCCTCGGGGTTCGTGATCATCAGCCCGGCGGTCCGCTCCGAGACCGCCGCCTCGACCGCGCGCAGGTCGGGCAGGCCCCGCTCGTCGGGGTAGAGCGTGACGAGCTTCATCCCCATCGTCGCCGGGCCGGCCGCGTCGCACGGATGGGAGAAGATGGTGGTCAGGATCTCGTCGCGATGCCCGTCCCCGCGGGCCTCGTGATACGCCCGGATCATCCGGGCGTTCGCGTACACCGCCTGAGAGCCGCCGCCGGGCTGGAACGTGAAGCGGTCCATGCCCGAGATCTCGCAGAGGATCTGCTCGAAGCGATAGACGATCTCGAGGATGCCCTGCACCGTCTCGTCGTCCTGCTCGGGATGCAGGTCGGCGACCTTCGGCGACCTGATCAGCTCCTCGTTGACCTCGCGGCAGTACTTCATCGTGCAGGTTCCGAGCAGATGGACGTTGACCGCCTCACCGAGCGTCTCCTGCGAGAGACGCAGGAAATGGCGCAGCACCTGCGGCTGGCTCAGCTCGGGGAGCGCGGGCGCGCTCGAGCGCCGCAGGCCGGCCGGGATCGCCGACACGCCGTCGCCGACGGCCTCGGCGATCTCCGGCTCGATCTCGGGAGGGAGGAAGCCCCGTTCGCCCTCGCTCGTCAGCTCGAGGACGATCGGCTCGTTCCAGCTCGCCTGATGGAAAGGCCGCAAGGTCACGCGATCACCTCCCCCAGGGCCTCGACGAGGCGGTCGACGTCGTCCTTCGTGTGCTGCTCCGTGACGCAGTAGAGGGCGCTGGCGCCGAGCGCGGGGAACTCGCCGGACAGATCCTTTCCGCCGAAGATCCCGTGACGGCGGAGCGCAGCGTTGATCGAGCCGACGTCCCTGCCGGTTCGGTCGAACGAGACGACGAACTCCTTGAAGAACGGCGCGTCGAGGGCCGGCGCCCTGACACCCGGGAGCTCGGAGAGGCGCGCCGCCGCGTACTGCGAGCGCTGCATGATCCCCTGCCCGAGCTCGGCGAGCCCGCTCGGGCCGAGAAGCGACAGGTAGACGGCCGCCACGATCGCCCAGAGATTCTGCGTCGTCCCCGCGTACTCGGCGGACTCGCCCCGCTGGACGTAGGACATGCGCTCCCAGAGCACCTCGCCGAACCCGTACTCGCCCTCCACCGCCGTCGGTGCGATCCCCACCAGGAAGGTCGGGTACTCGGCGACGAACCGCTCCTCGTCCGGGGTCGCGATGAACCCGGCCAGGCCGCCGCCGTGGTGCATGTGCATCCCGAGGCCCTGGAGCTCGCCGCAGACGATGTCCGCGCCGTAGCGGGGCGGCGCTTCGAGGACGCCTAGCGAGAGCGCGTCGACGCCGACGACGACGAGCGCCCCGGCGAGGTGCGCGACCTCCGCGATCTCCCTGGCTCGGGTCTCGAGCGTTCCGAGGTAGCCAGGCACCTCGAGATAGACGCAGGCGACGTCGTCCGAGACGGCAGCTTCGAGCGCCTCGAGCTCGATCTCCCCTGTCGCCGGCCGGAACGCCAGCTCGCCGATCCGGGTCTGCGGCTGGCAGTAGCCCTGGATCACGGCGCGCCGCTCGGGCGAGAGCGACGCCGGGACGAGGGCCGTGCCGCGCCCGGTGATGCGGGCCGCCATCGAGATCGCCGACGCTGCTGCCGTCCCCCAGTCGTAGGTCGGCTGGCTCACGGCGTCGAGCTCGACGAGCTCGCCGATCAGGCTCGCGTACTCGAATAACGCCTGCAGCTTGCCGTGATCCGTGTACGTCTCTCCGTAGTAGGCGGTCACGAACTCCGCCCGGTTGCCGATCTCGTCACAGACGGCAGGAACGTAGTGCGGCCAGCACCCTCCGCCCAGGAAGCTGAGACGCTCGCCACACGAGAGGTTCCGGGCCAGCAGGCCGTCGACGTGGCGCCGGAGCTCGGCCTCCGACCGGAGCGGCGCCGGCAGGTCGAGCAGGCGGGAGAGCCGGAGCCGCTCCGGGATCGCGGCGTACAGCTCGTCTGCATCCCTGGCTCCGATCTCCTCGAGCATCTGCGCCTTGATGCGCGGGACGGAGTTCGGGATGTAGGGATGAGCGGTTGGCTCGGGCATCAAGCATCCCTCCCTGGATCGGTGGCGACGCGGTAGACGGTTTCGCGGTTGTACCCGGTGACGACGCGCAGATAGCCGGCGAGCGAGGCGTCCACGGCCTCGTCGCCCGTGTCGACGAGGAGCGGGCGGCCTGCGAGCGCGGCGAGCTTGGCCTCGGTCGCGACGACGACGAGCGCATCTCGACCGACGCCGGACAGAAGCTCCGCCGAGAGCTGCTGGTTGCCGCGTCCGAAGAGGAATCCCTGGCCGCCGATGGGCGTCACCACGACCAGCGAGTCGGTTCCCGCGACGAGCTCGAGCAGCGCTCTCTCGTCGGCGTCGGCGGCAACGAGGGCACCGCTCCGCACGACGTCGACGCCGAGGACGGTCTTCTCGAGCCCGAGCTCGGCCATGATCGCGCGCGTCGTCGTTCCCGGGCCGATCAGGGCGAGGCGGTCGCCGAGCACCCGCTCGACGACGTAGCGCGCGATCGCCGCCTGGGCGGCCCGCTCGGACGGCGCCGAGCGGGCTTTCGCACCCTGGACGAGCGACGGCGCGACCGGGACTTTCGCGTACCCATAGAGGCGCGGCGAGACCATGCCGGCCCGGAGAGCCTCCTCGTCGACGTCGAGGACCTCGGCTTCGGCGACCTCGCGCACCCTGCCGCGGGCGACGTCCAGGGCGAGACGGCCTGCCGCCCTGGGATTCACGGCGAAGACCGCCGAGTGCATCTTGACCCCCGCCGGCACGCCGACGATCGGGACCCGGTCACCGACGGCCTCCAGCACGTCCACCGCCGTGCCGTCGCCGCCCGCGACGAGGAGCAGCGCAACGCCGCGATCCGCGAGCTCGACGGCCGCGGCCCGCGTGTCGGCCCGGGTGGTGGAGTCGCCGAGGCGGCCGAGCACGACCGGCTCGAGACCCGCGCAGCGCGCCTCCTCCTCGCCCATGTCACGCGGATAGGTGAGGAGCTGGAGCTCGTCCCGACCGCCCGCGAGCACTTCGAGCGCCTCGCAGGCACGGACGGGCGAGAGCGCGGTCGCGCCGCGCGCGACCGCACTCTCGACGAGCTCCCGGTCGTCGCTGCCCTTGAGGGCCGTCCGACCGCCGATGCCGGCGATCGGGTTGACGATGAGGCCGATCCTCGGGATCAGCTGACCGGCGCGATCCGCGCGACGTTGGCCTCGGCGGCCGCGATCGCAGCCTCCTGGTGGGGCTGCAGCTCCTGACCGCCGAGCTCCTGGAAGATCGGGAGGAACGGATCCTCGACGCTCGAGGAGCGCCCGGAGAGCTGCTCGACGACGGCGAGGCCGCAGAAGGGCACGTAGGCGCTCGAGTAGCCCCCCTCGTGCTCCACCACGAGCCGGCCCTCGCACACGTCCGCGGCGACGTCCATCATGATGCTCGTGAGCTCCCGGTAGCCGCCGCTGTGCACCATCATGCGTGCGAGCGGGTCCATCGCGTTCGCGTCGAGCCCGGAGGCGACGATGATCAGATCCGGCTGGAACGCGCGGAGCGCCGGCGCGACGACCCTCTCGTAGGCGGCCGTGTAGGCTCCGACGCCGGAGCCGGGCGGCAGCGGGATGTTCAGCGCGTAGCCCTCGCCCGCGCCCTCGCCGGTCTCGTGCACGTGGCCCGAGTCGGCCGGATAGTAGTTGTCCTGGTGGCTCGAGATCGTCAGGACGGTCGGGTCGTCGTAGAAGATCTTCTGCGTGCCGTTGCCGTGGTGGACGTCCCAGTCGACCACGGCGACCCGATCGAGGCCACGCGTCTCCCGCGCGTACGCCGCGCCGATCGCGGCGTTCGCGAAGATGCAGAAGCCGCGCCCGAGGTCGGGCTCCGCGTGATGTCCGGGAGGCCGGACCAGCGCGTAGACGTTGTCGACGGTGCCGTCGAGCACCGCGTCGATCGCCGTGATCACCCCACCGGCCGCAAGAACGGCGATCTCGTAGCTCCCCGGGCCGAACGGCGTCAGCTCGCCGGCGTCTCCGCCGTTGTCGGCCGAGAGAGCCTTGATCCGCTCCAGGTACTCGGGCGTGTGACAGCGGAGCATCTCCGCCTCGGTCGCCGCTCGGGGGGCGATGTGGACCAGCTCGGCGAGGAGGCCGGAGACCTCGAGGAGATTGCGGAGGCGGCGCTTGGTCGCCGGGCTCTCGGCATGGGGCTCGGGCTCGATCGGCCCGCCGGCGGGCATGAAGCCGGCGGCGCTGCGCGTGTCGTGCCAGAGGTACCGCTCGTCACTGATCCATCCGGTCGCCATCGTCCCTCCGTCTCTCGGGTTCGCCGTGTGGTGGAACCGCCAGCCTATTCGGGCGCCTTCGCGACCTCAACCGCGTACACGATCGCATTCTCGCCGACACGCTCCAGCCAGCCCTCGAGCATCGCCGCCATCGCGGGAAGCTGCTCCACCTCCCGGTCGAACTCGTCGCGGTCGGCGAACTCCATCTCCTCGATGTAGTCGTACGGCGGCTCTCCTTCCGCCGCTCCGACGGAGCGCCAGACCCGGTAGCTCGTGATCGAGCGCATGGTCGCGACCGCCGGCACGTTCTCCGCCTCGAACCACTCCTCGTACTGCTCGGGCGTCACGCCCGGCTTCAGCCGGAACGTCACGAAGCACTTCACGGGCTCTCTCCTTCCGCTCGCCGTCGTCAGAAGTGCGGCGGTGTGATCGCCGACACCAGCACGCACGCGCTCTTCCCCGGGTTCTCGATGCGATGAGGGATCCCGGAGTTGAACGAGATCGTGTCGCCCGCGTGGAGCACGTGCTCCTCCTCGCCGATCCACACGTGCAGCTCGCCCTCGAGCACGAGCGCGCTCTCCTCTCCGGGATGCCCGAACGGCTCCCGGGTGCCACCCTGGCCGGGCGCGAGCTCGATCAGGATGAACTCGATCTGGCGGTTCAGGTCGGGAGTGAGCAGCTGGTACGTGAGCCCCGAGCGCGGGACGCGCAGGGTCTTGCGCTCACCCTTCCGGACGACGATGCCGTTCGTCGCTCCCTCGTCGAAGAACGCCGCGATCGGCGAGTCGAGGGCGCCCGCGATCTTGCGGAGCGTGTCGATCGACGGGTTCGCACGATCGAGCTCGAGCTGGCTGATCAGGCCGCGCGAGACGCCGGCGGCCTGCGCAAGCTGCGTGCTCGACAACCCGCGCAAGGTCCGGATCGCCCTCAGCCGCTTGCCGATCGACATCAGGCGGTCGCCCCCGACGTGCGTCGCGAGCTCGAGCTCGCCGAGCCAGCGCTCGACGGACTCGACCGGGCTGGCGACCTCGGCTGCGAGGAAGCGGAGGTCGTCGTCGCCGGGGGGCGCCGCGCCCTCGCGCTTCACGGCACGGCGCAGGTAGGAGCGCCGGATCCCGTCGAGGTCGACGTCGACCACGGACAGCTCGTCCGGCGCGCGCGGGATCGCGATCACCTGCCCCGGGACGTTCTCCGAGGGTGCGCCTCGACGCACCTCGATGCCGAGCTCGCGCGCGAACGTGAGCTGGGCGGTCGGGTGCTTTCCTGCGCCCGTGTACTCGGTCTCCTGCACGACGAGGATCGCGTCGCGCTCCATCTGGGTGGCGAGGGCCACGGCGGCCGCCAGCGACGTGTTCCCGGCGGGCCCGCGCTCGAGCCCCTCGAGCTGCGCGAGCGCCTCCGTCACGTAGAAGACCTCTCCCTGCGTCACCGTCACGTACCGGTCGAGATAGCGCAGCGCGCGCGCGGCGTTGCGCGGGACGTCGGTCCGGTCGGGATTGACGAGGAACGGGACGCCGAAGCCCGTGTGCCCGGTCGTGAACGACTTCCGGTTGAAGTACGGCGTCCGAGTCCATCCGGAGCCCGTGCAGGTCCACGCTCACCCCGATCAGCTCGGTGTCTGCGCACCCGGCCTTCAGGAGGCCACGCGCCGTGCCGGTGACGTTTCCGCCCCCGGCGTGCGTGACGACGACGGCGTCCGGAGCCCGCCCGTAGCGCTCCCGCACCTGCCGGCCGATCTCCCAGCCAAGCGTCTCGATCCCGGCGACGCCGTGCGGGATGTAGAGCGAGGCGCTGTAGTACCCGGTCTCCTCGAGCAGGAGCAGCATCGCGTAGAAGAGCTCCGGGCCGACCGTCAGCTGCCACACCTCTGCTCCGTACGCCTCGCAGGCACGCCCCTTCTCGAGGATCTCCGGCTGGCCTCGACCAGCTCGAGTCGAACACCTCCTGCAACACGATGCAACCGAGCCCCTGCTGCGCGGCCTGGGAGGCGACCGCGGCTCCGTAGTTGCCGGAGGTCGCGGCGATCACCCCCTCGAAGCCGAGCCGCTTCGCTTCGTGCACCGCGAGCGCCGCACGCCGGACCTTGAAGCTCCCGGACGGGTTCGCCGCCTCGTCCTTCAGGAGGATCCGCGCCCCCTTGCCCGGGCGGCGCGACGCAGCGCGCGAGCTCGGTGAGGCGGTCGAGCTCGAGCAGCGGCGTCTCGCCGACGTTCGCGCGACGCTGGATCTGCTCGGATCTCGTCGATGCCGTAGCCGACGCTGGCCATCAGCCCCTCGTAGTCGAAGGCGAGCCCACCGCTCTCGAACGCCGCGTAGTCGATACCGACCGACCGCTCGACGATCTCGGCGCGGCGGCTCATGACCGCCCGCGTAGGAGCGATCCGTCACGCCAGCGCCCTCCGCGGCCGCGAGCCTCGCACGGAGCTCGCCGCCCACCGTGAGCAGCTCGGGCACCGGGCTTCCGAACGTGTGCCGGCTGCGCGGGAGCACCTCGCACGAGCGTCCCCTCGACGCGCCGCCCGAGAACGGTCGTGACGGCGGCGGGGCCGCCGACGTCTGCGCCGGCTTCGAGAAACCCGCGCACCCGAGCCTCGAGCGGCAGTCGCCGCGGTGTCGTCCGAGATAGCCGGGGCACGCTCGCCCGGCCCGAGGAGCACGAGGCGCACCTCCGCCCAGTCGCCGGGTCGGCCCACGCCTCTACGCCTCCGGAGACGGATCCGTCATCGTCGAGCGCCGGATGTAGACCATCCGGCACGCGCCGTCTCCGAGCGACCGGAACTGGTCCTGGGTCACGAAGAACGTCTCCCAGAGGCCGATTGCCTTCATCAGCGCCTGGTAGTAGTTGGCGGAGGTCGGGCCGATCGTCTTCTTCATCATCTCGCTCGCCGCGTCCTTGCCGTACATGTCGACCATGTTGTCGAAGTACGGACAGGTCGTGATCAGCGTGACGAGCCGGTCGGGCGTCTTCTCGACCTCCTCGACCTCGCACCCGATCGTCTCCCAGTAGGCGCGGTTCAGCTTCGCGAGGTCGTCCGTCGTCTTGAACTCCTGCATGCCGATCGTCGCCTTGATCACCTCCAGGAAGCCGAGCGCGAACCCTTCCCAGACGCGGGAGTACATGATCACGCCCTCCCGGGCGCCGTAGAAGTCCTCCCAGACCCGCCACATCTGGTGGTCGTGGCCGGTGAAGCGCGCGATTCCAGAAGACCAGCGCCTCCTCGGCCGAGACGCCCATGCCGCTCGAGCGATCTCGTCGGCCTCGATCTCGAGCGACAGGCCGTAGGGCGGCTCCTCGCTCGTCCTCGTGAAGACCTTCCTCGCAGCCTCCTGGTAGCGCTCGGGAATCCGCCGCCAGACCTCGGCGTGCACCCGCCTCGCCTCGTCCTCGCCCTGGTACTCGACCGTCGCGTTCCACATCAGGTCGTCCTCGAGCGCGAAGCCGAACGCCCAGGTCGTAGAGCGCGACCTCGAGCGGCTGGCCGGTCCGCTCGATCGCCTTCAGCACCCAGTTGCGCCGGTCGGCCGGATCGTCGCCGATCGGCCGCAGGAGGATCGGCGCCTTCAGGTCGATCGGCCGCTGCTCGAACGCCAGCTGCTCGGCGGGGATCGAACTTGCTCGCGCTCGCTCGGTCCTGCCATCAGACCGCCGCCGCCAGGCACTCCTGCATGTAGGGAGTGGTCGTCAGCACCTCGACCCCGTCCTCCGTGACCATGACGGTCTCCTCGAGCGCCGCCTGGATGTAGGTGCCGTCGTCGATCATCTTGTGGAAGCGCGGCTCGAGCGTGAAGCACATTCCGGGCTCGAGCACGACGTCGAGGTGCGCCGGCGCCGTCCCGGCCTTCATGCAGACCGGGAGCTCGCAGCAGTTGAGGCCGATCCCGTGGCCGGTGTCGAAGCGGTCGTCGAGGTACCCGTAGCCCGTGGCGACACGCCGCACGGCAGCGTCGACCTCGGAGATGTGGATGCCCGGGCCGGATCGTCTCGATGCCCGCGTACATCGCCTCGTAGTTGACGCGGTAGAGCTCCTTGAACGCGTCGGTCGGCTCGCCGACGAAGCCCGTTCGCATGCAGTCGCCGTTGTAGCCCTCGACGATCGGGCCCATGTCCATCACGATCGCGTCGCCCTCCTCGAGCGCCCGGTTGGTCGGGTAGAGCGCACCCTCGGTGACCGGCCCGGACGTCAGGAACGGGTAGAACCCGTCACCCTCGGAGCCGAGCTCGTACATGCGGCCCATGAAGGCGCCGTAGACCTCGTACTCCGTCACGCCCGGGGCGAGCGCGTCGAGGCCGGCCTGGACGCCCTCGCTCGCGACCCAGGCGGCCTTGCGCATGATCTTCCGCTCCTCCTCGTTCTTCACGATCCGCTCGAAGAGCAGCGCCTCCTCGGCGTTGACGAACTCGATCTCGGGCATCGCGGCCCGGAACGCCTCGAGGATCACCCAGGACACGCGATCGACGCCGACCTTGCCGCGGCGTCACCCCGAGGTCGGCGAGCGCGTCCTTCGCCCAGGCCGCGTAGCGCTCGTGGATCAGGCTCGCGTTGAAGATCGAGAAGTGATCCCAGCCGGTCTGCTCCTTCAGCCACGCACCCTCGTTCGCCCAGTGCGGGCCCCGGGGCGACGTGGTAGCCGCAGTCGACGGACTCGAACCGCGCCCTCGTGGGTGATCACCGCCATCGAGTTCGGCTCCCAGCCGTAGACGAAGAACCGCCGGACGTCCGCGACGTACTGGACGTTGTCGTGCTGTGTCACGAGAAGCGCGTCGACGCCGAGCGACGCGCAGACCCGGAGTGCGCCCTCCTGGCGCAGCTGGATCAGCCGCTCGTGGTTGACCTCGTCGGCAGCCATCTGCCCGCTCCTTTCATGCCTCCGCGGGGCAGCTCGTCGGCGTTCGCGAGCTGCCAGAGCGCGATCGCGGTGATGTCACCGACCGCCTTCAGCGAGTTCCCGTCGAGCTTGTCGATCGATGTCGTGGATCGAGTGGTAGTAGAAGTCGTCCGGCTTCCAGAACCAGACCGCCGGAACCCCGGCCTCGATGAACCGCCCGGACTCGGCGACGCCCCAGGGCGCGGTCATGCGCCCGACGTCGTAGCCGAGCTCGTCCGCGATCCCCTCGAGCCAGCGCATCAGCCACTCGGAGTGCTGCATCGGGTCGGTGTCCGGCCACAGGCCGCGCTCGACGAGCTTCAGCTTGCCGCCGACGCCGAACATGTCGAGATCGATCGCGGCCCGCACCGACCCCAGTGTCCCGTCGGCCTTGCGCGCCTCGATGTAGGCCGCAACCCCCGGGGTCGTACCCTCCTCGGCGGTGGTGCAGAGGAACTCGATCGTGCGGCGCGGCTGCTCGCCCGCGAGCGCCGCAGCCACCTCGAGCATCGTCCCGTACCCGGAGCCGTTGTCGTTGGCACCTGGCTGAATTCCGTGATCGCGATGGGCGACGCACCAGCACGACCTCGCCGGGCAGCTCGCTCCCGTGCAGGACGACCGCTGACGTTCCAGCTCGTGACCTCGGGCATCGCACTCTCCACCACGAGCCTGGCCCGACCCCGACCGGCGCCGATCTCGTGCAGGATCCGGCCGCCGTCGATCCCGGACACGCACACGACCGGGACCTGCTCGTCGAGGAACCGCCGGCCGAGGTCCCCGTTCCCGGCCTCGAGGGACATCCGGTACGGCCAGGGGAGCGGGTGGACGACGATCACGGCCGACGCGCCTCTCCGAGCTGCGAGCGCGACGAAGCTCCCGAGCCAGAACCGCGAGTATCCGAGCCCGACCTCCTGCATGACGACGATCCGACCGTCGACGTCGACACCGTCGTAGTCGGCCTCCTCGCCCCCGCCGACGAACACGAGCTCGCCCTCGACGCCGCCCTCCGGGGTCGCCGGAGAGAAGTACGGAGGAATGGCGTCGACGAGCTCGTCGTCGCCCAGACGGAGCTCGACGCGATCGTCCCTGTAGCCGAGCGTCGTGAACTCCCGATCGACGACCTCGAGCCCGAGCGCGCGAAAGCGCTGCCGGACGGCCTCCGCAGCCGCAGCGTCGCCCTCGCGCCCGACGAAGCGCTGACCGGTCGCGACGAGGGAGTCCGCATGCCCGACCGCGCGTTTGCCGCTGATCCTCGATCGCAGCTCGAGCTCGAAGGCGGAGAGCCCCAAGTGCCTCCAGTCCGGGACGACGGGCGGCCTCAATGCTAGAGCCGCCCGGCGGCGAAAGTCAATAGCCAGGCTAACGGCTTTTGACCGTGCTAAGCAGCCCGGCCGCTTCTTGAATCGGATACCCTCGCTCGGCGCATGGCGAAATCCTGCTTCTACTGCGGCGGCGCTGCCGAGGCGCGAGACCACGGGATTCCGCTCTGGGTGCCTCCCCTGGTCGGCCTGGAAGGCGAGCCCGTTGAGCACCTCGTTGCCGACGAGCCGCCGCCGTACGTGCCGGACGGGCCCGCCGACCAGATCCCGATGTCGATCCCACGGCACGCGGAGCTCGGAGAGGCGCAGCCGGACGTGCGGCTCGGGGAGGCGATCGAGCAGGCGATCACGGAACGCGAACGCCTCGAGGTCGAGTCGTACTCAACGGTCGTGCTCTGCACGGCCTGCGCTGCCGAGCTCGCCGTGCTCGACGCCCGGGCGCTGCCGCTCCTGACGCCGCTCGTCGAAGGCAAGGCGGCGACGTTCGGGCCCGTAGAGCAGCGGACGATCGCCGCCTGGGGCGCTCGAACGGCCTACGCCGTGCTCGCGGTCGAGCGGAAGAGCCAGGGCGTGCCTCGCTCTCATCGCCGAACGCTCCGCGAGCGCCTCGAGCCGCACGAGAACGTCTTCGTCGGCATCGGACGCTACCGCGGCAACGACATCGGCATCCTGGCCGGACGGCTCGTCGTCCCGATCGGCGAGACCGAGTCGGAGCGCGAGGTCGAGGCGTACAGCGTCCTCGGCGTCTTCGGCCATCTCGTCCTGAAGGTGTTCGGGATCCATCGTCGGCCCGCGAAGACCAGCGTGCGCCCGCCCCAGGGCGAGATGACACGCGTCTGGCCGATCCAGGCCGAGGAGACCACCTGGCCGCCGCTCTGGAGCCTGAGCGCCCAGACGCTCGAGCACGTCTTCACGCAGGTGCCGTTCTACCGCCCGTTCCGCTACTCGGAGGTCCGCTACCCGGGCCCGGGCAAGAAGATCCCGGCCAAGCGAAAGCGAACCGAGGGCCTGCGCGGCAGGCAGTGATCTAGGCCGAATCGTTACCCGGCCGCAGGCCGGGTCGATCTCGGCCGTGAAGGGGCCGGGAGGCCCCGGTTTCGAACGCCGAATCGGCCGGCCGCAGGCCGGGCAACGGTTTCGCCGCTGTAACCGGGGCCCTCCGGGCCCCTCCACGGCGAATATCGGCCGGCCTCCGGCCGGCAACGATTTCGCCTAGAACCAGCCCTGTTCGTCCGGGTTCGCGTACTGCATGAACTCGACGAGCGCGCCGCCGACGTTCACGAACGCGACGCGCACGAAGCCGATGCCGGACGGATCGAACGGCTCGAGCACGACGTCGTGGCCCTCGATCGCGCGCTCGAGATCGTCGACGCGGTAGGCGACGTGCGGCTCGGTGCGAAGCGGCCCGGTCACGGGAGTGTCCGGCTCGAAGCGGAGGAACTCGATATTGAAGCGGTGATCGCGGGGGCTCGTCACCCAGACCCGCGTCGACTCGACCCAGCTCTCGCTGGGCTGCTTGACCGTCGTCACGATCCCGATGTGGTCGAATCGAGCACGGTCGAACGCAGGCACGCGAGTGGTCTACCATCGGCCTTCACCCGGGTCAAGGAGCGAGCGTGCGCGTACTGGCGGTCGGGGCGCATCCCGACGATCTCGAGATCCTCTGTGGCGGCACCCTCGCCCGCTACGTCGTCGAAGGGCACCACGTCGTCATGTGTCACGCCACGAACGGCGACATGGGGAGCTTCGTCCACGGGCGCGAGGAGATCTCCGCCATCCGCGCTGGACGAGGCTCGGCGGGCAGCCGCGATCGCCGGGGCCGAGCACCGGTCGCTCGGGCTCGGCGACGGCGCGGTGAACGCCGCCGATCCCGAGCAGAAGCGGCTCGTGGTCGATCTCGTGCGTGACGCGAGACCGGACGTGGTCATCACCCATGCGCCGAACGACTACATGGGCGACCACAACGAGACGTCGAAGCTCGTGTTCGAGTGCAGCTTCTACGCGACGTTCCGCAACCTGGAGACGGAGCTCCCTCGCCACGAGACCGTGACGCCTCTCTACTTCATGGACACGATCGCGGGCCTCGGCTTCGTGCCGACCGAATACGTGGACATCACCGGCACGATCGAGCGGAAGGCCGCGATGCTCGAGGCGCACGAGACGCAACTCGCCTGGCTTCGAGACCACGACGGCGTGGACATCGTCGAGGAGATGAGGACCGCCGCCCGCTATCGCGGCCAGCAGTGCGGGGTCCGCTACGCCGAGGGCTTCGTGCAGTGCACCACCTGGCTGCGCGGCACGACACGTCGGCTGCTCCCGTAGATGACTGATCTGGCAACCATCCGAAGGAGGATCGATCGGTGCCGAGCGACTTCGAGTACGACCTCGCCCCGTTCATCAGCTTCCGCGACCGTGAGGCCTGCCAGCGCGTGCGGCGGATCACGCGCGCCGAGCTGACGAGGCACGAGAACCCGGAGTTCCGGATCGCGGTCGTGGACGCGGCCGAGAACTTCTACCGGGCGTTCGCCGAGGACATCGTCGCGCGGATCCGGCTCGCGCGGGACGAGGGCCGGCCGTTCGTCGGAATCTTCCCGGTCGGGCCGATGCCGCAGTACGCGATCGCCGCGCGGATGATCAACGACGAGCGGCTCTCGCTCGCCCATGTCCACACGTTCAACATGGACGAGTACGCGAACGAGGATGGCGTGACGGCGCCGCTCTCCTGGCCCGGGTCGTTCCAGCGGGCGATGTGGGAGCGCTTCTTCGAGCTCGTCGATCCGGCGCTTCGGCCGCCCGAGGAGCAGATCCACTTCCCGACGGCCGAGGCGATCGGCGACTACTCCGCGCGGATCGAGGACCTCGGCGGCGCGGATGTCTGCTACGGCGGGATCGGCTGGTGCGGCCACATCGCCTTCTGGGAGTCGCATCTCGGCGCGGAGTTCGAGGGCGACCTCGAGGCGTACAAGCTCGCGGGCGCGCGACTCGTCGAGCTGAACCCGATGACGATCATGCAGAACGCGCTCCACTCGTTCGGCGGGGACTGGTCGTGGGTCCCGCCGAAGGCGAACACGATCGGGCCGCGCGAGATCCTGGGCGCGCGGCACCGGAGCTTCTGGCTCGACGGGGACCTCGGCGGACACGTCTCGTGGCAACGCTTCATCGCACGGCTCGTCGCCCACGGGCCGGTCTCGGAGTTCGTGCCCGGATCGATCCTCCAGACGGCGCGGACGGACTACACGATCCTCGGTAACGTGGCCGACGACGTCGCGATCCTCATGGCGTGACGGAGTTGCTGGACGCGGCCACGGTCGGAGCCTTCCTCGCCGACCGCGGTCTCGTCGAGGCCGGCAGCGCCGTCCAGGCGGAGGAGCTCGGAGGCGGTGTCTCGAACGTCGTTCTCGCGGTCGAGTCGGACGGCCTCCGCGCGGTCGTCAAGCAGGCCCTTCCCCGACTCCGCGTCGCCGACGAGTGGCTCGCGACACAGGAGCGCGTGCTGACGGAAGCGGCGGCGCTTCGCCTCGCCGGAGAGCTCTCCCCGGGAGCGGTTCCGGCGGTCCTCGACGTCGACGAAGATCTGTACGCGATCGTGATCGCCATGGCGCCGGACGACTGGTCGAACTGGAAGGACGATCTGCTCGCGGGTCGAATCGACCCCCTCGTCGCCGGTCGCCTCGGCGGGCTCCTCGCCACCTGGCACTCGGAGACGGCGGACGGCACACAGACCTGGCGATTCGTCGACACCGATGCCTTCGAGCAGCTTCGCGTCGATCCGTACCACCGGACGGTGATCGCCCGGCGCCCGGACCTGGCCGGTGCGATCGACGAGGTCGTCGAGCGGATGCTGGCGGCGAAGCGCTGCCTCGTCCACGGGGACTTCTCCCCCAAGAACGTCCTCGTCGGCGCCGACGGGCTCTGGGTCGTCGACTTCGAGGTCGCCCACGTCGGCGATCCCGCCTTCGACCTCGCCTTCATGCTCAACCACCTCCTGTTGAAGACGATCCACCGCCCCGGCGACGCCACCGGCTACTACGAGTGCGCGAACGCGTTCCTCGCGACGTATGCCGACGCGGTGGCACCCGACCTGCTCCCTCCGTTCGCCGACGTGCTCGCTCACACGGGCTGCCTGATGCTCGCCCGCGTCGACGGGAAGTCGCCCGCCGAGTACCTCGACGAGGAGGAGCGGGAGGTCGCGCGCCGTCTGGGGGCGAATCTCCTCGCGAGCCCGCCCGCGTCGCTCGAGCACACCTGGTACGCGCTCGCGGAGGAGCTGTGAACCCGACCGCGATCGCCGGTCTTCTCGCCTGGGAGGCCCTCGACTCGCGCGGCACCCCGACGGTCGCATGCGAGCTGCGCCTCGAAGGAGGCGCCCGGGCGCAGGCGATCGTGCCGGCCGGCGCGTCGACGGGCGCGCACGAGGCGCACGAGCGCAGGGACGGCGGTGATCGCTACGGCGGAAAGGGGGTCAGGGACGCGGTCGCCGCGGTCAACGGAGAGATCGCCCGGGCGATCGCCGGCCTCGACGCCGAGGACGGCGCTGCGCTCGACCGGCTGCTTCGAGAGCTCGACGGGACGAGCGATCTCGGCCGGCTCGGCGCGAACGCCGTTCTCGCCGTCTCGGTCTCCGCTGCGCTCGCGGTCGCCGACGCGGAGGCGCTTCCCTTCTTCGTGCTCGTAGCAGGTAGCGGCGGACCCCTGCTCCCGTTACCGATGGTGAACGTCATCTCCGGCGGCGCCCACGCCCGCGGCGCGGGACTGGACGTACAGGACTTCCTCGTCGTCCCGGTCGGCGCATCGACCTTCGCCGAGGCGATCGAGTGGTGCTGGCGCGTGCGACGGGCTACCGAGGAGCTCGCCCGGGACCGCGGCCATCCTGCGTCCCTCGTCGCGGACGAAGGCGGGCTCGGGCTGCTGCTGCGATCGAACCGGGCCGGCCTCGACCTGCTCGTCGCCGGCATCGAGCGGGCCGGGCTCGAGCCCGGCCGCCAGGCCGCCGCCGCGATCGACGTCGCAGCCACCCAGCTGAAGGTCGAGAGCGGGTACCGCCTTGCAGGGGAGGGCAGAACGCTCGACGCCGGCCAGCTCCTCGACGAGCTCGAGTCGTGGTGCGCGGCCCACCCGGTCGTCTCGATCGAGGACCCGCTCGCCGAGGACGACTGGGAGGGCTGGGCCGAGGCGACTCGACGGCTCGGCGCGCGGGTGCAGCTCCTCGGCGACGACCTCTTCGTGACCAAGGTCGATCGGCTGGCGCGCGGAATCGCGGGAGGCGTCGCGAACGCGATCCTCGTCAAGCCCAACCAGTGCGGCACCCTCTCGGACGCGCGCGAGGCGGTCGAGCTCGCGCGAGCGTCGGGCTACGCGACCGTCGTCTCGGCCCGCTCCGGCGACACGGAGGACTCCTGGCTCGCAGACCTCGCCGTCGGCTGGCGGGCCGGACAGATCAAGGTCGGCTCGACGACCCGAGCCGAGCGAACGGCCAAGTGGAACCGGCTGCTCCGAATCGAGGCCGAGCTCGGGGCGTCGGCGCGCTTCGCGGGCGCCTCGGTGATCGCACCCGGACTCTACGGTCGTCCGGGACGGACGGACGCGAGCGGCACGTAGGGCACCTCGATCCCGCCGGCGACGAGCGTTCCGTACCCGAGCAACCGCCCCCCGATCCCCTGCTCGAGCTGGACAGGCGAGCTCGGCTCGAGCCGGATCTCGGTCGAGCGCCGACGGAGGATCCCCCAGCGAACCCGGAGGACGTCGTCCGTCAGCAGCACGTCGGTGCGCTCCCACTCGACGACGGTGGACAATGCCAGCAGCGATGCGAGACCCAGCGCAGCTGCTCCCACGAGCTCGAGCACCCAGTGGACGCCGCCCCCGAGCACGATGCAGGCTGCGCCGGCCGCTGCGGCGAGGATCGCGCGCCCGAGGGGCCGGACGAGCGCGACCCCATGGGGACGGGCGTGTAGCTCCATCCCAGCCCGTTTCGGCGCTGGACGAGCCGATCCTGCGTGGCGGGCTGCCCTCTAGGCCGAGGCGCTTCGGCGCCGACCGAAGACGAGCCCGCCGACCGCGAACCCGAGGCCGAACGTCCCGACGACGAACCCTCCGACGGCGAGGGACTTTCGCGCCCTCGAGAGCCGCTCCCAGCGTCCGAGCGCCTCGTGCTCCTCGGGCGACAGCACCTCGCCGCGACGGCGCTTGCGCCCTGCGACACCTGCCTTCAGTCCCAGGTAGATGTCGTCGAACACCTCTGCCGGCTCATCGACCATGTTCTCATGATAGATCGGAGCGAGGATGGCCGGGCATTAGGCGGAATCGCTGCGCCCCGGTGACCGGGCGGCTCCGCCGCCCTCCCCCGGCGGATATCGGCCCGTAATGCCGAAACCGGCACCCGCCGGTTTCGGTTACGGGCAACGATTCCGCCTACCCAGTGCGTACGCTAGGGCGGTGCCGGTGCGCGTCCTCCAGCTCTCCGACCTCCACGTCGGCGCGCACGATGACGGACGGGCCGACGTCGAGGAGGCGATCCGCCGCCTCGTCGGAGCCGAGACGCCCGAGCTCGTCCTCGCAACCGGTGACCTGACGCACCGGAATCGCCCGGAGCAGCATCGGCGAGCTGCCGCCTTCCTGCGCTCGCTCGGTCCGCCGGTTGTCGCCGTCCCCGGCAACCACGACCTCCCCCGTCTGCCACCGCGTCGCGTGCTCTCCCCTTTCGCAGCCTTTCGTGCCGTCTGGGGTGAGACCGAGCCCGACTACCGCTCCGACTTCGTCGTGGTCTGCTGCCTGAACTCCGTGCGGCCCTGGAGATACCAGCGGGGAGCGCTCGACGAGCGCCAGCTCGACCGGGTCGAGGCTGCCCTCGCGGCTGCCCGGCCGGGTGCGCTGCGAATCGTCGCGCTCCACCACCATCTCACGACTGCTCCGTGGCGGACCGGAAAGCGCACGATCCCCCGCCGTTCCGATGTCCTCGCGAGCCTCGTCTCGTCCGGCGCGGAGCTCGTCGTCTCGGGACACACCCACCAGAGTGCCGTCGTCGAACGGCGGGAGTTCGAGCACGCCGCCGGCGGAGTCGTGATCGCCACCGCCCCGGGAACGGGCCGGCCTCGGCCCGGGCGTCATGCGGAGGCGGCCGGCCTCCACCTGTACGAGGCCGAGGAGACCAGCCTGCGCGTCCGCACCGTCTGCTGGGTCGAGGGCGAGCTGACGACTGTCGCCGACCGGCGTTACCCGCGGGGTGCTACGTCTGGACCGCAGCTAGCGCCATGAGCTCGCGCCGGAGCTCCTTGACCTCGTCGCGCAGCTTGGCCGCGTACTCGAACCGGAGCTCCTCCGCGGCGACGTACATCTCCTCCTCGAGGGTGACGACGAGCTTCTCGAGCTCGTCGGCGTTCATCCCCTCCACCTGACGCTGGCCACGCCGCCGCCGGGTCGGCACGTTCGGCGACTCGAGAGCGAGCAGCTCGGCGATGTCGGAGACGCCCTTCTGGATCGACTCGGGTGTGATGCCGTGCTCCTCGTTGTAGCGGAGCTGGATCGCACGGCGCCGGTTCGTCTCGTCCATCGCGCCACGGATCGCCTCCGTCGTCTTGTCGGCGTAGAGCAGGACTTTGCCGTGGACGTTGCGCGCGGCCCGCCCGATCGTCTGGATCAGCGCAGTCTGGCCGCGGAGGAACCCCTCCTTGTCCGCGTCGAGGATTGCGACGAGCGTCACCTCGGGGAGATCGAGCCCCTCACGGAGGAGGTTGACACCGACGAGGACGTCGTACTCCCCGAGGCGCAGCTCGCGAACGATCTGGATCCGCTCGAGCGTGTCGATCTCCGAATGGAGATAGCGCGTCTTGACGCCCGCCTCCAGCAGGTAGTCGGTCAGATCCTCGGCCATCTTCTTCGTCAGGGTGGTGATCAGGACACGCTCCCCGACCTCCTCGCGCCTTCGGATCTCGTTCAGGAGGTCGTCGATCTGGTTCTTCGTCGGACGGAGCTCGACGTCGGGGTCGACGATCCCGGTCGGGCGGATGACCTGCTCGGCGACCCGCGTCGAGTGGCGTTGCTCGAACGGCCCGGGCGTGGCCGAGGCGAACACCATCTGCGGCACGAGGTCGAGGAACTCGTCGAAGCGCAGCGGCCGGTTGTCCAGCGCCGACGGGAGTCTGAAGCCGTAGTCGACCAACGTCTCCTTGCGCGAGCGGTCGCCTTCGAACATCCCGCCGATCTGCGGCACCGTCTGATGCGACTCGTCGATGAAGAGCAGGTAGTCGCCCGGGAAGAAGTCGAGCAGGCAATGCGACCGCGATCCGCGCGCCCGGCCCTCGAGGAACCGCGAGTAGTTCTCGATGCCGTTGCAGTAGCCCAGCTCCGCCATCATCTCGATGTCGTACTCGGTGCGCTGGCGGATCCGATGGGCCTCGAGCAGCTTCCCCTGTGCCTCGAACCCGGCGATCTGCTCGTCGAGCTCGGAGCGGATCTCGTCGAGCGCCCGCTCGATCGTCGGCTTGTCGGTCACGTACTGCGTCGCCGGGAAGATGGCGAGGTGCTCGAGCCGCTGGTGGATCTCGCCGGTCAGCGGGTCGAAATGGGTGATCTGCTCGACCTCGTCGCCGAAGAACGAGATCCGATACGCGGTCTCCGTCGCCGCCGGCTGCACCTCGACGACGTCCCCACGCACCCGGAAGCGCCCGCGGCCGAGGTACGAATCGTTGCGCTGATACTGGATGTCGACCAGCTTGCGCAGCATCACGTCGCGGTCGATCTCCTCGCCCGACACGAGGAGCACCGTCTTGTCCCGGTACTCCGTCGGAGAGCCGAGCCCGTAGATGCACGACACGGAGGCGACGACGATCACGTCGCGGCGTGTGAGGATCGCGCTCGTGGCCGCATGCCGCAGGCGGTCGATGTCGTCGTTGATCGACGCATCCTTCTCGATGTAGAGGTCAGCCTGGGGGACGTAGGCCTCCGGCTGGTAGTAGTCGTAGTACGAGACGAAGTACTCGACGGCGTTGTCCGGGAAGAACTCCCGGAACTCGTTGCAGAGCTGCGCAGCGAGCGTCTTGTTGTGGGCGATCACGAGCGTCGGCTTCTGCACCTGCTCGACGATCCAGGCCATCGTGGCCGTCTTGCCGGTTCCGGTCGCACCGAGCAGCGTCTGGTAGCGGTCGCCGGCGAGCGTTCCCTCGGCGAGTGTGGCGATCGCCTGCGGCTGGTCGCCGGTCGGCCGGTAGGCGGCGGAGACGCGGAAGTCCGGCACGACCTGATGGTAGCCGGGTAGGCGTCTCTACAGTTCGTGTCGTGCCGTTCGTCCTCGCAGTTCTCGCCGCGCTCCTGCTCGCCGCGCCCGCGCTGGGCAGCGGCGGAACGGTCCTGTGCCTCGATCCCGGCGCGAGCCGGGCCGACGCCGAACGCATCGCAGCGGCCGCGGGTGGCGTGGTCGTCGACTCGATCCCGGCTCTCGACGCCTATCTGGTGGCGGGCCTCGGGCGCGGCGCGGAGCGCTCTCTGGCAGCGGCGTCGCTGGTACGCGCGATCGAGCCCAACCGCACCGACCAGCTCGCCGCAAGCCCGCCGTACCGCGGCTCCGATTGGCATCTCCAGGCGGTCCGGGTGCCGGAGGCCTGGGCGACGACCCGCGGAAGCCCGTCCGTGACAGTGGCGATTCTGGACACCGGCGTCGACATCGACCGCGACGAGCTCGCGGGCAGGGTCGTCCCCGGAACGGACGTCGCGAACGACGACGACGACCCGCGCGACCGCAACGGCCACGGCACGTTCGTCGCCGGCATCGTCGCATCGGACGGGTTCGTCACCGGCGTCTGCCCTGCCTGCTCGGTCATGCCGGTGAAGGTCGTCGAGGACGGCTCGACGGAGGCGACGAAGTTCGACAGCGCCGACGGGATCGTGTGGGCGGTCGATCACGGCGCGGACGTCCTCAACCTGAGCCTCGGCGGGGCCGATCGGTCGCAGGTCCAGGAGGACGCGGTCCGGTACGCCCTCGCTCGGGGAGTGGTCATAGTCGCCTCGGCCGGGAACGAGGGAACGGCGACGCCCCAGTACCCTGCCGGCTACGACGGGGTCGTCGGGGTGGGCGGCACCGACGACCGCGATCGGAGCTGGTCGGGCTCGTCCTACGGAGCCTGGGTCGATCTCGCCGCCCCCGCGACGCAACTCTTCTCGCTGTCGCTCGCGGGCGGGATCGAGCGGCGCTCCGGCACGTCGTACTCGACGCCGATCGTCTCGGGGGTCGCCGCCCTCGTGCTCGCGGCGCATCCGGCGCTCTCGGGCGACGCGGTGGCGGACGCCCTTCGCGCCGGGACGGTGCCCACCGGCGACGCCGAAAGGCGCTACGACCGCGGGAGGATCGACGCCGTGCTCGCGCTCGCCAAGGCGTCGTCGCCGGGCGAGGAGACGCTCAGCGTGACGCGCTTCGCGCTCTCGCCGCTCGCGCCCTTCCTGACGCGGTATCCGGAGCCCCGGGCCGGCAACGTCTTCGCGGCCGGAGCCGTCGTGCTTCGTGACGACACAGGCGAGCTCGTGGACGAGGGTGAGGTCGCATGCGTGGCGCACGTCGGCTCGCGGGTCCTCCCGGTCGTCGCCAGACGGCTGCGCGACGGGGTCGCCATCTGCGCCTGGCGCGTGCCCTGGGCCGCTGGAGCCCGCTGGGTGGACGGGTGGGTGATCGTGCGACGCAATGGCTACCAGGCGATGCAGCCGTTCCGGGTCAAGGCGAGGAAGCCGCTTCGCCCTTGAGCCGGAGCTCCGCGTAGGTGTCCCGGTAGATGTCGCGGAACTCGAGCACGTTCTCCACGTACGACCGGGTGTCTGCAAACCCGATCTCGCCGTTTCCGGCGAGCCAGCGATCGGCGTTGCCCTGCCCGGCGTGGTAGGCGGCGAGCGCGAAGCGCACGTCGCCGTACTTCTTCAGCAGCCGATCGAGATAGAAGGACCCGTACCGTACGTTGACCTTCGGATCGTAGAGATCTCTCACCCTGAAGGGCTCCCCGCCGGTCGCCGCGATCCACTTGCCGGTATCGGGCAGGAGCTGCATCAGTCCGATCGCGCCGGCCTCCGACACGACCTCCGGGTCGAATCGGCTCTCCGCGTAGATGACCGCGGCAATCAGAGCCGGGTCGACGTCGAAGGTGCGGGCGTTCTTGCGGACGAGCTGCTGGTACTCGAGCGGGTACCGGAGCTTCTGGTACCACTCCGGGCTCGATCGGTCGACCGCGAAGACGACGGCGGCGGCGATCACGATCAGTAGGGTGCCCGCGAGGAGGACGCGCTTCACGATTCAGACAGTGTGGCGACGACGCCGGCGACAAAGGCGTCGAGCTCCTCCAGCGTGCCGTCGTTGACGTATGCGAAGTCGGCGCGTCGGACCTTCTCCTCGTCGGGAAGCAGCCGCGCCTCGCGAAGCGTCAGGTCGGGCACGATTCGCCGGGAGGTCCGGACCGTGGTCGAAGCGGTGATCACGACGACGACGTCGAACCGGGCGTCCCCGCCCGTCTCGAACAGCAGCGGGACCTCGGTCGCGCACACGGCCGGAGGCTCAGGCAGCTCACCGAGCGCGTCGCGCCACCGCATGTAGGCGGCGACGACCCGGGGGTGGAGGAGCGCCTCGAGCCATGCGAGCGCCTCGCTGTCGGAGAACACGATCCGCCCGACGGCTCGACGATCGATCTGGCCGTCCTCGCCGAGGACGTCCTCGCCGAACCGCTCGACGATCTCGCCCTTCACGTCCTTCTGGCGGAGCAGCTCGTGAACGATCTCGTCGCTCGAGACGACGGCGGCTCCGTGGCGTTCGAAGGCGCGCAGGGCCTCGCTCTTGCCGGCGCCGATGCCGCCGGTGACGGCGACCGCCACCGGCCGCCTGGTCATTGCCGTAGGCCGGACAGGCCCGGCCCCTACGAGGAGGGCTCGGGCTCCTCGGCCGGCTCGGGCTCCTCGGCCGGCTCGGGCTCCTCGGCCGGTCTCGGCGAGACCTTCGATCTCTTCGACCACCACCGCCTCGACCTCCTCGCCCGCGGCGACTTCCTCGCCGGCGCCGATCTCGTCGCCGACGCCGAGCTCGTCGGCCCCGGCGTCCACGTGCAGATCCTCGGCGACGGGCTCCGGCAGGAGCAGCGCTCCGCCGATCGGCGGGCGCACCTCGTCCGCGTCCTCGACCCGCTTCAGCGAGAGCGACAGCCTGCGGCGGTCCGCATCCATCTCGATGATCTTCACCTGCACGACCTCGCCCTGTGACACGATCTCGCGCGGGTTCTCGACGTGGTGCTGGGCCAGCTCCGAGATGTGCACGAGGCCCTCGACACCCGGGAGAATCTCGACGAACGCGCCGAATGTCACGACCTTGGTGACCCTGCCCTGGACGACGTCGCCTTCCTGGTAGGCCTCGATCACCTGCTGCCAGGGGTCGGACTGGGTCTGTTTGAGCCCGAGGGAGATCCGCTGGCGGTCGCGGTCGATGTCGAGCACCTTGACCTTGACCGTCTGGCCGATCTCGAGAACCTCGGACGGGTGGTTCACGTGGCTCCAGGAGAGCTCGGAGATGTGGATCAGGCCGTCGATGCCCTCGAGGTCGACGAAGGCTCCGAAGTCGACGATGTTCGAGATCGTCCCCTCGACCACGTCACCCGGCGAGAGCCGATCGAGGATCGCCTGCCGCATCTCCTTGCGCTCGTCCTCGAGCACTGCCCGGCGAGAGAGCACGACGTTGTTGCGGCTCCGGTTGAGCTCGATCACCTTGCAGCGCAGTCCCTTGCCGAGGAACTCGTCGAGGTTCTGGACTCTGCGGATGTCGACGAGCGACGCCGGCAGGAAGCCGCGGACACCGAGGTCGAGGATCAGGCCGCCCTTGACGACCTCGATCACGGTGCCCTCGACCGGCTCGCCGCTCTCGGCGGCACCCTCGATGCGTTTCCAGGCCATCTCGAACCGCGCCCGCTTCTTCGAGAGGATGAGCCGACCCTCGGCGTCCTCTTTCGTCATCACGAGCGCGTCGATCTCGTCTCCGAGCTGCACCTCGTCGGCCGGATTCACGGACCGCCGGATCGAGAGCTCAGAGACCGGGATGACGCCTTCCGACTTGTAGCCGATGTCGACGAGGACCTCGTCCTTGTCGACCCGGACCACGGTGCCGCGCACGACCTCCCCCTCGTTGATGACGGGGATCGTCGCGTCGTAGTCGGGGATCAGCGAGCCGTCTTCGGCGCGAACCCAGCCAGCGTCGATCGTATCGGTCTCGGTAGCGGTGTCGTTGGTGGCCATCCGGAACGGGGAATACTAGCAACGGCCCCGAAAGCCGGTTCAGCCCAGGTGCGGAGCGAGCACCGCCCGGCTCCGCCGCCCGCTTTGCGGCCCGGCCTGACGGCCGGGCCCCTGTGCGGAACCGAGCAACGCCCGGCTCCGCGAACCGTCGCGGCCGGCTCCGCCGTCCGCTGTGCGGCCCGGCCTGACGGCCGGGCCTTACGACTTCGCCTCGGTCCAGTCGTCACCGACGCCGATATCGACGACGAGCGCGGGATCGAGGTCGTAGGCGCCGCACATCTCCTCCCGCACGAGCTCGCGTACCGCGGCGACCTCGTTGGCGGGAACCTCGAGCAGCAGCTCGTCGTGCACCTGCAGCACGAGCCTGGCCGCGCGGCCCTCGGCGCGGAGGCGACGATGGATCGCCACCATCGCGACCTTGATGATGTCGGCCGCAGTCCCCTGCATCACCGTGTTGACGGCGAGCCGCTCGCCCAGCGATCGGGTCTGGCGGTTCGACGCCCGGAGCTCGGGGATCGGCCGGCGGCGCCCCATCAGCGTGCGCACCTCTCCCAGCTCCTCGGCCTCGACGACGGTCCGCGCGATGAACTCCCGCACCTTGGGGAAGCGCGCGAGATAGGCGTCGATGTACGCCTGCGCCTCCTCGCGCGGGATCTCGAGCTGCTCGGAAAGCCCGAAGGCGCTGATGCCGTAGATGATCCCGAAGTTGACCGCCTTGGCCCGGTTTCGCTCGTCCTTCGTCAGGGTCGCCTGCTCCTTGGCGAGCACCTCGGCCGCCGTCGCAGCATGGATGTCGTCGCCCCGAAGGAACGCCTCGCGGAGGATCGGCTCGCCGGAGACGTGCGCGAGGATGCGGAGCTCGACCTGAGAGTAGTCGGCCGAGAGCAGCCTCCATTCGCTCTCGGCGACGAATGCGCTCCTGATCGTTCGGCCGAGCTCGGTGCGGATCGGGATCGACTGCAGGTTCGGGTTCGAGGTGGAGAGGCGCCCCGTGGCGGCGACGGTCTGGTTGAACGTCGTGTGCAGACGCCCGTCCTCCGGCGAGATCAGCGACGGGAGAGGGCCGAGGTAGGTGTTCAGGAGCTTCGCGTACTCGCGCCACTCCTCGATCACGG
Organism: uncultured Thermoleophilia bacterium; assembly: GCA_963705605.1. Taxonomy (GTDB): domain Bacteria; phylum Actinomycetota; class Thermoleophilia; order Gaiellales; family Gaiellaceae; genus CAVPKC01. The sequence continues at coordinate 479,566 of CAVPKC010000003.1, forward strand.
GAACGATCGGATGGGCATCGCGGAGCCCGCGCAGCACCCGCGTGTCCGTCGAGTAGCCGGTCTTCCCCCTTCGGCCCGGCTCCAGCCCGAGCGTCTCGAAGAGGACGTGGGCGACCTGCTGGGTCGACCCGAGCACGAACGGCTCGCCGGCGAGCTCGGCAGCGCGGGCCTCGAGCTCCTCGACCCGGTCCGCGAGGCGGGCGGTGATCTCGCCCATCCGGTACGTGTCGATCTTGACTCCGACGTCCTCCATGGCGCGGAGGACGACCGCCAGCGGAAGCTCGACGTCTCGATAGAGCCGGACCAGGTCGAGCCCGAGCAGCCGCTCGCGCAGCGGGCCGACGATCGCCAGGGTCGCCGCAGCGGCGCGGACCAGGGCGTCCGTCTCCTCCTCCGCGGGCGGGGAGGGGTGAGGCTCGACGCCGTACTCGGCCGCGAGATCGTCCAGGGCGTACGAGGAGCGGTTCGGATCGATCAGGTAGGCGGCGATCTCCGTGTCCTCCTCCGGCTCGATCCCCGTGCGCCAGAGCCCGCGAGGGAGCGTCCCGAAGCCGTGGCACGCGAGCTGCGCGCCGGCGAGGGCGGCGTCGAGGTCGTCCACCGGCGACACGGAGACCGGCGCTCCGGGCCGGGCCACGGCGACCCGGTCGCCTCGGGCGACCACGGCGGCGAAGCCGTCGACGCGCCCGAGCGCGCGCTCCTCCCACCTGACCTCGAACCCCTCTGCGACCTGCTCGGCGGCCGGCAGTGCCACGTCGAGCTCGTCGACGCGCCGCAGGACGTTGCGGAACTCGAAGCGGCGGAACATCTCCCGCAGCTCGGAGCGGTCGGGAGCGGAGAGGACGAGCTCGGCAGGGTCGCAGTCGATGTCCAGGTCGCGGCGCATCGTCGCGAGCTCCTTCGACTGCCTCGCCTGCTCGGCATGCTCGGCGATCGCCTTCGCGCGGGCAGGCGAGAGCTCCCCGGCGTGCTCGATCACGGCTTCCAGCGACCCGTACTGCGCGATCAGCTGGCCGGCCGTCTTGTCGCCGATGCCCGGTACGCCCGGGATGTTGTCGGAGCTGTCGCCCTTGAGCCCGATGAAGTCCGGCACCTGTACGGGGGCGACTCCGTACCGGGCGAGGACGCGCTCCGGCGTGTAGACCTGGACGTCGGCGACGCCGCGCGGGGTCATCATCAGCGAGACGTTCTCCGAGCAGAGCTGGAATGCGTCGCGGTCGGTCGAGACGACGCACGTCCGGATCCCGCGTTCGTCGGCTCGGGTCGCGATCGTCGCGATCACGTCGTCGGCCTCCCAGCCCTCGAACTCGAGGTTGCGGTAGCCGAACGCCTCGACGATCGGGCGAAAGTGCGGGAACTGCTCCCGGAGCAGATCGGGCATCGGCCGCCGCTCGGCCTTGTACTCCTCGGCGACCTCGAGCCGGTGCACCGGCTTCGTGTCCCAGGCCACGGCGACGCCCTTCGGCCGGTAGTCGACGAGCAGCTTGAAGAGCATGTTCACGAACCCGAGCAGGGCGTTCGTCGGGAATCCCTCCGAGGTCGCCAGCTCCTCGGGGAGGGCGAAGAACGCCCGGTAGGCGAGGTTGTTGCCGTCGACGAGGAACAGCTCCGCGTCCCGGACCGGGCCGTCGTCGAGCTCGAGCTCCTCGCCGGTCAGCGTCTTCGGCGCCACCGGCCGAGTCTACGCGGCAGGTGGCTCGGTCACGGAACGCGCGTCCACGAGAGGTCGGCCGCATCGACGGGGACGACGGCGACCTCGTCACCCGCCGGCCAGCGACGCAGCGAGATCCCACCCGAGGTCGCTGCGGCGAGGTAGCGTCCGTCGGGGGACCAGGCGATCCAACGGGCCTGGAAGAACGACAGTCGGCGGCCGCCCGGCACGGCGACAACGATCGCCTGGCCCTCGCCGGCGTCGTAGTACCAGACGGCGTCGCCGGCCGGAGAGAGCCCGACCGCCGCCGGCAGCGTCTCCGCCGGGAACAGCGGCAGGGTGAACGCGACGCGGCCCGCCGCGTCGAAGACCGCGAGCGCAGACGATGCCGGCAGGAGCCGCCGGCCGCTGACCGAGACGAGGCCGGCGACGAGCGTCTCGCCCCGGGCAGAGAGGGCGCTCACGGCCCGGCGGAACCCCTTCGGACGGGTCGGGAGCAGTCGCGCGATCGCCGCGGCGTCGACGATCGTCCGAGCGTCGAGCTCGATCCGCGCCGGCCCCGCCGCGGCGACCGCGAGGCGTCCGCTCGCGAGGAACGCCGGGAAGCAGCGGTCGGCGACGTCGCGCCGCTCGCCGGGTACCTCAACGAAGAGGTCGACGACCGTCCCTTCGCGGGAGCCGATGCAGACGGCCGTGCTTCCGCCGTCGATGCTCCAGGCAACCTCCGAGCCGATGAAGCCCGGCGTGTGCTGGATCACGCTCTCCTGGCCCCCGAGCGTGATGTACTCGAGCCCCCTTCCCTCGAGTGCGGCCGCTCGGCGGGCAGTCACGACGAGCGCTCCGCTGCCGTCGAGCCGGGGCCAGATCCTGCAGCGCTCGCCCGGAATCGAGGTGATCGCTCCGGAGCTGAGCTCGAGGGCACCCGCCCGGCAGTCCGTCGACGACCACCAGACGATGCCCCCCTCCTCGCGCAGCTCGCCCGGAAGGGGCAGGAGGCGGGGGAGCTCGTCGGGGAAGGGGCCTGATCCGTCCGTGTCGCCGTCTGGCGGCGGCTGTGCCTCGGTCGTGGCCGGAGGTAGAGGCGGCGGGGCCGGTCCCTGGCGGACGAAGCTGACGATGGCCGCGACGGCGAGCGCCCCCAGCCCGACGACGATCGCGACGTCCAGCCAGCGCCGCCGACCTGCGCCCGGGCTGTCGCTATCCCTCGCCGAGGTAGGTCTTCCGAACCTGCTCGTTGTCCCGGAGCACCTTCGCGTCGTCGGTGAGCGCGATCGACCCGGTCTCGAGCACGTAGCCCCGGCTCGCGACGTCGAGCGCCGCCAGGGCGTTCTGCTCGACGAGGAGGATCGGCGTGCCCTGCTTGTTGATCTCGATCACGATCTCGAAGATGCGCTCGACGAAGATCGGCGCGAGCCCCATCGAGGGCTCGTCGAGCATCAGGAGCTTGGGTCGGGCCATCAGCGCTCGCCCCATCGCGCACATCTGCTGCTCGCCGCCCGACATCGTCCCCGCCTTCTGGGCGCGGCGCTCGTGGAGGCGCGGGAAGAGCGCGTAGACGCGCTCGAGATCCTCCGCCATGCCAGCCTTGTCCGAGCGCTGAAACGCGCCCATCTCGAGGTTCTCCAGCACGCTCATCCGGGGGAAGAGCCGGCGACCCTCGGGCGACTGGGAGATCCCCATGCGCACGATCTCGTGCGGTGCGGTCTTCGTGATGTCCTTGCCCTGGAAGCGGATCGAGCCCTGCCGCGGGTGCACCAGGCCGTTGATCGTGCGCAGCGTCGTCGACTTGCCCGCGCCGTTCGAGCCGATCAGGGTCACCACCTCGCCCTCCCGCACCTCGACGGTGATGCCCTTGAGCGCGTGAATGGCACCGTAGAAGGTATGCACGTCCGTCAGCGCGAGAATGACGCCGTTCCGCTGAGCCGGAGCGCTCATGCGCTCACCGCCCCTTTGCCGAGATAGGCCTCGATCACTCGCTCGTTCCGCTGAATCTCCCGGGGGAGTCCCTCCGCGATCTTCTCCCCGTAGTCGAGCACGGTGACGCGATCGGAGACGCCCATGACGACCTTCATGTCGTGCTCGATCAGGAGCACGGTGAGCTTGCGTTCGGTCCGGAGCCTGTCGACGAATCCGGTGAACTCGAGCGTCTCCCGCGGGTTCATCCCGGCCGTGGGCTCGTCGAGCAGCAGCAGCTTCGGCTCGGTGGCGAGCGCGCGGGCGACCTCGAGGCGCCGCTGGTCGCCGTAGGAGAGGTTGCGTGCGTACTCGTCGTCGACGCCGCGGAGGCTGCAGTAGCGCAGGAGCTCCCGCGCCCGCTCGCGGACCTCCCGCTCCTCCCGCCGGACGCGCGGCGTCCCGACGATCGAGCCGAGGATGCCGCCCTTCGTGCGGCAGTGCATGCCGACCATCACGTTCTCGAGCGCGCTCATCTGCTGGAAGAGCCGGATGTTCTGGAACGTTCGCCCGATGCCCCGCTCCACGACGGTGTGCGGCGGCTTCGCGGTGATGTCGTGGCCGTCGAACAGGACGTGGCCCGACGTCGGCTTGTAGACGCCCGTCAGGGTGTTGAAGAACGTCGTCTTGCCGGCGCCGTTCGGGCCGATCAGGCTGACGATCGAGCCCTCGGGGATCGTGAACTCGATGTCGTTGACGGCGACGAGACCACCGAACTCCTTCCGCACCTTGTCCACGACGAGCAGGTCGGCCATCAGGCGCGCTCCCCTGCGCCGGGCTCGTCCCCGAAGCGCTCGTCGTAGAGCGCCTGGTCACGCACGCCCTCCTCGAGCTCCCGCTTTCGCCGGCGCTCCGGGATCAGACCCTCGGGCCGGAACAGCATCATCAACACGATGATCACGCCGTAGATGCCGAACTGGTACTTCGGCACCTCGATGCCGAGGCCGGTGACGTCGTTGAACTTCGTTCCGATCACGGCCAGGCCTTCGATGTTGAGCCAGCCGAGGATGACGCCTCCGGCGATGACGCCCCACACGCTGCCGAGGCCACCGAGGATGACCATGCAGAGCAGGAAGATCGAGATGTTGAAGTAGAAGTCGCTCGGGAAGGCGCCGCTCTTGAAGCTGGCGTAGTAGGCGCCGGCCACGCCACCGAAGAACGAGCCGATCGCGTACGCCCACGTCTTCGTGCGCATCAGCGGCACCCCCATCGCGGCAGCCGCCGTCTCGTCTTCTCTGATCGCGATCCAGGCGCGCCCGAGCCGCGAGTCGCGCAGCCGCACGACGCAGAAGACCGTGATCAGCAGCAGCGCGAGGATCGCCCAGTAGTAGAGCTTGTCCCGGTCGACGGACTGCGCGAACGTGACGGGGAGCCCGATTGCCTCGTTGAGTGTCGTGCCGAAGCCGGGTGAGTCGATCGGCGTGATCCCGAAGGTGCCGTTCGTCAGGTTGAAGCCACCGATGTTGTCCGCATTCCGTACGAACTGGGGGACGATCTCGCCGAAGCCGAGCGTCACGATCGCGAGGTAGTCGCCCCGCAGGCGCAGGGTCGGCAGGCCGATCAGGACGGCGACGACGGTCGTGAAGAGCCCGGCGAGGATGAGGAGCAGCCACACGTTGAGGTGGATGCCCGGCAGGGTCTTCGAGATCCCGACCGAGCCGATGTGGATGCTCGTCTGGTTGAACAGGATCGACGCGAGCCAGCCTGCCATGTACGCCCCGGCGGCGTAGAACGCGACGTAGCCGAGGTCGAGGAGGCCCGCGTAGCCGACGACGACGTTGAGTCCGACGGCCATCATCGTGAAGACGAGGATGATGACGGCGGAGTTGAGGCCCGGGAACCAGTCGCCGAGGCCCGCTCCGAGCCCCTTGGCGTCGCCGACGAAGAGCGGATAGAAGGCCGCGACCGCGAGCACGCAGACCAGCGGGATCAGCCCGCGGATGCGAGGCGGGATCCCGTTCCAGCGCTCGCGGAAGCCGCCGGCCCGCTTGCCCTCGACCGTGACGCTCATTGGCCCTCCGGGGTCCGCTCCCCGAGGAGGCCCTCGGGACGGAAGACGAGAATCGCGATCAGGATCCCGAACACGATCGAGCGCGTCCAGTCGCCGCCGGGCGCGAGCCACGTCAGCCCCTCGTTGTAGGCCTGAATGAGTCCGATCAGGACGGCTCCGAGCACCGCGCCCGGGAGGTTGCCGATCCCTCCGAGCACGGCCGCGGTGAACGCGATCAGCCCGAGCTCGAAGCCGGTGTCGTAGCGCATGTTGAACTGGAGGAGGAAGAGCACGGCGCCGACCCCGGCGAGAGCGCCCGCGAGCAGGAACGTGAACGAGATGGTGCGGTTGATGTCGATGCCCATCATCGCTGCGGCGTCCGGGTCCATCGCAGTCGCACGCATCGCCTTGCCCTGCCGGGTCGACCGGACGAGCCAGGTGAGCGCGAGCAGCGTCGGGATCGTCACGAGAACGACGAAGAACTTGTTCCACTCGTACGTCACGCCGCCGATGTCGAACATGTCGGAGGTCGGGATCAGCGGTGGGACGTCCTTCGCCTGCACGCCCCAGATCGCCAGCGAGACGTTCTGGATGATGAACGACATCCCGACGGCGGTGATCAGCGGCGCCAGCCTCGGGGCATTGCGCAGCCGCCGGTAGGCGACCCGCTCGATCGACGCGTTCATCGACCCGCCGACGGCCATGGCGACGAGAAAGGTCACGAGCAGCCCGCCGACGATCACGCCCACGCTGTCCTGCGGCGTGAGGTCGAATACCGTCAGGATCATAGTGCTCGCGACCAGGCCGCTGAACGCGAACAGGTCGCCGTGGGCGAAGTTGATCAGCTGCAGGATCCCGTAGACGAGCGTGTAGCCGAGGGCGACGAGCCCGAAGACCAGCCCGTTCGTCATCCCGATCAGCGAGACCGTGAAGAAGTTGCTCGGATCCTTGATCAGGTTGACGAGCAGCCAGAGGACGATCAGCCCGACGAGGCAGAGCCCGATGATCGAGAGGACGCTCGGCCTCGGGCGGTCGACGAGCCGCGCCAGCGGCGACGGCGGTTGTGCCTGGGCCTGGACTGCCATCGTCAACCCGGCCGGAGCGGAGGAGGGCCGACGCCCTCCCCCGCTCCGTCGGTATGGCTCTTAGCTACTGCCCTCTCGCCGCGTCGACGAGCTCTGGCGACGGCGAAACCACTGCCGCCACTTCAGCCAGCGCCTGCTCCGCGCTCGCGCGATAGATGGTGATCGCGACCACGGCTCCCTCGGCGGGCGTCGGATCGCCGTACTCGTTGAACTCGAACGACCCGATCACGCCGTCGGTGACCTGGTACTGGTACATCGCGTCAATCACCGCCTGTCGGTCCGTGCCGCCCGCGGCGACCGCGTCGAGCATGACCTGTGCGGCAGCCGCCGCGTACGCCGAGTAGGGATCGACCGGAGCGCCGCCCAGCTCGTCGGCATACTTCTCACCGAAGGCCGTGGCGAACTCCTGTCCTGCAGGCCCGAGCTCGTCCAGCGGCGCGCCCGCCACGCTGAGGTAGATGCCCTCGGCCTCCGTGGCGCCGCCCTCCTCGGGCTCGACGGTCGCCTGGGTCGTGAAGCCGTCAGGAGCGATCAGGACGACGCCCTCCGAGCCGGTGGCAGCGTTGGGCCCCAGCACCGCGACCTTGTCGCGGATCAGCTGGCCGCCGTTCTCGTCGATCAGCCCGCCGACGAATACGCCGTTTGCCCCGGTCTCCTTGATCTTGTTCATCAGGGCCTCGTAGCTGGCCGCCTTCGGATCCCACGCCTCGAAGCCGGCGATCTCGATGCCGAGCGACTCGGCCGCGTTCTGGAAGTTGGTCGCGACGCCGAGACCGTAGGCCTGCTTGTCGTTGAGGATGAAGACGCTCGTCACGCCCTGATCGGACGCGAACTGGGCATCGGCCGCGCCCTGGTAGGCGTCGTGCGGAGCGACCCGCGCGTAGTTGCGGGCGCCCGACGGGTAGTACTTGTCAGGCTCGCCGCTCTCCTGGCAGAGGTCGGTCGGCTCGGTCAGGCAGACGTAGGTATTCGCCGGCGAGAGCATCGCCACTGCCCCGCCCGGAGCCGTGTTCAGCACCGGGATGATGATCGCCGCGCAGCCGGAGTTGAACGTGCCGATCAGGCCGACCAGGCTCGCGTCGGCCGCGTAGGCCTGCGCGTTCTGGTTGCACTTGCCCGAGTCCCACGAGCCGGCCTGGGCGGTCGCGTCGTCGCAGGCCTGGAACGCGACGTTGTAGTCGCCCGCCTTCCAACCGGCCTGTTCGAATACGAAACGGATCGCGTTGTTCATCTGCTCCGTCTGGGTACGGGACGCGCCCTGAAGGGGCAGGTCGGACGCGATCAGCACCTGCGCCTCGCCCTCGCCGCCGTATTCGAGCTCACCGCAAGACGACGTCGGGAGCGCGGTGACAGGGCCGGCCGCTGCGCCGCCCGTGTCCTCGGTGGTCTCCTCGGCCGTCGTCTCGCCGCCGGCCGCCGCGCCGGTATCGGCCGCCTCGGTCGTGGCCGGCTCCTCACCGCCGCCGCTCTCGTCGCTCCCGCCGCCGCATCCCGCGGCGACGAGCGCGAGCGCAGCGACGAGGAGAGCCAGGAACGCAAAGAGTCCTCGCTTTCTCACTACTCCTCCTCGGTTGTCGCCCTATCCATCCCTCGGCCCCGTCGCCGTCCCCCGGTCGGTGGACCTCGCAGCCCGGCCGTCGGCGGCCGGGCCGTCCCTCGAGTGGCGCATTCTCTCGCCAGCTTCGAGAGTTTGCAAGACCCGCGGGGCTATGCTTGGTTTCCGAGCCGAAGTGGCGGAACTGGGAGACGCGCTGGACTCAAAATCCAGTGGGGCTTTGCCCCGTGCGGGTTCGATCCCCGCCTTCGGCATCGGGCTCGCTTCGGGGACGGGCGGGCCTCGCATCACACCGAAAATGACGACGCAGACGACACGAAGTTAGGTCGCGGGTGCGCTGTGCGCGTCGCCGTGCTGACCGGAGGCGGGGACTGCCCCGGGTTGAACGCCGCCATCCGCGCGGTCGCTCGGCGCACCGCGCACCACGGTGGCGAAGCCCTCGGCGTTCGGGAAGGTTGGCGCGGGCTGATCGAGAGGCGCCTCGAACCGCTGGGCCCGCGAGAGACCTCGGGCATCCTGCCGCGAGGCGGGACGATCCTCGGGACGACCGGCGTCGATCCGCGCCGGGTCGCGGCGGGTGTCGAGCGCGTCCTCGAGCACGGTCGGGCCTTCGACGGGATCGTCGCGATCGGCGGCGAGGGCACGCTCGGCGATCGCGGCCGCGCTCCACGCGGAGCACGGACTGCCGGTGGTCGGCATCCCGAAGACGATCGACAACGACCTGGCCGCCACGGACACGACGATCGGCTTCGACACGGCGGTGGCGATCGCCGCCGAGGCGATCGACCGGCTGCACACGACGGCCGAGTCGCACAACCGGGTCATGGTCGTCGAGGTGATGGGCCGTGAGAGCGGCTGGATCGCGGTCACAGCGGGTCGGCCGCCGGCGCCGACGTGATCCTCATCCCCGAGGTCGCGATGAGCGTAGAGGAGGTCTGCCAGCTGATCGGCGAGCGTCACGGCCGCGGCAAGAGCTTCTCGATCATCGTCGTGGCAGAGGGCTGCCCGCTGCGATTCGCGTCCGGCGAGGATCGCCTGGTCACGCGCGGCGTCGACGCGAACGGGTTCGTCCGCTACGGGGGCATCGCCACCGAGCTCGCCGTCGAGATCGAGCGCGCGGACCGGCTACGAGACGCGTGTGACGGTTCTCGGTCACGTGCAGCGCGGCGGCACCCCGACCGCCCGCGATCGGCTGATCGCGACGCGACTCGGGCTTCACGCCGCGGATCTCGTCCACGCGAAGCAGTTCGGCACGATGGCGGCTCTTCGCGGCGGCGACGATCGCGACGGTCACGCTTCGCGACGCCGTCGCGGAGCGAAAGGGCGTGCCGCCCGAGCTGCTACGCGGCGGCGCAGGCGTTCTTCGGGTAGGCTCGCTACCCGTCTCCTTGCTTCCCCGTGAGCTCCGAGACCAGGGCGCCGATCCCTTCACCGGCCGAGAGGGGCGCATCGAGCAGGACCGCGTCCACGCCGGCGCGCTCCAGCTCGAGCACCTGATCGCGGCTCCGGACGCTGCTCTCGGAGACGACGAGCTTGCCGACGGGCACGTCTGCGAGCAGGTCGAGCGTGCGCTCGAGCTCGAGCTCCTCCTTCGCAGGGTTGCGTTCGGAGATGACCAGGATCTCCGGGTCCAGCCACTCGAGCGCCTCGCCGAGCTCGTCCTCGTCGCGAACGTCGATCGCGCAGTCCAACCCGAGCTCCCAGGCGGCGGCGACGAGCGCCTCGAGCAACTCCTCCTCGTCGGCGAGCTGCTCGTAGTGGAGAACGCAGGCGTCAGCGCCGGCGCGGCGCGCGGCCTCGATCGCCATGACGTCCGGGGCCACGTGACGGACGAGCACGGGGAGCGCCGTCTGCGTCCGCAGCGTCTCGACGTCGGCGACGGCGTCGACGGCGAGGGCCTCGGCCCCGGCGTCCTCGGCTGCCCGGGCGAGGACGACGAGATCGCCGCGGAGGAGCGGGATCACCGAGATCCCGTCGCCCTCCGAGATGGCCTGACTGAACCGGCGCTCCGGCCAGCGTCGCTCGGGTTCGCTCACGACGCCCGGCGCAGTTCCGCGTACCCGTGCATTACCTCGACCGCGTGGGGGGTGCCGATCCGGCCCGCGCCCGCACCGACCATCGCCTCCGCCTCCTCCGCCGTCGTGATCCCCCCCGATGCCTTGACGCCGAGGCTCTCGGGAAGCGAGTCGCGGAGGAGCTCGACGTCTCGAACGGAGGTGGTCGAGCCGGCGAACCCGGTCGACGTCTCGACGAAGTCCGCGCCGGCATCCTCCGAGATCCGGCAGGCGAGACGCTTGAGCTTGTCGTCGAGCGCGTGACACTCGATGATCGCCTTCAAGAGCACGATCCCCTTGCCGCCGTTCACGCTCTTCACGCGCACGGCTCGAACGAGTCCGACCAGCTCGTCCCGGACGAGCCGGAAGTCGCCCGAAAGCAGGGCGGGGAGGTTGAGCACGACCCCCAGCTCGTCGGCACCCGCCGCGATCGAGCTCTCGGCGGACGCGATCTTGGCCCGCGCCGAGTCCGCCCCGAGCGGGTAGCTGACGACGGTCGCCACCTTGACGTCGCAACCGCGAAGGTTCTCGACCGCGGACGGGACCGCGAACGGCAGGACGCACACGGCAGCGAAGTGGTGCGTCACGGGCCTCGGTGCACATGCGATCGACGTCCTGAAGCGTCGCCGTCGGCCCGAGCAGCGTGTGGTCGATCGTCTTGGCGAGCTCCTCGAGCCTGAGTGCCATCGGCGACTGTGGGAGTCTATGCGCACAGCTCGACGACGAGCGGGCCCGTGTCGAGCGGATCGAAGCCGACCTCTCCTGCGATCTCCTCGCTCGAGGGGCGCGTGCCACGGACGAAGAGGTCGCTGAGGAACTCGCCGGTCTCCCTCCGTCGCCACCAGTCGCCCCCGACCTCTGCACGCAGAAACGCGCGCACCTGCGCGGCCCGGATCCAGGCCCTCAGGTAGTCGGCGGAGTAGAAGCCCTCGTCCATGTCGGCGAGGAAGCCGTCGCGCGGGTACCGGAAGCCGACTCGCCGCCGAGACGAGCGCCTCGTAGTCGGCGGCGTGGTCCACGGCGTGCTCGAAGTCGGACCAGAACCCGAGCTCGTACCGCAGCTTCGCCGCGTACCGCCGGAAGAGGAACGCGTCGAGGAATCGCGTCGCGCTCGCGCGATCCTCGGCCAGCCGGTCGTCGAGCCCGAAGTGCTCGGCATGCCAGCCGGGCTCGTGCGTGAGCGACTCGACCAGGAACGAGTAGATCTCGGTGAGAGCGTGATCCCGCGCCAGCCGGCGGAAGGCGTACGGAAGCCCGGGATCGCAGCCTCCGTAGTGCAGCGCGTGCCCCGCCTCGTGCAGGAACGCCTGGTAGTCGGCGAGCCCGCCCTGGGCGCGGGTGATCAGGTGCACCACCCTCGGCGGGTCGGACGCGATCACGCAGGCACGCGGGTTCTTCTGCGGGCGATCGTCGAGATCGAGCCTGATGTTGGTCTCCGACGCGAGGTCGAAGCCGAGCTGCGCGAGCGTCGCCAGGCAGACCGGAACGGATCGCTCCTCCGTGTACGTGTCAGCGAGCGGGGACATCCGCCGGACGTAGGCGACGTGAGCAGAGGACGGCAGGGCGTCGCGGTCATCGCCCAGGATGCGATCGAGCCACCGCTCGCGGAGTGCCGAGTAGGCGTCGTCGATCCGGCTCGACGCCGCATCGAGGGTCGCAGAGAGGGCACCGAGATCGACACCCTTCAGCTCCGCGCTTCGCCGGACGGGATCCTGCTCGCCCGAGAGCTCCGCCTCGAGAGCCTCGGCTGAACGCATCAGGTCGAGCCGATCGTCGTTGAAACCGGCCGATGCGGCGAGCGTCAACGAGCCAAGCCGCTCGCGATCCGAGTAGCCGTCCAGCACCGCCAGCGTCGCCTGCGCCGACCGCAGCGGGAGCTCGTCGCCGTCGAACGCGACGCGGCACGCGAGGATGGCGTTCTCCAGCTCGTCGGCCCGCTGGGCGAGCTCCGCAGCGACGATCCCCCCCTCGCATGCCTCGCGCAGGCGGAAGAGCCGCTCGGCTTCGTCCCCGTCGGCGTTCTCCTCGGCCGCCCGCAGGACCTCGTGCTGCACGCGGGTGAAGAGATCGGCGTACCGCGCGACGATCGCCGCCTGGTCACTCGTTTCCTTCTCGCCCACCCGCACGGCTCGGGCCTCCTCCGAGCGTTCGAAGACATACCGGGAGAGCTCCGCCTCGAACGCCGCAGGTGCGACCGCAGCGGCGCTCGCCGGGTGCTCGCCCGGCCTCACAGGCCGAGGCGCTCGAGAAGCGCCTGGTCGCTGCGCCAGCGAGGCCGGGCCTTGACCCGCAGCTCGAGGAAGATCGGTCTCCCGAGTAGGGCCTCGATCTCGGGCCGCGCACGCGTGCCGATCTGTTTGATCATCTGACCACCTTTCCCGATCACGATCTGTTTCTGGGACTCGGTCTCCACGTAGAGGATCGCCGTCACGAGATGCCCGCCGACCTCCTCGACGTCGACGGTGATGGCATGCGGGAGCTCCTCCCGCGTCAGCTCGAGCGCCTTCTCGCGAATCAGCTCCTCGACCCGCACCTCGAGCGGCGTGTCGGTCGCCTCGTCCGCTGGAAAGTAGGCGGGCCCCTCGGGCAGGAGCTCGACGAGCTCGGCGCGGAGCGCTTCCAACCCGTCCCCGGTCGCCGCACTCACGGGATGCAGGGCATGGAAGTCGCCGAGTGCCGCAGCCCGCTCGATCTGCCGTGCGATGCGCGCGGGGTCGACCACGTCGACCTTGTTGATCGCGACCACGACCGGTGCCGTCCCGGCGAAGACCCGACCGGCGATGAATCGATCGCCGCCACCGATCGCCTCGTTCGCCGCGAGGACGAAGAGCACGACGTCGACGTCGCCGAGCGCCTGTTCCACCCGGCGCTGCATGCGCTCCGTCAGCGCGTCCCGCGGCCGCTGGAAGCCGGGGAGATCGACGAGGACGAGCTGGTAGTCCAGCCCGGTCGCGACGCCCTGCACCCGATGGCGGGTGGTCTGCGGCTTATCCGAGACGATCGCGACCTTGCTGCCGCAGAGGGCGTTGACGAGAGTCGACTTGCCGACGTTCGGCCGCCCGGCGAGACCGACGAACCCGCTCCTCACGAGAGCCGGAAGGTATCGGGGAGGAGCTCGCCTGGTCGGCGGACGACGATCTCGTCCCCGAGAGGGAAGATCACCCGCTCGACGCCGAACTCGACCAGCCACTGGCGGCAAGCCCCGCAGGGCGACGCCGTCGTCGCCACCGCCTCGATGCGCCCGGGCCCGGCCCCCTCGCTCACCGCGCGCGCAAGCGCGGCTCGCTCGGCGCAGAGCGTCAGCCCGTAAGAGGCATTTTCGACGTTGGCCGCGAGAAAGGCGCGGCCGTCGCGCGCGAGCACCGCAGCTCCGACCGCGAAACCCGAGTAGGGCGCGTACGCGGCCGCCGCCGCCCGCCGCGCTTCGGCGAGAAGCGCCTCGTCGTCCATCAGAAGGCCTGGAAGAGCACGAGGGTGACGAGCGCCCCGATCGCAGCGCCGAAAGCCACCTCGAACGTCGAGTGGATCCCCGATTCGACGCGCGTCTGCGCGACCAGGAACGCGAGGACGAAGGCGATAGTGGACACCAGGACGCGATGCCCGAACCCCTCCGTGACGAAGGTGATCGCGACCCAGCCCGCGAACGCGAGCGCCGCGTGCCCGGAGGGAAGCCCGCCGCGAAGCGGTGTGCCGCGCCCGGTGACCGCCTTCAGCGAGACGACGGCGAGGATCACGACGATGAGCGCGATCAGCGAGAGGTAGACGGGCTCGTCGCGCAACTGGACGAGCAGCCGGTTGGTGGGCTGACCGACGCGGTCGGCGAGTACGAGGTAGCCGATCACGATCGCCGTCACCGACGCGATCAGGACCGCTCCCGCGGCGATGTCCTTGGCGAGCTTGGCGAGCGGGTCGAAGGAGGTGGTGGCAACGTCGGTCGCCGCCTCGATCGCGGTGTTGATCATCTCGGCGACGAGCACGAACGCGATCGCGAGGAGTAGCGCGATCAGCTCGAGCTTCGTCACTCCGAAGGCGACCGCGAGCACCAAGACACCGATCGCGAGCGCGAAATGGATGCGCATGTTGCGCTGCGTCCGCAACGTCCAGATGACTCCCTCGAACGCATAGTTGAAGCTCTGGATGACGGACGTCGTGCCACGACGCGGGCCGACGCCGGGGGCGGGCGGTCGCGGTCGCTCGGGGCTCTCGGGCGGTCGCTGCTCGGTCGTGCTCACCTCGCGTGCACCGCCTCGCGGCTCTCCATCTCGTCGCCGTGCTCGTAGCCGAGCAGGTGGAGCACGCCGTGCACGAGAGGACCTCGCCAGGCCTCGCCGACGACCTCCGGGCAGATGACGACGTCGCCCAGCTGGCGCGGGACGCCCGGCGGCAGCCCGTCGCGTCCGTCGATCGGGAACGACAGCACGTCTGTCTCCTCGTCGACGCCGAGGTGCTGCCGCTTGAGAGCCCTGATCTCCTCGGGCCCGACGAACGCCAGGCCGAGCTCCCCGTCCGTGATTCCCTCCGCCCCCAGAACCGCGCGGGCTAGTCGCACCGCCTCCGCAGCGTCGATCGCGGCTTCGCTCCGGTTCATCAGCTCGATCTCGACCACGGTTCCGGCTTCTGAGTCATCTAGCGGCGGCGCTCGGTGCCCGTCTCCTCGGCGTGGCGCTTGTACGCCTCGACGATGCGCTGGACAAGCTTGTGGCGGACGACGTCCTGGTTGCCGAACTCGATGAACGCGATACCTTCGATCGCTGCCAGGATCTCCCGAACCTGGATCAGCCCCGATGCCTGGTCCTTCGGCAGGTCGATCTGCGTGACGTCTCCGGTGACGACGACGCGCGAGCCGAAGCCCAGCCGTGTGAGGAACATCTGCATCTGCTCCGGGCTCGTGTTCTGGGCCTCGTCCAGGATGATGAACGAGTCGTTGAGCGTGCGCCCGCGCATGAAGGCGAGCGGCGCCACCTCGACCATGCCCTTCTCCATGTACGCCGCCAAGCCGGTCGGCGTCGAGCATGTCGTAGAGCGCGTCGAAGAGCGGCCGCAGGTAGGGATCGACCTTGGCCAGTATGTCGCCGGGGAGGAATCCGAGGCGCTCGCCGGCCTCGACGGCGGGGCGGGTCAGGATGATGCGCCCGACCTCTCGCTCGGAGAGGGCCGCGACGGCCAGCGCCATCGCGAGGTAGGTCTTGCCCGTTCCGGCCGGCCCGATGCCGAAGGTGATCGTGCAGCGACGGATCGCGTCGACGTAGTGCTTCTGGTTGACGGTCTTCGGGGTGATCTTCTTGCCGCGATGACGCCAGACGACGTCCTCGAAGACGTCGCGGACGTCGGCCGACTCCTCGAGCGCCCCGAGCACCGCGTCGACGGTGCTCGGACCGATCGCGTGGCCCGCTTCGACGAGCTCGACGAGCTCGTCGAGCACGGTCCTCGCGCCTTCGACGTCGTCCTCCTCGCCGTCGAGCGTCAGCCGGTTGCCTCGCAGCATGATCGAGCAGCCGAAGCGATCGCGCAGCGCCTCGAGGATGCCGTCGTCGACCGCGGCCAGCTCGGCCGCGACCTCGTTCGGAACCGAGAGGACGTCCTGCAACCGTTCCAGTCTAGACGCCGCCCGCTCCGCGACCCGAGCTGCGCGCGCCCGAGGGGCCACCCCTTGCCTCCTCCCGCTTTCGAGCGTAGCCGGTCGCGACGCTCGGAGCGCGCGCCGATCGTGGCGAATTCGTGACCTGCTCGTGCCTTCTCAGGCGAGCTTCTCGCGCACGAGCTGGCTGACGGCGGAGCCGTCCGCACGCCCAGCGACCTGTGGCATGACATCGGCCATCACCCGTCCGAGGTCGCCGAGCGACGTCGCCCCGGTCTCGGCGATCGCGTCGTCGACGATCCGCTCGAGCTCCGCCTCGGAGAGCGCCGGCGGGAGCAGCTCCTCGAGCACGCGCAGCTCGGCTTCCTCGCGCTCCGCCTGCTCCAACCGTCCTGCGGCCCTGAATGCCTCGGCGGCCTCGGCACGGCGTTTTCGCTCCCGCTGCAGGACCTGGAGCTCCTCGTCCTCCCTGAGCGGACGCTGCAGCTCCTTCTCGGCCGAGCGCAGCGACGCCAGGGTCAGCCGCAGCGTCGCCAGGCGCACGTCGTCGCGCGCCCGCATCGCCTCCTTCAGCTCCGACTCGATTCGCGTGATCACGGGAACGGGAGCGCCTTCCCGCCGAGCACGTGCCAGTGGAGGTGGAAGACCGTCTGCCCCGCGCCCGGCCCGACGTTGACGATCACCCGGTAGTCCTCCGCCCCGGCCACGGCCGCCGTCTCGGCGACGAACTCGAGCATCCGCTTCGCCTCGCCGTCCTCGAATGCGGCGACCTCGCGGAGCGTCGCCACGTGGCGCTCCGGGAGGACGAGCACGTGGATCGGCGCCTTCGGAGCGATGTCGCGAACCGCGAGGAACCCGTCGGCGCTGTGCACGACGTCCGCCGGCAGCTCGCCTCGCACGATCCCGCAGAAGACGCAGTCAGGCAGCGAGGATCCCCTCCTCGGACACCGACGCCCCGACGACGCGGACGAAGTCGCCGACCGGCGCGTCGACCAGCCACGGCGAATAGTCGTCTCCGTAGCCCCGTCCCGGCCGATCGACCAGCACGGCGTCCTCACGTCCGATCTTCCGTCGCCAGTGGGAGGCGCACGCGAGGCGTGACGCCTCCCGCAGCCGTGCGCTGCGCTCACGCTTGACCCGCGGGTGGATCGGATCCTCGCCTGCCGTCCGCGTCCCCGGTCGGGGCGAGTACGGAAAGGCGTGCACCTTCGTGATCCCCGCCTGCTCGACGACGGCCAGCGTGCGCTCGAAGGCCGCGTCGTCCTCGAGCGGGAATCCTACGATCACGTCGGTGGTCAGGTTGAATCCTTCCGCGAGCGCAACCCGCCTCAGATACGCAGAGGTCGTGTAGCGGCGTCCCATCGCGTCGAGCACGTGGTCGTCGCCCGACTGCAGCGGGACGTGCAGGTGCCGAGAGACCGTGGGCGTCTCGCGCATCGCGGCAAGGAGCTCCCGCCCGACGTGGTTGACCTCGATCGAGGAGAGCCGGAGCCGGACGAGCCCGGGCACGCCGCCAGCCGCTCGGACGAGCCGCGGCAGGTCGTAGCGGGCGTCCCGGTCCCGGTAACAGCCGAGGTTGATGCCGGTGAGGACGATCTCCCGCTGGCCGTGCGAGACCCGGCGGCGGATCTCGCGCAGCACCGCCTCGACCGGTCGGCTGCGAGCCGCCCCCCGAACACGGGGGACGACGCAGAACGAGCAGGCGAAGCTGCACCCGTCCTGGATCTTCACGAACGCCCGCACCCGGTCGCTGCCGGCCTCGGCGCGGACGCAGCCGACCGCGCCGACGTCCCCGGCCACGTACGCCGCCGTCCGCTCGCTCGCCAGGGCGACGACCTTGACGTTCGCAGGGAGCCCGGCGAACGCGCCCTCGAGGTTCGCTGCGCATCCGGTCACGTAGACCGTGGCGGCCGAGCGGGCGGCCCGCCGAGCAACCTTCCTCGACTTGCGGACCGCCTCCCGGGTCACGCAGCACCCGCTCACCACGGCGACGTCTGCGGCGTCCGCATGCTCCTCGTGACCGTCTGCAACCAGCCGCTCGCGGATCTCCTGGGCGTCCGCGTACGACACCTTGCAGCCGAGGAACTCGACGCTGAACCTCGCCATCGCGGGGCATGCTATCGCGCCGGCGTCGGTGCCCGGCTCAGCGATCAACAGCGCGTGAGCGCCTCCGCCGCCCAGCCGTCGAGCTCGCGGCGCTCGGCGCGGCGCCAGCCAGCGAAGTCGAGGCGATCGGACGCCAGGAAGCCCGAGACGACGAGCCGAGGCGGCAGCGGCCGTGCGCTCATGCGCTCGACCAGGTCGCGCTCGAGGTTCGCGAGGGCGAGATCCGCGTCCGGCAGCGCGTCGGCGAGGACCTCGCCGACCCGGACGTCGACCTCGACGCCGTTGGCTTCCGCGTTCGCCCTCGCTGCGCTGACGGCGTGCTCGTCCAGGTCGAGGGCCATCACGGGCGCGAACCCGAGCCTCGCCGCGGCGATCGCAAGGACCCCCGAGCCACAGCCGAGATCGAGGAGGCGCCCCGGCTGCTCGCCGATCAGGAGCTCGAGGCACAGGCGCGTCGTCGGGTGGGCCCCGGTTCCGAAGGCCCGACCCGGATCGATCACGACCGGCAAGGCGTCCGCCGGGATCGGCTCCCATGGCGGGCCGACCCAGAGCGCTCCGATGCGAACGGGCCGATGGAAACGGCGCCAGGCGTCCGCCCAGCCGTCGGGGACATCCGCGCCGTCGACCCGGGCGAACGCGGCCCTCAGCGTGCGCTCGAGATCGGGCTCGACGTAGGCGACGAGCTCGAGCTCGCCATCGCGCAGCACCTCCTCGAAGCCCTCGGGCACCAGCTCGAGCAGTACCGCGCGGTCCTCCTCAGCCCGTTCGGAGGCAACCCGCACGGCGACGCGGCGGAGAGGCCGGCTCAGCGGAAGGCTGCCCTGATCCGGTCGAAGAGGCTCTGGTCGCCCGCGTACATGTCGGCATCCGAGCCACGCTCGAACTCCTCGAGCGTGCGCCGCTGATCCTCCGAGAGCTGTCGCGGGATGAGCACGTTGACGAGAATCCTGTGGTCACCGCGCCCCCGGCGGCGCAGGGAGGGCATCCCCTTGCCACGGAGCACGCGCACCTCGCCCGGCTGCGTTCCCGCCGCGAGCTCGAGCTCGACACGGCCGTCGAGCGTCTCGACCGGAATGGTGGCACCGAGCGCTGCCTGCGTCATCGTCAGCTCCACCTGAGAGACGATGTCGTCCCCTTCGCGGACGAACCGTGGATCGGCGCGTACGCTGAACGACGACGTACGCGTCGCCCGACGGCCCGCCGGGTGTTCCCGCATGTCCCTCGCCGGCCAGGCGGATTCGCTGCCCGTCGTGGATGCCCGCTGGGATGCGAACCTCGAGCGTCCGGGTCTCCACGCGTCCGCCCATCGCCGTCGCAGGCCTCGCAGAGGTCGGTGACGATCCGGCCGCCACCGCCGCAGCGCGGACATGCCTGAGCCCGCACGAACTGGCCGAACACGGTCTGCGACACCTGCTGGACGCGCCCCGCGCCGCCGCACTGGGAGCACGTCGCCGGCGTCGAGCCCGGGGCCGCGCCGCTCCCGCGACACGTCGCGCAGGTCGCCGAGACGCGCAGCGGCACCTCCAGGGCCGTTCCCCGCGCTGCATCGAGGAGGTCGATCTGCACCTCGGCGAGCACGTCGCCGCCTCGGCGCCTCGAGCTCGCCGCCCCACCGAAGAGGTCGTCGCCGAAGAACGCCGAGAAGAGGTCGGAGAGGCCGCCGAAGTCGAAGTCCGAGGGCCGGAATCCGCCGCTTCGCAGGCCGTCGTGCCCGTACCGATCGTACAGCTCTCGCGTCTCCGGCCTTCGAAAGCACCTCGTACGCCTCGGCGATCTCCCGGAAGCGCTCGTCGGCGTTCGCGTCTTCCGAGACGTCGGGATGAAGCTCGCGGGCGAGCGCGCGGAACGCCTTCTTGATCGTCGCGTCGTCGGCGTCGCGGGCGACCCCGAGGACCTCGTAGTAGTCGCGTTTCACGGAGGCCACCATCTAGGCGCTCTCGTAGAGCTCCTCGACGAACCGGGACAGCTGGAACGCCGCGCCGCGAACGACGTCGATCGCCAGGACGTAGTCCATCCGCGTCGGGCCGAGCACGCTCACCGTGCCGAGGTTGCGGTGGCCGAGCCCGTACGGCGCCCCGACGAGCGAGAGCTTCGTGAACGCGGGATCGTCGAACTCCGAGCCGACCCGCACGAAGGGCCGCTTCGAGTCGATCGCGGCGCGCATCACGTCGAGGAGCTCCGCGCGGCGCTCGAGCGCCTCCAGGAGGCTGCGGAACGCGCTGATCTCCTCCCGTCGGAACTCGTCCATGACGCCCGCCGCACCGCCGACGTAGACGCTCTGCTCGCCGCTCTCGACGAGCTCGCGTGAAGGCGGGCTTCAGCGTCTCGAGGAACTCGCGCTCCCGCATCGAGAGAGACGGATCCTCGAAGCGGTTGCGCAGGAGCCGAGCGCCGAGGCGCAAGCCCGAGACCTGCTCGTTCAGGTACTCGCCCGGCCCAGTCCGCGAGCCCCGGGTCGACCGGATCCTCGAACACGAAGACGCGCTTCGTGACGCCACCCGTCGAGGTGATCACCACGACGACCACGACCTGGGGCTGCAGCAGCAGCACCTCGACGTGCCGCACGACCGTCGTCTCGAGTGGCGGCGCCGTGACGAGCGCGAGCAGGTGCGTGACCTGCGCGAGCGCATCCGTGGTCGTCTGGAGGGCAGCGTCGATCTCGTTCCGGACGGGTTCGAAGTCGAGCAGCAGCTCGCGCGGGCGAGCATCGAGCGTCTCGAGCAGGCGGTCGACGTAGAACCGGTAGCCGAGATCGGTCGGCACGCGCCCGGCGGAGGTATGCGGGTGCGTCAGGAAGCCGAGCTCCTCGAGCTCGGCCAGCTCGTACCGCACGGTCGACGGCGACACCTGCATCCCGCGGCGGCTCGTGAGGGTCTTCGAACCGACGGGTTGCCCGACCGCGAGATAGTCCTCGACCACGTACTCGAGGATCACCCGCTGCCGCGTCGTGAGCTCTTGCGAGGCTTCCGTCACGTTCCGATGGTAGCGGTTGGCTCCGACCGAACCCGGCGCATTTGCAGGCGATTTCGGCCAGAAGCTCGACCGTGAGCGCCGTCACCCACACAGTCGACCGCGCGGCGTGAGCACGAGCCGGTCGCCGTCGGAGCTCGGCGAGACCCGAGCTCCACGAGGCGCGAGACGGCGTTCCAGATCGACCGAGCCCTCGACGTCCGCCAGCGGAAGCGGCTCGTCGAGTCGCAGCCCCAGCATCAGCCGCTCGCGGCGTCGCAGCGGCTCGTCGAGCGGCTCGACCTCCCTTGGCGGGCGCACCCCCGCGGCCAGCGCCTCGACGTACGCGCCGAGCCCGGGGCGGTTCCGCCAGCGGGCCTCCCCGACGGTCGAGACCGCGCCGATCCCGAGCCCGACGTAGTCGAGCGCCTCGCCAGTAGGCGAGGTTGTGGCACGCCCGGTGGTCGCCGCGGCAGAAGTTGGCCGTCTCGTACCACCGGTATCCGGCTCCGACGAGCGTCTCGACCACGAGCTCGAAGTATCCCTCCATGGCATCCGCCTGCCGGAGGAGCTCGGCTCCCCACGCATGCGTGAAGCGGGTACCCGGCTTGGCCTCCAGCTCGTAGCAGGACAGGTGCTCCGGCCCGAGCAGGAGCGCCTGCTCGAGGTCGGCCGCGAGCTCGGCCGGGCTCTGGCCGGGGATCCCGTACACGAGATCGAGGGAGATCTCGTCGAACCCCGCCCTCCGCAGCTGACGAAACGCGCTCCGGACGGCGTCCGGGCCCGCGCGGCGCTCGAGCACGTCGAGGAGGCGGGGCTGGAAGCTCTGAGCGCCGAGCGAGACGCGGGTGACGCCTGCCTCGCGTAGAGCTCGAGCGAGGGGCGGTGTGACCGTCTCGGGGTTCGCCTCGACCGTTACCTCGCTCGCGGGCGGCAGTGCCGCGAGGAGGCGGACGAGCGCGCGCTGGTCCGTGAACGTGGGTGTTCCGCCGCCGAGGAAGACGGTCTCGAGCCGGTCGGCGAGCAGCTCTCGCTCGAGCTCGAGCTCGCGCTCGAGCGCAGCCGACGTAGGCGTCGTGCCGGTCCGGGCCACCGAGCACCGTCACGAAGTCGCAGTAGCCGCAGCGGCTGCGCGCAGAACGGGAGGTGGACGTAGAGGTGGCGGACACCCATCACGACGCCTCGCGGGCTCAGGGGCGCTTCTCGCCGTCCAGGTTCAGGACTGCGAGGAAGGCCTCCTGGGGCACCTCGACCGATCCGAGCTGGCGCATCCGCTTCTTCCCTTCCTTCTGCTTCTCGATCAGCTTTCGCTTACGTGAGATGTCACCGCCGTAGCACTTGGCGAGAACGTCCTTGCGCTTGGCCTTGATCGTCTCGCGCGCGATGACCCGTGATCCGATCGCCGCCTGGACGGCGACGTCGAACAACTGCCGGGGGATCTCCTTTCGCAGCCTGTCCACGAGGGCCTTCCCGCGCGCATAGGCCTTCTCGCGGTGGACGATCAGCGAGAGCGCATCGACCGGGTCTCCCGCCAGGAGGACGTCGAGCTTGACGAGGTCGCCCGAGCGGAAGCCCAGCACGTCGTAGTCGAAGCTCGCGTACCCGCGAGTTCGCGACTTCAGCTGGTCGTAGTAGTCGAACACGACCTCGGCGAGCGGGACGTCGTAGACCACGAGCACACGGTCCTCGCTCAGGTACTCCAGGTGGTGGAACTCGCCACGGCGCTCCTGGTTGAGCTCCATCACGGCGCCGACGTAGTCCTTCGGAAGGATGATCGACGCGCGGATGTAGGGCTCGTCGACCTCGAGCAGGTCGGACGGCATCTCCGACGGGTTGTGCACCTCGACGGCGTCGCCTGCCTTCGTGGTGACGCGGTAGGCGACGGTCGGCGCGGTCACGATCAGGTCGAGATCGAACTCGCGCTCGAGCCGCTCGCGCACGATCTCGAGGTGGAGAAGGCCGAGGAAGCCACAGCGGAAGCCGAAGCCGAGCGCCTGGGACGTCTCAGGCTCGTATGACAGCGAGGCGTCGTTCAGCCGCAGCTTGGCGAGCGCGTCGCGAAGGGAGGGATACTCGTCGGAGTCGCTCGGAAACAACCCGGCGAAGACCATCGGCTTGACGTCCTTGTAGCCGGGCACGGGCTCGGAGGCCGGGCGGGACTGGGCGGTGATCGTGTCGCCGACGCGCAGGCGACCGACGTCCTTCAGCCCGGTGATCACGTAACCGACCTCGCCGGCCGACAGCCCCGCCGTCGGCTGCCGATCGGGTGCGAAGACCCCGAGCTCCTCGGCCTCGAAGGCCGTTCCGGTCGCCATCGTGCGCAGGCGCTCCCCCGGGCGGAACTCGCCGTCGACGACTCGCACGAAGGCGACCACGCCCCGGTACTGATCGTAGGTCGAGTCGAAGACGAGCGCCCGGCCCGGCGCCGCCGGATCGCCGCCCGGCGGTGGGATGCGCTCGACCACGGCGTCGAGGACAGCCTCGACGCCCGCGCCGGTCTTCGCCGAGATCCGGATCACGTCGGCGGGCGCGCAGCCGACGAGCTCGGCAAGCTGGGCGGCGGCGCCGGCGGGATCCGCCTGGGGGAGGTCGATCTTGTTCACGACCGGGACGATCTCGAGGTCGTTCTCGATCGCGAGGTAGGCGTTGGCCAGCGTCTGCGCCTGGATGCCCTGGGCGGCGTCGACGAGCAGAACGGCTCCCTCACAGGCCTGCAGCGCTCGCGACACCTCGTACGTGAAGTCGACGTGGCCGGGCGTGTCGATCAGGTGCAGGGCGTAGCCCTTCCACACGACCCGAACGGCCTGCGCCTTGATCGTGATCCCGCGCTCTCGCTCGAGCTCCATCGTGTCGAGCACCTGTTCGCGCATCTCGCGACCGGTCAGCGTCTCGGTGAGCTCGATGATGCGATCGGCGAGCGTCGACTTGCCGTGGTCGATGTGCGCGATGATCGAGAAGTTGCGGATGCGATCGAGGCTCATGCCCGAGGGCCGTCCGATCGCCTGCCGGATCGGCCGACCAACGATAGCAACGCGCCGAGCTCGCGAATTCCCAGCAAACGAGCCGAAACGAGGTAGGCGGCGGTCGCAGACCCGAGTGCGATCCCGACCGATGCGACCTGCGCCCCGAGCGATTGGCCGAGCAGCTCGTCGAGGCCGCGCCAGATGCCGTACGCAACTCCCGCGGCGACGGCCGAGGCGAACAGGATCAGCGCGTACGAGCGGAGGATCGCCGCACCGTCGAGGCTTCCCAGACGCCGGCGCAAGACCGCGACCAGCGCCAGCGTGCCGGCCACGTTGACGAGCGACGTGGCGAGCGGGATCCCCCACACGCCCACACGGAAGAGCGCCGCGTCGAGGGCCGCGTTGAGAACGAGGTTGCCGAGAGCGATCCAGGTGGGAATCCAGGGCCTCTGGAGGCTGAAGAACGCCCTGTTCAGCATCAGCATGGTTCCGTTGAAGGTCAGCCCGAGCGAGAACGCGGCGAGGCAGCCGGCGACGACCGTCGTCTGATCGGCGGTGAACGCGCCGCGTTCGTAGAGGAGACGGGTGATCGGGACCGCGAGCACCGCCGAGACCGCGCTCGCGGGAACGAGCATGAACCCGATCTGGCGCAGGCCCAGCGACACGGTGCCGAGAAACCCGGGCGAGTCGCCCCGCGCCGAGAGTCGCGAGAGGGCCGGGAAGAGGACGGTGGCGATCGCCACGGAGAACACCCCTTGCGGCAGCATGTAGATCCGGAAAGCCGCGTCGATCGAGGCGGGCGCCAGCTCCGGGTCGACGAACCGCGCGGCGAAGAAGATGTCGACGAGCAGGTTGAAGTTGATCAGCCCGAGCCCGACGGCGATCGGCAGCATGAGGACGAAGACCCGCCGGACGGCGGGATCCCGCCAGTCCACGAGCACGCGGAGGCGTCCGTCGAGCCCGGCGAGCCACGGGAGCGGGAGCAGCACCTGCACCACCGTGCCGACGAGGACGCTGCCTGCGAGGATGTAGAGCTCGTCGGTCGTCGACGCGGCCTGCGGAACGCCAACGACGACCGCGACGATGATCACGAGGTTCCAGGCGATCGGGCTCAGCGCCGGCACGGTGAAGTGCTCGTAGCTGTTCAGGATCCCGACGACGACCCCCGAAAGACCCAGCAGGAGGACCGTCGGGAAGAGGATGCGCGACAGGGTGACGACGAGCTCCTCCTGCGCCCCCTCGTAGCCGAACGGCCGCATGATCCAGGGCGCGGCGAGCATGAACACCGCGGTGACGGCGCTCAGGCCGAGCAGCAGCAGGAAGAAGATGCTCGAGGCGACGCGCCACGCCCGCGCCCGCTCCCCGCGTTCGAGGAGCTCGCTGAAGACGGGGACGAACGCCCCCGAGAGCGCCTGGTCGGCGACGAGTGAGCGGACCAGGTTCGGGACGGCGAAGGCGACGGTGAAGGCGTTGATCGAGCCCTCGACGCCGAAATACCGCCGAACGACGATCTCGCGAACGAGGCCGAGCACCCGTGATCCGGCCGTTGCCGCGGCGAAGATCGCGGTGGATCGCGCGAGCCGCCGTCGGTGCGTCGGCGAGCTCGGATCGCCGACGCTCTCGGACTCCGCCACGTCCAGCGAGTATAGGAGCCGAGGCGGGCGCATCCGAGCCCGCGCGTCCGCCAGACGGCTGCTGCTAGCATTCTCGGGCCCCGCTCCGCGCGGGGCGCTTTCACGCCATGCCGAACATCAAACAGCAGGAACGCCGAGTCCAGACAGCCGCCCGCCAGCGGCTCGAGAACCTTCGCTGGCGTTCCACGGCGAAGACCCTCTCCAAGCGGCTCGCAGACGCCGTCGAGGAGGGGGACGAGAGCACCGTCGCCGCCGAGCACCGCGAGCTGGTGCGCACGCTCGACAAGGCTGCTGCGCGCGGTGCGATGCACCCGAACAAGGCCGCCCGCAAGAAGTCCCAGGCCGCGCGCCTCGTCAAGCCCTAGGCGTCGAATACCGGCGGAGCCGGTTTCGACACTGCGACGCCGATATCCGCCGAGAAGGGGCCGAAGGCCCCGGTCAAGCCCTACGAGAGCCCGACGAGGACGATGCCGGCGACGATCAGCGCGGCACCGGCGAATCGGGCCGGGCTGACCCGCTCGTGGAGGACGAGGGCCGCCAACGCCGTCGCGACGAGCACGCTCGACTCGCGCACCGCCGCGACCGGCGCCGCGGGCGCGAGTCTCAGCGCGAGCAGCACGAGGGCGTAGGCGCCGAAGAGCGCCAGCGACGCGACGATCGTCCGCGGTTTCAGCTCCGCTCGCAACGCCGGTACTCCCTTGACGGCTGCGATCGCGGCCCCGTACGCGAGCGCCGGCCCGATGGAGACCAGCTCCAGATAGGTGATCGCGCCTGCATGCTCGATGCCTCCCTTGTCGAGAAGCGTGTACGCGGCGATGCACGCTCCGATCGCGATCGCCAGCGCGAGCCCACGGGAATCGGACCCGCGCCGAAGCCCCCTGACGAGCAGCACTCCCAGACCGACCAGCAGCACACCCGACGCCTGGGCCGCCGTCGTCACCGCCCCGAGCGCGAGCACGGAGATCGCGAGCACGAGCACGGGCGCGAGCCCGCGCGCGAGCGGATAGACGAGGCTCAGCTCCGAGCCACGGTAGGCACGGGCGAGCAAGGCGAAGTACGCGAGCTCGAACGCGGACGAGCCGGCGATGTATGGAGCGGCAGCCCAGTCGACTCGCCAGGTGACGGCGGCGACCGGGGCGAAGAGGACGAGCGCCGCGAGCAGCATCACGGCTGTCGCCGCCTCGCTGTCCCGGGCTCCGGCGAGCAGGACGTTCCAGAGCGCGTGCAGGCCGGCCGCTGCGAGCGCGAGCAGGAGCGCCGAGGTCGGCACCGCGCGTCGTCAGCGGGCGCGCGAGTCGGGTGCCTCGGTGAGGTCCACGAGCGCACGCTCGAGCTCGAGCACGGGATCGAGGCGGCTACCGCCCTTGATCGCGAGATCGAGCTCCGCCAGGCGGATAACGGCGCCCTCGAGCTCGTCGGGCGAGTAGCCGGCGGCCGCCGCGGCCTCCCGTCGGGGTGGAAAGCGCAGGCCGAGGTGTTTTCCGATCTCGCCGATCGCTATCCCCTCCGCGAGCAGGCGCTGCACGGCGAGTGTCCTCGTCACCTGTGTCGCGAGCCGGCCGGCAAGCCAGAACGGCTCGGGCGCGCCTCGCAGCTCCGCCTCACAGGCTCGTAGGGCTCCCGCCGTGTCGCGAGCCTCCCAGGCGTTCGTGAGCGCCCAACCGCTCGTCTCGCTCGACGGCGTCACGAGCTGCTCGACGTCCGCGACGGTGACGGCGCCGTCGGCTGCCCAGGTCGCGAGCTTGTCGATCTCGTTCTGGATCGCGAACGTGTCGGCACCCACGAGCTCGACCAGGCGCTCGACAGCGTCCTGATCCGCCCGAACGCCCGCGCGCTCGAGCTGGAGCCTGGCCCAGCTCGCGA
Source organism: uncultured Thermoleophilia bacterium (assembly GCA_963705605.1). Classification (GTDB taxonomy): domain Bacteria; phylum Actinomycetota; class Thermoleophilia; order Gaiellales; family Gaiellaceae; genus CAVPKC01. Next base: position 506,947 of record CAVPKC010000003.1, read on the forward strand.
AGTCCGGCTCGTCCCGCCCGCGCCTCTTCCGCGTCGGAACGTCGTAACGGAGGACCTCCCCGGCCGCGGCGCACGCGTCCACCAAGCCGGCGAGCCGGGCCGGGTCCCCGAGGAGGGCGAGCACGGCTCCCGGCGTCGGGCTCGACAGGTAGGAGACGACGACTTCGACGTCGGCACGCTTCCAGCGCTCGATCCCGTCGACGACGACGAGCCGCTCTCCGCCGCCGAACAGGCCGAGCGCATTCATCGACGCCACCACCTCGGCTCCGGGAGTCGCCTCCGCCAGCACCAGCTCGACCGAGCCCTCCGCGAAACGGGCACGCAGACGGCGCACCGCGAGCGCGATCTTCGGCAGGTCGCTGCCCAGGATCAGGTAGACGGGCTCGAGCGGGCTCGCAGCCACGCGGTCAATTCTAGGCGGGCACCCTGCCACCCCGACCCGCGGTTTACCCGACGCCTCTGACCTCGAGCGTCCGGCCGTTCGAGTCGACGACGATCGTCCCTTCCCGATCGGTGCGCAGGACGCGGAGGCCTGGGGACGCGGCGAGGGCGGACAGCGTGGACGCGGTTGGATGGCCGTAGTCGTTCGAGGCCCCGACCGAGATGACGGCGAGGAGCGGCCGGAGCCGGTGGAGGAGATCCGGGAGGCCGTCGTCCGCCGAGCCGTGGTGTGCGACCTTCAGGATCTCGACCGGTGGAAGCCGGAGGCGTCCGGTCACGTCCGTCTCGGCGTCAGCGGTGAGCAGCGCGTCGACCGACCCGTACGATGCCAGTACGACCACCGCGTGCTCGTTCGGATCCTCGCCGGGGCTCCCTGGGCCGTCCGGCCACAGGACGTGGATCCTTAGCCGGCCCAAGCCGAACACCTGGCCCGCACGGGCGGTGAGAACGGGCACGTCACGATCGCCCGCCGCCTCGAGGGCGGCGTCCTCGTAGGGGCTCTCGTTCGGCTGCCTCGGATCGAGGACGGCGTCGACGCGCACCCGCCGGACGACGTCGGCCGCCCCGCCGATGTGATCGCGCTGCGGGTGCGTCAGCACCAGCAGCGCCAGCCGCCTGACACCCAGACCTCGAAGGAGCTCCGAGACCCGCGCCTCCGGAGGCCCCTGGTCGACGAGGACGGCGCCTTCCGGTACCTGCAGGAGAATCGCATCACCTTGCCCGACATCGAGGAACGAGAGGCGAAGCCCGGACGGTGGCGGTAGCCCTGGCCCCCGTGGCCAGACGATCCACAGGGATGCCGCCGCGACGCACACCGCCACCACGAGAGCCGCCGGCGTGCGCCAGGCGCGGGGCGCGCGCAGCCAGGCGATCACGACGATCGCCGCCGCGGCGATGCCGCCCAGCGCCATGGGCGAGCTGACCTGGGCGAACGGGATGCTGCCGACGAGACGGGCGCACCCGGCGAGGTACGCGACCAGCCAGCCGTTGAGCCAGGCGAGGCCGAGCGCCGCACCGGGCAGCACCGCGCCGATCGCCGCCGCGCCCAGTCCGAGGCCGAGGATCGGTGCCACGACGGGGGCGGCGAGCGCGTTCGCCGGGACGGACAACACCGGCACGGCACCGAAGTGGATCCAGCTGATCGGGGCGGTCACGAGCCCGCAGGCGCCCGAGACCGCCACCACGGTGCCGACCACCCGGGGCACCGGGTAGCCCTCGAGCAGACGCTCGAGCCGTGGCACGAGCACGAGGATCGCGCCGACTGCTGCAAACGAGAGCTGGAACCCCGGGTCGAGGAGGGAGTACGGGTTCCACGCAAGGAGCACCGCGGCACCCACCAGCAGGAAGTACCAGCGATCCCGGGGACGCGACGCGATCCAGGCAAGGGACGCGAGCGCGCCCGCTACCCCCGCGCGAACGACGGACGGCTGCCAGCCGACGGCGGCGACGTAGGCCGCGATCGCGGCGAGCGCCGCGAGTTGCGAGGCCAGCCGCGGAAGCCCGGCGAGCCACCCGACGACGAGGACTCCCGCGACGACATAGGCGACGTTCTGGCCCGAGACCGCGAGCAGGTGATAGAGGCCGGAAGCGCGGAAGCGGTCCCGGAGATCGTCGTCCAGCCCCTCGTCCGCCCCAAGGACGATTCCTGCCGCGAGCGCGCGCCGTTCCCCCGTCAGCCCGGGCGTGATCGAGGTCGCCAACGACTCACGCAGGCGATCGGTCAAGCCTGCGAGACCGCCGCGCCGGCCGACCACCCGGTACTGGCCGGCAGCCAGGACGACGTGGACTCCGCGCCGGCCCAGGAAGGACGACTCGTCGAATCCTCCGTCCTCCTCGGGGGCTTCAGGGGCCTCGAGTCGGGCGACGATCTCGATCACGGCGCCCTGGGGAGGAGCCCGCTCGGCGGCGGGCAGCTCGAGCTGCGCCGGCTCGTCCACGGCTCTCCCGGCGAGGGAGCGGACGCGCACCGGAACGCGCAGCTCGAACTCGCCCGTGCGGGTCGGACCCGTGACCTCTGCCCGGACGACGGCCGCCGTTCCGATCCGTTCGGCCAGCGCGCTTCCGTCGATCGACTCGAGCCGCATCGCCCCCCACCACCAGGCCGCTGCCCCCAGCCCGAGCGCCAGCAGGAGCACCCGTGCCCGGCCCGCCGCCATCGCGATCCCCGTGCAGGCAGTAGCGAGGAGGATCGGCGCCGCGCTCGCCGGGCGAACGACGAGCGCGAGCCCCAAGCCGGCGTTGAACGAGACGGCGAGCAGGTGAGGACCTGGAACGCTGGGAAGCCGGGTCACAACACGACGAGCTGGCGCAGCTCCTCGAGACGAGCGGGCCCGATCCCGGGGACGGCGTCCAGTTCGTCGATCGACTGGAACGCGCCGTGCTCGTCCCGGTACGCGAGGATCTTCTCCGCTGTCACGGGCCCTACCCCCGGAAGGGCGTCGAGCTCCTCCAGCGTCGCCGTGTTCAGGTGGACCGGGCCGTTCGCGGGACCGGCGACGGATACCGCGCCCTGCTCGCCGGCCCCTCCCCGATCGGCCCGCCTCGGCACCACGACCTGCTGGCCGTCTGCGACCGGCGCCGCCAGGTTCACGAGGCCGAGGTCGGCCGCGGGCCGGGCGCCGCCGGCTTCGCGGATCGCGTCCGCGATGCGGCTGCCCTCGACGAGGCGGTAGAGGCCGGGGCGTCGCACCGCGCCGACGACGTGGACGACGAGCTCCTGCTCGGCGCCCGCTACCGACGCCGCTGACAGCGCGTCGAGCTCGAGCTCCGGTGCGAGGTCATCCGCGGGCGCCGAGATCGATCCGGCGAGATAACGGCCCCCGAGCGCAAGCAGCGCGAGCACCACGATCAGATAGGCGAGCACGCGCGGACGCGACACGGTTGGCATGTCCACACCGCCGACAGTGCCCGCGCTCGGCGAACGGAAGGCTCACGAACTGCGCAGAGAGCCTGACCGGCTGGTGACGAGGTTCAGGCGCGCGCGCCGGGCCCGTAGGCGAGGCGCAGCTCGGCGCCGCGCTCGAACCGATCCGCGGCGAGCGCCGACACGTCCACGGGTGGCGCAGTGCCCGTGAGCTCCGCGGCGACCACCTCGCCGACGGAGGGCGCGAGCTTGAACCCGTGGCCCGACGAGCCGAGGGCGAGATAGAGGCCGTCGAGCCCGGGCGCCGGCCCGAGGATCGGGTTCCAGTCCGGCGTGTAGTCGTACGCACCCGCGAAGCCCCCGAGCCAGGCGGCATCGGCGTAGGACGGCATCCGCTCGCGCAGCGCCGCCCGGATCCCCGCCTCGTACTCCGAGCTGACGTCCCGCTCGCAGTCGTCCCGACGTTCGTAGCGGACCTCCGGCTGGTATGCGACGACCCACGCGATGCCCGCCCGGTCGGGACGGAGCACGAGATTCGAGGCCATGTCCGAGAACGTGACTCGTGCCTGCGGGCGGTCCGCCGCCTGCCGGACGAATGCGACCTCCAGACGGCGCAGGGTGATCGGCAGATCCAGGCCGGCGGTCAGACCGAGCTCGCGACCCCACGATCCGGCAGCCAGGACGACCGAGCCGCACGCGATCCTGCCGCGATCCGTCTCGACGCCCGTGACCCTGCCCCCTTCGGTCGTCAGCCCGGTGACCGTCGTCGAGAGCGCGGGCCTGACGCCCGCTGCGACGCCGGCGGCGAACCACGAGAGCGACATCTTCTGGCTGTCGGCGAAGCCGCCGTCCTCCTCGTACGCGCCGCCCGCGATCCCGTCGAGCGTCATCAGCGGCTCCAGAAGCGCGATCTCATCGGGTTCCACGACCCTCGTCTCGAGGCCCCACGAGCGCAGGAGCGCGACGTTGTCGCGCAGCGCGTCGAGACGGTCCGGCGTCGCCGTCAGCAGGTACCCGGTCTGGACGTACCCCGACTCGCCCGTTCCGACCTCGGCGCTCCAGTTCTTGATCACCTCGACACCGCGCATCGCGAGCCGCGCGACGACCTCGTTCGAGTAGTGGCGCCGGAGCATCGAGAACGACACGCCGGAGTCGCCGCCGCCGACGGTGCCCCGCTCGACGAGGACGACGCGGCCGGCGCCGCGCGACGCGAGCTGGAAAGCGGCGGACGTTCCGAAGAGCCCGGCGCCCACCACCACGACGTCGGCGGTCTCGAGGCCGGGCAACGCGGGACTCAGCGGACGACCAGCACGTCGCAGGGCGCCTCGTGCACGATCTTCTTGCTCACGGAGCCCAGCACGAGCCGCTTGGCACGCCCCGTGCCCGCGCGTCCCGACGACGATCAGGTCGGCGCCCTTCTCCTTCGCAATCTCCATGATCACGGCGGCCGGGTCTCCCTCCCCCTCGACCGTGTGCACGTCGAGGCCCTGCGCGGTCAGGTCGGCCTTGGCCGCAGCGAGCGTCTCGCGTCCCGCGTCCACCGCGTCCTGGTCGCGGACGCCCATGCTGCGGGCACCGCTGTGCGCGCCGATCTCGACCGCGGTGACGACCGTGACGCTCCCGCCGCCCTTCCCGATCGCAGCCGCGCGCTCCAGCGCGCGCTTCGACTCGTCCGATCCGTCGTAGGCGACCACCACGTTCTGCATCTCGGATCCCCCTCTCCATGGCTGAGCGAGCGCACATCCTAGAGCGCCGCCGTCCCGGCGGCCAGACGTCGCGGCGGGGCGACTCGTCTATCGTGGGCTCGTGGCGCCAGGCGACGACATGCGCGTGGTCGTGACTGGCGGAGCCTCGGGGATCGGGCGCGCGACAGTCGAGCGGGTGAGACGAGACGGTGCGGCGGTCGGTGTGATCGATCGCGACGCGGAGCGGCTCAGCGCCGTCGATGCCGACGCGACGGCGGTCGCGGACGTCTCGGCCGAGGCCGAGATCGGGAGCGCGATCGACGCGATCGCGGCGCGCCTGGGTGGTCTCGACGCCGTCGTCACCTGCGCAGGCGTGGCCGGCCGGGGGACGGTCGTCGATACCGAGCCCGCGGCGTGGGACCGGATCTTCTCGGTGAACGTACGCGGCACGTACCTGACGGCGAGAGCCGCGATACCCCACCTCCGTCGAGCCGGAGGCGGGGCCATCGTGCTGGTCGCATCCCAGCTCGGGCTCGTGGCGGCGGGCAACGCTGCCGCGTACTGCGCCTCGAAGGGCGCCGTCGTCCAACTCGCACGGGCGATGGCCGTGGATCACGGCGGGGAGGGCATCCGCGTCAACGCGATCTGCCCGGGCCCGACGGACACGCCGCTGCTCGAGCCGTACTTCTCCGGCGCAGCCGATCCTGCCGCCGAGCGCCTCGCGTACGAGCGGATGCAGGTTCACGGAAGGCTCGTCTCGCGCTGCCGACGTCGCGGACGCGATCGCCTACCTGATCTCGCCGGCCGCGGCGTCGACGATCGGCGCTACCCTCGTCGTCGACGGCGGCTACTCGATTCGGTAGGCGCGGCCGGGCGGCTCCGCCGCCCTCCACGGCGGAAATCGACCCGCCGCGCTTCGCCAACGGGCAACGATTCCGCCCAGCCCCTGACCGGGCGGCTCCGCCGCCCTCCACGGCGGAAATCGACCCGTCGGCTTCGCCAACGGGCAACGATTCCGCCTAGAGCACGAGGTTCACGAGCTTGCCCGGGACGACGACCGCGCGGCGGATCTCTCTGCCGTCGACCTGGGCCTGGACGCGCGGCGACGACCGGGCGCGCTCCACCAGCTCGTCGTCGGAGAGGCCGACCTCCACGGTCACCCGGTCACGAACCTTGCCGTTGACCTGGACGACGAGATCGAACGTCTCGTCCGTGAGGAACGCTGCGTCGGCGTCCGGCCACGGCTCCTCTCCGAGTCGCTCGTGCCCGAGCCGCTGCCACAGCTCCTCGGCGAGGTGCGGCGCGTACGGCTGGACGAGGCTGATCGCCGTCTCCGTGGCGAACCTGACGGCACGGGCCTCTCCCGGCTGATCCTTGACCCGATAGATCTCGTTCACGAGCTCGAAGAGCGCCGCGATCGGCGTATGGAACTGAAAGCGGCGCTCGATGTCGTCGGACACACGAGCGATCGTGCGGTGTGCTGCGCGCACGAGCGCACCGTCGCCGGGATCGCCGGGCTCGATCTCGACAGCCTCGAGACCGAGGCGCCAGAGCCGGTCGAGCAGGCGCCAGGCCCCCTCGAGACCCGAGTCCTGCCACTCCTTGTCAGCTTCGGCCGGGCCCATGTAGAGGATGTAGACGCGCATCGCGTCGGCTCCGTAGCGGGCGACCATGTCGTCCGGCGAGACCACGTTGCCCTTGGACTTCGACATCTTGGCGCCGTGCCTCGTGATCATCCCCTGCGTGAAGAGGCGCAGGAACGGCTCGCGGAACCCGAGCAGGCCGAGATCGTTCATTGCCTTGGTGAAGAAGCGCGAGTAGAGGAGGTGGAGGATCGCGTGCTCGATCCCGCCGATGTACTGGCGAACCGGAAGCCAGTAGTCGACGATCGCGCGATCGAACGGGGCGCTGTCGTTGTGGGCGTCCGCGTAGCGAAGGTAGTACCAGGACGAGTCGACGAACGTGTCCATCGTGTCGGTCTCGCGCCGGGCCGTGCCTCCGCACGAGGGACACGGAGCCCGGACCCAGTCCTCGGCGGCCGCGAGCGGCGAGCGTCCCCTCGGCTTGTAGTCGTCGACCTCGGGCAGCACGACCGGCAGCTGGTCGTCCGGGACGGGCACCAGGCCGCAGGAGTCGCAGTGGACGACGGGGATCGGGCAGCCCCAGTACCGCTGGCGCGAGAGCAACCAGTCGCGCAGGCGGTAGCCAACCGCGGCGCGTCCGAGCCGTTCCTCCTCGAGCCAGGCGACGATCGCGGCGATCGCCTGCGGTGTCGGCAGCCCGGAGAACCGGCCGGAGGCGAGGGCCCGCGACGTCGTCGCCTTCTCGACGTATGGCAGATCCACCGCCGAGCCGTCGGCGGGCGCGACGACCTGGCGGATCTCGAGCCCGAAGCGCTCGGCGAACGCGAAATCCCGCTCGTCGTGCGCCGGAACGCCCATGATCGCTCCGGTTCCGTACTCCATCAGGACGTAGTCGGCGACCCAGACCGGCAGCCGCTCGTCGTTGACCGGATTCGTGACGAAGCGCCCCGTGAACACCCCCGTCTTCGCCTTCTCCGGATCCGATCGCTCCACGGTCGACTCCGCAGCGGTACGCCGGACGTACTCGAGGACGGCGGCCTCCTCGTCGCGTCCCGCGACCAGGTCGGAGATCAGCGGATGCTCGGGCGCGAGCACGAAGAACGTCGCGCCGAACAGGGTGTCCGGGCGGGTCGTGAACACCGGCAGCTCCGCGTCGAGCTCCTCCACCCTGAACGCCACCTCGGCGCCTTCGGAGCGTCCGATCCAGTTTCGCTGCATCGTCAGCACGCGCTCCGGCCACGACTCGAGCAACGACATCTCGTCGAGCAGCCGCTCGGCGTACTCGGTGATCCGGAAGAACCACTGCTCGAGGCTCTTCGCCTCGACCTCTGCCCCGCAGCGCTCGCACCGACCGTCGATCACCTGCTCGTTCGCGAGCACCGTCTGGTCGACGGGGCACCACTTGACCGGCGCCTCCTTCCGGTAGGCGAGTCCTGCCTCCATGAAGCGCAGGAACAGCCATTGCGTCCAGCGGTAGTAGTCGGGATCGCTCGTCGAGACCTCGCGGCTCCAGTCGATGGCCCACCCCATCCGTCGCATCTGCGCGCGGATCGCGGCGATGTTCCTTTCGGTGATCTCGCGCGGGTGGGCCCCCTCGCGGATCGCCGCGTTCTCGGCCGGGAGGCCGAACGCGTCGTATCCCATCGGCCGCAGCACCGTCCAACCCCGGCGCCGCCGAACGTGCGTGAGAACATCGCCGAGCGTGTAGTTGAAGACGTGCCCCATGTGCAGCTCACCCGACGGGTACGGGAGCATCTCGAGCACGTACGTGCGCGCTTCTTCCGGCTCGGAGCCGGGCTCGGGGTTCGGCACGACGAAGGCCTCCTCGGCCTCCCAGACCGCCTGCCAGCGGGCCTCGATCGCCTGCGGGTCGTAGCGCTCCACGACCGCTGATCGTACCCCGAGGCGTACAGAGCGATTGACTAGAGTCCCTCGGCGATGTTCGAGGCCCCGTTCTTCACGCGTCTCGGCGTCCCGTGGCTGTGGGGCGGGGACGTCGAGAAGGGGTGGGTATTCATGCGCTTCAACGTCGTCCCGATCACGGCGATGCTGATGGCGCCGGGCTCGTACGCCTACGGGACGGATCGGATCCCGCTGGAGGGCGGCGGCGTGCTCGCGGTGAACCATCTCGCGGCGATCGATCCGCCGCTCGTCGGCTCGTACTCCACCAGAGCGGTCTGGTACATGATGAAATCGGAGCTGCTCGAAATCCCCGTCGCCGGCGAGGCTCTGACGTGGACGGGAGCCTTCCCGATCCGACGCGGCGAAAGCGACCGTGACGGCCTCCGCAAGGCCCTCGAGTTCGTTCGCGAGGGGCACATCGTCGGGATCTTCGCGGAGGGCACCCGTCAGCGGTTCGGGTATCCGGGACCGGTGCATGCCGGAGCCGCGACCATCGCGATGAAGGAGAGGGTCCCGGTGATCCCGTGCGGCGTGGAGTCGTTCGGGTGGCGGCGGAAGACGAACCGCCGCCCGTGCGCCGTCGTCTACGGCGAGCCGATGACCTTCGACGACCTCCCGGCAACCGGGAGGGGCTACAAGGAGGCCACGGAGCGCATCCGGCTCGAGATCCTCCACCTCTGGCGGCAGGCGGCCGAGGCGGTCGCCGCCGGCTTCCCGCCCCAGCTCCCCGACGGCGCGAAGCGCTACTCGTGGCCCGGCGTGCGCCAGTTCCACGCGATCAAGTCGAACCCTCGGCGGAGCTCAGGGCTTTCGTAGCGCCTCAGCCGCTGCCCACGAGAGCCTCGGCAGCGCCCGGGAAGCCGACCGGTCGGGCCTCCACGGGCAACGTGACGCGAAACGTCGTCCCCTCGCCCTCCGCGCTCTCGATCGCGATCTCGCCACCATGGGCGTCGACGATCGCCTTCGCGATCGTCAGCCCGAGCCCGGTTCCCTGAATCGCCGCCTCCGTCGCCACGGACGACCGGTAGAAACGCTCGAAGAGCCGCGCCTGCTCGTCGACGGGAATGCCCATGCCGGTGTCCGACACGACGAGCTCGACCTGCTCGCCGGCGGGCAGCACCGCGACCTCGACGCTTCCGCCGCCAGGGGTGAACTTGATCGCGTTCGACACGAGGTTGTCGAGCAACTGCACCAGCCGTGCCCGATCCCCGTGCACGAGGGGGACGTCACCGACCTCGAGCCCGACGGTGATCCCGCCGCGCTCTGCCCGTGGCCGCTGCGCTTCCACGCATTCCGTCGCGATCACACGCACGTCCACCTCGTCGATCTCCAGCTCGAGCCGCCCCGCGTCGATCCGCGCGACGAACAGGAGGTCGCTGACGAGGTTCAGGAGCCGGCGGGCGTTTCTCTCGACCACGTCTAGGAAGCTCCGGTGCTCGTCCGACATCCCGTCCGGCTCCTCGCGGATCAGCTCCAGATAGCCGAGGATCGAGGTCAACGGGGTGCGCAGCTCGTGCGAGACCGTCGCGACCAGCTCGTCCTTCAGCCGGTCGAGCTCGCGCAGGCGAGCGTTCTGCTCGACGAGCGAGCGCTGCGCGCTCTCCGCCTCGCGGCGGCGGCGCATCAACTCGAGGAGAAGCGCAAGACCGGCGGCGACGACGATGCCGCCCGCGAGGACGATCCACGGCGTCCCCGCGGTCAGTCCGCCCACCAGGCCCTCGCCGCCACCGACGACGATGACCGCTTCCTCGCTCCCGAGAAGCAGGGACTGCTCGACCGTCCGCCCTGAGATCGGCAGCTGCTCGGTGGTCGCCTGGATGAGCGTGGCGTCGCTGGGCTCGCCGAGATAGGTGGCGAAGTCGACTCCCTTGGGGAGCCGGAAGACGTAGAGGTTGTCGAGCGCGGGAACCAGGCTCTCGGCGTAGATCACGAACCGGCCTTCCTCGCCTGACGGCGTCGCGAAGCCGACGACCCGGCCCTCGGGGACCTCGGCGATCTTCACGATGCGGATGTCACCCGGGGATCGGGCGATCTCGTCGAGCCGACTCCGGTCAGCGTCCGTGAGCCCCGGCAGCAGGAGGGCCGGCGCCTCGCCGGCGCTCGCGACGGGCTCGAGCTCACCGCCGTCGCTCTCGAGAAGCGTGATGTTGGTGATCGCCGTCCCCTCGATCCGGTCCGTGATCGCGCGCATGAAGGTGTCTGGGTCGCCCTCGGTCGCATCGACGATCACCGAGCCCGCGTACAGGATGGCCTCGATCTGGCGGCCGAACGAGCTGACGACGGCGACGGCCCCGGCCGCCGCCTCCTCGAGCGACTTCTCCTCGCTCCGGTCGACCCACCGCTGCGCGAGCACGAAGCCCCCGACGGTCAGCCCGAGCACGATGACCAGCACGGCGAGCGGAAGGCGCCCGAGACGCAGGTGACTGGTCGGCTTCGCCGTCCTCACCACCACACCATCGGCACCACGCGGGCGCTGATTTAGCCCGCGATCGACCCATCCCGTTGGGCACTATCGGCCCGTGACCGGGTTCCTGCGCACACGCGAAGAGGGCGTCGAGCAGCGCGCGACGACGCTCGAGCTGTTCTTCGATCTCGTCTTCGTGTTCGCGATCACCCAGCTCTCGCACACGCTGCTCGACAACCTGACGTGGACAGGGGCCGCGCAGACCCTGTTCCTGCTGCTCGTCGTGTGGTGGGCGTGGAACTACACGACGTGGATGACGAACTGGTTCGATCCGGACTCGCCCGTCGTCCGCGCGGTGCTGATCGTCGTCATGCTGGCGAGCCTCCTGATGGCGATCGCAATCCCCGGCGCGTTCGACGGCCGGGCCGCGCTGTTCGCCTGCTCGTACGTCGCGCTCCAGGTCTTCCGCAACCTGTTCGCCGTCTTCGGGAGCCCCGCAGGCTCCCAGCTCCGCGCCACGATGGCGCGCATCCTCTTCTGGTCGGTCGCCGTCGCCCCGCTGTGGATCGGCGGCTCCTTCCTGTCGGGATCGGCGCGCTGGGCCGTGTGGATCATCGCGCTGATCGTCGACTATGCAGGTCCCGTACGCCGGCTACTGGACGCCGGGTGTCGGCCGCTCGGCGACGACGGAGTGGGAGATCGACAGCGCCCACTTCGCCGAGCGCTTCCAGCTGTTCCTGATCATCGCCCTCGGAGAGTCGATCGTGGTCACCGGCGCGACGGCCTCCGGGCTCGACATCGACCTCGCCCGCGGTGCCGCGATCGCCGTGGCGTTCCTCGGCTCCGCAGCGCTCTGGTGGCTGTACTTCGACTACGTGGCGAGGATCGCGCAGCGCCGGCTCGACCTCGCCGACGATTCCGGCCGGCTGGCCCGCGACGCCTACACGTACCTCCACATCCCGATGATCGCCGGGATCATCGTGACGGCGGTGGGAGACGAGCTCGTGATCGCCCACCCGGACGAAGGACTGACGCCGGCGGAGCTCGCCGACCGTGGCGGGCGGGCCCGCCCTGTACCTCCTCGGCCACGTCGCCTTTCGCGTCCGGATGACCGGAACTCCGAGCATCAAGCGCCTCGTCGCGGCGGCGGGATGCGTCGTCGCCGGCCTGGTCGGGGTGTACCTGACCGCGCTCGCGACCGCAGCGCTGGTACTTGCAATTCTCGTCGCCCTGATCGCCGCCGAGCGCCTTGCGGCCCTCCGTCGCCGGCGGCGCGGGGATCCGAGCCCGCTCGAACGCCTCGAGTCACGCAACGAGGCGACCGTGAGGTCGCCTCAGCCCTGACGGGGGAGGCCGGCACGATCGGCTGGGCCTCGAGTGGAGCCAGGGGGATTCGAACCCCCGACCTTCTGGCTGCCAGCCAGACGCTCTCCCAGCTGAGCTATGGCCCCGCGAGCGGGAAGTCTAGCCTGCGGCCACCTCGACCGACGGCACGTCCCCCCAGAGCTCCTCGAGCCGGTAGTAGGCCCTCGCCTCGGGCGTGAAGACGTGCAGCACGACGTCCAGATAGTCGGCGAGGATCCAGCTCGCCTCCCTCTGGCCGGAGACGTTGCGCGGAGTCACCCCGTGCTCAAGCTTCATTCCCGCGTGCACCGCGTCGTAGACGGCCTTCGCCTGCCGCGGGTTCTGGGCCGTGCAGACGACGAGGTAGTCGGTATAGGTGACGACCGGCCGCATGTCGAGAATCAGTACGTCCCTCGCCAGCTTCTCCTGTGCGAGGTGGGCGATGCGGCGAGCTTGCTCGAGGGGGGTCAGCGGAGTTCGAGGCCTTCGGTCGGGATGGCCTCAGGCTAGCGCCGTCGGCGGACGGGGGCAAGCGCAGTGTCGCGAATCGCGCGAAGCGCGATATGCGGCGGACGTAGCGCTTTCCGGCCGCCGCCGGAAAGCGCGATCGCCGCGATATCGGCCTCCGGCCGATTCGCGGCACCACGGGACGGTCGCGCGAATACCGGCAGAGCCGGTTTCGCGCACTGCGGTGTCGCGAATCGTTGCCCGGCGAAGCCGGGCCGATATCGCGACGACCGTCGAAACCGGCGGAGCCGGTTTCGACACACGCGAATTTCAGTCACGGTACAGCCCCAGCTCGGCCACGAGCTCGGCCACCGCCTGGGGCACCGCGTCCTCGATCGACTCACCTCGGCGAACCCGTTCACGGAGCTCGGACGAGGAGATCGCGAGCGCAGGAATCTCGAAGAGCTCGACGCGCTCGGCCCGAGGAAGGCGCCGGAGGACGGCATCGAGACGCTCGCGCGGGAAGCCTGGACGGGTCGCGACCCCGAGCCTGGCGGCCTCGAGCACTCCCTCGGGGTCGTGCCAGGAGAGGAAGCCGGCGAACTCGTCGGCCCCGATCACGAAGATCACCTCGCCGTGCGCTGCAGCCGCCCAGCGCACCGTGTCCACCGTGTAGGAGGGGCCGGGTCGATCGAGCTCGTGGCGCGAGACTTCGACGCCGCGACACCCTGCGAATGCGGCCTGGGCGAGTCGGAACCGCGTCGCAGCGTCCGTCTCGACGACCTTGTGCGGCGCACGGCCCGTCACGACCACGAGGAGTCGCTGCAGGGAGAAGTGACGCATCGCCTCCTGCGCGAGCACGAGGTGGCCGGTGTGCGGCGGGTCGAAGGCGCCGCCGAGCAGTCCGGTCAAGCCCATTCGAGCGAGCGGTCGCCGATCGTCACCTCGTCACCTGGACGTACTCCCGCCGAACGGAGCGCGTCCTCGAGCTCGTTCTGGGGAATGGACTCGAGGCTGCGCCCGGTGACGAGATAGCCGCGATCGGTCCGCAGCACGCGGAAGCCGCGGCGCCGCTGCGGCCTCGGACGATAGACGAGGAAGTCGGCAAGGTCTTCGGTCGCCTGTTCCTCCTCGGCGGGCTTCTCCGGGATACGCGCGAAGAGGACGCGCCTCAGCTCGTCGATGCCGGCCCCGGTGGCCGCGGACGTCCGGACGACTGCGAGGATGCGCGGGTCGTCCACGGCGAACGGACCGGCGCTGCCCAGGTCGATCTTGTTGAGCACCACGACCTGCGGCCGATCCGCGAGGCCGGCGCCGTAGGCACGGAGCTCGCCGTCGATCGCCTGGAAGCGCACATCGGGATCGCCGTCGTGGACGTCGATGACGTGCAGGAGCAGCCGTGCCCGTTCGAGGTGGGCGAGGAACTCGTCGCCGAGCCCGACGCCCGCGCTCGCTCCCTCGAGCAGGCCCGGGACGTCGGCGACGACGAGCTGACGGCCATCGGGCCCGTCGACGGTGCCGAGCACCGGCGCGAGCGTCGTGAATGGATAGTCGGCGACCTTCGGCGTCGCATTGGAGATGTGGCGCAGGAGCGAGGACTTTCCGGCGTTCGGAAACCCGAGCAGGGCTGCGTCGGCCAGCAGCTTCAGCCGGAGCTCGATCTCGGCGACGTCCCCTGGGAGCCCCGGCTCGGCGAGGCGGGGCGCCTGACGCGTCGGCCCGGCGAAGCGCCGGTTCCCCGCTCCCCCTCGACCGCCGTGAGCAACGACGGCCGTCGCACCCGGGTGGGCAAGATCGACGGTCAGGCCTCCCTCCACGTCGAAGACCTGCGTTCCGACGGGCACCCGCAGAACGACGTCGTCGCCGTCGGCGCCATGCCGGCCGCCACCCTCGCCGTGCCGTCCGCGCTGGGCGCGAAACCGAGTCTTCCCCCGGAAGAAGGCAAGATCCCGCAGGTCTGCGTCGGCGACGAGGACGACGTCGCCGCCACCACCGCCGTCCCCGCCGTCGGGCCCGCCCTTCGGCACGTACTTCTCGCGGCGGAAGCTCAGCGACCCGTCTCCCCCGCGCCCGCCCTCGACGACGATCCGGGCGCGATCCGCGAACACGGCGCGGCGCTCCCCGGAAGGCGGGCTAGCCGACGGAGACGAAGCGGCGTTCGCCGCTCGTCCGGAACGAAACCGTGCCGTCGCGCGTGGCGAAAATGGTGTCGTCGCGACCGATCCCGGTGCCGGGCCCGGGCCGGAACCGTGTGCCGCGCTGGCGGGCGATGATCATGCCCGCACGAACCTCCTGGCCGGCGAACACCTTGACGCCGAGGCGCTTCGACTCGGAGTCACGCCCGTTTCTGGACGACCCGAGACCCTTCTTGTGAGCCATCTCCTACTCCCCGTCCTTCGTGGTCGTACGCCGCGTGCGCTTCGGCTTCTCTGCCGCCACGGCCGCGGGCCCATCGGCCGCAGCCTTCTCGGCGGCGCGTTTCCGTGTCCGCGCCGGGCGCTTGGCGCCGATCGACTCGATCTCGATCTTCGACAGGCGGGCACGGAAACCGTTGCGCCGGCGGTAGCCCGTGCGGCGACGGTGCTTGCCGATCACGAGCTTCTTGCCGAGGACGTGCTCGGTGACCCGGGCCGTGACCTGCTGGCCCTTCAACTCGTCGCCGATGAGCGCCTCGCCGTCTCCACCGATCAAGAGCACGTCGGGTTGGAACGTCTTGCCCTCCTCGACCGCGAGGCGATCGACGAGCAGCCACTCGCCTTCCCGAACCCGGTGCTGCTTGCCGCCGACTTTGATGATCGCGTAGCTCATGTGCTCGTCTCTCGTGAGAAGAGCGGACCCATGGCCCGCCCGACCGGGGTATCTTAGCCCGGGCGCCCAGGAGCGGCAAGGTTGAGCCGGAGGTACGCGCGCTCGAACCCGGCACGCAGGATGTTCCGGTACGAGCGGCTGGGCCGGGCATCGTCGGCCTCGCCGGTCTCGGTCACGAGTAGCCGGCAGCCGAGCTCGGACGCCCGTCTGACGCGCGCGGCGAAGATCGCGCCCTGGCCGCCGCGCCCACGATGCCGGTGGAGCGTCGCGCCGAGCCCGAGCCAGGCGACATCGTCCTCGACGAACATCGCTCCGGCACTGGCCGGCTCGGGGCCCGCTCGACCGAGGAAGCAGTACCAGTCCTGGCGGCCGGGGAGCTGCGCCACCCACTCCTCCGCCCACGCGGGCAGCTCGAACGCGGCGGCCACCACGTGGCCGAACGCCGGACCGTCCTCGGCTCCGATCTCCTCGACGAGGAGCTCGGTGTCGGCCCGTGCCCCCGAGTCCGGAGCGCGACGGAACTTCACCCACGGGTAGTCGGCCGCATAGCCGAGGCCCAGGAGCCGGTCGCCCAGATCGAGCGGTAGCGCTTCCGGGGCGAGCCAGACGTAGAAGGGGCAGCCGAGCCCGTCGTAGAAGCGGTCGACTGCATCGAGGTCCGCCTCGGTCGCATCGGAGCGCAGGCCCAGCCCCATCGCGTGGTTGAAGGCGCGTGGGGGCACGTCTCCCGAGGCAACGGCGGTGCAGATGACGCCCTCCCGCTCGAGCAGCGCGATCCCGCGCTCGCGAGCGAGCGCGGCCGGCGCCGCCCGGACGAGGTCCGCCCAGCCGGCGACCTCTGCCGATTCGAGCTCGCGAGCGCCCTCGGTCACACGGCAGCAGACTCGGACGCGAGGCTGCCGTCCGACTCCGGTCCGGGCGGCTCGGCCTCGGCTGCCTGGGCGTCGGCGACGGGCTTCTTCCGGCCTCGCCCGCCCCGCGTCCCACGGCGGGTCTTGCGCTTGGGCTTCTCGACCTCCCCATCGCCGGTGGCGACTGGCGCCTCGTCGGCGGAGGGCTCGACGTCAGGGCCTCCAGCCTCGGCGGCCGGCGCGACCGACGGCCGCTTGCGACCCCGGCCGCCGCGGCTTCCCCGACGCGTCTTCGGCTTCGGCTTCGCCTCGGTCTCCTCCCCCAAGGCGGCCTCCGGAGAGTCGACCGCAGCCTCCGCCGGGCCGGTGCCGCTCTCCTGGGCGCTCGGAGCCGCCGCAGGTTTCGCCCGGCTCCGCCCGCCGCGACTGCCGCGCCGGGCCGGCGTCTTCGGCTTCGGCGCCGTCCCGTCCTTCGGCACAGCCTGCTCGTTCGTGGCCTCAGCCGGCGTCTCTACCTCTGAAGCGGCACCGTCGACGGCCGCAGCCGCCGTCGGCTTCGCGCGACCCCGGCCCCCGCGCGTTCCACGTCGAGTCCGCTTCTTCGGAACGGGCACCGCGTCCGCGTCCTCCTCGACGAGGACGCCGGCCTCGACGGGCGCCTCCACAGGCGTCGCCTGCGCGATTGCCGCGTACGCAACGGTACGCGTCGCCCGCTCGATCCGCACCGAGACCTTCTTCCCGAGCCGCGCCGCCCCGCCGGCGACGGAGACGACGTAGCCGTCCAGACGCGCGATCGCATCCTCCGGATGCAGCAGGTGCGGCTCCTCGAGCTTCAGCTCGAGCACGTCGCCCGGCGAGACCGGGAGCGCACGGAGCTCGATGTCGGCAACGGCACCCTCGGCCAGGATCGCGAAGTGGTCCGTCGGGAGATCGTCGCTGGTCTCGAAAGCGAACAGCTTCCCGGTCTCGTCCTCGATCTCGGCGAGCCGTGATCCTGCGGGCCCGATCAGGATGCCGGCGACACGCGACGGCAGCTCGACGAGGAACGCCTCGGAGCTCGAGCCGACGACGGCGCGCCGCAGGCGTCGCTCCGCCTCGACCGCGTAGGTCTCTTCCGAGACGACGATCCCGTCCCCGTGGCAGGTCTGGCAGCGTGTCGTGAGGATCTCCCGAGGGCCGTCGGTCACGTTCTGACGCGTCATCTCGACGAGCCCTAGGGGCGAGATCTCGACGACGTACGTCTTCGTCCGGTCTCGCTCGAGCTCACGCTTCAGCGCCTCCTCGACCTCCTGGCGATTCTTCGGGTTCGCCATGTCGATGAAGTCGATGACGATGATGCCGCCGATGTCCCGCAGCCTCAGCTGCCTGACGATCTCCTTGGCGGCCTCGAGGTTGTTCTTCGTGATCGTGTCCTCGAGCCGTGCACCTGAGGTCTTCCCCCGGGCACCCACGAAACGGCCGGTGTTCACGTCGATCACGGTGAACGCCTCCGCGTAGTCGAAGACCAGGTAGCCGCCGGACGGAAGGTCGACGCGTCGATCGAGGGTCGAACGCACGGCGGCGTCGACACCGGCCCGCTCCATCAGCGGCTCGGCCTCCCGATACCACTCGACCTTCTGTGCCAGCTCCGGCGACGTCCGTTTCAGGTAGCTGACGATGCGCCGGTACGTGCGCTCGTGGTCGACGGCGAGCCGTTCGAAGTCTCGCAGGAACAGATCCCGCACGACCCGGAGCGGCAGCTCGGCCTCCCGGTAGACGAGCGACGGAGCGCTCGACCTCGCGGCTCTGCCCTGGATCGTCGACCAGAGCTTCTGCAGGAACGCGAGGTCACCGGTCAGCTCTTCCTCGCTCGCACCCTCCGCCGCCGTGCGAACGATGATCCCGCCCTCGGGGAGCTCGAGCTCCTTGCAGAGCGCCTTCAGCCGGTCTCGCTCGTCGTCGTCGAGACGCCTCGATACGCCGATCCCGTCGCCGAAGGGAACGTAGACGAGGAACCGGCCGGGAAGCGAGACCTCCGTCGTCAGCCTGGCGCCCTTCGTTCCCATCGGGTCCTTCACCGCCTGGACGAGCACCTGCTCGCCCCGCTTGATCAGATCCTGGATCTTCTTGCCGTGGCGCTTCCCTTCCAGCTCTGGGACGACGATCTCGTCCACGTAGAGAAAGCCGTTCTTCTCGAGCCCGATGTCGACGAACGAGGCCTCCATCCCCGGGAGGACGTTGTCGACGACTCCCTTGTAGACGTTCCCGGCGATCGAGCGGCGTCCCGGCCGCTCGAGGTAGACCTCGACCGGGCTGCTCGTCCTCGACGATCGCGACACGCTGCTCGCCGACGTCGTGGGAGATGAGCATCTGCTTGCGCACCGCCGGAAGCGTCGAGCGCCTAGGAGTCGGCGCGCGGCGGCGGGTGCGCGCCGTCTTCGGCTTCTCCTTCGCGGCGGGAGGCTTCTCGTCCGCTGCCTCCTCGGGCTCGGCACCCGCCTCGCCCGGCGCCTTCTTCGCACGCCCCCTGCCGCCGCGGGTCCCGCGGCGACGAGGCTTCCTCGGTGTCCCTTCAGCCGGAGCGATCGGTTCCTGCTCGTCGCTCCCTTCCTGCTCGTCGAGCTCCTGCTCCTGAGGCTCCTCTGCGACCGGAGCGGCTGCCTCGCGGGGCGCCTGCTCGTCCGGTCGCGCGACACGGCGAAACCAGCGCACGCGTTCCTCCCAGCGCGCCACCGCTCACGCAAGACATCTCGCCTGCCGGCGAGTGCGCGATATCGAGGGTGGCTGCGATCGTGGTTGACCTTTCCCGAGATCCCGCTCGCCCGATCCGGGCCGGTGTTCTCGGTTCCGGACGAAGCCTAGCAGCGGGCCCGGAGCCGTCGACTCGCGGCACTACGGCCACCTCGTCACGCGCCCCCTGACGTGGATCGCCTGGAGGATCCCGATGATCGCGAGGCAGACGATCATCGAGCTGCCGCCGTAGCTGACGAACGGGAGCGTGATGCCCGTGACCGGCGCGATCCCGATCGTCATGCCGACGTTGAGGAAGATCTGGAACATGAACATGACCGTGATCGCGCCGGCGACGGTCGCCGAGAACTGGCTGTTCGCGACCGCGATGATCTTGATCCCGCGCCACACGAGCAGGGCGTAGAGAAGCAGCAGGATCGACGCGCCGAGAAAGCCTCGCTGCTCGGCGAGCGACGCGAAGATGAAGTCCGTCGCGTGCTCGGGCAGGTAGTTCAGGTTCGTCTGGGTCGCCCCCTCGACTCCGCGCCCGTCGAGCCCGCCGGCCCCCACGGCGGTGATCGACTGGTTGACGTTGTACGTCGAGCCGCTCGGGTCGGAGTCCGGGTGGATGAACCCGATCAGGCGATCCTTCTGATACGGCTTCAGCACCTCGATCCCCGCAGACGGGAGCAGCCAGAGCGCGGCCACCGCGACCAGTGCCGCGACGATCCCGAGCCCGGCGAGGTACGGCCAGCGGAACCCGGCGAAGACGAGCACGCCGCCCACGGCCGCGCAGAGGACGAGCGCCGACCCGAAGTCCGGCTCGACGAAGACGAGGACGATGGGCACCAGAGCGAGCCCGACGGCCGACAGGAGCGCCCAGCCGTCGAGCCGGCGCGAGCGCTCGGCGAGGAACCCGGCGAGGAACACGATCAGGACGATCTTCGTCGAGCTCCGAGGGCTGGAGCTGGAACGCGCCGAGGTCGATCCAGCGCCGCGAGCCGCGAATGCTCGGCCCGATCACGAACACGACGACGAGCAGCAGCAGGGTGGCACCGAAGAGGAGGTTCCGCCGGCGACGCAGGACCTCTGGGTCGAGTGCGGCCAGCGCGAACATGGCGACCACGCCGACGCCGGCGAAGATCGCCTGACGGACGAAGAAGTAGTCGGCGTCGGCCGCCACATCGTCGCGGGTGACCGTCTGGACGATCCAGAGGCCGTACGCGATCAGGCCGGCAACGCACGCGAGCAGGACGTAGTCGAGGTCGCGGACGAACTGGCCCACGTCGGCGCCGAACCGCCGCTCGTGCCTGGCGGCGACCGGGTAGATGCGGGGCTCGACAGCCATCAGATCAGTCGGACGGCCTCGCGATGGCGATCGGCGGGGCCGGCGTGTCGAAGTACTCCTCGAAGACCTTCAGGGCGACCGGAGCGGCCACCTCGCCCCCGTGTCCGCCGTTCTCGACCATCGCGCAGACGACGATCTCGGGATCGGGGACGGGACCGTATCCGCACCACCAGGCGGTATCCCTGATCCCCTTGTAGTCCCCGATCTCGACGTACTTCTCGGCCGTCCCGGTCTTGCCGACGATCGGGATCGCGTAGTTCCCGAACACCTGGTACGAGGTGCCGTACAGGGGATTGTGCGTCGCCTCCCACAGGCCCTGCTCGATCATGTCCACGTTCCCCTCGCTCAGCCCGATGTCCCGCGGCGGCTTCGCCGCGAAGCTCCGCAGCACGACCGGAGGCTCGCCGCTGCCGGCCGGCGCGGGCTGCTCGACGTCCTTGACGATGTGCGGGTAGACGAGCTTGCCACCGTTCGCGAGCAGGGCGTAGAAGCGGGTCATCTGGAGCGGCGTGACGAGCACGTCGCCCTGCCCGATCGCGAGCTGGGCCGAGTCGCCGCTCGTCCAGAGCCTGTCGATCTCGGTCTTGAACGTCTTGCGCCGCCAGGCCGGCGTGGGCACCAGGCCGCGCGACTCCTGTCCGATGTCGAGCTGGGTCCGCTTCTGGAAGCCCATGTCCCGAGCCCACTCCTGCATCGGGCTGCCCTTCTGCGCGTAGAAGATCAGGCCGAGGTCGTAGAAGTACGTGTCGCACGACGCCGCGAGAGCGGTCTGCAGCTGCATCGGCTCGTTGCGATACGGATCCCAGTTCTGGAACGTCTGGCCGTCGATCTCGCGTTCGGGCTCGCACTGGAAGTAGTCGTACGGCGTGATCAGCCCCTCGGACAGCGCCGCGAGGGCGGTCACCGGCTTGAACGTCGAGCCGGGCGGGTAGAGGCCGTCCGTTGCCCGATTGAGCAGCGGCTGGCTCGCCTCCGGATCCGAGAGCGCGTCGAGCTTGTCGGCGTCCCGCGAGACGAAGACCGACGGGTCGTACGTCGGATAGGACGCCATCGCGAGGACGTCGCCGTTCCAGGGGTTCATCGCCACGACCGCACCGGCGTTCGCGGCCCACTCGCCGTTGTCCTGGGCGAGGCGGACGCCGAAACGCAGGGCCTCCTCGGCGGCCCGCTGCAGCTCGGCGTCGACGGTCAACCGAACGGCGTAGCCGGCCTTCGGCAGCCGGCTCGGCTGCGGATCGCTGGTCAGGCGCCCGACGGCGTTGATCCGTGCCTCGCCGATTCCTGGCTCGCCCCGCAGATAGCGGTCGTACGCCGACTCGACACCCGCCTTGCCCACCCTGTCGCCGCCCGCGTACCCGGCCCCGAGCGCGTCGATCTCCTCCTGCGAGATCTCGCCCACGTACCCCAGCAGGTGTGCGCCGAGGGAGCCCTCCTCGTAGCGACGGAGTTGGGTGTAGGCGACCTGCACGCCGGGGAACTCCGACTGGTGCTCGAGCAGGTAGTTCGCCTTCGCGTCGTGGACGCTGGTCTTCACGACGACGGGCGTCAGCGGATCCGTCGCGCGAGCTCGGATGCCCCGGCGGATCTCCTTCGTCGGGACGTCGAGCAGAGTCGAGAGCCGGTCGACGACCTCGTCGAGCTTGCCCTCCGGCACGTATGCGGGCCAGAGCTGGACGACCGTTCCGGCCACGTTCGTCACGAGCGGCGTGCCGTTGCGGTCGAGGATCGGGCCGCGGGGCGGTTGGAGGCGGAACGTGCGGATCTGGTTGTCCCGAGCGTCCGCTGCGTACTCGTTACCGGCGATCACCTGGAGCGCCCAGAGACGGAAGAAGAGGACGGCGAAGAGCAGGACCGCGATCACCCCCAGCACCGCGATGCGGATCGCCAGCTGGGGCGTGAAGCGATACGGCTCCTCGACCCGCGGGTCTCGCGGGAGGAACGGCGACGACGACACCGTCAGACGACCGCCATCTCGCGGACCGGTCGCACAGGCGGCGGGAAGAGCAGCCGGATCAGCGCCAGCGCGGGGACGGCGAGGATCAGGTTCAGCGCGAGCGAAGGGAGCAGCGAGCGAACGACGACGGCTCCGACATCCGCCGACCCGCCGAGCAGGAGGTTGACGACGAGCGCGCCTGCGGCGACACCGACGGTTGCCAGCGTGGCGGCGATGAGGACGCGCGCCACCTGGCTCTTCTCCTTGGACGTCGCCTCCCCGAAGCGGCCGACCCAGTAGCCGGCCATCGTCAGCAGCAGCGACGTGAGACCGAGGCGTCCCGAGCGTGCCCACGTCGACGATCAGCCCCGCATAGAACCCGGCGCACGCCCCGAACACGGGCCCGCGGAGAAGGCCGACCGCGACCACGCAGAGCAGCACGACGTCGGCGTGGCCTTCAACGAGCTCGAAGGAGTTCACGATCGCGATCTGCGACGTCGCGGCTAGGGTCATCAGCAGCCAGGCTTTGAGGATGTCGACGATCATCGGTGGACGAGGACCACGACCTCGGAGAGCGCGTCGAAGTTCACGAACGGCGTGACCTGGATCCTCTGGTAGAGGTCGATGTCCTGGAGCCCGACGCTCGTCACCCGGCCGATCGGGATGCCTGCGGGATACAGGGACTCGAGGTCGCCCGAACGCCAGCCGCTCGTGACGACGACGTCCTCCTCCTGGACGACCAGATCCTTCTCCACGCGGTCGAGCACGAGCCCGGAGCCGGCATTCGGCGCCCGGCGCAACACGCCGCGGGCCCGAGTGCCCACATCGAGTGCCGAGACGGCGACGGACTGGTCCGTGAGAAGCGTCACGCGAGACGCGTCGGAGGCGACGGACGTGACGAGGCCGACGAGACCGTCCTCGGTCACGACGGGTGAGTCGATCACCACGCCGTCGTCCTTGCCGGCGGCGACGAGCACGTCCTGGTCGTACGGGTTCGAAGGCTGCGCCAGCACCCGGGTCGGGATCCGCTCGTAGTCGGCGAGCTGAGGCCCGTCGACGAACTGGAGCAGCTCGCGAAGCCGCGCGTTCTCCTGGTCCGCCGCCTGCAGCTGAACCACCTGCTGCTGGAGGGCCTGCACCTCCGCCTCGAGGCGGTCGCGCTCGTCCTTGACGCCGACGAGATCCGATGTCCATCCGTAGGCGTCCTGGAACGGTCGGGCGATGCGCTCGCCGGCCACCTGGAAGGGATAGAGCGCGGACTGCCCGAGTCGCTGCGCGGCGTGCAACGCGCCGTCGTCGGACTCACGGAGGTAGACGGTCAGGAGGGCGAGCGAGGCGACGACCAGGACAGCCGCCACCACACGCCGTGCCAGGACGCCCTTGTCGCGTGGTGAGGATCCCCGCATGCCAGGCCGGGGAAATCCGCCCAGCCGGGGAATCCGTGCTGTTCGTTGCCGGGGCACGGAAGGTTGATTGTAGGCAAGGAATCGGCCGCAAGGCGCACTTCAGCGTGTCGCCGAGTCGAGCGAAGCCGATATCGGCGACGGCCGCCGCGAGATCGGCCCGCCGGCCGATTCGCGGCACAGCAGCGTCCCGAATCGAGCCAGCTCGATACCGGCCCTTACCGCCTGCGACCGTTTCGCCCGCGCGCCTTCGCCGAGCGGTGGATCGCCTCGAACTCCTCGAGGCTGCGGCCGGAGCCGACCGCCACGCACGTCAGCGGCGACTCTGCGACGTGCACCGGCATGTGCGTGTCCTGGCGCAGCTTCTCGTCGAGCCCCTGGAGGAGCGCGCCGCCGCCGGCGAGGACGATCCCCCTGTCCATGATGTCCGCCGCGAGCTCGGGCGGCGTCTTGTCGAGCGTGCCCCGGATCGCGTCGATAATCTGCGAGACCGGCTCGTCGAGCGCCCGCCGTACGTCCTCGGAGCCGATGACGACCGTCTTCGGCAGCCCCGTCAGCATGTCGCGGCCTCGCACCTCGGCCTGTACCTCCTCGTCGAGCGGCCATGCCGACCCGATCTCGAGCTTCACCTCCTCGGCCGTCTGCTGGCCGATCAGGAGCTTGTACTCCTTCCGGAGGTGGTTCATGATCGCCTCGTCCATCTCGTCGCCGCCGACACGGATCGACTGCGACACGACGATGCCGCCCAGCGAGATGACCGCCACCTCGGTGGTGCCACCCCCGATGTCCACGACCATGTTCCCGGTCGGCTCGGAGACTGGGAGCCCGGCCCCGATCGCCGCAGCCATGGGCTCCTCGATCAGGTAGGCCTGGCGGGCGCCGGCGGAGAGGGTCGCCTCCTCCACCGCGCGCTTCTCGACGCCGGTCACGCCGCTCGGCACGCAGACGATCACGCGCGGATGCGCGAACCGGTTGCCGTTCGCCTTGTGGATGAAGTGGCGGAGCATCTGCTCGGTCACGTCGAAGTCCGCGATCACCCCGTCCTTGAGCGGGCGGATCGCGGTGATCGTGCCGGGCGTCCGTCCGAGCATCCGCTTGGCCTCGACGCCGACCGCGTGCACCTCGCCGGTTCGCTGATCGATCGCGACGACCGAGGGCTCCGAGAGCACGATGCCCCGGCCGCGCACGTAGACGAGCGTGTTCGCGGTTCCGAGATCGACGGCCATGTCACGGCCGCCGACGGTCGCCGAAGAAACTGCCGACGAGTCCCATCAGGGTGAAGTCAGTGTAGAGACGTGATCCTCGCCCCGGGCCGCCGGATCCCTGCTACCCGACACCGTAGACCCCCGGGAAGCGACTCCCCAGCAACGCCACGAGCCGGCTGACCGGCAAGCCGACCACGTTCAGGTAGTCGCCCTCGATCCGTTCGACGAGCGCGCCACCGCGCCCCTGGATCGCGTAGCCGCCGGCCCGGCCCTCCCACTCGCCCGTGGCGACGTAGCGCTCGATGTCGCGCGGGGACAGGCTTCGAAAGACCACGCGGGTGGTGTCGTGCCCGAGCTCCTCGAAGCCCTCGCCGAGCAGGCAGAGGCCTGACACCACGTCGTGCGCGCGGCCGGCAAGAGCGTCGAGCATCGCCGTGGCCTCGTCCCGCGATGCGGGTTTGCCGAGGACTCGCCCGTCGAGCGCCACCTCGGTGTCGACGCCGAGCACGGGCCGCCCTGCGGCGAGCTCGGCGACCGACCGTGCCTTGCCACGGGCGTGGGCGCGGACCGCGTCGACCGGGGCCGAGCTCTCGGTGGTCTGCTCCTCGTACGCCGGAGCGACCGCGTCGAAGGGGATCGCGAGCTGCTCGAGGATCGCACGGCGCTGGGGCGAGGTCGACGCGAGGAGGATGCGGGGTCTCACCGCTCCTTGCGAGCGACCCAGATCTCCTCGGAGGGCCAGCGCTTGGCCCATCCGGCCGGGACGTCGTACCGGGTTCCCTCAGCGGTTGGCGGCGCCTGGAGCTCGACGAGCGCCTCGATCTCGAAGCCGGTCGCCCGCAGCAGCCGGACCAGCTCGCCGTGCGGAAGGTGGAACTCGACCGAGTCCTCGCCGGGCCACTCCATGCGACCGAGGTCGGACAGCGGACGCTGGAGCCGTTCCGTCAGCTCGCCCACGTCGGGGAAGCAAAGGATCGCCAGCACCGAGTTCGCCAGGAAGACGAGCTCGCCGCCGGGGCGGAGCAGACGTGCGGCCTCAGGGATCCACCGGTACGGATCGCACCAGATGCACGCGCCGTACTCGGAGAAGGCGAGGTCGAAGCTCTCGTCGGGGAACGGAACCTCCTCGGCGTTCGCCGTGGACGAGCGGGAACTCGAGCCCGTGCTCGCGCTGGAGCGACCGGGCGGTCTCGAGCTGGCGCTCGGAGTTGTCGATCCCGACCGGCCGGGCGCCGCGCCGCGCGAGCCAGGCCGACCAGTACGCCGTGCCGCAGCCGAGCTCGATGACGTCCTTCCCGTCCACGTCGGGCAGCGACCCGCAGCTCGCTCTCGGGAACCCCCCACATCCCCCAGTCCGGCTCGTCGCTCGCCCAGGCGCGCCGGCGCGGACTCGACCCAGTTCGGCGCGTCCGGCGTCCCAGCTCTCGCGGTTGCGACGGACGTGCTCGGAGAGGTCAGACAAGCTCGGCCGGCTCGAACCACAGCGCGATCTCGCGCGCAGCCGATTCGGGGAGTCGGAGCCGTGGACGAGGTTGTCCGGCATCGAGAGCGCGAGGTCGCCGCGGATCGTTCCCGGCGCTGCGCTCGCAGGATTCGTCGCGCCCATCGTGGTGCGGACGACCGCGATCGCCGCCTCGCCCTCGAGCACGAGCGCCAGCGTCGGCGACGACGTGATGAAGTCGACGAGCTCGCCGAAGAACGGCTTCTCCGGTGCTCGGCGTAGTGGCGCTCCGCCAGCTCCCGGTCCACGTGGACGAGCTTGGCTGCCGCGGATGGTCAGGCCGCGCTGCTCGAAGCGGTCGAGGATGCGGCCCGCGAGGCGGCGCTCGACCGCGTCGGGCTTGATCAGGACGAGCGTGCGCTCGGCCACTGGTTGTCTCCCGGTCGGTCGGATCGTCGGCTCGGCTCCGTCCAGTCATCGTGCGCTGCCGGGAGCGGGCGGCACCGCGCCGCGGCTGCTCGATCGGCGTCTCGCAGTAGGGGCAGATCTGCCAGCAGCGGCTCGAGCGGCTGGCTGGCAGTGCCGGCACGCCTGCCGCAGCCTCGTCGTGCAGACGGGGCAGACGAGGAAGCTCGAGCTCGACCGTCGCCCGGCACACGGGGCAGCGCTCGTCGGTGGCCGATCGACTCCTCCATCGCCCGGATCTCGAGCTCGCGCTCGCGCACGTCGTCGAGGTACTCCGGCGGCCGGAAGAACAGGTAGATGATCGGGCCCGAGGAACGGCGGGAAGATCCCGAGCGCGACGGCGACCGCGATCAGCCACGGGTCCTCGATCCGCCGCCGTGCGTCCTTGTACACCCAGTACGCGGTCGCGAGCCAGAAGGCGACGGCGAAGAAGATCGCGACGTTGCGGACGACGAGCCAGACGTCCGAGTCGAAGAAGTCTCGGACGCCCTGGAAGAGGTCGTCGTTCGTTCCGGTGGTCGTCTCCTGGGCCAGCAGCATCGTCTCGGGTATTCGCTCCCTCAGAGCAGAATCTTGCCGACGAGATAGCCGATGCCGAACGCGATCGCCATGAGCGCCGGCGACGACGACGACGACGAGCGCGAGGACGCTCAGCTTCTCGGTGGTGCGACCCATGGTACGCGCGCTGCCGGACGGCGCGAGGTCGGCGAGCAGGTAGAGCGAGCCGGTGACGAGCACCGGGCTGCCCAGGCTCGTGAGCCCGCGCGACCGCGGCTGCCGGATCGGCGACCGCCTCGACGTGCTCGAACACGCGACGCTCGCGTCGCCAGCTCGCCGAGCTCCCCGGCGGCAGCGCGCGGGCTCGACGAGCTCGTGACGACGAGCGTGCCGCAGAGGCTCGCCGAGCAGCTCGAGCATCGCCGTCGACGTCCTTGTCGTCGAGGATCGAGACGACGATCGCGCCGAGCGGCGGAAGCCGCGGAGCGATGTAGCGCACGGCCTCCGGCGTGTGGGCCCCGTCCCGGATCTCGTCCCCGGCGACCTCGAGCCGCCCGGGCAGCGACACGGCGGACGCGGCTCGGGATCGACTTCGCGCCCGAGGAACGCCTCGACCGCGGCTCGCGCGAGGTCGAGGTTGCCCCCGGTCGCGACGATCACCTGACCGGCGCCGCACCGACGTGCAAGCGACTCCCATTCCGGCTCTCCGAGGACGACGGTCGCACCGGGGTGGACGACGGCGAGCTTCTCGCCGGCGATCGCCTCGCGGGTCGTGCCGAGCCACTCCGTGTGCTCCAGCCCGACGTTCGTCAGCACGGCGACGGGCGACGCGAGCACGTTCGTCGCGTCGCAGCCGCCCGCCGAGCCCGGCCTCGACCGCGGCGACCTCGACCCCCTGCTCGGCGAACTCGGCGAACGCCGCGGCTGTCAGGGCCTCGAACTGGGTCGCGCCGAGCTCCTCGGCGTCGCGCCGAACGCGATCGAGCGCCCGCTCGAGATCCGCTTCGTGATCGCCGATCCGGACGCGCTCGCGCCATCCAGTGACGTGCGGGGAGACGTAGGCGCCTGCGACGAGCCCGTTCGCGAGCAGGAGCTCCTCGATCATGCGCGTGGTCGTCGACTTGCCGTTCGTGCCGACGACGTGGACGGCGTCGAACGACCGCTCCGGGTTGCCGAGTCGGCGCAGGAGGTCGTGCATCCGCCCGAGACCGAACTCCTGCGGCCAGGGGGTGAGCCCCTCGAGCCACTCAACCGAGCGCATCGAGCTCGCGCCGGTAGCGGGCGAGCTTCTCGCGCTCGGCGCTCGACGACCGCTGGCGGCGCGTTCGCGACGAAACGCTCGTTCGCCAGCATGCCCTCGGCGCGGGCGATCTCCTTGCGAAGACGCGTCGCGCTCGGCGTGCGACGTCACCGTTCACCGCGACGCGCTCCGGCCGCACGACCGCCTCGAAGATGCGGCCCTCCTCCTCGTTCAGCGCGAGCCGGACACCGCTCCGGCGGAACGTCGCGGCGGCGGACTTCACGAGCTCCATCGAGACGGCCGCGTCCTCACCGGCAGCCGTCTTCGGCGGGCCAGGCGAGACGATCAGCCGACCAGCTCGGTCCGGAAGCTGCGACCAGATCTCCTCGGTCACGTGCGGCATGATCGGGTGGAGGAGCGCGAGCAGCCGCTCGAGCGCGTAGAGCGCGGTGGCGATCGCGTCTGCGTCCTTCTCGTAGAGGCGTGGCTTGATCGCCTCCGCGTACCAGTCGCAGAAGTCGTCGAAGGTCAGGTGGTAGAGGCTGTCCGCCGCGGCGGAGAAGTTGAACGCGCCGAGCCCGCGTTCGACGTCCAGCGCGGACGTTCGTCGATGCGGGCGAGGATCCAGCGCTCGATCGGAGAACCCGGCCGCGCGGCGAGCTCGTCGCCTCCGTGCGCGAGCAGGAGGCGGGCAGCGTTCCAGAGCTTGTTCGCGAGCCGTCTCCCCTCCTCGATCGCGCCGATCGAGAAGCGCACGTCCTGGGTCGAGGACATCTTGCAGAGGCCGTAGCGGGTCGCATCCGCGCCGTGGCGGTCGATCACCTCGAGCGGGTCGATGCCGGTGCCGAGGCTCTTCGACATCCGGCGGCCGTCGGGCGCGAGGACCGTCGAGTGGATGATCACGTCGCGAAACGGGACGTCGCCGAGCAGCTCGAGACCCGACCATGATCATGCGCGCGACCCAGAGGAAGATGATCTCCCGCGCCGTCGAGTTCACGTCGCCCGGGTAGAAGGCTGCGCAGGTCGGGCGTCTCGTCCGGCCAGCCGAGCGTCGCGAATGGCCACAGCGCCGACGAGAACCAGGTGTCGAGCACGTCCTCGTCCTGGCGCAGCTCCGGGTCGCCGCACGCCTCGCAGCGATCGGGCGGCCGTCTCGGAGACGATCGTCGCGCCGCAGTCGCAGTACCAGACGGGAATCCGGTGCCCCCACCAGAGCTGGCGCGAGATGCACCACGGTCGGATCGACTCCATCCAGTCGAGGTAGACGCGTCCGTGCACCGGCGGGTGGAACCGAACCGTGCCGTCCTTCACGACCCGGATCGCCGGCGCCGCGAGCTCGCTCATCTCGCAGAACCACTGAAGCGAGATCAGCGGCTCGATCCGCGTGCCGCAGCGCTCGCAGTGGCCGACGGAGTGGCGGTACGGCTCCTGCTTCTCGAGCAGGCCCCGGTCACGGGCCCAGGCGAGAACTCGTTCGGCCGCCTCATCCTGGCGTCAGGCCCTCGAACGCCGGCACCTCTCCGTTCATGCGCCCGTCGAGCCCGATCACCATCGGCTCCGGAAGCCCGTGCTCGCGGCCGATCTCGAAGTCGACCGGATCGTGTCCGGGCGTGATCTTCAGCGCGCCGGTCCCGAAGTCGGGCTCGACCCGCTCGTCGGCGATGATCGGCACCCGGCGCTCGACGACCGGGACGATCGCCTCCCGCCCGACGAGCGCGCGGTATCGAGCGTCGTCCGGGTGGACGGCGATCGCGACGTCGGCGAGGATCGTCGCCGGCCGCACGGTCGCGACCGTGACGTGCCCGTCGCCGTCGGCCAGCGGGTAGCGGATGGAGGAGAGGACGTCGTCCACGTCCTCGTGCACGACCTCGAGGTCGGAGATCGCCGTGGCGCAGCGCGGACACCAGTTGACCATCCGGTTGTCCCGGTAGATCCAGCCGCGCCGGTAGAGATGGACGAAGAAGCGCATCACCGCGCGCACGTACGCGTCGTCCATCGTGAACCGCTCACGTCGGTAGTCGAGCGACGCGCCCAGCCGCCGGTACTGGCCCATGATGATGCCGCCGTACTCCTCGAGCCAGGCCCAGACCCGCTCGACGAACGCCTCGCGCCCCACCTCGTAGCGCGTCAGCCCTTCCGCCGCGAGCTGCTTCTCGACGACGTTCTGGGTGGCGATCCCGGCGTGGTCGTAGCCGGGCTGCCAGAGGGCGTTGAAGCCGCGCATCCGGTGCCACCGCACGAGCGCGTCCTGGATCGTCCCGTTGAGGGCGTGACCCAGATGGAGGGCACCGGTGACGTTCGGCGGCGGGACGGCGATCACGTACGGCTCGCGATCGTCGGCGGGATCGGCCTCGTAGAGGCCCTCGTCCTCCCACGTGCGCTGCCAGCGCTCCTCGATCAGCTCGGGGCGATACCGCGCGTCCATGGAAGCCATTGTATGAGTCGAGCTGCCTGTAGTACCCTGTGTACACGCATGACTCGGCGAATGGGAATCAGGGAGCTCCGGCAGAACCTCTCCAACGCGATCGCGCAGGTGCGCAGCGGGGAGACGGTCGAAGTGACGAAAAATGGCGAGCCGGTCGCTCGCCTCGTCCCGGTCACCCACCGCTACGAGGCTCGATCAGCTCCTCTCGGAGGGCCGCGTCAGGCCCGCGCTGCGGCCCATGGACCTGACGAGGCCGCTTCACGAAGCGACGACCGGCGTCAGCGCGAGCGAAGCGCTCCAGGAGGATCGTGGCACGTAGGACGACGGCCTACCTCGACGCCTCGGCTCTCGTCAAGCTCGTCCTCCTCGAGAAGGAGACGCAAGCGCTGCGTCGATACCTCCGGCCGGTGAGTCGACGGATCTCGAACGAGCTCGCGGTCGTCGAGGTGACCCGCGCCGCTCGGGTCGCGGACCCGAGCAGTACCACGCTGACGACCGCGCGACAGGTGCTGGAAGAGACCGACCTCGTCACGATCGACCGCGGCGTGCTCGCCCGTGCCGCCGGGCTCGCGTCTCCGAGCTTGCGGACTCTCGACGCAATCCACCTCGCGGCGGCCTTCGAGGTCGAGCCGGACGAGCTCGTCGCCTACGATCGACGGCTGCTGGCAGCGGCCGAGGACGCCGGGCTCAGGGTCGCCTGCCCACGCTGAGCGCCTCGAGCAACCCGTCCGGGTCCTCGAGGCTCACTCGAAGCCGCTCGAGGCGGATCGGCACACCGCTCATCCGGGCGTGAGCAGGCGGGTCGATGCGGAGCTCGACGATGCCTCTGCCGTCGCCGTTGACCAGCCAGTCCCCGCGCCAGCCGTGGACGCCCCTCGTGGCGTGAATGTCCTCGCCTCTCGCTGCGGAGACGATCGACGCCCGTGGCACGTCGGCGCGAAAGGCCCAGCCCATGCGCACGTGAAGCCCGTCGTCGTCGAGCTCGATGCCCGAGCGCCGGGGCCCGGTGCCCGTGGCCACGGCGAGCGGCTGGAACGGCGCGCTGTAGGAGATCTCGAAGCGGCGCGGCACGGCGCAGGCTATCGAGGCGTCCGCCCACCGCGCGGCGCCTCCGGCGCCTACGCAGTCTCTTCCTGGTCTCGTCCTGGAGCTCGTCGAGCGTCGAGCGAGCGGCCGCCGCTCGCGACCAGCGTCGGCTTCAGGTGGCGCGTGATCGTCTCCTTCGTGATCACGCACTTCGAGACGTCCTTGCGGGACGGCAGCTCGAACATCACGTCGAGGAGCGCCTGCTCGATGATCGAGCGCAGTCCTCGGGCGCCCGTCTCGCGCTCGAGCGCCTTGTCCGAGATCGACCAGAGGGCGTCGTCGGTGAAGACCAGCTCGATCGAGTCGTAGTTGAAGAAGCGCTGGTACTGCTTGACGAGCGCGTTCTTCGGCTCGAGCAGGATCTTGACGAGGTCGTCGCGCGTGAGCTGGTGGACGGCGCAGACGACCGGCAGACGGCCGATGAACTCCGGGATGAGGCCGTAGGCGAGCAGATCCTCGGGCATCACGTCGGAGAGCGAGCTCCGCGCCCGTCGATCGACCGCTTCGACTTGATGTCGGCGCCGAAACCGACCTGGTTCTTGCCGATCCGCCTGGAGATGATCTTCTCGAGACCGGCGAACGCGCCGCCGCAGATGAAGAGGATGTTCGTCGTGTCGATCGAGAGGAACTCCTGGTGGGGGTGCTTGCGCCCGCCCTGTGGCGGCACCGAGGCGACCGTGCCCTCGAGGATCTTCAGGAGCGCCTGCTGCACGCCCTCGCCCGAGACGTCGCGGGTGATCGACGGGTTGTCCGCCTTGCGAGCGATCTTGTCGACCTCGTCGATGTAGATGATCCCGGTCTCCGCCTTCTTCACGTCGAAGTCGGCTGCCTGGATCAGCTTCAGCAGGATGTTCTCGACGTCCTCGCCGACGTAGCCGGCCTCGGTGAGCGCCGTCGCGTCGGCGATCGCGAACGGGACGTTCAGGATCCGGGCGAGCGTCTGCGCGAGCAGCGTCTTGCCGCACCCGGTCGGCCCGAGCAGCAGGATGTTCGACTTCTGCAGCTCGACCTCCGTGTCGTCGGAGGCCATCCGGACGCGCTTGTAGTGGTTGTAGACGGCAACGGAGAGCGTTCGCTTCGCCTCCTCCTGGCCGACGACGTAGTCGTTGAGGACCTCGTAGATCTCCCTCGGCCGGGGCAGGTTGTCGAGATCGAGCGTCGCGGGGGTCGGTGAGCTCCTCGTCGATGATCTCGTTGCAGAGATCGATGCACTCGTCGCAGATGTAGACGCCCGGGTCCTGCGATCAGCTTCTTGACCTGCCGCTGGCTCTTGCCGCAGAAGCTGCAGAGCAGCTGCTCGTTGCCGTCGCTCGCCCGCGCCACCGTGCCTCTCTCTTTCACCGATACCGTACACGCCACCGCGAGCGCCTCCTAGCGGTGGGCGATCACCGTGTCGATGATGCCGTAGTCCTTCGCTTCCTCTGACGGTCATGAAGTAGTCGCGTTCCATGTCCAGCGAGACCTTCTCGAGCGGCTGCTCCGTGTGGTTGGCGATGATCTCCTCCAGGCGGCGCTTGATCGAGATGATCTCGCGCGCCTGGATCTCGATGTCGGTCGCCTGCCCCTGGAACCCGCTCGAAACCTGATGGATGAGGATCTTGGCATTCGGCAGCGACATGCGCTTCCCTTTCGTGCCGCCCGCGAGGAGCAGCGCGCCCATCGACATCGCGATGCCGACGCAGATCGTCTGCACGTCCGGCTTGATGAACTGCATGGTGTCGTAGATCGCGAGGCCCGCGTAGACGGAGCCGCCCGGCGAGTTGATGTAGAGGGAGATGTCCTTGTCGGGCTCCTCGGACTCGAGGTGGAGGAGCTGCGCGACGACGAGGTTCGCGATCTGATCGTCGATCGGCGTGCCGAGGAAGATGATGCGCTCGTTGAGCAGCCGCGAGTAGATGTCGAAGGCGCGCTCGCCTCGCGACGTCTGCTCGATCACCATCGGGATGAGCGGGCTCATCCTCGGAGTCTCCAGGCTCATGCTCGCTCCTCGCTCCCCGGGCGTCCATATCTTCATGCCGCTACCGCCCTTCTCCTTCTCGGGTGTCCAGAGTTTCTCACGCGCGCTCGCGAGCTCGACCGGGATCCGCTTGACGCCGGCGACGATCTCGTCCAGCGCCTTGCGGAGGCGAAGGTCGCCGCGCAGCTGCTCGAAGCCTCCGCGCTCGCGCATCGCCGCGATCACCGCGTCGGGATCCTCTCCGCTCGTCGCTCGCCTCTTCTCGGATCAGCTCGTCGACCTCGTCGTCCGAGACGTCGATGCCCCTGTGCGTCCGCCACCGCCTCGAGCACGAGCTCGCGCTTGACGGCCCGTTCGGCCTCGGCGCGCATGTTCTGCTGGAGCTGTTCCGGGCTCTGCCCGGTCATCGTCAGGTACGTCTCCGGTTTGATGCCGCGCTGCTCGAGCGACCGCAAGAAGCCCGCGAGGAGCGAGTTCGCCCGCCGGTCGACCAGCGGATCGATGCCCTCGATCGTCGAGGCGTCGACCAGCGCGTCGAGCGCGTTCTCACGGAACTGCGCCTCGAGCTCGGCTTCCAGCTGCTCGCGAAGTCGCGACTCGACGTCCGCCCGCAGCTCCGCCAGCGTCTCGAACTCGCTCGTCGCCTGCGCGAGCTCGTCGTCGAGCGGCGGCAGCACCTTCTCCTTGATCTCCTTGACCGTCATCTCGACCGTTCCCTTCGGCCCCTCGCCCAGGTCGAGCTCGACGATCTTCGTGTCGCCCTCGCCCATGCCACCGACCGCGGCCTCGAGCTCGTCCGCGAGCCGCCCACTGCCCAGCTCGACGACGTAGTCGCGATGCTCCGAGGGCTCCTTCCCCTCCTCGCGGGCGATCAGGTCGAGGACGAGCGTGTCGCCCTCGGCGACCGGGCGGTCGGTGACCGGGACGAGCTCCGCGACCGAGTCGCGGAGCCTCTCGAGCTCGGCGTCGACGAGCTCGCCCGGCACCTCCGGCTCCGCCGCAGGCACCTCGAGCGCCGTCCAGTCGGCGAGTTCCGGCTTGGGGGCGACGGGAACCGTCGCCGTGAAATGGAAGGTCTCGCCCTGCTTCGGCGGCCCGTCCCACTCGACCTCGGGGCCGGCCACCGGCCTCACACCGGACGTCTGCGCCGCGTCCCAGAACCAGCCGTCGATGTGGGTGCGGACCGCCTCGGCCCACAGGGCCTCGCGCCCCACCCGGGCGGCGACAACCTGGAGCGGGACCTTGCCCTTGCGAAAGCCCGGGATCCGCATCGTCTCCGCGAGGTCGGACGCCGCGTGCTCGATCGCGTGGCGGACGTCCGACTCGGGCACCTCCACCTCGAGTCGTACCTTGCTGTCCGTGAGCTCTTCGACCGACGCCTTCACCGGACTGACCATTCAAGCAGATCAAGGGTTCGATCCCGCCGCCGCACGAACCACGGGACGAGTCCCCGTGGCGTCGGCGAGCCACACGCGCACGCCGGCGAGCCAACGAAGGCCGTACCGTACCGAGGCGATCGACGTGTTCTCCTTCCAGTCCGTCAAGCTGCGTCGAGCATGAGCCGAGCCGAGAGCGCCAGAGGGGCAGGCCGCTCGGAGGCGGCGCCGCTCGACGCAGTTCGCGCGTTCGGGGTGATGCTCGGAGGCTCGATCGTCCTCGACCTCGCCGCCGCGGCGAGTGCCGTCGCCACCGTGCGCGCCCTATCCCGTGGGCGGCGGCCGCCGCCCCTTGCCGCCGCAGGCGTCGCGGCAACTGCCCTCTACGCGCTGCGCGTGCGGCCGTGGCTGCTTCGCTGGGGCGCCCGCCCGAGCGAGATCGAAGGAGCTCTTCCGGGCGACGAGCTGCTGCCGGACCCCGGGGCTCAGTCGACGAGGGCCGTGACGATCGACGCTCCGGTCGAGGAGGTCTGGGCCTGGCTCGCGCAGATCGGCCAGGATCGCGCGGGCTTCTACAGCTACGAGTGGCTCGAGAACCTCGCCGGCTGCCGGATGCGAAACGCAGACCGGGTGCACGCCGAGTGGCAGCAGCGCACGGTGGGAGAGACCGTGCTCCTGCACCCCGCAAGCGGGCTCCGTCTTGCCCGCTTCGACCCGGGTCGCTGCTACGCGTTCGAACGCGGCTCCTGGTATCTCGCGCTCGAGCCGGAGGGCACGCGAACCAGGCTGCTGGCGCGCGGACGCTCTCCCCGGGGAATCGCGAGCATCGCCTACAGCCTGCTCCTCGAGATCCCCCACTTCGTGATGGAGCGCAAGATGCTGCTGGGAATCAAGGAGCGCGCGGAGCGGGCGCGACGATGACCGTCAGGAGTCGAGGAGGGCCTGGTCGAAGAAGCCGACGACCCGCCGCTCGTACTCGACCGGGGACGAGGCGAGCCCGCCTGTGTGCCCCGCTCCCGCGATCTCCCAGAGCGTCTTCGGCTCCCCCGCCGCCTCGAAGTACGCGGGAGTGAGCGCCTTCTCCATCTCCTGCCCCTCGCTCCCGTAGACGAACAGCACCGGGCGGGGCGCGATCTGCGCTGCGAGCCCCTCCAGCGACGGGGGAGGCCCGTTCCCGCCGAGCACGGTGATCGCCGCCGTCTGCACCGCGTCGTTCGGAAGCTGGAACCAGACCTGGAGAGGCGAGACGTCCTTCCGCGCGAAGCTCTCGTTCACCGATCGCCAGCCCGCGCCCTCGGAGACAACCGCCAGGAGGCCGGGGTTCCCTGCCGCTGCCTCGACCAGCAACTCGCCTCCGACGGAGAGGCCGAGCCCTCCGATCCGGCCCTCCTCGACGTCGGGCCGTGCCTGAAGGAACTCGACGGCAGCGTCCAGATCCTTCGCCGAGCCCCAGCCGTACGCGTTCGGATCGCCCTGGCTCTCCCCCTGCCCTCGCAGGTCGAGCAGAAGGACCCCATAGCCGTGGCGGGCGAGCATCCGGGCGTGCTCGACCGGCCCCACGCGCCCCGGGAACGCGATCACGGCCGCCCCGTTGCGTGACGGCACGTACCAGCCCGTGAGCGCGAGCCCGTCGGCCGTCGTCAGCGTCACCTCCTCGTATGCCCGCCCGAGATCGGCGGGCTCGACCGACGCGCGCGGCTTCTGCGTCGCCGTCAGCGCGATGGCGATCGGGACGACCACCCAGTAGGCGGCGACGACGGCCAGCAGCGCAATCAGCGCGCGGCGCGCGTAGCGCCGTCTCCGTGCATCGTGCTTGCGAGAGCTCCACCCAAGCCAGGCGCCGAGTGCGCACAGAGCCAGGCCGGCAGGGACGAGGAGGAAGCCTGTCCAGTCATCCGCGGCCGGGCCGCCCTCGACGGCATCAGCCGTGGCGAGGCCGGCGCCGACGAGGGCGAGGATCCCGAAGACGATCGCGATGCTCGCTCGCAGGCCGGCTCGCAGCCTCGGGTAGGCGGCGACCGCGACCAGGGCGATGCCCGCCGGGACCAGGGCGGCGGGCACGTGGGCCGATCTGCTCACCCCCGGCTCGACTGCGACGAACGCGTCGACGAGGATGTGCACGACGATCAGCGCCGTCGCGGCCGTGAACACGAGACGCTCCCGCGATTCGCGGCGCGGCGGAATCACCGCCTGCTGGCCGGGTCGCGGCTTCTCGAGAACCTGCGCAATCGTGCTCCTCGCGTCGACGATCGCCGGGACTGCCAGCCCGTCATTCGAGCACGCGCGTCGACGGCGGGCATCGGGAGATCCCCGGAGCAGTGTCCGCAGAATCCCGCACGGTGGGGTACCCGGGAACGGTCCTCGTCGACGAGGCGAAGGTCGTTACGGCCGACCGGGAGCGATCATCAGGCCGGCCTGGCGATCACCCAGACGCCCCCGTCGGCGACGGCGATCCCCGCCGGGCGGCCGCCGACGTCGATCGTCAGGAGGTCGGCGGTCTCGGGGTCGACCCTCGTCACCGTCCCGTCCCGGCTGCTTCCGACCCAGACGTAGCCCGCTCCCAGCGCCATCTCGTCGGCGTCGCGACCCACGGGGATCGTCTGGTCGACCGTGTTGGTGGCAGGGTCGATCCGCACGAGCGTCTCGCCGTCGCCGAGAGCCCAGACACCCTCCTCGCCGACCGCGAGCTCCGCGACGGACACGAGGTCGGTCTCGATCGAGGCAACGGTCTCGCCGGTCGTCAGATCGATCCGCTCGACGGAACCGGAGTTCGACCCCGGAGGCGCATACCACCGCCAGGCGTCTCCATCGCCGAGGCCCCACCAGGTCGTAAGCTCGAGCGGAACCGTCGTGGTCTCGAGAGGGCGTCCGGTCCTCGGATCGTGCAGCGTAAGCGCGTCCGACAGGAGGTTGTGAATCCAGACGCCGTCGGTTCCCGCGGCGAGCAACGAGAGGCCTTCTCCACCCCCATCCGCGAACCTGGCGAGCGAGTCCGACGCGGGGTCGTACCTCCAGACGCCTGATTCGAACGTGGCGTAGTTGAACTGGCCTCCGAGGAACACGGCACCCGCGGACGCGAGCACCCGCTCCTCGCCGAGGTTGAGCTCGACGGGCCCTGCCGGCGAGAGATCCACGGTCCTGACGACGCCCTCCGTCTCCGGGTCGATCTGGAGGAGCGATCGCTCGCGCGTGTCGACGACCCAGACGGAGCCGTCCCCTGCGGCGAGATGCGTCGGATCCTCCCCGAGCGGGACGGCTGCGATCGGCTCGCCCGATTGCGGATCGATTCGCAGAAGGGTGTTCTCGGTGACGGGGAGCGGGACCGCAGGGGCAGGGGCCGCCGCAGGGGCCGCCTCGCCGCCGCTGAGCAGGATCGCTGGCACGGCTGCTGCGGCGGCTACCCCGAGCACGGCAGCACCGGCGAGCAGCAGATGACGCCGCGAGAGCCGGCGCTCCTGCCCGAGGCCGAGGGCACCCCGGGCGGCGGCCATCAGTTCCGTACAGCCCTCGTAACGATCGTCGGGATCCTTGGCGAGCGCCCGCTCGATCACCCCGTCGATCGACGGCCGGCAGCCCGGGCCGTGCGGCGTGTAACGAGGGCGGCTGCTCCTCGGCATGGGCGAACAGCGTGGCCATCGCCCGCGGGCGCTCGAACGGCGTGGAGCCAGCAAGGCACTCGTAGAGCACGCAGCCCAGCGAGTAGACGTCCGCCCGGGCGTCAGTGCGCTCGTGGCTGATCTGCTCCGGCGCGGTGTAGTCGACGGTGCCGGAGAGGTGCGTCGGGACGCCGGGATCGGCGTCAGTGTCGCGGGCGAGCCCGAAGTCGGTCAGGTAGCAGTGCTCCCTCCCGCCCTCCTCCGTGACGAGGACGTTGGCGGGCTTGACGTCGCGGTGGACGAGCCCGTGCGCATGCGCGCCGGCCAGGGCCTGCGCGACCTGATCGCAAAGGTCGACGGCCC
The DNA here is from genome assembly GCA_963705605.1 of uncultured Thermoleophilia bacterium. Classification (GTDB taxonomy): domain Bacteria; phylum Actinomycetota; class Thermoleophilia; order Gaiellales; family Gaiellaceae; genus CAVPKC01. The sequence goes on from CAVPKC010000003.1 coordinate 546,320, forward strand.
GCGCCGGCTCGAGCGGCGCCTCGCGTGCAAGCAGAGCGGCGAGGTCCTCACCGTCGACGTACCGCATCGCTATCCACAGCTGGCCGTCCGTCTCGCCGGCCGCATAGATCGGGACGACGTGCGAGTGATCGAGGGCCGAGGCATGCTCCGACTCGGTCAGGAACCGCTCCCGGAAGCGCGGGTCGGTGGCGAGCTCCTGCGAGATGAGCTTCAGCGCGACGCGGCGCTTCAGCCGGAGGTCCTGGGCGAGGTAGACGACGCCCATACCTCCACGTCCGACGACCGACTCGAGCCGGTAACCGGCGAGATCGGTGCCGACACGAGTGTCTGTCGTCACGCTTGTCATGGCACCCTACCTTTCTCGTTGCGATTGAGACGAGTGACCAAGGGCGCGTCGTCGACCGTCCATGGCAAGGCCCAGGATCCGGGTCGGCGCCAAGTCCTCGCTAAGCGCGCGCCAAGCCGTCGCTGAGCACCTGCTACCGTCCCGCGGAGATCCGATGGAGCTCAGGATCCTCGGCCCGCTCGAGGTCGTCGTCGACGGCTCGCCGGTGTCAGTTCCGGGGCCGAAACAGCGCGCGCTCCTGGCTCTGCTCGTGCTCTACGCGAACCAGGTTCTGTCGACCGAGAGGCTGATCGACGAGCTGTGGGGCGACGATCCTCCGGCGACGGTGAGAACGGTCCTCCAGGGCCTCGTCTCGAGCCTGCGGAAGGAGCTCGGGCCGGACGTCATCGTCACGCGGCCTCCCGGCTACGTGATCGAGCTCGAAGCCGGGCAGCTCGACCTCGAGCGCTTCGAGTCGCTCGTCGGCCAGGGGAGGGAGGCCGCCGAAGCGGGCGACCCGACGGCAGCGGCGGCACGGCTGAGCGAGGCGCTCGGCCTCTGGCGGGGCGCCGCCCTCGCCGACCTCGTCGACGAGCGGTTCGCCGGCCCGGCGATCTCCCGCCTCGACGAGCTGCGCCTCGCCGCCCTCGAGAGCAGGATCGACGCCGACCTGTCGCTCGGCAGGCACGACGCGCTCGTCGCCGAGCTCGAGGCCCTCGTTGCGGATCACCCGCTCCGGGAGCGAGTGCGCGGTCAGCTGATGCTCGCCCTCTACCGCTCGGGCCGCCAGGCAGAGGCGCTCGAGGCCTACCGAGACGTGCGGCGTCTGCTCGTCGACGAGATCGGGATCGAACCGAGCACCAGGCTCCAGGCGCTCGAGCGCGCGATCCTCCGCCACGACCCGGCGCTCGAGCTCGAGGCGGACCCCGACCGGGATCCGCCCTCGGGTGACACCGTCACGGCGGCCGCCGGGGGTCGCGCGCTCCTCCTCGTGGCGAGCTCGGCGGCGGGCCTCGACACGGTGATCGCCGTTGCCGAGCCCCTGGCGAGCTGGTCGAAGCGGGAGCTGATCCTCGCGCATCTCGTGACGACGGATGCAGACCTGGCCAGGGCCTCGGGGTTGCTGCACGACCGGCGCACGGCCGTTCGCGGGCGCGGGATCGGCGCACGGGCGGTGGTGTTCACGTCCGAGGAGCCCACCGCCGACGCCGTCCGCCTCGCCACGCAGCAGCCCGTCGACCTCCTCGTGATCGACGCCACCGACGAGCTGGCCCGAGGAAGCTCACCCGGCGACGCGGTCCTCCGGATCCTCGCCGACGCGCCGTGCGACGTCGGCATCCTCGCCGCAGGCGCGGGACGGAGCCCATCGCTCGGAGCGTCCGTGCTCGTTCCCTTCGGGGGCGCCGAGCACGAATGGGCGGCGGCCGAGCTGGCCGCCGGATTCGCCGACGCCACCGGGGCGGAGCTGATCCTCGTCGGGACGGTTAGGAACGACCGGCGGGGCAAGCGCGACGCGAGCCGCCTCCTCGCAGCGGCCTCGCTCCTCGTGCAGCAGGTGACCGGCGTGCCCGTCACGCCGCTGCTCACGGCACCGGGTGCCGAGGCCGTCATCCAGGCGGCTGCAGACGCGGGCCTCGTCGTCCTCGGCCTCTCCGAGCGCTGGCGGAGCGATGGGATCGGAGCAACGAGGCTCGATGTCGCGCGTCGAGCGCGGCCACCGGTCCTGCTCGTCCGAGGCGGAACACGGCCGGGGGGCCTCGGGGCGCCCGCGGGCCATACCCGCTACACGTGGTCGCTCACGGCCACCTGAGTCCACTCCGGTCGTCGAGACGTCGCATGGCCACGGCTACTGGCGTTGTGCTCGTGCTCGCAGCGCGATGCTCTGCATGCAGCGCACGGTTATTGGGAGGCGGACGCAGGCGCCGGCGCCCGCGGGTTCTCCAGCACGCGCTTGAGCGTCGCGCAGTAGCCCGCGAACTGGCGCTTTAGCGCAAGTTGCAGGAGCGGCTGCGCCAGTCGCATCACTCCGGTTAGCTGTCCGTGGGCCCTCAGGCGCATCAGCGTGCCCCGTTCGGTCGGCTCGAAGGTGATCCGGGCATGGACGGGCGTGCCCTCGATGACCCGCAGCGCGAACGTCCGGTCGGGTTCGTACTCGGAGACCTCGACGAGCGACTCAACCTCCTTGCCACCGGGCGTGCGGTGAACCTCGCGCAGTCGAGTCCCCAGCCCGACCGGGCCCTCGCCCTCCTGGAAGGCCGAAACGGTGTTGGTCTGCCAGGTGGCGAGTTCGCCCGGATCGCTGACGTAGCTGAACACCTCGGCCACGGGGCGCTGGATATGCGTCTCGATCGTGAACTCGATCATCGATCCTGCCTCTCTCTGACGATGTCCCACCAGGTCGTGAAGGCCGTCTCGCGCCAGCGCGATCCCGTATCGAGGCCCGCGAACACGCGCGCGAGGAACGGGCCGGCCAACAGGTCGAGCGCAGCCTCGGAATCGATGTCGCCCCGCAGATCCCCGCGCTCCTGGCCGCGCTCGATGAGCGCGCGCACACTTGCCCGGCGCGGGTGCAGCACGCTGCGCCGGAAGGCATCGATCAGCTCGGGATGGCGCTCGTGCTCGGCGATCAGGCCGCCAATGAGGCCGACATACGCAGCGCCATCCGCCGGGAAGCCCTGATCCACCGCCTGCCAGAGCTCTGCGTGGGTGTCGCCGAGATCGGGGGGGTCGAGAGCAGGCAGCTGTCCGGCGATGACCGTGGCGACGAGCTCGGCCTTGTCGCGGAAGCGGCGGTAGATCGCCGGCTTACCGACTCCCGCCGTGGCGGCGACCGCCTCCATGCTCACGCGGGCGAAGCCGCGCTCCGTCAGCAACGTCAGCGTGGCCGTCGCGATCGCTTCGTCGATGCCGGGGTCGAGCGGCCGAGCCATCCAAAATAACGTAACGTAACGGTTACGTTACGTCAAACCGGTCTGGTCGGCTGTTCACCCAGGTGCCGATCTCGTCCACGGCGATCCCCGCCGCCCGGCCGCCCAGACACCCAAGGCATGTGGGTTGTAGTATCAAGAGTCACATTCAACGAGAGGGGCGGATATGCCTGGGACGGAGGACTGGGCCGGCGACTGGCTCGAAGCCTTCAACGCACACGACGAGGAACGACTCGGAGCGCTCTACGCAGAGGACATCCACCTGGGCGCACCGGCAGGCGTCGACATCCACGGCCGTGACGCTGCAGTCGGTTTTGCGATGGCATGGCTCAACGCCTTCCCCGATGGGGCGATCACGGTTCACAATCAGGTGGCGACCGAAGTCCACGTCGTGCAGGAGTTCACCTTCACGGGGACCCACCAGGCGACGCTTCCTTCACCGAGCGGCGAGATTCCCGCCACCGGGAAGCGCGTCAGCGGCCGAGCGGCGCAGGTCTTCCGCATCGCCAACGGCCTGGCAGCGGAGGCACAGGTCTACTACGACCAGACCCAGATCCTGACGCAGCTCGGGTTGGTGCCCGAGCCGGCGGCCGCGTAATCGAAGAGCGCCGCGCTGCACGCCCGATGGCCCCGGGAGGAGTCGAACCTCCGCCCGCAGATTCGAAGTCTGCCGCTCTATCCACTGAGCTACGGGGCCTTCCGACCGAGTCTAGCCGGGGGGCGCCGCAGTATCCTTCCCGCACGCGGGCGTGGCGGAACTGGAAGACGCGGCGGGTTTAGGTCCCGCTGGGCGAAAGCCCCTGGAGGTTCGAGTCCTCTCGCCCGCATCCGGCCACGGCCCGGCCTCGCGCGGCTCAGAGGAGCGAGACCGAGAACGAGGCGAGGAAGCCGAGCGCCGTCGCGTAGGCGACCGCCGGCCCGCCCTCCTTGAACGCCTCCGGCATCAGCGTGTCGGCGAGCGCGGCGAGCACGGCGCCCGCGGCGAAGCTGAGCGGCCAGGCGAGAGCACTCTCCGAGAGGCCGTCGAGAGCCAAGTAACCGATCAGCAGAGCCGCCGCCGACGCGGCTGCCGCGACTCCCCAGAACACGAGCACGTGAGCGACGGACGCGCCGTCCTTTCGCATCTCGGCCGACCCGGTCAGCCCCTCGGGGACGTTCCCGACGGCGATCGCGAGCAGGAGCGCGGCTCCGCCGTCGGCTAGCAGCGAGACGCCCAACGCCAGGCTCTCGGGGACCCCGTCGAGGATCGCCGCGAGCAGGATGAGCAGACCGACCTGCGCTCCACCTCCTGTGTGACGCTTCGCGCGCCGCTCCAGGGCCTGGTCGGCGAGGATGAACACGGTCGCACCGACGCCGAGGCCGACCGCGGAGCGCCATGCGCCCCCGAAGTCGATCGCGACCTCGAACAGCTCGAAGGCCAGCGCCGCGATCAGCGCACCGGACGCGAAGGCCATGAGCGATGCCCGAATCCAGCGCGCGGGGCTCCAGAAGCAACCCAGCGCCGCCCCGCCGACCAGCGTCGAGGCCGTGATCGCGGCGAAGGCAAGTGCTTGCCCCACCCGGATAGAAGTAGCTTCCGCGCCAGATGGCGCCGGTGGGATTCACGAACCGCCGCGAGCGGGCACGCGTCAGCGCTCGAGCCGAGCCACGTCGCCCACGGCGATCCCGAGGCGCCCGAGGGCACCTCGGTTGACCTCGAGGGCGGCGCGATAGGAGACCCCGGGGTCGTAGACGGGGCAGGGATCCGCGCGGCAGGGCTCCATGTCGACGACCCGGAGCACTCGCCCGTCGCGGTCGAGGAAGGCTGCCGAGAGCGGGATCAGCGTGTTCTTCATCCAGAGGCCGCCACGATGCTCCGCGGCGTAGAGGAACAGCATCCCCTCGTTCTCGGGAAGCGACTCCCGGCCCATCAGACCGCGGCGCCGATCCTCCGCGGACTCGGCCACCTCCACCGCCAGCGCGACGACGCCGGACGCTGTCTCGACGCTCAGCGTGGCACGCTCCGGTCCGCCGCAGCCCGCGAGCATCGTGAGGACGAGGCAGACCGCGGCGACGGTGACGCGGAGGCGCACGCGTCAAGGATGAAGGACGGGCTCAGGCGCGCGCTGCAGCCTCAGGGAAACGTCGGAGGACGATGTCCCAGCCCCGGTGGTAGTCGTCGAAGGACTTCCGCCCAGGCTCACCGAGCCGCTCCCAGCCCCGATGCTCGAGCTCGACGCGTGTCGCATCGCCCTCCGGCACGAACGTCACCGCCCACTCGGTCGGCGCGGCGGCGTCGGGGTTCACCTTCCATGAGACCGCCACCCGCCGGGGCGGCTCCCAGACGATCACCGTCCCCCACGAGTGCTCGGAGCCGTCGTCCCAGCGCTCGAACAGCCGCCCGCCGAGCCCGGGCTCGAAGACCGCGGCCACCGCACGCCCGTCGCCGATCGAGTGTGAATGCAGGGGCCACCACGAGTCGATAGCCGCAGTGAAGGTCTCGAAAGCGTGCTCGGCCGGGCACTCGACCAACAGCGACTTGCGCACGACCAGTGCCTCCGTCGTCCCGCTCATCTCGCTCCTCCTCTCGTCGTCCGCTCCGCTGCTTCCTTGAAGCGCGCGAGCGGCTGCTCCCAGAACTCGTCGAAGTACGCCCGGAGCACCTCGATGCCGGACGCGTCGACCCGATAGAGACGCCGGGCTCCGTCAGCGCTCGTCGAGGACGAGACCGGCGTCCTTCAGCACGCGGAGGTGCTGGGACACGGCCGGGCGGCTGACGGGCAGATCGCGAGCGAGCTCCCCCACGGCCATCGGGCCGGGACGGAGTCGCTCGAAGATCTCCCGCCGGGTCGGGTCGCCGAGCGCGTCCAAGGCAGAGTCGTAAGCTTTCACTTACCGTAAGTTACAACTTACCTTCAAGGATTGCAAGCGCGTCCCGGAGATTGCAAGCGCGTCCCGGATAGTCTCCGACGCCGATGGCGACACATCTCTCTGCCTCGTTCTCGGCGACGCTGCGCGTGCACGTGGAGGACCGCCCGGGTGCGTTCGCGGCGCTCGCGCGGGCGGTCGGAGAGGCGGGTGGGTCGCTGGACGCGATCGACCTCGTCCGGGTCGAGGCCGGGAAGAAGGTGCGCGACGTGACCGTGTTCGCGCAGGACGCAGGCCACGTCGAGCGGATCGTGGCCGCGGTGCGGGCGGTTCCAGGGGTCGAGGTCGAGCACGTCTCCGACCGGACCTTCCTGATGCACCTCGGCGGAAAGATCGAGATCACTCCGAAGAGCCCGCTGAAGACGCGCGACGACCTCTCGATGGCATACACGCCCGGGGTCGCCCGGATCTGCGAGGCGATCGCCGCCGACCCGGAGTCCGTCTGGAGCCTGACGATCAAGCGGAACACCGTCTGCGTCGTCACTGACGGCACGGCAGTGCTCGGCCTGGGCGACATCGGCCCGGAGGCATCGCTGCCGGTGATGGAGGGAAAGGCGATGCTGTTCAAGGAGTTCGGCCACGTGGACGCCTTTCCGATCGCACTCGCCTCGAAGGACGTCGACGAGATCGTGCGATCGGTCGTCGCCTTCAGCCCCGTCTTCGGCGGGATCAACCTCGAGGACATCTCCGCCCCGCGCTGCTTCGAGATCGAAGCCCGCCTCGAGGCCGAGCTCGACATCCCGGTGTTCCACGACGACCAGCACGGCACGGCGATCGTCGTCCTGGCCGCGCTGATCAACGCCTGCCAGGTCGTCGGCAAGCGGCTCGCAGACCTGCGAGTCGTCGTCACCGGCGTCGGCGCCGCTGGAGTCGCCGTCACGCGCATCCTCCTCCAGGCGGGCGTCTCCCGGATCGTCGGCTGTGACCGCAAGGGCGCCATCTGGAGCGGACGAGACGGTCTCGACGGGGTCAAGGCGGAGTTCGCGAGCCTGACGAACCCCGAGGGGATCACCGGCACCGCCGACGCCGCGCTCGCGGGGGCCGACGTCTTCCTGGGCCTCTCCACGCCCGGCGCGGTCACCGTCGAGGGCATCCGCACGATGGCAGACGACGCGATCGTCTTCGCGATGGCCAACCCGACCCCGGAGATCCCGCCCGAGGAGATCCAGGGGCTCGCCGCCGTCATCGCCACTGGCCGTTCCGACTACCCGAATCAGATCAACAACGTGCTCGCCTTCCCCGGCGTCTTCCGCGGCGCCCTCGACGTCCGTGCCACCACGATCACCGAGTCGATGAAGCTCGCGGCGGCCGAGGCGATCTCTGGCACGATCCAGCCCGACGAGCTTGGCGCCGAGTACATCATCCCTTCCGTGTTCAACCGCGACGTCCACCCCGCCGTCGCCGCCGCCGTCGCCCAGGCCGCCGAACGTGCCGGAGTCGCACGACGGCGGCACCCGACGGACTGACGGGTAGCCTTCGAGCATGGCGGACGCCGGCCATGTCGTCACGATCTGGAGCGACTACATCTGACCGTTCTGCTTCGTCGCCCACGAGCGGGCGACGTGGCTCGGACGCCGGTTCGGCGCCGAGATCGAGTGGCTGCCCTTCGACCTCCACCCCGAGTATCCGCCCCAGGGGATCCCGCGGAGCGAGCTCGACGCCCGTTACGGGACCGAGCACCGGGAGAACGTCAGGCAAATGGTCGAGGCGTGCGGCTACGCGTACAATCCGCCGCCCGATGTCGTGCCGAACTCGCGAAGAGCGCTCGAGGTGACCGAACTGGCGCGCGACCAGGGTCTCCACGAGGCGGTGCACGACCGGCTGATGACCGCGTACTGGTCGGAGGCGGCGGACATCGGCGATGAGGAGACGCTCATCGCGCTTGCCGCCGAGGCGGGCCTCGACGGCGGCGAGGCGGCCGCAGCTCTGGCCGACGGCCGCTACCTCGGACGGATCCAGCAGTCGACCCGGGAAGCGAACATGGTCGGGATCAACGCAATCCCCGCGTTCGTCCTCGACAACCGGATGCTCCTCGTCGGCGCGTACCCCCACGAGGTCTTCGAGCGCGCGTTCGCGCAGCTCGCCGAGACCGGTGCGGAGCCCGCGTGAGCCGTGTCAAGCTGGCGATTCTGTTCGCGGTCAAGGCGAAGCGGACTTGGGACCGGATACCTCCCGAGCAGCGGGCGAAGGTCGTCGAGGGGGCGAAGACGACGGTCAGGACGCATGGTCCCCTCGTTGCCAAGAAGGCGGCCGACACGGCGAAGACGCACGGCCCGAAGGTCGCTCGCCGCGTCGGCGATGCGGTGCAGAAGGCGCGCAAGGGCCTCCAGTAGGCACCTGATCCGTGTACACGACGCTCGTCGTCTTCCACGTCCTCGCGGCGGCGGTGTGGATCGGCGGCACGGTGGCTCTCGTCTTCACGACCGTCCCGACGCTGCGCACGCTTCCCCCCGAGGAGCGTGCGGACAAGGTGCGGATGCTCGGCCGCCGCTGGCGGCCGATCGGCTGGGGCTCGCTGGCGGTGGCCGGCGCGAGCGGGATCTGGCTCGCCTTCGGCTACTGGGGAGCCGACGACCCGGACGTCCTCTTCCACACCGAGACCGGCCACATCCTGATCGCGAAGGCCCTGCTCTACGTCGGCCTCGTGACGACCGTCGTCCTCCACGACGTCGTGATCGGCCCCCGGCTCAACCGGCAGATCCGCGACGGTCGCCCACGGACGCTTCTCCGGCCGATGCAGGTCGTGGGCTGGATCAGCTTCGCGCTGACGCTGGCCCTGCCGGTCCTCGGCGTGCTCCTGACGACCTGATCCTCGTCAGAACCAGCCGCGCCGCCAGAAGAATCCGAGCAGCACGCCGAGCGCGACGAGCAGGGAGCCGAGCCCGAACACGACGAACGTCCACAGGCTGCCGACGTGCTCGACCATCCAGCCGAAGTTCTGCCCGAAGAAGCCGGTCACGAACGTCAGCGGCAGGAAGATCGTCGCGATCACCGTCAGCTGCTTCATCACGGCGTTGGTGCGGTTCGAGACGGTCGAGAGATAGACGTCCATCAGGCTCGTCAGCAGGTCGCGCGCGCTGTCGATCGCGTCCGTGAGCCGGATCGTGTGGTCGTACACGTCGCGGAAGAAGCGGTCCGACTCCTCGTCGCTCCCCGGCAGCTCGGCGACGCCGTTCGCGATCGACGCCATCAGGTCACGCTGCGGCACGATCACCTTGCGGAGCCGGACGAGCTCGCGCTTGGCCTCGAAGACGCGCCGCATCTGCTCCTGGTCAGGCTTGGCGAGAACTCCCTCCTCGACCGCGTCGATGAACTCGTCCAGCCGCGAGAGCGCCGGGAAGAAGCTGTCGACCAGGCCGTCCACGACCCGGTAGAGGACCCGCGCGGGATCGAGCCGGGCCTCTCGGCGCCGGTTCTGACGCTCGCGGACGTCGGCGAACGCCGGGCACGCGTCCCGCCGGACTGAGATCAGGAAGCGCTCAGAGTAGAAGCAATGGACCTCGACGAGGCTGTCCTCGTCGGGAGCGGCGCCGTAGACGACCAGGAAGACGTAGCCGTCGTACGGATCGAGCTTCGGCCGCTGACCGAACGTCTTGACGTCGTCGATCGCCAGCGGATGGAAGTCGTACGCCTCGCCGACGAGTTCGACCTCGGCCGCCGTCGGATCGTGGAGGTCGAGCCAGTAGAAGTCGCCGCGGGCCCGCAGGGTCTCGAGAGCCGACGCTTCGACGCCGAACGGCGACACTCCCTCGGCCGCGATCAGATAGCTCGCCAAGCCAGTATCGTCGCCGCGGGACCGGACGGCCCCACCGGTACGCTGGAGGCGTGACGTCCAGTTTCCACCTCGGGAGCATCCGGGGGATCCGAATCGGGATCAACTGGAGCCTGCTGCTCATCTTCGCGGTGATCGTCTGGACGCTCTCGCAGGGCGTCTTCCCCGCACAGAACCCGGGCCTCTCCGACCTGACGTACCTGCTGATGGGTGCCGTCGCCGCGACGCTCTTCTTCGCCTCGATCCTGGCCCACGAGCTGGGGCACGCGTTCGTCGCACAGCGCGAGGGCATGCGGATCGAGGGCATCACGCTCTGGCTCTTCGGCGGCGTCGCGCCGCTTCCGAGGCGAGTTCCCGTCCGCCGGCGCCGAGCTCCGGATCGCGGTCGCCGGGCCCGCCGTCTCGCTCGTGATCGGGCTCGCGAGCGTCGGCATCGCGTGGATCGGCCTCCCGGCCGCGATCGACGGCGTCGCCGCCTGGCTGGGCTACATCAACCTCCTGCTCCTCGTCTTCAACCTCCTCCCCGCGCTGCCGCTCGACGGCGGGCGCATCCTGCGCTCGATCCTCTGGCACGTGAAGAAGGACTTCGCGTGGGCGACGCGGGTCTCGGCGCGGGCAGGCCAGGGGATCGGCGCCCTGCTGGTCGCCGGCGGCCTGGCGCTCGTCGTCATCGTCGGCGCGTTCAGCGGGGCGTGGCTCGCGTTCGTGGGGTGGTTCGTCCTGACCGCAGCGGGCGACGAGCTCCGGGCGGCCGACCGCTACCGGCTCTTCGGGGACCGGACGGTCGGCGACCTGATGATCCGAGACCCCGTCACCGTGCCACCCGACGCGACGGTCGAGCAGCTCGTCGCGGCGATGACGCCCGAGCTCGAGCATGCGACCTACCCCGTCGTCGAGGGGAGCCGGGCCGTCGGACTGCTGCCGCTCGGACGCATCGCCGAGGCTCCGCGCTCGCAGTGGGAGGGCAGGCGGGTGAGCGACTTCGCGCTGCCGCTGGGCAGCGTCACCGTCCTGGCGGAGGCGACACCACTCTCGGAAGCGGCCGCGCTGCTCGGCGGCAGCACGGTCGGTCGGGCGCTCGTCCTCGACGGCGATCGCCTCGTCGGATTGCTCTCGATCACGGACGTCGTTCGCGCGATGCGATCGGCCGGCTAGAGGTACTGGTACCGCCCTGCCTGCGACTCCCGATCCTGTTGTCGTCGTCTCGGGCGTCCGTACGGCGATCGGCCGGTTCGGCGGCGGCCTCAAGGACGTCGACGCGTTCGAGCTCGGGGCGGCCTGCATCCGCGAGGCGCTCGCTCGAGGCGGCGTCGATCCCGCGCGACGTCGACGAGGTCGTGATGGGCCAGGTCGGCCAGGTCGGCCCGGATGCCTACAACGCCCGCCGCTGTGCGATCGCGGCCGGGATCCCGACCGGCGCGACGGCGATGAACGTCAACCGCCTGTGCTCCTCGGGCCTCCAGGCGATCGTCACCGGCGCGCAGGAGATCCTCACCGATCAGGCGACGGTCGTCGTGGCCGGAGGCGACGAGTCGATGAGCCGCCAGCCCTTCCTCGACTACCACGCACGGGACGGCTACCGCCTCGGGCCGCGGGAGCTCCTCGACGGGACGCTCTCGCTGGTGACCGACCCGTTCGGCGGCTACCCGATGGGGCACACGGCGGAGGTCGTCGCAGAGCGCTACGGCGTCTCGCGCGACGAGCAGGACGCCTTCGCGCTGCGCAGTCAGCAGCGCGCGGTCGCGGCGATCGAGGCCGGCCATTTCGAGACGGAGATCGTCCCGGTCGACGTTCCGCGCGCCGACGCTCCGTTCGCCCGCGACGAGCACCCGCGCGCCGGGACGACCGCCGACGGGCTCGCGAAGCTCCGGCCCGTGTTCCGGGAAGATGGCACCGTCACCGCCGGCAACTCGGCGGGGATCAACGACGGCGCCGCGGCGGTCGTCCTGATGCGCGAGTCCGAGGCAGCTCGCCGCGGCCTGACCCCCCGGCTGCGCCTCCGCTCCTGGGCCGTCAGCGGCATCGAGCCCGAGGTGATGGGCTACGCGCCGGCGCTCGCGATCCCGAAGGCGCTCGAGCGCGCGGGCCTCACCCTCGCCGACATCGACCTCGTCGAGCTCAACGAGGCGTTCGCAGCCCAGGCCGTCGCAGTCGTCCGCGACGTCGGCCTCGATCCGGAGACGCGTGAACGTCTCCGGCGGGGCGATCGCCCTCGGCCACCCGATCGGCGCGACCGGGGCGATCCTGACGGTCAAGCTGATGCACGCGCTCGAGCGCCTCGAGGGCCGGCGCGGGATCGTGACGATGTGCATCGGCGGCGGCCAGGGCATGGCGGCCGTGTTCGAGCGACCCGGTTAGGTCAGACCGGGGGGCCGCGGCAGCGGGCCGCGCGCCTGCTCCAGCACCATCCCGGCCCGGAAGAGCGTCGGCTCGTCGAAGCGCCGGCCGACGAGCTGGACGCCGAGCGGCAGCCCGGCGATGCCGCGACCGAACGGAACCGAGAGCGCAGGCGAGCCGGAGAGGTCGAACGGAATCGTGGCGCGCATCGTCGCTCGCGCGGGGCAGGTCACACCCCCGATCGTCACCTCGCCTGCGTCGTGGCCGTGTGCCTCGACCAGCCCGGTCGGGCAGAGGAGAAGCTCGTGGTCGTCGAAGAACGTGCCCAGGCCACGGCGCAACTCTTCGACAGCGGCCTCCGCCGCGAGGTACTCGTCCAGCGACTCGACCGTCGCCGAGAGCCGGCGGCGCAGCGCGGGGTGCAGCTCGTCCGAGCGGTCTCCGATCACGTCGCGGAAGTAGGCTCCGGCGCCCGCGCTGTAGAGGGTCATCGTCAGCTGGTTCCAGTCGTGTCGTTCCAGGGCGGGAATCGACGCCGCCTCGACGGTGCACCCTGCGTGTGCGAGCGACGCGGCGGCTCGCCGCACGGTTTCGACGGCAGCCCCGTCGACGGGCCCGAAGCCGTGGTCGTCGAGCACGCCGACCCGGAGCCGTGGCACGATCCCGCCTCCGGAGGGCTCGGGCGGCGGCGCCGGGGCCGCATACCAGTCGTGTCCGTCCGGGCCCGCGAGCACCGAGAGCGCGAGCTCGACGTCCTCGACCGAGCGCGCGAGCGGCCCGGCGTGCATGAAGCCGAGGAGCACCTCCGGCCAGTGCCCGCTGAGCGGGATGCGGCCGTGCGTGGGCTTCAGGCCGACGACGCCGCAGTTGTGGGCGGGGAGGCGGATCGAGCCGCCGAGGTCGCTGCCGAGCCCCAGCGGTGTCAGGCCGGCCGCCAGCCCGGCGGCCTCGCCGCCGCTGGAGCCCCCGGCCGTGCGCTGCGTGTCCCACGGATTCGTGGTGCGGCCGAAGACAAGGTTGTCGGTCTCCCACCAGAGCGCGAACTCGGGAAGGTTGGTCTTGGCGAGCGGGATCGCGCCGGCACCACGCAGACGGCGGACGACCGCCGCGTCGGCGTCGGGGACGCGGTCGGCGAACAGCGCCGAGCCACGCGTCGTCCGCACCCCGCTCGTGTCGAAGGAGTCCTTGATCGTGAACGGCACGCCGTGCAGCGGCCCGAGCTCCGCGCCCCGCACGACCGCCCTCTCGGCGTCGCGCGCGCGCTCGTCGGCGTCGTCGAACGGGGTGACGAGGGCGTTGACCGTCGGGTTGACGCTCTCGGCGCGTGTCCGGAGAGCGTCGACGATCTCGACCGGCGTCAGCTCCTTCGCCCGGATCCGCCGGGCGAGCTCCGTCGCGCCGGCGTGCACGATGTCCGAGCTCACCGGCCGGACGCTAGCGCACCCACGCGAGCCCGGTCGCGTCGAGCGGGAGGCGGTAGACAGGGTCCGAGCGCAACGTCCCGAAGACGGATACCTCGCCGCCGGAGGCGAGCGCGAACCATGCTCCGTCCGGCGACCAGGCGAAGCCCGCCTGCAGTGTCGGTGGCAGGAGAGGACGGCCGGTGCGCACGTCGACCAGCATCAGGTCTCCTCCGGCGACGCGTCGTCCGACAGCGAGCTCGGTCCCGTCGGGGCTGAAGCGGACGACCTCGCCGAAGAGAAAGCGGGCGCCGACGTAGTCGAGCGAGGGCAGCGGCAGCGAACGCTCGAGCTCACCGCGCCGCCAGAGCTGAAGCCTGAGCATCCCGAGGCTGCCGCCGCCGCTGAGCGCCATGGCGCCGAACGGCCCGTTCAGCCCGAGCGCTTCGCGAGCCTCGGCGAGATCTCCGGCGTCGCGGAGATCGATCCCGAGCTCGGACAGCACGTCCACGACGTCGCGCGGGGCCGCGGATGCCACGACTGCGAGGAGCCCGTCGCGGCTCGTGTCGGCACCGAGCGGATGGACGGGGCCCGAAGGAACGGGGTCGAACCCCATCGTCAGGTCGAGCTCCGTGAGGATCGACCGGCCGTCGACGACGACCTCTCGCCTCCCGGGCCGATCGACGACCACGATCCGCGGTTCACGCGACCCTGAGTCGACCGGGAGCGGTCCTCCGCAGCCGGGTCGGTTGTCCGTCGCTTGCAGCGAGAGGTCGTCGAAGTCGAGCGTCTCGAGCGTGCAGCCCTGCTCCGTCCGGTAGCGGAGCCGGCCGGGGAGGGCACCTTCGACCGGGACGTCGGCGCCTCGCAGCCTGGCCACAGGTCCGGCGGCGGCCAGGTCGTCGCGATTCCCCCGCAGGCTGTCGGCCAGGGCGACGCCGGCGACGGTGAGCACGGCGCCGAGAAGCAGCCAGACGGTGACGCGGTTACGAGACGTCGAGGATCAGCTTGCCGAAATGCGCGGCCGACTCCATCCGCTCGTGGGCGGCCGCCGCCTCCGCGAGCGGTCGAACGCTGTCGATTACCGGCCGGACGCCCTCCGGCTCGAGCGCTCGCAGCAGCCCGACGAAGTCGCGCGGGCTTCCCATCGTCGTCCCGAGGATCGAGACCTGGCCGAAGTAGACGGGGCGGACCTGGAGCTCCACCGTCGCTCCGCCGGTTGCCCCGAAGACGACGAGCCTGCCTCCGGGCTTCAGGCACCGCACCGAGTCGGCCCAGGTCGACCCGATCGAGTCGACGACGACGTCGACGCCGCCGGTGAGCTCCCGCACGGCCTGCGCCCAGTCACCCGAGGTGTAGTTGACGCCGGCCTCCGCTCCGAGCCCTCGTGCGGCTTCGAGCTTGTCGTCGCTCGACGAGGTCGCGACGACACGGCAGCCCGCCCGGTAGGCCAGCGAGACTGCGAACGTCGAGACGCCGCTTCCGACCCCGAGCACGAGGACCGTCTCGCCCGGCTGCACCCGCGCTCGGCAGAAGAGGGCCCGGTAGGCGGTCAGGCCAGCGAGCGGGAACGCCGCCGCCTCGTGCCACGAGAGGCGCCGGGGCTTCGGATAGACGTTCTCGGCCGGGACGGCGATCAGCTCGGCGTACGTCCCGTCGTCGGGGCCGCCGAGGATGCGGAAGCCGTCTGCGGGCGCCTCCTCCCGGTCGCCCCAGGCAAGCGACGGGAGGATCACGACCTCCTCGCCGGTATCCCGTCGAACGCCCGCTCCGTCCGAGCCGGGCACGAATGGCAGCGGATAGTCCCCGTACGCGCCCTTGCGAACACCGGTGTCACGTCGGTTGAGCGCGGCGGCCTTCAGCCGGACGACGACCTCGCCCGGCCCCGGATCGGGATCGGGGTACTCCTCGATCCGGAGAACGGATGCATCGCCGTGCTCGCGGAGGACGATCGCCTGCATGTCAGCAGCTCACCGGAGCGAGCTCCAGGGCTCGTCCGCGGAGACGTCGACGAGCTCGTACCCGCCTTCGCCTGCGGCCGGGGCGAGGATCACCTGGAGCTCTGCCGGCTCGTCGAACTCGTTGTAGGACCCGTGGACGACGTCCTTGTCGATGTAGACGGAGTCGCCGGGGCCGAGCTCGCTGTGGTCGCGCTCGATCCACTGCACGATCCGGCCGGCCTTGACGATGATCATCTCGTCCTGGTCGGGATGCTTGTGGAAGGCGTGGTACTTTCCGGGCCCGAGGGAGACGTCGAGGACGACGAAGGTCGTCGTCCCCGTGCTCGGGGGCGCGGCGCGCATGCCGGCGCTGCCCCAGTCGAAGACGGTCGTCTCGACGTCCTCCTTCATCACGAACCTGCTCATGGCGCTCCTCTCTGGACGTTGTTCGCGGGCCGGCCTACGAGGCAGCCGGAATCGCCTTGAAACGCCTCATGTTCTCCGTCATCGCGACCTCGGTCGGCAGCCGCTCCATGCTCGAGGCACCGAAGAAGCCGACGATGCCCCTCGTGCGCTCGAGCACGTAGGCGGCGTCCTCGGGCTCGGCGATCGGCCCGCCGTGACAGAGGACGAGGATGTCGGGGTTCGCCGCCCGTGCGACGTCGTGCATCGCCTGGATCTCCTCGACGCAGCTCGTCGAGCGTCTTCGCCGTCTGCGCTCCGATCGTGCCCTTGGTCGTCAGTCCCATGTGCGGGACGAGGACGTCCGCGCCGGCCTCGGTCATCGCGCGCGCGTCGTCGACGGTGAACACGTACGGGCAGGTGAGCAGGTCGAGCTCGTGCGCATGTCCGATCATCTCCACCTCGAGGCCGTAGCCCATGCCCGTCTCCTCGAGGTTCTGGCGGAACTGGCCGTCGATCAGTCCGACGGTCGGGAAGTTCTGGACGCCGGTGAAGCCGAGCTCCTTGAGCTGGCGCAGGAAGACCGGCATCAGGCGGAAGGGATCGGTGCCGCAGACGCCGGCCAGCACCGGGGTCTCCCGGACGATCGGCAGGACCTCCGCCGCCATCTCGACGACGATCGCGTTCGCGTCGCCGTAGGGCATCATCCCGGCCAGCGAGCCGCGACCCGCCATCCGGTAGCGCCCGGAGTTGTAGATGATGATCAGGTCGCCGCCGCCCGCCTCGGCGCACTTTGCGGAGAGGCCGGTGCCGGCGCCGGCGCCGATGATCGGCCGTCCCTGCGCGACCTGCGCGCGCAGGCGCGCGAGCGCCTCCCGGCGTGTCATCGGCCGTCACCGCCCCACTCCGCGTGGAGCTCGTGGAGCCGGTCCGCCATCGCGAGCGCGAAGGCCGGGTCGTTGACGTCGAGCGTCGAGCCAGTGCACCTCGACGGCGGGGTCGAGGCCCTCGCGCAGCGCAGCGAAGAGCGCCTCGTCGGCCTCGGCGTCGTGGAACGGCTGACCCTCGATCGCGATCATCGACACGCCCTTCAGCGGGACGAAGAGCGCCGTCGGCCCAGTCGCCGCGTTGAGCCTCGTCGCGATCCGCCGCCCGAGCTCGGCGCACTCCTCGGGCGTCGTGCGCATCAGCGTGACGGTCGGGTTGTGCACGTAGAGGTTGCGCGCTGCGAAGCGCTCCGGGACGGTGTCCCGCGGACCGAAGTTGACCATGTCGAGCGCACCGAGCGAGACGACCTGCGGGAGCCCCAGCCGGCCGGCCGCCGTCGAGCCGGTCGGGACCCGCCGAGAGGACGCCGCCGACGAGGTCGTCGGCGAGCTCGGTCGTCGTCACGTCGAGCGACGGCCGCGACGAAGCCGCCCTTCATCAGCGCCTCCATCGACTGCCCGCCGGTGCCCGTCGGCGTGGAAGACGAGCACCTCGTAGCCGAGCTCCTCGAGCCGCTCGCGCGCGACCGTCACGCACGGCGTGGTGACGCCGAACATCGACGCGGCGACGAGCGGCCTCGCTCCGGCGAGCTCGGGCACCGACGCCTTCGCCATGCCCGCGATCGCGCCGGCGGCGTTCGAGAGGATCCGCGCCGAGATCTGGTTGATCCCGGCGATGTCGACGACCGAGTACATCATCGTGACGTCGACGGCGCCGACGTACGGCCGCGTGTCGCCCGGACGCGACGGTCGAGACCATCAGCTTCGGCACGCCGACCGGGAGGCTGGCGCATCGCGTGCGTGGCGATCGACGAGCCGCCCGAGCCACCGAGCGCCGGCGACGCCGTCGCAGCCGGCCCTCCGCGTGGAGGCGCGAGACGATCTCGGCCGCGCCGCGCCCATCGCCTCGACCGCGGCGCCGCGATCGCCGGCGGCGCGAGCGCCGCCACGTCGGCGCCGGCGGCCGTCGCGACCTCGTCGCGCGCGACGTCCGGCTCGACGAGCGGCTCGCCGAGGACGCCGGCGTCGACGAGCAGGACGTCGACCCCGTGCTCGCGCAGCCGGTCGCGCAGGTAGGCGTACTCGCGGCCCTTCGTGTCGAGCGTCCCGACGAGGACGACCGTCGGCATCGGCTCCCTCCCTCCGCGGCCTCTGACGGCCCTATTCTGCGTGCTCGACCCGCGTGACGCCGAGGAAGCGCTGCTGCAGCTCCGGGTCGGTCTGGCAGCGCGGTCGGCCGTCGTCTCGGTGAAGATCCGGCCGGCGACCATCACGAGCTGGCGCTCGGCGACCGCGGTCGCCACGCCGAGGTTCTGCTCGATCAGGAGCAGATTCATCCCCTCGTCGGACGAGCGTCTTCAGCGTCTCGATCATCCTCTCGACGATCGTCGGCGCGAGCCCCTCGGAGGGCTCGTCCATGATCAGCAGCTTCGGGTTCGTCAGCAGCGCGCGGCCGATCGCGAGCATCTGCTGCTCGCCGCCCGAGAGCTGCATGCCGCCGTTCCGGCGCCGCTCGGCCAGCCGCGGGAAGAGCTCGTAGACGGCGTCGACCGTCCAGCGGCCGCCGCCGTTCGAGGGCCGACCATCCGCAGGTGCTCGTCGACGGTGAGCGACCGGAAGAGCCGCCGGCCCTGCGGCACGTAGCCGATCGCCGGGTCGCGCGATCCGGTACGACGGGCTTGCCCGACGAGCTCGTGCGCCCTCGAAGCGAACCGAGCCCGTCGCGCTGCGGCGGAGCGATGCCCATGATCGCCTTGCAGAGCGTCGTCTTGCCCATGCCGTTGCGGCCGATGATCGCGACCGGCTCCGCGCCCATCTCGAACTCGACGCCCTGGAGGACGTGCGAGCGCCCGTAGTAGGCGTCGAGGCCCTTGACGGCGAGGACGGGCTCACTCGTCGCCATAGTGACCCTTCCCGAGGTAGAGGTCGTGGACGAGCTCGTTCGCGCGGATCTCGGCCGGCGTGCCCTCCACGATCACCCGGCCGTCGTGCATCATCGTCACGTACTCGGCCACGCGCAGCGCGACGTCCATGTCGTGCTCGATCAGGAGCAGCGTGATCGACCGGTCGAGCGCGAGCAGCATCTCGGTCAGCTTCACGCGCTCGCGCGCGCGAGAGGCCCGGCCGCCGGCTCGTCGAGCATCATCAGCCTCGGCTCGCCGGCCAGCGCCATGCCGACCTCGAGCTGGCGCTGCTCGCCGTGGGAGAGGTCGCGACACGAGCGACGGCGAGCTGGCTCTCGAGCCCGACCGCGCTCGGCGAGCTCGCGCGCGCGCTCGCGCAGCTCGCCGTCGCGGCCGGGACGGCGGACGAGCCGCAGGTGCCCGCCGCTCGACGCCGAGCACCGCGAGGTAGAGGTTGTCCTCGACCGTGAGGCCGAGGAAGAGCCGCGACTTCTGGTAGGTGCGCGTGAGGCCGAGGCCGACGCCGCGTGCGCGCGGGAGGATGCGTGACGTCCTGTCCGAACAGCTCGATCGTCCCCGACGTCGGCGGGAACTCGCCGGCGATGACGTTGAACAGCGTCGTCTTCCCGGCGCCGTTCGGGCCGAGGATCGCGCGGCGCTCGCCGGGCGCGACGTCGAGATCGACGTCGCGGACGGCCTGGAGGCCGCCGAAGCGCCGGCCGACCCCCCGCAAGCGGAGGATCGGCTCGGCGCTCGTGGCTTCTGCCGGTACGGACACTCAGCGTTCCGTCATCGGCGGATCGTTGCGGCTGACCTACGCCGCCGAAGTTGACCTCCTCGAAGTTGCCGACCCACGGCGGCGGGCTGTCGCGCTTCTCGCACGCCGGGTTCTCGCGGTCGGGGGACGGGGTGTCGGTCGAGAACATGCCGCCGAACGTCTGGTCGACTGCCGGGATCTTCCGGATCGTCTTGACGTCTGCGACGCCGTCGCCGTTGCCGTCCTTGACGATCTGGACGACGTAGTTGTCCTGGATCGCCTGGCGGTTGTCGTCGAGCTTGATCTGCCCGTAGGCGGCGTCGAGCTCGACGTCGGCCAGCGCGGCCTGCAGCTCGGCCTGACCGCCCGAGATGTCGCCGTCGACGGCCTCGAGCCCTTGGATCAGCCCCCAGGCGGCGTTGTAGTAGTTGTAGGTGAACACGGACGGGCCGCGTTCCCGCGATCTCCGGGTACAGCTCGTCGATGAGCTGGTCGTACTCGACGGCCGCCGGGTCGGTCGAGTCGCCGGCGGTCGGGACCGCGGCGACCGAGCCGGCGAGCTGGTCGCCCAGCGGCTCGAGGATGATCGGGTCTGGCCAGAACACGTTCCCCATGAACTTGTTCGGGTCGAGCGGGCCGACCTGCTGCTCGTACTGCTTCAGGAAGGCGAGCAGGCCCGAGCCGCCGATGCCGACCATGATCCCGTCGACGTCGGCCGGCATCTGGGCGATGTAGGACGAGTAGTCCGTCTCGCCGAGCGGCGGCCAGATGCGGTTCTCCGGCGGGATCGACCCGCCGATGGCGCAGAACTCGGCGATGAAGCCCGCGAGCGACGTGTACGGGAACGAGTAGTCGTCGCCGATGACGGCCGCCGTGCGCCAGCCGAGGTCGTTGTACGCGTAGTCGCCGAGACCGGCCGACCACTGCGCACCGTCCGCGTTGAAGCGGAAGAAGTTCGGCGCCTGCACCTTGAGCGTCGTGTCCTGGGCACCCGAGGTGCCGTTGATGAACGTCAGGTCGGGATGCTCCTTCGCGTAGTTCGCGACGGCGATCCCCTCGTCGCCCGAGAGCGGGCCGATCATGATCTCGGCACCGAGCTGCTCCACGAGACGCTTCGTCTCCTCGATCGCCTTGTCGGCGGTGTCGTTCGAGCAGCCGTAGCCGACGATCTCGATCGGCGTTCCGGCGACGACGATGTCCGTCATGCCGTCGCTCGGCTTCGGGCCGGCCGGCTGGCCGCCGGCGTACTTCGCGAAGGCGGCCTGGGCACCACCGATGTCGGCCTCGTAGAACGCGCCGAACGCACCCTCGCAGTCGGAGAGGATGCGCGAGCTTGATCGCCTCGCCCGTCCCGCCCGCCGCTGCGCCGGTGTCTGCGGCCGCCCCTGTATCCGCGGCGCCCGTGTCGGCCGGCGCGGTCGTCTCGGCAGGCGGAGCCTCCTCCGTTGCTGCCTCGTCGTCACCGCCGCCACACCCGGCGGCGATCGCGGCGAAGGCGAAGGCGAGCGCTGCAACCACCAGCCAGAGCCGGGTCTTGCGCTCACCGACGATACGGTCCTTCATCCGTTTCCCCCCTTCTCTCCCGTCAGGAACAGAACCGATTACCTGGGACGGCCGAGTACGGCTCGTCCCTCTCCCTGGTTAGACGTGTACTGCCCGTCGCGGTTAGCTCCTCTCCGGTGTCGGCTCGAGCGGCTCCGCCCCGCCGCGCCACCCCTTCACGTGACCGCGGACGCTATCCCAGATTCCGAGCAGACCACCCGGCGAGAGCAGCACGATCACGAGGAACACGCACCCGATCAGCGTGTTGAAACGCTCGAAGTTGAAGTTCTTCACGTAGACCTCGATCACGACGAAGACGAAGGCGCCGATGAAGGCCCCTGCCAGCCGGAAGAGGCCGCCGACGACCGCGATCACGAGGACGTCGAGCGTCGCCTGGAGGTTGATCGAGTTCGGATCGATCCGCGAGTTCCACCAGACGGAGAGAATTCCCGACAGGGCCGCGATGAACGCTCCGAACGTGAACGCGAGCGTCCGGTGGAGCGCGACGTTGTAGCCGAGCGCTCGCATCCGGGTCGGCTCGTCTCGCACCCCCTGCAGGGCGATGCCGAACGGGGTGCGGATCACGTAGCGGATGACGAGATAGGCGAAGACCGCGACGATCAGCGCCGCGTAGTAGAGCGCGTTCTGAGAGCCGGAGATGACGTCGGGAACATCGATGTTGTTCAGGCCGCCGAACCCGGAGAGCTGCGTGATCGCTCCCCAGAAGAAGTACGTCAGGACGGCGAACGCCAGCGTGATCATCAGGAAGTAGATCCCCTCGCTGCGCGCGCTGACCGCGCCGAGAAAGAATCCGACCAGGACCGCGAAGAGGACGCCGATGACGACGCCGAGCCACGGGTTCAGCGCCATGTCCAGGCCGCCGTCGGCCTCCACGACGTTGCCCATCACGAAGCCTGCGATCCCGTAGAGCGCGGTCTGCGCGAGGCTGACCATGCCGCCGTAGCCGGCGAGGAAGATCAGCGAGAGCGCCGCGATCCCGAGCCAGAGCATCTTCGTCAGGACGAGGCTGGTGAACCCGTCGCCGAAGAAGAAGACCTTGCCGTCGGAGAAGCTGAACTCGGGGATGAACGGGGCCGCGATCAGCACTCCGAGCACGATCAGGCCGGGAAGCCACGCTCCGATCCGCCGCGCGCCCGACCCGGTCATGCGGGCCTCCCGAAGATGCCGTACGGGCGCACCGCGAGGACGAGGATCAGCAGGGCGAAGGTGAGCAGCACCGAGTAGTTGGTGTAGCCCTGCGGCAGATAGATGTCGGAGAAGGAGTCGACGAAGCCGAAGAGCAGCGAGCCGACGGCGGCGCCGACGAGCGAGCCCATCCCCCCCACGATCACGACGATCAGGGCATTGAGGAGGAACTGGGCATCGGTGCCTGGAGCCAGACCGCCGAACGAGCCGAAGAGCACGCCGCCGAAGGCGGCCAGCGCGGAGCCGACGGCGAACGCGATCGCGAAGACGAGCTGGATGTTGACGCCGAGCGCGGAGACCATCTGCCGGTCGTCGACTCCGGCGCGGATGACCATGCCCACGCGCGTCCGCTTCAACCAGAGGTAGAGGATGACTCCGATCGCGACGCCGCAGATCAGGATGAAGAGGCGCGTGAACGGGTACGGGATCCCGATGTTCACCTGGAACGTGAGCTGCGAAGGCCACTCGAGGTTCTGGGCGATCCCGCCGAAGAACCCGAGCATCTGGTCGGCCATGATGATCGAGATGGCGATCGTGATCAGGGCCTGCCGGAGCTCCTGACCCTGGTTCCAGCGCAGGAACGCCTGCTGCACGAGCACGCCGATCGCAGCGACTCCGAGGCACGCGACGAGCAGGCCGAGACCCCAGTTGCCCCAGTTCTTCTGGACCTCGAGGGCGATGTAGCCGCCGAGCAGGAAGAACGACCCCTGGGCCATGTTGACGACTCGCATCAGCCCGAAGATCAGCGTGAACCCGCTCGCGACGACGAAGTAGAGGCCGGCGAGCGTGACAGAGTTGAGGGTGATCTGCCAGAAGAGCTTGGCGTTGTGGATCGCCGCGTTCTTGGCCAGGAAGCACACCCAGACGACGATGAAGATGCCTACGGCGACGAGCAGCGCCCGACCCGCGTACTGCCCGTACTGCGTCCACGCCTGTGTCAGCCGGACACCGCGGGGAGGCTCGGCGTGGGCGGTGCCGCTACTCATCGCCCCGCCCCCGAAATCGGTTACCCCCCATGCGCGCGGGACGGTACCACGGGACGAGCCCAGCGATCAATCCCGGAAGGTCGCAGCACGTCGGGGCGAGGCCGCGCCGTGGAGGCGCGCTCCTCGAGGCGAGGCGCCGAGCCCACGAGGACGTCGCGTTCCACCCCGGTCTGGATCTGCTCGACGAGCGCATCGACGGCGGCCGCGCCGAGCTCGGCGAGCGGCATCTGCACGGCGGTCAGCGGCGGCGCCGAGAACGCGGCGAGCGACGTGTCGGCATGAGCGACGACGGAGAGGTCGTGCGGGACGCGGACGCCGAGCTCCCAGGCCAGGTTGAGGACGCCGAGCGCCTGGCTGACGGTTCCCGTGTAGATCGCGGTGGCATCCGGCCAGCGGCGAAGCGCGGATCGGGCGGCGTCTGCACCGCCGTGCTCGCTGAACGCGCAGTCGACGACCTCTGCCAGCTCGAGGCCGCGAGCGGTCGCGATCGCTCCGAACGCCGCCGCGCGCCGGTCGACCGGATCGAGACCGATCGGGCCGGCGAGATGCACGACGCGGCGATGGCCGAGCCCGACCAGATGGTCGAGGGCCAGCCCGACGGCCCGTGCGTCGTCCATCGTCACGTTGCGCCCGCTGCGCGGAACGCCGCGGTTGACGAAGACGTGCGGCACCGGCCGATCGGCGAGGAGGTCGAGCAGGGGGTGGCCGGCGCGCGTCGAGGCGACGATCAGGCCGTCGATCCGCCCCTCGAGCACGAGCCGAGCGAAGATCTCTCCCGATTCCTGCTCCTCGAAGTCCTCCGCGAGCACAACGGTGAACTCCAGCTCCGCCGCACGGCGGAACGCGCCGCGCATGAGCTGGGTATAGACCGGATTGCCGAGTGCCGGCACGAGCATCCCGAGCGCGCCGGTCTCCGCGCGGCGCAGGCTCCTCGCGGCGGCGTGCGGCCGGTAGCCGAGCTCCCGCGCCGCGTCGATCACCCGCCGGCGAAGCTCATCGCTGACACTGAGGGTCGGATCGTCGTTCAGGACGCGCGATGCGATCGGTTTCGACGTCCTCGCCGCGTCGGCGACGTCGGCCAGCCGCGCCCGCACGCGCCCCGTGTCGCCCTTCACCGTGCCGTCGGCCACCCGGTCTCCATGCTCGACGGAGTTCTATAGTCACCGAAGGCTCCAGTCCACGAAGGGAGGCGTTTTCATGGCCGAGATCCGCGGTGCCGATCTCGTCGTCGACTACCTCGTCAAGGAGAAGGTCCCCTACCTCTTCGGCTACGCGGGACATGGTGCCGTCGGGCTCCTGGACGGCGTCTACAACCGCCAGGACGAGCTGAAGGTCGTGTTCCCGCGGATCGAGACCGGCGCGGGGTACATGGCGGACGCCTACTACCGCGCCTCGGGGCAGGTGATTCCCGTCTACACGTCGACGGGGCCGGGCCCGATGCTCCTGACGGCGGCGATCTCGAACGCGTTCTACGACTCGTCGGCGTTCATCGCCATCACCGGCCAGGTTGCGACGAGCCAGTACGACTCCGGCGCCCTCCAGGAGGAGAACCGCCACTACCAGGCGGACTTCCCGTCGATCGCGAAGGTGATCACGAAGCGGAGCTTCCAGGCGCATTCGGTCGAGGATCTCTCGAAGTTCCTGCCGAAGGCGTTCAAGCTCGCCTCGACGGGGCGGCCCGGGCCCGTCCATCTCGACGTCCCCTACGACCTGTGGGTGCGGACGGGCGACGTGGACGTTCCCGAGCCGGAGGAGCGCTCGCAGATGCTCAACTGGCGGACGCCGGGCTCACCGGAGGCCGTCGAGAAGGCGCTCGACATGCTCCTCGGCGCCCGCCGGCCGCTCGTCCTCGCCGGCGGCGGGGTCATCCTCTCGGATGCGAGTGTGGAGCTCGCCGCGTTCGCCGAGCACGTGAACGTGCCCGTCTATTCGACGTTCATGGGCAAGGGAGCGCTATCGGCGAGGCACCCGCTCCATCTCGGGATCGCCGGCTGCTGGGGCGAATATCCCGGCACCGAGGCGGCCCGCAACGCCGATGTCATCCTCGCGCTCGGGTGCCGGTTCTCCGACATCCACTGCTCGTCCTGGGTGCCGGGCTACACGTACAACATCCCGCCGACGAAGCTGATCCACGTCGACATCGATCCGCAGGAGATCGGGCGCAACTATCCGACCGAGCTCGGCATCGTCGGCGATGCGCGGTCGGTTCTCCGCCAGCTCCTCGAGCTCGCCGAGAAGCGCGGGCCGAAGCGCGACCGGTCTCCGTGGAACGACCAGGTCGAGGCCTACAAGGAGGAGTGGTCGAACTTCATCGAGCCGGAGAAGGCGTCCGACGCCGTCCCGATCGATCCCCGCCGGGCGATCGGCGAGCTCCGCCGGGCGGCTCCCGAGGACACGCTCATGATCACCGACACCGGCAACCACCAGACGTGGGTCGAGCAGTACTGGGACGTCTACGAGCCGCGGTCGGTGTTCACGCCCGGCGGGTTCGCCGGCATGGGCTTCGGAACCTACGGCGTCCTGGGGATGAAGCTCGCGCGGCCCGACCGGCCCGCCGTGTGCGTCACGAGCGACGGCAGCTTCATGATGTTCCCGGGGGCCGTCGCGACCGCGACCGAGTACGACATCCCGGCCGTCTGGGTGATCCTCAACAACTACACGATCGGCGTCATTCGCGACCTCCAGCGGTTCTACATGGACGGCCGCGAGATCGGCACGAGCTTCATGAAGCATTCGACAGGCGAGTTCTGGAACCCCGACTTCGTGAAGATGGCGGAGGCGATGGGTGCCGGCGGCATCACCGTCGAGCAGCCGGGTGATCTGGCGGACGCCTTCGCGACCGCGCTCGCGTCCGGGAAGCCGTACGTCGTCGACGTGCGCGTCAACCGCGACACGGCGGTGCCGCTGATCGGCACGTGGAAGTTCCCGCCGATCCAGCAGGCCGAGCCGACGTTCGGAAAGCGGCTCGTCCTCAGCGGCTGAGCGCCCGGCTCGGCCGGGCGCGACCCGCGATCGCGCTCCGCGGGCCTGGCCCGCGGAGCGCAACGGCGTGCCTACTATCCGGATCGTGATTCGTTTTCCCTTCACCGCGATCGTTGACCAGGAGCGCCTCAAGCAGGCGCTCCTGGTCAACGCGGTCAACCCCGCGGTCGGCGGCGTTCTCGTCGCCGGCCCGAGCGGGACCGGCAAGTCGACAGCCGTCCGGGCCCTCGCGGAACTGCTTCCACCCATCGAGGTCGTCTTCGACTGCCCGTTCTCGTGCGACCCGTCCGAGCCTTGTGTCGCGTGCAACGAGCGCCGCCGGGCGGCGAGACGCTCGTCCCGGCCCGCCGCCCCGTGCGGATCGTCGACCTGCCGCTGAACGCGACCGAGGATCGGATCGCGGGAACCATCGACATCGCCCGCGCCCTGCGCGAGGGCGAGAGGGCGCTCGAGCCCGGTCTGCTCGCCGAGGCGAACCGGGGGATCCTGTACGTGGACGAGATCAACCTCCTCGACGACCATCTCGCCGACGTCCTTCTCGACGCCGCCGCGCTGGGCGTGAACGTCGTCGAGCGCGAGGGCATCTCGGTCGCGCACCCGGCACGGTTCCTCCTGGTGGGCACGATGAATCCCGAGGAGGGTGAGCTGAGGCCGCAGCTCGCCGACCGCCTGGGCCTGCAGATCGACGTCGAGCCACTGACCGACATTCGTTCACGCGCCGAGGTGATCCGCCGCCGCGAGGCGTTCACGGCCGATCCGGCCGGTTTCGCCGTTGGCTTCGCAAGCGCGCAGGAGGAGCTCGCCGGACGGCTTCGTGCGGTGATCCACGATGTCCGCCACGTCGAGGTTCCGGAGAAGCTCTACGAGGCGATCGCCGGTCTCGTCCTGCGCGTCGGCACGGCCAGCCATCGCGCCGACGTGACGATCCTCCAGTGTGCGAAGGCACTTGCCGCCCTCGCGGGACGCGACCGCGTCGAGCCTGCAGATGTCCTCGACGCGGGCGTGCTCGCGCTCGGGCACCGCCTTCCGATCGATCCGTTCGCACCGGCTCCGCACCTGACGCGGGCCGAGCTCGAGCGCGCGCTCGAGGACGTGCTCGCCCGGGAGGTGGAGGGAAAAAAAGCGCCCCCGGCGGCGAGCCCGGCTCTCCGGCCGACCTCGAGCTGATCGACGGGATCCCGCTCGTCGCCGAGCTCGACGCCGACGTCGACCCGGTGCTCGCGGGCGACGTGAGGGTCGATCGCCTCGAGCGAGCCGCGATCGGGCGGCGCGCACGCTCCAGGGTCACCCGCCGCTCCGGCAAGTATTCGAGGCATCGGCTGCTCGTCCCCGGGCGCGACATCGCAGCGGACGCCACGCTGCGGGCCGCCGCCGCTCGTGGCCTCCTCCCGCTTCGGGTCGAGCCGGGCGACCTGCGCGGCAAGGTACGCGAGCACGCCTCTCCACTCGCAGTCTGCGTCGTGGTCGACAACAGCTACTCGCTGCACGCCGACCGCATGGTCGAGCAGGTCAAGGGCCTCACCTTCCGCCTGCTCGAGGACGCGGCGCACCGGGGTGACCACGTCGCTCTCGTCGCGTTCAAGGGCGGCGTCCCCGAGGCGACCGTCGCCCTGCCGCTGACACGAAGCCTCACGCTCGCCCGGCGCCGGCTCGAGGCGATTCCGCTCTCCGGCCGCACGCCGCTTGCCGACGCGCTCAGGCGGGCGCGCCGCCTCCTGACGCAGGAGCTGCGCAAGCGTCCGAACGCGTATCCGCTCGTCGTCGCGGTGACGGACGGGCTACCGACCGTCCCGCTCGTAGCCGGCGGTGATCCCTATGCCGACGTGCTCGCCGAGGCGCGGGCGTTGCGCCGTGCCGGGATCCCGTGCGTCGTCGTCGACGCGTCCGTCGCCGGAGGCAGGGACGGGTGCGGCCCCGCCCTCGCCGAAGCGTCAGGCGGGGCACACCACCGTCTGGAGGACGTTCTCAGCCCTGCAGCGCCTTGACGAGCTTCTCCTCGTCGTCGTGCGAAAGCGAGGTGCGCAGCACCGTTCCGCCGTAGGGCTTCAACTCCTCGAGCACCTTGTCCGGGGTCATCTTGCGCGCGACGAACATCACCGCTGCCGTCCCGGGCTTCTCGACGAGGTCGCCGACCTGGCGCTTGAAGTTGTCGTCCATCCCGAGATCGAGGCCCTTCCCGACCAACGCCCCGGTCACGCCGCCGATCACGAGCCCGGCGACGGGGACGAGGAAGATGAGGCCGATCAACATGCCCCAGAAAGCGCCTCCGAGCGCGCCCGTCGCGGTCGGGCTCCCGGGGCTCGTGACCTTCAGCTTCCCCTTCTCGTTGCGGTAGACGACCGCGGCGTCCTCGAGGTCGACGAGGTAGTCGCGGTTCAGCTCGAGCAGATCGTCGAGCACCTGCTCGGCCTTCTCCCTCGACTCGTATCCGATCACGATCAGGTCGGCCATTCGTCTCCTTTCGAAGCTGGCGCCGTACGATCCGGATGCTATCGGGGAGAATGGGACGATGACCGACGAGGCGGCGGCCGAGCGGGCGATCGAGTGGGCAACTCGGACCGTCTCCCAGGGCGAGGTCCTCCAGGCGTTCGCCGAGCACTGCCGGGACGACCTCGACGACGTCGATGTCCTCGAGCAGAGCCCGGTTCATCTTCTCGCCGGCTGGCGGCGGGAGACGAGCCGGATCGAGCTCCGGGTGCGGCTCGACGGCGAGGGGCTGCCCGCCGACACGACGACGATGCTGCTCGGCGAGCTCCCGACCGACCTCGACCCGCTGGTCGAGGCCTTCGTGGCCGACGCCGGCCTTCGAAGCCGCGTGGCGCTCCTCGACCTCGCACGCCTGGAGAAGGTGAGTGCCGTCCGCTCCAGCGTCTTCGTCTACTTCGAGTGGTTTCTGCGCGACACGTACGGGGTGAAGCTGCTCCCCGCGGCCTCCTTCACGCAGCGCCTGATCGACCGCGGCGTGATCTCGCTGGGATTCGGGTGACGCTCGAGCGGCTGTGACAGGCTGACGGGCTAGCCGTCCCCGAGGAAGAGCCTGGCGCGCAGGTTCTCCGCGTCCTGCTCCTGCTCGTCGGCGAGCCGGACGAGGTCGCTCGCCGAACAGCGAGCGGTCGAGCGCTGTCACGTCCGGGTGGTTGATCTCGGCGAGGTTGCCGTAGGGGTCGCGGAAGTACATCTGGACCTGTCCGCCCGGCAGCTCGTAGACGAGCGCGAACCGAGTTCCCTCGACGAACGCTCCCGCCGCCTGCAGCCGACGGTACGCCTCCTCGAAGTCGTCCACCTGCATACCGAAATGCTGCGTCGGAGCCGCCGGCTGGTCGGACGTGAAGAGGTGGAGCTGGAAGTCACCCAGCCGGAGCCAGCGCACGTCGAAGCCGAAGTTCGGCGCCGGCAGCCGCACCATGCCGAACAGCTCCTCCCACCAGCGCACGGCGGCTTCGACGTCGGGAGCCGGAATGCTCACGTGGTTGAGCCCCGTAGCGCGCATGCGACCCGGATCATAGTGCGCTAGCCTCAGCCGGAGGAGCCCACGACGCGCAGGGGAGGAACGATGACCGACGCCTACCAGGCGATCATCCCGTACGAGTCGCTCGACCCGCTCACGATCGGCGCCTCGGGCGACGACGACAAGGTCAACCGGGACACGCTCGAGCTCGAGATCCCCTCCGCGAACCTCCTCGCCGCGATCTACCCGGACGAGCCGGCCCCTGTTCCGAACACGACCGAGGCGGCCGCCTACGCGCTCGAGCACCCGGTCGCCGGGCACCCGTTCTCCCACCTGCTCGAGGGCAGGAGGAGCGTCGCCGTCGTGATCGACAACCAGTTCCGGCCGACACCGCAGTCGAGGCTCCTCCCGGCCGTCTTCGACGCGCTCGAAGCGTCCGGCGTCACCGATGCGTGCGTCATCTGCGCGAACGGCAAGGTGTTCCCGATGTCCGACTCGGACATCGAGCAGAAGATCGGCCGGGAGAACCTCGCGCGCATGGAGCGACTGGGCATCCCGTTCCTCCAGAACGAGCCCAGGAACCCCGACGCGTACTCCTACGTCGGCGTGTCGTCGAGGGGGACTCCCGTCTGGCTGCACACCGAGGTGGCGAGGCGCGAGGTCACGATCACGATCGGGCAGGCGCAGTCGAACCACTGGGGCGCCGGCGGAGGCGGGAAGCTGATCCTCCCCGGCGTCGTCTCCGACGAGACGATCGAGGCGAACCACTGCAATCTCGTCCCGTCGCCGCAGACGCACTACGGGGCGTACGCGGGCCCGATGCGCTCGGACATCGACGAGGTGGCGACGATGTGCGATCTCACGTGCACGATGAACGTCGTCCTCGACACGCACGGCCGCGTGATCGACTGCATCTTCGGCTCGCACCCCGAGGCCCACCGGATCGCTATCGAGCGCTTCAACGAGATCTACGCGTACGAGCACCCGGGCGTAGCCGACATCGCGATCTGCGGCGTCTTCGCCCCGACCGATCACCTCTTCTTCCACACGGGCTGGGGCTGCATGTCGGCAGACCTCGTCGTCCGCGAGGGCGGGACCCTCATCTACTGCAGCCCTTCGCCCGGCGTCTCGACGGCGATCGGTGACTTCCCCGGCCTGGCCCTCATGGATCTCATGAAGCCCTACATGCCTCCGACGAAGGAGAACTACCAGCGCGTCCTCAAGGACATCCACGCGCGCACGATCCAGATGTGGGCGGGCTGCATCTGGGTGCCGATCTACGAGGTGATGACCCGCAAGCGCCTGACGATGGTGACCCTCGAGGACAACCTGGAGATGGCCGCCGACATCGGGCTCGAGGCGACGACCTCGGTCGACGACGCGTTCGCCGGCGCCATGGAGCGCCACGGGCCGGAGGCGAAGGTGATCGTCCTCCCCTTCGCCCGCTATCAGTTGCCCCGCAACGCGATCCGGATGCACGCGGAGGAGATCGGCCTCCTCGAGGAGGTCCGGCTCTGACGGCCGGCTCCACCGGCGTCCTATCCGGCTCCGCCCGGATGGACGACCGCCGCGTCAGCGGCTCGACCACGATCGTCGAGTTGCTCCGCCGCTATCCGAACGGCGAGGCCGCGCGGCTGATGTCGCGCCTCGCCTGGCCCTGCGCCCACTGCGGGGGCGCGTTCCACGAGCCGCTGACGATGGCAGCGAAGCGCCATCGCAACTCCCCGCGGGCCGTGCTCGAGGCGTTCCGCGCGCTCGAGACGCCGGGCGGCCCGGGCGCCGATCTCGTCGCCAGGGCCGCCGAGAAGCACCGGTAGCCGCGATATCGGCCCGGCCTCGCCGGGCAACGATTCGCGACACTGCCGACCGCCGCGATATCGGCCCCGCTTCGCCGGGCAACGATTCGCGACACTGCCGACCGCCGCGATATCGGCCCCGCTTCGCCGGGCAACGATTCGCGACACTGCCGACCGCCGCGATATCGGCCCGGCTTCGCCGGGCAACGATTCGCGGCTACTTCAGGAACTTGCCGAGCATGTCGTCCAGCGGCCCGATGTCAGGCAACTTGCCGTCGGGGCTCAGCTTGTCGACGAGCTGGGGCAGCATGTCCGCGATTCCCGAGGCTGCCTCGTCCTTCGAGACACCTGCCTTCCCGGCGACGGCCGCGACCTCGTCGTCACCGAGCGCCTGCTGGATCTGCTGCGCCGTGACCGGCTTGTTCTCACCCGTGCCGATCCACGACTGCACCTGATCGGCCAGCCCGCTGCCCTGGAGCTGGCTCAGCAGCCCACCGAGCCCGCCCGTCTTGCCGAGTAACGCGCCGAGCCCATCCATCGCTCCCTTGCCACCGCTGCCGCCAAGGCCCTGCAGGAGGCCGCCGATGTCCAAACCGCTCATCGTCCGTCTGCCTTTCGTCGAGGGATCGGCGGAAGGTTACTATCGGCCCGATGGGGCTGCGCGGCGTCCTCTTCGACCTGGACGGCACGCTCGCGGACACCGCAGCCGCCGAGCGGGAGGCATGGGACGCGATCGCCGACGTGGTCGAGCGCCACGTGCCCACGGTCGACCGGAGCGAGCTGCACGGGCGCTACGCGAGCGTGTTCGAGGCCCACTGGGCGTCCTTCCTGGACGGGAAGATCGATTTCGGCGAGTACCGGCGTCGGCGCTTGACGGAGGCGATCGAGCCGTGGGCGGAGCTCGACGACTCGCTGTTCGAGGCGTATCGCCAGGAGAAGCGACAGGCCGTCGAGCGACTGCGACCGTTCGACGATGCCGTCCCGACGCTCCGCCGCATCGGCGCACAGGGGCTGGCCCTCGGGCTCTTGACGAACGGGCCATCCGAGCTCCAGCGGCGAAAGCTCGTCATCACCGGGCTGGAATCGGAGTTCGACGCGATCGCGATCTCGGAGGAGATCGGCGCGTCGAAGCCCGATGCGGTGGCCTTCGAGACGGCAGCCCGCCTCCTGGGGTGCGAGCCGGGCGCGCTCGCCATGGTCGGGGACTCGCCCGCCTACGACATCGCGGGCGCGATCGGCGCCGGCCTCGCCGCCGCGGTCCTCGTCACAGGAGCGCTGACGGTCGAGGCCGACGGCGCACTCGTGGTGGAACGGCTCGCCGACGTGCCGGCAGTGCTCGGGTTGGACTGATCGACGGGCCTAGATGGTTGATCGGAAAGTGTGGTGCCGCCGGGGACGGCCGAGACCGAGCAGGAGACAGGGATCACGTCTCGCTCGTACCGGAGGTACGGGCGAGACGCGAGCATTGGCTCCTGCGACGTGTCCCGGCCGCCAGCCGGCGGTGCCACGGTTTCCGGTCAATTTCCGATCAATCATCTAGGCGGCGGCCCGCCAGCGACCGGGCTCGACCTGCGCCGCACGTCCCTCGACCTCGAGGCGCTCGAGGTGCGAGATCGCCTCGACGAGCGCGAACCGCCTCTCGTGGAGCCCCAGGGCGTCCCCCCAGACGAAGCGCCCTACCTCGTAGGCGGTCCCCGCTCCCGCGCGAAGGGCCTGCTCGTGCACGTCGAGGCGCTCGACGTGATGCAGCCGGATCTCCACGGCTCGCCGCGCGGGGTCAGCGACGACACCCCGGTGCCCCGGGTAGACGACGGCCGGATCGATGTCCTCGATCCGACGGAGCGTGTCGAGGTAGCGTCCCAGCGGATCCGGGAGCGTGTCCTCCCAGCGCCCGACGTTCGGGGTGATCTCGAGCAGGAGGACGTCGCCGCCGAACATGACGCCCGTCCGCTCCGCGAGGAGGGCGATGTGCCCGTCGGCGTGCCCGGGGAGCACGAGGACGGCGTAACGCTCGCCGGCGAGCTCAATGGTGTCGCCCTCGTCCACGAGCCGCGTCGGCCGGGCGAGGTCGACCGGGGTGCCGCCCTCCTCGTCCACCGAGCGCCCGGCCTCGCCGGGCGGCATGCCGTTCGCCAGGAGGTAGCGCCGGAACGCCTCGGGATCCGCCTCGTCGCCCCACGTCCTCCTGGACAGATCGGCGTCGAAGCGGCCTTGCACGACCTCGGCCGCGCCGGTCAGGTCGACGAGGGCGCGGCTCGCGCCGAGATGATCCGGGTGGTAGTGGGTGAGCACCACTCGCGACACCGGCGGGCTGCCGAGCCGCTCGAGGGCCTCCCGCCAGCGCCGGACGGTACCCGGGGTTCCGAGCCCGCAATCGACGATCGTCCAGCCTCCGGGATCTTCGATCGCGTAGCAGTGCACGTGGTCGAGGGCCCACGGCAGCGGCATCGTGATCCGATGGATGCCTCCGGCAATCGTCTCGATCGCCGGGCCCGTCACGTCACGGCGGGCGACGTGAGGCGCCCGAGGAACTGCGCGGTCAGCGATCCCGAGCGGAACGGCTCGGGGTCGATCTCGACCCGCGCGTAGCCCGCACGGGTGACCGCGGCGACGATCGCGGCGCGACCCTCCGGGCTGAGCCCGCGACCGAGCTCGTCGGCGGCGAGCTGGACGCGTCCCGCGTCTCCGAAGTGGCGCACGCGGAGAACCCGGTAGCCGAGCGCCTTCAACGCAAGCTCGGCACGGTCGACACGCTCGAGCGCCCACGGCTCGACCGGCGTGCCATGGGGAAGCCGGGAGGCGAGGCAGGGCGACGCGGGTTTCTCGGCACTCGGGATGCCGAGCTCGTGCGCGAGCCGGCGGACCTCCCGCTTCCCCACTCCCGCCTCGAGCAGCGGATGCGCGACGCCGTGCTCGGCAGCCGCGCGAAGCCCCGGGCGCCAGTCGCCGACATCGTCGGCGTTCGCACCGGAGAGCACGGCCGTATAGCCGCGGCGGGAAGCAAGCGAGCCCAGTCGCTCGTAGAGCTCGGTCTTGCAGTGGTAGCAGCGATCCAGGTCGTTCCTGCGGTATCCCTCCCGCGCGAGCTCGGCGGTGGTGATCGTCTCGTGGGCGATCCCGATGACCCGCGCGACCTCTCGAGCCCCGTCGAGCTCACCCGTGGCGAGCGCGGGCGAGACGGCCGTCACGGCGAGGGCCCGTTCGCCGAGCGCTCCGGCGGCAAGCGACGCGACCAGGGACGAGTCGACGCCGCCCGAGAACGCGACGATCACACTCTCGAACTCCGAGATCCGACGCTCGAGCTCCTCGATCCGGCTCACGACGCGATTGTACGAGCGGCAGCGAGCGCCTCGGCCATGACGTCCTTCACAGGACGGCCGGTGCGGCGGGCGAGCTCGGCGCAGTCGTCGTGCTCGGGCGCCACGTTGACGAGACGTCCGTCGAGGAACCCGAGCTTCACCCGGACCGCCCCGCCCGTGACGTCGACCACCCGTTCCTCTCGCTCGAGCTCGTAGCGCCTGAGGCGCTGGACGCGCACACCGAGAGCGCTCGTCTCTTCGAGCATCACCCGCGCGACCGCCCGCTCGGCGTCCGGACGTGCAAGGACGGAGAGGACGAGGCCGGGGCGGCCCTTCTTCATCTGCGCCGGCATCGTCCAGACGTCGAGGGCGCCGGCCGCGAAGCAGCGCTCGACCGCGTCGGGGACGAGCTCCGGACTGAGATCGTCGAGGTTCGTCTCGAGGAGGATCACCTCCGGGGCCTCCTCCGAGCTCTCGCCGACGATCACACGCAGGACGTTCGTCCGTTCCGGCGGGTCATCCGTCCCGGCCCCGTAGCCGATCCGCTCGATCGTCAGCCCGGGGGGAGGGCCGAACCACCCGGCGAGCTCGACGGCGAGCGCGGCGCCCGTCGGCGTGACGAGCTCCTTCTCGGAGTCGACGCCGCTGATCCGAGCTCCCCGCAGGAGCTCGACCGTCGCCGGCGCCGGCACCGGGAGGGGACCGTGCGCCGCGCGAATGACGCCGTGGGTGTACGGCAGTGGCGAGCAAGAGACCCGCGCGACGCCGAGGTTCTCGAGCAGGACGGCGGCGCCGCAGACATCGACGAGCGCGTCGACTCCGCCGAGCTCGTGGAAGTGGACGTCGTCGACCGGGCCGCCGTGCACGGCTGCCTCGGCCGCGGCGAGCCGCGCGAACACGGCCAGCGACCGCTGCCTGACGCGTTCGTCGAGCCCCGCCGCCTCGATGAGCTCGCGCATCGTCCTCCAGGTCCGGGACGGCGGCGACGGGGGCGGCCGGACATCGACGTGGAGCGCGCTCACCGCCTGGCGCCGCACGCGGCTCACGACGATCTCGACCGGTCCGATCCCGAGCGCCGCTGGAACCTCCTGCAGAGATTCGACCTCGGCGCCCGCGTCGAGCAGCGCCGCGAGCAGCATGTCGCCCGCGATCCCGCCGACGCAATCGAGGTGCAGGTGCTGCGTCACCCGCGCCACGCGGTGCGGGCGATCCTCGCCGCGATCGTGCCGGCTCCGAACCCGTCGTCGATCCCGACGACCGCGAGCCCGGCCGCGCACGAGCACAGCATCGCGTTCAGCGCAGTGCGACCACCCTCGGCCGCTCCGTACCCGACGCTCGTCGGCACGCCGATCACCGGCGCCGCCACGAGCCCGCCGACGACGCTCGCGAGCGCCGCCGTCCATGCCGGCCACGACCACGACGCAGTCCGCCCGGGCGAGATCGGGGAGCACGGAACCGAGACGGTGGATGCCGGCCACGCCGACGTCCTCGTGGACCACGACCTCCGCGCCGAGGAGCTCGGCACGGATCCGGGCCTCGTGCAGCACCGGGCCGTCCGACGTCCCCGCGGAGACGATCACGACGAGGCCGCGAGCCTCGGGTACGTTCCGCTCGATCCAGGCCGCTCGGGCGACGGCATCCTCCAGTGCGTCCGGGGCGACCTCGAGGACCGCTGCGCGCGTCGCCTCGTCGGCTCGCGTCACCAGCACGCTGCCGGCACCCCCCTCGAGCAGCGCCGTGACGATTCGCCTGACCTGTTCCGGAGTCTTGCCCTCGCCGAGCACCGCCTCCGGCGCGCCCTGACGCACCTCCCGATGGAGGTCGACGCGAGCGAACCCGAGGTCCCGGTACGGGAGCTCGGCGAAGCGCTCCAGCGCCGCCGCGGGATCGACCTCGCCGCGTCGCACGCCGTCGAGCAGCGCCTCGAGCTCGGAACGGAGACCGGTCATCGCCTGGTCGATTATCCGGCCCGGAGCGACGTTCTGCCTGCACGATAGAGTCCGCGCCCGTGCCCGCCAAGCCCGACGGGAGCGAGATCAGTCCGCTCGAGAGCCGGCGTCTCTCGACCGGGCTGATTATCTACGGCGTCGTCGGCGTGGTGATCGCGGTCGTGATGATCGTCGCCGTCGTTCTCCTGCGCGGGTCGTTTGGCGACGTGCAGGACGACGTGTCGGCCCAGATCGACCAGCTGGAGTCGACGATCGGCAAGACCTCGGCAAGCCTCTCGGCGACCGCCGATTCCCTGGACGGCTTCTCGACCACGTTCCAGAGCACCTCCGACGGGCTCGACCAGGTCAGCGGGGTGGTCGACGACCTCGCAGGCGTGATCGGCG
This sequence comes from uncultured Thermoleophilia bacterium, assembly GCA_963705605.1. Lineage (GTDB taxonomy): Bacteria > Actinomycetota > Thermoleophilia > Gaiellales > Gaiellaceae > CAVPKC01. Next base: position 583,569 of record CAVPKC010000003.1, read on the forward strand.
ACCTCGGCGAGGTCTTCGACGCGATCAGGCCGCTGATCGGCTCGGCGCCGGCGCTCGGCGACGTCGCCGACGAGCTCCAGAACCTCGTCCCGACGCTCGCGAGGGTGACGACGGATCTCTCGCGAAACCAGCCGCAGCTGGCGAGGACCGCCGACTCGCTTCGCGATCTCGCTGCCCAGCTCGACGAGGTCGAGCAATCCCTCGCGAGCGGCGACATCGTCACCCGGGTCGGGCAGGGCTTCGACTTCCTTCGCTGGGCGATCATCGCTCTGGCGGTGTGGTTCGCAGTACCCGCGATCGCCGCGCTGTTCATCGGCATCTCGCTGCGCCAAGCGGTCGCCCCCGCGGCGCCCGTTGGGTAGCGCGCGGAAACCGGCCAAGCCGGTTTCCGCGCTCAACGGGGCCAGCTCGTCAGTCTCGGGACAGGCCCAGCAGCTGGAGCATGAACAGGAAGACGTTCAGGACGTCCAGGAAGATCGAAGCCGCGATGAACACGGCGTCGTCCGGATGCGCGTTCTTGACGCGCTGGAAGTCGTACATCGTGAAGACGGCGAAGATCGCGAGCCCGGCGATGCACCAGATCAGCTGGCTCGCAGGGATCGTCACGAAGATCGAGACGATCCCGAACACGATCAGTGCGAGCAGCGCCCAGAAGGCGATGCGGGCGAGCGGTGCCAGGTCTCGCCTCGTCGCGTAGCCCCAGGCGCCGAACCCGGCGATGAAGAGCGCCGTCGCCCCGGCCGCCTGGACGACCAATCCGGCGCCGAACGCCTCGATGTAGCTGTTGATCGTCGGTCCGAGGCCGAGCCCGAGGAGCGCGCCCATCGCGAAGAGGCAGGTGAGCGCGATCTGGTGCGACTTGCGGCCGGCGACGTAGAGGCCGATGAGGGCGGCGAAGCCGCCGATGTAGAAGCCGATCGCCCAGCCGAACGACAGATCCTGCCCGGCCCAGATACCGAAGGCGAAGACGCCGACGGTCAGGGCGACCAGGCCCATCGTGCGGGCGAAGACCGCCTTCCGGGCGTCGGCGCTCAGCGCCTCGCGCGCGGCCTCCTGCGCTTTTCCTGCTGCTGGTTCGAGGTCGTACGACGACACGTGATCTCCTTGGAGAAGCGGTTTTCCGACATTGTACGCGAGCGACGCGTCTCGTCCTGCGTGCCAGCGCCCCGGCTTGACCTTCGGGGCCGACGGGAGGAGAATCGCGGGGCGTGGGGGACTCGCCCGCTCGAGACGGCGTGGCGCTGATCGGGGAGGTCGGACGAACGCTGGCGGCCGGCGAATCGTCGCTCGACGAGGCGCTGGGCTCGATTCTGGCTGCGACCGGCTCCGAGCGGGTCTCGATTGCCGCGATCGACGACGAGCGGGAGACCTTCGAGATCGTCTCGGCGCACGGCGAGTGGCTGCTCGCGCCCGGCACCCGCTTTCCTCTGTCGACGTCGACGCATTTCTCGCTCGCCGCCCAGCGGGCGAGCTTCGTCTCCGGGAACCTCGAGCGCGACCGACGGTTCACCCGGCCCGTCGACAAGATCGTGCGCGAGTACGGCTTTCGCGCAGGCGCCTGCCTGCCCCTGCGCCACGAGGCCGGCGCGCCGGGTGCGCTCGCCCTGCACTGGCACGAGCCGGGCTCGCAGGTCGAGGAGGCCGCAGAGCTCGTCGAGCCGATCCTCGGCACGCTGTCGTGCGCGCTTGCGCACCCGACCGAGAGCACTCCGCTCGACGCGCTCGTCTGCCACGACGATCCACTCGTGCGCCGCGGCCTCGCGAGATTGCTGGAGGAGGACGGCGGGGTCCGGGCGAGCCTCACCGCGTCCCGGCGTGCCGCCCTGGCTGCAGCCTCGCAACCGCCTCCGGACCTCGTCGTCGCCGACGCCGCCTTCGACGGGACGCGGGTCGATGGCTGGATCGCCGAGTTGCGCCGGGCCGGGGTCGGGGCCCCGCTGCTCGTCGTCGCGACGCACGACACGCGAGAGAACCTCGCGGCCGCTGTTGCCGCGGGTGCTGTCGCCTACGTGCCCCGCAACGAGGTCGAGAGCTCCCTCCTCGAGGCGGTCGAGGCAGTGGCGGCAGGCCGCACCTGGCTGCCCCCGTCCCCCGATCCAGCGCCGCCGCAACGCCTGACCAGCCGCGAGAGCGAGATCCTCCAAGGGCTCGACGAGGGCCTGCGACTCGGCCAGCTCGCGCTCGACCTCGGGATCTCCCACGCGACCGTCAAGGCACACGTCCGAAACCTCTTTCGCAAGCTCGGCGTCTCCTCGCGGGCCGAAGCCACGCGAGAGGCGCGCCGGCAGGGCCTTCTCGATCGCTGACCGGCGGTCCGAGCGGACGAGTCTCCGCTCCACCGAACGGACGATTGCAGGCCCTCCCGCCGGGCCTCAAGATCGACTCAGCCGAAGGAGAGGAGACTCGATGCGAAGGATCTTGCTGCTCGTCGTGGTGTTCGGCCTCGTCGGCGCGGGGGCCGCGTTCGCGGGTGGAGGCGACGGGGGGAGCGGAGATTCACCACCCCCACTCCCGCCTCTGAAGCGACAGGCGACGCCGGCTGCGGTCGTGAAGGAGCACCTGGACGCCCTGAACAAGTGCGACTGGAACCGGCTGATGGCGCAGTACCCGAGTGACGTGACGTTCTTCCTGCCGGGAGGGCAGGTCATCAAGGGTCGGAAGGCGATCGGCGACCTGTTCTGGGGCTTCTGCAAGCCGAGGTCGGAGGATGGATTCAAGGGGCTCATCTTCACGTCCGAGGTCGTCAAGAAGGTCGGAGGGACGATCAACGTCCAGTGGGTGGCGAACGCGGACTTCCTGGCCACTCCGTACAAGGGTGCCGATGCCTACGTGACCCGGAACGGCCTGATGGCTGTCCAGGTCACGACCTTCGGCGCCCCGCCGCTGGACTTCAAGAGCTAGATCCAGCAGTTGGACTCGAACCCCGGCTCGGTGTGACGTCGGGCCGGGGTTCGCCCTCTCGTTAACCTCCAGCGCATGTCCACCACCACCGAGCGAGCGACGTGGGTCGGCCAGCCGCTCCAGCGCCTCGAGGACGAGGCCCTGCTCCGCGGCGGCGGAAGGTTCATCGACGATCTCGATCCGGTGGCGAACACGTGCCACGCGGCCGTGCTCCGCTCGCAACTCGCGCACGCGCGCATCACTCGCCTCGACACCGCAGCCGCGCTCGAGTTGCCCGGCGTGGTGGGCGTGCTCACCGGAGCGGACGTGGCGGCCATGTCCGTCACCGTTCCCGGCTGGTGTCGACAGCCCGATTCCGTACCGCGCAGCCGCGCACGAGACGGCCCGCTACGCAGGCGAGCCGCTGGCGGTCGTCGTCGCCCGCGATCGCTACACGGCCGAGGACGCACTCGAGCTGATCGTCGTCGACTACGAGCCGCTCGAGCCCGTCCTCGACCCGCTCGCTGCGGCCCGTAGCCCGGAGCTGCTCGCGTCCGACCGGGCGTTCTCCTACGGCGATCCCGATACTGCCTTCGACGCGGCCGATCTCGTCGTCTCGGAGCGCTTCGAGTTCCCGCGGTGGAGCTGTACGCCCGTCGAGTGCTACGGGGTGGTCGCCGACTGGGACGACGCGGCCGGCCGGCTCACCGCGTGGGCGAACTTCCAGGGCCCCTTCACGCTGCACTCGGTCGCGGCCGCCTCGCTCGGGATCCCGGGGGCAAGGCTGCGGCTGATCACCCCACCGGACTCGGGCGGCAGCTACGGGATCAAGTCGACCGTCTACGTCTACGTCGTCCTCATGGGCCTCGCGTCGCGAAAGCTCGGGGTTCCGGTGCGCTGGATCGAGGACCGGCTCGAGCATCTGGCTGCGAGCTCGGCGGCGACGGCACGGATCACCGACGTCGAGGCGGCGTTCTCGAGCGAGGGCGAGCTCCTCGCGGTGCGCTACGACGTCGTGGAAGACGTCGGCGCCTACGTCCGCGCCCCCGAGCCCGCCACCCTCTACCGGATGCACGGGTCGCTCTCCGGCGCGTACCGGGTGCGGAACGTCGCCGCGCGAAACCGCGTCGTGACCACGAATCGCTGCCCCACCGGCCTGAACCGGGGCTTCGGTGGGCCACAGCTCTACCTCGGGCTCGAGCGAACGATGGCGATCGCGGCTCGCCGGCTCGGGCTCGATCCGGTCGAGCTCGCTCGCAGGAACCTCGTGCGGCGCGACGAGTTCCCGTACCGCACGCCGTCCGGCGGCCTTTACGACTCGGGCGACTACCACGCCTGCCTCGACGACGTGCTCGAGCTCGCCCGGTACGAGGAGCGACGCGCCGAGCAAGCAGCGGGGCGGGAGCGAGGACGCCTCATCGGGATCGGCCTGGCCTGCGTCGTCGAGCCGTCCGTCTCGAACATGGGCTACATCACGCTCGCGCGCACGGCGGAGCAGCGCTCGCGGGAGCTGCCCAAGTCGGGGAACGCGGAGGGGGCTTCGATCTCCGTCTCGCCCGCCGCGGGGATCACCGTCCGGGTCTGCTCGACGCCTCAGGGCCAGGGCCACCGGACGGTCTGTGCCCAGATCGTCGCGGACACGCTCGGCGTTCGGCCGGAGGACGTCGACGTGGTGACGGACGTCGATACGCACACGTCGGCGTGGACGGTCGCGTCGGGGAACTACTCGTCCCGCTTCTCGGGCGTCGCGGTCGGCGCCGTGCTCCGTTCGGCCGAGCGGGTGGCGGCGAAGGTCAAGACCATCGCCGCCGCTCAGCTCGAGTGCGACGTCGAGGACGTCGAGCTCCACGACCGCAAGGCGTTCGTGCGCGGCTCGCTCGAGCGCTCCGTCTCGCTGCGCCGGATCGCCGGCGCCGCCCACTGGAACCCCGAGGGCCTGCCGGAGGGGATGGAGCCCGGCCTGCAGGCAACGGCGTACTACGCGGCACCGAATCTCGACCCGCCCGACGACGACGACCGCGTCGCCTCCTCCGCGGCGCACGGCTTCATCGTGGACGTCGCGGTCGTCGAGGTCGAGCGGGGGACGGGCGAGGTGAGGGTCCTCGAGTACGCGAGCGTGCACGATGCCGGGACGCTCCTGAACCCGCTGATCGTCGACGGCCAGGTGCGGGGCGGTTTCGCACACGGGGCCGCGGCAGCGCTCTTCGAGCGGATCGTCTACGACGAGGCGGGCAACCTCCTGACGGGCAGCTTCATGGACTACCTCTGCCCCACCGCCCCGGATCTTCCGCCCCTCAGGTCGGCCCACCGGGAGACGCCGTCGCCGTTCACCCCGCTCGGGGCGAAGGGGCTGGGAGAGGGCAACACGATGAGCGCCCCCGCCGCGCTGGCGAATGCCGTCGCGGACGCGATCGGGCGCGAAGACGTGGCGCTGCCGCTGACGCCTCCGCGGGTGTGGGAGCTCCTCCCGTGAAGCCCGCGCCGTTCGAGTACCTGAGACCGGAGTCGGTCGACGAGGCCCTCGCCGTCCTCGCCGAGCACGGGCTCGACGCCAAGGTCATCGCCGGCGGCCAGAGCCTCGTTCCGCTCCTGAACATGCGCTTCGCGCGACCCGAGGTACTCGTCGACGTCAACCGGCTGCCTGCCCTTGACGGGATCGACGAGGAGCAGGGATCGATTCGCGTCGGGGCGCTCGTCAGGCAGGCGGCGTTCGAGGCCTCTCCGATCGTGCGTGCTCGCGCCCCCCTCGCGGCTCTCTGCGTCCCGTTCGTCGGCCATTTCGTGACGCGCAACCGCGGTACCGTCGGGGGCTCGATCGCCCACGCGGACGCGCGGGCCGAGCTGCCGCTCGTCCTCACCGCTCTCGGCGGCGCCGCAACCGTCGCCTCGACCCGGGGCCGTCGAGTGATCCGGGCCGAGGAGCTCTTCGTCACCCACTTCACGAGCGCCCTGGAGCCCGACGAGCTGCTCCTCGAGACGGTCTGGCCGTGCGGCGGCCCAGACTGGGGCTTCGCCTTCGAGGAGTTCGCGCTGCGCCGCGGCGACTACGCGCTCGGGATGGCCGCCTGCGCCCTGTGCGTGCGCGACGGCCGGGTGACGGAGGCACGCCTTGCGATCGGCGCCACGGTCGACCGCCCGAGACTCCTCGACTCGACGCTCGAGGGTGCTGTCGTCACACAGGAGCTCGCCCGCGCGGTCGGGGCGCGGGCAGCGGCCTCCGTCGATCCGGTGGACTCGCTCCATGCGTCGGCCGCCTACCAGCGTCACCTCACCGGGCTGGTGGTCGAGCGCTCGGTGCTCGGGGCCTGGCGAGACGCGACCGGGAGCCAGGCGTGATCGAGATCGACGTGTCGGTCAACGGGCGGCGCCACCGTCAGCCGGTCGAGCCCCGGCTGCTCCTCTCCGACTTCCTGCGTCACACGGTCGGCCTGACCGGCACGCACGTCGGCTGCGAGCATGGCGTCTGCGGGTGTTGCACCGTGCTCATGGACGGAGTCTCCGTCCGCTCGTGTCTCGTCCTCGCCGTGCAGGCCGACGGTTGCGAGCTCGCAACCGTCGAGTCGCTCGCGGTCGGCGGCGAACTGAACGTCCTCCAGCGGGCGTTCAAGGAATGTCACGCGCTCCAGTGCGGCTTCTGCACCCCCGGCATCCTCATGGCCGCGACCGATCTCCTCGCCCGCGATCCCTCGCCGTCGCGCGACGTGATCTCCGACGTCCTCTCGGGCCACCTCTGTCGCTGCACGGGGTACGAGCCGATCGTCGACGCGATCGCCCTGGCGGCCGCGAGGATGCGCCCGTGAACCTCGCGCTCTCGCTCCTCGCCGCCGCCGAGCGGACGCCCGAGGCCGACGCCGTCGTCCACGGCGACGTCCGCCTCGACTACGCGACACTGCGCGAGTGCGCCGCACGGATCGCCCAGGGCCTCGAGCGACGCGGCGTCGAGCGCGGGGACCGGGTGGCGATGATCGCCCGTAACCGCCACGAGACCGTCCAGCTGTTCTGGGCCTGCCAGTGGCTCGGGGCCGTGTTCGTGCCGCTCTCCCACCGTGTCTCCTCCGAGGACGTCGACTACTGCCTGAAGGACTCCGGCGCCGAGGTCGTCGTCGGAAGCGACGACGAGATCGAGTCGATGGTCGCCGAGGTCGAGCACCCGGGTGCGATCGACCTCGACGAGCGGGCCCCGTCGATCATGCTCTACACCTCCGGCACGACCGGCAGGCCGAAGGGCGTTCCCCGCTCCCACCGCGCCGAGCGCGCCGGGGGCCTCTCGCAGGTGATCCACCACGGATACCGGCCGGGCGACCGCACGCTCGGCGTCATGCCGCTCTACCACACGATGGGCGACCACTCGCTGATCGCGATGTCGCTGATCGGCGGCTGTTACGTCTGCCAGCCGGACTGGCATGCCGGCTGGGCGCTCCGCCTGATCGAGACGGAACGGATCACCTCCCTCTACCTCGCGCCGACGCTGTTCCACGACCTGGTCAACCATCCGGACGTCGCGAACCACGACCTCTCCTCGGTGCAGGTGATCGGCTACGCCGGCTCCGCGATGACCGGAGCGCTCGTCGAGCGATGCGCATCCGTGTTCCGTCCACGGGTCTTTTTCAACCACTACGGATCGACCGAGATCTACACCTTCTCGATCCATTCGGACCAGGTCGCGAAGCCCGGCTGCGCCGGACGGCCGGCCCTGAACGCCCGCCTGCGCCTCGTGCGTCCCGACCCTGACGCGGCTCCCGACGACGGGGTGGCCCCGGGCGAGGAGGGCCAGATCCTCTGCAACCTCTCATCGGACGAGGCGTTCGGCGGTTACTGGAACCGACCCGACGCAGACGCGAAGGCGATCAGGGACGGCTGGTACTTCACGGGCGATCTCGGCCGCCTCGACGACGACGGCGACCTCTGGATCGTCGGGCGCGTGGACGACATGATCATCTCGGGTGGGGAGAACGTCCACCCCCTGGAGGTCGAGGAGGTCCTGGCGCGGGCGCCGGCGGTCCGCGAGGTGGCCGTCGTCGGAGCGCCGGACGACCGCTGGGGGCAACGGGTGGTGGCCTGCATCGTGGCCGAGCCTGGAACCACGGCCGAGGAGCTCGACGCGTTCTGCCTGGCCTCCGAGTCGCTCGCGCGCTTCAAGCGACCGCGCGAGTATCGCTTCGTCGAGTCGTTGCCGAAGAGCCCCTCGGGGAAGATCCTGCGACGAGAGCTGCGAGAGGAAGGAGCACCGCATTGACCGAGTACGACGGCTTCCGCGTCGAGCTCGACGGCCCGCGCGCCGTCGCGACGATCACCCTCGACGTCCCGGGGAAGATGAACCGGGTCTCGATGCCGGCGCGCGAGCAGCTCGCGGCGACCTTCGAGGAGCTCGGCCGCGACGACGGCGTTCGCACGATCGTGGTCACCGGCGCCGGCGACGCGGCGTTCACCGCCGGCGGAGACATCGCGGGCTTCCTCGAGCGCAGCCCGGAGCATGTCTCCCGGCTCGCCTGGAACGTCGCGGCCGCCGAGCGTTGCCCGAAGCCGGTGGTCGCACGGCTCCGCGGCTACTGCCTCGGCGTCGGCCTCGAGCTCGCGCTCGCCTGCGATTTCCGCGTCGCCTCGGACGATCTGCAGCTGGGGCTCCCCGAGATCGGCCTCGGAATGATCCCTGGCTCGGGAGGCACGCAACGGCTCGCCCGGATGATCGGCATCGGCCGGGCGAAGGACGTGATCATGCGCCGCAAGCGGGTCTCCGCCGCCGAGGCCCTCGCGTGGGGGCTCGTCACGGAGGCCGTACCCGCAGCGGAGCTCGACGCGGCCGTCGATCGCGTGATCGACGACCTGTCCGGCCTCTCGCCGCTCGCGTTGCGCATGGCGAAGCGCGTCCTCAATCACGTCTACGACGCGCCGCTCTCGATCGGGCTCGAGCTGGAAGGCCTGGCCTACGGGCTGCTCCGCTCGTCTGACGACTTCCGCGAGGGCGTCGAGGCGTTCGGCGCCAAGCGGGAGCCGCACTTCACCGGGAGCTAGGGCTCTTGCCCTCGGGTCTCGCCGCCGGCCGGACGACTACGCTCTCGGCCTCGTGAACGGGGGGAGCCCGAAGAAGCGTTTCCAGGACGTCCGCGTGGTCGTCCGCGTCGTCGTCGTCTGGTTCGTCACCGGCGTCGCGCTCTACCTCCTCAGCCTGATCATCTCGGGGCTGACGATCAGCGGCCTCCCCGCCGCGCTCGCCGCGGCCGCCTGGATCGGAGTCCTGAACGCCCTCATCTGGCCGCTGCTGATGCGCTTCGCGCTCCCGGTCACCGTCCTGACGCTGGGGCTTGGCGGCCTGATCCTGAACGGGCTGCTGGTCTGGCTCGTGAACAAGATCGTGAGGGGGTTCGACGTCGACGGGCTCTGGTGGGGGATCGTCGTGGTGATCGTTATCACCCTGGTCAACATCGCGATCACGGGCCTGCTCGCGATCGACGACGACGACTTCTACTACCGCAACGTGATCAAACGAGCGGCGAAGCGACGGGGCGCGATCGCCTCCGACGTCCCGGCCCTGTACTTCCTCGAGATCGACGGCCTCGCCTACGACGTCCTCGTCCGGGCGATCCGCGACGGGAACGCTCCGACCATGGCCCGTTGGCTGCGCGACGGGTCCCATCACCTGATCCAGTGGGAGTGCGACTGGTCGTCGCAGACGGGCGCTGCCCAGACCGGCCTCCTGCTCGGCTCGAACGAGGACGTGCCCGCGTTTCGGTGGTGGGACAAGACGCAGGGCAGGCCGGTCTCGTCGAGCGCGCTCAAGGACGTCGTCGCGCTGGAGGCCAGCCTCTCGACCGGGAAGGGGCTCCTGTTCTCGGACGGCGCCAGCCGCGCGAACATGTACTCCGGGGACGCGCCGCACTCCCTCCTGACGATCTCGACCGTCACGAAGCGCGGCCGGGGCATGATCGGCCAGGACTACTTCGCCTACTTCGCGAACCCGTACAGCCTGATCCGGACGATCAGCCTCATCGTCGGAGACATCGTGAAGGAGCTCCGCGAGCAGGGCGAGCAGGCGCGCCGAGACATCTGGCCGCGAGTCCACAGGGGCTGGTTCCCGTACCCGCTGATGCGGGCCTGGATGGTGGTCGCCCAGCGAGACCTCCAGGTCTCGGCGATCCTCGGCGACATCTACTCCGGCCGTCCTGTCCTCTACACGACGTTCTCCGGCTACGACGAGATGGCGCACCACGCCGGAATCGAGCGGCACGAGACGCTCAAGGTGCTCCGGCGCATCGACAAGGAGTTCGCCCGGCTCGAGCGGGCGGCCGCCGATGCTCCCCGCCCCGTCCGGTTCGCCGTGCTCTCCGATCACGGCCAGACACAGGGCGAGACGTTCCTGCAGCGCTACGGGATCTCGCTGCACGATCTCGTCGAGAGGTTGTGCCAGCCCGACAGCATGGACCGGGCGAGCGCGGGCGACGAGGGCTCGACCTATCTGAGCGCCTCGCTGACCGAGGCGTCGCAGGCTCCCGGAGCGCTCGGGAAGAGCCTGCGCAGGGCGACGGACGGCAAGCGCGCCGGCGACGCGGTCGTCGTCGGCGCCGAGCGCGAGCAAGCCGCGGTGGACGAGCAGCGTGAGGCGCAGGGCGAGCTACCCGAGCTGAGCGTGATGGCTTCCGGCAACCTCGGGCTCGTCTCGTTCCCCCGCATCCCCGGCCGGGCGACCAGGGAGCAGATCGACGAGCTCTACCCGCTGCTGATCCCGGCGCTTCGCGAGCATCCCGGGATCGGGTTCGTCTTCGTTCGCTCGGAGTCCGACGGCGCGCTCGCGCTCGGCGCGAGCGGCGTCCACTTCCTCGACCAGGGCCGGATCGAGGGCGACGACCCGCTCGCGCCCTACGGCAGCAAGGCGCCCGACCACGTTCGCCGCACGGACGGCTACTCGAACTGCCCCGACCTGATGGTCAACTCGACGTTCTGGGACGAGACGGGCGAGGTGGCGGCGTTCGAGGAGCTGTGCGGCTCGCACGGCGGCATGGGCGGAACGCAGATGTTCCCGTTCGCCCTCGTGCCGAGCGGGCTGAGCCTCCCACCCGACCGCGTCGTGGGGCCGAGCAACCTCCACCGCTGGCTGCGGCGCTGGCTCGTCGAGCTCGGGCACGAGGAATACCGCGACGGCGCAGCCGACGGTCCGGCGTGACCGACCGCATCACCTGGATCGGACATTCCACCGTCCTCGTCGAGATGGACGGCGTCCGGATCCTGACCGACCCGGTCCTGCGTGCACGGATGACCCATCTGCGCCGTGTCGCCCCGGTCGGCCCGCAGGCCTTCCGCGGGATCGACGCGGTGCTCGTCTCCCACGTCCACTTCGACCACCTCGACCTGCCGTCCCTCGAACGCCTGGGGCGCTCTCGGCCGATCGTCGTCCCGCGCGGCGCCGGGGCGCTGCTCCGCCGGCGGCGCTTCGAGCGAATCGTCGAGGTCGAGGAGGGGGACGAGTTGACGATCGGCGGCCTCACCGTCCTCGCGACGCATGCGGAGCACCAGGCCGACCGCGGCCCCCTCGGCACCAAGGCGCCCTCGCTCGGCTACGTGGTCTCGGGGCCGTCGCGGGTCTACTTCGCGGGCGACACCGACCTGTTTCCGGGCATGGCGGAGCTGGGGTCGCTCGACGTGGCGCTGGTTCCGATCTGGGGCTGGGGCCCTGCGGTCGGCGAGGGCCATCTCGACCCCCGCAAGGCGGCCGAGGCGTTGCGCCTCCTTCGCCCGGCAGTCGCGATCCCGATCCACTGGGGCACCTACCGCCCGGTGCATTACCTGAACCCCGCCTGGCTGACCGAGCCGGCCGAGCAGTTCGCGAGAGCGGCTGCCGAGCTCGCACCGGCCGTCGAGATCCGCATCCTCGCCCTCGGGGGCTCGACCGAGCTGGGGACTACGATCGGCCCGTGATGGTCGGATCCCCCGAGCCGGAGGCAGGCGAGGATGCGACGCGCCTCTGGTGGGTTCCGCTCGTCTCCGGGATCCTGCTGCTCGTGCTCGGCTTCGTCGTGCTCTCCTACAGCGTGCAATCCCTCGTCGTGCTGTCGATCTTCATCGGCGTGTCGTTCGTGATGACGGGCTGTAGCTGGCTGGCGCTCGCGACCGTGGTCGACGAACTGCGGTGGTTCTGGGTCGTGGGCGGCGTCCTCGCGCTCGCCGCGGGCGTCGTGGCCTTCGTGTACCCGGGCGAAACGCTCCGCGTGCTCGCCCTGATCATCGGCTGGTTCCTGCTCGTCGCCGGAATCCTCGACCTCGTGAACTCGCTTCTCAACCGGGACGCCGACGGCTGGTGGCTCGGCCTTTTCCAGGGGATCGTCATGCTCGGCCTCGGCGCCTGGGCGGCGGGCGAGGACGACAGGTCGGTGATCCTGCTCGTGACGATCGTCGGCGTGTTCTGCGTGATCCGCGGCATCAGCGACGTCGTGACGGCGTTCAGGTTGCGGAGCTTCCGCGGTGGGCCGCCGCCTCTGGCGCCCGCCTAGCGACCGTGCGCGTCGCTTCCGCATCTCGTGCGATCAACTCGTGCGCAAGCGTGACCTCGAGCAGACCGACCGTCGCGCCGACGACGACGGCGAAGACCGCATGGATCCCGATTCCCGCCAGGAGCCCGACCTCCCAGATCCGGTGCAGGCCTCCCTCGACCCAGGTCTCGAAGAGGAGCGGCACCGTCGCGGCCGAGAAGGCGAGCCAGAAGCGCGGCCGGATCAGCCGCACCGACCGTCGGAGGGCCGCACGGACGGCGAGCCCCTCGATGTTGATGACCGGCCCGACGATCGCGAGCAGCGTGTAGGCGACGAGCCCGGGCACCACGAGCAGCGCGAGGCCGGTCACGACCGTGACGGCTACCACGATGTTCGCGAGGATCAGGCGGGCGTACGGAAGAGTCCGGAGCACCTGCCTCACCGGCCGCTCCGGCCTCCCGAACTCACGGAAGCCGACGAGGGCCTCGAGCAGACCGGCGTAGAACGTGACCCCGAAGAGGCCCGCGCTCGTCGAGACGAGCACGAGGGCGAGCACCGCGAGCGAGGGCGCGCCGCCCTCGCTCCGCTGCCAGTCGTCGGTCGCGTGGTCGACCGCGGCGTCGAGGACGGCCAGAGGGACGAAGACGCAGACCGCCGGCACCGCCACCCGGAGGAACTCGGCGCGGTACGCGCCGAGCGCCCTGCGAACGAGCGAGCCGAGCGTCAGCGGTCCCACGGTCCAGGAGCCTAGCCACGGAGACCCATAGGCTTCGTGCCATGGCCGGCGGATCTCTTCCAGCGGACGAGGCACGGGCGCTGGCACTCCGCGTCCTCATCGAGGCCGGGATGGGCACTGACGATGCCTCCGCGTGCACGGATCTCCTCGTGGAGACGTCCCTCCGCGGCATCGACTCGCACGGCGTCGTCGCACACCTCCACCTCTACGCGGAACAGGCCAGGGCGGGCATCGGCGCAGCCGGCAGCGCACCGTTCGTGGCAGGGCGGCACGGCGCGACCGCGATCGTCGAGGGAGGCGGCTCCTCGGGCCCTCGAACTGCTCTCCTCGCGCTCGCAACCGCGTGCGAGGTCGCCGCCGAGCTCGGCGTCGGATGCGCAGTCGCGCGACAGATCGGCTACTTCGGCGCGCTCTGGTGGAGCGTGCACCCGGCGGCGGCCCGGGGTCTCGTCGGTGTCTCGACGGTCAACTCGATGGCCTTCGTCGCTCCTCACGGCGGGCTCGAGGCGCTCCACGGCACGAACCCGATCGCCGTCGCGATCCCGCTCGAACCGGACCCGATCGTGCTCGACATGCGCACCAACACGTTCCGGATGGCCGACTTCATGCACAGCGTCCGCACGGGCCAGCCGCTGCCCGAGGGCACCTTGCGCGACACGGCCGGGCAGCCGATCACGGACGCCGCGGCGCTCGAGACGAGTCTCTGGACCTCGGCGGTCTCGCTGCCGCTGGCGGGTGAGAAGGGCTACGGGCTCGCCCTCGTGGTCGACGTCCTGACGGCCGCGCTCGCCGGGACTCCGATCGGCCGTGAGGTCACGCTCGCGCACGAAGAGACCGGCCTCGCCGCGTTCTTCCTCGTCATCGATCCCGCCGCGTTCGGCCCGCGCGAGCGCTTCACCGAGGCGGTCGGCCGGCTGGCGGCCCAGGTGCACGACACGACGCCGCTCGAGGTCGACGCACCCGTGCGGCTGCCCGGCGAGCGTGCCGCCAACGAGCGACGTCGCCGCCTCGCGGAGGGCATCCCGGTCGACCCTGTCCTGTGGCGGCGTCTCGAGACACGCCTCGCGGCGCTGGGCCTCGACGCGTCGATCACCGCCCGGAGCGCCGGGCTCTAGTCGCGTGGCACGCGCGCGACCGCCTCGACCTCGATCTTGATCCCGGGAATCGCCAGACGGCTCACCTCGACGAGCGTGCTCGCGGGCTTGGCAGCGCCGAACACCTCCTGGCGCACCGGGTTGATGGCGGGTCGATCGTCGACGTCGGTCAGGTAGACGGTCACCTTGACGACGTCCTCGAACGAGGATCCACCTGCCGCGAGGATGGCGCCGATGTTCTCGAAGACCTTGCGCGCCTGCGCCGCGACGTCGTCGCCGCCGACCACGTTGCCCTCGGCGTCGGTCGGCACGCACCCCGAGACGAAAAGCAGGTCGCCGACGCGAACGGCGTCGGTGTAGTGGCTGATCGGCTCGCCAAGCTCGGGCACGCGGATCTCCTCGCGGTCGGTCATGTGGCTCCTTTCGGTCTCGGGTGCCGGCCGACCCTACACGGGTCTAGGCAGCGAGGCGGCCGCGACTCCGATCCCTGTCGCGCCTGGCCCGCTCGCGTTCCTCGGGCGTGCGCTCCTGCTCGACGGCCTGCCGTGCCTGCGAGCGTGACCGCTGCGTCGCCGCCGCAGCGCTCACTCCGTCCACCATCTCCTGGAGCAGTAGGCCGACGAGGACCGGGATGATGCAGGCGGCTCCGACGAGGAACGGGTCGTGGGTGACGGCGTTCGCGACGAGCGAGGCCACGATCCCGACGACCGCGAACACCGCTGCGATCCCCCGTCGTCGCAGAAGCCCCGGTCGGAAAAGGACCAGAGAGAGAAATGCGAATGCGACGACCGCGACGAGAATCACGATGAGGCAGGACCCGAAGGTAGATGGTGGACCGGACGACATTGCAAGCACCGAAGGTGCGCGCAGCGGCCGCGACCGTAGGTCGCCAGGCCGCGAAGGCTCGTCGAGCCCGGAGGGCTCGACACCGGCAAGCACCGAAGGTGCGCGCGTGGTGCCGCGAATCGGCCGAAGGCCGATATCGCGGCGGCCGTGGAAACCGGCTTTGCCGGTTTCCACACCGCATCCCCGCAAGCCCCTTCGGTGCTTTGCCTACCCGTGCGCCTCGCTGAACAGCTCCTCCCAGCGGGCCAGCAGCGTCTGGAGCTCCTCGCGCGAGCGCCGGTGGGCCGTGATCAGCTCGACGTCGGCCCAGTCGTCGGCGAGCGCGCGCTCGAGCTCGGCGACGCGCTCCTCGCGCGCTGCGATCTCCGCTTCGATCCGCTCGAGCTCGGACGGGCGCGGGGCCTGCGGCTTCGCCGATCGCTGCCTCGGCGCCTGCGCCGCTGTCTCGGGCTCCGAGACCGCGGCCTCCTCAGACCGGCGGCGCACCAGCTCCGCCCAGCCACCGTCCGTCGACTCGATGCGCCCCGCGGTGATCGCGAGGGTCCGCGTCGCGACGGCGTCGAGGAGCGCACGATCGTGCGAGACGAGCAGCACGGTTCCCGGGAAGGCGTCGAGCGCTCCCTCCAACGCCTCACGGCTCTCGAGATCGAGGTGGTTGGTCGGCTCGTCGAGGACGAGGAGGTTCGCGCCCGACGCGACGACGACGGCGAGGGCGAGTCGGCGGCGCTCTCCGCCCGACAGCGCGCCGATCGGCTTCTCGTGCGCCTCCCAGCCCGAGAACAGGAAGCGGCCCAGCAGCGCCTGTGCCTGTGGCCGCGAGAGACCGGTCGCCGCCTGCGCGTACTGAAGGACCGTTCCGTGCTCGGGGAGCTCGGCCTCGTGCTGGGAGAAGTAGGCGGGCACGACGCCGTGACCCAGGCGGAGGCGCCCGCCCTCCGGTTCCCTCCGGCCCAGCAGGGTTTCGAGCAGCGTCGTCTTGCCACTGCCGTTCGGGCCCACGAGCGCGACGTGCTCGCCCCGTTCGAGGACGAACCCGGCGTCCGAGAGCAGCCTCTTGTCTCCCGCCACGAGCTCGACGTGCTCCCCCTCCGCCACCGTCCGCCCACTCCGGGGCGGCTGCAGGAAGTCGAATCCGAGCCGGCGCGTCCGCCTCGTCAGGAGTGCCACCTCGGCCGCGGCTTCACCACGCCGGCGCTCGAGCCTGTCGATCTGGGTCAGCTTCGCCTGCGCCTGCCGGGCCTTCGCCTTCTTGTAGCGAAAGCGCTCGACGAACCGCTCGAGTCGCTGGATGTCGTCGGCCAGACGAGCCTCGGTCTTCTGCGCGTGGAGAGCCCGTTCGGCCTTCTCCCGTCGCCACGCGTGCCAGGGCCCGGCGAAGTAGGTGGAGCGCCCCGCTTCGAGCTCGAGGACGGCCGTCGTCGTCGCCTCGAGGAACCAGCGGTCGTGCGCGACGAGGATGACCGCAGCGTCGAGCGACGAGAGCTCCTCCTCCAGCCACTCGAGGCTCTCGACGTCGAGATGGTTCGTGGGCTCGTCGAGTAGGAGGACGTCGGGGTCACCGGCAAGCGCACGCGCGAGCGAGGCACGCGTCAGCTCACCGCCGGAGAACGTCGAGAGCGGGCGTTCGAGGTCGTCGTCGGCGAACCCGAGGCCGCGAAGCACGCCCGCGACCTGCTCGCGCCAGGCATACCCGCCGGCATGGTCGAGGCGCGCCTGGGCCTCCGCGTACCGTCGAAGCGTGGCAGCGTCGTGGTCTCCCGCCGCCATCGCCGCCTCGAGACGCCGGAGATCGGCCTCCGCCGCGAGACCGGCGGCGCCGGACACGGCGTACTCGCGGAGTCGCGCGTCGCTTCGTGCCGGCGGGCGCTGGTCGTGGAGCGCGACGCGGCTGCCCTTCTCGAACGCGAGCTCCCCGCCGTGGAGCTCGGTCTCGCCACAGAGGATCCTGAGCAACGTGGTCTTGCCGGCGCCGTTCGGGCCCGCGAGCGCAAGGCGATCGCCCCGCTCGAGCGAGAACGAGACGCCGTCGAAGAGGGGCTCGCCGGCGATCTCCTTCCGCAGTTGGGACGCGATGAGGACAGCCACGCGGGTATCGTACGGCCCTCTGCGGCCCATTCTGATCATCGTCGTGGCGTTTCTCGCCCTCGCGGGTACTGCGACGGCTGCCGCTTCGCCGGCTGCGCCAGCTGCCTGTCCGGCCGAGACCGCTGGCGCTCGGTGCGGGACGGTGACGGTGGCGCTCGATCCGGGCGATCCTGCCGCCGGAACGCTCGAGATCGGCTACGAGCTCTACCGGCACGACGATCGCTTCCGCGAGCCGGCGGGCACGATCGTCGCCACGGAGGGCGGCCCCGGGTATGCGACGACGGCGAGCCGCGACGGCTATCTCGGGCTGTTCGCGCCGCTTCTCGACCGCTACGACTTCCTCCTCGTCGACAACCGCGGCACCGGGAGGTCCGCACCGATCGACTGCCCGGCGCTCCAGTCCTACCAGGGCGACTACGAACGGAACGCCGGGCGCTGCGGCGAGCAGCTCGGGTCGGCCTCGGATCTCTACGGGTCGGCCTTCGCCGCCGACGACCTCGCCGCCGTTCTCGATGCCCTCCAGATCGATCGTGTTCATCTCTACGGCGATTCCTACGGGACCTTCTTCGCGCAGACCTTCGCCGTCCGCCATCCGGATCGGCTCGAGACCCTGATCCTCGACGCGCCCTACCCCGTCGAGGGGCAGGATCCGTGGTATCGCGACGCAGCCCATGCCGTCCGCGACGGCTTCCGCAACGTCTGTACGCGGGACGAGCGCTGCGCGGCCGGGGGTGAGGATCCCGCGGAGCTGCTCGCGGGCGCCGCGGCAGAGCTCCGGACGCACCCGCTGCGGGGCTTCGCGAACGACGCGGACGGCGTCCGGCGCCATGTCGTCGTCGACGGTGCGGCACTCGCTCTGCTGGCCAACGACGCCGGCTACGGAGAGCCCGTCTACCGGGAGCTCGGCGCGGCGCTCCACGCACGCGCCAACGGCGATCCCGCGCCGCTGCTGAGGCTGGTCGCCGAGGACGGCTGGTACGGCGACGCGGGCCCGGTCGAGGAGTACTCGGAAGGCCTCTACATGGCAGTCGCCTGCAATGACTATCCCCAGCACTGGGACGTCGCCTCGCCGGTGGGCCTGAGAGAGGCTCAGTACGCGCGCTCGGAAGCCGAGCTGCGGCTGCGCGACCCCGATGCGTTCGCACCGTTCTCGATCGACGACTGGCTCGGCGCCGACTGGGCCGACTACCGGGCGTGTATCAGATGGCCGGTCCCTTCGACCCTCGTGCCTCCGCTACCGGAGCCGCACGCCTACCCTGCCGTTCCGACGCTCCTGCTGGTCGGTGATCTCGACTCGGTGACGTCGTCGGAGCAGGCGCTGGCCGTCGGAGCCCATTTCCCCGCCTCGACGGTCGTCGAGATCGCAAACGGGACCCACGTCATGGCGATCGGCGACGTTCGCGGCTGCACGTCGGTGATCGTGCTGCGGTTCGTGCGAACCGGGACCGCTGGTGACACCAGCTGCGCGGCGAGCGCCTACCGGTTTCGGCTCGTCGACGAGTTCGCGCGCCGCGCCGCCGATGTCGAGCCCGTACCCGGCGCGCCAGGCCTGACGCTGCGCGACCGGCAGGCGATCGCCGTGGCTGGGAGCACCGTGCTGGACCTCCTTCCGCGCTGGCTGACGATGAGCGGGTACGAAGGCGTCGGCCTCCGGGGTGGCCGGTTCGAGACGGACGGGGACGAGCGCGTGCGCTTCCAGCTCGCCGGGCTGCGCTGGGTCGAGGACGTCGAGGTCAGCGGCCGGGCGAGCTGGGACCGGCGGACGGGTGCGATCCGGGCGGTGGTCTCCATCGCCGGGCGCGGGACCGACCCGGGGCGCCTCACGCTCCGCTGGAACGAGCTCGAGGGCGGTGTCGCACGGGCGACCGGCGAGATCGGCGGCCGCCGGGTGAACCTCCTGTTCCCCGCTCCCTGAGCCGGGGCCCTGCGTCAGACCGCGACCGCGAGCCCGTACACATCCTCGACCTTACGCTCGAGGTAGGTGAGGTACGGGTCGGGATCGATCGGGCCGCCGGCTACCCGCGCCAGCGTTTCCTTGGGCGTGAACATGCGGCCGTAACGGTGGAGGTTCTCGCGCAGCCACGTGCCGAGCGCGCCGAACTCACCGGCCTCGACCTGGCCGTCGAGGTCGGGGATCGCGCGGCCAGCAGCCTCCCAGATCTGGACCGACATGATGCTTCCGAGCAGGTAGGTCGGGAAGTACCCGATGATCCCGCCCGACCAGTGGATGTCCTGGAGCACGCCGTCGGCATCGCTCGGGACCTCGACTCCGAGGTACTCGAGCATCCGTGCGTTCCAGGCCTCCGGCAGGTCGCGGAGATCCAGGCGACCCTCCACGAGCTCCTGTTCCAGCTCGAAGCGGAGGATGACGTGGAGGCCGTAGGTCACCTCGTCGGCCTCGACCCTGATCAGGGAGGGCTCGACGCTGTTGACGGCACGGTAGAACTGCTCCGGCGCGACGTCGCGGAGCGAGTCCGGGAAGGTCGAGCGGAGCTCGGGGTAGAAACGACGCCAGAATCCGCGGCTCCGCCCGACGAGGTTCTCCCAGAGTCGGCTCTGCGACTCGTGCAGGCCCAGCGAGACACCGCCGGCGAGCGGCGTGCGATCGAGCTCGCCTGCCGACCCGTACTCGTAGAGCCCGTGCCCGCACTCGTGCATCGTCGCGAACAGACCGCCCAGGTTGTCGTCGAAATGCCGCGTCGTGATGCGGATGTCGCGGCTCGAGAAGTTGATCGCGAACGGGTGAGCCGACGGGTCCATCCGCCACGACCGCTCGTCGTAGCCGAACCGCGCGATCACCGATCGTTCGAACTCGAGCTGCTTCTCGACGGGGAACGACCCGCTGAGGATCGACCTGTCGACTGGATCGGCAACCTCAGCGACCGCGTCGATCATCGGGACGAGGCGCTCCTTGACGCGGGCGAAGACCTCGCGGACCTCTGCGGTCGTCGTCCCTTGCTCGTAGTCGTCCAGCAGGACGTCGTACCGTTCGTCCCACCCCTCGAAGCACTCGACGTACCGGTGCTTGAGCTCGAGGTTGCGTCGGAGGTGCGGGAGGAAGCTCTGGAAGTCGGAGCGTGCGCGCGCCTCGATCCAGGCCTGCTGCGCAACCGAGGCCGATCGAGCGATGTCGCCCCGTAGTGCGGCGGGCACACGCACAGCCTTGTCGTAGTCACGGCGGGTGACCCGGATGAGGCACGCGTCGACCGACTCGGGATCCAGGCTCTCCTCGTAGGCTCGCAGCTCCTCGAGCAGCGCCCCGGTCTCGGGAGCCGTGAACAGCTCATGGGTGAGCTGCTCGAGCGTCGCGAGCTGCTCGGCCCGGGCAGGCGCCCCGGCCGGCGGCATCATCGTCTGCTGATCCCAGCCGAGCACGCGTGCAGCCCGCCCGAGGTCCTCGACCCGGGCGAGCCTCTCCCTGAGCTCCGCGAGACGCCGTTCCATTCCGTCTGAGCCGCCGCAAGGCGGTTGCCTGGATCCTAGTCGGAGGCGAGGAGGCCCCGGAGGACGATGTCCACGACGTGCTCTTCGAACGCCGGTGGCGGAGTCCCGCCGGCGAGATGCGCGGCGTACAACGACCCGACCAGCATCGACACGGCCGCGTCGAGATCGACGTCCGCGGCCAACTCGCCCCGAGCCATGGCACGGTCGAGGACGGCTCGGATCAGCCGGCGCCGCGGCGCGACGACATGCTCTCGGAACCGGGCGAGCAGCCCGGGGGTGTGATGCTCTTCCGCCAGCACCGTGCCGATCATCGCCATCCCGAAAGGCCGCTCGAGCCCATCGCGGAGCCGACGAAGGTGGAGCACGAGGTCGGCGCGCGTATCACCCGTCTCCGCCACGGTGCTCCGCTCCCTGAGGTCGGCGAGCGCGGCGGTCGCGACCTCGGCCTTTCCTCCCGGATAGCGCCTGTAGATCGTGGGCTTCGCGACACCCGCCTCCGCTGCGAGCCCATCCATCGTCATCCGGGCGTACCCCTCCCTGGCCATCACGGTGAGCGCCGCGTCGAGGATCGCGCGATCTGCCTCCACGGATCGTGGACGCCCGCGAGCCCGATCGGGAATCTTTTGTTTCCGATACCGTTGTGTATTGTTATTCAATTCGGACGACGGTAGCACGGAAGGAGACGGAGGGGTGACGAGGATGCAGATCGCCGTGATCGGTGGCGGGCACGTCGGCGGCGGGCTCGCGGAGCTGTGGCGGCGCGCAGGACATGCGGTGACGGTCTCGACCAGGGACACCGTCCACGAGACAGCTGCCTCCGGCGAGGTCGTGGTTCTCGCCGTTCCCGCGGCGGCCGTCCCGGGCACCCTCGCCGTCATCGGATCTCTGGACGGCAAGGTTGTCGTCGACGCGACGAACAACCTCAGTGGAGGTCCCGGAGGCGTCGAGATCGCGGCGCTCATGCCCGGCGCGCGATTGGTGAAGGCCTTCAACACGATCTTCGCCGCTCTCTACGACCGCCTGGGCACGAACGAGCCGCCGCCGAGCATGGTTCTCTGCGGCGACGACCCCGAGGCGAAGGAGGTCGCATCGACACTCGCTCGCGACGCGGGTTTCGACCCGGTCGACGCAGGCGGCCTGGCGGCCGTGCCCGACGTCGAGGCGTTCGCCCGACTCGTGATCGGCATCGCCTACCGGCAGGGGCGTGGGCCGTTCTTCTATCGCTTCGCCTAGCGCTGAACATCGAGCGCCGCCGCGCACGCGACCGGCGGGGATGATCGACACCGCGGGTATCCTCCGTCGCTGCATGGACGACGCACCGCCGCTCCCCGGGGACGCCGCCCCGGAGAGGACCGCCCCGTACAGCGGCGCGTGGGGGCACCTGCTGACGGCGTTCGTGGCCCTCGCCGTCGGGGTCGCCTTCGCCGACTCGTCGATCGTCGTTCTGGCGCTCCCTGAGCTCTACGCGCAGTTCGACACGACGATCGAGGGCATCGCGTGGGTGATCACGTCGTACAACGTGGTCGTCGCCGTTGCCGCTCTCGCACTTGTCTTCCTCGTCCACCGCCTGCGAGCCCATCTCGTGCTGGCCGCCGGCCTGGCCGTCTTCCTCGGCGCGTCGATCGCGTGCGCGACGGCCGATTCGCTGACCTTCCTGATCGCCGCGCGAGCCGTCCAGGGGCTCGGTGGAGCCCTGCTTCTCGCGGGCGCGCTCCCGGTCCTCGGAGCGCTGACCGGATCGACCACGCGGGGCGTCGCCGTCTGGATACTCGCGGGCACGTTCGGAGCGTCCCTCGGGCCCGCGCTCGGCGGCGCCCTGACGCAGGCGTTCGACTGGCGCGCGATCTTCGTCGCGCAGGCGCCGGTGGCGGGTGCCGCGCTCCTGGCGACGTTCGGCACGCACGTCCGCGCGATCCTCGACGAGCGTCCGGCCGCCCCGATCTGGCGCACCGTCCCGCCCAACCTCTGCCTCGCGCTCATCTTCGGTGCGCTCGTGGGCACGCTGTTCCTCGGTGTCCTGCTCGTGATCAACGTCTTCGGCTACTCGCCGCTCGAGGGCGCCGGAATCGTCAGCGTGATCCCTGTCGCGACGCTCGCCGCGCACCCGATCGCCGCCCGGCTCCCTGGATTGGTGGCCGTCGTCGGAGGCGCGGTACTGCTCGCCGCGGGCCTCGTCGGGCTCGCGTTCCTCCCGTCCAGCGAGCTCGTCTACTCGATCGCCTCCTTCGCCCTCTGCGGGTTCGGGATCGGGCTGGCGGTGCCCGGGCTCACCCGCGCGTCGCTCGACGAGAAAGTCGGGCTGACGAGGAGCGGAACGTTCACGATCGGGGCGCGCCACCTCGGCCTCGTGCTGGCTCTCGCCCTCGCGGCCCCGATCCTCGCGGACGACCTGACCGAGGCGGGCGACGTCGCGAAGTTCAACGCCACTGCCGTGATCATCGACGGGCAGATTCCGATCACCAAGAAGATCCCGCTCGCGCTCGACATGCGCGATGTCTTCGACGCGGCGCAGAAGGGCGAGATCCCGGATCTGACCGGGCCGTTCGACAAGCAGGGCGCCCAGACCGACGAGCGGATCGCCAACGTCCGCGACGACCTCGTCGGGTCGATCGAGGAGGCGATCACGCGCGGCTTCCGCAACTCGTTCCTCGTCTGCGCCCTCCTCGCGGCGGTCGCTATCGTGCCGGCGCTGGTCTTCCGAAGGCGGATCGTCACGTGAGACGGCACTGGATCGGCCTCGCTGCCCTGGTCGTCCTGCTCGCAGGGGCAGGTGCGCTGATCGCCGTCGAGCTCTCGAACGGGGCCCTGGACACGGGCGAGCTCGCGACCCTGGACCCCTGCGGAGCGCGACCCTCGTTCCCGGGCGACGGGACCGACGCGACGATCCAGCGGATCGTGCTCGACGGCCTGGACGGGGCGGCGTGCGAGCTCGGCGTGACGCGTGAGGAGCTGGTGCTCTCGTTCGAGACGCGATCCGGCGTGAAGCCGATCCCCTGGGACGACGAGACGATCGAGCGCGCGGTCCGCTCGGGCCTGCTGCGCGCCGTCGACGATGCGCAGGAGGAAGGCGCGATCAACGGCCTCGTCGCCACGATCGTCCGTCAGGTGGTGGAGCGAGCACCGCTCCAGTGGTTGATCGACGGCGGCCAGGAACTCGCGGGCCTCTTCGGCTGAGCGCTAGGGTGTTCCCCGTGGCCGTGACCGAGAGCGTTCGGACGACGTGCCCGCGCGACTGCTACGACGCCTGCGGCATCCTCGTCGTCAGGGAGAACGGGGCGGTCAAGCACGTTCGGGGGGATCCGGATCATCCGATCAGCCGGGGACGCCTCTGCCGCAAGTGCTCGATCGGCTACAACGGGGAATGGCGCGACCCGGCCGCGCGGCTGACCACGCCTCTGCGCCGCGTCGGGCCGAAGGGTGACGCCCGATTCGAGCCGATCTCCTGGGAGGACGCGCTGAAGGAGATCGCCGCGCGACTCGGCGAGATCGTCGAGTCGCGCGGGGCCGAGACGATTCTCAACACGCACTACACCGGGACGCTCTCGCTCCTCGCATTCGGATTTCCGATGCGCTTCTTCCACCGTCTGGGCGCGACCGAGGTCGACCCGGACACCATCTGCAACAAGGCGGGCCACGTCGCCCTCGGCTATGTCTACGGCACGTCCGAGACGGGCTTCGACCCTCGCACGGCGCGCGACGCAGCGTGCATCGTCGTCTGGGGCGCGAACCCGTCGACCTCCGCCCCGCACCAGGACGAGCACTGGCTCCGCGAGGCCCCCGGCCGGGTCGTCGTCGTCGATCCGATCCGTACCCCGTCGGCGGCCGCCGCCGACATCCATCTCCAGCCGTTTCCGGGCAGCGACGCGGCGCTTGCGTTCGCGCTGCTGCACGTGATCGACCGTGACGGGCTGGTCGACGACACGTACGTCCGCGACCACACGGTCGGCTGGGAGGAACTGCGCCCACGACTCGCAGGACGTGACCCGCACTGGGGCGAGGAGACGACGGGTGTTCCCGCAGCGCGGATCGAGGAGGTCGCCCACCTCTACGCCGAGGGCCCGTCTCTTCTCTGGCTCGGTCAGGGCCTCCAGCGACAGCGTACGGGCGGCAACGTCATGCGCGCATGCGCCGTGCTGCCGGCCGTCACGGGCAACCTGGGCAAGCCCGGCGCCGGGTTCCTCTACCTCAACTGGACCGAGGGCCGGGGAATCGACGGCGAGTACGTGACAGCGCCCCAGCTGGCACGATCGACACCTCCACCGGTCAGCCAGCTCGATCTCGCCGCCCGGCTCGAGGATCCAGAGCGCTCGCAAGCGCTCATCGCCTGGAACATCAATCTCGCCGCTTCCAACCCCCAGCAGGCACGCCTGTGTCGGGCGCTCGGGCGGGACGACCTGTTCACCGTCGTCGCCGACCTCTTCCCCACCGACACGGCCGCCTTCGCGGACGTCGTCCTGCCGGCGGCGGGCTTCCTCGAGTTCGACGACCTCGTCACCTCGTACTTCGACCTCACGCTCTCGGCGCAGACCAAGGCGATGGAGCCCCTGGGAGATTCACTGCCGAACCCTGAGATCTTCCGGCGCCTCGCCGCCGCGATGGGCTACGAGGAGCCCGAGCTCTTCGAGAGCGACCGTGACGTGATCGACGAGCTCCTCCGACGCTCGGGCATCGGCATCGGGTTCGACGAGCTCGCCGCCCGAGGGACGGTCGACGTGTTCGCCGACCCGGTGATCCAGTTCGCCGACGGTCGCTTCCCGACGCCCAGCGGTCGGATCGAGATCGCCTCCGCCGAGGCCGAGACGGACGGGCTCCCGCGCGTCCCGCAGCCGCTCGCCGACGCCCGGCCGGCCGACGGACGGCTGCGGCTCCTCTCCCCCGCGTCGCCGTGGCTGCTGAACGACAGCTTCGGCAACGTGGCGAAGATCGTGCGGCGCGCCGGCAGGGCGACCGTCGTGCTCCATCCCGAGGACGCGGCGGCGCGCGGCCTCGGCGAGACCGACCAGGCGATCGTCGAGAACGCGACCGGCCGGATCGTCCTCGAGGTCGTCCTCTCGACCGACGTGCCACCGGGCGTCGCCCTCTCGCACAAGGGACGCTGGCCCTCCCGCGAGCCGGGCCGGTCGAACGTCAACGTGCTGAATCCCGGCGAGAAAGCCGACATGGGCGAGTCGACCGCCGTGCACGGCATCGAGGTCACCGTCAGCAAGGCGTAGGCCCTGCTCCCGGCTTCGGCTGCAGCGCGATCGGGGGTCGCGGCCGGCCGAGCCGGCCGCTCAGGTGCGCCCCCGGCATTGCCGGGAGCGCGATCGGGGGTCACGGCCGGCCGAGCCGGCCGCTCAGGTGCGCCCCCGGCATTGCCGGGAGCGCGATCGGGGGTCGCGGCCGGCCGAGCCGGCCGCTCAGCCCCTAGGCGAGGCCCTCCGCCTCGTACTCGCGCAGGTAGCCCTCGAACAGGCGCCGGTGGCCCTCCTCGTCGTGGAGGATCGTGATCACCATGTCCTGGGTCACCCAGTCGATCCCGTCGGTCGCCTCGATGATCCGGTTGTAGTGCTCGATCGCCCCGGTCTCGGCCTCGATCACGCCTTTGATGACGTGGACGATGTCGGTCTGGCGCTCGGGTGGCTGGAGGTAGCTCTGCTCGGGCTTGAAGTCCATTGATCCCGGCACCACGCCGTAGAGCTCCTTGATCCGGTGCGCGTACTGCTGGGCGTGGCCGAGCTCCTCCTGGATGTCCTGCTCGAGGGACTCGATGACCTCCTGCGCCCGGATGCCGTCCGGGTTGATCGAGTTGGCCACATAGCTCATCACCGTCTCGATCTCCATCCAGTACGCCTTGGTGAGGAGCCCGATGATCTCCTCCCGCTTCTCCGCGTGCTCCTCGGCCAGGATGCCCTGGCCGGCTCGGCGAACCGCGCTCATCTCGTGTCCTCCCGCGTCAGCTTTCGTCTTCGTCGAGCTGCAGCGCAGCCGAGTTGATGCAGTAGCGCTGCCCGGTCGGCGCAGGGCCGTCCGGAAACAGGTGCCCGAGGTGCCCCTCGCAGCTCGAGCAGAGCACCTCGATTCGGCGCATGCCGTAGCTCGTGTCCTCTTCCGTAGTCACCGCGTCCGCGCCCGCTGGCTCGAAGAAGCTCGGCCAGCCGGTGCCGGACTCGAACTTCGCGTCCGAGCGGAAGAGCTCTTCGCCGCAACCTGCGCAGCGATACACGCCCGGCGCCTTCGCCTGCGCGTACTTCCCCGTGTAGGCACGTTCGGTGCCCTTGCGCCGCAGCACCTCGTACTGCTCGGGGGTCAGCTCTCGCCGCCACTCCTCGTCGCTCTTCGTCACCTTCGGCATCGGTTTCACCTCCTGCCTTGAGGCTACCTGCCGCGCCGATCCCTGGAGCTTCGGCGAAGCTCGACGTTGATCGCGCGGTGCCTGCGCCGCTCCGCCGACCGGGCGAGCTTGTCGTGACGGCGCTCCTGGAAGGCGAGCTCCAGTTGCAGGCGCCGGTGGCTCTCGAGCCGATCGAGGTCGAGCTCCCCGGCGTCCACCGCTGCGAGGACCGCACAAGCCGGCTCGCCCCGATGCCGGCAGTCGTTGAATCGACACCGGGCCGCGAGGCGATCGACGTCGTCGAACGCCTCGGCGAGGCCGTCCTGGGCGTCCCAGAGGGGAAGCGCCCTCATGCCGGGCGTGTCGAGGAGGAGCCCGCCGCCCGGAAGCAGGAACAGCTCTCGATGCGACGTCGTGTGACGGCCGCGGCCGTCCGAGCGGATCTCCCGGACCTCCTGGAGCTCGGAGCCGAGAAGCCGGTTGGCGAGGCTCGACTTGCCGACGCCGGACGAGCCGACCAGCACACCCGTGCGGCCAACTCCGACGAGCGATCCGACTTCGGCGACACCTTCGCCCGTGACGTTCGAGACCGTGAGTATCGGGACCGCGAGGCCGACGGTCTGCACCGCCGAGACGGCCGCAACGACGTCGTCGCATAGATCGGTCTTCGTCAGCACGATCGCTGGCTCGGCGCCGCTCGACCACGCGGCGGCCAGGTAGCGCTCGAGCCGTCGCAGGTTGAGGTCGGCGACGAGCGAGCTGACGATCGCGATCACGTCGACGTTCGCCGCCACGACCTGACCGCTGATCCCCGTACCGTCGCGCCGGACGAGGTCGCTCGCGTCTCGCTTGAACACCGTCCTTCGCGGAAGGACTGCTTCGAGAATCGTCGGACCGTCGCCCTGCGGCGGGAGGCACGCGACCCAGTCGCCGACGGCCGGCCATTCGCCCGCGTCGCTTCGGCGCAGCCTCCCCCCGGGCTCGGCGACGCGGTCGCCCCGCTCCGTGTAGACGACGAAGCTGCCGCGGTGCTCGGCGCCGACGCGGGCTGCGGCGAGCCCCACCTCCGCAAAGGGCTCGAAGGACGCCGCGAGAGCAGGCGTCCATCCGAGTGATTCGAGGTCGTACGTGTCCGGGCGCAGGAAGGCTTCCTTTGGATTCGAGGGTCGAGGGTGGCTCGGCAGGGTCTCGCGCCGTCGGGGGGCGCCGGCCTTCCTCAAGCCGTGGGGATCACGAAGAAGGCGATCGATGCGTACTGGCACGCGACTGCGGCGATCACAAGGGCGTGGAAGACCTCGTGGAAGCCGAAGACGGTCGGTGCCGGGTCCGGCCAGCGGAGGCCGTACACGATGCCGCCGGCCGTGTACAGGAGCCCGCCGACTCCGAGCAGCACGAGCCCGACCGGGTCGACGCGATCGACGAGTTGCGGCAACGCGATCAGGGAGACCCACCCGAGCGCGAGCGCGATCCCGGCGGCCAGCCAGCGCGGCGCGGAGACCCACGCGAAGCGGATCGCGATCGCCACGGCGACCCCCGTCCACACGAGCGTGAGGACGATCGTCTGGGTCACGCCCGAGAGCACCATCAGCGTGTACGGCGTGTAGCTTCCGCCGATGACGAGGTAGATGCCGGCATGGTCGACGCGCCGGATCCACGGCCGCGTGCGCGGCGACCAGTCGACTCGGTGGTACAGGGCGCTGGCGCCGAACATCCCTGCGACGGTCACGGCGAACACCGTCGCCGCGACCGTCGCTCGAGACGACTGGGCGCCGGCGACCAGAAGGA
This sequence comes from uncultured Thermoleophilia bacterium, assembly GCA_963705605.1. Lineage (GTDB taxonomy): Bacteria > Actinomycetota > Thermoleophilia > Gaiellales > Gaiellaceae > CAVPKC01. Next base: position 612,213 of record CAVPKC010000003.1, read on the forward strand.
CGCCGACGCCCAGCGAGAGGAAGAACGCGACCTGATGCGAGACGCCCCGGAGGAGCGGCTGCGAGTCCACGCTCGACTCCTGCTAGCCGGCGATCTCGACGACCGCAGTCGCCTCTGGGCCCTTGCGGCCCTCGCCGGCCTCGAACTGCACCTTCGCACCCTCGTTCAAGGACTTGAAGCCCTCGCCCTGGATGTTCGAGTGATGGACGAAAAGATCCTTCCCGCCGTCATCCGGCGTGATGAACCCGTAGCCCTTCTCGTTGCTGAACCACTTCACGGTTCCGGTTGGCACACCAATCACCTCCCTCAACTGATCGAACAAGTCAGGAAGGCGATGAACGCACTACCGGCACTCGCTCTCTGGATTTCGACAAGTGTAGCGCACCGCAGATATCTACACTCTCCGCCGTGATCTCGATTCCACCGGAGGGTCGCGGGCGCGCCGAGCTCGGCGGCCTGGGCGTGGTCTGGAAGATCGACGGCGACGAAACCGGCGGGCGCTTCGCGGTCGTCGACCACCCGATCGCCCCCAGAGCGCTGGCGGCGCCGCTCCACCGCCACCGCAACGAGGACGAGTACTCGTTCGTGCTCGAGGGGACGCTCGGCGCGCTGCTCGGCGACCAGGTGGTGGAGGCGACGCCCGGGACGTGGGTGTTCAAGCCGCGCGACCAGTGGCACACGTTCTGGAACGCGGGAGACGAGCCCTGCCGGATCATCGAAGTGATCTCGCCGGCCGGCTTCGAGAACTTCTTCCGGGGGATCGCCGCGATCGACCCGACCGACGAAGCGGGCTTCGCGGCGCTCTGCGCGCAGTACGAGCTCGAGATGGAGCTTGCCAGCGTGCCGGGGCTCTGCAAGCGCTTCGGCCTCACGTTCTAGGCGGAATCGTTGCCGGCCGAAGGCCGGCCGATATCCGCCGTGGAGGGGCCGCAGGCCCCGGTCACCAGGCTAGGCGGAATCGTTGCCGGCCCGGGTGTCCCGAATCGAGCAGAGCTCGATCTCGGGACGATCGCCGAAACCGGCGAGCGCCGGTTCCGGCACAGCGGCCGATATCCGCCGTGGAGGGGCCGCAGGCCCCGGTCACCAGGCCAGGCGGAATCGTTGCCGGCCCGGGTGTCCCGAATCGAGCAAAGCTCGATCTCGGGACGATCGCCGAAACCGGCGGCGCCGGTTTCGGCACAGCGGCCGATATCCGCCGTGGAGGGGCCGCAGGCCCCGGTCCACCAGGTCAGGCGATTGGTGCGCCGCCTTCGAAGGCGCGCGCCGCGCGGATCCGCTCGGGGGGCGTCGGGTGCGAGAAGAGCCAGACGTAGGCGAGACGAGGCGGATCGAGATCGGAGAGGTTCGCTCGGGCCAGCCCCCTGAAGGTGTCGGCGAACACGTCGGCATCGCCCGTGAGCTCGAGCGAGCCGCGGTCGGCGACCCGTTCGAACCGCCGTGAGATCCAGGCGTACGCGGGAAGCGACAGGAGCTCCAGCGCAGCCGTGGCGAGCACGACGAACGGGACGACGCGGGGGTCGCCGGCGCCGGTTGCGCCGACGGCCTCGAGAAGCGCCGGCCAGCTCAGGAGCCCCCAGAGCACGAGTACGACGGCGGCGGCTCCAGCGGCGCCGATCGCGATCCCCTTCGCAACATGCCGCTCCCGGCGGTGGGCGAGCTCGTGTGCGGTGATCAGCCGGAGCTCGGGCACCTCCGCACGCTCGAGCAACGTGTCGTAGAGGACGACGCGCCTCGTCGTTCCGATGCCCGAGACATAGGCGTTCTCCTTGCGCGTCCGACGGCTCGCGTCCGAGACGAGCACCTCCCGCACGGGGACGCCCGCCTCGACCGACAGCGCCACGAGCTCGCCCGTCAGGCGCGCGTCGTCGAGCGGACGGAACCGGTTGAAGATCGGCTCGAGCAGGATCGGCGCGGCGAACCCGAGCAGGACGACGAGCGCCGCGGCGCCGGGCGCGGCAACCGCGGGCCACGCATCCGGAATGGCCCGCGCGAGGCCGACGAGCGCGACGAGCGGGGCAACCGTGAGGACGAGGCCGACAGCCAGCGCTCTCGCACGGTCTGCCGCCCAGCCCGCCGCGCTCTGGGTCGAGAAGCCGTAGCGCCCCTCGCGTAGGTACCCCCGCCAGAACCCCAGCGGCAGCCTGACGAGGAAGGACGTCAAGACCACGGCCGCGCCGAGCGCGAGCGCCTCGAGCCACCACGGCATACCGTCGAGCGCCCGGGCGAGGCGCCCGCCCGGCCATCCGAACGCGAACGCGGCGGCAACTCCGAGGGCGAGCACGGCATCGGCCGCGAAGGCGGCGTAGAGCGGGCGGTGGTAGCGGCTTGCCCGCTCGACCTCCGCCGGGCTGAAGTCGTGGAGCTCGTCGGGCATCGACCGTCCCTGGGATTATCGTGAACCGCTGTGAGCAGGCAGAGCAAAGCCGCCCTGGCGGCGATCGTCGGCCTCCTGATCGGGCTCGGAACGCTGGCGGGGGTCGTCTACGCCCTGCGCGACACGGTCGGCGGCTCGGACGAGGACGAGCCGTCCGCCGAGACCGGGTTGGTCGACACGGGTGCCGTGGAGACGCTCCCTCCAGTCGAGACGACGCCGGTCGAGCAGACGCGGACGATCGAGGTCGGTGGCTTCCCGAACGCCGTCGCGATCGGTGAGGGCGCCGTGTGGGTCGTCCGCGACGGCCGGCGACTGCTGCGCATCGACCCGATCACGGCGACGATCGTGGCCCGCATCGGCGCGGGTGACGACATCGGCAGCGATCGTCCCTGCGGGGTGGCGGTCGGGGCCGGGGCCGTCTGGGTGACGACGCTCTCGGGCGCCGTCGCCCGGATCAACCCGGCGACGAACCGTGTCGCCCGGCTGATCGAGGTCGACGACGCCGCCTGCGTCGCCGTCGGGAGCGGCGGCGTCTGGGTGACGAGCCCGGGCCGCGGTATCGTCACGCGGATCGACCCGCTCACGAGCGAGCCCGTCGCCGAGATCGCGGTCGGCGGGCCGCTCGGGGTGACCACCGGGTTCGGCGCGGTCTGGGTGGCGAGCCCCGAGCCCCCCGACGGCTCCGGCGGGGCGGTCACGCGGATCGACCGGCGGACGAACGAGGTCGTCGACGCGATTGCTGTGCCGGATCTCCCGGAGTACGTGGAGGCGGGCGCCCAGGGTGTCTGGGTCACGTCGGACACCGGCACGGTCAGGCGCATCGACCCGCAGACGGACGAGCTCGTGGAGCCACCCGTGCAGGTCTCTGACGGTGGCCGGACGACGCTCACCGTCGGCGCCGGCTCCGTCTGGGCGGCCTCGGTGGGAGCGCTCGGGGCAGACGCGGACGTCAGCCGGATCGATCCCGCAAGCGGGGAACTGGAGGGTGAGCCGATCGCAGTGGGCGACAGCCCGCTCGGTATGGCGTTCGGCGCGGGCGGCCTGTGGGTGACGAACTACGAGCGCGGTACCGTCACCGTGTACGCGCCGGACGGGGCGACGGGTTAGCCGTCAATCCCGGAGATGCGCCCAGCGCGAGAGCGCGAGCACCTCGGGGTTGACGACCGATGCGGGCCGGCGCCCGTCCAGGATCGCGGCGACGTTCTCGGCCGCCCTCGTCTCGAGCTCGAGGATCGACTCCTCGGAGTAGAACCCGACGTGCGGCGTGGCGATCACGCCCGGGGCGGCAAGGAGAGGATCCCCTGGAGGCAACCGCTCCGGGTCGAAGACGTCGAGCCCCGCTCCTGAGAGTCGGCCGTCGTGGAGCGCTTCGAGGAGCGCGGCTCGGTCGACGATCGCGCCGCGCGCGCAGTTGACGAGGAAGGCGCCGGGCCTCAGTGAGCGGAGGAACGTCGCGTCGACGAGGCCACGGGTCTGCTCGGTCAGCGGCAGATGGATCGAGACGTAGTCGGCCCGGGCCGCGAGCTCGTCGAGGGAGACGAGCGCGACGCCGCTCGCCGCGAGCTCCGCCGCGGCCGCGCTCCGGTCGTACGCGAGCACCGACAGGCCGATGCCCTGCGCCCGGAGGGCGAGCGCGCGCCCGATCCGGCCGAAGCCGAGGATTCCCAGCGTGCGGCCGGCGATCCGCCGCATCGGCATGCCCCGGGCGGGTGACCAGTCTCCTTCGCGCACGCCGGCGTCGAACCGGCAGATGCCGCGCTCGTGGGCGAGGATCAGGGCCAGCGCGTGTTCGGCCACCTCGTCGACGCAGTAGTCCGGGACGTTCGTGACCGGAATACCGAGCCTCGTCGCCTCGTCGACGGCGATGTTGTCGACGCCGATGCCGTAGCGCCCGATCACCTGTAGACGCGACCCCGCGCGAACGACGGGCGCGCTCACGTGCTTGAAGCAGGTCAGGATCGCGTCGGCCTCGGGCACGAGCCGGAGGAGCTCGTCCTCGTCTCCCGCTGCCGCCTCCACGAGGCGGGCCCCGACCCGGGCCAGCACCGCGGACTCGGGCTCGGTCGAGGGCCAGGTCACGTCCGTGACGAGGACGACGAAGTCGGTCAACGACCGCGCTGGAGAAGGCGGACGACCTCGGCGTGGCGCTTCTCGATCGCGAAGTCGATCGGGCGGGACCGATCGTCCGCCATCGCGTTGCGCTTCGCGCCGGCCTTCAGGAGCCGTGCGCAGAGCACGACGTCCCCGTTCGCCGCGGCCTGGTGCAGCGGCGTCCATCCGCCCGGCTGCGTGGCGTTCGGGTCGGCTCCACGATCGAGGAGGAGGACGGCCACCTCGGTGCGCCCACCCGCCGCGGCGCTGTGGAGCGGCGTCACGGCGCGGAGCCGCGGGTTGGTCGAGCGCGCCTCGATGTCCGCGCCGCGATCGAGGAGGAAGACGACGGCCTCCGGCTGGCCGAAGTACGCAGCGAGGTGGAGCGGCGCGAACCCGTCGGGAGAGAGCGCACCGACGCGGCGCTTGCTTCGCCCGACCGCGCGCTTCAGGTCTTGGACCCGACCCAGCGCAGCAGCCTCGAACACGTCCAGGTCGGGCCCGCAGGAGAGCAGGAGCTGGACGATGTCGTCCTGGCCGGCATAGAGGGCCTGCAAGAGCGGGGTGAGCCCGTTCTCGTTGCGGCTCGAGATCGACTCGGGCTCGCGTGACAGCTTGCGCTTGACACGGGCAGGGTCGCCCGATTCGACCGCTTCGAAGATCGTCGTTCGTTTCGCCATCGTCCTTCCTGGTCGCGTGTGGACCGAGAAGATACCGGCTCAGGCACGGCGGATCGCCCGGTGGGCGTCGAGCCGCTCGGTTCCCAGGCCCCCGACCTCGTAGATGACGCCCGGCGTCTCCTCGTAGACGACCGGCGGCGCCGGATCGGGGAAGACCGCGAGCGTGTGCAACGTCGAGACGCCGACGTTCGTGAACTCGTGCAGGCTCCCCGCAGGAACGAGCACGGTTTCGCCGGTCACGGCGATTCGTACGGCGTCTTCCAGCCGGAACTCCGCCTCGCCCGCCAGCACGAAGATCGCCTCCTCGACGCCGGGGTGGCGATGGGGCGGGGCGCCGGCGCCCGGCTCGCACCATTGCTCGAAGAGGCAGAGCTGCGCGGCGCCGGTCGACGCCGACGCGACGAGCCGCGTACGCACCCCGGGACGCCAGGCCACCTCCTCGGTCACTTGAGAGAACGGTTCGAGACCGGTCGACTCACCGTCGCCGCCTGCCGAGCACGTGGCGCCGGTAGAGGTCCTCGCAGTCCGGCCCGCAGAAGCGGCGCTCGACGCCTTCGACGTCGGCGACCCAGAGGCGCTTCGCCACCACCTGTCCGCAGCAGTCGCAGGGGGTCACGTTGACCTCCCAGATCTGCGTCTCGATGGGCTCCCAGCGCCCGTCCGTCACGAGAGGTCCTCATCGCCGACGACCTCGTAGATCCCCCGCAGGACGAACCCCTCGATCACCTCGTCGATCCTCTCGTGCCGCTGCGCCTCGGGGGCGGCGAACTGCTCCAGCAGCGCCGGAAGCTCCTCTCGCGTGACGCCGGGCATCAACCCGACCGAGACGATCTCTCGCGGGTCGTCGACGTTGACGGCGTTCAGGACCCGAACCTCGCGGCCGAATCCCTGCTCGGGCGCCCAGGCTGCCCGGAACTGCTCGTAGGTGGTGCCCTCCTTCAGACGCCGCACCAGGACCGCCAGCAGCATCGCTCCTCCTCGCCTACCCGTTCCAGCCGTACTCGCGCCGCGCGGCGTCCGGGGACACGAACCCCTGGCGCACGTCCTCGTCGACCAGGCCGCGGTCTCGTTCGGCGGCGCTCCCGTAGCCGCCGCCTCCCGGCGAGTCGATCAGGACCTCGTCGCCCTCCCGCAGCGTCACGTTCGTGAACTTCGACGGCGAGGCGGTGCCGAACACCTCCGAGAACGTGCGGAACTCGGTGTCCCCCCGTCGTTTGACCCGGATCGCCCCGGGGCCGCCGAGCCCGCCGCCCGCGATGCCCCAGGCGCCGAAGCCCGGCTTCGTCCGGTCGAGGACGGCGTTGGCCGTGATCTCGGCGCCGCCGGTCACGCGCACGATCCGCCGCGTGCCGAGACCGCCCCGCCTCGCGCCGGGCCCACCCGAGTCCTGGATCAGCGAATACTCGATCGTCCGCAGCGGATACCGGGTCTCGAAGATCTCGACCGGCGTGTTGCGGCAGTTGCCGTTCTTGACGATGATCGCGTTGTTGCCGTCCGCATACGAGGTGGCGCCCCAGCCGCCTCCCTCGAGGTGGTAGTTCGCGTAGTAGTCGCCGGTCTTCGGGTGGACACCGCCGAACAGGAAATTGCAGGCCGTCCCGCCCTCTGCCGCGGCAACCCGGTCCGGGAGCGCCGGGGCCAGCGCGGCGATCACCATGTCGGCGAGCTTGGGGTGGGACTCCGTGTTGCCGGCCACGCACGGGCGCGGGTAGAGGACGTTCACGGCGCTACCGGGCGGCGCGATGATCCGGATCGGGCGGTAGGCGCCCGCGTTCTTCGGGATGTCCGCGTTCGTCAGGTGGAAGATCGCGTTGTAGACAGCTCCTGAGATCACCCCGTAGGTCGCGTTGATCGGCCCCTGCGTCTGCGGATCCGTTCCCGTCCAGTCGATCACGATTTCGTCGCCGTCGACGGTCACCTCGACGTGGTAGGAGACCGGCTCGTCCGTGATCCCGTCGTCCTCCTGCTGACCGTCGAACGCGTACGTCCCGTCCGGGATCGCAGCGATCTCGCTGCGCATCCACCGCTCCGAATAGTCGATCAGCTCGCGCGAGGCCTCCTCGACGAACTCCCGTCCGTACCGGTCGAGCAGCGCGAGTGTCGAGCGCTCCGCCACCCGCAGCGAGCCGATCTGGGCGTTGATGTCCCCCCAGGTGTTCCGCGGCGTGCGGTGGTTGGTCATGATCAGCCGCCACAGCTCCATGTCGTGCCGGTCGCGCTTCATGATCTTGACCGGCGGGATCCGAAGCCCCTCCTGGAAGATCTCGGTCGCGTCCGCGGCGAACCCGCCGACGGCCTTCCCGCCGATCTCGGCCAGATGGCCGATGTTGGCGAGGAAGCCGAACAGCTCGCCCTCGTGGAAGACCGGGCGCAGCAGCAGGTGCTCGGGCATGTGCGTGCCACCGCGGTAGGGGTCGTTGTGGAGGACGACGTCGCCGGGCTCGAACGCATCGGCACCGAGCTCCTCGATCGTCCAGCGGCCGGCGAACATCGCCGCCGCGATCTGGGCCGGGCAGAACTCGCCCTGCCCGATCAGGTTCGCGTCGCGATCGAACAGCACGCACGAGAAGTCGAGGCCCTCGTTGAAGATCGGCGAGAAGGCCGTCCGCATCATCGTGATCCCCATCTCCCGGCAGACGTTCACGAAGCTGTTGGAGATGATCGTCAGCGTCACCGGGTCGATCACGGCGTCTCATCCTTCACGAGCTCGAGGATGCCGTTCTCGTGGACGGTCAGGCTCCAGGCCGGCGGCACGACGACGGTCGAGTCCATCGACTCGACGATCAGGGGGCCTTCCCGGCGCGCACCAGCGCCCAGCGACTCGCGCCGGACGATCGACGTGCGCCTGAACCCGCCTTCGTCGAAGTGGACGTCACGGAACGCCGGCTCGTGGGGCGCGGGTTCCCGAGGGGCCTCCACGGGCAGCGCCGAGGCATCGGCGCTCGCGATCACCGTGAGGCGGACGAGCTCGATCGGGATGCCGTCGAGCCGGTAGCCGTAGAAGCCCTCGTAGAGGCGGTGGTAGTCGGCGAACACGGCGTCGAGCGTGTCGGCCGTGAGCCCGCCGGCGGGGACGGCGACCTCCTGCTCGTAGTTCTGGCCCTGATAGCGCATCGCGATCGAGCGCCTGAGCTCCGGTCGCGCATCGCCCGCGCCCTGCGCCTCGAAGTCGGCGAGCGCCTGCGCCTCCAGCTCGGAGAAGAGCCGCCCCACCTCCTCCGCCGTCGTGCCGGCGTCCGTCAGGAAGACGCTGCGGACGGCATCGACCCGCACGTCGGCGACGAGCGCGCCGAACGCCGAGCAGAGGCCGGGGTTCGGAGGGACGAACACCCTACGAATCCCGATCGCGTCGGCGATCTCGGCGGCGTGGGTCGCTCCCGCACCGCCGAACGCGACGAGCACGAAGTCGCGTGGATCGATGCCCTGCTCGACGGTGAGGATCCGGATCGCGTTCGCCATGTTCTCGTTCGTCACGCGGACCATCGCCGAGGCCACGTCGACCGGGGCGCGGCCGAGCCGCTCCCCCAACCGCTCCAGCGCGGCCCGGGCGAGCGTCGGATCGACCGTCAGCCGTCCGCCGAGGAAGTAGGCGGCATCGAGCCGGCCGAGGACGAGGTCCGCATCCGTGATCGTCGCGTCCTCGCCGCCACGCGCATAACAGGCCGGCCCGGGCTCGGCGCCGGCGCTCTGCGGCCCGACCTGAAGGAAGCCGCCGGGGTCGACCCAGCCGATCGAGCCGCCGCCGGCTCCGATCGTCCGCGACGACACGCTCTGGACGCTGACCGGGAACCCGAACTCGAGCTCGAAGTCGGACGAGTAGAGCGGCTCCCCGTCGAGGACGAGGCAGACGTCGCAGCTGGTCCCGCCCATGTCGAGGCAGATCCCGTCCTTCGCCGCCTCCCAGCCGGAGGAAGTGCGCGCCGCCGATCGCCCCGCCTGCGATGCCGGAGAGGAGGACGTGCGAGGGCCTGCCCTGCGCCTCGGAGGCGAGCGCATCGCCACCGTTCGACTTCAGGAGCGACCAGGCGGAGCCGACGCCCATCGCACCGAACGTCGCCGAGAGACCCCCGACGTATCCGGTCCAGCGCGGGCTTCAGGTAGGCGTCGACGATCGTCGTGTTCCCGCGCTCGTACTCCCGCCAGATCGGGGCGACCTCGTGCGAGAGCGAGACCGGCAGCGCCGGCAGGACGTCACGGGCGACGTCGCGAACGCGGCGCTCGTGCTCCGGGTTGAGGTAGGAGAAGAGCAGGCAGACGGCGAGCGCGACCCGATCGCCGTCGAGCTCGAGCGACCCGAGCGCATCGCGCAGGGCGACCTCGTCGAGCGGGATCTCCGGCCGTCCCTCTTCGTCCAGACGCTCGACCACGCCGAGGCAGTCCGGTCGCTCGACCAGCGGGATGGGCTTTCGCCACGTGAAGTCGTAGTGGTACTTGCGGTTGATCCGCTGGATGAAGGGGATGTCCTCGAACCCACGGGTCGTGAGGTAGACGACCCGCGCACCGGTTCGCGTCAGGACGGCGTTGATGCCGATCGTCGTCCCGACGACGACGAACGAGACCTCGCCGGGATCGATCCCCGAGGCCTCGAACGCCGCGCCGACCGCCGAGACCGGATCGTCCCGGCTGGACGGGACCTTGGCGACGGTCAGGCTCCCGGTCTCCTCGTCGACCGCGATCAGGTCGGTGAAGGTGCCGCCGGTGTCGATCCCCACGCGGACGCCCATCCCTACTCCGGATCGTCGATGACGAAGAGTCGCGCCGTGGACGCGCCGTGATTGCGTCCGCGGTGCGCCGGAGCGGTCGGCAGCACGAACGCCTGGCCGGCGGCCAGCGCGAGATCGTCCCGGCCGTCGTCGAACTCGTAGCGGATTGCACCCTCGAGGACGAGGCCGTGGTGCGGCGTCGAGCACCACTCCGGCCGGCCGGCGCCCGCCTCGTACTCGACGAGGGCCCAGCGAGCACCCTCGACGGCGAGTGCCTTCGCGCGCACCCCTGGCGCCTCCTCGGCCCACTCGACCAGCTCGAAACGGCCTGCGGCCGGCTCGTTCATCCGGCACCTCCCATCGTGACGAGGACGCGGCCCGCCGCGCCCCCGAGGCTTGCCTCGACCGCGTCGTCGGCGCGCTCGAGAGGAAACGACGGCCCGATCAGCGCCGCCAGCTCGAGCCGGCCCGCTCGGACGTGCTCGAGCAACGTCGGCAGGGCGACGGCCGGATCCTCCGACCCGTAGAGGGAGCCGGTCAGCACCTTCTCCTCGTTCGTCAGCTGAAACGGATCGAGCTCGAGCTTCACCCCGGCGGGCGCCATCCCGACCACGATGACAGTTCCGCCCCCGCGGGTCGAGCGAACGGCGAGATCGAAGCTCGCAGGGCCGCCCACGGCATCGAATGCGACATCGAACTCCCCTCCGACATCGTCGGGTGCGAGCGCCGAGGTCGCCCCGAGCCGAAGCGCCTGCTCGCGGCGTGCCGCGAGCGGATCGACCGCGACGATCTCGGCCGCTCCGGCAATGCGCGCGCCCTGGACGCACGAACTGGCCGACCCCGCCGGCGCCGACGACGAGAACCCTCGCTCCCGGCTCGACCCGGGCCCGGTTCAGGACGGCCCCGACCCCGGTGAGCGCGGCGCAGCCGAGAAGCGCCGCCTCCTCGAGCGAGACGTCGTCCGGGAGCGGCAGCGCCGCGTTCGCCGGCACGACGATCCATTCGGTGAGCGCTCCGATCGCGGTCATCCGGTAGACGGTCTCGCTACCGACTCGCAGCCGGGTCGTCCCATCCGGCAGCGTGCCCGCGGCAATTCCCGCCCGGAGCGGCTCGCAGGCAACCGGCCTTCCTTGCCTGCAGGAGCGGCACTCCCCGCAGCTCGGCGCCCAGGTGAGGACGACACGCGCTCCTGGGACGAGCGTCGTGACCCCCTCCCCCACCGCCTCGACGACGCCCGAGCCCTCGTGCCCGAGGATCATCGGCGTCGGTCGGATCCACTCACCGCGCACGACGTGGAGGTCAGAGCCGCAGACGCCCGTAGCGGCCATTCGCACCAGCACGTCGCCGGGGCCGGGCTCGTCGAGCTCGACCTCGACCACCTCGAGCGGGTGTCCCGCCTCGCGGAAGAGAGCCGCCCGGGTCTTCACGGGTGACGAGGGCCAGGCAGTCGGACAGGGCCGAACAGGTCCGACCCCTACTTCTTCGCAGCCGGCTTGCGGGCGCCCGAGCGCTTGAGAACCGCGAGAACGTCCTTGGTGGGCACGCGCTCGGCGATGTTCTGCAAGCGCGTAGTTGAGAGCCGCGTTCTGCCATTCGTCGTTGATCGTCGACGTCCCGTCGGTGACGACGATCGCGTTGTAGCCGGCGTCGGCCGCGTGGCGCGCGGTGTGCTCGATCGAGAAGTTCGTCCACGCGCCGGTGATGATCACCGTCTCGGCGCCGAGCCCCTTGAGCAGCGTCTCGAGATTCGTGTCGTGGAAGGCGTTCATGCGCATCTTCTCGACGACGAGATCCCCCTTCTTCGGCTCGAGGCCCTTCACCGGCGCGGCGCCCCACGTGCCACGAACGACGGCGCCCGCGGCCACAGCCTGGAAGAGGGGCGCGTTCAGCTTGAGACCCGGCGCGCCCTTGTCGACGACGTACCAGACGTGGATCACCGGCATGCCGGCGGCGCGAGCCGCGGCTGCGATCGCCTTGACGTTCGCGACCACCTTCTGGCTCTGGGCGTGCTCGGCGGGCCCGGGCCCGTCACCGCCCGTGAACGCGCCCCCGGGCATGATCACGTCGTTCTGGAGGTCCTGGATGATCAGCGCGCTCTTCTTCGGGTCGAACCGTACGGCCATCGTTCACTCCTTTTCGAGACCTGCGGGCCTCTCGGCCCGCGATCGGGGGTCGCAGCCGGCCAGGCCGGCTGCTCAGCCCCTAGCGCATGTAGCTGACGCGGTTCCCGCGCGACCTTCGTCTGGAAGCGGTAGACGGAGCTCGAGGCCGGGACGTAGAGCACGTCCCAGCCGGGCCCGCCCCAGTTGAGGTTGCCGGTGTGCTCGGGCACCTCGACGGTGCCGAGGTGCTCGCCGTCCGGAGCGACGACCCAGATGCCGCCCGGACCCGTGACCCAGATGTTCCCGCTGCTCGTCGCACTTCATCCCGTCGCAGATGCCCGCGTCGAAGTCGTCGGGATCGCCGATCCCGTCGAGGATCACCTCGCCGCCGGAGATCGAGCCGTCGGCCGCGACGTCGAAGCGGCGGATGTGGAGGATGCCCGAGTCGTTGACGTAGAGCGTCTGCTCGTCGGGCGAGAAGCAGAGCCCGTTCGGCTGGGTGAAGTCGTCGACGAGGAGCTGCAGCGTCGCCGCCGCCGGGCGGGATCCGGTAGACGCCCTGGAAGTCGAGGTCCTGCTCGCGCGGGTTGCCGAAGACGTCCATCCGCCCGTACGTCGGGTCGGAGAAGTAGATCGAGCCGTCCGAGGCGACGACGACGTCGTTCGGGGAGTTCAGCTCCTTGCCGCCGTAGTGGGACGCGATCGTCTCGCGGCTCGCCTCGGTGCCGTCCGGCGTTCAGCGTCGCGCGCACGACCTGGCTCGTCCAGTGCTCGCAGACGACGAGGTTCAGGTCGGCGTCGAGCGTCATGCCGTTGCACTTGTTCGCCGGCTTCATCACCTCGACGATCCCGTCCGCCTCCGTCCACTTGCGCCGGACGTCCATCGGCATGTCGCTGAAGAGGAGGTAGCCGTCCGGGTGCCAGATCGGGCCCTCGGTGAACGTGAAGCCGGTCGCGAGCTTCTCGACCTGGACGCTCGAGGCGACGAGGTCGTAGACCTTCGGGATTGTTGGCGAGGACGCCCATCGTGCGCCTGCTCCTTTCTCCGGGTGCGAGCGGCGACAAGCCTACAGCGTCGCCACTGACAGGCCGCTGACCCGTCGCTCACGATGTCGCCTCGGCACGAGCGGGCTCCTCGCTCCCTCGAGGTGGTTCCGGCCAAGACCAACGCTACGCCCGTGCCTATCCGCTTCCATCGCGGCCCGCGCGCTGAACTGGCGCAGCTCCACGCACACCTTCCCGGTCCAGAGCGTCCTGTCCAGCGGCGCTATCCTGGGCTGATCGACACGAGCAGCCTCAGGGAGGGATCCTCATGAGCACGACCTTGCCCGCACGGAGGCCGACGGCACGGGTGCGCCCGTGACCCGCATCGGCCACTGGATCGGCGGCGCCGTCGTCGCCGGGACCTCCGGTCGGAGCGGCCCCGTCTTCAACCCGGCCACCGGCGAGCAGACCGGCGAGGTCGCCTTCGCCTCGGTCGAGGAGATCGACGCGCGCCGTCGCGAGCGCGAAGGCGGCGTTCCCGGCCTGGCGCGCGCATGTCGCTCGCGAAGCGCGCCGAGCTCATGTTCTCGATCCGCGAGCTCGTCCACGCAGCGCCGCGAGGACATCGCCCGGATCCTGACCGCCGAGCACGGCAAGGTGCTCTCCGACGCGCTCGGCGAGGTCGCGCGCGGCCTCGAGGTGATCGAGTACGCGTGCGGCATCCCGACCCTGCGTCAAGGGCGGCTTCTCGGAGCAGGCGTCGACCGGGGTCGACGTCTACTCGATCCGGCAGCCGCTCGGCGTCGTCGCCGGCATCACGCCGTTCAACTTCCCCGCGATGGTGCCCGATGTGGATGTGGGCGCCCGGCGCTCGCCTGCGGCAACTGCTTCGTCCTCAAGCCCTCCGAGAAGGATCCGAGCGCGTCGCTCCTCGTCGCGCGAGCTGCTCAAGGAGGCCGGCATCCCGGACGGCGTCTTCACCGTCGTCAACGGCGACAAGGTCGCCGTCGAGCGGCTGCTCGAGCATCCCGACGTCGCCGCCGTCAGCTTCGTCGGCTCGACGCCGATCGCGCGGCTACATCTACGAGACGGGCACGAAGAACGGCAAGCGCGTCCAGGCGCTCGGCGGGGCGAAGAACCACATGGTCGTCCTCCCCGACGCCGACATCGACATGGCCGCGGACGCCGCCGTCAGCGCTGCCTACGGCTCGGCCGGCGAGCGCTGCATGGCGGTCTCGGTCGTCGTCGCCGTCGGCGACGTCGCCGACCCGCTCGTCGGCGCGATCAAGGAGCGCCTGCCGAAGGTGAAGGTCGGCCCCGGGCCTCGAGCCCGACTCGGAGATGGGCCCGCTGATCACGCGCGAGCACCGCGACAAGGTCGCCTCCTACATCGACAAGGGCCGCGACCAGGGCGCCACCGTCGTCGCCGACGGCCGTGAGCTCGAGGTGGAGGGCGAGGGCTTCTTCGTCGGCGTCTCGCTGCTCGACGACGTCACGCCCGAGATGGACTGCTACCGCGACGAGATCTTCGGCCCCGTCCTCTCCGTCGTACGGGCGGGAACCTACGACGAGGCGGTCAAGCTCGTCAACGACAACCCGTACGGCAACGGCACGGCGATCTTCACGCGCGACGGCGGCGTCGCCCGCCAGTTCCAGTTCGAGTGCAACGCCGGCATGGTCGGCGTCAACGTGCCGATCCCGGTTCCCGTCGCCTACTACTCGTTCGGCGGCTGGAAGGCGTCGCTCTTCGGCGACTCCCACGCCTACGGGCCCGGAGTCGATCCACTTCTACACGCGCGGCAAGGTCGTCACGAGCCGCTGGCCCGACCCGGCCACGAGCAAGGTCGACCTCGGGTTCCCGCAAACCCGGTAATGCAAAGCCGGCGAAGCCGGCGCGCAGCAGCCGAACAGGCTGCGAAGGCTCGTGGGGCCGGCGCAGGCCGGCCCCACACCGTTCCCGGACGATCGGCCCCTACGCTCCAGCCGGCCGCAGCTCCTTCTCCCAGGTCGCGAAGCGCGGGAAGGGCCGCATGCCGACGCGCTCGTAGAGGCGGGTCGCACCGGTCAGGGAGTCGGAGTCGACGTGGAGGTCGCAGCCCTGCTTCCCGCGGGCGGCGAGCTCCCGGAACGCCGTGCGGAGCAGCGCCTGACCGAGGCCCCGCCCGCGGAAGGCCCTGCGCACGCCGAGCAGGCCGACGTAGCCTCGAGCGGGATCTTCGTACGCCTCGAGGTTCGCTCCCACGTAGCCGGCGACCTCGTCGCCGGACCACGCCAGAAACCAGAGGGTCGGGTCGAACTGAGACGAGGACAGCACCTCGTGACGGAAGTCCCCCTCCTGCTCGACGCCCTCGCCCCAGTGATCCGCGAACGCCTCGGCGTGAGCCTGGTAGAGCTCGCCGATCTCGCCGGGATCGAACGAGCGCACCTCGACGCCGGCGGGCCAGACAGGTGGCGCGACCTCACCCGCGAAGTCGACGCGCATGAGCTGGAACCGGCGCACCTCACGGTAGTCGTGACGCTCGAGCAGACCGCTTGCGCGCGGCTCGTCCGCGAGACAGGCGAAGTGCGCGACGACCCGCGACCCGGGGGGTGCGAGCGCGGCGAAGCGGCCGGCCCGACGCTCGCCCTCGCGCACGAGCTCCGAGCCAATGCCCTGTCCGTGCATGCCGAGGGCCACGGCGCCGACCGCGAAGACCTCGGTGTACGGCGGCTCGGACCTGACCCCGATGAAGGCGCAGACCTCCCCTCCCGGCGCCTCGACCACGGCGAGGTCGTTCGCGCGGTCGACCGACGGCGCGGTCCACCAGGTGACGAGCCAGTCGAGCCGACGCGGGGCTGAACCCGATCAGCGCTTCCGCCTCGTCGTTCATGAGAGCCGCGACGGCCTCGGCGTCCCCGTCCTGCGCCGGCCGCAGGGTGCATCCCGCCGGAAGGCTCATGCATGGATTGTGGCGCAGTCATCGGCCGTTCGATCACCAACGGTCGGGCGACCGCCGATCGCCGGCGGTCAGGAGCGGAGCCCGGCGAGACGCCGCACGTACGTCGACGGCCGGGGCCGGGTCGTACGAGCGGGCGATCATCAGCTTCTCGGCCTCGAGCGAGCCCTCGGCGTGCACCGCGAGCACGCTCTGGTAGCCCGCGTACTCGCGCGCGAGCAGGTCGCTCGCGAGGTTCATCAGCGCCATCCGCTCGGCCGCCGGCATCGCGCCGGCGAGGTACTTCTCGAGGTACGGGCCGGATCTCGTCCGAGCGCCAGTCCTGGCCCGCCGGCCCGGTGACGAGCAGGCCGCCGGCGATGTCGATCACCTGCTCGACCGCCTCGTGGTAGTCGCGGGCGAACGTCCACTTGGCGATGTTCGTCGTCAGCGGGTCCGGATAGGCGATCCCGGTCGCCTCGTCGATGCGGCAGCGGTCGGCGGCGAGATGGGTCAGCCCGCGCACGGTCTCGGCGTAGCCGATGAGCGCGACGAGCTTGTCGCGGACGTGCGAGGCACGCTGGATGCCGTTCGCCTCGGCGAGCGCGAGCGCGAGCCCGACGAGAGCGTCGACGAGCGGCAGCTTGTACGAGACGGCGGTGAACCGGTGGTACTCGACGAAGGTCAGCGCGAGCTGGCCCTGCCCGGCGCGTGTCGCCGTCGAGGAAGACCCGCTCGTTCGGCACGAAAACGTCGTCGAAGACGGTCAGCGTCTCGATCATCTTGTGTCTCGAGGAGACCGGCCGCGTCCACGGGTCGGCGTCGGCGTGGAGGAAGTCCGAGCAGAAGAGCTTCACGCCCGGTGTCGCGACCGGCACCGCGAACGCGATCGCCCAGTCCTCCTCGCCCTCTGCGAGCGCACGGGTCGGGATCACGATCACCTCGTCGACGTTGGGGGTGCACGACGTGTGGACCTTCGCGCCGCGCACGACGACGCCGTCCGGCCGGCGGTCGACGACCCGCACGTAGAGGTCGGGATCGCTCTGGGCCGCGGGGCCCTTCGAGCGGTCGCCCTTGACGTCGGTCTGGCCGACCGCCAGCGCCAGATCGCCGTCGCGGCAGTGCTCGTAGAACGCTCGGACGTGGTCGGCGCCGTCGGTCCCGTGCGTGACGCGCTGGAGCGCGAAGAGGGCGTCCGTGCCGATCTCCTTGACGAGGATGACGAGCGTGTCCGCGAAGGCGGTGGCGCGCTCGATCAGCGACGAGCGCCGCCGGAGATCGGCGGCCGCTCGGGGCAGGTGGTAGTAGGTCGAGTGGCCATCGGTCACGGCGAGCTCGTCGTTGCCCGGCTCCTCGGCGAAGGCGAAGTCGAGCGCGCCGTGGCGCGCGGCGATGCCCGAGCTCAGGGTGGGCCACGACGTCGTCGACCCGCTCGCCCGCGGTAGTACACCTCCCGCTCGTCGCGCAAGCCTTCGAGGTACTGGTCCGCCGTGCGCACGCTCATTCCCCTTTCAGCCCATGGAACAGCAGGTCGAAGAACCGCTCAGCGATCTCGCGAGGGGTGAGCGGACCCTCCGGCGCGTACCACTGATAAGCCCAGTTGCACATGCCGAACAGCGCGAGCGTGGTCAGGCGAGGGTCGACCTCGCGGAACTCGCCGTCGCGGACGCCGTGCCGGACGATCGTCTCGACCGCCTCCTGGTAGGCGTCACGCTTGGATCGGATCGTCTCGCGATCCTCGAGTGCGAGCTCCCGGTGGTGCTCGAAGAAGACCCTGACGTGCCCGCGATGGGTCTGCATCAGCTCGAGCACGTCGGCCATTACCTCGAAGAGCGCTTCGGCGGCCGGAAGCGGCGCACGCGCCGCTTCCTTCGAGATCAGAAGGTCGATGAACTCCTCGTGGATCCAGAAGAGGATCTCGTCCTTGCTCGTGAAGTAGTGGTAGAGGGTCGGCTTCCGAAGACCCGCAGCCTCCGCGACCGCGGCGACGTTCGTCGTGTGGTAGCCCGATCGGTCGAACAGATCCGCGGCCTGGGTGACAAGCTCCCGGCGACGCTCGTCCGCATTGACACGGGGTGGCATGGCGCCATAGTATCGACCGACCGGTCGGTCGACAAGGAGGTCTTCGATGCCCTACGAGATCAAGATCCTCGACATCCTCGACATCGAGCTCGAGTCGAGCTTCCTCGTGCTCGCGCGCAACATGGGCGTCGTTACGAAGGTGAAGACATGGAGCTATCTGATCCTCGGCGGGAGCGACCCGATCGTCGTCGACACCGGGCGCATCGAGCCCGGAGATCATGTCGACGCTCGGCATGACCGGGATCCAGACCGAGGAGATGATGCTCGAGACCCAGCTCGGGAAGCACGGCGTCGAAGATGGACGACGTCCGCTGGATCCTCCACACCCATCACCACATCGACCACGCTGGCCAGGACGACCGCTTCCCGAAAGCGACCGTGATCACGAACCGCCGCGAGCTCGAGTACTCGGCGTCCGGAATCATGGGCGGCCAGTACCCCGCTGAGTACGTGAAGCACCACATCGACCGTCTCCACACGCCTGGCGCGCTGCGGCTGCTCGACCTCGAGCTGTCCGGGCCGGACGAGATCCTGCCGGGGATCGTCTGCGAGGCGGCCGGCGGCCACACCGAGGGATCGATGAACATCCAGGTCGAGACGAGCCGACGGGCGTCGCGTGCATCTGCGGCGACGTCATCTACGACATCCAGAACCAGATCGTCGACCCGATCTACCAGGTGCTCGACCACGAGCCGCAGTCGACCGGGAACCAGGGCACCTCGAAGCGCGAGGAGCGGGCGGCGATCAAGAAGGCGCTCAACTCCGGCACGTTCGTGCTCCCGATCCACGACTGGCCCGCCCGCGTCGAGAGCGGGCGGATCGTCTCCGGCTGGTGGGCGACTCCGTGCCCGGTCCGGAGCAGGCCGTCGACCACAGGACGACCGCCGAGACGCGCGAGATGGGCATGGGCGAGAACCAGTTCTGGGTGTGAACGCGGCGAAGGCGCTTCGAGGGCAGGGTCGCCTCGTCACCGGCGGCGGCCGCGGGATCGGTCGGGCGATCGCGCTCGGGCTCGCTGCCGAGGGCGCGTCGTCGGCGTGTCGTGCGCGGACCCGGGGGCAGTGCGAGGCGGTCGGCCGGCGAGATCGGCGAGCACGGGCTCGCGCTCGAGGCTGACGTCACCGACCTCGAGTCCTGCGAGCGGGCGATCGGGATCTCACCGGCGGCCTTCGGACGGCCGACCGTTCGTCGTCAACGCCGCGGGTATCTCGCCGGTGCGCCAGCGCGCCGAAGCTCCACGACGTCGAGCGCCTGGCGGCAGATCGTCGACGTGAACCTCACGGGCGCATATCTGATGACACGCGCCGCGGCGCCCTCCGCTGCTCGACGGAGGCGGCGCCGTCGTCATGGTCTCGAGCGTGACCGGCACGATCGCGAGCCCGCGCCTCGCAGGCTACGGGGCGTCGAAGGCAGGGCTCGACCCAGCTGACCAGGACACTCGCGCGCGAGTGGGCCGACCGGGGCGTCCGGGTGAACGCGGTCTCGCCCGGCTACGTCGCAGACCGAGTTGACCGGGTCGCTGCTCGCGGTCGACCGGCTGCGGGACGAGATCGTCGACGCGCACGCCGCTCGGGCGGATCGCGACGGTCGAGGAGATCGTGCCGGCCGTCGCTCTTCCTCGCTTCCGACGAAGCCTCGTACGTGACGGGCGCCGACCTCCTCGTCGACGGGGGAATGGCGGCGTGAGCGCGCACCTGCAGCCGGCTGCTCCAGGCGGCGAGGTCGCCACGGGCGAGATCACTTACCTCGAGGCGATCCGGGCAGCGCTCGCGGACGCCATGCCCGTGGACGACCGCGTCTTCCTGCTCGGCGAGGACATCGGCCACTTCGGCGGGCGCGTTCGGCGTCACGAAGGGGCTCTTCGAGGAGTTCGGCGAGCGGAGCGGTGCATCGACACGCCGATCTCCGAGGAGGGCTTCGTCGGCGCGGCGATCGGCGCGGCCTGGATGGGCGAGCGGCCGGTCGTCGAGCTCCAGTTCGCCGACTTCGTCACCTGCCCGTTCGACCCGATCGTCACCGTCGCGGCGAAGACGCACTGGCGCTCGGGCATCCGGCTCCCGATCGTCATCCGCGCGCCGTTCGGGGGCGGAGTCCGCGGCGGGCCCGTTCCACGCCTCGTGCCCCGAGGGGTGGTTCGTCGGCACGGCCGGGCTCAAGGTCGTCTGCCCGGGCACGGTCGAGGACGCGTACGGGCTGCTTCGCGCCGCGATCGACGACGACGACCCCGTCCTCTACTTCGAGCACAAGGCGCTCTACCGCCGGCTGCGCGGCGAGCGGCCCGACGCGCTGCGCACCGCACGCCGATCGGCCGGGCCCGGATCGTCCGCGCGGGCGGCGAGGCGACCGTCGTCACCTACGGCGCCGGAGTCGACCTCGCGCTGCGGGCGGTCGACGGGCTCGACGTCGAGATCGCTCGACCTGCGCACGGTCTGGCCGCTCGACGGCGACGGCGATCCTCGAGTCGCTCGAGAAGACGTCGCGCGTGCTCGTCCTCCAGGAGGCGGCGCGCTCGATCGGCGCCGCCGGGCCAGGTGCTGTCGCTCGTCGCACGCGAGGGCTTCGAGCTGCTCGACGCGCCGCCCGGCGCTCGTCGCGCCGCCCGACACGCCCGTTCCGTTCGCACCGGAGCTCGAGGACGCGTACATCCCGTCCGTCGGACGCGTCGCGCCGAGCCTGGAGGAGCTCCTTGCGTACTGAGGCAGCGGTCGCGCCGCGCCTCGCGATCGACGCGCCGAGCGTGCCCCGAGACGTGCGCCTGCGCCTGCTTCCACCTGATGCTCCTCCAGCGGCTCGCCGAGGAGCGGATCATCGCGCTGTACCGCCAGGGGCGCATCGCCGGCTCCGTCTACACCGGGCTGCGTGCAGGAGGCGGTCGCCGCGGCCGCCGGGCCTCGCGCTCGGGCCCGACGACGTCGTGCTGCCGCTCAACCGCGAGCAGGCCTGCCACTACGCGCGCGGCGTCACCGTCGCCGACGTCTTTCGCAACTTCCTCGGCAAGGCGACCGGCCCGACGCGCGGCCGCGACGGCAACATGCACTTCGGGAAGCCGCGACAGGAACGTCTTCCCGCTCGTCTCGATGCTCGGCGACCTCGTGCCCGGTCGACGGTCGGCGCGGCGCTCGCGTTCAAGCGGCGCGGCGAGCCGCGGGTGGCGATGACGTTCATCGGCGACGGGCAGATGCTCGATCGGCGACGTCCACGAGGGGCTGAACCTCGCCGGCGTGCTCCACGTGCCGGCGGTCTTCGTCGTCCAGAACAACCGGTACGCGTACTCGACACCGACCGAGCGTCAGATGATGAACACGAACATCGCCGAGCGGATCGAGGGCGGCTGGTCGATCCCGTGCGCGCGCGTCGACGGCACCGACGCGCTCGCCGACGTACGAGGCGAGTCGCGCGCCGCGGTCGAGCGCGCGCGCGCCGGCGAGGGCCCGCAGGCGGTCGAGGCGCTGACGCTGCGCGGCCACGGGCACGCAGCGCACGACGACGCGCGCTACGTTCCCGCCGGAGCTCCGCGCGCGTCTACCAGGATCCGATCGAGCGCCTCGCCGCGCGGCTTCGCCTCGACGGCCTCACCGAGCGACGAGCTCGAGGAGCTCCGCGAGGCGGCCGCCGACGGAGGTCGCCGCCGGCCTCGCCGAGGCCGAGGCCGCGCCGTCGCCCGACCCGGCGACGCTCGAGGACGGCGTCTACGCGACGCCGATCGCGTGAGCCAGGCGGCGGACATCGGCCTCGTCGGCCTCGCCGTGATGGGCCAGAACCTCGTCCTCAACATGGACGACCACGGCTTCACCGTCGCCGTCTACAACCGGACGACGCTCGAAGGTCGACGAGTTCCTCGCCGGCCCGGCGGCCGGCGACGAGCGTCGTCGGCACGCACTCGCTCGAGGAGCTCGCTCGCGCGCCTCGAAGCGCCCGCGTCGCGTCATGCTGATGGTCAAGGCCGGCGACGGCGGTCGACGGGACGATCGCGCAGCTCCTCCCCCACCTCGAGCCGGGCGACATCGTCATCGACGGCGGCAACTCGAACTTCGAGGACTCGATCCGCCGCACCGCGGAGCTCGAAGAGCGCGGGCTCCTCTTCGTCGGGACCGGCGTCTCGGGCGGCGAGGAGGGCGCGCGGCACGGCCCGTCGATCATGCCCGGCGGCTCGCCCGAGGCCTGGCCGCTCGTCCAGCGAGATCTTCCAGGCGATCGCGGCCAAGGTCGACGACGGCGTCCCCTGCTGCGACTGGGTCGGCGAGGACGGCGCCGGCCACTACGTGAAGATGGTCCACAACGGGATCGAGTACGGCGACATGCAGCTGATCGCCGAGGCCTACGCACCTGCTGCGCGCGGCGCTCGGGCTCGACCACGACGAGCTCGCACGGCGTCTTCGCCGAGTGGAACCGCGGGCGAGCTCGACTCCTACCTGATCGAGATCACCGGCGACATCATGGCCTTCCGCGACGAGGACGGCGAGCCGCTCGTCGAGAAGATCCTCGACACCGCCGGCCAGAAGGGGACGGGCAAGTGGACGGCCGTCTCCTCGCTCGAGCTCGGCATGCCGGTGACCCTCGTCGCCGAGGCCGTGTACGCGCGCATCCTCTCGCCCTCAAGGACGAGCGCGTCGCCGCGGCCCGGGTGTCTCGGGGCCGACCGCGTCGCTCGCCGGCGACCCTCGAGGCGCGTCGTCGACGACGTCCGCGACGCGCTCTACGCCTCGAAGATCGTCTCCTACGCCCAGGGATTCATGCTCTTCCGCGCGGCGGCCGCCGAGTACGGCTGGAACCTCGAACTACGGCGGGATCGCGCTCATGTGGCGCGGCGGGTGCATCATCCGGTCGGCGTTCCTCGGGACAGATCAAGGAGGCGTTCGACCGCGATCCCGGTCTCGCGAACCTGCTGCTCGACCCGTACTTCCGGGCGGAGATCGCAGGCAGCCGAGCCGGGCTGGCGTCGGACGGTCGCCGGCGCCGTCGCGAGCGGCATCCCCGTGCCCGCCTACTCGAGCGCGCTCGCCTTCTACGACGGCTACCGCTCGAGCGCGCCTCCCGGCCAACCTGATCCAGGCGCAGCGCGACTACTTCGGCGCGCACACGTACGAGCGGGTCGACCGCCCGCGCGGCGAGTTCTTCCACACGAACTGGACCGGCCACGGCGGGGAGACGACGTCGGGCTCGTATTCCGCGTAACCATGCGGGTTTGTTCGCTGTCCTTCTCTGGAGGAGTCAGGCGAGTAGATCTGCGCGGACGGCGTCGTCGCAGTGGGCCTCGGGGCCGTACGTCCAGATCTCGAGCTCGGGGAAGCGCTCGAAGAGCTCGAAGGCGCGTCCGCGGCGCGAGGCGCCGTCTGGGCCGACCGACATCAGCGCCTTGGTGGTGAGGCGCTCGATATCGCGTAGCCGCTCCCAGAACTCATCGTGCTGCCCCGCGTACTCGTCTGCTGCACGCGGCCAGTCCGGGACCGAGACCAGCACGTCGCGCAGCAGCCGGACATCGCGCAAGGTTCGCGAGAGGCCGCTTCCCCAGGACGGGTCGCTCGCCCCGGCCGCATCGCCGACGAGGACGACACCGTCCCGATAGGGCCGTTCGATCCACCGGTGGGCGCCGTCGAACGTCGCCAGCGGCCCCTCCTGCCGTGCGTCGGCAAGCCACTCGCCCGGCACGCCGGCGTCGCGCAGGTAGGAGAACGCGGCCTCGACGTCACGGCTGCCCGAGAGGCGCCTGGGAGTCGCGTCGACGTGATGGAAGAGGTACACCCGGTAGCGGCCGGGTGCGATCCGAGTGACGGCAGCGATCCTCCCGGCGGCATGGCCGATGAACACGTTCATCGCGTCCCCGGTGTCCATGTCGCCCTCCACGAGCATTCCTGCCGCCAGCAGCTCGTCGGGGTCGGCTCGCCGTTCGAACCCTGCGAGATGCGCAACCTGCGAGTCCCGGCCATCCGCACCGACGATCAGACGTGCCGTCACCGTTCGGACGACGTCGTCGACCACGATCTCGGCCGCGGGTGGGTCCCCGGGGGTCAGCGACACCAGTCTCGACGGGCGCCAGACCGTCGCCCCCGCCGATGCCGCCTCCTCGATCAGCGCCTGTTGCATCACCGGATGGGGAAACGCGAGCGACGGCTCGAAATGCGGTGCGGCCATCGGCAGATCGAGCGACGCGGCGACAACACCCTCAACGCGATAGGTCTGATACCGAACCTCGGTTGCGCACCGCTCCCGCAACAGCCCGAACAGACCGAGCCGCTTCGCCTCGACCGTCCCCCACGTTGCCATCACCTCACCCCGGACACGATCTCGGAAGACCCGCTCACGCTCGACCACCAGGACGTCCACGCCCTCTCGCGCCAACGTGATCGCCAACGAGGAGCCAGCGCGCTGGTTCGCCACGCCATCCTGGTCTGTTCAGGGAATCTTCCCGCACACCGGGGCACCGCGTGCCCGGATAGTTCCCTTCGCGCCGAGGTCTGGTGGTCGTGCGGCGCTGAGGGACGCTGGAAGGCGACGAGGGGGAGTGCTTAGGCGGGAACCTGACGGGAGACCGTGCGGGCGACCCGCTCGAGGAAGGCGTGGTCAGCGCCGTCGAAGGCAGCGATGGTGTCGGAAGCGATGGCGATCTCACCGATCACCGTCTGTTCGAGCACGATCGGCACGGCGATCTCGCTACGCGACCACGCGAAGCTCGCAGGCTCGTGCTCAGGATCGGTCGCGTCGTCTGCGACCAGCACGCGTCCGCTCTGCAACGCGACGCCGTGGATCCCCAGGCCGAGCGGGATGCGTACGCGCTCGGGCGCTTCGGGACCCGCCCATGGCCCAAGCACGAGCTCATCCCCGTCCCGCCGGTAGATGCCAACCCATGAGTACTGAGCGAAGTTGTCGTGCAGAAGCCGGGCCGTCCGGTCGAGAACATTCGTTTCCGAGCCGCTGACGGCGCGATCGATGGCGGCGAGCACGCCGCGACGGCGGTCGGCGAGCGCGCTCATTCTCCGAACGCCGACGTCCGCCCTGCGGTGACGAGCCGGGCCTCAGCCCGAGCCTCGACCACTGCCACGCGCTTCCGTCGGGGCCGGACGACGCCGACGCTGGTGCTCGGAACGACCCGGTGTCGGCTGCCGAGCAATCCCCCGACGACGAGGAGGGCCCGAACATCCGCCTCCGGCCCACGCCTCACGTCTTCGCCGACGACGCGCCGGCCCCCGGTCGCTTCGACGCGGAATCCTTCGCCTTTCACAAGCCCATAGTCGTCGGGGCCGCCAGCCAGCTCACGTCGCTGGTCGAGTAGCAGCATCGGTCATTCCTCCAGCTGGTCGGAACAGGGTGGACGAGAGCACATTGCCTCGCTTTGAGTCCTGAGGCTACGCGCCTCTGCCTCGCTGGGCATCGTTGTTCCCACGGACGGTGCGCTGGGGATTTCTACGGATCTCGGGGGCGGACGTCGACGCATCCATCGCGTCACAATCCCGCGCAGGATTCGTGACGGGGTCTGACCCCGGCTTAATGTCCTGCGAAGCGCGGGGAGACGGACGCCAAGTCCGTTGGCTTCAGGATCTGGTCGCGCTTGTCCATGCGACTCCCGGTGTTGAGGAGGGGTCAGACCCGGCAACGAATCCTGCGCGCCTTTGTGACGGAACGCGCGCGGCGGCCGCTCGGGCGGCGGCTACCCTCTTTCGGTGCAGGTTCGCTCCGACATCCGCAACGTTGCGATCGTCGCCCACGTCGACCACGGCAAGACGACGCTCGTCGACGCGCTGCTCTGGCAGTCGGGGGCGTTCCGCGCGAACCAGGAGGTCGCCGAGCGCGTGCTCGACACGATGGACCTCGAGCGCGAGAAGGGCATCACGATCCTCGCGAAGAACACGGCCGTCCGGTACGGCAGGACGAAGGTCAACATCGTCGACACGCCCGGCCACGCCGACTTCGGCGGCGAGGTCGAGCGAGGCCTGACCATGGTCGACGGCGTCCTCCTCCTCGTGGACGCGAGCGAGGGCCCGTTGCCGCAGACCAGGTTCGTCCTGCGCAAGGCGCTCGAGGCTCGGCTGCCGGTGATCCTCGTGGTCAACAAGGTCGATCGTCCCGACGCCCGCACGGCCGAGGTCGTCGACGAGGTCTACGAGCTGTTCCTCGACCTGGACGCGGACGAGAGCCAGATCGAGTTCCCGATCGTCTACTGCAACGCGAAGACGGGCCGCGCCTCGCTCGAGCCGGATCCCGACGCCCTCGACGCCGACCTGCAGCCGTTGCTCGACCTGATCCTCGAGCGGATCCCCGCGCCCGCCTACGAGGAGGGGCACCCACTCCAGGCGCTGGTCACGAACCTCGACGCCTCGCCCTACCTCGGCCGGCTCGCCCTCTGCCGGGTGCAGCACGGGACGATCCGGCGAGGGCAGCAGGTCGCCTGGTGTCGCGCCGACGGCTCGATCGAGCGGGCGAAGGTCACGGAGCTCTACGTCACCGAAGCGCTCGACCGGGTCGACGCGGAGGAGGCGGGAGCCGGCGAGATCATCGCCGTCGCCGGAATCCCCGAGGTGACGATCGGGGAGACGCTCGCCGATCCCGACGACCCTCGGCCCCTGCCGGTGATCACGGTCGACGAGCCGTCGCTCTCGATGACGATCGGGATCAACACCTCGCCGCTCGCCGGTCGAGCCGGGGACAAGCTCACGGCGCGCCTCGTCGAGAGCCGACTGCGCACGGAGCTCGTCGGCAACGTCTCCGTTCGCGTGCTGCCCACCGAGCGCCCCGACACGTGGGAAGTGCAGGGACGGGGTGAGCTCCAGCTCGCCGTGCTCGTCGAGCAGATGCGCCGCGAGGGCTTCGAGCTGACCGTCGGCAAGCCGCAGGTCGTGACGCGGGTCGTCGACGGCAGCGTGCACGAGCCGGTCGAGCGAGTCTCCGTGGACGTGCCGGAGGACTACCTCGGAGTCGTCACGCAGCTGTTCGCTCTCCGCAAGGGGCGGACCGAGGCGCTCGTGAACCACGGAACCGGATGGGTCCGGATGGACGTCGTCGTTCCCGCCCGCGGGCTGATCGGCTTTCGGACCGAGTTTCTGACCGAGACACGCGGGACCGGCATCCTCCACCACGTCTTCGAGCGCTTCGAGCCCTGGCACGGCGAGCTCCGCACGCGGCCGACCGGAAGCCTCGTCGCCGACCGCGCCGGCAAGACGACCTCGTTCGCGCTCCTCAACCTGCAGGAGCGCGGGCAGCTGTTCGTCGGTCCCGGCGTCGACGTGTACGAGGGCATGATCGTCGGCGAGAACGCGCGGGCCGAGGACCTCGACGTCAACGCGACGAAGGAGAAGAAGCTGACGAACATGCGCTCGTCGACCGCCGACGAGCTCGTCCGCCTGATCCCGCCGCGCGCGCTCTCGCTCGACCAGGCACTCGAGTTCATCCGCGAGGACGAGTGCATCGAGATCACCCCCGAGCACATCAGGCTGCGCAAGGTCGAGCTCTCCGGGCAGGGTCGCCAGACGGCGGCAAGTCGCAGGGCGAGAGGCCTGGTCCCCGCGGTCTGACTAGCCCTGCTCGAGCCCGAACTCGACCTCGACCTCCGCGGCGACCAACTGCTCCCCGGCCTCGACGGGCACGTCGGCGGCGTGCGCCGAAGCGAGCGAGCGCATCGCCCCGCGGGGCTCCGGCCGGCCGTCGGGCGGCGGATCCCTGACGGCGACCACTGCGCCGACCCGCAGGCCCAACGCCTCCGCATACGCCTGTGCTCTCGAGCGAGCATCCGTGGCGGCGAGCCGGCAGGCCTCCAGGCGCGCGGCGTTCGCCGGCGCGATCTCCCACCACGGTCCGTCGACCCGCGCGCCCGCCCTGGCGACGGCTTCGGCAAGCAGCCGTCCGAGGCCGTCCGGCTCCACCAGCCTGAGGCGGACGCGGTTCGCGGCGCGGTAGCCGCGATGCTGCCAGTGTCCCTCGCGGTCGTGCTCTCCGTGCTCGGCGACGGAGACGCCCGCAGTCGTGCGCGAAGCCGCCGGCACCTCGAGCTCGTCGCACAGGGCGAGCAGCGTCTCGATCCGGCCGGAGACGTCCGCCAGCGCCTCCGCCGCGGTCGTCCGCACCGCCTCGCACTCGAGGAAGATCACTGCCTCGTCCGGCTTCGTCGGAACCGCGGCCCGACCGTGGATGGTGATGGTCGCCATCAGGCCGTCTGCGACGTCGGGCGGATCAGGATCTCGTTGACGTCAACGTGCGGAGGCTGCGAGACCGCGTACATGACCGCCCGCGCGACGTCGTCCGCCGTCAGGGGGCCGGAGTCGGTGACGGGGTTGTCGAAGAACGGCGTGTCGACCATCCCAGGCTCGATCACCGTGACGCGGACGCCCGTGCCGTCGACCTCCTGGCGCAGCGACTCGCCCATGGCGGTCACGGCCCACTTGGTCGCGGAGTAGAGAGAGCCGGGAAGCGCCTTGCGACCGGCGACCGAGCCCGTGAGCAGCGCGTGGCCTCGGGACTCCTTCAGGGCCGGAAGCGTCGCGCGTATCGTCAGCGCCGCGCCGTAGACATTGGTCAGGACCATGCTCTTCCAGAGCTCGGGTGTCGACTCCAGGAAGCCACGCTTGGCGCCGAAGCCGGCGTTCGCGAAGACCGCGTCGAGCCGGCCGAACGTCTCGAGCGCGGCGGCCGCCATCGCCTGCTGATCGGCCCATTCGGTCACGTCGCAGCGCAGCGCGAGGGCGCGTTCGGGACCCCCGAGCTCGCCGGCGAGGGTCTCGAGGGGCTCGATGCTCCGGGCGCCGAGAACGACTCGAAAGCCGGCCTCGGCCGCGCGACGGGCCGTTGCTGCGCCGATTCCCGAGGAGGCGCCGGTGATGAGGAAGACACGGTCGGTCATCGCTGTGAGGACTTGCTCCTGCATTCCGGTCAGGGAGTGGCCTGCGTACGGCCCAGAGCTCCGGATAGTAGCGATGGTCGTTCAGCAGCCCGAGGAGCCCGACCGGCCTTCCCTGGTCACCCGTTCCGTGCGTGGGCGACGCGGCCCCACGCGCGCCTGGCGAGGCTCGGGCGGAGCAGCTCGTGCGCGACGAGGGTCCCGGAGCCCGCGCCGAGGCCGGGCCCGGGATGGGTGCTCGCGCCGATGTGGTAGAGGCCCGGGATCGCCGTTCGATGCCCCGGGGCGGCGCCCCCAGGCCGCCAAACGAGGTTCTGGTCGAGCGCGCACGACCCGCTGTAGATGTCACCGCCGACGAGGTTGCAATCGAGCGACTCGATGTCGGCCGGGGAGAGGACGACGCGCTTGCGCACGGCGCTCCCGAGGTTCGGCGCGTGGGCGGCGAGCCTCGCCTGGATGCGGTCCGCGTAGCGCTCCGCGAGCTCCGGCGTCCACGAGCCGTTGCCGACGTCGAGCTCTCCCGCCGCGTCACCCCTCACGCGGCGGGGCAGCTCCTGGAGCTGGATCCAGAGGATCCAGGAGCCGTCCGGAGCCCTCGTCGGATCGACCGCGACCGGCTGGCCGACGACGATGGTCGCCTCGGCGGGGAGCAGGCCCCGTTCGGCCTCGTTGACCGCCCGCGAGACCCCGTCCAGGCCCGGCGTCAGGTGGACGATCGCTGTCTCGCCGAGCCGTTCGTCGCCCTCCCAGCGGGGCGGCTCGGACAGCGCAAGGTGGATCTGCATCCCGGCCCGCCCGTACCGATAGCGCCGGCCCAGCTCGAGCAGGGCCGGCGGCAGCGCGCGTCTCAGCGAGAAGCGGTCCGTACAGCTGGGTCGGGGTGACGTTCGCCACGATCGCCTCCCGGGCCGCTTCGGCCCTGCCGCCGCCCAGCCGCACGCCGGTCGCGCGCCCGCCGCGGACGAGCACCTGCTCGACCTGCGCATCCGTCTCGAGCACGCCGCCGTGGTCGCGCACGATGCCTGCGAGCGCCTCGACGAGCCGGATCCCGCCGCCCCGCGGCACCGGCATCCCGCCGAGCTGCGTGGCGATCGCGATCACCCGCGTCATGAACCCGGAGAGGGCAGCGTCCGGGCCGAGGCCCGTATGGAGAACCCACGGGGCGAGCAGGCCGTGCGCCTGCCGGGAATCGAAAGTCTCGACGACCCAGTCCCGGCACGTTGCGAGCACGCCGCCGGTGAACTCGAGCAGACGCCTTCGGCCGAGCTTCCGGTACGCCTTCGTGGCCAGCGCCAGGCCGGACTGCGACCACAGCTCGGTTGCGAGGACGCCGAACGAGAGGTCGGCATTCGGCATGAACTCGGCGACTGTCCGGTCCCAGGCCGCACCGTCGCCGGAGGCGAACCGCTCGAGCTCCTCGACGTTGCGCTCGTGCGAGGTAGAGAGGAAGACACTGGAGCCGTCCTCGAGCAGGGTGCCGGTCGGATGCTCGGTATTCAGATACTCGAGCCCCCGCGCGGCCAGCTCCTCCTCGAGCTCCTCGTAGGCCGCAGAGCCGGCGAAGAGCGGGTGCCAGGAGGCGAGCACTTCGTGGAGGAACCCTGGCAACGTGAGCTCCTCGGTGCGGATCGCGCCCCCGAGCACCTCGTTTCGCTCGAGGACGAGCACGCGCCTGCCCGCTCGCGCGAGCAGAGCGGCGCAGGCGAGCGAGTTGATCCCGCTTCCGACGAGCACGACGTCCCAGCCCATCGGGGAGAGGCTAGATGGTTGATCGGAAAGCGTGGCGGCGCCACGGTTTCGGGTCAATTTCCGATCAATCATCTAGCTGGGTACTCCCGGATAGGGTGTCGGGTCGTGAGCGTCCAGGCGACGACCGTCGACCACGACCTGCTCGCCGGAGCGCGGCGGGCGGTCTCGAAGTGGGGATGGCGCGGCGCCACGCTCGAGCGGATCGCCCGTGAGGCGGGTGTCTCACGCGTGACGCTGCACCGACACGGAGTCTCGAAGTCGGCGATCCTGCAAGGACTGGCGGCAGCATACGAGGCCGACTACCGCCAGGCGCTCGACGACGCCGTGCAGGGAAGCGACCCCGGCGACATCCGCCTCGAGCGCGCGCTGAACGCGATGTGCGACGTCAGCGAGCGCCACCTCGCGACGATCGTCGCGCTCGCCGACGAGGCAAGCGCGGTCTTCTTCCACGAGCCCGGCGAGGAGACCGTCTCGAAGCGTTTCATCACCGCGCCCTTCCGTGCCGTGCTCGAGCAGGGAGCGAAGGACGGGACGCTCCGAGAGGCAGATCCGGACGAGTGGGCGACCGTCCTGACCAACCTCCACTGGACGTACCAGCACCTCCGCCAGAGTCACGGGTGGAGCCCGGCACGATCGAAGGCCACCCTGATCCGGGTGGTCGTCGACGGCGTCAGGGCATGAGCGTGAAACATGCGTGTTGCAAGCGCGGGAATCGGGATAGAATCGGCCTCCCCTAACCGGTCCACCATCCACGAGAGGAAGCAGTCCATGGCAGCGGAGGTACTCCTCCCAACGTCCGAGACGCAGGCGATCGAGGCGTTCGGCGATGGCATCGGCGTGACTGTCATCGGCGGCGGAACGATCCTCGTGCCCGAGCTCACCCACGGCCGGCTCCGCCCGGCGCGCGTCCTGATGCTCGGTGGGAGCGGCCTCGCAGGCGTCTCGCGCGACGGCGGCGTCGTCCGGATCGGAGCCGCGACCCCGGTCGCGGAGCTCGAGGACGCAGACGAGCCGCTCGCCACCGCCGCCTCCCATGTCGCCGACCCGGAGGTCCGGGCGCAGGCGACGCTCGGCGGCAACCTCTGTGCCTCGGCGGGCGCCGATGCACCGCGGGGAGACCTGCAAGCGCCGCTGCTCGCGCTCGGCGCACGCGTGCGCTCGGTCGGCGCGGACGGCGAGACGACCGTCCCGATCGAGGAGTTCCTGGCCGGCGAGCGGTCGGGCCGGCTCGTGCTCGGGGTGGAATACGACGACGTCGAGCGGCGAGCGGCCCATGCGTCAGTTCGCCGGCCTCACGCCCACCACTACACGATCCTCTGCGTGTGCGCGACGCGGACGCCTCACGAGACCAGGATCGCGATCGGCGGTGCGGCCCCGACGGCGATTCGAGCCACGTCCGTGGAAGACGCGCTGGCTGCCGGCGAGCCCGCGTCGATCGCCGCGCACAAGGTCCTCGACGACGTCGACCCGCCCGATGACGCGCTCGCATCCGCCTGGTATCGGCGCCGAGTGCTTCCGACCATCGTCGCGCGCGCGATCGCCGATCTCGGGAAGGAGAGCGCATGAAGCTGACCGTCAACGGCGTGGCTCACGAGGTCGAGAGCCCGCCACTGACGCCGGTCCTGGCCGTGCTGCGCGAGGAGCTCGGCATCACGAGCCCGAAGGCGGGCTGCCAGCAGGGGGGCTGCGGCGCCTGCACGATCCTGGTCGACGGCGAGGCCCGGCGTGCCTGCCTCCTCACGCTTGCCTCCGTGGACGGCGCCGAGCTGACGACCGTCGAGGGGATCGGCACGCCCGACCGGCTCTCGCCGGTCCAGAAGGCGTTCCACGAGCGCTATGCCGCGCAGTGCGGCTACTGCACGTCCGGGATGATGATGGCGGCGCAGGCGCTGCTCGCGCACGACCCGGCCCCGTCCCGAGAGGCGATCCAGGCGGCGCTCGCCGGCCACGTCTGCCGCTGCACCGGATACGTGAAGATCATCGAAGCCGTCGAGGCGGCAGCGGGAGGTGCGCGATGAAAGCGGTCGGCGCGAGACTACCCCGCTACGACGGGCTGCAGCACGTCACGGGGCGCACGACGTACGTCGACGACGTGCGGGTTCCCGGCACGCTCTGGGCGAAGGCGCTCCGATCGCCTGCCCATCGCGCCGACATCGAGCGGCTCGACGTCTCGAAGGCGAGATCGCTCCCGGGCGTGCACGCCGTCGTCACCCACGAGGACGTCCCGAAGAACGTCTACGGACACCTCGAGGCGCTCGGCGTGCCGGCGGACGAGCCGCTGCTCGCCGAGAACGACGTCCGCTGGAAGGGTCAGGTGATCGCCGTGGTCGCCGCCGAGGACGAGGCGACCGCGCTCGAGGCAGTGGAGTCGATCGAGCTCGAGCTGGACGAGAAGGAGCCGCTTCTCGACATCCGGAAGGCCTTCGACCCCGACGCTCCCGTGATCCACCAGTGGGGCAACTGGTATCCGCACTTCGAGGGAGGCAAGGATCGCCGCCAGATTCGCAAGGGTGACGTCGCCTGGGCCTTCGACCAGGCCGACATCGTCGTCAAGGGGGTCTACCGCCCGGCTGCGATCGAGCACGTTCCGCTGGAGACCCAGGTGTCGCTCAGCGTCCCCGAAGCGGACGGGCGGCTGACGATCTACTCGTGCACGCAGGCCATGTACTTCTCGATGGGCGTCGTCGCCGCGCACCTCCAGGTGCCGCTGAACCGGCTGAAGCTCGTCGGCGGAACGGTCGGCGGCGGGTTCGGCGGCAAGGTCGACACTGCGACGGAGACCCTGACCGCGCTGCTCGCGCAGAAGTCCGAGCGGCCGGTGAAATGGCGGTTCACGCGGGAGGAGGAGTTCCTCGTCTCGTCGACCAGGGCGCCCTGGCACATCGAGATCGCAGATGCGCTGACAAGCGACGGCTGGATCCTGGGCCGCAAGACGCTCACGCTGCACGACTCCGGCGCCTACGCCCGCTTCTCGCCCTACGGGCTGACGAAGCACTCGTTCCACCATCTCGGCGCCTACACGATCCCGAACGTCCACTTCGACGGTTACGTGGTGTTCACGAACCGCGTGCCGACGACCGCGATGCGCGGCTTCGGCGTGACGTCGGTCTCGTTCGCCGTCGAGACCCACATGTCGCGGATCGCGACCGTGCTCGGCATCGACCCGCTCGAGCTGCGAATGAAGAACGCGAACCGGATCGGGGACACGACCGCGAACGGCGTCGTCCTCCACGATCCGTCGACCATCCCGGTCGCGCAGAAGCTCGCGGAGGCGGCCGGGGTCGAGCTCGCTGCCGACCTGCGCACGATGTCCAACGCACCGCGGGAGGGGGCGCTCCTCCCCGAGCATCTGGTCGCCCAGCAGGCGGCGAACGGGAAGGAGCACTGAGATGGCGAAGCGCATCGGACACGGCTTCACCACCATCGAGTACCCGACCGGCATGAACCAGAACGGCGACCCGAGCCAGGCCTGGGTGAAGCTCAAGCCCGACGGGCGCGTCGACGTGTTCGCCGGCACCGTCGACATCGGCCAGGGCTCGAGGACCGTCCACACGCAGATCGTGGCCGACGCGCTCGGCGTCC
The DNA here is from genome assembly GCA_963705605.1 of uncultured Thermoleophilia bacterium. Taxonomy (GTDB): domain Bacteria; phylum Actinomycetota; class Thermoleophilia; order Gaiellales; family Gaiellaceae; genus CAVPKC01. The sequence goes on from CAVPKC010000003.1 coordinate 646,300, forward strand.
CCTACGACTGGGTGACGATGGACAACACGAACACCGATTCGTCGCCCGTCTGCACGGGCACCTTCGCCTCGCGCGGCACGTTCATCGGCGGCAACGCCGTCCGCTACGCGGCTGAGAAGGCGAGGGAGCGCGTCCTCGACATCGCCTCGCAGGAGCTGGAGGCGGATACCGCGGACCTCGACGTCGTCGACGGCAACGTGTTCGTCAAGGGCGCCCCCGACCGGAGCATCACCGTCTCGGACGTCGCGGCGGCCGCGACGTGGAAGTACGGGGAGCTGATCACCGGCACGGGAGCCGCGCTGAAGCCGTACGCGACGCTCGACCCCGAGACCGGTGCCGTCGAGGTCGAGCCCCATTCCGCGATCTCGTACGCGGCCTGCCTGGCCGAGGTCGAGGTCGACGACGAGACGGGGGAGGTGCGGGTGCTCCGCCTCACCGAGGCCTACGACGTCGGTCGCGCGATCAACCCGACGCTCGTCGAGGGCCAGGTCCAGGGCGGCGCGATGATGGGGCTCGGGCTCGGGCTGCTTGAGAGCTGCTATCCGTACTACCCCTCCGTCGAGCACCGAGGCGGCGAGTTCGGCACGTACCTCGCGCCGAGCATCACCGACCTGCCGGAGATCACGCCCGTCATCCTCGAGAACCCGTCCGTCGACGGCCCGTTCGGCGCCAAGGCGATCGGGGAGATGGCGAACAACGCGCAGCCGCCTGCCATCGCCACGGCCGTCCACGACGCGATCGGCGTCTGGATCACCGAGCTGCCGATCACGCCGGAGAAGGTCCTGCGCGCGCTGGAGCGCAAGGCCGAAGGTGTCGAGGAGGCTCGGCGGGAGGGCAAGGTCGTCGAGTTCGACGCCGACATCTCCGTGAACGCGGTCGGCGCGCGGATCGCTCCGGTTCGAGCTGTGACGGGCTCGCCGTTCGGGAGCTGGAACGGCGTCGCGGCCTTCGAGTTCGTCGACGGCGTGCGGCTGCACGCCGTCGGAGGCGAGCAGGTGCTGCTCTGCCGGGTGAGCTACGAGCCCGGCAAGAAGGTGCCACTCCACCGTCACGAGCACACGGAGCAGGTGATGGTGATCGTCGACGGGGCCGTCGACATGGCGATCGAGGGCGAATGGAAGACCCTCTCGGCCGGGGACGTCGTCGTCGTCAACCGTGGGCTGGAGCACGAGCTGCACTCCGAGGGCGGTGTCACCTTCTTCGAGGCGCTCGCGCCGGTTCCGCTCGACCACGTTCCCGATCCCGAGCGCGACCTCGTCCTCGGCCCCGACGGCGGGATGACGCATGTAGACAGGTAACGAGTGGCGCGCGAGCAGGTACGCGCGCTGCTAGGGCCGCGCTCGCGGGCTCGGGCCGCTGCTCGTCGGTGGGCTGCTCTGGCTTCTCCGCGGCGTCAGCCTCGACGCGCCTCGAGCGCCGCCTCGCGGATCTCGCTCAGAGACTGCCGTGGCGTGAGCGCCTCGGGATCGACGCGCAGAGAGACGAGCGCCGGCCGCCGTGATTCGAGCGCCCGTTCGAAGGCGGCCGGGAAGGCCTCCGTGCGCTCCACGAGCTCGCCGTGCGCGCCGAACGCGCGCGCATAGGCGACGAAATCGGGATTCACGAGATCGGTCGCGTACGGCCTGCCGGGGTACGTGCGCTCCTGGTGCATGCGGATCGTCCCGTACATGCCGTTGTCGACGAGCAGGATCACGATCGCGAGCTCCTCCTGCACGGCGGTCGCGAGCTCCTGGCCGGTCATCAGGAAGTCGCCGTCGCCCGTGAAGCAGACGACGATCCGGTCGGGATGGACCACCTTGGCGGCGACCGCCGCCGGGAGGCCGTAGCCCATCGCACCGCTCGTCGGGCCGAGCTGCGTCCGGTACCGGCTGAACTGCGAGAACCGGTGCGCCCAGACCGAGAAGTTGCCGGCGCCGTTCGTCACGATCGCATCGCGCGGCAGCCGTTCGCGCAGCCAGACGACGACCTCGCTCACGTTCAGGCTGCCCGGCGAGGGCTGCGGCCGGATCCAGTCCTCGTAACCGGCACGGGCGGCAGCCGCCCACCCTGCCCAGCGCGAGCCGTCGACGGGATCGAGCCGGCACGCGGCGGCGAAGAACTGCGGCAGGCCGGAGTTGATCGGCACCTCCGCCTGATAGACGCGGCCGAGCTCCTCCACGCCCGGGTGCACGTGGACGAGCCGCTGGCGCGGCCGTGGGATGTCGACCAGCGTGTAGCCGGAGGTCGTCGACTCTCCGAGGCGGGGCCCGGCGGCGAGCAGCACGTCGGCCTCCCGCACTCGCTGCGCGAGCTGCGGGTTGATCGCCAGACCGACGTCGCCGACGTACACCGGCGAGCTGTTGTCGACGTAGTCCTGGCAGCGGAACGAGGCTCCGGTCGGAAGACCGTTCGCCTCGGCGAACGCGAGCGCGTCGACTGACGCCTGCGCCGTCCAGCCGCCGCCACCGACGATCATCAGCGGGCGCTCCGCTCCGTCCAGGAGCGCGCGCATGCGCTCGAGGTCCTCGGCGCCGGGATGCGCCTGGACGACCTTGTAGTGGCCGGCGTCGGGCGCGTCGGTCTCCTCGCCCAGCACGTCCTCGGGCAACGCGAGGACGACCGGGCCCGGCCTCCCGGACACGGCGAGGTGGAAGGCATGGCTGACGAGCTCCGGAATCCTCCGCGCCTCGTCGACCTGTGCCACCCACTTCGCGAGCTGCCCGAACATGCGGCGGAAGTCGACCTCCTGGAAGGCCTCCCGCTCCAGCGCGTCCCTCCCGACCTGGCCGACCAGGAGCACCATCGGCGTCGAGTCCTGGAACGCCGTGTGGACGCCGATCGACGCGTTCGTCGCCCCCGGACCGCGCGTCACGAAGCAGACACCGGGCCGTCCCGTCAGCTTCCCGTACGCCTCGGCCATGTTCGCGGCGCCGCCCTCCTGACGGCCAACGACGAGCCTGATCTCGTCTCGTGCGTCTCGGAGCGCGTCGAGCGCGGCAAGGAAGCTCTCACCTGGCACGCTGAACACGGTGTCGACCCCGTGGATCCGGAGCTGGTCAACGAGCACCTGACCGCCGGTCCGCCTCACGGCACGATCGGCCTCTCGAGGAGCACGGTCGCGCGCTGCGTCTTCGGCCGCTCGGCGTCGGCAGGATCGACGTAGCGGATCGTGCGCTTCCCCTCCCACTCGGCCGGGAGGAGCAGCACCCGGACGAACGCCGTCGGCTCGTTCTCGGAGGCGGCCGCGAACACCGGCTCCGGGCCCGCCTCGAACCAGGCCTCGAGCGGCCCGTAGCCGTGCGAGCTGCCGCCCGTCTCGACTCTCAGATGTCCGTGCAGCAGGCAGCGGATCCCCGGCCCCGGATGCGTGTGGCGGTAGGCGACGCCGCCGGGCGGAAAGTCGACGCGGTCGCAGCGCACGAGCCAGTCGACGCTCGGATCGAGCTCCACCTCGGCGGAGAGGAGCCCGCCCGCGGGCTCGCCATCGTGCAGCTCCCAGACGAGCGCGCGGCCCCGGACGGCGGCCTGTCCGAACTGCGCCTCGCCTCGCCCGACGTCGTAGACGACGCGATTGCCGGCAGCCGGCTCCACGCCGTCCTCGTGCTGGTAGAGCGTCAACCTCACGTGAGAGGGCTCAATGGAAGGTCTGGCCGCCGTCGATCACGATCGTCTGGCCCGTGACGAACGAGGCCGACGGGCCGGCGAGATAGACGCAGGCGCCGACGACGTCCTCTGGCTCCTGATCCCGCTGGATCGTCCGCGCGGCGATCGAGACGTCGCGGAGCTTCTCGATCACGTCCGGGTTGGCCTTCACGCCGGCCGACATCGTGAACCCGGGAGCGACGCAGTTGACTCGGATCGCATCCCTGCCGAGCTCCTTCGCGAGCGCGCGGGTGAACGCGACGATCGCACCCTTGCTCGTCACGTAGTGGAGGAGGAACGGGACCCCGCGGAACGGCGTTCCCGAGGAGATGTTGACGACCGCCCCGCCTCCGCGCTGGCGCATGCGCGGCACCGCGGCGCGGCAGCAGAGGAACATGCTGGCGACGTTCACGTCCATGACGCGACGCCACTCCTCGAGCGGGATCTGGTCGAATGGCCGCATCGCGAGCGTCGCGTAGAGACCGGCGTTGTTGACGAGCACGTCGATGCCCCCGCACCGGTCCACGGTCTCCTCGGCCATCCACTCCACGGCCTCCTCGGAGGCTGCGTCGACGGTCAGGCCGACGCCGTCGGGGAAGGCCGCCGCGGCCTCCTCCGCCCCGCTCAGATCGGCGATCACGATGCGCGCGCCCTCGGCCGCGAGCCCTGCGGCGATCGCGTTGCCGATCCCGAGGGCGCCACCCGTCACGATCGCGACCTTGCCGTCGAGGCTACCCACGGCGTCGGGCCCTCAGCAGATCGGCGAGAAGGAGGCCGGCACGAGGATCCTGTTCCACTGCGTGTGGATGAGAGGCTGGATCTTCCCCAGGAACGCCTTCCAGCGCTCGTCCGCCTGGAGCGCGGCCCGCCGCGCCTCGCGCTGGCCGTAGTCGTCGTAGCCCCACATGCTGACGATCGACGAGAGCTCGCCGACGTCGACCGTGAACCAGCCGATCAGGTTGCCCAGGATCTCCTGCTGGATGGCGATCCCCTCGTCCGCGTAGAGGCGGACGAGCTCCGGCAGCTTCCCGGTGTGGATGTGGTACGTGCGCTCCTCGACGATCATCGGACGTCCTGGAGGCCGCCGACCGCCAGGTACTTGAGCTCGAGCCATTCGTCGATCCCGTACTTCGAGCCCTCCCTGCCGATACCGGACTCCTTGACCCCGCCGAACGGCGCCACCTCGGTCGAGACGAATCCGGTGTTGATGCCGACGATGCCCGTCTCCAACCCCTCAGCGACGCGCCAGATCCGGCCCACGTCCCGCGCGAAGAAGTACGCGGCCAGCCCGTAGGGGGTGTCGTTGGCGCTGCGGATCGCCTCCTCCTCGGTGTCGAACGGGATCAGGCCGGCGACGGGCCCGAACGTCTCCTCCGAGGACATCTCCATCTCGAGCGAGACGCCGGCGAGCACGGTCGGCTCGAAGAACGTCCCGCCGAGCTCGTGGCCCGCGCCGCCGACCAGGACCTCCGCCCCACGCTCGACCGCGTCCGCGACGTGGCGCTCGACCTTCTCGAATCCCTGGGCGTCGATCAGTGGACCGATCTGCGAGCCCTCCTCGAGCCCGTTGGCGACCTTTAACCCGGATGCGACCTCGGCGAGGCGTGCGGCGAACTCGTCGTAGATCCCGCGCTGAACGAGGACGCGGTTGGCTGAGATGCACGTCTGGCCCGAGTTCCGGAACTTGCAGATCATCGCGCCCGCGACCGCCTCGTCGAGGTCGGCGTCGTCGAAGACGAGGAAAGGAGCGTTGCCGCCGAGCTCGAGCGAGACCTTCTTCACCTGCTTCGCGCACTGCTCCATCAGGAGCTTCCCGACGGCCGTCGAGCCCGTGAAGCCGAGCTTCCGCACGACCGGGTTCGACGTCATCTCTCCGCCGATCGCAGGCGCGTCGGCGGCATCACCGGTGACGACGTTGAAGACGCCCGGGGGAAGCCCTGCGCGCTGCGCGAGCTCGCAGAGGGCGAGCGCCGAGAGCGGTGTCTGCTCGGCCGGCTTCAGGACCATCGTGCAGCCGGCGGCGAGGGCCGGTGCCGCCTTGCGCGTGACCATCGCGGCCGGAAAGTTCCACGGGGTGATCCCCACGGAGACGCCGACCGGTTGTTTCAGGACGACGATGCGCCGGTCGGCGAGCGGTTGGGGGATCGTGTCCCCGTAGACCCGCTTCGCCTCCTCGCCGAACCATTCGAGGAAGGAGGCGGCGTAGGCGATCTCGGCCCGGGCCTCGGCGAGCGGCTTGCCCTGCTCGAGCACCATCAGCACGGCCAGGTCCTCACGATGCTCGAGCATCAGGTCGGAGAACCGACGCAGGATGTGCGCCCGCTCCCTGGCCAGCGCTCCCTTCCAGGCGGGGAAGGCCCGCTCGGCCGCCGCGATCGCCCGCCGTGTCTCAGCCGCGCCCATGCGCGGCACGTCCGCGATCACCTCGCCGGACGCGGGATCGACGACCGCGAAGGTCTCGCCCGAGTCGGCGTCGGCCCAGCGCCCGTCGACCCAGGCCTTCGTCTTCAGCAGCGCCGGATCGCTCAGCGCCACGGGCAGCTCCCTCGTCGCCATCTCCGCGAGGAGTCTACGCGGACCCGGCGAAGATCCGGGACGGTCCGTGAAGCGTATTCTCGCCCTTCTCCTCGCCGTCGCCGCGCTCGCGGCACCGGCTTCCTCTGCCGCGCCGGCGCGCATCGGCGCCGAGTCGTTCGTGGCCATCGACGCGGCCAGCGGCCGCGTTCTGGCGGCCCGTGACGAGCGCGAGCGACGGCCGATCGCGTCGCTGACGAAGATGATGACGGCGCTCCTCGTGATCGAGGACGGCAACCTCCACGCGAAGGTGCGCGTGCCGCGGGTCGCGACGGCGGTCGAGCCCAGCAAGGACTACCTGGTCGCGGGCGAGCGCTACCCGCGGACGATGCTTCTCTACTCGACGCTGCTCGGCTCGAACAACGACGCCGCCGCCGCGCTCGGCTACTCGGCGGGCGGCAGCTCGCTGGATCGCTTCTACGAGCGAATGACGAACCGGGCGCACGAGCTCGGGATGCGCGACACGACCTATCGCAGCGCGTCGGGCCTGAACGACGTCTCGAACCTCTCGACCGCATACGACCAGGCGCTCCTCGGACGCCGCGCCCTGCGAAATCCGCTGCTCGCGCGCATCGTCCGCACGTGGCGCAAGGCCTTCCCCGGCTACGGGAAGGTCTACGTGAACCACAACAAGATGCTCTCCTGGTATCCGGGGACGCTCGGTCTGAAGACCGGCTGGACGACCGCGGCAGGCGGCTGTCTCGCAACCGCCGTCGAGCGCGACGGCCGGATCGTCGTCGCGGTCGTCCTCGACTCCGACGACATCTGGTCGGACATGCCGCGGCTCGTCGACCGGGCCTTCGCGGCCTTCTGAGCGGCAATGCCGCGAATCGCTGCCCGGCGAAGCCGGGCCGATCTCGCGGCGATCGCGGTCTCGGGCGAAGCTCGAGACCGCACAGCGCGCCGGGTGGCGTCCGCGGTCGTCCTCGAACGGCGAAGCCGGGCCGATCTCGCGGCGATCGCGGTCCGGCCGGCTCGACACCGCACAGGCGCGCCGCCGCTCAAGGTGACCGGGCGGCTCCGCCGCCCTCCCCGGCCGATATCGGCCCGTCGTCTCCGACGACGGCAACGATTCGGCCTCGATCAGGGCGGCGGCGGTGCGCCCTTCGACATCCAGAAGTCGTTCAGCGCCGTCTGCACGGGGATGAACCAGATGAAGGCGCCGATGATCGGCAGCAGGAACCAGAGGCCGCGCCAGGTGCCGACCGGGCTCTCCCGCCCGTCCCGCTCGTACATTTCCTTCAGCTCGGCCGGGATCAGGAACCAGGTGATGGGCGCGAAGACGAAGTAGATGATGAAGCCGAGCCAACCGCCGACACCCCTGCCCGTGTACTCCTGCATCTCCTTGTGCGTCCGGAATACCCAGATGTAGGTGTAGATGCCGATCGTCAGGATCGCCCACAGGATCGACTTCCAGACGTGGCGGGTCTGACCGACCTCGCCGAAGACAGGCACGGCCCGCGGGGCCTGCTCGCCTTCGGGCGGTATCTCACTCATGCCCCTCCCCTTTCGTGGAGTTCGGCCCAAGGTATCGGCACGCTCGGATGGAAGCGTGAGCGGCCCGTCTGATAGAAGACGCCCCGTGACGGGCTACGACTTCAACGGGCGCGGCGCGCTGGTCACGGGGGGCGGCGAGCGGGATCGGGCGCGCCGTGGCGCGGCGCGGCTCGCGCACGGCGGCGCCGACGTCGCGCTCGTCGACCGCGACGCCGCAGCTGCGCCGAAGCGACGGCCGCGCGAGCTCGGCGATCGGCGTGCTCGCACGTCGCCGCCGACGTGACCGCTCTCAGCAGGTGGACGACGCGGTCGCCCGGGTCGAGTCGGCCCTCGGCCGTCCTCGACGTCCTCGTCTGCTCGGCCGGGATCGGCGGCGACTCGCTGCACACGGTCGACGTCTCCGACGCCGAGTGGGAGCGCGTCTTCGCCGTCAACTGCCACGGCGTCTTCTTCTGCAACCGCGCGGTGATCCCCGGGATGAAGCACCGCGGCTACGGGCGCATCGTCAACATCGCCTCGATCGCCGGCAAGGAGGGGAACCCGATGGCCGCCGCCTACTCGGCGACGCAAGGCCGCCGTGATCGGGATGACGAAGTCGATCGGCAAGGATCTCGCCGGCACGGGCGTCCTCGTCAACTCGATCGCCCCGGCCGTCGATCCGAGACGCCGATCCTCGACCAGCTCACGCAGGAGCACGTCGACTACATGGTCTCCCGCATCCCGCTCGGGCGCCTCGGCGAGCCCGAGGAGGTCGCGGCGCTCGTCGCCTTCCTCGCGAGCGAGGAGCTGCTCGTTCGCCACCGGCGCCTGCTTCGACATCTCGGGCGGGCGCGCCGACGTACTGATGGCCGCCGAGCGGTTCCTCGTCACCGGCGTCGCTCGGCTGCCTCGGCGCGTGGACGGCCCGCATCCTCGTCGACGAGGGAGCGGACGTGGTCGGCGTCGACGTCGGCTCCGATCCCCGCCGGCTGCGCGAGATCATGACCGCCGACCAGATCGGTCGGCGTGACCGCTCGTCCAGGGCGACGTGACCGAGGAAGGACGAGCTCGGCCGCGTCCTCGACGAGCACGCGGATCACGCAACGTCATCCACCTCGCTGCGCTGCAGATCCCGTTCTGCCGCGACGACCCGGCGCTCGGCGCGCTCGTGAACGTGGTCGGCACCGTCAACGTCTTCGAGGTCGTGAAGGAGCGGCGCGAGCGGATCGCGCGGCCCGATCGTCTACGCGAGCTCCGCGGCGCTCTTCGGCGCCGGCCGACGTCGAGCGGGCGACGCGCGACGAGAACGCGGACGGCCACCCGAGCACGCACTACGGCGTCTACAAGCAGGCGAACGAGGGCGAACGCGCGCATCTACTGGCAGGACGAGCAGGCGTCCCGTCGCTCGGGCTGCGGCCGTACAACGTGTACGGGCCCGCGCGCGACCAGGGCGTCACGGCCGAGCCGACGCACGCGATGAAGGCGGCGGCCCGCGGCGACGGCTACCACATCCCCTACGGCGGCCGGCTCACGTTCAACTACACGGCCGACGTGGCGCGCGCGTTCGTCGCCTGAGCCGCTCGGGCTTCGAGGGCGCGGCCGTCTTCAACATGCCCGGGACGGTGGCGCACATGCGCGACGTGGTCGCAGCCATCGAGGCTGCGGCTCCGGACGTCGCCGGGCGGATCACCTTCGACGACGTGCCGCTGCCGCTGCCGGAGGAGATGGCGACCGGCGGCCTCGCGGCGTCGATCGGCGCGGTGCAGCGTGACACCGCTCGCCGGACGGCGGTCGCGACGACGGTCGAGCACTTCCGCGCAAGGTACGACGCATGATCGTCCTCCAGCGACGACCGGCTCCTCGCCGGCTCGACCCGGCGCACGGCGGCGAGATCCTCGACCTCGTCGATCTGCGAACAGGCCGACAGTTGCTCGGGCGACCGCCGTTCGCGCTGCCGAGCTCCCGAAGGCGGCGACCTCGACGAGGCGACGTGGACGGCCTCGCTATCGAGGCGGCTGGCAGCTCGTGTCGCCGAACGCCGGCGGGCCGTGCAGGTCGACGGCGCACGTCACGGGTTCCACGGTCGGGCATCGAACGATCCCTGGGAGGTGCTCGACGTCCGCCGCGTCGTCGGCGGCTCTCGCCTGGTCGCGGCCACGGCATCCGGATCGAGCGGCGCGCTCGTGCTCGCTGGAGGATGCGCTCGAGGTCTCGGTCGAGGCGAGCGCGACTCGGCGGAGCGAGCTCCACTCGTCGCGGTCGAGCACGTGGCGCTCGGCCTCGAGCTGCTCGAGCCCGAGGTCGATGATCGAGCTCCCGGCCGGCCGCGCCTACGAGCTGAGCGAGGCCGAGGGCCCGCCGAGCACGCCCGCGAACGCCCTCGGCCTGGCCGGAGGTCCGTGCTGCTCGACGGCACCGCCGGAGCGTCTCCGACCGCTGGCGCGCTCGCGCGAGCCGCGGAGCCGCTTCCTGGTCGTCGCAGACCTCCCGGAGGGCCGAGCCGCGGCGATCCGGAACGCGTTGCACCGGCCAGGGCCTCGAGCTCGCGTGGGACGCAGACTGGCTCCGCCACTGCTGGATCTGGCACGAGGTGCGGACGTACGGCGGCACCTGGCGCGGGCAGACCGAGGTCCTCGTCGTCGAGCCGGCCTCCGTCCCCCACTCGCTGGGGCTCGCGACCGCCGTCGAGCACGGCCAGGCGCGCTGGCTCGAGCCCGGCGAGTCGGCCTCGTACCGGCTCACCGTCCGCCCGTTCTCGACCTAGACTGACGGCGTGGACGGAGTCCACGACATGGGCGGGATGCACGGCTTCGGCGCCGTCGTCGAGCCCGGCAGCGACGAGCCCTACCACGAGCGCTGGGAGCCGCGTGTCTTCGCGATCCACCTCCTGATCTCGACCGAGCAGCTCGGAGCCGGGCCGGGCGGGCGCCCGACGCGCGAGGAGATGGAGCCCGCCGCCTACCTCGAGGCCTCGTACTACGAGCGCTGGCTGTGGAGCGCCGAGCAGCGGCTCGCGCGCAAGGGCACGATCGCGCCGGGCGAGGTCGAGCGGATGATGGAGCGACTCGACGCTGGCGAGGCCGACGCCGACGTGACGACCCCGACGCTCGTCGAGCGCTCGCTCGCCGCGCTGGCGCGAGGTCGAACCGATCGAGCCGGCAGGGCCGGCGCGCTTCGCGCCAGGCGACCGGGTGCGCGTGCGGCGGATGCGACCCGCGCGGCCACACGCGCTGCCCGCGCTACGCGCGCGGCGTCGACGGGCGTCGTCGAGGGCGTCCGAGGCGCCGACGCGCTTCCCGACCTCGCCGTCTACGGCGAGGGAGGCGCCGGTGGAGCCCGTCTACTCGGTCGCGTTCCGCTCCGACGACCTGTGGGGGCCGGCGACGAGCCGCCGTGGACCGTGCTCCTCGACCTCTGGGAGAGCTACCTCGAAGCGGCATGAGCGACCGATGACGCACGAGCACGAGCACGACCACGACGGCCACCATCATCCCCGACCGGCGTCGGAGGTCGAGCTGCGCGCGCAGCGCGCTCGAGGCGCTGCTCGTCGAGAAGGGCCTCGTCTCGACCGACGCGATCGACGCCGTCGTCGAGCTCTACGAGAACGACGTCGGCCCGCAGAACGGGGCGAAGGTCGTCGCGCGCGCCTGGGTCGACCCGGCGTACCGGGAGCGCCTGCTCGCGAACGGCACGCGACGCGATCGCCGAGCTCGGCTTCGGCGGCACCGAGGGCGAGCACGATGGTCGTCGTCGAGAACACGCCGACCGTCCACAACGTGGTCGTCTGCACGCTCTGCTCCTGCTATCCGTGGCCGGTGCTCGGGCTGCCGCCGACCTGGTACAAGAGCGCCGCCGTACCGCGCCCGGTCGTCGCCGAGCCGCGCGCCGTGCTGCGCCGAGTTCGGCGTCGATCTGACCGACGACGTCGAGGTGCGCGTGTGGGACTCGAGCGCCGAGGTCCGCTACCTCGTGCTCCCGATGCGCCCGGCGCGAACCGAGGGCTGGAGCGAGGAGCAGCTCGCCGCGATCGTGACCCGTGACTCGATGATCGGGACGGCGCATCCCGCGACGCGCCGTGACGGGAGCGCGGACGCCTCTCTCGGCGAGGTCGACGACGCGCTCGCCGAGCACGCGCCGCTCCCGCGCGACAACGGCGAGCTCGTCTTCGAGGAGCCCTGGCAGGGCCGCGCCCTCGGCATGGGCGTCGTCGTGCTCGAGCGCACCGGCGCGACGCTGGCCGGAGTTCCGCGAGCACCTCGTCGCGGCGATCGAGCAGCGCCACGAGCGACCCGGACGAGACGGCAGCGTCGACGTACTACGCGGCGTGGCTCGACGCGCTCCGTCGCTGCTCGAGCAGAAGCGCCTGGTCTGACTCCCCGCCGGAGCCGTTCAGGCGTCAGCGTCGACCGAGAGGACGAGGAACGCGACGATCGTGCCGACGATCGAGCCAGAGCGCGCCGGTGAAGCTGCCGGTGGCGTCGCGGACGACGCCGAGGACGAACGGCGAGAGCGCGCCGATCGTGTAGCCCGCGCCGAGCATCAGCGCCGGCGACGGCACCGACTCCGGCCGGGTCGTCGGCCACGTCGAGCGGCAGCGTCATGACGAGCGCGAAGAGACCACCGTTCGCCAGCCCGAACAGCGTCACCCAGGCCAAGCCCCCGCCGGGCAGCAGCACGATTCCGAGCAGCGAGGCGACCATGCGCCGCCGCGCGGGCGACCAGGTAGAGCCGCCTCGAGCCGATCCGGTCCGCCGCGGCGGCGATCGCGAAGCCGTCCCGGGATCGGCGGCGATGTTCAGCACGGCGAGCAGCGCGCCCGCGCTCGCCTCGCTCCAGCCGCGCTCGACGTAGGAGTCGGGGAGCCACGAGTTGAGCCCGTAGTAGCCGGTCGCCGAGGAGCGCGAACATGAGCGACGAGCGTCCACGCGATCGGGCTGCCGAGCGGCAGGTGCGGCGGGCGGAACGCCGATCCGGTGATGCGGGACCGCTGCCACGCGTCTGCCAGAGCCAGAGCCCGGCGAGTGCCGACCGTGGCGCCGGAGAAGACGAGGAGCGATGCGCGCCAGCCGGCGGCGAAGGAGGCGGCGATCGGCACGGCCAGCGCGGCCGAGACGGCCGAGCCGACGTTGATCCCCGTCGTGTAGATGCCCGTCGCGAACGCGGGCCGGTCGCGCGAACCGCTCCTTGACGGCGACGGGCATCAACGCGCCGGCGATGCCGATCCCGATTCCGACGGGAATGGTCAGCAGGATCACGCCGAGCGCCTCCGGCGCGACCGCGCGGGCGATCCCGGCGACTCCGATCAGCGCGATCGCCGAGCACGATCGCGATACCGCGAGCCGATCCAGCCCGAGAGGTACGGCGCCGGCGGTGCGAACAGGCCCATGCAGAGGACGGGGATCGTGCCCGAGCAGCCCGGCGACGGCGTGCGAGATGCCGAGGTCCTCCTGGATCTCGGGCAGGAGCGGCCCGATCCCGACGATCTGCGGCCGCAGCGCGACCGCGCTCAGGAAGAGCGCCGCGAGAAGCCCGACGCCTGCCCGCTTCACGCCGCTGCCGCCCCGGCGTCGCGCCGGACTCAGAGATCCCAGGTCTCGTAGAACGCGCGCTCGCGAGCTCTCGAGCCGCGGGATCGCGTCGCCGAAGCCCCACTGCTTGAAGTGCTCGGACTCGACGTGGGCCTGGTAGGCGGCCTCGTCCGCGTACTGCTCGTAGAAGAAGAAGACGTTCGGGTTCTCGGGATCGCGATGCGCCTGGTAGACGAGCATGCCGGGCTCCGCCTTCGACGGCCCGGCGAGCTTGCGGACGGCGGCGGCGACGTTGTCCGCCTCGCCCTCCTTCGCGATCCACTTCGCGCAGACGACGTACGCCATCAGCTCGCTCCTTCTCGTTGCCGCTCGTCTTGTCGAAGTACCGCCGGAGCCGGCGTAGGAGAGGTCGAAGCCCGGCAGCTGACGGTACAGATCGGCCGCTCCTCGCCGGCCTCGGCGTCGAGCTCCGCCTCGGCGCGCGGCGCACGAACTCCTCGGCGGTGCATCCGGCGCGGACCCGCCGCGCCCAGTCGTGCAGCCGCTCGCGCGTGCGCGCGACGATGCTCCTCCGCGTCGTGCGACCTCGCCGAAGTGCGGCAGCAGGAGACGGCTCGGGTCCCCGCTCCTCGATCGCGTCGAGACGAGGCATCCCACGCCTCGAGGTCGATCTCCGGCGGCGCCGACGGCCGGATAGAGGAAACGACCCGGTGGGATCAGGCAGCCGAGCGCGTCGCCCGCGTAGCAGGCGCCGTCGCCGTCGAAGAACGCGACGTGGTGCCAGGCATGCCCGGGCGTCGGGAAGACCTCGAGCCCGAGGACGCGGTCGCCGAGCACGTGGACGTTGCCGGCCGGAACCGGGCTCGATCGCGGCCGAAGAGCCGGTCGAACTCCTCGCCGTAGAGCCGGCGCGCGCTCCGCTCGAGGCGCGTCGGGATCGACGAGGTGGGGCGCGCCGACCTCGTGGACGTGGACCTGGAGGCCCGGGTGTCGGCGCACGAGCGCGCCGGCCGCACCGGCGTGGTCGGGGTGGATGTGCGTCAGGAGCAGGTGCGCGACGTCCGGTGAGCGCGAGCCCTCGCGTCGGCGAGGCCGGCCTCGAGCGCGTCGACGCAGACGGCGGGCCCGCAGTCGACGAGCGCAGGCTCGTCGCCCGTCGAGCAGGTAGACCGCGATGACGTGCGGGCGACCGAGGTGGAGGAGGTCGATGAGCGGCGCCATGCACGTGGTCGAGCTCAGGCGGACGCCGCCCGCCGGACGGCCTCGAGGATCTTGACGTAGCAGCCGCAGCGGCAGAGGTTCCCGGCGAGCGCGAGCCGGATCTCCTCGTCCGTCGGGCGCGGGTTCTCCTCGAGGAGCGCCACCGTCGGTGAGGACCATCCCGGGCGTGCAGAAGCCGCACTGGAACGCGTGCGCCTCGACGAACGCGCGCAGCGACGGGATGGTCGCCGCCGAGCCCCTCGGCGGTCGTCGACCGTCGCGCCCTCGGCGAGCGGCGCGAGCAGGAGGCAGGTCGAGATCGGCTCGCCGTCGACGAGCGCCGTGCAGGCGCCGCAGACGCCGATCCCGCACGTCTCGCGGACGGAGAGGATCCCGAGCTCGCGTCGCAGCACCGTGAGGAGGTTCTCGTCGGCCCCGGCGTCGACCTCGACCGGCGAGCCGTTGAGCGTGAAGCGACCTTCACGCGAGTCACGCGCGATCGGCCGGTGACACCCGTGCGCTTCCGACGTACGCTGAAGCGGATCGTGGGCTCCCCACCCGGGTGGGGAAGCGGCCGGTCGTCCGCGGGCGCGGCCGCTCCGCCGTCGCGCCGGTCGATCGCGGCGAGCACGGTCTCCGGCCGTCATCGGCAGCTCGGTCACGTGGATCCCGAGCGAGCCGAGCGCGTTCCCGATCGCCGCCGGCACCGGCGGCACCGCCGTCTCGCCGAGCCCGTGCACCTCGGCGCCCGGCTGCTCGACGCAGCTCGTGCGTCAGCTCCGGCAGGTCGGCGATCGACGGGATCTCGTAGTCGGAGAGGTTCGCGTTCGTCGACCTGGCCGTCGGCGAACGCGACCTCCTCGAAGAGCGCCGTGCCGAGGCCCATGATCATCGAGCCCTCGTTCTGGAGCTCGGCGCCCGGGCGGGTTGACGACGCGCCCCGCGTAGACGGCGGCGTGCAGCCGGCACGACCTCGACCTTGCCGGTCTCCTCGTCGACCCGCACCTCGGCGGCGGCGGCGCCCTGGTGCCAGTGGGAGGAGCGCGATCCCCTGCCCGGTGTCGGGGTCGAGCCCGCCCTCGTTGCGGAACTCGCCGACGCCACGCGTCCCGTTGCGCCGCAGGTCGCGCACGGCCTCCTCGAGCGCGCCGCCCATCATGTAGGTCGAGCGGCTCGACGTCGCGCGCGTGTCGTAGGGGACGAGGTCGGTGTCCGGGTCGGGGAAGCGGATCTCGTCGGCAGGGACGCCGAGCAGCTCCGCCGCGACGATGCGAGAGCGCCCGCCGCGCGCCCTGGCCCATCTCGGCCGTGGCGCAGCGCAGGGTGTAGCCGCCGTCCGCGTCCGGCCTCGATCGCGATCGAGGCGCGGCTCGGCGTCTGCATCCCCTTGAGCAGGACGCAGAGGCCCTTGCCGCGACGGCCCTCGCGCCAGCCGACCGCGGCCGCCGCCCGCTCGAGGCAGTCGGCGAAGTGGACGTCGTGCATCGTCTCGCCCGTGCAGAACGTGTCGCCGTCGCGAAGCACGTTGCGCAGGCGGAGCTCGAGCGGATCGATGCCGAGCCGGTCGGCCAGCAGGTCCATCGAGCGCTCCGAGGCCCAGACGGCCTGCGTCGCTCCGAAGCCGCGGAAGGCGCCGTTCGGCGGCAGGTTCGTGTAGACGCAGCGCGACTCGACGACGACGTTCGGGATCCGGTACGGGCCGACGGCCGAGTAGCCGATCTTGACCGCGACGCCCGGGCCGCAGTCGGCGTAGGCACCGGTGTCGATCCACGACGTCGACGCGCTTCGCGACGAGCGTCCCGTCGCGCGCGCGCCGAGCGTCACCCGGAGCAGCGCCGGGTGACGGTTGTTCGTCACCCACTCCTCGCCGCGCGGGAGCACGCAGCGCACGGGCCGGCCCGCCTTGCGCGCGAGCGCCGCCGTCGAGCGCCTCGAGGTGCACGAACGTCTTCGCGCCGAACGAGCCGCCCATCGGCGGGCAGACGACGCGGACGCTCTCCTCCGGGATGCCGAAGACGCCCAGCGACGTCTGAGCGGACGTTGAACGGCGTGTGCGTGCCGGTCCAGAGCTCGAGGCGGCCGCCGTCCCAGCGCGCCAGCGTCGCGTGCGGCTCCATCGGCGCGTGCTGGGCGGCGGCGGTGCGGAACGTCTCCTCGACGACGACGTCGGCCCCGGCGAGCCGCGGCGGCGGCGTCGCCGTGCGCGATCCGGAAGCGGTGGCAGACGTTCGTGCCCTGCTGCGGGCCGGATGCCGAAGTAGGCGGCGTCGTTGTCGGAGATCGGGATCCGCTCGTGCACGAGCACCTCGCCCGCGAGCGCCGCGTCGAGATCGAGCACGGCGGGCAGCTCCTCGTAGTCGACGTCGACGAGCGCGACCGCCTCCTCGGCCTCCTCGGGCGTCCCGGCGGCGACGGCGGCGACGGGATCGCCGGCAAACCGGGCGCGGTCGACCGCGAGCACGGTCTGGTCCGCGATCTGGCAGCCGTACGGGCCGAGGCCGCGGACGTCGTCCGGGCGTCAGGACGACGACCCCGTCGGGCACCGCCGAGGCGTCGACGCGGCGGATCGCGGCGTGCGGGTACGGCGAGCGGACGATGCGCGCGTGCAGCATCCCGGGCAGCTCCTGATCCTGCGAGTAGCGCACGCCGCCGTGGCGACGGCGACGGCGTGCGGCGAAGCGGACGCGCTCATGCGACGGCGAGCTCCTCGAGCGCCCGCCGCACCTCGACCGCGATCACGCGCGTGCGGTAGGCCGCCGAGCCGCGCAGGTCGGAGATCGGCTCGATCGCGTCCGCGTAGCGCGGCCGATCTCGACCGCGAGCTCGCGTCGAGCGGCCGTCCGCGCGAGCGCGCAGATCTCGGGGAAGTGCTGCGGCCGGCCGGCGACCGCGCCGACGACGACCCGCAGCTCGCCGCCCTCGGACGCGCGGCCGCCACCGAGACGCACGGCCGGTCCTCGTGGGAGCGCGAGCGGAACTTCCGGTAGACGGCACGATCGGCCGCGCGGCACGCGCACCGCGACGATCAGCTCGTCGGGCTCGAGCGACGGTCTCGTAGTAGCCGGTGATCAGCTCCTCGACCGGGATCTCGCGCTCGCCCGCGCGTGCTCGCGGACGACCGCTCGGGCACCGAGCGCGCAGAGCATCGCGGGCGGGATCGGATGCGTAGTCGGCGTCGGCGAGGACGCCTCCGACGGTCGCGCTGGTTGCGCACCCGCGGGCTCGCGACCAGCGGAGAAGGCGTGCGCGAGCGCCGGCCAGCCCTCGCGCGACCGCAGACGACCGCTCGACCGCGCGGTGGCGTGCCATCGCGCCGAGCCGCAGCTCGCCGCCGTCGACGTCGATCCCGTCGAGACCGGGCGACGTCCGCCGAGGCTCGAGGAGGCAGGTCGGCTGGACGAGACGCTGGTTGATGAGGATCGCCGAGGAACGTCCCGCCCGCGAGGACGGTGGCCTCGTCCCCGCGCTCCGCCTTGAGCACGAGCGCCTCGTCGAGCGACGCCGGCGCGAGCCATCGGCACTCAGGCTCGATCGACAACGGCGAGGCCCTCCTCGTAGAGCGGACGCGCGAGCTCGCGTGCCCGGTCGACCCGGATCCGCTCGAACATGTGCGTGAGCTGCTCCTTCGCGCGCTCCCGGTGCAGCGTCCTTCGACGTACCAGGCGGCGACGAGGTCGGCGTTCGACCTCGAGGAACGAGAGCGAGTCGGCGGCCTGGAGGAGATCCGCGCCGGCGAGCCGCCCGATCTCGTGGAGCGAGGATCAGCTCCTCGACCTCGGCGACGAGCTCCTCGTCCCCGCCCTCGCCGCGCAGCCACTCGCCGACGATGCCGGCCGAGCGCTCGGAGTGCGCGCGCCGGTACGTCGGCGTCGTCGGGGGCCATCGTCGCCGGGTCCATGTGCGGGCCGCCGGGGAAGTGGCGCTCCATGTCGTGCGTCAGCGCGGCGACGACGAGGGCCTCCCCGGGCGTCCGGCTCGAGCACGAGCAGCCAGTCGCGCGTCCGCACGAGGTGATGCGCGTTCCAGTACGGCTCGATCCAGGCTTCCGCGCGCTCGGCGAGCGCTCACAGCGTCGTCACCGGTCTCGACTGGAGCAGGTGCACCCGTCCGCCCTCGATCGCCCACTCGACGTCCTGCGGCCCGCCGAAGTGCTCCTCGAGCATCCGCCCCAGCCCCGCGAGCTCCGCAGCTCGTCGTGGGCGAGCACCCCGCCGTTCGGGAGGGCTCGGCGCTTCACGCGCGCCGGAGCGGTCGATCACGTAGTGGTCCGGCGTGACCTCGCCCGAGACGACCTGCTCGCCCGAGGCCGCGAACCGCCTCGACGATCATCTGGTCGCGACGGCGCTGCACCGGGTCGACGGTGAAGATGACGCCCGCCTTCTCGGCGTCGACCATCCGCTGGACGACGACGGCCATCGCGAGGTCGTCGAGCGAGCCCTTGTGCCCGCGGTAGAAGAGCGCACGCTCGCTGAAGAACGACGCCCAGCAGTCGACGACGCGCGCGCAGACGTCCTCGACCCCCGTCGACGTTCGAGGTACGTCTCCTGCTGTCCCGCGAAGCTCGCCGCCTCGGAGTCCTCGGCAGCACGCCGACGAGCGAACGGCCACCCGCCCGCCCCCGAGCTCCACGTAGGCCGCGGCGATCTCGTCGCGGGGCGGCTCGGCCGCCAGCACGAGCGTGTTGCGCATCGTCGGTCGGAGCGCGCGTAGGCCAGCTCGCGGAGCCGGGCACCGTCGACCGACGACTCGAGCACGGACGCGGCGACGACGAAGCCGGGCGGGACCGGCAGGCCCGCGGCGGTCATCGCCGCGAGGCTCGCTCCCTTGCCGCCCGCGACGCGGACGTCGCCGCAGGCAGCGTCGCCGAACCAGACGAGAACGGGCTCGTCCATCACTCCTCGATGATCGCGACCGCGCGCACCGGCGCGGCGGTCGTCCCGATCCACTTGATCGGGAAGACCGACAGCTTGAAGCCGTGCGTCGGGAGCTGCTCGAGGTTCATCAGGTTCTCGAGGTGCCAGTAGTCCTCGTCCATCATCACCCGGTGCGCTTCCCAGAAATGCTTGCCCTCGAACATCGCCCAGACCGGCGGATCGAAGGTGATCGCGTCGATTCCCATCATGCCGGACGCCCTGGGCGATCAGATGCCGGGTCGCCTCGGCGGTCATCCCGCAGTGGTCGGTGCGGTAGCGCTCCTCCGTGTTGTAGGCGCCCGCGCCCGTGTGGATGAGGACGATGTCGCGCTCCTTGAGCGTGTACCCGATCGCCGCGAGCGCCGCGTCGATGTCGTCCGGCGTGATCCGGTACCCCGACTCGCGGTCGGTGAAGTCGAGGCACACACCGTCGGAGAAGCAGTACTCGAGCGGGATGCCCTCGACGCCGGGCGCGTCGGGGCCGCGGAGGTGCTTGACGGCGTCGCAGTGCGTGCCGACGTGATCGTTCTGGATCACGAGGTAGCTCGCCGTCAGCCAGTCGGCTCCGTGCTCCGCGGCGCCGATCCGCTCTGCGAACTCCTGCCAGCTCTCGTACATGAGCAGCGTCGGCGGCGGGACGCGGGGGAACGTGAGCATGTCCCGGTGGACGGGCATGGACAGGTCGACGAGTCGGGTCACTGGGTGCCTCCCGTGCGAAGGAGCTCACCGAACTCCTCGATGTGCCGGCGGATCGCTGCGCCGGCTCGCTCGGGATCGCGATCGGCGAGCGCCGCCAGCACGGGCTCGTGGCTCTCGGCGAGCTCGTGGTGGTCGATGCCGGTGCTGCAGGGCGGTGATGATCGTGCGCACCTCGACGCGAAGCGACGATCCAGACGTCGAGGAGGATGCCGGTTGCCGCGACGCCTCGACGATGAGGCGGTGGAAGGCGACGTCGTGCTCGACGAGGCCGGTGGAGGTCGCGCGTCGTCCGCCGCGTCGCGCATCGCCTCGAGCTCGCGCGGCGAGCCGGCTCGACGTCCCCGCCGAGCCGGACTGCAGCCTCGCGCGCCGCCACCTCCTCGATCGGCCGCCCGCACCGGGTAGATCTCTGCGAGCTCCTCGGCGGTCGATCTCGCGGACGCGCGCGCCGCGGAACGGCACCGACTCGACGAAGCGGAGCAGCTCGAGGTCGCGGAGCGCCTCGCGGACGGGCGCCTGGCTCGTCCCGAGCTCCTGGGCGATCCGCGTCTCGACGAGCCGGTCGCCCGGCCGGTACTCGCCGGCGAGGATCCGCTCGAGCAGGAGCTCCTTGACCTGCTCGCGCAGGACGGTTCGGGTGACCGTGCTCACGAGCGAGGATCTCGACGACGCCGGTCGAGCCGTTGACGCGAACCCGGTCGCCGGTCTTGATCCGCTCGGTGGCGTTCGACGTGCCGACGACGGCCGGGATGCCGAACTCGCGCGAGACGACGGCCGGATGAGCGGCGACGCCGCCGGCGTCGGTGACGAGCCCGGCGATCTTCGTGAAGAGGACGACCCAGGCCGGGTTCGTCATGCGGCAGACGAGGATCTCGCCCTCCTTCACCTGGTCGAACTCGTCGAGCGAGGAGACGTGGCGGGCCGTCCCCTCGGCGATCCCGGGGGACGCGGCCAGCCCGGTGATCTGGTCGGCGGCGATCGGCGGCGGCCGGTGGAACTTCTCGGGGAAGCCCCACAGCGTGTAGTAGGGGAACGCGAGCTGCGACTCCGTCGCCGTGCCGACCCAGTCGGGCGGCCGGATCGCGAAGGCCTCCTCGCGCTCGTCGCGGCGCTGCGAGACGAGCGCGCGGGCGTCGAACGCCTCGCCGTTGCCGATCAGCGACCCGCAGCTCGTTGTAGCGCAGGAAGATCACGTCCTCGGCGTCGTCGATCACGCCCGGCCGGCGACGAGCTTCCGTCCGATCGCGACGAGCACGAGCCGCAGGCGCGCGTTCGTTCCCTGGTCGATGTAGAAGTGGTGGTCGGGCGTGAGCGGGTTCATGCCGCAGCGAGAGGTCGAGCGCGGCCTGGAGCCTGTCGCGCCCCTCGCCCGCCGGGACGTCGTCCATCAGCTCGTGGATCGCGGCCTCGAGATCGTCCTTCACGGCCTGCGAGCGCCGCCGGGAAGTCGTAGTCGGTCTCGAGGTAGCCGCGCACGGCCTCGACGATCGGAGCCGGGTTCTCGCGCCAGGTCGGGTAGACGAACTCGTGCGACCAGATCGCCTTCGCGCCGAACTCGAGCTGGTACGGGCGCAGCCGCTCGTCGACGAAGCGGCGGCCGCGCTCGGAGCCTCGAGCGCGTCCAGCACGCCGGCGGCCGTGTCGCCCGCGTGGAAGGCGGCGGTCAGCTCGGCGTCGGCCTTGACCTCCTCCTTCATCCGCCAGAGCGCCTCGATCGAGTCCCAGTTGCGGTCGTCGACCGAGCTCTGGAGCCGTCCGAGGAGGTCCGGGATCGACCTCGCCTCTTGACCTCCTGGATCGTCGCGTTCAGGGCCATCGTCGCCGAGAACTGCGCGAAGTTGAGCATCCAGTGGATCTTCCAGTGACGGTCGTGGACGTCGATCGCGTCCTCGAGGAGGACGGCGAGCTCGACGAGGCTCGCTCCGTCCATGTCGTAGCCGTCGAGGTAGGCGAAGTTCCGCTCGATCTCCGGCCGCAGCCGGTCGCGCCACCAGTCGAGGAAGTTCGCCGCGTAGTGCGGGAGGACGAAGCCGAGGTAGGCGCCGATCTGCGCCGGGTAGTCCGGGCTCACGCGGGACGCGCGGCACGTAGCGGGCCTCGTACTCGGTGGCCTCGGCGCGCAGGCCGGGATCGGCCGGAATCGCCGCCATGTACGCGTAGCCGTTGATCTTCTTCATCACCCAGTCGGACGCGAACGGGCGTCCCGAAGCGGCGGAACATGTGGTCGCACGTGAGCCACCAGCCGCCGATGTCGAAGAACATCGGCGAGACCGGGTTCGGGCAGTGGAGGTCGTCGAAGATCCAGAGGAGCTCCTGCTCGCCCTCCGGCCCACTCGATCGGGAACTCGTCCGACCCGTAGAAGCTGCCGAGAATCTCCTCAGCCATCGCCCCCTCCTTGCTCCCGGTGCGACACGGTGATGATCGATGATCGATGATCGACGTGTCAAGCCATGCCGCTGCTCGAGAGGGAGATAGTCGTCGCTCGTCCGCTGGACGAGGTCTTCGCGTTCTTCGCGGACGCGTTCAACCTCGAGCGGATCACTCCGCCGTGGCTCCGGTTCCGGATCCTCACGCTGCCGCCGATCGAGATGCGCGAGGGCCTCCTGATCGACTACGCGCTTCGACTGCACGGAGTGCCGATCGGCTGGCAGAGCGAGATCACCTCCTGGCTGCCGCCGGCGGGGTTCGTCGACGAGCAGCGCCGCGGTCCGTACCGGCGCTGGGTGCACGCGCACACCTTCGAGGAGCGCGCCGGCGGCACGCTCGTACGTGACCGCGTCGACTACGCGGTTCCCGGAGGCGCGCTGGTCGACCGTCTCTTCGTCCGCCGTGACCTGGAGCGGATCTTCGCCTTCCGCCACGAGGCGATCCGCTCGATCCTCACCAGTACGCTGCGCTGATGCTGCTCGATCTGCTCGCCGGGGCACGCGTCTACGATCTCGCCCAGCCGCTCGAGCGCGCGACGCCCGTCGGGCCCAACCACCCGCCCTTCTGGTCGGCTCTCGTGCGACGCCACGGCGACGTCGTTCGCGACGACGGGAGCTCGGCCGCGTTCGAGCTGATGAGCCTGGGCGGCCACACCGGAACGCACATCGACGCCCTCTGCCATATCTCGCTCGGAGGCGAGCTCTACGGGCGCGTGCCGGCGGCCGAGACGCTCGCCGAAGGGCGTTTCGCGCGGCTCGGCGTCGAGACGATCCCGCCGCTCGTCTGCCGTGGCGTGCTGCTCGACGTTCCCGCTGCAAGCGGCCGCTCCGTCCTCGATCCGGGAGAGCCGATCACGGCCGCCGATCTCGAGCGGACGTGCTCGGAGCACGGCGTCGAGATCGGCAAGGGTGACGCGGTGCTCGTGCGCACGGGCTGGCCGGTGGGACGCTTCCACGATCCGATCGCGTTCAACGGCCTCGAGACGGGTGTTCCGGGCCCCGACGAATCGGCCGCCCGCTGGCTCGCGTCCCGCGACATCCGACTGACGGGCGCGGACAC
This sequence comes from uncultured Thermoleophilia bacterium, assembly GCA_963705605.1. GTDB lineage: Bacteria > Actinomycetota > Thermoleophilia > Gaiellales > Gaiellaceae > CAVPKC01. Next base: position 669,798 of record CAVPKC010000003.1, read on the forward strand.
GCTCGCCTACGAGCATCTGCCCGCCGGGGCCGGCCAGCGGCTGCTCCCCGCCCATGTGGCGCTACTCGTCGAGCACGGCATTCACATCGTCGAGGTGCTCGACCTCGAGAGGCTCGCGCGAGACGGAGTGCACGAGTTCGCGTTCGTCGCGCTTCCGCTCAGGATCGTCGGGGCGACCGGGTCGCCGATCCGTCCGATCGCGCTCGTTGCCTGAAGCGACCTTCACCAAGCTCGACGCTCTCGATATCCGCTTCCCCACGTCGCGGAACCTCGACGGCTCGGATGCGATGAACGCCGATCCCGACTACTCGGCCGCCTATGCGATCCTCCGCACCGACGCGGACGACGGTCTCGAAGGCCACGGGTTCACGTTCACGATCGGCCGCGGCAACGAGCTCTGCGTCGCAGCGATCCGTGCCCTCGCGCCGCTCGTCGTCGGCTCGTCGGTCAACGGGGTTCTGAGCGATCTCGGTGGCTTCTGGAAGCGCATCACGGGCGACAGCCAGCTCCGCTGGGTGGGCCCCGAGAAGGGCGTCATCCACCTGGCGACCGCCGCCGTCGTCAACGCCGTCTGGGATCTGAGGGCGAAACGCGAGGAGAAGCCGCTCTGGCGTCTGCTCTGCGATATGGAGCCGGGTGAGCTCGCGGCCTGCATCGACTATCGCTACGTCGACGACGTCCTGACACCCGACGAGGTCGTGGGGCGTCTGGCCTCGAACCGCGCTCTGCGGGCCGAACGCGAAGCCGAGCTTCGCTCGTGCGGTCTCGGCGCCTATACGACGTCCGCCGGCTGGCTCGGCTACGACGACGAGAAGGTCAGGACGCTCTGCCGCCAGGCCGTCGCGGATGGCTGGACGCACGTGAAGATGAAGGTCGGCGGCGACCACGAACGCGACCTGCGGCGCGCGAGCCTCCTGCGGGAGGAGCTCGGCGCCGACAGGTTCCTGATGATGGACGCGAACCAGGTGTGGGGCGTCGACGAGGCGATCGAGCGCATGCGCGATTTCGCCGCCCTCGAGCCGCTCTGGATCGAGGAGCCGACGAGCCCCGACGACATCCTCGGCCACGCCCGGATCGCCCGGGCGATCCGGCCGATCGGGGTTGCGACGGGCGAGCACGTCCACAACCGCGTGATGTTCAAGCAGCTCCTCCAGGCCGACGCGATCCGCTACTGCCAGGTCGACGCAGCGCGGCTCGGCGGGGTCAACGAGGTGCTCGCCGTCCTCTTCATGGCGGCGAAGCACGGGACTACGGTCTGCCCGCACGCGGGCGGCGTCGGCCTCTGCGAGCTCGTCCAGCACCTCGCTCTGTTCGACGCGATTGCCGTCGCACCGACCGCGCCCGACCGCGTGGTCGAGTACGTCGATCACCTGCACGAGCACTTCGCCGACCCGGTGAGGATCGAGCACGCGGCCTACGTCGTTCCGGACGCGCCCGGCTACAGCGCCGAGATCCTGCCCGGGTCGCGAGAGCGGTATGCGTTCCCCGACGGACCAGAATGGACGGCGGCTCGAGGGTGACCGGAGGGACTCGAACCCTCGACCACCGGGACCACAACCCGGGGCTCTACCAACTGAGCTACGGCCACCGCGCTACCGGCTCACTCTAGCGAAGCCGGGCGCCAAGGCCCGCGCAGCGAGGGTGCTACGCTCGGCTCTGGGCGCCTGTAGCTCAGTGGACAGAGCGACGGCCTTCTAAGCCGTTGGTCGCAGGTTCGAATCCTGCCAGGCGCATGGAGGAAGCTCCTGCTACTGGCGAGTTCGTGTTTCCCACCTGGCAACGAGACCGCCGCATCGCGCCAGTATTTGCGCCAGTTCTTCACACACCGTCGCCGGCCGCGGAGAGCCTTGTCAGGAGGTCTCGCCCAGCGCTCGTCGGCCACGGGGGCCGATTCGAAGCTCCGGCACAGCCCAGCTCAGCCAGGCTCGCGGCCTTCGCCGTACGCCGCACCGTTGCAACGTTAACGATCCAGTTTAGAATCGCCCGCCGCGCTCGCCAAGAAGGCTTCGACCCGCTCGATTTCGCGGGTCATTGCGGGCCCTTCGAGCACGTGAGCGTAAACGCGCATGAGCGTCTCCACGCTGTGTCCAAGCCAGCATGCGACTGTGGTCGGGGCAACGCCGGCCCGGAGCCAAATCGAGCCAGCGGAGTGGCGGAAGACGTGTGGCGTCACGCCGTCGTCGAGCTCCGCGCGCGTGAAGCGTCGTTCGGCACGGGCGCGAATCGTCCAATAGCCGGGTCTCCGCTGTCCGTCGGGGCCGAAGAGCAGCCCCTCGCTTCTGCCTGTCATCGACAGGTGCTCGTTGAGCGCGAGCAAAAGCCCCGAGCCAGCGAAGATCGGCACCTGGCGCCGGCTACCCTCGGTCTTTGTCTCATCGAGCTCCCCGGTCTTGATGGCGCACCACCGGAGGTAGCGAAAAAACCGTCACAACCGTCACACGCCGCCGCGCCACATTTGAGCGGGGCCCTGGCGCCGGACTTCGGACTGGCGGACGAGACTGCGGCGTACCTGCGCAAAAAGTACCCCAAGAACTTCGCATGAGTGAACCGCGCGTGCTCTCTCTGAACGAAGTAGTCGAGCGCGTGGCAACGAGACTCACCACCTCACAACCGCGCCTCGCCCTGAAGCCGGAGGAGGCCGCCGAGGCGATCGGCGTCTCGAGAGACTACTTCGACGAGCACGTCCTACCCGAGCTCAAGGTCGTCCGCCGTGGGCGCCGCGTGCTTGTCGCGACCGCCGAACTCGAGGCCTGGCTCGCTCGAAGCGCCGAGCGATCGCTGGCCTGCCGGGCCAGGAACTGACCACCAACGCGCGCGTGCATTCGTGGTCGCGCTCGGGCTGCCCGAGGGGCGGCGATGCGGCTTCCCGAAATCGGTGCCGCGTTGACGATCGCCTACCGTGATCTGATCCCGAACGGAGAGCGAGTCGCGTCGAACTGGCTCTCGCTTAAGGGCCCCGTCGTCCGAATGCGATCCGGGGGGAGGGGTGGCTTCAACACTCAACCCAGATCAGACGGAAGGTACGGCAGTTTCCGGTTCCAACATCATCAACACGCTCAAGCTCGGCGCGACGCGAGCACCGCCCGTACCGTGCTCGGATACCACTGACGCCCACCGGCAGCCGTAGGCACCCGGTCGCTGTTCAGGCGGCCCGGCGATCGCAGCGAGCGACCGCCCAGCGGCACGCTCCACCCGTATCCGCTCACGCACCGGCTCTGGCATCGACCGTGGCCGGCCCAGCCGCACCCCCTGCGCCTTACGGACGGCCAGCGCCTCCCGCGTTCGTTGACCGATGATCCGCCGCTCCCACTGCGCCGCCGAGGCCAACACGCTCGCCAGGAACTCACCATGCGGCGTCGAGAGATCAACCCCGAGATCGAGGACGACCACGTTGAAGCCTTTGGCCTGCGCCTCAACGAGCAGACCGGCGAAATCAACCAGCGAGCGCGAGAGACGATCCAGCTTCGCGACGACGATCCCCGACGCCTCTCCTGACCTGCATGACTTCAGCGCCCGCTGCAAGCCTGGCCGCTTCATCGACTTGCCGGAAAGAACGTCCTCCTCGAGCCGAAGTAGCGTCCAACCACGGCGGGCGCACTCTTCTTCGAATCACCTTCCGCTGGACTTCGAGGCCGGCACCCGAATCACCCTGCTCGACCGTCGAGACCCGCACATAGCCGACGACCAGCTCTTAGCCACAGCACGATCGTACAGTAAACGAACGTTTAATGTAGATCGAGTTGGAGTTCTCGGGCTTCAAACGACCCGACATCCCGACACACCAGTTCAACACAGCCTGTGGAGCGCTACCCGCTGTCAGGTCGCGCACCCGACACCGCCCGACAGATCCGACGCCGCACCCTGCGCCCGCAGAGCCTCCACAGCCGCCAACGCCCCCTCGAGATACGTCACCATCGGCGACGGCGCCGACAACTCCCCACGCCCAACCGCCCCCAGAACGTCCTTCAGGAGCCGAGACGCCTCAGGCTGAGCATCATCATCGCCAGCTCCGGCCACTACCGTGAACGAGCCGGTGTCGACTCCAGCAGCCGCAACCGAGCCCCCTCCAGCTGAGCCGCCAACTCCTCATCCGACAACTCGCGCACACCATCGTTCGCCGGATCATCCGCACGGCCGATCAACGTCGTCAGACTCGGCTTCCCGAACCCCCGATCAGCAAGCCAGGACGCCGCCTCAACCCGAGTCCTCGTCGACTCCCCCTCATCACGAAACACCCGCAACATGAACTCAACCAACTCGCTCCCGTCCCGCGTCTCCGACCGAATCCGCGACACCAAACCCTTCGGACGACCCCCCGGATTCCCCGACTGACCCGGCTTAAACGGCCGCAGATTCTCAACCCGTCCTCTCTTACGACCAGTGTTCTCAGAAACAGCAACCATCCACCCAAAGTACCGACCAGGGCGGATGAACGTGGTGGCGGTGGCTTGCTCGGGCAGCCGCATGGTGTAAGCTCGCGCCCCTAGCGCGGAGGTGGGACTGTGGTCGAACGCAGTGATCTCGTTGACGACCTTGCCAATCTCGCGCTGTTTGCCGACCTGAATCAGAGCGAGCTCGAGGATGTCGCCCAGGCATTCGACGAGGACTGGGCTGAACCTGGTCAGCGGCTGCTCCGCGAGGGGTTCCTCGGAAACGGGTTCTACGTCATCCTCTCAGGTGAGGCGGACTGGCTCGTCGGCGGGGCGCCTGCCGATCGTACGGCCACCGTGCTGCACATGCCGCCGAAGCCGCTGGTCCTTCGCCGTGGCGATTGGTTCGGGGAGTTGTCGGTCCTGTTCGACGAGCCGTCGATCTCGGACGTGATCGCGCGGAGCTCGATGCATCTGTTCACGCTGTCGGGCCGAGACCTCGAGCCGTTTCTCCTGCGCCACCCGAAGGTGATGTTCCGACTGTTGCTCGGGGAGGCGAGGCGGCTGCGTGACCCGATGCGATGGCAGCATTGACGTCCGGCGCCCAGGCGCCGTTCCCGCCGGGCGACTACCCGCTTGTCATTGTCGGGAGCGGCCCCGGGGGGATCCAGCTCAGCTACGATCTGACGCAGCTCGGCGTCGAGCACGCGTTCCTGAGCCGCGACCCCGCTCCCGGCGGGATGTTCCGGCGGTTTCCGATTTTCGAGCGGCTGAACACGTGCACGCGCCGGCACGCGGTCTGTGGCCGGAACTGTTCCGAGTACTACCGCTTCGATTGGAACAGCATGGTCGCCCAGAAGCCCGCCCACAGGGCGCTGGTGGCCGAGTTCATGGAGTCGGCGGCGTATTTTCCAACCCGGGCGGAGATGGAAGCAGCCCTCGTCGCGTTCACGGAGCGGGCGGGCGTGACAGTCCGGTATGGGTGCGAGTGGCGTTCGACACGTCGAGACGACGAGGGACGGTTCGTGCTCGAGACAACGGACGGCGAGTACATCTCGCCGGTCGTCGTCTTTGCGGTCGGCATGGCTGAGCCCTGGCGGCCGTCGGTTCCGGGAATCGAACACGTGCCGCACTACGTCGACATCGTCGAACGACCGCTCGACTCCTGGGAAGGCAGGAGCGTGTTCGTCATCGGCAAGCGCAACTCTGGCTTCGAGGTCGCCGATGCCCTTCTGCCCTGGGCACGACAGGTCATTCTCGGGTCGCCGCATCCGGCGAGGCCCTCGATTCTCACGGGGTTTCCGACGCCGCCGCGGGCCCGCTACCTCGAGCCGCTCGAGGATCACCTCTTCGCTGGTGGCACCGTCGTCCTCGACATCACGCTCGACCGGATCGAACGGACTGCGGAGGGCTTCCGGGTTTTTGCGCAGGGCACCACGCGCCCGGGCGAGATTGTGGTCGAGACGGAGGAGGCGATTGCCTGCACGGGTTTCGGCACGCCGATGCGCGACCTCCCAGAGCTTGGCGTCGAGACCTTCTACCGCGACCGCCTGCCGGCACAGACGGCTTACTGGGAGAGCACCAGCGTTCCCGGAATCTTCTTTGCCGGCGCGCCGACTCAGGGGCAGGCGGGGATGCGAAAGTACGGGTGGCCGAGTCGGTCGGCATCGGTCGGTGGCTTCCGCTTCAACGCCAAAGTCCAGGCCAGCTACATTGCCCGCACCCATTTCGGGATCGAGCGCACGCCGGTCCTCGTTTCACCAGACGACGTGGTCAGCCTGCTCCTCCACGAGGCGACCGAGGAGCCGGGGATCTGGAGTCAGCAATCGAACCTCGCTCGAGTGCTCGCCTATGACCCCAGCGTCGGCATCCGGGACGAGGGCCTGCTTCCTCTCGCGCCATTCGTCGACGCCACTGGTGAAGACGCGGTGGCGATTACGGTTGAGACGGACACGGAGGAGAATGTCCAACCTGCCGTCTACGTCCGCCACGGCGGACGCGTCAGCGAGCATGTGTTCTGGCCCAACGCGATGAACGACTTCACGGGTCAGGAGTACTGCGATCGGCTCTCCGAGCTACTCCTGAGTCTCGGCCGGCAATAAGCGCCCCGTGTCCATCCAGGGCGACGAGATTCGCAGCCTCTACACGGCGTCCTCGACGATCGCGGTCGTCGGATGCTCGACCGACCCCCTGAAGGCCGCGAGCTACGTGCCGCGCTATCTGCACGCCTTCGGCTACCGGATCGTGCCGGTCAACCCTCGCGAACAGCGGATCATGGGCGAGCGGTGCTATCCGTCGCTCGCCGACATCCCCGATTCCGTTGACGTGGTGCAGGTGTTCCGCCCTGCCGACGAGGCCCCGTCGATCGCCCGGGACGCGGTCGAGATCGGCGCGCGCTGTCTCTGGCTCCAGCTCGGGCTTCGATCGGATTCGGCCGCCGCCGCAGCCCGCGAGGGCGGGCTCCTGGTGGTGATGGATCATTGCATGGGCGTCGTGCACGGGGAGCTGGGGCTCGGTCCCGGGCTTCGCCTCGGCGACGAGTGGCATCGTGGCCTCGAGCCGATCGTGCTCGGTGCCGATGCGGCAGCACCTCTTCTCCGTCTGACCACGGGAGCGGAGAAGGGCCGCACAATCGCCCTCGAGGACGGGGTCGTCATCGGGCGAAGCGCGCACGGCAGCTTCCTCGTGGAGGAGTTGTCTGTTTCGCGTCGTCACGCGCGTGTCGAACGGACAACGTTCGACCAGCTGATGATCGAGGATCTTGGCTCCGGGAACGGCACCTTCGTGAACGGCGCCCGGATCTCCTCACAGGTGCTGTCGGCTGGCGACGTCGTCCAACTGGGGTACGTCACGTTCGTGGTGGAGAGGCCTGCGAGCGAGCCGCGCTCCGGACCTGCGACCCGCGACAGCCTCACGCTCGCACGCGCTACGACGGCCCGCTCTGGTCCGTTACCGAGAGCCGCGGAATTCGGAGAGTTCCGATCAGAGTTCCCGGCGCTCGAACGGGTCGACTATCTGAACACGGCGAGCGACGGGCCAGTGCCCCGACGGGCCCTCGAGGCGGCGTCGATTCGCATCGGTGCCGTGCTCGAGCAAGGGCTCGAGAGCGACGCCCACATGAGGGAGCTGCATGCGATCACGCAGGCCCTGCGCCGGGGATATGCGCGGGTCCTCGGTTGTGGCTCGGACGAGGTGGCGTTGGTCCGATCGACGAGCGACGGCATCAACGCCGTTCTACGCGGGCTCACGCTTCGCCGGCGCGACGAGGTGCTGACCTCAGACGACGAGCATGCGAGCCTCCTCGCACCGCTCGTATCGCTCCGGAACCGCGCCGGTGTCACGCTCCGCACGTCGCCGCTCAACGAGATCGCAACTGCCGTCGGGCCGCGGACGCGCCTCGTCGTGTGCTCGCATGTCTCGCGGACGACAGGAGAGGTTGCCGACGTGGGCAGCCTCGCCGAGGCCGGTGTGCCGGTGCTCCTCGACGGCACAAGGGCGCTCGGCGCGATTCCGGTTGACGTTGCCGCGGCCGGGTTCGACTTCTACGTCGCCTCGGGCAAGCGATGGCTGTGCGGGCCCGAGGGCAGCGGCTGTCTCTACGTCCGGCGCGAGCGGCTTGACTTGGTCGAGCCGGCGTGGCCGGGTGAGCACTCGCTTGGCATCGTCGGATCGCTCTACGGACAAGATGACGATGTGGGCGAGCTCGTCTTCCAGCAGGGCGCAGGGCGCCTCGATAGCTCCGGCATGCACGGGGCCCTCGTCACGTGGGCCGCGGCGTCACTCGAGGTGCTCGAGAGCGCGGGATGGAGCTGGGTCCTGAGTCGCGGGCCTGCCCTCGCGGACGGACTCGCCCGGTCGCTCGCCGAGAGAGGAGTCTCCGTGCTCCCGAGGGGGCAGTCGGCGGTGGTCGCATGGCTCTCCGGCGACGCCGAACAGGAAGCGGGCCGGCTTGCAACGGACGGCCTGATCGTCAAGTCCCTCCCGCACCGGTCGTGCCTGCGGGCTTCGGTTGGCGCCTGGACGTCCGAGGAAAGCCTGCTCCGCCTCGCCGACCTGGTGGGGACGGCCTGACGCAGATGTACGACGACGAGCTGATCCGCCCGTGGTTCGAGCATCTCGTTCTCGGAATTCCTGGCGTGTCGCTGGTCGATATCCATACTCACACGGGCGCGAACGACCCTGACGGCTTCAGCCTCTCCGTCGAGGCACTCCTCGCAACCCTCGACGCCGCCGGGTCGCGGGCGGCGGTGATGACGATGCAGGAGCCAGACGGCTACCGGGCCGCGAACGATCGTATCCTCGCGGAGGCGGCAGGGTCGGACGGACGGCTGATGCCGTTCTGCCGCGTCGGTCCGGCCGATAATCCGGAAGGGGAGGTTGCCCGGTGCCTCGAGGCCGGCGCACGGGGAATCAAGCTCCATCCCAGAGCTGAGGGGTTCCAGCTCTCCGATCGGGGCGTCGAGCCGCTCTTTGCGGTCGCACACGAACGTCGTCTGCCGATCGTCATTCATGCAGGCCGGGGCATCCCGACGCTCGGGCGGGACGCGCTCGAGCTCGCGCGGCGATACCCCGATGCGCCAATCGTCCTGGCCCACGCTGCCATCTGCGATTTGAACTGGCTCTCCCGCGATATCCGCGGTTGCCCCAATCTCTTCCTCGACACCAGTTGGTGGAATCCGCTCGACCTGGCGGCGCTGATCGCGCTCGTCCCGCCGGGGCAGATCCTGTACGGCAGCGACCTCCCCTACTTCACGCCGTTCATGGTCTCGACGATCGTGACCCGCTACGCGTTTCAGGCAGGGCTGGACGAGCGTCAGGTCGCGATGATCCTCGGTGGTCAGGCAGAGCGCCTACTGGCAGGCATGGAACCAATCGACCTCGGCCCGCCGCCGGGGGACGGGAACTACCGGGCTGACGTACGTCTCCAACGCCTGACCGGGCTCCTGATACTCGCGATTGGCCGCATGCTGATGGGCCGGACGGGCTGGGAGCCCCTTTCCCTCAGCAGGCTCGCGTGCGATTTGGGCGACCCGTCGGCGCCAGAATCCGAGGTTTGCCGCAACGTGCTGGCGCTGCTCGAGGCGCAGGAGCAGTTTGCGAAAATGCACCCCGACGACGGCAGGCCGCTGGCACCTGGCATCCGGCTCGTGATGCTGGCGGCCTCACTCCCCGGCACGCCTGACGTCGCGCTTCCGCGGATCCCCGAGCTCGAGTCGGTCGAGGATCTGCGCCGCTCGACGTCGGCCGGACACCGCATAATCCCGCCCGCCGAGCGAGACGCCTCGGAAAGCGCCCAGCCTGCGAGCCCGAGCCGGGGCTCCTCCGCGGCTGACCACCGGGTGATCGAGGTGGAGGCGGCGGCGCCTCCGGCGGAAGCCGGAGACGCCGCCGGATCCTAGAGATACGAGCCGTTTCGCTCGGTACCGAGCTCGGCGAAGCCCTGGTCGGACGAGATGTTGCCCGTGGAGAAGCTGAATCCGAGCTCCTGCCCGGTGAATTTTCCCGTTGCCCGGGCCGCATAGAACGAACCGGTGAAGGCAGCGGGATCCGTGGGGCCGACCGAAGACCCTGATCCGAGTGCCTGGGGGGAGCCTTCCGTCGACCAGGTGACGTCGAAGCTCACCGTTGCCGGAACGGCTTCACCGCTCAGGATCTGGAAGCTGTCGATGACCGGGACCTTCGTCGCTGTCAGTTGCGCACGCCTCCCACCGCGCGTGATCGTCAACGCGCTGTCGGGAAGGGGGACTGTCCAGAAGAGGCCTGAGGGCCAGATGGAGCCGTTGAGATCGTGCACCTGCGAGCCCGAACCGGGCTCGAACAAGTCGATTCATATGAGGGCGAAGACGCCTTGCCGGGTCGAGCCGTCCGCGGCAACATAGCGGCCCTTGTACCCACGGATGTCGACCTCGACGTTGTAGGTCTTGCCGTCGTTGCCCCTGGCAGCGGAACCCGTCAGTAACCCGTGGGCTGTCGTGCCGTCGAAGTTCGTGATCGTGCTCGGATCGACGTTCAGCCCCTGAAGCTGCGAGCCGCTGTACGGAAGCTTCACTGTCTCGGTTCCGGCGAGCCAGATGTGGATCTGGGGCCCGTCCGGTATCTGAACGCCTCCCGGAATCGGCGAGGGCGGCGGCGTACGGCCCGGTGAGGCGGCAAGGGCCTCGCCTTTCGCGGCGGCCGGCCAGACGGCCCCGATCCCGGCGGCCGCGATCGCCCCCGCTCCTGTGAGGACGAGCTTGCGACGGTCGAGCCGAGCCTCGCCGTCGATGACGTCGTCTACCACGATCGTCCACCTCCCTGGAGAAAGCAACGAGGGACACAACGCTATGACAGACGAGCCGCGCCGTCAATGCGTCGCCTCTGTGCTTCGCGTCCGTGCATAGGACCGGTCGCCCCGGCAAGAACTCATCGGCAAAGGGAGGGGTAGCAAGAAACCACCTGTTCACACGCGCTTGTGCGCGCGAGGTGCTCTCTTGCGCGCGCCCCGCCCGAATCACTCCGCTAAGCCATCTCGAGTTCAGGGAGGTGGCCTCTGTTCTGAGATCACTGCGTTGACACACCCGGCCGTGAACTTCGATCCGCTTGCGTTTTGATGTACAGCGTCAGCGGCACCGCGCCGGGGATCCGCAAGTTCGAGGAAGAACTCGCTGTTCCGATCGCGTCGATCGCGCATGCGCGATCCTCGGATTCGGGCGCGCGGCCTATTCCGGGCTAGGATAGCCGGACAACCAGGCTGCACCTTGGCAGCCGCAGGTACTCGGAGCTGCGGCGTCCGGACGAGGAGGTCTTCGCATGGCTCAGCCGACGATCGATCCGACCTTCTACCGGACCGCTGCGGAGGCCGCGGCCGCTCCCGCCGAACAGCTCGCCTACGTGGTGGCCTTCGACCGGGCCGCGCAGAAGAACGACGCGATGACCGTCGTCGACGTGAACCCGGCCTCCGACACCTACGGGCGGGTGGTCGGCTGGACCGACGTCCCCGCACTCGGTAACGAGCTGCACCACTTCGGCTGGAACGCCTGCAGCAGCGCGCTCAAGCACGAGGGCCACGACATGGACGGCCTCGCCCGCCGCTACCTGCTGCGTGCCGGGCCTGCGCTCGTCGAACATCTACGTGCTCGACACCGCAGCCGGACCCCCGCCAGCCGACGCTGGTCAAGACGATCGACGCGAAGACCCTGTCCGCAAAGGCCGGCTACTCCCGCCCGCACACCCTGCACTGCGGACCCGACGGGGTCTTCCTCACCTGCCTCGGCGGCGCCGAGGGCAACGACGACGGACCGGGCGGGATCGCGCTGCTCGACCACGAGACGTTCGACGTCCTGCGCGCCTGGGAGACCGACCGCGGGCCGCAGCACTTCCACTACGACGCCTGGTGGCACCTCAACCAGAACGTGCTGATCTCCAGCGAGTGGGGCAGCCCTTCGATGATCGAGGACGGGATCGTGCCGGAGCTGCTGCTGGGCCAGAAGTACGGCCACGCCATCCATTTCTGGGACCTCGCCGCCGGTAAGCACGTACAGCGCGTCGACCTCGGCGCCCAGCACCAGATGGCGCTGGAGGTCCGCCCGTCGCCACGACCCCGAGGCGACCTGGGGTTTCGTCGGCGTCGTGATCTCCACCGAGGACCTGTCCGGTTCGGTGTGGCGCTGGTTCCGCGACGGCGACGAGTGGAAGGCCGAGAAGGTCATCACCATCCCCGCCGAGCCCGCCGACCCGGACCTGCTGCCGCCGGCGCTGAAGCCCTTCGCTGCGGTGCCGCCGCTGGTCACCGACATCGACCTCTCGGTCGACGACAAGTTCCTCTACGTCTCCTGCTGGGGCACCGGCGAGATGAAGCAGTTCGACGTGTCGGACCCGGCGAACCCGAAGCAGGTGGGATCCGTGCGGCTCGGCGGCATCGTCGACCGCACCCCGCACCCGGCCAGGGCCGACATGCCGCTCTCCGGCGGCCCGCAGATGGTCGAGGTCAGCCGCGACGGCAAGCGGGTCTACTTCACCAACTCGCTGTACGGCGCGTGGGACGACCAGTTCTACCCGGACGGCGTCGGCGCCTGGATGGCCAAGCTCGACGCCGACCCCGACGGCGGGCTGAGCATCGACGAGAGCTTCTTCCCGCACGGCGAGGAGTTCCGTGGCCTGCGCGTGCACCAGATCCGACTGCAGGGCGGCGACGCTTCGTCGGACTCGTACTGCTACAGCTGACCTCCCGTGAACAACTGGGCTCCGCGGCACGGCGGACCGGCGGTCCGCGGCGCGTGGGCGGGGGCGGCATCCTGACCCCGGCACTAGTCTGGGGGAAATGAGCCCGCTGATCCCGATGGTGATCGAGCAGGACTCGCGCGGCGAGCGAGCCCTCGATATCTACTCGCGGCTGCTGCAGGAGCGGATCATTTTCCTCGGAACCCCGATCGACGAGGAGATCGCGAACCTCGTCGTGGCCGAGCTTCTGCACCTCGAATCCGAGGATCCAGAGAAAGACATCGCGATCTACATCAACTCGCCGGGAGGATCCGTCTACGCGGGGCTCACGGTGTACGACACGATGCAATTCGTGAAACCGGACGTGCAGACGATCTGCTTCGGAACCGCCTTGTCGATGGGGGCCCTGCTGCTCGCCGGAGGCGCGAAGGGGAAGCGGATGGCGTTACCGAACGCGAAGATCCTGCTCCACCAGGTCTCGGGCGGCTTCGAAGGGCAGGCGACCGACATCGAGATCCAAGCTCGGGAAGTGATCACAATCAAGCGGCGCCTGGAGGAGATCATTGCCCTCCACACCGAGCAGCCCCTCGAGAAGATCTCCCAGGACATGGAACGCGACTACTTCCTCAGCGCCGATCAGGCGAAGGAATACGGGATCATCGACAGAGTCCTCGCTCACCGCGGAACGGCCTGACCTGACCCCTCTGAGGGCGGGGCGAACTCCGAAATTGGCTCACCCCCACCTCGCTCGACAGCGGGCAGCACCGTCGCTCGGGCCCGACCGAGGCAGGTGTCGATTAGGATCAAGGCGCGCGAGCATACGCCGACAATGCTCGCGTCACGGGTAGACGCTACCTCCGCTACCGGCGACTCTTACTCCGAAGCCTCAGGAGCGTTTCTGGTGCTGGCCCGCGGATCGTCGAGGACGTGCGCGGACTGCAAGCGGATGAAGCCGCAGTTAGCACAGGTGAGAGGGAATGCTTCGGTCTTTCTGTCGACCGACGTGTTTCCCAGGACATGCTCGAGCGCGACCCGTTCGTCCCATCCCTGCCATCGCTCGTGACCACAGAATGGGCAGCTCATGCGCGCCTCGCGGCTCTTGAGGAAATCGAAGATGCGCTTCACCCGGTTTACGCCCTTCAGGGAGATGTCGTCGATTCCCACCCCTCGCTCGCACCTTATCGGCGGGGCGGCCGCCGCCGAGAGCGGGTCCGTCGGGGAGGGCAACAAAAATCCTCTGTTAACGAGCAAGAAGGCTGGCCCCGCAGTCGAAGTCTGTTCGCCGGTATAGCTCCTCACCTCGCGCGCATGGCGCGTCGGTGGTTTGCGAGCTTGCGGCCGGGCTCTGAGGGCAGGGCCAGTTGAAGAACACTCTACCTGATAATCGCGGCGTGCGTTTTCCGCAGGCTTTTTCGTCAAACTCGGCCCAAAGCAAGCCGCGGTCAGCCGGTGCATCCTGGGTGCCGAATCTCCTCATTCCATTTTCTCTAACGGTGTCCGGCAGAGCGAAGAAGGAGAGCCGGTTCGGGATGAACCAGCAATTTAGCGAGGTGTCTTCGAATCCGTCCGACGACAGGCTCGCCTAGGCTTTTCGGGAGGCCTTCGCTGATGCGCGGATGACAGTCGGACACCAGTTCGCGCCTGACGTGGATTGGGCAACGCCTGAGCAGCCAGGTCGGCATCCGTTCCAGGTGAACCCCGGGTCCCATTCCACCGCGCGAACGAATCAGGGGGTGGCACCCCGCCTTCGCGCCCAGCTCCGCATAACCACACCGAGGGACACAGTGCCTCCGAGGCACGGTGGCCCCCATCTCGGATCGACTTAGCCGACCTCCCCCTTCCCGACGAACCGTCTCCGATCTACAGCGACTCCTCGCGAAGCCCGATCGCTCTCATACACGCGTGCGTGCGCACGCGAGGTGCTTCACGTCCGCGCCCCGCGAGGATGCGCCGGGAGAGTTCGCGATCCGGGCGGCACGCTCCCTGGACATCCCCTTGTCCTTGAGCGTCTCGTACTGCTTCTCGTTCTTCACGTTGGCACGCTTGTTCGAGGATTCGCCGACGGACAACCCGGGTATCGCAACCGCATGGACGAGCGTGAACCCGACGAGCACGGACCCGGGAAGCTCCAATCCGAGCTGGCCGGCGAGCGCAGCACGCGAGCACCGTTCCTCCTCCTCGAGGGAGTCGCCGCCGTCGGCTGGCTCATCGCCGCTCTCATCGCCGCAGTCGTGCTCGTTCTCGGCGTCTGGCTCGTTCTCTGACGCAGCTGGTGTCGCGTCTCCGTCGATCGGACTGCTCCGGCCCCGGCTTGACCCGCCGGCGGGCGAGGTCGTGGATTCGAAGTATCTCGACCGGCCGTGAGAGCGAACAGAAAGACCCTGAGGCAGTACGCGACCGTGATCATTAGGTCAGCGTCCATCGATGGGACCTGCACCGCAACGACACGCTGATCGATCTCGAGCATGTCCCGAGCGTAGCCTCGCCCCGAGCGGATGTCGCGGGGGCGGCGACCCCATTTCGCTCGACTGACGACCTGGTCCAGCTGCCTGTTCTCGCCGACGATCGAGGGAGACAGAGCTCCCCTACTCGGAGGTGCTAGCCAGAGCTAGGCTTGGATCAGTCCGCGGCGTATTGCGTAGCGCGTCAGCTCGACACGGTCGCGCATGCCGAGCTTGTCGAGGATGTTCTGACGGTGGCGCTCGACGGTCTTAACGCTGATGAAGAGCAGGTCGGCGATCTCCTTCGAGGTGTGCGCCTCGGCGATCAACTTCAGCACCTCGAGCTCGCGCGGGGTCAGGACGTCGAATTGGGCCTCGCCGCGGCCGCCGTGCTCAACGTAGTCGCGAGCGAGTGTCGTCACCGCCGACGGATAGAGGAACGAGTCGCCACGGATGGCCGCGCGGACGGCGTCGACGATGTCGATGTCGGCGCCCGACTTCAAGACGTACCCGGAGGCGCCGGCCTTCAGCGCCTCGAATAGGAACTGCTCGCTGTCGTGCATCTGGCCGGATAGTACCGCTGGGCCATCAGTCGCTTTGCCGAACGAGGACCGGTGCGAGCACTCCGCTTGACGTCGAGATGGTCGGGGCCGGACCGCTATCGCATCGACCTCGGTCCTTCCGTCTACCAGCCGTCTACCCGGAACCTGTCGGACCCCCACGGACGCGCCCGGAACAGGCTCAACACCGCCGAAGGGCAGAGCCCGTTTTCCGAACGGACAGGAACGGACTCACGCGCACAGCCCGGCCGCGATTCAACGTAACACGATGGATTTCTAAACCGCGGGCAAGTCCAAGAAAGTCGTAACCTTTAACGCAGTCTTTCGTCGTAGCTATGGAGATGCGCCTCGACCTCGACGGTCCGCGCCTCGAGCCCGACGAGCGCGTGCGTGAGCGCCTTCGCCAGCATCCCGTCGACCGTACGCGGCGAATCCGGACGTAAGCGCACGAGAGCGTGCCGGCGTCGTGACCCGGCCCGCGTAGTAGCCACGGGGCAAGCCTCGCGCCAGCCTTGCGCCAGTCGCTCCACTCGCCAGGCGGATCTGAGCGGATTCAGACGGAAGAACTGACCGCCCGCGTATTCCTAGCAATCCCTGCACTTACGGGGTTTTCGCTTGACATAGCGGCGTGCGATTGGCGAGCCCGTGCGGCGCAAACGCTCTTCTAAGCCGTTGGTCGCAGGTTCGAATCCTGCCAGGCGCACTCGGGACTCCGCGCTCGTCGAAGGCGTTTCAACGACGCTCGACCCCCTCCATCGTCGGCGTCTGGTCGTGTCCTTCCTGAACGTCTTGGTCTTCTGCTCGGTGAGTTCCTCATCGGCCACTGAGCGTGGCGACAGCTGCGCGCCGCAAGCTTGGAGCCCTCCTCGTCGGCCAGAGTCGACGAGGAGATGGCCAACGCTTTCGAGCTGTCATGTCATCGCCGCTTGCGGACTGCACACACGGCGGCGATGCCGCCGCCCGCCATCGCGGCGAACAGCATGACACGTGCAGGAGCAGGCAGCGGTGTCGTCCGCAGGGCCACGGGTTCGAGCAGCGGGCGGGCGAGGCTGCCGAGAGTCATGAGGAGACATGCGCCCGGGAAGCCGAGCTCGAGGTCGACCAGCGAGAGCCAGCCGCCCCGGGCCGGACCGTCCTGTCCGGCGACGATCGCAGCAGCAAGATGCGGCACTCGGTCGATCGCGTGTCCAACCGGAGCGCCGATATCGCCGTGTCCCAGCAGTTCACGGATCGCCTGTGTGAGCCGCGGCGATTGGCCCCAAAGGCCGTAGAAAGCGACTCGGCCCTCGGCGTCGATCAGATAGACGGAAGCGGACAGCCCGCCGTAGGCCCGCTGCACCATTCCGTCGAGATCGTCGACCACCACCGGCCAGGCAATTGCTTCTTCCCGCTCGTAGCGCCGGGCGTCATCCAGTTTCTGCTCGTACGACCGATACGCGCCGTGGCGCTCGCCTGGGTGAGCTTGGCGGACAACGACATCCACGAACTGCACGCGGTCGCCATAGAGGCGATGCAGTTCCCTCATCGGCAGAACTCCGCCGCGCGTAAGCGGTCAGGTGTAGCTCACGAAGTGGAGGAGGACCGGCTGCCCGCGGAGGTCGCGAAGGCGCAGCATGTCTCCTCGCGTCGTGGTCAACTCGAATGTCGGCGCTCGTCGACCAGGCAGCACGCCGTCGCTGCGCAGAGTGCGGAGCAACTCAGCGAGCATGTGACGCATCCGGAAGTGCCGGAAGTTGAAGTCGTGCGGTGAATCGAGCAACTGGACGAGACCCGGCGACGACCGCCGCCGAGTTTCCCCGGTGGTCGCACGTTCGCGCTTCGCAGTCGGGCCGAGGTTCTCCGGGATCTGCATCACAGGGATCTCGTCGACAAGTCCGACCGCGCTCTAGGACTCGGGTGCGTGGCGGTCCGGCTCAGCGTCCCGATCAGACGAGATGTCCTTGCCGAGGCGATAGGCGAGTTCGAGGTAGCCACGCCGAGTGCCTTCATCGACGGCGCCGACGGCGTAGAAGTAGACGTGCTCGGCCTCTCGGACGCCGGCCATCTTGAGGCCCCAGTCACAGAGGATCGCGTCCACCGCCTGTCGCCACCCCTTCTCATACTCGTCCTCGGTGAAGAAAGTCGGAGTGACGATCAGACCGCGCTGCTGGGTCAGCATCGGCACCCTGCCCGCAAGGTTCCCGTTCCAGCCGTCGCGAGTCAGCGTGTAGGCAAAGCCGTACGCGAAGACCCGCTCAAACCAGCCCTTGAGGATCGCCGGAAGCCCCATCCAGTAGATCGGCGCGATGAAGATCAGGCCTTCCGCACGGGCAACCTTCTCTTGATGCTCACGCACGTCTCTCGGCGTTCGCTTCCCGAGCGCCTGCACGATCTCGCGATCGGTCTTGCCCCGCATCCACAACCTCGCGACCGCCCGGTGAACGGGCCCGCCCGCCCGCGCCAGCAGGGCCTGCTTGAGATCCGCCTGCTCGATCAGATCGTCCGGGAGCGTCGCGTGCATGAACTGGTTGTAGTCGGAGTCACGGAACACCGGATCGAATCTCATCGCATGAAGGTCAATCACCTCGTAGCGATGCCCACCATCCCGCAGACCTCTCGTCACCTGCTCCAAGACCGCATGACAGAACGAGCCGGGATTGGGATGCGCGTAGACAACCAAGACTCTCACCGCTTCGACCTCCGCAACTCGCCACCAAGTGGACCCGAACCACGCTAGGCTCGACAGCCGATGGCCGTATCGGGGTCTTCGCTGATCCTGGCTGCGGGTAACCACACACCCAGACATCCTCAGATCAACCCGAAACGAAGGGCCCCGGAACGTCGGCTCATCCGTATTGCCCTCGTCGCCACGATCTGGCGCCCTCCGCGCCGTCGATTTCGGCGGCCCGCTCAACACAGATCCTGCTCGACGGTCGGATCGTCGAGCCGATCGAGCGCCGACATCAGACATCTTCATCCCAGACCTGCGCCGGCGTGACTGGCTTACTCGTCGAGCGGTGAGGTCGTATCCCTCGGTCGAGTGCGCCCGGATGCGGTCGGCTCGCGATACGGCTCGACAGAAAGACCCGCGCCGACCCAGCCGTCGACGCCCCCGATGACGTCGGTCGCGCGCCCGAACCCGATCGCCTGGAGCCACGTGGCAGCGAGGCTCGACGAGTACCCCTCACGGCAGAGCAGCACGACGTGTGCGTCGAGGGGGAGCTTCTCGCTGCCCGTCGGATGATCGGGGTCGAGCCGCCAGGCGACGACCGAGAGCGGGTGATGCAGCGCACCGGGGACGAGGACGCCCTGGCGACGGCGCTCGTCCTCGGAGCGGACGTCGACGAGGAAGGCGCCGGCTGCCTGCGCGGCGTGGGCCTCGTCCGGCGTCAGGCGTCGAAGCCCGCGCCGTGCCTCGGCGAGGAGATCGCCGATCGTTGCGCGCCGGGCGGCGGTCGCCACGCCGACAGCGTACGCCGGAAGCGGCCAGGACGCCCGGCCTTCAGGACGCGGGCGGGGGCGGCCCCTCCGTGACCAGAGCCTCCTGGCGCTCCCGCCGGGCCGCCAGCACCTCCGCTGCGATCACCTGCAGCGAGCCCGCGATCGGGATGGCGATCAGCGCGCCGACCACGCCGGCGAGGTCGGCGCCGATGAGCACCGCGATCAGGACGACGACCGGCGAAATGGCGACCGTGCGCCGGTAGACGATCGGCTGCAGGATGTGGTTCTCGAGCTGCTGGTAGACGAGGAAGTAGATGCCGAAGATCAAGGCGATCACCCAACCCTCGGTCGCAAGGGCGACGAGGATGACGATGATCCCGGAGATCGTCGCCCCGGCGAGCGGGATCAGGTCGAAGAGGGCCACGACGATCGCGAGCGGAACGGCGTACGGAACACCGAGGGCGAACAGCGCGATCCAGGAGAGGAACCCGGCGATCACGCTGAGGAGGAGGTTTCCGGTCACGTATCCGCCAACGGTCCGGTAGACGCCCTGGCCCGCCCGCTCCCACCGGAACCTGGTGCGCTCCGGAAGCAGGCCGAGGAGGACCTCCGAGAGGCGACGCCCGTCGATGAGCAGGAACAACGTCAGGAACGAGATCGTGACGATGCCGACGATGGCGGTGACGATGCTCTGAGCCACCGAGAACGCTGGATTGGCGAGCCCGAAGACGCCTTGCGCTCCGGCGTTCTGGATCGCCTCGCGGACGCGCTCGACGATCTTGTACTCCCGCTCGAGGAAGCCGAGCGGGCCCCGCCCCTTCGTGAGGTCGTCGACGAGGCCCGGCACCGCGTCGACGAAGTCGGTGACCTGCTCGACGAGAGGTGGAATCAGGAGGTAGCCCACGCCGACGATCGCGACGAGCGCGATCACGAACACGACGATCGACGCGTAGGTCCGGGTCAGGCCGCGCCTTGTGAAGATCTGCACCGCGGGGTCGAGTGCGATCGCGAGGAAGATGCTGATCACGATCCAGCCGACCACGCCGCGCGCCGTCCACAGGACCCAGAGCACGACCCCCACCCCCAGCGCGATCCCGAGGACGCTCATCACCGTCCGCGGGCGCACGAGCAGAACCCGCTCCGGTGGGCGCTCCGGCGCAGCCATCACGGCAGGATCGCGGACGCGTCGGACGCCGCTCCGCAGCCGCGAATCGAACGAGGCTCGATCTGGCGGCGACCGTCCCGATATCGGGCTCTCGCCCGATTCGGGACACTACGCGCTGCTGGCGGCGATCCCGCTGACCGCGACGATCACGAGCGCGATGCCGATGCGCTGGCGGCGGAGCGGACGCTCGCCGGAGAGCATCCCCGCCACGACCGCGACGGTCGCGAACTGGGCGGCGAGCACGCTCGCGACGGCCACCGGCCCGCGGTCGGCGGCGGTCACGAACAGCAGGTACGCGGCGGAGTCGCACAGCCCCCAGGCGGCGACCTTCAGCGGCTCGCGGAGCCAGGCCGTCGCCGCCCCCGTCACGAGCGCGAACGGCAGGGTGACGAGGAGGGCAGTGACGCGGATGAGCATGAACCCCCAGTAGACGCCGAGATCGTCTGCGACCGGGACGCTCAGCACCAGGATCCCGCCCCAGAGCACCGCCGCGCTCACCGCCGGGAGGACGGCTGCCTTGCCGCCGCCCCTCCCCATCGCGGCGAGCACGACCCCGACCACGGCCAGCGGGAGGAAGACCGCGACGAGCGGGCCGAGGCGCTCCCCCGCTGCGATCGCGAAGACCGCCGCGACGGCGCCTTCGCAGGCGATGATCGGCGCGACGATCGCGACGGCTCCCTCTCGGAAGGCCTGGAAGCCGATCACGTACGCGACGGCAGACAGCGCGCCGACGCCGACGCCGAGCAGAACGCCCCGCGTCGTCCATTCAGGGGGATCGACGAACGCGGCGCCGGGCGACAGCGCCACGACGCCGATCAGCAGCGAGCCGAAGAGGACGGCGAGAGGGCCCACGCTCCTGGCGGCCTGCGCGAGCCAGACGTCCGGCGCGCCCCAGCACACGGCTGAAGCCAGGCCAAGCAGAATGGTGAGGCCCACGAGAGGGGAGCCTACCCCCCGTCCTCGATCAGGTCTGGCCGCCCTCGGACGTCGATCGCTCGAGCGAGAGCGCGACCACGCTCGCCACGATCAGCGCGCCTCCGACCAACTGGAGAGCCGAGAGCGACTCCCCGAGCACGGCGTAGGCAAGGAGGACGCTGACGAGCGGCTCGGCCGTCGACAGGAGCCCCGCGGCCGTCGCACCGGCGCGTTTGACACCCGTGTAGAAGAGCGTGATCGGGATGACGGCCGCGACCGCGACGGCTCCAGCGGCCCAGACCCAGGCCTCCCCCGAGAGATCGAAGTCGGGCGCGCGCGCCGGAACGGCGAGAGCGAGCGCGATCGCCGGGCTCGTGAACATGAGCGCACACAACGCGATCGGGGTCAGCCCGCGCGAGACCATCAGGTAGCGGCTCGAGAGGATCAGCGCCGCGACGCACAGGCCGGCGACGAGACCAAGGACGATCCCGACCCAGTTCGCCGAATCGGGGATCCCGATCGTGAGCGCGACGCCCGCGAGCGCAACCGCCAGGATCAGGCCTCGCCGCAGGCCGAGCTCCTCCTTGTAGAGGAGCGTCGCACCGACAGCGGTGATCAGTGGGTAGGCGAAGTAGAGCAGGGTGACGAGCGCCACCGGGGCGCGCTCGAAGCCCTCGAAGAGGGCAAAGGCGACGCCGAACTGAAAGACGCCGAGCGATGCGCCGAGGAGCGCCACGCGAAGGCTCGGCGGGCGCTCCCTGAGCACGACCGCGAGCAGGACGAGGACGGGACCTGTGACGACGAACCGAAGGAAGAGGAGCGTCCACGCATCCCCGCCCGCGTCGTAGAAGAGCTTCGAGAACGTGCCGAGCGTGCCGAAGCACGCAGCAGCTGCGAGCACGAGGAGATACCCGCTTCTCGCCGTGCCCACGACGCGGACTATCTCAGACGGAGGCCGGACGGTGAGAAACCCCGCTAATGCAGGGCTTCTCGAAGGAGCGGGCGACGGGACTCGAACCCGCGACCCTCAGCTTGGAAGGCTGACGAATGCGTTCCACCCGTCCCCGCCTATCCCCGATCCCGCATGGATACGACATTCCGCACGCGCCCATCGTCGGCGAGGTAGACGCTCGTGTCGCCCTGCTCAGCGATGCAGGTGCCAGTGATCCGCCGCGTGTCGGCGCGGCCGTGCGCGTCCTCGAGCCTGACGTCGAACCACCTTCGGCTTCTCTCCAGCGTGGCCGTCATGGCCTCCTCCTCTGTAGCTCGCCCGGGCGAGTACCCCGCCACGCCGATGGGCAAACCTCGTGACGCACTTGCGCCCGTCTGGATAATCCGCCCTGCTCGGAGCTCGGGCGAGCGGGCCTCCCCTCCGCTTCGGGCCTCTCCGCTCGGGGCGGGTCACGTTGGCTGACCTCCGCGTGGCCCGCCCTTGGCCTTCACACTCGCAATCCGAAACGGGAGAACCCACCATGCGCATAGACGAATTGCAGGAACGCCGGGAGGCGTGCCGCCAGAGGGCGATGGAGATCGCCGTCGAGGTCGGCACCGACCGGATCAGCCCCGAGCTGCAGCGGGAGCTCGACGCCACGATTGAGGAGGCGCATAGCCTCGAGCTGCAGATCCGTGAGCGTCGCCATCAGGAGCAGCGCATTAGGGAGCTAATGGCTGCCGGCAACACCACGACCGGCTACGACCCCGGGCCGCAGCGGATAGAGCGGCCCGTCGATCTCGACCAGCGGCAGACGGCCGCGTTGCGCACGATCTCCCGTCACTACGACGACGGCACGGTCGGCGAGCGGCAGGCGCTACGGCTGGACGCGCTCGTCAGGCGCGACACACTCGGGATCGAGTCCAGGTACCTGCAGGCGATTGCCCATCCGGCCTACAGGAGCGCGTTCTCGCGGCTGATCGGCCGTGGCCTCGCCGGCGGCCAGTCCGGGATCATGGCCGCCCAGAGCGAGCTCGAGCCCGAGGAGCAGGCGGCGCTCGCCGAGGTCGGCAACGTGCAGATGGAGCGGGCCGCGTTGGGGATCTCGTCCGGCCCGATCGGCGGCTACGCGGTGCCATTCACGCTCGACCCGAGCGTGCTCTCGACCTCGCCGGGCGCGGTGAACCCGATCAGGCAGGTTGCGCGGGTCGCGCTGATCACATCCGCTGAGTGGCGCGGCGTCGTCAGCGAGGGCGTCACGTCCTCCTACGTCGCCGAGGGCACCGAGGCCGACGACAACGCGCCGACCCTGAGCCAGCCCGTCGGCTATGCGGAACGAGCTCAGTCGTTCATTCCGTACAGCATCGAGGTCGGGGCCGATTGGACGACGCTCGAGGCGGAGATGACCCGGCTGCTCGGCGACGCGAAAAACGAGCTGGAATGTGACCGTTTCATCCACGGCATCGGCCACTCAGCTGACGAGCCGGAAGGGTTGCTCACCGCCGGCACGAGCGTCGTGACAACCGGCGGAACCGCGACCTTGGCGGCCTCCGACATCTACGCGCTGAAGGCGAGCCTGGAGCCGCGGTATGTGGGCAACGCCTCGTTTCTCGGCAACGCGACGTCGTACGACAGGGTCAGGCAACTGACGGGGCCGGGCAGCGAGCAGGGGCCGGTCTGGCTCGATGAGCCGCCGTCGCTGCTCCGCCGGCCAGCATACGAATGCTCCGCCTATCCGGCCGAGCTGACGAGCGGGAGCAGCATCATCTCGTTCGGCGACTTCAGCAGGTTCTTGGTACTCGACCGGGTTGGGATGCAGGTCGAGGTGGTTCAGCATCTGCTCGGCAGCAATCGCAGGCCGCTCGGGATGCGCGGCTTGTACTGCTACTGGCGGAGCGGGAGCAAGCTGCTGACGCCCGGCGCGGTCAAGACGCTCAAGGTGCTGTGAGGGTGCTCCCCGGACCGGACCTTTCCCGCGGGGCAGCACGGCCGGAGGGGTGGCGGCGAGCGGCCGTCGCCCCTCCGGGCAGCTCGCAACGGGGTGGCTGAGTTGCCAGTCGTAGCCGTCTGCATCGGCCCCGGCTGCGGGCGGCTCCTCCCGAACAGGGTCAGGGCAAGGTGTGAGCGGTGCGAGGCCGAGCACCGGGCTGCTCGTGCGGCCCGGCTCCGGGCCATACCCTCCGCCCGTTCCTGGCGCTGGACGCACGTGCGGGCCGAGGCGTTGGCCGCTGCCGATTACTGTTGCCAGAGCTGCGGCGAGCGAGGCGTCAGGCTGGAGGCACACCACGTCGCGCCCGTTGGCACCCACCCGGAGCTTGCGTACGTCGTGGCCAATCTGCAGGTGCTCTGCGCAGGCTGTCATCGTCGCGCATCCGCCGCTCGCCGCGAGCAGAGCACGAGCCCGTGAGCCGCCCCGTGTACCGCGCCATCCGCGATAGCTCACACTTCTGCCCCGATTGCGCGTTGCTCGATGCCGAGGAGCTCGCCCGCGAGGCGCTCGCCAGGGCCGCACGCACTGGCCACCCCGCTCACGCCGCGATAGCCGGGGCCGCCTCCGCCCACTTCCACGAGCTCCGCCGCGGCCTCGGCATCCCCGCCTCCGAGTGGCCCTCCGGCTCCGATATCCCCGACGAGCTGGTCTCACGCGGCGAGACGCCCTAAGGCTTCACAGCACCAGCACGGCCCGAGGGGTACTCCGCAGTACCCCTGACGCCTCGCGAAGGCTCTGACACCTTGCCTCCACCTCCCACGGGGGGAGGGAGGCACCTCGAGACCCACGAGGGCGTCAGCGTGCCCCCCTTGCCGCTCTCCGTGAGTAAGACCGGGATGCGATGGTCGCGCTACACAGAAGCCGTTGCGGGTGGCGCGTTGCCGCCCCGTGCTCGCAGCAAGGCCACGACAGCGACCACGAGATAGCCGAATACGGCGACCGTCGGGGCGACGATCGCGAGCACGATCATGGCGATATAGAAGCCCGTTGTCGGTGCCGTTGCCAGCGCGATCGCGTTGAACTCCTTCTCGCTCACCTCTGGGCGAAGAAGCTGCCGGTCGCGTGCAACCGAACCCCAGAGGGCGCTGAACAGCAACGAGATGACGAGCAGCGATCCGCCGTAGAAGATGACCGCCGCCCGCTCGGCGTCGGAGGCATGGTCGATCGCCTCGGCCATGAGTTTGGTCGGGAAGGGCAGGAACGAGACGGCCATGAGCAGCAGCAGGTTGGTCACCATCAGCGACCTGTTCGCGTACTGCAAGCGTCGGAAGATGCCATGGTGGGCGAGCCAGAGCCCTCCGATCGTGAGGAAGCTCGTCGCATACGCCAGATAGGAGGGCCACTGGTCAACGATTCCGCGCCACAAGTCGTCGAACGCGGCCTCGGGCACACCGACCTCGAGTATCAGCAGCGTGATCGCGATCGCGAACACACCGTCACTGAAGGCCTCTGTCCGGCCGGTGCCCCAGTAGTTGTCCACTCCGCGTGGTTTCGCTGCTTGACCCACGACTCCTACGGTCGCGGGTGCCGCGAGCGGCCGGAGACGTGCCAGGCGCGTCGTCCCCTGGTCGCGATAGGCTCGAAGCGAGCCCCGGCGGCTTATAGGGGTCGTCGATCTCCACGGGGCTGGCGGCCCCCGCTTCCTTCTGTGTGAGGAGCTCCGCCGGGCAGTCGGGTAGCGTTACCTCCGTCGTCGAGGCCCTAGCGGCCCGGCCTCAGCTCCAGGTGCCCCTCGGAGTCCACAGCCTCCGGGGGGCACTCTCGGTTCAAGGGCTGCAAACTGGCTTTACATAAGGGTTTGCGGGCTGCCGGCCTGTGCTACAAAGGCGGGTAGCGGGCCCGCCTGGGGCCGCCCGAGAAAGAGCTCGAGCCCCGAAGTTGACGACGCTGTGGTCACCCGAGAGCAGATAGCCAAACGCATTCGCCCGGCGCTGGAGGAGCGCGAGCGGGAGCGCATCCGTAAGGCGCTGGAGGGACGTGACCCGGCCGCGATCAAGGCGGCTGAGGCGGCGCTCAAGGCGGCCGAGGCGATTGTGGGCGAGGGAGTTGAGCCCGAGCTGAGAGCGTGTTTTATCGAGTTCCACTCGCGGCCGGAGGTCGTCGCCCTCAGGGCGAAGGCTCGGGCGATGCTCGCGGCAGGCGCTCCTCGCGCAGCCCGAGCCGCCGTGAGTTGGAGGCGCCGCCCTCGCGCACAGCCACGGGCTCGCCGGGCCCGGGCGCGGGCCACTGCGGCCTCTCGCGGCTCGCCCTCGTCATCAGACGACGATCCACCGTTACCGGCTGAGCTAGCCCTCCTTTCGGGGGCGCGGTCGTGAGCGGCCGCGACGACCTGGCCCCGTTGGGCGATTGGTCGCCCGATCCGAGCGAGTGCGAGGAATGGGAGCTCGACTTCTCCAGGGGCAAGCCCAGCTACGAGCGGAAGGTCAGGAGGCAACTCGAGCTCGGGGCCCCCGCCAACACGGAGGAGCCGGAGGAGGAGCCGCCGGCAACGACGACGGCAGCGTCGGAGCAGCTCAAGGCGTCGAGCGACGCGGACGCGAAAGCAGGAACTTCAACCTCTGAACCCCCAAGGAACGAACCAAGGTACGAATCTCGGTACACAGAGCCTGGGCCTCTCCCAAGGAACGTATTCCCCTACGAGCGTAGTTCTTCGTTCCTTGGGTTCGTTCCTTGGGAGGCTCATTCGTTCCTTGGGGGAGAGCCGCCCACTGACGCGGCGGAATGGCTCCGCGAGGTCGCACGCAACCCTGACGTCGCCGCAGCCTGCGCCATCTACCTCGGCCTCGACCCCGACGCGTTAGACGCTGGCACGAACGGCGTCCTCGGCGCGTGGTACGAGGGCCGCTACCGGCTCCTTCCTGAGATCCGTGCGGTTCGCGCCGGACGGCCGCTGCCGCTGAAGGGGCCGGAACTCCCGCGCTGGCATGTGCGCCTGCTCGCCGAGGCCGGACTGATCGCCCTCTCCGGAGTCGCGCTCCCCGGCCTCCCCACCGACGCCGGCGACCACCTCCGAGCCGTCTACGACGGCGGAACGCGTCGAGCCGTCGCTCAGCGTCGGCGTCTCCGCAGGCGATCGTGAAACGGGAGGATCTGCACGGCACGGGAGCTGAGAACGCGGCTGCCGACGGGTCGCGGGTCGCCGAGAAACGATCACCGCGAGATCGCATGACCCGACGATCCAGCGGTCGGTGTCCCCAGGCGGATCGTGCGGCCGCCCCAGACGATGGGCGCTGCGGAGGAGGCCGCCCCGGCTCGCGAACCCCGCTCCGGAGGCGGCTCACGGATCATCGACCCAGTGGCGGATCGCGGCGAAGACCGAGCCGTCGAAGACCGCGCTGCGGCCGACCCGCCCGGCGCTCCGGGCGATTCGCCATCCGATCGAGCGTACCCAGCACGCGGCCGAACGAGACCGACCGCTTGAGCGGAGAGCACCGCTACAAGCTCGGCTCCGGCCGCTGGGCGTGAGGTACTACGACAACGAGGAGTGCGCCGCCGCAAGTCCGGCTTCGGCTCGAAGTCGCAGGCGCGCTGCTACTACGAGGACGTGATCGGGCCGGAGCTCCGCGGCCGGCCCGCTAAGAGGCCCGACCTGACGCTCTCCGCCTTCGTCGCCGAGTACATCGCCGCCCACGAGCCCGGCCGGGAGGCATCCACGATCACGACGCTCACGCACCGGCTGGGCTACGCCGAGGCCGTGTTCGGGGACGTGCTCCTCTCCGAGCTTGAGCATCGGGCCGGCGCGCTCGCAGCGTGGACGGGGACGCTGCCGGAGGGCTCCCGCTACGGCATCGTGCAGGCGCTCAGGCAGACGCTGGAGGCGGCCCGCCGCTGGGGGCACATCAGCGTGAACCCGGCCCGGCTCGCGGGGCCGAACCCTCAGCCGCGGACGGAGGAGATCCTCCCCTTCACACCGGCCGAGGTCGAGGCGGTAGCGGCCGAGCTCGGCCCGCACGGCCCGCTCGTGCAGCTTCGCCGCCGCCACGGGGCTGCGGCCCGCCGAGTGGATCGCCCTCGAGCGCCGCGATATCGACCGCCGTGCGGGCGTCGCCCTCGTGGAGCGCACGTACTCCTCGGGGAGGGCGAAGCCGTACGCGAAGACGGAGCGCTCTCGGAGGCGGGTGCCGCTCGCGGCGCGGGCGCTCCAGGCGCTCGACAGCCTGCCGGCGAGGCTCGACACGCCGCTCGTCTTCCCCGCACCCTCCGGCGGCTACCTGCGACCTCCACAACTGGCGGTCGCGGGAGTGGCGCCCGGCAACGGAGGCGGCCGGGCTCTACGAGTGCTGCGGCGCGACGATGGCAAGCGTCGGGCGCAGCGGCCGCGGCCTGTACCGCTGCGAGCAGTGCGGAGCCGAGCGGCCCGCGAGGCGGATCTACGACCTGCGGCACACGTTCGCCACGGGTGCGCTCGCGGCGGGGCTCTCGATCTTCGAGGCGGCCCGGTACATGGGCACGTCGGTGGCGATGATCGACCGCACCTACGGCCATCTCGCGCACGGCTCCGAGAGCGCCGCCCGCGAAAAACTCGATCGTTTCGGCCACGATTGGGCCACGAGCGAGGCCGAGCGAGGCCGGGAGCGAGAACTGGAAAGCCCCGCGTTTGCAGGGCTTTCCGCTCAGAGCGGGCGACGGGACTCGAACCCGCGACCCTCAGCTTGGAAGGCTGACGCTCTAGCCAACTGAGCTACGCCCGCGCGGCCCAGAGCGTAGCTCACGGAGAAGCGTGCGCGCCGTCTGGCGCCCCACGCGCGCCTCGAGACGATCGCGGACGCTGGGCCGGACGGTCCCCGTCATGCGGTCGATCGCAGCGAGATGACGCAGCAGGAGAGCGTCACCCCGAGCCACGGAGCTCCTCGTCGCCATGCGCGGCGAGCCTACACGCCCGACCGGCCGTCATCTCCGGCGCCCTTCACCAGAGCGCCACCGCAAGGCAACTCTGTTGCGACCCCGGGTCGTCGGCGCGGCCGCTCCGGTGCCCGCCACCAGCCGACCACGGGGCCCGGAGCCTCGATCGTCTGGATGGCCGATCGGGAAGTCTGGTGCCGCCGGGGACGGCCAGCCGGCGGTGCCACGGTTTCCGGTCGATTTCCGATCAATCATCTAGCGTGCCGGTGTGGCCTCGCCCTTCATCGAGCTCGAGGTCGGGCCTCGGATCGTCAAGGTGACGAATCCCGACAAGGTGTTCTTCTCCGCGCGCGGGGAGACGAAGCTCGACCTGGTGCGCTACTACCTCACGGTCGGGGACGGGATCGTTCGCGCCCTGTTCGAGCGGCCGACCCAGTTGAAGCGCCATCCGGACGGCGCCGAGGGTGAGCCCATCTACCAGAAGCGGGTACCCCAGCATCGTCCGGAATGGATCGAGACGGCCCGCGTGACCTTCCCTTCGGGTCGACACGCCGACGAGCTGTGCGTGACCGAGCTCGCCGCCGTTGCGTGGGCCGCGAACCTCGGCACGATCGATTTCCACCCCTGGCCGTCACGGCGGACCGATACCGAGCACCCGGACGAGCTCAGGATCGACATCGACCCGCAGCCGGGCACCACGTTCGCCGACGCGAAGCGGGTCGCGGCAACGGTTCGCGAGCTCCTCGCAGAGATCGGCTTCGTCGGCTGGCCGAAGACGTCCGGGAACCGCGGCGTCCACGTCTACTGCCGGATCGAGCCGAGCTGGGGCTTCCGCGACGTGCGCCGCGCAGCCCTGGCGTTCGCGCGCGAGGTCGAGCGGCGCCTCCCGGAGATCGTGACGACCGCCTGGTGGAAGGAGGAGCGAGGCGAGCGGGTCTTCATCGACTACAACCAGAACGCACGCGACAGGACGATCGCCTCCGCCTACTCGGTCCGGGCACGTCCCGACGCGACGGTCTCGGCTCCCGTCACCTGGGACGAGCTTCCTGCGGTCGAGATCGAGGATCTCACGATGGCGACGATGCCAGCTCGTTTCGCGCAAGTCGGCGACCTCCATGCCGGAATCGACGACGCGGTGTGCGACCTGCGGGTGCTGCTGGAGTGGGTCGAGCGCGACGAGCGGGCCGGCATCGGCGAGGCCCCATTGCCGCCCCACTTCCCCAAGGAGCAGGGCGAGCCGAGGCGCGTGCAGCCGTCGCGGGCCAAGAAGGATTGAAGGCCACCCCGACCGGGCTATTCTCGCTCTCGTCGGCCTAGCGCTCGAGCAGGCCCGAGACGGTCGGGTCGCCGGCGCCAGGCCGCGGCCGCACCTGAGCGACCGTGCACGACACCGCTTCCTTGTCCTCGCGGAACCGGAGGAGACGCGTACCGTGACGAAACCGGCGCCCCTGCCACTTGTCGTAGCGCACCTCGACCACGAGCTCGGGCCGCACGGCGACCTCCTCGAGCTCTCCCGACCCCCAGCGGTTCGGCTCGGAGAATCGCCGCTCGGGGGCGTTCTCGACCAGCGGCAGCACGCGTTCGCCGATCTCCGCCGACCGCTTGGCACCGACCGCGGCTGATCCGACGTACAGCAGCTCGCCGTCGTCGTACAGGCCGAGCAGGAGGGTCGCGAGGCCGTGCGAGCCCGGCCGCCGCCTCAGGCCGACGATGACGCAATCGGCGCTCAGGTGGCGCTTGACCTTTGCGACCGCCTCCCGTGAGCCCGCGCGGTAGGGCTCACCGAGCCGCTTCGCGATCACGCCGTCGAACCCGGCGAGCTCCAGGCGGTCGAGCCACTCGTTGGCGGTCGACAGATCGGTCGTCGCCGGCGAGACGTCGAACGGCAATGCCTCCACCCGCCCACGGCGCTCCTCGAGGGGTAGGCGCCAGACCTCCTCCCCGTCCCACAGCAGGACGTCGAACACCACGAACCGCGCCGGGATCTCCCCCGCGAGTCTCGTGACCCGGCTCTGCGCGGGATGCAGCCTGGTCTGCAGGGCGTCGAAGTCGAGCGCCCCGTCGCGCTCGATCACGATCTCGCCATCGAGCGCGGACCGGGCGGGCAGGCGCTCGCCCAGCGGTGCCAGCTCGGGGAAGTAACGGAGGAGCGGGCGCTCGTTGCGACTCCACAGGTGGAGATCGCCGTCGAGGTTCTCGAGGACGCCGCGGAACCCGTCCCATTTCGGCTCGAACTGCCAGCCCTCTCCGAGCGGGAGCTCGCGGATCAGCTCGGCCTCCATGGGCGGAAACGGCAGGTCGGGCGAGGGCACGGGCCCGAGCGTAGCGAACGAGCTACGCCGCGTGGCACATCCCGACCGTTGCTGCGGTATCTGAAGGAGAGGGCGTCGAGGCAAGCTCCCATGCCCTGACTCGTCCCTGGCCCCGGCGGAGGGGTTGGCGCCTCTCCGCCGGGGCCGCCTTCGGGAGGGGAGAGTCCTTGCCCTCTAGATCGCCCCGGCGGGAGAAACTTGCGCGGACTTTGCGAGCTTTTGCGCGAGCAGGGCGCCGCCGATCGCGCCGCCGAGATCGCCGAGCGCCGCGGTGTGGACGTCGGGGGGGTTCTCCTTGATCAACAGATGAGGGTGCAGCTCCTTCGCGATCCGGTCGGCGTACGGCTGGCCGAGCCGCGTCCCCAGCCCGCCGCCGATGACCACGGCCTCGAGATCGAGAAAGTTGACCATCGAGGCGATACCGGCACCGAGCACCTCGACGGCCCGATCGACGAGCCGCACGGCCAGCTTGTCGTCCTTCTCGAGGGCATCGGCCCAGACGCCGCTCGAGAGCCGGGCGCGACCCCTTTGCTCCATGATCTGGAAGAGCCGCGTCTTCTGTCCGTGCTTGACGGCGCGGCGCGCCTTCGCCTCCATCGCCGCCCGGCCTGCGTACGCCTCGACCGTGCCTCGCAGACCGATGTTCCCCACCTCCTCGGCGCCGCCCAGGCGCACGACCGTATGGCCGAACTCGCCCGCGGCGCCGCGCCCGACCCACCGCTCCCCGTCGAGGACGAGCGCGCCGCCGACGCCCGTCCCCCACCAGACGCCGAGCAGGGATCGGAACGGCTTGCCGGCGCCGAGATGAAACTCCGCGTCGACCGCGACACCCACGTCGTTTCCGAGCGTGACCGGCGCCTCGATCAACTCGGAGAGCTTCCCGGCCAGCGGGTATGGCTCGTCCCAGCCACCTGGGAGGTTCGTCGCGTGCCCGAGCGTGCCGGCGACCGGATCGGTCGCTCCCGGTGCGCCGACCCCGACCCCGACGAGGCTCGACGTCTCGATCCCCGCGGCCTGCGCTGCCTCCTCCATCGTCCCGGCCATCTCCCGGATCACGTCGTCGCGCGTCCCTTCCGTCGGCGTCGGGCGCCGCGCCGATCCGATCACGGCGCTCGACCCGTCGACGACGACTGCCTGGATCTTGGTGCCGCCGAGATCGATGCCGCCTCGTGCCGTTCTCGTCATCGCAAGGTCTCCTTCATCGGTGTCCCGTACTAGAGTCGATCGACACCGTCGGACGTAACGTCCGCGTTGGGCCAGGTGACTGACGAGACCATGAGCGAGTATCTCCCGATCGCCGAACACGGCGTCATCGGCGATCTCCACACGGTGGCGCTCGTCGGCACCGACGGGACGATCGACTGGTACTGCACCCCGAGTTTCGACTCGCCGAGCGTCTTCGCCTCGATCCTCGACAAGCACAGGGGCGGGTACTTCCGGATCTCGCCTGCCCGCGACGGATCGAGCACGAAGCAGCTCTACTTCCCCGACACGAACGTCCTCATCACGCGCTTCCTCACCGAGGACGGCGTCGGTGAGGTCGAGGACTTCATGCCCGTCTCGAGCGGAGAGGAGCGACATCGTCATCGGCTGATCCGCCGGATCGTGTGCGTCCGCGGCGAGATGCCGTTCCGCGTCGAGTGCGAGCCGCGATTCGACTACGCGCGCGCCGAGCACGAGACGACCCGCCACGAGCACGGGGTGGTGTTCCGGTCGCGCCACCTCGCCCTCGCGCTCGAAGCGCCAGTCGAGCTCGAGCTCACTGAGCGAGGGGTCACGGCGGACTTCACGCTGCGCTCCGGCGAAGCGCGACGTTCGTGCTCGAGCAGGTCGGTCCGGAGGGCATTCCTCGCTACCACTCTGAAGATCACACCCGCGCGCTGTTCGAGGAGACCGTGGCGTTCTGGCGACGCTGGCTCGGACGATCCCGGTACACGGGCCGCTGGCGCGAGATGGTGCACCGGACCGCGCTCACGCTGAAGATGCTCACGTACCAGCCGACCGGAGCCCTCGTCGCCGCTCCGACGACGAGCCTGCCGGAGCAGCTGGGCGGCGAGCGCAACTGGGACTACCGCTACACGTGGATCCGCGACGCGGCGTTCTCGCTCTACGCGCTGCTGCGCCTCGGCTTCACGGAGGAGGCGGAGGCGTTCATGACGTGGATCACGGCGCGCTTCCGGGAAAACAGGCAGCACGCGGCCGGGCCTCTCCAGATCATGTACGGGATCGACGGCCGGTCGAACCTCGAGGAGTTCGAGCTCGACCACCTCGAGGGGTACCGGGGCTCGTCGCCCGTGCGCGTCGGCAACGGTGCCGCCGACCAGCTCCAGCTGGATATCTACGGCGAGCTGATCGACTCGGTCTACCTCTACAACAAGTACGGGACGCCGGTCTACTCCGACGCGTGGGACGATCTGCAGCGGATCGTCGAGTGGGTGTGCGAGAACTGGGATCAAGCCGACGAAGGCGTCTGGGAGGTGCGCGGCGGCCGGCAGAAGTTCACGTACTCGCGCCTCATGTGCTGGGTCGCCGTCGAGCGAGCGACCCGCATCGCCCGGCAGCGTGGACTCCCAGCAGATCTAGTTCGCTGGCTCGGTGCACGCGACGACATCTACCGGCGGATCATGGAGCACAGCTGGAAGGAGAGCCGCCAGGCGTTCGTGCAGCACGAGGATACGGACTACCTCGATGCGGCAGTCTTGACGATGCCGCTCGTCAAGTTCATCGCGCCGACCGACCCCCGCTGGCTCGCGACTTTCGATGCGATCTCGGCGGAGCTCGTCTCGGACTCCCTCGTCTACCGATACAACGCCGGCGCATCGCCGGACGGGCTCCGCGGCGACGAGGGCACGTTCTCGATCTGCACCTTCTGGTACGTCGAGGCACTCGCACGGGCGGGACGGGTGGACGAAGCTCGGCTCGCGTTCGAGAAGATGCTGACGTACGCAAACCACCTCGGCCTGTTCTCCGAGGAGATCGGGCCGACGGGGGAGCAGCTCGGCAACTTCCCGCAGGCCTTCACGCACCTCGCGCTGATCAGCGCGGCGTTCAACCTGGATCGGCAGCTCGGCTGACGGGCAATCGAGGCTGCCGGCGGCAGCCTCGACCACTCAAAGCACGAGGGCCGGACAGTTGTCCGGCCCTCGGCGGGAAGGGGGAGATGTGCGACGCCTGGAGTTCTACCGAACCCGTGTTTCGTCTCCGTTTCGCCGCGTTTCGACTTCGTGAAGGCTCGTTGAGCTGAGGTTAAGCGCTCCCTCGCGGCGGGGCGGATTGCCGGGGTAGGGCCATCCGTACGACCGGGCGGTATCCTCGGTGCGAATCCCGTGGAGATCGGGGAGCCGCAGCGCACGATCACGATCGAGCCGCTCGAGGAGCCGGCGCCCTCGACGGTGCCACTTCCGGCCCCTGAGCCCGATCCGGAGCGCGAGCCCGCCGAGGCGCTGCCGGCCGGATGATCGCACCCGACGCGATCGAGCCGGTCGTCGGCTGGCGCTGCTGGCGCGTCCTCGACACGCATGACGGTTTCGTACTCGCCTCGACGACCACCCCGACGCGCTGGCCGGCGCGCCTGGCACTCGAGGCGACCTGCCCGAGTGGCGCGCCCCATCCCCCTCCCTCTCCCCTGTGCTCCTGCGGGATCCACGCGGCGAAGGCGCCCGAGCTCGTGCTCTCGTACTTCCCACCGGTCGTCCGCAGCGCGACCACGATCATCGCCCCGGCGATCCTCGGCTACGACACCGTCATGGCCGTAGGGCTCGTTTCACTCTGGGGCGACGTCGTCGAGGGCGAGCACGGCTGGCGCAGCCGGCTCGCCTATCCGCGCCAGGTCCTCGTCCCGTCGGCCGTCAAGCACTACCGCCGCGGGCGCGGCAAGCGCTTCGAGGTGTTCGATTCCCGCGACCTCGCCGAAGCCCTTGGCGAGCTCTACGGCGTGCCGGCGCACGTGACGCGTAGCGTCCGACCGCGGGAGCTAGCCGAACGGGTCACGCAACGGGGTCAGGTCTTGCAATGACGCAGGCGATGCGTCAGTGCAAGACCTGACCCGGGCTCTCGGCCACCGGCTCTACGCGGCGACTGCGAGAGCGGCGCCGACGAACGCGATGATGGTGGTGAAGGAGGCGGAGCCGACCGCGATCAGTCGCGCAACCCTTCGGCGCTGGATGAGCTCCTCGATCGCTCCGATCTGAAGCTCTGCGGTGATTGCGGTCATCTCAAACGCCTCCTTCCAAGTCCTCTTGACTGGTACAAGCCTCGCAGCGACGGTTCCTCACGGGCAGGGAGCCAGCTGGCGTCTCGCGGTAGGGAAAGCCGCACCTATCGCGTGCGGCTGCCCGGACAGGCATTCCGGTAGCCCGGGCTCCGCCCGACAGGCGATCAGGGGTCGCGGCCGGCCGAGCCGGCCGCTCAGCCCCTACGCGCGGAGGAAGGTGAGAACCGCGAGCACGCGCCGGTGGTCCTCGGAGGCGGCGGGCAGCCGGAGCTTCGAGAAGATGCTCGTCACGTGCTTCTCGACCGCCCGCTCGGTGACGACCAGCCGCTCGGCGATGCCCTGGTTCGATCGACCCTCCGCCATCAACTCGAGGACTTCCCGCTCGCGCGGCGTGAGAGCGGCCAGCGGATCGTCGCGGCGGTTCCGGCCGACGAGCTGCGACACGACCGTCGGGTCGAGCGCAGAGCCGCCCTCCCCCACGCGCCGGACGGCGTCCGCGAACTCTCCAACGTCCGCGACCCGATCCTTGAGGAGGTAGCCGACGCCTTCGGCGCTGTCCTGCAGCAGCTCGAGCGCGTAGCCCGGCTCGACGTACTGGGAGAGCACGAGCACGCCCGTCCGGGGGTGCTTCTCGCGGATCTCGTGTGCTGCGCGAAGCCCCTCGTCGGTATGGGTCGGCGGCATACGGATGTCGATGATCGCGACGTCGGGATCGTACGAGCGAACCTTGAGCAGCAACTGGTCGCCGTTCTCGGCCTGCCCGACGACGTCGAAGCCGTTGTCCTCGAGCAGTCGGGCCAAGCCTTCGCGGAGGAGGACCGAGTCCTCGGCGATCACGACGCGCACAGGCTCAGCCTACCCAGCGACCGGGATGGCAGCTCGAACCCGGGTTCCGCGACCGGGCGCGCTCGTCACCTCGAGACTGCCGTCCAGCGCCTCGACGCGGTCGGCGAGGCCCCGCAACCCGGAGCCGAGCGCCGGATCGGCTCCCCCGACGCCGTCGTCCACGACCTCGACGAGCGCGAGACCGTTCCGCCGTTCCACGCTCACGCTCACGGAACGGGCGCTCGCGTACTTCGCGACGTTCGCCAGGGCCTCGGACACGACGTAGTAGGCGGCAGCCTCGATCGGCGCCGGAAGGCGGTCGGAGAGACCGACCCGCACGTCCACCTGCGTCGTCGCACGACCTGCGAGCGCCTCGAGCGCGGCCGGCAGCCCGCGGTCGGTGAGCACGGCCGGATGGATTCCCCGGGCGAGCTCTCGAAGCTCGTCGAGGGCCGCCGACAGCTCCTCGCCGGCGGCGCCGAGCAGCTCCTCGGCCGCCTCGGGCTTCGTCCTGACCTGGCCCTGGGCCATCCGCAGCGCGAGCGAGAGCGCGACGAGACGTTGCTGGGCGCCGTCGTGCAGGTTCCGCTCGAGGCGGCGCCGCTCCGCGTCTCCAGCCTCCACGATGCGCGCGCGCGACGCGCGCAGCTCGTCGTCGGCGCGCTTGCGCTCCGTGATGTCCAGACCCGACGAGACCATGTACTCGACCTCCCCGTCGTCGTCGAGTAGCACCGTGTTCGACCAGGCGATGAGCCGCCTCGTCCCGTCTCGCAGGATCCAGTGGTTCTCGTTCTCGCTCGGGAACTCGCCCGCCCAGACCCGACCGACTGCCGCCCGGATGCGAGGAGCCTCGTCGCGGTCGATGAAGAGCTCCCAGTACGGCCGCCCGATGACCTCCTCCTCGGTGTAGCCGGTGAGGCGCTCGCAGGCCTGGTTGAAGCGCACGAAGCGACCCTCACGGTCGGTCACGATGACGAGCGTGGCCGCGGTGTCGAGGACGGCGGAGATGAAGTCGCGCTCCCGTCGCAGCTCCTCCTGAGCGCGCTTGCGCTCGCCCACGTCGGCGAGCGCCGCCATCATCCCGACGACGCGCCCGTCCGGGCCCCTGACCGGCGCCGCCGAGATCGAGACCTCGACGAGGCTCCCGTCCCTGCGCTGCCGAACCGTGTCCGCGTCGCCGACGACCTCGCCCTCGACGAGCCGATCGCGCATGCGATGGCGCTCGGCCTCGCGCTCTTCGGGGATGATCGGCACCGGCTGACCGACCACCTCCTCGCTCGTCCAGCCGAACAGGGTCTCGGCCGCCCGGTTCCAGAAGCTGACCCGATCGTCGAGGTCGACCTCGACGATCGCGAGCGGCGATGCATCGATGAGCGCGCGCAGTCGCTCCTCGCTCGTCCGGAGCTCGTCGAGCTTCGCGCGGAGCTCGGCCTGGAGTCGCTCGTTGACGAGGGTCAGGCTCGCGGCCGAACGGACGGCGTCGAGGAGCTCCGGCCGATCGTCGAGCGACGCGTCGTGGATCAGGACTGCGATCCGCTCGCCGTCCTGATCGACCACCGTCGCGGACCGCCCGGTTCCCTCGCGAGGCAGGATCAGAGACCGCCCGTACATGTCGACGTATCCCTGCCGTTCCGGCAGCCAGTAGCCGAGGACGAGCGAGGGGTCGCCCAGCGCGCGCGCGAGCGAGTCGCGCAGGCGACCGCGTGCCTGCCCGCGATTGAGGTCGACGACGAGCCGGATCACGCCGAGGTCGGCGAGGCGAACCTGGAGCAGCCCGGCGAGGAAGGCAAGCGGGACGGTCGCCATGGCGACGAAGAGCGCGAGCCGAAGCCAGGGCGTGGCGCGATCCCACCCCGCCAGCTCCGCGATGAAGAGAGCCGCACCGAAGACGAGCGTGACGGATCCCGTCAGGAAAACGGGTGCCAGCGAGCGGCGTGCAGGCGGGGTCGCCGCCACCCAGCGCCGGCGCAGGATCACGACGATCGAGAGCACCAACACGACGCCGACCGCGTTCTGCGCGGAGATGAGCCCATTGGCGACGGCGTCGTTCGGACGTACGAGGAAGGCGTTCGGCGGGCAGTCGTCGCAGTCGATCGTGCTCGTCTCGAGATCTGCGAAGAGGAGGACGACGAGCTGCACCGGGATGGTGACGACGTAGGCGGCCACGACCACCACGCGTTCGGCCCGCGTGGCCAGGCGCCCGTCGGGGAACGCGAGGAGGAGATAGCCGAACGTCGCGAGCGGCACGGCCGAGAGCCAGAGGCCGACGGTGAACGCAAGGAGCCGTTCGCCGCCTCGACCGTCGAGACGAACCAGGCGAATCCGGTCACCACCATCAGCTTCCCGAAGCGGCTCTCCGGGCGGCGAGACCAGGCGACCAGGCCCGCTCCCGTCAACAACCAGCCGATCACGAGCGACGTGATCGCAGACGCGAGACGGGCATCCAGGTGGTTCGAGCGCGCGATCAGCGCGACGGAGATGGCGCCGGCGGCGAGCGATGCGAGACCGACGACGAGTCGCCTGTGCTTCACGAGGGTCTCACCCGAGCAGCGCGGCAAGTGCCGCACCGGAGAGCTCGGCCTTCGGGACGAAGCCGCGGGCGCCGCATTCGCTGACCAGGGGCCCGAAGTCGGCCGCGTCGCGGCTCGACGTCAGGATCACGGCCGGCCCGCGGCCGTTCGCCGTCAGCTGGGCGGCGACCGTGAAACCGTCCGTGTCGGGAAGCTGCACGTCGAGCAGGACGAGATCGGGGGCGAGCAAGCGAGCTGCTTCGAGCGCCGAGGCACCATCGTCCGCCTCCCCGACGACGTCGTAGCCCTCCGCCTCGAGGACCGCTCGCGCTGTTGCCCGGAACGTCGGGTGATCGTCGACGATCAGGACGCTCGTCACGCCGACATCGTCGCACGAAGCGCGGAGCGCGCCAATACGGCTACCCGCACCACAGCCGCGCGGTGCGGTACCCTTGACACTCCTTCTGGAGTGCTTCTAGAGTGCGGTGCGGTTGACGTTTGCGGTGCGCTCCGGTAAGTCTATCGAAAGAGTAGACAAACCGGAAAAATAAGGAGATTTCATGCGTGGCATAAGATCGATGCTCTCGATGCTCCTCGCGCTCGTCGCCGTGGTCGCTCTTGCGGCCTGCGGCGGTGGCAGCGACAGCGCATCGGAGACGACCGCCGCAGCCGCAACGACGGAAGCCGCCGCCGCGGCCGAGGGCGACAAGGTCATCTCCCTCGTCGCCTACTCGACTCCGCGCGAGGTCTACGAGATGCTGATCCCGGCGTTCCAGGGAACACCGGACGGTGACGGCGTCGAGTTCGAGCAGTCGTACGGCTCGTCGGGCGAGCAGAGCCGCGCCGTCGAGGCCGGGCTGCCCGCCGACTACGTCGCCTTCTCGCTCGAGCCCGACGTGACCCGGCTCGTCGACGCCGGGCTCGTCGCCCCCGACTGGCAGCAGACCGAGCAGTACAACGGCATGGTCACCGACTCGGTCGTCGTCTTCGTCGTCCGCGAGGGCAACCCGAAGAACATCCAGACCTGGGACGACCTCGTCACCGGCGAGGTCGAGGTGGTGACGCCGAACCCGTTCACGTCCGGCGGCGCGCAGTGGAACCTGATGGCCGCCTACGGCGCCCAGCTCGAGCAGGGCAAGACCGAGGAGGAGGCGCTCGAGTACCTGCGCCAGCTGCTCCAGCAACACGCCGGTGCAGGACAAGAGCGCCCGCGAGGCGCTGCAGACCTTCTCGGCCGGCAAGGGCGACGTGCTCCTCGCCTACGAGAACGAGGCGATCTTCGCCCAGCAGGCAGGAGAGCCGATCGACTACGTCGTGCCCGACCAGACGATCCTGATCGAGAACCCGGTCGCCGTGACCGTCAGCGCGACGCCCGAGACGGGCGCGTGGCTCGAGTTCGTCCAGACGCCCGACGCGCAGACGGTCTTCGGCGAGAACGGCTACCGGCCGGTCGATCCGGACGTCGCCGCCGAGTTCGACTTCCCGCCGCCGTCCGGCCTGTTCACGATCGCCGACCTCGGCGGCTGGCCGACGTGCGCGAGAAGTTCTTCGATCGCGACGACGGCATCGTCGCCGGCATCGAGCAGGAGCTGGGAGTCCCGACTGACGGCTAGCGACGTCATGAGCAGTCGCTGCACGAGCCGTCGGGCGCCGGCGCGCAGGAGACCGCGCGCCGGCGTCCTGACGCTCGGGATCTCGACGGTCTACCTGACGCCTGATCGTCCTGATCCCGATCGCGGCCGTCGTCGCGAAGGCGTTCGACGACGGCTGGGCAGCGTTCTGGGACGCGGTCACACGACCCGAGGCGGTCGCGACGCTGAAGCTCACGTTCGCGATCTCGCTGATCGTCGTCGCGATCAACGCGGTCACCGGGACGCTCATCGCCTGGGTGCTCGTCCGCGACTCGTTTCCGCGGCAAGAGCGTCGTCAACGCGATCATCGACCTGCCGTTCGCGCTGCCGACGATCGTCGCCGGCCTCACGCTGCTCGCCGTCTACGGCCCGAAGAGCCCGTTCGGCGTGAACGTCGCCTTCACCCGCGTCGCGATCGTGCTCGCCCTCCTCTTCGTGACGCTCCCGTTCGTCGTCCGGGCGGTCCAGCCCGTGCTGCTCGAGCTCGACCGGGAGATGGAGGAGGCGGCGGCGTCGCTCGGCGCGAGCTCGTTCACGACCTTCCGCCGGATCGTGCTGCCGAACCTGCTGCCGGCGATCCTCTCCGGCACGCGCGCTCGGCTTCGGCCGGGCGATCGGCGAGTTCGGCGCCGTCGATCCTGATCTCCGGGAACATCCCGTTCCAGACCGAGGTGTCGTCCTGGTACATCTTCAGCCAGATCGAGAGCGACGCGCCGATCGGCGGCCGCCGCGGTCTCGGTCGTGCTGCTCGCGCTCGCCTTCGTCGTGCTGGTCGGCGCCGACCTGCTCGAGCGCTGGACGCGGAGGCACGATGGCGTGAACGGCTACGGACTCCGGTTCGCCGCGCTCGGCTACCTGCTGCTGCTCCTCGCTGATCCCGGTCGGGATGGTCTTCTACCGGATGTTCGAGGACGGGCTCGGCGCGGTCTGGGACGAGCTCACGAGCCCGGCGTTCGTGCACGCGCTCAAGGTGACGCTGATCATCACGCGATCGTCGTTCCCGCGAACACGATCTTCGGCATCGTCTGCGCGCTCGCGATCGTCCGGCGCGGCTCGGGCCGCGGGAACTGGCTCCTCAACTCCGTCGATCGGGCTCCCGCTCGCGCTCTCGCCGGTGGTCGTCGGCCTCTGCGCTGATCCTCGTCTACGGGCAGAACGGCTGGGTCGGCGGCTGGCTGCGTCGACAACGGCATCCGCGTCATCTTCGCCCTGCCCGGGATGGTGATCGCGACGATCTTCGTCTCGCTGCCCGTTCGTCGTGCGCGAGGTCGTCCCGGTGCTGCGCGAGATCGGCACGGATCAGGAGGAGGCCGCGTGGACGCTCGGCGCGTCGCCGAACGGCGACGTTCTGGCGCGATCACGCTGCCCGCGATCCGCTGGGGCGTCGCGTACGGCGTCGTCCTGACGACGGCGCGCGCGCTCGGCGAGTACGGAGCCGTCGCGGTCGTCTCCGGGCGGCATCGCCGGCAAGACGGAGACGCTCACGCTGCACATCGACGAGCGCTTCCTCGCGTTCGACCAGGTCGGCGTGTACACGACCGCGGTCGTGCTCGCCGTGCTCGCCGTCGCTCACCCTCATCGCGATGAACCTCCTCGGACGAAAGGAGGAGCCGCGTGGCGATCGCCGTGCGCCAGGCGACGAAGCGGTTCGGTAGCTTCGTCGCGCTCGACAACGTCTCGCGTCGCGATCCCGAGCGGCTCGCTGACCGCCCTGCTCGGGCCGAGCGGCAGCGGGAAGTCGACGCTGCTCCGCGTGATCGCGGGCCTCGAGCAGCCCGACGAGGGCGACGTCGACCATCCTCGGCGAGGACGCGACCGACCTGCCGCCGCAGAAGCGAGGCGTCGGCATCGTCTTCCAGCACTACGCCGCGTTCAAGCACATGACCGTGTTCGACAACGTCGCCTTCGGCCTCACGATCCGCAAGCGCCCGAAGGCCGAGATCAAGGCACGCGTCGACGAGCTCGCTCTCGCTCGTCCAGCTCGACGGGCTCGCCGAGCGCTACCCGTCCCAGCTCTCCGGCGGCCAGCGGCAGCGCATGGCGCTCGCCCGCGCGCTCGCCGTCGAGCCGAAGGTGCTGCTCCTCGACGAGCCGTTCGGCGCGCTCGACGCCCGCGTCCGCAAGGAGCTCCGCGCCGTGGCTGCGCCGCCTCCACGACGACGTCCACGTCACGACCGTGCTCGTCACGCACGACCAGGAGGAGGCGATGGAGGTCGCCGACCGCGTGGTGCTGATGAACGAGGGCCGGATCGAGCAGGTCGGCAAGCCCCGCGACCTCTACGAGCACCCGGCCAACGAGTTCGTGATGAGCTTCATCGGGCCGGTCAACCGGCTCGGCGAGCGACTTCGTCCGCCCGCACGACATCGAGCTGCGGCTCGAGCCGAACGGCTCGACCGCGGAGGCGATGATCGAGCGGGTCGTCCACCTCGGCTTCGAGGTCCGCGTCGAGCTCGCTGCTCGAGAGCGGCGAGCGCGATCTGGGCGCAGGTGACGCGGGACGAGGCCGAGCAGCTCGAGCTCGCGAAGGGCCAGGTCGTCTTCGTCGACCCGGTCGCACGCAGGTGTTCTCGGCGTAGAGGCGGAATCGTTGCCCGGCCTCGGCCGGGCCGATATCCGCCGTGGATCGGCCGAGCCGGCCGCTCAGCCGCCAGTGCGGCTCCCAGGCCTCCGGGTCGGCCGATCAGCTCGTCGATGCGGCGGGGAGCTCACTCGGCGCGACGCTCGGCGAGCGTCACCGATTCGAGCACCGCGCGCAGGCTCGCCCGAAGGGCGATCCAGACGTCGCGCAGCGGGCGCGCGGGGCCCGTGGTAGCTCGACCGTCTCGGGCCGGGCGCCGCGGATGTTCGCGAGCGGTCCTTCGACCGCCCGGATCACCTCGGCGAGCGTGATCTCCGTCGGCGGCCGGGCGAGCCAGTAGCCGCCACGCTCGCCACGCTGGCTCTGGACGATGCCGGCGTGGCGAAGCTCGAGGAGGATGTTCTCGAGGAACTTGAGCGGGATGCCCTGGGCCTGCGCGATGTGGTCGCCCTTGACCGGCCCCTCACCCTCGCCGCCGCGAGCTCGGCGGCAGCCCGAAGCGCGTA
Source organism: uncultured Thermoleophilia bacterium (assembly GCA_963705605.1). Lineage (GTDB taxonomy): Bacteria > Actinomycetota > Thermoleophilia > Gaiellales > Gaiellaceae > CAVPKC01. The sequence continues at coordinate 713,207 of CAVPKC010000003.1, forward strand.
GTCGACCTTCGCGGAGACGCGCACGCCGCATTCTCGCCCATGCCGAGGACGGCTCACCACCGCGTAGTGTTCCGCGATGGCCTCCGAGCACATCGGCGAGAGCGCTCGTTCTGGGCGGTGGTGGACTCGCAGGCGTCGCCTGGGGCTGCGGGTATCTCGCCGCATTGGAGCAGGCATCGATCGACGTGTCGACTGCAGATCGCGTGGTCGGCACGTCGGCGGGAAGCATCGTGGGCGCCTGGGCAACCGATACCAAGCCGATGGAAGACCGCTTCCGGTTCGTCGCAGAGGCCGACCGCCCGCTGCGCCGGCTCTTCTCGGCGCTCTTCGGCGTCGTGGCCGGCGAGCCAGACGAGGCGGGCCACGAGGCGCTCGACCTCCTGCTCCGGAGCGAGCATCCGACCCCGGATGCGCTCCGGGAGCTCGGCGAGCTCGCCCGCCAGGCTTCGACGATGCCGGAGCCGGTGTTCGTCGGGTTCGTGGCAACGCTCGTCGGCCGTCGCGCGTGGCGCTCGCCTGCGCTGCGCATCACCGCGCACGACACCGGAACGGGCGAGCGCGTCGTGCTCGCCGCCGGAGGACGCGTCGGGCTCGGGCGCGCCTGCGCCGCGAGCTCCTCCGTCCCCGGCTTCTTCCCACCGGTCGCCGCAGCCGGGCGACGGCTGATGGACGGCGGCTGCGGATCAGGCACGAACGCGGATCTCGCGTCCGGAGCGGATCGGGCACTCGTGCTCGCCCTGCTCCCGAGGAAGGATGCGTCACCTGCCCCCGCAATGGTCGAGGAGCTCGCGTCTCTCGAGAGCGGGGGCACCAGGGTGCATGCGGCGTGGCCGGACGCCGACGCGGTATCCGCGACCGGCGGCGACGCGCTGGATCCCGCCGTCGCGCCGGCACTCGCGCGTGCCGGGCAGGCACACGGCCGGCGAGACGCTCCCCTGGTCGCCGCGCTCTGGTCGTAGCCCCCGCGTATCGTTTCCGCTCGTGCGTCACGTGCCGCCGCCGATCGTTCGGGGCGGTCTCGCCTCGCGCCTCGCGAGCCTGATCTTCGGACTCTTCGTGTGCGCCCTCGGGATCGTCCTGCTCCTGCAATGCGAGCTCGGATTGCCGCCGTGGGACGTGCTCCACCAGGGAATCGCCGACAACACGCCGCTCTCGTTCGGCATGGCGAACATCGTCGTAGGCGTCGTCGTGCTCCTCCTCGCGTGGCGCCTGGGCGCACGCATCGGCTTCGGAACGGTTGCCAACGCGACGCTGATCGGCGCCTTCGTGCAACTGCTGCTCACGACGAACGCCGTCCCGAACACGGCCGAGGCCCCGCTCGGGATCAGAGTCGGCTGTCTCGCCGCCGGCATCCTCGCGTTCGGGATCGGCTCGGCCTTCTACATCGGCGCGAACATGGGCGCCGGCCCTCGCGACTCGCTCATGCTCGTCGTCTCGCTTCGGCTCCACACGCGCGTCGGCCTCGCACGCGCGGGCATCGAGCTCGTGGCGCTCGCGGTCGGCTGGGCGCTCGGTGGAGACGTCGGCGTCGGAACGCTCGCGTTCGCGCTTCTCATCGGCCCTGTGGTCGAGCTCTCGTTCTTCGCGCTCGACCGCTCGCCGCTCGCGAGGCCGAGCTGGGCGATGAGCCACCGAGTCATGAGTCGAGCACCCGCCGGCTGACGGAGATCTAGTCGGGACGGCCGGATTCGAACCGGCGGCCTCCTGCTCCCAAAGCAGGCGCGCTACCAGGCTGCGCTACGTCCCGTCGGTTCGAAGCATGACACGTCGGGCTGGCGGCGCGGATGCAGCCCGGCTGCTGGTAGCCTCGCGGCCGTGGTCGACGCCCCCGTCACGCCCGAGCTCGCCTCCCTCGAGGCTCATCCGGCTCGCCGCCAGCGGCCAGTTCTGGGCTATGCGATGGTCGTCGCAGCAGCGTCGCTCTGGGGCATCAACGGCACGCTGCTCAAGGTCGCGATCCAGTCGGGACTGTCGACGTACAGGCTCGCCGAGGTGCGGTGTGCGGGCGGCGCGATCCTCTTCTTCGCCGCCGCTGCCGTCACCCGCCGCGCAGGCCTTCGTATCGAGCGGCGGGAGATCCCGTGGCTGGTGGCATTCGGGATCCTCGGCCTGGCACTCGTCCAGTTCCTCTTCTTCGTGGGCATCGAGCGGCTGGACATCGGCGTCGCGATCGTCCTCCAGTATCTGTCACCTGTCTGGGTGGCGCTCTGGGCGCGGTTCGTCGTCAAGAGCCCCGTGCGACGGCGGCTCTGGTACGGGCTCGCCCTCGCGCTCGCAGGCCTGACCCTGGTGGTCGAGCTGTGGAGCGGCATCTCCCTCGACGGGGTCGGCGTCGCGGCGTCGCTCCTCGGATCGGTCGCGTACGCCGCGTACATCCTGCTCGCGGAGCGCAGCCTCGCGCACGGGCGCGACGTGCTGTCGCTCCTCGCGTGGGGGTTCGCGTTCGCGACGCTCTTCTGGACGTTCGCGCAGCCGTGGTGGAGCTTTCCGACCAGTCTCCTCGGCGAGGACGTGTCGCTCCTGGGGCGGCTCGAGGACGTCTTCGTGCCATTCTGGCTCCTGCGTCGCGGCGATCATCGTGTTCGGGACATTCGTCCCGTTCATCCTCATGATCGGCGCCCTGCATCACCTACCGGCGACGCGCGTGACTGTGACCGCAATGGTCGAGCCGGTCGTCGGCGCTCTCGTCGCCTTCGCCTGGCTCGAAGAGTCGCTGGGGCCCGGACAGATCGCGGGAGGCCTCCTCGTCCTCGCCGGGGTCGCGCTCGCCCAGACCGCTCGGGCCCGATCCGGCTGACGGTTCCCGCGCGGCGGCACGAGCTCGTGGCTACCCTTGTTCGAGGCGATGGTCAAGCGCATCCTCCTCGCCTCGCCTCGCGGCTACTGTGCCGGCGTCGAGCGGGCGATCGACACGGTCGAACTGGCGCTCGAGGAGCGCGGCGCCCCGGTGTACGTCCGGCGTCAGATCGTGCACAACAGCCATGTCGTGAGCGAGCTCGAGCGTCGCGGAGCGGTCTTCGTCGAGAGCGAGGACGAGGTGCCCGAGGGTGAGCTGGTCATCTTCTCCGCCCACGGCGTCTCGCCCCTCGTCCAGGCGAACGCCCGGGCGCGTGGGCTCCAGACCGTCGACGCCACCTGCCCGCTCGTCACGAAAGTGCACTCCGAGGCCAGGGTCTTCGCCTCCCTCGGCTACACGATCTTCCTGATCGGACACGACGGCCACGACGAGGTCGAAGGCACGATCGGAGAGGCACCCGACGCGATCGTGCTCGTTCAGTCAGCGGCGGATGCCGAGACTGTCCAGCCGCCGCAGGCACACCGACTCGCCTACCTCACGCAGACGACGCTGTCGGTGGACGAGACGGACGAGATCGTCGACGTGCTGCGGCGTCGCTTCCCGGGGATCGTCGGGCCGAAGAAACAGGACATCTGCTACGCGACCTCCAACCGACAGCGCGCGGTCAAGGCAATGCTCGACGAGGTCGACCTCGTTCTCGTGATCGGTTCCGCGAACAGCTCGAACTCGAATCGGCTCGTCGAGGTGGCTCGAGCTGCCGGGGTGCGTGCCCATCTCATCGAGGACGCGGAGGCGATCCGGGACGAGTGGCTCGAGGGGATCGAGACCGTCGGCCTCACCTCCGGCGCATCGGCGCCCGAACGGCTCGTCCAGTCCGTCTGCACGTGGTTTCGGCAGCGAGGCGTCGCCGAGATCAGGCCGCACCGTTCGGAACGCGAGGACGTCTCGTTCAGGCTCCCGGCGCTCCCCCTCCGGCTCGCATCACCTCGCCCGGTCGCGGCGCGTTAGATCCCCGCGCGGATATCGGCCCAGTGCGGAAACCGGCTCCGCCGGTTTCCGCGACCGTCCCGAGATCGGGCCTTGCCCGATTCGGGACACTGCGGCCGGGCAACGATTCCGCCTACCCCGTGACCGGACGGCTCCGCCGCCCTCCCCGGCGGATATCGGCCCCGGCCTGCGAGCCGAGGCAACGATTCCGCCTTCAGCGGGCCTTCTCGACGGAGAGCTCCACTCCGGGGCGCCGTTCGATCCTCACGGCAAGCGTCTCGTGAGCGATCTGCTCGCCGTGGGTCGCGAAGACCTCCTCGAGCCCCCCGTCGCCGTTCCAGCCGATCTCGATCCGGTCCGTGATGTCGAGACCGGCCTCCTTGCGCAGGCGCTGGATCGTGTGGATCACGTCGAGCGCGCGTCCCTCGAGCGCGAGCGCGTGATCCACGCGGACGTCGATCCCGACCACGAAGTCGCCGTCCTGAGCGACCGACCAGCCCTCGGACGCGACGTATTCGAGCGCGTACTCGCCCTGCACGAGCGTGAACGGCCCGGCGCAGGAGCTTGCCGTCCTCGAGATCGAAGTCGCCTGCCGCGAGCAGCCTTCGCAGCTCGGGTAGATCAGAGCCGAGGCGCGGGCCGACCAGGTCGAGCCTGGCCGAAGCTCGCAGCTTCGCGAACCCGCCGGGATCCTCGCCGAACTCGACCTCCTTCACGTTCAGCTCCCCCCCGACCTCCTCGACCTGACGCCCGACGGCCTCGCGGATCTCGGGGTCGAGAGTGCAGACGACCACGCGGCGCAGAGGCTGGCGGAGCTTCAACCCTGCGCTCTGGCGGGCTGCTCGGCCGAGCTCGATCGCCTGGCGCGCAGCCGAGAGCTCCTCGAGGAGGGTGGCGTTCGAGAGCGAGGCGGTCGGGGTGGGCCAACCTGCGAGGAACACGCTCTCGGGCGCGTCCTCGCACGTCCCGGCGACGAGGTTCCTCCAGAGATCCTCGGCCAGGAACGGCATGATCGGGGCGATGGCGCGCAGAGCCTGGACGATCCCGTACCAGAGCGTGCGGAACGCGGCCTCGTCCGCGTCTTCCCAGAACCGTCGTCGCGAGCGGCGGATGTACCAGTTGGAGAGATCGTCGACGTACGACTCGAACGCCCGGACGACGCCGACGGTCAGGAAGCCCTCGTAGGCAGCCTCGACCTCCCCGAGGAAGCTCTGCGCCCGAGCGAGGAGCCACCGGTCGAGCGGTCGCAGCTCGATTCCCTCGGGACCCCGGTCGAGATCCGCGTAGCGGGGCCTGAAGCTCTCGATCGCGCCGTAGGTGACGAGGAACGAGACGGAGTTCCAGACCGTGAGGAGCTTTCGCTTGACCTCCTCGGCCGGCCCGAAGCCGAAGCGGATGTTCTGATTGGGCGGCTGCGCGCAGTACATCCAGCGCATCACGTCGGCCCCCATGCGCTCGAAGGCCTCGTCGGCGTCGATCGCGTTCCCGAGGCTCCCGTGCATCTCGCGTCCGGTCTCGTCGAGCAGCTTCTCGTACGAGAGCACCTGACGGTACGGAGCGCGATCGACCAGCACGACCGACATGAAGAGCTGCGCGTAGAACCAGAGGCGGATCTGCTCGCGCATCTCCGAGACCCAGTCGGCGGGGAACCATCGCTCCCAGTAGACGTGGTCGGGGAGGTCCGCCCGGGTCAGCCCACGTGCCGCGCCTGTCGCATTGCCGCCCTCGACGTACTCGGGGCTCTGCCAGCCGAGGGTCGAGAACGGAACGATGCCGGCGTCGAGCCAGACGTCCCCGACCTCCGCGATCACGGCGAACGTCGCCGCCGCAGCCTTCGCATCGGATCGCCACCTCGTCGATCCACGGCCGGTGAAGCTCCTCGAGCTGCTCGAGCCCGCACGTCGCTCTCTCGCGGAGCTCTGCGAGCGAGCCGATCACCGTCAGCTGCCCGCAGCCGCACGGATAGAACGGCAGGGGGAGCCCGAAGTAACGCTTGCGTGAGATGTTCCAGTCGCCCATGTTGCGGAGCCAGTCGTCCATCCGCTTCCCGAAGTAGTCCGGCACCCAGTCGACGGTGGCGTTGGCGTCGAGCAGGCGCTGCCGGAGCGGGTCGGCAGCGATGAACCAGTCGTCCGTGAGACGGAAGATGAGCGGCGTCTCGCACCGCCAGCAGAACGGGTAGCGGTGGTGGATCTCCGCCGGCCTCGACCAGGAGCCCGCGCTCGTGCAGGACACCGACGATCTGATCCTTCGCCTCGGTCGTCGAGAGCCCGTGGAGCCAGCCGTAGCTGTCGTAGAAGCGCCCGGCCTCGTCGACCGGCGCCAGAATCGGGAGATCGTGCGCCTTGGAGAGCTCGAAGTCCTCCGACGCCGCACCCCGGAGCGATGTGCACGATCCCGCTTCCCTCCGAAAGCGATACCTCGTCCCAGGGGATCACGCGATGCGTGACCGCAGCCGCAGCGGGCAGATCGCCGAACGGCCCCTCGTATTCGAGCCCGACGAGCTCGGTACCCCGCACGGTGCGCTCCGGCCGAACGTCCGGATACCGCGCGACGGCGACCCAGTCGCCGTTCGAGAGCAGCCCGTACTCGGCGTCGGGCCGCACGGCAGCCGCGACGTTCGCGGGCAGCGTCCAGGGCGTGGTCGTCCACACGACGAGTGACTCGCCGTCGACGGTCCTTCAAGGGGAAGCGGACGAAAAGCGATGGATCCGTCTTCTCGAAGTAGTAGCCCGCGAGCTCGTGCTGCGAGATCGACGTTCCGCACCGGGGACACCACTCGGTCGAGCGATGGCCGCGGAACAGCCAGCCGCTCTCGTGGACGACCTTCAGGAAGCGCCAGATGTACTCGATGTTCGTGTCCGAGAACGTGTAGTAGTCGTTGCCCCAGTCCATCCACATCCCGAGCCGTGTCGACTGCTCGGTGATCGCCTGGGCGGACCAGGCGACCTTCTCGCGACAGCGGCGTGCGAACTCTGCGAGCCCGTACTCCTCGATCTCCTGCTTCGAGTTCAGACCGAGCTCCCGCTCGACCCCGACCTCGACCCAGAGCCCCTGGCAGTCGAAGCCGTTCTGGTAGCGCTGATGGAAGCCGCGCATCGCCTTGTACCGCTGGAAGACGTCCTTCAGCGTGCGCCCCCACATGTGGTGGACGCCCATCCGCTTGTTCGCCGTGATCGGCCCGTCGAAGAAGCTCCACGTCGGGCCGTCCGCGTTCTTTGCTCGAAGCCGCTCGAAGATCGCCCGCTCCTCCCAGAACGCGAGGACGTCCTGCTCGAGGGCAGCATGCTGCGGGACCGGCGTGAGACGCTGGAACACGCCGGTAGTGTCGCAAATCGATGCCTGGCCGAAACCCAGGCCGATATCGCGACCGTAGTCCGAACCCGCCTCAGCGGGTTCGGACAAAGCTCTCTTCGCGGCGCGAGTTACGCTGCGACGAGCCCGAGGGACTTCTCGAGCATGGTCTTCGGCTGGGCTCCGACAGCTGCGGCCGCAGGCTCACCGTCCTTGAAGAGGACGATCGTCGGGATGCTCATCACTCCGTAGCGGCGGGCGAGGTCGGGCTCCTCGTCGATGTTCACCTTCACGACTCGCAACTCCGCCGAGCGCTCTTCGGCGATCGTGTCGAGGACCGGCGCCACGGCGCGGCACGGGCCGCACCACTCCGCCCAGAAGTCCACGATCACAGGCTTGTCGCTACCGAGGACTTCGGTCTCGAAGGTGGACGTTGTCACTGCGCTCGTCATTCGGTTCTCCTCTGGGTCATTCGCGTTCTACTCATGCAAACGCCGGCAGAGGCCCGAAAAGTCCCGGCCGCGGCGGCGTCACTGAGAGATCAGCTCGACGACGTTGCCCTCGGGATCACGAAGGTAGATCGAGCGTTGACCGCCCGGCCACCGGAACGGGCCGCGGACGTCGAGCCCGGCAGCGCGAAGCCGCTCACCCGTGGCGACGAGCTGCCCCGCCCCGATCTCGAGTGCGAAGTGGATCGGGCCGTGCCGATCCGGTGAGGGCCCACGCCGGTCTCCGTCCTTCACGAGGGGCGGCGGCAGGCCGGGCCAGTCGACGGATCCGTCAGTCTCGGCCCCGGCCCGGGCGAGGATCAGCTGGCCCCTGCCGATCCGGAAGTGCGTGCGGCCGCGGAGGTCGTCCTCGAGCGAAACGCGAAGACCGAGGACGTCGCGGTAGAAGGCCGTCATCGCCTCGAGCTCCGCCGTGACCAGCTGCACCTCGAACATCCCCAGCGGCGACGGCATACCATCGAGCCTACTGTGCGACACCAGTTCGCGGCCGTCCACGAGCTCGCCCGGATCGAGATGCTGGCCGGCCTGCCGGGGGAGACGCTCGAGCGCCTGGCCGGGCTCATGGAGCGGAGATCGCTGCAGCCGGGCGATGTGCTCTACTCGGCGGAGGACGAGCGAGGGAGGTACACCGTGGTGATCAGCGGCCTCCTGCGGTCGACGAGCGGCATGGTGGTTCGACCGGGAGAGGCCCTCGGCGGGCTGACGCTGTTCGGCGAGCCGGTGCGGGCGATGGTTCCCTCGGTCGTCGCGGCCTGCGATCAGGCGACGTTCGACGAGGTCATCCGCCCGTTGCTCGCGAGCTGAAGGCGGCCAGCACCGTATCCGACAACGCGGGCCAGGCCGCGAGAGCCCAGGCTCCGAACTCGAGGTCGGTGAGACAGGCGAGAGCCACCCCGGCCACGGGATCGATCCAGAGGAACGTCCCCGATCCGCCGAAGTGCCCGAACGTCGCGGGCGAGTTCCGGCTCCCCGTCCAGTGCGGGGACTTCCCGTTGCGAAGCTCGAAGCCGAGCCCCCAGTCGCACGGGTCCTGCCTGCCGATCCCCGGTATCACGCCCGACAGGCCGGGGAACTGCACGCAGGTCGCCTCGGCGAGCGTCTCCGGGGCGAGAAGGTGCGGCCGTCCCAGCTCGACGCCGAAGGCGAGCAGGTCGTCCAGCGTCCCAACGCCCCCCGCGGCGGGCGACCCCTCGAGCACAGTCGACGTCATGCCCGCGGGCTCGAGCACGGCGGCGCGGAGGTAGGCGGCGAACGGCATCTCCGCCCGTACCGCGACGAGCTCGCCGAGGACGCCGTACGCGACGTTCGAGTAGATGCGTCGCTCTCCGGGACGCGCGATGGGCGCTCCGGGCTCGAACGGCAGCCCGGAGGCGTGCGCCAGCAGGTGCCTGACGGTCGAACCGGGTGGCCCCGCGGGCTCGTCCAGCTCGAGGATTCCCTCCTCCGCGGCGACGAGAACTGCGCACGCGGTCAGGAGCTTCGTCACCGAGGCGAGCCGGAACGGCCGATCCATCGGCCCTCGCACCAACGCGACCCGACCGTCCACGACGACCCCTGCGGCAACGTGCTCCGCCGGCCAGGCGCCGATCCCGGCGAGAGCGTCCACGGCGGGCGATACTACCGCGGCATGGATCGCATCCGGATCTCCTCCGGGTCGCCGTACGAGCCGATCGTCGGGTTCAGTCGGGCAGTACGCGTCGGCGACCGCGTCTTCGTCGCGGGAACGGCACCTACCATGCCGGACGGCGCCGACCCACCGCACGACGCGTACGGTCAGACCAGGCGGTGCCTCGAGATCATCGCCGCCGCGCTGTCGGAGGCCGGGGGAAGCCTCGAGGACGTCGTCAGGACGAGGACTTACCTCACCGATCCGGCGAGCTTCGACGGCTACGCGAAGGCGCACGGCGAGGCGTTCTCGGAGATCCGGCCGGCCAACACGACGGTCGTCTCGCGCCTGCTCGACCCGCGCTGGCTCGTCGAGATCGAGGCCGAGGCGGTTCTGCGCGCACCGGAGTAGCATTCGCCGCCCGATGAGCGAGCAAGGCGGGAGCGTGGTCGATCACCGGTTCGGCGCCGGCCCTCCCTTCACGATCGGGATCGAGGAGGAGTACATGCTGCTCGACCCGATCTCACTCGACCTCGTCCAGCGGGCCGACCGCGTGCTCGCCTCCGAGCGCGACGTCGAGCTCGCGGTGCACCTCTCCCCCGAGCTGTTCCAGTCGCTGCTCGAGGTGCACACGCCGGTCTGCGCCAACACAGCCGAAGCAGAGCAGTTCCTGCGCCGCCTGCGCGGGCACGTGGGCGAGCTGTCGCGCTCGCTCGGCCTGCGTTACGGCTCCGCCGGAACGCATCCGTTCAGCCTCTACGAGAGGCAGCGGATCACCCGTCGCGACCGCTACAGCGCTCTCGTCGACCAGCTCCAGTACATCGCCCGGCGCGAGCTCATCTTCGGCCTCCACGTTCACGTGGCGGTGGACGGAGCCGACAAGGCGATCGCAGTGATGGGCGCCCTCGTCGGGCATCTGGCCGAGCTCGTCGCGCTCTCCGCGAGCTCCGCCTTCTGGCGCGGCACTCCAACCGGCCTGATGTCGAGCCGCCAGTCCGTCTTCGCAGCGTTTCCGCGCTCCGGGCCCCCGCCCTCGTTCCGAGGCTACGAGGAGTTCGCGGCCGTCGTCAGCCGGCTCCAGGAGACCGGCTGCATCGCCGACTACACGCACATCTGGTGGGATATCCGCCCGCACCCCCGCTTCGGGACGGTCGAGATCCGCGTGATGGACGCGGTCAGCCGCCTCGAGGACGCGCTCGCGATCGCGGCGTACATCCAGGCCCTGGTCAAGCGCTATTCGGAGGCCTTCGACGCCAAGGAGACCCTCCCGACGCCCCATCGGACACTCGCGAGCGAGAACAAGTGGCTCGCCGCTCGCTACGGGCTCGAGGCGCCCGCTGATCGACCTCGCGACGGGGAGCAGGATCAGGACGTCGGTCGCCCAGCTCGTCCGGCGAACACTGCGTGACCTCGAGCCACATGCGCGCGAGCTCGGCTCGGAGCGAGAGCTGGAGGGTGTCGGACGAATCCTCCTCGAGGGCTGCGGCGCAGAGGAGCAGCGGCGCCGGTTCGAGGAGACGCGCGACGTCGTCGAGGTCGCCCGCGAGATCGCCGAGCGCACCGAGTCCGCTGCCATGGTCGCGGCGTGATCGGCCCCGGCGACCGCGTCCCGCATGCGACGGTCTGGATCGACCCGGACGACGAGGGCCGGGCGGGGCTGGCGCTCGACGAGCTCGCCGATCAGGGCCCGTTCCTGCTCCTGTTCTACCTCTACGACTGGACCGGAACCTGAACGGACGAGCTCTCCCTCCTGCGTGACAGGAAGGCGGACTTCGACGAGGCCGGCGTTCGGATCTACGCGATCTCGCGTGACTCGATCTACTCGCACAAGGCGTGGCGCGAGGTTCTCGGCCTCGATTTCCCGCTCCTCTCGGACTGGAACGGCGACGCCGTCCGCGCCTTCGGGGTCGCCGGAGAGTTCCGCGGGATGAGGGACACGGTGGTACGCAGCGCCTTCCTCGTCGGGGGAGACGGCATCATCCGCGGAGCATGGCGGTACGAGGTCACGCAGGTGCCCGACGTGGACGAGCTGCTCTCGGCCAGCGCGTCGCTGACCTCCTGACCCGCCCCGGCCTCCTCGCGACGGGCCTGTACGCGGTCGCGGCCGTCCTGGCGACCGCGCCCGCGGTTGGACGTTTCGGCTCGGCGTTCATCGCCGGCGGAGGGCCGGGCTACGGTGAACCGGCCGCCGGCGACCACCTCCAGGCCGTCTACCGGTTCTGGCTCGTCGGCCATCAGCTCGAGCAGGGGAGCGCCCCGTGGCGCGACCCGTTCAGCTTCCAGCCGCTCGTCGACCCGCAGCTCGTGCTCGCCGGCTGGCCGTACGGACTGCCCTTCTGGCCGCTCGACGCGCTGCTCGGGCCGATCGTCGCGTGGAACGTCCTCCTGCTCGCGAGCATCGTGCTGGCAGGCCTGGCGACGTACGCATGGCTGACCGCTGTGGGTCTGCGCCCGCTCCCGGCGTCGCTCGGGGGGCTCGTCTTCGCGATCGCTCCGTATCGGCTCGCGCAGAGCGGCGTCGGCCACCTGCTCGGATGGATGGCGGTAGCGCTCCCCGTCGCGCTCTGGTCGATCGAGCGATCGCGCGGTGCCTCGACACCGAGGGGTCGGCAGCTCTGGGGTGCGCTCGCTGCCGTCGCCCTCGTCTCGCTGCCACTCTCGGGCCAGGTGCACCTGGCACTCGGAGCTCTGCCGCTGGCGGTGCTCTATGCCGCCATCCGGTACCGGCGCGAGACCGTGCTCTGGGTGCTCGCAGGGACGCTCGCAGGGGCGGCGATCGCGATCGCGCTCCAGCAGACCGTGATCGACGACTCGGTTCTCGGCGGCGGCGGGCGCAGCCTCGACCAGGTGGAGATGTTCCAGGCCGGGTGGAGCGATTTCCTCGATCGGTTCGGCCTCCGCGGGCTCGAGCAAGAGGTCTACGTCGGCTGGCTCGTCCCGATCGTCGCGCTCGCCGGGCTGGTCGTCCTCTGGCGGCGCAGCCGCCCGCTCGCGGCACTCGCGATGGTCGCTCTTCTCGTGCCCGTCCTGCTCGCCGTCGGCACCAACCTCCCGATCTACGAGCCGCTCTGGCGCAACGTGCCGCCACTCCGCTATCCGAGAGTCCCGCAGCGGTTCCTCCCGATCGCCGAGCTGGCCATTGCCGGCCTCGTCGCTCTCGCGGCCTCCTGGGTGCTCGGCCGGCTCCGGGGCGGCTGGCGGGCGCTCGCAGGGGGCCTCGCCGTCCTGCTCGTGCTTGGCGATCTCCTGGTCTTCCCCCTCCGGGCGACCACCACGGATCCTGACAACGCCGCGTACGCAGCGGTTGCCGCGGGAGGTCCCGGTCGAACGCTGGAGCTTCCGATCTTCGAGCCCGGAATCCACTTCGGATCGATCTACGACGCGTACGAGCTGCAATCGCTCCGCGAGCGGCCGAGCGGCTACTCGACCCTCGCTCCCGGGCCCCCCTACGACTTCTTCTGGGCGTTCAACCGTCTGAACTGCGGTGCCTGGCTGCCCGGCGACCAGGCGCGGCTGCGAAACCTCGGCGTTCGTTCCGTGCTGTTCCACCGCGGCGCGTATGCGCAGTCGCTCCGTCCCGGAGCCTGGTTCGCCTGGCAGGAGCTCCAGCGCCGCGGCTACCGGGCGACGGTGCGCGGCGGCAGCGTCTGGCTCTATCCCTTCGTGGCCGGCCGTCGCGACAAGCCGCAACCCGCGCCCGTGCCGGAGCCTTCCCGCGACGCAGCCCGTCCTCTGCGAGGGCTGGAAGGACGGAAAGATGAAGCAGCGCGAGGCGGCGATGTGGCTGTACGGCAGCGACGTCAAGCTGGAGCTTCGTGCCCCCGGCCGCACGAGAGCCCACGTGTGGGTCGACGGACACTCCAGGCCGTTGCCGGTCGACGGGCACGAGACCCTCGCGCTCGAGCTCGGCGATCGCGGCTGGCATCTCCTGCTCTTCCGGGTGCCCCGGCTCTTCGATACGAAGCCCGCCCGGGGCCTCGAGCTCATCCGCGTCACCTATACGTGACGACGGCTCGCCTACATCCCCATCGAGTGGTAGCCCGCGTCCACGTAGAGCGTCGTCGCCGAGACGTTCGAGGCCTGGTCGGAGAGCAGGTACGCGGCTGCCGCCCCGAGGTCGTCGCCGCCGACCTGCCGGCGGAGCGGCGCCCGTTCCTCGACGATCGACTCCATCGTCGTGAAGCCGGGGATGGAGCGCGCTGCGAGCGTGCGGATCGGCCCCGCGGAGATCGCGTTCACGCGGATGTTCTTCGCGCCGAGGTCCCAGGCGAGGTAGCGCACCGAGGCGTCGAGAGCCGCCTTGGCGACGCCCATCACGTTGTAGTGGGGAACGGCCCGCTCCCCGCCGAGATACGTCATGGTCAGGATCGATCCCCCGCCTGCCGCCTCCATCAGGGGCTCCGCGGCGCGCGCGCACGAGACGAGCGAGTAGGCGCTCACGTCCACAGCGAGCCAGAAACGCTCGCGCGGCGTGTCCACGAACCGTCCCTCGAGATCTGCCGCGTCCGCGAACGCGACCGAGTGGACGAGGAGGTCGAGCCGACCGCCGAACGCCGCTCCGACCTCGTCGAAGGCCCGCTCGACGTCCGCGTCCGAACGCACGTCGCACTCGGTCACGAGCGGGCTGGAAACGCTGTCCGCGAGGCCCCTCACGGCGTCGGCGATGCGGTCGCCCTGGTAGGTGAACGCAAGGCTGGCACCCTCGCCGGCGAGCCGCTGGGCGATCGCCCACGCGATCGACCGCTTGTTGGCGACCCCGAGGACGAGACCGCACTTCCCTTCGAAGAGCCCGGCCACGATCGAGCATCCTACGCGTCATGCGCGCGTTCGCGCACGACGTCTTCACCTACCCTCTCCCCGCCGGTCATCGGTTCCCGCTGGGCAAGTACCGGCTCGTTCGAGAGGGCGCCGAGGCTGATCCGGCGATCACCGTCGCGGATGCGCGCGCGGCCGGGCGAGACGAGCTCGTGCGGGCTCACGAGCCGGACTACCTCGATCGCGTGGAGGCGGGCGAGCTGTCCCGCCGCGAACAGCTCGCCCTCGGCCTCCCGTGGTCACGGGCTCTCGTCGAGCGCGCCCTACGGTCCGTCGGCGCCACGCTCATGGCGGCCGGAGCGGCGCTCGACGACGGGGTCGCCGCGAATCTCGGTGGCGGCACCCACCACGCGTTCCCCGGCGCCGGCCGGGGATTCTGCATGCTCAACGACGTCGTCGTCGCGACCCATGCCCTCCGAGCAGGCGCCCGCATCGGCCGCGTCCTCGTGGTCGACCTCGACGTGCACCAGGGTGACGGCACGCACGCAGCGCTCGCCCGAGAGCCCGACGCGTTCACGTTCTCGATCAACGGCTTTGGGAACTATCCGTTCCAGCGGGTACCGGGAGATCTCGAGCTCGACCTGCCCGACGGCACGAGCGACGGCGGCTACCTCGACGGTCTCGCGCGGTTACTTCCGGAGGCGCTCGAACGCTCCCGGCCGGATCTGTGCTTCTACCTGGCGGGAGCGGATCCCTACGAAGGCGACCGGCTCGGCCGGCTGGCGCTGACGAAGGCAGGGCTGGCCGCCCGGGACTCCCTGGTGCGCGACGCGCTCGAGGCGGCCGGCGTGCCGGTGTGCGTTCTGCTCGCCGGGGGCTACGCTGACCCCATCGAAGACACGGTCGAGATCAACCTGGAGACGCTGCGCGTCTTCGGTTCCCGTCCTTGAAGGTCGCCGTCGTCACCGGGGGCTCGAGCGGGATCGGCGCCGCACTCGCCCGACTGCTGGCATCTCGCCGAGTGCGTTGCGTGCTCGTTGCTCGGGGGCGCGAACGGCTCCAGCGCGTCGCCCGCGAGGTCGGCGGCGAGGCCGAAGTCTGCGACGTCGCCGACCGGGAGGCCGTGGACGAGCTCGCGGCCCGGGTCGGCAGGCGCCACCCGGCTGTCCACCTGCTCGTCAACAACGCGGGCATGCCCGGACGGCAGGGCTTTCTCGAGCTCGCCCCCGAGCGGATCGAGGAGGTCATGCGGATCAACTACCTCGGTGGGGTCTGGTGCGTCCGGGCCTTCCTCCCGCTCCTCGAGGCAGGCCGCCCCTCGCACGTCGTGAACGTGGCCTCGGTCGCAGGGACGGTCGCCGGCGGTCCGAGCGGCCCCTACACGGCGTCGAAGTTCGCGCAGGTCGGGTTCTCGCGCACCCTCGCCGCGGAGGTTGGCAGCCGCGGGATCGCCGTGCACACGGTCAATCCGGGGCTGACCGACACCGAGGGCTTCCCGCAGGACGACTTCGTCGAGCACCCGGTATGGCGGCACGCGGTCGCGACGCCGGAACGAGTTGCCGAGGCGATCGTCCGATCGGTCGAGCGC
Organism: uncultured Thermoleophilia bacterium; assembly: GCA_963705605.1. GTDB lineage: Bacteria > Actinomycetota > Thermoleophilia > Gaiellales > Gaiellaceae > CAVPKC01. Next base: position 728,743 of record CAVPKC010000003.1, read on the forward strand.
GACAGGCCGGAGGTCTTCGTTCCCGCCTACTATCGTGCCGCGGCCGTTCTCCAGGGCCTCGCTCCGTCGACCGTCGCCCGGCTCGCTTCCCGCCGCAGGCCCGGTCCCGGGGAAGCGCGGTAGACTCGGGCAGAGGATGACGGACACGTCCGCGCCCGGATGACTACCGGCGCGCCGCGGAGCTGCGGACCGCACTGCGCCAGTTCCTGCGCCTGAGCGAGCAGGTCGCAAGGCGGCACAAGCTGACACCGCAGCGCTACACGCTGCTTCTCATGATCAAGGGTGCCCCCGACGGAAGCGAGCGTTCGACGGTGACCGAGCTCGCGGAGCGCCTCCAGCTCGCTCAGAGCACGGTGACCGAGCTCGTGCGCCGCGCGGAGACCGTCGGGCTCCTCCGGCGCGAGCCCTCGGAGCGCGACGGACGGGTCGCGTACCTGCGGCTGACGCGGGAGGCCGAGCGCCGGCTGGCCCGCGTGGTGACCGATCTCGGCTCGGAGGAGCGTCGGTTGTCGCGGCTTCTCCGTACGACCTCGAGATGACCAGGGTGTCGGCGGCGGTATCGACGCTCGGCGACACCGGCGAGGCGAGCCGGGAGGCCGCCAGGCACGTTCGCGGCGAGCTCGGCGGCGCCGACGTCGACCTCGCCTTCTGCTTCCTCACACCGGAGCATTCCGGCTCCGTCCCAGCAGCGGTAACCGGCGTATGTGCGGAGCTCGCGCCCAGGCAGTTGCTCGGCTGCGTCGCACAGGGAGTCGTCGGCGGTGACCGCGAGCTCGAAGCGGGCCCCGCCGCCGCAGTCTGGGCGGCCTCGCTCCCGGGCGCCGTCGTCGAGCCGTTCCATCTTCGCGCCGAGGATCTCGGCGAGGACGCCGACGGATTGGCGGCGCTCGACGGCGCGGACCTGGCGCTCCTGCTCGTCGATCCCTTCACCTTCCCGGCGGACGTGCTCCTGCGACGCGCGGCCGACGACCATCCGGGCATCCCGCTCGTCGGCGGGATCGCCGTCGGCGGTAACGGCCCGGGCCTCCAGTCACTCCTCCTCGACGGGGAGGTGCACGCCTCGGGCGCGGTCGGAGTCTCGCTCGCAGGAGTGCCGGTCGAGGCCGTCGTCTCGCAGGGATGCGCGCCCCTCGGCCGCGACGCGGTGATCACCGAGGCGGACGGGAACGTCGTGCTCCAGCTCGCCGGACAGCCCGCCCTCGAGAGGCTCCGCGAGACAGTCGCCGGCCTTTCGCAGCGCGAGCAGGCCCTGGCGGCCCGCGGGCTTCTCGCCGGGCTCGTGATCGACGAGAACAAGCCGGAGTACGGGCGCGGCGACTTCCTGATGCGCGGCGATCCTCGGCGCCGACGAGTAGACCGGAGCGATCGCGGTCGGTGACCGGGTTCGCGTCGGACAGACGCTTCGCTTTCACGCTCGGGACGCCGCCTCGGCGGAGGAGGACCTCGCCGCGACGCTCGACGAGGCGCTCGGCCGAACGTCCGCGGAGCCCGGCCGGCGCGCTGCTCTTCACCTGCAACGGCCGCGGCACGGCGATGTTCTCGACCCCGATCACGACGCACGCGCCGTCGCAAACGCGGTTGGGAGGCCTGCCGCTCGGCGGGCTTCTTCTGCGGCGGAGAGATCGGCCCGGTCGGAGGTCGAAGCTTCCTCCACGGCTTCACCGCGACGATGGCCGTCTTCCTCGACGAGGAGCGCCGATCGCGCCCCGACGCCGCCGGGCGCTAGCGATAGAGGCGGCGCGCGACCCTGCTCGCGACCCTGCCGAGGATCCCCCCGCTCCGACGTCGAGCACGTAGTGGTTGGCCGTCAGGAGCACGACCGACGCGACGACCGGCGGGTACACGGCGGCGAGCCGCCGCACCCACGCGCTCCCGGACGTCTCGCGGATGCCGTCGGCGGTTACCATCGCGATCGTCACGTGGATGCTCGGCATCGCGGCGAGCGGATGGTAGAGCTTCGCGACCAGGCCGGAATCGAGATCGACTCCGCTGACCTCCGCGATCGTGTCGACGAGGTGATCGAGCTTACGCGGCGGCGAAACGGGGAACAGCAGAAAGATGGGCTGCGCTCCGAGCACGGCCAGAACCGCGGCGGTGCGGAAGCGATGGTACTGCGGATCCTTCCGATGATGGAGCAGCAAGAGCCAGGCTGACGGTCGACCGATGTTGAGCGTCGCGTAGCGCGAGGTTCAGCGCGGTGACGAGCCTACGGCGAGGCAGGACGAGTTGCTGGAGCTGCGGCTCGACATGGATCCCGGCGCGCCGCTCGAGCGTCCACGATGCGCTGCGCGTTGCGCTCGGCCCGCTCGGGGCCGTCACCGCTGAGCGCCAGCCGGCGCACGAGCAGGTAGACGCCGTAGATGCCGAGACCGATCGCGATCTCACGCGCGGGCGAGAAGCTCCGGTCTTCGATTCGAGCACCCATCGCGACCGGAAGTCTCTACCATCTGGCGCAACGGCAGGGCGGGGCGAGATACTGGGCCGCGTATGACGACAGCGGAAACAGACGATCCTGCGGCTCGTCATCGGGACGACCGCGACAGTTCTCTTCCTCTGGTTGTTCCTGCGGCATCGCCCACCTCGGCGACGCGTGGCAGGAGATCCGCTCCCTGCCCGGCTGGTGCGATTGCAGCCGCACTCGGCTTCGTGCTGCTCAACTGGGCGATCATCGCACTGCGCTGGCGCTACCTCTTCGCCGCGGCCCGTTACCGCACGCGCGCCAGATCGCTGTTCCCGATCCTCTGCGTCGGGGCCGGAGCCAACAACGTCCTCCCCGCCCGCGGGGGCGACCTGCTGCGAATCGAGTCCGTGCGAGAGCACTACAGGATTCCGCCGTTCGTCACCGCAGGCACGCTCTTCGCCGAGCGCCTGCTCGACGGCATCGTCCTCTCCGTCTGGATCCTGATGGGGGCGCTCTGGATCGGCGAGACCGGCGCGCTGCTCTACGCCGGGATCGGCCTGTCCGTCGGCCTGCACCCTCGGCATCGCCCTCGTCGTCTACGCGGCGAGACGTCCCGAGCGGGTCGAGGAGTTCATCTGGAGGATCACGAGACGTCTGCCCCCGCGCTGGCACTCGAGGATCGGGCGCTGGACCGCCAACTTCGTCGAGGGTCTCGGCGCCTTCCGAGCGCGGAAGACGCTGGTCCGCGTGCTCTGGACGTCGGTCGCTCATCTGGCTCGCCGACTTCGGCATGTACTGGGTGATCGGGGTCGGGCTTCGGGCTCGACATGTCGGTGGGCGGCTACTTCCTGCTCGAGGGAGTCGGCAACCTCGCGCTCGGCGTCCCCGCGACGGCTGCAGGGCTCGGCAGCTTCGACTACCTGACGCTCGTCGCGCTCGGATCAGCTCGGCGTGCCCAACGGCGTCGGCGTCCCGTACGTGCTCACGGTGCACGCGATGGTCGTGATCCCGATCACGCTCCTCGGGATCGTGTTCCTCCGCTGGGCGTTTCCCCGCGCGTTCAGCCTCCGTCGCTGGCAGGAGCCGCAGCAGGAACAACCGGTCAAGGAGGCTTACAAGGAGGCGTGAGCGCGGTCTCTGGCGCTCGTGAACTCGACCGCGAGCCGCCCGAGGGCTCGGTCCTCGGCGAGTCGTACGCGATCGATCGAGAGCGTCCGGGCGTCGCCGGCTACCCCCTGTCCACGCTGGACGAGCGCGACGAGCGCCTCGGAGAGCCGTTCCAGGCGTCGGGGACCGGCCAGGGCCGACTCGACGGGGCGCCTCCGGTCGAGCGCCTCGCCGATGGCGACGTCGAGCGAGAGCGCGAGCTCACGGGCGGCAATGGTCGAACGCCCGTCGCCCGCGGCGCGAAGCAGCGCGTCTGCGACCACCTGCCCAGCGGTGAGCGGCATCGTCCGGCGAAGCTCGTCGAGCACGGCATCCGCGATGCCGGCCGGAGGCGGTGTGAGGTGCGGCCCGAAAGAGAGGACCGCCCGCGGGCGGCCGCGCGTCAGCGGGTCGTAGGCGATCGCGAGCGGGGCGATTGCAGGCGGCCTGGCACGCCGAACGAACAGATCGAGCCCGGGCTGCAACGGGCCGATGGCGCCGTCAGGAGACGGACGCCCTTCCGGGAAGAGGAGCAGCATGGCGCCCGACGTCCGCGCATACTCGATCAGCCGGCGGATCGACGAGGCCCCGACGACCGCCCGCTCTTGCCAGACGGTCTCCAACGCGGGCGCGGAAAGCTCGTCGCGTGAGCAGTACGTCCAGAGGATGTCGGCGAAGAGGCCGCCCCTGACGTCGGCGACCACGTACGGGTCCTGCCTTCCGCCCCGGCGGGCGCGCGCGCGAAAGGCCTCGACGAGAGCGGATGGAAGGATCTCGGGCAGCGGCGTCTCCGGAGGCACGGCTTCGAGCGCGTGCCCCAGCCGCATCCGGGAGATGCCGGGATAGGGAATCGGAAAGACCCTGACTCGCGGAAGCAACGGGCCGGCGTCGAGCGGGAAGAGAAGCCTCCGGACAATGGGCGAGACGCCCTCCGGGAAGCCGGCGAAGAACCCCCGATCGAACATGTCCTCCCGCGCAGCGAACGAGAGCCGCGGCGCCTTTCGATCCACGAAGTGCCTGCTCTGGCGGTAGACGGACGGGCAGATGACGGGCACGTCCGTTTCGGCGCGGTGAGTCGACGCCAGAAGGAGCCCGGGCTCGGGCCGCAACTCGCCGAGGGTCTCCACCTGGAACGCGGTGCGCGAATAGGCCCACATCCCCCACGCGACGGCGTCGCACAGCGGCTCCCAAGGCGGGATCTTCGTCCGGTCAGCCGGCTCCGGCATGGGCGCGGAGGCTACCATTCGCCTCGTGTCACGGCTCAAGCTCGGAGCGACCGCACCGCCGTTCGATCTCCCCGGAGTCGACGGCGCCCGGCACGCGCTGGACGATTACGAGGGGATCCCAGTCACCGTCGTCTTCTCGTGCGTCCACTGCCCGTATGCGGTCGCATGGGAGGACAGGCTGAACGACATCGCTCGTGACTACGAGGGACGGGCCGCGCTGATCGTGATCAACCCGAACGACCACCCGGGTGACACCCTCGAGCACATGGTCGCGAGGGCCCGGGAGAAGGCGTTCGCCTTTCCGTTCCTCCGGGACGAGTCCCAGGCTGTCGCCGAGGCCTACCAGCCGGCACGGACACCCGAGGTCTTCCTGTTCGACGCGAATCGGCGCCTCACCTATCACGGCGCGCCCGACTCGAGCTATCAGGATCCCGACGGCGCGGTGCCCTATCTCCGGCAGGCCCTCGACGCCGTGCTCGCCGGCGAGCGACCCGCCGACGCGCGAGACTCCCGCGGTCGGCTGCACCATCAAGTGGCGGTCGTAGGCGGCGGAGGCGGCACCTTCTCCAGCAGGTACCAGGCGACCGTGAGCGTCAGCGCGTAGCCCTCTCGCGAGTGCCTGAGGCCGATCCCGGCGGTCTGCCCGTTCGCAAGCAACTTCTCGACCTCGGCGTAGACCGCTGCCCGGACCTCCGGTGTGCAGCCGGCCAGGTCGAGAAAGGCACTCAGATCGACGTCCTCGCGCTCTAGCTCCGATCGTCGCAGCACGAGGCCCTGGGCGTCGAAGAGGCCACGGAAGTCCTGATCCGAGAGCACACGGACGTGGCTCGGATCGCGGAGGTGTTCGATCCGGTTGTGCGCGAGCCCCTCGAGCGGGTCGGCGGACGAGATCTGATCGACCACGAGCAGACCTCCCCCGCGTCCTGGTCACCCGCGTCATCTCTCCCATGGCGATGTCCGGCCAGCGGACATGGTGGATGGTCCGCGACGTCACCACGAGGTCGAAGCTCTCGTCGTCGAACGGCAGACCGGCGACGTCGCCTTCGACGAACGTCACGTTGGCCGTCTCCTCCGGCACGCGCGCGGCGATCCGCCGAGCCTGGTCGAGCATCTCGGGGACGACGTCGAGAGCGACGACCTCCAGCACGAGAGGCGCCAGCGCGACGGCGAGCGTCCCGGCGCCCGTGCCCACGTCGAGCGCGAGCTCGTGCCCGCGCGGCTCGACGAATCGACGAACCCGCTCCCGGACGCCCGGGATCCGCTCGGCGGCGAGCGCCGCCAGCGCGTCGGCCGTAGACGCGAACCGGGCTCGTGTCTTGTCGTCGTGGCTCAGGATCGCTCCCGGTGCACCAGCTCGAGCGCCTCCTCGCGCGTCTGGATCGTACCCGCGGCACGCTCCTCCGCAATCCGGGCGAGCAGCCTGCCGACCTCGGGTCCCGGCTCCACGCCCAGCTCGTCGCCGCGCAGGAACGGCTCCGGAGCGTCGGCAGCCCGGCTGGCAACGACCGCGTCCTCGAACGCCTGGCCGCCGAGAAAGCTGAGCGCCTCGAGTGCCCACGGCTCGGTCGCCCGGCGGAAGCGGTGCACGGCCCTCGGCGTTGCATCCGCCGGAGGTGACGCCGCCAGCAGGCGCCGCGCGAACCTCCTCGTCTCGTTCGAGATCGGTAGGCGGAACACCGCATCCCGGAGGGCAGCGACGAGCAGCAGGTCTGCCGACGGGCTCGCACCCAGCCGTTCGAGCCGTTCCGCGCAACCCCCGAGCGGCTCGAGCAGCCCCAACTCGTCCAGGCGTTCGTAGCCGGTCGGAGAGAGGCGCACGAGCTCGGCCAGCACGCGCTCGCCGGCCGGCTCGGTCACGAGGTGCGCGTCACGCCGCACCTGCGCCTCTGAGGCGGCGTCCAGTCGAAACTCGAGCTCGTCCTCGAGACGAACTGCCCGCAGGAGCCGCAGCGGATCGTCGTGGAAGACATGCTTCGACACGATCCGCAGAGCCCATGCTTCGGCGTCCCGCCGCCCCCGGAACGGATCGATCGGGTCGCCGCCCTCGACCGGCTCGGCGATGGCGTTGATGGTGAAGTCGCGCCCGGCGAGATCCTCCTCGATCGAGCCTCTGAGCAGAACGAAGTCGACCGTCGACCCGCCGGCGAGCGCAACCCGCCAGGCGCCGTGGCGTGACGAGAGCAGGAAGGCAGCGCCACCCGCCTGATCTTGGAACTCCTCGGCTGCCGCCCTCGGCTCGCGGCACGCCACGTCCACGTCGATCACCGGTCGGCCGAGGAGGCGGTCCCGGACGGCTCCGCCGACCACGTACGCCTCCTGGCCGCGGAGGACGGCGCGGATCCGCTCATCCATCGATGACTCGCCGCGTGGCGCGCTTGGGATCGGAACGGATGCCGCACGTGAGCTCGTAGTTGATGGTCGCGAGGAGCCTCGCATGCTCCTCGGCGAGCAGGCCGTCGCCGATCAGGGTCACGGTGTCACCGATCTCGCCACTAGCGAGCTCGATCGCGATCGCATCCATCGAGACGGCTCCGATCACCTTCGTCCGCTCTCCCGCGACGATCACATCCGTGCCGCTGAGCCCTCGCCGAAAGCCGTCTGCGTACCCGATCGGGACGATCCCGATCCGCGTCGTCCGTTCGGCGACGAACCGGGCTCCGTAGCCGGTGCTCTGTCCCGGTGCGAGGGTCTTCACGAGACCGACGGCGCTGCGCCACGAGAGGACAGGCTCGAGGCCGTCGGACGCCGGGTCGCTGTTGAACGGCGAGAGGCCGTACAGCGCGATCCCGCAGCGGACGGCATCGAAACGCGCCTCGCGGAATCGCAGGGTGGCCGCGCTGTTCGCGACATGGCGCACCGCTCGCGGAAACCGCTCCGACACGGCACGGAACCGCTCGAGCTGCGCACGCGCGAACGACTCGTCGGCCTCGTCCGCCGTTGCGAGATGGCTCATGACGCCGACGACGGCCGTCGGATCGACCTCTCCGACCTGCGAGGCGTCGAGGCCCCATCTGCCCATTCCGGTGTCGACCTTGACGTGGAGCGGCAGACCAGGGGGCACGTCGGGCGAGGAGACGGTGACCTCCAGACGCCGCTCCCGCGCGAGCTCTTCGTCGTCGGGCCCGAGCGGCCCGAGGACGACGATCCGGGGGTCCGGCAGAGCGAGGCGCAGCTCGGCGCCCTCGGCCGCAGTCGCTACACAGAGGGCCGACGCGCCGGCCTCCAGAGCGGCCGGGGCGACGTCGAGCGCGCCGTGACCGTACGCATCCGCCTTGACCACCGCCCAGACCTCCGCAGGGTTCGCGCTGCGGCGAAGGACCTCGACGTTTCGACGGAGAGCGCCCAGGTCGATCGTGATCTCCGAGCGCATGCTGCCTCGGTCTCAGGAGAGCGCGCGTGACAGGCCGTTCACCACGTCGCTGGCGATCATGCCCGCGAACCCGACACGCTCCGCCGCCACGTCGGCGGCCGCACCGTGCGCGGCCGCTGCGGCGACCGCGGCGAGTTGGGGGTGCATGCCCTTCGCGAGGAACGCGGCGAGGATCCCCGTGAGCACGTCGCCGGTGCCCGCGGTGGCGAGGCCGGGATTGCCGAGGTCGCTGACGACCGCACCACGACCCGGTGCGGCAACGATCGTGTCGGCCCCCTTCAGGAGGACGACCGCTCCCGTCTCGTCGGCTCCCGTTCGAGCCGAGCGCAGGCGCCGTTGGTCGATCCGTGCCGACTCTCTGCCGAGAAGCCGGGCCAACTCTCCCGCATGAGGCGTGAGCACCGTCGGGCTCTGACGTGCGAAGACCCAGTCCAGATGACCAGCGACCGCCCAGAGACCGTCCGCGTCGAGCACGACCGGGAGGTCGAGCCGTTCGAGGAGGACCCGGACCAGCTCCCGCACGCCCTCCGTCCGTCCGAGACCAGGCCCGATCGCCACGGCGTCGCTGCGGGCGGCGAGCTCCAGAATGCCCGCTGCCGCGGTGGCGACGAAATGCCCCGTTCCGTCGTCGTCGAACGGTCGCTTGACCGCTTCCAGGAGCCGCAGCTCGACGACCGGCCCGATCGACGCCGGGTAGGCGGCGAAGACGTAGCCCGCTCCCGCGCGCATGGCCGCTTCACTCGTGAGGCACGGCGCGCCGGTCAGCCCGGTGGAGCCTCCGACGACCACGACCGTGCCGGCGGTGAACTTGTTGTCCGCCGCTCCGCGGCGTGGCACGAGGTCGAGTACGGCGGGACGGCTTCGGCGATGCAGCGTCTCGACGTCGGCGATCCCGATGTCCGCGAGCTCGACCTCACCGGCGCAGTGTCGACCGGGAGCGATCACGAGCCCGACCTTCCTGCCGTGGAACGTGACGGTCGCATCGGCACGAACTGCGGCGCCGGCCACCTCCCCGGTCGAGGCGTCGACCCCCGACGGCACGTCGATCGCAACGACGGGAGCATCCGCCGCGTTGATCGCCTCGATCGCCTCCTCCGCGGCCTTCCGCGGCGCGCCCGTGAAGCCTGTTCCGAAGAGCGCGTCGACGACCAGGTCGGCGGGGCCGGGCTCCTCGACGAAGGGAATCCCCAGCTCCTTCGCCCGCAGCAAGTTCGTCGCCGCGTCTCCTGCCAGCTTCTCCTCTGGCGCGAGCAGGCGCACCTCCACCGTCTTCCCGGCAGCAGAGAGCAGACGAGCCACGGCGAGCCCGTCGCCGCCGTTGTTCCCCCCGCCGCACCAGACGGACACGCGGTTCGCACCCGGGTAGCGCCGCAGGACGACCCTGGCCGCGGCGACAGCGGCGCGCTCCATCAGGTCGAGCGTGGGCCCGGCGTGCGTCCCCTCGGCGGCTCGCATCTCCTCCGCCGTGTACAGGGCCTCGGACCAGGTCACTCCGACTCCCGGTCCGACACCGCGCAGACGGCGGCGGCGATCTCCTTCGAATGCGTCATCGAGAGGTCGATCCGACCGGCACGTACCTTCTCCGCCCACGACTTCGTCCGGCCGGACAGCCGTACCTCGGGTTTCGGCCGCCCGGCGATCTCGATGTCGCGCCAGGTGAAGTTGACGCCGCAGCCGAGTGCCTTGCCGACAGCCTCCTTCCCGGCGAAGCGTGCCGCGTAGTGCTGGGCCGGGTGAGCGCGGGAGTCGCAGTACGCCCGCTCGGCTTCGGTGAAGACGCGTTGACGGAACCCCGGCCGCTCCAGCGCCTTCGCGACCCGCGCGATCTCGATCAGATCGACTCCGACCCTCATACAGCCCGATTGTGCCCGACCTGCCCCGAACGACGCTCTCTGATGACCCTGCGGCCGCCGTGCCGCGACTCGGCCGAAGGCCGATATCGCGGCGACCGCGCTTTCCGGCGGACGCCGGAAAGCGCTACCGTCGAGCTTCGCTCGATTCGGGACACCAGCGCGGCGCGCTGTCGCGCGCCTCGTGTCGAGCCCTCCGGGCTCGACGAGCCTTCGCGGCCGGCTCCGCCGCAGTGCCGAAACCGGCATGCCGGTTTCGGACCGTCGCCGTGCCGCGAATCGGCCGAAGGCCGATATCGCGGCGACCGCGCTTTCCGGCGGACGCGGAAAGCGCTACGGCTGCGCTCGATTCGGGACACCTTGCGCGGCGCGCTGTCGCGCGCCTTGTGTCGAGCCGTCCGGGCTCGACGAGCCTTCGCGGCCGGCTCCGCCGTCCGCTGCGCGGCGCGCTGTCGCGCGCCTTGCTACTCGACGGTGACGGTCTTCGCGAGATTCCGCGGCTGGTCGACGTTCAGGCCCCTGAGCCGCGCGATCCGGTAGGCGAGGAGCTGGAGCGGGATCACGGCGAGCGCCGCCTGGAGGAACGGGTGCGTGCGCGGGATGTAGATCACGTCGGAGGCGTGGTGCTGGATGTCCTCGTTGCCGTCGGTCGCGATCGCGATCACGTCCGCGCCTCGCGCCCGCGTCTCCTGGATGTTCGACACGACCTTGTCGTAGACGTCCGAGTCGGTTGCGATGCAGACGACCGGCGTCGTGTCGTCGAGCAGCGCGATCGGGCCGTGCTTCATCTCGCCGGCGGAGTACGCCTCCGTCGGGATGTAGGAGATCTCCTTCAGCTTCAGCGCGCCCTCGAGGCAGACCGGAAGGCCGATGTGGCGCCCGAGGTAGAGGAAGAACGGCTTCTGGAAGTGGCGAAGCAGCGATCTCGTCGATCGGGTGGTCGCCCGACAGGTAGGTCGCGATCTTGCTCGGCAGAGCCTCCACCTCGTCGAGCAGCGCGCGGAGCTGCTCGGGCGGAAGCGTCCGCCGGACCTCGGCGAGGCGGAGCGCGAGCAGGTACATGAGCGTCACCTGCGACGTGAAGGTCTTGGTCGCCGCAACACCCATCTCGATCCCGGCGCGCGTGTAGAGCGTGCTGTCCACCTCGCGGGTGATCTGCGTGCCCATCATGTTCGTGATCGCGAGCGTCCTGGCGCCCTTCTCGCGCGCGAGCCGCATCGCCGCGATCGTGTCGGCCGTCTCGCCGGACTGCGAGATGCCGACCACGAGCGTGTCTCGGGTCAGGACGGGATTGCGGTAGCGCCACTCGCTCGCGATGTCGGGCTCGCAGGGAACGCGCGCCCACTCCTCGACGACGTAGCGACCGACGAGGCCTGCGTGGTACGACGTCCCGCACGAGATGACGACCATCCGCCGGAGGTTCTGGATCTCGAGGTCGGTCAGGCCGATGTCCTCGAGCAGGAGCTCGCCGTGCCGGATGCGCTCGCCGATCGTCTCGGCCACCGCGTCGGGCTGCTCGTTGATCTCCTTGAGCATGAACGTCTCGTAGCCCTGCTTCTCGGCAGCCTCGTCGTCCCAGTCGACGTCCGTCTCCTCCCGCTCGACCTCGTCGCCAGCGAGATCGAAGAACCGGGCGCCTGCACGGGTGATCGCCACGACCTCGCCGTCCTCGATCAGCTTGACCCGTCGGGTCTCGCGGAGGAACGCGGCGATCGACGAGGCGAAGAAGGTCTCGCCCTCGCCGATGCCGACGACGAGCGGGCACTGGAGCCGAGCCCCGACGAGGAGGCCCGGCTGCTCCTGGTGGGCGACGACGAACGCGTAGTGCCCCTCGAGATCGGCGTACGCGGCGCGGACGGCCGCGATCAGATCACCGTCGTAGTGCCGCTCGACGAGGTGCGCGACGACTTCGGCGTCGGTCTCCGAGGTGAACTGGTGACCGTCCGCCTCGAGCGAGGCGCGGAGCTCGCGGAAGTTCTCGACGATGCCGTTCAGAACGACTGCGACGGACTCGTCCTCGTTCGTGAGGGGATGGGCGTTTGCCTCGCTCACACGCCCGTGCGTGGCCCAGCGCGTGTGTCCGACCCCGGTGGTCGCTTGCGAGCCGTTGGCCCCCGCTGCCTCCCGTAGCTGCGCGAGGTTCCCGACCGCGCGGACGTAATCGGCCTCGCCGGCCTCGAGCAGGCAGATCCCGGCGGAGTCGTAGCCCCGGTACTCGAGGCGCTCGAGGCCCTGCAGGAGCAGATCCTTCGCGTTCCGCTCGCCGACGTATCCGATGATGCCGCACACCGCCGAGCCCCTTCCTAGTTCGCTCCAACCGCCGATGTATCGGCATAGGAGAGGTTCGCCTTCACTCCGCAGTGCCCTTCGTCCATCATCGCCTCGCGCCTCCCTGAAGACGCAGAGCCCGGCGAGCCGTTTCTTGGGCGACTAGCCGAGCTCCTCCTCGACGAGGACGGCCATGCTAGCACAGAGCCGCTCGGCGTCTTCGGCGCGCTCCGCTTCGGCGAGAATCCTGATCACCGGCTCCGTTCCCGACGGCCTCACCAGCAGCCGGCCGCGGCCGTCGAGTTCGGCGTTCCCTTCCTCGATCCTGGCCAGGAGGGACGGCGGGCAGCTCCTTCCGGCCGACACGGATGTTCCGCTTCGCCTGTGGCCAGCGTGGCATCACCGCGGCGGCCTCGGCCAGGCTGGCTCCGGTCTCGACCAGCGCACCGCAGAGGAGGAGGGCGGCCGCGAGCCCGTCACCCGTGACGTGCCCGTCGAGGTAGATCACGTGACCGGATTGCTCGCCGCCGAGGACACCGCGCTCGCGGCGGAGCGCTTCGAACACGTAGCGATCGCCGACGTCGGTCGTGACGACGCGAATCCCTCGTTCTGCCATCAGGCGATGGAAGCCGAGGTTCGTCATGGACGTCACGGCAACGAGCTCGACCCCGAGATGCAACGCCAGGATCGCGACGATCTGGTCGCCGTCGACCTCGGTCCCGGCGGCATCGACGGCGAGCATGCGGTCGCCGTCGCCGTCGAACGCGACCCCGAGCATCGCGCCGCAGCTTCGTGTCGCCCGGGAAAGCGCAGCCAGATCGGTCGCGCCGCATCGTTCGTTGATGTTCTCGCCGTCGGGTGACGCGGCGATCGTGGTCACATCCGCGCGCAGACGCTCGAAGACTCGCGGAGCGATCTCGGAGAGCGCGCCGTTCGCACAGTCGAGGACGACGCGAAGCCCGTCGAGCGGGCGACCGAACCGATCGGCGATCAGCCCTGCGTAGCGCTCTGAGAGCCCTTCCACAACCTCGACGGCCCCGCCGCCTCTCCCCGGCGCGCCGAGCAGAGCCTCGACCGCCTCCTCCTCGTCGTCGGTCAGCTTCGTTCCATGCGCGAAGAACTTGACCCCGTTGTATTCGGCGGGGTTGTGCGACGCCGACACGACCGCGCCGCTCTCCTCGGCGAGGAGCGCGACTGCGGCCGTCGGGAGCACGCCGCCGAGGATCGCCGTTGCGCCCCCCGCGGCGAGGCCGTGCGCGAGCGCCTGCTCGAGCTCGATCCCGGACGATCGCGTGTCACGGCCGACAAGGACGGCGCCACCTCCACTCCAGCCGGCGAAGGCGCATCCGAGCCGCTCCACGAGGTCGGCTGTGAGATCTCGGCCGTAGACGCCGCGGACGCCGTCCGTCCCGAAATGGACGCGGGCCACGGTCGGCGGCCGGGATCTACCGCTTGCTGAACTGCGGGCGCTTGCGGGCCTTCTTCAGGCCGGCCTTCTTGCGCTCGACCTGACGGGCGTCCCGCGTGAGGAACCCCTCGCGCTTCAGTGGGATCCGCAACTCTGGATCGGCCTCGACCAGCGCGCGCGCGATGCCGTGGCGCAGAGCGCCGGCCTGGCCCGCGATCCCGCCACCGTCGAGGCGCGCCCAGAGATCGAATCTCCCCTCGAGGCCTGCGACGCGCAACGGCGCGGTCGCAGTCGATCGGAGAGCATCGCGCGGGAAGTACTCCTCGAGCGAGCGGCCGTTGATCCAGCTGCTGCCGTCGCCGGGGCGCAGGATCACGCGCGCCACGGACGTCTTGCGCTTTCCGGTTCCGCGGTACTGGGCGATCTGGCTCACTCGTTCCTCGTCCTCTCGATCGTCACTGGAGCGGCAGCGGCTGCTGCGCCTCGTGCGGATGCTCCGGGCCCGCGTAGACCTTCAGCTTCAGGAGCTGCGCCCGTCCGAGTCGGTTGCGCGGCAGCATCCCTCTGACCGCCTTGCGGATCACCTCGGTCGGCCGACGTTCCAACTCGACTGCTAGCGGACGAGAGCGAAGTCCTCCCGGATACCCGGAGTGGCGGTAGTACAGCTTCTGCTGGAGCTTGTTGCCGGTCACGACGATCTTCTCGGCGTTGACGACGATCACGAAGTCGCCGGTGTCGACGTGCGGGGTGAAGCTCGGCTTGCGCTTGCCGCGAAGCGTGTCGGCGATGCGCGTCGCGAGACGGCCCAGCGTCTGCCCCTCCGCGTCGACGACGTACCACTGCCGCTCGATCTCGGCCGGTTTTGCATTCCAGGTCTTCATCTCACAGAAAAGTGGCGGACAGGGCGTCCGCCGACGTGGGATTGTAGCAAGCCCTTCCGGAACCCCGCAGCTCCGCCACGGGACGGGTGGCGGATGCCTGGAAGGCCCAGGGCCCTTTCCGCGACCCGCCCGACCGGGATGACGGAGCGGCCGCGGGCGAGGAGCTGGACGAACGGCCGGCCAGCCAGGAGCTCCGACCGAGTGGGCGGCCGGTTCGTCGACGGGCGCCCGGGCAGATGCGGGTGGGCAGGCAAGGCGTTCCAGAGCATCACCTCGTCCTCCAGACCGAGCTCGGCGAGCACGCGGTGCACGATGGTCGCCGTCGCCTCGGCCGGACCTGCGCCCGTCACCTGTCTCTCGGAGGTGAACGGGATCCCCGAGACGCGGGCACCCCGGTATCCGGGGGCTTCGCCGACGAGCAGGATCGAGGCGGCTTCCCGCGCCGCCAGGTAACGGGCGAGACGTGCACGGCGGAGGACGGCGCCATCCCCCTCGCGATAGAAGTTGAACGCGGCCCCGAAATCGGTGCCCGCAAGGCGCTCGACGAAGGCGTCCATCGTCACGAGCGCGTAGGGTAGGACTCGATGGGCGACCGGTGGAGCCTCCTCGAGGACGAGCAGGAGCTCTCGCGCGTCAAGCCCTCGAATCGCAAGCTCTTCATCCTCCTCGTCTGCACGCTGTTCCTCTATCTCCCCTGGTTCATCGTGCGCTATACGCAGAACCGCTGCCGGACGTGGATCCTTACCAACCGGCGGGTGATCGCGGAGAGCGGCGTCTTCAACCAGCAGACAGAGACCCTGCGCCTCGACCGCATCCAGGAGATCCGTCATTTCCGCCGCTTCTTCGACCGGCTGATCGGCACCGAGTCGCTCGTCCTCGAGTCTGCCGCCAACACGGATCGGGGCATGCGCATGGACTTCATCGCCGTGGGCAACGGCTTCCGCGAGCGCCTCCAGCAGGCGCTCGACGATCGACACCAGGAGCTCGAGCCCGCCACGCCCGGCGGCGTCTAGCCGTCCGCCGAGTGCGGCGGACGACGCTCCCCCTCTACGCGGGCGGGTTCCTCGGACCTTTCGGCGGGGCAATGGTGGTCGCGTTGATCCCCGCCGTTGCCGAGGGCCTCGACACCACGGTGGCTCTCGTGGCGCTGTCGATCACCGCCTACATGGTGCCGTTCGCGACCCTCCAGCTCGTGTCCGGGACGATCGCCGAGCGGCTCGGAGGGGGTCGGGTCGTCCGTGTCGGATACGCGGCCTTCGGCGCGGCAGCGCTCGCGTGCGCGTTCGCTCCCGGCATCGGCTTCTTCATCGGAGGCCGCGCCGTCATGGGAGCGGCGAACGCCTTCCTGACGCCGATCCTCCTCGCCGCGCTCTCCGAGGCGGTAGCTCCGGCTGTGCTCGGACGCAGCGTCGGGACGTTCGCCGCAGTTCAGGTGGCCGGGCTGTCGCTCGCGCCGGTCCTCGGCGGCGCGCTCGGGGAGGTCAGCTGGCGGTTCGCATTCGTCCTCGTCGCGGTGGTCTCCCTGGTACTCGCAGTCCCGCGCCTCCAGGCAGTTCCGGCCGGGCGAGGCCGGCAGGCGACGCTGCGGTCGCTGCTCAATCGGTGGATCGGGCTCGTCTCCGCGAGCGCCCTCTGCGGCTATCTCGGATTCACCGCGATCGGGTTCGTCGTCGCGCTCGTCGTCTCGGACGAGTTCGGGCTGGGCACGGCCGGAAGCGGCCTCGTCGTCGCCTGCTACGGCGCCGGGGGCATCGTGCTGGGGAGGCTCGGAGGCGTCGTCGCCGACCGGGCGGGCCGGCCGCTGACGGCCGCGGCAGGCGGGCTCGCCTGCGCCGCTGGCGTGCTCGGGCTCGCCTTCTGCCCGAACGTCTGGAGCCTGGCGCTCGTCTACTTCGCCGTCGGCTGTGCGTCCGCCTTCGTCTGGGCAGGGCTCAACACCATTGCCGTCGAGTCGTTCCCCGAGAACCGCGCAGGCGCCGTGTCCGCCTACAGCGCGTTCAAGTTCGCCGGAGTTGCGGTCGCCCCGATCCTCTACGTCCCGCTGCTCGAGGAGGACACTCGGTATCCGTTCTTCCTGGCGACCGGTTTCTCGTTGCTCCTCGTGGCGCTCGTCATGCCGTGGTTCGCTCGGTATCGAGCCGCCGGGCCGGTGCGTCAGCTCCCTCCTCTCGGGCCTTCCTGATCACGGAGGCGAGAGCGGCGAGACCGAGCACGCCGACGATGCCCGCCAGAGACACCGCAATCGGGATCTTGTAGACATCGGTCAGGAGCATCTTCGTCCCGACGAACACCAGGATCAGCGCGAGCCCGATGTTCAGGTAGCGGAACCTCGCCATCAGGCCGGCGAGGAGGAAGTAGAGGGCCGTCAGGCCGAGCAGCGAGAACACGTTGGCGGCGAAGACGACGAAGGTGTCGCTCGTCACGGCGAAGATCGCCGGGATCGAGTCGACGGCGAAGAGCACGTCGAACACCGCCACCGCCACGAGTGCCGCGAGCAGCGGGGTGGCGACGCGGCGTGTGCCCGACCGGACGAGGAGCCTCGTTCCCGCGTAGCCCGTGCTCATGGGAATCAGCCGCTGCACGAGCCGGATGACGCGGTTCTCGGCGATCGTGGTCGCCGTCTCGTGCTGAGCGCGCCATCCGGATCCCCGTCAGGACGAGCAGGGCGCCGAAGACGTAGATCGTCCAGTGGAACGCGTCGAGGAGCTCGGCTCCGGCGACGATGAAGACCGCGCGCAGCCCGATTGCGCCGGCGATTCCCCAGAAGAGCACCCGGCGCTGGTATTGAGGAGGAACGGCGAAGTACGCGAAGATCATGGCGAAGACGAAGAGATTGTCCATCGAGAGACTCTTCTCGATCAGGAACCCGGCGACGTACTCCCCCGCTGCGGCCGATCCCCGCCAGGCCCACAGGATGCCCGCGAACCCCACGCCGACCACCGTCCACGTGATGCTCCAGACGACGGCCTTGCGGAACGGGACGACCTGAGCGCCCCGACCGAAGACGGCGAGATCGACCACGAGCAGCACCGCGATCGCGCCGATCAGCGCGACCCAGATCCACCATTCGACGTTCATGCAGACGACTCCCTCCGGCTGGCGTGACTCCGTCAGCCGAAGGTCTCCCCCGCCCCGAGGACCGGCGCCACCGGGCTCTGAGAACCGGAATGACGATGGCGCCGAATGGGGTACTCCCCTTCGGAGCCGCCAGGCTAGCAAACATGAACGGGAGGACTGCTAACTGGCTTCGAGCACGCGCTTGATGCTGCGGATCGCCTGGTTGATCCGATGCTCGTTCTCGACGAGGGCGAAACGAACATACCCCTCGCCGCCGGGACCGAACCCCACACCGGGGCTGACGGCGACCTTGGCGTCCCGGGTCAGCATCGTCGCGAACTCGAGGGATCCCATCGACCGATGCGCATCCGGGATCGGGGCCCATGCGAACATGGTCGCCCGCGGCCTCGGGATCTCCCATCCGATCCGGGCGAGCCCGTCGCAGAGCGCATCTCGACGCGACGCGTACACGTCCCTGACGATGTCGGGATAGTCGGGGGTCTCGGTCATGGCGATCACCGCGGCGATCTGGATCGGCTGGAACGTTCCGTAGTCGAGATACGACTTGAGCCGAGCGAGCGCCTGGACGACCGACGTGTTGCCAAGGAGGAACCCGACCCGCCAGCCCGCCATCGAGAACGACTTCGTCAGCGTGTAGAGCTCCACCGCGACCTCGTCCGCCCCTTCGACCTGGAGGATCGAAGGCGGCTCGTAGCCGTCGAAGCCGAGATCGGCGTAGGCGAAGTCGTGGACGAGGAGCACCTCGTTCTCCCGCGCGAAGTCGACCGCACGCTGCATGAACTCGAGATCGACCGTCGCCGTCGTCGGGTTGTGGGGAAACGAGAGGATGATCACGCGGGGACGCGGCCATGAGCGGTCGAAGGTCTCGACGAGGTTCCCGAACAGGTCCTCGTCCGGGCCCATCGGCACGCGGGCGACCTCCGCGCCCGCGAGCACGGGCGCATAGATGTGGATCGGGTAGCTCGGGCTCGGGACGGCCGCGGAGTCGCCTGGCTGGAGCAGCACCCACATCAGGTGACAGAGGCCCTCTTTCGCCCCGATCGTCGTGATCGCCTGGGTGTCAGGGTCGAGGGTGACGCCGAACCGGCGCTCGTACAGCTCGCAGATCGCCTGTCGGAGTCTCGGAATCCCACGGCTCGACGAGTAGCGGTGATTCCGGGGCTTCCGCGCCGCCTCGCACAGCTTCTCCACCACTTCCGGAGGCGAGGGGATGTCGGGGTTGCCGAAGCCGAGGTCGATGACGTCTTCCCCCGCCCGCCGCAGCTCGAGCTTCAGCTGGTCGATCGTGGCGAACACGTACGGCGGAAGCCGGCCGATCCGGCGAAACTCGAGCCCCCATTCGGTGGCGAGACCTGGAGGTCGCTCGATCCTCATCGCCCGTCGATGCTAGCGCCTGGGCGGGAGCGGAGGCTCCAGGCCGCGCAGTGCCGCGAATCGGCCGTCGGCCGACATCGCGGCGACCGTGGAAACCGGCACAGCCGGTTTCCACATCAGGCCGCGGCCGCTGCGCGCCGGCTCCGCCGGCTCGACCGTGCCGAGCCCTCCCGGGCTCGGCGAGCCTCCGCGGCCTGGCGGCCTTCGGCCGCGGCCGCTGCGCGCCGGCTCCGCCGGCTTGCCTATTCCCACTCGATCGTGGCCGGCGGCTTCGACGAGAGATCGAGACAGACCCGGTTGACCTCCGGGATCTCGTTGATGATGCGGGAGGAGAGCGTCTCGAGCAGGTCGTACGGCAGGCGCGCCCAGTCGGCCGTCATCGCGTCGTCCGACGTGACCGCGCGGATGACGACCGGATACGCGTACGTTCGCTCGTCGCCCTGCACGCCCACCGAGCGGATGGCCGGGAGCACGGCGAAGCTCTGCCAGAGCTCCCGGTAGAGGCCGGCGCGGCGGATCTCCTCCTGGAGGATCGCGTCCGCCTCGCGGACGATGTCGAGACGCTCCCTGGTCACGTCTCCGATGATCCGGATCGCGAGACCGGGCCCCGGGAACGGCTGCCTCCAGACCATCGCCTCGGGAAGCCCGAGCTCCTCGCCGACACGGCGCACCTCGTCCTTGAAGAGCATCCGAAGCGGCTCGACGAGCTCGAAGTCGACGTCCTCGGGAAGGCCTCCCACGTTGTGGTGCGACTTGATCGTGGCCGCGACCTCACCCTGGCCGCCCGATTCGATCACGTCGGAGTAGAGCGTTCCCTGAACGAGGAACGGAACCTCCCCGATCGACCGCGCCTCCTCCTCGAAGACACGGATGAACTCCTCGCCGATGATGCGGCGCTTCTCCTCGGGATCGGTCACCCCGGCCAGGCGCGAGAGAAAGCGCTCCTCGGCCTCGACGTGCACGAGCGGCACCTGGAAGTGGCGCCTGAACGTCTCGACGACCTGGACCCCCTCGTCCTTGCGGAGCAGGCCATGGTCGACGAACACACACGTGAGCTGGTCACCGACCGCCTTGTGGACGAGCAGCGCCGCGACCGACGAGTCGACGCCGCCGGACAGCGCGCAGAGGACGCGCTCCCGGCCGACCTGCGCGCGGATGCGCCCCACCTCGACCTCGATCACCGAGGCGGCCGTCCACGCGGGCGTCGCGTCCGCGACGCCGTAGAGGAAGTTCTTCAGGATCTCAGTTCCGTGGGCCGTGTGCACGACCTCCGGATGAAACTGCACGCCGTAGAGCCCTCGCCGGCCGTCCTCGAACGCGGCGATCGGGGTCGACGCAGAGCCGGCCGTGATCGTGGCTCCGGGTGGGGCCGCGACGACGGAGTCGCGATGGCTCATCCAGGTCACCTGCGCCTCGCCGAGGCCCTCGAAGAGCGCCCCCTCGGGCGACGTGGCGATCTCCGTGCGGCCGAACTCGGAACGCCCGGTGCGCTCGACCCGCCCGCCGAGCTCCTGAGCCATCAGCTGCATCCCGTAGCAGATGCCGAGCACCGGGACCCCGAGCTCGAACAGGCCCGGGTCGATCCTCGGAGCGCCCTCCGCGTAGACGGACGCCGGACCGCCCGAGAGGACGATCGCCCGTGGGCGCCTCTGCGCAGCCTGCTCGGGCCGGATCGTGGCCGGGACGAGCTCGGAGTAGACACGGCATTCGCGCACCCGGCGGGCGATCAGCTGGGCGTACTGACCGCCGAGATCGACGACGAGCACGGGGCGAGCTTCCTCGGGCTCGGGCTCGGGCACGGGGAGTGGGACGACCTCGGCGGTCACCCGACTCGGTAGTTCGGCGATTCCTTGGTGATCGCGACGTCGTGCGGGTGGCTCTCCCGGAGCCCGGCCGCCGACATGCGGACGAAGCGGGTCGAGGTGCGCATCTCCTCGATCGTCGCGGCGCCGCAGTAGCCCATCGCCTGGCGGAGCCCGCCGACCAGCTGGTAGATGATGTTCGTGACCGCGCCCTTGTAGGGCACGCGGCCTTCGATGCCCTCGGGCACGAGTTTGGCGACATCGTTCCGATCGGCCTGGAAGTAGCGATCCTTCGAGTACGAGCGGGCCTTCATCGCGCCGATCGAGCCCATGCCGCGGTACTCCTTGTAGCGCTCTCCCTGGGAGATGACGACGTCACCGGGGCTCTCGTCGGTTCCGGCGAGAGGCTCCCGAGCATGACCGACTCGGCGCCGGCAGCGATCGCCTTGGCGATGTCGCCCGAGAACTGGATGCCCCCGTCGGCGATCACCGGCACGCCGAGCGCGCCAGCGGCAACGGACACAGTCGTGGACGGCTGTGATCTGAGGGACGCCGACGCCCGCGACGATCCGTGTCGTGCAGATGGATCCGGGGCCCACGCCGCATCTTGACGGCGTCCGCGCCCGCGTTGCAGAGCGCCTCCGCGGCCTCCGCCGTTGCGACGTTCCCGGCGACGACCTGCACGTCGAATCGTTCCTTGATCGTGCGAACGGTCTGGACGACCCGCTGCGAGTGTCCGTGGGAGGTGTCGACGACGAGCACGTCGACGTCCTCGTCGACGAGCGCGGCAGCGCGCTCGAGCGCGTCAGGTCCGACGCCGACCGCGGCCCCGACCCGAAGGCGACCCTGGTCGTCCTTCGTGGCGTTCGGATACTGGATCCGCTTCTGGATGTCCTTGACCGTGATCAGGCCACGCAGGTAGCCGTCACCGTCGACGACCGGCAGCTTCTCGATCCGGTGGCGATGGAGGACGCGCCTCGCCTCGTCGAGCGTCGTCCCGACCGGCGACGGTGACCAGACCCTCGGCGGTCATCAGGTTCTCGATCGGCTGCCCCGTGTCGCTCTCGAAACGCAGGTCGCGGTTCGTCAGGATGCCCACCAGCCGCCCGGACTCGTCGGTGATGGGGACACCCGAGATGTGGTACGTCTCCATCAGTTCGAGCGCGTCCGCGACGCGGTCACCGGGCCTGAGGGTGACCGGCTCGACGATCATGCCGGACTCAGAGCGCTTGACTCGATCGACCTCGGCGACCTGCTCCTCGATCGAGAGGTTGCGGTGGACGATCCCGATGCCCCCTTCCCGGGCGAGCGCGATCGCCATGCGCGCCTCGGTCACCGTGTCCATCGCGGCCGACGAGAGCGGCGTGGCGACCTCGATTCCGCGCGTGAAGCGCGTCCATGTCGAGACCTCGTCGGGCAGGATGTCGGACTCGGCCGGCACGAGCAGGACGTCGTCGAACGTCAGGCCCTCCTTCGCGAACTTCTCCTCGAGCGCGAGGAGCCTGTCCAGCTCCGCCCGTCCGACCTCGATGCTCACGGGTGAATCCTCCTCAGAATGCGCAAAACCCAGGCGCCGTGCGGCTGCCTGGGCTCGGTGGTCGTCGCGCTCGCGGTTCCTCTCAACCTGGAGGGATCCTACCAGCGGTCGCGGCTATCGATCAGCCACCGGCTCGAGTTGCCTGACCTCGACGAGGCCGGCGAGGCGGCTCACCTCGCGTGCATCGAACCGCCCGGCGCCAGCTTCGAGCACCGACGCAGCGCCGGTCGCAACGGCTGTCCGCAGGGCCTCCTCGAGACCCTTGCCGGACGCCCGGGCGGCGAGGAAGCCGGCCAGCAGGACGTCGCCGGAGCCGATCTTCGACACCGGCTCGAGCGCAGGCGCGATCGCCTCGAAGCGGTGTTCGACCCGATCCTCGCGGAACAGCCCGTAGCAGCCGCCCTCGTGAGTCAGCAGGATGTTTCGCGCCCCAAGGTCCGCTATCTCGTCGAGCGCGACGATGAAGTCCTCCTCGCCCGAGAACTCGTGGCCCACGAGCGCTTCCGCCTCGCTCGCGTTCGGCGCCACGAGGTAGGGCTCCCCTTCGACGCCGCGGGCGAGAGGCTCTCCCTCCGCGTCGAGGACCGTCGGGACCCCGCGGCGGTTTGCCTCCCGGACGGCGTCGAGGTAGAAGTCGTCGCCGATCCCGCGCGGGAGCGATCCGGCGAAGACGACGAACTCCGCGCCGCGCGTCAGATACGCGAGCTTGTCCCGAAGGATCGCAAGCTCGTGCTCCTCGACCTCGGGCCCGTACTCGTTGATCTCGGTGTACACGTTCGACGTCGGGTCGACCACCGCTGTCGAGGTCCTCGACTCTCCCCGGATCCGGACGAAGTCGTTGAGGAGCCCCTCGCTCGTCAGGCGCTCGACGATCTGAACCCCCGTGCGCCCACCGGCCAGCCCTGCGCACACGACCGGAATCCCGAGCCGCTTGAGAGCCCGCGCGACGTTGATTCCCTTTCCGCCGGCGCTCGAGAGGGCGGCGCTCGCCCTGTGTCGCTGCCCGAGCTGGAAGCTCGGAACGAGCAACGTGCGATCGATCGCCGCGTTGAGCGTGACGGTTACGATCACCAGGACGACCCGAGGATCGCCCTCTGGGAGGTCTGCTGCCCCGACCCGGGGAGGCGGCGCTGCACGGACCACAGCCTATACTCGAGAGCATGGCGCTCGTTGAGCGGGAGCGGCAACCAGAGCAGATCCGAGGCGTCGAGCGCTCCCTCGAGGTGAAGCTCGGATCGCTCGGCGGATTCGAGCTGCGCCCGACTCGACTCTTTCTCTGGTCGGGAGCGAAGCGCGAGGGAAGCGAGCGACTCGTCGCCTTCGGAGAACGTCCCGGCGGGCTCGAGTACGAACGACACGAGACGAGCACCAGGGCCGGCGCGGTCGAGATGCGGACGCTGGGGAACCCGCTGATGACGATCGCGCTGGCGGGGGCGGTCGCGTTCAAGCGCTGGACCGACGCGCAAGACGAGCCGGAGGCTCGTCGCGCAGCGGGCGAGGCCGGAGGCCTCGAACGCGAAGGCACGTCGGCGCCGCAGGCGCCGACACACCAAGACGAGCCGGAGGCTCGTCGCGCAGCGGGCGAGGCCGGAGGCCTCGAACGCGAAGGCACGTCGGCGCCGCAGGAGCGTGGCGCCTCCGACTAGCGCCACCAGGGCCGGCCCGAGTCCGCGCGAGCTTCCGCCAGCGGCGCCTCGATCTCGGTGAGGATCCGGTGACCGTGACGGATCCACTCGGCGGTCCAGGTCGCCATCAGGGCATCGGCGGACCCGAACCCGTCGAGCGTGATCTCCTCGGGCCGAGACGCCGGCGAGGCCACAGCGGCGCGTGACGCTCGGCCGTTCCCCTGGAGCGACCGGCCCACCTGCACGATCTCGGAGCCGAGCTCGCCGACCGCTGCGTCGACGGCGACCTCGCCCGGGCGCTGGCTTGGAGCCAGGGCTCCGAGGGTCTGCGCCCGCACCAGGAGCGCGTCGCCGACGAAACGAAGCTGCGCCCCGGCCGTCAGGAGACTGGCGTACACCTGGGGTGGAAGGCGCTTCGGCCCGCGCTCGTTCAGGTACGTGGTCAGAGCCTCGTGCCCTCGCCGTCCTGCATCTCCGGCCGCGTCCCGGGCGGCCCCTGTCTCGTCCTCCGACGCCCGCCCGAGACCGAGCCTGGCTGCACGGACGACGTACGTGGAGCAGGTCTCGAAGACCACTGCGACACTGGCTCGCAGCTGTCCGCCGGCCCCGCGCGGCCAGAGCGCCAGCCCGACGAGGGTGGCCGTCCCGCAGCCGATCAGGATGTCCTCGACTCGCACGAGCCCCGTCCGCCACCCGTCGGGCTGGATGAGGCTGAAGAGGACGACCACCGTCAGAGTGAACATCGCCTGGCCAACGGCAGCGTGGATCGCCGTCGGCGTGTAGACGGCCAGGAAGACACACAGGGGCAGGGCAACCCAGAGCGCGGTCTCGCCGCCGCCTCCTGCGGCGAGGTAGGCGCTCGAGAGCCCGAACCCAGCGATCGTCCCGAGGAGCGCCTGCCACGCCGTGTACCACGTCGTGACGGCACTCGACCGCAGCACCGAGAGCGTGCCCAGCAGGACCCAGAACGCGTGATCGAGCCGCGCGAGGAGAGCGATGAGAACGGCGATGCCGAGTCCGACCGCTGTTCGAAGCGCCGCCTGGAACCAGACGGAGTCCCCTCGCAGGTGCGTGCTCATGAGCCGGCGAAGTCGATGCGCCGTCCCTCCCGCGCCCGGGGACGGCGCGAGCGGGGAGACCATGAGGCTCTCGGTCTCGACCTCGATGCCGTTCACGAGCTGAGCGTTGACGGCAGCGGAGAGCGCGATGTAGGAGACGATGCGGGTTGAGAACGGCTCCTCGAGCCCGGACAGCGCCTCCTCTCCGCCGACGATCCTCGCGGCCTCCTGCGTCATCGCCTCCAGCTGGACGGCCCGCTGCCGCTCGAGCGCCTCGAGGTGGATCGTTCCGCTCCCGCTCGCTAGCGTCGCCCCGACCGCGTCGAACGTCTCCGCCGACACCGCCAGGAGCTCCCGATCGCGGGCGTCGGTGGGGTTCGTGCGGCCGGCCTCCTCCGCGAACTCGACCGACCGCCTGAGCTCCGCGACGAGGAAGACGATGGCCTGGTCGCGACGGGTCGGGCCGGCGGGTCTGTACGGCGTCGAGTCGTACGCCGCCTGGAGGGCCGCAACCGCCTCGCGGGCAGCTGTCGGGTCGGCCCCTACACCCCCCGCCATACTCCGCAGCAACTCGGCGATCCGTGACGATGCCGCCGATGCCAGGCGCAGAAGCCGCTCGCGCTCGAAGCGCGGCCAGAGCACCAGCGCTGCGGCCGTGGACGCCACGCCTGCGAGCGCCCAGCCAGCGAGTCGCCACGGGATCTCCTCGACCGTGGCGGGAACCGCGACGGAGAGGACGAAGGCGAGGATCGCGGCCACCCCACCCGCGGCGAAGTAGCCGCCGAAGACGCCCACGAATGCGATCGCGAAGGCAACCGCAGCCATCACGATCGCGGCCAGCCAGGGCGAGTCGCCGACGAGCGTCGCCACCGCGATCAGGGGAAGCCCCACCACGGTGAGACCAACGTAGGCGCCGGCACGCCGCCTGGGCGGACCGCCGAAGTCCGCGAAGGCGAGCATCGCCATCGCACCGAAGGCGGAGAGCATCGCCATCTGCTGCTCGTCCAGGACGACCAGGCCGAGCGCGAAGAGGGGCGGCATCACGATCGCCGTCCTCGCCGCCTTGCGGAGCGACGCCCGCCCCGGATCGTGGACGGCGATAGTCAGGCGGGCCATCGACCTACGAGACTCTGATGCGCTGCCCCGGCGTCAGAGCGAGTGGGTCGACGCCCGGGTTGAGCTGGAGCAACTCCTCCACCGTCGTGTCGTATCGCTCGGCAATCGACTCGAGCGTGTCGCCGACCTTGATGCGGTAGAAGCGGCGGGAAGGCTCGGCTGCATCCGTCTCGGCGGAAGCCGTCGTCACGACGACCACGTCGGCCGTCGTGGCGGCCACCGAGCCTCCCTGATCCTCCTCGAGCGCCCTCTGGACGAGGACGACGAGGAGAGTCGCCGCGGCGAGGAAGGCGATCGGCGCGACGATCCGCGCAAACCACACACGAGCCCGATCGTCCACTCGCCTACCAGCCCGAGGCCGACCAGACCTCGCGGCGCAGGTGGGCGGCCGCCTGGGCCGAGGCCCGCCGCCAGTCGTCGGTGTCGCTTCGGAAGGCGTAGATGATGGCTCGCGAGACCGGGACGAGGCCGCTCGCTGGTCCGCTCGTGAAGGCCCGGGCGACATCGGCCGCGCTCGCGCCCTGCGCCCCGACCCCCGGGAGGAGCAGGATCGCCCGCGGTAGCAGGCGGCGGGCCTCGCCAATGGCCCGCGGAAAGGTCGCTCCGACAACTGCTCCGACGCTCGACAGCCCTCGCTCCCCTACGTGGCCCTCCCCCCAGTCGGCGACCAGGGTCGCCACCTGGTGCCAGAGCGGCCGGCCGTCCGCGAGGAGAAGATCCTGGATGTCCGCACTCCCGGAGTTCGAGGTCTTGACGAGGCAGAAGACGCCGGCTCCGGAGCGCCGGCACGCGGCGAGAAACGGCTCGAGCGAATCGTGCCCGAGGTACGGGTTCAGGGTGAGCGCATCGGCGAGCGGAGCCTCGCGCTCGCGAGGCTCGAGGTAGGCCTCCGCATAGGCCCGCGCGGTCGAGCCGATGTCTCCGCGCTTCCCGTCGGCGACGACGAGGAGGCCCGCTGCCCGCGCGTAGCCACAGACGTCCTCGAGGGCACGAAGGCCGTCCGGCCCGAGTGCCTCGAAGAACGCGAGCTGAGGCTTGACCCCGACGACATACGGAGCCACGGCGTCGATGACGCCCCTGCAGAACCGTTCGCATGCCTCCGCGGCGGACGCCCGGTTGATGTGGGTTGCGCCGCGAAGCTCGATCGGCAGCTGCTCGGGCCGGGGATCGAGCCCGACGAGAAGCTGGCTCCGCTTCTGCTCGACGGCCTCGGCGACCCGATCCGCGAACGCGGCCGTCATCGTCGGTGAGGCGGCGGCGAGCTCGCTCCGCATAGCGCAAGGCTAGTTACTCGGTCGGCGAGCGGGGAGAGCGTGCCGCGTGGCCGGTGGGCCTGACAAGGCCGCACAGGTCGGCGACCGTCCGGGCGCCTCGACCACGAGCGTCACCCACCAGACAGATGAGGAGCTCGGCTGCTGCCCGCGCGTCCGGGAGCGCGTGGTGGCACGGCGTTGCAGTCGTTCCGACGAAGTCCGCGAGAGCGGGAAGGGTGAATCGCTCGATCCGGCCGCGCAGGAGCCGGTGAGCGAGTGCCAGCGTGTCGACCACGGGAGCAGCGACGCGGCTGCCCATCGTCGCAGCGGTCACGCCCTCCAGGAACCCGAGATCGAAGCGAACGTTGTGACCTGCGAGGACGGAGCCCTCGGCGAGCCGTGACAGTCGGCGAAGCGTCTCCGGCGACGAAGCGTCCGGCCCGAGAGCCTCGAGCTCGTCGACGGTCTCGCCCGCTTCGACGACGACGGCGGCCAGCTCCGTGATGCGGTCCTCGCCGGCGACGAGTCCCGTGGTCTCCAGATCGACGACGCAGAATCGCGCCTCGACCAGCGACGTCGATGCGAGCGGGGATGGTGCCAGGCAGATCCGATCGCCTCGCCTGACGAGGCGGGCATCGTCGTCCACGGTGCGGTCGACGACGGCGAGCGCCGCCTGGGCGACGTGCCCGGGAAGCGCGAGCAGGACTCGAGCCGCCTCCTTCTCATCGAGCCCGCCTTGCCGCTCGACGGCCGCGACGAGACGGTCAGCGGCGTCCAGCCGGTATAGCATCCGCCCAGGTTAGACGAACACCTGTTCGCTTGGGACGCGAACTCAACGCGAGGGCCGCGACTGGGCGGCCCTCGCCGAGAACAGTCCTGCCGGCGGCCTGCTAGCGAACGGCGGCCTTGAGGGCGCTGCCGGCCGAGAACTTCGGGACGGTCGCCGCGGGAATGTGCACCTTCTCGCTCGGATTCCGCGGGTTGACACCCGTCCGCGCAGCTCGGTGCTGGGTCGAGAACTTCCCGAAGCCGGTGAAGGTGACCGTGTCGCCGCGCTTCAGCGCATCCTCGACCGAGCCGAGGAACGCGTCGACTGCGGCCGCCGCGTCTTTCTTCGAGAGCCCAGCCTTGTCCGCGACCTTGTCGATGAACTCCGCTTTCGTCACTTGCCCCACTCCCCTCGATCGACGGTTCCCTGCATTCGGTTCTGCTTAACCGCAGGAGACTACCAGCGCTATCGGATGCGCTCAACCATGCGGTTTTGCGGGCAGTTCTCAGAGCTCGAGCAGCTCGCGGGCGCGAAAGAGGGGCACGAGTCGCACCCCGACGGCCGCGAGGCCCTCCGAACCGCCCTCTTCTCGATCCACGACACAGACCGCCGTCTCGCACGTCAGGCCGGCTCCCCGCAGCGCTTCGACAGCGGCCGCAGCCGCGCCGCCGCTCGTCACCACATCCTCGACCAGGCAGGCTCGATCGCCTGGCTCGAACACCCCTTCGACCCGTCGCTCGGTTCCGTAGCCCTTGGCTTCCTTGCGCACGATCAGAAACGGCAGACCCGAGCGGAGCGACGCCGAGGCGGCCAGGGCGACCGCGCCGAGCTCCGGCCCGGCGAGTCGATCGGCGGTCGGATCGTGCTCGGCGACTCGGGCGGCGATCCTGACTCCGATCGCTTCGAGCAGATCGGGACGCGTCTCGAACCGGTACTTGTCGAGGTAGTAGCGTGACCGCCGCCCCGAGCGCAGCACGAAATCACCCTCCAGGTAGGCGTGCGCGCGGATCGCCCGCGCCAGCTCGACGTCCTCCAACGTGAGCGGCTAGGAGGCCGGTGAGAACCCGCGTGCCGCCGCAAGCACCTGGTGCGCGTGCGGGAGCAGCCGATCCGCCTCGAGGGAGCCCTGCTCGAACGAGACCATCGAGCCGTCGGCAAAGTAGAGGTCGACCCGTTCCTTCCGACGGCCCCGACGGCGCCAGAGGACAGCTCCCGTGACCGCGGCGGCCGACACGACGAGTGCGGTCAGGACCTTACCCTTCGCCATCGCCCCCGGCCTCCTTGCTCTTCGGCTCCTTGCGTGACACCGGCTTCGGTGCGAGCTCCTCTCCTGCCGCGTGGCGCAGGCAGGTCTTCAGGTCGTAGAACACGAGGCCGACGGTCGGATCCGGGACGGTGACGGCAGCCACCATGCGCTCCTCGTCGCGGACGACGAAGACACACCCCTCCGGCGTCGCGGCTTGGAGCTGCACGAGCTTCTCGCCGCGTTCGGAACCGCTCATACCCTCCTCGGCCGCAGCCAGAAGGTCGCGCGCGGCACGGGCGATCGAGTCCGCTCGCGGAGCGTCGCCGAGGTTGGTCGCCGCGACCTTCCCTCCGGCGTCGAACAGGACGGCCGTCTCGATCTGGGTCGAGATCTCGATCAGGTCGGCGAGCGCCTGGCTGGCGTCCATCGCGGCGCACGCTAGCACAGGTCGCAGGAGACGGCGCCTGCGGTGCGAACTCGCCGACGTGCGAGACGTCGCCGGCAGGTTCCTGGCTGATCGAGGCACCCACCTGGCGGCCATGATCGCCTACTTCGCCCTCCTGTCATTCATCCCGCTGCTCTTTCTGGCCATCTCGCTGCTCGGCGTGATCGGCGAGCAGGACGAGTCCAGCTTCCTCGTTGCGCAGCTGCGTCACGCGTTTCCGGAGAGCTCGGTCGACGACGTCGTGACGGCCGTCACCGAGATCCAGCGCCGTGCGAGCGAGCTCACGCTGCTCGGGATCGTAGGACTCGCCTGGGGCTCGCTCGGCTTCTTCAGCGCCCTCGAGTCCGCCTTCAACATCGTCTACGGCGTCCGCAACAGAGCGTTCGCGCGGCAGAAGGCACTGATGATCGTCCTCGTCGGAGCGGCGCTCGCGCTGCTTCTCGTCGCGCTGCTCGTCGGATCGTTGGGCGTTGATCTCGCTCGGCGGGCCGGGGTCGGGAGCTGGCTCGCCTATCTCGTCGCAATCCCGATCTCGACGTGCCTCGTGCTCGGGTTCACCTGGGGCGCGTACCGCCTGATCACCAACGTGCCGCTCTCGTGGCGCTCCACCTTCCCGGGTGCGCTCGTGGCGACGGTGCTCCTCCAGGCGAGCTTCCAGGTCGTGCCCCAGTTCGTCCGCACGACCGGGCAGCTCGTCTCGCTCCAGGCGTTCGGCGGGCTCCTCCTGATGCTCGTGTGGCTTTACCTGATGGCGAACGTGCTCGTCCTCGGCGCCGAGGTGAACCTCGTCTACGCCCGACGTCGCGCGACCGCGGCGGCGAGCGCGCGGGCGGCGCGGGCGCGGTGGCTCCGTCCCGCCTTCCAGCCATCGCCGAGCTCGCCGACGGTGCTCGACTCGCCTGCCGGCACGAAGACCGGGTCGTAGCCGAAGCCGCCGGTGCCGGCGGCTGCACGGGCGATCGACCCTTCGAGCGTTCCCCGCGCGGAGATCTCCTCGCCGGTCGGAGACACGAGGACGAGCTCGCACACGTAGCGCGCTCGGCGTGCGTCGCCCTCGAGACCGCGAAGCTCGGCGAGCAACAGCGCGAGGTTCTCCGCGTCCTGCGCGTCCGGGCCCGCGAAGCGGGCCGAATGGATCCCCGGACGCCCCTCGAGGCAGTCGACCTCGAGCCCGGAGTCCTCACCCAGGGCCCAGGCGTCGGCGGGGGCGTGCGAGCGGGCGAAGAGTGCCTTCTGGCGCGCGTTGTCGCGGAACGTCTGCCCGGTCTCCTCGCCGATCTCCGCCACGTCGAGCGCCTCGATGCGCCAGTCCGGCAGCAGGGTGCGAAGCTCGCGCAGCTTCCCCGCGTTGCGGGACGCGAGCGAGACGCGCACGGGCTTACGACGCGTCGAGGGCTCGCGCCTGAGCGTCGCCGATCCGAGCGACGCCGCCGGCGGCGAGGTCGAGGAGCTCGTCGAGGCGCGCCCGCGCGAACGGCGTCTTCTCGGCGGTCGACTGCACCTCGATCAGACGTCCGTCCCCGGTCATGACGACGTTCATGTCGACCTCCGCGTCGGCGTCTTCCGAGTAGTCGAGGTCGAGGAGGGACACGCCGTCGACGATGCCGACCGAAACGGCCGCGACGAGGTCTCCGGGCGGCGGGAGCCCCTGGCGCCTCGCGGCGAGCGCGAGCGCGACCCAGGCTCCGGAGATCGCCGCGGTGCGCGTGCCACCGTCCGCCTGGAGGACGTCGCAGTCGAGCCAGACGGTCCGCTCGCCGAGCGCGTCGATCGCGTAGGCGGCGCGAAGCGAGCGTCCGATCAGGCGCTGGATCTCGACCGTGCGGCCCTTCTGCTTCCCGGCGCTCGCCTCGCGCTGGGTGCGAACGCCCGTCGAGCCCGGCAGCATCCCGTACTCGGCGGTCAACCACCCTTGACCCCGACCCGCCATCCAGCGCGGCACGCCGTCCTCGATCGTGGCCGTGCAGAGAACGCGTGTCCGGCCGAACGAGATCAGCGCCGAGCCGTGCGCCTGCTCGACGAAGCCGGGGAGGATCTCGAGCGTGCGCAGCTCGTCGGGAGCCCGCCCGTCGCCTCTCACGCGGCCGCCCGCTCGAGCTCGGCGACAGAGACCTGCTCGACCGTGCCGAGCGGCAACTGGAGGAAGCGCTCGCCGAGCGCGCGGAACTCCTCGGGGCGTCCGGTCGTCAGGAACCGGCAGCGCCCGTCACGGGCGGGGTCGTTCGCCACGCCACGGCGCTCGAGCGTCTCGGCGACCTCGCGTGCCGTCTCGTCGGCGGAGAAGACGAGGGCGACACCCCGCCCGAAGACTCGCTCGAAGACGGGCCGGATGAGCGGGTAGTGCGTGCAGCCGAGGATCACGGTGTCGACTCCGGCGTCCCTCAGCGGCAGGGCGTACTCGCGCACGGCCTCCTCCAACCGTCCGTCCGCGGCCTGCCCGGCCTCGATCAGCGGCACGAGCCTCGGGCACGGCGACCTCGACGACGACTGCCCCTGCATCGAGCCCGGTCACCGCGCGCGTGTACCGGCCGCTCGTGACCGTGGCGTCGGTGGCGAGCAGCGCCGATTCGGCGGTTCCGCGTCGCCTGGACGGCTGCCCGGGCCTCCGGGGCGAGCACGCCGACCACCGGAACCGAGAGCCGCTCCTGCAGCGCCGGCAGCGCCGTCGCGGTCGCTGCGTTGCACGCTGTGAGGATCAGCTTGACGCCGAGCGATTCGAGATAGGACGCGATCTCGAGGGCGAACCGGTGCGATCTCCGCGAGCGGGGCGAGGGCCGTACGGACAGCGCGCGCCGTCGCCCAGGTACACGAAGTCCTCGTGGGGCATCGTCACGAGGCACTCGTGCAGGACGGTGAGCCCACCGGCTCCCGAGTCGAAGATCCCGACCGGATCGCGTGTCCACGACGCCCGGATTC
The DNA here is from genome assembly GCA_963705605.1 of uncultured Thermoleophilia bacterium. Lineage (GTDB taxonomy): Bacteria > Actinomycetota > Thermoleophilia > Gaiellales > Gaiellaceae > CAVPKC01. The sequence goes on from CAVPKC010000003.1 coordinate 761,512, forward strand.
TACGGAGCGGGCCGGGCGCGCCGATCGGGAGGGGTCTCGACCCTACACTGGGGTAGATGTTGGAGATCCACGAGCCGGAGAACGCGCTGCAGCGCATCGAGGCGTACCTGCGCGACGCCGGCTTCTTCGACGGCGGCGGAGAAGGGCTGTGCGCCGACCTCTACCTCGGCTACGGCCTCTCGCGCACGCTCCGACGCACTGCCTGGCCCGACCCGCCGGAGCCCTGCCCGCTCCCCCTCGCCGCCTGCCGGATCCGCCCCGCCGAAACGGTGCGAGCGGCCGCGGCTACCTACACGGTCGGTGAGTGGCGGTTCAGCTGGGAGGAGGCGGACTACGCGGCGGCCGTCGAAGTGGTGAAGGAGGCGATCGCACGCGGGGACGTCTACCAGGTGAACCTCGTCCAGCACCTGTCGGCACCGTTCGCCGGAGATCCGCGCGGTCTCGCCGACACCCTCGCGCCTCTCCGCCCGCTCGCTCCCGAGCCCCTCGTGGGTGAGGGGTGGGCGATCGTCTCGGCGTCGCCCGAGCTCTTCCTGGCGCGCCGGGGAGACCGCGTCTACACGATGCCGATCAAGGGCACCCGGCCGGCAGGAGAGGGTGCCGACCTGCGGACCTCCGAGAAGGATGCGGCCGAGCACGTCATGATCGTCGATCTCGAGCGAAACGATCTCTCGCGGGTCTGCCGGCCCGGAACCGTCCGCTGGCCCGAGCTGATGGCCGAGCACGGGCTGGCGGGCGTGTCCCACCTCGTCTCGACGGTCGAAGGAAGGCTCGAGCCGGGTGTCGGTCTGGCCGAGCTCCTCGACGCGGTCTTCCCCGGCGGATCGATCACCGGCGCACCGAAGATCGCCGCCGTCGACCACATCGCCGCGCTCGAGCCCGTCGGCCGCGGCGCCTCGATGGGCGCGCTGGGCATCGTCCGTGGAAATGGCGACTTCGACCTGGCGCTGACGATCCGCACGTTCGCAGTCGCGGCCGACCGCATCCATCTGTGGGTCGGCGGCGGCGTCGTCTGGGACTCCGAGGCTGGCGCCGAGATCGAGGAATCGCTCGTCAAGGCCCGGCCGCTGCTCGCCGCCATCGGCGCACCGCTCCGCGAGGCCGTCGCGGCGTGAGCATCCTCGCGCTGGCCGTCGCTGGCCGGGGACTGGTCGATCCGGACACACCGATCCTGCACGCCGACGACCAGGGGCTCCAGCGGGGCCGCGCCGCGTTCGAGACGCTCCGCGTCTACGGCGGGAAGCCGTTCGGGCTCGACGAGCACCTCGACCGTCTGGCCGGCTCCGCCGAGCGGATCGGCCTGCCGCACGTGGAGCGGGCCGAGCTCGAGCAGCTTGCACGAACGGTCGTCGAGGCGGGCCGCGAGCAGGACTGCGTCCTTCGCTTCTACTGGACCGGCGGCCGCGATGGGGAGGAGCGGGCGACGGCGCTGGCCATCGTGACACCGCTCCCGCAGGGCTACGACGAGATCCGGGCGCGCGGGATTCACCTGATCGCCCTGCAGCTCGGCATCGCCGCGGCCCTCCGGGTCGATTCGCCGTGGCTGCTCGGAGGCGTCAAGTCGACGAGCTATGCGGTCAACATGGCGGCCGAGTCGGAGGCGCGACGCCGGGGCGCGGACGACGCGGTCTTCCTCTCCAGCGAGGGGTTCGTCCTCGAAGGGCCCGTGACGAACGTCTGGTGGCGACGCGGCTCGACCCTCTTCACCCCCTCCCTCGAGCTCGGCATCCTCGCCGGCGTCACCCGCTCGCAGATCCTCCGCTCGGCAGGCGCGCTCGGGTACGAGATCGAGGAGGGATGGTTCCATCGGGACGCGCTCGCGGGCGGCGACGAGGCCTTCACGACGTCGTCGGTGCGTGAGATCATGCCCGTCGTGCGCGCTCGACGATCGGACGCTCGGGGACGGGCGTCCGGGGCCGGCCGCAGCTGGGCTCCAGCGGGCGCTCAGGAAGGCTGCCGGCGAAAGCGCGTAGGGCTCGATCGTTAGACTCGAGCTGATGCAGATCCTGGCGCTGATCCACGAGGAAGGCCCTTGCAGCGGGGTGTTCGCGGAGACCGCCGCCGAACGCGGCGGGACGATCGAGGAGTGGAGCATCGCTTCCGGAACGCCTCCCCCGCGCCCGCTCGACGAGTACGACGCGGTTCTCGCATTCGGCGGCGTCATGAACACCCACGAGGAGCACTACCACCCGTGGCTGCGCGAGGAGAACATGCTGATGCAGCGTTTCCTCGACCAGGGAGTGCCGCTGCTCGGCATCTGCCTCGGCGGCCAGTTGATCGCCAAGGCGGCCCACGCGGAGGTGACCCGAGCCTCGGAGCCGGAGATCGGCTGGTCCACCGGTCGGGCTTCTGCCCGGGGCCATGAACGATCCGGTCTTCGGCCGGCTCCCGGACCGGATGACGGCCTATCAGTGGCACCACTACCGGTTCGATCTTCCCGCCGGCGCGGTTCCGCTCGCCCACAGCCCGGTCTGCCTCCAGGCGTTCCGGCTCGGTGAGCTCGCGTGGGGCCTCCAGTTCCACTGCGAAGTGACTGCGGAGATGGTGGAGCTTTGGATCTCGAGCTGCGAGGCCCAGCCGGACTACGAGGAACCGGGATTCGATCCGGCACGCATGCGCGCCGACACGCCGCACCACATCGAGGAGTGGAACGAGATCGGCCGCGAGATCTGCGGACGATTCCTCGCCGTGGCCCAACGGGCAAGACCCCTCGAGGGGCTGACCGGCCACTCAGCCCGATAGCTCGACCAGGGGTCGCGGCCGGCCGAGACACGTCCTGGGTCGTGACCGGGCGGCTACCGCCGCCCTCCACCGCGGATATCGGCCCGGCCTCCGGCCGGGCAACGATTCCGCCTACAACATCGCGACCAGCTCGGCCTCCGCGGCGACTGCCGGGCGCTCGAGCAGTCGCTCGAGCCAGGCGCGGATCGACTCGTGGGGCGACACGCTCGATCCCGAGCCGCGTCTCGAGGCGAAGGATCCACGGGACGTACGCGATGTCCGCGAGCCCGTAGGCCCGCCCGCCCAGGAACGGCTGTGCCTCCAGCAGCCGGTCGAGGGCGGCGAGCTCTCGTGCCACGCGCTCCGCGGATCCCTTCGGGCGGTCGAAGTAGACGTCGTAGTACGGGTCCCCGAAGTCGTCGAAACGCTCGATTCGAAGACGCGCGACCGCTCGCTCGGCCGGGTCGGCAGGCAGCAAGCGCCGGCTCCGGATAGCGCTCCTCCAGGTACTCCATCAGCACGACCGACTCGGGGAGCACGAGCCCGTCCTCCTCGAGGATGGGGACGCGGCCCTTGGGAGGATTCAGCTCGACGACCCACGCGGGCCTGTCGTCGAGATCAACGGCGACGATCTCGAACTCGATCGCCTTCTCTGCGAGAACGATGCGCACGCGAGCGCAGTAGGGACAGCGGGCAGCGTCGTAGAGGGTCAGCACGTTTCCTCCATGTTCGGCTGGGACCGATCGTACCGGCCGGGTCACTAAGCTCCTCCGATGCCTTTCCGGTTCGCCCACGGGCGACCGCCGGCCGTCGCCCTCGACGCGATGGTGGCCACGAGCCAGCCCCTGGCGACGCGGGCCGGGCTGCGCGTGCTCGAGCGCGGCGGGAACGCGGCAGACGCGGCGATCGCCGCGGCGGCCGTCTGCTGCGTCACCGAGCCGATGTCGACCGGCATCGGCGGCGACTGCTTCGCGCTCGTGTGGAGCGCCGGCGCCGTCGAGGGGCTCGACGCGGCCGGGCCTGCGCCCGCCGCAGCCGAGCAGCTCGCGCCGGTGGCGGAGCGAGGGCCTCTCTCCGTCACCGTGCCCGGTGCCGTTGCCGGTTGGGCGGCACTGGCGGAGCGCCACGGAAGGCTCGGCCTCACGGCGTGCCTCGAAGATGCTATCGACGCGGCGGAGCGAGGATTCGCGGTGTGCCCGATCACCGCGGAGGCATGGGCGGACAGCGAGCCTCCGGCCGAGCTCGGCCCGGTGCCTGCGACCGGCGAGCGCGTGCGATTCCCCGAGCTCGCCACGACGCTTCGCGCGATCGCCGAAGCCGGGCCCGATGCGTTCTACCGCGGCCGGGTCGCCCAGGCGATCGCCGCATCGAGCTGGCTCGACGAGACAGATCTGGCCGGCTTCGCGCCGCGCTGGGTCGAACCGCTCCGGCTCTCGTACCGCGGCCACGAGGTTCTCGAGCTTCCGCCTCCGACGCAGGGAGTCGCCGCGCTCGAAGGCCTCGGCCTCCTCGAGGGGATGACGCCGGACCTGCCGAGCCGGATCGATGCCGTGAGCCTCGCGCTCGAGGACGCCCTGGCCCGGGTTCGAGACGGGGCCGACGTCTCGGAGCTCATCGATCGCGAGTACCTCGAAGCGCGCCGCCATGATGCTCCCACCGCGGCTCACGGGCCGGCGGGCGGAACGGTCTACCTGTGCGCCGTCGACTCGGACCGGATGGCGGTGTCGTTCATCCAGAGCCTCTACATGGGCTTCGGGTCGGGAATCGTCGCACCGGGCACCGGCGTCGTGCTCCAGAATCGCGGCGCCTGCTTCGCAGTCCAGGGACAGGTCGTGCCGGGACGTCGCCCGTACCACACGATCATCCCGGGCCTGCTGCTCCGAGACCAGGAGCTGCTCGGCCCCTTCGGCGTCATGGGTGGCTTCATCCAGGCCCAGGCGCACGTGCAGCTCGTGTCGGGCCTCGTCGACGACGGACTCGACCCGCAGGCAGCTCTCGATCGCCCCCGCTTCCGTGTGGAGGGCGAGTCGGTGTCACTCGAGGAGGGCCTGTGGGCCGAGGGTGAGCGGCTCGAGCAGCTCGGCTACCGCGTCTCTCGCGACACGGATCTGGCCTCGTTCGGAGGCGGGCAGGTGATCCTCGTCGACGGTGACGCGTTGATCGGCGGCTCAGATCCACGCAAGGACGGGTACGCGGCCGGGTTGTAGTAGGCGGAATCGTTGCTCGGCCGAAGGCCGAGCCGATCTCCGCCGGGAAGAGCGGCGAAGCCGCCCGGTCACTCGGAATCGTTGCTCGGCCCGAAGGCCGAACCGATCTCGATCACCGCTCGAGCAACGTCGCGCCTGCAAGCTCTCGGGCCCGCTCGTACCCGAGCCCTGCGCCCTCGAGCCCGAAGAGTGCCGCAAGCTGCTCGAGCAGCTCGCGGGCGGGCGGGAGCTCGTCCGGGCTGCGGCGCGATCCGGGCGATCTCGCGCACCCGCCCCGGATCGGCGCCGGTCAGGCGGTGCGCCACCGTCGGGTTGGCGCCGAGCCCGACCACGTCGCCGGGAGGCAGCGGACCGTAGAACTCTGGCACCGAGAGGTACTCGTCGACGATCCGGCCGCGCTCGAACAGCACGTACCGGACGACGGCGTCGTGCTCGACCCCGATCGACAGCACGACGGCGCCCATCCGGTTCGAGAGGTCGTGCGCCAGGCGACGGAGCATCTCCGGCTCACGGTCGCAGAGCTCGTCGTAGACGGCGGTCCAGCCGTTCTGCGGGGTGGTAACGACGCTGCCGCGCGATCCGCCCGGCAGCCGTGGCACGTAGATCTCCACCGCGCGAATCACCGCGTCGGCGTCGTCGGTCTGCACGTGGATCGACCCGGCGGACGGCCCGCGCGGGCGATCGCGCAGACGCTCGCCAAGGCTCGTGAGCGGCGCGACGAGCGTCGACGAGCTCCTCGCGGAACCCGAGCCGATCGTACATCGCCCTGGCGTCGGCATTCGATGCCAGGACTTCGAGCGTCAGCACCTCCGCGCCGCGGCCGCTGCCCCACGCGACCACCTCGGCCATGAGGGCCTTCGCGACACCGCGCCGACGCGCCTCCGGACGGACGTAGAGGTCACTGAGAAAGCAGATCCGCGGCGTTTCGAGCTTCGCGAGGGCGTACCCGAGCGGCCCGTCCTCCTCGGCGGCGATCAGGGCGAGCGCGCTGTCCTCGAGGTATCCGGCGATCTCCGCCAGCTCCTGGTCTGCCTGGCCGTCGCGGTACGGCGGCTCGGGCACCTCGAGCTCGAACTCGCGCCAGAGCTCTTCGAGGAGGGCCAGGTCGGCGTCGGGTGGCACGGCGAATCGTCACGGGGAAAGCCGCCTGTCGAGCTCCGATGCCACGTGGAAGAAGTCCTCGAACGGCTCGTACGGCACCTCCTCGTCCGCCAGGTAGACGGCGAGGCCCCGACGCGCGAAGACGAGATCGGACGCCCGTGCGCCGCAGCGATCCGAGATGCCGTCGCCGATGTAGACGCGCGGCCCGCCGTTCGCCTCGGCCACCACCGTCCGCGCGCTTGCACGGCTCGCCGCAGACCGGGCACGGCAGCTCGTCGCGGAAGCTGCACCCGCCAGCCCTCGGGGATCGGGCTCGACGGCGTTGGCGAGGAGCTCGAGATCGCCGAGGCCCTCGCGCTCGAGCACGGGCTCGATCAGCTCGCGGAAGCCGCTCGAGAGGACGACGACACGCCAGCTGCGGTCCCGGGCGCGCTCGACGAACTCGGGAAACCCCGGCCGCAGCGTCGCGTGCTCGAGCACCCAGTCGACCACCTCCTCGAGCGGGGCGCGTGACAGGCTCGAACTCCCGCCGGAGGACGTCGTGCAGCGTGATCGCGCGCTCGTCGAGGCGCTCGTCCACCTCGCGGTAGACCTCGGGGTCGCCGAACGTCTGGGCGATCCGGTCGAGCAGGTCGTGCTCGGTGATCGTCCCGTCGAAGTCGACGAAGATCGTGACGGCCATCAGGGCCAGGATAGTGTCAGTCGACGATCTCGACGGGGCCCCTGCGAGGCCGCGCGACAAGGATGCCGGCGGCGATGACGATCCCGCCGGCGATCTGGAGGGCTCCAAGCGTCTCTCCCAGCACGAGCACCGCGAACAGTGCGCCGAGAAACGGCTGGAGGTTCGAGTAGAGGGAGGAGCGGCTCGCACCGACCTTGTCGATCGCCCGGAACCACAGGACGTTCGTCAGGACGAAGGCAGAGAAGGATGCTGTAGGCAAGCGAGAGCCAGGCGAGCGCGGTGACGGCGCTCCACTGCTCGCTCGCGATCGCCGGAGCAGCAGTCACCGCAAGCGGGACGATCGCGGCGAGGCCGACCACGGCGCTGATCCGGTACGGCGAATAGCGGCGGAGCAGCGGCGCGCTGACGACCGAGTAGAGCGCCCAGGTGATCGGAGCGACGAGCCCGATCAGGATCCCGCCGAGGTCGCCCGAGAGCCCGCCACCCGCGCCCGCTGCGACGAGCGCGACCCCCCCGAACGAGAGGCCCGTCGCAATCCAATGGCGAGGATGCGGTCGCTCGGTTCCGAGCGCCCAGGCGATCAGCGCGACGAAGATCGGGAGGGTGCCGAAGAGCAAGGCGACGGTCGACGCCGTGGTCAGATCGATCGCAGTCGCGAAGCTGATCTGATTCAGGTACATGGCGATCGCGACCACTCCGCCGAGCAGGATGAGGTCGCGGCGGCCGACCCGCAGGCTCCTCTCGCGGCCGTACGTGATACCGGCGAAGATCAGCGACCCGACCCCGAACCGGATCGTGGCGTAGACGAGCGGGGGGAATCCGTGGCTCAGCGCGTACTTGATGACCACGAAATGGAAGCTCCAGACGAGCACCGTTCCGAGCAGGAGGACGTCCGCCGAGCCGAGTCGTTGGCGCACTGCCGCGATGGTAAGGTCCGCTCGCATGGCCGAGGCAGCGGAGCCGACCGTCGAGGACGTCGAGGCGCTCGTCTGCGCCGCGACCCCGCAGTTCGCGTTCCAGATCCGGGCGCGCGTCCGAGACGCTCGTGCGCGACCTGCCGGACGAGCATCCAGCCCGGCGCTACGGCGAGGAGCAGATCGAGATCCTCTCGAGGCTCGGCTACTCGAGCTCGATCGCCGCCGAGGGGCCGATCGAGCCGGCGACCGGCATCGGCTGGGAGTTGATCACGAGCCACGGCCCGGCGCGCGCCGAAGCCCGCTGAGGCCGAGTTGACCGGGTTCGAGGGCAAGTCCGTCCTCGTCACTGGCGGGCTCGCGGGGATCGGCAAGGCGATCGCGCTCCGCTTCGCCGAGCTCGGCGCGAGCCGGGTCGCGATCGGCTACCTGCGCTCCGACCGGGCGGCCGCGGAGACGGCCCGGGAGCTCGAGGCGCTCGGCGCGGAGCCGGTGCTCCTGCGCGGGAACGTCGGCGATCCGGAGCGGGTGGCCAGCGCTGCTCGAGGAGGCGGGCCGACTCGACGTCATCGTCGCGAACGCCGCGACCGGCGTCATCCGCCCGGCTCTCGAGCTCGAGGAGAAGCACTGGGACTGGACGCTGAACGCGAACGCCCGCTCCCTGTTCACGCTCGCGCGCCACGCGGCTCCGTCCCTGCGAGCCCGGCAGCTCGATCGTCGCCATCTCGAGCCTCGGGGCAACTCGCGTCCTCGACGACTACGTCCTCGTCGGCGTCTCGAAGGCGGCGATCGAGGCGCTCGTCCGCTACCTCGCGGTCGAGCTCGCGCCCCGCGACATCCGCGTCAACGCCGTCTCTGCAGGACTCGTCGAGACCGGTGCCCTCGACCACTTCGCCGAACCGCGAAGACGATGCTCGCCTACTTCCGGCGCAGGACGCCCGCGGGTCGTCTCGTCGAGCCTCCCGACGTCGCAGATGCCGTGTGCTTCCTCGCCTCCCCGGCTGCAGCGATGATCCGCGGACAGACGATCGTCGTCGACGGCGGCTACTCGCTCCTCGCCTGAACCGCGCGCATTCGCGGGCAATACCAGCCTGGTATTACTTTCGTTACGTAACGAAATGAACGACCGCAGCGTCTACCCCCTCGGCAAGCGCACGGACGCTCATCGTCCTCGCCGGGACGCTGCTCGGGATGCTGCTCGCTTCGGTCAACCAGACGCTCGCCGCGACGGCGCTGCCGAAGATCGTCGGGCGAGCTCGGCGGGCTCGGGCACTACTCCTGGGTCTTCTCCGCCTACGTCCTCGGCGCGACGGTCAGCGATCCCGCTGTACGGCAAGCTGTCCGATCTCTACGGTCGCCGGCCGCTCTTCGTCGCCGCGATCTCGCTCTTCTCCGCCGGCTCGATCGTGGCCGGTCTCGCGCCGTCGCTGGAGGTCCTCGTCGCCGGCCGGGCGATCCAGGGCCTCGGAGCCGGCGGGCTGATCCCGCTCGGCATCGCCGTCATCGGCGACATCATCGCCCCTCGTGAACGCGGGAAGTGGCAGGCAGTCAACGGCTCCGTGTTCGCCGTCTCGGCCGTCGGCGGACCGTTCGCTCGGCGGCTGGATCGCCGACAACGCCTCCTGGCGTCTCGCGTTCTTCGTCAGCCTCCCGCTCGCCGCCCTCGCGCTCGCCGTGGTCTGGTTCGGCTTCGGCACGCTGGGGGAGACGCGAGGAGCGGCGGATCGACTGGCGTCGGCGCGCTGCTCCTCACGCTCGGCGCAGGCGCGGGCCTCGTCGCAGCCTCGTCGGGCGGCGTCGACTACCCGTGGAGCTCACCGGTGATCGTGTCGCTGCTCGTGTCGTCGGCGCTGCTCGTTACCGCCTTCGTCGCCTGGGAGCGCCGGGTGGCGGAGCCCCTGATCCCGCTCGCGCTCCTTCGGCGCCGCGCGATCGCGAGCGCCGACGTCGCGCTCTTCGCGCTCGGCGCGGCGGCGTTCGGCACGATCACGTTCGTGCCGCTCTTCGTCCAGGGCGTCCTGCGAGAGAGCGCGACGAGCGCAGGCGCCGTGCTGACGCCGCTCATGCTCGTCGTGGATCGGGGCGAGCATCGTCGCCGGCCAGATCGTGTCCCGGACCGGCCGGTCGCGACCCGTCCTTCTCGCCGGCCCGCCGATCATGGCGGTCGGCTTCGCGCTGCTCGCGACGATGGGAACCGACGCCTCGACCGGCGACGCCGATCCGCAACGTCGCATCGTCGGCGTCGGGGTCGGACTGATGATGCAGACGCTCGTCGTCGTCGTCCAGAACGCGGCGCCGCGTGAGCATGATGGGCGTCGCGACCGCGTCTGCCCAGTTCTCGCGCTGGATCGGCGTCGTCGATCGGCGTCACGCTGATGGGGGCGATCGTGGCCGCACGGCTCGGCAACCCGACGCTCGACGAGGCGACGCCCGCCGAGCTCGCGGCTGCGCTCCACCCCGCGTTCGCCTTCGTCCTCCGGCTCGTCGCTGCTCGCATTCGTGGCGACCTCGCCCTCCCCGACACCAAGCTCAGCAAGCACGTTCGACGAGCGTCGGCGCGTTCCGGCACGGGCGCGATGAGCCGGGAGGAGCTCGAACGCATGGCGGAGGGAATCGTCCGCCTGCGCTCCGAGATCCTGCGCCGACGCGCGCCGGACGGCGGCCTGCCGCCGGACGAGCTGACGACCCCGCAGGCGCTCGCGCTGCGGACGGTCGTGCGTCGAGGGCCCGCTCCGGATCGGCGTCCTCGCGACCGCGCTCGGCGTCTCCGTCGCGACCGCGAGCCGGACGGTCGATGCGCTGGTAGCTCGCGACCTCGTTCGCCGCGAGAGCGACCCGTCGGACGCTCGCGCCGTGCGGGTCGCCGCGACCGGCGGGGCCGCAGCGAGCACGCCCTCCGCCGAGAGCGTTTCGTTCAGGCGCTCGAGCGCTTCATGGGCGAGCTGTCCGAGCTGGAGCGGCGCCAGCTCGCCGATTCGCTCGAGACGGTCAACCGGCTGCTCGTCGGCCGGGATCCGTCCGCCGTCGCCGTCAACCGCAGAGCGGGATGAACCCGGGTCAGCGCACCGACGAGCAGTGGGGCACGCTGGCGCGACTGTCGGTCGCTGCAGGCGCCTTCATCACGGCCGTCTCGGTCGGTCTCTTCATCCACACGATCTCCCAGCTCGCAAGCCCGATCGTCTGCGCCGGCTTCATCGCTGCCGGCTGGGTCGGGCGTCAGCGATCGACGACGCCGACCGGTCAGGCGCTCGCCGTCGGCGCGCTCGTCGGCGGAGTCGTCGCGGCGCTCGCCTCGATCACGCTGGCCGCGACCGGCCGGTAAGGCGAGCCGGCAGGCTCGCCGCACAGCTTCGGGTGAAACCCGAAGCGACGGCTCGTCGAGGCCGGAGGCCTCGACACCGGGCCAAGGCGAGCCGGCAGGCTCGCCGCACAGCTTCGGGTGAACCCCGAAGCGACGGCTCGTCGAGGCCGGAGGCCTCGACACCGGGCCAGGCGAGCCTTCCGGCTCGCCTTACCGCTCGCGCATGAATCCCTGGCGGGCAGCCGAGACGAGTGCGACCGCCTCGGGAAAGAGCACGCGCATCGCGTCTCGCAGCGCGATCGCCTGCTCGTCGACCGTGCCGGAGACGTCGAGCCGCTTCATGCGCCGCCCCCGTCAGCTCGACCGCGGTGTTGAGCGTCAGCGTCGCGAACTGCTCTCGCTGCGACTCCTGATCGGCTTCGGTCTGCCGCTCCGCGAACTCTCGCAGTCCCTTCATCAGCTCCTCGGGGTCGCCCCCGAACGGGAATCCGAACCCACCTTCCATGGCCGTCTCCTTCCGTCGTCTCCTCAGCCGAGAGACCGCTTGTAGTTGCGTTCCACGTCGTTCGCGAGCTCGTCCACCGCACCGCTCGCCGAGCGTCATCGCCCGCGCGAACGGCGAGCTTCCGATCTCGCCGAGGGCGCGCTCGAACCGGGACGACGCAGAGCCGATGGCATCCAGGTACTCGAGGGTCGCCAGCCTCGGGTTCGGGGCGAGGGTCGACGCGAGCTCTGCCGCCGCCGCCTCTGCATCCTCGATTCCCTCCGGGTTCTCGCGGGCCCTGAGGTCGGCCAGCTGACGCCGGAGCTCCTCGACGTCACCCCCGCCTGCGCTCTCCTCTGCGAGCTCGCAGAGACCCACGATCGAGACCGCGTCCCGCACGAGCACGCGGTCTGCCACCGGATGCCCCTCGGGATCGAGCGCCAGCCAGGAGAGCTGCTCGCCGCACGCGGTACGCGCAGAGATAGAGGCGGAGCCCGTCAGCCGGCTCGGCAGCGACCACGCCGGCGAGCTCCTCGCCAGGGTCGAGGAAGGCCTCCGCGGCACTCGCCGCGGCGCTCAGCTCCTCTTCGAGGCTCACCACAGCAAGAATACTCACGTGACCGTGGGCCAGACCGAGCGCAACCGTCGGGCCCGGCAGCTGTTCGCACCGCTCGGGGGCACCTACGACCGGTACGCGGCACCTCTTCAGCTTCGGCCAGGATCCACGCTGGCGGCGGTTCCTCGTCGTCACGGGTCGACGCGCGCCCGGGCGACAGGCGTGCTCGACGTCGCGACGGGAACCGCAGCGGTCGCAATCGAGCTCGCCGGGCGCTACGGCTGCTCCGTCGTCGGCGTCGACCAGAGCGTCGAGATGCTCGAGAGCGGCCGGCGGCGAGTCGCGAGCGCGGGCCTCGCCGACCGGATCGAGCTCGTCGAGGGGCGGGCCGAGGCGCTCGACTTCCCCGACTCGAGCTTCGACGGGCTGACCTTCACCTACCTGCTTCGCTACGTCGACGATCCGGCAGCGACGCTCCGCGAGCTGGCGCGCGTCGTGCGGCCAGGCGGCCGTCTGGCCTCGCTCGAGTTCTTCGTACCCCGACCGCCGGTGACGCGCGCCCTGTGGGACTTCTACGTCGACGTCGGACTGCCGACGCTCGGGCGCCTCGTCTCGCCCGGCTGGCAGCGACGTGGGAGCGTTCCTCGGCCCGAGCATCCGCAGCTTCTACGAGCGCTACCCACTCGAGCGGATCCTGCGGCTCTGGCACGAGGCGGGAATCGTCGACGTGCGGGCCCGCCCGCTCAGCCTCGGAGGCGGAGTGGTGATCTGGGGCACTCGTGGCCGCTGACGTCCCCAGACCGGCGTTCTACGCGCTCGCACCTGGTGGTTGGCGCGACTACGTCACCCTGCTCCACCCCCCGTACACCGCCTGGCATCTCAGCTACGTGGTGGTCGGGGCCGCGCTCGCTCCTGAGCTCTCGACTCGCGACCTGATCGCCACGCTCGTCGCCTTCTTCCTCGCGGTCGGGAATCGGCGCCCACGCGCTCGACGAGCTCAACGGCCGGCCGCTGCGGACGCGGATCCCGGGATCGGTGCTGATCGCCCTCGCGGCGGGCTCGATCGGTGTCGCCGCGGCAATCGGAATCTACGGAGCGGTCACGGTCGACCCCCTGGCTCGGCGCTCTTCGTCGCTGCCGGGGTCTTCGTCGTCGGCGCGTACAACCTCGAGCTCGGCGGCGGGCCGCTTCCACTCGGACGCCTGGTTCGCGCTCGCGTGGGGCGCCTTTCCGGTGCTGACCGCGTACTTCGCGCAGGCCGGGCGGATCCGGCTCGATGCGGTGCTCGCGGCCGTCTTCGCCTTCGCTCTCAGCCTCGCGCAACGCCGGCTCTCGACACCCGTCCGCGAGGTGCGACGGCAGGTCGTCGCGGTCGACGGGCGGATCGATCGACGCGACGGGACGGTGGACGACATCACTCGCGAGACGATCACGGCAGCACCCGAGGGAGCGCTGCGCCTGCTGACGGTTGCCGCGATCGCGGTCGCCGCCGGCCTCCTTATCATGCGCGTTGCATGAGTCCTGCGGTCGCTACCCCGGCGGCGCCGGCGGTGGCGACCCCGACGATCATCGCCCCAGCGCCTTACCAGGTCTCGTTCGGACGCATCGCAGCCGTGCTGCCGAGTGGCACCGTTCGCCTCGTCGTGGTCGTGAACGGGAAGCGGATCGCCTCCCGACGGGCGCGCCCAGGCAGGGAGAGCGTGCAGGTCCGGCTCCCGTCGAGGGACTCGATCGTCCGGGTGATCGCCGTCGACCGCAGCGGCGACGAACACCCCTCTGCCAGAGTCGGCCCCGTCTACGGGCTCCCGACGAAGGCCGCGCCGCGTCCGGTCGGATCTCGGGTGGACGCGGTGCTCCAGAGGAGGCTCGTGCTCTTGTTACGGGCGTTCCCCGGTCAGGCGGCCGCCTACGTGCGCAATCTCCGGACCGGTGACGGCGCCGCCTGGAACGCGAGGGCGCGGTTCCCGGCCGGCTCGACGCTCAAGCTGGCGATCGCGGTCGAGGCCCTTCGCTGCGCTGCGTGGGCCGCCCGGCCGCGGGTCGACGATCGACTCGCTCATGCGGTCGATGATCCTCTACTCGGACAACCGCGCGGCGAACGCGTTCGAGGTCGAGATCGCGGGCTCGACGAGCGGCGGCTCGGCGCGCGTGAACGCCCTGATGCGCTCGCTCGGGCTCGTCGACAGCGAGATGTACGGCGGCTACGAGATCGATCAACGAGCCGTCGCAGCGCGCCCGATCCCGATCGCGGTCGACGACGCAGCCGTCGATCCCCCCCGGGAAGTACACGACCGCCGCGGATCTCGCCCGGCTGCTCGCGGACGTCTACCTCGCCGCCGGCGGCCGAGGACCGCTGATCCGCCGCTTCGGAGGAGCCTTCACGCCCGCCGAGGCCCGGTACCTGCTCTATCTGCTCGTCCACGTCGCAGACCGAGGGCAAGCTCGACCGCTTCCTACCCGGAGCGGCGATCGTCGCGCACAAGGCAGGCTGGATCGACACCGCGCGGCACGACAACGGCCTCGTCTTCTGGGCGGGCGGCGCGTTCGTCGCGACAGTCATGACCTACGACGGCGGCGGCGCGGGCACGTCCTCGGACGTCCTCGCCGGCCGCGTCGCAGCAGCAGCGCTGGCGCGATTCCAGGAGCTCAACCGGTAGCCCACTACCATTGGCCTCATGGTCGCGACAGTCGAGATCGTCCTCGCAGTCGCGATCGCGCTCGTCGCGGCGTCATTCGTCGGGGTCGTCCTCGACCGGGTGCCCGACCGGCTGCTCGTCGCAGGCGTCGTGGTGCTCGGTATCGCGTCGGGTGCAGCCGGCGTGATCTTCGCAGTCGGGCTCGCAACGGATCGCTGGAACTGGGAGCAGCTTCTCGTTGCATTCGCCGGTCTCGTCGCCGCTACCGCGGCAGAGGCGGGCGCGCTCGGGCTCGCACGGGGGCTCCGGCGCCTCCGCACGGTCGAGGACGAGCAAACGGAGATGCTCGCCGAGCTCGACGGCGCGATCGCGTCCCATGCCGAGCAACGGCTAACGGAGCTCGACCAGACGCTCGCGCGCGAGCGCGCAGAGACTGTGCATCTGCTGACCGAGCAGGAGCGCGCTCTCCGCGAGGAGCGCCGACGCGAGGTGGAGCAGCAGGTCGAGCTCGCCCGGTCGGAGCTGATCGAGGCGGTCTCCACGAGCCAGCAGCGGATCTCGCAGCGACTCTCGGCCTGGAGCGCCGATCTGGAGCGTGCACAGCAGCAGCTCAAGGCACGACTCGAGGAGCTGATCCGGCAGCAGGCGGATGCGCTGCGTGCACACGAGGCCCGGCTGGCCGAGCACGCCGACGAGGTCGCCGCGCTCGAGCAGGAGCAGCAAGCTGCCATCGCGCGCATCCGCGAAGAGCTCGAACGTGCGGCGGTCGAGGCGTCCACGTCGGCGCAAGCGGAGATCGAGGTTCATGCCGCAGAGCGACGTCGGGCGTTGCACGAGGTCGGGGAGCGGCTCCGCGCGCGTGAGCGCTCGATGCGCGAGCAGGTCGAGCGCGAGGAAGCCGAAGCACGCCAGCAGCTCGCCCAGGCCACGGATGAGATCGAGCGCCGCCATTTCGAGCAGCTCGAGCGGATCCTCGACCGCATGGTCGTTCGGCTCAGCGAGGACGCCGAGCGTCGCTTCGACGTCCAGCTCCGCGAGTCGAGGGAGAAGGCTGCCGAACGGCTGGCGCGCGAGCTCGAGCTTTCGATGGACACCTTCACGCGGAGCGCGGAGAAGGAGGTGGCCGCGCGGATCACCGAGGCGGCACAAGCCTCTGCCGTAAAGCTCCAGCGGCAGATCGACGACGTCGTCCGCGCGGCCGAGGCCCAGACCTCGGTCTCGAACGAGCGGATCCAGGGCCTGACGGAACGGCTCGAGCGATCGCTGGATGCCGCGAACGAGCGGCTCGTCCAGTTCGAGGCGAACGTCGAGCTGGAGCTCTCGGCCAAGCTCGCCGAGATCGAGCGAGCGCTCCGCGCAGCCGAGCAGTCGATCGAGCGCGAACGGGCGTGACGAACCGCTGACTTTTCTCCCGCAGGGTTCGTCGTAGTGAGCGAGAACCCCTACGCTGCGATGGAGGAGATGCAGACCCTCGACCCACAGCAGGACGAGCGCGCGAAGGTGCACGGCTGGCGACTCCACGTGCTGATCGAAGCCGGATACCCGGTCGAGCTCGCCGAGCGACTTGCCGAGAGCGACGTCGACCTGCACGGCGCCGTCGAGCTCGTCGAGCAAGGCTGCACGGCCGAGACAGCAGCCCAGATCCTGCTCTAGCCCCTCGGCGCCGAGCACCCGAGGGATAGGCTCAGGCGATGAAGCCCGAGCCCGTCTACTACGGCGACCGCAAGGTCTACACGGTCGCCGGGTTCAACGAGGGCGTCGCCGGGTGGCTCGCCAAGCTGCCACCCGTCTGGGTCGAGGGAGAGCTCACCGAGCTCACGCTGCAGGGACGGGCGTCCGATGGTCTTCTTCACCCTGAAGGATCCCGAGACCGGAGCGAGCGTCGCCGTCTCGATGAGGCGCTCTGCGTTCGACCGGCTGCGGCGTCGAGCTCGTCGAAGGCGCACGCGTCCACGTGCACGGACGCGCCGAGCTCTGGCGTGCCCGCGGGACGTTCCGGCTGTTCGCCGAGACCATCGAGCTGTTCGGGCTCGGCCAGGTACTGGCGCGGCTCGAGGCGCTGAAGCGCAAGCTCGCGGCCGAGGGGCTGTTCGAGCCCGCCCGGAAGCGCCCGCTGCCCTGGCTGCCGACGCTGATCGGGCTCGTCACGGGAAGCGACGCAGCGGCGAAGCACGACGTCATCGCCACGATCACCGCGCGCTTCCCACCGGCGCGCGTCCTGATCGCGGAGACGTACGTCCAGGGCCCGCGGGCACCCGGTGCGATCGCGAACGCGCTGCGGCGCGTCTGCGCGGCGGGGGCCGACGTGATCGTCCTAGCGAGGGGTGGCGGGAGCTTCGAGGATCTGCTGCCGTTCAGCGACGAGCGCCTCCTTCGAGCGATCGCCGCGTGCGGGGTTCCGGTGGTCTCGGCCGTCGGCCACGAGCAGGACACGCCGCTCTGTGATCTGGTCGCGGATGCGCGTGCGTCGACCCCGACGGCCGCAGGGCGCCTGATCGTCCCGGACATCCACGAGCTCCTCGACGTTCTCGACAGGGATCGCGTGCGGCTGCTGCGCGCGCCTGCTCTCCTGCTCGAGCGCAAGCGTAGTGCGCTCAACGCCCATCGCGACCGCCTGCGCAGGGCGCCGCTGCTCCTGGTCGAGCGCCGCAGGGCAAGGATCGAGGGCCTGGCGGGCAAGCTGGCCGCGCTCTCGCCGGCGTCGACGCTGGAGCGCGGCTACGCGATCGTCCGACACGAGGGAGCGATCGTCCGTGCCGCCTCGGTGCTCGCGCACGGCAACCGAGTGGACGTGCAGCTCGCAGCTGGATCGTTCTCCGCCGCGGTCGACGAGACGCGCGAATGAGCGACGAGCCGACATTCGAGGAGGCGCGCGCGGAGCTGGAGCGGATCATCGCCCGACTGGAGACAGGCGAGGCCGAGCTCGAGGAGGCGATAGCGCTCTGGGAGCGGGGCGAGGCGCTCTACCGCACGTGCCTCGCGAAGCTCGACGCGGCTCAGGGCCGGATCGAGGAGCTCGGGCGCGAGGCGGAAGAATCGGGCTGATAGGGTGCTTGCATGGCCAAGAAGACGAGCTTTCACGACGCGCTGAACAACCACATCGGGAGGGAGTTCGCCGCCCAGCAGCAGTACATCGCCATTGCGGTCTACTTCGACGACCAGACGCTCCCACAGCTCGCCGCCCACTTCTACCGCCAGGCGGTGGAGGAGCGAAACCACGCGATGATGATGGTGCAGTACCTCCTCGACCGGAACCAGTCGGTCACGATCCCCGGGGTCGACGCGCCGAAGACGGAGTTCGGCGATGCCGTCGAGCCCGTCGCTCTCGCCCTCGAGCAGGAGCGCACCGTCACCAGGCAGATCTCGGCACTGATGGGCCTCGCCCGAGGCGAGAGCGACTACGTCGCCGAGGAGTTCCTCCAGTGGTTCCTCAAGGAGCAGCTCGAGGAGGAGTCGAGCATGTCGGATCTCCTCGACACGGTGAAACGCGCGAGCGAGACGAACATCCTCCTCGCTGAGGCGTTCCTGGCTCGCGAACGGGTCGGCGACTCGGGCCAGGCCGATCTGAACGCCCCCGGCGCGGCCGGCGGCGCACTGTAAGGCGCGCCCTCGGCGCGCCGCACAGCGGACGGCGCAGCCGTCGAGGTGCGTCGAGTCAGCGGAAGCGCGACGCAGGAGCCGGCCGAGCGCCTCGCCCAGCTCGACCAGGTCGGCGTGCGCGCGGCGCGTGTCGCCGGAGAGCCGAAAGAGCCCGCTCGCGCCGAGCGCGTAGAGCGCCTCGGCCCCGCCGGCCACCTGACCGCCGAAGATCGCGCACGGCACGCCGGTCTCGGCGCATGCCGTCGCGACGCCGCCGGGTACCTTGCCCTCGACCGACGTCTCGTCGACACGGCCTTCGCCGGTGATCACGAGAGCCGCGTCCTTCGAGCCGAGCGCGGAACCGCAGCGTCTGGAGGACGAGCTCGCTGCCGGGGACGAGGTCGGCCCCGAGCGCGGCGAGCGCGGCGCCGAGGCCTCCGGCTGCGCCAGCGCCCGGGAGGTCGGCGACAGGTCGCAGCTCGTCCATCGCCGCCAGGCGCCGCTCGAGCTGCTCGACCTGCTCGGCCGAGGCTCCCTTCTGGGGCCCGAAGACACGGGCGGCGCCTCGTTCGCCGAGCAAGGGGTTCGACACGTCGCAGGCCGCACGCAGGCGCACGCCCGGCAGACGCTCGTCGCCGAGGACAGCACGCAGCCCGGCACCACCGTCCACGGTGGCGCTGCCGCCGAGCGTGACGAGGATCTCCGAGGCGCCCGCATCGGCGGCGGCGCGAAGCAGCTGACCCGAGTCCGGCCGACGTCGTACGGATCGGATCCCGCTCGGAGGGTGCGAGGCGCCAGAGCCCGATCGCTTCCGCCGACTCGACGACCGCCGTTCCGCCGGGCAGCAAGAGGAAGCGCGCTTCGACGAGCCGGCCCAGCGGGTCCTCGACCTCGACGGAGCGCCACGTCGCCGCCGAGCGCGGCCTGCAGGACGTCCGCCGTCCCCTCGCCCCCGTCCGCGAGCGGGAGCTCGTCGGCCTCGAGCCCCGCACGCGCCGACGCCCGTCGCGAGCGCCTGAGCCGCCTCGCGGGCGGTCAGGACTCCCTTCAGGCTGTCAGGGCAGCAGAGGACGCTCACGCGCGGCGATCGGCGGAGAGGACCTCCGGCTCGCGTCGCTGAGGGGCCGGGCGGCGATCGACGGCCTCGGCCTCCTCGAGCTCCTCCTCGACGTCCTCGACCGAGACCCGCGGGATCTGCTTCAGCATCGCGAAGGAGATCCCCTCGCGCGCGAGGTAGAGAAGCCCGAGGCCGATCCCGACGGAAGCCTCGATCGCCTGGAGCCCGATCCCGAAGACGAATCCGTTCTGGTAGGCGACACCGTAGGGGAGGAGCGCGAGTGCGGTGGCGGCCTGGAAGAGGCCGATGCTGCCGGGCCAGAGCGGGAACGCGAGCGCCACGTTGACCACGAGCAGGACGAGCGCCGCGGCCGCGATCGGCACGTCGATGTCGAACGCCTTGAAGGCGAGATAGACGGCGAAGACCTGCGCGGTCCAGCCGAGGATCTGGAAGAACGCGGCTGCGATCGCCGGGCCGGGGGCGTGGAGGACGTGCAGCCCACGGATGACCATGTGCCAGAGCCGGCGCAGGCGACCGATCGCCTCTCCCTCCGGATGACCCTTGCGGCGCTGCCACCAGACGAGAGCGAACGACGCGACGATCAGGAACGCGCCGACGCCGAGGATGATCTCGACACCGGGGAGCGCCCAGTTCGGGATCCGGGCGGCGACGAGCACGTAGATCACGAGACCGATGGTCGGGATCACGTCGAAGAGGCGGTGGGCGACGATGGATCCGAGAATCGCACCCCACATCTGGCGACCGTTCGGCACGTGCTTCGCCAGCACACCGACGCGCGCGATCTCGCCGACCCGACCCGGGAGCACGGCGTTGCCGAGGAGCCCGACGCAGAAGGCGGAGAACACGTAGCGGTGCCGCGGATGCGGCGGCGGCAGTGCCTGGTTGAGGACGATGTGCCAGGCGATCGCCCGGACCTGCACGGAGAGCAGGTTCAATCCGATCGCGGCGGCAACCCAGCCCCAATCCACTGCCGCGAAGGCATTCCCGATCGGGTTGAGATCCGGAGCCCGCCAGACCGCGAGGCCGGCGACCGCGGCCAGCACTCCGACGAGCAGCGCCAGCCGACCCTTCCGGCTGTGCAGCAAGGCCCGCGTCATGCAGCCTTCTCCATCGGCACAGCGGCGAGCGAGCCGTAGATGTCGACGAGCTTCTCGGCGATCCGTCGCCACGAGTACCGCTCCTCGGCCACCTGTCTCGCGCGCTCGCCGAGCGCTCGGCGTCTGGCTTCGTCCTCGAGCAGGGCGACGAGCCCGTCGGCGAGCGCCGTTTCGTCACCGGGCCGAACGAGGATCCCGGTCTCGGCGTCCGCGACCTCCGTGTAGCCGTCGATGGCCGACGCGACCACGGGCGTCGCCGCAGGCGAAGGCTTCCGTGAGGACCATGCCGAAGCTCTCCCCGCCGATCGCGGGGGCTGCGAGCACCTTCGCGGAGGCGATCTCGGCGTCGCGCTCCTCCGTCGTCAGGACGCCGAGCGGGTCGATTCCCCGATCGGGGACGCCGAGGCGCCTGAGGAGGAAGCGAACCGCGAGCGGGTCGGTCCCGACGACACGCAGGCGGGCTCCGGTGCGCTCGTGGACGGACGCCCATGCGCGCAACAGGACGGGCAGCCCCTTCCGTGGCTCGTGGCGCCCGACGAAGACGACGCGATGCTCTCGACCGCCGTACGCGACGCGCTCGGGGATCGAGACCCCGTTCGGGACGATCTCGAAGGGGCCTCCGATGAAGGGCTCTGCACCTCGCCGAGCTGCGTCCGAGACCGCGATCCGGTAGTCGATGCGGGGGATCAGCACCCCCCAGAAGCGCGAGCCCCACTTCCACCAGCGTCCCCCCGAACAATGCGTCGTGATCACGACCGGGCAGCGGGCGCCGTAGAGCCCGTAGAGGGAGAGGATCGGAACGAGCGGCTCGTGCACGTGAACCACGTCGAATCGCTCCTGATCGAGCGCGCGCTTCATACGCCGCATCGACTGAGGGGTCAGGCAGACGTTCGAGAGCGAGCCGTTGGCCGGAGCGATCACCGTCCTCCCGACCGGGATCACGAAGTCGGGCGGGTCTCCGTGACGCCCGGGGCGGGGATGAAGGAGGGTGCTGAGAGCGCCGGGCGGGTCGTTGCCGATCATGATCCGCACGTCGTGGCCCAGCTCGATCAGCGCCCGTGCCTGCTGCTCGGCGTGCTCGACGACCCCGCCCCAGTAGGACCATGAGAAGGGGACGACGATGCCGATCTTCATCAAACGAGAGTATGCCCGCCGACCCGGTGCCGGTAACTCTCGGCGAGGATGCCCACCACCTCCTCGGGGTCGTCGGTGATCCTGACCAGGTCGAGGTCTGCTGCGGAGATCATGCCGTCCGCGAGCGTGCGCTCACGCAGCCACGCGCCGAGGCCGGCCCAGTAGTCGGAGCCGACGAGAACGACGGGGAAGTCCTGCACCTTGTCCGTCTGCATCAGCGTCAGCGACTCGAACAGCTCGTCGAGAGTCCCGAAGCCGCCTGGAAGGATCACGAACCCGTCGGCGGCCTTCACGAACATCGTCTTTCGCACGTAGAAGTGCCGGAAGGTCAGCGTGATGTCGAGATAGGGGTTCGGACGCTGCTCGTGCGGGAGCTCGATGTTGAATCCGATCGACGTGCCTCCGACCATCCGTGCGCCCCGGTTCGCCGCCTCCATCAGGCCGGGCCCTCCTCCTGTGATCACCGCGAACCCCGCCTCGGCGAATCGCCGGCCGATCTCGACCGCCGTCGCATAGATGCCCTGGGTTTCGGTCGCGCGGGCGGAGCCGAAGATCGAGACCGCGGGATGGGCGATGTCCGCGACGACGTCGAAGCCTTCGAAGAACTCGTCGGCAATCCGATCGACGTGCGCACGTTCGGCGAGGTTGCTGTCGGCAGGTGCCGGGTCGGCCACGTCGAACATGGTAGTGGCCTCAAGCTCGAGGCCACTGCGGCCGATACGGGTACGCGAGGGATCATCCTCTCTGCGGACCCGGGAGATGACGGCAATCACTTCAGGCCCGCAGCGAGGGGCGGTGGCGGACCCACCTCGCCACCGCCCCCTCCTCTCCTCACAGCCGCCGGGGCCGCTCTCCTAGACTGGCCCGGCGGTGCCACGAAACGCGATCGCCGACTCGATCGGAGGCGAAGGGTTCGCCGAGCTTCACACCCACCTGGGCGGCTCGGTGCATCCCGCGGTCATGTGGACGCTCGCGCACGAGCAGGGAATCGCGCTACCCGTCAAGGACTACTGGGACTTCGAGCAGCTGATCAGCGTCGATCCCCGCGGCGTCGAAGGGCTCCCTGAGCTCGACGGGATCTACCGCTGGACCGAGCTGATCCAGTCGAGCCCTCTCGCCGTCGAGCGATCGGTGCACGGCGCGATCGGCGGTGCGTACCGGCGCCAGAACATCACGACGCTCGAGCTGCGCTTCAACCCGATGAAGCGCAACCGCGGCGGCGAGCGCGACCTCGACCACATCATCCTCGCCGCGATTCGCGGTCTCGACCGCGCCGAGCTCGAGTATCCGCAGGTGCGCGCCGGCCTGATCCTGATGATGGACCGGACCTTCACGCAGGAGCAGAACGAGATCATCGTCGAGAAGGCCATCCACTGGTCTCCGCGCGGCGTCGTGGGCGTCGATATCGCCGGACCGCGTCCTCACCCGGGACGCTACCCGTACCGAGACCTGGCTCCGCTCGTCGCACAGGCGCGGGATGCCGGTCTCGGAGTGACGATCCACGTCGGCGAGGAGGGGGGCGAGGACGGGCTCGCCGAGATCGGCGAGGTTCTCGAGACGCTGCGGCCGGAGCGGATCGGTCACGGCATCCTGGCCGCCGGGGACGTGAACACGATGGAGCTTCTGCGCGACCTCGCCATCGTGCTCGAGATCTGCCCCACCTCGAACCTGCTGACTCGGCCTTGCCCGACGAGGCTGCGCTTCGCGACACGATCCGCACCCTCGCCGATCGCGGCGTCAGGTTCACGATCGCCACCGACGGGCCCGAGATGATGCGCACGCACCTCTCGGACGAGTTCGCGCTGCTCGAGCGGATCGGCGCGCTCTCGGCAGAGGAGCTCGGCGCCGTCAACCGTCTCGGTCACGAGAGCGCCTTCGTACACCGAAAGGTGTAGACGAACAGATCGCCCCGTCGATCGATAGCGGCGCCGGCGCGGGTCTGGGAGAGTGGCGTCCATGACGACCCCCAGGTTCACCGACAGGCAGCGACAGGTCATCCAGCTGATCGCCGAGGGCTGCTCGAACGAGGAGATCGCAGACCGTCTGGGCGTCACCGCGCGTACGGCGAAGGCCCACTGCGACAGCCTGCGCACCAAGCTCGGGGTCACGCGCCGCCGGTACATCCCGCTCGCGTACCGCTCCATCGACCGGCGAAGACCCCATGAGCCTGGGTCTCGGCTGCGTGCGAGCCCGAGATCTCCGGCTCGCGTGCGCTGACCGGCCCGGGGGTGACGGCGCCCCGCGTCCGCGCGTTACGTCGCGGACACGGGGCTCTCCTCTTTGCCAGACCTCGCATTGCGGCAGTTGCCGCTAATCTCCGGAGCTCTCGCCGCGAGCCCAGCCCCGGATGGAGACGCTCGAGCGAACACAGGTGCCGTCCCTGAGTCGCCGCCACGCGCGGCGGCCCAGGTTGACGCGCCTACTCGACGCGTGCACCGCCCAGACGATCGTCCTTACGGGGCCGGCTGGCTACGGCAAGACCTCTCTCGCCGCCGAGTGGCTCGAGGGTCGCACGTCGGTCGCGTGGTACCGGGCGACGTCCGGCTCAGCCGATCTCGCTGCGTTCTCGGCCGGCATCGCGGAGAGCATCGCCCCGCTGGTTCCCGGGTGCGGAGAGCGCCTCGGGCAACGGCTTCGCGTCGCAGAGCCTCCCGCATCGGCTGCACGACCGGTGGCCGAGGTCCTCGCCGACGATCTCGCCCGCTGGCCCGAGGGCGCCTGGCTCGTGGTCGACGACTACCACCTCGTCGTCGACTCGGCACCCGTGGAGGACTTCATGGATTCGCTCCTCCTGCTTGCCCCCCGATCTGAGAATGCTCGCGACGTCCCGTCGCAGACCGGCGTGGGCCATCGGCACGTCGGATCTTCCACGGCGAGGTCGTCGAGATCAACGCCGATCAGCTCGCAATGACGAACGACGAAGCGGCGCGGGTACTGGACGGACGGTCGACCGAGGCTGTCCGCGCGCTCGTCTCGCAGGCCATGGGCTGGCCCGCCCTCATCGGTCTCGCGGCGCTCTGCACCTCTGCGGAGATCCCGACCGAGCGGGTCTCGGATGAGCTGTATCGCTACTTCGCCGAGGAGGTCTTCAATCGGCAGCCACCCGAGATCCAGAGGTTCATGCTGCTGACGTCAATCGGCCAAACCGTCCGAACAGGAATCATCGACGAACTCATGGGCGTCAGAGACGTGAACTGGATCGCGAGACGTCTCACCGATGAGGGACTCCTCACCGAAGGAACTTCTGGTCAACGGTCATTCCACCCGTTACTCAGAGGCTTCTTGCTTCATCGTCTGCATGGCGACGACCCCGAACTCGCCGCTATCGCAGCGAGATGTGTGGTTCAGGACGCGATGTCAAACCGACGCTGGCAGGAGGCCTTCGACATCGCCATCCGTCAGGAGCACATGGACGTGGCTGCAGAAATTGTTGGTCGGGCGGCGCCCGAACTCCTTAGCTCAGGACAGATCGAAACGTTGGAGAAGTGGCTACAGGCCTCCGGCCCAGCGGTAGCCAAGAGTTCGAAAGCCCTCCTTGCAAAGGCTGACGTGCTCCTACGAACTGGCAACGCTCATGAGGCCGGAAACCTTGCCGCCAGCCTCGCGCGCGATCTTCCCGAGGATGACATCTGCACCTCGCGGGCCTGGTGCCTCGCCGGCAAGGCCATGCACCTCACTTCCGATGAGCGACAGGCACTCGCCTACCATCGGCGCGCAATTAGTCTCTCGATGTGTCCCGAGGATAGACGCGAGAGTCTCTGGGGCGCCTTCCTAGCAGCCGGAGAACTTGAGATACCGGAAGCGGCACAATACCTTGAGGAGTTTAGTAAGCACTCAGCCCGCGATGTCGATGCACATCTCCGCACCTCGCTCGGTGTTTTCCTCCAGGCACAGCGAAGCGGAGGCATCACAGCCGCGATTGCAGCTGGCCGCGGTGCGCTCCCCCTCGTTGAATACGCGGGTGATGTGAATGCTAAGACAAGCTTCCTGCATGTGTTCGCGTATCTGGAATGCTTGCGAGGTAACTACCGCTCAGCTATTGGAACCATCTCACGAGCGGAACAGATTGCCAATGATGCCCGACACTCATTTGCGAGGAGCTACTGCACTTCAGTGAGAGCAACTGCTGAGATAGGGCTTCGGCGCTTCTCGGAGGCAACTCGCACCCTGGAGCGCCTCTCTCGGGACGCTCGCAATCTGGAAGATCCGTGGCTAGCGACATCGGTTTCCATCTTGGCACTCAAGCTCCACTTGTCTCAAGGCACTGGCTCAGAATCAATCACCGTGACGCGACTGGACCCTGGGCGCGCCTCAGCCGCGGTGCAGGGTGAACTTTTGGCGGTCAAGGCGCTGTTCTTCGCCACCGCTGGCGAGTTCGACCAAGCTCTGGCAAGAGCTGCAGATGCCCGGGAGGTGACTAGATCGAAGGAGGTACACCTGATTTCGGGACTCAGTGACGCGGTGGTTGCATGTCTCGCTAGCGGCGATACGGAGTTCCAGACAGGCAGCGCGGAGACGCTCCTCACCTCAGCGCTGGACGAAGAGATGATCGATCCAGCACTGTTAGTGCTCCGCGCTTGTCATCCTCTTCTTTTGCACCTCTGGGGTTTCCCAGACACGCGCCAGCTACTCACGGAGATCATCGCTCGGGCCGAAGATCGACACCTTGGAGCCATTGTTGGCCTCCCCCTCGGTGTCATGATGAGCGAGAGACTTGCCGCTCTGACGCCCCGCGAGCGCGAGGTACTCGGCCTTCTTCGCCGTGGTCTATCTAATCGTGAGACTGCACGAGCTCTATTCATCGAGGAGAGCACGGTGAAGGTTCACGTCCATCACATCTTCAGAAAACTCGGCGCGAGGAATCGGCTGCAGGCGATCCTTATCACGCAGGATGAGGATCTGGAGTCGACCTAGGCCGCACTTACCTCAACCGGACTAACCAACTCCGGATGGGCTTGCGCCTCGAGAGCAAAGTCCGCCCGGGCGCCGGATGAATAGGTCTCACTCGCATCCTCGAGAATCTGATCGAAGGCGGCGACTACCTCCGCATCAAACTGACTGCCGGCCGCCTGGAGGAGTCGATTACGTGCGACGTCAACCCGCATGGCCTCGCGGTATGGGCGATCGGATGTCATCGCGTTGTATGCGTCAGCGACACAAATGATTCGGGAGATCAACGGAATACCTTCCCCTTGCAGGCCATCCGGATACCCTTGACCGTCAAGGCGCTCGTGGTGATGACGGACTATTCGAGCGATCTCGGCGTACGCCTCAACATTGGATAGGATTCGCTCTCCAACAACTGAATGCTCCTCCATTTTTCGGCGCTCGTGTAGCGTGAGAGGACCGTTCTTCTCCAGAACGCCCGGTGGAACCCCGATCTTTCCGATATCGTGCAGCAACCCAGAGAGATGGGCGAGTTGCTGGGTCTCTACCGAACACCCCATGTGCTCGGCAATGTCTCTCGCATACACAGCCACGGCGGCAGAATGGCCCGCCGTATAGCGATCTCGCGCATCAAGGGTTGTAACCAGAGCGCTCGCAAACGACAGATTCGCGCGCCGCAGGCTCTGGTTCGCCTCAGTGAGTTCGGCTGCTAGCCGTCGCTGCTCCTGGTACATGATGAATAGCCGCTGTGCGGCCAGCGCAGGGAACAAGAACAGGAGCGCGGCCCACGGCGACAGCAGCTCGTATGCAATCGCGAGGGGAGCGAGGACTGCAATCCACAGGAGAACTGACGGTGCCATCACCGGAACGAGGGTCTGAATGACTCCCCATGCGGTTCCGCTCTTTCGAAGCTGCACTGTGAGTGCCGAGAACGCGACACCAAGCACCTGGTGTGTGATCACAGCTGCGGCCGTCGCGATGGCCATGGATCCGACAGTGCTACTGGAGAGCCGGCTCGCCTCCATGGCGATGAGGCCCGTCGCAGCGGCGTTCAAGGCATCAGCAGGCGTATAGATCGCCCATTTCAAGTAGGGACGCCCAAGGATCCCGATCTGCGAGGCCGTACTCACGATCATCGCCGCCAGTGGTCCCATGACAACCGCCGCGAAGAGCATGGGAAGGGACGAGATCGATACCTCGACGGTGCTACTCAGCCGAACGCTCGCCCGTTCGGCGAGCACTCCGAGGGCACACAACGCGCCGAGCACTGGAAGCGATCCGATCGGCTGTTCGGCATAGACAAGCAGCCAGGCGACGATGCCCGCCGAGAGCCAGAGGCAGAGCACGTACGCCGCCATGGTCGCGCCCGTGTTGCGGATCGTGTTCATTAGCGACGTCACGTTGCCGAACCCTTGCCGACTCCCCCGTTTGGGGGATATACTCCGCTGGCCGTCATCTCCCGGGGGAGAGGAGAATGAATGCGTAGGTCCCTCATCCGCCTGGGTATCCTCGTGGCTTCGGTCGCTTCGTTGGCCGTTGTGGCTGCAGGGTTTCGAGGCTTCTAGGCCAGTCGAAGCTTGGTAGTTAGCCACAGGAAGCGGCATCCCTCTTACGGGGGATCCTCCTAGGAGCCTGTGGATAACCCAACGGAGGCCTCCGGAGACGGGGCGGCGACGGCCGCCCCGTCGGCTTTCTGAAGCGCGTCCTACTCGACGAGCCCACGCCGGAACGCGATCGCCACGGCGTGTGCGCGGCTGCGGGCCTGGAGCTTCGCAAGCAGGTGGCGGACGTGCGACTTCACCGTCTCCTCGGAGAGGTGCAACTCGACGCCGATCTCGCGATTGACGAGACCGTCCGCGATCAACTGGAGAACCTCGCGCTCCCGCGGGGTGGGGTCTTGCTCGACCCGCCGTGGAGGAGCCTTGAGGGGAACGACCTCGCCGGCCGTGGCGCCGTTGCCGGCACGGTTTCGACGAGCGGCGACCTCGTCGAAGCGGCGAACGTGGTCGAGATAACGCGTGAGGATCTCCCTTCGCTCAGCAGCGTCCATCCCTTAGGGCATCGGAGCCCGCGCCGCGGCCCCCGACCCCTTGGATGGGTGAACCCGCTCCTCACGGCGGGGTAGGTTCCGCCCGAAGTCACGCGAACACGACAGAAAGGGCGCCGTCGCCGGCGCCCTCGAGGCTCACTCGCTGTCTAGCTGAGACTATGCAGCGACGGAGATCATGTCGCGCAGCGCACCGAGGCGCTGGAGCGCCTGACCTTCGAGCTGCCGCACGCGCTCACGGGTGAGCCCGAGCTCGTGACCGATCGCCTCGAGCGTCCAGGGATCTCCCTCGAACCCGAACCGGAGCTCGAGAATCCGTCGCTCCCGCTCCGGCAGCGCGTCGAGCGCACGTCGAACGCCCTGCTTCCGCAGCGACTCCTCGGCCTCCTCGAAGGGATCGGCGGCCTCGCGATCGGCGAAGAGATCGCCGAGCTCGCCCTCGTCGTCGGAGCCGACGGACTGGTTCAGCGAGACCGAGGCCTGGGCCGCGCCCATGGCCTCCTCCACGTGCTGGATCGGGATCCCGGTCGCCTCGGCGAGCTCCTCCTTCGTCGCGTCGCGACCAAGCTCGAGCTCGAGCCGACGCGCCGCCCTGAAGAGCTTCTGCTGACGCTCGACGACGTGCACCGGCACCCTGATCGTCCGCGCGTGGTTCGCCACCGCACGCTGCACGGACTGGCGGATCCACCAGGTCGCGTAGGTCGAGAACTTGAATCCTCGCCGCCAATCGAACTTCTCGACGGCGCGATTGAGACCGAGCGTCCCCTCCTGGATCAGATCGAGGAACGGGACGCCCAGGCCGCGATAGCCCTTGGCGATCGAAACGACGAGCCGGAGGTTGGACTCGATCATCCTGCGCTTGGCGAGCGGGTCGCCGGTTTCGATCCGCTTCGCGAGCATGACCTCCTCGGACGCCGTCAGCAGGCGGTGACGGCCGACATCGGCGAGGAACAGCTGGAGCGAGTCGCCCGCCCCGCTGACCGGGTCGACGGTGATCCTGACCTCTTCGGCCTCGTCAGGCGGAGCGCCGACCTCGATGCCCAGCACCTCGAGCTCGTGGGCGAACACCGCTAGCTCCTCGTCTCCGAACTCGAGTTCCTGCGCAAGCGCCTCGAGCTCCGCCGGCTCCACGAATCCACGCTCCTCGGCCACGTCGAGAAGCGACCGAACCTGTTCGATTTCTAGAAGATCGTGCACGGTCTCCTGACTTTCGAATGAAGTTAGTCGGTACTTTACTCTAGCACCCTGACGTAATCATCGGTTCGCCCTACGAAACATGTTCCCCCTGGAACGAGTGACGGAACGGGCGCTTTCTTGCTCTACGAAGCGAAACGCCGGTCAGATTCCGGCTATTCCCCGCTGAGCGCGGCAACCGGTTCGGGCGGGCTGTCCGCCGCCGGGGCGGGATCCTGGGGTTGGTTCGCCCAGTCCTCGTCGAACTCGACACGCCATTTGCCCTCCTCGGTCTGATCGAGGCGCAGCTTTGCCCTGAACGTGCGCCCGGAGCGGCCCCGGAAGCCCGTCACGGCCTTCTCGGTCTTCCCTTTCTCCATCAACTCGCGCACGACAGAGACGGGCAAGATCTTGCCTGCCTTCTTCTTCCAGATCACGAAGCCACAGCCCGGATCGTCCTTCGTCCAGCACGAGTAGCCCTTGCGGTTCTCGATCACGTCCCGGCCACAGACCGGACAGGGGCCGAGATTCGCACGCTCGATGCGAACCTCCTTCAGCTTGTCGAGCTCGGCGACCGTGTCGGTCGTGAACTTCTCGATGTCCGACATGAAGGCCTTGCGGCTGTCCTCGCCGTGCTCGATCAGGCCCAAGCGGTGCTCCCAGTTCCCGGTCAACTCCGGCGAGGTCAGCGGATGCTCACCCAGAAGCGAGATCACCTGGATCCCCTTCTCGGTCGCGTGCAGCGCTCGGCCGTCGCGCTCGATGTAGCCGACGTCGATCAGCCGTTCGATGATCGACGCCCGCGTCGCGGGAGTCCCGATGCCCGAGTCCTTCATCGCCTCGCGCAGCTTCTCGTCCTCGATGTGCTTCCCGGCCGTCTCCATCGCACCCAGCAGCGAGGCGTCGCTGAACCGCCGAGGTGGCTGCGTCTCCTTGCGGAGTGCCTCGATTCGGCGCGTCTCTGCGCGCTCGCCCTCCTGGAGCGCGGGCAGCGACTGGTCGCCGCCCGAGTCGTCCTCGTCGGCGGCCGAGACCGCCTCCTCGCCGTAGACGCCCTTCCACCCTGCCTCGAGGAGCACACGCCCGCTCGTGCGGAACACGTGCTTCTCGACCGTCGTCTCGACCCTCGTCCGCTCGAAGACCGCGTCGGGATGGAAGATCGCGAGGAAGCGCTTGGCGACGAGATCGAAGACCTTGAGCTCGTCGTCCTTCATCTTCTCGAGCTTGTGCTCCGAGTTCGTCGGGATGACCGCATGGTGGTCTTCCACCTTCGCGTCGTTCACGACGCGGCCGAGCGGGAGACTCTCGAGCCCGAGGACGTACCTCGCCCCCCGCCCGTAGGCGGCGTTCTCACCGACGCGGGCCGCTGTCGGCTTGATCTCCCCGACGAGCTCGCTCGTGAGGAATCTCGAGTTCGTACGCGGGTAGGTGATCGCCTTGTGCTCTTCGTAGAGCTTCTGGGCCGCGCCGAGCGTTCTCCGCGCCGAGAAGCCGTAGAGCGTGTTCGCGTGACGCTGGAGCGTCGTCAGGTCGTAGAGGAGCTGCGGTGCCTCACGCTCCTCCTTCTTCTCGAGCTTGGTGATCGTCCCCGGCTTGCCCTCGCAGTCACGAACGATCTCCGTCGCCTGATCGAGGTCGACCCGCTTTCCGCCCAGGTAGCGCCCCATGTAAGCCCGTTCGCCGCTCGCCTCGAAGTGGGCCTCGACGAGCCAGTACGGCTCTGGGACGAAGTTCCTGATCTCCACCTCCCGACCGGCGACGATCGCGAGCGTCGGCGTCTGCACCCGTCCGAGCGAGACGGCACCGTCGAACGCCGCGCGAAGACGGATCGACGCCGCCCGAGTGGCGTTCATGCCGACCAACCAGTCCGCCTCCGAACGGGAGCGGGCCGCAGCCTCGAGCAACTCCATCTCCTCACCGGGCCTGAGGTGCCCGAAGGCTCCCTCGATGGCCTTCTTCGTCATCGAGTTCAACCAGAGGCGCTCGACCGGCTTGTCCACCTTCGCGGTCTCGTAGATGTACGCGAAGATCAGCTCGCCCTCGCGGCCGGCGTCGCAGGCGTTGACGATCCGGTCGACACCCGGGTCGCGCATCAGCTTGTGCACCACGCTGAGCTGCTTCTTCGCCCGTTCGTCGTTCGGGACGAGCTTGAACTTCTTCGGGACGATCGGCAGGTCGGCGTACCGCCACTTCTTCAGCCGCTCGTCGTACGCCTCCGGCGCGGCGAGACCGACGAGGTGGCCCACTGCCCAGGTGACGATCGAGTCGTCGGACTCGAGGTACCCCTCGTGCTTGGCGAACGCGCCCGGCAGCGCGGCCGCGAGGTCGCGGCCGACAGAAGGCTTCTCGGCGATGATGAGTGTCTTGCCCACCGCGGAACACCATAGCGAGCCGCGCCAACGGCGCACATCGTCCGGCGCGGACGGCTCGCGGCCGCCGTGGCTCTACCGCTTCGCGGTGGCGGCGACAGCACCCCTCGTCCGGGGGCCCTACCGCCTTCGGGTTCGGGGACTGGAGAACGTTCCGCTGGTGGGGGGCTTCGTGGTCGCTGCGAACCACACGTCGAACCTCGACCCCTGGCCGCTCGGCGTGGCGCTGGTGCCACGGCAGCTGCACTTCATGGCCAAGTCCGAGCTCTGGAAACCGGGCCTGCGGACGCTGCTCGCGGGCGTCGGCTCGTTTCCCGTCCGGCGCGGCGAGGGCGACGCCGAGGCGTTCGAGAGCGCCGTGCGAATCGTGCGCGACGGCGGGGTGATGGCGATGTTTCCGGAGGGAACCCGGCGCGCGAAGGGGCTGCGCAAGAAGCACGCGGCGCGCCCGCACACGGGCACCGCTCGCATCGCGCTCGCGGCCGGGGCGCCGCTCGTTCCGGCCGCGATTCGCGGCATGGATCGGCTCTCCAGGCTCGGCCCGCTCGCCGTGGCATTCGCCCGGCCGGTCGAGCTCGACGATCTCGCCGGCCTCGACTCCTTCCAGTCTGCGAGAACGGCAACCGATCGCCTCTGGGCCGAGATCCAGCGACTCGAAGCAGAGCTCGCGAGATGAGGCCGCTGCTCGTCGTCGACGGGGACTCGCTCGCGCACCGCGCGTTCCACGCGCTCCCGGCGTCGATGAAGGATGCTCACGGGCGCCCTGCGAACATGGTGATCGGCTTCGCGAACATGCTCGCGACGCTCTGGGACACTGAGCGCCCTCGCGCCGTCTTCGTCGGTTTCGACACGCTCGACGTGCCGACCTACCGCCACGCCATGTTCGCCGGCTACCAGGCGGGTCGCGACTTCCCGCCCGACCTGATCCGCCAGCTCGATCTCCTCCCTGAGCTCGTCGAGGCGCTCGGCTTCGCCTGCGCGAAGGAGCCCGGCTACGAAGCCGACGACTTCCTCGCTTCGGCCGCAAGGGAGGAGACCGCTCGCGGTGGGACGACGCTCGTCGTCACGAGCGACCGTGACATCTTCCAGCTTGCGTCCGACACCGTCACCCTGCTGATGCCGAAGCGCGGCGTCAGCGAACTGCTCCGCGTCGGGCCTGCGGAGGTGCGGGAGCGCTACGGCGTCGAGCCGGTGCAGGTTCCCGACTTCGTCGCCCTTCGTGGTGACCCGTCGGATCGCTTGCCCGGGGCCAGAGGCGTCGGGCCGGCGAAGGCGGCTGCGGTGCTCGCCGAGTTCGGAACGCTCGAGTCGGCTCTCGAGGCCGGGCGCTTCACCGCCGAGGCCGACGACCTGCGGATCTACCTGGCGCTCGCCCGCCTGCAGGAGACCGCGCCGCTCCCGCCGTTGCCCGACGCCGATCCCGACTGGGCAGCCGCAGCCGCCCTCGCCGAGAGCTGGGGGCTCATTCGACTGGCTGATCGCCTGCGCGCGCGGGCAGGATGACGACGTGCTCCTCGCGCGGGCCGTGGACGCCGAGCGCGAGCACCTGCTCGATGTCGGCGGAACGGCTCGGGCCTGACACGATCGCCAGGCCGCTCGGGAGCCCTCCCTGCACGGCCGCGAACAGATCGGCGAGACCGGGCAGCACGCGATCCTCCGTCACGGTCGTGATATGGACGTCCGGGAGCAGGGATCGCGCCCGGGGCTCCTCGGGCGACGCGGCGATGACGACGCTCCCCGGGTCGGCGAGGGCGTAGAGGGCCTCGGACGTCGTCGCTCCCCCGAGCGGCGGGACGACCCGGTAGTGGACGCGGAAGCCGTTCCGCTTGAGGTTGGCGGCGAGCAGCTCGATCAGGGCCGCCGTCGCCGTCATTTCCAGTTGCGAAAGCGCTTGCGCGCGAGCGGGGGGATTGCGCGCCCGTCGGCCCAGATCCGTGCGGGCCCGAGCGAGCCGGCAAAACGCTGGCCGAGGCGGGCGAGGAGCGTCGTCAGGCGGTAACCGGCGCTCGTCGACCAGGCGCGCGACCAGAGCCCGATTGCAAGCCGCTCACGCCGCGAGGCGATCCCGCCCTCGACCAGATCGCTTCGCAGCTCGAGCAGCAGCTCGTGCAGAGGGATCTTCACCGGACAGGCCTCCGTGCAGGCGCCGCAGAGCGACGAGGCATGCGGAAGCGAGGGCGCCCCGCGGAGGCCGACGAGCAACGGCACCAGGACCGCGCCCATCGGGCCCGAGTAGACGGGGCCGTACGCTTCGCCGGCTGTCTTGCGATAGACCGGGCAGACGTTCAGGCAGGCTCCGCAGCGGATGCAGGCGAGCATCTCCTCGTACTTCGTCCCCATCAGGTTGCGGCGGCCGTTCTCGAGGAAGACCACATGCAACTCCTCCGGCCCGTCCTCCTCCCCTTCCCGCCTGGGCCCCGTGACGAGGTTCGTGTAGCTCGTCAGCCGCTGCCCGGTGCCGCTGCGGCCGAGAAGCTGGAGGAGAGGAGCGAGATCCGGAAGCGTGGGCACGAGCCGCTCGATCCCGGTGATCGCGATGTGGACGCGGGGAAGCGACGCGACGAGACGGCCGTTTCCCTCGTTCGTGACCGTGACGATCGTGCCGGTCTCGGCAACGGCGAAGTTCGCGCCTGTGACGCCGACGTCGGCGTCGACGAACACCTGCCTCAGCTGGCGCCGTGCGGATGCGGTCAGCTCTTCGAGCTCTGCCGGAACGTCGCGTCCCTCGACCTCGGAGAAGAGCCGCGCCACCTCCTCCTTCGTCTTCTCGATCGCCGGCGCCACGATGTGCACCGGATGCTCGCCGCCGAGCTGCAGGATGTACTCGCCGAGATCGGTCTCCACCGGCCGGATCCCGGCCGCCTCGAGCGCCTCGTTCAGCCGGATCTCCTCCGTCGCCATCGACTTCGACTTCGCGACCAGCTTCGCGTCGTGTCGACGGCACACCTCGACCACGTACGCGCACGCCTCCTCCGCCGTCGCGCAGACCTCGACGTGCCCGCCGCGGGCCTCGAGCGCCTTCGTGAACTCCTCCAGGTAGCGGTCGATCTCGCGCACCGCCGTCATCCGGATCGCGTGCGCGCGCTCGCGCAACTCCTCGACGTCGGAGAGCTCGCCCCAGGCATCGAGGCGATGCGAACGCAGGCGCGTGGTGGACGAGTCGATCGCGCCCTCGAGCCGGGCGTCTGCCAGCTTGATCCGGGCGATCTCGCGAAAGCGCCCTGGCGGCTGAACGAGCTCGCTCATGCAGACACCCCGCGCGCGAGCGCCGTCGCCAGGTGCACGACCGGCAAACCCCCCGTGCGCTCGCCCCGCCCGCGCAGGTGCATCAGGCAGCCGGGATCGGCGGTCACGAGCACCTCGGCGCCGACGGCGTCCGCGGACGCGAGCTTGTCGTCGGCCATCGCGACCGAGAGCTCCGGCTGGCGCACCGAGAACGTACCGCCGAACCCGCAGCAGAGATCCGGGCGCGGGAGCAGCACCACCTGCGCGCCGGACCGTTCCAGCAGCCGCCGCGGCGGGCCGGAGATCCCGAGTTCGCGCAGCATGTGACACGAGTCGTGGTAGGCAACCGTGCGACCGTCGTTGCGGAGCGGCAACTCGATCCCGTGCGCGTCCAGGAACGCGGAGAGCTCCCAGACGTCGTACGGCTCGACCCCGAGCAGCTCGGGCAGGTAGTGGGCGACCATCGTCGTGCAGGACCCGGACGGCAACACCACGGGCGCCGTGCGCGAGAAGGCCCGCGTGAACGTCCTGGCCACCCTCCTGGCCGCCTTTCGGTGCCCGGCGTTGAAGGCCGGCTGACCGCAGCACACCTGCTTGGGCGGGAACTCCACCTCGAACCCGGCCTCCTGCAGGAGCACCTCCGCGTCCGCAACCGCCTGGGGCAGGATCAGATCGCCCAGACAGGTCGCGAACAGCTGGACGCGCTGGGCGCTCACCCGGTGAAGACTACGGACGCCGACCGACGACGAGCTGCGACGGGATCCCAAGCTCGGCGGCGAACGTCCGAACGTCCGTGAAGCCGGCCGCCGCGAGGCGCGCCTCGGCATCCTCATGATCGAGGACCGCCCCACCCGACCGTGCCGTTCGCAGGCGGGCGAGCGCGGTCCCGAGCTCGTCGACGCCGCGGAACATCCCGAACAGCACCCAGCCGCCCGGGCGGAGGCTCGTGAGCACACGGTCGCACGCGGCGTCGACCACGCGCCTCCCGAGGAACGGCCCTGCGAGGAACACGAGGTCGAAGGCCGACCGATCCTGCATCTCCTCGACGCCCTGGCGGCGGAGCTCGATCCGATCGCCCAGGCTCGCCGCCGCGACGTTGCGCCGCGCGCGGTCGAGGGCGAGCTCCCACGGATCGATGCCGACCGCCCGGAGCTCCGGATACACCCGGCACATCGCGATCGAGAGCGCCGCCACCCCGACGCCGACGTCGAGAAACGCGGCTCCCGGCGTCTCGAGCGCGGGCCCGAGGCCATCGAGCGCGGGAGCCATTACGTCGCGGATCACGTCGGCGAACGTGGCCGAGTGTGCGCCCGAGCCCCTCGAGGAGCTCGACATCCGTGTACGTCCAACCGGGCGCCCTGGTCGGATCTGTCATCAGGTCGCCCGCCTGGAGGAAGACGGCCCGGATCGGAGCGAGGGCCGCGCTCAGCTCCTCCGGTGTCGCACGCTCGAGCGCCTCGCTCAGCCCGAGCGCCTCGACGACCTCGTCCAGGCATCCCTGCACCTCGGGCGGCGCCGCCGCGCTGCCTGTCCGCAGCAGCAGCGCCGCGCCGAGCGCCCCGAGAGCCTCGGTCGACGCCGACAGGCGCGCCGCCGCCGTCCGGATCTCGTCGCCCGCCATCCACGGCTGAGCCTACCGAGCTTGCCTCCGTCGCGCCGCTTCGCTAGGGTCTCAGCTTCGGTCGCCGAGGAAGGTGGCCGAAACGAGGCACGAGGCCTCAGGAGTCGACAGGACTCCTGGGCCTTTTTTGTTGGTCCGAGACGGGAGGTGCGCGCATGGTGAAGGTGGAGGCGGTGGTGATCCGAGAGCGCGTCGAGACGGTGATCGACGCGGTCGAGGAGCACTCGGGGCACGTCGGCGTGACCGTCGTCGAGGCGGTCGGGCACGGCCGCCAGCGGGGCATCACGCACGAGTACCGGGGACGGATCTTCGAGTCGCGCTTCCTGCCGAAGGCACTCCTCGTCTTCCTCGTCGAGGACGAGAAGGCCGACGCAGTCGTGAACGCGATCGTCGATTCGGCCAGGAGCGGGAACGAATCGGGTGACGGGATCGTCTGGATAACCCCGGCCGCATCGGTCACCCACAACCGCACGGGGCGCTCGCTCGAGGAGGTGGAAGTCGCTTGAACACGCAAGAGCTCGCGATCGCGGCGAGCACCATCTGGGTGGTGGTCGCGGCGGTCCTCGTCATCTTCATGCAGGGCGGCTTCGCCTTGCTCGAGTCCGGCCTCACGCGAATGAAGAACGCCGGACACATCGCCGGCAAGACGCTCCTCGTCTTCGGCATCGCGTGTGTCCTCTACTACGTCGTGGGCTTCGGCCTCGCGTTCGGCGACGGCGGCAACGGCTTCGTCGGCGGATCGGGGTTCGCGCCGTCGATCGACGAGTTCCTCGCAGTCGGCCAGGCGCCGTTCAGCTGGTTCGCGTCCATCCCGGCGGCCGCTGCCTGGCTCTTCCAGGTCGCGTTCGCGGGCGTGTCGCTGGCGATCGTGTGGGGTGCGATGGCCGAGCGGACGAGGCTCTGGGTCTACTTCGCATTCGGCATCGTCTTCATCTTCATCTACTCGATCGTCTCGCACTGGATCTGGAGCCCGGAAGGCTGGCTGTTCTCGAAGGGGATGCAGGACTTCGCCGGCTCCACCGTCGTCCATTACCAGGGTGCGCTCGCCGCGCTGGCAGGCGCGATCCTGCTCGGTCCGCGCATCGGCAAGTTCGGGGCGGACGGCAAGCCGAACCCGATCCCGGGCCACAACATGGTGTACGTCACGCTGGGCGTGATGATCCTCTGGTTCGGCTGGTT
Organism: uncultured Thermoleophilia bacterium; assembly: GCA_963705605.1. GTDB lineage: Bacteria > Actinomycetota > Thermoleophilia > Gaiellales > Gaiellaceae > CAVPKC01. The sequence goes on from CAVPKC010000003.1 coordinate 799,503, forward strand.
CGGGTTCAACGCCGGCTCGACGCTGAGCGTCGACTTCGGCGGGGTCGGCTTTTTCGCGTACGTCGCGCTGACGACCTGCATCGCCGCGGCCTGCGGCGTGATCGGCGCGTGCGTCGCGGGGTGGCTGAAGCTCGGGAAGCCCGATCTGTCGATGATGCTCAACGGAGCCATCGGCGCCCTCGTGGCGATCACCGCCGCGTGCGCCTTCGTGGCTCCCTGGGCGGCGATCGTCATCGGCCTCGTCGCCGGCGTGATCTCCGTCTTCGGGGTGCTGGCGATCGAGCGGGTTCGGATCGACGATCCCGTTGGCGCGGTCGCCGTCCACGGGATGTCCGGCATCTGGGGGACGCTCTCGCTCGGGCTGTTCGCGCTGCCCTCGCAGGCGGAGAGCCTCGCGACCGGCTCGGGCGGCCTCGTCTACACGGGGAGCTTCTCCCAGCTGGGGACGCAGGCCCTCGGACTCGCCGCAGTCGGCGCCTTCACGTTCGCCACGTCGTTCGCTGCGCTGTTCGCCATGAAGAAGACCGTCGGCATTCGCGTCGAGGAGAAGGTCGAGACGGCCGGCCTCGACGTGTCCGAGCACGGGATGTGGGGCTACCCCGAGTTCTACATCCCGGTGCCCGGAGGCTACGGGAGCGAATCCCACGGCCACCTCGGGCATGACACGCACCACGCCGGGCGTCTCCCTGTCCCGGCGGCGGTGCACCAGGCGTCCGCTTTCCCCGACTCCGGGTAGCGGACGCGCCCTCCCCCGAGCGGCCCGCGCGCGCCTCGTCGCGCGGGCCGCTCCCCCTTCTAGCGTCAGGAGCCGGCGAGGGCCCGGTAGTCCTCCCGGACGGGCACGAAGACGTCGAGCACCCGACAGCCGCCGGCACCTGCTCGACCGCCGTGCTCGACGCCCCCGGGAATCTGATAGGCGTCGTCCAGACCGCAGAGGTGATCGCTTCCGTCGATCGTCATCGTGATCTCGCCCGAGAGGACGATCCCAAGCTGCTCGTGGTCGTGCGCATGGAGAGGCACGACCGCACCAGGCTCGAGCTCGACGACGTTCAGCATCGCGGCATCGCCGAACAACGGGAACATGCGGATGCCCGGAGCGAGCTCGTGAGGTCCCCGATCCACGATCCGCACGACCTGCGACACGGCGCGAAGCCTATTCGTCCGCGAGGATCCGCGCGAACAGCTCGAGGGTGATGTTGCGCCCGGTGACGAGGACGACCACATGCTCCGCATCGGAACGGACGCGGCCGGCGAGCACGGCCGCGACGCCCGTCGCGCCAGCACCCTCGACGACCAGGCCGTGCTCGCGCGCGAGGAACCGGATCGCCGCCGCGATCTCCTCCTCCGAGACGAGCAGGACCTCGTCGAGGTGACGCGCGACGAGGTCGACGGTGACGCTCCCGGGCTCGAGGTTGCCCGCCAGGCCGTCGGCGAGCGACGGCCGGTCGACGACGCGCACGATGCGGCCTGCATCGAGTGCGACGCGCATCGCTGGCGATGCCTCGCTCTGCACCCCGACGACGCGCACGGCGGTCGATCGCGAGGCAGCGAGCCCGACCCCGGCGGCGAGCCCGCCGCCGCCGACCGGCGTCACGATCGTGATCGGCCCGCTCGCGGGCCCGGGCAGCTCCGCGACGATCGACCCTTGCCCGGCGATCACGTCGGTGTCGTTGTAGGCGGAGACGTAGCGGACACCCGGGCGGACGAGCGACAGCGCGTGCGCCTCGGCAGCGTCGTAGCTCTCGCCGTGCAGCACGAGCTCGACCCGGAGCCCGCGAAGGGCATCGATCTTCGCGGGTGACGCTGTCTCGGCGCAGACGACCGTCGCCCGGACGTCCAGCCGAGCGGCCGCCCACGCGATCCCCAGCGCATGATTCCCGGCAGAGGCCGTCACGACCGCCTCTCCCGGGTGGAGCCGCGTGAGCGCGGCGAGCGCCCCGCGCACCTTGAATGACCCGGTCGGAAGCATCGTCTCGAGCTTCAACCCGATGCCGGGGCCGAGCACAGGGCTCGGCTCGAGCGGCGTCGGGCGGAGGTGCGGCGCGATCCGCCGCGTCGCCGCGGCGACGTCGTCCACGGTCGGCACCTGGACGGAGCGCGTCGTCATAGCCGATGATCGCCCAGATCATGGCAGCCGTCCTCACGCTCGGCGAGACGATGGTCCTCCTCGATGGCGTCGAGGGCGCCGGGCTCGTGCTCGGGGAGCGATTCATGCTCCGGATCGCCGGAGCGGAGTCCAACTTCGCGGTCGCTCTCCGCCGTCTCGGCGTCGACGTCGCCTGGGCGTCGCGACTCGGCCGGGACCCGTTCGGGGACCTGGTCGAGGCGACCCTCGCAGCCGAGGGGATCGACCTCAGCCTCGTTCGCCGGGATCCGAGGCCGACCGGAGCGTTCTTCAAGTGGCACGAGGACGGCAGAAATCGCGTGGTCTACCGACGCGCCGGATCGGCGGCCACCGCGCTCGCGCCGTCCGACGTCCCCGACGAGGCGATCGAAGCCGCGCGGCTCGTCCACCTCACCGGGATCACGATGGCGCTCAGCGACTCGGCCCGCGCAGCCGTCGTCGAAACCGCCCGCCGCGCCAGGGAGGCCGGCGCGACCGTCACGTTCGACCCGAACTACCGGCCTGCGCTCTGGGAGGCGCCGTCGGCCGCAGGCGAGGCGATGCTCGAGGTCCTCCCGTTCGTCGACTGGGTTCTCTGCGGCCTGGAGGAAGGGTGCCAGCTCTACGGCGCGTCGTCCGCCCGCGAGTTGCGGTCGGTTCTCCACGGCGCCGGAGCCCGTGAGCTCGCGGTGCGCATCGGCTCCCGCGGGGCCGTCGTCTGGGGCGAGGGCCTCGAGTACGAGGTCCCGCCCCTGCGCCTGGAGCGAGTCCTCGACGAGATCGGCGCCGGGGACGGGTTCGCCGCCGGATTCGCCTTCGGCCTCCTGCACGATCTGGCTCCCCCCGCCTGCGCCAGGGCGGGCAACATCGTCGCCGCCCACGCGCTCCGCGGCACCGGCGACTGGGAGACGTTCCCCCGTCTCGAGGACGTCGAGGACGACTTGTTCGACGAGCCCTGATCAGCGGACGAGCGGGAGAACGCCTCCCGCGAAATCCTGCAGCGCGTCCAAGGGCGGTTCGCCGTCGCGGCGGACGAGGGCGAGCACGAGGTGGGTGCAGCCCGCCTCGCGAAAGCGCTCGAGCCCCTCGGCGCAGGCCGCCGGATCACCGGCGACGGCGTACTTGCCGGCGAGGTCGCCGGTGAACCGGGGCTCGCCGTAGCGCCAGGCGAGGTGCTCGTCGCCGCGGCGCCTGGCCTCGTCGGCGTCCTCGCCGACCGAGACGTAGACGTAGGCAGCCCACGCGTAGTCGGCCGGCAGATCGCGTCCGCCCTCGACAGCGTGGCGCTCGACCGAGTCGAACATCGCGCGGCAGCTGTCCGCGGTCACCATGTACGGGAGAAATCCGTCCCCGAGCAGGCCCGCGCGCCGGAGCGTCGGCTCCTTTCGACCGGCCACCCAGAGGGGAGGCCCGCCCGGGCGAGCCGGAGGCGGATCGAGCGCCACGTCGTCGAGCCGGAAGATCTCGCCCGAGTAGGAGAACGGACGCCCCTCGAAGTAGCGCTTCAGGATCTCGATCGTCTCGGCCGTCCGGCGCCCTCGTCGCTCGAGCGGCACGCCCGCGGCCTCGAACTCCTTCGGGTTGTCTCCACCCACCCCGAGCGCGAGCACCAGCCTGCCCCCGGAGATCCGGTCCACTCCGGTGAACTCCTTGGCGAGCAGCGTCGGATGGCGCAGCGGCGCGATCGTCGCCGCCGGCCCGATCGTGATCCGCTCCGTGGCACATGCCATCGCGGTGCACATCGAGACGGCATCCCAGACGGGTCGGTGGAAGAGCAGGTGCTCGCCCGTGAACAGCCCGTCGTAGCCGAGCTCCTCGACCGAGCGGAAGACGTCGAGCCCCCAGAACTCGCCGCCGCAGGAGACGCCAACGAACACGGACCGATCCTACGTCTCAGAGATCCTTCCGCGAGAACCCGGCCAGCGCAGCCGCGCCGACCAGCGCGATGAACGCGACCGCCCATGGCCCGAGCAGTGGGCCGAACGAACGAGCGCCTCCGAACGGGCCGAGATCGATCGCGACCCTCGTCAGCCCGCCCGTGTCTGCCGTGATCCGAGCGAGCGCGCTCTGGTAGAGCGCCTCGAAGGGGAGCACCCACGACGTCACCCTCGCGATCTCCTCGAGCGTGTTCGATCCGATCGCCTCCCCCACCTGTCCGAGCAGGCCGGCGGTGAGGCCGGCGCCGAAGATCATGAAGACGGCGATCCCGTTCGCCGTCGCGGAGAGAAAGACGGAGCCGAGCAGCGAGATCGCGCACACGACGGCCACGGCGGCCACGAGCTCGATGCCGGGAAGCACGAGGTGGTCGGGCCACCAGCCGCCGGTCGCCCCGGTGATCACCACCGCCGCCGAATACACGACCGCGACGTAGAGGCCGGCGGTCAGGCTAGCGCCGACGAATCGCGCGACGAGCAGCGTAGAGCGGCCGAGCGGCCGAACGACCAGCGGCTGGAGGAGGCCACGCTCGGCGTCTCCACGCACCACGCCGAGCGTCAGGAAGACGGCGAGGATCACACCCAGGAACAGCGTGGCGAACATCGCGAGCCCGAGCACCGTGGCACCGGCGAGCGTCCGGCTCTCGACACCGAGCTCACCCGCCTGCTCGGCGAAGTCGGCGGTCTCCTCGAACGCCCGGTCGGCACCGAGGGCGTAGAGAGCCAGGAACGCGACGGTCAGCACCAGGACGACGACGAGGACGCGCCGGCGCGAGGCCTCCCGCGCGGCGTAGCCGACGATGACGCCGAGCTCGCTCACCCCTTCGGCGCCTCGCGGCCGATCGCGTCCAGGTAGACGTCCTCGAGGTCGCTCCTCAGGATGCGGACGCCATAGATCGCCTCTCCCGCGGCGACCAGCTCCGAAACGAGACGCGGAACGTCCTCCCGTCGAGCCTCGGGGAACCGGCGCGCGCCGGAGGCGGTCTCGATCTCGACCCCCTTCGCCTCTGCGAGCTCCGACGGCCGACCGGAGGCGACGACGCGTCCCCGATCGACGATGACGACCCGATCGCAGACGAGCTCGACCTCGCTGAGCAGATGCGAGTTGAGGAGAACCGTGTGGCCCCGTCGACGAAGCTCCTCGAGCAGCTGCCTGACGGTGATCCTGCCGGCCGGGTCGAGGGCGCTCGTCGGCTCGTCGAGCAGGAGGAGCGGCGGGCCGCCGACGAGCGCCTGGGCGAGACCCAGGCGCTGCTGCATCCCCTTCGACATCGTCTCGACGCGCCGGTCGCGCGCCTCGGCGAGCCCGACGAGGTCGAGCAGCTCCCGTCGCTCCGCCTCACCGCCGCGCGAGCCCGCGAGGCGCTGGTGGAGCTCGAGGAGCTCGTCCGCCCGGCACCAGTCCGGGAACCGGAACAGCTCCGCCAGGTACCCGATCGACGCCCGCGCGGCCCGGGTGCCAGCCCGCTGCCCGAAAACCTCGACGCTGCCTCGGGTCGACCGCACGAGCCCGCAGACGATCTTGACCAGCGTCGACTTCCCGGCGCCGTTCGGACCGAGCAGGCCAACGAGCTGCCCCTCGGCGACGTCGAGATCGACCCCGGCGAGCGCCTCGATCGCCCCGTAGCGCTTCTCGAGGCTGCGGGCGACGAGCGCAGGCGCCATCCGCTCGAGTGTACGGGGGGCCTGCGAAGGCGGGCCCGACGGCTGCCTCTGCGAGATCGACGGCGCCACATTCACCGGCGCCTGGGCGGTGTTCGGCCGGTAGTAGAGTCCTTCGTGTCCACGAGACCGGAGGCAACATGAGCTCGAAGTCGACCGCGACGCCCGAGAACGCGCTGACGAAGCAGGAGATCGACGAGCGGCTGAGCGGGCGGGCGCTGGCGCGAATGGCGACCTACCGCGAGGATGGGATGATCCATCTGACGCCCATCTGGTTCGACTGGAACGGGGAGCACTTCCGGCTCACTCTCGGTGCGGGCCGCGTCCATCTGAGGAACCTCGCGAGGGATCCCCGCGTGACGATCCTGGTCGACGAGGATCCTCGCCTCGAGCAGGGCCTCGCGGCGGGTGCCTGGGCGATCATGGCGCGTGGGACCGCGGAGCTCTCGAAGGACGAGGGCCTGATCCGGGAGGTGACGTTCGCCGTCCTCGAGAAGGCGCTCGGCGGCGCCGACGCCGAGGCGTACACGGAGCCGATCATGGCCGAGGGCCGGACGATCGTCACGATCACCCCGCGCGACTGGCTGACCTGGGACTACAACAAGGTCGACTGAGCCGCCTGGGCCGAGAGGTGTGCTCCACCCCGCCGGTGATGCCTCGCGCGTGAGGAACCTGGACGAGCCAGGTGGGTGCCTTGCCAGCCTCGGTCAACGACGTCCGCCGGACGCAGGCTCCCTCTGTGTTGGTGTTGGTTCAACAACTGTGCGCGCGGCCACGTACGGGGTCGAGCACCGTGGCACTGTACCTCCTCAGCTGAGCGGCAGCGGAGACTGCAGCAGGTGGCTCGAGTCGAGCACGCGAACGCGCATCACCCACTTCACCCAGTCGAAGCCACGCTGGTCGGGCACGACCAGGCGCACCGGGGCCCCATGCCCGTGCGGGAGCGCTCGCCCGGCCACGTGGGTGGCAAGCAGGAGGCCGCGGGCGTCGCCCAGTGAGAAGCGCCGTGCGAAGCCCGTCACCGACTCGACGTCCACGCTCTTCGCCCCCTCACCGACGCCCGTCTCTTCGAGCAGGTCGCCCAGGGTGACGCCCTTCCATTCCTGCTCCGAGCACCAGCCGCCGGTGCAGTCGATCGTCGCGACGAGCCGGGATCTCGCCCTCTCCAGGAGCTGGTAGTAGCCGAGCTCGAGCGGCTGCGCGACGTCGCCGTCGACGATCAGGCGCCACGTCCCGAGCTCGACCGGGGCCGGGTCGTCGTTCAGCCAGCTCACGGCGGGGAAGACGCCGGTGAAGCTTCCGGTCTCGTAGGAGCCGGTGAAGCGCCTGCGGCTGCCGGGGGTGTCGAGGAGGCGCTGCGCGGTTCGCTCGACCTGCCAGAGCACGACGCCGGCGGCGACGACCCCGGCGAGGCGGAGGAACGCGGCGCGATCGCGCGCTGCCGGCACCCGGACGATCCAGCGCCTGTCGAGGACGTGCCAGGCGAGCAGCCCGAACAGCAGGATCGCGAGGTAGGCATGCAAGTTGACCAGGCTGATCCCGAAGACATAGAGCGTCGAGCCGGCGGTGATCCAGACGAGGCCGGTGACGAGCACCGTGAGCAGGAGCGAGACCAGCAGCAGCAGGGTGACCCGCGCTTGCGTGAGCCCCGGCCTGCGCCGCAGCGCGTTGAGGACGAGCATGCCCTTCGCGAACAGGAGCACGACGATGCCGTACGCCCCGACGGCATGGAGCCAGAAGACCCAGCGAAACGGCGTGCCGGAGCCGAGCAGCCCGACGAGGCCGGTGACGAGCTGAACGGTCAGCAGGAGGAGGAGCGCCAGGTTCGCCCACGGGAAGCGGATCCCACGAGCACGCATCGCGATCCACGGTAGCGCGGCGAGGCTTACGAGTTCCTTACGGGTCGAGCTGGAGCGTCCGTCTAGCATCCAGTCGTGCGCCTGCGCCTTGCCCTGCTCGCCGCGTCCTCGGCTCTCCTGGTCGCCGCGTGCGGAGGCGGAGGCTCCGGGCCCGCGGAGGCGGTGAGCACGTCGCCGCCTCCTTCGGAGACGCAGGCGCCCATCGAGACCCAGACGCCCGCCGAGACCCAGGCGCCGGCAGAGACCGAGGCGCCCGTCGAGACTCAGAGCCCGGCCACTGATGCCGCGGCCGCCGCGGGCGCCGCGGAGGTGGCAGCGCTCGCGGAGTCGTGGTACGCGGAGGCCGATCCCGCGGTCTGCGACCGGATGACCGCCACGTTCGTGAAGCTGCTCTGGAAGGCCGAGGGTGCCGAGGGCCTGAAGGCCTGCAGGGCGGCGATCGCGAGCGCAGACCCGGTCGAGGACGTCGTCGTCGCGGACGTCTTCGTGGCCGATCTGACCGCCAGAGCCCGGGTCGTCTACACGCTGGACGGCATCCGTCGGTCGGACAGCCTGGCCTTCGTCAAGCAGGACGGCGAATGGCTGATCGACCAGATCACGGGCACCGGAGCCGAGGAGGCGCAGGCGTAACACCGGGCGGGATTCGTGCAGGGCGTGCAGCGCATGTCGTCACGGCACGAGCACCACCTTGCCGAACACCTCGCGCGCCTCGATCAGCCGGTGAGCTTCGGCGGCGTCCGCGAGTGGAATGCGCCGGTCGACGACCGGCGCGAGCCGCCCTTCCGCCGCGAGGTCGATGAATCCGATCGAGGGTGTCGCGCGCTGCCGGTGCGGAGCCGGTGCCGATGATGCGGGCGGCCTTGCCGACGAGGCTCCAGACGTCGAAGGAGACCGTCGGGCTCGCGAGGGCCCCTGGAGTGACGAGCCGTCCTCCGCGCGCGAGCGCGTCCACGCTCCTTCCGAACCCGTCGCCCCCTACGGGATCGAAGGCGACGTCCGCCTCGAGCCCCCGCAGGCGGTCGTCGTCGTAGGCGAAGGGCACGGCGCCGAGCGCACGAACCCGCTCGTGCTTGCTCGGGCTGGCGGTTGCATAGACGGAGGCGCCCAGGGCGAGCCCGATCTGGATCGCCGCCTGGCCCGTTCCACTCGAACCGGCCTGCACGAGGAGCGTGTCGCCGCTCGCGAGCTCGCCCAGCGTGACGATCGCCCACCAGGCCGTTCGGTAGGGAGCACCCAGCGCGGCCGCCGTCTCGGTGCTGACGGCCTCGGGCAGCGGCCAGACGTTCGTGCGCTTCGCGAGCGCGACCTCCGCGTAACAGCCCTTCCCGCTCGTCACGAGCACGCGCTCGCCGGACAAGAGTCGACCGCCGGCGTCCGAGCCGGGGACGTACGGGAGCGAGCGAGCGCCCCCGGCCCGCTGGTTCAGGTCGTAGTGGTTGACCCCGGCCGCCTCGACGCGAACCAGCAACTCGTCCTCGCCCGGTTCGGGCTCGGGCACCTCCTCGAGCCTGAGCACCTCGGGCCCGCCGGTCTCGTGAACCACGATCGCCCGCATCGCCGCAGCCAGGATACGTCCGTTCCAGCTCCGCGCGGCGCCGGCCTCGCGACCCGCAGCCTGCGAAGCTAGATGGTTGATCGGAAAGTGTGGTGCCGCCGGGGACAGCCGAGACCGAGCAGGAGACAGGGATCACGTCTCGTTCGTACCGGAGGTACGGGCGAGACGCGAGCGTTGGCTCCTGCGACGTGTCCCGGCCGCCAGCCGGCGGCGCCACGGTTTCCGGTCAATTTCCGATCAATCGTCTAGGCCCGAGATGACCAAGGCGGCGAAGGGCATCGCGGCGGCCGTCGCGATCGGCTGCGTGATCAACCGCGTCGGGCGGCGATCGGGTGCCACCGGCGCAGAGGTCGAAGCGCACCTGCCAGGCGACGAGATCGTGCGGGATCCGATGTGGCAGTCGACGCGGGCGATCACGATCGACAAGCCGCCGGGCGAGGTCTGGCCGTGGATCGTGCAGATGGGCTTCCCCTCCCACCGTGCCGGGTGGTACACGCCCTACTGGCTGGACAAGCTCATGTGGGGCATTCACCGCCCCAGCGCGGAGACGATCGTCCCCGGGCTCCAACGGCTCGGAGTCGGCGACATCGTTCCCGACAGCGAGGACGTCTCGGTCTTCTTCACGGTCGCCGACATCGAGCGAGACCGAGCGCTCGTTCTCCATTCGACCCGTCATCTGCTGAGGCCGATCAGGGCGATCGACTTCACCTGGGCGTTCGTCCTTTCTGGGCGCTCGGCCGGCCGGACCAGGCTGATCATGCGAGCACGGGTGCGCTTCGAGCCCTGGTGGGGATGGCCGGTAGTCGAGCTGTTGATCGGCCCCGGGGACTTCGTGAACGCCGCGCAGATGCTTCGAGGGATCAAGCGCCGCGCCGAACGCGCGGCGTGAGGCCTCGAACCAGCGGCGCGGTCACCCCAGCGCGAGCTCAGGCCTCGCTCGGCGATCGGTGTGATCGCCTCGGTCTGGGGCTTGACGACGTCCTTGGCGCAAGGTCAAAGCGGCTATCGGTTGGCTCGTCACCACGATCCGCGTGACCGAGCCGGGGTCGCCCGATGCTGCGTCACTCGTGCGGAGCGCCCCACGTCACCGGGCAACGGGCGTGCGCAGGCGTTAGGATCGTCCGAGCAGACGTCTGGGCCGATGGGGCGGTTCGAGGAGACATACCGGCGTTCGCTCGCCGAGCCCGAGGCGTTTTGGGCCGAGGCCGCTCGCTCGATCGACTGGGACGAGCCGTGCCAGCGGGTGCTCGACGACTCGCGCAAGCCGTTCTACCGCTGGTTCTCCGGAGCGCGGCTGAACACCTGCTACAACGCGCTCGACCGGCACGTCGAGCGTGGGCGTGCCGACCAGCCGGCGCTGATCTACGACTCTCCGCTCGCAGGCAGGGTCTCGACGCTCACGTACCGCGACCTGCGCGACGCCGTCGCGCGTTTCGCCGGCGCGCTTGCCGCACAGGGTGTCGAGCGGGGCGACCGCGTCATCGTCTACATGCCGATGGTGCCGGAGGCCGTGATCGCGATGCTCGCCTGCGCGCGCCTCGGCGCGATCCATTCCGTCGTCTTCGGCGGGTTCGCGGCGAACGAGCTCGCGACGCGGATCGAGGACGCGAAGCCGAAGGTGATCGTCACGGCCTCGTGCGGGATCGAGCCGGGGCGGATCGTCGAGTACAAGCCGCTGCTCGACGCGGCGATCGGGATGGTGGAAGCGAAGCCGCAGCGGTGCCTCGTCCTCCAGCGCCCGATGGCCGAGGCCGACCTCGATCAGCGCCGGGACGTCGACTGGAAGGATGCTCTGGCAGCGGCGGAGCCGGCGGCGTGCGTCTCGGTCGACGCAACCGACCCGCTGTACATCCTCTACACGTCCGGGCACGACCGGGCAGCCGAAGGGGATCGTCCGCGACAACGGCGGCCACGCGGTGGCGCTCGCGTGGACGATGAAGCACGTCTACGACGTCGACCCGGGCGAGGTCTTCTGGGCAGCGTCCGACGTCGGCTGGGTGGTCGGCCACTCGTACATCGTCTACGCGCCGCTCCTGCACGGCTGCACCACCGTGCTCTACGAGGGCAAGCCGGTCGGCACGCCCGATCCGGGGGCGTTCTGGCGGGTGATCTCGCAGCACGGCGTCTCGACGATGTTCACCGCACCGACAGCGATCCGCGCCATCCGCCAGCAGGATCCTGACGGCCGGCACATCGAGCGCCACGACCTCTCCGGCTTCCGTACCCTCTTCCTCGCGGGCGAGCGCTGCGATCCCGAAACGCTCAGGTGGGCGGAGGAGCGGCTCGGCGTGCCGGTCATCGACCATTACTGGCAGACGGAGACAGGGTGGTCGGTCGCGGCCAACTGCATCGGCATCGAGCGTCTGCCCGTCGTCCCCGGATCCCCGACCAGGCCGGTCCCGGGATGGGACGTCCGCGTCCTCGATGAGGGCGGCAGCGAGCGTCCGCCCGGCGAGATCGGCCCGCTCGTGGTCAAGCTGCCCCTGCCCCCTGGCTCCTCGCCGACGCTCTGGAACGCGGAGGATCGCTTCCGCGAGACCTATCTCTCGAGCTTCCCCGGCTTCTACCAGACCGCCGATGCCGGCTACATCGACGAGAACGGCTACGTCTTCGTCATGGCACGGACGGACGACATCATCAACGTCGCCGGCCACCGACTCTCGACCGGGGCGCTCGAGGAGGTCCTCGCCGAGCATCCTGACGTGGCCGAGTGCGCGGTGATCGGGGTCGCCGACGAGATCAGGGGCCAGGTCCCGATCGGGCTGATCGTCCTCAAGGCAGGCGTCGAGCGCGAGCACGAGACGATCTGCGAGGAAACGGTGCAGCTCGTCCGAGCGCGGATCGGCCCGGTCGCCGTCTTCAAGCGGGTCGCCGTGGTCGACCGCCTGCCGAAGACGCGCTCGGGAAAGATCCTTCGCAGCACGATGCGGCGGATCGCCGACGGTGACGACTACGCGCCGCCGGCGACGATCGACGACCCGGCGATCCTCGACGAGGTCGCTGACGCGCTGCACGGCATCGGCTACGCGCGCACCGGGTCGTAGCACGGGCGCCCGCGGCCGAGGCTCTCGCGACCTTGCCCCCTGCAATCGGGCGTAGGATCCCGCGAGATCAATCCTGGGCGGGCGCCATCGGGCGAACGCGGGCGGCCGGGCCGTACACTCGCCTCACCATCGGCGTGGAGCGGCGGCGCCGGGAACAACAGAGGAGGAGCAAGATGATCCTGGCAACGACCAAGGTCGAGGATTTCGACCGCTTCGTGAGCATCTTCTCGACCAAGGGCGCCGAGAAGCGAGCGCAGCACGGGTCCAAGGGCTCGCACGTCTTTCGCGATCCCAACGAGGAGGACCGGGTCTGGGTGCTCTTCGACTGGGATGCGGCGGGCTGGCAGAGCTTCGTCTCCGACCCCGAGGTCCCTCCGATCATGCAAGAAGCCGGGCACAAGGGTAAGCCCCAGGCGGCGGAGCTCAGCGGCCACTACGACGCCTGAGCGGACGTCACTACCCGAGCCGCAGACGCCGATGTGGATGATGCCGCCTACCCGGCGGGCGACCGACTCGTCGAGGAAAGCGATCAACCGGCACAGGTCCAGAGGTTCCGGAACTGAGTGAGAGGAGAGACGTGATGGCCGACACACCGACGGATGTCTTGGTGGGCGCCTACCCGGATATCGACCAAGCAACGAAGGACTTCGACGCGCTCGCCAAGCTCGTCGAGGGCAAGAAGGTCGAGATGGAGGCCGCGATCCTGATCACGCACTCAGAGGACGGCTCGGTGAACGTGGCGCAGACGGCCGACCATCGCGGTCGCAAGGGAGTCGAGTGGGGCGGCGGCGTGGGCGTCCTGGTCGGTCTCGCCGCCCCGCCGCTGCTGGCGGCCACGGCGGTGGGCGCGGCCGCGGGTGGCCTGATCGGGAGGTTCGTCGACCACCGGGTCGAGACCAAGATGCACGACTCGATCGGCGAGAACCTGCCGCCCGGGACGGCCGGGATCATCGCGACGTTCGACGATTCGCAGCGGCTCGCAGTCGAGCAGGCGCTCCCGGGAGCGCTCGCGAAATCGATCGTCCAGACGGACAAGAAAGGCCTGAAGGCGCTCAAGGACGGCCTCGCGGAGGCGATGGGCAAGTTCGTGCCCGACCGGACCGTGCTGCCGATCCCGGATCGGAACTTCGGCGGAACGATCGGCCACACGATCGACCAGTCGGTCGCCGACTGGACGATCCTCCCCGGGCCGAAGGCGCCCGAGGGTGCGCCGAACGTGCTAATCGTCATGATCGACGACGCCGGGTTCGGCCAGCCGGACACGTTCGGCGGGCCGATCTCGACGCCCAACCTGACGCGCGTCCAGAAGCAGGGCGTCACGTACAACCGGTTCCACGTGACGGCGCTGTGCTCGCCGACCCGGGCGGCGATGCTAACGGGCCGCAACCACCACCGTGTGGGCATGGGCTCTGTCGCGGAGTTTCCGGGGCCGTTCCCTGGATACACGGGTGCTGTCCCTCGGAGCTGCGCCCCGTTCCCGCGCGTTCTGCGGGAGAACGGCTACGTGACCGGCGGGTTCGGCAAGTGGCACCTGACGCCGGATCGCGAGCAGGGCCCTGCGGGCCCGTTCGACCACTGGCCCCAGTCCTGGGGCTTCGACCACTTCTGGGGCTTCCTTAGCGGCGCTGCGGGCCAGTGGGATCCCCTCATCACGCAGGACGGCACGAACGTCGGCGTGCCCGAGGGCTCCGACGGCAAGCCCTACTACTTCCCGGACGACCTGACGGACAAGGCTGTCGAGTGGCTGCACGGAGTCCGTGCGCAGGACGCGGAGAAGCCGTGGTTTCTGTACTACTCGACCGGCTGCGCCCACGCGCCTCACCACGTGTCGACCGAGTGGGCCGACAGGTACAAAGGCAAGTTCGACCAGGGGTGGGACAAGCTCCGCGAGGAGGTCTTCGAGCGTCAGAAGAAGCTCGGTGTGATCCCGCAGGATGCGGAGCTGACCGGGCGGCCCGATCTCCTCGACGCCTGGGACTCGCTCGACGACGCCTCGAAGAAGCTCTACGTGCGACAGATGGAGATCTACGCGGGGTTCCAGGAGAACGCCGACTGGAACGCCGGCCGCCTTCTCGACGCGGTCGAGGAGATGGGTGACCTCGACAACACGCTGATCTTCTACATCTGGGGCGACAACGGCGCGAGTCTCGAGGGGACGACGACGGGCTCGTTCAACGAGATGACGTTCCTGAACGGCCTGGCGATCGATCCCGCGCAGCAGCTTGAGCTGATCGAGAAGTACGGCGGCATCGAGGGGTGGGGCGGCGATCACACAGCTCCGCACATCGCGGCCGCTTGGGCGTGGGCCGGCAACACCCCGTTCCAGTGGGGCAAGCAGATGGCGAGCCATCTGGGCGGAACGCGCAACCCGCTGGTCGTCGCGTGGCCCGGCAAGATCGAGGCGGGCGGCGACCTGCGCTCGCAGTTCACACACTGCATCGACGTCGGCCCGACGATCCTCGAGGCGGCCGGGATCCCCGAGCCGAAGGTGGTCGACGGGATCGAGCAGGAGCCGATGGACGGCACGAGCTTCCTGTACACGTTCGACGACCCGGCGGCCGAGGAGCGGCATACCGAGCAGTACTTCGAGATCATCGGCTCGCGGGCGATGTACAAGGACGGCTGGTGGGCGTGCGCGCGCCTCGACAAGGCTCCGTGGGACTTCTCGCCCGCGGCGCTCGCCCCGTTCGCCCCCGGCAAGTGGGACCCTGAGCAGGACGTGTGGGAGCTGTACTACCTGCCGGACGACTTCTCGCAGGCGAAGAACCTGGCCGCGGAGAACCCCAAGAAGCTCGCGGAGCTGAAGGAGCTCTTTTGGCAGGAGGCCGCGCGCAACCGGGCGCTGCCGCTGCTCGGCTCGATTTGCGTCTTCTTCGGCATCCTGCCGCCGCTGCCTACGGTCACCCGCTACACGTTCGCGGGGGACGTCCAGAACGTGGAGAAGGGCCTCGTCCCCCGGATTGCAGGGCGCTCGTATGCCATCGAGGCGGAGCTCGTTATCCCCGAGGGCGGCGCGGAAGGCGTCATATTCGCCAACGCCGATTTCATCGGCGGATTCGGGCTCTGGGTGGACGGCGAGGGGAAGCTCAACCACACCTACTCGTTCCTGGGCGTGGAGAGCTACAAGCAGACGTCCGCAGAGAAGATCCCGGCCGGCGATGTCAGCGTGAAGATGCTGTTCGAAGCCGACGAGCCGAAGCCGGGCAGCGGCGGAGACGTCACGCTCTGGGCCAACGGCGAGCAGATCGGCGAGGGTCGGATCGACAAGACGGCGCCGATGATGCTCACGTCCTACGCAGGCATGGACGTGAGCCGTGACAACGGCCTCGTCGTCGACCTGGCCTACGAGGACAAGGCGCCGTACCCCTTCACGGGAACCGTCAAGAAGGTCGTCTTCGACCTCAAGCCGCCGACGTCGCACGACGACGACAAGGCACTGCACGAGCACGCGTCCATCCACGCCGTCGCGCACGGAGTGAGCGCATAGGGGCAAGGGAGTCGAGGTGAACCACTTCACGATCACGAGGTCGCTGAACGCCCCGATCGACCGGGTGTGGGAGATCATCGGGAATCCCGGCGCCTCGCCCGGTCGGGGGGTGGACGTGCGCGTGGAACGGCCGGGAGCGGCCAACGGCACCGGGCTGATCCGGGTCGTGAAGGTCGGCCGGACGACGGCCCACGAGGAGATCACCGACGTCGGGCCGGGCCACGTCATCCGGTATCGCATGATCAAAGGAGCTCCGGTACGCGACTACACGAGCGGCGTCGCGCTCGAAGAGGCACCCGGAGGCGGCACGCTGGTCTCCTGGGACGCTCGGTTCCGCCCGCTCGTCCCGGGGACCGGCTGGGCCCTCTCGCTCGCATCGAGACGCACCCTCAACCGAGTGCTCGACGTGGTCGCCGAGAGTTCAATCCCGCCCGCGACGAACGCGGGCGGGATTGAACAAGGGAGCAAGGAAGGGGCGCCGGGGTGACCCGCCACCCTTCAGGGAAGAGTGGAATCGTGGGACAGGGAATCAGACAGGTTCTGACCTACGCGGTCGCCGTGGATATCAGCCCTCTGTCGATCTGCGCGGTGATCCTGATGCTGTTCTCGCAGCGGGCATGCAAGGCGCAACACTCCGCCGCGTCGCGGTGGGAAGCCCATGAAGAACACTCGCGAGTTAGCGCCTCGGGGCTTGAACCGTGTTCATCGGATGCGGGCAAGCAGACCGAAAGACGACGAGGAGGGGCATAGCTTTGGACGGGAACAGAATTGAGCACCCGAGTGTCGAGGAGCGCAGGGCGCTCGGAAAGGAATCGCGCAAGCAGGTAGACCCCTCCAGCCATGCAGGTTGGAAACCGGCTGCTGACCGTCCGGATCCGGTTGGCCTGCTGGAGGAGCAGAACGCGACTCGTGAGCCTGATTTGGTGCCGGTGCGACACGGACGGATGATGGTCTCGGCGTTCACCTTCTACCGGGGCGCGGCGAAGATCATGGCCGCCGATCTCGAGCAGACGCCTAGGGCTGGTCTGACGGTTCAGCTTTGTGGCGACGCCCATCTGTCGAACTTCGGTGTGTTCGCTTCGCCCGAGCGGCAGCTGCTGTTCGATCTGAACGATTTCGACGAGACGCTGCCGGGCCCGTTCGAGTACGACGTGAAGCGGATGTCCGCGAGCTTCGCGATCGCGGCGCGCAACAACGGCTTCAGCAAGGCGGAGGGACGCGACGCGACGCTCGCCTCGGTGAGCGCCTACCGGATGTCGATGGCCGAGTTCGCTGAGATGTCGACGATGGACATCTGGTACGCGCATCTGTCCGAGGCAGAGCTGATGGCGGCGATCGATAGGTTCAAGCGCACGGACAAGTCGCAGAAGAAGCAGGTGAAGCAGGCCGAAAAGCAGGCGAAGAAGTCCGCCGAGAAGGCCCGCACGCGCGACAGCCTGCAGGCACTGTCGAAGCTCGGCGAGCTGGTGGACGGCCGGTACCGGATCGTCAGCCAGCCACCAATCGTCATCCCGGCTCGTGAGCTTCATGCGATGTACGGCATGTCTCCCGATGAGGCGCAGCACGCGATCCACGAGCAGCTCCGCGCCTACCGGGCAACATTGCAGGACGACCGGCGCCATCTGCTGGAGCGGTTCGAGATGGTCGACATGGCTCGCAAGGTCGTCGGCGTCGGCAGCGTCGGCACGCGCGCGTTCATCGTCTTGCTGCAGGGACGCGACGAGCAGGATCCGCTGTTCCTGCAGGTCAAGGAGGCGACGGCGTCGGTGCTCGAAGACCATCTGCCGAAGAGTCGCTACAAGCAGCCGGGCGAGCGCGTCGTGCAGGGGCAGCGGATGATGCAGGCGGCGAGCGACATCTATCTGGGCTGGACGAAGGGCGCGCAGGACAATCGCTACCTGTACTGGCGTCAGCTCCGGGACATGAAGGGCTCAGCGCTGGTCGAGGCAATGAGCCCTGCCGCTCTCGCGTTCTACGCCCGCCAGTGCGGTTGGACGCTCGCGCGTGCGCATGCTCGATCGGGAGACCCGATCGCGATCGCTGCCTACCTCGGCAACGGCGACGGCTTCGACAAATCCGTCACCGACTTCTCCGAACGCTACGCAGATCAGAACGAGAAGGACTTCAAGGCCTTCACCAAAGCGATCAGCTCCGGACGGCTCGAAGCGAGCGAGGACGTCTGAGTCAACTGCATCGCGCGGGCGACGACGGGGCGCGACTGGGTGGTGTGTCGAAGCACACCCTCAACCGAGTGCTCGACGTGGTCGCCGAGAGTTCAATCCCGCCCGCGACGAACGCGGGTGGGATTGAAGACCTCGGCCCAAACTGGGTCGAGATCCTCAACGACCTCCAGCGACAGGGTCATACCGTCGAGATGATCCGGATCCAGGACGGGACTCTGCGCTCGCGACTGACGCCGAGAACATCGAAGCTGCAGTCGGCCTGGAGACCGCTCTGGCTCCGCGTCTGGACGGCCCGACAGGAAGCGCCGGGGCCCGTCGAGAGCCCGTTCGGGGACCGGTGACGGGGCCTGCTAGCGCCGGCCCCTGAGGGCGGATGCAGCCAGCTGGAGATCCAGCCCGGCAGCTCGTCCACGCATCGGACGCAGATTGAGAACCCGATCGAGCATCGCTCGAGGAGAAGGCAACGCGACCACCCTTACCTACACCCCCGCTCGTCGAAGTAACCGTCAGACCACAGAGGGCGCGAGGCGCGTCTTCCCCGCGCCGAAGGGCGGTTACATGAACCTCAACAACTGGCGCAAGCGCGAATGGCATCCGACGCTAGCGAAAGCTGGAAGTGAGCCCCGCGGGCCGTACCAAATGCGTCACACCTATGCGACTCTCGCACTCGGAGCTGGAGCTGACATCTACTGGGTCAGCGAACAACTCGGACATCGAGACATTAAGACGACGCTCAAGCATTACGCTCGTTTCATTCCACCGATCCACGAGCGGAACCTTCGATATCTCGACGAGTTCGCGGCTCAGCGTGTGTCAGATCTGGGTCAGATGGATTTCAGTAGTTAACGATCTAGTTTACGAAAGTGGCTAATTTCCAGGCACTTCTTCGATGGAGCTAGCCGGGCTCGAACCGGCGACCTCCTGGGTGCGATCCAGGCGCTCTCCCAGCTGAGCTATAGCCCCGCGGAGCCGGATTCTAGCCGCTTCTCACCGTAGGCATCAGGCGGGTGTCAGGACGGAGAGCTGGTGCTCCCGCGCCCCGTCGGCAAGGCGTGCGTCGTACGTCATCACAGCGTCGAGGAGCCCTGCGCTCGACAGCCGCACCGCGGTGGTGAGATGAATCGCTTCGAGCGTCGCGACCGACGCGGGCGCGATCGTCTCGGCGGTTGTGAGCATCGCCTCGTCGACCGGCACGAGAGCGATCCCGGCGAGAAGCTGATCTGCAGCGTCGAGTTGTGAATGACGGAGAGCGAGGCGGCGGAGCTCGAGTCGCAGCAGCCGGCTGGAGACGCGCTGGTCGAAGGCGTCGAGAGCGTGAAGCACGGCGCGAGCCTCGGGCTCGCCGAGCAGCACTCGTCCGACGGCACTCGTGTCGAGGTAGATCGTGGACACGCAGTCAGGGGCGCCGCGGGGCTCGACTCTCGTCGAGGAAGTCATCCGTCGTGCCCGCAGCCGCGCCCGGTGGGTGCAACCTGGAGGCGATGACCTCGAGCCGCTCGGCCGCGAGCAGCACGGCCAGCGCGGTCTGGCCCTCGGCGAGCTCCCCGCGGCGGGCCCGGCCGACCGCGTCCGCCAGCGGAAGGCGGACCGTGGAGATCTCCTCGCCGTCGTCCGGTCGCGGCGCGGCGAGCGTCACGCCGGTCGCGAGGAACGCGTCGGAGCGCAGGCCGATGTGGGCGCTGGAGGAGTAGAAGGTCGAGAGGTGGATCCACTCGCGCGCCTGGCCGCCGGCCTCCTCGGCCAGCTCTCGGCGGGCCGCCTCGAGTGCGGTCTCCCCGTCCTCCACCGTCCCGGCTGGCACCTCGAGCGTCCAGTCCCGAACGGGGTGACGGTACTGGCGAACGAAGACGACCTCGCCTCCGTCGGTCAGCGGGACGACGAAGACCGCCCGGGGACAGGCGAGATACGTGTACGACGTCTCTTTTCCCTCGCGGCCGACGAGGGTGTCGCGGACCACCGCGCGCCACGGGCTCGCGTCGACGAGCTCGCTCGCCTTCAGCCGAAGCTCCGGCGGGCCGCTGCCGATCAGGCGGGCAGCCGCGAGCTCCCGAAGGATCTCCGCGGTTCTGGGCGCGTCGAGCTCGTCGATCGACTCTAGGAGGAAGTCGAGGTCGACGAGCGTGTCGACGTCGCGCCAGGGCTCGAGGCTGCTCACCCGCAACCCAGCCTCGTGGCAGCGCGCGAGGGTGACCCCGAGAACGGCCGGCGTCGACCACGGAACGTCGTGGAACGGCGCCTCGTGGAAGGCCCGCATCGCGATCAGCCAGTAGCCGCCGTCGAGCGCCGGCCCGAGGACGACGTCGGCGCCGGCGTCGAGCTCTCCGAAAGCCCGCCCGAGCGAGCCGGCGGGGATCCCGGGGAGGTCGGACGAGATCAGCGCCACCGGCCCCTCGTCGGCGAACCGGGCGATTCCACCGGCCAGCGCGTCCCCGAGCCCGCGCCCGCTCTGGAGCACGAGCGGCGCCTCGGGGCCCGCCAGCGCGGCGAGAGGCTCAGCGTCGGAAGGTTCGGGGTGGAGGAGCCCCGTGCTGCGCACCTCCGCCCGGCATGCATCGAGCGTGTCGAGCAGGAGGGCGCGGTGGAGAGCCTCCGCCTGGCCGGGGGTGAGCGGCGGCACGAGTCGCGTCTTCGATCTCCCGAGCGCGGGTGGCTTCGCGACGACCAGGACGGTTTCGGTCACGACACCCGCCGGAGCAATGCGAGCGCCCGCTCGTCCCACGCGACCCGGTGTGTCAGACCCGCTAGCCGGCCGAGTCCGCGCCGGTTCGCGGCGTACCAGTCGTAGGCGTCGCAGAGGGCCTGCGCGCTCGTTCGCCGCGGCACCCAGCCGAGCTCACGGGTGGCACGGGAGACGTCGGCGACGACGTCGCGCGAGGCCGTCCGCTCGTGCCAGGCCGAGAGCGGCGAGAGCTTGGCCCGGCGGAGGGCTGTGAGCGCGAGCCGGGACGGGGCCGCCGGAACGTGACGCAGCCGGCTCGTCGACCCAGCGTGCGCGATGAGCGCTCGGAGCTCCTCGTCGACCGTTGCGACCTCCGCGGCGCCCACGTTGTAGATCCGGGCGGCACGCGAATCGCTCCCGCTCCGGAGGACGGCGTCGGCGAAGTCCTCGACCGAAAGGAGCTGGTAACGGTTGGTGCCCGGGCCGAGCACCGGGATCGACCGACCCTCGCGCAACCAGTCGAAGAGGATCCCGAAGATGCCGAGGCGCCCGGGCCCGACGATCGCGCTCGGGCGGAGGACGACCGTCGAGAGCCCTCGCGCGTCGAATGCGGTGACGACGGCCTCCGCGTCGACCTTGGAGCGCCCGTACGGCTCGAAGGGGCGAGGGTGCTCGTCCTCGGGCGTCGGAACGGAACGCGCGAGGCCGTAGACGACGGCCGAGGAGACGACGACCGCCCGGGCGATTCCGGCCTCGGCGGCGGCCGCGAGCAGGGAGTCGGTCCCGCCCACGTTGACCGACCGGATCTCCGCGACGCTGCCGCGCACCGGGAGCGCCGCCGCGGCGTGCACGACCACGTCGGCGCCCGCGCAGAGCGCAGCGGCGGCGCGGGGGTCACGAACGTCGCCGACCAGCGCGTGCACCCCCGGCTCCTCGAGCGGCTCGAGGTCGAGCGTCCGAACGGCGTGTCCGTCACTTCACGAGCCGCCGCGCGAGGGTCAGGCCGACGAACCCACTGCCTCCGCTGATCGCCCACAGCGACACGCCGAGAGGGTAGCCGCGAGCCGCTCCAGTTTGTTATTGACTGATTACTTTCTTGGTGCTAGTGTCCCGGTTCATGAACCCCCCGAGCGACAGGATGGCAGCAGCGGAACGCCGCGAGGTGATCCTCGACGCGGCCGTCGAGGAGATCGCCAAGAGCGGCTTCGCCGGTGCGACCACGGCCGACATCGCGCGGCGGGCCGGAATCTCGCAGCCGTACGTGTTCCGCTTCTTCCCGACGAAGAAGGAGCTCGCCCTCGCGGTCGTCGACCGCTGCATCTCGAGGGTCATCTCCGACTGGGAGAACGCGCTCCCGAAGCCGGGCGAGACGCGGCTCGAGACCCTCGGCCGGACGTACGTGGAGAAGCTGGCCGATCGGCGTCCAGAGCTGATGGTGCACCTCCACGCCTACGCCTCGGCCGAGGATCCGGACATCGCGGCCGCGATGCGCCACCACCTGGCCCGGGTCTACCGCTACGTCGTCCACCTGCTCGAGCGGGACGGCTCGCCGACGCCGCACGAGGACGCGGGCCGCTTCATCTCCCGCGGCTTCCTCATCAACGCCGCGATGGCCGTCGGCCTCGAGAGCGTCCTGACCCCGGAGGAGTGGGCGGGGATCTGCGCCAAGGGCGACGTCGCGCGGATCGAGGACCGCCTCGAGGCGCCCGCTGCCTGAAGTCGTGTTTTTTTCGGTTCGAAGTAAGTGATTGATCACAAGACGATGGAAGGGAGGAACTCGATGACAGCGAGAGCCACCACGCTCTGGACGTTCGTCATCACGTCGATTGCACTCTTCATGGTCACGCTCGACAACCTCGTCGTGACGATGGCGCTGCCGGTGATCCGGGAGGACCTCGGGGCGTCGCTCGAGCAACTCGAGTGGACGGTCAACGCGTACACCCTGACCTTCGCGGTGCTGCTCCTGACCGGCGCCGCGCTCGGCGACCGCTTCGGGCGGCGGCGCCTGTTCGTGATCGGGCTCGCGATCTTCACCGCCGCCTCGGCCGCCGCGGCGCTCGCGCCGTCGATCGAAGCGCTCGTCGTCGCCCGAGCCCTGCAGGGTGTCGGAGGCGCGATCGTGATGCCGCTCACGCTGACGATCCTCAGCCACCGGGTTCCGGCCGAGAAGCGCGGGCTCGCGCTGGGCGCCTGGGGCGGGATCGGCGGCCTCGCCGTGGCACTCGGGCCCGTCGTCGGGGGCGCGATCGTCGAGGGCATCTCCTGGCAGTGGATCTTCTGGCTGAACGTCCCGATCGGCCTCGTTCTGATCCCGCTCGCCTACCGGCGCCTCGAGGAGAGCCGTGGCCCGAACACCGCGCTCGACCTGCCGGGCGTCGGCCTCGCGAGCGCGGGCCTGTTCGGGGTCGTCTGGGGCTTCGTCCGGGCCGGGAGCCTCGGCTGGACGAGCACCGAGGTGCTCGCGTCGTTCGCGCTGGGTGCGCTCCTGCTCGCCGCGTTCGTCGCCTGGGAGCGCCGGACGCCCACCCCGGCACTGCCGATGCGGTTCTTCAAGAACCGCACCTTCACGGCCGCGAACCTCGCGTCCCTGTTCATGTTCTTCGGGATGTTCGGCTCGATCTTCCTGCTCTCCCAGTTCCTCCAGACGGTGCAGGGCTACTCGCCGCTCGACGCGGGCATCAGGACGCTTCCGTGGACGGCGATGCCGATCTTCGTCGCCCCGATCGCGGGAGCCCTCTCGGATCGCATCGGCGGCCGGCCGCTGATGGCGACCGGGCTCGCGATGCAGGCCGTCGCCCTCGGCTGGCTGGCGGCGGTGACCGAGCCGACCGTCGCCTACTCGAGCCTCGTGCCGCCGTTCATCGTCGCGGGCATCGGCATGGGCCTCTTCTTCGCCCCGGTCGCGAACGTCGTCCTCTCGGCCGTGCGTCCGATCGAGGAGGGCCAGGCGTCGGGCGCGAACAACGCGATCCGCGAGATCGGCGGGGTTTTCGGCGTGGCTGTCCTTGCGTCGATCTTCGCCAGCTACGGCGGCTACGGGAGCGGGACGTCCTTCGTCGACGGGCTCGTCCCCGCGGTCTGGGTCGGCGCGGTCGTCGTCGGGCTCGGAGCGATTGCCGCGCTCGGAATCAGGCCCCTCCGCCGTCGCGGAGTCGAGGCGGGAGCGGCAGAGCCGCTGGCCGAGGCGGCCTGACCGGCGAGCGGCTAGGCGTCGTCGGGCGGATACACGGTCGCGGCCGTCCCGGGCAACGGGAACGGCCGCGGCCCGAGCGTCGGGGCCGGGGTGGGCTCCGGCGCTCGCTTCGCTTCCGGGGTTCCCGAGGTCCCGGGATCGCTCGGCTTCGTGAAGACGTCCGCGGGCGGCTCGCCCGCGAGCAGCCGCTCGAACTGCGCGCGATCGATGGTCTCGTGCTCGATCAGGAGCGCTGCGAGCAGGTGCAACTGCTCCTCGTGCTCGACGAGCACGGTCCGGGCGCGATCGAACGCCTGGTCGATGATCCGAGCGATCTCCTGGTCGATCTCGCGAGCGATCTCGTCCGAGTAGTCGGGCTCGGCCGAGTAGTCGCGGCCGAGGAACGGCATGCCGTGGTCCCGGCCGAGGACGCGCGGCCCGAGCTTCTCGCTCATCCCGAGACGCATGATCATCTGCTTGGCGGTGCCCGTCACCCGCTCGAGGTCGTTCGCTGCGCCGGTCGTCAGCTCGTGGAAGACGAGCTCCTCGGCCGCCCGTCCGCCGAGCGTCATCGCCATCTCGTCGAGGAGTGCGGTCCGGGTCCGCAGGAACCGGTCCTCGGCCGGGAGCGAGATCGTGATCCCGAGGGCACGGCCGCGGCTGACGATGGAGATCTTGTGGATCGGGTCCGAATGTTCGAGGAAGTGGCCGACGAGAGCGTGTCCCATCTCGTGGTAAGCGGTCACCTTGCGCTCGTGCTCCGAAAGGAGCCGGGTCTTCTTCTCGGGCCCGGCGACGATTCGCACGATCGCCTCGTCCAGCTCGTTCATCCCGATCGTGCGCTCGCCCCGGCGCGCCGCGAGCAGCGCTGCCTCGTTGACGAGGTTCGCGAGATCGGCACCCGTGAAGCCCGGCGTCCCCGCAGCGAGCGTGTCCAGATCGATGTCCTTCGCCAGCGGCTTGCCCTGCGTATGGACGCGGAGGATCTGCTGGCGGCCCGCCCGGTCTGGCCGGTCGACGACGATCTGACGGTCGAACCGGCCCGGACGCAGCAGCGCCGGATCGAGGACGTCGGGGCGGTTGGTGGCGGCGATCACGATGATGGTGTCCTGCGGCTCGAAGCCGTCCATCTCGACCAGGAGCTGGTTCAGCGTCTGCTCGCGCTCGTCGTTGCCGCCGCCGAGGCCGGCGCCACGGTGCCGCCCGACCGCGTCGATCTCGTCGATGAAGACGATCGCCGGCGCGGTCTCCTTCGCCTGCTGAAAGAGGTCGCGGACTCGAGACGCGCCGACGCCGACGAACATCTCCACGAAATCCGACCCCGAGATCGAGAAGAACGGCACCCCCGCCTCACCGGCGACCGCACGAGCGAGCAGCGTCTTGCCGGTACCGGGAGGCCCGTAGAGCAGCACCCCCTTCGGGATCCGCGCGCCGAGCGCCTGGAACTTCTTCGGAGTCTCGAGGAACTCCTTGATCTCGTGCAACTCCTCGACGGCCTCGTCCGCTCCGGCGACGTCCTTGAACGCCACCTTCGGCTGATTCGGCGAGACGCGCTTCGCCTTGCTCTTCCCGAAGCGAAGCGCTGCGGACGATCCACCCTGTGACCGCCGCAGGAAGAAGAAGAGGATTGCGCCGATGAACAGGATCGGCAAGAAAAGGGTCAGGATCGAGCCGAGAACGGAGCTTCCCGAGCCGTCCGAGTCGAACTTCACGCCCGCCGCCTCGAGCTGCTCCTGCAGCGAGAACTGCGACTCCGGGCTCGGGTAGTTGGTCTCTCCCTGCGTTCCATCCGTATAGCGCACCTCGATCCCCTGGCTGCGCGGCTGGAAGATCACCTCGTCGATCGAGCCGGGAGCGGTCTCGATCTGGGTCACGAGGGTGCTGTACGTCAGCCCCGCCTCGGCACCCCGCGAACGAATGCTGTTCAGGAGCAGGCCCACGACGAGGACGCCGAGGACGATGGGCACGATGAGGCGGGCGCGATTCAATGCGTTGCTCTCTGCAACGTATTCAGACGACGATCGAATCCGGTTCGCTTCATCTCTTCACACTTGCTAACCAGGGCTTAACCTAACCGCAAGCTCAGGCGTGGCGGGCGACGACAGCGAGCATCGTCGCTCCAGCCTTCACCGACGGGATCGCACGGCCAGCGATCTTCGACGTTCCGCCGCGCCGTGCCCGCGAGGGAACCTCGATCTCCTCGATCGGGAGCGAAGCCCGCACGGCCTTGACGAGCATCTCCGTCGGCCAGCCGTAGCCCATCTCCTCGACCGCCAGCGACTCGAGCGCGTCACGACGGATCGCGCGCATCGGTGGCATGTCATGGAGGTTACAGCCGTAGACGAGTCTGATGAGGAGCACCACGAACCGGTTGCCGAGCTGCTGGTGCCCGTGCATCGCGCCGGGCTCGGGCGCCGTGCGAGCTCCCAGGACGAGCGCCGCGCTCCCGTCGAGGACGGGCGCCACGAGCGCGGGGATCGCGGCGGGATCGTCGCTCCCGTCCCCGTCGAGGAACACGATCACGTCCGCGCTGCTCGCCGCGGCGCCGGCGGCGCAGGCGCGGCCGTAGCCGCGACGCGGCTCGTGCACGACACGGGCGCCGGCCTCCAGTGCAAGCGCCGGGGTTCCGTCCGTCGATCCTCCGTCGACGACGATCACCTCGTCGATGTCGGCGGGAACCTCCGCGAGGACGTGTGGAAGTGCCTCGGCTTCGTTCAGCACCGGGATGACAGCGGCGACGGTCGCTCCGTCGAGCGGGCGCTGCGCCGTCACGCGGACGGATCGCCGGCGGACGACCAGGCCGGCGAGCGCCGCGATTCCGAATCCGCCGTAGACGACGATCCGCACCCAGGCGGGCAGTTCCCGGTCGACGCCGAAGAGGTAGAGGAGCGGCAGCGTGCCCGTGAGCCAGAGCCACGCAGGCGCGCGGACGAGAGGGAAGAAGGGCAAGAGCCAGAGCGCGTGCCAGGGCTGGACGTAGGAGACGCAGAGCAGCAGCGTTCCGAGCACGAGCAGCGACGACCGGGCCACCTGCTCGATCGTGTCGTGAGCGCGCAGGGCGACGAGGCCGACGATGCCGAGGAGGACGGCCGCACAGGCAGCGTTCGCGCCGGCAGGGCCGATCAACTGCCTGAGCCCCCACCAGAGGCTGCCGCCGAAGCGCTGCCGCTCGACGTAGTCGCCGAGGTCGCCGAGCACGCCGAGCCCGACCGAGGCGTAGGCGCCGTAGGCGAGAACGCAGAGTGCGAGCGCCGGAACGACGTAACGCCACCCGCCCCGGCGGGCGAGCGCCGGAACGAGCAGGATCGGGCCGAGCTTGACAAGAGCGGCGAAGCCGGTGGCAAGCCCTGCGAGCCCGAAGCGCCGTGCCTGCCAGGCGGCGAGCAGGCCCGCGAGGCCGACCACCGAGAGGGCGTCGACGTGTCCGTTGGCCGCGATCTCGCTGATCGCGAGCGGATGCCACGCGTACAGCGCGATCCGCTCGAGCGGCGGCTTCGAACGCATCCTGGCGAGGACGACCAGGAGGAGCCCGACGGCGAGGGCCTCGCCTCCGAGGAAGAGCAGGGTCGTGGAGCCGAGTCGATCGCCGAAGACGCCCCGCGCGGCCAGGAAGGCAGCCTCCGCGCCGGGCGGGTAGACGGTGTGCCAGCCGGGCAGGTTGATCTCCGGCCATACGACCTCGTCTCGGAGCCGGGCGAGCGCCGGATCGTCGGGGGCGTACCTGTACGGGTTGATCCCCGCCGCCTGCACGCGGGCATCCCAGGCGTAGCGGTGGAGGTCGGTCGAGAGCGGCGGAGTCTCCCCGGGCACCACGCAGGCCGCGCGGAACGCGATCGCGAGCCCGAGGACGAGCGCTACTCCCGGCCACCCCACCCGGAGGCCCCGCCAGCAGAGGAAGGCCGCAGGGACGAAGATCGCGAACGCGACGAGCTGTCCGGCGACCTGGGCGCGCAGGTCGACCTCTCCCCGGAGGCGGAGCTGAAGGGCGAGCATCAGCCCCCCGAGCGCGACAAGCGCCACGACACGGATCGGGCCGGCGATCCGGGCTCCGACGGCCGTGCCCTCCGACCGGAGGGCTACGCCTACGCTCACCTGATGTTGCGGGCGACGTCCGTGCCCGCAGGCTGATCCGCCGCGACTCGCAGGAAACGCTCGGTCGCCGCGGAGAGCGGAGCAACCTGCCTCGACACGAGCAGGTCGAGATCCGTGCGGCCGCGGCGGACCGTCGGGCCGAACGGGTTCAGGAACGCCCCGTCCGCCGTGATCGTCAGCTCGGGGAGGATGTCCGTCGGCCCGGGCACGACACCGTATCCCTGGAGGTCGGCGCGGCCGCGCCTCACGACCGAGCGCACGATGTGATCCTCGTCGGGGATGCCGAGCTCGCGGTGGAGCATGCACAGCCGCTCGAGCTCGTCGGGGGTCTGGTACTCGACCGTCGTCGCGATTCGCACCTTGATGCCCCGGTCGCAGGAGCTTCGGAATCGCGTCAATCACGCGCGCCCAGTTGGCGGGGCCGCGGAACGCGTCGTTGCGCTCGGGATCGTCGGAGTCGAGCGAGACCTGGAACGCCGCGTCGGTCTCCGCGAGGGGCAAGAGCCGGTCGAGCAGGCGATCCGTGAAGAGCGTCGCGTTCGTCAGGGTGAGCGTCGGCAGCACCCGGCTCATCTCGACCAGGGCCTCGGGAAACCACGGGAGCATGAACGCCTCGCCACCGGTGATCCCGACGTTGGCGAAGCCGAGCTCCTCCGCCTCCTCGACCGCGCGGAGCATCGCCTCGCGGCTGAGGGCGCGCCGGTCGGCGATGCCCGGCGCCGACTCGGTCAGGCAGTAGACGCAGGCGAGGTTGCAGTGGTAGGTCGCGTAGAGCCAGAGCCGATCGCCGACCCGGCCCTCGGCAACGGCACTCTCGAGCTCGTCCCTCATACCGGCGGCGGGATGTCGAGAGCCGTGCAGTACTGGTTCAGCATCGTGATCGTGCCGGCCAGGACGGTCAGCTCGATCAGCTGATCCTCGCGAACGTGGTCGAGCGTCGCCGCCACGAGCTCGTCCGTCACGCCTGCCGCGTCACCGTCACCTGGTCGATCCAGGCCACGACGGCTCGCTCGCGCGGCGGCAGCGCGTCGAGAGGAGCGAGCTCGCAGACGGCATCCAGGTGCGGGGCGGGGCACACCGGCAGCGAGGGCGATCGGGCGGTGTGCCGCCAGGCAGTAGCGACAGCCGTTGAGCTGCGACACGCGCACGATCACGAGCTCCTTCGTCGCCAGATCGAGCGCGCCCTCGCCCATGACCTGAGCGAGGAACGGCATCAGCGTCTCGAGCAGGTCGGGCGCGCTCGCGAGCGATCGTGTGAGCGCCGAGGCGCTGCCGTCCTCGCGGTACCACCCCCGCGCGAGGATCGGGGCGTCGTCCCGTCGAAGGAGCGGCACCCGGCTCAGTTGTCCATCGCCCCCTCGAGAATCCACCGCTCGATCAGCGCACGATCCTCGGATGTCAGGAGGTTCTCGCGCGATGGATCGGGGACGTGCGTGAGCAGGTAGGAGAGCTCGGGCCGGCCCGGCAGCACGCGCTCGAACGCCGGCTGGAGCGCGGACGACACACGCACGAGCTCGTCGTAGGAGCGTCCCGCCCGGAGGTCGAGATACTCGTAGCTGGTCGGATGGCAGACGGCGCACTTCGCATCGAAGATCGGCTGCACGTCGTCGGCGAAGGAGACGCCCGGCGCCCCGCCTCCGCCGCACGCCGCGAGCAGCCAGACGGCGGCCGCCACGGCTACTCCGGGACGGTGAGGAACTCGGACACGTTGCACGACTTGTCGACCGCCATGAAGATCCAGGGCCCGGCGAGCTGCTGGTCGATCTCGGCGCTCCACGTGCCCGGCTGATCGCCGTCGTTCGAGAGCTCGAACACGAGCCCCGCACCGGGGTTGACCGCAAGCGTGTAGTTGGGGTCGAGATCGACTCCCTGCACGTCCATCGACAGCAGCATGCCGGTTCCGGTCGATTCGGCCGCGGGCTTCGAGATCACCGGGTTCTCGACGACGCGGTCCGGGAGGCCGAACCGGATCTCCTGCGTCTCGCCGTCGTCGAGCGCGACGATCCGGGACACGTAGATCGTGTTCGGCCCGTA
Organism: uncultured Thermoleophilia bacterium; assembly: GCA_963705605.1. GTDB lineage: Bacteria > Actinomycetota > Thermoleophilia > Gaiellales > Gaiellaceae > CAVPKC01. The sequence goes on from CAVPKC010000003.1 coordinate 829,288, forward strand.
TGCCTTGAGCAGGAACTGGCCGCTGGGCGCGTCCGGGAGAGTGAAGCGACCGTCCGCCGTCGGTGACCGCCACCCGGTAGTGCTCCTCGCCTCCCGGCAGCTCGGGGCCCTTCAGCAACAGCGTCACGAGAGCACCCTGCAGCGGCTGCCGATCCTGTCCGATCACCGAGCCCGTGACCGTCGCCGTGCCGTCCGTGGCCGTCGCCGCAGCGACGTCCAGATTCGCGGGCGGGTTCCCCGGGCTCGGCACCGCCGGGCCGCCGGTCTTCCCGTCGGAGCCCTTCGCACCCTGGAGGATCCAGCGCCGGATCAGATCCATGTCGGCCTGGTCGATCGGCGGCGCCCCCGGCGGCATGCGCGTGCCGACCGCGGGGATGTCCGCGACCGGGGCCGCACCGCCCACCTTGAGATAGAGGAAGCTCCGCCCGGGATCGCCTGCGACGACGCGGTACAGCGTCGGATCCTCGAGCGCCTGGATGCCGACGAGGTCGTCGTACGAGGCGCCCGCGCTGAGATCGAGTGAGGAGTTGACGCCGGGATGGCACCCCGTGCAGCCGTACTTCTCGAACACGGCCTGCACCTCGTCGTAGGCGACCGGCTCGCCGAGCTCGACCGCGGTCGTGGCGCCGGCGACCGGCTTGCTCGTCCCTCCGCCGCAGGCGGTCAGCGTCCCGACCACCGCCGCGGCGGCCAGGGCGAGGGCGATCGCCGCGCGATGCACGAAGGAGACGTTACCCGCGAGGGCTTACGTCCCCCTTAACGCGCGGACGTTCCTGGCTACGATTGACGCGTCCCCCGACCAGGAGGCGCAATGGCAGGGCTCTGGGAGCGAACGACGACGGTCATCAAGGCGAAGTTCTCGAAGCTCCTCGACAGGGCCGAGGATCCCGGCGAGACCCTCGACTACTCGTACGAGAAGCAGCTCCAGATGGTGCAGAACGTCAAGCGCGGCATCGCCGACGTCGTCACGGCGAAGAAGCGGCTCCAGATGCAGTCGGAGAAGCTGCAGCAGGAGGTCGTGAAGCTCGACGAGCAGGCCCGGAAGGCGCTCGCGGCCAACCGGGAGGATCTCGCGCGCTCGGCGCTCGAGCGCAAGGCCTTCATCCAGCAGCAGCTCCAGGGGCTCGACGGGCAGATCGCGGGCCTCGAGGCCCAGCAGGAGAAGCTCGTCGAGAACGAGAAGCGGCTCTCGGCGAAGGTCGAGTCCTTCCGGAGTCAGAAGGAGGTCATCAAGGCGCAGTACTCCGCCGCCGAGGCCCAGGTCAGGATCGGGGAGGCGGCGAGCGGCGTCGGCGAGGAGATGGCCGACGTCGGAATGGCGATCCAGCGCGCGAAGGACAAGACCGAGACGATGCAGGCGCGCGCGGGCGCGATCGACGAGCTGATCGAGGCCGGGACGCTCGAGGACTTCACCTCGTCCGGCGAGACCGCCCTCGATCGCGAGCTGGCTGCGATGTCCGCCTCCAGCGACGTCGACGCGGAGCTGGCGAAGCTGAAGGCCGAGCTCGGCACCGGTGGCGAACAGGCAGCGCTCGAGGAAGGGAAGCCCTCGTGATCGTGCGGCTGATGGGAGAGGGCCAGTACGTCGTCGACGACGAGCTGCTCGGGGCGCTGAACGATCTCGACGACCAGGCGCTCGCAGCGCTCGCCCGTGACGACGAAGCGGAGCTCGACCGCTATCTCGACGAGATGTGGCAGCTCGTGAGGACCCGCGGAACCGCGCTCCCGCTCGACGAGGTCGTGACGTCGAACGTGGTCATTCCCCCGAGCGACCTCACGCTCGAGGAGACCCGTGACCTCATGTCGAGCGACGAGGGGCTGATCCCGGACATCCCGACGCAGTAGGCGGAATCGTTGCCGGGCGCAACGCGCCCGGCCGATATCCGCCCAAGGAGGACGGCGAAAGCCGACCTCCGGCTCCTCCCAGGCGGATCATCGACCCGGCCTCCGGCCGGGTAACGATTCCGCCTACAGCGGGGCTCCGAAGAGGCCCATCCAGCGGGACAGGTCCTCCTCGAAGGGCAGCTCTTTCGCGAGCTCGTTCTTCAGTCGGAGCTCCGCCGCGTTGTCGCGCTTCTGTGGCTCGCCGGTGGGCACGAACGGCCAGAAGGCCCCGCGCTTGTAGCCGTAGATCAGGTAGACGGGATGCTCGGCGCCGTCGAAGCGGAAGACCGCGGCGAGCAGTTGCTCGCCGAAGCCCTTCGCCTGGAGCTCCGAGCTGATCAGATGGACGGCCGTGACGAGATCCTCCAGATCGGGGTCCCGGATCACCAGCCACTCGAACCCGTACGAGTCCGAGCTGCGCTCGACCTCGGAGCCCGCCTGGCGAGCAGCGGCGTGGAGCAACTCCTTCATCTCGTCGGCTGCCATCCCGAACTCGCCTGCCGACATCGGCTTGTAGACGACAGCTGCTGCGCCGCTCGACTTCAGGCCCTGCTCGACCTCCAGCGTCACCTGCGCCGTCGAAAGGGCGAACAGTCGCTCGAGGTTCGCCCGCTTGAGCTTCTTCCTGCCGCCGAGAGCCGAGTCGAGGAAGCCCATCCCTGCTACGGGACCGGGCGGCCCATCTCCTGGGCGATCTGGCCGAGCCGCGCGAGACGCTTCTCGAGGCGGGGATGCGTCATGAACAGCTCGCCTGCGGACTTCTTCCAGTTCGTCGGCACGATGAAGAACGCGTTCATCGCGGCCTCCTCGCGCAGATCACGCTGGGGGATCTGCGTGATCCGGCTCGCGATCTTCTGGAGCGCGCTCATCAGGTTCTCGGGCTGGCCGGTGATGAGAGCGGCACCGCGGTCCGCCGCGAACTCGCGGTAGCGCGAAAGGGCCAGGATGAGGACGTAGCTGACGACGTAGGTGATCACGGAGACGACGATCACGATGAGCCAGACGGGCATGGCGTTGTTGTCGCGGTTGTTCCCGCCGAACATGTTCGAGTAGATCCCGAAGCGCACGAGCATGCCGGCGACCATCGAGAAGAAACCCGCGATCGTCATGATCACGACGTCTCGGTTGCCGATGTGGGAGAGCTCGTGCGCGAGCACGCCCTCGATCTCCTTCGGCTCGAGGCGCTCCCAGAGCCCTCTCGTCACCGCAACGGCCGAATGCTTCGGGCTCCGACCGGTCGCGTACGCGTTTGGCATGTCCGTGTCGATGACGGCGATCCTGGGCTTCGGCAGATCGGCCATCGCGCACAGGCGCTCGACCATGTCGTGCAGCTCCGGCGCCTGCTCGCGCTCGACCACCTTCGCGCCGGTTGCAGCCAGCGCGATCTTGTCAGACGTGAAGAGCTGAAGGAGGGACAGCCCGCCGATGAGGACGATCGTCAGCCCGATCCCGAGATTCAGGAGCTGGAAGAGGACGACGAAGAAGACGACGTAGAGGAGCCCGAGGAGGAACGTCGTCAGCAGCATGCGGGCGGTGAGCCCGCCGTCTCGCCCGTAGGACTTGCGCTTCATCTACAAGCGATTTTACTGACGGGCCTGTTGAGCCTCCGTTAAGGGAGCCGGTCGGCACTCGACTTGGTTAGACTCGCCCGCATGCGCTGGCTGGCAGTGGTCGCCGCTCTGAGCCTCGCCCTCGTCGCCGCCGCGTGCGGAAGCGAGGGCGACATCTCGGCGGCGCCCGAGACGGTCATCGGCTCGCTTCCCGAGTCGACGACCGAGCAGGTCACGGTCCCGGAGGGAGACGCTGCTGCCGGAGCGGAGGTCTTCGCGTCGGCGGGCTGCGGCAGCTGCCATACCCTCGCCGCTGCCGGATCGACCGGGAACGTCGGGCCCAACCTGGACGAGTCGAAGCCGACGGCCGAGCGAACGTACGTCCAGATCCAGAACGGCGGCGGTGGCATGCCGCCTTACCAGGATCAGCTCTCGGAGCAGCAGATCGCCGACGTCACGGCCTACGTCGTCGAGTCGACGTCGGGCTAGCCCGGGATCCTGCGCCTTCCCGACGACTTCCCGCGCGACGTCGAGGTGCTCGCCTGCGACCTCGACCGGACGTTGATCGGCGAGGACACGCTGCTGCGCGAGCGCACGCGGGACGCGATCCGGGCGGCGATCGAAGCCGGGATCAGGGTGCTGATCGTCACGGGTCGCATGTTCCAGTCGGTCCGCCCGTACGCCCGCGCCGCCGGCATCGACGATCCGGTGGTCTGCTACCAGGGCGCAGCGGTCGTCGACCCCGGCTCGGGCGAGTTCCTGCTCCACGACCCGATCCCGATCGACCTCGCGCGGGAGACGATCGGCGCGGTCGAGGACGCCGGCCACTCGCTCAACTGCTACGTGGACGACGAGCTCTACGTCGCGGCCCTTAGCCCCGAGGCCGACCGCTACGCGGCGTTCCAGAACCTCCGGATCCACGAGGTCGGCAACCTCGCCGAGTGGCTCGGCGCGGAGCCGACGAAGCTCGTCACCGTGGGACCATCCGACGACCTCGACCGGCTCGAGGTCGACATGCGCCGGCGCTTCGACGGGCGCTTGCACATCTCGAAATCCCTGCCGATCTTCCTCGAGTTCTCGCGAGCGGGCGTCACAAAGGGCTCCGGGCTCGCGTTCCTCGCCGACCGGCTCGGCTTCACCGCGGACCGCGTCGTCGCGTTCGGCGACGGCGAGAACGACGTCGAGCTGCTGGAGTGGGCCGGCTACGCGGTCGCCGTCGAGGACGCTCACGACCGGCTGCTCGGCATCGCGGACTTCGTCTGCCCGTCGGCGGAACGGGAGGGCGTTGCCCAGGTAATCGAGGCGGTCGTGGCTCGCAGCGAAGCCGCGTAGGGCCTGCGCGGGGATCCCTAGACTCCCATTCGTGATCGACGTCAGAGCGGCCCGCAACGATCCGGACGGGTTCCGAGCGGCGCTCGTGCGCAAGGGCCCGGTCGAGGCCTTCGACGAGCTCATGGCCGCGGACGAACGCTGGCTGGCGCTCGTGCCCCGGGTCGACGAGCTCCGCTCGCGCTCGAAGACGAAGGGAAAGCCCACGCCGGACGAGCTCGAGGAGCTCAAGGCCGCCAAGGCCGAGCTCACCAGGCTCGAGGGTGAGCTCGCTCGGGCGGCAGCGGCGCGGGACGAGGCCCTGCTCCGCGTCCCGAACCCTCCCGACGCGTCCGCGCCGGACGGCTCCACGGAGGACGACGCGGTCGAGCTCCGACGCGTCGGAACACCGCCCTCGTTCACGTTCCCGGCGCGCGATCACCTCGAGCTCGCCCGGATCGACATGGAGCGCGGCGCCCGCGTGTCCGGCTCGCGGTTCGCATACCGGGTCGGCGACGTCGCGCTCGCCGAGCTCGCTCTCTACCGGTTCGCGCTTCACCACCTGGGTAAGCGGGGGTTCGTGCCAGTCATCCCGCCCGTGCTCGTGCGCGAGCAGGCGATGGTGGGTACCGGGTTCCTTCCGACGGACGAGGTGAACATCTACCGGGTCGAGCGCGACGACCTCTATCTCACCGGCACCTCCGAAGTCGCGCTCGCCGCGCTCCACATGGGCGAGATCCTCGGGGAAGACGAGCTTCCCCTGCGCTACGCCGGCTACTCGACATGCTTCCGGCGCGAGGCGGGAGCCGCGGGCAAGGACACGCGGGGCATGTTCCGTGTCCACCAGTTCGACAAGGTCGAGATGTTCGTCTTCTGCGAGCCGAGCCGTTCCGCGGACGAGCACGGGCTGCTGCTCTCGATCGAGGAGGAGCTCGTCGGCGAGCTCGGCATCCCGTACCGGATCGTGAATGTCGCGGCCGGCGATCTCGGCGCGTCCGCCGCGAAGAAGTACGACGTCGAGGCGTGGTTCCCCTCGCAGGAGCGCTACCGCGAGATCACTTCGACCTCGAACACCACCGACTTCCAGGCCCGCCGTCTCGACGTGCGCTTCCGAGCGGGCAGCACTGTGCAGCCCGTCCACACGCTGAACGGGACGGCGGCCACGGCCCGCGCGCTCCTCGCCGTGCTCGAGAACTTCCAGGACGAGGGCGGCTCCGTCGCGATGCCGGCGGCACTGCAGGAGTTCGGCGCGCCGGAAACGGTCTCGGCCGCCTCGTAGGCCCTCGCGCGTGCTGGTCTTCACGATCATCAAGATCCTCGTCGACAACGACTTCCGCTCGTACGGCAGCTGGCTGGGACTGATCGCAGCGGCGATCGGCGCAGTCGGGGTGGCGCAACCGTCTGATCGATCGACCGTCGAGATCGCGAATCTCGTGCCGCGCGCGATGCGAGAATGGTCGCGCGCGGCGGGGTGCCCGAGTGGTTGAAAGGGGCGGTCTTGAAAACCGCTAGGCCTGGGAACAGGTCTCGTGGGTTCGAATCCCACCCCCGCCGCCTCCTGGCGCCCGAGACCACGTTTAAGGAATCCTTACGACTCCCAGGGCCGGCGGGGACACGGAGGGCTTGACGTAGGCCCTCCGGGCCTTGACACTTCATCCACCAATGGACCTCTCGCTGCGCCTGCCGCGGCCCCCCACCAGCGGCAGCGAAGAGGAGATCGAGGTGTACCCCGCCCTCGACGACGTCGAGGACGATGACGCGCGCCAGGCCGAGGACGAGCTCGGGGAGTCCGAGCCCGCCGACGACTCGCACGAGCACGATCACTCGAACGGCAACGGGAACGGGAACGGGAACGGCACCCGGGCGAGGAACGGCGCCGCGAACGGGAACGGCCGGCCGCTGGCGAGCGATCTCCAGCTCTTCCTCGACGAGATCGGCCGCTACCGGCTCCTGACGGCCGCCGAGGAGGTCGAGCTGGCCAAGCGGGTCGAGCGGGGCGATCGCGTGGCACGCGATCGGATGATCACGTCGAACCTTCGCCTCGTCGTCTCGATCGCCAAGCGCTATCGCCTGCCTGAGGCGTCCGGGCTCTCGCTCCTCGACCTGATCCAGGAAGGCATCGTCGGGCTGATCAGGGCCGTGGAGCTGTTCGACTGGCGAGCGGGCAACCGCTTCTCGACCTACGCGACCTTCTGGATCCGTCAGTCGATCGGCCGGGCCCTGATGCTGAAGGGGCAGACGATCCGGGTGCCGACGACGGTGCATGCCCGCATGCGGGCCGTGTCCCGCGCCGAGACGGAGCTCCGCTCCAGCCTCGGGCGCGAGCCGGTCGAGAGCGAGACGGCGGTCGTCGCGGGCGTCACCGTCGAGGAGCTCCGTGCGATCCGCCAGCGATCGTCGACGGTGAGCCTCGACCAACCGGTCGAGGAAGGCACTTCGGTGCTCGGAGAGCTGATACCGGCGGACGAGGACGTGTTCGAGGACGTGTCGGCCCGCCTCAGCGGCGTCGCCGTTCGCCGAGCGGTGGCCGACCTGCCGGACAGGCTGAGAGACCTGATCGTCCTCCGCTACGGCATGGCCGGGCACGAGCCGCACACGCTGGCCGAGATCGGGCGACTGTACGGCCTCACCCGCGAGCGCGTCCGCCAGCTGGAGCGAAAGGCGCTCGACGAGCTCGCCCGGAAGGCGGCCGTGAAGGGTGACCGCGACACTCTGCTCCGCACGCTTCGCGATCGCCTCCACGCCTTCGACCCCGGCTCGCTGCTCGCCGGGCTGAAGTCGATGCTCGCAGCCGGGGCGAGCACCAACGTCGCGACCGGCATCGCGGTCGTGGCCACCGCCGGAGCGGTCGCTCCCGTCCCCTTCGAATGGCACGGCGTGGAGCTTCCTCTCTCGTCCGAGGTCGAGGTGGAGATCGCCGAGCCGCCCCTCGCCCTTCACCCACTCGAGGCGAAGCCGGCCCCCGGCAGCCAGCAGGCATCGATCGCGGCCCGCGCTGGGACATCTGCGATCGCCCTCGTCGCGGAGAGGGCTCTCGCGCCCCCCGGCGGGCTCGGCGGCCCGCCGAAGCCACGCCAGGTCATCGTGCCCGTGCCCTTCTTGCAGTCCCCCGCCCCAGCGGAGCCTGCGGTCGACATCGTGGAGCCTTCGACCGTCACGCTGGCGCCGCCCGAGGCGTCCGAGCTTCCGCCCGAGCCGAGCAGCGCCGAGGCGGAGGTGACGGCGTCGCTTCCGGAGACGAACGAGGAGACGCAGGCCGCCGCTGCGGATCCCGAGCCGCTCCCCTCCGCCGAGCCGGCAGCCCTGCCCGCCGACCCCGTTCCCGTGATCGAGCCTGCCGCCGAGACTCCCCTCGAGACTCCGGCCGAGCCAGCTCCGGTCGCGACCGAGCCCGCTCCTGCAGAGCCCCTCGCCGAGGAGCCGGCCGTGGAGGCGCCGCCCGTGGTGGAGGCGCCGCCCGTGGAGGAGACGCCACCCGTGGACGAGGCGCCGCCCGCGGAGGAGCCTCCGGCCTCCGAGGAGCCCGCGACGCCAGGCGCGCTCCCGGCCGATCCGATCGACCTCGCCCCGGAGGCCGCCGACGCCACCCAGCCGGCGCCGGGAGCCGAGTCGTCGTCACTCTCCGACGTACTGGGGCTCGGTGCGCCTCCCGCACTGGTCGTGGACGCCGTCCCGACCCTGATCTAACTCTCGACTCCACGTCGAGATCGACTCGTGACTCCGGTCACGAGGTACTGCGACGTGGCGTCCTGACCTGTCGGCATACTCCCCCGGTCACGAAAACCAGGGAGCCGCCCGCTCGTCGCAGCGCGCGGCATCGGGCTCGGCCCGAAGTGGTGGTGGCTCCCGCCCGCGCAGCACGACCCCCCGAACCAGGAAGCGCTCGCGGGCGACGAACGAAGGAGACATGTGCCGTACAAGGTGCGATTCGTCGCGCTTGCCCTTCTCGCCGTTCTGGCTCTCGCCGGGCCCGCGAGCGCGCACCGGAGCACGGAGGCGCCGATCGTCCATGCGATCGACCATCTGCGCTGGAAGACGAACGAGCTACGCAGGGAGGCTGGCCGATCCCCGCTGAGAACGAACCTCCTCTATCGCACGGTCGACGACGTCGACTATCGCGTCTGGGTGCGAGCCGTCTGGAAGACCAGGCTGAGCCATGCGAGACGGCTCACCGCCCGCGAGACGGTCTGGGACCGGCTCGCGGAATGCGAGACGGGTGGCAACTGGAAGCACCGCAACTCCACGTATCAGGGAGGCCTGGGCTTCCACCACGGCTCGTGGGACACGTACCGCCCGAAGGGCTTCCCTGCGGAGGCCTACCTCGCGACGCGCGAGGAGCAGATCGCGGTCGGGAAGCGGATCCTGGCGGACGTCGGGTGGAGCGCGTGGCCGGCGTGCAGCAGCCGCCTGGGCCTGCGCTGAGGCACGCACGGCGCCTCGGGAGAGCGCGTTCGTTCTCCCGAGGCGCCGGAATCGAAGCTGCTACCCTCCGCGCATGCCGAATATCTCCTGGTGGGAGATCCTGCTCCTCGTCCTCGTGGTGCTGCTCATCTTCGGCCCGAAGAAGCTGCCGCAGATCGGGCGCTCTGCCGGACGGGGCATCCGCGAGTTCAAGGAGACGGTGACCGATCAGACGAAGGAGCTGAAGGATGCCGTCGGAGATACGCCCAAGGAGTTCAAGGGCGCTCTGAACCCCTTCAGCGCGGACGAGAAGCAGCCCGAAGGCGCGGAGGCACCCGTGGCCGTCGCCGCCGAGCCAGAGATCTCGGTCACCACCCAGGACGAGGTCGTCGTCACGGCTCCGGCGGGCGCTCCTGTCGAGGCTCCACCGGCAGCTCCACCGACGAACGGCTCCGAACCCTCCAGCAAGACCTAGGCGCAGTCCGTCCGGACGGTCTGGAGCCCGAGCTCCGGGTCGACCTTCGGCGTCCGCGCAAGAGCACGGGCGACGGTCGCGCGAATCAGCTCGACGTCGGGGACCGGGTCGCCCCGCTTCCACGTCGCAGCGTAGGTCGGTGGAACGAAGCTCACTCCGACCATCTTCCCGTTCTCGAGATCGGCGAGGAGCCCGACGAGGTCCGGCAGCCGCTTCAGGGGCACGTCGGTGAGGACGAACCTCTTGACCGTCGAGGCCAGTCGCGGGAACGCGCGGAGCAGCTGGCCAACGCTCGCCTGCTGCGCGAGCGATCCCATGACGCAGCGCTGGCGGTGCATCCGGTCGTAGTCGCTCGAGGCCCATCGCGTCCGCACGTACGCGAGGGCGTCTCGCCCGTCGAGTCTGTGGCGGCCGGGTTGGAGGTCGATCGCGATCGACGGTTCGCCCTCCGTGGGTGGCGACACGCCTGCGTCGTAGACGTGACGCTGCACGGTGACCGTGACACCGCCGAGCGCGTCGACCAGTTCCACGAACCCGCGGAGATCGACCGCTGCGAAGTAGTCGATCTCGAGACCGAGCAATGATCCGATCGTCTCCTTGAGCGCGGTCGGGCCGGGCATGCGCGTGCCGGGGAAGAGCTCGGGATTCGCCTCTGCATAACCCCACAGCGAGTTCAGGATCTCGGGGTACGCCTCGAGGTCGGTTCGCGCGCTCTCCGGGAAGGGCACGTCGATCAGGTTTCGAGGGACACCGAAGAGCGCGGCGCGGCGCGTCCGGGTGTTGACCGACAGGACGATCATGGTGTCGGTACGGAGGCCGTAGCGGTATGGGCCGGCGTCGCCGCCGACGAGCAGGAACGTGACACGCCCGCGCGTCCAGGGCGACTGGTGCCCGGCGTCGGGTTCTCCCTCTGTCTGCTCCGGCGCCTCCGGGCCCCCGGTGGCAGCTGGCGAGGGACTCGAAGGCTGCGGATCGGGGGCGCCGCCGGCGGGTTCCCCGGCCGGCGCCTGGCCGCCGCCGGTCGGCAGGAGATCGATCGGCTCTCCAGCGGCGAAGACGCTCGTCAGGACGTCGTACGAACGGTAGTCGTAGTAGCCGAGGGCCACGTGTGGCACGGCGACGAACGCGAGCAGGGCCGCGACGGCAACGGCTCTGCCGCCCGCCGGGCCGACCGGGCGGCCAGAGAGCGTGCGGGTCCGCCGTGCCGTCCGGTAGGCGTCGACGGCGCAGTGCGCCCTGAAGAGAAACACGAGCCCGTCGAGCACGAGGAGCGCGATCAGGACCTCCGGACGGACCGCGAGCCTGAGAAGCTCGACCCCGTCCTGGAGACCGGCCGCGAGCAGGCAGCCGACGAGCGCGCCGGTGACGGCGAGCATGCGCACGCCCCGGGCGCGCGCCCCGGCGTAGAGCTGGCCGGCACCTGGAACCAGGGCCGACATGAGGCCGGCCACGAACGCCCGGGGCGGTCGATGCCCGCGGTAGACGGTGTAGGGCCGTGCCGCGGCGGGATACGGGTTCGTTGCCACCGGGAACGCCCTTGCTTCACCCTTGCGGCGGGGGTTCCTCCCCTGGAATCCAGGCGAGCGACACTGCGCTCAGAGGAAGCACGTAGCTCGGCTCGTCGCGAACCGCCCCGTACACCCGGATCTCGTCGTCGACCGCGAGCGCGAGCCACGCCCCGTCGGGAGACCACGCGAGCGCGCTCTGGGCGATCGAGCGGACAAGGACACGTCCGAGCTCGAGGTCGACGAGGGACAGCTCGCCGGCTCCGGGCGTGTAGCCGATCGCGAGCTCGTTGCCCGTCGGCCCGAAGCGCAGGAAGCCTCCGAAGAGCGTGTTGCCCGGGCCGGGGAGCCGCGGCAGGCCGATGCTTGCATCGAGCTGGCCGTCACGCCAGAGCTGGAGAGTGAGCTGCGTTCCGGAAGGCGCGAGTTGCTTCGCCACGGTCGCCGCGATCACGCCGCTCGACGACACGTCGAACTCGAGCAGATCGAGCGGACGGGAGGGTCCCGACTCGAAGCCCTGGGCGAAGTCGTCCGCGGAGAGAAGCGGCTCGCCGTCAAGCCAGAGCTCGGCTGTCAGCGGCCGGTCCGGCCGGGTGATCACCGAGCCTCCAGTGGTGAAGCGCGGATGACAGCCGCGGATGCGCTCCTGCTTGCCGCTCCCCAGCTCGTGGACGATCGAGAAGCCCCCAGCCGCACACCACGCGAGTCGCGAGCCGTCGGGTGACCACGCGACCTCGCCCCGGGCGGCTCCCAGCTCACGCACGCTCTCGGGCGGATCGTCGAGCCGGACGAGCTCGATCCGTCGAACGTCCGCGCGCTCGCCCCGGGCGGTCGGCACGACCGCCAGGCCTCCCTTCGGTGCGACCCAGACGCGACAGAGGGTCTCCTCGCCCGAACTGCCGAGCGCTGCGTCCGCGAAGCGGAGCACTCGGACCCGGCATCCGTCGGCCTCTGCGACGACGAGTTGACCCGGCAGCGACCCGGCCGGGGGAACATCGGGCCCGGTCAGGGTCTGGGCGGTGGACGACTCCTCCGCCGCGGTCGCTCCCGGATCGGCCGCCTCGGCTTCGCCGCCCCGGATCGTGTCGACGAGCGCGGCCACGCCGAGCGCCGCCACGGCACCGACGACAAGGGCGTTGCGCCACACCCCCGTAGTGTTGCCGCTAGACGGTTGCGGCGAGTTCCTGGAGCGAGGGCCCGACGATCCCGAGCCCGTATGCCCTCGAGCGGCCGGCAGCCCGCAGCGCCCGCTGGTAGGCCTCGACGGCCGTCGCGCCGCCCGCCATCACCTCACCGGTCGAGCGCATCTCCGGCGTTCGGTTGGCGGCGCCGGGGAACCGATCCTCCGGGAAGATCGCCTCCTTGGCCCACGCTCGCGTCGGAACGGCGCGTTCCGGGAGCCCGAGCTCCGACAGGCTTGCTCCGAGCATCAGCCGGCAGGCGTGGTGCACGAGCGGGACGCCGGTCGCCTTCGCGATGAACGGAACCGTGCGCGACGCGCGCGGGTTCGCCTCGATGACCGAGAGCTCCCCGCCGGCGAGCGCGAGCTGGAGGTTCAGCAGCCCGCGGACGCCGAGACGGCGGGCGAGATCGCGGGCGAGGGCGCGAATCTCCACCTCGAGCGCCTCCGTCACCGACGGCCCGGGGATGACACAGGCCGAGTCGCCCGAGTGGACTCCCGCCGGCTCGACGTGCTCGAGGATTCCCGCCACCCACGCGGACTCGCCGTCGCAGAGCAGGTCCACGTCGAGCTCGATCGCTCCCTCGAGGAACTCGTCGACGAGGGACGGCTCGTGGATCTCGAGCTCGTCGGCGCTGCGAGCGACGCGCATCCGCCGCCCCCCGAGGACGTAGTGGGGGCGAACCAGGACCGGGAAGCCGATCCGCTCCGCGACGGCGAGCGCCTCCTGACGTGAGTCGGCGACACCCCAGCGCGGCGCGCGCAGCGCGAGCTCGTCGAGCACGGCCCCGAACTTGCCCCGATCCTCGGCGAGGTCGATCGCGGCGAGCGGGTCTCCGAGCAGCGGGACGCCCTCCGCGGCGAGAGCGTGTGCGAGGCGCAAGGGGGTCTGGCCACCGAACGAGACGACGACGCCGATCGGCTCCTCGAGCGCGCAGACGTCGAGCACCCGCTCGAGCGTGACTGGCTCGAGGTACAGGCGATCGGAGGTGTCGTAGTCCGTCGAGACGGTCTCGGGATTCGAGTTCAGGAGCACCGCCTCGTAGCCGAGGCGCCGAAAGGCCTGCGCCGCGTGCACGCAGCAGTAGTCGAACTCGATCCCCTGACCGATCCGGTTCGGGCCCGAGCCGAGCACGACGATGCTCTTCCCGCTCGGCGGGTCGAGTGGGTCCGCCTGCTCGTAGGAGAGGTAGTAGTAGGGCGTCCGCGCCTCGAACTCGGCCGCGCAGGAGTCGACGGCCAGCCGGCCGGGCCGGGGCCGTCTCGCCCGCACCTCCGCCTCCTCGATCCCGAGCACGCGGGCGATTCGCGCGTCCGGGAAGCCGAACCGCTTCGCCTCGCCGATGGGGTCAGGACCCCGGTTCTCGACGAGGAGGCGCTCCACCTCGCGAATCGACTCGAGCTCCTGCTCGAAGTAGGGATGCAGACCGGGGATCTCCGGCAGCTCGTCCCCGTCCTCTCGGCCCTCGAGCGCCTTCAGGAACGCCTCCGGGAACGTCCGCCCGAGGCCGAGCGCCTCGCCGACCGCGCGCATCTCCGTCCCGAGGGCGGGCTCGACCCACGGAAACTTCGCGAAGTCGAAGCGCGGCGCCTTGACGGCCACGTAGTCGAGCGCCGGCTCGAACGCGGCGCTCGACTTGCCGGTGATGTCGTTCGGGAGCTCGTCGAGCGTGTAGCCGACGGCGAGCAGGGCCGCGAGCTTCGCGATCGGGAAGCCCGTGGCCTTCGACGCCAGCGCGGACGAGCGCGAGACGCGCGGGTTCATCTCGATCACGACGAGCTGGCGGCTCGACGGGTCGTAGGCGAACTGGACGTTCGCTCCGCCGGTCGCGACTCCAACCGTTCGCGCACAGGCGAAGGCGGCCTCGCGCAGCCGCTGGTACTCGGGGTCGGGAAGCGTCTGCTGCGGCGCGACCGTCCACGAGTCGCCCGTGTGCACGCCCATCGGGTCGAGGTTCTCGATCGAGCAGACGACGACGCAGTTGCCGGCCGCGTCGGCCATCACCTCGAGCTCGAACTCCTGCCAGCCCTGCGACCGAGCGCTCGACGAGCACCTCGCCGATCGGGCTCCGCTCGAGCCCGACGACGACCTGGCTCCGCAGCTCCTCCTCGGTTCGGGCAAGACCGCCGCCCGCGCCCCCGAGCGTGAAGGCCGGCCGGACGACCGCGGGCGCGAAGCCCTCCGGAAGCTCGTCGAGCGAGCGCACGACCACGCTCTCGGGTACCGGCAGGCCCGCCGCGATCATCGCGTCGCGGAACTGCCTCCGGTCCTCGGCGCGGAAGATCGACGGCAGCCGAGCGCCGATCAGCTCGACGTCGAAGCGGTCGAGCACGCCCGCCTTCCGCGAGCTCGACCGCGAGGTTCAGCGCCGTCTGGCCGCCGAGCGTCGGCAGCAGGGCGTCGGGACGCTCCTTCTCGATGACGGCCCCGACGGCGTCGACGTCGAGCGGCTCGATGTAGGTCGCGTCCGCCCAGTCGGGGTCGGTCATGATCGTCGCCGGGTTCGAGTTGACGAGCACGACCCGGTAGCCCTCGGCCCGTAGGACCCGGCACGCCTGCGAGCCGGAGTAGTCGAACTCGCACGCCTGCCCGATCCGGATCGGACCGGAGCCGACGATCAGGATGCTGCGTAGGTCGGTGCGCTTCGGCATGCGTCGGCGATCCGGTCGAAGAACGGCAGGGCGTCGAGCGGCCCGGGCGCCGCCTCGGGGTGGAACTGCAGCGAGGCGAAGCCGTCGCCCTCGAGGCCCTCGACCGTGCCGTCGTTGAGCGACAGGTGGCTCACCTCGGCACGTCGTCCGCCGCCTCGACGGCGAAGCCGTGGTTCTGGACGGTGACGAGGACGCGGCTTCGAGCCCCGGACTCGCACCGGATGGTTCGCGCCGCGGTGACCGAACGGCAGCTTGTACGTCCGCAGGCCCGAGCGCGAGCCCGAGCAGCTGGTGGCCGAGGCAGACGCCGAAGACCGGGGTGCGGCCGAGCAGGTCGCGCACCGTCTGGATCGCATCGACGAGCTGTGCCGGGTCGCCCGGCCCGTTGCCGACCAGTACCGCCCTCGGCTCGAGCGCGAGGATCGACTCGGCGTCGTCGTCGGCGGGCAGACGACGACCTCGAGCCCTGCGTCGACGAGCCGCCGGATGATCGAGCGCTTGCAGCCGAAGTCGATGACCGCGACGCGGGGCCCCGCCCCCACCGTGTACGGCTCCTTCGTTCCGGCCAGCAGCGCCAGCGGCGGCGCCGCGAGCTCCGGCTCGGCCAGCGCCCGCTCGTAGTCGATGTGCGGCTCGCGCTGCGCGCGCGCGAGCAGCTCGTTCGGGTCGGCCTCACCGAGCGCGCAGCGCATCGCGCCCTCCGAGCGGACGTGCCGGACGAGCGCGCGGGTGTCCACGTCCTCGAGCGCGACGACCCCTCGTGCAGCGAGCCACGACGACCAGGAGCGCCGCGCCCGCGCATCACGACGCCCCCGGTCCAGACCAGCCGCGACTCCACGCGGCTGTCGTCCACGCCGTAGTTGCCGATCAGCGGGTAGCTGAACGTCAGGACCTGGGCGGCGTAGCTCGGGTCGGTGACCGCCTCCTGGTAGCCGGCCATCGCGGTCGTGAAGCAGACCTCACCGGAGGCGACTCCAGGCGCGCCGACGGCCATGCCCGGCGAAGACGTGCCGTCCTCGAGGACGAGGCTCGCAATGCGCGGCGCATGGCTTGCATACGTAGGAACCATCTGCATAATACGCAATTCCATGGCATACGCTGCGATCGTCGGCGCCTCGGGATACTCGGGACAGGAGACGCTCGACCGCGTGCTCGCCCACCCCGAGCTCGAGCTCGTCGCGCTCGGCTCGGACTCGCTGGCCGGTCAGCCGGCGACGGCGCTCGATCCCCGCCTCGCGCGCAACGGCGCCGGCAGCGCTCCTGCGTTCGTGACGAACGAGGAGGCTCTCTCGAGCGGCGCCGACGTCTTCTTCGTGTGCCTCGGCCACGAGGAGGCGGCGAGCTCGACGTTCCGGCGGGCGGCGGTCGTCGACCTCTCCGGCGCCCATCGTCTTCGCGACGCGGATCTCTATCCGGGCTGGTACGGCTTCGCGCATCCCGCGCGCGAGCGAGCTCGGAAGCTGGTGCTACTCGCTTCCGGAGCTCTCCCCTCCGAACGGGCGGCTGATCGCGAACCCGGGCTGCTACGCGACCGCCGCGATCCTCGCGCTCCAGCCCCTCGCCGACGCTCGTCGAACCTCCGCGAGCGTCGTCGTCGACGCGAAGTCGGGCGTCTCCGGCGCCGGGCGCGCGCTGAAGGCGAGCTCGCACGCGGGCTTCGTGCTCGAGAACGTCTCCGCCTACAGGTCGGCCGGCATCAGCACGAGCCGGAGATCGCGCAGGCGCTCGGCTTCCCGGTCTGCTTCGTACCCCACCTGCTCCCCGTCCGCCGCGGCCTGATCGCGACCTGCTACGTGCGCGGGCCGAGCCGGCGGCGGTGCGCGAGCGGCTCGTCGAGACCGCGTACGCGTCGGCCTTGACCGTCGACGTGCTCCCGGAGGGAGTCGACGCCGGAGCTCGCGCGCGTGCACGGCACGGACGCCGCCGAGCTCGCCGTGTTCGGCGACCTCGCGACCGGGACCGACGATCGTCATCTGCGCGATCGACAACCTCGGCAAGGGCGCAGCAGGTCAGGCCGTCCAGAACGCGAACCTCGCGCTCGGCCTCGACGAGACGGCCGGCCTCCGGCTGTCGGGCGTCCTCGTATGAGCGTCACGGCCGCCCAGCGGATTCGTCGCCAGCGGCGTCCACGCCGGCATCCGGCGCTCGGCCAAGGACCTCGCCGTCGTCCGCTCGACCGGGCCCGCCGTCGGCGCGGCGATGTTCAGCCGCAACCGGGTGCAGGCGGCCCGCACTGCTCGTGAGCCGCGAGCACCTCGGCGTGCGCCGAGCCGCAGGCGGTCGTCGTCAACTCCGGCGTCGGCGAACGCCGCCACGGGCGAGCGCGGCAAGCTCGACGCGATCGCGACGGCGGCGGAGGCGGGCCGGCTGCTCGATCTGCCAGGCCGAGGAGGTGCTCGTCCTCTCGACCGGCGTGATCGGCGTCCGCCTCCCGCTCGACAAGATCCTGCCGGGCCTTCGAATCGCCGTCGCGGAGCTCTCGGCCGACGGCGGCCCGGCTGCGGCCGAGGCGATCATGACGACCGACACTGACCCCAAGGAGGCGGCCGTCACGCGCGACGGCTTCACGGTCGGCGGGATGGCGAAGGGCGCCGGGATGATCCATCCGGACCTCGCGACGATGCTCGGCGTTCCTCACCACCGACTACCCGCTCGAGCCGGGCGAGGCGATCGAGTTCCTCCGCCCGGCCGTCGACGAGACCTTCAACGCGCATCTCGGTCGACGGCGACTGCTCGACGAACGACACGGTGCTGCTCCTCGCGAACGGCGCGAGCGGTCTGAAGCGCACGCGCGAGACGGACGCAGGCGTTCGCGCGGACGCTGACGCGAGGTCTGCGCCGACCTTTCGCGACAGATCGTCGAGGACGGCGAGGGAGCGACGGTGCTCGCTCGAGATCAGCGTCACGGGCGCGACGAACCGCGACGAGGCGAACGCGATCGCGCGGCGGATCGCGACGTCGCCGCTCGTCAAGACGGCGCTGTTCGGCCGTGACCCGAACTGGGGCCGCGTGCTCGATGGCGGCCGGCTCGGCTGCCCTACAACGGCGGCTTCGCCAACGTCGACGTCGAGCCGGATGACGCTCCGCTTCAACGGCACGGTCGTCCTCGCCGGCGGCGCGCCGCGTCGACGGCGAGCCCGACCTCTCGGGCGCCGAGCTGCCGGATCGAGCTCGACCTCGGGCTCGGCGACGGAGCGCGCCGAGCTACCTCGACCAGCGACCTCTCCTACGACTACGTCCGCATCAACGCGGAGTACACGACGTGAAGGCGCTCGTCGTCCTCAAGTGCGGCGGCGCGGTCGCCGCGGACGCGGCCGCGGAGCATCCTCGCCTTCGCGGAGACGCACGACGTCGTCGTCGTGCACGGAGCCGGACCGCAGATCTCGGCGCGAGATGCAGCGGCGCGGCCTCGAGGTGACGTTCGTGAACGGCCGGCGCTACACGACCGCGGAGGCGCTCGAGGTCGTCCGCGAGTCGCTCGCCGAGGTCAACGCGGCGCTCGTGCGCCGCGATCGGGCCGCGCGCCGTCGGCTTCATGGGCGACGAGATCGGCCTCGAAGCGCGACCCAGGTTCCCAAGCTCGGCCTCGTCGGAGACCCGCTGCCGAGTCGCCCCGCGCTCGTCCTGAGCGCGCTTCGGCAGGGTCGGATCCCGGTCGTCGCTCCCCTGGCGAAGGGGCCGCTCAACGTCAACGCCGATGAGGCCGCGGTAGCCCTCGCCGCCGGCCTCGAGGCAGAGCGGATCCTCTTCGTGACAGATGTACCGGGAGTGCTGGTCGACGGGGACGTCGTCTCCTCGATCGGCGCCGACGAGGCCGACAGCCTGCTCGACGACGGCACGTTCCAGGGCGGGATCGTGCCGAAGCTCGAGGCCGCGGTTCGCGCCGCGCGGCTCGGCATGCGGCCGAGATCGGCGCGACGGCGGTCGTCGCAATGAGCGCCGTCCTCGGCGCGCATGTGCTTCCGACCTACGCCCGCGCGGACGTCACGTTCGAGCGCGGCGAGGGCGTCTGGCTCGTCGACGACGCAGGGCAAGCGCTACCTCGACTTCCTCGCCGGGATCGCCGTCGTCGGGCTCGGCCACTGCCATCCCGCGGTGACGGCTGCAGCGCACGCCCAGCTCGACCGCCTCTGGCACGTCTCGAACCTGTTCTGGACGCGGCCGATGGCCGAGCTTGCCGAACGGCTCTCCGATCGCTTCGGCGGCGCCCAGGCGTTCTTCTGCAACTCCGGCGCCGAGGCGATCGAGGCCGGCCTCAAGTACGCGCGCAAGGCGACCGGCAAGACCGGGATCGTCGCGCTCGAGAACTCGTTCCACGGGCGCACGTTCGGCGCGCTCTCCGTGACCGGCCAGCCCGCGAAGTGGGCCGGCTTCGGCCCGCTCGTCCCGGACGTGCGCTTCGCACGTCTGAACGACGCCGAGTCGCTGGCCGCCGCGACCGCCGACGGCGACGTCGCCTGCATCCTGCTCGAGCCGATCCAGGGCGAGGGCGGCGTCAACCCCGCGACCGACGGCGTTCCTGCGAGTCCGCGGCCGACGTCGCTGCGGCGTGCGACGCGCTCCTCTTCTTCGACGAGGTGCAGTGCGGGCTGGGCCGCACGGGCACGTTCTTCGCGCACGAGCAGCTCGGCGTGAAGCCCGACGTCGTCGCGCTCGCGAAGGGGCTCGCGAACGGCCTGCCGATCGGCTGCGCTGCTCGTGTCCGACGAGGCGGCGGGCGGATTCTCGCCCGGTGACCACGCGTCGACGTTCGGCGGCAACCCGGTCGCCTGCGCGGCGGCCTGCGCCGTGCTCGACTCGATCGACGAGGAGCTGCTCGAGCACGTGCGCACGCGTCGGCGCGCCGTCTCGCCGACGGGTCTCGCGGCACTACCGGCGGTTCAGCGAGGTGCGCGGGCCGGGGCCTGCTGATCGGATGCGAGCTCGACCGGCCTGCCGGGCCCGTCGTCGCCGCGTGCCTCGAGGCCGGCCTCGTCGTCGGCTCCGCGGGCGCTGACGTCCTGCGGCTGACGCCGCCGCTCGTCGTCGGCGAGGACGAGGTCGACCAGGCGCTCGCGATCCTCGGCGGAGCGCTCTGCGTGACAGCGGCGCGGGGAGCGCCAGGGCGCGATCCTGCGGCTCGTCCGCGAGCGGCCGATCGCGACGCAGGCCGAGCTCGCCGAGGCGCTGCGCGAGCCAGGGGCTACGAGGTCGTCCAGACGACGGTCTCGCGCGACATCGCCGAGCTCGGCCTCAGGCAAGGTGCGCGACACCGCACGGCCGGCTCGTCTACGCACCGCCCGGCGGAGCGAACGGCGACCCGCTTCCGCGAGCTCGCGCTCGCCGCTGCGCCGCTGGGCGCTCTCGTTCGAGGCGAGCGGGAACCTCGTCGTCGATCATGACACCGCGCGGCTACGCGACCCCGCTCGCCGACGCGATCGACGACGCCGGCCATCCCGACGTGATCGGAACGATCGCCGGCGAGAACACGATCCTCGTCGTCGCGCGCGAGGGCCTGACGGGCGCCGAGCTTCGCGAGACTCTGCAGGACGTTCCGCATGGAAGGAGCCGCGTAGTCATGAGCAGGACCGCCGTCCTCGCCTACTCCGGGGGGCTCGACACGACCTGCGCGATCGCGTGGCTGCAGGAGGACTACGGCTTCGACGAGGTCGTCGCCGTCCTCGTCGACGTCGGCCAGACCTTCGACATCGACGAGGCCATGGCGCGCGGCACGGCAGCCGGCGCCGAGGACGTCATCCTGCTCGACCGCCGCGACGCGTTCGCGAACGACCAGGTCGCGAAGGCGATCACGGACGAACGCGCTGTACGAGGGGAAGTACCCGCTCGTCTCGGCGCTCTCGCGGCCCGGTGATCGCCGAGGGCGTCGCATCGCTCGCCCTCGAGCTCGGCGCCGAGGCGGTCGTCCACGGCTGCACCGGCAAGGGCAACGACCAGCTGCGCTTCGAGCTCGCGTTCAAGGCGAACTACCCGGGCGTCAGCGTGATCGCACCCCTCCGCGACCAGATCTGGACGCGCGAGGAGGAGATCGCATACGCCCTCGAGCGCGGCATCCCGATCACGGTCAAGAAGGACTCGCCGTACTCGATCGACGAGAACCTCTTCGGCCGCTCGATCGAGGCCGGGATTCTCGAGGATCCGTGGACTGCGCCGCCCGAGGATCCGTACAAGCTCACCTCCGACCCGGGCGCGGCACCCGCCCCCGTCGATGTCGTGATCGGCTTCGAGGAGGGCATTCCCGTCTCGCTCGACGGCGACGAGCTCGGGCTCGCCGACCTCGTCGCCGATCTGAACGGCCGCGCCGGCGCCTACGGCATCGGGCGCATCGACATGATCGAGAACCGCGCCGTCGGGATCAAGAGCCGCGAGGTCTACGAGGCACCGGCCGCGATCGTCCTGATCGAGGCGCACCAGGCACTCGAGGACCTCGTGCTGACGAAGGACGAGCAGCAGCTGAAGCGCGCGCTCGAGGCCCGCTGGACCGAGGTGGTCTACGACGGCCTCTGGTTCAGCCCGGTTCGCCAGGCGATCGACGCGTTCGTCGACACGACGCAGGGAGTCGTCACGGGCGAGGTCCGCGTCGAGCTCCGGGCAGCGGCCGCGATCGTCAACGGCAGGCGCTCCGAGCAGGCCCTGTACGCCGAGACGCTCGCCTCCTACGGAGCCGGCGAGACGTTCCCGCACCAGTCTGCCGAGGGCTACATCCAGATCGCTGCGCTCGAGACCGAGCTCGCCGCCGCCCGGGCGCGCAAGCGCGCGGCCGCGTCGGCCCCCTGAGTCGTGTCGCTCTGGGCGGGCCGGACGGGGGGCGAGCGGCTCGCCCCCGAGGTCGCCGAGTTCCTGCGCGGCGACGACGCGGAGCTGCTCCCCTACGACTGCGAGGGCACGCTCCTGCATGCACGTCGCCTCCGCGCTGCCGGGCTCGTGTCCGACACCGAGCTGAGTGAGATCGAGACCGGTCTCAGTCGGATTCGTGAGCAGGGCGAAGCCTTGCTCACGGGCTCCGAGGACGTCCACTCCGCAATCGAGCAGGCACTCGGGCCTGTCGGTCGAAAGACTCCACGCCGGTCGCTCGCGGAACGACCAGGTAGTCACCGCCTTCCGGCTCTACGTCGTCGACGCCTGCCGCGAGGCTCACGACGGGATCGGGACGCTGGCCGGCGTTCTGCTCGACCGGGCCGATGCTGACGCCGAGACGCTGATGCCGGGCTACACGCACCTTCAGCGCGCCCAGCCCGTGACCGTCGGCCACCACCTGCTCGCCTGGGTCGAGATGCTCGATCGCGACCGCACGCGGTTTCGCGCCGCGGCCGGGGCAGGCGGCGCCGCTCCCTCTCGGTGCGGGCGCGCTTGCGGGCTCGACGCTCCCCCTCCCGACGCCGCCCGGAGGCATGCGCAACTCGCTGGACGCGGTGGCCGATCGCGACTTCGCTCTCGACTACCTCTACGCCGCGGCGATGCTCTTCTCGCACCTCTCCCGGATCGGCGAGGAGATCTGCCTCTGGGCGACGGCCGAGTTCGGCTTCGCCCGGCTACCCGAGCATGCGGCAACGGGCTCGTCGATGATGCCGCAGAAGCTGAATCCCGACGTGGCCGAGCTCGTCCGCGGCAAGGCGGGAACGGCCATCGGCCGGCTCGCGGGGCTGCTCGCGACCGTGAAGGGCCTTCCGCTCGCCTACGACCTCGATCTCCAGGAGGACAAGCCGCCCGTCTTCGCGGCCCGGAGGGACGTGCGCGGCGCGCTTGCCGCGCTGGCCACGCTGGTCGCCGGTCTCGAGCTCGACCGTGACCGGATGGCGCTGGCCGCGGGCGACCCGCTGCTTCTGGCAACGGACGCGGCGGAGGATCTCGTACGCGCGGGCACGCCGTTCCGCGACGCGCACGAGCAGGTCGCGGCCGCCGTGCGATCGGGCGAGTTCGCCTCCGATCGAAGCGCCGCCGAGAGCGTCGCCGCGCGTGGCTCTCCGGGGCCGGGTGGCGTGCGCGAGGCACTGGCCGAAGCCCGCGCCCGCTTCGCCTAGGCTGCAGCGATGGAATCGCTGGCCGAGATCGCCGCCGGGGTCGGCACGCCCTTCTACGCGTACGACGCCGACGTGTTCCGGGAGCGCGCACACCGGCTCGACCGTGCGGTCGGCTCGACGCCGCACCTCGTCTGCTTCTCGGCGAAGGCGAACGACGCGCTTGCACTCCTGTCGCTGGCGGCCGCCGAAGGGCTGGGCGTCGACATCGTGTCCGCCGGCGAGCTCTGGAAGGCCGAACGGACGGGGTTCTCCGGCGATCGCATCGTCTTCTCCGGAGTCGGCAAGCGTCCTGACGAGATCCGGGCTGCCCTCGAGGCCGGGGTTCGCTCGCTGAACGTGGAGTCGCCCGGCGAGCTGGACGTGATCGCCGAGGAGGCCCGCAAGCTGGGAGTCGTCGCGCCCGTCAGCCTCCGGCTCAACCCCGACGTCGAGCCGGAAACCCACGGCTACGTCCGTACGGGGCAGGCCACGAGCAAGTTCGGCCTGCCCCCCGCCGCCGTTCTCTCCGAGCTCCACCGCGCTGCGCACGATCCGGCGCTCGAGCCGGTCGGCATCTCGTTCCACATCGGCTCGCAGCTGCTCGATCCGTCACCCGTGCTCGTCGCCGCCGAGCGCGCGGCTGAGCTCTGGCACGAGCTCGCCCGCAGCGGCATCCGCCTCCGCGACCTCGATGTAGGCGGCGGGCTCGGAGTGCCCCACGACGGCCGGCCCGAGCTCGACGTCGAGTGGTACGCATCGTCGCTCGGCGGACGCGCCGGCGAGCTCGGAGCAACGCTCGTGCTCGAGCCCGGCCGCTGGCTGATCGCGCCCGCGGGGACGTTCGTCACCCGGGTCCTGTACGTGAAGGACGTCCCGGGGCGGCGGATCGCAGTCTGCGACGGCGGGATGAACGATCTGATCCGCCCCTCGCTCTACGGCGCGGAGCACCCGGTGTCGCTGCTCACCGAGACCGGGGCCAGCCGCTCCCGCGGTGCGGTCGACGTCGTCGGCCCCGTCTGCGAGTCCGGAGACTTCTTCGCCCGCGATCGCGACCTCCCCCTTCCCGAGCCGGGCGACCTCGTGGCGATCGGTCATGCCGGGGCCTACGGCAGGGTCATGGCATCGACCTACAACGCCCGTCCGCTCTGCGCGGAGGTGTTGATCGAGAACGGGGCCTGGCGGCTCATTCGCGAGGCCGGATCGTACGAGGATCTGGTTCGCGGCGAGCAAGCCTGAATCGCCGGCCGGCCTGGCTCACCCGCGGCGTCCGCGGGATCGGCGCTGCGAGCCTCCTCTCCGACCTCGGACACGAGGTTCCAACCGCGCTCCTGCCGAGCTTCCTCACCCAGACCCTGGGCGCGTCGGCAGCGGCGCTCGGCGTGGTCGAAGGAGTCGCAGACGGCGCCGCCGGTGTGGCGAAGCTGGCCGGCGGAGCGGCCGCCGACGATCCCGGCCGCCGCAGGGCGATCGCGATCGGCGGCTACGCGACCACTGCCGTCCTGTCGAGCCTGATCGGCATCACTACAGCGGTCTGGCAGGTCGGCGTGCTGCGGGCAGGAGCCTGGGCCGCGCGGGGTTTCCGCGGGCCCGCGCGGAACGCGCTCCTCGCCGACGCGGTCGACGCCGGTGCATACGGTCGCGCCTACGGGTTCGAACGAGCGATGGACAACCTCGGAGCCGTGCTCGGCCCCCTGGTCGCACTCGGCCTCGTCGCGGCTGTCGGAGCCCGCTGGGCAATTGGCCTGTCGGTGATCCCGGGGCTGCTCGCCGTGGTGGCGATCGTCTACGCGATCCGGGCGATCCCGCGGGAAACCGTGCGCGACCGTCGCCCGATCCGCCTCCGAGTGCGGCCCGTGCTCGCGGGCGCTCTCGGCCGGCTCTTCGTCGCGGTCTCGCTCTTCGAGATCGCGAACATCGCTGCGACGCTCCTCATCCTGAGGGCGACCGAGCTCCTCGAGCCGGGCCGGGGGATCGGCGATGCCACCGAGATCGCCGTCGGCCTCTACGTCGGCTACAACCTCGCGGGCACTCTCGCGAGCATTCCGGCCGGCCACGCCGGAGACGCCTTCGGCAAGCGGCGTGTCCTCGGGCTCGGCATTCTGTTCTTCCTCGCCGCGTATCTGCTGCTGGCGTTGACCGGTGCGAGCGTGGGACTGCTGGCGCTCGGCTTCGTCCTCGCCGGTGCCGGCATCGGCTGCGTCGAGACGAGCGAGAACGCCGCGGTCGCCTCCTTCGCCGATCCGGAGATCCGTGGCTCGGCCTTCGGGCTGCTCGCTGCGGTTCAGAGCGCGGGCAACCTCGTCGCCAGCGCGGTCGCCGGTGTGCTCTGGACGGCCGTCTCGCCTCGGGCCGCGTTCCTGACGATCGCGCTGCTGATGGCGCTGTCGCTCGTGGCCCTCGCCTGGGCCGTGCTGGGTGGGGCGCGAGAGACGTGACCGGCGCTGCGGTTATCAGACCGTAGCGCCGGTCCTGCGAGGACCTGGTTCGCGTCGAACGGCAATGATAGGGCCGTGATCGTCGACTGCGCCGTCTACGAGCAAGGTCGCCGACGCGAGGGCGTGCTGGCGCTCGAGGAAGCGTACGAGGCATGTCGATCCCCCGACTGCTTCGTCTGGATCGGCCTACACGAGCCCACCGCCGCCGAGTTCGAGACGGTCCATCGCGAGTTCGGATTGCACGAGCTCGCTGTCGAGGACGCCATCAAGGCACATCAGCGCCCGAAACTCGAGCAGTACGGCGACTCGCTCTTCGTCGTCCTCAAGACCGCCAGGTACCTCGATCACGAGGAGCTCGTCGCGTTCGGCGAGATCCTGCTCTTCATCGGCAGGGGCTTCATCATCTCGGTTCGACACGGCGAGACCGCGCTCCACGACGTGCGTCTGCGAATGGAGGGGCGTCCTGACCTCCTGAAGCGCGGCACGGGCAGCATCCTCTACGGCATCGTCGACCGTGTCGTCGACGACTATCAACCCGTCATGGCCGGCCTCGAGGTGGACATCCAGGAGGTTGAAGGGCAGGTCTTCTCCGACACGCGCTCCAGCGCGGCCGAGCGCATCTACCGCCTGAAGCGGACGACGCTCGAGCTCCGCGATGCGGTCGTGCCCCTCCTCGACCCGCTCAGCGAGCTCGCCGATGGTCGACACGATGT
Organism: uncultured Thermoleophilia bacterium; assembly: GCA_963705605.1. Classification (GTDB taxonomy): domain Bacteria; phylum Actinomycetota; class Thermoleophilia; order Gaiellales; family Gaiellaceae; genus CAVPKC01. The sequence goes on from CAVPKC010000003.1 coordinate 855,388, forward strand.
GATCCTCGAGGACACCGGCACGTACCTCAGGGACGTCTACGACCACCTGCTCCGAATCGTCGACCGTGTCGAGAGCTCCCGCGATCTCCTCACGAGCGTGCTCACGGCGAACCTGACGCAGGTCAGCGTCCGCCAGAACGAGGACGTCCGCAAGATCTCTGCATGGGCGGCGATTATCGCCGTCCCAACCATGATCGTGGGCATCTACGGGATGAACTTCGAGCACATGCCGGAGCTCGGCTGGACGTTCGGCTATCCACTCGTCGTCGCGGTCATCCTGATCGTCTGCGCGTTCCTCTACGTCAAGTTCCGCAAGGCCGGGTGGCTGTGACCGGACGACCGATATCGGCCCGGACGCTCCGCGCGCCAACGATTCGGTGGCCGGGCGCTCCGCCGCCCTCCGCGGGGATACGCGCCGGCTACGCTGGCGCTGATCGCGGGTCGCGGCCGGCCGAGCCGGCCGCTCAGCCGCTAGAGCGTGTCGCGCTCGCTGCGCTCGATGCCGGCCTCCTCGACGCCCGTACCGGGCCTGCCGATCACCGTGATCGCCTTGTCGAGGTAGAGGACGGAGTAGAGCCCCGCGCCCAGTGCGCCGCCGATCAGCGGGCCGATCCAGTACAGCCAGGCGTCCGACCACGTCCCGCTGATCAACTCGGGGCCGAAGGCGCGAGCCGGGTTCAGCGCCGCTCCGGTCAGCGGGCCGCCAACCATGACGGCGAGCGTGATCGTGAGGCCGATCGCGAAGCCGCCGACGATCTTGAACGCACCGCGTTCGTCGACCGCGGTCGCGAAGATGACGAAGACGAGGAAGAAGGTCGCGATGATCTCGAAGAGCAGCCCTTCGGCCGTGCTGATGCCCGGGGAGAGAAGCGGAGCGCCCCCGTCGAAACGATCGTAGAAGCGGTCGTCGAAGATCCCTCGGAGCAGGAGCGCGAAGAGAACCGCCCCGGCCAACTGGAACAGCACGTAGATGCCGGCCATCCGTGACGTGATGCGACCGGTGACCCAGAAGCCGAATGTCACTGCCGGGTTGAAGTGCCCACCCGAGATGTGACCGAGCGCGGTGACCATGATCGCGATCGCGAGACCGTTCGCGAGCGCGACCTCGAGGACGGAGGGGTTCCCGAGCGCGGAGAGGACGATCGGGGCACCGGCTCCGAAGAACACCAGAGCGCCGGTGCCCAGCGCTTCGGCTATTCCGCGGCGAACGGCGTCCTCGCGCTCCATACCGAGGCGATCTTACGAACGACTTCGGACGCCGTCGTCAGGGGAGGATCGGATGACGACGACGTCCCCGGCTAGATTCCACTCGGTGGCGATTCCTGCCGTCCCCCACGTTCTCAGAGTCGCGATCTGCGTGATCGCGATCGCCGTGGTTACCGGCGTCGTGTACGCGCTGGACGGTGTCGCGCCGACGGTCAGCCTGGTACCGCTCTATCTCTTCGCGGTCGTTCCGGCCGCCGTTCTCTGGGGCCTGCCGTACGCGGTCGGGACGTCGATCGCGAGCATGCTCACGTTCAACTTCCTCTTTCTGCCGCCCCTCTACACGTTCACGCTGGCGGACTCTCAGAACTGGGTGGCGCTCGCCGTCTTCGTCGTCGTCGCCATCGTCGTCGCCGAGCTCGCGGCACGTGTGCGCCGCCGCGCCGCTGAGGCCGAGCAGCGGGAACGCGAAGAGGCGCTGCTGGCGGAGGCGGCGACGGCGTTCCTCCAGGGGCGTGGCGTGTCGACGGAGCTCGACGCGCTTGCAGGACGGGTCGCCGCCGTGCTCAAGGCCGAGTCGGCCCGGATCGAGCTCGGCCCCCAGCGCGACCCGCCTGCCGGCGAGTCGCCCCACGAGCTGCGAGCCGGCGCTCGCAGGATCGGAACGCTCTACCTCCGCGAGGGAAGCGAGTCGAACCTCGCCATCCGGCGGCGATTCCTGCCTGCGCTCGCCTCCCTGCTCGCCGTGGCGGCCGAGCGGGAGCACCTCGCCGGCGACGCCGTGGAGACGGAGGCGCTGCGTCGCAGCGACACGATCAAGACCGCCGTCCTTCGCGCCGTCAGCCACGACCTCCAGTCTCCGCTGACGGCGATCATCGCAGCGACGGGGACGCTCCGGAACCCGGCGCTCACCCTCGAGGCCGGCGAGCGCGAGGGGCTGCTCGAGACCGTCGCCATCGAGGCCGGCCGGCTCGAGCGGCTCGTCCGCGACCTCCTCGACCTCTCCCGCCTCGAGGCCCGCGCCGCCGCGCCTGCGCCCGAGGTGTGGACCGTGGACGAGCTCGTCGGCCAGGCGCTTGCGGAAGTCGGTCCAGGATCTGAGCGCGTCCGGACCTCGATCCCTGCCGACATCCCGCCCGTCGAGACGGACGCCTCCCAGCTCCGGCGGGCCCTCGCGAACTTGTTGGAGAACGCACTGAAGTTCTCGGCCGGCGACGTCCTCGTTCGCGTCAACGCGACGCGACGGGACGTCGTGATCCGCGTCGTCGACCAGGGGCCGGGCATGGCGGAGGGCGAGCTCGAGCGTGTCTTCGAGCCCTTCTACCGCGCGGGGGCCGAGCCGATCGCGCGAGGCAGCGGGCTGGGTCTGGCGATCAGCAAGGGCTTCGTCGAAGCGAACGGCGGCAGGATCTGGGCCGAGTCCCGACCCGGACAGGGATCAGCGTTCGCAGTCGCTCTCCCCGTGGCATCGATGCCGGCCCCGATCGAGTCGTGACGGCCGGCGCCCGCGTCCTCGTCGTCGACGACGAGCCGCAGATCCTTCGGGCCCTGACCTCCGCCTTTCGCGGCGCTGGCTACGACGTGACGACCGCGGCGACCGCGACGCAGGCGCTGACGCTTGCCGCCGTGCAGCCGCCGGACGCGGTGATCCTCGACCTGATGCTGCCGGATCGCTCCGGGACCGACGTCTGCCGCGAGCTGCGGACGTGGACGCAGGTGCCGATCCTCGTCCTCTCGGCCGTCGGCGACGAACGGGAGAAGGTCGCCGCGCTCGACGCAGGCGCCGACGACTACGTGACGAAGCCGTTCGGCGTCGAGGAATTGCTCGCCCGCCTCCGAGCCGCCCTCCGTCGCGTCGGTCCTCCGACCGACCCCGTGATCGAGATCGGCGAGCTGCGGATCGATCTCGAGAAGCGTGCCGTGACGACTGGCGGGCGGCCCGTACAGCTGACGCCGCACGAGTTCGGCCTGCTACGACTCTTCGCCCTGAACCCGGGCAAGCTCCTGACCCACAAGGCGATCCTCAGAGAGGTGTGGGGCCCGGCCTATCAGACCGAGTCCCACTACCTCCATGTCTATGTGTCCCAGCTGCGGCGGAAGATCGAGCCGGATCCGACACGGCCGCGCTATCTCGTCACGGAGCCGGGTGCCGGCTACAGGCTCGTCGAGCCGCCGCGGCCCGTTGAGGGTCTCTAGGCGGCCCGGGCGACGAAGACCGTCCTGCCCGAGCGCCGGACGACCGCCTTCGCGACGCTGCGGACCTTCGGGCGGCGCCGGCCCCGGCCGAGCACCACGACGTCCGCGTCGATCGCGTCCGCTTCCGGCGAGGATCGAGCGCGTCTCTTCGCCCGCGATCTGCTCGGCGCTGGCCGGGACATGCTGCTCTCGCGCGCGCTCGACGGCGTCGTGGAGGACGTCGTCGCCAGCGACCGGCATGCGAACGGTGCGCGGCGCCGAGCCCGATCGAGTGGGAACCCAGTACTTGGGCCCGACCACGTGCAGGAAGGTGACACGGCCGCCCGAGCCGCGTGCGAGCTCGATGCCGCGCTCCTCGGCCGCCCGGGAGCTCGGCGAGCCGTCGGTCGCGACGAGAACGTTGGTGAACAAGCTGGTGGACATCTGAACTCCTTCGGTCGTTGCATCACGAACGGTAAGAGGGGATCCGTCAGGCCGGGCTCAGAGTCCAGGCCACGATGCTCAGAGATCCCTCAAGGAGTGCGCTGAGCGAATCTTGACGCGCCCTCCGAGAGTCCTGAGCACCCCTTGAGCCTTCGTCGCCTACGTTCGGAGCGTGAAGCGCATCCTCGTCGCGACCGACGGCTCGCCCGCTTCCCACGCGGCGGTCGAGGCAGCGGTGGACATCGCCGCGGCCGAGGGCGCCGACCTCGTCGCCGTCACCGTCGTTCCGTTCGACGACTGGCGCGTCGCCGGGCTCGGGGCCGCCGAGAAGCTCGCCGTCCTCGACGTCGAGGTCTCGCACCGGGACACCGGTCTCGACGAGGCGCTCGCCGCCGCCCGCTCTCGAAACGTGCCGTGCTTCGTGCGGGCCGTCGTCGGAGAGCCGGTCGACGCGATCGTCGACGTCGCGCGTAGGACCGAGCCCGACCTGCTGGTACTCGGGTCGAGCGTCCATGGCAGCCTCCACGACCGGCTCCATCCGCATCTGTCGGACGCCGTTGCACGCCACGTGGCATGCGACGTCCTCGTCGTCAAGCACCCATCTTGAGGCGATCTTGAGGCGCGCCGCCCCGAACCTGAGGCGCATCTGAGGAACGCTTCCGTAGCGTCAGACCGGTGTTCGACGTGTACTCGTTCCTGATCGCAGGCGCCTGCATCGCAGCCTGCGCTGGCCTCGTCTGGGTCATTCGCGCGCCTGCGATGAGCGGCGAGGAGATCTTCGGGCTCGTCCTCAGCGTGGCCGTCCTCGTCTACCTGCTCTGGGTGCTCTTCTCCGAGGGGAGCTCGACGTGACCGGGCTCGGCGTCGGCCAGATCCTGCTCTACGGGGTCGTCCTCGTCGCGCTCACGCCACTGCTCGGCGGGTACATGGCGCGCGTGTACACGGGAGAGGTGTTCCTCTCGCGGCGGCTCGCCTTCCTCGAGCGCTGGTTCCTCGCCGCCGTGGGCGAGCGCAGGGCGCGCGATCAGGACTGGAAGTCGTACTCGAAGACAGTCCTCGTCTTCAGCGCGGTGTTCTTCGCCCTGCTCTACGGCCTCCTCCGGCTTCAGGGGTTGCTCTTCCTGAACCCCGAACGGGCTGCCCGGCGTCTCGCCGACGATCTCGTTCAACACCGCTGTCAGCTTCGTCACGAACACGAACTGGCAGTACTACGGCGGCGAGACGACGATGTCCTACCTCAGCCAGATGGCCGGGCTCGCCGTGCAGAACTTCGTCTCCGCCGGCGTCGGGATGGCCGTCCTGGCGGCTGTCTGTCGAGGCTTCGCGCGCCGCTCGACGAACGGCCTCGGCAACTTCTGGGTCGACCTGTACCGCTCGATCGCGTACATCCTCCTGCCGCTCTCGATCGTGCTCGCGCTGATTCTCGTCGGCAACGGCGTCGTCCAGACGTTCCAGGGTGCCGAGACGGTGACGACCGTCCAGGGCGCCGAGCAGTCGATCGCGCGGGGCCCGGCCGCGTCGCAGATCGCGATCAAGCAGATCGGGACGAACGGAGGCGGCTTCTACAACTCGAACTCGGCGGTTCCGTTCGAGAACCCGAACGGGCTGACGAACTTCCTCGAGGTGCTCTCGATCCTGCTGATCCCGGCTGCCACGACGTTCATGTTCGGGAAGATGGTCGGCTCCACCCGCCAGGGGTGGGCGGTCTTCGCCGCCATGTTCGCGATGTTCGCGGTCGGCGTGGCGATCGCCCTCCCCGCGGAGCAACACGGCTCGCAGGTCTTGCGCGACTCCGGCGTCAGCCTGGCGATCGAGGACGGGTCCGCAGGCGGCAACATGTCCGACAAGGAGCAACGATTCGGGATCGCCAACACCGCCCTCTGGGCGACGGCGACGACCGACGCCTCGAACGGATCGGTCAACGGCGGCCATGACGCGCTGACCGCGACCGGTGGAGCCGTGCCGATCGTGAACATGTTCGTGGGCGAGGTGATCTTCGGCGGCGTCGGCTCGGGCATGTACGGCATGCTCCTGTACGTCCTCCTCGCGGTGTTCGTCTCGGGACTGATGGTCGGACGGACGCCCGAGTACCTCGGGAAGAAGATCGACGCCCGCGACGTGAAGATCGTCCTCGTCGGCTTGCTCTTCCCCCCGGCGATGATCCTCGTGATGACCGCGCTCGCGGTCACCCTGCCGCAGGGACTTGCCTCGATCTTCAATCCCGGGCCGCACGGCTTCTCGGAGGCCCTCTACGCGTACACGTCGCAGGGCAACAACAACGGGAGCGCCTTCGCCGGCTACGGGGCGACGAACTTCTCCGCGCTGCTCGGCGGTGTCGCCATGATCCTCGCGCGGTTCGTGCCCCTCGTCGCCGCCCTCGCCGTCGCCGGATCCCTTGCCGCGAAGAAGACAGCCCCGGCTTCCGCCGGCACGTTCCGAACGGACAGCCCGACCTTCGTCGGCGTGCTCGTCGCAGTCGTCGTCATCGTCTCTGCGCTCACGATCCTCCCCGCGCTCGCGCTCGGGCCGATCGTCGAGTCGCTCACCACGGAGCTCTTCTGATGATCAAGCTCGCCCTCCGCTCGCTCGTCGCTGCCGTCGTGCTCACCGCCGTTCTCGGCTTCGCCTACCCCGGGGCGATCACTGGCATCGCGCAGCTTGCGTTCCCGAACGGCGCTGACGGCTCGATCGTCGAGGCCGGCGGAAAGCCGGTCGGGTCGCGGCTCGCCGCCCAGGCGTTCGAGGGCGAGCGCTACTTCCACCCGCGCCCCTCAGCCACCGACTACAACGCCGCCGGGACGAGCTTCGCGAACCTCGGACCAACGAACGCGGAGCTCGAGACGCAGGTCGGCGAGCGGGCCGAGGCGATCCTCGCGCTCGAGGGGCCCTACAACCCCGGCCTCGAGATCGGCGATATTCCGGTCGATGCGGTCACCACCTCCGGGTCGGGCATCGACCCGCACATCTCGCCCGCGAACGCAGTGCTCCAGAGCGCGCGCATCGCCGCCGTCCGGGGCCTCTCCAGCGAGCGCGTCGCGGCGCTGATCGACGAGGCCACCGACAGCCGCTGGCTCGGCTTCTTCGGCGAGCCTGGCGTGAACGTCCTCGAGCTCAATCTCGCACTCGATCAGGAGTCGCGATGAGCCGGCAGAACGTCAGCATCTTCTCGCGCGAGATCGTCGTCAAGGCGCTCTGGGAGTCCTTCGCCAAGCTCGATCCGCGCACGCTGGTCAGGAATCCCGTCATCTTCGTCGTCGAGCTCGGCAGCGTCGTAGTGACGGCGATCTTCGTGCGGGACGCGATCGACGGCAACGGCGACTCGCCGCTCTGGTTCACGGGATCGGTCGCGTTCTGGCTCTGGCTGACGGTGCTGTTCGCGAACTTCTCGGAGGCAATCGCCGAGAGCCGCGGCAAGGCGCAGGCCGACACGCTGCGCGCGACTCGGACGACCACCCTCGCACGGCGACAGGGCCCCGGCGGGGCGATCGAGGAGGTCGCCGCACCGGACCTGCGCCGCGGCGACATCGTGATCGTCGAGGCGGGCGAGATCATCCCTGCCGACGGCGATGTCATCGAGGGAGCGGGCTCGGTCGACGAATCGGCGATCACCGGCGAGTCGGCACCGGTGATCCGAGAAGCCGGAGGCGATCGCTCGGCGGTCACGGGCGGCACGCGTCTGCTCTCCGACCGGATGCTCGTCGAGGTCACCCAGGAGCCGGGCGGGTCCTTCCTCGACCGCATGATCTCGCTCGTCGAGGGCGCCGAGCGCCGCAAGACACCGAACGAGATCGCGCTCAACGTGCTCCTCGCTGGGTTGACGATCGCGTTCCTCTTCGCCGTCGTGACACTGAAGCCGTTCGCCGTTTACGCGGATACGCCGATCTCGCTGACTGTGTCGATCGCGCTCCTCGTCGCGCTGATCCCGACGACGATCGGCGCGCTCCTCTCCGCGATCGGCATCTCGGGGATGGACCGGCTCGTCCAGCGCAACGTGCTCGCCATGTCCGGGCGAGCGGTCGAGGCTGCCGGTGACGTCGACGTCCTCCTGCTCGACAAGACCGGCACGATCACGCTCGGCAACCGCCAGGCCGCGGAGTTCCTCCCGGTTTCCGGCGTCGACGAGCGCGAGCTCGCGGAGGCCGCGCAGTTCGCCTCGCTCGCCGACGAGACGCCGGAGGGGCGCTCGATCGTCGTCCTCGCCAAGGAGTACGGGTTCCGGGAGCGGCAACTGACGGACGGTGAGGCCACGTTCATCCCGTTCACGGCCTCGACCAGAATGAGCGGCGTCGACGTCGGCGGGCAACAGATCCGCAAAGGCGCCCCCGACGCCGTCAAGGCCTTCGTCGAGCAGAACGGCGGGCGCTCGCCCGATGGGCTCAACCGTCTCGTGCAGCAGGTCGCGGAGAGCGGCGGGACCCCCCTCGTCGTCGCTCGCGACAGTTTCGCCCTCGGAGTCGTCCATCTCAAGGACATCGTCAAGGGGGGCATGAACGAGCGATTCGACGAGCTGCGCAGGATGGGGATCCGCACGGTGATGATCACGGGCGACAATCCGGTGACCGCGGCCGTGATCGCTCAGGAAGCCGGGGTCGACGACTTCCTGGCCGAGGCGACGCCTGAGGCGAAGCTGGCGCTCATCAAGGACGAGCAGAACAAGGGTCGCATGGTGGCGATGACAGGCGACGGCACGAACGACGCTCCGGCGCTCGCCCAGTCGGACGTCGGCGTCGCCATGAACACGGGCACGGCCGCCGCGAAGGAGGCCGGCAACATGGTCGATCTCGACTCGAACCCCACGAAGCTGATCGAGATCGTCGAGGTCGGGAAGCAGCTGTTGATGACTCGTGGCGCCTTGACGACTTTCTCGATCGCGAACGACATCGCGAAGTACTTCGCGATCCTCCCCGCGATCTTCGTCGCGACCTACGCCACCGCAGGCGACCCGACCGGCCCGCTGGACGCCCTCGACATCATGCAGCTCGGCACGCCGGAGAGCGCGATCATCTCGGCGATCATCTTCAATGCCCTCGTGATCCCGCTCCTGATCCCGCTCGCGCTCCGTGGGGTGCGCTACCGCGCGATCGGAGCGACGGCGCTCCTGCGCCGGAACCTCTTGATCTATGGCGTCGGCGGCGTGATCGCCCCGTTCATCGGGATCAAGCTGATCGACCTCGTCGTGCACAACCTGCTGGGCGCGTAGGCTGCGCCCCGTGCGGGGCCGCTATCGCATCCTGCTCGGCGCAGCAGCCGGTGTCGGAAAGACGTACCGGATGCTCCAGGAGGGCCATCAGGCGAAGGCCGAGGGCGTCGACGTCGTCATCGGGTACCTGGAGCCGCATGCCCGACCCGACACGGCAGCGCTCGCCGAAGGGCTCGAGGTCGTCCCTCGCCGCGTCGCCGACCACCGTGGTCTGACGCTCGAGGACATGGACGTCGACGCGGTGCTGCGACGGTCTCCCGAGCTTGCGCTGATCGACGAGCTCGCGCACACGAACGTCTCGGGGTCGCGGAACGCGAAGCGCTACGAGGACATCGAGGAGGTGCTCACCGCCGGTATCGACGTCATCTCGACGGTGAACGTCCAGCACCTCGAGAGCCTCAACGACATGATCTACGAGCTCACCGGCGTCCGGGTCCGCGAGACGTTCCCCGACCGGATCCTGGACGACGCCGATGCCGTCGTCCTCGTCGACCTGACGCCCGAGGAGCTCCAGGCCCGACTCCAGGCCGGGAAGGTCTATCCGCCCGCGCAGGTCGACCGGGCGCTCACGAACTTCTTCCGCCTCGACCGGCTCGCCTCACTCCGCGAGCTTGCGCTGCGCGAGGTCGCCGAGGACGTCGAGCATCGCCGGCACCCGTCGACGTTCGACCCGGAGGGCGAGCGACCGCTGGCGGAGCGGATCCTCGCGCTGGTCACCCCGCAGCAGAGCTCCCAGCGCTTGATGCGCCGCGCCTGGCGCTCAGCACAGCGCCTCCAGGGAGACATCGACGTCCTCTGGGTCCGCCGTCCCGGACAGGACCTCTCGGAGGACGAGCGCAGCGCGCTCGCCGATCTCCGGCGGCTCGGGGTCGTGCTCGGCGCCCACTTCCTCGAGGAGGAGTCGGAGGACTTCGTCGAGGCCGTCCGCGCGGTCGCTCGCGATCGCGGCTCGACGTACGTGTTCATCGGCACCCCGGACGCGCGCCGGCGCGAGGAGGTGCTGCGCGGCTCGCTCGTGATGCGACTGATCCGCGCGCTTCCCGGAATCGACGTCAGGATCGTCGCGGATCCGGCGCAACGCGGGGACGGGGACAGACTCTGACCGGGCGATACGCGCCGGCTCCGCCGGCGCTGACCGGCGGATCGCGGCCGGCCGAGCCCGCCGCTCAGCCGCCATCGTGAAGCCCGGGGGAGCCCGGGGTCAGGTCTTGCATTGCCATACACAAGTCGGATGGTTTGCAATGTTGCAGTGCAAGACCTGACCCCGGCATCGGCTCCAAACCGGCCGAGCCGGTTTGCGCGATCGTCGCGATATCGGCCTCCGGCCGATTCGCGACACCACGTGACCGGACCCCTTCCGGGGCCCTCCCCGGCTGATATCGCCGCCGCGCTCCGCGCGGCGCAACGATTCAGCGCTGTGCGCAAACCGGCCAAGCCGGTTTGCGCGACCGTCGCGATATCGGCCTCCGGCCGATTCGCGACACCACGTGACCGGACCCCTTCCGGGGCCCTCCCCGGCTGATATCGGCGCCGCGCTCCGCGCGGCGCAACGATTCGGCCTATTGCAGCTCGGAAAAGGCCTCGGCGTGCTTCGTCTCGCCCGCGACCACGAGGATGTCGCCGTCCTTGACGACGGTTTCCGGCGTCGCGTAGGTAAAGGTTCCGTCCTTGGGCTTCACGCAGACGACCGTGATCCCGTAGCGCCGCCGCACCTCGGCCTGCTGCCAGGGTCTTGCCGACGACCTCGCCCGGCGCCGTCGTCTCGACGAGCGCGAACCCTGGATCGAGCTGGATGTAGTCGATCGTCCGGCCCGTGACGGTGTGGGCGACGCGCACGCCCATGTCCCGCTCGGGGAAGACGACCCGGTGGGCGCCGACGCGGTCGAGGATCTTCCCATGCGCCCTCGTGATCGCCTTGGCGACGATCTTCGGGATCTGGAAGTCGACGAGCACCGAGGTCGTGAGGATGCTCGCCTCCATGTCGGAGCCGATGGCGACGACCGCGGTCCGAAACTCCGGGGCGCCGAGCTCGCGCATCGCCTGAGGGTCGGTCGTGTCGGCCTGGACGACGTGGGTGAGGACGGTGGAGTGATCCTGCACGCTCTTCGGATCGGCATCGACGCCCAGCACCTCGTGGCCGAGCGCGACGAGCTCGCTCGCGAGCGCTCCACCGAAGCGCCCGAGCCCGCAGACGAGGAACTCCCCGCGCGCCATCAGCCGATGATCGGCCTCGCCTCGGCATAGCGGATCCGCCGCTCGCGCGAACGCAGCGCGAGCGCGGTGCCGAGGGTGAGCGGTCCGATGCGTCCGAGGAACATGAGCAGGATCAGAGCGACCTCCCCGGGGCCGGGAAGACCTGCCGTGATGCCGGTCGAGAGGCCGACTGTACCGAATGCCGAGAGCGATTCGAAGAGCGTGTCCTCGAGCGAGTAGGGGCTGATCGAGACGAGGACGAGCACGCAGACGGCGACGGCGCCCAGCGCCATGAGCGTGATCGAGAGCGCCTGGCGCTGCGTGTTGCTGGCGATCCGGCGGCCGAACGCGTTGACCTCCGGCTCGCCCCTGACCTCGGCCCAGATCATGAGCACGAGCAGGGCGACGGTCGTCACCTTGATGCCGCCGCCGGTCGACGCGCTGCCCGTGCCGATGAACATCAGCACGTCGGTAACGAGCAGCGTCTCGTCGTGCATGTGCGCCGTAGTCGAGCGTGTTGAAGCCAGCGGTCCGCGGCTGGACGCCCTGGAAGAAGCTCGCGAGGAGCTTGCCCTGGGACGTCGAGCGGGCCGAGCGTCTTCGCGTTCGTCCACTCGAACGCGAGCACGGCGACGAACCCGACCGACGAGCAGGATGACCGTCACGAGGAGGGTCAGCTTCGTGTGCAGCGACCAGCGCCGCGGGCGCCGAAGCTCCCGCCGTAGCTCGAGCCAGACCGGGAAGCCGAGGCCACCGGCGATCACCGCGCAGGCACACCGTCATCGAGATCCAGCCGTCGGTGACGAACTGCATCAGGTTGTCGCTCCAGAGCGCGAAGCCGGCGTTGTTGAACGAGGTGATCGCGTGGAAGACTCCGTGGTAGATCGGCCGACCCGGCCGAGTAGTCGTAGGCGACGGCCCGAGGCGCAGTCCGATCACCGCCGCCGCAAGCAGCCTCGAAGAGCGAGGTGAAGCGCGACGACGTCGCGGACGATCCGCCGCACGTCGCCGAGCCCGAGCGCGCCGGTCTCGGCCTGGGCGATCAGCCGCCCGCGGAGCCCGAGCGCGCCGCACGACGAGGATGCGCGAGCAGCGAGGCCGAGGGTCATGATCCCGAGCCCGCCGATCTGGACGAGCAGCATGATCACGACCTGGCCGAACGTGCGACCAGTAGACGGGCGTGTCGACGACGATGAGGCCGGTGACGCAGACGGCCGACGTCGAGGTGAACGCCGCGGTCAGGAACGAGGCGCTCTCTCCGCGCCCGCCGTCGCGAATCGGGCAGCATGAGCAGACCCGCACCGACCAGGATGGCGATGCGCGAAGAGGCTCGCGACGAGCTGCGCCGGGTTGCCGCGTCCGGCAGCGAAGCCTACGCACGCCAGTACCGCCGGGTCAGCAGCACGACGACCGGGATGATCTCGAGGCGCCCTGCCCACATGAGCAGGATCATGACGCCCTTCGACGAGCGGGCTGAACGGATCGAACGACCCGAACGGCCCAGCGAACCCGAAGGACGGGCCGACGTTGCCGAGCGTCGTCGCGGCCGCGCCAATGGCCTCGAGGGCCGTGACGTCGAGCCCGGCGCGCGCCGACTCGACCGTCAGCACCAGCGAACCTGCCATGAAGAGGCCGACGTAGATGAGCGTGAACGCGAGGACTGCGCGTAGCGTCCGCTCGTCGACGACGCGGCCGTTGAGACGGATCGGGACGACGTGCCTCGCGGATGGACGGTCTGATCGAGCTCACGCCGCAGGAGCTTCGCGATGAGCAGGTGGCGCACGACCTTGATCGCACCGCCGGTCGAGCCGGCGCAGCCGCCGATCAGCATCAGCGCCGACGAGCGTGCGGCTCGTGAGCACGCGTCCACTGGGCGAAGTCTGCGCTCGCGTAGCCGGTGGTCGTCATCGATCGAGACCATCTGAAAGACCGACTGGCGGATCGCGCTCTCCCCGAACGAGAAGAGATCGGCGCGTAGGAGCTCCAGCAGCAAGAGGATGGATGCCACGCCCAGAATGACGAAGTAGGCTCGGAGCTCTTCGTCGCGGAGCGGGTTGATCCGCCGCCGCAGCAGCCGGTAGTGGAGGGCGAAGTTCGCTCCCGCGATCACCATGAAGGCGACCATCACCCACTGGCTCGCGGGCGCGAACGGCTCGGCCGAGCGAGCCTGAGGGGAGAACCCACCGGTGGGGAGGGTCGTGAACGCGTGCGCCGCCGCCTGATAGGGGCTCATCAACGAGTCGACGCCTGTCCAGCCGAAGACCGAGAGGATCAGGATCATCAGGCCGGTCAGAGCCGACGTAGACGATCCAGAGGCGCCGGGCCGTCGCCCTGATCGAGGAGGCGAGCGGCTCGTACTCGAAGCCTGGCATCTCGGACTCGACCAGCTGGCGCCCGCCGACACGAAGCCGAGGCAGGATGGCGAGCGCCGAGGACGACGATCCCCATGCCGCCGAGCCACTGGGTGAACTGGCGCCACAGCGCCATCGTGTGGTCGAGCGCCGGGATGTCGGTGAGGACGCTCGCTCCGGTCGTCGTCATCCCCGACATCGACTCGAAGTAGCGCGTCCATCGGATTGCGCAGCTGCTCCTCGCCGAGCATGTACGACACCGAGATCGAGAGCGCGCACAACGCCCAGGTGAGCGAGACGACCAGGAAGCCTTCGCGTGCGCCGATCGCCTCGCCGCCGCTCGTCGCACGCTCCATCGTGAAGCCGGCGATACCGGTCAGCACGCCCGCCGCAAGAAACGGCCAGACCGGGTCGCCGTACCCGAGCCCGACGACGATCGGGAAGAGGTAGGCGAGCGCGAAGTACTTGAGGAGGCGACCGACGAGGTTGAGCGCGCCGCCGAGGTCGACCCCGAGGGACCGCGTGAGCGGGGCCCGACGGGCCCGCGCCGCCCCTGCGCTCACAGCGCCCGCTCGACCTGGCCGACGCGGGCGGCCTCCGCGAAGATGATCGCGCGGTCGCCGGGCTGCAGCATGTCGTCGCCGTGCGGGAAGATCGCCTGCTCGTCGCGGACGATCGCGCCGATCAGGGAGCCCGGTCATCGGCAGTTCGCGGAACGGCTTCCCGACGAGCTCGGAGTCCTCCCGGACAGTGATGTCGAGGATCTCGAAGCGGTCGCCCTCGATCATCGCCATCTGCCGGATCCGGGGGTCGTGCGCGAAGCGGACGATCTCCTCGGCCGTCACCAGCCGGGGGTTGACGACCACGTCGACGCCCGCCCGCTCGAGGACCGCGTATCGAGACGGGATCGTCGACGACGGCGACCGTGAAGCGAGACGCCGTGGAGCTTGGCGAGCGTGGCCGCGTAGAGGTTCTTCTCGTCGCTCGGCATCGCGAAGATCGCCGCCTCGGCGGTGCCGATCCGCTCACGCTCGAGGAAGTCCGCGTCCAACCCGGTCGCATGGAACACGCGCGCACTCGGAAGTCTTCCGCGACGTCCCGCGCACGCTCGCCGTTCGCCTCGATGATGCCGAACGCTCGTGCCCTCGTCCATCAGCACGCGGGCGATCTGCGACGCCCGTGTCGCCCGCCGCCGAAGAGGACGACGTCCTCGACCCGGCTCGCGCCCGTGCGTGAGGATCCGGCTCCACGCGCGGGCCGCGTCGGGAGAGCCGATGACGATCACTCGATCGCCCGGCTGGATCGACTCGTCGCCTCGCGGGACGATCATCCGCTCGCCACGGATGATGCGACGCGACCTTCGAGTCCGCCGGGATGACGGCGTCCTTCAACAGCCGGCCGATCGTCGCGTCCGGCTCCGCGCCCCTCGGAACGTCGAACTCGACCATCAGGACCTGGCCCTCGGCGAAGACGTCGGTCTGCCTCGCCGCCGGAATGCCGACGATCCGTGCAATCGCGTTCGCCGTCTCGAGCTCCGAGGACACGACGAAGTCGACGTCGAGCTGTCGCTCTCGCCAGACCTCGAGGTACTCGACGTTCTGCGTGCGGACGATCGTCCGCGCTTCGGGAGCGAGCCGCTCGGCGAGGATCCCGGCGACGATGTTGACCTCGTCGCGCTGGGTACAGGCGATCACGAGGTCGGCGTCCTTGATCCCGGCCTCCAGCAAGCACCGTCGGCTGGCGCCATTTCCTTCGAACGTGAGGACGTCGTAGCGATACGAGAGCGTGCTCAGCCGAACCGGGTCGGTGTCGATGACGGTGACCGAGTGCTCGGCTCCGAGCGCCTCGATGATCGTCGTCCCGACCTGCCCGGCCCCGATCACGAGAATCCTCACGCCGGCGGATTGTGCATCATCGGGGCGTCGTGATCGACGCCGTCGTCTTCGACATGGACGGGATCCTCATCGACTCGGAGCGGGTCTGGGACGACGTGCGGGAGCAGCTCAGCCGCGAACGAGGAGGCTCCTGGCACGAGGGCGCGCAGCGCGACATGATGGGGATGAGCTCGGTCGAGTGGTCGCGCTACATGCACGAACGGCTGGGCCTCCGCGAGTCGCCCGGAGAGATCGACGCCGAGGTCGTCCGCCGGATGCAGATCCGCTACCGCGAGTCGCTGCCGGTCTTGCCGGGCGCGGCCGAGGCCGTGAAGCGCGTCGGCACCGTGTTCACGCTCGGCCTGGCGTCGTCGTCGAACCGGCCGCTGATCGAACTGGCGCTCGAGCTGATGGGCATCGAGCAGTGGTTCCGCGTGACGGTGTCGTCGGAGGAGGTCGAACGCGGCAAGCCAGCGCCCGACGTCTACCTCGAAGCGGCCCGGCGGCTCGGCGTCGATCCGTCGCGCTCGGCGGCGGTCGAGGACTCCCACAACGGGATCCTGTCCGCGCACGCCGCGGGCATGCGCGTGATCGCCGTGCCGAACGTCCACTTTCCGCCGCGCGAGGAGGCGCTCGCGGTGGCCAACGTCGTCCTCGGATCGATCGCGGAGCTCACTCCGGCAGTGGTGTCTGAATGAGACATCAAGACATCACTCCTGCTATGTTCTGATGCATGAGAACCACGCTCACGCTCGACCCGGATGTGGCAGCGCGAGTGCAGCAGATCCGTGACGAACGCGACCTGCCGCTGAAGGAGATCGTGAACGAGGCGCTGCGAGAGGGGCTCAGCCGGCTCGAGGAAGATCGCGCCCCTCGCCGGAAGCCCAGAAGCCACACCCGACCGATGAACGTCGGGCGTCCGCTCGTCGACAGCTTCGACGATGTCGACGAGTTGCTCCGGATCGCCGAGGGTGAGGCCTACCGCTGATTCTCGTCGATGCGAATCTCCTGATCTACGCGTTCTCGCCAAACGTGGTCGAGCATCAGCCGGCCCGTTCCTGGCTAGACGATCGACTGGAGAATGCCGCCCGAGTCGGTCTCCCGTGGCAGAGCCTTCTCGGGTTCGTGCGTGTCGTGAGCCAGCCACGCCTCTTCGATCCTCCGGTCGCGATCGCCGTTGCCTGGCGGCAGGTCGAAGCCTGGCTCGATGCCGATCCGTCATGGATCCCGACAGCGACCCGTCGGCACCGGAACGTGCTCGGATCCCTCATGCACGTCGTCAGCGCACCCAGGTTCGTCTCCGACGCTCATCTCGCCGCGCTCGCGATCGAGCACGGGCTCACCCTCTGTTCGACGGACGGCGACTTCGCCCGATTCCCGGGCCTCCGCTGGGAGAACCCGCTGGTCAGCTAATCATCGACGCGGCCGAGGGGGACGCTTACTCGACGCGCCCGAGCAGGACACAGCCGTTCAGCGTGGGGAACCCATGGTTCCCCCACGAGCCCCCTCCTTACTCGACGCGCCCGAGCAGGACGCAGCCGTTGTGGCCGCCGAGCCCCATCGCGTTCGAGAGCGCGACGTCGATCTCGGCCTCACGCGCGGTGTTCGGGACGTAGTCGAGGTCGCACGCCGGATCGGGCTCGTTGTAGTTGATCGTCGGCGGGATCACCTTCTCGTGGATCGCGAGCGCCGCCATGATCGCCTCGACCGCGCCTGCGGCCCCGAGGAGGTGGCCCATCGTCGACTTCGTCGACGAGACGGCGAGCTCGTACGCGTGGTCGCCGAAGACGTCCTTGATCGCCTTCGTCTCGGCGAGCGTCGCCGAGGGGCGTCGACGTCCCGTGCGCGTTGATGTAGTCGACGCGATTCGGGTCGACCCCCGCCCGCTCGAGCGCGGCCTTCATCATCTCCGCGACGCCGACCGAGTCGGGATCGGGCGCGGCCATGTGGTACGCGTCGTTCGAGGCGCCGAAGCCGAGCACCTCGGCGTAGATCGTGGCGCCGCGCGCGCGCGCGTGCTCGAGCTCCTCGAGCATGACGATCCCCGCCCCCTCGCCCATCACGAAGCCGGCGCGCGTGGCGTCGAAGGGCCGGCAGGCGCGCGCGGGATCCACGTCCTCGGCGACGAGGCCGCGCATCGAGCAGAAGCCGGCGAAGAAGAGCGGGTGGATGCAGCGCCTCGGTCCCGCCGGCGAGGACGGCATCGGCAGAGCCGTGGCGGACGAGATCGGCGCCCTGGCCGATCGCGTGCGAGCCCGGTCGCGCAGGCCGAGACGACCGCGTAGTTCGGACCGCGAAGGCCGAGGGCGATCGCGACCTGGCCGCTGGCCGAGTCGGGCAGGACGTTCGGGAGGAAGGTCGGCGAGACGCGGTCCGGGCCCGCGCTCGCGGAGGACGTCGTACTGGCGCAGCAGCTCGTGCAGCCCGCCGATCCCCGACCCGAGGACGACGCCGACGCGGTCGGGCCGGTAGCCGTTGATGCCCGCATCGTCCATCGCCTCCTTCGAGGCCGAGAGCGCGAATCTGACACAGCGGTCGAGCCGCTTCAGCTCCTTGGCGGAGACGAGCCCGTTGCCGCTCGAAGTCCTTGACCTCGGCGGCGATGTGCACCGGGTACTCGGAGGTGTCGAACGTCTTGATGAAATCGACGCCGCTTCGCCCCTCGACCGCCGCGCTCCACGTCGACTTGACGTCGTGCCCGAGTGGCGTGACGGCCCCGACTCCTGTGATGACGACTCTCCGCATTCCTTCCCCGCTTAGTTAGACGGGCGAGCGGTGAGCCCGGTTTCAATTGTAGCTGCCGCACCCCGACCTACAATTGGGGGATGGAGGAGACGAAGCCGATCGCGATCTCGCTCGAGCCCCTCGACGACTACGTCGTCATCGAGCCGGTCGACGAGGAGGCCGAGACGCGCACCGGGCTGATCATCCCGGCGAGCGCCGAGGGCCAGTGCCGCTCGGGCATCGTCACCGACCGGCGGGCCGGACGCCGCCGGAGTCGAGCCGGGCGACAAGGTGCTCTTCCCGAAGGGCTGCGGCTTCGACGTCCGGCTCGCCGGCGTCGCGGTCAAGGTGCTGCGCCGCGGCGACCTGATCGCCCGCATCAACGACTGAGGCGGAATCGTTGCTCGGCCGTTGTGCGGATACCGGCGCCGCCGGTATCCACGATCGTCGCGATTTCGGGCTGCGCCCGCTTCGCGACACCGCCTCTGATCCCCCGATCGGGGTATAGGCACCGACCCGGCGCCGATCGATGCTTGGAGAAGATCCAAGATCGACCCCGGGACGAGACGAGGCCCGCACGACGAGATGTCGGCGGGCCTCACGTTTTCGCGAGAGGGCAGGCTGTTACCATGGCGCCGCACGGAGAAGTGGCCGAGTGGCTGAAGGCGGCGCCCTGCTAAGGCGTTAGGTGGGGGATTCCCTGCCTCGAGGGTTCGAATCCCTCCTTCTCCGTCTCAGCCCGCGGCCGTCGAGAACGCCCTCGGCTAGACTCGGAGCGCAGGATCGAGGCTCATCCGTGAGCTCCGGATCCGCCCCGGAGGGGTGGCAGAGCGGTCGAATGCGGCGGTCTCGAAAACCGTTAGGGGCGGTTTCGTCCCTCGGGAGTTCAAATCTCCCCCCCTCCGCCTGAGGAGCCGCAATCCCGCTTCCCTAGTGGGATTGCGGCTTGTCCTGCTTGCGGCTCAGACGGAGAGTGCCTGTCCGACGAGAGTCCCTAAGAGTTCGGGTATTGATGCGCGAGTGGCGCACAGGACGACCACGATGTACCTCGTCTCTACGACGTCGTGATGGTGGCAGACCAGGCCCCCAAGGCTCGCCGCCGAGCCCGATCGGGCGCGCCCCGCGCTGCTCGACCTGCTCGCGATGCTGCTCGGCCCGCAGTGACGTACCGACCGTCGCTGCGGGAAAGCCGAAGCGAGACGGCGGTCGCTCCACAAAGCCGCTCGGCGCTTGCCCTGATGGCGCAGGCTCACGCGGGCGCGAAGCTCCGCGAAGCCCCGGAAGTCACCAGGGAAGGAGAAGACAGGTATGACCATGCGCAAGGTTCTGGAGTACGGGGGCTACGTTGCGGGGGTGCTCCTCATCGCCTTCGGAATCGGAGCCCTCTGGATGAGCTTCGACGCCCGCGGCACGGTCTCGGACGAGCTGAAGCGGGAGCAGATCGTCGGCTCTCCCGACATGAGCCCGGCCGGGATCCAGGAAGGGATCGACGAAGCGGGCCTGAGCGTGTCGGCCCCCTCGTGCGACGTGGCCGATCAAGCGATCGAGACGGGCGGCGACGCGCGCTGCTTCTCGCAGTACATGCGAATCCACGCACTCGAGTCCTCCGGCGGCCTGACCTACGCGCAGATGGGCCGGTTCGTCGCCGCCGACGATCCCGAGAATCCGGCCGGGACGAGCGACGAGGCGGCCGCGCTGACCGACGAGGACGGGAACCCGGTTCCGAACCAGGCCCGTAACACCTGGGTGACCGAGACGGCGCTCTCGACAGCGCTCAACCTCTCGTACATGGCCGAGCGGCTCGCGCTCTTCGGGATCGTCGTCGGCATCGCGCTCATCCTCACCGGCATCGGCTTCCTGGTGCTGGCGTTCGGTGGCGCGCTCCGCCATTCCGCCGCCGCCGAGGAAACCCGAGCCAAGGAGGCGGCTGTCACCGTCTAGTTACCCCCTCGGCACGCGACGCCGGGCCGCCGATAACTCGCGGCG
This sequence comes from uncultured Thermoleophilia bacterium, assembly GCA_963705605.1. GTDB lineage: Bacteria > Actinomycetota > Thermoleophilia > Gaiellales > Gaiellaceae > CAVPKC01. Next base: position 875,538 of record CAVPKC010000003.1, read on the forward strand.
GCCCGGCGTGACGGCCGCCTAGGAGCGGTTTCGTTACCTTCGGCGCGACTCTTCGTAGAGGCGGATGAAGTCCTCGACCGACGTCCTGGCGATCACCTCGCCGACCAGGTCGAGTGGGAGATCGTCGAGCGACCGGAAGCGCACGCAGCTCTTGCCCATGTCGAGCCGCTTGCCACGCTTGCGGTACTCCTCGCGAAACCAGGCGTCCCGCTCCGCGTAGACGCCCATCAGGTAGAGCGCCATGTAGTTCTTCTGGTTCGCGAGCGCAGCGACCGACAGCGGTTGCCCGTTGTAGGTCTCCGGATACCGCTCGAGCGGCACGAAATAGCCGATCATCCCGTACTGCATGCCTTCCTCGTACCCCTCGGGAAGGTGGTCGAGGATCGTCGCCCGCACCTCGGCGAGCGCGGCGCGGCGGTCCTCCGGCAGCTCCGCCAGATACGCCTCGACCGTGGCAGCGCGACTCTGCATGCCCGGCGAGTGTACGACAGGCGGGACGCTCGCCTTTCGGGTCCGCGCTGATTTGAGAACGAAGTGTTGCCGTCCGAATGGCCACGCCGTATCCTCCCCGGCCTGATGGAGGAGCGCCCCGCGGCAATGCTCATCCGCGAGTTGTGGGCCGCGATCGCAGCTCAGGATGCCGATGCGGTCGAGCCACTCATTCATCCCGACGCGCGCCTCGAGATGGCCATGGCGCGGGGCCGGCTGACGGAGGGTCGAGCCGACGTCATGGAGGCGCTGCGGGAGGCGTGGACGGACGTCCACAGCATCACCATCAACGGGATCCACGAGGTCAGCACGAGGGTCGTCGTGGTCGACGGTCGCTCCAGGCATCCGACCCCGATGGGCGGGTTCGCGGACACGGGCGTCGTCTGGCGCTGCGAGTTCCGCGACGGCATGCTCTGGCGCCAGAGCCTGCATGTCAGTGTCGCGGAAGCACTCGCCGCCGGCGACGAGCCGCGTTCCTAGAGAGCCCGGATCGCTTTCCGGCCACCGCGCGCCGGGCAGTAGTTCCCTCGCATGAACCGGCTCGAAACGTACCTCGCGATCTCCGATCGGGAGCGCCGCTGGGAGGCATTCCGGTCTCCTTCCGGTCGTTAGCGCCGTCGACTGCTCTCGAGTACCCCGTCCACCGCGGCCTCGAAACGCGTCGAAGACTCCGCGTCGCCGCGCGGGTCGGGTCTAGCGAGCAGCCGCTCCGAGAGCGGGGAGCCGGAAATCCCGTGGGCCACCACGGAGACGAGGACGGCGACGGCGACGGTCCAGTAGACGATGGTCTCGGCACCGGTGAGAACACCGGCGCCCACGGCCACCGCTGCGTAGTAGAGGGAGCCCACGCCGCGGACGCCGAACCAGGCGAGGAACAGCCGCTCCCGGAGCGGAACACGGCTCGTCGCGAACGCCAGCAGCACACCCGCTGGCCGCACGACAAGGAGCGCTAGAGCGACCACCAACCATCCCTCCCAACCCGGAAGGGCAAGGCCCGAGGCGCTCAGCATGCTGGCGAAGAGGAGGATCACGGCCAGCTCGGACAGCTTCTCGAGCGCCTCGGCCCCGTCGTGCACGCTGCTGTTGAGCTCGTGGTCGCGCTCGAAGCGTCGAAACGCCAAGCCTCCGGCGAACGCGGCGAGGAACCCGTACGCGCCTGCGAGCTCGGTCAGACCGAAGATGACGAGCACCGCGCCGAGAGCCACGAAGCGATCGAGTTCCGGCGACAACAGCCGCCGATCGCGGAGCGGGACGACGATGGCCGCGAGGCCCCAGCCGATCACAGCACCGATCGCGAGGCCGCCGCCGATCCCGTAGAGCACGTCGGCCGCAAGCCAGTCGCTGACCGATTCCCGCCCGTCGGAGGCGAGCAGGAGGCCGAGCAGCAGGAACGGCAGGGCGAGCCCGTCGTTGAGGCCGGCCTCGGCGGTGATCGCGAAGTTCGGCTCGCGCTCGTCCTCCTCCCCTGGAGGCCCGACCCCGATGTCGCCGGCGAGGACGGGATCGGTCGGTGCGAGCGCAGCCCCGAGCACGAGCGCGGCGGCGGCGCCGAGCCCCATCAGGCCTGCGGCCGCGAGGGCCACGAGCCCGATCGAGAGTGGCATCACGATCAGGAGCAGACGCCCGACCGAGATCCAGCCTCGCCAGCGTAGCGCCCGGTCGAGACTTAGCCCCGTGGAGAACAGTGCGACGATGACCGCGAACTCGGTCAGGTGCTCGATCAGGCCCGCATCCTCGATCGGATCGATCCAGGACAGGTCGAGAAGGTCGATCCCCGCTGCTGCAGCGACGCCGAGCGCGAGATAGATGAGCGCGGCCGAGAACGCGCGCTCCGCCTGGTGGGAGAGCGCGCCGATCGCGGCGAACACCGCTACGCCGAGAAAGAGGAGGAGCCCGGCGTACTGGTCGCCGAAGTCGAATCCGCCTACCGCCGAGAGCGTCATCTGGACGACGCATCGGTACCCGGCGCCGGTGCCTGCGAAACGTCGGACGGTGGAGGGCCCCGGCGCGTCGCTCGGGAGGAGGGGTGCGATGCTTGGCTGACCCGGGACCCTCCGCCGGTCGCCTACCCGGGAGCGCTGTGCTCGAAACCCGCAAACCGCGCCGGAGGATCAAGCCGGGGCGTGCAGCGGCCGGTAGCGGCGCAGCTCCCAGCCGTGCGCGCGAAGCCATCCGGCTTCCTCACGCCATCCAGGTCTCGCCTCGTCGAGCAGCTGCCAGAACGCCCTCGAGTGGTTCAGTTGTCGGAGATGGCAGAGCTCGTGGACGACCACGTAGTCGAGCACCTCACGCGGCGCGAGGACGAGTCGCCACGAGAAGGAGAGCACGCCGGTGGCAGAACACGATCCCCAGCGCGTCCGCTGGTCGCGAATCGCCAGCGAGTGGAACGTGACATCCAGCCGGCGACCCTCGCGGCGGGCCGAGGCCTCGACGGCCGCGCGGGCCTGGCGGCGGTACCAGCGCTCCACGGCCCGTTCAGCACCTGCCGCGCAGCCCCCGACCCTGAGCTGCCCGTCTCGGAAAGCGACGCACGGACGAGCACCCGGTCGGCGCTCGACCGGAACGGGCCGGCCGTCGAGCCAGAGGTGATCCGCCAGTTCGAGCCCGAGAGCCGGCCGCTCGCAAGCCGCGACGCGGCGTTCGATCCAGTCGCGGTGCCGTTCCACCAGCTCGTGGATCCGGGCGGCTCCGACCCCCCGGGGCGCGACGAGCTCGACCGTCCGGTCGGGGTGGACGAGCAGCCGCATCCGCCGCGCACGACCCGACACGCGGACCCGCACGCGAATGGCCTCGTCCAGCATGGGCGCATCTTGCCCACGCCGCCGGAGGTGTACGACCGGGTCGCGACGGGTAGCACCCGTTCGAAGGCAATCCGAACCGAAGGAGGCGATTGGATGTCCGTGGACATCTGGACGTACCGCAACGATTCCGCGCTCGGCGTGGACGTCGGCCGCGGCGTCGACCTGAGTGGGTTCGCCGTCGAGGCGCTCGACGGCAGCATCGGCACGATCGACGAAGCGACGTATGACGTCGGTTCGAGCTACATCGTCGTCGACACCGGGCCATGGATCTTCGGGAAGAAGGTCATGCTCCCGGCCGGAGTGATCGACCGGATCGATCTCGATGACGAGACGGTGTGGGCGAACCGCTCGAAGGACGAGATCAAGGCGGCTCCCGAATACGACGAGACGGTGCACGCAGACGACCGTTATCGCGAGGAGCTCTCCTCCTACTACGGCCTCCCGCGTCCGTAGCACGGCACAGGACAGGGGCTCCGGGCGTCGTCCCGGGGCCCCTTCGTCTTCAGGCGAGCGGAACCCAGCGTCGGAGCTCCTGCTCGGCCCGCCGATCTCGACGAGCACGCTCGAGGATCGCGCCTCGGGGCCCGGCCCGCACGTGGGCGGCGGTGACACGGAGCTCGAGCCAGAGGGCGTCGATCCGAGCCGTGACCACTGTCAACTCGACGCGGAGTTCGCCGTCTCCCTCGCCGAGCTGCTGCCAGAGCGCGGAACGCCGCTCGGCGAGCGCGTCGATCTCTGCGCGGATCAGCCCCGGGCTGCGCACGGGCACCTCTTACCCACACGGGCCCTGTCTCGAAACGCGGAGCCCGGCTTCCGAGGTTTGCTCGTCGATGGGATCGGGTACGCCTCCTCCCGTCATCGGAAAGGACGGTCAATGATCCCTCTCGTCATTCTCGCAATCGTCGCGCTCGTGCTTCTCGGCGCCGGCTTCGTCGTGAAGTGGCTGTTCATCGCCGCCGCGATCGTGGCGCTCATCTGGGTGATCATGTTCTTCACCAGCGGTATCCGGCGCGCCACCTAGCGGCACCACCTCCAAGCGCCCAGCGGAATCGAGGGGCGGCGAGCCAGGCCCGCCGCCCCTCGATTCCGTCCGGCCCAGGTTTCACGCCGGTGTCGACCGGGTACAGACGCCCCCGTGTCGGTGATCCTTCACGACGACGATCCCGCCTTGCGGCGACGGTCTCCGGTGGCAGACCAGCCCGGAGCGCGGACGAACGGACTCCGGCCCCGAACCGTGGTCATGGTGCTGGCGATCACGATCGGCGCCCTCGCGGTGCTGTCGCTCGGCTACCTGGCCTGGCAGGCACTCACGTACCTGTTCATCGCCGCGTTCCTCTCGATGGCGCTGAATCCGGTGGTGGTGTTCTTCGAGCGGCGCGGCGTGCGCCGGAGCATCGCCGCCGTGGCCACGTTCTTCCTCGCACTGCTCGTCTTCGGCGGACTTGCGTTCCTCGTCGTCCCGCCGCTCGTCAACGAGATCGTCGATTTCGTCGAGGCCCTGCCCGGAATCATCCGTGACGCCGAGAACGGCCGCGGCCCGCTTGGCTTCCTCGAACGACGGTTCGGGCTCGTCGAGAAGCTCGAGTCCCAGCTCGCGGACGGGGGCGTGGCAGGGGTGCTCGGATTCACGACGCCCGCGATCGGCGTTGCCAAGACGGTCGCAACGACGGCGTTCAGCATCGTCGCGATCGCATTCCTCACCTTCTTCATGCTGCTCGACGGCCGCCGCTGGGTGGCGGGCTTCCTCGACTTCGTGCCCGACGGCCAGCGACCGCGGTGGGAGCGGATCTTCGCCGGCATCTACCGCACCGTCGGCGGGTACTTCACCGGCAATCTCGTCGTCTGCGTCCTCGCCGGCGTCGTGGCCGGCACCGTCCTGGCGATCGTGGGCGTCGAGTATGCGATCCCCCTCGCCGTGCTGGCCGCGCTGTTCAACCTGCTCCCGATGATCGGTGCTCCGCTCGCGGCCGTGACGATCGTCGCGGTCACCTTCTTCTCGCGGGGGGTCGTCGCCGGAATCGTCGTGCTCGTCATCTACGTCGTCTACCAGCAGCTCGAGAACCACGTGATCCAGCCGCTGATCTACGGCCGGGCGGTCAATCTCTCGCCGCTCGCGGTGCTCGTCAGCGTGCTCGTCGGCGCCGAGCTCGGAGGGATCCTGGGCGCGATCGCAGCGATCCCGGTCGGTGGCTCGATCTCGATCATCGCCGGAGAGCTCCTGCGCTGGCGGCGTGAGACCATTCTCGAGACCCCCGCCGGCGTGAACCTCGTCGAGTCGGCTCCCGACCCGAAGCCGTCGGATGACTGACCCCGCTATGGCGGGACGCGGGGCCAGGGGCTTCGCCTGGCTGGTGTCGAAGCTGCGGTTCGCGATCGTCTTCGCGTGGGTGGCCGGAGCCATCGCCGCGACGATCCTGCTCCCGAGCCTGAGCGAGGGGGACGGGGCGCCTCTCGGCGGGCTTGTTGCCGAGGACTCGCCGGCGGTTCAGGCCCGCATCCGCAGCGCAGAGCTGTTCTCGATCCCGATCCTCGCGGAGACCGCGGTCGTCCAGCGCGACCCCCAGGGCCTCTCCGAGGAAGCACAGCGCCGGGTCTTCGAGCGCGCAGCAGGGATCATCGAGCGCCCGGGTGAATCGGGCATCTCCTTCGCGCTGCCCATCACGAACACGGCAGAGCTCTTCCCGAGCTCCCGCGAGTCGTCGACGACAGCCGTCACGTACCTCTTCTTCGGGCCTGACACGAGCATCGGCGATCAGCGCGCGCTTGCGGAGGACTTCGCCGCGCAGGAGATCGCAGCGCCTGACGACGCGCTCGTCGGCGTGAGCGGCGCGATCCCCGCCCGGGTCGAGGAGGCAGATCGGATCGTCGATTCGCTGCCCACGATCGAGCTGGCCACGGTCATCGTGATCGCGGTGATTCTCGGCCTCACCTTCCGCTCGTTCGGCGCTCCGCTCGTGACGCTCGTAACGGCCGGGCTCGCGTATCTCGTCACCGTCCGGATCCTTCCCGTGCTCGGCGATCTGATGGGCATCGGAATGCCACGCGAGATCGAGCCACTGATCGTCGTCCTGCTGCTGGGCATCGTCACCGACTACGCGATCTTCTTTCTGTCGGGCTTCCGCGGGCGCCTGACCGCCGGGGATGAACGTCTGCCCGCGGCTCGTCGGGCAACGGCCCAGAACCTGCCGATCGTCGTGACGGCCGGGCTGATCGTGGCGGCCGGGGCTGCCGCGCTGCTGGCCGGCCAACTCGAGTACTTCCGGGCGCTTGGGCCCGGGATGGCGCTCACCGCGATCGTCGCGCTCGTGGCGTCGATCACCCTCATCCCGGCGCTGCTCGCCGTGTTCGGGCGGGCGATCTTCTGGCCGAGCAAGTCAGTGGCCGTCCCGGCGCAGGACGAGGCGCCGGCTCCTGCGGCTGTCGTGGCCGCCGAGCCTCGGGTCCGCCCGTTGCGCGAGCGGATTGCGCTCTTTGCAACGGCGAAGCCCATGGCGGCGCTGATTCTCCTCTTCGCCGTGGGCGCGCTCGTCGTCGCAGCCACGGGTCTCCGCGATACGAACCTGGGGTTCACGCTGATCCGCGGGCTCCCAGAGGAGTCGACGGTCAGGCAGGCGGAGGCCGCGGCCGCACAGGGCTTCGCCCCGGGCATCCTCGCGCCCACCGAGATCATCCTCGAGGCTCCCGGGCTCGGCGCGAAGCGCGACCGGCTCGTTCAACTGGAGGAGCTGATTGCGCAGGAGCAGGGAGTCGCAGGCGTGGTCGGCCCGCGCGAGGAGCCGGCCGATGTCGCGACGGGCGCGGTAATCTCCGAAGACGGCGGTGCGGCCCGGATCGCCGTCATTCTCGACGAGGAGCCACTCGGCGGCGCCGCGATCGACCGTCTGCGCGCTCTCGAGGAGCACATGCCGGCGTTGCTCGAGCAAGCAGGGTTGTCGGGGGTCGCCGTCGCGTACGCGGGCGACACGGCCTTCGCGGAGAACACGGTTTCGCTCACGGTCGACGATCTGAAGCGGATCGCGCTCGCTGCGCTGGGCGTCAACCTCTTCTTCCTCGTCATCTTCCTGCGATCGGTCGTCGCACCGCTCTTCCTGCTCGCCTCGAGCGTCCTCGCCCTCGCCGCGACGCTCGGCCTGACGACGTATCTGTTCCAGGGGATCCTCGGCTACGACGAACTCACCTACTACGTCCCGTTCGCGGCGGCGGTCCTGCTCGTGTCGCTCGGCTCGGACTACAACGTCTTCGTCGTCGGGCGGGTGTGGGAGGAGGCGAAGAAGCGCCCGCTGAGGGAGGCGATCGCCACCGCCGTGCCCAGGGCGAGCAAGACCATCACGGTCGCTGGCCTCGCACTCGCTGCGAGCTTCGCGCTCCTCGCGCTCGTCCCGTTGCGGGCTTTCGCCGAGCTCGGCTTCGCGTTGGCGGTCGGCGTTCTGATCGACGCGTTCGTCGTGCGCACGTTCCTGGTGCCATCGCTCATCTCGCTTTTCGGCGACCTGAGCTGGTGGCCAGGTACGCGCCGGATTCTCAGGCGTCACCGAGCGACGCCGGACGCTCGGCAGGCCGAGCAGCCCGCCGAGTAGACCGCGGGGTCGGTACGCTTCCGCGGTCGTGACCGACCGCGAAGCACGCCTGGCGAAGAACGAGGATCACTTCCGGGACATCAACGAGAGCCTGCGCGAGAAGCACGTGCACGCGACCGTCGTGCGCTCGGGCCCGCTTCCGTTCGTGTGCGAGTGCGCCTCCGGCGACTGCACGGAGGCAGTCGAGCTGACGCTCGAGGAGTATCGCGACGTGCGCCGCAGTACCACCCGCTTCGTCGTCGTCCCGGGCCACGTCGTGCCGGACGTCGAGATCGTCGTCGAGACCAACCCTCGGTTCGCCGTCGTGGAGAAGGTCGGCGAGGCCGGCGACGTCGCCCACGAGCTGGAGAGGCAGTAGGCCGAATCGTTGCTCGGCCGAAGGCCGAGCCGATATCGGCCGGGGAGGGCGACGAAGCCGCCCGGTCACTTTCGCCGAATCGTTGGTCGACCGAAGGCCGAGCCGATATCGGCCGCGGAGGGCGGCGAAGCCGCCCGGTCACTTTCGCCGAATCGTTGCTCGACCGAAGGCCGAGCCGATATCGGCCGCGGAGGGCGGCGAAGCCGCCCGGTCACTTTCGCCGAATCGTTGCTCGGCCGAAGGCCGAGCCGACTCCGCCGAAGAGGGCCCGAAGGGGCCCGATCACCGACGAGACCGCCGCAGAGAGGGTCATTCCTCTCTGGACGCCGGCTCTCCGACGACGACGTAGCGGACTGGCAGGCCGAAGCGCTCGAAGCCCTTCTCGACGGCCGAGCGCTCGAGCCAGCTGGCCTCCGACTCGGGGCGCAGCAGCACGACGAGCTCGTCCGCGGGGAAGGTCGCGAGGGCGTCTTCGGCCGCCCGGAGCGGGTCGGTGTCGCCGACGTCCGCCTCGACACTCGTGCCATCCGCCTTCTCGACCTCCTCGGCGAGCTCGCCCGCGATCGAGGAAGCCGTCTCACGAGCCTGGTCTTCCTCGTTCGTCAGCCACTTCGCCGGCGAGAGCCGCGAAGCCGGCGACACGATGCGGACGCTCGACGCGGGCTCGAGGCCAAGCCGGGCGGCATGGGCTCGCAGCGTTCCGGGCGAGAGTGACACGGTTGCCACCACGAGGACGTTCGGCTCGCCGACGGGCATGGCAGCTCCTTTCGGTCGCTTGGCCCCGACTACCCCTACCGATGCGCCCGCCAAACCTGCTGACGACCGATGATTAGCATTGCGCGAAACCGGGTAGGAGCTCTAGGGATGCTGGAGGAGGAGCAGACGACGGTGGCGGCTGCCGCGGCACTGGATGAGGGAGACGCGATCAGCCTCACCTTGCCCGCGAGGGCCCGCTACGCGTCGGTCGCCCGGATCGTCGTCGGTGGGCTCGCGGCGCGCCTGAACCTCTCGTACGAGAGCCTCGACGACCTCCAGCTCGCCGTGGAGTCGATCCTCGCCGAGGAGCGTCTCGCCACGGAGGCCACCGTCACGCTCGACCTCCGGATCACCGACGAGACGCTGACGATCGACGTCGGGCCGATCGAGCCGAGCGCCGCCCGCGCCGCGCTCGAGCGTACGGATCCGGTGGCGCTTCGGGTCGTCCTCGCAGCGGTCGTCGACCGGGTCGAGGTGGTCGAGGAGGGCTCGAGCGGGCGTCTGCGGCTCGAGAAGGCCGTGCCGGTCCTCCCGAGGGACTGATGTGGCGACCGTGACCGTGAGCTCCAGTCAGGAACTGTTGAAGGCGTATCACGAGGGCGACCTCGACGCCCGAGCACGGCTCGTCGAGCAGCATCTGCCGCTCGTTCGCTCGCTCGCAAGGCGCTACGCGGGCCGGGGAGAGCCGCTCGACGACCTCGTCCAGGTCGGTTCGATCGGGCTGATCAAGGCGATCGACCGCTTCGATCCCGATCGCGGCGTCGAGCTCACCACGTATGCGATCCCGACGATCGTGGGCGAGCTGAAGCGCCATTTTCGCGACGCGGGTTGGGCAGTCCACGTCCCACGCCGCCTGAAGGAGCTCAGTCTCCGGCTGAACTCGGCCGTCGAGGACCTCGGAACCTCGCTCGGACGCTCTCCGACGATCGCGGAGCTCGCGCGGGCGGTGGAGGCCGACGAAGAAGAAGTCGTCGAGGCACTCGATGCCGGCCGCGCGTACTCCGCCATCTCGCTGTCGGCCCCCACCGACGACGACGAGAGCGGTGTCCGGCTCGACCTGCTCGGCGCCGACGAGGAAGGCTTCGCGACGAGCGAGGATCGAGCGGTGCTCCTCCCCGGGCTCGAACGCCTCGACGAGCGAGAGCGTCGGATCTTGCATCTGCGCTTCCACGAAGGGTTGACCCAGTCGCAGATCGCCCAGGAGGTCGGGATCTCCCAGATGCACGTGTCGCGTCTGATCCGGCGCGCGCTCGAGACGATGCGCGAGGAACTCGGCGACGAGGACGCCGCATGAGCGAGACGCTGCGTCTCCGCATCCCGGCGAAGCCGGAGTACCTCGTCCTCGGCCGGCTCGTCCTGACCGGACTCTCCCGGTTGCGCCCGATCGACCCCGACGACCTCAGCGACCTGAAGCTCGCGCTGACGGAGGCCTGCACCAACTCGATCCGTCATGCGTACGGCCCCGACGGCGGGATCGTCGAGATCGGGTTCGAGCTCGGAGCCGACGCGATCGTGATCGAGGTCGCCGACGACGGGCCGGGTCTCGATGAGTTGCCGCCGATGAGCGGCGATGGCGGGCTGGACGAGGGCGGCCTCGGCCTCGCGATCATCCAGGCCGTCTCCGACGAGCTCGAGATCGGCCACCGCGCTGACGGAACAGGCTCGCGCCTGTGCTTCCGCAAGCGGCTCGCCGGCTCGCCGACACACGAGGAGCCATGAACTTCGCACTGACGACCGAGGAACTCGACGGAGGAACAGCGGTGATCGCCCTTACCGGCGAGGTCGACCTGTACACGGCTCCCGAGCTCAAGCAGGAGCTGATCCGCGTGATCGAAGGCGGAGCGTCGAAAGTCGTCGTCGACCTCTCGCGGACGACGTTCATCGACTCGACGACGCTCGGCGTGCTGATCGGCGGTGTCAAACGACTTCGGCCCGGTGGAGGCAGGCTCGAGCTGGTCGTGACCGACCACAACATCCGCAAGGTCTTCGAGATCACCGGCCTCGACCGCGTGTTTCCGCTTCACGAGGACCGTGACGCGGCGCTCACGGCAGCGGTGGCGGACTGAGGCGTCGTTTCGCCGTCGCCGGATCGGGGCACAGTCCTGTCATGACAGCGGCTCCGGTCGACCTGACCATTCCGGCGACCACGATGGCGCCGAGCCAGGCTCGTGCCGCTCTGGGTGAGCTTGCCGACGACCTCTCCGATGAGATTCTGGAGCCAGCGCGCCTCCTCGTCAGCGAGCTCGTGTCGAACAGCGTCCGCCACGGGGCGACCGGCCCGGACAGCCGCGTGCGGGTCCGGGCGGAGATCGTGCCTCGGGGTCTGCGGATCGAAGTCTCCGACTGGGGTGTGGGATTCAGCCCCGCCGTCGGGCGTCTCCGTGACGATGGAGGCTTCGGCCTGCTGCTCGTCGCCCGCCTGGCGACCCGGTGGGGGATCGACTGCCAGGGCATCACGAGGGTCTGGTTCGAGATCGTCCGCTGACCTCAGGCAGGCGTGACTCGAACGACCAGGAACGCGATGTCGTCCCGATCCGCGGCGCTCCCGGCCTCGGCCACCGCGCCCTCGACGGTCGCGGCGATCTCTTCGGCGGCGCTACCGACGCACCCCTGGAGCAGCTCGACGAGCCGCTGCTCGCCGGCCCCGAGCCGTTCCTCGAGACCTTCCACGAGACCGTCGGTGTAGGCGAGCAGAGCGTCGCCCGGCGAGAGCTCGACGACGACCTCCTCGAACTCGGGGTCCTCGAAAACCCCGATCAGCGTTCCGAACGTCCCGACCGCCTCCACGCACCCGTCCGAACGGAGGTGCAGCGGAAGAGGATGGCCGCCGAGCGAGAGACGGAGGCTCGCCCCGGCATTGCCCCTCAGCTCGAGAACACCGTACGCGACGGTGCAGAACGTCCGTCCCTCGTACTCAGCCAGAACGGCGCCGTTGAGGATCGAGAGCGTTCGCGCGGGCGAGCGCTCGTAGAGCGCCGACGCCCGGATCGCGTGGCGGGTGAGGCCGGTCACCGCGGCGGCCTCCGGGCCCTTGCCGCAGACGTCACCGATCGCGATGCCGAAGCTCTCCTCGTCGATGGCGAACGCGTCGTAGAAATCGCCCCCGACCTCCAGGCCCGCACCGGATGCCCGGTAGCGGGCGGCCAGCTCGACGCCCGCAACGGCCGGCAGCTGGGGCGGCAGAAGGCTTCGTTGAAGGGTGCTCGCGACGAGGCTCCGCTGCTGGTAGAGCCGCGCATTGTCGACTGCGAGCGCCGCATGCCGCGCCAGATCCATTACCAGATCGAGATCGCCCTGACCGAAACGACGGCCGGATCTGTCCGACAGCAACGTGATCATCCCGATCGTCCGTCCACGAGCGGTCATGGGCGCGAAGAGAGCCGAGACGAGCCCCAGCCGGCGGAGGGCGTCGAGGTGCTCCGCGTCCTGTGCGACGTCGCGGAGGAACGCGTCGTCGACATCAGACGACGAATCGCGGACGTCGGTCGTCCAGGACGCGCCCGACGTAGCTGGGGCCGCCCGGATCGGAGGGGTACCGATCCTCGAGCTCGCGAACGAGCCGTTCCGTGCATCGCGTCGACGTGCACCACGGCCAATTGATGCACTGAACGCCGCTCTTCGAGCACGTCGACGATGCAGCAGTCGGCCAGGCGTGGAACGGCGAGCTTCGCGACCTCGGCGAGCGTGCGCTCGTAGTCGAGCGACGACGACAGCGCTTCGCTCGCGTCGGCGAGGAACGCCAGCGATTCCTCCCTTCCACGGCGCACGATCGCCGCGGCCAGGATGTTCGCGACTGTGCGGAGGAAGCTCGCGTCGTCGAGATCGAAGCGACGTTGCGAGCGGCTCAGAGCGCCGAGCACCCCCCAGGCCGGCTCGCGCCCGCGGATCTTGACCGCGAGCGCGCTGACGGCGCCGGTGGCGCGGAGGAGCGGCGACGCCTCGAAGCGCGCGTCGGCGGCGATGTCGTCGACGACGACAGGCCCGTCGGCGGAGAGCGTCAGACCCGCGAGCGAGCGCGCGGACCGTGTCGTCCCGGTGCCGATCGGAGCGTCCTGCCAGCCGTGCGCCGCGTGGACGGCGAGCTCCTCACCGCCCGCCGCAAGCTCGAGCGCGACGGTGACGTCCGCTCCCAGCGTCTGCGCGACTGCCTCGAGGGCTTCGCCGAACAGGGTGTCGAGCTCGACCCCGGAGAGCGCGAGGCGCCCGAGGTCGGCCGCCTGGAGCTGCTGGCGGGCGCGCACGCGTGCGATGACGTCGGCGTCACGCTCCCCCGTGACGTCGGCGGACACGCCCACCCACTCCCGAACGACACCGCCCTCGTCCCGCACCGGCACGCCGCGCACGCGCATCGTCCGGTAGCGGCCGTCTGCCGCGCGCAGGCGGTACTCGACCTCGTACGCGCGTCTCCGCGGAGACCGCCTCCTCCCCAGGCTCGCGCGACTCGATCACGATCGTCCTCGTGGACGCGCCGAGCCACCCGAGCCCGCTGCGCCTCGTTCGGGTTCTGGCCCGTGAACGAGAGCCACCCGGGTGAGAGGCCGCCGTCGAGACCGCGCTCGTCTGTTCGCCAGATGATCTGGCCGCTCGCCTCGACGAGTGACCGGTATCGCGCCTCGCTCCAGACGAGCTCCTCGACCGTTTCCTCTGCGCGTTGCCGGTACAGCCGCTGGCGCTCGGCGGCCTGTGTCACCACGAAGGCCGCCAGGAGGAAGATGACGCCGGCCAGAACCGCATCGCCGCTTCCTTTGGCCGAAAACGTGTGCACGGGCGGGAGGTAGAAGTAGATGTACGAGATGAACGAGAGGCCCGCACAAAGCAGGCCCGCCCACAGGCCGTCGACATACGCGGCGAGCGCGACGGCGACCAGGAAGAGCATTCCGATGCCGTATCGACCTTCGAGATCCGAGATCGGCACGAGTGCGGTGATCAGGCCCGGCCCGGCCACCGCCGCCACGAGGCCGGCGAGCGACATCCGGAGCGGCGGAAAGACGACGAAGCGCCGAATCCGAACCGGAGGCGTCAGCTCACGTTCGTCCGTTGGAGCCGCAGGGTTCCGAAGGCGTCGAGCCGCGGCACCTCTCATGCGTCGAGCGTCAGCGCTTTCTCCGGCGTCCCGAGCTCGCCTCGAGCTCGAGAATCGGCGCCCCGCCCGCCTCGACCTGAAGCCTGCTCACGAAACCAAGTCTACGGACCGCAGGTCGTTCGCCGTTCCGTCCAAGCGCCCTCGGGCAGAAGGGACTCAACCACGCGCAGGAGCCTGGAGCTCGTCCTCTGCGGGCTCACCCCGGCGCAGCTCACGGCTCCGTTCCGCCTCGGCGTTCACCTCCGCCCCGAACAGCAACGCGAGGCCGCTGAGCCAGAGCCAGACGAGCGTCACGACCACGGCGGCCGCGGTGCCCCAGGTCTTGTTGTAGGAGCCGAACGAGGCCGTGTAGGCCGCGAAGAGGCCAGACGCGGCGATCCAGATGACGACCGCGAGCACGGAGCCGGGCGTGACGAAATGCCAGCGCGGATGATCGACGTCGGGCCCGACGAAGAGGATCCCCGCGAACAGCAGCAGCAGACCGCAGAAGAGGATCGGCCACTGGGCCGTCCACCAGACCCAGCCCACGGTCGATTCGAGACCCGACGCCTCGCCGATCCAGGCTGCGAGATGCGGGCCGAGCACGAGCAGCCCGAGGACGAGCGCGAAGGCGAGGAACGCGAGTGCGACCATGACGAGAGCGGTTGCACGCTGCTTGACGAAGCCTCGTGTCTCGTCGCGACCGTAGACGCGGTTCAGCGCCCGCATCAGCGCCGTCATCGCTCCCGTCGACGTCCATAGCGCCAGCGCAGCGCCGACGAAGACGAGGGCGACGCTCCCTCCCTGACCTGCGACGAGGCGATCGAGGCTGTCGCCGACGAGCGTGACAGCCTCCTGCGGGGCCACGGTTCCGAGCTTTTCGACGACGGTGGTCACGGCGTGCGGGCCGGCGAACAAGCCGAAGAGGCCGAGGGCGAGCAACAGCCCGGCCGGGATCGCGAGGAAGACGTAGTACGCGAGCGCCGCCGCCGCGTCGGTGATCCCGTCGTCGAGCGACTCCCGAATGGCGCGTCTTGCGATCGCGACGTAGTCGCGTCGCGAGAGATCGGTCAGGCCAGGATCGTGGAGCCGGGGCTCGTGCCGCTCGGGTTGCGGTGCAGGCGAGGGGCGAGCGTGCGCCCGCCCCTCGCTTGCATTCCTGAGCTCAGGCGACAACGGCCTGCTTGGCGCTCTCGCGGCCGATCCGCCGACCGAGCGACTGCACCGTCTTCAGGGCCTCCTTCTCCTGGCGGAGGTTCTCGTCCAGGAGCGCCGCAGCGTCCTTCTCTCCGAGCGTGCGCGCCATCGCGACGAGGCCGCTGTAGGCCGCGATCTCGTACGACTCCGTCCTGGCTGCCGCGCCGGTGAGGAAGAGATCGCAGATCACAGGCGACGGGTTCTCCTTCTCCATGAACTCGTCGTGCTCTTCCTTGATCCCGTCGATTCCCGGGCAGTGTTCGGCCTTCGCCCGCTCGCCGATCGCCTCGAAGACCTGCTCGAGGTTCTTGACGTGACCCTGCGTCTCGGTGAGGTGATGCGTGAACGCCCGCTCGAGCTCGGCGTCGGTCGCCTCCTGCGCCAGCTTCGGCAGCGCCTTCACGAGGGTCTTCTCTGCGTAGTACACGTCCTGGAGCTCGTGGACGAAGAGCTCGCGTGGATCGGTCATCTCGGGCACGGGTGCCTCCTTGATCGGTGTCGGTGTGCGATCGGTTGGTTCCCCGCCCGACCGGGCGGTAAACGCAGCCACGCTAGGCTCGGCCGGATGCGCGGACCGCTGCTCGACACGCGTGACGGGCGCCTGCTCCTGACCGCGCAGGCGATCACGTTCGCGGCGCACGGCATCGCGAGTGTCGCGCTGCCGTGGCTCGTGCTGGACGAGCACGGGTCGTCCGCAGCCGCCGGGCTCGTCTTCACGTTCACGACGCTGCCCTACGTCGTCTTCGCTCTCGCGGCGGGGGTTGTCGGCGATCGCTACCCGAGCCGGCGCGTGATCTGGATCACGCACGCCCTCCAGGCGCTGGTCGCGATGGTCGTTCCGCTCTGGGCGCTCCACGAGGCTCCACCGATCGCGATCGTTCTCACCGCGGCATTCCTCGTCGGTGCAGGCCGCGCGTTCTCCGACGCGGCCGTGTTCGGAGCGCTCGCATCCGTCGTCGGACGCGAGCGCATCGTCCACGGGCAGGCGACCCTGAGCGCGGCCTGGGCCGTCGGTCTCCTCGCCGGTCCGGCGCTCGGCGGGGTGCTCGTGTCCGCGATCGGCCCTGCCCGCGCGCTCGCCGTCGAGGCCGCCGGGCTCGCGGTCGCGGCCGTGATCGTCCGGTCGACCCGGCTTCCCGACCACTTCGAGCGCGCGCGACCGGCAAGCGCGCGCTCGCTGGTCCGAGACGGTTTCGGCGTCATCTTCGGCGACCGGGTCCTCCGCGCTGTCACGCTGCTCGGAATGGCGTGGGCGATCGCGTCGTCGGGCGCCTGGGCGCTCGCGGTGCCCCTCTTCCGGGATGTGATCGGGCTCACCTCGACGCAGACCGGCGTGGCACTCGCGGCAGGTGCCGTGATGGGGCTGGTCGCGCCACCGGTCGTCGGACGGCTCGAGGCACGAATCGGTGGGCTCTCGATCATCCTGGCCGGCATCCCGCTGACCGGGGTCATGATCGCCTTCCTCGGGATCGCCGACGCCTTCTGGACCGCGCTCCTCGCGTACGGGGCGTTCCAGCTCGTCGACTACCTCTCGGTGGCCGCCTACATCGGCGAGCGCCAGCGCCGGGCGCCGCTCCGCCTGCAATCGACCGTCGGCATCTTCGGAAGGACGCTGATCATGCTCTCCCTCGCGGTGGGCTCGGCCGTCGCGAGCGGGCTCTCGGACCTCGTGTCGATGCGGGCCCTCTACGCCGGAATGGCAGTGTTGACGGTCCTCGTCGGCGCCGTCGGCATCGTGCTCCTGTCGTCCGTGCGGAAGACGGCCGGTGACGAGGCGGTGTCGGAGGGCGTGAAGTTCTCCGACCTGTAACAGGGGACCCACAGGGGCGCGCCACGGTCGAGACGTGGACGTCGTCCACGATGCCGGCGCCCTCCTCGACCGCCTCGCGGCGGTCAGCTGGCCGGCTCTCTTCCTGGCACTCGGTCTCCACCTCGGGAAGCGGGCCTCCCGCGCACGCGCCTGGCAGAACGTCGTGCAGGCGGCGTATCCCGGTTCGCTGCCGTACGGCACGGCCTTCCGCTGCTGACCCTCCTGACCCGGCTGGCGGTCTCTCGCGGCGTCCCTGCGCCTAACATAGAGACCGCCTGGAGAGGTGTCCGAGATGGCCTAAGGAGCGCGACTGGAAATCGCGTACCCGGTCACAAGCTGGGTCGCGGGTTCGAATCCCGCCCTCTCCGTGTCACGCAACGAGGCCTCCCGCGAAGCGGGAGACCTCAGCCGTGACGTTCAGCCGGCGAAGCCGGCGTCTCCACGCAACGAGGCCTCCCGCGCAGCAGGAGACCTCAGCCGTGACGTTCAGCCGGCGAAGCCGGCGTCTCCACGCAACGAGGCCTCCCGCGCAGCAGGAGACCTCAGCCGTGACGTTCAGCCGGCGAAGCCGGCGTCTCCACGCAACGAGGCCTCCCGCGCAGCCGGAGACCTCAGCGGTGACGTTCAGCCGTCGCGTATCCACGCAAGCCACCGGCGACCCTGCTAGCTCGCGGTGGCCTGCACCACGTAGGACGCGACGTCCTGGATCTGCTGCTCGGAGAGCTGGCCGGCGAACGCCGGCATCGCGCCCGCGCCGTTCGTCACACGCTCGATCACGAGGTCGTAGGGCGGCTTCGCCTCGTCGAGGTTCGGCCCCACGTTGCCGCTCGCGCCGGCATCCGCCAGCGTGTGACAGCCCGAACAGCCCGCCGAGTCGAAGATCGCCTTGCCGGCGGCCGGGTCACCCGCGCCCGCTGCCTCGGCCGGAGCACCGGTCTCCGCGGACGCTCCGCTCTCCGCGGGTGGCGCCTCCCCGCTCCCGCCTTCCGCCGGAGCCTCGGTGCTCGTGGCTTCGGGCACTTCCTCCGCGTCCTCGCCGCCGAAGAACCCGACCGTGAGCAGCATCCCGACGACGAGCACCGCCGAGACGCCGACGAAGAGGAGGAGCTTGCGCCCGGGGAACTCGGGGTTGCGCTTCGGGACGACGATCGCGACCGTCAGGCTGAAGACCACGAGCACGGCCGTGGCGACCGCGAGGATGACCTGGTTGGTGTCCACGACCGCCCGTACGATACTGAGTCCAGTGGGCCGCGTCTGGGTCTATATCGTCGCTGGCGCGACCCTCCTGATCGCGGTCGTTCTCGCGATCGCCGGATTCGGCGAGGTCGAGGGCGCGCTGACGGACTGGCAGGCGTTCACGCTCGGGATCGTGCAGGGCGCGACCGAGCTCCTGCCCATCTCCTCGTCCGGCCACCTGATCCTCGTCCCCTGGCTGGCCGGCTGGACTTACCTCGAGCAGCACTCCGAGTTCAACAAGACCTTCGACGTCGCGCTGCACGTCGGAACGGTCGTTGCGGTCGTCGGCTACTTCTGGCACGAGATCATCGAGCTGCTCCGTGCCCTGGGCACGT
Organism: uncultured Thermoleophilia bacterium; assembly: GCA_963705605.1. Lineage (GTDB taxonomy): Bacteria > Actinomycetota > Thermoleophilia > Gaiellales > Gaiellaceae > CAVPKC01. The sequence continues at coordinate 894,159 of CAVPKC010000003.1, forward strand.
CGATCACGAAGCGCCGGATCGAGACGCGAGACGAGCGGATCGCCTGGTTCGTCGTCGTCGCGACGATCCCCGCGGTGATCGTCGGCGCGGCGGCCGAGAGCGTGATCGACGAGCAACTCGGCGAGCCGTGGCAGATCGCGATCTTCCTCGCGGTGTTCGGTGTGCTGCTCTACATCGCCGACCGCACGCCGCAGCGGCGAAGCATGGGCGACCTGGGACTTCGCCAGGCGGCGGTCATGGGCCTAGCGCAATGCCTCTCCCTGATGCCGGGCGTCTCGCGCTCGGGGATCACCATCACGGCCGGACGCTTCATGCAGCTCGATCGCGACTCGGCTGCCCGCTTCTCATTCCTGTTGCTGATTCCTACGACGCTGGGCGCAATCGTCTGGAAAGGCGTGAACGACGTCCTGCTCGGCGACTTGCCTGCCGGCTGGGAAGGGCCGTTCATCGTCGGGATGCTTGCATCGTTCGCGAGCGGACTTCTGGCGATCCGTGGGCTTCTCGGCTACGTCCGCCGCCACGACTACACGCCGTTCGTGATCTACCGGCTGATCGTCGCCGCGATCATCCTGCTCCTGATCGCGACCGGCGTCCGCTCGGCCACGTTCTGACGGAAGCCGTCGGGGGCGTTCGCTAGCCTCGCCCCGTGGCGACCGCGACGCGCGAGCTCTTCGCCCGCATCCCGAGAAGCCTCCTCCGCCTCGGGATCCTCTGCGGCTTCATCGTCGCGATCGGGATGATCCGCCCGCGCCTCACCCCGGAGCGCGCGGGCTGGGTGCTCCTCGGCTGCGGGATCGTGACGCTGGTCGCCGCCGCGGCGTTCCTGCTCTCCACCTGGCGCGTCGCGCACAGGCTGCCGATGGTCGCCGGACCGCTCCGGGCCGTCGAGGCCGTCCGGGTCTCGCTGCGCCGGACGGGACTGCCGCTGCTGGCGCTTGCGTTCTTCCTCTTCTGGACGTTCGTCTACCTCGGCCTCTGGTGGTTCCGGCCCGACGGCACGTTCAGCGGGATCGACGCCATGCCGCGCTTCTCCGATTTCTTCTACTACGCGGTGATGACCGCGTTCACCTCGCCACCCGAGGGAATCGCGCCGCTCTCGCGCGGGGCGCGCAGCGCGACGATGATCGAGATCATGACGGGGCTGGCGCTGCTCACGACGTACCTCTCGACGCTCTTCGAGTGGCGCCGCGATCGTCAGGCGCCCAGCCCCTGAGCAACCCCTCAACGCGCGGCGCGAGGATGCCGATACCGGTGGAGGGTGGCTGCACTCAAGGGATTTCTCGCTGCTCTCGTCGTGGTGGCCACGGCGGCGCTCGCGCTGGCCGCGCTCGCGCTCGCCGGCGTCGTCGGAGGCGAGGACGAGCCACCGGCGAGCTATGCCGGCTCCCCGATCACGATCGACGGCCTGACGATTCCGGCGAGAGCAGGGCCGCAGTACGTCGAGCTCGCGATCGACGGAACGTTCGAGCCACGCTTCTGGCCCGGGGTCAACCTCGGCTCGACCGTGCCCGGCACCTTCCCGGGCGAGGTCGCGGCGACCCGGGCGGAGTACGACCGCTGGCTCCCCGAGATGGGCGAGCTCGGCGTCCGCGTGATCCGGATCTACACCATCCTCCGGCCCGACTTCTACGACGCGCTGCGCGCGTACAACCTCGAGCACGCCGACGAGCCGATCTACGTCGTCCACGGCGTGTGGATTCCCGAAGAGGAGTTCCTGACCACGCAAGACGTCTACTCGCCCGAGGTGACCGAGGAATTCGAAGCGGAGCTCGAGCGCGTCGTCTCCGTCGTCCACGGCGACGCCGACCTCCCGCTCCAGCCCGGGTACGCGGGCGGGCGCTACCGAAGCGACATCTCGCCGTGGGTGCTGGCGTGGGCGCTCGGGATCGAGTGGGATCCGACGGCGACGAACGCGAGCGATCGGAAGAACGCGGGCGCGCCGCCCTTCGAGGGGACGTACGTCCGCTCGACGGCCGACGCCACCCCGATGGAGAGCTGGCTCGCGTCGATGCTCGACCACGTCGCGACGCTCGAAGCCGAGCGCGGCTGGTCGCGCCCGCTGACCTTCACGAACTGGCTCACGACCGATCCGCTCGAGCACCCGTACGAGCCGTTCCAGCAGGAGGACCTCGTCGCGATCGACCCGATGCACGTCCAGGCCACCGACGCCTGGCCCGGCGGGTTCTTCGCCACCTACCACGTCTATCCGTACTACCCGGACTTCATGCGCCTGACCCCGGACTACCTCGACTACCGCCGACCTCGAGACGGGGCGGTGGACTCGTACGCCGGCTACCTCCACGCGCTCAAGGCCCACCACGAGGGACAGGCCGTGATGGTCACCGAGTTCGCCGTGCCGACCGGCCTGGGAATCGCGCACCGCGGGCCCCAAGGCCGCGACCAGGGAGGGCACTCGGAGGAGGAGGCAGGCACGATCAGCGCCGACCTCCTGCGCGACATCGAGGACGAGGGCTTCGCCGGCGGGATCTACTTCATGTGGCTCGACGAGTGGTTCAAGTTCACCTGGAACACGGTCGACTACGAGCTGCCGTGGGATCGCCGCCAGCTGTGGCGCAACACGCTCACGAACGAGGAGCACTTCGGCGTCGTCGCGACGGAGCCCGGCGTGCGGCCCGTCGTCGTCGTCGACGGCGACGACGGAGAGTGGGAGTCGAACGAGAGCCAGGTCATCGCCGAGGCGGACGGCCCGGTGCAGGAGGTGCGGGCCGTGAAGGATCCCGAGTACCTCTACCTCCGGCTTCGCCTCGCCGAGCCCGACGCCTGGCAGGACGAGCAGATCACGATCGGGTTCGACCTGCGGCCCGAGGGCAACCGCGGGCTGCCGGGGACGAACGGCCTCGACCCCGACGCGGAGATCGCCGTCACGATCGGCCCGGGCGACAAGGCGCAACTCCTCCAGGCGACCTGGGTCGACGCGCTGTCCGTTCTCTACGGGATCAAGTTCGACTACGTCGACGTCGACCCCGCCGACGCGCGACCGGGGAGCGGCGCCTGGACTCCGCTCCGCGTGATCCTGAACAAGCCGTACACCGTGCCGGTGACCGGCGAGGAGCGCCCGACCGAGCTCGCGGATCTGAGCGATCTGCGCTGGGGCACGTCGGACCCTGACTCGGAGGACTTCGACGCCCGCAATCTGATCGAGGGCGACGGCCAGGTGCTCGAGCTGCGCATCCCGTGGATGATGCTGACCTTCTCCGATCCATCGAGCCGGACGCTGTACGTCCAGCAGGCCAGCGGCGACATCGACACGATGCAGATCGACCGGGTCGGGATCTCGGTCGCAGTGGGCGACACGCTGACGGAGACGGCCGGCTACTCGTGGGACGAGTGGAGCCGGATCGAGTGGAACGAGCGTCGCAAGAAGAGCTGGAACGCGCTCCACGACGCCTTCGAGGCCACCGCCCGCGCCCCTCAATAGCATCCCTCCCGATGCGTCGGCTCGTCCTGGTGGGCGCCGCCCTCGGCGTGGTGGGTGCCGCTGCGGCCCTCTCGTGGTTCCTCCTCGTCCGGGACGCGGCCGAGCCGGTCTCGGTCGACGAGGTGGTGGAGGCCACGACCGGCACCGTCGGCATCTACCGAACGCGGGGCTCGGAGCAGGTCGACGCGCTCTTCGGCAGCCGGCACGCCTACCCGGCCGAGACGACGATCACCGTCACTCCGGACGGCGACTGCGTGCGCTATCGATGGGATGCGCTGCGCGATCGCTCGACGACCTGGGAGGTGTGCCCGGCGGCCGGCGGCTCGTCGTCGCTTCGCGGCTACCTGGAGACGCATCGGTTCTTCGGGACGACCGAGCGCACGGACTACCGGTGCCGGCCCGGCTCGACCTGGAGGCCGGCTGCCGAGGAGCCTGGCACGGTGTTCGAGCGAACGTGCGCGTCGGCCGACACGACGGAGTCCGGAAGCGGCCGGGTGGTCGGCGCTGACGGCGACGTGCTCCACCTCCGGGTCGACCTCACGCTCGAAGGGCGGACCAGGGGCACCGGGTCGCTCGACCTGTGGCTCCCGTCCGGCGCCGGCCTTCCGGTCCGCGTCGAGATCGCGAACGACAATCGCTCCGAGTCGCCGATCGGCGACGTGCACTACGTGGAGGAGGTCGACCTCGAGCTCGTGTCGACCGAGACCTCGTAGGGCGCGGACGTCGCCGCCGCGACGTCCGCGAGCGTCACGCCGTCGAGGAGCTCGACGAGGAAGAGTCTCCCGTCCCGGATCCTGAACACGGACAGCTCCGTGACGATCGTGTCGGCGACCCCGATCGCTGTCAGCGGCAGGCTGCAGCGCTCGACGACCTTCGGCTCGCCGGTGGAGCTCGTCGCCGTCATCGTCACGATCACCCGCCGCGCGCCCACGACGAGGTCCATGGCGCCCCCCACCCCGAGCACGCTGCGACCGGGAACGGCCCAGTTGGCGATGTCACCGGAGGCGCTCACCTCGAGCGCGCCCAGCACCGCGACGTCGACGTGCCCGCCCCGGATCATCGCGAACGACGTCGCGCTGTCGAAGTACGACGCGCCGGGGAGCGCCGTGACGGGCTGCTTCGCGGCGTCGATGTCGTCGGGATCCTCCTCTCCTGGCTCGGGACGCGGGCCGACGCCGAGGAGCCCGTTCTCGGTCTGGAGGAAGACATCGCTCGCTGCGTCGAGGAAGCCGGGGATCAGGTTCGGGATGCCGATCCCGAGGTTGACGACCTCCCCCGCTCGCAGCTCCTGCGCCGCGCGCGCAGCGATCCGCGCCCTGACGTCGTCCCCGGTCACCGCACGACCAGCAGGTCGACGTACAGATGCGGCGTGTGGACGTCCTCCGGCGCGAGCTCGCCCACCTCGACGAGCTCGCCCACCTCCGCGATGACGAGGTCGGCGGCCGTCGCCATCAGCGGGTTGAAGTTCCGTGCTGTCCGCCGGTACCAGAGGTTGCCGAGCCTGTCCGAACGCGCGGCGTAGACGAGCGCGACCTGGCCGCGGATCGGCGGCTCGAGCACATGAGGGACGCCGTCGATGAGACGCTCCTCCTTCCCCTCCGCCAGCAACGTTCCCGCGCCGACCGGTGTGAAGAAGCCGCCCAGGCCCGCTCCTCCTGCGCGGATCGCCTCCGCGAACGTTCCCTGCGGGAGCAGGGTCGCGTCGATCTCTCCGCGGTTGACGGCCTCGACGGCCTCCGGGTTGGACGTGAAGTACGACGAGATCCCCCGACGGATCCTCCCCTGCCGCAGCAGCTTGCCCAGGCCGCGGCCCGGCTCGCCGATGTTGTTCGAGACGATCGTGAGCTCGGTCGCCTCCGAGTCCTCGGCGAGCGCGTCGAGCAGGGCGATCGGAGCTCCGACGAGCCCGAACCCGCCGACGAGCACCGTATCGCCCGAACGGACCCGGCCGACGGCCTCGTTCGGCTGGACAATCGACTTCGTAACCACCGGCGTAGCGTAGGGCGAGTACGATTCGAGAGCCAGCCCCCGGCACCGCCACTGTGGTGAACGCGCTCCTCGACAGACTCGAACGTGACATCGTGCTCTGCCCGGAGGGGTATCTCTTCGAGCTCGAGCGACGTGGATACGTGCGAAGCGGGCCGTACGTCCCCGAGGTGGTGCTCGACCATCCGGAGGCCGTCAGGCAGCTCCACCGCGAGTTCCTGCGGGCCGGCGGCGACGTGATGGTCGCCTTCACCTACTACGGACACCGCGAGAAGCTGCGGGCTGTCGGGCGCGAGGACGATCTCGAGAAGTTGAACCGGCAAGCGCTCCGGCTGGCCCGCGAGGTCGCAGCCGAGGGTGACGCCCTCGTCGCGGGCAACATCTGCAACACGTGGGCGTACGATCCCGACGACCCCGAGGCATCCGGAGACGTCGTCCGGGAGATGTACCGCGAGCAGGTCGCTTGGGCCGCCGACGAGGGGGCCGATCTGATCCTCTCCGAGACGAACGACTACCTCGCCGAGGCGCTGATCGGCCTCGAGGTGATCCGCGACGCGGGCCTGCCCTCCGTCGTCAATCTGAACTCGATCGCCGGCGACGAGACGATCGACGGCGTTCCGCTCGACGAGGCCGCACGGCGTCTCGAGCAGGCGGGCGCAGACGTCGTCGGGCTCAACTGCGGGCGCGGCCCCGAGACGATCCTGCCGCTCCTCGAGGCGATCCGGGACGCAGTCGACTGCCCGGTCGCCGCCCTGCCCGTCCCCTACCGGACGACCCCCGAGCGTCCCTGGTTCCAGATCCTCGAGGGGGCCGACGGCAGACGGGCTTTTCCGATCGCGCTCGAGCCGTTCCTCTGCACGCGGTTCGAGCTGGCCGACTTCGCCGTGCGCGCGCGGGACCTCGGCGTCCGGTTCCTCGGCGTCTGCTGCGGCGGGGCGCCTCACCACGTCCGCGCGATGGCCGAGGCGCTCGGTCGCACGGTGCCCGCAAGCCGCTACTCGCCCGAACTCTCCCTGCACCCGGTGATCGGCGACGACGTCAAGGAGCGCGACCGGCGCTTCGTCCACTACGAGCGCTGACGATGGGACGCGGCCTCCGGAGACCGGCAATCCTGCTCCTTTCGCTGGCGGCCGCCCTGCTCCTCACGACGGGGGCGCGGGCGGTCACCGTGACGGTGACGACGGTGGACGGGTACGCGAAGGTGACGTGGACGCAGCCGTCCTGCTACCCGGACGCCTACGTCGACTACATCGAGATCGCGACGACGTCCACGGTCGACGGGCAGGGGTTCTTCCCGATCGACGATCTCGTCGACTACACATTCTTCCTCGAGGCGAGCGAGTCGACCGGCACGTGGCAGAGCGACTTCGCCCAGCTCGAGCCGGGCACGACCTACTACGCCCACGTCGAGGAATACCGCGAGTCGGAGAACACGACGGGCTGGTCGACGATCGTCGCGTTCACGGTCGGCGGGCCGGCGAGCGTCTCGAGCCCGTCGGCGGGAACCTGCGCGCCGACCGGCGACCCAGTGCCACCGACGGCGACACCGCCCCCAGGCTCCGGTTCGACACCTTCCGAGCCGGCCCCGGCTCCCACAGAGACGTCGACCTCTCAGCCCGCCGGCGACGCGAACGCGACCACGGGGACGGCGCCCGTCTCCGGGACCGACTACCTGACGCGGCTGCGGGTCACGGGGAGCGCGCTCGTGATCGGGTTCCGTGAGGCCAGGCAGCCCGTCGACGAGTTCAGGCGCTACCGGGTCTGCTGGACTGAGCGTGCGCGGGTGCGGTGCCAGAAGCGGACGACCGCCGCCGGGGCGTGGGACGACCTCCGGCTCCAGCTCCGTCCGTCGCTCGGGCGCGTCAGGAACGGGCGACGCTCTGTCGAGGTCACGTGGGCAGTCGGCGGCGAGTTGATCGCCGTTCGGCGAGTCGGGCTCCCGAGCGCTCCCGCCTAGCCCTCGAGCGCACTCGGGGTAGGTCAGAGGCCTGTTTGTGCGGTGACTCGGCCCGCCTCGACCGCGTCTTGGAGCGCTCGGTAGTCGCGGTCGTTCTGTTCGGCGTACGTCTCGGCGAACTCAGCCAGTGCCCTGTCGAACGTGTTCGAGCCGCCGAGGTAATGGGCAATGGCGATCCTGTCGCCGGAGCGGGCGTGCGCGCGGGCGAGTGTCCAGCCGCATGCCTTCCCGTAGCTCGCAAATCCGGCGGGGACGGCCGCTTCGATCGCGAAGGAGAACTTCCAGTCCTTCAGCTGGCGAACGTAGAAGTCTCTGGGCTGCGCGTCCAGCCCGGCGGTGACGTGCTGCCAGCCGAGGAAGATGTCGCTGGTCGCCTGCATCAGCCGTTGGCCGGCGACGACCCGCTGGCCGCAGTTGCCGTACCGGCTCTTGCCGACGAATCGCTCCAGGACGGACGGCTGCGCCTCCTTGATCTGCAGGAAGAGCGGGTCTTCGTCGTCGATTCCGAGGAAGAGCGCGATCCAGGCGCGCGAGCCGACGCTGCCGACGCCCACCACCTTACGGGCGAGATCGACGAACCGGAACTGCTCCATCAGGTGCCGGCGATCGGTCTCGAGGGTACGGCGGTACGCACGGAGCAGGTCTCGGATCTCGCCCAGGATCTCGTGTCGCAGCGTCTCGGCCGGTGCGAGCTCGTCGATCGGAACGATCAGCGGCGGGTCGCTGATGATCCTTGGCTCGCCGCCGACGACATGCGTGAGCTTCTCGAACGCCTGCATGCTGTCCTTCGTGCGCGCTTTGGCGACATCCGCCTCGACCTTCTTGAGTCGCTTGGGATCGACGCCGCGGGCGAACTCGCGGAAGGCCTGTTCGACCGGCAGGTGCGAGTACCAGACCTCCAGGTTGCGCATCCCGGCGAAAGCCCGCATCGCTTCGCGATACGAGCGCACCGTGTCGAGCACGACCGTGCGCCGCTCCTTCTCGGAGAAACCGAGCTCGCGCCCGGCGATCGCGAAGCTCGCCGCCAGGCGCTTCACGTCCCACTCCCAGGGGCCGGGCGCCGTCTCGTCGAAGTCGTTGATGTCGAACACCATCGTGCGCTCCGGGGAGCCGAACACCCCGAAGTTCGACAGGTGCGCATCGCCGCAGAGCTGTGCGCGGAGGCCCGAGTTCGGCGTTCGTGCCAGGTCTGCCGCCATGATCAGCGCGCCGCCACGGTAGAAGGCGAACGGCGACACCAGCATGCGGCCGTAGCGGATCGGCACCAGCTCGGGCACCCGCGAGACAGCCTGCTCCTCCAGCAACGCGATCGGGTCACGGGCCGTCGGAAACTCGACATCCGCTTGCGCCGAGCGCGGCACCTCCGCCCGCGCTGCCTTGCCACGCGCGGCCCGCTCACCGGGCGTGAAGTGCGGGACGACCTTCGCCGCGGGCTCTGCCTTGCCGCTCGTTGCGGAACCCTCGGCGACCTGCCCCGATACCACGGTTGCGCGTTCGGGTGCTTCCTCCACGCCGAAACGGCCTTCGGTGATCTCGTCGTTGCTGCTCCCCATGTCTCGACCTCCTCCGGCATGCCATTCCCGCTCCATTATGCGGTTTGTGCTCAACGTCTCGGCCGACATGGGCGCACCTGGGATCGAACATGCCTGCTAATCGGCACCTTTCCGCTGGCGGTCACTGTACCGGTCACTGCACTAGGAGAGCGTTCCTCGCACGGGCTCCCGCAGCGGAGCCTCGTCGGTGCTCACGAGCCCCTCGCTAGTTGACTGTGAAGTCCGCGTACATCCCGGCCGCGTAGTGGCCCGGGAGGTTGCAGACAAGCGCGTACTTCCCGGATGCGAGGTCGACGGTGAGCTCCCCCTGCTCGCCGGGGCCGAGCACGATCTCGTCGACCGCGCCTGTCTCGTCGGCTTCGCCGTTCTCCATGCCAAGGTTCGCGGCCCCCTTGTCGGTCTCGACGACGACCATCTCGTGCTCCATCGCGCCATCGTTGACGACCGTGAACGTCACCGTGCCCGCCGCGACCTCAGCCGGCTCGGGCACCATCGAGTACTCGTCGGGCGAGCCCATCGTGACCGTGACGGCAGCGCCGTCACTCGAGCTCGAATCCGAGCCGCCGCACGCACCCAGCGTCATCGCCACTGCCAGCACGGCGACCAGTCCGATCGCGATTCGGCCTCTTGCCTTCAGCACGCCGCACCTCCTTTAAAGGGAAGTCGTCAACCCCCCCATTCTGCGCTGTGAACGGGGTCGGCGAATCCGGGAACGCACCGGCCCGCCATCCGGGGAAACGCTGACCGACAACCGGCTACAGCAGCTCCTTCCGGTCAACCTCGCGGTAGTCGGCGACGACGTGGCTGTACGTATTCGCCGTCGTCGCGAGGTCGGTCTGGCCGACGAGTCCGCCGATCTCAGCCCAGCTCAGACCGGCCTTGTGCAGCAGCGAAACCCCTACGACCTCCGTCACACGTACGCGACGCACGCGCTCGCCGCCGGGCTGACGTTGTACGAGGTCGCCCGCTACATGGGTACGTCGCTGGCCATGATCGACCGCACGTACGGGCATCTCGCCCGCGGCTCGGAGGACCGAGCGAGCGCGCTACTCGACGCCTACGCGGAGAGCGCCCGCCCGGCCATCGGCTACGGCGAAAATCCGACCGTGTGAGTCAGGAATGAGTCACGGGAGAGAAACGCTAGGCGACTGCCATGTGCGACAAAACCGCTCAGGTGCGGGGCTTTCACCGTATGGGCGCACCTGGGATCGAACCAGGGACCTCCCGCGTGTGAAGCGGGTACGGCCGCGGCTACTGTCGGCAACGTTCCACTACTAACGCTAGCAACCATGCGGGTTTGCGGGCCCTCACGACGACGTGAGCCCGCATGGCTCCATGGGCTAGTTCTCGGACGTTTGGGCCACTATTGGGCCAGGGCGTACACTCGTTCGCGTGGCAATCCGGCTCGCGACGGAGCAGGAGATCGCCCAGGCGAAGGCGGAGTCGAGGCGCATCCTCGAGGCGGCCGCCCGTACGTGCACGCAACGGCAGCCTGGAGAGGTTGGTCGCGTAGGAGCAGGACAGACGTTGCGGGAATCGCCGCTCACGAAGTGTCGTCCTCGACCGTCAGGAGCACCCTCGACGCGGCGATGCGGAACGTCCGCCTGGAGCTCCGGTGAGCCGCCTCGTCGCGAAGTTCGGGAAGACCGAGCTCGACGCGAGGGCTGCCAGGGCGACGGCCGTGGAGGCGGGAGAGACGCCGGAGGCTCCGCCCGACCCGAGGGCTGCCGTATGCCAGGCGATCCGCGGCAACGCCGCGATGTAGGTAACGGCCGAGTTCGACGCCGTGTGAGCGCGAGTGTGGCAGTATCGGCGCCATGAGCGATCCCCGCACCGCACCGTACGGCTCCGTCCGCCTGGCCGACGTGGACACCCTGGCCGAGGTCGCCCCCGAGGACCCGGACATCAACGACTGCGACTTCCATCTCATTCGTCGCCATTTCGACGTCCAGGCGTTCGGCGTCAACGCCGCGACCGGAAACGCTGGCGACGAGATGATCGAACCCCATCACGAGGCCGACGACGAGGAGAACCGAACGAACGGCCACCAGGAGCTCTTCGCTGTGATGACCGGACACGCGGTCTTCACGGTCGACGGCGAGGAGATCGACGCGCCGGCCGGGACGATCGTCTTCGTGCGCGATCCGGCGTTGCTCCGCGCCGCCCGGGCAACCGCCGACGGCACGGCGATCTTCATGGTCGGAGGACCCGTCGGCGTCCCGTACACGGTCTCGCGCTGGGAAGTGTCGATGCCGTAACCGGGCAATGCCCGGCGTCAGCCCCGCAACGCAACAACGCAGCGACCAGGTGGGCCACGGACGAGAACTGCTAGATGGCCGCCCCGTGCGAGACAACGTAGAACGTGCAGGGCTTTCGCCGTATGGGCGCACCTGGGATCGAACCAGGGACCTCCCGCGTGTGAAGCGGGCGCTCTCCCGCTGAGCTATGCGCCCCGAGCGGGGCGAGGATACCAACCACCCGATCGCCCGCTGGTACCATCGTCTTGCCCGGTCGCGCTAGGCGGGGAGCTAGCGGTTCCCTGAACCCGCAATCCGCTACAGCGGGGCTGAATTCCTTCTCGAGGGGGCAGCGTTCGAGGTAGGGCTTGCGCACGTGAGCGTTGACGGCCAGGTTCCGCGCGATGGGAGCCTGCGAACCGCGTCAGGTCCGGGAGGAAGCAGCGCTAAGCGGAGCCTCCTAGGCGCCGCGGAGCAGCCTGGCCCGAGCGAGCGTCGCCGGCACCGCCCCGGGCGCACCCTCGACGGAAGGTGCGCGACCGGGCGCATACCGCCGAGGGAGCCCAGGTTCCCTCGGGGCGAAGCCCCTGCAAGGCTGCGGAGCAGCCGCGCAGCGGCTCCAGGCCGCAAGGCGCCGGGGTCAAGCCCACGGCAAGGCTGCGGGAGCAGCCGCGCAGCGGCCGCCAGGCCGCGAAGGCCCGCCGTGGGCGAAGCCCACGGCAAGGCTGCGGGAGCAGCCGCGACGAGCGGTGCGAGTCGCGCGCGAGCGAGGCACGCGGGAGACCCGGTCGCGCCCTGAGGCCGGGTACGCGTGAGCGGGCAAACATGGTTTCCCCGACGTAGCATGACCACGTGACGCGCTCTACCGGAAGTACCGGCCCGCTCGACTTCGACGAGGTCGTCGGGCAGGAGGCGGTCGTGCGCACGCTTCGCAACGCGATCGAGCGCGACCACGTGCGCCAGGCCTACCTCTTCGCCGGCCCGCGCGGCACGGGCAAGACGTCGCTCGCCCGCATCGTCGCCAAGGCGCTGAACTGCGAGCAGGGGCCGACGGCGACGCCCTGCAAGGAGTGCAACTCGTGCCGGACGATCGCGGCGGGCACGTCGCTCGACGTGATCGAGATGGACGCCGCCTCGCAGCGCGGCATCGACGACGTCCGCGAGATCCGCGAGCGCGTCATCCTCCAGCCGGTCGAGGGCCGCTACAAGGTCTACATCCTCGACGAGGCGCACCAGCTCACGGACGCGGCCTTCAACGCGCTCCTCAAGCTGATCGAGGAGCCGCCGCCCCACCTCGTCTTCATCTTCTGCACGACCGACCTCGCGAAGATGCTCCCGACGGTCCGCTCGCGCTGCCAGACGTTCCTGCTTCGAGCGGCCCCGGCTCGGCGAGCTCACGCGGCTGCTCCGCCGCGTCGCCGACGGCGAGCAGATCGAGACGCCGGACGCGGCGCTCGCGCTGATCGCCCGCAGCGCGCGCGGCAGCTTCCGCGACGCGGTCTCGACGCTCGACCAGCTCGCGTCGGCGACGGACGGGCAGCGTGACCGTGCCGGCCGTCCTCGAGCTGCTCGGCGCCGTCGAGGAGGAGGCGCTCTTCCGGCTCTGCGACCTCGTCGTCGACCGCGACACGGCCGGGACGCTCACGTTCGTCGAGGAGCTCGCCGAGCAGGGCCAGGACCTGGCCCGGCTCGTCACCGACCTGCTCGAGCACCTCCGCCACCTGATGCTCGTCCAGCACATGGGCGAGGTGCCCGACTCGCTGCCGGTCACCGAGGAGACGCGCGAGCGCCTGCGCGCGCAGGCGAACCAGCTCGGCGCAGGCCGAGGTGCTGCGGCTGATCGACCTCCTCGCCGTCGCGGTCGAGGACATCCGCCAGGGCGGCGACCCGCGCCTGCCCGCTCGAGCTCGCGCTCGTCAAGGTGACGCGGCCGCAGGCCGACCTCTCGCGCGAATCGCTGCTGCTGCGACTCGAGCAGCTCGAGCACGCGGGGCGCGGGAGGCTACCCATCCGTCGCGAGGCGACGAGAATCCCGGCCCGGTCGCCGTAGCACGCCGTCCTCGAAACGGAGCCCTGCCGAGCAGGCGGCGGAGGCGCGAGCTCGACATCGAGCAGCTCCAGAACGTCTGGCGCCAGGCGGTCCTGCCCGGCGCTCGAGGAGCGGTCGATCCCGACGGCGTCGATGCTGCGCGAGGCGAAGCCGGTCGAGCTCGCCGGCAACGCGGCTCGTGATCGAGTTCCCGCCGTGCGGCCTCGTTCCACCGCAACCTCGCGGAGGAGCCGAAGAACGCTGCATCTTCTCGCCGAGGTGCTGCACGAGGTGACGGGCCGCCGGCTCACGCTCGCGTTCGCCGTCGGCGAGGGCCCGGCCGACGAGCCCGGGGCCGAGGGCGAGCGACTCGGCCGACCACGGAGGAGGAGATCGTCTCGCTCCTCAAGGACACCTTCGACGCCCGGAAGTGAGGTGACTCGGAGCCGAATGAAGATGGACATGAACAAGATGCTGAAGCAGGTGCAGGAGATGCAGGCGCAGATGGCGCAAGGCGCAGGAGGAGCTCGCGAACGAGACCGTCGAGGCATCGGCCGGCGGCGGCATGGTGCGCGTCAAGGCCGCACGGGGCCGGCGAGATCGTCGAGATCAAGATCGCCGCCGAGGCGATCGACCCGGACGATCCCGAGATGCTCGAGGACCTCGTGCTCGCCGCGGTCAACGAGGCGCTGCGAAACGCGCAGGACCTGATGCAGTCGAAGCTCGGCGGCGCGATGGGCGGACTCGGAGGTCTCGGCCTGCCCGGAATGTAGGGGTCCGGACTGTCCAGCTCACGGACCTGTCCGGCCGCTTCGCGAGGATGACCGCCGCATGTACTGCCCCGTCGTCGAAAACCTGATCTCGCAGCTGACCCGGCTCCCGGCGTCGGCACGCGAACCGCCCAGCGCCTCGCGTTCCACCTCCTCCGCGTTCCGAAGGACGAGGCGCTCGCGCTCGCGGAGGCGATCCGCGAGGCGAAGGAGCGGATCCGGCTTCTGCTCGCGAGTGCGGGAACCTCACCGAGGAGGAGGTGTGCGAGATCTGCCGCGACCACGCGCGCGACCGCACCGTGATCTGCGTCGTCGAGCAGCCCGCCGATCTCGTCTCGCTCGAGCGCACGCACGAGTACCGCGGCGTCTACCACGTCCTCGGCGGGGCGCTCTCCCCACTCGACGGCGTCGAGCCCGAGCACCTCCGCATCGAGCAGCTGTTCCGGCGAGTCGAGCGAAACGGCGTCGAGGAGGTCGTCCTCGCGACGAATCCGACGATGACCGGCGAGGCGACCGCGTCGTTCATCGCCGAGCGGCTCCGCGGCCGAACCCGCGTCACGCGGCTCGCGAGCGGCCTTCCGGTCGGCAGCGACCTCGAGTACGCGGACGAGGTGACGCTCGGCAGGGCCCTGGCCGGCCGTCGCGAGATGTGACCGCCCGCAGGATCGGCGCCTACAAGGCCCGAGGCCGTGCCGACCGTGGCGCCGGCACGAGCCGCCGCCCGGCACCGTCGTGATGAAGTTCGGCGGCACGTCGGTCGGCGATCCGGAGCGGATCAAGCACGTCGCGCGGCGGCTCGTCGCCGCCAGCGAACGCAGGCGCGCGGGTCGTCGGCGTCGTCTCGGCGATGGGCACGACGACCGACGAGCTGATCGCGCTCGCCCACCAGGTCTCTCCGCCGCCCGGACGCCGCGCGAGCTCGACATGCTGCTCTCCGTCGGCGAGCGGATCTCGTGCGCCCTCGTCGCGATGGCGATCCACGACCTCGGGCGCGAGGCGATCTCGCTGACCGGCTCGCAGGCCGGGATCGTCACCGACACCGTGCACGGCAAGGCGAAGATCGTCGAGGTGCGCGCCCGACGGATCAACGAGGCGCTCGAGCGACGACCGCATCGTGCTCGTCGCGGGCTTCCAGGGCATGTCGACCGAGCTCGACATCACGACACTCGGCCGGGGCGGCACCGACACGACCGCGGTCGCGCTCGCGGCCGCGCTCGGGGCGAGCGCGTGCGAGATCTACACGGACGTCGAGGGCGTCTTCACGGCCGATCCGCGCGTCGTCCCCGGAGGCACGCAAGCTCAACGCCGTCAGCTACGAGGAGATGCTCGAGATGGCCGCGGCAGGCGCGAAAGTGCTTCAGCTACGCTCGGTCGAGTTCGCACGGGCAACCACGGCGTCAGGCTCCACGTGCGCTCGACCTTCGCGAGCGAGGCCGGCACGTGGGTCACCGAGGAGGACGAGCGAATGCCGAGCAGGCGATCATCTCGGGGGTCACCCACACGATCGAGGAGGCCGTGTACCGCGTGCACGGCACGCGGGCCGCGGATCTCTTCGACGGCGCTCGGCGAGCGAGCACGTGAACGTCGACACGATCATCCAGACGAGCTCCGACGTCATCGTCTTCTCCGCGCCGCTCGAGGACAGAGAGGTGACGGCGTGGAACGCTCGACCGGCTCGGTGCCTCCTGGTCCGAGCGTGACGACCTCGGCAAGGTGAGCGTGGTCGGCGCCGGGATGAAGAGCCACCCGGGCATCGCGGCCCGGACGTTCGGGATCCTCCGGGACCTCGGGGTCGAGCCGCAGTTCGTGTCGACCTCGCCGATCAAGATCGCCTTCTACGTGCACCACGACGAGCTCGAGCGCGGCGGTCCAGGCTCTCCACGCCGCGTTCGACCTCGGCTCGGCCGGATCGGAGCGTCCGGATGAATGACGTGCGCATCGGTGTCGTCGGCGCTACCGGGGCCGTCGGAACGGTGACGCTCGCGCTCCTCGCCGAGCGCCGGTTCGAGAACGTCCGCGCCCTGGCGAGCTCGCGGTCGGCGGGCGGGCGAGTTCGCTACGGGGATCGCGAGGTGCCGGTCGAGGAGGCGACGCCGGACGTGCTCGCGGCAGGCGATCTCGATCTGTGCTTCTTCTCGGTCGGGACGGCGACGAGCCGCGCGCTCGTGCCGCAGCGCGGTCGACGGTGGCGCGACGGTGATCGACAAGTCCGACGCGTACCGCCTCGCGGACGGCGTCCCGCTGGTCGTGGCGGGCGTCAACGACGACGCGATCGCAGGCGGCGACTCGCATCGTCGCCAACCCGAACTGCTCTGCGATGCAGCTGACCTGCGTGCTGAAGCCGCTCCATGACGCGGCAGGCCTCGCACGCGTTCGCCTCGCGACCTACCAGTCGATGTCCGGAGCGGGCGACGCAGGGATCGAGAGGCTGAAGGCGACCAAGCCGCTCGAGGCAGACCTCGCGATGGACTGGTCGCCCGAGGGCGACTCCGATCAGCTGAGCGAGGAGTACAAGCTCCGGGAGGAGACCCGCAAGATCCTCGGTCTGCCGGACCTGCCGCTGCACGCCGCCTGCATGCGCGTCCCGGTCCTCGTCGGTCACGCCCAGGCCGTGTGGGTCGAGACCGAGACCGCCGCTCTCTCCCGCCGAGGCCGCAGGCCGTGCTCTCGGAAGCCCCCCACATCCGGCTCGCGGAAGCGCCCACTCCCGGCCAGGTCGCCGGCACGGACGTGGTGCACGTCGGGCGCATCCGCCGCGACCCGACCGACGAGAACGTGCTCGCGCTCCTCGTCGTCAACGACAACCTCCGCAAGGGCGCCGCGCTGAACGCGGTGCAGGTCGCCGAGGCCCTGCTCGACCGGGAGCTGCTCGCTAGCGGCGCCGGGCGAGCCCGGTGACCGCGAGCGCGGTCAGAACGCTGGTCGCGCCGAGCTCGTAGACCCACCAGCCCGACGCGTGGTGGCCGGTCGTGCCGCACGCGACCCCGAGCGCCATTCCCGCCAGGCCCGCCACGGTCGCGACCGCGTAGGTTCCACGGCCGGCTCGCATCGCGGCCATGATGCCCGCGGCGCCCAGGGAGAGGAAGAATCCGGCGACGAGCGCGTCCGCCCAGACCGGCACGATCTGGTTCGGCTCGGGAGCGGGCTCGAAGAAGACGGAGACGATGAACGCCCCCCATCCGAAGGCGAGGATCCAGCCGAGCCTGTCGGCGAGCCACGTGGTCGGGAAGCGCGGTCGCCGGACCGGCGCCGGCGCCTCGCGGGCCGGGGGCGCCGTCCAGAGCTCCTCGAGCAGGCGAAGCTCGGCGTTCTCCTGCTCGCGTTCCTCGGTGAGCACTCCGTCCGCCATGGGCGCTGGCCCCATGATAGCCCTGTCTCGCACGATCGTGTCCTGACGACGTGCAGGCCGGGCTACGGCGGGCTGGTCACATGGCCGGGCTGGGGAGCCAGCAGCTCCTTCGTCCGGCGCACCAGCCGCCCCACCGCGTTCTCCTCGACGGGGACGAGGCCGCCGAGCTCGAGCCTCGCCAGCTCGACCCGACCGTCCGCGCGTTTCGCCACGAAGCCGAAGTCGGCGAGAAAGTCTGCGGGGAAGACGGTACGGTGAACCATGAAGCGCTCGTACGATCCCTGCGCGTCGGGGTAGCGGTAGCCGAACGCCTCGATCGCGCGGATCCGCCGGTCGCGCACCTCGCCGATCACGGCGAGGAAGAGGCTCTGGAGCACCCAGGGGCTGGCGGGGTCGACCAGGTAGGCGCACGTCACGAGAACGGCGTCGACAGACGGCGGGCCGGCCGGGAGCCCGGCCGCACGCGGGAAGGCGTCCGCAGGGCCGTACTGGATCGAGCCGAGCAGGCGGTCGTCGTCGCCCAGGTACAGGGTGCCCCAGGCGCCCCAGTCCTCCTCGACGCGGTCTCGCCACCTCGCCTTGTCGGGCTCCCGGTCTCCGCGCGACTGCCAGAAGACGCAGTCGTGGCAAACCGGCGGCGCCTGGTCGAGCGTCGCCCCGGTCAGCGGGCGAAGGTGGTAGCCCACGAAGCGAGCTTAGCCAGCCCGGCGCAAGACGAGCAGTGCGACCTCGGGCCGTGCGAAGAACCGGAACGGGACGAACGCCGTTCCGGTTCCACGCGAGACGACGAGCGTCGAGCCGCCGAGACGGAAGACGCCGTCCCGATACTGGGGCCTGAGCTCGCCGAACGTGATCTTCCCGCCCGGGTACGGCAGGCAGATCTGGCCGCCGTGCACGTGGCCCGCGAGCACGAGGTGGAAGGAGCCGAGCTCGATCCGGTTGAGAACCTTCGGAAAGTGACAGAGGAGGACGCGCAGGCCTGCGGAGCGGTCGATCATCCGCTCGGGCCGTGCCTTCCGCGACATGTACGTGCGCGGGTCCACGCCGACGACC
Source organism: uncultured Thermoleophilia bacterium (assembly GCA_963705605.1). GTDB lineage: Bacteria > Actinomycetota > Thermoleophilia > Gaiellales > Gaiellaceae > CAVPKC01. The sequence continues at coordinate 912,532 of CAVPKC010000003.1, forward strand.
TGCACCCGGGCTCCGCGAGCCTCGAACGTGACGGTGTCGTCCTTGAGAAGCATCGCGCCGTCCAGCTCGACGAGCTCGGTCGCCCCGCTGAACGGATCGCGGGTGACGGCGACGTCGTGGTTTCCGAGGACTGCGAGAACACCGTCGCGGGCGCGCAGGCGTGAGACGGCGGAATCGAGGTCGGCCTCCCCCCGGTCGCGGGAGAGGAGATCGCCCGTGATCGCCACGAGATCGGGATCTCGCGCCTCGGCCCACTCGACCGCCTTTCGGAGGGCGACGTGGTTCAGGGAGAGGCTCCCGAGGTGGAAGTCCGAGAGGTGCAGGATCGTGTAGCCGTCGAGCTCCGGCGGGAGATCCGGGACGGGCACGTCGAGCACGACCCCGTCGAGCCACTGGGACTCGTACAGGCCCCAGGCGGCGCTCGCGCCGGCGACGGCCGCGGCCGAGCGAGCGAGGCCGCGGAGGCGGCCCTCCCGCAAGGCTCTACGTCCCGATGCGCTCGGTCACGTCGCCGACGGCTCGGTGCGCCTCGCCGCCGAGGGAGCCGTTGCTGCTCGACGCGTCGCCCTGGGCCTTGCCGCGATTGCGCAGATGCGACACCAGCACGTACGCGACTCCGGCGGCGACCGCGAGGAGCACGAGCTTCGTCATCTAGGCCTCCAGCTTCTCGAGGACCGGCTGCATCGAGACGACGTGGCGCTTGAACCGCAGCTCGGACTCCTCGAGCCCCGCCGCGACGCCGATCAGCTGCGACAGATGGAAGATCGGCATCTCGAACCGCCGCCCCGTCTGCTTCTCGAGCTTCTGCTGCCAGGCGTCGAGGGAGAGATGGCAGAGCGGGCAGGGCGTGACCATCGCATCGGCGCCGGCCTCGATCGCCTGCTCGATCGGCTGGATCAGCTCGCCGAGCGCGAGCTCCTCGCGCGCCTGGATGATCGGGAAGCCGCAGCACTTGACCTTCGCCGGGTAGTCGACGGACTCGCCGCCGCAGGCCTCGATGATCGCCTCGAGCGAGTGCGGCCGGTCGGGATCGTCGAAGCCGAGCAGCTTCGACGGACGCAGGATCTGACAGCCGTAGAAGGGCGCGATGCGCAGGCCCTTCAGCCCCTTGTGGGCGACCTCCTTGAGCCTGTCGTAGCCCTCGCCGTCCGCGATCAGCCAGAGGAGATGCTTGACGTCGACCGCACGCCGAGTAGGGAGGCGCGCCGACGACCGCGAGATTCTCGTTCACCCGCTCGCGCAGCGCGTCGTCGTTCTTCAGCTCGAAGTCGGCCTGGCGGAGGTTCAGCGTGCAGACGTTGCAGATCGTCATCAGCGTGTCCGCGCCGGTCTGCTCCGCGTAGGCGAGGATCCGCGCGTTCAGGTGGAGGTAGTAGTCGGGCTCCGCCTCGTGGATGTCGCCGGCCCCGCAGCACGTGACCGACTCGAGCTCCTCGAGCTCGAGCCCGAGCTTGCGGCGCGAGCGCCTGCGTCGAGATGTCGAGCTCCTTCGCCGAGAGCGAGGCGAGACAGCCCTTGTAGTAGGCGACCCGCTTCACGCCGCACCCCCCTCGGCCTCGGGCAGCTCCGGAAGGTACGGCACCGGGAACGAACCGGGCCCGTACGGCCCGCGCTCCGCGGCCTCGACGTAGGCCTCCTCGTGGTGCTCGACCCGGTCGAGCGCCTGCTCGCCCTGGACGATGCCGGCGGCCCCGCCGACACCCTGCGCCTTGACGAGGTCGTAGAGCGCGCGCGACTCCTTCACGTTCTTCGCGACGTGAGGCGGGAAGGGAATCGGCACCTTGCCGCGCCTGGCGAGGGAGAGCGCGAACTTCGTCTCCTTGAGCGCCTGGACGATCGTGCCCTGCGTCTTCGGCACGAGCTCGGTCTCGCGCAGCCAGCCGGTCGTCTTCGCAGAGACGACGAACCACTTCGCGTGCTTCGCGCCCATGTCGCGGTCGATCCCGTGCTCATCGACTCGGCGCCGAGCTTCGCGATCGCATCGCGCGGATCGACGCCCTTCGGGCAGCGCTCGTTGCAGAAGTAGCAGCGCGTGCAGTCCCAGATCCCGTGCTCGTCGTTGTACGCACTCGAGACGCTCGACGGTCGCCCGGTCGCGCGGGTCTCCGACGAAGCGGAAGCCCTTCGCGAGCGCCGCCGGGCCGAGGAACTCCGGATCGGACTCCATCGAGTTGCACTCGGAGACGCAGCAGCCGCACATGATGCAGAGCGACTCCTTGTGGATCGGCTCCATCTGCTCCGGCGTGGCGACGAACTCCGTCTCCGGCGGCTCCTCGTAGCCGGTCTCGAGCCACGGCTTCATCGCCCGGATCTTCGACCAGAACGGCGTCATGTCGACGACGAGGTCGCTTAAGGATCGGCAGGTTCCCCATCGCGGAGATCACGGGGACGTGGCCCTCCTTCGCGATCGTCGTACATCCGGACCTTGCAGGCGAGCACGGCGCCGCCGTCCATGCGCATGCCGCAGGAGCCGCAGATCATCATCCGGCAGCTCTTGCGATAGGCGAGCGTGCCGTCGTGGCGGTCCTTGACGATGTCGAGACAGTCGAGGAGGGTCGCCTCCTCGGGCGCGTCGATCTCGTACTCCTGCAGCCGGCGCTCGCCGCTCTTCGGGTCGAAGCGCCAGACCTTGAGCCCTACCTGCATGTCGAGGGGTCCCTTCTTCGTTAGCCGGTTGCCGCGCCCGCCAGCTGGGTCAGCTCGGAGATGTCGGTCACCTCGCTGGCCGGCGGCGGCTCCACGGTCACGTCCGTGCCCCAGTCGTAGAGGTCCATCGAGAAGATCGTCGAGACGTCTTCGGCACCTTCCGTCCCCGGGGCGACGATCGAGCCCGCGAACGAGTACTGGACCTTCGCCGGCAGGCCGTCTCCGTCGACCCAGACCTCGACCGGAAGCTCGGAGACCCCGGCCTGCTCCTTCAGCTGCTCGACCGACTGACGGATCTGCTCGCGCGTCGCCTCCGGAGCGAGCTCCGCCACCTGGTCGAGGTCGATCACGCCCTTGTAGTGCGTCGTCTCGACCCCCCGGATCTCCTCGGTGCCGACCTCCTCGACGCTGCCCGATGCCCGCAGGTACTCGAGCGTCTGCGAAGGATCGCCCTGGTTGACGGAGCCGAGCTGGCTCAGGTCGATCCCCTGATCGCTCGCGATCGAGGCGAGGTCGAACTTGATCCACGGCTTGCCGCCGGGGATCAGCCCCGACAGCAGGCCGAACTTCATGTAGAAGACGTTGCCGTCGAGGATGATCTCGACCGGCTCGTTGGAGCCGCTCTGGCCGAGCGAGCCGAGGAGGTCCCCGAAGTCGTACGTCAGTTGGCCCTTCTTGCCCGCGTAGTCGAACGCGCCCTCGCCGGTGAGGGTGATCGGCCCCTCCTGCTGGGGCACCTGCGTGGTGATCGTGAACGCGACCTTGGAGCTGCCGGCGTCCGTGGCGTTGGTTGCCGCCGCGGCGAGGATGCTGTCCGCGACGTCCCCTCCGGTGGTCACGAGGGCGGCGTCTCCGCCGGAGTCGCCGCTCCCACCGCCGCACGCCGCGAGGGCGAGCGCCGCGAGGGCGGACACGAGGATGAGGGTGAGTCGTCGCATCAGTATGTGCGCTCCTGTGGCTGGTACTTGGTCACGCGGACCGGTTTGTACGACAGTCGGGGGGCGCCGTCGACCCAGTACGTGATCGAGTGCTTCATGAAGTTCTCATCGTCACGGATCGGATAATCATGAGGGCGGGAGTGTGCGCCGCGGCTCTCCTTGCGGGCGATTCCGCCCTCGAGCATGCAGGCGGCGACGTCGAGCATCGAGCCGAGCTCGATCGCCTGCGTGAGGTCGTTGTTGAAGACGTCTCCCTTGTCTTCGACGTAGACGTTCTCGTAGCGCTCCCGGAGCGCCTCGATGATCTCCCTCTGGGCGATCATCTGGTCCTCGCGGCGGAAGACGCCGAAGTTCTCGAGCATGGAGGCGCCCAGCTCGTCGCGAACCGCATAGGGTCGCTCGCCATCGCTGGCGGTCGAGCAGCCGGCGGATCCGGCGCTCCGCGTCCGCGACCTGGGACTCGGGAACCGTCACCGTCGTGTGCGACAGCGCCCACTCGGCCGCGGCCTGCCCGGCCCGGCGCCCGAACGTGATCGTCTCCATCAGGGAGTTGCCGCCGAGCCGGTTTGCCCCGTGAACGGAGACGCACGCGACCTCGCCGGCGGCGTAGAGCCCGGTCAGCTCGCTGGCGCCCCACTCGTCGGTCTCGACGCCGCCCATGTGGTAGTGGGCGCCGGGACGGACCGGGATCGGGTCGTAGATCGGGTCGACGCCCGCATAGGTCATCGCGAGCTCACGCGAGCTCGGAAGGCGCTCGACGATCCGCTCGGCGCCGAGGTGGCGCAGGTCGAGCATCACGCTGCCGTTGATGCCGCGGCCCTGGTCGATCTCGGTCTGCTCCGACCGTGAGACGACGTCGCGGCTCGCCAGCTCGAGCGCGTTCGGCGCATAGCGCTTCATGAACCGCTCGCCGTCCTTGTTGAGCAGGAATCCACCCTCGCCGCGGCACCCCTCGGTGATCAGGATCCCGCTCGGGTAGAGCGTCGTCGGATGGAACTGCATGAACTCGATGTCCTTCAGCGCCACGCCCGCGCGCAGCGCCATCGCCATCCCGTCGCCGGTGCACGCGTACGCGTTCGTGGTCGCCCGGTATGCGCGCCCGACGCCGCCCGTGGCGAGCACGACCGTCTTGCGCGCCGATCGCCTTGACGCCGCCGTCGAGCAGGTCCCAGCAGATGACGCCCTGACAGCGGCCGTCCTCGATCACGAGCTCGTGGGCGAAGAACTCCTCGTAGACCTTGATGTCGCGCTTCATCACCTGCTCGTAGAGCACGTGGATGAGCACGTGGCCGGTGATGTCGGCCGAATAGACGGTTCGCGGCGCGCCGGCGGCCCCGAACGGGCGCTGGGCGAGCTTGCCGTCGGGCGCGCGCGAGAAGACGCAGCCCCAGTGCTCGAGCTGGTAGATGTCGCCGGGCGCCTCCCGGGCGAAGATCTCGATCGCGTCCTGGTCGCCGAGGTAGTCCGAGCCCTTGACGGTGTCGAAGGCGTGCTTCTCGGGACTGTCCTCGGTTGCGTTCCCGAGCGCCGCGTTGATGCCGCCCTCGGCGGCTCCCGAGTGACTCCGAGTCGGGTGGAGCTTCGAGACGAGGGCGACGTCGGCGCCGGTGTCGAATGCCTCGATCGCCGCCCGCATTCCGGCGCAGCCGGCGCCGACGACGAGGACGTCGTGCTTCGCTTCCACCGCCTCAGACCCTATCGAAAACGCCCGGTCGGGCTGCCCTCCCAACACCGGGTGAAGGGGATAGGCTGCGAGGCATGACGCAGCTCGACGACCCGCCCGCGCGACCCGCGACACCCCCCGAGCTCCGACATCGCCGCCTCCGTGCCTGGGTCGACGAGATGGCTGAGCTCTGCAAGCCGGACGCCGTCCAGTGGTGCGACGGGTCGGACGAGGAATACGCGCGAGATGTGCGAGCTGCTCGTCGAGGCGGGCACGTTCGTCAAGCTGGACGAGGCGAAGCGCCCGAACAGCTACCTCGCGCGCTCCGACCCGAGCGACGTGGCGCGGGTCGAGGACCGGACGTTCGTCTGCAGCCTCGCGAAGATCGACGCCGGCCCGACGAACAACTGGATGGACCCGCGCGAGATGCACGCGATCCTGGACGGGCTCTTCGACGGCTGCATGCGCGGGCGCACGATGTACGTCGTGCCCTTCAGCATGGGGCCGCTCGGCTCGCCGATCGCGTACGTCGGCGTCGAGATCACCGACTCGCCCTACGTCGTCGCGAGCATGCGGATCATGACGCGCATGGGTCGCGCCGTCCTCGACGTGCTCGGGGAGAGACGGCGACTTCGTTCCCTGCATGCACTCGGTCGGGATGCCCCTCGGCCCGGCGCAGGAGGACGTCCCGTGGCCGTGCAACGAGGAGAAGTAGATCGTCCACTTCCCCGAGGAGCGCTCGATCTGGTCGTACGGCAGCGGCTACGGCGGCAACGCGCTGCTCGGCAAGAAGTGCCTCGCGCTGCGCATCGCCTCGAAGATCGCCCGCGACGAGGGCTGGCTCGCCGAGCACATGCTGATCCTCGGCGTCGAGTCTCCCGAAGGCGAGAAGACGTACGTCGCCGCGGCCTTCCCGAGCGCCTGCGGCAAGACGAACTTCGCGATGCTGATCCCACCCGACGCGATGAGCGACTGGAAGGTGACGACGGTCGGCGACGACATCGCCTGGATCAAGCTCGGCAAGGACGGGCGGCTCTACGCGATCAACCCGGAGTACGGCTTCTTCGGCGTCGCGCCCGGGCACCTCGTTCCGGTCGAACCCGAACGCGATGGCGTCCTGCGCGGCCAACACGATCTTCACGAACGTCGCGCTCACTCCCGACGGCGACGTGTGGTGGGAGGGCATGACCGAGGAGCCGCCGCCCGAGCTGATCGACTGGCAGGGCCGGCCGTGGACGCCCGACGCCGGACGGCCCGCCGCGCATCCGAACGCCCGCTTCACGGCTCCGATCAGCCAGTGCCCGTCGATCGATCCGGAGTGGGACAACCCCGAGGGCGTGCCGATCAAGGCGTTCGTCTTCGGCGGCCGCCGGCGTGACGCGATCCCGCTGGTCTACCAGGCCTTCAACTGGACGTACGGCGTCTACCTCGGGGCGACGATGGGCTCCGAGACGACAGCGGCCGCGGCGGGGGCGACCGGCACCGTCCGTCGCGACCCGATGGCGATGCTGCCGTTCTGCGGCTACCACATGGCGAGCTACTTCAACCACTGGCTCCAGTTCGGCCGGGAGGTCGCCGACCCGCCGCGGATCTTCGGCGTCAACTGGTTCCGGCGCAGACGAGGACGGCGAGTTCCTGTGGCCCGGCTTCGGCGACAACATGCGCGTCCTGAACTGGATCGTCGAGCGCGCGAACGGCCACGCGGTCGGTATCGAGAGCCCGCTCGGCTGGATGCCGCGCTACGAGGACCTCGACTGGCGCGGGCTCGAGGACTTCTCGCGTGAGCGCTTCGGCGAGCTGATGTCGATCGACCGCGACGTCTGGGCGAGCGAGCTGCTCTCGCACGAGGAGCTCTTCATCGAACCTCTACGACCGGCTGCCGAAGGAGATGATCTTCGTCCGGCAGCTGCTCCTGTCTGCGCTCTTCCGCTCGCCGGAGCACTGGGAGGTCGGCGGCGACGCCGACGCTCCCTGAGGGTCGAGAGGCTCAGCCGGCTACGGCTCGCCGTCCCAGTAGTCGAGCCGCTCGATCCGTCCGATCACGCCGACACCCCGGAAGGAGATCTTCCCCGAGCGCGGGTAGTAGACGATGTCGTTCGGCTCCCGCGTCCCGTAGGCGAGGTACGTGAGCCCCTCGTCGCCGGCGCGGAAGGCGTGCGCGACGCGCGTCGCCGGGGGCCGCGAGACGATGCTGCCGCGCCGCACCGCGTGCTCCTCGTCGCCGAGCAGCACGACGCCCTCCCCGTCCAGGACGACGAACAGCTCCTCCTCGGCCGAGTGGCAGTGCGGCGGGTTCGCGAGCTTGCCCGCCGCCACGGTGACGTGCTCGACGCCGCTGAGGACCGAGCCGGCGGCCGATCCGAGGTCGTGCTGGTGGGCCAGGACGTCGCCGCCGTTGGTGCGCTCCGCGACCGGCACGTCGCCGCGCGCGACGATCCTCGGCGGCCGCGGGCTCGACGAAGCCGGGAGCTCGGGCGGGCCCGCGTCGGCCTCGTATTCCCAGGGATGCTTCTCCGCTCGTACGGCTGCCGAGCCCGGCCCCATGCGCACGACGCCCGCACGCGGCAGGTAGGTGCCGCCGGAGGCGCGCCGGAGGCCGAAGGCGAGCACGTCGAGCCCGTCCGGCCCCGCGAGGAGCGTGTGGGTCGCCTCCTCGACGCGGTGAACGAGGCAGTCGTCGGCTCGCACCTCGTAGGTCTCCCCCTCCTGCCAGGAGAGGCCGGAGCCTGCCAGGACGTAGAAGATCTCCTCCTCGGCGAGCTCGACGTGCGCGGGCGTCGACCACCTCCCCGGATCGATGTCGATCCGCTGCAGCCCGACGGTCACCGAGCCGGCGGCCTCGCCGAGGTCCCGCCAGACCGACCCCAGGTGGCCCACCTCGCCGCGCTCGCCCTCGACGTCGTCCCAGTTCACGATCGTCACGGGAGCGTCACCCTACCTTCTCGGGCGGGAGCTCGAACCGTGCGCCGACGCGGTCGGCGTACAGCGCCGAGACGGGATCGCCCAGATCGAAGCCGAGCGCGAGCACGGGGTCGGCACGAAGGTCGGCGTCGAGCTCCGCCCGCTCCCAGGCGATCGCGCCGTGCTCTGCGTGGAAGCGGCGTGTTCCCGCCGCCTCGAAATAGCCGATCTCGTGCGTCGCGTCGGGCCCGGTGCGAAATGGAGGCTCGGCGGGGTCTCCCGTCCGGCGGTAGCGGAGCGTGAGCCCGAGACCCCGAGCCACGACCGAGCCCTCGCGCACGCGGATGCGGGCCGGGCGGTAGGGCGCGCCGAACGCCGCTCCGCCCATGCCCGGGGGCGTGACGCGAAACGAGAGCACGAACGCTCCGGGGCCGGCATCGCCGGTCACGTAGGTGCGGACGTTCAACTGGGCGAAGGAGGGCGCCGGCGCGTCGCCGAGGCGCACGTCGGTGTTCTCGAACGCCACCACCGAGACGAGCGCCCGGCCGCCGTCCGTCGGCGCCGGTCGAAGATCGGAAGGGAGGTCGGGTCGCACCAGCGCGGGATCGACCTCCCAGGACACGGCGAGCATGTTGCGGATCGAGACGGCGAGCTGCACACGCCAAGCGATAGCAGGAAGCGGCAGGAGCCGGCCGAACCACCGACCGTGGACACGCATGCGGCCGTCGAACGCTTCCTCGCCAGCCCGGCGCTCTCCGACGCGACCCGCCGCAGCTACCGGAGCGACCTGTCGGAGTTTGTCTCGTGGCTCACGTCACAAGGACTCTCGCTCGACGACGTCGACGCACGCAGCCTGGCCGCCTATGCGGCGGCGCTCGGCGCCGACCGCCCTGGCCGCCGGCCGCGCAAGCTCGCTCGGGCCTCTGTCGCCCGCAAGCTGGCAGCCGTTCGGAGCTTGTTACGTGAAACACGAGGCCCCGGGGCCGTGCCTGACATTCCGCTCGGAGGGCGACGCTCCCGCCGGCTGCCGCACGCGCCGACCGCGCCCGAGACGGACGCGCTGCTCGAGCGCCTCGAGGGCGACGATCCGCTCTCGCTCCGCAACCGGGCGCTCTTCGAGCTCGTCTACTCGGCAGGCCTGCGCTCGCAGGAGGCCGTCGACCTGACCCTGGCGGACGTCGACTTCGAGCAGGAGTCGGTGCGGGTTCTCGGCAAGGGCGGCAAGGAGCGTGTCGTGCCGCTCGGCGAGGAGGCGGCGCTCTGGCTCCGGCGCTACCTGACCGACGCGCGCCCGGCGCTCGCCCGGGGCGCGAGCAACGAGCTCTTTCTCTCCGCCCGCGGCCGGCCGCTCGACACGTCGACGCTGCGCCGGCTCGTGCCGAACCCGCACCGGCTGCGGCACGCGTTCGCGACGCACCTGCTCGAGGGCGGCGCCGACCTGCGCACGATCCAGGAGCTGCTCGGCCATTCGTCGCTCTCGACCACGCAGGTCTACAGCCACGTCGACGGCCGGCGTCTCCGGCAGGGTCTATGACCGAGCCCACCCGCGAGCCTGACCCCGCACGTCGAGGCGTTCCTCGCGCTGCTCGCCGCACGACGCTCGCCGCGCACGGTCGATGCCTACCGCCGCGACCTCGCCGACCTCGCACGCTTCCTGGGACGCTCGCCGGCGACCGGCCACGGCCGACGACATCGAGCGCTGGGTGCGCCGAGCTGCGCGCGCGCGGCCTCGCCGCGACGTCGATCGCACGCCGGGTCGCTGCCGCCGGACGCTTCTACCGCCACCTCGTGCTGCTCGGCGTCCGCCCGGACAACCCCGCGGCGGAGGTCGAGCTGCCGCGCCGCCGGCGGCGGCTCCCGCGCACGCTGTCGCCGGCCGAGGTCGAGCGGCTGATCGAGGCCGCGAACGGCGTCACGCCGCGGGCGCTCCGCGACCGGGCGCTCGTCGAGCTCCTGTACGGCGCCGGGCTGCGGGTGAGCGAGGCGGTCGGTCTCGATCGTGGCGCGCGTCGACCTCGACGAACCGCCTCGTCCGGCCGCTCGGCAAGGGGAGAAGGAGCGCATCGTGCCGCTCGGGCGCGAGGCGGTCGAGGCCCTGCGCCGCTACCTGTCCCGCGGCCGGCCGTACCTCGACCGCCGGCACCGGCCCGAGCTCTTCCTCAACGCCCAGGGCGGTGCGCTCACGCGCGCGGGCGCCTTCCTGATCCTCCGCCGGCTCGCAGAACGCGCAGGGCTCGATCCGGAGCGCGTCCACCCCCACCTCCTGCGGCACTCGTTCGCGACGCACCTGCTCGAGGGCGGCGCCGACCTGCGCTCCGTCCAGGAGATGCTCGGCCACGCCGACCTCGCGACGACCGAGCTCTACACGCACGTCTCCGACCGCCGCGCGGCGGAGACGTACTTCCCGCGCGCACCCGCACGCGCTGCGCGGCAGCGAGGTCAGTCAAGCATATCACCGTCGAGGGAGCGGAGGCGGTGAGCGTCCCCGGCGGCTTGGAGCTCTTCGACCTCCACAACCACACCGACCGCTCGTACGACGCCGTCGAACCGCCTCGAGGACTACGAGCGGGCGCACGCCGACGGGCGCTTCGACGTCCTGGCGATCACCGACCACAACCGGATCGACGGCGCGCTCGAGCTCCGGGACCGGGCGAGCTTCCCGGTGATCGTCGGCATGGAGCTCGACACGGCCGAGGGGGAGCTGATCGGCCTCTTCCTGCAGGAGCCCATCGCTGCCGGCCTGCCGCGCAGCGGAGACCGCCGAGCGGATCCGCGCGCAGGGCGGGCTCGTCTACCTCCAGCACCCGTTCTACCGGTTCGTGCGGCAGCCGCTCACGGCCGGCGACCCGCGACTCGCTCGCGGAGTCCGGCCTGATCGACGTCGTCGAAGGGCGAAACGGCGGGCCGTTCACCGGTCGGCCCGACGCGCTCGCACGTGCCTGGGCCGCTGCACGCGGCCTCGCGATCGGCGCTGGCAGCGACGCCCACGAGCCGCCCGACATCGGACGCTGCGTGGTCGCCGTCCGCCCGGGGCCGCTCGAGCCTTCGTCCTTGCTCGGGCGCCTGCGCGAGGGGTCGATCCGTCGACCGACCATCGATCGTCGCTCGCTCCAGATCGCGACGAAGGCGAGGCATCGGTTCTTCGCCGAGCTCCCGAAGCGCGCGAGGGGAGAGCCGCGAAAGCGCCGGTTTCCGTAGCAGCGGGGTCGGACCCCGACGCGAGCGCGCGGGGTCAGACCCCGCCTTGGCCGGTCAGGATCGGGCTCTGCGCGCGGACGCCTCGCGCGACTTCTTCTTCAGCTCCTCGACGACCTTCTGCGCCGTCTGGCGGAGCTCGCGGTCCTCGTCGTCGGACTCGGCGATGTGCTCGAGCAGGACGAGGGTGTCCGCGTGCGGCGAGCCGTTCTTCAGCGCGAGGACCGCGAGCCGCCGGACGGCGGCGTTCGGGTCGGCGTTCGCGAGCTGGTGCAGCAGCGAGCGCACGCCGTTGACGACGCCTGCGTGGTCGCGCGAGAGCAGCTCGAGCGACAGCAGCGCCGAGCCGCGGCAGGCCGGGCTGTCGTCCTCGAGGCCGCGCCGCAGCAGCTCGGTCTTCTGCGCGGAAGCGCATCTGGCCGACGGCGCGGATACGCCACCGCGCGCTCCCGGAAGTCCTCGCGAGCGCGCGGCCGCCTCGATCTCCTCGTCGGCCGCGTGCGCGCAGCTGAGCGAGCTCCCGCTCGTCCGTGATCCTCGGCGGCCGCGCCGCGATCTCGGCGAGGCTCCAAGGCCTAGACGCGACGCGCGAGCGGGCCGCGACGCCGGCCCGACGTAGACGGCCGACGGCCGGATCAGCCGGCCCGTTCGCTTCTGCTCGAGGATGTGCGCCGACCAGCCGCCGGTTCGCGAGCGAGGCGAACATCGCCGGGCGTCATCGCGGCGGGATCTCCGCGACGTCGAGCACGACGGCCGACCAGAACTCGACGTTCGTCGCGAGCACGCGCTCGGGGTGGCGCTCGGCGAGCTCGGCGAGCGCCGCCTGCTCGAGCTGCCTCGGCGACCTCGAAGCGCGGCGAGCCGAGCTCCTGGGCCGTCCGGCGGAGCACGCGCGCGCGCGGATCCTCCGCGCGGTAGACACGATGGCCGAAGCCCATCAGCCGCTCCTGCCGTCGAGCAGGCCCGTGACGTACCCGTCGACGCTCTCGGCGGCCGCCGCCGCGTCGAGCATCGGCAGCACGCGCGCCGGCGCGCCGCCGTGCAGCGGGCCGGAGAGCGCGCCGACGGCGGACGACAGCGACGCGGCGCAGTCGGCGCCGGTCGAGGCGACGACGCGCGCCGTGAACGTCGATGCGTTCATCCCGTGCTCGGCCGTGCAGATCCAGTAGGTGTCGATCGCCTTGACGTGCTCGCGGGTCGGCCTCGCCGCGCCACTCGAGCAGGAACCGCTCGGCGGTCGGTCGCGTCCCGTCGACGACCGCCGACGGGTCGACCGGGGTCGCGTGCCCGTCGTGCAAGCCGCGCGGACTGCGCGACGATCGAGATCATCGTGGCCGAGAGCCGGCGCAGGTCCTCGCTTGGCCTGCTCGTCGGCGATGTCGATCAGCTTGCCGCAAGCCCCACTCGGCGCCGAGCCGGGCCGTCGCCGCCTGCAGGTCGGCCATCGGCGTTGCCGGTCGCTGCCTCGAGCGGCGTACGGCTCGGCGGGCTCGAGGCCCGGGAGTGAGCGACTCGTCGACGAGCAGGCCCCAGACCTGCTCGAACGGGACGTGCCCGACGAGGTCCTCGATGTCGACGCCGCGATACCGGAGTGAGCCGCCCTCGCGGTCGGGCTCGGCGATCTCGCGTCTCGGAACGCGACGACGCCCTCGAGGCCTGGCTTGACGGTCGTTCATCGCGCGGAATCTACCTGAATCGGCCCTGCCGAAGCCTGCGAGGTAGAGTCACGCCGTCGGCACGCAACCGGAGGGTGACGACGCATGAGACGAAAGATCACCGTCGTCGGCGCCGGAAACGTCGGCGCGACGGCGGCCCAGGAGATCGCCCGCGGCGACTACGCGGACGTCGTCCTCGTCGACATCGTCGAGGGGCTGCCGCAGGGCAAGGCGCTCGACATGAACGAGGCCGGACCGGTGCTCGGCTACGAGGCGAAGGTCGTCGGCACGAACGGCTACGAGGAGACGCGCCGGCTCGGACGTCGTCGTGATCACGTCCGGGCAAGCCGCGCTCGCCCGGGATGAGCCGCGACGACCTCGTGACGACGAACCAGGCGATCGTCGGCGCGGTGACGGAGCAGGCGGTCGCCGCGTCGCCGGACGCGATCGTCATCGTCGTGACGAATCCGCTCGACGCGATGTGCCACGTCGCCAAGGACGTCTCCGGGCTTCCCGAAGGAGCGCGTCTTCGGCATGGCCGGGATCCTCGACACGGCGCGCTTCCGCACGTTCATCGCCTGGGAGACGGGCATGTCCGACCGCGACGTCCAGGCGATGGTGCTCGGCGGCCACGGCGACCAGATGGTGCCGGTCGTCTCGGCGACGACCGTCGGCGGCGTGCCGCTCACGAAGCTCGTCTCCGCAGGAGCGGATCGAGGCGATGGTCGAGCGCACCCGCAAGGGCGGCGGCGAGGTCGTCAACCTGCTCGGCACGTCGGCCTGGTACGCGCCCGGCGCGGCGGTCGCGCAGATGGTCGACGTCGATCGTCCTCGACCAGAAGCGCGTCCTCCCGTGCACCGCGCTGCTCGAGGGCGAGTACGGGATCGACGGCCTCTACATGGGCGTGCCGGTCGTGCTCGGCGCGGCCGGGATCGAGCGCGTCATCGAGCTCGACCTCACGCCAGGCCGAGCAGGCCGAGCTCACGGCTCGGCCGAGGCGGTGCGCGAGGTCGTCGCCGTGCTCCGGGCTGAGCGCCGTGCCGCGATCGATGCCCGGCGAGGCCGGGCCGTATCGCGGCGATCGCGGCTCGGGTCGAGCCCGAGACCGCACGAGTCGGGCTCGGCCAGGTGCTCAGTCCTTAACGCGCAGTCGCGGCCTTCGCGGACGCGAGGACCGCTCGCTACGATCGGAGCATGCGCCGTGTTTCGCTGGCGGTGCGCCGTTCTCGGCCTCGTCGTCGTACTCGGCGGACCCGCGCTCGCGCTCTGGCTGACCCCGTCGGGCCAGTACCTGCTCCTGCCCGACAAGGCCCAGCCGGTCGCGCCGCTCGTCGCCGTCCAGGACGAGACGGACGGCCACGGCCGGATCGGACGGCGCGGGCATCTACATGGTCGACATCCTCGTCCGCAAGGCGAACCTGCTCGAGCAGCTGCTTCCCGGCATCAACGACGGCGCCGACCTGATCCCGGCCAGGCGCTCAACCCGCACGGCGTCAGCGAGACGCAGCGCCGCCAGTCGATCCAACCTCGACATGACGCGCTCGCAGCAGATCGCGGCGGCGGTCGCCCTGCGCTCGCTCGGCTACGACGTCGAGGCGTACAGGCGAGCGGCGCCGAGATCTCACTCGTGATCCCCGACTCGCCGGCAGCCGGGCAAGCTCGTCCCGGGCGACGTGATCGTCAAGGCGAACGGCCGGACGATCGACGACGCCCGACGACCTGCGCGCCGCGATGGACGAGCGTCGAAGCCCGGCGACGACGTCGAGCTCACGCTACCGCCGCAACGGGAGGGCTGCAGCGAGTCACGCTCGCCACGCGAGGCCGCCGAGGACGACGCCGACCGCGCCGTCGATCGGCGTCATCGTGCAGCAGGCGGCATCGATCGACCTCCCGATCGACGTGAAGATCGACGCCGGCGCGATCGGCGGGCCCGTCCGCCGGGCTCGCGTTCGCGCTCGACATCGTCGACGAGCTCGGCACCGACGTCGACCAGGGTCGGCGGATCGTCGTCACCGGCGAGCTCGGCCTCGACGGGGACGTCGAGCCGATCGGAGGCATCAAGCAGAAGGTGATCGGCGCGAAGAAGGCGGGCGCCGACCTCTTCGTCGTTCCCGACGGACAACGCCGAGGAAGCGCGGCAGCACGCGGACGGCCTCGAGATCGTGCCGTCGACTCGTTCGAGGAGGCGCTGGACGCGCTCGAGGTCGAGCCGGCGACGACCTGACCTAGCCGCGAATCGGCCGAGGCCGAGATCGCGGCGGTCGGTCAGACAGCGACTGCCGCGGCGTCGCGCACGAGCGCGCCGAGCCGGCGCACGCCCTCGCGGATCTCGTCCACCGAGGCGAAGCTGAACGCAAGGCGCACGGACTCCTCCCCACCCGCGCCGGCGAAGAAGTCCGTTCCCTTGACGAACTGACGACGCCGGCCTCCGTCGGCGCTGGCTTCGACCGAGGCGCCACGTCGACGCCAGTCGGGAGGTCGAGCCAGAGGAAGTAGCCGCCGTCGGGACGGCTCCAGCGAGCCCTGCGGAAACTCCGGCTCGAGCGTCTCGAGCATCGCGTCCCGACGCGCCGCGAGCTCGTCGCAGACCGTGACGAGATTCGGCTCGAACAGCCCCCGGTCGATGAACTCGAGGAGCATCGCCTGCGGCAGCAGCGGTGGACCGATGTACGTCGAGGCGGCGATCGCCTCGAGCGGCTGACCATCGACTGGCGGAGGATCACGTAGCCGACGCGCAGGCCGGGGGCGCCGGTCTTCGAGAACGAGGACGAGAAGATGACGTTCGCGCCGCCGGCGAGCTCGAACATGCTCGGGAGCGGCTCGCCCTCGTAGCGCACGAGGCGGTACGGGTCGTCCTCGAAGACGAGCACGCCGCTCGGCCGCGGCGAGCTCGACGAGCGCGTGGCGCTGGTCGAGGGAGAGCGTGCGCCCGGAGGGGTTCTGGAAGGTCGGAATCGTGTAGAAGAGCCTCGGGCGGCGTCCCCGCGATCAGGGCCTCGAGCCGCTCGAGGTCGAGCCCTTCGTCGTCGAGCGGCACGCTGCTCGATGTCCGCGGCGACACTAGCGAAGGCGCCGATCGTCCGGTCGTAGCTCGGCGCCTCGACGATCGCGCGGCCGCCGTCCGGGAAGAGATGCCGGATGACGAAGTTGAAGCCGTGAAGCGATCCCGTCGAGACGACGACCTGTGAGGGCTCGACGCCGTGCTGCGCTGCGATCCACTCGCGCAGCGGCCGGTACCCGACCGCGGGCCCGTAGTTGAGGATCGTCCGTCCGTCGCGTGCGATGACGGCCTGCGCGCAGTCGGCCAGCGCCTCGACCGGGAGGATGTCGGGCGACGGGTTGCCGCGCGCAAAGGAGATCAGCTCCATGAAGCGCCAGTCTAGCGGCGGCATCGAGGCCTTCGGCCTCGATGGGCCTCCGCAGCCTGGGAGCTGCGGCTCGGGCCGCTGCGCGGCAGGCTTCGCCCTGCCTAGCCGGCGATCTCGGCGACGAGCTGCGCGGCCTCGGTCGGGTTCGTCCCGACGCTGGACGCCGTGCGCCTCGAGGGCTTCCTTCTTGGCCGGCGGCGGTGCCGGCCGAGCCCGAGATGATCGCTCCCGCGTGGCCCATCGTCTTGCCCGGCGGCGCGGTGAAGCCGGCGATGTAGCCGACGACGGGCTTCGTCATCCGCTCGGCGATGAACGCGGCGGCCTTCTCCTCCTCGGAGCCGCCGATCTCGCCGACCATGATGACGACCTCGGTCTCCGGGTCTTCCTCGAAGCGGCCCGAGGACGTCGATGAACGACGACCCGACGACGGGATCGCCCCCGATCCCGACGATCGTCGACTGGCCGATCCCGAGCTGCGTCAGCTCGTTGCCGATCTGGTAGGTGAGCGTGCCGGAGCGACTGACGAGGCCCACCGAGCCCGCCGAGAAGATCTCGGCCGGGATGATCCCGACGTTCGCCTTTCCGGGGGAGAGCACGCCCGGGACAGTTCGGGCCGACCAGCGTGACGCCGCGCGGGCGCATGTAGTTGTAGATGCGCAGCATGTCGTGGGCCGGGATGCCCTCGGTGATGCAGATCACGGTCTCGATGCCGGCGTCGACCGCCTCGTAGATCGCGTCCGCGGCGAACCGGGCCGGCACGAACACCATCGCCGTATCGGGCTGCGTCGCCTCGACGGCGTCGCGCACGGAGTCGAAGACGGGGATGCCTTCGACCGACTCGCCGCCCTTCCCCGGCGTGACGCCGGCGACGACGTTCGTGCCGTAGGCCCTGTTGCGCAAGCTGTGGAACGTGCCCTCCCGTCCGGTGATCCCCTGGACGACGAGCCGCGTCGAGCTGTCGACGATGATCGCCATGCCCTAGCTCTCCGTCCTCGCGAGCTCGACGACGCGACGGGCCGCGTCGAGCATCGTCGCCTCGACGTGGACGTTCGGCGGCGCCGCCTCGGCGAGCAGCCGGCGACCCTCCTCGGCCTCCGTGCCGTCGATCCGGACGACGACCGGCACCTCGATCTCCATCCGGTCGAGCGCCTCGAGCAGACCGCGGGCGACCTCGCCGCCGCGGGTGATACCGCCGAAGATGTTGAAGAGGATCGCCTTGACCGGGTCGGCGGTGATCACCTCGAGCGCGCCGACGACGACGTCCGCCTTGGCGCCGCCGCCGACGTCGCAGAAGTTCGCCGGGCTGCCGCCGGCCTGCGCGACGACGTCGAGCGTCGACATGACGAGGCCGGCGCCGTTGCCCAGGATGCCGATGTCGCCGTCGAGCTTCACGTACGCGAGTCCCCGCTCGCGCGGCCAGCCGCTCCTGCGGCGGCGACGGCCGCGAGATCGCGGAGCTCCGCGAGGTCGGGGTGGCGGTAGAGCGCGTTGTCGTCGATCGTCACCTTGGCGTCGAGCGCGCGCACCTCGCCGTCGGGCGTGACGATGAGCGGGTTGATCTCGCAGAGCATCGCCTCGCACTCGACGAACGTCCGGTAGAGCTTCTCGACGATCGCGATCACCTGCTTCTGCTCGTCCGGGTCGTCGATGCCGGCCGTGAAGCAGAGCCAGCGCGCCTGGAACGGCTGGAAGCCGATCAGCGGGTCGACGTGGAGCCGCGCGAGCTTCTCGGGCGACTGCGCCGGCGACCTCCTCGATGTCGATCCCGCCCTCGGTGGTGAGCATGAACAGCGGCTTCTTCTCGCCGCGGTCGAAGGTGACCGAGAGGTAGTACTCCTTCGCGATCGCCGAGGCCTTCTCGATCCAGAGCTTCGGGACGACGTGGCCGCGGATGTCCAGCCCGAGGATGTCCCGCGCCCGCGCCTCGGCCTCGGCCGGGTCGGCGGCGAGCTTGATCCCGCCCGCCTTGCCGCGCCCGCCCGTCAGCACCTGCGCCTTGACGACGACCTCGCCGCCGAGCTCGGCGGCGGCGGCCCGCGCCTCCTCGGGCGTCGTCGACGAGCCGTCCCTCGGAGACGGGGATCCCGAAGCGCGCGAAGAGCTCCTTGCCCTGGTACTCGTAGAGGTCCACGCCGGGCCGGAGTCTAGCCCAGGTCTATCCTTCCGACGACCCGAACCAATCACGACGCGAGGGAGGCAGACATGTCGGTCGCGAAGATCGTCGAGCTGACGGCGACGGGCTCGAGCATCGAAGACGCCGTCAAGGAGGGTGTCGCGAAGGCGGGCGAGACCCTGCGCAACATCGAGCACGTCTACGTAGACGCGATCGAGGCTCGCGTCGAGAACGGCAGCGTCTCGAACTTCCACGTGCATCTCAAGCTCACGTTCGTCGTCGACTAGATCGGGCTCGGTTGGCTGACCGGCGCCTGACCGACTCCGGCATCGAGGTCAAGCCGGTCTACACGGCGGACGACGCCGGGCGAGCTCGAGCTCGAGCTCCCCGGCGAGTTCCCGTTCACCCGCGGGCCCGTACCCGGACATGTACCGGGGCACGCCCGTGGACGATGCGCCAGTACGCGGGCTTCGGCTCGGCCGAGGAGACGAACGAGCGCTTCCGCTACCTGCTCGAGCTCGCGGGCAGACCGGCCTCTCGGTCGCGTTCGACCTGCCGACCCAGCTCGGGCTACGACTCCGACCACCCGCGCTGCGCCGGCGAGGTCGGTCGCTCCGGTGTCGCGATCGACTCGCTCGCCGACATGGAGCTGCGTCTTCGAGGGCATCCCGCTCGGCGAGGTCTCGACGTCGATGACGATCAACGCGCCCGCGTCGCATCCTCCTGCTGCTCTACGAGCTCGTGGCCGAGCGGCAGGGCGTGCCGGGCGCGAGGCTGCGCGGGACGGTGCAGAACGACATCCTCAAGGAGTACGTCGCGCGCGGGAACTACATCTTCCCGCCGCGGCCGTCGATGCGGATCACGACCGACCTGTTCGCGTACTGCCGCGAGCGGCTGCCGCACTGGAACACGATCTCGATCTCCGGCTACCACATCCGCGAGGCCGGCTCGACGGCGGTGCAGGAGCTCGCGTTCACGCTCGCGAACGGCATCGCCTACTGCGAGGCGGCGATCGCCGCCGGCCTCTCTCCGGACGAGTTCGGCGAGCGGCTCTCGTTCTTCTTCAACGCGCACAACGACTTCTTCCAGGAGGTCGCGAAGTTCAGGGCCGCCCGCACGCCTGTGGGCGGAGATCATGAAGGAGCGCTTCGGCGCGACGAACCCGAAGGCGCAGGCGCTGCGCTTCCACGCCCAGACGGGCGGCTCGACGCTGACCGCCCAGCAGCCGGAGAACAACGTCGTGCGGGTGGCGATCCAGGCGCTCTCGGCCGTCTGCGGCGGCGCGCAGTCGCTCCACACGAACGGCTTCGACGAGGCGCTCGCGCTGCCGACCGAGCACTCGGCGCAGATCGCGCTGCGCACGCAGCAGATCCTCCAGCGCGAGGCCGGGACGACCGACACCGCCGACCCGCTCGGCGGCTCCTACTTCATCGAGTCGCTGACGCGCGAGCTCGAGGAGCGGGCGCGGGAGCTGATCGGCCGGGTCGACGAGCTCGGGCGGTGCGGTCGCCGCGATCGAGCAGGGCTTCGTCCAGGGCGAGATCGAGGAGTCCGCGTTCGAGCACGCGCGCCGAGGTCGAGTCCGGCGAGACGCGTGATCGTCGGCGTGAACGAGTTCGCCCTGGACGGCGAGGAAGCCCGAGGTCGAGCTGCACCGGCTCGACCCGGAGATCGAGCAGCGCCAGGTCGAGCGAACGCGTCGCGTCCGTGCGGAGCGCAACGCCGAGGCGGCCGACGCCGCCCTTCGCCGCGTTCGCGAATGCGCCCGCGGCGACCAGAACCTCCTCTATCCGATGCGTGACGCGCTCGCCGCCTCCTGCACGGTCGGCGAGATCTGCGACGCCCTCCGCGAGGTGTTCGGCACGTACGACGCGCACGCCGCCCCGTCCCTGTGACACGTCACGACCGAGGCCGTCCCCCGCACGAACGAGTGTCGACGCCGGGCGCGAGTCGACGCCGGGCGCGAGTCGTCGCAGCCTCGTCGGCCTTGTGGATCACGTCACATGAGATCCGTGCGGAGTTCGCTGCAACCCTCGAGGGATGCGTACCCCGCGACTCCCGGCTCCCCGCCGGCCGATTCATCCCGAGTTCGTCAGAGCTCTAGCGATCCTCGATGCCGCCGGAATGCCCTATTCGGAAGCCTGGCGGCTCCTACGACCGATCGCCGCCCGGATCGGCGTGCCGCGGCCGAGCTACCCGACCGTCCGGCGAGCGCTTCTGGTCGAGCGGCGGCTCGCAGCGAGACGGGCTGCGGTGGTCGAGCAGGTCGTCGTCGATCTGCTGAGGGGCGTCGTCCCTCGCTTGTGACGTGATCCACGAGGCCGGGGCGCGCCCTTCGCCGTACGGCGCCGTAGGATCCCCGCATGGCCGAGACCGGTGACCGCGACCCCACCGATGGCGGGGCGGGCGCGCCGGCGCCCACGGGCGACCCGACCGAGGCCGGGGCGGGCGCGCCGGCGCCCGCCGACGGCTCCAGCGGGGGACCGGGCTCGACGGAGGAGAAGCTCGCGGCGCTCGCGCGAGCTGCGCGACGAGGCGGAGCACCAGGGCGACCCGAACGTCGATCGAGCGGCAGCGCTCACGCGGGAAGCTGCTCGCCCGGGAGCGGCTCGAGAAGCTCCTCGATCCCGGAAGCTTCGTCGAGCTCGACCGGTACGTGCGCCACCGCAATCCGCACTTCGGGATGATGGAGCGCCGGCCCTGGGGCGACGCCGTGGTCACCGGGTACGGAACCGATGCTTCGGCCGCAAGGTCTTCGTCTTCTCGCAGGACTTCACGGTCTTCGGCGGGACGCTGTCCGAGGCCTTCGCCGAGAAGATCTGCAAGGTCATGGACCTCGCGCTCCGCTACGGCTGCCCGGTGATCGGCATCAACGACTCGGGCGGCGCGCGGATCCAGGAGGGCGTCGTCTCCCTCGGCGGCTACGCCGAGATCTTCTGGCGCAACGTGCAGGCCTCGGGCGTGATCCCGCAGATCAGCCTGATCATGGGCCCGTGCGCCGGCGGAGCCGTCTACTCGCCCGCGATGACCGACTTCATCCTGATGGTCGAGGGCACGTCGTACATGTTCATCACCGGCCCCGAGGTCGTGAAGACGGTGACCGGCGAGGAGGTCACGTTCGAGGATCTCGGCGGCGCGTCAGCGCACGCCTCGCGCTCGGGCGTCGCTCACCTGACGGCGCCGGACGAGGAGGCGGCGCTCGAGGATGCCCGCTACCTCCTGTCGTTCCTGCCGCAGAACAACCAGGAGCCGCCGCCGTACCACGAGCCGTCCGACCCGGTCGAGCGCGAGGACGCCCGAGCTCGACTCGATCGTCCCGGACAACCCGAACAAGCCCTACGACATCCGCGAGGTGATCGTCCGCGTGGTCGACGACGGCGACTTCCTCGAGGTCCAGCCGCTCTGGGCCGAGAACATCGTGTGCGGCTTCGCCCGGCTGGGCGGCCATCCCGTCGGCGTCGTCGCGAACAACCCGAAGGCGCTCGCGGGGACGCTCGACATCGACTCCTCGGTGAAGGCCGCGCGCTTCGTTCGCACCTGCGACGCGTTCAACGTGCCGCTCGTGACCTTCGTCGACGTGCCCGGCTTCCTCCCGGGAACCACGCAGGAGTGGGGCGGGATCATCCGCCACGGCGCGAAGCTCCTCTACGCCTACTGCGAGGCGACCGTGCCGAAGATCGCGGTGATCACCCGCAAGGCCTACGGCGGCGCCTACGACGTGATGAGCTCCAAGCACATCCGCGCCGACTTCAACTTCGCCTGGCCGACCGCCGAGGTCGCCGTGATGGGCCCCGAGGGCGCCGTCAACATCGTCTTCCGCAAGGAGCTCGAGCAGGCCGACGACCCGGACGCGCGCCGGGCCGAGCTGATCGACGACTACAAGGCGCAGTTCGCCAATCCCTACACGGCGGCGGAGCGCGGCTACATCGACGACGTGATCGAGCCTCGCCGGACCCGCCCGGTCCTGATCGACGCGCTCCGCACCGCCCTCACCAAGCGGGAGCGCCGACCAGCGCGCAAGCACGGAAACGTCCCGCTCTGAGGGCCTGACCAGCTACGCCGCGACGTGCGACGGCCTCAGCTCGGCCACGAACGCCTCGACGACACGCGGATCGAACTGGGTGCCCGCGCAGCGCTCGAGCTCGGCGAGCGCGTCGTCGGGGGAGAGACGCGTCCGCCACGCCTGATCGGTCGTCATCGCCTCGTACGCGTCGGCGACGAACAGGATGCGGGAGCCGAGCGGTATGCGCTCGCCCGCGAGGCGCTGGGGGTAGCCGGCACCGTCCCAGCGCTCGTGATGGTGGAGCACCCACGTCGCCAGGGGATCGGCGCCCAGCGAGGCCAGGAGCCGGTGGCCGATCTCGGGATGCCGCTCGACCGTGCGCCGCTCTGCATCGGTGAGCGGGCCGGGTTTCGATAACAGCTCGTCCGGAAGAGCCAGCATGCCGATGTCGTTCAGCGCGGCGGCCACGTGGACGAGCTCGACGTGCTCGGGCGAGAGGCCCATGCGCAGCGCGACACGAGAAGCCAGGTCTCCGAGCGGGCTCGGTGCGCGAAGCGGCACGACGCCGCGATGCGCAGCCGGGAGAAGGGCGAGGTCGTGGCGGTATGCGCGGACACGGTTCTTGCCGTCGCGCTTCGCCGCGTAGAGGGCGGCATCCGCGAGCCGGACGAGCTCGCCGCGCTCGACCGTGTGGCGGAGGAAGGTCGCGAGACCGGCCGACACCGTGACGTGCTCGCCGTGGCTGTGGCGGGCGGCCGCGATGCGCTCCCTGACCCGCTCCGCCACCGCCAATCCTTCATGCTCGTCGCACCCGACGAGGAGGAGAGCGAACTCGTCCCCGCCGAGCCGGAACCCCTCGCCGTCCGCGCGGATGCAGGCCGCCACCTCTGCGAGCACACGGTCGCCTTCCGGATGGCCGTACCGGTCGTTGATGCGCTTGAAGTCGTCGACGTCGAGGACGCAGAGGGTCACGCACTCCCACAGGCCGACCGCCCGCTCGAGCGCGGAGTCCATGCGCTCGCCGAAGTTGCGGTCATTCCCGAGACCGGTCAGGCCGTCGGTGAGTGCGAGCCGCAGCGCCTCTCCGGAGGCGCGTGCGGAGCGGCGGTAGAGGACGACGGACAGCACCGGAGCAAGCAGCGCCAGCACGAGCAGGACGTCCTCCCTCGACGTCTCGAACGACCAGAGGGCAAGAACGACGACTCCGGCCGCACCGGCAGCGAAGAGGGAGAGCCAACCTGGTGTCACAGAGTTCCGGGGGCGAAAGGCAAGGGCGCCCGGACGACGCCGTTCGCAGTATGCGAGCGGCGCGGTGCCGCGGGAATCACCGGAAGGGGTGAACCGGGGAGGCTCTAGGAGAGCCCGGCCTCTGCCAGCGGTCGCCGGCCCCAGGCGAAGCGCTCGTCGTAGTAGCCGGTGAGGGTCGACAGCATCACGCCGCCCCCGCCCGAGGACGAGTGGATGAACCAGCCGCTTCCGAGGTAGATCCCCATGTGGCCGACCTGGGCCGGCTTCGACTGCGGTCCCTTGTCCCCGAAGAAGACCACGTCGCCCGGCAGGAGATCCTCGCGTGCGATGCGCATCGCCGGCTCGACCTCGTCGCTCATCACGTACGTCGTGCGACCCACGAGCGTCGCCGCGAGCTGGGGGGCGTCGGGATACTGCTCGAGCTTGTAGACGCGCCAGACGAAGCCGGAGCAGTCGAATCCCGGGGGAACCCCCTTCTCGGACGCGCCGGCCCAGACGTACGGGTAGCCGAGGAAGCTGACCGCGCGGGCGAGCACGCGCCGCTGCCACTCGGTCAGCTCCGGAAGCGCAAAGGTGGCGGCCCTCGACTGGAGGTCACCGATCTCCCACGAGTCCGGCAGCGCAAGCACGCGGCTGATCGCGTAGGCGGTCTCTGCTCGCGTCACCGGCTGCGTCGGCGCGAGCTCGAGCTGCTCCTCGTCGTGGTTCGGGTGCAGCTTGAGCGCCTTCGCGACGATCGCCGTGCCAGCGCGCTTGGTCGGGCTCAGACCCGCGGCGGCGAGACCGGCGCGGAACTGCTTCGCGACCGGTGCCAGGCCCAGCTGGCGAACCAGAGCAGCATCGAGGTCGGCGACGGAGACCGTTGCGGCGGGATCGGCGGGCTGTGCTACCGGGCCGCCGAGGGCGGCCAGAAGCTCTCCGAGCTCCCCGGCGGTGAGCAGGTCGTCGGGCCGGAACTCGGCCGCCGACGGGCCCATCAGCCCGGCGGTCACGACGATCTCGATCTGCGGATCCGCCCACGAACCGGCACCCGCCGCCGGTTCCTCCGCCGGCTTGGCCGCAGAGGCGACCGGGACGAGGGCGAGCACGGCGAGGCAGACCACCAGGAAAGAGAGAGGACGGCGCATGGCCCCGACGGTATCGTCGGCCCATGAGCAAACCTTTAGAGGCGGGTGTGGAGCTCGTTATCAGGCCGGAGCCTTCGGCGGCGGAGCGTGCCGCGATCGAGCAGGCGCTGGCCGCTGCCTCGACCGACGGTCGTCCGGGCGCCTGGTGGCGCGCCGGGCTGGCCGAGAGCCTCGGGCTCGATGACGAGGCGGCCGACGCTCAGAGCTCGAGCTCGAAGCTCTGAAGCACGATCCAGGGCGCGAAGCCCAGGCGCCGGTAGACCCTGATGGCCGGAGTGTTGTCGGGCTTGACCGAAAGGCGCAGCTCGCTGCCGGGCCGCTCACGCCACCAGTCCTCGACGGCGGTCGAGAAGAGGTAGCCGCCGACGCCGACCCCGCGTGCCTCCTCGGCGACGCCGACGTGCGTGATCCATCTCGCCACCGGTTCGATGTGCGTGAACGCGACCAGCCGGTCGTCGCGTTCGGCGACGAGGACCTCGCCCTCGTCGAGCCAGCGCTCCCAGACGGCCTCGCTGCGCCGCCCGATCGGAAAGGCCTCTCGATAGAGATGCCAGATCCGATCGAGATCGGCGGGGGTCCCGCGCCGGACCTCGACCCCGCGCGGCGCCGGCCCCGCGGGCCGGTGATCGGAGGGAAGCAGCCGGTAGACGGCGTCCACGCCGCCGCGCGAGCGGAAGCCGCGGCCCTCGAGGAGCAGTCGGCCGCCCACGTTCCGAGAGCCGACCGCAGCGATCAGCCAGTTGGTGCCGCTGGCACGCGCGAGCTCGACCGATTCGTCGAGGAGCCGCGAGCCCATCTTCTGGCCGCGAAACCGCGGCGCGACGAGCGGGCCGACCACCGCGACGACGCCGCCGCGCTGAATGCCTCCGAAGGCGGCGACCTCGCCCGCCTCCTCGATCACGCGGAGGGAGTCGGCCGGCGGCCCGTCCCAGTCGGCGAGGTTCCCGTCGAGCTCTGCGCGATTCGCCCACAGCGGCACGCCGACCTGCTCCTCGAGGCGGGCGAGCGCGTGTCGCGACAGGGCAGCGACGGCGTCGCGGTCGCGGTCGTCGAAGCTACGCAGGTTGTCGGCCACGGAGCAGAGTCGGCGCCTGCCAGGCGTAGTCGAGACCGGACGCGAGCGTGAACACGAGCGCGACGAGCAGCGCCCACCAGGCGACGTCGTCGCTGACCGCGCCCGCCGCCGCGAGACCGCCCAGGAAGACGGCGATCCCCTGGAGCCACGTCTTGATCTTCGAGAGGTCACGGGCGGCGACGACTACGCCTCGCTCGAGGGCCGCGAGCCGGAGGCCCGAGACGACGAACTCGCGCGCGACGATCGCCGCGACCATCCAGCCGACGAGGGGCGGGATCAGCACGATCATGGCCGCCAGGACGAGGATCTTGTCGGCGACCGGGTCGAGGATCCTGCCGAGATCGGTGCTCTGGCCGCTGCGCCGCGCCAGCCAGCCGTCGACCTGGTCGGTCAGCATGGCGACGGCGAAGAGGCCGGTCGCCCAGTAGGCGTGGCCGGGGAAGTCCCACGCGAAGAGGACGATCACGACCGGCACCGAGACGGCCCGCGCGACGGTCAGCTGGTCGGCGAGTGTCACAAGCGGGAGAATACGCCCGGCCGTGCCTCCTTTCGGAAAAGTCCTCGTCGCGAACCGGGGTGAGATCGCGATCCGCGTCTTCCGCACGCTGCGCGAGCTCGAGATCGGCGCCGTCGCCGTGTACTCCGAGGTCGACCGAAACGCCCTGCACGTCGGCGTCGCGGACGAGGCGTACCTCGTCGGTCCCGGCCCCGCGTCCGAGAGCTACCTCGTCCAGGAGCGGATCGTCGAGGCGGCGCTCCGCGCGGGAGCAGAGGCGATCCACCCGGGCTACGGGTTCCTCGCCGAGAACGCACGCTTCGCACGTGCGGTCGCGGAGGCGGGTCTCGTCTGGATCGGCCCGCCTCCGGAGTCGATCGAGGCGATGGGCTCGAAGATCGCCTCCCGCGAGCTGATGCAGGCGGCCGGCGTGCCGATCGTGCCCGGGACGACCGAGCCGGTCGAAGCCTGGCCGAAGAGGTCGTACGGCTCGGCGACGAGTACGGGTGGCCGATCGCGATCAAGGCCGCCGCGGGCGGCGGGGGCAAGGGCCTGAAGGTCGTCCGGTCGGCCGACGAGGCGGAGCGCGCGCTTCCAGTCGGCCAGGCGGGAGGGCGAGGCCTACTTCTCGGACGCGACCGTGTACGTCGAGAAGTACATCGAGGATCCTCGCCACGTCGAGGTGCAGGTCCTGGCCGACGCGCACGGAGCGGTCCTCCATCTCGGCGAGCGCGACTGCACGATCCAGCGCCGCCACCAGAAGCTCGTCGAGGAGACACCCTCGCCTGCGGTCGACCCGGAGCTGCGCGAGCGGATCGGCCGGATCGCCGTCGACGCGGCCCGTGCGGTCGGCTACCGGTCGGCGGGGACGATCGAGGGCCTGCTCGACCGCGACGGGAACTACTACTTCCTCGAGATGAACACGCGAATCCAGGTCGAGCACACGGTCACCGAGATGGCGACCGGGATCGACCTCGTGCGGGAGCAGGTCCTGATCGCGGCCGGCGAGCCGATCTCGTTCACGCAGGGGGACGTGCGCGTGACCGGGCATGCGATCGAGTGCCGGATCAACGCCGAGGATCCGGCGAACGGCTTCCTGCCGACGCCGGGCGTGATCACCGCGCTACCGCGGAGCCTGGCGGGCCGGGCGTCCGCGTCGACTCCGGCGTCAGGCGAGGGCTCGGAGGTCGTCGGCCTCTACGACCCGATGATCGCGAAGCTGATCGTCGTGGGACCGCGACCGAGAGAGCGCCCGCCGGCGCATGCTCCGCGCGCTCGACGAGTTCATCGATCGACGGGGTCACGACGCTGATCGGCTTCCACAAGGCGCTCCTCTCGCATCCCTGCTTCGTCGAGGGCAGCACCTGCCACGGCCTCGTCGAGAGCGAGCTGATGGCGAGCGCGCGCGGCCGAGCTCGCCCCGACCGCGGCGAGCACCGGCGGCGGCGGCCGACGGCCGTTCGCACGCGCACGCGGTCGTCCAGGCCGAGGTCGACGGGCGCCGCTTCGAGGTGACGCTCGCCGTGCCCGAGGCTCCCGTACGCCGAGCTGGCCCGGCGCCGCCGCGACCGGTCGGCTGGAGCGAGCGGGCGGGCGGCGGGGCGCGAGGCCGTCGTCAGCCGATGCAGGGCACGGTGCTCGCGGTCGAGGTCGCCGACGGAGACGAGGTCAGCGAGGGACAGGTCCTCTGCGTCGTCGAGGCGATGAAGATGGAGAACGAGATCGCCGCGCACCGCCGCGGGTCGTGACCGGCGCTCTCGGTGCGCCCCGGCGAGCCGGTGAAGACGGGTCAGGTGATCTGCGTCGTCACGGGCCAGGACGGAACGCCGGCCGACCGCCTCGCAGCTGTAGGCGCCAGAGCATCCGGCCGGCCGGCCTCAGAGCGTCCGCCGGTAGACGCCGAACGCGCGCGTCGCGAGCGCGCGTCGTCAGCGGCGACGAACGCGATCGAGCAGGCCGAGGTAGAGGCCCACGCGGCGCCCAGTCGGTCGAGCGGTCGGACATCTCGCGAGCCGCGATCACGCCCCAGTTGACCGGGTTGAACCGCGCCGCCCACTGCATCCAGCCGGGCATCAGCGACTCGGCGATCAGCGATCGCCGAGATGAAGATCAGCGGCAGGCCGAAGAAGTTGAGGATCGCGATCAGCGTCTCCTCGCGGCGGACGAGCAGTGCCGATTCCGTGCGAGATGCCGGCCCAGCCGGCCGCGACGAGCGCGGCGACGGCGATGATCACGAGCCAGCCGACGACGCCGCGGTCGACCCGCGCGCCGAGCAGCCAGCGCGATCCCGAGGATGATCACCGTCTGGACGATCGCGACGATCGCGGTGTGGAGCACCTGTGACGCGATCAGCGAGCTGCGACGCGCCGGCGTCGCGAGGAAGCGCTGGATGACGCCGCGGTCGAGATCGTCGATCATCGACATGCCCGACCACGTCGCGCCGAAGAAGGCCGTCATCACGACGATGCCCGGCGTGAGGAACTGGACGTAGGAGTCCGTGTCGAATCCGGGCAGGTCGACGATGCGGCGGAACAGCTGGCTGTAGAGCAGGAGCCAGAACATCGGCTGCGTCAGCGCGAACACGAGCCAGATCGGCTGGCGCAGGAAGTTGCGCTGGTGGCGCACGACCATCGCGAGGCCGTGTCCTGCAGCGGCAGCGGTCATGCGCGCCGACCTCCTGCCGGCCTCGTCCTCGCTCCGGAAGTCGCGCCCCGTGAAGTGGAGGTAGACGTCGTCGAGCGACGGCCGCGCGACCGTGACGGACGGCGACCAGGATGCCCGCGCGCCTCGAGCGCCGAGAGGATCCCGGGCACCGCCTGCGCCCCGTGCTCGACGCGAGCCCGCAGGATGCCGGCCGTCGACGATCGCCTCCTCGACGCCCCGCAGCGCCGGCGACGCACGGTCGCCGCCGCGTCGGCCGGCCGTCCGCGAGCTCGACGCGTCACGGAGTCGCCGCGCAGCTCGCGCTTCAGCTCGTCCGGCGTTCCCTCGACCACGACCCTGCCCGCGACTCGACGATCGCGAGCCGGTCGGCCAGCCGGTCGGCCTCCTCCAGGTAGTGCGTCGTGAGCAGGATCGTCAGCCGCTCCTGGCCCGCGAGCCGCTCGAGCTCCTCCCACATCGCGGCCCGGGCCTCGGGGTCGAGGCCGGTCGTCGGCTCGTCGAGGAAGAGCACCTCCGGCCGGTGCACGAGCCCGAGAGCGACGTCGAGCCGCCGCTTCATGCCGCCGGAGTAGGTGCGCACGATCCGGTCCGCGAACTCGGCGATCCCGAACGTCTCGAGCAGCTCGTCGACGCGCCGCGCGTCAGCTCGCCGTGGGGAACGCGCTGAACCCGGCCCTGGAGCATCAGGTTCTCGCGTCCCGTGGCGTGGACGTCGACGCCGGACGCCTGAGGCACGTAGCCGATCGACGCGGCGCACCGCGTTCGGCGTCGCGCGATCACGTCGTGGCCGGCGACGACCGCCGTGCCGGCGTCCGGCGTCGAGAGCGTGACGAGGATCCTCACCGTCGTCGACTTGCCGGCGCCGTTCGGCCCGAGCAGGCCGAACACCTCGCCTTCCTCGACGCGGAAGGAGAGGCCGTCGAGCGCCCGCACACTCTTCGCGTAGGTCTTCTCGAGCCCCTCGACCTCGATCGCGGCCACGCGTCGAGTCTAGCTGCTGATGCCATGACGGATCTCGCTGAGGCTCTTCGCCGGGCTGCGCGAGCGCGCGGGGGCTGCCGAGCGGCGAGCTCGAGCTTCCCGCCGGAGCACGCGCGGGCGACGTCTGGGCCGCGCTGCCCGAGCTCGGAGTCGAGCCGCCGGGCGTGCTCTACGCCGTCAACAAGGAGTACGCCTGCCGCAGACGCCGAGCTGCTCCGAGGGCGACGAGCTGGCGCTGATCCCGCCGGTCTCGGGCGGGGACATTCCGCCTGACCGCGGAGCCGATCGACCTCGGCGCGGTCGTCGCCGAGGTCGCCGACGACCGGGCCGGCGCGATCGCGACCTTCGTCGGCACGACGCGTGTCCACTCGCGCGGCCGCACCGTCACGCACCTCGAGTACGAGGCCTACGAGGGCATGGCCGAGCAGGAGATGGCACGGATCGCCGACGAGCTGCAGGCGCGCTACGAGCTCTGCCACGTCGCGATCGCGCACCGCGTCGGGCCGGGTCGGGATCGGCGAGACGAGCGTCGCGATCGCGGTCTCCGCCCCGCACCGGGCGGACGCGCTCGCCGCCTGCAGGGACGCGATCGACACGCTCAAGGAGACCGTGCCGCTGTGGAAGAAGGAGGTCTACGAGGGCGGCGAGGAGTGGATCGGCCGGGGCTCGTAAGAGCCCGCGCAGCGGCCGCGACCGAAAGGTCGCCAGGCCGCGAAGGCTCGTCGAGGGCGCAGCCCTCGGCACAAGGGCTCGTAAGAGCCCGCGCAGCGGCCGCGACCGAAAGGTCGCCAGGCCGCGAAGGCTCGTCGAGGGCGCAGCCCTCGGCACAAGGGCTCGTAAGAGCCCGCGCGGGCACGCAACGAGCCGGTCCAAGACCGGCTCAGCCGTGCGCGTCCAGCCGGCGGCAGCCGGCGCATCAGCACGCGTTGCCTTTCTCCCCGCCTAGGCTCGTCGAGGGCGCAGCCCTCGACACAAGGGCTCGTGAGAGCCTAGGCAGCCACTCAGTGGATTCCCCGCATCCGCTCGACGCCCTTCCACGCAAGCGGGAGGAGCGCCCCGGCGAGGTAGAGCTTGATCAGGTCCCCGACGATGAACGGGTAGAGGCCGAGCTCGAGCGTCTCCTCGAGGCCCGTGTTCAGTTCGGCAGCGAGCCAGGGGAGCCCGCAGGCGTAGATCAGCACGTTTCCCGTGAGCATCGCGGCGACCGCGGACGGGAAGCGCCGATCCCACTTCCGCTCGGCGAGGAAGCCCGTCACCGCCGCCGCGACCATGAAGCCGACCAGGTAGCCGCCCGTGGCACCCATGAACACGTCCCAACCGCTTCCCCCGTCGGCGTAGAACGGGGCGCCTGCGACCCCGAGCGCGACGTACAGGAGCAGGCTCGCGAAGCCCAGAAGCGAGCCGAGGGATGCGCCCACGAGCACGACGGCGAACGTCTGCCCGGTGATCGGGACCGGCGTGAAGGGAAGCGGGATCGAGACCTGGGCCGCGGCCGCGACGAGCAGCGCACCGGCGCAGACGAGCAGGACGTCGGTGACGATCCCGGCCCGCGGGAAGACGGCGAGGCGCAGAGTTGCTGCCTGGGGATGCACGACGCGAGGATCATAGCGAGGGCTGACGTACCATTTCTCCATGCTCGATCCGACCGCGCCACGATCGCTGCGCGACCTGCCGTCGGTCGATCGGCTGCTCGCCGATCCGGCTGTCGCCGCGCTGGAGCACGAGCATGGCCGCGAGCCGCTCGTCGACGCGACCCGCCGGGCGCTCGACGCCGCGCGGGAGGAGATCCGTGCCGGATTCGACCCCGGCGATCTCGCCGCCAAGGTCGAGGGCGAGCTCGCCATGGCGCTGCGCCCGCGGCTGCGGCGCGTCCTGAACGCAACCGGTGTCGTTGTTCACACGAATCTCGGTCGCTCACCGCTCGCCGAGGAGGCCCTCGCGCGCGTGGTCGACGTCGGTCGCGGCTACTCGAATCTCGAGTACGACCTGGAGCCGGGAACCCGCGGCTCGCGCCAGAGTCACGTCGCGTCGATTCTTCGCGACCTGACGGGAGCGGAGGCGGCAATCGTCGTCAACAACAATGCCGGGGCCGTCCTGCTCGCTCTCGCCGCCCTCGCCGAGGAGCGCGAGGTGCTCGTCTCGCGAGGAGAGCTGATCGAGATCGGGGACGGCTTCCGCATCCCCGACGTGCTCGCGCGCTCGAGCGCCCGGCTGGTCGAGGTTGGCACGACGAACCGCACGCGCGTGGCCGACTACGAGGGGGCGATCACGGACTCCACGGCCGCGCTGCTCCGCGTGCACCAGTCGAACTTCCGGATCGTCGGCTTCACGGAGCAGCCGCAGCTCCGCGAGCTCGCCCGGCTCGCCGAACGACGCGGCCTGACGCTGATCGACGACCTGGGCTCGGGGGCGATCCACGAGGTCGGGGACGAGCCGACCGCGCGCGAGAGCCTGGCGGCCGGCGCGCATCTCGTCTGCTTCTCCGGAGACAAGCTCCTCGGCGGACCGCAGGCCGGCATCGTCGCAGGGCGCTCCGACCTCGTCGAGCGACTTCGCCGCCACCCGCTGCAACGGGCGCTGCGCGCGGACAAGCTGACACTCGCGGCGCTGGAGGGAACGCTCGCGCTCCACCGCCGCCCCGAGCTGGCGCGGGAGCGCATCCCCGTCCTTCGCATGCTCGCCGAGGAGACCGATGCGGTTCGAGCCAGGGCCGAGCGCCTCGCCGGGCTCGTCGGCGGCACCGTCGAGCCGACCGTCGGTCGCGTCGGGGGCGGTGCGCTGCCGCTCGTCGAGCTCCCGAGCTTCGCGTGCGCAGTCGACGAGGCTCTCGCCGCACCGCTCAGGACGGTCGAGCCGCCTGTCGTCGGCATCGTCCGGGACAGCCGGCTCCTCCTCGACTGCCGTACGCTCGCGGACTCAGAGGTCGACGAGGTCGCCCGCGCGATCGCTGCATGCCGCTGACCGTCGGCACGGCCGGACACATCGACCACGGCAAGACCTGGCTCGTCCGGGCGCTCACCGGCAAGGACACCGATCGCCTTCCGGAGGAACGCGAGCGCGGGATCTCGATCGACCTGGGCTATGCGCCGCTCGAGCTGCCGGACGGGCGTCTGCTCTCCGTCGTCGACGTTCCCGGCCACGAGCGATTCGTGCGCAACATGGTCGCCGGCGCGACAGGCATCGACCTGTTCCTGCTGGTCGTCGACGCCGCCGAGGGCGCGAGGCCGCAGACCCTCGAGCACCTGGCGATCGTCCGGCTGCTCGGCATCGAGCACGGCGTCGTCGCGATCACGAAGGTGGACTCGGTCGACGTCGAGACCCGTGCCCTTGCGGTCGAGGAGGCCCGCGAGCTCGTGCCGGGCGCTCCTGTGGTCGAGACCAGCGCACGCACGGGAGAGGGGTTGGATGAGCTCCGCAGCGCGCTTGCCTCGCTCGCAGGCCTCGTCGAGCGGCGCCCTCGGCGCGACGCGACGCGCCTCTTCGTCGATCGCTCGTTCAGCCTGCGCGGGATCGGCACGGTCGTCACGGGAACGCTGTGGTCCGGATCGATCGGGGAGGGAGACGAGCTCCTCGTCGAGCCAGACGGGCGCCGCGTGCGCGTTCGCTCCGTCCAGGTGCACGACCGTTCCGTCGAGCGGGCCGAGGCGGGCCAGCGCGTGGCCGTCGCGCTGCCGGGCATCGAGCGGCGGCGCCTCGGGCGCGGCGATGCCCTCGTCCAGCCCGCCTCCTACCCGACCAGCTACCGGCTCGACGTCCTTCTCGACGAGCTCGAGCCGATCCCCGAACGCGCGAGCGTCCATGTCCATCACGGAACAGCCGAGCACTACGGACGACTCGTGCGGATCGGGCAGCGGCACGCGCAGCTCAGGCTTGCGACGCCTGCGGTGGCCGCACGTGGCGATCGCGTCGTGCTCCGCCAAGGCACCACGATCGGCGGCGGCGCTCGTGCTCGACCCGGCGCCTCCCCGCCGTCCGAGCGAGGCACGGTTGGTGTTGCTCGAGAGCGGAGACCCCGCATCGATCGTGACCGCCGCGCTCGATGCCGCGGCCGAGCCCCTCGAGCGAGGCGCGCTCGAACGCCGGGCGCTGCTCTCTCCGGCGGAGCTCGACGAGGGGCTCACCGCCGCAGTCGCGGCCGGCGACTGGTATCTCACGCAGGATCGGCTCGCCGAGCTTCGGGCGGAGGTCGGAGCCGCGCTGGCCGCTCGCGCCGCAGCGTCGCCCCTCGACCCCGGCATCCCGATCGCCGAGCTCCTCCCCCAGCGACCATGGGCGTCGGCGGTGCTCCCGCTCCTCCCGCTCGAGCGACGCGGCGCGAAGGCCTACGCACCCGGAGCGTCTGCAAGGCTGGGAGACCGCGCCGACGCCGCCGCGGCGCTGGAGGCGGAGCTGACCACGGCAGGGCTCGCGACCGTGAAGGCGGACGATCGCGAGCTCGCCGCGTACCTCGAGGAGCAGGGAAGGCTCGTCCGGCTCGGCGACGGCTTCGCGATCGGGGCGCAGGCCTACGAGCGAGGCGCGCAGCCTGGTCTTGGGCGAGTGCGAGGCGAACGGGCTCGATCACCCTCGCACGATTCCGCGACCTCGCGGCGAACGAACCGGCGCGCAGCGCAGCTGATCCTCGAGCGCCTCGACAGCGACGGCGTCACGAGGAGGGCCGGCGACTCGCGCGTGTTGCGCCGCCGCGCCCGGGAGGGAGCGACCCCCAGCAAGGAAACGGCCCCGCCCGGGGAGAGCGGGGCCGTCTGAGCGCCTCGGGCCGCCGGTCGCTCGCGGGGGCGACGGCCGGCGTGAGGGGATGGGCGGAAGGCGCGCCGTATTGTGGTTCGGGGCCGGACGGCCGATGGGTATCCGGGCGGTGAAGAACCGGTGACGAGATGACTTGGCTATCCGACGCCCTGAGAGGCGGCTACGATGGGTTGGTGAGCAGGCGAGCACGCCTCGTCGGAACGGTGGCCGTGCTCGCCGCCATCGCCGTCCCCGCCGCCGCGCAGGCGGCGACGTCCGCACAGCGCCAGGCGGACCGCGCGCTGCAACGGGCCTCCGCCCTCTACGCCGGGCCGGCGTCGAGCCCCGACCCTCGCGAGGCGACACTGATTCTGCGCGACCTCGTGCTGCGCCTCGACGACCTCTCACCGGCCGAGCGCGCGCGAGCCGAGTCCCTCCTCGCCCGTCCCGACGACGGCGCGGCCGACCCCGACCAGCAGGGCTATTCCGTGCCCGCTGCCCAGCCGCTCTGCAGCGAGCACTTCTGCCTCCACTGGGTGGCGACGAGCCACGACGCGCCCGCTCCCGCGGACACGAATGCGAACGGCCTCCCGGATCAGGTCGACCTGACGTCGAGGGTGCTCGAGGAGGTGTGGCAGAAGGAGGTCGTCGAGTACGGCTACCGGCCCCCGAAGGCGGACGATGCCTCGCCCAACCACGGGCCGGA
The DNA here is from genome assembly GCA_963705605.1 of uncultured Thermoleophilia bacterium. Classification (GTDB taxonomy): domain Bacteria; phylum Actinomycetota; class Thermoleophilia; order Gaiellales; family Gaiellaceae; genus CAVPKC01. The sequence continues at coordinate 948,040 of CAVPKC010000003.1, forward strand.
CGGGCGGATCGACATCTACCTCGCCGACATCGGCGACGACGGCATCTACGGCTTCTGCACGACCGACGACCCGACGGCGGCGTCGGGCCCGAACGGCCCCTGGGACGTCTCGGCGTACTGCGTGCTCGACAACGACTACACGCCGTCGCAGTTCGTCGGCGCAGCCTCCGGAGCGGCGGCGCTCCAGGTGACCGCCGCCCACGAGTTCTTCCACGCGATCCAGTTCGGCTACGACTTCCTCGAGGACGGCTGGATCCTCGAGGGCACTGCCGTCTGGATGGAGGACGAGGTCTACGACGACGTCGACGACAACTACCAGTACCTCGAGAAGAGCCCGCTCAGCCGGCCCGACGTCCCGCTCGACCTCGCGGTTACCGACTTCGACAGCCCACTCGGCGGCTACCAGTACGGGGCGTTCGTCTTCTGGCGCTTCCTCTCCGAGCAGTTCGGCGGCCCGGACGTCATCCGCCGCACCTGGGAGTTCGCGGACGGCCGCCCGGGGGCTCAGGACCAGTACTCGCTGAAGGCGGTCGACTCGGCGCTGCGCGAGCGGGGCTCGAACGTTCGTGCCGCCTTCGCCCGCTTCGGCGCCGCCAACGCCCACCCGGCGAGCTTCTACGAGGAAGGCGCCGGCTATCCGGCGGCTCCCGTCGGTACCCGCGCGACGCTGACGCCTCGCCGGCAGAAGGCCGCGGCGACGCTCCAGCTCGACCACCTGACGACCTGGTACGGCTCGTTTCGCCCGGGGCCCGCCGTCCCCGACGGATCGCTCCTGCGACTCACCGTCGACCTCCCGCCCCGGCGCCGTGGCGGGGAAGCCACCCTGATCGTCGTTCCCCGCTCGGGCGATCCGAAGCTCGTAGCGATGACGCTGGACGCACGTGGCGACGGGACGCGGACGCTTCGGTTCTCGGCCCGTGACGTGCAGGAAGTGGAGCTCGTGCTCTCGAACGCGAGCGGTCGCTTCCGCTGCTGGGAGCGGCTCCCGCTGGTCTGCCAGGGCCAGCCGCTCGACGACAGCCAGCCCTACCGCTACGAAGCCCGCATCCTGGCTCCGCGCTAGGGCACGCCCCACCGGGGGCGACAAGGGCTGTGCGATCAGTTACGATCGTGGCCCCCCATTGACGTTCGCGGAAGGGAGCTGCGGCCATGGAGCCCAACCGCTCGACTCGGCGACCCCTGGTCGCACCGAGAGCCCTCGTCGTCCTGGTGACCGTCGTCGCCGCGCTGGCGCTCGCGCCGGCGGGATCGGCGGCCAGCATCTGGAGCGACTTGGCGACCCCCGCCGTCGAGGCCGTCAACGACGGCCAGTCGATCGAGATCGGCCTCAGGTTCCAGTCGCAGACCGCCGGATCCATAACGGGCATCCGCTTCTACAAGGGTGCGAGCAACTCCACGCTGCACGTCGGACACCTCTGGACCGCCGGAGGAGCCCAGCTGGCCTCGGTCGCGTTCTCCGGCGAGACCGCATCCGGCTGGCAGCTGGCAACGCTCACGACCCCGGTCGCGATCGACGCGAACACGACGTACGTCGTCTCCTACTCGTCGCCCGATCCAGGGTGGTTCGCGTTCGACCTCAACTACTTCGCAGGCGGCTCCGTGTCGAATCCGCCGCTCGAGGCGCTGGGTGGCTCGTACACGTACGGCGCGGGCGGCTTCCCGCTGAATGCGAGCGTCCACAACTACTGGGTCGACGTCGTCTTCGAGGCGACGGGAGCGGACGCCACGCCACCGACCGTGACCGGCGTCACCCCGTCGGCCGGCTCGACGGGGGTGGCTCCAGGGACGACGGTCGCGGCAGTCTTCAACGAGCCGCTCGACGCCGGCACCGTCGACGGGACGACCTTCCTGCTCCGGGCCGGGGCGAGCCCGCCCGTCGCCGCGACGGTGACGTACAACGCCGCGACCCGGACCGCGCTCCTCGACCCCACCGCCCCGCTCGCCGGTTCGACCACCTACACGGCCACGCTCGAGGGAGGTGCCGCCGACCCGCGCGTCAAGGACGTCGCGGGCAACGCCCTCGAGGAGGACTTCACCTGGACGTTCACGACCGGATCCGCCGGCCCGCCGCCCACCCAGGGCCCGGGCGGCCCGATCCTCGTCCTCGCCTCGGCCGGCAACCCCTTCAGCAGCTACTACGCGGAGATCCTGCGCGCCGAGGGCCTGAACGAGTTCGCCGTCGCCGACGTCGGAGGCCTCACGGCCGCGCTGCTCCAGGACTACGACGTCGTCGTTCTCGGCGACGTCTCCCTGAGCGCGGCCCAGGTGACCGTCCTCGGCGACTGGGTCACCGCGGGTGGAAACCTGATCGCGATGAGCCCGGGCCCCGAGCTGGCCGGTCTGCTCGGCCTGAGCGGGCCCTCGTCGACCCTGTCCGACGGCTATCTCCTCGTCGACACGGGCTCGGCGCCCGGAGCCGGCATCGTCGGCCAGACGATCCAGTTCCACGGCGCGGCCGATCTGTTCGGGCTCGACGGGGCACAGGCGGTCGCGACCCTCTACTCGAACGCGACCACCGCGACCTCGAATCCCGCCGTGACGCTGCGCAGCGTGGGGTCGAACGGCGGCCAGGCGGCTGCCTTCACCTACGACCTCGCTCGCTCGGTCGTGCTCACCCGGCAGGGGAACCCCGCCTGGAGCGGGCAGGAGCGCGACGGGATCGCGCCGATCCGCTCGGACGACCTCTTCTATCCCGACTGGGTCGACCTGTCGAGGGTCGCGATCCCGCAGGCGGACGAGCAGCAGCGGTTGCTCGCGAACCTGATCACGACGATGAACCTCGACCGGAAGCCGCTGCCGCGCTTCTGGTACTTCCCGCGCGGGGAGAAGGCGGTCGTGGTGATGACCGGCGACGACCACGGCAACAACGGGACCGCGGGCAGGTTCAACGCCTACGCGGCGGCGAGCCCGGCCGGCTGCTCGGTCGACCTGTGGGAGTGCATCCGAGGGACCTCGTACATCTATCCGAACACTCCACTCTCGCAGGCGCAGGCCGCGGCCTTCGTGGCAAGCGGGTTCGAGGTCGCTCTGCACGTCACGTCGTTCTGCGCGGACTGGACGCCGGCCTCGCTGGAGGGCAACTACGCGACCCAGCTCGCCGAGTTCGGGACGGCCTTCCCCGCCCTGCCGGCGCCGGTCACGAACCGGACGCACTGCATCGCCTGGAGCGACTACGACACCCAGCCGCAGGTCGAGCTCGCCCACGGCATCAGGCTGGACACGAACTACTACTACTGGCCGCAGGCCTGGGTCCAGGACCGGCCCGGCCTCTTCACGGGCTCGGGGATGCCGATGCGGTTCGCCACCGCGGCAGGCGCGCTGATCGACGTCTACCAGGCGACCACCCAGATGACCGACGAGTCGGGCCAGACGTACCCGGCGACCGTGAACGCGCTTCTCGACGCGGCACTCGGCGCCCAGGGTTACTACGGCGCGTTCGTGGCCAACATGCATACCGACAGCGACTCGAGCTCCGGATCCGATGCGATCGTCGCGTCGGCGACATCGCGCGGCGTGCCGATCATCTCCTCGAAGCAGCTGCTCGACTGGCTCGACGGGCGCAACGGCTCGTCATTCGGGTCGATCGGCTGGAGCGGCGACACGCTCTCGTTCACCGTCTCCGTCGGGGTCGGCGCCAACGGCCTCAGGGGGATGGTCCCGTTCCAGTCCTCGGTCGGAGCGCTCACCGGCATCACGCGCGGCGGCAACCCGATCGCCTACGACACCGAGACGATCAAGGGCGTCCAGTACGCCGTTTTCCCGGCGACGGCCGGCTCCTACCAGGCCGTCTACGCCGCCGACCAGACGGCACCGGTGATCTCCGCTGTCGTCGCCTCCCCGGCCGACGACAGCGCCACGATCACGTGGCAGACGAACGAGCCCGCCGACTCGCTCGTCGAGTTCGGCACCGCGCCCGGCTCGCTGAACCAGTCGGCGTCCAGCCCGGCTCTCGTCACGTCGCACAGCGTCGTGCTCTCCGGCCTCGCGCCCGGCACGACGTTCTACTACCGGGTCAGCTCGACGGACGCGGCGAACCTGACCGCAACCTCGCCGCCGACGAGCGATCCTCCGGGGCAGTTCTCGACACCGGCCGCCAGCATCGTCGACACGACGGTCGCGGACTTCACGGCAGGCTCGCTCGACGCGGGCGGGACGATCGCACAAGCGGCCGACGGCGAGGTGATCCTCACGCCGACCGAGGGCTCGGACTTCGCCTCCGCGCCCGCCGGCTGGTCGGCGTTCGCCTGGCCGGCGGAGACCTCCACCCCGCTCCAGGTCTCGGGCGGGGCGCTGGTCGTCGACGGCGTACGCGCGGGCACCGATCAGACCTACGCGCCGGGACGCTCGCTCGAGTTCGTCGCCACCTTCGGCGCTGCGGGGTTCCAGCACGTCGGCTTCGGGGACAGCTACAACGCCGCACCCTGGCTGATGTTCAGCACCTTCAACACCACGAACACGCTCTACGCCCGGACGCACGACGGCTCGACCTCGGCCGACACGGCGATCCCGGGATCCTGGATCGGCACGGCCCATCGCTTCCGGATCGAGTGGGACGCGACCGAGGTCCGCTACTCCATCGACGGCGTCCTCCGGGTCACCCATCCGATCGGCGTGGGCGCCAGCCTGCGCCCGCTCGCGAGCGACTTCGCCGGCGGCGGCGAGGCGCTGACGATCGACTGGCTGAGGATGAGCCCCTACGCGGCTTCGTCGACCTTCACCTCGCGGGTGCTCGACGCCGGGCAGGCCGTCGACTGGGCCGCCCTGCGCTGGACGGCGGAGCTTCCGGCCGGGACCGGTCTCGCGGTCAGCGTCAGAACGGGCTCGACGCCCAGTCCCGACGGATCCTGGAGCGCCTTCGCGCCCGTCGGTAGCTCCGGCGCCGACGTCGCCGGGACGTCCCGGTATCTCCAGTACCGGATCGAGCTCACGAGCACGGCGCCCGGCGCGACGCCGGTGGTGGAGTCGGTGCGGGCCGAGTACGGCCCGGCGACACCTGCGCCGAACGCCCCCTCGCTGACGGCGACCGTGCCGCCCTCGCCGGCCAACGCCAACGCGCCCAGAGTCACGGGGACGGCGGCGGCGGGCACGACGATCGCCCTCTACGCCACAGCCGACTGCACGGGAACGGCGCTGGCCACCGGCACGGCGGCCGAGCTCTCCGGCGTGGGAATCGCCGTCGCGGTGGCGGACAACTCGACGACGACGATCCGCGCGACTGCCAGCTCGGGCGCCCAGGCGTCCGCCTGCTCGACGACCTCGGTCACGTACGTCGAGGACTCGACCCCGCCGGCGCCGCCGGCGCTGACGAGCACCAGCCCGGTCTCCCCGGCCGACAACAACCAGCCCCGCGTGATCGGGTCCGCCGAAGCGGGCTCGACCGTCTCGCTGTTCGCGAACGCGGCGTGCTCCGGCACGCCCGTCGCGACCGGGAGCGCCGCGGCGCTCGCCTCGCCCGGGTTGCAGGCGACGGTCGCGGACAACTCGACGACGGCCTTCTCGGCCACCGCGAGGGACGCCGCCGGGAACGTCTCGGCCTGCTCTCCCTGCGCCGATCACCTACGTCGAGCAGTCGGCCGCGGCCGATCCGTGCGCCGGGGCGCCGCCCGCCGGCGCGATCGTGGGGACGCCGGGCAACGACGTCCTGCGCGGCACGAACGGGGCCAACGTCATCTTCGGCCTCGGCGGCAACGACACGATCACCGCCCTGAACGGCAACGACGTCGTCTGCGCCGGCGAGGGGAACGACACCGTCGACGCCGGAACCGGGGTCGACCGCGTCGACGGCGGAGCCGGCAACGACATCCTGAACGGCGTGCGCGACGCGGACACCCTGATCGGCGGCCCCGGCATCGACACCCTCAAGGGCGGCGCCGGCGACGACGTCATCGACGGCGGCGCCGACGCAGACTCGCTCGACGGCGCCGCGGGCAACGACACCCTGCGCGGCGGGAGCGAGAACGACACGCTCTTCGGCGGAGCCGGCAACGACACCATGGAGGGCGGCGACGGGAACGACAGCCTCGACGGCTCCTCCGGCACCGACCGACTCGACGGCGGACCCGGCGTCGACGTCCTCCGCGGCGGCAACGGCAGCGACACCTGCCTGAACGGCGAGACGAGAGTGAGCTGCGAGCTGTTGACGGGGTGATCCCCGACGAGTTCCCCGGCAGCGACGCAGCTGCCGGGGGCGCAGCTAGGCTGGCCGCGGAGCGGCACGGGCCCGGTGGCCCAGCCGGTCTTCAAAACCGGTGAGGCGTGGTAGCCCCACGCTGGGTAGGTTCGACTCCTGCGCCGCTCCGTTACGCGGAAAATTGACGGGTCCGCTGCCGCCGCCAGGGGCGGCCTACGTTCGTTCGGTTGACCGCTGGAGGCCGCTGAAGGCCGCCTGACAGCGAGTAGTAGTGACCCGCAACTGTCCCGCAGCAGCGTTGCGGACGCTACGGCTCGGGAGCGCGGGTTCCGATCGGGCGGATGGTCGCTCGGGCTGCAGTCCTAGGTTCGGGTGTCGGGTGAGCTGCTCCCTGCGTGGCGAAAGCGAGCTTCGGCCGAAGGCGTCGAAGCAACCCGCCGAGCACAGGGCGGGGCTCACGGTTCGCGTTCGGCGGCGAGGCGCTTGGCGAAGGCCTGGGCCTTCGCCGCCATGACGACGTTGCCTTTCGCGTTGAAGTGCCGAGCGGCCTGCTCGAGCGGGCCCACGGCCTCCCCAGGCCTATCGGCGAGGTGCAGCACCTCGGCCAGGACGACTAGCGCGTCGGCGTGATAGCCGAGGAACTGCGTTCCATCCGCAAAGCCGACCGCCTCCCTCGCGAGCGGCTCAGCCTCGCTGAGCCGGCCGAGTCTCGCGAGGGCGCGGGCCCGAACGGCCGGCCGCCCGACGACGATCTCCCAGTCGGGCGCCGCGGGGTGGCGCTCACTCTCGTCGAGTATGCGTAGGCACTCGGCCGGGTCGCCCTGATCGCAGATCGCTCGGGCGAGGTCGACCAGGGCGAGCACCAAGGCCCGGGTGTCGGCGATCTCGGCGGAGCGCTCCACCGCCGTGCGGGTCGCGTGCTCGGTCGCCTCGAGATCACCGGCCAGCATCTCGACGCGCCCGCTCAGCAACTCGACAATGGTTCTCGGAGTCCCGATCCCGAACTCCTGCATCCCCGCTCGGCTGCGGACGATCAGCGCGCGCGCATCCTCGAACCGCCCCTGCATCGCAACCAGGGGAGCGAGGCAGATGATCACCATTGCCTCCCCGAGGGGATCGCTCCGCAGCTCGTGCAAGAGTCCCTCAGAAATCCGCACGCCCTCGCCGACTGGCGTCGGCCCGTCGAGCAGCGAGTAGCCGAGGCGCAAGAGGCTCCAGGCCTCGTCGACACGGCTGTCGGCCCGCCGCGCGTGCTCGAGGCCCCGTTCGGCCGCGTCCCGAAGCGCGCCGCCCTTGCCCGTGCACTGGTAGAGCTCCCAGAGAAAGTTCCACACACGTGTGAGCGCAAGGTCGTCGCCTGCCCCTTGCAACACGACGAGTGACGCTTCGGCCTCGCGGAGCGACTCGACGAAATCGATCCGTTCGGGTGAGCTGTACTGGCGCAACTGCGCGCGAACCAGCCAGGCGTGGCGTTCGCAGTGTCGTTCGCTGATTGCCTGCGCGCGCTCAATCGCGTCGCTGAGGATGGACTCGGCCCGGTCGAACTCGCCCGCCTGAAAGAGCGCGACGCCAAGGTCGGGGGCGCGCTCGAGCCAGGCCCGCTCCTCGGAGGACGGCAGTGAGCGGGCGCGCTCGAGCAGGTTGATCGCCGCCTGGGTGTCGCCACGGCGAAACGCGAGCTGGCCGGCCGTAAGGAGCCGCCGACGAGCCCCGTCTGCCAGCTCGAGCGTCCTCTCGTCGAGCGAGCCGAGCTCGGAGCGATACCGGAAGGCCTGCTCCAGGTGATAGCCGAGGATCTCCTCGAATTCTCCGATGTCTCTCCCGGTCACCTGTTCGAGCCATCCTGCGAAGCGCTCGTGGTGTTCTGCACGCGTCCGTTTGGGGATCGATCGATAGGCAGCGACTTGGATGAGGACGTGGCGGAATCGGAATGCGTCGTGGCCGACTAGGGTCGAGCGATCAGGTCGGATCAGCTCCTTTCGCACGAGTGTCGATAGGTGCCTCGCTGCAGGCTCGCGAGCCTCCGTCGGGAGGAGCGCGAGCAACGCTCCCGTGCCAGAAGTCTCGACCGGCGATCGAGGCGCATTCGATCACTGCCCGCTCGCCCGGTCCGAGCCGCTCGAGTCGAGCGACCAGAAGCGCCTGGATGCTGGGCGGCACAGCAAGGTCATCCGCCGGACCGCTCTCGGCAAACATCGCGGCGCTCTGCTCGAGAAACAACGGGTTGCCTTCGGCGACCGCCTTCACGCGCGCTCGCGTCTGCGCGGTCAGGCCCGACTGTCCGCTGAGGCCTGCGAGCAGAGCATCGGACTCAGCGCCGGACAGCGAATCGAGCCAGAGCGTTATCGCGTTGCGCCTTCCAGCTCCCCAGGAGGCCCGATCGTCGAGCAGCTGCGGGCGCGCGAGGCAGAGCAGGAGGATCGGAGCGTCGACCGCTCGATCGGCTACGTGCTCGATCAGGTCGAGGAGACCAGGTTCCGCCCAGTGCAGATCCTCAAAGAGAAGGACGAGCGGCCGCCTGTGGGCCAGAACCTGGAAGAAGCGGCGCGCAGCCCAGGCGGTCTCCTCAGCGGTCGTCTGCTTCTGACCCATTCCGATGCCGCGGGCCAGCCGATCGCTGATCAGGCTCGCGTCCGGCTCGTCCTGGAGCAGCTGAGCGATCCCGCCCGCCGCGATCGCCTCGTCCGCGTGCCGAACAATCTCCGTCAGCGGCCAGTACGTGATGCCGTCGCCGTAGGGTAAACACCTCCCTGCGAGCGCGATTGCCTCGCTCGAGACAGATGCTGTGAACTCCCGGGCCAGCCGAGACTTGCCGATCCCGGCTTCGCCGAAGACCGTCACCAGCTGTGGCAACCGCTCGCGAACGGCCACCAAGAACGCCTGTCTCAAGCCTTCGAGCTCTGTGTCACGGCCGACGAAGCACCGATCGCGAATCTGCGCGAGCGATGCTTCAGCGGTCATCGCCAGGAGTTGCCGCCCCGGCAGCTCTCCGGCCGAAGGCGCTTCGTCGGTCTGGAACGACGCTGCTGTGAGCCTGGCGGTCCCATCACCCACCAGGATCGTTCCCGTCGCCGCTCGGTCCGCAAGTGCCTCCGCTGCCGCGACAGCTGACCCCACCGGGAGTCTGGCTTCACCGACGATTACCTCACCACTGTCAATTCCGATTCGTGCAGCCACGCGAATGCGAGCCTCTCGGCACAGCTCCTCGTCCAGGGCGGCGATCGTGTCGCGGATCTCAAGCGCCGCCCGAGCGGCACGGATCGGATCGTCCTCGTGCACGACCGGAACGCCGAAGAACCCGAGCACGCGACCGCTCGGCAAGCGTTCGGCGATCGCCTCATGCCGGCTGAGAATCGAGACGACCGCCGCGGAAGCCCGCGTCTGCAGGATCCGTAGCGCTTCGGGATCGAGCGAGTCTCCTCCTGAACCCGGCCAGTCGATCCGCGTTGAGAGAACGGTTATCGTTTTGAGCTGTTCAACAGCCGATCCGGCGGCCGTAGCCGCCGCGCCACGCTGCCCCACCATGACATCGGACTCTCGAACGGTGGGGATTTGCGAGCCCCGGCCGACGGACTGCGTCCTGCCGCAGAATCCCCGCCTCTAACTCTCGCAGCGCGACACCAGGCTCGATCCCGAGCTCCTGAACGAGCGTCTGACGGCAGGTCCGGTACGTTTCAAGCGCCTCCGCCTGGCGACCTGAGCGGTACAGCGCAAGCATCAGCTGGCCCCGTGTTCGCTCCCTCAACGGATGCTCGCTGACCAGCGCCTCAAGCTCGCCCACAAGCGATGCATGACGGTCGAGGGCGAGATCGACATCGATTCGCTCCTCTCGACAGACCAGGCGCAACTCCTCGAGGTGGGCGATCTCACGCTGGGCGAAGGGCGCGTAGAGGAAATCGGCAAGCGCCGAGCCCCGCCAGAGCGAAAGGGCCTCGCTAAGCCTGACCGAGGCACTCGCCGTATCCCCCAGCGCGCGGGCTTGGCGGCCCTCCTTGAGAAGGCGCTCAAACAGATCACGGTCGAGTTCGTGCTCCTCGACCTGGATCGCGTACCCCGGCGGAAACGTCAGGATCCGCTCGCGGTCAGCCAAGGTCTGCCGAACTCGCTTGACGGTCGTCTGAAGCGCGTTCGTAGCGTCCTCCGGAGGAGCCTCCCCCCACAGGTCCTCGATCAGACGATCCGCAGGAACGACCGCGTTCGCGTGAATCAAGAGGTCTGCGAGCAGCGCTCGGGGCTTACGCCCGCCAAGCCGTACCGAGCGCCCGGCGCTGACCACCTCAAGCGGCCCGAGGATACGGAACTCCATCCGATGCCTGCCAGTCATCTGCCAGTCCACTGCCAGCGACAACCACCATTGTCGCCTCTAACAGCACAAGACGAAAGCGACCAGCAGGGGAGGCATCAATGAGCAGAACACACAGCACCCACAAGGACCCGAGCAGTGAGGCTGCCATCGAGCTCTGCCATGCGTCGGACCGCTCGCGATTCTGCGCCGGCCCGCACCGTCCTCCCCCACCGTATCTTCCCCCCTCGGCTCGCGAACCTCGAGCAGCCCGGACGAAGCTCGTGCCCCGTATCCGCTGGCGTCAGCATGCAGCTGGGCGAACTCTTGGGAGCATCCGAGAGAGCTGGAGCACGCGCGCCTCGGCGCCTTCACGACGCTGGATCAACCTGGAGATCCGCCTCGCCCTGGCATGGAGCTGAGGTGGAAGCTGGGGACGGAGGAGCAGCATGAGCACGGCGCCGCTCTCCCGATCAGGACTCACCCTCGGGGGCGACGATCGGTCTGATGCAGACCAGGCGCTGGGCCCGGTGGTACTCGTGTCGCTCTTTCGGGCGCCTGCGGACGAGCACACCGCCGCACTCGCGGTCAAGCTCGCCGCGAGCGGCGCGCGAGTGCTCGTTCTGGTTGATTCCACAGAACGATCCATGATCGTCCGGGGCTCCGCTCTGGAAGGCCCCTGGCTCGGAGATCGCGAGGTTCGAGCCTCGCTACAGCGAGCAGCCGCGAGCGCGCTCGCCCGCGGGGTGAGAGTCGAATGGATACACATACGGACAGCTCGCCCGGTGCGCGGCCTGATCGATCTCATCCGCGAGTACGTGCCGGTCGCCATCGTCTTCGCTCCCGCAGCGCCAAGGCATGCACGTGCCCAGGCCCGAGTCGTTGATCGCGTTGTTGGTCTCAGCGTGCGGCGCGGCCCTGCTGACGGCCGTCGAGCGCCGTGAGCCGAACCTCGGTGTTCGCCCGCTCGAGGAACGCAGGACTCCGACGCGGGACTCCGACGCGGGACTCCGACCGTTGTCAGCGGGGTGGCATCCCGCATGGATCTTGTCGGGGCCGGAAATCGAACTCACTGGCCCACGCCCTGGCCCGCGGCGGCTCCAGACCGCATGGTTGACACGTTCTAGGCCGGTCTTCAATACCGGTGAGGCGTGGTAGCCCCACGCTGGGTAGGTTCGACTCCTGCGCCGCTCCGTTGAGCCGAACCTCGCTCCGGCGGAGGCCACGACCGGCGGCGAGGCGACGAACTTCCCCACCGGAAAGTTCATAAAGTCTGGCAGTACGGATTACGGGCTGATCTTCGCCGAGGATGGAACCTTCACCGTCGTTGATGGCGAATCGACCGTAGTGGAAGGCACGTATGTCGTGGACGGGAATGTCTATACCGAAACGTCCAATAACGGAGGTTGTTCCGACGTGCCCAAGGATTTCACGTACACATTCGACGGCGAGAAGTTGACTTTTAATTACGTTGACGATCCCGCTGATGATGCCTGTGCCGGGCGCAGGGTTGACTTCAATAATGTGACCTACACCCTGTCGGAGTAATTAAGGAGGAAATTCGAGAGGCACTGCATTAAACTATCGGCTACTGGAGAACGACGTCGATCTCGTCTCCATCGAGCGGCTCCCAGGACAGGTAGATCAGCTTCGAGACCTTCCGCTCGTGCATCCGCCTCGGCTCGATTTGTGCGCGCAGTCCGATGTGATGCCCGTGCAGGTTTCGTATTCGTCACTGAGAGCTCATAGGGAATCAGGCTAAAGACGGCGGATCCGTTGGTGATGTCTGTGCGAACGTGATGGTGGCTTGGAGCGGATTGGTGCTGTAGTGGACGCTTACTGTATGAATTTGACTACTCGGACTCGGGGTGTAGACAAACTGGACGGTGACGGTCGGACGGCGCATCTGAACTGATACGAACACACTCAGCTCAGCACACTTATCGTGATCGTGCAGTTGATTCTCGAACTCGTGCTCAGCACCGTTCCGCTGCCGGTACCGACGTAGTCAACAGTGAAACGCGCACATGTCGTGGTCGGGCAACCTTGGACCGGCAGCACGCCATCGCGATCGCGCCAATGACCAGCACGACGCGCAGCACAAGAGCCGACGGCGTCAGCGTAGTGACACTATCACAAACTCTGACTTACGAACTCGCTTATGTAATCGCGAGCGGCGCACTTCGCGTGGTTGAGACGTTTGCTGAGCGTCGATGAGGCTTGTGGCTGCCGTGCGGTTCGGTGCTGGAGACCGCTGGAGAGCGCCTCGGAGCGGGCAGTGTGTCCCGCACTGTCCCCGCGGCCGCGCCGCCGAGCCCGAGGCGTGTCGGAGCACGCCTAGCCGGTGGACGGACGGCGCGGGCACCTGCGGATCGGCGAGTCGTCCGGCACCCGTCAGGCGGCCTAGACCGACGACTGCGGTTGCGCACGGAGGACTCGCAGCAAATGAGGCGAACGTACCGGACCGGACGGACTGTTCGGTGGCGGCCCGGCGCGTAGTCCTGCAGCGATGAGGAGGAAGAACGAATGGCAACCGTGAGTGAACGTCGAGGTCATGGGTGGCTGGTGTTCGCCGGGATCATGCTGATCCTCGTCGGCTTGTTCGACGTGGTGAACGGCATCCGCGCGATCGGTGCGCAGGACACCGCGTTCGACGCCATCTTCTGGGACAACAACATCGAGGCCTGGGGGTGGTTCTACCTGATCGTCGGCATCGCCTTCGTGGCCGCGGGGATCGCGATCTTCGGGCGTGCTAAGTGGGCGATGCTGGTCGGGATCGCCGCGGCCATCATCGGCGCGGTGACCAACATGTTCTGGGTCTTCGTCTACCCGATCCACAGCCTGATCACGATCCTGGTATGCCTACTCGTCCTGTACGGGCTCACGATGAACTACGGGTCCCGCGACGCGGACGAGAGGGTGTAACTAGCCAGGCAACCCAACAACAAGGCAAGTGGGCCTCCCCGGCCCCTCGCTGGCACCTCGAACTTCGGCGGGACAGCACCCGACCTTCCCGCGTTCAACAAGACCGAGGACGGTCTTGTAACGGCTGTGGCGAGGTCGTAGAGTCGGAGGCGATTCCTCGACGCGAGACGGAGGCCGGCGATGCGACTCTTCCGACGCGCGATCCGCGGTACGCTCACGATCTCCACGGCGAGGCGCGGCGGCGCTAGCGCCGCCGCGGAGGCCGAGCAGGTTGTCGCGCGAGCGAACCGTCCGGGCCTCCGGGCCCGCGTGAGGAAAGAGAGGGAATCATGTGTCGCTGGCTCGCATATTCAGGGTCGCCGGTGCTGCTGGAGGACCTGCTGCTGAAACCGGAGCACTCGCTGATCGACCAGAGCCTGCACTCGAGGATGGGAGCGACGACGACAAACGGGGACGGCTTCGGGATCGGCTGGTACGGCGTCAGTGACACGCCGGGGGTTTTCCACAGCATCGAGCCGGCCTGGAACGACCGCAACCTGAAGGACCTGGCGCGCCATCTCGTCTCGCCGCTCGTGTTCGCGCACGTCCGCGCCTCCACCGGTGGCGCGATCCAGCAGACCAACTGCCATCCGTTCCGGCGTGGGAAGTGGCTGTGGATGCACAACGGCCTGATCCGTGAGTTCGCGATGGTCAAGCGTGACCTCGTTTTCGCGGTCGACCCGTCGCTGTACGCGGAGATCGAGGGGTCGACCGACTCCGAGGTCTTCTTCCATCTCGCGTTGACGTTCGGCCTCGAGGACGATCCGCCGGCGGCGGTCGAGCGGGCAGTCGGGTTCATCGAGCAGACGGGCCACCGCCACGGGGTGGAGCATCCGATCCAGATGACCGTCGCGACGACCGACGGGAAGAGCGTGTGGGCGTTCCGCTACTCGAGCGAGGGCAAGTCGAGAACGCTGTTCTACAGCACCCTCGTCGACACGCTGAAGGCGGAGTATCCCGACAACCCTGTGTTTCAGCAGCTCTCGGAGGAGACCCGGATCATCGTCTCCGAGCCGCTCGGCGACCTCGCCGGCGCCTGGAACGAGGTTCCCGAGTCGAGCTATGGGATCGTCCAGGCAGGACAGGACGAGCTTCAGCCGTTCACACCCCTACCGCCGGTGGCGCAGGTCCCGGTGGCGACGGTGTGACGAGGTCGTGATTCCGGGTGAGGACGTCAGTGCATGGGGCGACCGGATCGCAGATCGTTTCTCGGGGAGCGTCCAACAGCTCGACGCCAAGCATGCTCGGAGCGATGACCGGCCGATCATCGCGTGTACGGATCCGCCCTACCTACGACACAGCACGGGCTGGGGACGGACCCTACTGCGCAATTCTGAATCCGCGTGACTGTGTCAACGACGATGGAGTCCGGCTGAGGCTGAGGCGAGGGCTGCGGCGGAGCCTCGGTCACTGACCCACAAGCACGGCGCTCCCGCTACCGCAGCCGGTCGAGCAGCTCCCGTGCTGGCGGTCTTGCCGCGCGCGGGATCGCCGGGTGGCTGGAGCGGGCAATATCAGCGTTCTGGCCGATGCCGCCTCCATCTCCTCCGTAGTAACCTGACTCAACGAACGACTGTGGCGGTTGAACCGCCGTTGCGTTCAGGAACCGCGATCTCAACCGAAGGGAGACACCATGGCATCTGAGAACGACGCCCCCGTCGATCTCTACATTGCGGCCTACTCCGACCCGGACGCCGCCCAGATCGACTGGGACGCCATCAAGGAGCTCAAGAAGGAAGGGACGATCAAGGTCGACGGGCTGGTGCTCGTCAGCCGCGACATGGACGGGAAGATCGACGTCAAGGACGACGCCCACACCGTCGGTCATGGAACGGCCTGGGGTGCGGCCGCCGGCCTCTTCGTCGGTCTCATCTTCCCTCCCGCATTCCTCGCCTCGGGCGTCGTCGGTGGTGCAATCGGCGCCGGCGTGGGCGGGCTCGTCTCCCATTCCGAGAAGAAAGCGATCAAGGACGAGGTCGCGGAGGATCTTCCGCCTGGCAGCTCCGGGATCGTGGCGCTGTTCGAAGAGCGGTGGGCGGCCGACGTGGAGAAGGCGTTGCCGAAGGCAGACAAGGTCTCGAAGCACGAGGTCGCCAAGGACAGCGTCGACGAGGCGAAGGCGGCCGCAACCAGCAGCGGCTAGACCGCGCGACCTTAGCAGCAGCCATTAGCGCCGCCACCCCTGAGGTTCGCAGAAGCGGGGGTGGCGGCCCAGGCCACTGGGGCGGCGATGACGTGGATCAATTTCAAGCCGCGGTCAATTCGCTGTTGAGCCCCTTGCCCGCGATGACTGCCCTGCGAAAGGAGAGTCATGGCCGCTGAGAACGACAAGGCCAAGCACGACGTCGACAAGTCGCTGCACAACATCGAGAGGAAGTTGCCTCGCGCGACAGCCCTGCTCGAGCAGTCGAGACGCACCGCCCACGAGAACAGCCGCGACCGGCGAAAGGAAGGCAAGGCGATGCGGCTGCAGGTGCCGTTCGCCGGGCACGCAGAGTACGAAGCGGCTCCCGATCGCCCGGATCCGATCACGCTCCTGCAGAGCCAGAACGAGATCCGCATCTCGAGTCTGGTTCCGATCCGCTTCGGCCGGATGGCCGCGTCGCCGTTCTCCTTTTACCGGGGGGCTGCGATCGTGATGGCGCACGACCTGGCCGGGACTCCTACGACCGGCTGGTGGGCGCAGGCCTGTGGCGATGCTCACCTGGACAATTTCGGGGCCTTCGGCACGGAGCAGGGCGCATTCGTGTTCGACGTCAACGACTTCGACGAGACGTTCCCGGCCCCGTGGGAGTGGGACGTCAAGCGTCTCGTAGCCAGCGCCGTCCTCGCCGCCCGCGAGATCGGCGCCGGGACGGCCGGCGGGCGAGGTGCTGCCAGGGCCGGCGCCGCCGGGTACCGAAACGCGATGCAGCGCCTCGCCGACATGGGTGTGATGCTCCGCTGGAGGTCTGTCGTCTCGGTGCCGGAGCTGATGATGCGTGCGGGCGTTCCGAAGAAGCACATCGACAAGGTCGCCGCAGAGGCGCTGAAACGCACCAGCCTGGGCGCGTTCCCGAAGCTCACCACGTTGGTGGGCGGCAAGCGGGTGCTCAAGACGAAGCCACCGCTCGTCGAGCGGATCACTGACGAGGGGGAGCTGAACCGCGTCCGCACGGGATATGAGGCCTACAAGACCGGATTGCGCCCGGAGCTTCGGCTGCTGCTCGACCGCTTCGAGCTGATCGACTTCGCCCGCAAGGTGGTGGGGGTCGGCAGCGTCGGCATGCCCGCCTACGCCGGTCTGTTCCTGAGCGCCGACGGTGACCCCCTGTTCCTACAGGTGAAGATGGCGGTGGCCTCCGTGCTCGAGCCGCACGTCTCGACCACCAACGCATTCCCCGAGCCCGGTGAGCGCGTGGTCGTGGGCCAGCGCCTGCTTCAGGCGGCCGGCGACCCGCTGCTCGGCTGGGTGTCGGGGGAAGCCGGCCACCACTTCTACGTGCGCCAGCTGAGGGACATGAAGGTATCGGCCGACCTCACCACGATGAGCCCCACGCGGCTGACCGAGTACGCCGAGGTCTGCGGTCAGGTGCTTGCCCACGCCCACGCCCGGACGGGTGACCCGGCGCTGATCGCCGGCTACCTCGGGAAATCAGCTGAGTTCGACGAGGCCCTGGCGGATTTCGCGGTCGCCTACGCCGACCAGAGCGACCGCGACCACGCCGCACTGGTGCAGGCGATCAGCGACGGCCGCGTAGTCGCCCAGACCGGCATCTAGCCCCCGCCATCCTCGCTGCGGCGAAACGCCTGACGGCCACCTCGACTGGTCGTGTCTCAGGCCATACCGGCGGCCACATTCGTCGAAGGCAGCGGGCTGGTCATGAACACGATCCCGCCGACCGACTCGAGCAACTACGAACTGATCGATGAGCTCGTTGCAGGCCGAGCCGGCGGGCCCGCTCGATCCCAAGATCATGGGTCACTCGCCGCGATCGGCATCGTCAAGGGCAAGCCGTGCCCCGCAGCCGGGACCGTGAGGAGGGGCGGCACGACGGCCGCCCCTCGATCCTGCGTGAGGCTACTTCACAAACTTGTGCGCCTCCACGTCCGGCTCGTCGCCCTCCTCCTCGCCACGCGGCTTCCGGCTGCCGTCCTGGAGCTGCGGGTCGTCGGTCTCCTGCTGCGGACCTTCCTCGTTCGCACGCGGAAAGGCATGTGCCCCTCAACGTCGGGCTCGTCGGTCGGCGGGCGAAGGATGTTGCTCGACTCGACCGCCTGCGGATCGTCGTTCTCCGCGACCGGCGGGCCGGCCTCGTCACCGCACGCCTTAAGGGCATGTGGCCTTCCACGTCGGGGCTGTCGTCACGCTTGATGTTCGCCTTATCCAGTCCCATCTCCGCAGTCCGTTCGTCGGGGGTTGCGCCTAGCTGACGACCACTAGACGGACGGGCACCCTCGCATCTTCCCTCGGATTGCAGGAAAGTGCGAATCGTCGCGGCGTTGGCTGGTGCGGCCTTCCGGTTGTGCCGCCCCGCTCCTAGACTCCGTTCGTGCTCTCCTGTGGTGTCTGCGGCCAGGAGAACCCGGGGATCGCCCGGTTCTGCCTCGCCTGCGGGGCCGCGCTTTCAGAGCCGGGGCCGGTGCGGGAGGAGCGGAAGGTCGTGTCGGTGTTGTTCTGCGACCTGGTCGGGTTCACGAGCCGGTCGGAACGGCTCGATCCGGAGGACGTGCGGGCGTTGCAGGCGCCCTACTGGGCGCGGCTGCGCCGGGAGATCGAGCAGTTTCAGGGGACGGTCGAGAAGTACATCGGGGACGCGGTGATGGCGCTGTTCGGCGCCCCTGTGGCGCACGAGGACGATCCGGAGCGGGCGGTGCGGGCGGCGTTCGCGATCCGTGACGCGGTCGCGGCGATGAACCGGGAGAACCCGGCTCTCGATCTGCACGTGCGGGTCGCGGTCGCGACCGGCGAGGCGCTGGTGGCGCTTGCTGCCCGCCCGGGTGACGGGGAGGGGATGGCCTCGGGTGATGTCGTCAACACCTGCGCGCGGCTGCAGGCGCACGCCCCTGTCGACGGCGTTCTCGTCGACGAGCCGACGCGGCGGGCGACGGAACGCTGGATCGTCTTCGGGGACGCGCCGGCGGTCGAGGCGAAAGGGAAGAGCGAGCCGATCCGGGTGTTCGAGGCGCTCGAGGCTCGCGGACGGGTCGATCTGGACGCCGGCGAGGCTGGCCGGGTGGCGATCGTCGGACGGGCCCGGGAGCTCGATCTGCTCGCCGGCGCGCTCGCCCGGGTGCGCGAGGACCGCTCTTCCCAGCTGGTCACGCTGGTCGGCGTGCCGGGGATCGGGAAGACCCGGCTCGTGCACGAGCTCGGCCGGCTGGTGGAGGAGGATCCGGAGTTCATCGTCTGGCGCCTCGGCCGCTCGCTCGCTTACGGCGAAGGTGTTACCTACTGGGCGCTCGGCGAGATCGTGAAGGCGCAGGCCGGGATCCTGGAGACGGACCCGGCCGCTGTCTCGGAGGGGAAGCTGCGAGCTGCGGTGACGACGCTCGTTCCCGACCCGGACGAGGCGGCGTGGGTGGAGGCGCACCTGCGCCCGCTGGTCGGGCTGGCGAGCGAGGAGGCGCGTGAGGACAGGAGAAGCGAGTCGTTCGCGGCCTGGCGGCGGTTCCTGGAGGCGCTCGCCGAGGAGGGCCCGTGCGTTCTGATCTTCGAGGATCTCCACTGGGCCGACGATGCGCTGCTCGACTTCGTCGACCACCTCGTCGACTGGGCGACCGGCGTGCCGATACTCGTGGTCGCCACCGCCCGCCCGGAACTGCTCTCCCGCCGGGCGGCCTGGGGCGGTGGGAAGCCGAACGCCTCGACGGTCTCGCTGGCCCCGCTCTCCGACGAGGATACCGCCCGGCTCCTGCAGGCGTTGCTCGGGGGTCGGCTGCTGCCGGCGGAGCGCCAGGCGGCGGTGCTCGCGAGCGCCGAGGGGAATCCACTCTACGCGGAGGAGTTCACACGGCTGCTCGTCGAGGAGGGATCGCCCGGCGAGCTTCCTGGAAGCGTCCAGGGGGTCATCGCGGCCCGCCTCGACCAGCTGGCCGTGAAGGAGAAAGAACTGCTCGAGGACGCCTCGGTGATCGGGAAGGCGTTCTGGTTGGGCGCGGTGGCTGCGATGAGCGACGGGTCACCGTTCGCGCTCGAGGAGCACCTGCACGGGCTCGAACGGCGCGAGTTCGTCCGCCGTCAGCGCCACTCCTCGGTCGCCGGGGAGATCGAGTACGTGTTTCGTCACGCGCTCGTGCGCGACGTCGCCTACGGGCAGATCCCTCGCGGCCGTCGCGCCGACAGGCACCGGCTCGCCGCCGCCTGGATCGACGCGCTCTCCCCCGACCGTGCCGACGACCGCTCGGAGATGCTCGCCCACCACTACGTCCAGGCGATCGAGTACGCCCGCGCGGCCGGCCAGGACAGCGAGGAACTGGCCGACCCGGCCCGCCGGGCGCTACGAGAGGCAGGCGAGCGCGCGTTGACGCTCGGAGCGTTCGCAAGCGCGGCACGCTCGTTCCAGGCAGCCGACGAGCTCGCGGAACCCGGCGCTCCGCAACGGGCCACGCTGCAGTTCGGGCTCGGGAAGGCGCTCTTCTGGAACGAAGGCGGAGGATTCGACCAGCTCGGCGACGCTGCCCGGCTGCTGGAGGAGGGCGGGGATCGCGAGCGGGCGGCCGAGAGCCGGATCATGCTCTCACGGATCCTCTGGCACCGGGGTGACCAGCGCGCCTCCGACGAGCAGGTGCGGGCGGCGCTCGAGCTCGTTGCCGACACGCCATCCTCCGCCTCGAAGGCGTTCGTGCTCACGGACGCGGCGCACCATTTCAGCGTCCGCGAGCAGATCGAGCAGTCGCTCGTCCTCGCACGCCAGGCGCTCGCGGTCGCAGCGGCGATCGGATCGGACGAGATCCGCTCACGGGCGCTCCAGGTGATCGGCTTCGGCCGCATCCTGACCGGAGACTCCGGCGGCATCGAGGAGCTCGAAGCAGCGATCACTGCCAGCGCCCACGCCCGGAACCCGTTCTACGGGGTCAGCGCGAAGAACGTCCTCGGAGAGGCCTACCTGCTCCTCGGCGACGTGCCACAAGCCGGAGGGCTGAAGGACGCCGCCTACCAGGAAGCGCTGCGTTCGGGATCCAGTAGCGACGTTCGATGGCAGCGGATGGAGCTCGCATGGATCCACTTCTGGCTCGGAGACTGGGACACCGCGCTCGCAGAAGCGGACGGGCTGCTCGCCGACCTTGACGGTGACCGACAAAGCTACGAGACCGCGATGGCACTCCCGGTGCGGGCCACGATCCGGCTCGCCCGCGGCGACACCCAGCGGGCGGGAGACGACGCCCGTCGCGGGCTCGAGCTCGCGCGCCTGATGGAGGACCCACAGGCGCTCGCCCCCGCGCTCACCGCCGCCGTGCACACCGCGCTCGCCACCGGCGAGCGAACGGAAGCGGAACGGCTCACCGACGAGCTTCTCCAGCTCTTCACCAAGGTCGGGGCCCGAGGCGACCCGTTCGTCGCACCGCTCGCGCGCCTCGCCCTCGACCTCGACCGACAGGCCACGTTCCTCGCGATCGCCGCCGACTCGACCCTCCGCACCCCCTGGATCGACGCCGCGATCGCCATTTGCGAGGCCCGCCCCGACCAGGCCGCAACCCTCTACCGGACGATCGGCGCCCCGAACGAGGAGGCCCACGCCCGCCTCGCCCACGCCCGCGCCCTGATCGCCGCAGGCCGGACAGCCGAAGCCGACACGGAGCTCGCCGCCTCGATCGCCTTCTTCCGTTCCGTCAACGCCACCGCTTACATCCGCGACGCCGAACAGCTCCTCCCCGCCAGCGCCTGACCGACACAAGGCTCAGAGCGAGCTTCGAGGCCCGGGCGCGAAGTCGACTCCGAAGCCGCCCCTCCTGTCTGGCCGAGTCAGCGCCGGGAGTCCCCCAGACTGCTGGCGGGGACTCCCGGCAACGCAATGCCCCTCTACGCGGAGGGTGGAGTCGTGGGCCGGTCGGGCCCGGAGCCCTGCTCGTATGCGCCCTGGATGAGGCGGCCGGCTGCGTCGCGTCCCCCGAGGCCGAAGGCGAGTGCCAACCCGAGCGCAACGGCACCCATGATCGCCGCGTAGGTGATCGTGACGATGTTCGGGGCGATCTCGAGCTGATCGAGCGCCATGAACACCGCCACGGAGAGGATCAGCGCGGGTGCGACCGTGCTGAGGATGCGCCCGATCGCCTTTCCCGCCAGCGCCGCGGCCAGGAGCTTGCTCACCCAGGGGGCGAGGAACCCGGCGACGATGAGGATCGCAACTGCCGCAAGGACGTTCGGGATGTAGTTCCAGACCCTGCTGACCGCTCGCTCGAGCGCGTCGACGCCGAGCGCGTCGGCCGCGATCCCGAAGCCGGCGAGCAGGATCAGCCAGAACACCAGGCTTCCGAGCAGCCCGGACAGGCTCCCCGTTGCCTGCTTGACGAAGTCGGGCCCACGGGTCTCGACGGCGCGGTCGAGCCCGACTTTCACCAGCAGGCCCCGCACGAGACGCGCGAGGATCTTCGCGATGATCCAGGCGACGAGCAGGATCGCCAGCGCGGCCGCGACCCGCGGCAGCCAGTCCCAGAACGTGTCCCAGGCCTGGTCGATGCTGCTCGTGAAGCTTGCTACGACCATCTGTCCACCTCCTTGGAGATCGTCAGGAGTCACACAAGGAGGTGCTCTTTGACGCCTGTCCGCCGATACCTTCCCGCTTCGCCGTCAGCCACTCGGGCGCTCATCGCGACTGGGTGGTCGCCGCGGGTCTGCCTCGAAGAGCCCCGTCTGGTATGCGAGGACGACTGCTTGGACGCGGTCGCGGAGGTTGAGCTTCTGGAGGATGTGCGTGACGTGGGTCTTGACGGTGGTGTCGCTGATGTAGAGCTCCTGCGCGATCTCCGTGTTGGAGAGGCCGCTGGCGATCAAGCGAAAGACCTCCTGTTCACGCGTGGTCAACTCGTCGAACTCCTTGGGGGGTGCGGGGCGCGGGATGCGCGCGAATTGTTTGATGACACGTCTCGTGATCGATGGTGAGAGCAGCGCGTCTCCGGCGGCAACGGTGCGGATCGCGGCGATCAGCTGCTCGGGTGGGTCGTCCTTGAGGACGAAGCCGCTGGCGCCGGCGCTGAGTGCTTCGTAGACGTATTCGTCGAGATCGAAGGTCGTCAGGATCAGGATCCGGGCGGCGTTGTCGGCGGCGAGGATGCGCCGGGTCGCCTCGAGCCCGTCGAGCTCGGGCATGCGGATGTCCATCAGGACGACGGTCGGGCGAAAGCGGGCCGCCTTGTCGACCGCCTCGAGCCCGTTGCTGGCCTCGGCCACGACCTCGATGTCCTCCTCGCCTGAGAGCAGCATGCGGAAGCCGGCTCGGACCATCGATTGGTCGTCGGCGACGAGGACGCGGATGCTCATGGACGGTAGTCGCTGAATGGGAGGCGCGTGCGGAGGACGAAGCCTCCCCCGGTTGCCGTTTCTGCGGTCATCTCGCCGCCGTAGATCTTGACGCGTTCGCGAACGCCGACGAGACCGTGGCCGAAGCCGTCGCTCGTCGAGCTGCCCTCGCCGTCGTCGCGTACCTCGATCTGCACCTCGCTGGATCCGTAGCTGACGGTGACATCGGCGTGGCTGGCCCGGGCATGCTTGAGGGCGTTGGTGAGGCCCTCTTGCACGATTCGGTAGGCAGAAAGGTCGATCGCGCGTGGGAGCGGAACGGGGTCGCCGTCGACGTGTAGCCGCACGGGAAGGCCGGCGCGGCCGACCTTCTCAAACAGGATGTCGAGGCCGTCGAGACCTGGCTGGGGCGCCAGTTCGGGCTCCTCGCCGTCGTGACGCATCGCACCCAGGAGGCGGCGCATCTCGGCGAGCGCCTCACGGCCGGTCTGCTCGACTCCTCTGAGCGCCTCCCTGTCCTCCTCGAGCGTTTCAGGCAAGTTGTGCCGGACGGCGCCGACCTGAAGGACCATCACGCTGACGGCGTGGGCGACGATGTCGTGGAGCTCGCGCGCGATGCGCGCGCGCTCCTCGGCGACGGCGACGCGCGTCGCTGCGTCCCGTTCCCGCTCCGCCTGGGTCGCGCGTGCTTCTGCCGCTTCAGCCTGCTCGGCACGCTCGCGCAGGGCGAAGCCCGCGAGCCAGCCGAGCGCGAACAAGAGAGGAATGACGATGAGCTCGCCGGAGGCATGGTCCGGGTCGTTGTAGACGACGATCGCCGCACCGCCGAGCACGACGGCCAAGCCCAACCGCGCCTGCACCGCGTCGCCGAGGTTGCCGAGCAGGAATGCGGCGGCCAGACCGGCGACGTAGACGCTGGCCGTGAAGACGACCAGCCGCCCGTCGACGAACGAGAGCGCCGCACCCAGGAGCCAGACCGACGCAGGCGCGGCGAAGGGGAAGCGACGGCGTCCGAGTAGCGGCAGCACGATGATCGCCGTCGCCGGTACGGCAAACCAGAGCGTCGTGCGGGGGGCGCTCGGCGAGTCGTGCCGGAGTGCGACTTCGAGCGTGCTTTCGATCGCTGCGAGCACGATCAGCGCGTCGAACCCGTACCTGCGCGCGAGCAACGAGAGGCTTCTCACGTCCTGAACGTACTGCACGCCCTCGCTCACCGCCTCCTACCTGAGTAGGACTCCGAATCGTCGGCCGGTGCGAGCTCGAATCCGGCCTTCTGACGACGTCGTCGCGCCGCCGCGCCCCTAGCGTCGGGGCATGGACTTCGATCAGACGTCAGAGGAGGAATGAGCATGTTTCGCACCAGGTACCGCAGTCGCCGAAGCGACGAGTCCACGGCTGCAGCAGGCGCTCCGACGGCGTCGTCGGGGAAGCCGCGCAACCTGGCGGCCCGTATGGGTCGCTGGAGCGCCGCTCACTGGAAGACCGCCACCTTCGGGTGGCTGGCCTTCGTCGTCGTCGCATTCGCGCTCGCCGGCACGGTAGGCACGAAGAACATCGATCCGAATTCGTCGGGACCAGGTGAGTCCGGGCGTGCCGACAGAATTCTCGAGGCCGGCTTCGAGCAGCCTGCCGGCGAAAGCGTTCTGATCCAGAGCCGCTCGCTCACAGCGGACGATCCAGCATTCGTGGCGGCGGTCGAGGATGTCGTCGCTCGGATCTCGCGGCTGGACGCTGTCCGCAATGTTCGTTCCCCGCTCGACCGGGCCGACGCAGGCCAGATCGCAGAGAACGGCCACGCAGCCCTCGTCGAGTTCGAGATCCGCGGCGATGCCGACACGGCGGTCGAGAAGATCGACCCTGTCCTCGACCAGATCGCCGAAGCGCAGCAGGCCCATCCGCGGTTCTTCATCGGCGAGTTCGGCGACGCGAGCTCGGCCAAGGCGATCGACACGGCGTTCGCCGACGACCTCGAGAAGGCTGGTCTCCTGTCTCTCCCGATCACGCTGATCATCCTCGTGATCGCGTTCGGGGCGCTGGTGGCGGCAGGCATTCCGCTGCTGCTCGCGCTGACCGCCGTGTTCGCGACGTTCGGGCTGATCGCCCTGCCCAGCCAACTGCTACCGGTCGCACCCGAGGCCTCCGCGATCGTGCTCCTGGTCGGGCTCGCGGTCGGTGTCGACTACTCGATGTTCTACTTGAAGCGGGAACGCGAAGAGCGGGCCGCAGGGCGAGGCGAACGGGCCGCGCTCGAGGCCGCCGCCGCCACGTCGGGCCGCTCGGTGCTCATCTCCGGTCTGACGGTCATGGTTGCGATGGCCGGCATGTTCCTGACGGGCGACGCGACCTTCGCCTCGTTCGGTCTTGCCACGATGATCGTGGTCGCGGTGGCCGTGCTCGGCTCGCTGACCGTCCTACCGGCGCTGCTCTCGAAGCTCGGCGACAGGGTCGACCGAGGCCGTGTCCCACTCGTCGGCAGGCTCCGCCGCGACAGCGGTGGGGGTCGGATCTGGGGCACGATCGTCGATCGCGTCCTGCGTCGACCCCGTCTGTCCGCGGTCCTCGCCGGCGGCCTGCTCCTGGCGATGGCAGCGCCTGCGCTCCAGCTTCGCATGGCCACTCCGGGGCCCGAGACGTTCCCGCAGTCGCTGCCTGTCGTGGAGACGTACAACCGGATGCAGGAGGCGTTTCCCGGCTCGGCGCTCCCGGCGAGCGTCGTCGTCAGGGCGCCGAACGTGAACGCGCCGGCAGTCCGGGAGGCGATCGACCAGCTCGAGCAGCGGGCGCTCGCGAGCGGCCGCATGCACGAGCCGATCACCGTCGACGTGAACAGCGACGCGACCGTCGCGAACATCACCGTCCCGATCGACGGGAAGGGAGCCGACGCCGACTCGGACGCCGCCCTCGCCGCCCTGCGCGAGGAGATCGTGCCCGAGACGGTGGGCGCGCTTCCGAACGCCGAGTCCGGCGTCACAGGGCTCACCGCCGAATGGAAGGACGCCGCCGACCAGATGAAGTCGAAGCTCCCGCTCGTGTTCGCGTTCGTGCTCCTCTTCGCGTTCGCGCTCATGCTGTTCGCCTTCCGCTCGCTCGTGATCACGGTCAAGGCGATCCTGCTCAACCTCCTCTCGGTCGCTGCGGCCTACGGCGTGCTGGTGCTGGTCTTCCAGCACGGCGTCGGCAAGGGGCTGCTCGGCTTCAGCTCCACCGCCGGGATCGACCCCGTGGTTCCGATGCTGCTGTTCGTGATCCTGTTCGGGCTCTCGATGGACTACCACGTCTTCATCCTCAGCCGGATCCGCGAGACGTTCGACCGTGGCGCGAGCACCGAGGAGGCGATCGCGCACGGGATCAAGTCGACCGCCGGCGTCGTCAGCAGTGCCGCGATCGTCATGGTCGCCGTCTTCGCGGTCTTCGGCACACTCTCGATGCTGTTCTTCAAGCAGTTCGGCGTCGGCCTCGCGACGGCGATCCTCATCGACGCGACGATCGTCCGTTTCGTGCTCCTGCCCGCCACGATGAAGCTGCTCGGCGACTGGAACTGGTACCTACCCAGGTGGCTCGAGTGGCTTCCTCGGCCCGAACGTTACGAGCCCGCGCCCACGCACGAGCCCGAGCCCCCGCCGGAGGTCAAGCCGGCGCCGGGCCGCGTCGTCGAGCGGACGCGCATCTTCACTCCCGGACGAATCGTCGCCCTGGCGCTCATCGGGCTGGCGGTGCTCGGTCTCGGGTACCTCCGATTCGCGCATGCCGCCGACTCGGTCTCCGTGCCCAAAGGCACCCACGCCGGTGAGCTGATCCTGGAGCCCTGCGGCTACGCGACCGAGAACGGCAGCTACGACGCCGACTGCGGAACGCTCGTCGTCCCCGAGAATCGGGCCGATCCGCAGTCGCGCCTGATCGCGTTGCCGGTGACTCGCATCCGGGCTCGCTCCGAGCACCCCGGAGAGCCCGTCTTCCGCCTCGAGGGCGGGCCCGGTCTCACCAACATGAAGTTCGAGAACGCGAGCCGGCTCGCCGACAAGCACGACCTCGTCCTCGTCGGCTATCGCGGCGTGGACGGCTCCTCGAGGCTCGACTGCCCGGAGGTCGAGTCGGCGCTCGAGCGTTCCACCGACCTTCTCGGCGAGAAGTCGTTCCGCGCTCACGCCGACGCGCTCCGGGCCTGCGCGGACCGACTTGCGGACGACGGCGTCGATCTCGCCGGCTACAGCCTGGCGCAGCGGGTCGACGATCTGGAGGTCGCGCGAGTGGCGCTCGGCTACGGCCGCATCGACCTCCTGAGCGAGAGCGCCGGGACGCGCACGGCGATGATCTACTCCTGGCGCTACCCGAGGAGCATCCACCGGTCGGTGATGATCGGAGTGAACCCGCCCGGCCACTTCCTCTGGGACGCGAAGACGATCGACGAGCAGATCGGCCGCTACGCCGAGCTCTGCTCGAAGGACGAGAGCTGCAGGAACCGGACCGACGACCTCACGGCCTCGCTCCAGTCGGCGTACGACCACATTCCGGGGCACTGGTGGTTCCTGCCGATCAAGGAGGGCAACGTCAAGGCAGGCGCGTTCTGGGGCCTGATGAACGCGACCACCGACGGCGCCGGGCCGCTTGCGGCGCCGATGACGATCGACACGCTGCTATCCGCCGACAGAGGTGACGGAAGCGGTGCGTGGTTCATGTCGCTGATGGCGCAGATCGCCTTCCCGAGCGAACAGCGCTGGGGTGATGTCGCCGCGGTCGGCAGGAGCGACGCTGCC
Organism: uncultured Thermoleophilia bacterium; assembly: GCA_963705605.1. Taxonomy (GTDB): domain Bacteria; phylum Actinomycetota; class Thermoleophilia; order Gaiellales; family Gaiellaceae; genus CAVPKC01. The sequence continues at coordinate 975,609 of CAVPKC010000003.1, forward strand.
TACGCCCGACGCCTCTTCGCGAGCCACTCCGATCGCGGGTCTCTCATCGGCAACCCCGGCACCGACCTCCTCTGGGCCGGCGGCGGGCTCCTCGACTCGTGGCCCGCGAGCCCGGACGAGAACGAGTACGCGCAGGTGCACGACTCGAAGGTCGAGACGCTGTTGATCGGCGGCAACCTCGACTTCGCGACGCCGCCGGAGTGGGCGACACGCGAGCTTCTGCCGCATCTGCCGAATGGCCACCAGGTCGTCCTCGGCAACCTCGGCCACACCGATGACTTCTGGACGTACCAGCCGGAAGCCAGCAGCCGGCTGATGAACACGTTCTTCGACAGCGGCCGTGTCGACACGTCCCTCTACACGCAAGAGTCGGTCGACTTCACGCCGACGATCAGCCACGGCGCGATCGCGAAGATCATCCTCGGCGTGATGCTCGGACTGGCGGCGCTGACCGTGCTCTCGCTGCTGTGGATGCCGCTGCACGTGCGTCGGCGCGATGCGTTCGGACGCAAGGCGAGTGCGACGCTGCGGTCGCTGTACCCGATCGTGCTCGGCCTGGGCGCATGGTTCCTCGCCGCCCTGATCGTGATCACCACGATGCCCAGCGTGCCTCTCGACGACGAGCTGCTGGCGGTTCTCTCCGTCGGCGTGCCAATCGCGCTCGGGATCTACTGGGCCTGGGTCGATCGCGGCTGGTCCGCGGATACCAGGACCGCGGGGTTCGTGGCGGCTATGGCAGGCGCCCTCATCGGTGGGTGGCTCGGGTTCAACGCCACAGCCGATCTCCTGGCGCTCATCACCACGATCGTCGGAGCAATCGTCGGCGCGAACCTGAGCCTGATCGTCCTCGACATGACACGGGAGCGGTCGACTCGTGATCGGGTCACTCGGCAGGGAGTCAAGCCCAGGGTGGAAGACGGCTTCCCGACGCTGAACGAGCCCCTTGGGGAGCGCCCCTTGACTCGCTGACGAGCACGCGCTCGCAGGTCTTCCGTCAAGAGAGCCCGCGCGACGGTGCGGGCTCTCCGCTGTCATCGCGGCGGCGCAGCTAGCCGACACGTCCCGTCGCATGGCGGTCGCCATCTATCATCGCGCAGCGTGAACAGGAGGGTCTGCATCGTCGGGGCCTCCGGGAAGCTCGGGCAGTACATGGTGCAGCACGCGCTGGATCGGGGCTACGAGGTGGTCGGCGTGTGCCGGGAGAAAAGCGTGGAGAAGCTCGACGCGTTCGAGGGGCGCATCACGGTCGTTCCGGGAGCGACGGACGACCGCGAGGTCATCAGAGCGGCGGTCGCGGGGTGCGACGGGGTGCTCGTCGTGCTCGTCCCCCGGGGGGTTCACGGGTACTCGACGGGAACGGCCCAGGCGGTGCTCGACTACGCGCGCTCCGGGTGCGCGCCTCGTCTTCTCGTGCGGATGGCACATCACCCGCGACGGCCAGGACGTGTACTCGTGGAAGCTCAAGGCGCTCGTGAAGGTCTTCGGCCCGCTCGCGCGCCTCGCTCGCTTCGCGGACCTCGACGACCAGGTGGAGGCGTGCCGGCGGGTGTTCGCGAGCGACACCCGGTGGACCGTCGTGCGCGGGAGCGACCTCGAGGAGGGCGAGAGCCAGGGCCTGCCGGTGTGGAGCCGGCACGTGGGCGACCCCGATCCTCGAGAGCAACATCACGCGCCGCGTGGACTTCGCCCTGTTCATGGTGGAGGCCCTCGAGAACGACGAGCTCGTCCACGAGGCCCCGGCGATCGTCGGCTGCCAGACGCCCTCGGCGCTCGCGCACGCCGCCAGCGCAGGCACCCATAGCGACGACTAGCGCGTCGGTGTCGGACGGTCGCCGGGCTCCGCTCATGGCTCCTGAACGTCGATTGCGATCCGAACGGAGGGATGTCGGTCGACCCGAACTTCTTCGTCGACTTCCACGACCGGCCGGACGACCCCGCCCACACGAAGTCCGCCTCCAGAACGGAGACTGCACAACCGAAATCTTCCAATGACCCGGCGTCTCTCGCGGTGGCCTCTCCTCGATCTACAATCAGCTCGCCGCGGCTGGCGGGCCGGAACCATTCGTCGCCTCGGCCGTGCGGCAATCGGTTGCAGAGGAGGAGACATGGCATTGCAGATCAACGACGTGGCCCCGGACTTCGAGGCTGACACCACCGACGGGCACATCCGCTTCCACGAGTGGATCGGCGACTCATGGGCGGTGCTCTTTTCGCACCCCAAGGACTTCACGCCCGTCTGCACGACCGAGCTGGGCTACATGGCCAGGATCAAGCCCGAGTTCGACCGTCGCGGCGTCAAGGTGATCGGGCTGTCGGTCGATCCGATCGACCGCCACGCCGACTGGGCGAAGGACATCGAAGAGACCCAGGGCGCCAAGCCGAACTACCCGATCATCGGCGACGCCGACTTCAACGTCGCCAAGCTGTACGGGATGCTCCCGGCGGACGTCGAGGGCGACCCGCTGGCGCGCACGCCGGCCGACAACCAGACCGTCCGCAACGTCTTCGTCATCGGTCCGGACAAGAAGGTCAAGCTCGTGCTCGTCTACCCGATGACGACGGGACGCAACTTCGACGAGGTGCTGCGTGTGATCGACTCCCTGCAGCTGACTGCGAGCCACAAGGTGGCGACGCCCGCGCAGTGGCAGCAGGGCGACGACGTGATCATCGCGGGCTCGGTCTCGAACGAGCAGGCCAAGGAGATCTGGCCCGACGGCTGGAAGGAGCCGAAACCCTACATCCGCATCGTGCCGCAGCCGCGCTAACCTCGATCCGCGGGTCCCCCGGCTTTGCCGACCACGTTTCAGGGCGCGGGCGCGCACCGGGAGTTTCAGCCCGCTGAACCCTCGGCCGTGAAGTCGCCTACTTGGCTTCCTGCAGCGCGCTGACCCGCTCGCCGAAGATCCGCCAGCGGCGCTCGTTCTCGTGCACGAGCATCGCCGACTCGCACAGCAGATCGGCGGCACGGTCGAGCAGCTCCGACGCCGAGTACGCGTAGGAAGCGGTCTCCCGCGCGCCCGCCAGGTCCGCCCGCAGCGACCCAGGCGACCAGTCCACCCGGCCGAGAAGGTCGAGGGCACGGCGAAGCAACCGCGCGACCAAGGCGAGCAGGCCCGCCGACTGCCAGTCGTTCGCGATGATCCGATGCCGCTCCCCGAGCAAGTCGGCAAACGCCGGATAGGAGGCCAGGCGGTTCGCGGTCTCCCACGACTGCTCCATCGCCCGCGACAACCAGACACCGGTCTCCTCGCTGTCGGCCGCGACCGCCTCGAGGTCACGCTTGAGCCGCTTGATCTCCGCGGGCTCACCCTCGCCCTCCATGAACAGGATCCCGCTCTCCGCAACGAGACCGGGCGGATTCAGATCCTCGGCACCGGCAAACGGATTCGCGGCCGGGCGCACGCTCGGCTCGACCTCGCCCCACCGGGCCGCCAGCGACTTCAAGGCACGAGAGGCCGCCTGGATCTCACCCGCTTGGCGCAAAGGAGCCTGCGAGTAGAACTTCTCATGCTCCCGATGAAACCGCGCCAGGTTCCCGATCGCCTCCAACAATGTTTCGGGCGGCGTGTGCGGCGGCTCGCCCCGGCTCATGGGCTCAACGCCTGGCTTGCGCGTTGGTAGTCCTCCACGCCTGTCTCACCCTCCATCGACTCCTCGAGTCTCGTCAACGGACCCGCGGGATGCATCGGTTCGTACGCGGATTCAAGATGCGGAGAATCACCTAGTCGAAGCGGCTTCGGAGCCTGCCGGGGGTGCTGCTTGCGACCGGGGTCGGATGCTTGGCCCGAGAGGTTCGGGTGCCCCGAGGCCGGGGCGGCCCGCTGATTCAGCCGTGTCGAGTGGACGGACGGGCAGGCCGGCTGCTTCCCAGGCGACGAAGCCGCCGTCGAGATCGGTCGCACGCCCGTAGCCGAGGTCGCGGGCGATGGCCGCGGTGAGGCTCGAGGAGTAGCCCTCGGCGCATACGAGGATCAGTTGCCGGTCGAAGCCGCCGATGTGCGGGTTCGTCCAGCCTGAGTCGGGGTCGAGGCGCCATTCGAACACCGAGCGGGGGATGTGGAGCGAGCCGGGGATGACACCGGTGCGGCTACGCTCGTCCTGCGAGCGGAGGTCGATGAGGAGTGCCCCCTCTTGCATCGCCTCGTGTGCGTCCTTCGGTAGGAGGCGTGGCGCGATTCGCTCGCGCGCCTCGGCGAGCATCTGGTCAATAGTCACTCGGGCCATTGGCCCTCCCTTGATCGGAGTGATGGGAGTGGTCGGCCACCGGGTCAGCGCGACCCAGGTGCCGCTGGTGGCGGTGAGGCCAGCGACGATTCCGATCGCCCAGCCGGCACCGAGCGCGTCGGCGACGAACCCCGAGATGAGAGCGCCGGCGACGAAGCCGAAGTCGCGCCAGAAGCGGTAGACGCCGACCGCCTGCGCACGCTCGACCGGCTGGACGACGTCGCTGACTGCGGCGATCAACGTCGGGTAGACGAGCGCGGTGCCGAGGCCGAGCAGGATCGCTGCGGTAAGTGCCGCGGTGAAGGCACCGTCGCCCGCGACGAGTAATGCGAGGGCTCCTGCCTGGACGAGCATCCCGCTGGTGATCAGGTGCTTTCGCCCGGTGTGGTCTGAGAGCCAGCCGGTGGCGATCTGTGCCGCCCCCCAGACGGCGGGGTAGACGGCAGCGACGGCGGCAATCTGGGTGACGGTTGCCCCATTCGCTGCGAGGTAGAGGGGGGCGAGGCCCCAGGCGAGCGCGTCGTTGAGGTTGTTGACGAGCCCGGCCTGTGAGCAGGCGCGCAGGGCAGGGTCGCGGACGGTGCCTCGAACGAACGCGCTTCCGAGCGTGCGCGCGCGCGCGTGCGGGTCGTGGTCTCGCTGTTCGAGCTCGACGTGCGCGCCGGTGTCGCGAACGAAGATGGTGGACATGATCAGGCCGGCGACGGCGATGATTGCGGCGCCGGCCCAGACGACGGTGCGGGGCGCGAAGGTTGCGGCGAGCGCCCCGCTTGCGAACGCCGTCGCGGCGACGCCGAGGTAGCCGGCGGATTCGTTCAGGCCGAGCGCGAGACCTCGGCGGCGCGGGCCGACGAGATCGATCTTCATCACCACCGTCATCGACCAGGCGAGTCCCTGGTTGACGCCGAGCAGGAGGTTCGCGGCGACGATGAAGCCCCAGTTCGGGGCGAGGGCGATCAGCAGCGGCACTGGCAGCGCGACCAGCCAGCCGATCACGAGCAGCCGCTTGCGACCGACGCGATGAGCGAGTCCGCCTGCGGCGAGGTTCGCGAGCGCCTTGGCGATCCCGAAGGCAGCGACGAAGCTGACGATGACCGCGGTCGAGGAGAGCTGGAAGTCCTCCTCGCCGATCAGCGGGAGCACGCTGCGTTCGAGGCCGACCATCGCCCCGACGAACGCGTTCAGGCAGACGAGCAGCGCGAACTGGTGGGCGTTCGCGCGCAGGCCGAGCCGAATCGGCTGGATGGTCACGCGCGCGCTGGCACCGTCCCGCGCCGGTTTTCCGCGATGATCGCTGCCTGATCAGCAGGAGGGGGTGGAACGTCCTTCAGCAGCGCCTCCGCGAACGCCTCGACATCCGTCTGTCGCAGCGCCAGGTTGTGACGGCGCTCGAAGCCAATCGAGGAGAACGGGTTCCCGGAGAGGGCGCGGCCGCAGACCGAGCCCCCGTAGTGGCTCGGATAGACGACCACGAAGTCGGGAAGCGCGAGCAGACGCTGCATCGATTCGTACTGAGCCCGTGCGAGCGGAAGCGGGTCACCTTTCGCGTGGAGGTCGGGACGACCGACGTCGCCGACGAGGAGCGAGTCGCCGGTGAAAACGAGCCATGGCTCCTCGGTCTCTCGACGGCGGTCGCTCACGACATAGGCCAGATGTGCGAACGCGTGGCCCGGGGTCGCGAGCGCGCGAACGACGGTGTTCCCGAGCTCGACGACCTGACCGTCCGCAAGCGGCAGGTGGGTGAACTCGACCCCGGCGTCAGCGGGCAAGTAGGCGGTCGCGCCGGTCGCCTCCACGAGCGCGGGCAGCCCAGAGACGTGGTCTGCCTGCACGTGTGTTTCGAAGACGGCGACGATCGCGGCGCCGATCCGCTCGGCCTCGGCCACGTAAGAGGGAACGAGCTCGACGTGCGCGTCGACGACGGCGAGCTGCTCGTGTGACCCGCAGCCGAACAGGTAGCTCGCGCACGCGGTGTCCGGGTAAAGGAATGGCCGCAGGATCATCGCCGGGACCCCCTATCGCTGGTCGAGTCGTCTGCTTCTGGCCTGTCGAGTTCGAGCGTACGCGGCAGGCAGCTATCGAACCAGACGGGATCGGCGATATGATCCATCGTCGTGGTCGATACTTCGTTGTCGCTGCTCTGGGACGCGACGCGTCTGCGTTTGCTCGTCGAGATCGACCATCAAGGCAGCGTTTCGGCGGCGGCGCGGGCGATCGGGATCGGCCAGCCGACCGCGAGCGAGCATCTGCGTCTCCTCGAGGCAGCGGCCGGGCAGCGTCTCGTCGAGCGTAACGGCCGCGGCAGCCGTCTCACGGACGCCGGCCGTGTCCTTGCACTTCACGCCGGCCAGGCGCTTGCGACCCTGCGCGCTGGCGAGGAGGAGCTCGCCGCGCTCGCTGGTATCGAGGCGGGGACGATCCACATCGGCGCCTCGACGACGCCTGGTGTCTACCTGCTCCCCGACACCCTCGGCTGCTTTCGGCGCGACCATCCGAACGTCAAGGTCGAGGTCGAGATCGCCTCGACCGGAGAGATGATCGAGCGTGTTCTCTCCAGTCGAGTCCAGCTCGCGCTCATCGGTGAGACCGACCCTGATGAGCGCCTCGCCCTCGAGCCGTTCCTGACCGATGAGCTCGTCGGCGTCGCGAAGCCGGGACTCCTCCCGCTCCGACGCGCCAAGCTCGAACCGAGCCTCCTCGCCGCCCAAACGCTCCTCGTGCGCGAAGCGAGCTCGAGCACCCGCCGCCTCAGCGACCGAGCCCTTGCGGCCGCGGGAGTCGAGCCAGCCGAAATCTGGGAACTCGACTCGAGCGAAGCGATCAAACGCGCCGCCCGCGAAGGCCTCGGCGTCGCCTTCCTCTCCCGCTACGCCGTCGCCGAGGAGATCGAACGCGGCGAGCTCGCCCACTTCCGACTTGCCGGCAGACCACGGATCGAACGGCGGCTCTTCGTCGTCTACCTCGCGCGGCGACCGCTCAGCGCGAGCGAGCGGCGCTTCGTCTCAACGCTCAGCCGCTGTTGCGCGAAGAGCGAGGACTTCGCCGCCGCGTGTGTCGCGACCGTCCGGACACGCCGCCGCGCCGCCTAGAGCCGAGACGTAACCGGCAGGGAAACCATGGCGCACGAGCTCACCGGTATCGGCCTCCCGGACGTCCAGGCCGCCTACGAAGGCTCTGAGGGCGGTATCTCCGAGCTGATCATGGGCGAGCAGGTCCACATCGGCGGGCTGGTCTCCTCAGAGGAGCTCGCCGATCGCGCAGGCATCCAAGCCGGGACGGTCGGAGTCGATCTCTGCTGTTGCACCGGCGCCGGGATGCGGTTCCTCGTTCGCTTCCGCAACGTCGCCCGAATGACCGGGATCGACGCGACCGAGAGCATGATCGAGGAAGGACGGCAACGCACCGGGCAGGAAGGACTCGCCGAACGGATCCGCTTCCTCCACGCTGACGCCTGCGCCACGGGACTGCCGGATGGGAGCGTCGACTTCGTCTGGGGCGAAGATGCCTGGTGCTACGTCGCCGACAAGAGGAGCCTGATCGCCGAAGCCGCCAGAATCGTCCGTCCAAACGGCACCATCGCCTTCACCGACTGGCTCGAAGGGCCCGTTCCGATGAGCCACCAGGAAGCCGAACGGTTCCTGCGATTCATGACCTTCCCCGGCCTGCTCAACCTCGGCGAGTACGCCCAACTCCTCGAAACGAACGGCTGCCACGTCGAGACCGCGCAGGACACAGGCCGCTTCGCCCCGTACGTCGACCTCTACCGCCAGATGATCACCATGCAGCTCACCTACGACGCCCTCAAGATCATCGACTTCGACCAGGAACGAATGGACGCACTCGAGAACGACCGATCATTCATGCAGGAACTGGCTCACGACAGCAAGCTGATCCAGGGGATGCTGGTAGCCCGCAAGCTCTAGCGTCCAGGTGGCGTAGGTGGACAACGAATTCGCGTGCATCACCCCCGCGGTGATCTCATTCGAGCTCAGCGGTCTGAATGGCGCACCGCGCCTTCACGCCCAGCCGAGCTCCTTCAACGCGATGCCCGCATTCCAGATCTTCGTCATGTGACGAATGCGGTCGCCCTCGAAGTCCATCACGTACACGTAGTCCGTGTTCGTGCTCTTCCCGGTCGGGGGGCACGGACCGCCCTCGCCGGTGTGCGTGCCGGAGAAGATCCCGTAGGCGATGACGTTGTTCCGCTCGTCGTCGGCCGCGAACGACTTCACCTCGTACCGGCCGTCGGGTAGGGGCGTGAGGATGCCCCTCATCCAATCCGTGTACTGCTGCAGGGTGTGAACATCGGCAAGCGGCTCGGCTTGTGCCGAGAACGTGGCATCTGGAGCACAGTACTGCTGGCAGGCTTCCCACCCCTTGCCTGTCTCGCACGCGTCGAAGAAGGCTTGCGCCACTTCCACCATCGGGGCCGTCGTCGCCTGGGCCATCGTCGCCTCCTCGGTCGTCCGGTGAGGCCGGAACCCTACCAAAGGGTCGTAACGAATGACGCAAACACGGGCCTCGCGGGTCCCGAGCTGGACGCCATGGCGTGGCAGCCCCACGCTGGGTAGGTTCGACTCTGGGCCGCTCCGTTACGGAGGGAGCTCGTCCCGTGCTCAGGGGGCCTGGGGCTCCGCGGCCTTCGTGGGTGCTCCGTTCGCCGTCGGCGATCCGTCTGCCGGCTGCAGCCCGACCACCCGGCCAAGCGCGTCGTAGTCGGCCTTCTGGGACTGATCGATGACGGCGAGTTGTCGCCGGAGGGCCTCGATCTGGGAGCCGGCCGTGTCGAGCTCGGACTCGTTTCCCACCTCCCGCAGCACCTCCGGCGTGGTCAGGTGGTAGCGGGTGAACGCCTCCTTGAGGCTATGACCCTCCAGGATCATCTTGAAGCTCGCCAGGTTGTTCAGGTTCTGCTGGAGATCCCTGATCGGCCGGGTGAAGAAGACCGCCACCACGCCTCCGATTCCGAGCCCTCCGGTGACCGCGACGATCTGCCAGTCGAACCGATCGGGCCAGGCGAGGTTGAGGATGCTCCCGACGAGGGCGAGCAGGAGGAACGCGCAGCCGAGCAGCAAGAGGAAGCCGTTGGCCCGGCTGATCGTCTTGTAGACGCGAACGGAGCGCTCCTCGGTCAGCTGCTCGTAATCCTGGAGCCGCTCACTCTGGTAGGCGAGCACGTTCTGCTTGTCGGCGAAGTAGCTGCGGTACTGCTGGAAGTCGGGCGCCGCGGTGATCTCGGACTCGCCGTCGAGCTCGAGCTCCGACCCGACGAAAGCGGCGAGATCGCTGATCCCGTGGATGACCTCGACTCCGAGGAGCTTGTCTGCGAAGTCGAGCCCGACGAGGTGGCGCTCGAGTGCCCGACTCGCGGTGAGCGTGTCGGAGACGGCGAGATTCGGGACGAGATAGCGGGCGCGCAGCCCGGCCAGCAGGATCGGGATCTTGACGTCGCTGTAGACGCCGATCACGGCGACGTAGACCGACGGCAGCTCGGAGGCGGGCGTCGCGATCGCCGCGCCCGCGATCACCTCGAGCGCCTGCGATCGCGTCCGCTCGTTCGCTCCGCGGTCACTGAGCGTGTCTGCGAGCTGCTCGACCTGATCGTTCGTCCCGGCGATCAGCACGTCGAGGAGCCGCTCGAGCCGGGACTTCCTGAACTTCGGCTGCTTGCGGTTCGGATCCTCCGTCCAACGCGGACGGAAGTCGAAGATCGAGTCGGCGTGAACCTGGTACAGACGAACGCTGCCGCGGGAGCAAAAGCGCGCGCGCCCGTCCTCGTAGTAGCCCGCCGGAGTCAGGTAGTCCTCGAGGCCGTCGAGGTACCGGGCGCCCCACGTCCCCGCCTCGCAGTGCCGCCCGACGACGCGCCGCTCCTGGTCGTACGACTCGTTCGGCTCGTGCCAGTCTCGGATGTTGATCACGTGCAGCAGACGCTGCTGCTTGCCGTCGAGGCGGGCGCCGACGGTGGCCTCGAGGAAACGCCCGAGCGGACCTTCACGCAAGAGCTCGTGCTTCACCCTGCGGTGGCCGCCCGCGACCTCGAAGACCTCCTCGTCGTGCCGCCGCTTCGCGACGAGCATCTTCCTGACCTCGACGTCGGAGAGATACAGGCGGCAGTCGGGGTTGAAGAAGAAGTCGTTCTGAAGGCATTCGGTGATCAGGATGCAGCGCACCTGATCGTCCGCAGTCGACGCCGTCGGATCGACTCCTACCATTTTGCCGGCTCCTCCCGAGCCCTGGCAGTGTCCTGCGACAGGCGTGAGGTGTCAACCCTCGATCGGGGGTGACCTTGCATCTCCTCATCGAGCTCGTTAGGTTCGACACGAATCAGAGGCTTCGTTGCGTCCCGTTGGACGCAGGGCCGAGAGACAAGGGAGGCGGCACATGCCTGGTCAATCCCTCAGCGATGTGGCGCGCGCGTATGTCGAAGCGTTCAACCGCGCCGACTGGGATCAGGTGGAGACGGCCCTGACCCCGGATGCCGTGTACGACGAAGTCGGCACCGGTCGGCGCGCCGAAGGGCGCGAACAGATCGTCGACCTTTTCAAGGGCTGGAAACACACGATGCCGGACGCGGTGGGAACGGTGACAAGCGCGCTGGCGAGCGGCAACGAGGTCGCGCTGGAGGTGACCTGGAAGGGGACGATGACCGGTCCGTGGGGAGAGACCCCCGCCACCGGCAAGGGACAGACGACAAGGGCCGTCATGCTCTTCACCTTCAGCGGCGAGGCCGTGAGCGAGTCGCGCCAGTACTTCGATTCGGCCACACTCCTCCAGCAACTAGGCCTGATGCCCGCGCCGGCCTCCGCCTAGATGTAGTTCCTAGCGAGGTTGTTCAGTGTGGTGGCGTTCCTTCGGCGTCGCCGGATCTGCCTCCCATTCCGACCACGATCCGTCGTACACCCGCACGTTCGTGTAGCCGAGCGCGTCGAGGGCGCCGAACGCCAGCGACGCCGAGATACCGCCACCGCAGTAGAGGACGATCTCGTCTCGACGGGATGCCCCGGCCGCCGCGGCCAGGCGCTCCAGCTCGTCCGCGGGAAGAAGCGTCCCGTCGTCACGGAGGAGCGACGGCGCCGGGAGCCGGACCGCTCCCGGGATGTGAGCCCCCGCGGCGGCCCAGGTCGCGTCCATCCTGCAGTCGAGCAGGAGTGCGTCGCCGCGCTCGACGCATCCGAGGACGTCCGCCTTCGTCGCGCGAAGCGGCCTGCGATCACGCACCGTGAAGGTCGACGGCGTCCTGGCGCCCGCCGGGCCGGTCTCGACCGGCCGGCCCTCCCGGATCCACTTCGGCCAGCCACCATCGAGGATGCGGGCGTCGTCGTGACCGTAGACGCGGAGGCACCAGACGAGCCGCGCGGCCATGAAGATGACGCCGTCGTCGTAGGCGACGACATGACTGCCGTCTCCGATCCCCGCCGCCTCCATCGTCCTGCGGAAGTCGTCCGGCTGGGCCAGCTGCCCGGGGACGGGATCGTGCGGGTCGGAAAGGTCGCGGTACCAGTCGAGATAGACGGCGCCGGGGATGTGGCCTGCCTCGTACGCGACCTCCCCGGCGAGCGGGTCGTCGAGGACGAAGCGGACGTCGACGATCCGCAGGTTCGGGTCGTCGACGATGGCGGCGAGCCCGTCGGTCGAGATCAGCAGATCGTCCCTCGTCATCGCCGCGGCGGAGCCTAGATGATTGATCGGAAATTGACCGGAAACCGTGGCAGCGCCGGCTGGCGGCCGACACGCGTCGCAGGAGCCCACGCCCGCTGCTCACCCGTACCTCCGGTACGAGCGAGCATTGATCCCGGCCTCCTGCTCGGTCTCGGCCGTCCCCGCCGCCACCACACTTTCCGACCAACCAGCTAGCGCCAGCGGCGTCCGCGCGCGATCACCGGGTCGAGGACTCCGTCGCGAAGGTCGTGCTCGGCCTGGTCGAGGAACACCTCGTTCGCCCTCTGGCCCGGATATCCGATCAGCCGCTTCACCCTCGGGCTCGAGTAGTACGCCGCGGTGACGACGAGCAGGAGCAGCCCGAAGCTTGCTTCGTCCTCGTCGCGCAGCCGGCGGATCTCGGTCTGCGGGTCGCGCCCGGCGGCGGCACGGACGAGGGCCGTGAGCGGCTCGGCGAGGTCGGGGCGGGCCGCGAGCGCGCGGTCGAGCCAGCGCTCGTGGGCGCCGACCTCCGAGGCCGCAGGCATCCCGTGCGCCGCCGGGACGAGAACATCCGCGAGGCCGGCGAGGGTCGCACGCTCGTCGGTGGTCACGACGGCGTCTCCTGCAGCGACGCAGTGGCGACGATGTGATCCGCACAGCGCAACGCGAACGCGCAGATCGTCGCCGTCGGGTTCATCGCGCTCGAGGTGACGAAGATGCTCCCGTCCACGACGAAGAGGTTCGGCACGTCGTGGGTGCGGCCGAACGGATCGCACACCGACGTGCCGGGGTCCTGGCCGATCCGTGCGGTGCCGAGCAGGTGCCAGCCACAGTCGGCGTGCACCCGGGAGACGATCGTCTCGATCGCGCCGCCCGCCTCGTGGGCCTCGACGGCACGAGCGATATTGAACTCGAGGGCAGCGCGGGAAAGGTCGGAGAGGCGGTACGAGATCCGGGGCGCCGGGATGCCGTCGCCATCCGTCAGCCGGTCGTCGAGGGTGACGGCATTCGCGTCGTCGGGGAGATCCTCCACCGTGATGAACCAGTCGAACGAGCGCCCGACGAGGCGACGCACGCTGTCGTGGATCGCGGGCCCCCACGTGTCGTCGACCGGCAGTCGCCAGAGAAGGAGCTGGGGTCCGAAGCCGGGAATCAGGTCCCACTTCGCCCCGCGCGGGAAGCCGCGGGCCGTGTCGGTCTCGTAGAACTCGAGGGAAGCGACCGGCTGCCCGGCCGGGCCGAGCCAGCTCTCGAGCTCATCCTCGTAGACGCCGAGCACCGTGGCGGCAGGGTGCAGCATCAGACGCCGGCCGACCCGGCCCGACGAGTTGGCGAGGCCATCCGGGAAGCGGCTCGACGTCGAGAGGAGCAGCAAGCGCGGCGTCCCGACCCCGTTCGCTGCCAGCACGACCACCGAGGCCGCCTGCAAGCGCTCGTTTCCCTCTCTGTCGACGTAAATCGCCCCTCGCGCGCGCCCGCGCGAGTCGAGAACGATCTCCCGCACCCGTGCCCCCGTGACGAGTCGCGCGCCATGCCGCAGCGCGTCGGGCCAGTGGGTCAGATCCGTCGAGGCCTTCGCGCCGGACGGACAGCCGCTCACGCACATCGCCCGCCGCTCGCACTGCGCGAGCCGCCCGTACGGGCGCGAGGCGATCGCATTCGTTCCCGGCCACCAATGCCACCCGAGGCGGTTCAGCCCTTCGACGGCCTTCCGCCCCATCTCGCCGATCGGATGAGCCGGCAGGGGCGGCGGCGCCCCGGGTGGGTAGGCGGGGTCGCCGCCCTGACCGGCAGCGCCGATCTCGGTGTCGATCCGCTCGTAGTAGGGGAGCAGGTCGTCGTAGGAGATCGGCCAATCGTCCGCGACTCCGTCGAGCGTGCGGACACGGAAGTCGGAGGGGACGAGACGGGTCCAGATGGCCGAGTAGTGGATCGTGCTTCCGCCGACCGCGTTGAACATGAGCGGAGCAATCTCCGTGTCCGTGACCTCGCACGGGTAGTCCTCGGGGAGCCCGCGGACGTTCGGGTTCGCGTGCCACGGCTTGGCCAGGAGCAGCTCCCAGGGCGAGTGCTCGTTCGGGTACTCGGAGGCGCTGTGCCAGCCGCCCTGCTCGAGACAGACCACGTCGAAGCCACCCTCGGCCAGGCGTTTCGCCACGACCGCGCCCGAGGCGCCGCCGCCGACGATCAGGACGTCCGCAGGCTCCGACACCCGTGCCATCCCTCCGAACGGCTCCGCTACCGCTCCCACGTCGCGTCGGCGAGGAGGATCGCCTCGACGATGCCCTGATACCCGGTACAGCGGCAGAGGTTCCCGGAGATCGTGCGACGCACGTCGTCCTCGCTCGGGTTCCGGGTGTCCCGCAGTAGCTCGTATGCCGTGATCAGGAGCCCCGGCGTGCAGAAGCCACACTGGAGCGCGTGACGGCTCCGGAACGCCTCCTGCAACGGATGGAGCTCGGCCGCTCCGGCCGCGAGCGCCTCGACGGTGGTCACCTCGTGGCCCTCGGCCTGGACGGCGAAGAGGATGCAGGAGCGGACGCTCGCGCCGTCGACGAGAACGGTGCACGCGCCGCACACGCCGTGCTCGCAGCCGAGGTGGGTGCCGGTCAGACGGAGGTCGTCCCGCAGGAAGTCGGCAAGCGTCAGCCGGTTCTCGACCTCTCGCTCGTAGGCGATGCCGTTCACGTCGAGTCGCACGACCCGCGTCGAGCTCTCAGGCGGCATGCGCCCCACCGGCGGCCGCGACCGCCCGTTCGAGTGCTCGCTCGGTCAGCACCCGCACGAGCCGGCGACGATAGGCGCTCGAGGCGTGCACGTCCGACGCCGGCTCGCACGCGGAGGCCGCCTCCTCCCCGGCCTCGCCGAGAAGCTCGCGAGACGGCACGTGGCCGACGAGGAGCGCTGCCGCTCCGAGCGCATCCACCGGAACCGGGCCGACGCCCGCGCACGCGAGTCGCGCGAAGGCAACCGCTCCGCCCTCGTCGAGCGTGACGACCGCGGCGACGCCGGCCAGCGCGAAGTCGCCGTGGCGCTCGGCCACCTCGAGCCACGCGTGCCCGGTGCGGGGCGGCACAGCGGGCAGACGCACCTCGACCAGGAGCTCGTCCGCTGCGAGGCTCGTCGTCAGCGGCATCACGAACAGGCCCGCCGGGCCCACCGTCCTGGCGCCCCGAACGCTGACGAGCTCCAGCTCCGCCTCGAGCGCCGTCACGACTGCCGGGAGCTCGGCGGCCGGATCGGCGTGCGCGATGCTGCCCCCGACGGTGCCCCTGTTGCGGATCGCGACGTGACCGATCAGCGGCGCCGCGTCGGCGAGCAATGGAGCGAGCCGGCGCACCCTGCCGTCGCGCTCGAGGACGCGCTGGCGCACGAGCGCGCCGAGCTGCAGCGAACCGCCGACGACCTTCACGACGTCGAGCCCGGCGACGCGGTTGAGATCGACGATCACCGCGGGAGCGGCCAGGCGCAGATTCAGGAGCGGGCCGAGACTCTGACCGCCGGCGAGCGCCTTGGCGTCGTCCCCGTACCGTGCGAGGAGAGCGCAGGCTTCCTCGAGGGTCTCCGGTGCGTGGTAGTCGAATCGCGACGGCTTCAGCCGAGCGTCCCCATCGCCAGCACGGCGTCGTCGTGGAAGGGGAGCACCTTGTCCTTGCCGACGTCCAGGATCCGGAGCATCGAGTCGTAGCAGAGGATCGGATCCGTGTGCATGCCGGTCGGTATGACCTTGTAGGTCCCCTTCTCGAGCACAGCCTCCGGCGGGTAGAAGTTCTCCCGGATCGTGCACATCCCCGCGATCACGTACGTCCCTTCGTCGGTGTCGACCACGACGGACTGCCCGCCCGGGCTGTGCCCGGGAGTGAGCATCGTGCGAACGCCCCTGGAGATCTCGACGTCGCCCTCGACGAACTCGACGTTCAGCCCGCCCATGGTCTCGTAGTGCGCCTTCGGGGCGTAGGTCGAGCTGAACAGCGGATGCACGGGGATCCGCTCCCACTCGGCCCTCTGGATCAGGATCCGCGACTTCGTGAACTTCGGCGTGTTCATGCAGTGATCCCAGTCGAGGTGGGTCTGGATGAACGTGTCGACGTCGTCGAAGGCGAGACCTTGCTCCTCGAAGTGCTGCTCGATCGACTTGACGTCGATGACGTCCTGGAACTGCTCGCCGGCCAGCATCAGCGGCTTCTCTCCACGGATCTGCGTCCGGTAGTCGTCGGCCGAGCACCCGGCATCGACCAGGATGATGCGCCCTTCGCCGCGGATCAGCCAGGAGACGTACGGGATGTCGACCTTGTCCCCGAAGTTGTGCATGTAGGTGAAGCGGCTCTTCTCGCGCTGGGGTCCGAGCGCGACGACCATCGGGGTGATCGTGTACATGAGGCCTCGCTTTCGGTCAGGAGAGAAGGAGCTCCGAGACCCGGTCGGCAGTCAGGGGGAGCCGGTCGACGACGGCGCCGAACGGCGCGAGGGCATCGGCGACGGCGTTCGCAACGGCCGCCGGAGTGGCGATCAGCCCGGACTCGCCCATCCCCTTGATGCCGCCCGGCGTGAAAGGCGACGGGGATACGCAGTGCAGGACATCGATCGCGGGCACGTCGGTCGCGCACGGAAGCAGGTAGTCCATCAGCGTGGTCGTCTGCGGCTGGCCATCGTCGTCGTAGACCATCCGCTCGAGGAGCGCGCCGCCGATCCCCTGGGCGACAGCTCCGCGAACCTGGCCCTCGACGATCTCCGGGTTGATCATCGTGCCGCAGTCTTCGACCGCGACGACGCGGCGCACGCCGACCTGGCCGGTGCCCGGATCGACCTCCACGACCGCGACGATACAGCCATTCGCGTAGGTCGCCCGCGGGTCGTGGAAGGCCGAGACAGACAGGTCGGGCTCGGCGAGCGCCGTGCGGGCCTCCGGGCGGAAGTAGGCAGTCTCCGCCACCTCGCGGAGCGTCACGAACCGGCTCGGCGCGTCGCGCAGGGCGACGCCGCCGTCGACGATCTCGAGGTCGCCGGGGTCGGCCTCGAGCAGGAACGCGGCGATGGCGAGGATGCGCTCCCGGAGCTCCGCCGCCGCCTTGAGGACGGCACCACCGAGCACCACCGCGGTGCGGCTCGCGCGCGTGCCGGGGATCGAGATCGGCGTGGACGCCGTGTCGTTCGCGATCAGGGTCACGTCCTCGACGGCGACCCCGAGCACGTCGGCGACGAGCTGGGCGATCGTCGTCTGATGACCCTGGCCCTGAGACGGTGTTCCGATGGCGACGCTCACCTCGCCGGACGGCTCGAGCGTGACCCGCGCGGCGTCGTGCGAGACGAGCACCCAGCCCGCCTGGGCGCTGCCCTCCGTCCCCCAGCCGGTCGGCTCGACGTACGGGCTGACACCGATCCCGAGCAGGCGGCCCTCCTCGCGTGCCTTCGCCTGTCCGGCGCGGAAGGCCTCGTAGCCGACGGTCTCGAGTGCGAGGTCGAGCGACTCCTGGAAGCTGCCCGAGTCGTAGAGCATGCCGGTGCACGACTCGTAGGGGAACTCCTCTGGACGGACGAGGTTGCGGCGCCTCAGCTCTGCAGGATCGATCCCGAGCTCGCGAGCCGCCCGGTCGATCAGGAGCTCGCGCGCGCAGTGCCCCGCCGTCCAGCCGACGCCTCGATACGGCGCGACCGGGGCCTTGTTCGTCAGGACTGCCAGCACCTCGTAGGCGAGGTTGCGAAGGCGGTAGACGCCGGGCATCAGCACGGCAGACAGATACGGCTCGATCAGGGCGCTCGCGTTGTTGAAGGAGTACGCGCCGGCGTCTCCGACGATTCTCGTGCGCAGGCCGAGGAACTCGCCGTCCGGGCCGAGCGCCAGCTCGCTCTCGATCAGCTGCTCCTTCGCATGGGGCGCGGCGACCAGGTTCTCGCGCCGGTCCTCGACCCAGACGACGACGCGTCCGGTGGCCCGGGCGGCGAGGGCGACGGCAAGCTCCTCGGGATGGATCGGGATCTTCTGCCCGAAGCCCCCGCCGACATCCGGCGTGATCACCCGGATGCGCGCCTCGCCGATCCCGGTCGCGAGCGCGAGCCGCCGCCGGAGCAGGTGCGGGGACTGCGTCGAGCACCAGAAGGTCAGCTCGCCGGTCGCCTGCTCGAAGGCCGCCGCGCAGCCGCGCGGCTCGAGCGGCGCCGCGACGTAGCGGTTCCCGCGGAAGACGGCTCGCACCACGTGCGCCGCCGAGGCGAAAGCCGCGTCCGGGTCGCCGATCGTCCGCGTCCTCCGGTAGACGACATTCGAGCCGAGCCCCGGATGGAGGAGAGGAGCGCCCTCGGCGATCGCCTGCTCGGCCTCGACGACGTGAGGCAGGGCCTCGTACTCCACCTCGACGAGCTCGGCCCCGTCCTCGGCCACGTACCGGCTCTCGGCGAGCACGAGCGCGACCGCCTCGCCCGCGAAGCGCGCGCGGCCGGCCGCGAGCGCGTGCTGCGGCGTCTTGCCGAGCCCGTCGATCGGGAGGAGGTCGACGAGCGGGACGTGTGGCAGGTCGGCGGCCGTGAGGACGGCCTCGACGCCCGGCACCTCGAGCGCGGCGACGGCGTCGACGGCGATCACCGCCGCGTGGGGGAACGGCGAGCGGACGAACGACGCGTGGAGCGCCCCGGGAAAGGCCAGGTCGCCGAGGTAGCTCCCCCGTCCGATCAGGAGCCGCGCATCCTCGACCCGCGCGACCCGCCGTCCCGTCCAACGGCCTGGGAGGGCGAGCGGCAGGAGGTCGGAGGGCCCGGACGACAGGCGAGATACGATATATTATGACGTCGTGTCGGTGACCGACGAGCGCGCGATCGCCGAGACCCGCGCCAGGCTCGAGCGGGCCTTCGCCCACTGGCAGGAGCTGGCCGGGGAGCTGCCCGAAGCAGCCACCGATTCCGGGATCCCGGTCGCTCCTCTCTACACGGCGCTCGACCTGCCTGCCGACGAGCTCGAGCGCACGGGCGTGCCGGGCGAGTACCCGTTCACCCGCGGCATCCACCCGAGCATGTACCGCGGGCCGCCTGTTCACGATGCGCCTCTACGCCGGCTGGGGCGACCCCGAGGACACGAACGAGCGCTTCCGCTACCTCCTCGAGCAGGGCCAGACCGGGCTCTCGGTCGCGCTCGACCTGCCGACGCAGATGGGCCTGGACTCGGATCACGCGCTCGCGGCCGGCGAGGTCGGGCAAGGTCGGCGTCGCGATCGACACGCTCGCCGACATGGAGCGGGTCTTCGAGGGCATCCCGCTCGACCGCGTGTCGACGTCGTTCACGATCAACGCGACGGCGCCGATCCTGCTCGCCATGTACCAGGTGGTGGGCGAGCGGCAGGGCGTCGTCCCGGCGCAGCTCCGCGGCACGGTGCAGAACGACATCCTCAAGGAGTTCCTCGCCCGCAAGACGTACATCTATCCGCCCGCTCCGTCGCTGCGCCTCGTCACCGACGTGATCGAGTACGCGACGCGCGAGCTTCCCGCGCTTCAACCCGATCTCCGTCTGCGGCTACCACCTGCGCCAGGCCGGCTGCGACGCCGTCCAGGAGATCGCGTACACGCTCGCCAACGGCGCCGCCTACGTCCAGGCCGTCGTCGACCGCGGCCTCGACGTCGACGAGTTCGCGCCGCGCTTCTCGTTCAACATCTCGACGATGCGCGACTTCTTCGAGGAGATCGCGAAGCACCGCGCGGCGCGGCGGATCTGGGCCCGGATCATGCGCGAGCGCTTCGGCGCGACCGACCCGCGTTCGTGGACGCTGCGTCTCTTCTCGGGCGGCGACGGGACGTCGCTCACGAGCGTCGGAGCCGCTGAACAACGTGGTTCGGACGACGCTGCAGACGCTCGCGATCGTGCTGTCCGGCGCGCAGGCGGTGCACACGATGTCGCTGGGACGAGGCGCTCGCGCTTGCCGAGCGAGGAGGCCGCGCTGCTCGCGCTGCGCACGCAGCAGATCATCGCCCACGAGAGCGGCGTGACCCGCACGGTCGATCCCCTCGGGGGCTCGTACTACGTCGAGACGCTCACCGACGAGCTGGAGGAGCGAGCCTCGCAGCTCCTCGAGGAGGTCGAGCGCGAAGGCGTCGTCGAGAGCGTCGCGAACGGCTCGCTCGAGCTCGCGATCGCAGAGGCCGCCTACCGCCAGCAGGAGGAGATCGAGAGCGGGCGAGCGTGTCGTGGTCGGCGTCAACCGGTTCGCGAGCGAGAATGCCGACGAGCAGCCGGTCGAGATCCTCGCCGTCCCCGACGAGATCCGGTCCCGCCAGCTCGCACGTCTCGCGCGAGGCGCGCGCGTCACGCGACGGCGACCGGGTCGGCGCGCGCACTCGCGGGTGTGACTGCCGCTGCCGCGCTCCGACGGGACGACGATGCCGGCGATCCTCGAGGCGGTGCGCGCCTACGCGACCGTCGGCGAGATCTCGGACGCGCTCGCCGCGGTCTTCGGGCGACCACCGGCCCTCGACGGTCGTCTGAATGGCCCCTGCGCTCCCCGCGGTCGCCCTCGACCATGTCGGAATCGCGGTCGAGTCGGTCGCCGCCAGCGCGCTCGGGCGCGCGCTCGGCGACGGGGTTGCGGGAATCGTGGAGATGCCGAGCGGCGTGTCCATTGCACGGATCGGGCCCGGCGAGCAGCTCGAGCTCGTGGAGGCCGCCCGGCCGGGAAGCCCGATCGAGCGCTTCCTCGAGCGCCGCGGTCCGGGCCTGCATCACGTCGCCTTCGCGGGTCGACGAGCCGCTGGCCGCCGTCATCGAGCGTCTGCGCGAACACGGAATCGAGCCGGTCGGCGGGATCGAGCCCGCCTCGGACGGGCGCCCCTCCGTGTTCCTGCACCCGTCCTCGACCGACGGTGTCCTCGTCGAGCTCGTCGAGGGCCCCCGCTCCGCGTGACGGGCGCCTCGTTTCCCCTCGAGGGCGTCCGCGTCCTCGATCTCACCCAGTACGTCGCCGGTCCCTACTGCACGCAGGTGCTCGCGGATCTTGGCGCCGCCGTGCTCAAGGTCGAGCGACCGGGCTCGGGCGACGTGTACCGGCGGCAGGGCCCCGTGTTCGCGGACGGGGAGAGCGCGAGCTTCCTCACGCTGAACCGCGGCAAGCGCTCGATCGAGCTCGACCTCGGAGCGACGAGAGACCGCGACCGAGGCGAGGAGCTGCTCGCCCAGGCCGACGTGCTCGTCGAGAACATGCGACCCGGAGCGCTCGCGAAGTTCGGCCTCGACTACGAGGCGGCATCGCGCCCGTCACCCGCGGCTCGTGTACTGCTCGATCTCGGCATTCGGTCAGGAGGGCCCGCTCGCCGGCGCCGGCGGCTACGACGTGACGATCCAGGCGCTGTCCGGCCTGATGGCGATGACCGGCCACCCCGGCCAGCCGCCCGCGAAGATCCCGGTGGCGGCACTCGACTTCGGAAGCGCGCTATACGCGGTCGTCGGGATCCTCGCCGCCCTCGCGCCAGCGGGAGCGCACCGGCCGGGGGCAGTGGGTGCAGACATCGCTGCTCGAGTGCGCGCTCGCCTGGCTGTCGATGCACGTCGTGACGTACCTCCTCGGCGGCGACGAGCCCGGACCCGCTCGGCTCGCGCAGCCCGTTCTTCGCCCCGTACGAGGCGTACCGAACCGCCGACGGCTACCTCGTCGTCGTCGGCACGGGCGGGCAGGACGCCTGGGGCTGCCTTTGCCGGGACGCTCGGCCTCGACCGGCTGATCGACGACCCGCGGTTCGCGACGAACGCCGACCGTGTGACCAACGCCGAGGCGCTCCGTGGCGAGCTCGAGGCGGTTCTCGTCGCGAAGCCGAACAGCCACTGGGTCGAGCGCCTCGATGCGGTCGGGGTCGCCTGCGCGCCCGTGCAGCGGCTCCACGAAGTGCTCGACTCCGAGCAGGCGAAGGTGCTCGCGATGGTCGGGAAGCTCGCGCACCCGGCCGCCGGCGAGGTGCCGACCGTGCGGCTTCCGCTGAGGCTGTCCGACGCCCGCACGACGTCCGACCATCCGCCGCCGGTGCTGGGCGCGGACGGCGCCTCCGGCTTCGACTCGTGACGCCGGTCTACGCCAACCGGCCGCCGTCGATCGGGATCACGCTTCCGTTCATGTACGCAGCCTCGGGCCGTGAGAGGAAGGAGACGAGCGACGCGATCTCGTCGGCGTCTCCCACCCGTCCGAGCGGGATGTGGCGCACGATCTCGGCCGCGATCTCCGGATCGTCCAGATACTTCTCGACCTGCGGCGTGCGGACGTAGCCCGGGCAGACGATCGTCACCCAGAAGCCGCGCGGGCCGAGCTCCCTCGCCATCGTCCTCCCGAGGAGTACCTGACCGCCCTTCGAAGCGCTGTAGTCGGCGAAGCCCTGCTCCGCGACGAGGCCGCTGATCGACGCGTTGAAGACGATCGCGCCGCCCTCGGGCATCCGCCGCGCCGCGGCCGCGGGCGACGAGGAACGAGCCCAGGCAGTTCACTTCGAGCACGTGCCGGAAGACGTCGGCGTCGAGCTCGAGGCAGTCGCGATTCTGGCCGTCGATGCCGGCGTTCACGAACGCAGCGTCGAGGCGCCCCAGGAAGGCCAGCGCCTGGTCGAGCGCGTCCTCGACGTCCGCCTCGATTGCGACATCGCAGGGACACCCCGCCGCCGAATCGCCGAGCGCGGCAAGGGCCGTGTCGAGCTTTGCCGCGTCCCGTCCGCAAACGAAGACCCGCGCGCCCTCGGCGACGAAGCGCCTGGCAGCGGCGAGGCCCATGCCCGTCGTGCCGCCGGAGACGAACACTCCCCGCCCCTCATGCGGTCCGCTCACTCGCGCCGCTCGCGGGCGTCAGAGGTTGGCACAGGGCGTCTCACGTGACGGCCACGTCCGGCCATTGCTCGAGCCCGTACGCCATGTCCCAGAAGCCTCGCTCGAGGCGAGTGCTCATCGTGAAGATCGCCGAGAGCCGCGCGAGGGTCGCCTCGTCGGCGTCCGCCGCCAGCGTCTCGAAGTCCCGCTTCATCCCGGCGACGATCTCGCCGTAGGCGGGCTCGCCGAAGAAGCGGATCCACTCCCCGTAGACCGGGTGATCGCGCACCTGCCCCTCGGCGATCAGAGACGACGCGATGTCGCCGTAGCTCCAGGTGCACGGGACGATCGCGGCCATGATCTCGAGCGGGCCGCCCGTCGCCGCCAGCGAGACGAGGAATCCCGTGTACGCGACGGTCGCCGGCGCCATGCAGGCGACCCCGGCTCGATCCTCGGCGCCCAGCTCCAGCACCCTGCGGAGCAGCTCCCGGTTCTCGGGGATCTCGCTCTCGAGGATGTTCGCGAGGTCGGCCGAGAAGCGCCGCATCGTCTCGACGTCGTCCGCCTTTGCGGCTCCCAGCGCGATGGCGCGCGCGTACTCCGGCAGATACTGGAGATTCTGCTCGACGTAGAAACGGAACTTCTCGGGCGGGAGCGTGCCGGCTGCGAGCTCGCGGATGAACGGATGCGCATGGAGGCCGGCCCACACGCTGGCACAGTCGGAACGAAGCTGCTCGCAGACCATCAGACCCGCTCGAACGCGAGCTCGGCGAAGCGTGCGATGGTCGCGCGCCGGTCCTGCCCGAGCGGGAAGATGCTCATGCCGCCGACGCCGGCGTCGCGTAGCCAGTCGAGCTTCTCCAGCGCGGTCTGCGGGCTTGCCGCAGAACGCGATCTTCCTGACGAGCTCGTCCGGGATCATCCGCGCGCGCCTCCTTCGCGTGCTGGAACTCCCCACCCGAGTAGGCGGACGTTGACCGCCTCGATCAGCTCGTCGCTCATCCCGGCGAGCTTCGCGTAGTCAGGCGCCGTCTTCGGGAACCACGCGGCGATCGGAGCGCGCCGAGTCGATCGCCGCAGCTTCGTCGTCCGCGATCGCGCCATAGAGGAAGAGCGTCTCGTCGAACGTCGGACGCCCGCCGGCTGCCCGGCCACGCGCGACGTGCTCCCGCGCGAACGCGAGCCCTTCCGGGAAGAGCCCGGCCAGCAGGATGAGGCCGTCCGCCACCTCCCCCGTCAGCTCGAGCGCCTTCGGGCGGCTCGCCGAGATGAAGACGGGCGGCTCGGGGACGGCCGAGCGAAGGTGACCGCTCACGAAGCGCCACGGCCCGACCTCCCCCTCGACCGGCTCGCCTCGCCACAGGCGGCGCATCGCGTCGATCGAGTCGCGCAGCGTCTGGAGCTTCGCCATGGGCAGCCCGAGCTCGTACAGAGGGCGGTCGCCGACTCCGATTCCGCAGGCGACCCGGCCCGGGGCGAGCTGCTCGAGCGAGCGAAACGCGTTGGCCGTGATGGCCGGATGTCGCGTCAGCGGGTTCGTCACTGCCGTTCCGACCGTCATCCGCGAGGTCGCCTGCAGGGCGAGGGTCGCGTAGACGTAGCAGTCGCCCGCGTGCATCGACGAGTCTGTGATCCAGAGATTGTCGAAGCCGAGGTCCTCGATCCACTTGACGAGCTCGACCCACTCGGACGGCTCGTAGACGCCCTGGAGCGTGACCCCGTAGCGCATCACCAGACGACCACGTTACGACCCGCGGACCTGCCTCGCGCGCAACCGGTCCAGCGCTGTTCCGATCTCGGCCAGCGGATAGCGGGTGTCGATCGTCACGGTGAGGCGCCCGTCGGCGGCGAGCCGGATCGCCGTCTCGAGGTCACGCCGCGACGCGGCCACCGAGGTGACGACCTGGATCTCCGAGAGGATCAGCTCGATCGGGTGGATGTTCAGGTGGTCGCCGGTGTAGCCGATGATGACGAGCTTCCCACCTCGGCCGAGCGAGCGGATACCGGCCGCGAACGTCTGCTCGGTGCCCACGAGCTCGACGTAGTGGTCCGCGCCGGCGCCGCCTGTCAGTTCCCGTACCCGGTCCGGCAGGCCGTCGTAGCCCTCCCCACCCTCGAGGACGACGGTGTCGGCGGCACCGAGCTCTGCGGCGAGCGCGGCCTTGTCGGCCGAGTCGGCGACGGCGATCGCCCGGGCGCCGGCGGCGACCGCCACCTGCACGGCCATCAGCCCGACGCCGCCGATGCCGTTGACGACGACCGTGTGCCCGAGCCCGATCCCGGCGAGGCGCGACGCGTGGACGACCGACATGCCGCTGCAGGCGAGCACGGCGGCAGTTTCGAAGGAGACCGACTCCGGAAGCGGGATCAGGTTCCCGGCTGGTGCACGGACGACGTCGGCGAAGCCACCGTTCAGGGAGAAGCCGAGCTGGCCGACGGGGTCGGTGCAGAGCGAGTCGCGGCCGGTCCGGCAGGACGCGCAGCGCCCGCAGCCGACGAAATTGTAGACCGCGACACGATCACCTTCCACCGACCGGGCTGCCGGCGGGAGCCTCGAGCACGACACCGGCGCTCTCGTGGCCGAGGACGAACCGCTCGTGCGGAGGCGGGATCATCCCCTCGAGGAAGTGCAGCTCCGTGCCGCACACCCCGGCCGCGCGGGCGGAGACCAGCGCCCACCCGTCGGCGGCGGGCTCCTCGACGTCCTCGACGCTGACCTGACCACCCTCGACCAGCACGGCTGCCTTCATCGCTCCTCCCTCACGTCCGGCCACTGCTCGCAGCGGTAGGCCATGTCCCAGAACAGATGCTCGAGCCGCGTCGCCATCCGGAAGGTCTCGGTCAGGCTGCGGCGCTGCCCGTCGTCCGTGCGCGCCGCCAGCTCGTCCAGCGTCCGGCGGCGGCTCGCGATCAGCTCGACGTACTCCTCGCTCGCCAGGAATCCGACCCAGTCGGCGTAGACGGGGTGGGGAACGATCTCGTCCTGGAGCCGCAGCCCGATGTCGGCGTAGCCCCAGGTGCACGGCAGGAGCACGGTCATGATCTCGAGCGGGCCGCCGCGGGCCGCCGTCGAGACGATGTAGCCCGAGTAGGCGACGTTCGCGGGGCCGGGCACGGTCGAGCCGCCGCGGTCTGCCGCACCCATCTCGACAAGCCGTCCGAGCAGGACGCGGTTGTTCTCGCTCTCGCGCTCGACGACCGCGACGAGCTCCTCGGCGAAGTGGCGCAGCTCGCGCTCGTCCCGCGCGACCGCAGCACCGATCGCGACCGCACGGGAGAGGTCGGGCAGGAAGAAGTGGAGATCCTGCTCGACGAAGAAGCGGAACGTGTCGAGCGGAAGCGTCCCGGCAGCCATCTCGCGCAGGAAGGGGTGGCGGTGGAGGCCCTCCCAGAGCTCCGAGCACTCCTCGCGCAGCGACTCGCAGAAGGACACGTCCGCGTTCAGCTCAGGTCGACCCAGACGGTCTTCGTCTGCAGGTACTGCTCGAGCGCCTCGCGGCCGAGCTCCTTGCCGTACCCCGACAGCTTGAAGCCACCGTAGGGAATGGCAGCGTCGAACATCCCGTACGTGTTCACCCAGACCGTGCCGGCCTCGACCCGCGCGGCGACACGGTGCGCGCGCTTCACGTCCCTCGTCCAGATCCCGGCCGCGAGGCCGAAGTGCGTGTCGTTCGCAAGGGCGACCGCCTCGTCCTCGTCCGAGAACGACGCGACCATCGCGACCGGGCCGAAGATCTCCTCGCGCATGATGCGCATCGACGGGTCGACGTCCGTGAAGACGGTCGGCCGGACGAAGTAGCCGCCCGCGAGCCCCTCGCCGCTCGGACGGTCGCCCCCGAGGACGATCGTCGCGCCCTCCTCGATGCCGGTCGAGACGTAGCCCGCTGACGCGGTCGAGCTGCTCTGCGGAGACGAGCGGTCCCATGTCGGTGTCGGGATCGAGGCCGGAGCCGAGCCGGATCGAGCGGGCGCGATCGACGAGTCGCTCGGCGAATTCGTCCTTGACGCTCTGGTGCACGAAGACGCGCGCGCCGGCGATGCAGCACTGGCCCTGGTTGAAGAACACCGCCCCGTGCGTTCCCTCGAGCGCAGCGTCGAGGTCGGCGTCGCCGAAGACGATGCTCGGCGACTTGCCGCCGAGCTCGAGCGACACCCGCTTGAGGTTGCCCTTCGCGGCCTCGACGATCTTCTGGCCCGTCGTGTGCTCGCCGGTGAACGTGATCTTGTCGACGTCCCCGTGCGAGGCGAGCGGCGCGCCGGCGGTCTCGCCGAAGCCCGTGATCACGTTGACGACGCCGGGCGGAAAGCCGACCTCGGTGATCAGCTCGGCGAGGCGGAGGGCCGACATCGGCGTCTGCTCGGCGGGCTTGAGGACGACCGTGTTCCCGGCCGCGAGCGCCGGCCCGAGCTTGTACCCGCACATGAGGAGCGGGAAGTTCCAGGGAATGATCGCGCCGACGACCCCGATCGGCTCACGCCGCATGTACGTGTGGAAGCTGCCGAAGGACGGCGTGCCGACCGCACCCTCGATCTTCGTCGCCCAGCCTGCGTAGTAGCGGAACAGCTCGGAGCAGAGCGGGACGTCGACGACGAGCGCCTCTGCGACCGGCTTGCCGTTGTCGAGCGACTCGAGCTGGGCGAGCTCGTCGGCGAGCTCGGCGATCCGGGTGCCGAGGTTCCACAGCAGCTCGGCACGGCGCGCCGGGGCCAGGTCACGCCAGGCGGGGAACGCTTCCCGGGCAGCCGCGACGGCGTCGTCGACGTCCGCTGCCCCCGCCGACGGAACCGAGCCGATCGACTCGCCGGTGGCAGGGTTCACGACGTCGAACCGCTCGCCCGATCGTGCCCCGGTCTCCTCACCGGCGATCAGGAGCCCGTGCTGCTCCGAGAGGAAGCCGGTGACCCCGTCGAGCACTGCAGTTGCCATCGCCGTCACCCCTTGCCAGCCGATGAGATATCAGATACGAGAAGGCCCAGCGTATCCTCGCCGTGCGCCGCGGGTCAAGCTTCCAGGAGGCGGCCGACGACGGCGCGGAGCTGGGCCAGGCCGAGCGCCAGCGAGCCGGCATCGATGCGCTCCTCGAGCGTGTGCATGTTCTCGCCGTACGCAACCCCCAGGGTGAGCGCCGGAAGCCCGGCGGCCAGCGCCGCATTCGCGTCGGTCGAGCCCTCCCCGAGGGCTGCGGGGAGCCCGAGCTCGGAACGAGCGGCCAGGACCGCGCGCGAGGAGCGGAGATTCCCGGTCGAGCCGCCCCGCAGGCCGCCGCCCGTCGTCTCGACGGTGATCCGAAGCGGCGGATCCACCTCCACGCGCGCAAGCCGTCGCGCGAAGCGCTCGAGCTCGCGCTCCTCGAGCGAGCGGGCCTCGACCGCCAGCTCGGCCTCCCCGGCGATGGTGTTGACCGAGCGGCCACCCGAGACGAGACCGACGTTCACGGGCACCTGCACAGAGGATTCGCGGGCAAGCGAGGCCCCGACGTCGAGCAGCGCGTGGATCGCGCTCGGCCGCTCGCGATCGACCCACGAGTGGCCGCCGGGGCCGGTGACGCGCACCCGGGCGCGGACGCTGCCGACCGCATCGACGATCACCTGGTGGAGGCCGTGTCCCTCGACGGCGATGACCGCGTGCGGCTCGAGCTCGGCGCAGGCCGCCGTCACCCCGCGGAGGTTCCCGAGACCCTCCTCGCCGACCGTGAACGCGACGGCGCCCGCCACGCCGACGCCCTCCTCGAGCAACTCGCCGACGACGTGGACCGCGACCGCGACCGCCGCCGCGTTGTCCCCGATGCCCGGCCCGATGATCCGCCCGTCCCGCTGCACGAAACGGAGGCTCGTCTCCGCCGGGAAGACGGTATCCACGTGGGCGGCGACGAGCAGGCGCGGCCGTCCCTCGCCCCACACCCAGAGCAGGTTTCCGACGTCGTCGCGGTACCGGCGGCCGGGAGCGCCCGCGAGCCGACGCTCGAGCCACTCGATCCGCGCAGCCTCCGCGAACGTCGGCGCCGGGATCCCGGCCAGCTCGAGCAGATCCTCGATCAGGGCGTCGGTCGACACCCGGGAGTCAGGGGTCGACCGGATCGAGCCGCTCCCCGTCGAGCGACGAGCGTGGCGCGGAGGAGCACGCAGTCGATGTGAGAGCGGGCGTCGACCGAGCCGCCGTAGGCGACGTTGTTGCCGACCGCGACGTGGGCACCGCCCACGATCCCCTCGAGCTCGAGCGCCGAGCCACCGGGACGCGAGCAGGGATTGAGGCCGATCGAGACCTCGGCGAGATTCCACATGCGCTCGTCGCCCGAGCGCTCGAGCGCGTCCGCGAGCCGCCACGCATTCGGCGCCGGCCAGATCGACGAGGCGGCCGCCTGCGAAGCGCAGCTCGACAGGGCTCGGCAGCTGGTCGGGCCCCAGGAAGAGGAGCGAGCCGTCGACGACGACGCTCCCCTCGGCCGTGCCCTCGACCGGGCTCGCGCCGACCTCGATGTCCGGCGGGGCGGCATAGCCGCCCGGCTGCGTCCGCGATCCCCCAGAGCGGTCGCCCGCGCCGGCCCGCGAAGCTGCCGCGGAGATCCGTGCCGGCGGGGCTCGTCAGGTGGAACTCCGCCGCGGCGTCGAGGCGCTCCGCGAGCTGCCTGGCCCGCTCGCCGATCGCATGGAAGTCGGCCGCGAACGGCCCGTGCCGGCGCAGCGTCGTCCACGTCGAGGCCCGGGACGGTCAGGTATCGGGCGCCGCGCTCGCACGCCTCCCGCCGCGCGGGGCACGACCCGATGAACACGGACGTCAGCTCGAAGATGACGTCGGCCTCGAGCATCGCTGCGCCGACCGGCGCCGGCGGGTCGTCGCCCGGGAGGTCGGCGGGAGCCGACGAGACGACGACGACATCGAGCCCGAGAGCGCGCAGGACGTCGACGCCATGGCGTCCACGATCTCCTGATCGGCGGCCGTGTCGGTGACGATGAGGCTGCGCTCGCCGGCGCGGACACCGGCACACGTCGTGGCGAGCGTGCGCAGGGCGTCGAGGCACTCGAGCCTGGTCATGCCCCGACGACGCCCTTACTCCGGCGCGAGCAGGATCGCCGCCAGTCGCCGCGTTGACCTTCGCGGCCGTCGTGATGTCGGCGACATCGAGCCACTCGTTCGGCATGTAGACCGGCTCGCGCCCTGGACCGAAGATGATCGTCGGGACAGTGGTGGCCCGTGCTCGCCGTGTCGGCGAGCCACGAGCCGGCGCCGTACGACGGGCTCCGCGCCGGTCACCGAGCGGAACGCCTGCGCCAGGGCGAGCGTCAGCGGATGGTCGCGGTCGATCAGGTGCGGCAGCTTGCGGTCGGCCAGAACGATCTCGTAGCGCGCCTCGGGGTCGCGTGCCTGCGCGCGCTCGATGGCGCCGTCGGATGAGCGCCTCCACCTCGGCCTGCCTCGACGCCCGGCTGAGGTCGCGAGTCGACCCGGATCGTGCACTCGTCGGGGATCATCGACGGCCCGCCGGGAGGGAGGCCACCGTAGATGCGGCCGACGGCGGTGAAGAGCTCGGGCCCGAACAGCTCGGCGACCCACTCCGGCAAGATCCGGCATGTAGCGAAGCGCCTCGACCTCCTCGATCAGCGGCACCATCTTCGCGATCGCGTTGATCGCCGAGGTGGCGGTGGCAGGTGTGCGCGCGCGGCCGATCGACGTGATGTCCCAGTAGAGCCGCCCGCGGTGGCCGAGGTAGATCTGCGAGGTCGGTCAGCTCGCCGAGGATGCAGTAGTCGCCGCGATGCTCCTCGAAGAAGCGGATCGCTCCCTGCTGCTGGCCCATGTGGTCGGCGACGGCGGCGACGAGCACCGTACCCCGCCAGCGCCGACCGGTCGCGGGCGAGCGCGGCAGCCCGCCTCGACGAGCGCCGGCGACGCCCGCCTTCATGTCCATGACCGCGTGGCCGTGCACGCGTGCCGTCCTCGAGCCGCCCCGAGTACGGATCGTCCGTCCAGCCGACGCAGACCGGCTTCGTGTCGATGTGGCCGGTGAGCACGAGCGTCGGGCCCGGCCGTGCCGGAGTCGACGACGCCGACGACGTTCGGACGGTCGGGAAGCGCGTCCTGCAGGTAGACCTCGTCGAAGCCCATCCGCCGCCATGCGGGCGTGCAAGCGCGTGTGCCAGCTCGCCCTCCTCGCCCTGCACGCTCGGGATCCGGACGATCTCCTGCGTCAGCGCGACGGCGTCGTCGGCGTCGACGAGGCCGACGACGGCTTCGAGCTCGGCGGATGTGGGGGTGATGGCCACGGATCAGATATGAGATACGAACTGCGAGTCTAGGCGCCGCCGGCCGATCTCGTCAAGCCCGCAGGCCGTGGCTGCGAAACGCCGAGATATGATGTACGACCTCGCCCATGGCGAACGACAGCCCGCGAGAAGATCGTCCCCGCGCAGCTCGAGCGCCGAGTCTACGAGCGCCTGCGCGACGAGATCATCGTCGGGCGCGCTCCAGCCGGGCGAGCAGCTCGTCGAGGCACGGATCGCGGCCGAGCTCGGCGTCTCGAAGACCCCGGTGCGCGAGGCGCTGATCCGCCTCCAGCGCGACGGCCTCGTCGAGATCGAGCCGTACCGCGGAGCACGCGTGCTCGAGCCGTCGGCCGAGGACATCCGCGAGATCCTCGAGCTGCGGCCTGCTGATCGAGTGCCAGATCGCCCGCGACCTCGCCACCAGCCGCCGGCCCGAGGTGCTCGACGCGCTCGAAGCCTCCGTCGCGGGAGAGCCGGGCGGCACTCGAAGCCGGCGAGTCACGAAGCGCCTGCTCGACGGGCTGACCGCGTTCTCGGACATCCTCGCGGAGGCATGCGGCAACAGCCGGATGCTGAAGCTCCTCGTCGACCTGCGCAGCGTCCTCCTCCTGATCGGCAACACCTCGCTGCGCGCGGCGGGTCGCGAGGAACGGTCGATCGCCGAGCACGAGGAGATCCTGGCCGCGCTGCGCTCCGGGCGACGCGGGAGCCGCCGCGTCGGCGACCGAGCGCCACATCCACTCGATCGAGCACGACTCGCTCGAGCCAGCCTGAGCGCGATTACAGGGCGCCGGCTGCGGCGAGCGCACGGGCGTGATCGTCGATCGCTTCCCGCTGCCAGGCAGGGAACTCCCGGCAGCAGGGCTGGCCCGCGATGAACGGCTCGTAGGGATCCTCGTGGCGCACCGACACACGGGCGAGCGTCTCGACGCACGGCCAGCCAGCAGAACGGCGCGTACACGTGGCTGTAGCCGCCTTCCTGAACGGAGACGAGCCGGCCCTCGCACAGCTCGTCCGCCGCGGCCAGCAGGCGAGCCGCGATCGATGCGAACCCGGCGGCCGTCACCCCGAGGCGCGAGAGCGGGTCGAACAGGCTCGCGTCGACCCCGCAGCGCGACCACGAGCAGATCCGGGTGCGAAGCGCCGGAGCGCGGGCAGGACGATGCGGTCCAGGGCATGCAGATAGCCGGGGTCGCCCGTGCCGGCAGGGAGGTTGACGTTCACGTTCGTACCCCGTCCGTCGCCCTCCCCGACGTTCTCGACGAACCCCGAGTCGCTCGGGAAGCTCCGGTCCTGGTGGATCGAGACCGTGAGGACGCTCGGGTCGGCCGCGAAGATCCACTCGCTGCCGTTGCCGTGGTGCGCGTCGATGTCGACGATCGCGACCCGCCCGCAGCCCGAACGCCGCCTGCGCGGCCCGAGCCGCGACGGCACAGTTGTTGAAGATGCAGAAGCCGTAGCCCGAGTCCCGCCAGGCGTGGTGGCCCGAGCGGCGGAGCATCGCGTGCGCGTTCTCTGCCTCGCCGCTCACGACGAGCTCGAGCGCGGTCAGGGCGGAGCCCGCGCTGAGAAGCGCGAGCTCGTAGGAGCGGCCGTCCATCGGCGTGTAGCCGCCGCCCGCGTCTCCGCCGCCCGCCGCCGACACGGCCCGCATCCGCTCGATGTGCTCGGCGGAGTGCACGCAGGGCGAGCTCCTCGAGGGTCGCCTCGCGCGGCGACACGACGTGCGAGCGTCGTGTCGAGCCCGGCCCGGCGGATCAGGTTCCGGGTCCGGGAGATGCGGGCCGTGTTGTCGACGTGCAGGTCGTCCTCGACGAGCCCCTCGCACCGGCAGGTAGATGGCGCCATGGCCCATGTCGTGCGTGGCGAAGCGATCGTCCCAGCAGAGCGCCGTGTCGACACCGATCCTCCCTCGTTGACATCGGCGGCCGGACTAGCGTACCCAACCCGTATCTCATATATCAACGGCTCCCGCCGGGGGATCCGTCCCACCACCTAACCAGCTGGTGCCGTCTGCCCGTCGTACCGAGATGCCATGGCTGGTGAGCAGCCGCTCACGACGTCGGCGACCGGCCGGACAGGCGACAGCGCCGCGTCGAATCGAGATCCGCGGCGTGCGCCAGGCGTTCGGCGACGTCGTCGCCCTCGACGGCATCGATCTCTCGATTCGCGGCACAGACGCGCCTCGGGATCGTCGGCCCGAGCGGTTGCGGGAAGTCGACGCTGCTCTCCGACATCGCCGGGCTGCTCGAGCCGGACGACGGCACGATCTCGATCGGCGAACGCCACCGCGCCGCGCGAGCGGCTCGCGCGCTGCGCCCTCATGCCGCAGAAGGACCTGCTCGCTGCCGTGGCGGACGGCCCTCGACAACGCGTGCCTCGCGCTCGAGAACCGCGGCGTCTCCGCAAGGAGGCGCGCGAGCGCGGCGCGGCCGCTGTTCGAGCGCTTCGGCCTCGGCGAGTTCGAGGAGCGCACGCCGGCGAGAGCTCTCGGGCGGAATGCGCCAGCGGGTCGCCTTCCTGCGCACGCTGATGGCCGAGAAGGACGTGCTGCTGCTCGACGAGCCGTTCGCGGCGCTCGACTCGATCACGCGCGCCGCAGATGCAGGAGTGGCTGCTGGGAGCGCTCGAGCAGGAGCCGAAGACCGCGCTGCTCGTCACGCACGACGTCGACGAGGCGCTCCTCCTGACTCAGCACGTGGTCGTCTTCTCGGCCCGGCCCGGGCGGATCGTCCGGCGATTCGACACCGACTTCCCGCGACACGTCCCACGGCGGGAGATCGTCACGTCGCCCGACTTCGTCGCTCTGAAGGAGCAGGCGCTGGAGGCGCTCGAGTGCTGACGGCCGAGCAGAAGCCTCGCGGTCTCGGCGTCGCGCAGCAGCCTCGGCAGCGAGAGGGCCGTGCGAGGCACGTCCTCAAGACCTACGCGCCGCCCGTCGTCGTCGTGGTCCTGGCGATCGGGCTCTGGGAGCTGCTCTGCCGCGTCCTCGACGTGCCGGACTACCTCTGGCCGACGCCTTCGCTCGTCGTCGCAACCCTCTCCGACAACGCCAGCGGGCTCGCCTCGGACACCTGGGTGACGCTCGAGGAGGTCATCTACGGCTTCCTGATCGCGGTTGCCGCGGGTCTGGGCATCGGGATCGCGCTCCACCTCTCGGGCCTTCTGCGCCGCGCCGTCTAGCCGCTTCTGATCTCGTCGCAGAGCATCCCGACTGTCGTGCTCGCCCCGGTGCTCGTCCTCGTCATGGGCTTCGACATCGGCCCGAAGCTCGCGATCATCGCGCTCTTCTGCTTCTTCCCGATCGTCGTCAACACGGTGGACGGGCTCAGCTCGGTCGATCGCGAGTACATCCGGATGATGCTCACGCTCGACGCGTCACGACTCGTCGATCTTCCGGCGTGTCGAGTTCCCCTCCGCCCTGCCGCTCATCTTCTCGGGAACGCGCATCGCCGCCACCTACGCGGCGATCGGCGCCGTGTTCGGAGAGTGGGCGGGATCCGAGGCCGGCCTCGGCTTCCAGATGCTCCAGGCGCAGGGACGGCTCGACACACCCCTCGTCTTCGCCGCCGTCCTGATCGTGACCCTGATCGCGGTCGGAGCTCTTCATGCTCGTCACGCTCATCGAACGCCTCACGATCCCCTGGGCGAAGACATGAGGCGCATGTCCACTGAGCTCACGACCTACCGGGTCGATTACGCCCCGATGAAAGGAGACCGCCCATGACCACCCGCTCAGCCAGGCCTCGCTGGTTCCTGCTCCTCGCCGGGTGACGGTCCTGTTCGCGCTCGCCGCGGCGGGGTGCGGCAGCGGCAGTGACGACGAGGCGACCGCAGAGCCGGCCGCCGCGGCGACGACCGAGACGGAGGCGCCGCCGGCGACGACCGAAGAGGCGCCTCCCGCGACGACCGAGGAGGCGCCTCCCGCCACGACCGAGGAGGCCGCCGCGCCGGAGCCCGCAAGCGTGAGGGTCAGCCTCGACTGGTATCGCGAACCCCGATCACGTCGGCCTCTTCTACGCTCTCGAGAACGGCATGTGGACAGACCAGGCGCTCGACGTCGAGCTCAAGACCCCGTCCGATCCCGCCGCCGGCCTGAAGCTCGTCGCGACGGGGAAGTTCGACCTCGCCGTCTACTACCAGGGCGACATGTTCTACGCCGCAGAGCAGGAGCTGCCCGTCGTGGCGGTCGGGTCGCTCGTGCCCGTGCCCCTCAACTCGCTGATGGCTCTCGCCGACTCGTCGGTGAAGGGGCCGGACACGGTCGCGGGGGCGAAGATCGGCAACGCCGGGTTCCCGTTCGACGACGCCGTGCTCCAGACGATCATCCAGTCACAGGGCCTCTCCGAGGACGACGTGACGAGCGTCAACGTCGGCTTCAACCTCGTCCCTGCCCTCCTCTCGGGGAAGGTCGACGCCGTGATCGGCGCGTACTGGAACATCGAGGCGCCCGAGATCGAGATCAAGACGGGCACGGCTCCGACCGTCGTCCAGCTCGACGAGCTGGGGGTGCCGTCCTACAACGAGCTCGTGATCGTCGCCAACTCGGAGCGACTCGCCTCCGATTCCGCCTACGCCGACGCCGTTTCGCGGTTCCTCGCCGGGATGATCGCCGGCACCGAGGGCGCGATCGCCGATCCCGAAGGGGCAGCGGAGATCCTGAAGGCCAACACCGAGTACTCGGCCGAGGAGATCGACGCGATGACGCCGACGACGCTCGGTGTCCTGACGCCGCCGAACGGGATTCCGATCGGCTGCTTCGACATCGACGCCTGGTCGTCGTTCGGGCAGTGGATGCTCGACGAGGGCCTGATCAAGGGGGCCGTCGACGCGACCACGATCGCGACGAACGACTACAACACCGCCTGCTAGCGCGGGCCCGCGATCGCCGGAGGCCGCGGTGCCGCGGCCTCCGGCGTTCGCAGGACATCGCTCAGCGCAGCTCCTGGATGCGGATCAGGTTGCCCGCGGGATCGCGGAAGGCGCAGTCGCGAACCCCGTACGGCTGCTCGGTCGGCTCCTGGACGACGTCGGCGCCGCTGGCCTGCAGCCGCGCGAAGGCGCCGTCGAGGTCGGCGGTGGCCAGGATGATGCCGGCGTAGCTGCCCTTGGCCATCATCTCGGCGATGGTGCGGCGCTCGTCGTCGGTGACGCCGGGGTCGGCGGCCGGCGGCTGCAGGACGATGGACGTGTCGGGCTGGTCTGCGGGGCCGACCGTGATCCAGCGCATCCCGCCGTATCCGACGTCGTTGCGGACCTCGAAGCCGAGGGTGTCGCGATAGAAGGCCAGGGATGCGTCCGGGTCGTCGTGCGGGAGGAAGCTTGCGTGGATGGTGATGTTCATGGCGGTCATGCTAGGTGCGGCTCGGGGGCCGGCGCTTCTCGATTCCTGATCGGTCTCGTCACCTGTTTCGCCACGCAGGACGGCATCCCCGCGGTCGCGCCCGCCGCCTGGCGCCGGTAGGTGCTGGGCGGCATACCGACCAGCTCGGTGAAGCGACTGCTGAAGGTGCCCAGCGACGAGCAGCCGACCGCGAAACAGACCTCGGTGACGCTGAGGTCGCCACGACGCAGCAGCGCCATCGCGCGCTCGATGCGCCGCGTCATCAGGTAGCCGTACGGCGACTCGCCGTAGGCGAGCCGGAACTGGCGGCTGAGGTGCCCGGCCGACATGTGCGCGCCGCGGGCGAGCGCCTCGACGTCCAGCGGCTGCGCGTACTCCCGGTCGATCCGGTCGCGGACGCGGCGCAGCCGCGCGAGGTCGCGCAGGTGCTGCGCCGCGGTGGGTCTGCCGGTCACCTGCGCGATCGTGCCACATACGACTGTATGTCGAGCAGGACGAATGCCTACTCGTTGAACACGCCCCTTCACCGGTCGGGACGAGTCGGAACAGATCAGAGAGCTCGTCTCACGGTGACCGCGAGGGCCTCGGCCAGGTGCCGACGTAGGCCGCGAGGTGCTCGCCGGTGAGGGTGGAGCGGGCGGCGACGAGGTCGGCGGGTGTGCCCTCGACGCGGGGCCCAGTGGCGAGCTCGGTCCTCAGCTCACCGCTTTCTTCACGAGCGCGCCGATCCTTGCCTCGTCGGCGGCGGTCAACTCCTTCAGCGCGAAGGAGGTCGGCCACATGGCGCCATCGTCGAGGTTCGCCGTGTCGCTGAAGCCGAACGTCGCGTACCTCGTCTTGAACTTCTGCGCGCTCTGGAAGAAGCAGACGACCTTGCCGTCCTTGGCATACGCGGGCATCCCGTACCAGGTCTTCGGCGAGAGGGCCGGCGCGCTGGCTTTGATGATCGCATGGAGCCGCTCGGCCATGGCGCGATCCGGTTCCGGCATCTCGGCGATCTTCGCGAGCACGGCGCTTTCCCCGTCCGCCTTGTCCTTGCTCGCGCGCGCTTCCGCCTTCAGCTCTTGGGCGCGCTCCTTCATCGCGGCCCGTTCCTCGTCCGTGAATCCCTTGGACGTCTTGCCGACCGCGGTGGCGCTCTTGGCGGACTTCTGCGTGTCCTTCTTTGCAGGTTTCCTCTCAGCCATTGCGAAGCACCTCCTTGCGCCGAATGAGTCCCAGCCGCTTGACCTCCGGTAGCGATCGCCGGGCGGCTTCAGCGCAGCTCGTCGATGCGGATCAGGTTGCCCGCGGGATCGCGGAACGCGCAGTCGCGAACCCCGTACGGCTCGCGTGGATGGTGATGTCCATGGCGGTCATGATAGGTGCGGCTCGGTGACCGGCGCTTCTCGATTCCTGATCGGTCTGGTCACCTGTTTCGCCACGCACGACGGCATCCTCCGTGACGCTGAGGTCGCCATGACGCAGCAGCGCCATCGCGCGCTCGATGCGCCGCGTCATCAACCAGCTAGCTGCGCCTGACGGACTCGAGATCGGGGACGTCCATCCGCTCGACGACCTCGCGGAAAGCGCGGTTCGCCTGGCGGAGCACCTCGTCCTCGTCGATGGTCGTGAACTCGCCGGTCCTCGTAGACGATCTGCGCCGTCGATGACGACCGTCTCGACGCAGCTCCCGTTCGCGGCGAAGACGAGGTGCGAGAAGACGTGGTCCTTCGAGTCGGGCATGAGCGGCGTGAACATCTGGCTCTGCGTGTCGACGACGATCAGGTCGGCCTTCTTGCCCGGGCGTCAGCTCGCCGGCGTCGATGCCGAGGCCCTGGTTGCCGTTCTTGCAGGCCATGCGCACGACGTCCGGCGCCTGCCCCAGGCTCGCGTCGACGCGGACCGCACGGTGCATGAGCGAGGCGAACTTCATCACCTCGAACATGTCGCGGCTGTTGTTGCACTCGGCGGCGTCGTGGCCGAGGCCGACGTTGAGGCCGGCCGCGAGCATCTCCGGCAGCCGCGCGACGCCGTTGCCGAGCTTCGCGTTCGAGCTCGGGTTGTGCGAGATCTGCGTGTTCGTCTCGCGCATCAGCGCGATCTCGACGTCGGAGAGCCAGACGCAGTGGGCGGCGATGCAGTCCGGGCCGAGGATGCCGCAGTCGTAGGCGACCTCGGTCGGGCGGCGGCCGAACATCTCCTTCGAGATCTCGACCTCGGAGAGCGACTCGTTGAGGTGGATGTGGATGCCCGTTCCGAGCTCGTCCGCGAGCGCGCGCGCGTCGCGCAGGAGCTCCTCGGAGGCGAGCGGCAGCCACTCGATGCCGATCAGGACCTTGACGCGGCCGTTCGCCGCGCCGTTCTTCTCGCTGGAACGCCTTCTCGTTGTCGGCGAGCGTGTCGAGGTCGTGCTCGTCGCGTCGCGACGTCGTTCGAGAGGACGGCGCGGATGCCGATCTTCTCGGCCGCGTCGGCGAGCGCCTCGAGCTGGCGGTACATGTCGTTGACGGCGGTGACGCCGCACTTGATCGACTCGCTGTAGCTCGCGAGTGCGGCCCAGTACGCGTCCTCGGGGTCGAGCGCGCGGATCATCGGATACCAGCACGTCTGGAGGTACTCCCAGAGCGGCAGGTGGTCGCTCCACCCCTTGCCGAGCGCCGTGTGGTAGTGGAAGTCGACGAGGCCCGGCATCACGATCTGGTCGGT
The DNA here is from genome assembly GCA_963705605.1 of uncultured Thermoleophilia bacterium. Classification (GTDB taxonomy): domain Bacteria; phylum Actinomycetota; class Thermoleophilia; order Gaiellales; family Gaiellaceae; genus CAVPKC01. The sequence goes on from CAVPKC010000003.1 coordinate 1,014,530, forward strand.
CGCGTCGATCACCCTCGCGCCGTCTGACGACGGCGTCCGTCCCTCGCCGACGTGGGTGATCCGGTCTCCCTCGATGACGACCGTGCCGCCGAAGTGGACGTCGTCGGCGTCGTTGAGGGTGACGACGATGCCGTTACGGATGATGATGCGCTCGCTCACGATTCCCTCCCGACGATCGGGCTACGAACCGTCGTATACCAGATCTCGGCTCGCGAGCGCCTTTCTTCGGCCGCCCACTCCCCTCGGGCAAGGCCAGGCGCTCGCCTCGGCCGCGCGCACCTTGTCATTCGCTCCCGACTGGGTGATACTCGTTGCAGGCGTCGCTTACGGAAGGAGACTCGAGAATGCGGCATCTCGGGACGCTGGGAAGTTTGCGTGGGTTGGGACTCTTGCTCGCCCTCGCTGCGGGGCTCACGTCAGCTTTCCTCGCCTTCTCGTCGAACGTGTCGGGGGGATCGCAGCTCGGCGTCAACTTGCTTCAGAACCCCGGCGCGGAGGAAAACACGGGTGCGACGCAGTTCGGCTGCAACGCGGAGCCGTGCAGCAACCCCGGGCCGCACAACGATCCTCCTGCGCAATGGACGATCCCGGATCCCGGTGGAAACTTCACGGCCGTCAAGTACTCGGCGTCCGGCTCCTACGCACCTCCACCCGGCGGCGGGAACAACTACTTTGCGGGCGGATACAGGCCCGGGCCGTACACCGCCACCCAGGCGGTCATCGTGTCGTCCCTGGCGACGCAGATCGACGCCACCACCATCCAGGCCGACCTGAGCGCCGACCTCGCGGGCTACAGCGGCGAGAGTTCATCCCCGAGGGTGACCGCGAATTTCTATCCGGGCACCACCTGCGCCGGAACGCCGCTCGGGAGCTTCAACATCGCCCTCACCCAGGCCGAGCGCGTCCAGAACACGTTCCTCAATCGGTCGGGCTTCGCGCGCGTGCCAACCGGCACCCGTTTGATCTGCGTGGTCATGGAGCCCGATGGCTCGATCACCGACTACGGGGACGTCTACTTCGACAACCTCAGCCTGACGCTCAGCCAGGTGCCGCCGCTGGCGACGACGACAACGGCGAGTCCTCCGACCACCACGACTCCTCCGCCCACGACGACGACTCCTCCGCCCACGACACCGCCACCGCCTTCGACGACCAATATCAACATCAACGTCGCGCCCAACATCACGACCTCGATCGCGACCGGTCTCCCGGTTCCCTCGACCGCGATTCCGCCGAACACGACCGTGGACTACAACCCGCAAACCGGGCAGTTCTTCATCCGCGTGCAGTACAAGATCAAGGAGAAGCCGCTGAGGAAGCTCTGCAAGAAGGGCTGTGCGGGGCGGAGCGAGATCCGCACCCGCACGGGCGCGAAACTGTTTCGCCCCGCCGTGATCTTCGGTGGGCTTCCCGGCGACGGTGGCGTGCTCGGGACGCGGAGTGGCCTGAGATTCAAGACGGGTGGAAAGGTCCGGTTCGACATCGCGATCAACAAGGCCAGACTCCTGGACCTCGACTTCACGACCGAGGGAGGCTTCCGCGTCGCTCAGACGCGAATGCGGATCTGGCTCAAGACCCCGCTCGGAACCGCCCAGACAGTGCGCGACGGCCGCATCCGCGTCTCGATCGCGCGCATCGAATCCGGAGCGCTACCAGGGCTCCAGGGCATCCTCGGCTGAACCACCCCTGGCCCGGGCCCGCGCCACGCCCTCGTCCAGGTGATTGCGGCGACATCGCCAGCTTGGCGCGAGCGCGAAGCTGCTTGACGCCGATGCCATAATCGTTACCTTCGTGACGTGAGTCGTTACCCGAGACGTTGCGCGATATCAGTCCAGTGACTTCTCCTTCCGACCTTGAGCTGAGGTGGCCGGTGGATCGGACGCTCTGCACCGAGCGCGCGGGCGTCCACCTGCTTTCGACGCCGAGCCTCGTCCTCCTGATGGAGCGCACCGCAGTTCGTCTCCTCGAGCCTCTTCTCGGCCCGAACGAGACGACGGTCGGAACCGAGATCCGCGTGTCGCATCGCGCACCGACGCCGGAAGGCTCGACCGTCCGGGTCAGGGCGACGATCGTCGGGCCGGGAGGGGCGGTTCATCGCGCTCCAGCTCGAGGCCTTCGACGAGCTCGAGCAGGTTGGGATCGCAGAGCACCAGCGCGCAGTGGTCGACGTCGGCCGCTACACCGCGCGGCTGCGATCGAAGCTCGAGAAGCTGGGCGACGTCGACGGCTCCTCGCCCCAGTGAGCTCGCTCTTCCGCATCTCCGAGAGTCGAGCAGAGGGAATCGCTCGGATCATCCTCGGAGCCCCGGGCGAGCTGAACATCTTCCGTAACGACGACCGCTACGAGCTCTCCGACGCCATCACGACGCTCGGCGGGCAACCGTGGCTGAGAGTCCTGATCATCGAGTCGGCAAGCGAGCGGGCCTTCTCCGCCGGGGTCGACGTGCGCGAGTTCTCCGACATGACGCCACTCGCGATGTCGCGCCTCTACGACTCGATGGCCGCACCCGAGCGCATCCCGCAACCCGTGATCGCCTCGATCGACGGTCATTGCTACGGAGGGCCGTTCGAGCTCTGCCTCGCGTGCGACTTCCGCATCGTCTCGGAGACCGCGTCGCTCGGCCTCCCGGAGGTCACTCTCGGTCAGATGCCCGGAAGCGGCGGAGGCCAGCGGCTGCTTCGCCTCGTCGGGCTCACCAGGGCGACGGAGCTCTGCATGACCGGCAGGCGGATCGACGGCTCGACCGCCGAGGCCTGGGGCATTGCCACTCGCTGCGTCCCTCGACCCGACCTCGCGCCGGCCGTGGACGAGCTCGCGGCGCAACTCGCAGGGTTCTCCCCGCCGGCGCTCCAGATGATCAAGCTGTCGCTCAACCTCGGCGCCGACGCGTCTCTGCGCGTGGCGCTCGAGCTGGAAGGGCACATGTACGCGACGCTCAGGACGACTCCGGAGTACGAAGAGCATCTCCAGCGATGGCTGAACAGGCGGACCGAGGGCTCGTGACGATGCCTCGGACCAGGCCGCGGCCGTCGCTTCCCGGTCATCCTCGCTCTGCATGGGCACAGAGCCTGACCGTCGACGACTGCGTGCGCAGGGCGTGCATCCGCCATGCGTCCGGCGTCGCGCTCGTCGACGGCTCCCGCTCTCTCACCTACCTCGGAGCTCGAGGCGCGGATCAGCGAGCTGGCGGCGTCATTTCTCGCTCAAGGCCTCGGGCCGGGCAACACGGTCGTTGCCTGCATGCGGAATCGTCTCGAACTCGTCGTCGCATACCTCGCGCTTCAGCGGATCGGCGCCGTCCACGCACCGGTCAACGTCCGCCTCAGCCTGTCCGAGCTCCAGCACTGCGTCGATCTCGTCCACCCGGCGGCGGCTCTCTTCGACTCGGAGTCGGTCTCGTCGCTCGGCGCGAACGTCGAGCTTGGACCTGCTCGTCGTCTCTGCGTCGACTACGGCTCTCGCGAAGGGCCGCTTCAGATCCTCGACTCCTCGGAGGCCCCGATCGCGGACGGTGTCCCGGTCCCACCCCGTCCGGAGGATCTCAGCCTCGTGCTCTTCACGTCGGGAACGACCGGCAAGCCGAAGGGAGTCTCGCGATCTCACGCGGCAGAGGTCGCGGCGACGCTCTTCAACCTCGCCGCGTTCCCGTGGCGCCTCGGCGAGCGGACGTTCGGTGTCATGCCGCTCTATCACACGATGGGGATCCGGATCCTGCTCAGTTCGCTGTTCCTGGGCGGCACGTGCGTCCTCCAGCAGAAATGGAGCCCGGACGAGGCGCTGCAGCTGATCGAGTCGCATCGCGTCTCGACGCTCTTCCTCGTCCCGACCATGTACTACGACCTGCTGAGCCGGCCGGAAAGCGAGCGAGCGCTCCGGTCGGTTGCGAGCCTCGGGTTCGCAGGCATGGTCTTGCGCAAGGAGATCGTCTCCCAGCTCGACTCGCTCCTTCCAGGGCGGGTGATGGTGAATGTCTACGGCTGCTCCGAGCTCTACTGCTTGAGCTATTCAGACCGGGTCCGGGCGAAGCCCGGCACGGTCGGCCCGGGAGCCTTCCACCAAGAGCTTCGCGTCATCCCGGAGTCAGCCGATCGCGGCGAGGATGCGCTGACGGAGGTCGACGTGATCGGCCAGATCGTCGCCCGCGCGGACGTTCCGGATGCGTTCGAGGGCTACTGGAACGCTCCGGCGGCGACCGCCCGCGCTCGACGCGACGGTTGGTACTTCACGGGCGATCTCGGCTATCGCGATCGCGACGGTGACCTCTTCGTCGTCGGACGTGCCGACGACACGATCGTCACCGGTGGCGAGAACGTCCACCCGCTCGAGGTCGAGTCGGCTCTCTCGCACTGTCCCGGTGTCGCCGAGGTCTGCGTGGTCGGCCTCTCCGACGAGCGTCTCGGGCAGACCGTTTCTGCGTTCATCGTTCGATCAGACCCCGCGCTGACGGAGGATCGTGTCCTCGACTACTGCACGACAGCGGGCGCCCTCTCGAGCTTCAAGCGTCCTCGCCGGGTCGTGTTCGTCGACGAGATTCCCAAGAGCTCCGTCGGCAAGGTGCGGCGCCACCTCCTCCGCGAGGCGTACTCGCTGACCCGGGCCGAGTCGTGCTGACAGGAGATCGGCCGGTGCCGACGAGCCCCGAGACGGATCCGTACCGGCCCGCAACTCCGCTTGCGTGGCAACGCCAGCTGGCCGCCGTTCTCCTTGGCTGCGGCACGAGCGTCGCGGTGGTCGTGCCCGACACCAGGCTCGAGGGGATCCTGCAGTGCCTCGTGGAGGGGGGCGTGCCGGTCCGCGGGCTCACGAGGGAGGAGGAGTGCGTCGCGTTCGCCGCCGGACACCGCGTGACCGGCCGGCGACCGGTGCTCTTCATGCAGTCCTCGGGGCTCGGCAACGCGGCCAACGCGCTCGGCTCGCTCGCGATTCCGTACGGGCTGGCGGTGCCGCTGGTGATCTCGATGCGCGGCACGGGCGGCGAGCGCAACCCGGCGCAGGTCGCGATGGGTCGATCGACCGTGCCGTTGCTCACGGCGCTCGGAGTTCAGGCCTTCTCGATCCGATCCGAGACGGAGGTCGAGACCGTTACCCGAGGTGCCCTCACGCTCTGCTTCGAGGGCGGCAGCCCGGCTGCGATCCTGCTCGAATCCGACCTCGGCGGGGGACGCGATGAACGCCGTTGATGTCGCGCGGACGCTCGTCGAGAGCGCTCCCGACGCACTCGTCGTCTCCTCGCTCGGCACCGCGACCTCCGCCCTCCGATGCGCATCGAACGACGGCCCGCACCTCTACTTCGGCGGCGCCATGGGATCCGCCGCCGCCACCGCCCTCGGCGTCGCCGACGCGCTCCCCGAACGGGACGTGATCGCGCTCGTCGGCGACGGCGAGCTGCTCATGGGAGCAAGCACGCTCTGGTCGATCTCCGCGCTCGCCCCCTCGAATCTCCTGCTCGTGACGATCATCGACGGCCACTACTCGATCACGGGCGGGCAGCCGATCGCCGCGGAGACACGGTTCGCCGAAGTGGCGCAGAGCCTGCGCCATCTCTCCGGGGCTCGCGCGCAGCTCGACCGATGAGCTGGCCTCGCTCGTGGCCACCCTTCCTCGCCCCGGGCTGCTGGAGGCCGTCCTCGCAGACCGGACCTGGCCGGGTTGGTCGCCCTTCGTCGACCCTCATCGCGTGCGGGCGCGCTTCGCCTCGCGGGTGAACGGCAGTAGCGACAGGTGCGGATCCCAGACGGAAGGAGCGGAATCATGAAGATTCTCGTCGTCGGAGCTGGGCTCTCGGGTCTCGTCTCCGCCCGCCGACTCCAGGAGGCCGGGCACGAGGTCACGGTCCTCGAGGCACGGCCGCGCGTCGGCGGGCGCGTGCTGACCCTGCGGGATCCCTTCGCCGAGGGACAGTACGCGGACGTCGGCGCGATGATCCTCTACGAGGGGCAGAACACGATCCTCGACCTCTGCCGTGAGGTCGGGATCGACCTCACACCCATGAAGACGGTCGGAGCCGAGCTTCCCCGGGTCAAGCTCGACGGCCGTCTCCTCGACGCGGAGGAGATCGGCGCCGGCTTCGGGGAGGTGGGAGAGGCGCAGTCCGCGCATCCGGCCGAGCCGTTCGAGACCGCTGGCGGCCTGGGTACGACGCTGCCGGCTCTCGGCAACGAGCGATAGCGCTCGCTCGACGCGCTCATTCAGATCCAGCCGTCGATCCCGCTCCGCTTCGTCGACGCCCGGAGCCTGCACCTCGGGCCCGAGCGGTACCATGCAGATCGCCGGCGGAAACGATCGGCTTCCGCTACGGCTGGCACAGGACCTGGACGTGCGCCTCGAGCAGGTCGTACGGCTGATCGACTGGTCTCGACTCGCCCGTCGTCGTCGAGACCGAGAAGGGGCAGTTCGAGGGCGACCTCCTCGTCCTCGCCGTTCCCGGTCCGCTGACGACCGACATCGGCTGGAACCCGCCACTCCCGGCGGAGAAGGTGCGAGCGCTCGTCTCGCTGCGCTACGGGACCGGGGCCGCCGTCGCAGTGCAGTACCGAGAGCGCGAGGCCGTGAGCGACTCGGTCAGGACCGCGTTCTTCAGCGACCGTATCCCCAGGTGGATGCTCGATCTGTCCGTCGACCAGCCCGGGGATGCGGCGATCGTCACGACCATCCTCAGCGCCGAGTCGGAGCCTCGCGCCCTCGCCCAGGACGAGGTGCTCGGTCAGTTCGACGCCGCGCTGGCCGAGATCGCCGGTGGGCCCGTGACGAGGCTCGGGGGCGCGATGGTGAGCTGGACCGACGATCCCTTCGCCCGCTGCATCGCCCGTGCCCCGATCGGCGACCAGCGGGAGACCGTGCTCCGCGAGATCAAGCGCCCGCTCGACGATCGGGTGTTCTTCGCCGGGGAGCACACGGACGAGCGGCCGGGCCCCGGCGGCATGGACGGAGCGATCCGCTCGGGCCTGCGGGCCGTCGACGACGTCACGAGCGCTCGGCCCGGGTAGACGATGAGCGGTTCGGGCACCGAGAGCTCGAGCTGGGTCGGGAGGGCGATCCCGCGACTCGAGGACGATTCCCTCCTTCGCGGGGCTGGGCGGTACGTCGACGACCTCGGCACACCGCCGGGAACGTGTGACGCCGCCATCCTCCGCTCCCAGTACGCACACGCACGGGTCGTCCGGGTCGACACGACAGCGGCACGCGACCTGCCCGGCGTCGTCGGCGTCCTCACGGGCGCCGACGTCGCGGCGATGTCACGCCCGTTCCCGGCAGGGGTCGAGAGCCCCATTCCCTATCGGGCCGCGGCACACGAGGTCGCCCGCTACGTCGGCGAGCCGCTCGCCGTCGTCGTCGCGCGCGATCGCTACACGGCGGAGGACGCGCTCGAGTTGATCGAGGTGGACTACGAGCCCCTCCCGCCGGTGCTCGACCCGTTCGTCGCAGCGGACACGCCCGAGCTCGTGGCTTCGGACCGCTCGTTTCGCTACGGAGACCCCGACGCCGCCTTCGCCGCCGCCGAGCTCGTCGTCTCGGGACGCTTCGACTTCCCCCGCTGGAGCAGCACCCCGGTCGAGTGCTACGGCGTCGTCGCCGACTGGGACGAGGCTTCCGGGACCCTCACGTCCTGGGCGAACTTCCAGGGCCCCTTCACGCTCCATTCCGTCGCCGCCGCCTCGCTCGGGCTCCCCGGGGCGAAGCTTCGCCTGATCACTCCTCCCAACTCGGGTGGCAGCTTCGGGATCAAGTCGACCGTCTACGTCTACGTCGTCTTGATCGGGCTCGCCGCCCGCAAGCTCGGCGTCCCGGTGCGCTGGATCGAGGACCGCATCGAGCACCTGGCCGGCAGCTCCGGGGCGACGGCGCGGAGCACGGGCGTCCAGGCGGCGTTCTCGGGCGAGGGGGAGCTGCTCGCGCTGCGCTACGACGCCGTGGAGGACGTGGGCGCATACGTCCGGGCGCCGGAGCCGGCAGCCCTCTACCGCATGCACGGCTCGCTCTCGGGTGCCTACCGCGTCCAGCACGTCGCGGTCCGCAACCGGGTCGTCCTGACCAACCGCTGCCCGACCGGCCTCAATCGCGGTTTCGGCGGCCCCCAGCTGTACCTCGCGCTCGAGCGGACGATGGCGATCGCCGCCGGCAGGCTCGGCCTCGACCCGGCCGAGCTGGCGCGGCGAAACCTCGTCCGGCCGGACGAGTTCCCCTACCGGACGCCCTCCGGCAGCCTCTACGACTCGGGCGACTACGAGGCCTGCCTCGACGACGTGCTCGCGCTGGCGCGCTACGAGGAACGACTCGCCGAGCGGGCGCGAGCGCGAGAAGAGGGGCGGCTCTTCGGGATCGGCCTCGCCTGCGTCGTCGAGCCGTCGGTCTCGAACATGGGCTACGTGTCGCTGGCCAAGACGGCCGACCAGCGCGCGATGGAGCTGCCGAAGTCGGGGAACTCGGAGGCCGCAACCGTGCTCGTCAGTCCGGCCGCCGGGATCACCGTGCGGATCGGCTCGACCCCGCAGGGCCAGGGTCATGCGACCGTGTCGCGCCCAGATCGTCGCCGACGCTCTCGGCGTCCGCCCGGAGGAGATCGAGGTCCTCACCGAGCTGGACACCCACACCTTCCCGTGGACGGTCTCCTCGGGCAACTACTCGTCGCGCTTCTCGGGCGTCGTCGTCGGCTCGGTGCTGCGCGCGGCGGAGCAAGTCGCGGACAAGCTGCGGGCGATTGCCGCCTCGGAGCTCGAGTGCGACGCCGCCGACATCGAGCTTGCACGGCGGGCGCGCGATGCGTGCGGGGCTCGCCCGAGCGCTCCGTCTCGTTGCGGCGGATCGCAGGCCGGGCGCACTGGAATCCGGAGTCGCTCCCGCAAGGGATGGAGCCCGGCCTTCACGCGACGGGCGTCTACAGCGCGCCCAATCTCGAGCCGCCCGGAGCGGACGACCGCGTCTGCGCGTCGGCAGCGCACGCCTTCTTCGTCGACGTCGCCGTCGTCGAGGTCGACCGTGCGACCGGCGAGGTGCAGGTGATCGAGTACGCGACCGTGCACGACGCCGGCACGGCTGCTCAACCCGCTCATCGCCGACGGCCAGGTGCGCGGCGGCTTCGCCCACGGCGTCGGCGCGGCGCTCTTCGAGCGCACCGTCTACGACGAGGACGGAAACCTGCTCACCGGGACCTTCATGGACTATCTCTGCCCCACCGCTCCGGATCTGCCGCGGCTGACGATCGGCCCATCGCGAGACCCCCTCCCCGTTCACCCCGCTCGGCGCGAAGGGGATCGGGGACAGCAACTCGATCAGCGCTCCGGCCGCACTCGCCAACGCGGTCGCCGACGCGCTCGGCCGCGACGACGTCACGCTCCCGCTGACCCCGCCGCGAGTCTGGGAGCTCCTGCAGCCGACGCGGTGAAGCCGGCCAAACCGCGCGAAGCCGTTGCTGACGTGCTGGCCGAGCAAGCCTCGGCTAGGCGCGCCGTCCGTCGAGCCGGATCGTCCACGGATCGATCGTGTCGACCAGGAGATGCGTCTCGCTCCATGGATCACCCGCGAGCGTGTCGCGGACGGCGTCCTCCGACTCGGCCTCGACGGCGAGCACCACGCGGTGCTCGTCGGCGAGCGGCCCACCAAGGACGACGAATCCCGCGTCGACGAGCCCGTCCATGAAGGCCGCGTGCGCTGGCCAGTCGGACTGCTCCTCCAGCGCCCGCGACGGATCCCAGCGAGGGCCGGAGCGGCGGAGCACGACGAAGAACGCCACGCTCGCCTTCTACCACACGGGACGCGAGCGACCTACCCCTGCGAGTCGGTGTTGCCCGAACCGCTAGCGCCTGATGATGTTGTGAACCTCGATCACCTCCGGCTCGCCCGGGCTGATCCCGACTTCGGCCAGTAACGGCATGAGGCGCTCTCCGAATGCCGCGAGCTGCTCCTTCGAGTCCCAGATCTCGCTCACGCGCAGATTCCCGTCCGACCCGAAGCACACGTGGTAGTCGAGCCCATCGGGCGGGAAGTCGCCCGCCTCCCGAAGGCGCCGAATGGACTCGTCGTACTGCTGAGCGGTCAAGGACCCCGGGGCGAAGCGGACAACGACGCTCATCGCAAACCTCCGATAGATAGGGAAGGCGATCCTATCCCTCTACGCGTCCTCAGGCGCCTCGTGGATGGGCAGGATCGGGGGGCGGGCAGGGCGGCGGAGCGCATGGGCTCCGCCGCCCAGGACGGGTCAGCGCCGGTCGGCGAGCTCGGCCGGACGCTCTTCGTCGACCGCGGGCGGGGTCCCGCCGTCGTGGGGTGCCTCGATCGTGAGGTTCGGGAGCAGGCGGTCGAGCCAGCGCGGGATGTACCAGGACTTCTCTCCCAGGAGTGTGAGCAAGGCCGGCACGAGCGTCATGCGCACGATCAGCGCGTCGGCGAGGATCGCGACGGCGAGCAGCAGCCCGAACTCCTTCGGGATGCGGTCGGCGCTGAGGATGAAGGCGGCGAAGACCGTGCCCATGATCAGCGCCGCCGCGACGACCACCCGGCCGATCGCCGCGATCCCGTGCTCCACGGCTTCGCGTGTCTTCAGGCCGTGGACGTGCTCCTCGCGGATGCGGCTCATGATGAAGACCATGTAGTCCATCGAGAGCCCGAACAGGATCGCGAAGGCGATCGGTGGGACGAACGTCTCGATCGGGCCCGTCTTGTCGAGCCCGGTCAGGCCGAGCAGGTGGCCCTCCTGCACCACCAGCGTGAGCACCCCGAAGCCGACGAACGCGGACAGGATCGTGGTGATCGCCGCCGTCGCCGAGATCACGATCGATCTGAACGCCATCGCCAGGAGGATGAGCGTGACACCAATGATGAAGAGCAGGAAGAACGGCGCCCGCTCGATGATCCGGTCGGCGATGTCCTTGAACGCCGCCGTCTGCCCCGAGACGTAGGCGACCGCGTCTCCGCCCGCCGTCGCCGCCGGCACGACGGTGTCTCGTAGCCGGTCGACGAGCTCGTCGGTCGCCTCGTCCTGCGGGGCGGACTCCGGGGTGACAAAGATGATCGCGACGGTGCCCGCGTCGTTGACTTCCGGCTCGCGCACGGACGCCACATCCTGGACGCCCTGGACGCCCTCGTAGATGCGCTGGGGCGCCTCGGGATCATCGTTCACGTCCACGACGATCGGGATGGGGCCGTTGAAGCCGGGCCCGAAGCCCTCGGCCAGCAGGTCGTAGGCCCTGCGGCTGGTCTGCTCGACGGGCTGCGTTCCCTGGTCGGCGGCACCCAGGCGCACCAGCGCCGACGTCCCCGCCAACGCCAGGATCAGGATCAGCACGACCGGGAACACGATCCGGGCGTGTGCGGTCACGAACCGGCCCCAGCGGGCAATCGGCGTCTTCTCGCGGCCCTCCTCCGAGTCGTCGACCGGACGCAGGAACGGCACCTTCAGCCGGTCGATCTTGTGGCCGAGCAGCGCCAGCACCGCAAGCAGCAGCGAGTTCGCGATCAACACCGTCGTCAGCACGCCGAGGGCACTGCCGATGCCGAGCTTGGTGACGAAGTCCAGGCCGAAGAAGGCCAGGCCGCTCACCGAGATCGCGACCGTCACGCCGGCGAAGATCACCGCACGCCCCGCGGACGCGCCGGCCTCGGCGGCGGCGGCTTGTGGTGAAAGCCCGTCGTGGAGAAGCTGTCTGAAGCGCGTGACGATGAACAGCGAGTAGTCGATCCCCACGCCCAGGCCGATCATCGAGACCAGGACCGGCGTGATCGTGTTGATGTCCAAGAAGCCAGCCAAGATGAACAGCAAGAGGAACGCCGTCGCCAGAGCCGCCAGCGCCAGCGCGATCGGGATGATCGCCGCCACCAAGGTGCGGAACACGAGCAGCAACACGATGATCCCAGCGAGCAGACCAAGCGCCTCCGACGTGCCCTGCTCGAGGGGCGGGAACTCGGCTTCGCCGTTGTACTCCACCGTCACACCCGCCGGCTCGACCGTCTCGCGGACGGCATCCTCCACCGCGACCACCTCTTCGCGGTCCTCGTCCTCGATCGTCTGATCGAACTGCGCCTCCGCATAGGCGATGCGGCCGTCGTCGGAGAACGTGTCCTCGCTGAACGGATCCCCCACACTCTCCAGGCCTGCCTTGCCCTCGCCAGGTGCAAACTCCGGCGACTGCAGACGCGCGATCGCCTCCTCGATCGCCGCCTGGCGCTCCGGCGTATCCAGCCGCTCGCCCTCCGGAGCCGCGAACACCACGTTCAAAACAGCCCCCTGCTCAGACGCGAACTCCGCTTCGATCAAGTCGGTCGCCTTCTGCGTGTCCGACCCCGGAATGTCGAACTCGTCCCGAAGCGAGCCCCCAACCGTCACGACCAGGACGACCAGGAGCGCGACGATGCCGACCCAGGCGAAGACGACGCGCCACGGATGCGTCGCGCATGCTCTCGCCCAGCCGGCGAGCGCGCCGGTGGAGAGACGCTCGTGGGCCGCGAGCCGCTCCGACGTTGGCTCGTCCGAGGACGCGGCCGCGTCGTTCCCGTCAGTTCCTGGCCTTTGCTCCGTCATGAGTTCCCTTCTTTGTCGCTCCCGCTTCCGCGTGCGAGTTTTCGAACGGGAAGTCTTACCAGTTGCCTAGACCCGGGCGCGGCCCGAAACTCATCGCCTCCGCTGATCCCCGGCCGTCGAGGGCAAGGTGACGGGGCGGAGGCCCTCGAGCAGGGCCCCCGCCCAGCCTTCTTCTTCCTCAGCCTCCGAGCGAGGCGCCCGTCTCGAGCAGCGTCTTCAGATCGCTCAGGATCCAGCTCCACCCGCCGCCTGCGTTCGGATCCTTGCCGGCCACCAGCGTCGCCGTCCTCGGAGCGCCGTCCAGCTCGTGGGTCACGGTCACCTTCGTGACGCCGCCCTCGCCCTCCTCGAGCTCCCAGGTGAGACGCTTGGGGCCTTCCGCCACCATCTCGGGATCCCAGAGCGCGCGCCATGTCTGGACGAGCTTGCGCGGCGGGTCTGCCTCGACGACCTCGCCGTCGACGACCACCTCGGGCCCGCCGTGCGCCTTCATCATCTCCGTTGCGAGCCCCCGGTAGGCGCCACCCGGACGCAGGTCGTACTCGACCGGTGATCCGTAGCCGTACTTCTGCGTCCACTCGGGCTTCGTGATCGCGTCCCAGATCGCCTCGGGGCTCGCCTTGATGTAGACCTGGTAGACCTGAGTGGTCACGCTGGTCTCCGTCATCGTGCGTCATGCGGTTTCCTCCAGTTCTGCCTTGAGTTCTGCGAGCGCCGACACCTGGCGCTCCGTGTACTTGTCGATCCACCGGTCGTGGATCAGCCGGATCGGCACCGGGTTCAGGAAGTGCAGCTTCTCCCGGCCCGACCTGCGAGCGACCACGAGCCCCGCGTCCTCGAGCACGCGCAGGTGCTTCATGACGCCGAAGCGCGTCATCTCCAGCTCGGACTCGAGCTCGGTGAGCGTGCGGCCGTCACGCACGAAGAGCCGGTCGAGCAGGAAGCGTCGCGTCGGGTCGGCAAGCGCCTTGAACACGCGGTCGTCGTCGGTCACGGCTCCATCATAGGTGACTAAAAGGTCACATGTCAAGATCGCGGTTACGCTCCGCCGGTGCTCGCCATCCTGCTCGCCCTGCTCGCGGCGCTCTGCTTCGCGGTCGGCACCGTCTTCATGCAGAAGGGGACGCTGGAGATGCCCGAGGGGGCATCCCAGAAGCCGGGCTTCCTGCTGAAACTGCTTCGCAAGCCGATCTGGGTTCTCGGCATCGGAATCGACCTGCTCGGATACGTCGCGCAGGCCGCGGCGCTCTCGGTCGGACGCCTGGTCGTCGTCCAGCCGCTGCTGATCACGACCGTCGTCTTCGCGCTGCCGCTCGGCGTCAAGTTCACCGGGCAGCACGTCGGCCGGCGCGAGATCCTCGGCGCAGGCCTGGTGACCGGAGGGCTCGCGGTGTTCGTGATCCTGAACAACCCCGACGAGGGCAGGTCGGATGCTCCGCTCGGCGATTGGGCGATCGCAGGCGGGGTCTTCCTGGCGGCCGCGGCGGGGCTGATCCTGGCCAGCCGGGGTCGCAGCCCGGGCGTGAGGGCCGCCCTGCTCGGGACCGCGGCAGGAGGGTTGCTCGGGCTCACGGCCGGCATGACCAAGGCGACGGTCACACGCCTCGACGACGGAGTGGCAGCGGTGTTCACCGACTGGCACGTGTACGTCCTCGTCGTCTTCGAGCTCCTGGCGTTCTCGCTCCTGCAGAGCGCCCTCGCCACCGGTGCGCTTGCTCCTGCGATCGCGACGAACATGTCGGTCGAGACGCTCGTGTCGATCGGCCTCGGAGTCGTCATGTTCGAGGAGACCCTCCGGGGCTCCCCCGGCCTCCTGGCGCTGTCGCTCGTCGCGCTCGTGCTCGCGCTCGTCGGGCTCGTGATGCTCGCCCGCTCCGAGGGTCGCGCGCATGCGCCGCCGGCGCTCGCGCCCGCCGAGGGCGTCGCCTAGCCTCCTGCGCCGAGGGCTGCCGCGCGAGCCCGGTGATCACGCGGGCTGAGCCCGCGGACGCGCTTGAAGGCCGTGCTGAGCGCGAAGGGGCTGCCGTAGCCCACCTGTCGGGCCACCGAGCCGATGGTCGCGCCCGGCTCGCGCAGCAGGTCGGCCGCCAGCGCCAGCCGCCAGCCGGTGAGGAAGGTCATCGGCGGCTCGCCGACCAGCTCGGTGAAGCGGCGGGCCAGGGCCGCGCGGGAGATGCCGATCTCGGCGGCCAGCGTCGCCACCGTCCAGGGGTGGGCGGGGTTGTGGTGGAGCATGCCGCAGGGCCCGGCCGACCACGGGATCGCCGTGGGCGCGGTACCACGCCGGGGCCTCGGCCTCGGGGCGGGAGAACCAGGCACGCAGGACGGCGATGAGAAGCAGGTCGAGCAGGCGGTCGAGGACGGCCTCCTGGCCCGGCTCGTCCTTGACGATCTCGTCGGCCAGGAGCGGGACGAGGGGCGAGCTCCAGCCGTCCTCGGGGAGGACGAGCAGCGCCGGCAGCGCGCGCAGAAGTCGCTGGCTGACCTCGCCGTACAGCTGGTACGTGCCCGTGAGCAGCACGGTCGCACCGTCCGGGCTGTTGCCCCAGGTGCGCACGCCGAGCTCCATCATCTGGCCCGACTCCTCGCCCTCCGGGCTCGTGCAGCGCTGACCGGGGTGGATGACGGCCTGGGGCGGCGTGGCCGGATCGTCGGCGACCGTGTACGGGTCCGGGCCGCGCATGATCGCGACGTCGCCGCAGGCGAGCCGTACGATCGCCCCCGCTCGGGAACGATCCACGCCTCGCCGCGCACGATCGCCACCAGCGTGAGCGGCGCCTCGTCCTCGATCCGCAGCGACCACGGCGGATCCATCGTCGAGCGCAGCAGGAAGGCCCCGCGCGCCCGGGGTCCGTCGAGGAGGCCGGCGACCGCATCCACGAGCAACCGATGTTAGACGATCGAACATGAATTTGCGCTTCTCTGCCATGGACAGTCTCAGCTCGTACGTGTTCACTGCTTGCCAAGGTGGAACCACGACTGGGAGGTCTCGATGAGCAACGACGTGCAAGAGACGACGCTGGTGATCGGAGGTACCGGCAAGACGGGCCGGCGCGTGGTCGAGCGGCTGCGGGCGCGCGGTCTCCCGGTCCGGGTCGGCTCGCGTCAGGGCGAGCCGCGGTTCGACTGGGACGACGACGCCACCTGGGCGCCCGCGGTGCAGGGCGCGGCGGCCGTGTACGTGTCCTTCTACCCCGACCTGGCGGTGCCCGGCGCCGCGGCCACGATCCGCTCGTTCGCCGAGCTGGCGGTCGACGCCGGTGCCGGGCGACTGGTGCTGCTCTCCGGGCGGGGCGAGCGGGAAGCCGAGCTGAGCGAGCAGGCGGTGCGCGACACCGGTGCCGCCTGGACGATCCTTCGCGCGAGCTGGTTCAGCCAGAACTTCAGCGAGAGCTTTCTCCTGGAGCCCGTGCTCGCCGGCGAGGTCGCGCTGCCGGTCGACGGCGTGGCGGAACCGTTCGTGGACGCCGAGGACATCGCCGACGTCGCCGTCGCGGCGCTGACCGGGGACGGCCACGCAGGTCGCCTCTACGAGCTGACCGGACCTCGCCTCTTGACCTTCGCCGAGGCGGTCGGGGAGATCGCGGATGCCTCCGGGCAGCCGGTGCGGTTCGTGGCGGTGCCGGTCGAGCTGTACGCGTCGACGATGGCGCAGCATGGCGTTCCGGCCGACGTCGTGTCGCTGATGACGTATCTGTTCACCGAGGTTCTCGACGGCCGGAACGCCCGGCTGGCGAACGGCGTCCAGCTCGCCATCGGTCGGGAGCCGCGCGACTTCCGCGACTACGCGCGCGCCACGGCGGCGGCCGGCGTCTGGAACCGGTGAGGGCCGGCGGCCGAGGCGTCAGCCGGGACGGACGCACGCGAGCGCACGCTCGAGGAGCAGCGCGCGCTCGCGCGCGTTGCGCGTGAGCGCGGCCGCGCGCTCGAACTCCGCGCGCGCCTCGTCGAGGCGGCCGAGCTTCGCGAGCAGGTCGCCGCGCACGCTCGGCAGCAGGTGGTAGCCCTCGAGCGCGGGCTCGGCGGTCGAGCGCGTCGACGAGCTCGAGGCCCGCCGCCGGCCCGAACGCCATCGCGACCGCGACCGCGCGGTTCAGCTCGACGACCGGCGACGGCGCGAGCTGCGGCGAGCGCGTCGTAGAGCGCGGCGATGCGCGCCCAGTCGGTCTCCGCCGGCGCGTGCGCGCCCGCGCGTGGCAGGCGGCGATCGCGGCCTGCAGCGCGTACGGGCCGAGCGCGCCGCCCGAGCTGCTCGGCGCGCTCGAGCGCCGCGAGGCCGCGGCGGATGAGCAGCTGGTCCCAGCGCGCGCGGTCCTGGTCGAGCAGCAGGATCGGCTCTCCCGCCGGGCCGACGCGCGCCCGCAGGCCGCGACGCCTGGATCTCCATCAGCGCGACGAGGCCGTGCACCTCCGGCTCCGTCGGGGCGAGCTCGGCCAGGATGCGGCCGAGGCGCAGCGCGTCCTCGCACAGCGCGGGCCGCATCCAGTCGTCGCCGGCGGTCGCCGAGTAGCCCTCGTTGAAGACGAGGTAGATCGACCTCGAGCACCGACGACAGGCGGGCGGCGAGCTCGGCGCCGCGCGGCACCTCGAACGGGACGCGCGCCTCGGCGAGCGTCCGCTTGGCGCGGACGATGCGCTGCGCGACGGTCGGCTCGGGGACGAGGAACGCGCGCGCGATCTCGTCGGTCGTCAGGCCGCCGAGCAGGCGCAGCGTGAGCGCGACGCGCGCCTCGGTCGAGAGCACCGGATGGCAGGCACGTGAACACGAGCCGCAGGAGGTCGTCGCCGATGTCGTCGTCGAGCGCCGCGTCGAGGTCCGGCGTCGGCCGCCTGCCGGCGGGCTCGAGCTCGCGGCCGAGCTCCTCGTGCTTGCGCTCGAGCCGCTCGCTGCGGCGCAGCAGGTCGATCGCGCGGTGCTTCGCGGTGGCCATGAGCCAGGCGCCCGGGTTGTCCGGGACGCCCGACTCCGGCCACTGCTCGAGCGCGGCGACCAGCGCGTCCTGCGCGAGCTCCTCGGCGAGACCGACGTCGCGCACGATCCGCGCGAGACCGGCGATCAGCCGGGCCGACTCGATCCGCCAGACCGCCTCGATCGCGCGATGCGGTCGGTCGCGGAGGCCGTCACCGCCGCGCCTACCGCCGCTGCGCTCGACCTGCGCGCGCAGGCGCTCCTCCTGCTCCCGGAGCTCGGGCGTGAACTCGGCGCCGAAGTCCTCCGCCTCGAACACCTGGCGGATCTCGACCTCGGTCTCCGTCGAACGGGGCAGCGCTTGACCCACTCGATCGCCTCTTCCTTCGACTTCACCTGCCACAGCCAGAAGCCGGCGATCAGCTCCTTCGTCTCGGCGAAGGGCCCGTCGATCACGGTCCGCTTCCCGCCGGAGAACCGGACGCGCGCGCCCTTCGAGCTCGGGTGGAGCCCCTCGCCCGCGAGCATCACGCCGGCCTTCACCAGCTCCTCGTTGAACTTCCCCATCTCGGTGAGGAGCTTCTCGTCCGGGAGGACGCCCGCCTCGGAGTCCTCGTTGGCCTTGACCATCACCATGAATCGCATCGTTGCCTCCTTCTGGGTTCGCGGTCGAAATCGCGCCTCCGCACGTTCTCGACCTGGCCTCTCCTCATACGTCGAACCAACGAGGGCGGAATCGACATCACGCCGTTCCTCGTCTACCCGGGCGGGGTCGGGCGGTAGATCGGGCCTCGCTCGTAGACTCGCTCCAGCAGGCCCTCGTCGACGTAGTCGGGGAAGCCGTCGATGTCCACCTCCTGCGCCACCTGCCCCGGGTAGCCGAGGAGGCGCCTCACGTCGGGATGCAGGTAGTAGCCGGCGACGACGGCGGTCACGAGCGCGTCGTGAGCCGGACGGATCGACATCGCGCAGGACCTCGAGCCACCCGATCGCGTCGACCACACCGCCCGCGGCCTCGAGCGCCCGGCACAGGCCCTCGACGAGGTCGGGCTCGCGACCGTGACCGCGTCGAGCTGGCGTCCGCCGATGTCGACGCTGCTCGGCGCCGGCATCCCGTCGACGCCGGGGATCAGGCCGTCGGCAACGATCGGCGAGACGGCTCCGAAGGCGCTCGTCGATCGCGCTCGGGGGATCCACGGGGATCATGCCGGCACCCGCTGGCTCGTGCGACGCTCGATCAGACCGTCCGCGAAGCGCAGCGCCAGCGACGAGATCGTGTTCGTCGGGTTGACCCCGCCGGAGGTCACGAAGACGCTGCCGTCGACGACGTACAGGTTGTCGACGTCGTGTGCCTTCCCCCACGGATCGACGACGGACGACGCCGGGTCGCTCCCCATCCGCGCCGTGCCGAGGAGGTGCCAGCCCGCGTCGCGCATCATCGTCAGGGATTCGACACTCGCGGCCCCGGCCTCGACGAGCGACTCGCGAGCGCGGTCGACGTGGAAGTCGAGGAGCCGCCGCGAGTTCTCGGTCGTCTTGTACACGACCTTCACCGCGGGCAGCCCGGTCGAGTCGACGAGCGCAGGGTCGAGCTCGACCCGGTTGCGCTCGTCCGGCAGGTCCTCGCCGAAGATCCCCCAGCTGAGACAGTGGCCGAAGCGCTCCTTCACCCGGCGGTGGTGGTCGGGGCCCCAGACGGCAGCGCCGGCCCGCGCCGGCATGGCGGCGTTCATCGGCCCGCCGCTCGACGGCGCCATGCTCCACTTCGCACCCCGCACGAAGCCCCGGCTCGCGTCGGTCTCGTAGAACTGGAGGGAGTGGATCCTCGAGCCGACGTTGCCCTTCCAGGTCTGGAGGAAGCGCTCGAACACGCCGGTGACGACCGCGAACGGATGCATCATCAACCGCCGCCCGACGAGCCCGCTCGTGTTGGCCAGCCCCTCCGGGAACTCCCGGCCCGCCGACAGCAGGAGCAGTCGCGCCGTCCCGATCGCGTTGGCAGCGAGCACCACCACGTCGGCCTTCGCGAGATGGGCTCGACCGGTCTCGTCGACGTACTCGGCGCCCCTGACGAGCCGATTGCGACCCATCACCAGGCGGGTCACGCGCGCGCCTGTCACGACGCGGGCCCCGTGCTCGATCGCCTGCGGCCAGTGGGTGACGTCGGTCGAGGCCTTGGCGCCCTTCGGGACAGCCCTGCATGCAGGTGCCCCATTGCGCGCACGGATGGCGGCCACGGTACGGGGCCGACAGGATCGCGTTCGGGGCGGGCCACCAGTGCCACCCGAGCCGGTCGTGTGCCCGGACGACGTCGATCACCCCGTCGCCGAGCGGGAGGGCCGGTAGCGGAAGCTCCTCCCCCTCCGGATAGGCAGGGTCTCCGGCAAGCCCGGAGACGCCGACCTCCCGCGCGATGCGGTCGTAGCAGGGCTCGAGCTCCTCGTAGGTCAGCGGCCAGTCGTCGGCGACGCCGTCGAGCGTCCTGACGCGGAAGTCCGACGGCAGCATGCGCGGCCAGTCGCCGGCGTAGAGGATCGTCGATCCGCCGACGCCGTTGAACATCAGCGGGACGATCTCCGACTCGTCCGCGTTGATCGGATAGTCCGCGGCTCCGCCGCGGACGTTCGGGTCGGCAGACCACGCCTTCTGCGACTGGAGCTCCCAGTCGGGCTTCGGGCCCGGATACTCGTCGCGGTCGGGCCAGTCCCCCTGCTCGAGGCAGACGACAGTGAAGCCGGCCTCCGCGAGCCGGCGCCCGACGACGCCGCCGGAGGCCCCGGCTCCCACGATGAGGACGTCGGCGCGGTCGGAGCTCATGCGGCCGCAGCGACGAACGCGTCGAACACCCGCTGCGACGCCTCGTCGGAGAGGAGCTCGAGGTGCCACTGGAGGCCCAGCGCCCACCAGTCGCCGTCGAACTCGATCCCTTCGATCACACCCGCCCCAGTGCCGGCGACGCGCAGGCCCCGGCCGAGGCCGTCGGCGGCCCAGCCGTGGAACGAGTTCACCTCGTGCTCCGGTGCGCCGAGGACCTCCGCGAGCAGGGTTCCCTCGACGGTCCGCATGGAATGGGAAGGCGCCGTCAGGTCACCCTGCTGGCGGTGGCCGTCGACCTGGCGCAGCGACCCGCCCAGCGCGACGTTCAGGAGCTGCGCGCCACGGCACACGCCGAGGACGGGCTTCGCCTGCGTCCTCGCAGCGAGGACGAGGCGGGTCTCGAACTCGTCGCGTCCCGGGTCGACGGCGGCGCCGGCCACGGCGAGGCCGAAGCGCTCGGGAGCCACGTCGCCGCCGCCGATCAGGAGAACCCCGTCCGCTCCGTCTACGAGATCGCCGACGTCCGGGCTGCCGGGCCAGGCGACGAGCGGCTGACCGCCGGCGGCCACGATCTTCTCCAGATAGCGGTCGTAGACGATCGACGCGTCCAGCCTCCCGAGCGCGGTGTCAAGCTCCCGTCCGTGCGGTGAGATCAGGATCCGGGGAAGCGTCACGGGGCGTTCACGCGAGAAACAGGAACTGGTCGCGTTCCCAGTCCGTCACCTGATCGTGCCACTCGCTCGTGCCGTAGCCCGGAACCGCCTCGCGCGCCTTCTCGACCTCGTGGCGCTTGAGGGCCAGGAACGCCTTCACGAACTCCGGATGGAATGCTTCGCGCAGGACCTCGTCCTGCTCGAAGCGCTCCAGCGATTCCTCGAGCGTGAGCGGGAGGAGATCGAGGTCGTCGAGCTGGTACGCGCTCGTCCCGAGCGGCGGCGGCGGCTCGACCCGGCGCCTCGATGCCGTCCAGGACGGCGACGAGCAGGCCGGCAAAGGCGAGATAGGGGTTGGACGCTCCCGACCCGAGGCGGTTCTCGATGTGCGTCCCCTCGCCTCGCATCGCCTTCACCCGCAGGGCGACGGATCGGTTCTCGAATCCCCACGTGACGCTGGCCGGCGCATAGGTGCCCTTGCGATAGCGCTTGAGGCAGTTGACGGTCGGGCCGAGCAGCGCATTCAGCCCGGCTGCGTGCTCCAGGAGCCCGCCGATCGCCCAGGAGAACTCCGGCGACAATGCCTGCTGCTCGCGGTTCCAGAAGATGTTGCCCTCCGCCGTCCCAGAGGCTCAGGTGGAGATGGCCGCTGCTCCCGCTCGAGCCCGCGAACGGCTTCGTCATGAAGGTGGCGACCAGGCCGTGCTCGGTTGCGATCTCCTTCGCGTAGGTCTTGAACGTGAAGTTGTCGTCGCCGACGGCCAGGCCCTCGACGGCGTCGAAGGTGAGCTCGTACTGCGTCGGTCCCCACTCCTGGTTGAGCGTCCGCGGCGCCAGCCCCAGGGCCTTCAGATCGCGCACGAGCTGCGGTAGCACGGGGAGGCGCTGGTTCGTGAGCGTGGTCGTGATGTCGGTGCCGCCGTACGGGGGGAGCCGCGTCTCCCGGTCGACGAGATAGAACTCGTACTCGGCCTGCATCAGCGCCCTCAGTCCGAGCGCGGCGGCATCCTCGAGCTGGCGCGGCGAGGACCCGCCGGGGGCTGGCCTCGACCGGTCGCCCGTCCGAGTACTGCATGTCGCAGATCACCCGTGCCTGGCCTTCGACGTGCGGCAGGAGGGCGAACGTCGACAGGTCCGGCCGCATCGAGAGGTCGGCGAAGGTCAGGTCCTCCCCGAACCCCGTTCCGGTCGCGACCCGGCACTCGTGGTCCCAGCAGAAGATGTCGCTGACCAGGGCGAGGCCCCCGTCGACGCTCCGCCAGAAATGCTCGGCGGTCACGGTCTTGCCGCGAGAGACGCCGTTCAGGTCGGGCGTCTCGAGGCGGACGAGCTCGATTGCGTGTTGGTCGAGCAGGCGCTCGACGGCTTCTCGGCTCACAGCCAGGCCAGCACGGTGTCCGTCGGCGCGACCCAGCCGAACTTCATGGCGAAGTTCTCGAGCGTGGCGGCGTGGAGCCCCGGCGCGAAGGAGGACACGGCGTCGGCGACGACCGTCGTCCGGTACCCGTGATGGAAGGCCTCCCGGGCCGTCTCCTCGACGCAGATCTGGGTGACCGTGCCGGTGACGACCAGCGATCGGACGCCGAGCGGCGGCGAGGCGCTCGTCGAGGTCGGTGCCGTGGAAGGAGCCGTACCCGTACTTGTCGACGACCACGTCGTCGGGGCCGGGCTCCAGCTCGTCGATCACCGCCGCGCAGTCGAGCAGGCCGTCGGCGTCGTCGTAGGCGCGCAGGTGCCCGGGCCAGCAGGCGCGGGTGTCCGGGTGGCACTGCGGCGACCAGAGCCAGAGCAGGTTGTCCGACTCCAGCGACAGGAACCTCGTGTAGACGACCGGCAGCCCGCGCCTGCGGAAGTTCTCGATCAGCCGGCGCTGGGCCGGGATCGTCGCGCGCGCCTCCGGGACCTCGAGAGGCGCCCCGGCGCGCACGAAGTCGTTCTGCATGTCGACGATCAGGAGGGCCGGGTCGGCCACGCGCGCTTCGGGCTCGAGCTGGGCCGCGAGGATCGGTGCGCACGGCTCGCTCATGGCATCCCGAGATAGTCTAGTTCGCCGCCGGGAGGCGGTCACGGCGAGGGGAGGGCGGAGATGAGCTCCACGAGCGAGCGTCAGATGATCGCCGACGTCGAGGCGCTGGAGGAGCGACTCTCGCGGCCCGACGACGGTGTCGTCGCCGGATCTCGGCCTCCTCGACGGCGACATCGTCGTCCTCGGCGCCGGCGGCAAGATGGGCCCGACGCTCGCCCGCATGGCCAAGCGCGCCGCGCCCGAGAAGACCGTCTACGCGGTCGCCCGGTTCAGCGATCGCTCGCTCGAGGAGAAGCTGCGAACGCACGGCGTCGAGCCGGTACGGGCGGACCTCCTCGACCGCACCGAGATCGCCGCCGTGCCGCGCGCCCGGAACGTCGTCCTCATGGCGGGTCAGAAGTTCGGCACCGCCGACGCGCCGTCTCGCACCTGGGCGATGAACACGTTGCTGCCGGCTCTCGTGGCCGAGAGCCTGGGCGACAGCCGGCTCGTCGCCTTCTCGACCGGCTGCGTCTATCCGTTCGTCGCGATCGAGTCGGGCGGCGCGACGGAGGACGCGCCGCTGACCCCGCACGGCGAGTACGCAAACAGCTGCGTCGGTCGAGAGCGGATGATCCGCTGGCTACTCGGAGGTGAACGGGACACCGGGACGCCTCTTCCGCCTGAACTACGCGATCGACCTGCGCTACGGCGTCCTCCACGACGTCGCCCGCAAGATCCGCGACGACGAGCCGATCGACGTGACGACAGGCCATGTCAACGTCGTCTGGCAGGGCGATGCGAACGCGATGGCGCTGCGGTGCCTCGCCCAGTGCACGACGCCGACCGAGCCGCTGAACGTCACCGGCCCGGAGACGATCTCCGTTCGCTGGCTCGCGCAGGCGTTCGGGGAGCGCCTCGGAAAGCAGCCCACGCTCGTCGGCGAGGAGGCGCCGACTGCGTGGCTGAGCAACGCGGCTCGCGCCTATTCCCTCTTCGGATACCCGAAGGTCTCGCTGCTCCAGATGATCGACTGGACGGCGGACTGGGTGCTGCGTGACATGCCGAGCCTCGACAAGCCGACCCGCTTCGAGGGCCGCGATGGCGCCTACTGAGAACGATGCCGCATTCGAAGCCGACCCCGTCGAGCTCCGTGCCGACGACGCCGCCGGCGGGTTCGCGCTGTCCGAGGAGGCGGGCTGGAATCAGACGACCGAGGACTGGTCGCTGATGATCCGGCTCGGGCGCGCCTTCGGGATCGTCGGCTCGGATCGGTGCCTGGTCGCGACGGCGCTCGCCCTCCCCTATCCGCCGGATTTCGGCTGGGTCAGCATGGTGCTGGTGCACGCCCCCTACCGGCGCCGCGGCCTCGCCACCCGCCTGCTGGAGCGGGCGATCGCCGAGTTGCGAGGCCGTGACCTCGTCCCTTTCCTGGACGCGACGCCGGCGGGACGGGACGTCTACGAGCGCATGGGGTTTCACCCGCTCGAGGAGCTGACCCGGTGGCGTGGCCGTGGAGGCGGGCGCTCGGCCCGCGCGCTCCCCTCGGTCCTCCCCGGCGACCTCGGCGCCATCGGCGAGCTCGATCACGCCGCGTTCGGAGCCGACAGAACCGCCGTCCTCGCCGACCTGCTCGGCCGATCGGGTGCTGTGACGAGGCGTGATCCCGAGACGGAAGGGTTCCTGCTGTCCCGGCTCGGGCGCACCGCCACCCACGTCGGGCCGGTCGTCGCACGCGACACCCGAACCGCGCTCGGGCTGCTCGAGGCCGGGCTCGCGGCGATAGCCGGCGCGGTCGTGATCGACGTGCCGGACCGTGAATCGAAGGTCGCCTCCCTGCTCGCCGCCCGCGGCTTCGAGGCCGAGCGCCCGTTCACGCGCATGGCGCTCCGTCGCGACGCCGCGTTCGGCGATCCGGCCCTGGTTCGCGCCGTCGCCGGACCGGAGCTCGGGTAGACGGAGGACGCGCGGTGCGCTGGCAGGACATCCCCGGGGACGCGCTGGCGGTCTTTCGCGCCGGGGCCGTCATTCCCGCCCATCCGCTCGCCCTCGACCGGGACCGCCGGCTCGACCCCCGCCGCCAGCGTGCGCTGACCCGCTACTACCTCGACGCCGGCTCCGGCGGCCTGGCCGTGGGCGTCCACACGACCCAGTTCGCGATCCGCGACGCCGGCCTCTACCGGCCCGTGCTCGAGCTTGCCGCGGAGACGACCGCCGAGTGGACGACCCGCCCCGTCTTCCTGATCGCGGGGGCTGTGGGCCGCACCGGGCAGGCCGTGGACGAGGCTCGGACCGCGCGCTCGCTCGGATACCACGCGGTGCTCCTGAGCCTCGCCGCGCTGAAGGGCGAGACCGAGGACGCATTGATCGCCCACTGCCGCACCGTGGCCGAGGAGCTGCCCGTGGTCGGCTTCTACCTGCAGCCCGCCGTCGGCGGCATTCCGCTGCCACGCAGCTTCTGGCGGCGGCTGGCGGCGATCGACAACGTGATCGGCGTCAAGGTCGCGCCGTTCGACCGCTACGCGACGCTCGACGTCGTGCACGGCGTCGCCGAGGCCGGTGCGGCCGAGCGCGTCTCCCTCTACACGGGCAACGACGACCACATCGTGCTCGACCTGGCGGTGCCGTTCCGGGCCGGAGGCACCGAGCTGCGTTTCGTCGGGGGCCTGCTCGGCCACTGGTCGGTCTGGACCCGCACCGCCGTCGAGATCCTCGAACGCTGCCGATCGGTCCGCGACGCCGCGGCCGTGCCGGCGGACCTGCTTGCGCTCGACGGCGCCGTCACCGACTGCAACGCCGCCTTCTTCGACGTCGCCAACGGCTTTCGCGGCGTCATCGCCGGCTGCCACGAGGTCCTGCGGCGCCAGGGCCTCCTCGAAGGGCGCTGGTGCCTCGATCCCGACGAGGAGCTGAGCCCCGGGCAGGCGGAGGCGATCGACCGCGTCTATCACCTGTACCCGGAGCTGGCCGACGACGGGTTCGTGGCCGCGAATCTCGAGCGCTGGCTCGCGGATTAGGCGGAATCGTTGCCCGGCTGCAGTGTCCCGAATCGGGCGAAGCCCGATATCGGCCGCGGAGGGCGCCTCCCGCTCCGGCCTTGCCGTGAGAGGATTTGGTGATGCACGACGTGATCGTCGTCGGCGGCGGCTTCGCAGGCGTGACGGCCGCGCGCGAGGCCGCGCTCGCGGGCCGGGACGTGCTGCTCCTCGAAGCGCGCGACCGGCTGGGCGGGCGGACATGGACGGCCGACTGGGATGGTCGCGCGATCGAGTACGGCGGCGGGTGGGTGCACTGGCACCAGCCCCACACCTGGTCTGAGATCACGCGCGCGGGCCTCGAGGTCGACCTCAGCGCGGACGCCGAGGAGGCGGCCTGGTACGTCGGGAGCGAGCGCCGAACCGGGACGATCGCCGAGCGCGACGCGATCGCCGTTCGCGGCTGGGACCGCTTCGTCGACGGCTGCGACGAGTACCTGCCGCAGCCCTACGACCCGCTCCTCGAGGCCGGGGCGCTGGCCTCGATCGACCGGCTGACGATCGCGGAACGGGTCGACCAGCTCGGCCTCGACGACGAGGAGCGCGACGTCCTCGTCGCCGAGCTCGAATCGGTCGCACACGCGCCGCTCGACCAGGCCGGCGCGCTCAGCATCGCCCGCTGGCACCAGCTTTCGGGCGGGAGCCTGGCCCTCACCCAGTACACCGGCGGCAGGGTGACCCTGCGTGAGGGCACGCGGTCGCTGCTCGATTCGATCCACCGGCCCGACCTCTACGAGACACGCCTCTCGACCGCGGTCGCGGCAGTCACGCAGGCCGCAGACCGCGTCGAGGTGCACACCCGCGCGGGCGAGACGATCCCCGGAGCCCGCGCCGTGATCGCCGTCCCGCTCAACACGATGGGCCGGCTCGCCTTCGAGCCCGAGCTCTCGAGCGTCAAGCGGGACGGCATCGCCCTCGGCCAGGCCTCGCGGGGGATCAAGATCTTCATCCGCGCGCGGGCGCCCCGGCTCCTTCTCAACACGATCCGACCGGGGCACCCGTTCGGCTATCTGGACACGGAGTGGCTGCTCGCCGACGGAACGCAGATCCTGATCGGCTTCGGGCTCGACGCGACGCTGATCGACGCGAGCGACCTCGGCGCGGTGCAGCGGGCCCTGGACGAGATCGTCCCCGGGCTCGAGGCGCTAGGCGCTACGGCGCACGACTGGTTTGCGGACGAGTTCTCGCTCGGCACCTGGGCGATCCACCGGCCTGGCTGGTACAGCAACTTCCACGAGGAACTGCGACTGCCGGAGAGCCGGGTGCTGCTCGCCGGCTCGGACCTTGCGAGCGGCTGGTCGGGCTTCATCGACGGCGCTATCGAGTCCGGGCTCCGCGCCGGAGCCTGGGCGAGCCGGGCCGGCGAATAGCGACCGGACCGGGGCGTCTTCCTGTAGCACGAGCGGGCGTGCGGGCGGGCCGTCGACGACGATCGACGAGCTGATCCCGAGGTCAGGCCCGACATGCAGCAGCTCTCCGGGGAGAGCAGCCGCCAGTCGGGATTGTCGTCCATCGGCTCGCTCGCCACGACGACACTCGGATGCTCGGTCAGGTGCTCCGAGTGAACGCGGAGGAGCGAGCTCGACCCGTGGAAGTGGCGGTATCCGTGTGGGCCGCCGGCGGGTCGCTCGAGGACGAAGAGGCGGTGGCGCTCCGGGTAGCGCAGCGCCCAGAGCTCGTGCGGAGTCGTCAGGATCACGTTGAGGGCGTAGACCGGGAGGTTCCCGGCGATCCAGCTGGCTGCGACCGAGATGCCGGCACCGACGTCCCCTCCGTGCGGTTCTCGCACGTTGTTCGACCGAGACCGCGCAGTCCGCAAACTGCGCAGGAAACGTGCGGTCGGCTCTTGCGCATGCCGCGAAACGTGAAAAGAATGAGTATGTGGCCCACCCCGCTCGCCCCGAGCGCGTTTTGCCCATGCCGACGGAGCCACGGGCCGGGCTTCAGGTCACGACTGTCCGCTCGCTGGACGAGGTGGAGACGCTTCGCTCGACCTGGAACGAGCTCCAGGGGACGAGCCTCACGACCGACATCGACTACTACCGGACGATTGCGCGGCTCCACCACGAGGTCGTGCGGCCGCACGTGCTTCTCGTCGAGCGCGACGGGGTGCCCGTGACGCTGGTCGTCGGCCACCTGCACGAGGGTCCCGTTCCGCACCGGGTCGGGCCCTGGGCGGCGTACGAGCCCACCCTCCGGTCGGTGAACGTCGTGTATCGGGGCATCGTCGGCGACCACTCGCCCGAGGTGCTCGACGTCGTACTCCGCACGTTCCGCCGCGCGCTCGACGAGCGCGAGGCCGACGCGGTCCTGCTCAGGTACCTGGATCCGCGGGACGCCATTCACGAGGCCGCCAGAGCGGCTCTGCCTGGGCGACGCCGGGAGCACTTCCTGCCTCGACGCCCGCACTGGTCGGCCACGATCGGGAGCTCTCTCGAGGAGACCCTCGGTAACCGCTCTGCGAAGACCCGCGAGAACGTCCGCCGGATCTCGCGCCGCCTCACGCAGGAGCTGGGCGATCGGCTGCGTGTCGAGGTCTTCCACCAGACCGCCGACGCACCCCGAACCTTCGCGGACATCGACGCGATCGCGTCCCGCACGTATCAGCACCGCAGCGGGTCGATCTTCCGCGACTCCGAGCTCGAGCGCGGTCTTGCGCTCACCGGCTTCGAGAAGGGTTGGTACCGAGCCTACGTCCTGTATGACGGCGACTCCCCGATCGCTTTCTGGACCGGCTTCGCGTACGGCGGAACCTTCGGCTGGCGCGGCGTCACCGGCTACGACCCCGCCTACCGCCGCTTCAGCCCCGGCATCTACCTCTTGACGCGACTGCTCGACGACCTCTCCCGGGACACGTCCGTCGCGACGTTCGACATCGGCGGCGGCGACGTCGAGTACAAGCGCTACTTCGGCGACCACCGCTGGGAAGAGGTCGACATCCGCCTGCTCGGCCCAGGCGTGCGAGCGCTGGCCGTAAACATGATCGGCTCCTCCGTGCACACGCTGCACTACGGGCTGCGGAGCGTCGGCGCAGCTGGGGGCGCCCAGGGCTCCGCGACCCGGATCCAGCGGCACCGGCTCAAGAAGCGGACGCTCGAAACTCAGCGGTGAGCCTTACCGGTCGACTTTGAGCCCGAGGGCCCCAGCAAGCCCAGCCGTCGACATCGAGGCGTTCACCTCGATCCGTGGGAGCGCGAGCGGATCGTCCGCGAGCCGCACCCGCCGCCCCTCGGTCGTCACGCCGCACCCGTACCCCACCCCCCCGGCAAGTCGGCGCACCGCCCCGTCGACGTCCCCATAGGGATAGGCGACTGGTACCGGATCGACACCCAACTCACCGAGGATCGCCGTACGTGACCGGGCAAGCTCGCGAACGGCGTTCTCGGGCGAGAGACCGGTCAGGTGCGGATGGGTCGCCGTGTGGGATCCGATCTCCACCCCCTCGCGGACGAGCCGA
This sequence comes from uncultured Thermoleophilia bacterium, assembly GCA_963705605.1. Taxonomy (GTDB): domain Bacteria; phylum Actinomycetota; class Thermoleophilia; order Gaiellales; family Gaiellaceae; genus CAVPKC01. The sequence continues at coordinate 1,043,922 of CAVPKC010000003.1, forward strand.
CGGAGATCCTCCCAGCCGAGCAGATCGACCACTTCACCGTACGCCGCGTCCCACTCGTTCGTGCCGCCGACACGGTCGGTGACGACGAAGAGCGTCGCGCCGAAACCCCGGGCGCGCAGGAGCGGCCACGCGTCGGTGAGGAAGTCTCGGCACCCGTCGTCGAACGTCAGCACGACCGCCCGTCCCTGGATCGGGCGGCGCGCGCGCAGCGCTCGTCCGGCCTCCTCGAAGCCGACGCTCCGGAAGCCCTGCTCGGCGAGGAACCGGAGGTGCTCGTCGAACAGCTGTGGCTCGAGGCGGTAGCGGCCGAGCGCAGCCGACCCGGCCGCCGCCACCCGGTGGTACATGAGGATCGGGAGCTCCGCCGTTTCGGTCGCCCCGTCCGGCCAGGCCATCCCATCCCAGCGAGCGGTGGAAGCCACGTGAGCGGGAAGCGGTGCCGGCAGCCCGAGCGCGGTCACGACCGGCTGGCGCCGGCGGAGTCGTCGGCGCAACGAGGGACGGCGAAAGCGCTGGATCCGATAGAACGGCGTCCGGATCTCGTGTTCGAGGTCGAGATGTCTGCCGAGCGCCTCGCCGATCGCGGCCGCACCGAACGGGACATCCCAGACGAACCCGGGGCTTCCCGGGTCGTCGGCGACGACGTGGGCATGCGCGGCGACGAGAGTACCGCCCGGCCGGAGGGCGCTGCACAGCTTCGCGGCGACCCGGTCGAGTTCCGAGCGGCCACCGAGGTAGTAGAGGAGCTCACTGCAGACGACGAGATCGTGCCCGCCTGGGAGCGGGTCGACAGCCAGGTCGAGCCGCGCGTACTCGATATTCCGGTGACGTACGCAACGCTCGCACGCCCTGTCGACGGCGATCTCGGAGATGTCGACCGCCAAGAGCTTGTCGACCCTGGGAGCAAGCGCGTCGGTGAAATGCCCCTCGGCACAGCCGATTTCGAGAGCGCGCCGCACGCCCTGCGGGACGAGCCCGAGCGTCTGCTCGTACTTGGTGGACTCGTACGGGTTCGTGTAGTCCCAGGGGTCGTTGCGCTCCGCGTACAACGACTCGAAGAACTCGCGGCCAGGCTGCCACCCGTTCGCGTCGGCGATCACTTCGCCGCCAGGAGCCTCGAGAGCCCGCGGGTCGTACTCGGCCCGGCGGATCCGGCCACCGGGCATCCGCACGCCCTCGCCGGCCCGGGCCGCGGCCGCCAGGAGATCCGGCGCCGCCCCGGCAGGGAGTGTCACCGCTCGAGACGCGGCGCCCCCGATCTCGTAGGGTCGTCTGCGGAGAAGGAGAAGCGCATCTGCAGGCGTCGGGGCGGGATCAGCCGAAACTGCTGCTCGAGCGGCGGCCTCGAGCCTCTCGCGGAGCGACTCCCCGTCCGCGAGCGGCCTGGACAGGATCGCCTCGCGCACCGCGAGGCGAGCGAGCTCGAACCCCGCCTCGCCGACGATCGCGGGCACCAGCCGCCCCGCGGGCACTACCCCGTCGAGCGCCTCGAGCCGGACGAGCCCGATCGGCGACCCGCCGATAGTCGCGACGACGTCGAGGACACCCTCCGGCGCCTGGAGGGACGGCAGGGGCATCGAGACCTCGACGGCGCGCCGCGCCTCGGGCGCACCAGACGGCAGGGAATGCTCGGCGCCTTGCCACTCGTAGAAGCGATGCGGCGCCCAGTCCGCGAGCGCGAACAGCTCCTGCAGGAGAACCGTCCAGCCGACAGCGTCGTGGAGCGCGCTGCGCCGCTCGCTCTCGTCGACCGGGAGCCCGTCGGCCAGGAAGGTCTCGCCCCTGTAGGCGGCCACTCCCTGCGACGTAGGCGCGTAGAAGAGCACCGGGTAGACGGCCTGCTCGAGGAACCGCTCGAGAATCGGCCAGGCGAGCTCCGAGGCGATCGCATCCTTCAACACCGGCAGGGGCACGGCTCGGTCGCAAACCGAAAGCTCGACTGCTCCGATCCGATCCCCACGAACCGTGACGCGGCAGTGGAGGCGATCCACTCCTCGCTCGAACCGCAAGTCCGTCAGCGGCTCGGTGATCTCGAGCTCGATGGCCACGGCGGAGCCCAGCCTCGTGGGCCCGCGCTCTGGGCTCTCGGCGAGAACGATCCGTTCGAGTGCGCGCAGAGACCGCGCAGCAAGCGCCGGGGTCCCGGTGAGGGTCTCCAGATCGGCGAGGAACTCCGTCGTCCGATCCTCGATCTCCGGCCACAACGACGGCCAGTGCTCGGCGCGCAGGCAGCTCGGCAGGAGCGAGCTGACGAAGATCGTGTGCGCGACCGCCTCAGAATCGAGACCGGGGTCGCGATCATCGGCGAGCGCGGCGAGGAGTCGACGGGCATCGCCCCCTGCACCGAGCACGAGCCCGCCGGTCCAGCAGGCGTGGTACAAGCGATGCGCCGTCAGGTCGTCCGGAGCCGACCCGAGCCGGTACTGCGGTGCCGGGTTCGGGACGCGCGGATCCTCCCGACGCGCTCGGGCGATGACCTCCAGCCCGTCCTCGAGCATCCGGAGGCCGTCGAGCGAGGCCGATCGTTCACGCATGCGATAGAGAGCGAGCACGTCCGGAACCGCGCCGAAGGGCCGTCCCAGACGGGCGATCCGAAGCCAGAGATCCCAGTCCTCGCAGGTGACGAGGCTCGGGTCGAAGCCGCCCACCGCCCGCACCACGTCGGTTCGAACGAGGCACGCGTGGATGGGGAAGAGGCATTCCCGCGCAAACTCGGCGTACAGATCACCCGTCTCGGCTGCTTCGACGACTCCCGTCATCGTCCCGTCGGGCGCAAGCCGCGCCCACCCGCAGTGCGCTCCAGCGCGTCGCGGATCGCGATCGAGCTCCCGGCCGAGCAGCGCCAGGAACGTGGGACGCACCAGGTCGTCGGCGTCAAGGAAGAGCAGGAGGTCGTGGCGTGCCTCGGCGAGCCCGACGTTGCGTGCGGCGCTGACTCCGCCGGCCCTGATCCGGAGCGGCCGAACCCTCGAATCCTCGTCGGCGGCCGCGCGGGCAACTGCGTACGTCTCGTCGATCGATCCGTCGTCGACGACGACGGCTTCCCAGTCGCCTCTCGTCTGGTCTTGAAGGCTCGCCAGCGTCTCGCGGAGCGTTCCCGCGGCGTTCCGGGCCGGAATGACGACGGAGACGGGCACGGGCTACCTCGACGACCAGCGGCGCGCCGGACCGAAGCCCTTGCTTCCGTCGACGACCTCGAGTGGATACGCGTGCCAGCGGTAGTCGTACACATACGACCAGCTCCGTTCGAACACCCCGACGTCGAACCGGTAGGAGCCAGGCTCGACGTCCACCCGATCGAGCCGCAGGGACAGCGTCCTCGGTGCCTCGAGCCTGCCGACCATGACGCCGTCCCCCTCGGTGCTGACCTCGAGGACCTTCGAGTAGTCCTCGGCACGATGGAGCGAGACCACGACGATCGGCTCCTCGACGGCAACCCGGGGCTCGAGGTCGACCTCGATCGTGACCGGAGTCCCCTCGACGCCGCCCGACTGGATCCTCGCCGGCTCGACCCGCACTCCCGCAATCTCGACCTCGAACGTGCCGACGCGCTCCGCCTCGTCTCCCTCGTGTCTCGCGGGCGCGAGCGCCAGCGCCTGCGAGCGGCGTTCCGTCTCGATCCGCATCGACGCCTCGTACGCCTCGTAGACCTCGTCCGGGCCGCCCTGCGCCTGGACGCGACCGTGCGCGAGCCAGACGACCTTCTGGCACAGTCGGCGGACCTGCGACTCGTCGTGAGACGCGAAGAGCACCGTCGCGCCGAGCGCCTGCAGCTCCAGCAGCCGCTGAAAGCACTTCTCCTGGAAGCGGAGGTCGCCGACCGACAGGACCTCGTCTATGAGCAAGAGCTCTGGCTCGGTGCTGATCGCGACGGCGAACGCGAGCCGGAGCTTCATTCCCTCGCTGTACGTCCGGAGCGGGCGGTCGAAGAACTCCTCGAGCTCGGCGAACTCGACGATTTCGTCGAGCTTCGCGACGACCTCCCGGCGGCGGTAGCCGGCGAGGATACCGGCAGTGATCGCGTTCTCCCGCCCGGTCAGGTACGGGTCGAGAGTGTCACCGAGCGCGAGCATGGCCTCGACCTCCTGGTTGCGAACGATCCGCCCCCTCGTCGGCCGTCCTAGCCCCCCGATCAGCCGCAGGAGCGTCGACTTACCGGAGCCGTTCGCGCCGATCAGGCCGACGGTCTCGCCGGCCTGGACTCGCAGGCTCACGTCCTGGAGCGCCCAAAAGCGGTCTCGCCGTGTCTGGGCGAGCGGATCCCGAAGCAGCTGCTTCAGCGTCGGCGGCCGAGGCCCGCGCCGGGTGAAGCGCTTGGAAACCGCCTCGACGGTGAGCGCCTCGCCTGTCACAGGTTGTCCGGGACGGAGTGGCGACAAGCTGCGAAGAGCGCGTAGCCGGCGGCGAGCACGACGAGACCGACGACCCCCAGCACGAACAGCGGACCGAGCGCCGGCACCTCACCCCCGATCAGGATCTGCCGCTGGTCGACGATCAGATGCGCCATCGGGTTCACGTCGTACAGCCACGCGAGGGAGTCGGGAACCTGAGTGCGGCGATAGAAGATCGGCGTCAGCCAGAAGCCGACGCTGACCAGGAGCGCCACGACCTGCGCGATGTCGCGGAGGAACACCTGGAGCGGGGCGACGGCGAGAGCGAAACCGACGCAGTACACGAGTTGGATCCCGAGCAGCACCGGCAGGAGCGCCGCCTCCGGGTGGAGACCCGTCGTCAAGGCCAGCGCAATGAAGAGCACGGGCAGCGCGATCAGGTAGTCGACGAGGGCGACCAGGACCGCGGTGATCGGGAGCAGGTCGGTCGAGAAGCCGGGACGAAGGACGAGCTCGCGACGCCGTTCGAGGGAGATGACTCCATCGCCGAGCGAGCGGGCGAACCAGCTCCAGGCGAGGATCCCGACGAGCAGGAAGACCGGGTAGTCGGGGACGTCGAGGGGGATGACGCGAGTGAAGAGGAAGTAGGTGGCCAGCAGCTGGAGGAGCGGCGGGCCGAGCGCCCACACCCAGCCGAGGACCGACCCGCGGTGCCGTGTCGCGAGCTCCGTCCGCACCAGATGGAACGCGACGTCCACCTGATACGCGAGCCTGCGGCCCGATCCGTACGTACGCCGCCGCTTCGCTGTGCCGACGGTCGCGGAGGCGCTCATGGCGCGACTCCCTGCGAGCGGGCGAGCACCCGTGCCGTCCTGCGGGCGCGGCGATAGACGAACGGGCCAAGCATCGCCCCTGTGAGCTCCGCGAGCAGGAGCCGGAGCGGCAGGTGCTCGCGACCGACGAGACGCCTGGCGATGCGGCCCAGATGCCACGTGACGAGCCATCGACCGTAGCGGGCGACAACACGGAGGCGCTCGACACCTCGAGCCCGCAGCAAGGCGGCGAACAGCATCGCCGAATAGCCGCGACCGTTGTCGAAGAGCTGGCGCCTGAGCGCGCCCATCGACCGGCGGTGGACGTGGCGGACGACGGCATCCGGCCGGTACGCGATCGCGCCCCCGGTCTCGATCAGGCGCTGGAAGGCGTCGAGATCGCCTCCCCCACCCGTCACCGTCCCGACGTCCAGTGCCGGGTCGAACCCTCCGGCGCTCGCGATCGACTCCCGCCTGAAGGCCATGTTGCAGCCGACGCCGTGGTGTTCGGGCTGATAGCCCATCCGCCTCCCGCGGCGGGTGAAGACCCGCAGCTCGTAGCCCTTACCCATCCCGCCGTAGACGTCCTCGAAGATGATCTGGGCACCCGTGTCGAGCTCGGCCGGGAGCACAAGACCGGTGACAGAGAGCACGTCCGGAGAGGAGAACCCGCGGGCAAGAGCCTCGAGCCACCCGGGCTCAGGGCGCGCGTCGTCGTCGGTAAAGGCCACGTACGGCATCCGGGCTTCCGCGAGGCCACGGTTGCGTGCCCAGTCGAGCCCGGGCCGCGCCTCCCGAACGTATCGCGCCGACCACCGCTCCGCGATCCGGCGCGTCTCGGAGCCCACCGATGCGTTGTCCACGACGAGCACCTCGAAGCTCGGGTGGCGTTGCGCGCTCACCGCCTCGAGGCAGAGTTCGAGCTGGTCGGGCCGGTCGCGCGTGCAGACGATTACCGTCATCGGTACCAGCGGTTCCGTGGTCGGCGCAGCGCGTCCGACGCCCTCCCCGTTGAGCCGCCGCCAGATCCGCTGCTCGAATGAGGCGATCGCCGCCTCCACCAGCGCGCCGCGGTCGAGGTCGACGCCCCGGTAGGGCTGGGTGATCGTGCCGATCGGGGAGCCGTGCAGCCGCACGACTGCGCGAACGCGGTCATGCCGAACCGACACGTCGGGCAGGGGCACGACTCCGCTTCCGACGAGCTCGAGATCGATGAGCTCAACGGACACGAGCCAGCTCCAGGCCATCGTGGGTCACGCGGCCGGCACGCGCGAGCTCCTCCTCGACGAGGGCGACCCGGACCGCAGACGATGCGCGTCTTCGCACTCGCTCTGCGACGAGCGCCCATTCCAGCGGCACTCCCGGGCCGGATCCCGGCACCCGGGCGACCGTCCGAGCGCCGACCTCGAGCGCGAGCTCTATCGACCGATCCCATGGCACGACCGACATCGCACCACCGTCGAGCGAGACCGGAACCTTCGCGGGCGGGCGGGCTGTCAGGTCCGCGAGCAGCCCCTGGAATGCCTCCTCGGAGGGGATCTCGTCACGAAGGCCCGAGACGTAGGCGTCGCGAAGCAGCGTCCGTGTGTGCCGGGCCCATGCACCGCGGCGGCCCCGCCGCTCGAGCCTGTCGGCTGTCGCGAGCCCTCGCTCGAGCCGATCGTCCGCGACTGGCGGGCGTCCGCCGCCGTACGAGGCCAGCGGGAGCTGCACGCCGATCTCGGGATGGAGTCGCGCGAGCACGACGTCGTCGCTCCCCTCTCGGCGCTGTCGCTCGACCGCAGTCGCAAGACGGAGGTCGAGATGGTGCCACGCGAGGGTCGACGGGTAGTACCCGAACGTGACGCCGCGCTCGAGCAGGCGGACGGCGAGCTCCCAGTCCTCGTGGCGAACGCGAAACTGCTCGTCGAACCCGCCGAGCTCGAGCAGGAGCTCCCGAGCCAGTGAGCTGTTGCCGGTGGTGAAGTCGACGTGAGACCAGCAGTGGCCCGGCTCGCCCTTCCGTCGATAGTGATCCTCCCACCACGCGCACGCCATCTGCCCCCACCAGCCCCCGTCGGGCACCGGAGGGCAGTAGCCGAGCGCAACCCTGCCGCCGCCACGTTCCTGATGAGCGGCCGCGTGCGCGGCGAGACAGCCCGGCTCCGGGACGATGTCGTCGTCCAGAAAGTGGATCACCGGCTCGCCTGCCGCTCGAACGCCGGCGTTGCGAGCGGCCCCGACCCCTCCCTTGGCAAGCTCGAGCACGCGGAGCCGGAAGGGGACGTCGACGGAGGCGAGCATCTCGGCGCTGTCGTCCGTTGCACCGTCGAGGACGACGACCGTCTCGAATCGCTCGACCGGGTAGCACTGCCGCCCGAGCCCGGCGAGCACCTGCTCGAGCATCTGTCGCCGGCCCGCCGAGGGGATGACCACCGAGAGCGAGGGCGACTCCGCACCGAGCGCGACGAGCTGCTCCGGGATCCGACTGCCCCGCTTCTCGGGGACGATCGGCTCGATGGCCCGACGGCTCCGACGGGATCGCCAGAGCCGCCACGGCCCGACGAGCGTGCCGCGCATCTCCGCTAGCACGTAGCGGAACGGGACGCGGTTGGGCCGGCGACGGAGAGCGTCTCTGATCTCCGCGGGGAAGTGGTGCAGCCACCACCAGCCGACGATCCGAAGGCCGGACGGATCGCGGTCGAAAACGAGCCGCTGAGCCGCGAACGCAGACGACGAGACCCCGTAGTCGAACAGCACGTCGTGGAGGCCGCGAAGGTCGCGCCGGTGGCGGTGCCAGACGAGCTGTCCGGGGTCGTAGACGATCGAGTGCCCGGCTGCGAGGATCCGGCAGAAGACGTCGTTGTCGTCGGCAGCGCGCGCCGGCGTCCCCGGTCCGAGCCATTCCGCGAACGGTTCGACCTGGTCGAACACGCGGCGTCTGAACGCCGCGTTCGCGCCCGCACCCGCGGTTCCGGCGGCGGTCGCCGGATCGACCACGACGCCGTCGAGGTCGCGGCGCTCGAAGCCGCGCTGGAAGCCGCCGTGGGCCTCGAAGAGGTACTGGGAGGGCGTCTCCAGCTCGATCGGCGCGACGACGCCGGTGACGGCCATCACGCGCTGGTCGGCGAACTCCCGCGCGAGCCCGGAGAGCCAGCCCGGCTCGACCACGCAATCGTCGTCCGTGAAGGCGACGATCTCGCCCGTTGCCTCCGCGATGCCGCGGTTCCTGGCGCGCGACTGCCCGGGCACGGCCTCGTGGAGGTAACGCACGGGCAACCCGCGGCAGAGGGCCCGCGTGGCATCCGTCGTCGGGCAGTTGTCGACGACGACGATCTCGTGCGGGGCCGGATCGAGCCGGAAGAGGCTCGCAAGACAGCGCTCGAGATCCTCCGGACGGTCTCTGGTGCAGACGATCACCGAGACGCTCAACTGGGGACGGCGTTCCGGATCCTCCTCGGCCCCGACAGCCTCCAGGAAGCGGTGCTCGAGCTCCTGACGCCAGAGTGCCTCCCCGAGCTCTCTGCCGATCATCGCTCGCTGGAGGTCGACCGGGATCACCGACAGGGCCGGCAACGTCACCTGGCCGATGGCACGGCCGCGCGAGAGCACGACGAGGAGGACCTCGTCAAAACGCGGCTCGACCTCGATCGGTTGCAGCGCGACGTCGAGGTCGATCCTCTGAACCTTGGCAGTCTGGATCCTGCGACGCATGGACTCGCAATCCCTGGGGGCGGCCCAACTCGACTTCTCGACTCATCCTAGGTCGATTCGTCGGCGCCGTCACCGGTCTCACCAAGCGCCGCGAGCCATGCCTCCGCCTCGGCGCGCCAGGCGGGGTCCATGTGCTCACGACGAAACCGGTTGCGTCGCTCGACCCAGCCCGGTCGGAACGCCATCGAGACGCCTCTCAGGACGAGCCGGGGGCTGCGCTGCGAGATCCCGCGGCGCACGAGCGAGCGCCCGGGCGCGAGCCGTCGACCCCTCCGCCGCTCGAGCTCCGCGAACCAGTCGCTCCACCCCGCCTCGTTCAGCTCGACCCCGTACCGCGCCCGGGGGGCCTCGTACGCGCGGCGGACGATCTCGAGCTCGTCGGCGAAACCGGTCGGCGTCGAGGTCATGTTCCCTCCGTGCAGGACGTAGGCCACGTGTGGCCGCTCGACCCGGGCGACCGGCGCTGCCAGCGCGAGTCGGATCCAGAGGTCCCAGTCCGCGAGGATGCGCAATCCCAGATCGAACCCGCCCAGCCGGCGCACGAGCGACGTCGCGGCGAGCACCCCGGAGGCGCCACCCGGGACGACGTTGTATCGGAGAACACTGGCCGGAAGCGACTCGGGGGCAGGTGGGCGCTGGGCCCCGACGATCCCGAGTGCCGCGTCGACGACCACCGCTCCGGAGCAGGCCCAGCCGGCCTCCGGCCGGCGCTCCAGCTCGTCGAGCTGCGCGCGGAGCCGGTCGGGAGCCCAGAGATCGTCGTCGTCGAGGAAGGCCACCCAGGGAGAGCGGGCAGCCGCGAGCCCGGCGTTGCGGGCGGCGGCTACCCCGGTCGGCGCGGCCTGCCGGAGGACGGAGACGGGCACGTCATCCATCGTCGCGAGGTAGGCGGGCGTGTCGTCGTCGGAGGCGTCGTCGACGACGACGACCTCGACCCGGACGTCCCGCTGGCGGAGCGCGCACGTCAGCGACCGCTCGAGCAGCGGGCGCCGGTTCCGGGTGGGGATCACCACGGAGACCTCCGGGTCGACATCGCCGCCAGGTTCGACTACGACGAGAGGGTGCAGTTCTACGGAGTGCTCGATCACGAGGCCGAGATCATCGATCTCTACGTGACCCGCGCGTCCGCGCAGGAGGAGTTGAAGCAGCTGCTCCGCAAGGATCCCGAGTGGCAGGGCAAGGCCGAGCTGGTGCTCGTCGACTTCGGCCGGGTCGACCCGCTCATCGAACGCCTGAACTAGCTGGTGCGACCGGCTCTCCGCGCCCGGCTTCGAAGCGCCAGACGTCCGAGCCCGCGAGCCTCGTCCCGCCGAGCCAGCGATCCAGGGGGGTCAGGTCGAGCCGGTCGAGCTCACCTGCGAGGACGCGGGCCCCGGCGACCGTCAGGCGAAGCGGCGGGCCGTCGAGCAGGGGAGCCGGCCCGGCGGCCAGCTCGTCGAGCAAGTCGAACGCGATGACGTCTCCCAGGAACGCCGCCTCCTCGCCCGCCTGGGCCCTCGAGAACGCCTCCGTGGGCGTGCCGGCACCATTGCCGACCGCCTCGAGCAGCTGCCGCTCGGTACGCGAAAGGCCGTCGCGCGTCCACGGGAGCTCCTCGAGCAGGCGCCGGAGCGCGGCGCGCAGATGCGGGGAGCGCCTCGGCGCCGTCGGCGACCAGCCGGCCGAGCGCCCGGGGATCCGAGCTCCGGAAGGCCGCGAACGCGCGCCCTGCGAGCTCGAGCTGCGCCTTGGTGGCAGGCGCCCTCGACTCCCACAGGAGGAGCAGCCCGTCCGCATCGAGCGTGACCAGGTGCACGCCGGCCAGGGCCAGGCTGGCGCCGTCGGCGGGACGGAGCCGGTCGAGCACCTGGAGCAGCTGGAGCTGGTCGTAGACGTCGTGCTCGAACCAGAGCACGACCTCGCGGCAACCGGCAGCCTCCGCCAGCGCGTCGTCGCGAGCCGCCAGCTCGCGGCGTGCGTCCACGAGCGTCGTCCAGCCACGGCCCGCGAGGAACGCCGCGCGAAGGTCACGCAGGCCAGCCGGGTCGAGATCGCCCGGGACCGGCCCGACGTGGAGCGCATCGCGCCAGGGAAGGACGGTGCCGCCGAGCCCTAGCCGCTCGATCGAGGCGGCCGCGGCGTCGCCGTTCGTGACGTGCAACGGTTCACTCACTACCGCCATCGTGGCCGATCGAGGAGAATCCCGCGCATGACACCCACGACACCTCAGCCGGTGCGCCGGGTGATGGTCGCGACCGACCGATCCGACAGCGCCGACTACGCCGTGGCCTGGGCGGCGGAGATGGCGGCGCGCTACGAGGCCGAGCTCCACCTGCTCCAGGTGATCGTCCCGACGAATCCCCCCGGGACCGAGGCAGGCGCGGCGGAGGCGACGCGGGCGTCGTACGCCGCCGAGGATCTGAAGCGGGTCGCCGGCGAGCTCGCCGGCGAGCGGGGGCGGGCGATGGTCGTCGTCGACGAGGATCCGTCGCAGGCGATCGTCGACGCCGCGGCGCAGGCCGAGGTCGACGTGGTCGTCGTCGGCAACGTCGGCATGAGCGGCCGCAAGGAGTTCCTCCTCGGCAACGTCCCGAACCGCGTCTCCCACAACGCTCGCTGCACCGTCGTGATCGTCAACAGCGCCGAGCGCCCGACCGAGGAGGAGCCTCGCGGACTTGGGCAGGCTCTTCCGGAGAGACCGGTGAGCGACCGGATCACAGCCGACGTGGAAGTCGAGGGGCGGCTTCTCGGCCGAGCGACCGAGATCGGTCGTGTCATGGCCCGCCACGGTCTGCGCGCACGCGCGGGCGACGGCTCCCGGCAAGCGCAGGCGCGCGCGCTGCGTGACGCCCTCGAGGAGCTCGGGCCGACCTTCGCGAAGCTGGGCCAGATCCTCTCGACGCGGCCGGATCTCGTGCCCCGCGAGTTCGTCGAGGAGCTGGCGACGCTCCAGGAGCAGGTCACCCCGCTCACCGAGGCCGAGGTCGTCTCCGTCATGGAGGAAGAGCTACGCGTGCCCTGGGAGGACGTGTTCGCGAGCATCGAGCCGAAGCCGATGGCGGCCGGAACGATCGGCCAGGTGCACGCGGCGACGCTCGAGGCCGGTGACAGGGTGGTCGTCAAGGTGCAGCGTCCGAACGCGAAGGGCGACATCGAGCGCGACCTCGGGCTGCTCGAGTTGTTCGCCGGAAAGGCGGAGGGGCGCGAGGCCTTCCAGCAGCTGATCGACATCCCGGCCGTCATCGAGCACCTCTCGTCGTCGCTCCGGCGCGAGCTCGACTTCCGCGAGGAGATGGGCAACATGGAGCGGATGCGCGAGGTCCTCGAGCCGTACCCGCGGCTCGACGTGCCCGCCGTCTACCGGGAGCTCTCGACGTCGAGGCTCCTCGTGATGGAACAGGTGCAAGGCGTTCCGGTGCGCGAGGCGCCGATGGGCGCGGCACGCAAGGACGCCGCCCGTGAGCTGCTCGAGTCGTACTACCACCAGATCCTCGGCGTCGGCTTCTTCCACGCCGATCCGCACCCCGGGAACATGAAGTGGTGGAACGACAAGATCTACCTCCTCGACTTCGGGATGGTCGGCGAGGTCGACCAGGAGACGCGCGAGTACCTGATGCTCCTCCTGATGGCCTACTCGCGCCAGGACACCGGTTTCCTGGCGGACGTCATGCTCATGCTCTCCGGCGACGACCGCCGCCCCGACATCGACCCCGAGGCATTCGAGAAGGATCTTGCCGTCTTCGTCGCCCGTCACCACGGCACGTCGCTCCAGCAGATCGAGATCGGCCCCACGCTCCAGGGGCTCACCGAGATCTCGACCCGCCACCGCGTGCGGCTCCCCGCTTCGCTCGCGCTGACCGGAAAGGCTCTCGCTCAGATGCAGCTCACCGCCTCCGAGCTCGACCCCGAGCTCGACCCGCTCGCCGTCGCCAGCCGCTTCATGCTTCGCAGCCTCGTCTCACGCGTCCGGGTCGGCATCGATCCCCAGCGGGCGATCTACGAGACGCAGAAGCTCAAGGTGCGGCTGACGCAGATGGCGGAGTCGCTGGCGCGGATCACCGGCGCGAGGCCCGGCTCCCAGCTGCAGATCCGATTCTCGGGGACGGAGCAACTGGAGGAGACGGTCAGGACCGGAGCGCGGCGGCTCGCGATCGCGATCGTCGCCGGCACGAGCATCATCGGCGCCACCGTGACCGTCGACGCCGGAGTCGGAAGCTGGCTGCCGATCCTGCTCGGGACGCTCGGGGGCCTGTTCACGCTCGGCCTGGCCGTCGACCTCCTCCAGCGCCCGGGCCGCCGGTAGCCGAGGCTCCGAGGTTCCGTCACCATTCGCGCGACCTTCTGACACGGGGTCTGACCCCGTCTACACACGAAAAGGGCATGCCCCTGTAGGACGGGTGCGGCGGCCCCGCCTCATCGCCGGCGCTTGCGCGACGCCCTGCGGAGGCGCCGCTCGATCACGGCGACCCCGACCGACATCAGCGTGCCGAGCACGACGCGCTCGGTGAAGCGCTTGAGCCTCCCAGGGCGCTCTCGCTTCGGCGACTGCCTAGCCACGAGGCCTGATTCTCCACAGATCGAAGCGCTCGCCGTCGAATCCCCGGAGGCTCGCGTCGAGCGGCTCGACGATGCACGACCTGGCTTTCAGGAGCTCGCCGACCTCGGGATCGGCCCGGACGGCACCAGAGATGACCACATCCTCGCCCGAGGAGAGATCGACGATGCGCGCCGCGGCGTTGACGGTCGAGCCGAAATAGTCGAGCCGATCGTTGAGGGTGACGGCGATGCACGGACCGGTGTGGATTCCCGCCTTGAGGCGCAGCGGACGTGCGCCACCCTCCGCAGCCGCCAGCAGCCGCTGCGCGTCGAGCATCGCCCGCAACGACGAGACCGGCCGGCGGAAGACGGCCATCACGGCATCGCCGATGGTCTTCACCAGCGCGCCTCCTTCGGTCGAGATCGCCGTCCGGACGACGTCGAAGTGCCCGACGACGGAGCCGTACGCGGGCGCATCGCCGATCTCCCGGTAGAGGCGCGTCGAGCCGCGGAGGTCGGTAAAGGCGACGGTGAGGCTGCCGATCCCGAGCTCCTGCCCCGGCCGAAGCGCTTCCGACGAAAAGAGGTCGCGGAAGGCCTGGAGCGCCGTCACGTCCGCAGCGGTCGCAGCCTGGTCGATCCAGGCCGTCCTCTCGACGACGTAGAGCAGGCGCTCGTCTTCGCCGTTCGCGAGCTCGATCGCGGTCTCGGGCGCCCCGTCCGCGATCAGCGGCCGCGAGCCGTCAGCGCCCCGCGCTCGGACGCGGTAGCTGCCGGGCTCGAGCGGAAGACGGAGCAGCCGCGTCTCCCCCGGCGCCAGCAACTGCTGCGCGACGACGTGCGGAGTCACGCCCGGGCCCGCGACGCAGAAGGCGACCTCCTCCACCTCGCGCACGGCAGGGCTCGGCCGGAACACGAGCTCCAGCGAGCGCTCGAGATCGACCTCGACGTCGACGTCACACCCGTCGCAATGACCATGGCGCTCGACCTCGCCAAGCGATCGGGCCGACTGCGTCGAGGCACGGCACAGCGGGCAGAGGAGCTCCCACCGCGACTCGAGCATCCCGGCCCGAGTTGCCGAGAGGCAGAGCTCGAGCACCGCCCGGCGCTCGGCCCCCCACGCGTCGGCGAGCGCGTACGGGCGGACACGGGAGAGCGACAGGTCGGTCGCGGTCTCGAGCATGGCCGCAAGCCGGTCGACGAGTGCGGGCTCGCGGCCGGATGCGACCAACTCCTCCCGGAACGTCGACAGCCGCTCGCGTCCTCCCGGCGCGAGCCGCGGTGACGACCGCGAGAAGGGCCGCGGACCATGCTCCGTCGAGAGCTCGAGGTCGTAGCGCCGGAAGGCCTCGTCCATCCGGGCCCGCGCCACCCGGCCGATCGCGACCGGGATGACCGCGTGCCCGGCGAGCGTGCGAGGCTCGACCCGGACGTCGTAGACGAGGTGGCTGCCGCCGCCCTCGGGCTGCAGCTCGAGCGTCGCCTCGAGCTCGGCGATCGGCCCTCCGTGGTAGCGACGCCGGACGCCGAACCGCTCGGGGCGCACCCACTCGAAGGGCTCCTCGTCGAACTCGATCGAGCGACCGAAGGCGGCGAAGCGCAGGCGGCGCCTCCCGTCCGCCTCGACCGACAGCGGCTCGACCGCCGGCGCCCCGGTTTCGAAGTTGAACCGGTTGGTGTCCGAGACCAGGGGCCAGAGCGCCGCCGGGCTCGACGCGAGCGACCATGCCCACCGGTAGCGATACGCCTTGTGCCGCACGGCGCGCCAAGCGTACAGCCGCCCCGTTCGCAGTACGCTGAAAGGGTGCCGGAGTGTCCCGTCTGCGGCCTCGAGAATCCCGACGGCTTCCGCTTCTGCGGCGGCTGCGGCGCCCAGCTCGGTCCTCCCACATCCCCGCTCGAGGAGCGGCGCGTGGTGACCGTTCTCTTTGCCGACCTGGTGGGCTTCACCAGCTCGGCCGACCAGCTCGACCCCGAGGACGTGCGGCGGCTGATGGGGCCGTACTACACACGCCTCCGGCGTGAGCTGATCACCTACGGAGGCATCGTCGAGAAGTTCATCGGCGACGCGGTGATGGCGATCTTCGGTGCGCCGGTCGCCCACGAGGACGATCCCGAGCGAGCCGTCCGCGCCGCTCTCGCGATCCGGGACGCGATCAGGGAGCTCGGCGACCGCGAAGGTCATGCGCGGCTCTCGGTGCGGATCGGGATCAACACAGGCGAGGGAGTATTCGCCCTCGACGTCGCGCACTACGAGGGCGAGCGCCTGATCGCCGACTTCGTGAACGTCGCGGCGCGCCTCCAGGAGGCAGCGCCCGTCAACGGGATCCTCGTCGGAGAGGCGACCCACCGGGCGACCGAGCGAGCGATCGAGTACCGGCAGGTGGAGGCCGTCACCGCGAAAGGAAAGACAGAGCCGGTGCCGGCCTGGGAGGCGGTCGGGACGCGGTCGAGGATCGGCGTCGACCCCTACGAGCGAGGCCGCGTGCCGCTCGTCGGGCGGATACACGAGGTGCAGCTCCTCTGCGACGCGTTCGCGCGGGCGAGGCGCGAGAGCTCGGTGCAGCTCGTCACGCTCGTCGGCGTGCCCGGCATCGGCAAGTCGCGCCTCGTCTACGAGCTGCAGGCGACCGTCGAGGACGATCCGGAGCTCGTCTTCTGGCGCCGCGGCGCGTGCCTGCCCTATGGCGAGGAGGTCACCTTCTGGCCGCTCGCCGAGATGGTGAAGGCGCAGGCGGGCATCCTGGACACGGATCAGGTGGACGCCGCTGAGGCGAAACTGCGAGAGGCCGTACGCGACGGAATCGAGCACGCCGACGAGGGCCGCTGGGTGGAGTCGCACCTTCGACCGCTCGTCGGCCTGACCCGCGACGTGGAGCTGCGTGGAAGCCGCCTCGACGAGGACTTCGCCGCCTGGCGGCGCTTCTTCGAGGCCCTGGCGGAGAGGAACCCGGGCGTTCTGATCTTCGAGGACCTGCACTGGGCGGACGAGGGGCTCCTCGATTTCATCGATCACCTGGTCGACTGGGCCGCCGACGTGCCGCTCCTCGTCGTCTGCACGGCTCGCCCGGAGCTCCTCGCCAGGCGCTCAGGCTGGGGCGGCGGAAAGCCGAACGCGCTCACGATCTCCCTCAGCCCGCTCTCCGACGACGAGACCGCGCGGCTCCTCGGCGAGCTCCTCGAGCAGGCGGTGATGCCGGCAGCGCTCCAGTCGGCGCTGCTCTCCCGCGCCGGGGGCAACCCGCTCTACGCGGAGGAGTTCGTCCGGATGCTCTCCGAGCGCGGTGCGCATTCGCAATACGATGAGCTTCCGCTTCCGGACTCGATCCAGGGGATCATCGCAGCGCGGCTCGACGCGCTCCCGGCCGAGGAGAAGGTCGTGCTCCAGGACGCCTCGGTGATCGGTCGGCTGTTCTGGGTCGGTGCCCTCCGCCACATCGGCGGCGAGGGCCGTTCGACGGTGCAGGAGCGCCTGCGCTCGCTCGAGCGCAAGCAGTTCGTCGCGCGGCAGCGGCACCCGTCGCTTGACGGGGAGACGGAGTACGCGTTTCGCCATCTACTCGTACGCGAGGTCGCCTACGGGCGCATCCCCCGGTCACGCCGCGCCGAGAGGCACCGGCTGGCGGCGGAGTGGCTCGAGTCGCTCGGCCGCCCTGAGGAGCAGGCGGAACGGGTGGCACACCACTACGTCAGCGCGCTCGAGCTGGCGCGCGCGGCCGGTCACAGCGGCAGCGCGCTGGAGGAGCGCGCCCGGATCGCGATCCGCGAGGCCGGCGATCGCGCCGCGAGCCTGAAGGGCTACGCGGCGGCAGTGCGCTTCTACGGGTCGGCCCTCGACCTCTGGCCGCGAGACGATCCGGAATGGCCGCTGCTGCGCTTCCGCTACGGACAGGCGCTGTTCTTCGCGGAGGAGCGGGGCGCGGACGCCCTCGCCGAGGCCCGCGACGCCCTGATCGCGGCGGGCGACCTGGGCACCGCCGCCGAGGCCGAGGTGATGCTCGGCCGCCTCGCCTTCCGTCGGGGTGACGGCGAGGCGACCCTTGCGCATTACCGGCGGGCGATCGAGCTCGCGGAGGACGCGCCCCCGTCGCGTTCGAAGGCGTGGGTGCTGGCGCAGGTCGCCCGCAGCTACGTCGTCGCGGCCGAGAGCGAGGCCGCGATCCGGGTCGGACGGGAGGCGCTCGAGATGGCGAACGAGCTCGGGATGGAGGATCTTCGCGCGATGGCGACGATGGCGATCGGCGACGCGCGGATCGAGCTCGGCGACCTCGAGGGCCGGATCGACTTCGAGCGCGGGATCGCGCTGCTCGCAGAGCTCAACTCTCCCGAGTGCGTCATCGGCTATGCGAACCTCGCCGACACCCTGATGGACCTCGGCGAGCTGCGGCGCGCGGCCGAGATGCGCGAGCTGGCGAGCGCGGCGGCGGAGCGTTTCGGAGACGCGAGGAGCATCCAGTGGCTCCGCGCGGAGCGTTGTGGCCAGCTCTACTGGACGGGAAACTGGGACGAAGCGGTTCAGATCGCGGACGCCTTCATCGCGGAATCGGAATCGGGCCAGCGCCACTACCAGGAGATCTATTCACGCGTGGTTCGCGGCAGGATCCGCCTCGCGCGCGGCGACAGCGGCGGGGCCCTCGACGACGCGAGCAGAGCCCTCGACTTCGCGCGGGGTGCGCGTGATCCGCAGGCCCTCTATCCGGCGCTCGCCCTCACTGCCCGGGCGAACGCGGTGGTCGGCCGCGCCGACCAGGCGGGCGAGGTCGCCGGGGAGCTGCTGGAACGGTTCGGCGCGACCGACCAGACGCCGGTCGCCTACCTTTGGCTGCTCGATCTGGCAATCACGCTCCACGATCTCGGGCGCAGCGACGAACTGCTGCGCGCTACCGAGAGAACCCGCAAGCCGACGCCCTGGCTCGCCGGGGCGCGCGCCGTCGCCAGGGGTGAGCTCGAGGCGGCGGCGGGGATCTACGAAGGGATAGGGGCACTGCCGGACGAGGCCGTCGTGCGGCTGCGGGTCGCGGGCGCCCTGGTTCGCGCGGGAAGGGCACGCGAGGCGGACTCGGAGCTCCACCGAGCTCTCCACTTCTACCGGCGCGTCGGCGCGACGGCGGCAGTCGAGACCGGCGAGCGCCTGCTCGCCGCATCGGCCTGAAGGCAGCGCTCAGCTGCGGCGTCGCGGCGAGAGCGCGACGAGGAGCCCACCGTCGGCGTCGTAGGCCGGAAAGAAGTCGACCGTGATCTCCACTCGTGCGCCGGAGCCGCTCAGCATCGTCAGCGGCTGGTCGAGGCGCCGCACGCCCCACTCGAGCGCGACGCCTGCGGGATCGTCGCCGCTCTCCGCTTCGAGGCCGAAGGCGCCGGCGAGCTCCCGGCCGAGGAGATCCGGCTCGCGATGGCCCGTCAGCTCGAGCACTCCGCGGCCCACGGCGATGATCCTCCGGTCGCGATCGCAGACCACGAAGCCCGTGGTGGGCCCCGGATAGTAGTCCTCGAGCAGTTCGAAGAGGAATCCGAAGCCACAGCTGGAGCACCCGACCGGTTGGTGGGTCAGGCCCTCCCGCCCATCGGAATCGACCACGCGGCGCTTGCAATTGGGGCAGATGTAGTTCGGCACGACCGGATCGTAGCCACAGCGATGCAGCACGAGATCCGGTTCGGCGACTAGGATCGACCTTCCATGAGCCGATCCGAGAGCACGGTGGAGTTGACGCACGAGGAGGCCGAGCAGCAAGACCTCGAGGAGCGCGCGCGGCCGTTCCGCGCGCTGTACGAGCACTGGGAGCGCAACCAGTGGTCGCCGCTCGACATCGACTACTCGGTCGATCGGGCGAGCTTCGAGGCGCTCGACGAGGAGTCCCGCCAGGGGTTCATGTGGATCTTCGCCCACCGCTTCCACGCCGAGTTCAAGGTGGCGACGATCCTCGCGCCGTTCGTCATGCGGGCGCCTTCGTACGAGACCCAGGTGGTGCTCTCGACGCAGATTGCGGACGAGTTCCGCCACATGCAATCGGTCCTTCGCGTCTACGACCAGGTCTTCGGGATCGACGACATGGCGGAGGTCCGCGCGATCGCGGACCGCAACATGGACGTCATCGCCGAGACGCTGTACGGAGAGCTCGAGCGCTGGGTCACGCCGCTGGAGACGTCCGACGACCCCGACCGCTTCCTCCAGGCGTCGATCGCCTATCACCTCATCGCCGAGGGCATCGTTGCGCGGACCGCCCAGAACCTGGCCGCCGATCAGTACGAGCGGTTCGGCTCGTTCCCCGGCCTCGCCGCCGGCCAGCGCCTCGTCGCCCGCGACGAGGCGCGTCACATCGGCTTCGGCGTCTCGTACGCGCGCTGGCGCATGGCGGAGGATCGCGAGCACACGGTCGCGGTGATCGAGGAGTTCGTCGACGACTTCACGGGCCTGGCCGGGAGGCTGCTCCAGACGGCGCTGGCCGGCGGGATGAGCACCCAGGTCATGGCAGGCTACGGCGTCGACGCCGAGAGCTTCTACGCCGAGGCCATGCGCCTGTGGCACACGCGACTGCGCTCGATCGGCTTCCTCGACTAGGCAAGACGGCGTAGCCGTCGCGCAGCGGCCGCGGGCGCAGCCCGCCAGGCCGCGAAGACCCATCGAGGCCGAACGGCCTCGATACCCGCAACACGGCGTAGCCGTCGCGCAGCGGCCGCGGGCGCAGCCCGCCAGGCCGCGAAGACTCGCAAGACGGCGCAGCCGTCGCGCAGCGGCCGCGGGCGCAGCCTCAGCCGGAACGCCGCATCTCGTCGACCGCGGCGCGACCGTGCTCGTGCACCTTGCGGCGCGCAGCGTCCACGTCGTCGGCCTGGAGCGCCAGGTCGGGGTGCGCCTCGGCTGGCGAGTCGGCCGGAGCCTCGCTCCTGCTTTCGGCGAGCCGGCGCCGGAGGGCTTCGGCACGTGCATCGGCGCCCGGAGCGAGCGCCGGCTGCTCCGCCGACGCTCGGCGGCGGCGGACGAAGCGCGTGACGAGCGCACCGAGCGCGAGGCCACCGACGAGGAGTGCGAGCTTCTGCCTCACTTCCGGCACTCTTCCACGCAGACCCACGTGCGGGCAAGTGCGAGGCGCTGGCTATACTCCCGGGACTTCCTGCTCCGTCGATGCGCCGGCGCTCCCGGGCCGGGCAACGAGGCGACGGGGCCGACTCAGACCAGAGGAAGGAGGACAGCGGGAACGTGAACCCATACGAGGTATTGCTCATGCTCGACGCCGAGCTCCCAGACGAGCGCCAGAACGAGATTGTCGCGCGTTCGCAGGAGATCGTGACCAAGGATGGCGGCGTCTGGCACGGGAACGAGCCGTGGGGCCGGCGCAAGCTCGCCTACGAGATCGACCACAAGACGGAGGCGAACTACCACCTCTTGGCCTTCGACTGCGAGCCGGCGACGCTCGACGAGCTCTCGCGCGTGCTGCGGATCACGGACGGCGCCATGCGCCACATGGCCGTACGTCGACCGAAGGGCAGCACGCCGAGGCCGCGCAGCACCCCCGTCGAGGCCGAAGAGTAGAATCGAACATCTGTTCGATACGAGAGGAGGCGTCAGGTGGCAAATATCAACCGGGTGGTGCTCGTCGGGAACCTCACGAAGGACCCGGAGCTCCGCCAGACACCCGGCGGTACCTCCGTCTGCAAGCTCCGCATCGCCGTCAACACCCGCCAGAAGGATCAGGCGACGGGGGAGTGGGGCGACAAGCCCAACTACTTCGACGTGACGGTCTGGGGCAACCAGGCCGAGAGCTGCGCCCAGTTCCTGAGCCGTGGAAGGCCCGTCGGCGTCGACGGGCGCCTCGACTGGCGCGAATGGGAGACCCAGGACGGCACCAAGCGCCAGGCGGTCGAGATCATCGCCGACTCGGTGCAGTTCCTCGGGAGTCGCGGCGACGGGGAGGGCGGGCGCTCCGAGGGTACGTCCCGACCTCCGACGTGAACGCGAGCACCGAGGACTTCGCCCCGAAGGCGGCGGACGACGACATTCCGTTCTAAGGAGAGACCCACGTGGACAAGGATCGAGACAGAGCCGGAGCCCGTAAGCGCAAGAGCGGGCCTTCCGGCGGACCGGCGAAGCGGAAGAGCTGCTACTTCTGCCGCGAGAAGATCGAGGAGGTCGACTACAAGAACTACAACCAGCTGCGCCGCTTCGCCTCCGAGAAGGGCAAGATTCGCTCGCGGCGGATCACCGGCGCCTGCCGCCGCCACCAGGACCAGATCGCCGTCGCCGTGAAGCGGGCCCGTGAGATGGCCCTCCTCCCCTACGTCGGGAACTAGCGTGGACGTCGTGTTGCTGCAGGACGTCGACAAGGTCGGCCTCCGCGGCGAGGTCGTCTCGGTGTCGCGCGGCTACATGCGCAACTTCCTCCAGCCACGGAAGCTGGCCGAGCCGGCGACGCCCGCAGTCGTGGCCGAGATCACGAAACGCGAGGCGGAGCGCGCCCGGCACGAGGCGCGGACTGTCGAGCAGGCCCAGGTGATCGCCGCGACGCTCACCAAGACCGTTCTTCGCTTCGAGGTGAAGGCGGGGACGCAAGGCGTGCTCTTCGGGTCGATCACACCGACCGACATCGCCGACGAGCTCTGGCGGGTCAGGAAGGTGCGGGTCGACCGGCGCAAGATCGCGCTCGACGAGCCGATCAAGCGCGTCGGCCGTTACGAGGTGCCGATCGAGGTCTTCCAGGACGTTCGGGTCGAGGTCAAGACCCTCGTCGTCCCCGAAGGCGGCGACATCGCCGACTGGCCGGACGACCCGCCCGAGGCCGCGGCCCCCCCGGAGCCCGAAGCCGCCTCCGACGCGGCGGACGAGGACGGCTCCGAGCCCGGGGCACTCGACCCCGTCTGAGACGCCGGGAACGAGCGGAGGCCGGGGAGACCCGGCCTCCGTCATGAACAGGCGGAGCCACAGGTCTGTGGAGCACGTCGAAAGTTCCCGCTCCTAGCGGACACGCCGCTGGGGAATTCCATCCGGACAAGTTGCGATCATTGGGCGAACGGTCGTTCTAGATCCCTGCAATACGACCGCTTCGACTGTCCACACCCGACTCTCGTCGAGGTTACCCACGGGATGACGTGAGCCGCGCTGGATGATGGAATCGCAGCTTCGTGCCATGGCCCAAGTAGCCCAGACCGCACCCGTTCCGCCGCAGAGCCTCGACGCCGAGGAGTCCGTCCTCGGCGCGATGATGCTGTCGCCCGGCGCGATCGCAGCGGTCAGCGAGATCCTCGACGACGGCGACTTCTACCGCGAGACCCACGCGCGCATCTACCGTGCGGCCCTCTCCCTCTACGCCAAGGGCGAGCCCGTCGACGCGATCACCCTCGTCGACGAGCTCGAGGAGCGAGGCGAGCTCGAGGACGTCGGCGGGCGAGCCCGGATCCACGAGCTCGCCTCGCTCGTCCCGACGACCGCGAACGCGCCCACTACGCGCGGATCATCCGCGAGTCGGCGACGCTCCGCGGGTTGATCCGTGCGGGCGGGGAGATCTCCCGGCTCGGCTGGGACGGGGTCGGCGAGCCGGTCGAGCTGGTCGACCGCGCCGAGCAGATCCTCTTCGACCTCTCGCAGCAGCGGGTCAGCGGCGACTTCGCGCACATCGAGGAGCTCCTCAAGGAGAGCTTCGAGCGCATCACCGCGCTCTACGAGTCGGGGGCCGACGTGACCGGAGTGCCGTCCGGCTTCCGTGACCTCGACCGGCTCACGTCCGGCTTCCAGCACGGCAATCTGATCGTCGTCGCCGCGCGGCCGAGCATGGGGAAGTCGGCTTTCGGGCTCTGCATCGCCGCGAACCTGGCGGTTCGCGCACGGCAGCCGGTCGCAGTCTTCACGCTCGAGATGTCGAAGGCCGAGGTCACCCAGCGGCTGATGTGCAGCGAGGCGAAGGTGGAGTCGCAGCGCCTTCGTACCGGCAGGCTGGCTCCCGAGGACTGGCCGCGGCTGACAGCAGCGTGCGACAAGCTCGCGAAGGCGCCGATCTTCGTCGACGACACCGGCTCGGTGACGATGATGGAGATCCGCTCGAAGGCTCGGCGGCTGAAGTCGAAGCACCCGGAGCTCGGCCTGATCGTGGTCGACTACCTGCAGCTCATGACGTCGGGGACGACGGCGGAGAACCGGGTCCAGGAGGTCTCGCAGATCTCGCGCAACCTGAAGCTGCTCGCCCGCGACCTCGACGTGCCGATCCTCGCGATGTCGCAGCTCTCGCGAGCGGTCGAGCAGCGTCACGACAAGCGACCGATCCTCTCCGACCTCCGCGAGTCCGGCTCGATCGAGCAGGACGCCGACCTCGTCGTCTTCCTCTACCGCGACGACTACTACAACGGAGGATTCCGACCAGCAGGGCATCGCCGAGGTCATCCTGGCCAAGCACCGCAACGGCCCGACGGACACGGTCAAGCTCTCGTTCCTCAAGCGCTACGCGAAGTTCTCGGACCTCGCCGCGACGTGAGCGTCGTCAACCGCCGGGCCGGACGGATCCGGCCCCTACACTGAAGCCGTGCCCGCGACCGTCATCGTCGGCGCTCAGTGGGGCGACGAGGGCAAGGGCAAGATCGTCGACCTGCTCGCCCGGCACTCCGACCTCGTCTGCCGCTACCAGGGCGGCCCGAATGCCGGGCACACGATCATCGCCGACGGCGAGACGTACAAGCTCCACCACATCCCGTCGGGGATCCTCTATCCCGGCACGCTCTGCGTGCTCGGGGCCGGCTGCGTCGATCGACCCGGAGGTGCTCATCCGCGAGCTCGACGAGCTCGAGGCGCGCGGCGTCTCGACCGGCGCGATCCGGATCTCGCGCAACGCGCACCTGATCATGCCGTGGCACGTCGCGCTCGACCAGGCGAGCGAGCGGCGACTCGGCAACGCTGCAGATCGGGACGACGCGGCGCGGCATCGGGCCGACGTACGCCGACAAGTACGGCGCGGATCGGCATCCGCGTCCAGGATCTGCTCGACGCGAAGATCCTCCGCCAGAAGATCGAGGTCGCGCTCGCCGAGAAGAACGTCTGGCTGGAGCGGGTCTACGGTGCCGAGCCGCTCGACGCTCGAGGACGTCGCCGGACGCTCCGAGGGCTGGGCCGAGCGGCTGCGGCCGTACGTCGCGGACACGTCCCTGCTCGTGGACACGGCGCTGCGCGGCGGCTCGCGCGTCCTCCTCGAGGGCGCTCAAGGGACGCTGCTCGACGTCGACCACGGCACGTACCCGTTCGTCACGTCGTCGAACCCGATCGCCGGCGGAGCGGCGACCGGGGTCGGCATCGGCCCAACGCGCATCGACGAGGTGCTCGGGGTCGCGAAGGCGTACGTCACCCGCGTCGGCGAGGGGCCGTTCCCGACCGAGATCGAGGGGCCCGACCAGGCGCGTGTCCGCGAGCTCGGCGGCGAGTACGGAACGACGACGGGCCGTGAACGGCGCTGCGGCTGGCTCGACCTCGTCGCCCTGCGATTCGCCGCGCGCGTCAACGGGCTGACCTCGCTCGCGCTGACGAAGCTCGACGTCCTCTCGACGTTCGGCGAGATCCCCGTCTGCGTGCGCTACCGCCTCCGGGACGGCATTCGAGACCGAGGAGTTCCCGGCGCACCAGAGCGACTTCCACCACGCGGAGCCCGTGTACGAGACGCTCCCCGGCTGGAACGAGCGGCTCGACGAGGTCTCCGAGCCAGACGGGCTCCCGGCGAACGCGCGCCACTACGTGGAGTTCGTCGAGGAGCGGCTCGGCGTCGACGTGAGCCTCGTCGGCACGGGGGCGGAGCGCGAGCGTGTGCTCGCCCGACACGCGCTCGCTGCGCTCTCCGCCTGAGGAAGCGGGTTCCTAGACCGGTTCCTGGACGCGGCGCACGATCCTCGCCGTCGCCTTTCGCGGCAGGAGCCGCGGGACCTGGGCGCCGAGCTTGTTCCTGAGGCCGGGAATCTCGATCGTCTCGCCCTGCATGAGCGCCCGGTAGCCGGCTGCTGCGACCTCCTCGGCCGTCATCAAGCCGTCCTGGCCGAGCTTCGAGTCCTGGAGCTCGGCACGATCCTGGAATCCCGATCGCGTGGGGCCGGGGCAGAGCGCCGTGACCGTCACCCCGGTGCCCTCGAGCTCGATCGCAAGCGCCTCGGAGAACGACAGGACGTACGCCTTCGTGGCGTAGTAGACGGACATCAGCGGCCCCGGCTGGAACGCCGCCGTGGACGCCACGTTGAGGATGCGACCGCGTCGCCGTTCGATCATCCCCGGCAGCAGCAGGCCGGTCAGCTGTGTCAGCGCGGTGACGTTGACCTGGATCATGTCGAGCTGCTTCTGCAGGTCGGCCGCGGCGAACGGGCCGTAGTCCGCGAAGCCGGCGCTGGAGACGAGGACGTCGACCTCGATTCGGTCGGCCTCGAGCTTCGCCGCGAGCCCGGCCGGCGCGGCAGGATCTGCGAGATCCTTGGGGACGACCTTCGCGGCGATCCCATGCTTCGCCTTCAGTTCGTCGGCGAGGCCCGCGAGCCGCCCGCCGCGTCGAGCGACGAGAACGAGATCGTGACCGTCGCCGGCGAGCAGCTTCGCGAGCTCCAGGCCGATCCCGCTCGATGCTCCGGTGACCAGCGCGGTCGGCACGGGTGAAGCGTACCCTCCCGCCGTGACCCGCTTCGCAGGCATCGTGCTCGCCGGCGGCCGCTCCTCCCGGATGGGCAGCCCGAAGGCCGAGCTTCCCTGGCAGGGAGAGCCGCTGGTCGCTCACGTCGCCCGGAGGCTCCTCGGATGCCTCGACGGGCCGGTCGTGGTCGTGCAGGCTCCGGGGCAGGAGCTGCCGGAGCTCCCGGCGGGCGTCGAGGTCACGCGGGACGCACGAGAGGATCGGGGCCCCCTCGAGGGCCTCGCCGCCGGCCTGGCGGCGGTCGAAGGCCGAGCCGACGCAGCCTACGTCTCGGCGACCGACGTGCCGCTGCTCAGGCCTGAACTGGTCCGGCTGGTCGCGGGCTCGCTCGACGAGAGCGCCGACGCCGTCGTCCCGCGCGTGGGCGATCGGATGTATCCGTTGACAGCCGCGTATCGGACCGGTCTCCTGGTCGTCGTGCGCCAGTTGATCGCCGCGGAGCGGATGCGTGCTCTCGACCTGGTCGAGGCGGTTCGCGTCCGGTGGCTGACCGAGACGGAGCTGCGCGCGGTCGACCCTACGCTCGACTCGCTGCGAAACGTGAACACGCCGGAGGACTACGAGGCGGTGGTGAGGGAAGCGAGGGGCCGGTAGCCGGGCGACGGAACGAGTCGGCAACCACGGCCCTCCGAGCCCCTCCCCGCCCGGAATCGGCGCCGCCTCCGGCACCCCAACGATTCGGTAACCGGGCCCCTCCCGGGGCCCTGCCGGCGCGAAATCGGCGCCGCCTCCGGCCGCCCACGCCGAGCACGATTCGGTAACCGGGCCCCTCCCGGGGCCCTCGCCCGAAATCGGCGCCGCCTCCGGCGGCGCAACGATTCGGGCTATTGCCGGCTGGCAGCGCGAGGCGTTCGGGATGGGTGTAGACGTTGAACCGCCGGCCGCGGAGGAACGCCGACGAGGGTGAGGCCGAGACGTCGCGGCGGCGTCGACGGCCAGCGTCGAGGGCGCCGAGACCGCGCAGAGGATCGGGATGCCGGCGACGGCGGCCTTCTGGACGAGCTCGAAGCTGGCGCGCCCGGACACGAGGACGATCCGATCGCTCGACGGGAAGGCGCCCTTCGAGCAGCTCGTGCCCGACGAGCTTGTCCATGGCGTTGTGGCGCCCGACGTCCTCACGCAGCGACAGCAGCTCTCCCTCCGCGTCGAAGAGCCCGGCGGCGTGCAGGCCGCCCGTCGCGTCGAAGACGCTCCTGTGCGTCGCGCATGGCCGTCGGGCAGCCGCTCGACGACCGCGCGGCCCGACGACCGGCCCCGGACCGAGGGGCGCAGCTGCACCTCGACCTGGTCGATCGACGCCTTGCCGCAGATCGCCGCAGCTCGACGTCGCGAAGAAGTTGCGCTGGAAGACTCCCGGGTCGAACGGCCGCCGCAGCTCGACGGTCACGATGTTGAACCGCTGCTCCGCGGGCTCCTCGAGGCCGCAGTAGCGGATCGTCGACGATCTCGTCCCGGCTGGAGAGCAGCCCCTCCGTGAAGAGGAAGCCGGCGGCGAGCTCCATGTCGGCGCCGGGCGTCCGCATCGTCACCGCGACGCTGACGGGCTCCTGCGCCGGGCCCCGCGGCTCGGATCTCGAGCGGCTCCTCGGCGACGAGCCGGTCGCGACGGGACGCTGACCGCGCCCTCGTCGACCACGGTGACGCGCGCCCTGCCTACGGTGCTGCGAATCGCCGGCCGCTCTCGGCGATTGCCATCCACTCACGTTAGCCGCCGCGCGCCTGGACGTGCTGGAAGCCGAAGCGGCCCTTGATGCAGAGGTTGCCGCGCGTGATGTCGTGGTCGTCGGGCGAGGTGACCTTGACGATCTCGTTGTCCTGGACGTGCAGGGTCGAGGTTGCAGCCGACGCCGCAGTAGGGGCAGATCGTGTCGGTCTCGCGTCTGGCGCGCCTCGTCCCACGTGCCGTCGGCGCGCATGTCGTGCTCGCGACTTGAACATCAGCGCGCCGGTCGGGCAGACGGCGATGCAGTTGCCGCAGTAGACGCACGCCGAGTCGGGCAGCGGAGCGACGTACTCGGTCGAGATGCGCGCGTCGAAGCCGCGGCCGGCGACGGCGATCGCGAACGTGTTCTGGTACTGCTCGCCGCAGGCGTCGACGCACTTGTAGCAGAGGATGCACTTCGAGTAGTCGCGCACGTAGAGCTCGTTGTCGACCTTCGTCGGGCGAGGCCACGGTGGCCGCCGTCTGCCCGTCGGGCTCGTCGTGATGGCCGGCGCGCTTGCGGTCGCGCTCCGGGTCCGGCGGGGCCGGCGGGCCGTAGCGCTCGGGTCGGCGTCGTAGCGCTCGCAGGTAGCCGGCGACGTCCGGCGTGCGATCGAGAGGTCGACCGACGAGGCGAGGAACTCGAGCACGAGCCTGCGGCTGTGGCGGACGCGCTCGGAGTCGGTCTTGCACGACCATGCCCGGCTCGACCTTGCGCGAGCAGGCCGGCACGAGGACGCGCGCGCCCTCGAGCTCGACGACGCAGACGCGGCAGACGTTCGCCGGCCGCAGGGTCTCGCCGTAGCAGAGCGTCGGCGTCTCGATGCCGAGCTCCGCGCAGGCGTCGAGGATCGTCGCGCCCTCGGGGACCCGCACCGGCTGGCCGTCGATCTCGAGCTCGACCGTGCGCTCGGGGTCAGCAGCGGAGTCGCTCGACGTCATCAGCCATTCTCGCGGAAGACGCCGAGCCGGCCGATCGGCCGACTCGATCGCGCTCGAGGCGGTCTGGCCGAGGCCGCAGATCGAGGCGTCGCGCATGCACTGGCCGATCTCGGCGATCAGCGCGAGCTCGCCGTCGACGCCGCCGCGCGTCTTGCCGCGAGAGCAGCCGCGCCAGCGCCTCCTCCTGGCGCACCGTGCCGACGCGGCACGGCACGCACTGCCCGCACGACTCGTCGCGGAAGAAGGCGGCGATGCGCATCAGCATCCGCGGCAGGTCGACCGTCTCGTCGAAGACCAGGACGACGCCGGAGCCGAGCGTCGTGCCGGCGTCGCGCGCGCCCTCGAAGGTCAGCGGCAGGTCGAGCTCGTCGGGCCGGACGAAGCCGCCCGCCGCGCCGCCGAGCAGCACGGCCTGGAGCGCGCGGCCGCCGGGCACGCCGCCGGCGAGCTCGAGCAGCTCGCGCAGCGTCGTGCCGAACGGCGACCTCGTAGACGCCGGGCCGCTCGACGTCGCCGGAGACGCAGAAGAGCTTCGTCCCGGTCGAGCCCTCGGTGCCGATCTCGGCGAAGGCCGGGCCGCCTCCGAGCGACGACGTCGAGCACGTTGACGAGCGTCTCGACGTTGTTGACGACCGTCGGCTTGCCGAACAGCCCCTCGTCGACCGGGAACGGCGGCTTGTTGCGCGGCTCGCCGCGGAAGCCCTCGATCGAGTTGAAGATCGCGGTCTCCTCGCCGCAGATGTAGGCGCCGGCGCCCTTGCGGATCTCGATGTCGAACGCGAAGCCGTGCCGAGGATGTCGGCGCCGAGGAAGCCCCGGCCGGCGCGCCTCCGCGATCGCGGCCTCGAGGATCGCGTGCGCCTGCGGGTACTCGCCGCGCAGGTAGACGAAGCCGTGCTCGCAGCCGGTCGCGTAGCCGGCGATCGTCATCGCCTCGATCAGCGCGAACGGGTCGCCCTCCATGAGCACGCGGTCCTTGAACGTGCCGGGCTCGGACTCGTCGGCGTTGCAGACCAGGTAGTGCGGCCGCGCCGGCTGGCGCGCGACGGCGTCCCACTTGCGCCCGGTCGGGAAGGCGGCGCCGCCGCGGCCCAGCAGCTTCGAGTCGATCACCTCGCGGATCACGCCCTCGGGGCCGAGCTCGAACGCGCGGCGCAGCGCCGCGTAGCCGCCGTGGGCGCGGTAGTCGTCGAGGCTGCGTCGGGTCGACGCGGCCGACGCGGCGCAGCAGCCGCAGCGCCGGACTCGCCCTGCTGCGGCACGCTCGGGCCGGCGGGTCGACGTCGACCGATCACGCCCGTCGAGCGCCGCGAGCGCATCGTCGGCCGAGACCGGCGCCAGCACGTGCTCCTCGGGCGCGTCGCCGGCGACCGTGAGCAGCGCCGCCGGCGCGCGGTCGCACTGGCCCAGGCACGGGCTCCGGAACCAGGTGGACGCCGCGCTCGCCTCGCCGACCGTCCCCTCGGGCCCGAACCGCTCGCTCGAGCTCGGCGATCAGCTCGTCGGAGCCGCGGCACCGGCAGGCGAGGTCGTCGCAGACGTGGAGCGACGCGCGGCGGGCGCGGCTCGAGCGAGAAGAGCGCGTAGAAGGTCGCGACGCCGTAGGCGTCGGCGGGCGGGACCGTCAGGCGCTCGCAGACGTAGTTGAGCGCGCCGGGGCTGATCCAGCCGACGCGCTCCTGGACGGCGTGGAGCGCGGGCAGCAGCAGGTCGCGCCGCTGCGCGCGCGTCGTGGCCGCCGCGCGCGACGTGGCCGTCGACGGCCGACGCGCCGCTCGCCGCCGTCCCAGCCGGACGCCGGCCGGCCCGAGCAGCGTGTCGACGGCGGCGCGCTCGGCCTCGGTCGGCCTGGCCTCGAGGAGATGGAGGTCCACCGGTCGATCCTAACCCGCCGCGCTCAGAGCGCAGCCGCGGGCTCCTCGATCCTCGCCGATCTCCTCCGACCGGGCTCCGCCGGCGATCTTCTCGACGCGGATCGCGGCCGCCTTGAACTCGGCCGTGCCGGACTTCGGATCGGTCGCGTCGATCGTGAGCACGTTGGTGTCGACCTCGTCCGGGAAGTGCAGCGTCATGAACGCGAGCCCCGGCCGCAGCGAGCGGATCGATGCGCACCGGCGCCTCGACGGAGCCGCGCCGCGAGGAGACGCGCACGATCTCGCCGTCCTCGAGCAGCAGCCGCTCCGCGTCCTCGGGCGAGAGGTCGATCGTCTCGCCCCGGTGGAGCGGCGAGCGGTAGAGGCCCGACTGCACGCCGGTGTTGTAGGACTCGAGCCGGCGGCCGGTCGTCAGCCGGATCGGGATACTCGTCGTCGAGCGCCTCGAACGGCGGCCGGTGCTCGACGACGCTGAACGGCGCCGCGGGGCCGCCGCGCGGCTCCTCCCAGAGGCGGCCGTGCAGGAACTGGGAGCCCGGGGTGCTCCTCGTCGGGGCACGGCCACTGGATGCCGCCGAGCTCCTCGAGCCGCGGGTAGCTCATGCCGGCGTGCATCGGGCTGAGCGAGCGCAGCTCGTCCCAGACCTCTTCGGCGGTCGGCTGCCCCAGTCGTGGCCGAGCCGGCGGGCGAGCTCGGCGAGGATCCACATGTCGTCGCGCGCCTCGCCGGGCGGGTCGAGCGCCTTGCGCACGCGCTGCACGCGGCGCTCGGAGTTCGTGACCGTCCCCTCCGACTCGCACCAGGACGCGCTGGAGCGGGAAGACGACGTCGGCCATCTCGGCCGTCCTCGTCATGACGATGTCCTGGACGACCAGGAAGTCGAGCTCCGTCGAGGAGCCTGCGGGCGCGGTGGATGTCGGCCTCGGACTGCGCCGGGTTCTCGCCGATCACGTAGAGGGCGCGCAGCTCGCCGCGCTCCATCCCGTCGAACATCTGCGTCAGGTGCCAGCCGTCGGCGGCTGGATCGGGACGCCCCACGCCGCCTCGAACCTGGCGCGCGCCTCGGCGTCGCGCTCGATGTCCTGGAAGCCGGGGAGCTTGTTCGGGATCGCGCCCATGTCGCCGCCGCCCTGGACGTTGTTCTGGCCGCGCAGCGGGTTCAGGCCCGAGCCGTAGCGGCCGACGTGCCCGGTGAGCAGCGCGAGGTTGATGAGGCGAGCACGTTGTCGACCGCGTTGTGGTGCTCGGTGATGCCGAGCGTCCAGCAGATCATCGCGCGGTCGGCGCGCGCGTAGGCGTGCGCGATCTCGCGGATGACCTCGGCGGGCACGCCGGTCAGGCGCTCGCCCTCCTCGAGCGTGTACGGCTCGACGGACGCGGCGTACTCCTCGAAGCCCTCGGTCGCGTGCTCGATGAACGCCCGGTTGGCGAGGCCGGCGTGGATGATCTCGCGCGCCATCGCGTTCGAGAGCGCGATGTCGGAGCCGACGTCGAGGCCGAGCCAGACGTCGGCCCACTGCGCCGAGGACGTGCGGCGCGGGTCGACGACGTACAGGCGCGCGCCGCCGCGCACCCCCTTCAGGAGGTGGTGGAAGAAGATCGGGTGCGTCTCGCGGGCGTTCGAGCCCCAGAGGAGGATGACGTCCGTCTCCTCGATCTCGCTATAGGACGACGTGCCGCCGCCCGCTCCGAACACCGTCGCCAGACCGACGACGCTGGGCGCGTGTCAGGTGCGGTTGCAGCTGTCGATGTTGTTCGTGCCCATGACCTGGCGCGCGAACTTCTGGGCGAGGAAGTTCATCTCGTTCGTCGCCTTCGAGCAGGAGAAGATCCCGAAGGACGTCGTCGCGTCCGCCTGGCGGGCGCGCTCGAGGCCCTCGGCGGCGCGGTCGAGCGCCTCGTCCCAGGTCGCGGGACGAAGCTCGTCGCCCTCGCGCACGAGCGGTGTCGTCAGCCTTCCCTTCTGCATCCGATCTCACCTCCTCTCGCCGGTGCGGACCTGATTCTACGCGGCTACCCTCGCTCGACGGCCCGCAGGAGCCTTGGGAAGCCCGGGTCGTCCATGATCGCAACGGCGCGGCTCCAGCGCTGCAGCGCCCAGCCCCAGAAGTCGTAGTCGATGGCCGAGATCCGCTCCTGGATGGCCGCCCAGAGCGTCCAGCCCATGTCGGACATCAGCGAATGCAGCTGCATCCGCGCGAGCAGGGCGTCCGTCGCCTCGCCGAAGTAGGCCTCGCAGAGGGCGACGCGCAGTTCCTCCGGGTACTCGCACTCCTGGGCGGTGTTCGCGAGCTCGAAGGCCGGATCGTTGTTGCCCGAGTACTCGTAGTCGACGATCCAGAGCCGCTTGCCGTCGTCGAGGTAGTTCTCCGCCATCAGGTCGTTGTGGCACGGCACGGACGGCAGCGGTCGAGCGCGCATCGCACGCTCGACCAGCTCCGCCGTCGGCAGGCGCTCGCGGAAGCCGTCGGGCGTCGGGAACCCGCGCTCGTCGCAGATCCGCAGGTAGGTGTCGGTGACCCGGAACATGTCGAAGTCGCGCAGGAAGCGCGGGCCACGATGGAGCCGTGAGATCGATTCCGCCATCCTCCGCGCCATCTCAGGCGAGCGCAGCGATTCGCCCGACATCGTCTCGCCCGGAATGAAATCGATGACCATCACCTCGAGATCGTCGAGATACGCGACGACACGGGGGCCGACGCCCGCCCTCGCAGCGGCCAGCGCGTTGGCGTGCTCGTTCGCCCGGTCGATCGCGAGCAGGTCGGTCGAGGTGCCGGGGATCCGAACCACGTACCGGGCGCCACCCGCCTCGACCAGGTAGTTGTCGTTCGTCAGCCCGCCCGAGATCGGCGAGACGGCGACCTCGAGGCCCCGCCAGAGCGCAACGCGATCGACCACGTCTTCGATCGAAACCCCGCCGCTCACGCCGTCACCCTGGCGCCGTCCGGATCGTAGAGCACGTCCGGTGCGAGCTCGGCGGCCACCCGCCTGCCGAAGACGTCGACCTCGAGGGCGGCTCGCGCGCCGATCCCCACAGGGAGCGAGGCGTAGGCGACCGTCGTCCGGACGGTGTGGCCGTAGACGCAGCTGCGGATCCGCCCGACCACCTCCCCGTCGACGCGAACAGCCTCGCCGCCGTACAGGGCGAGGTAGTCCTCACCGCCGAGAACGAGCGTCCGCAGCTTTCGATCGAGCGGGCGCTCGCGGGCGGCTTCGAGTGCCGCCCGCCCGGTGAACTCGCCCTTCGCGTCGAGCCGGACGCAGAAGCCGAGGCCTGCCTCGTCCGGCGTGTCCGCCGCGGTCATGTCGGCGCCGAAGTAGCGGTAACCCTTCTCCATGCGCAGCGAGTCGAGCACCCGGTAGCCGCCCGGCTCGATCCCGTGCCCGCGTCCGGCCGCGAACACACGATCCCAGACCTGGACCGCCCAGCGGGGCTCGATGTAGAGCTCGAACCCGAGCTCCCCCACGTACGTGATCCGCTGCGCCAGCACCATCGCGCCCCCGAGATCGATCTCGCTGGCCGTCCGGAAGGGAAATGCCTGCGGGGAGAGATCGCAGTCCGTCAGGCCCTGGAGCAGATCGCGCGAACGCGGGCCCCACAGCCCGACGACCGCCAGCTCGTCCGAGACGTCACGGATCTCGACGGGGCCGTCCTCGTCCCGGACGCTCATCACGAGCCAGCCGAGATCGGCGTCGATCGTCCCGGCGCCCGTGACGACCCGGAAGCGATCCGCGGCGAGGCGTGTGACGGTGACGTCCGCGACGATCCCGCCGCGCCTGTTGAGGAACTGGGTGTAGACGACGCTCCCGAGAGGCCGGTCGATCAGGTTCCCGCTGGTCCGCTCGAGCAGCGACAGAGCACCAGGGCCCGACACCTCGATCTTCCCGAACGAGCTCATGTCGATGATGCCGACCCGCTCGCGGAACGCCTCGTGCTCCGTGGCGAGTCGCTCGAACCAGGGCGGTCGCGAGAACCCGAACGCTCGCTGATCGGCGCCGGCGCGGCGCCACGGCTGGCCGGGCTCGAAGAAGTCGGCCCGCTCCCAGCCGTTCTTGACTCCGAAGACGCAGCCGAGATCCTGCAGGCGCCCGTGCAGCGCGCTGATCCGGTGCGGCCGCCCCCATTCGTCTACGTCGAAGGGGTACCGGAGTCGGTAGTAGTACTTGTAGGCTTCGCGTGCGGTCTCGGCCGCGTAGACGGGGTCGCGGTGCGCCACACCGAAGCGCCACGCGCGGTACGGCGACAGGTCGAGCTCCGGCTCCCCCGTCGTGATCCAGCCGGCGAGGGCGTGCCCGATTCCACCGGCGCCGCCGAACCCGTTCAGCGAGAGGCCGGCCGCCAGCCAGAGCCCGCGCACCCCCGGGATCGGGCCGACGAGGGGCTGCGCATCGGGCGTCATCGCGTCGGGGTGGCAGACGAGCTTGACGATCTCGGCGTCCGCGACGAAGGGGAAGCGCCGGGCCGCCCCGCGGAGGAGCTGCTCGAACCGCCCGAGATCCGGAGGCAGCGCCCGCTCGCCGTGCTCCCAGGGCACGCCATCCACCCAGCGAGCGACCGGGTTCGGCTCGTAGCCGCCGAACATCACGCCGCCCGACTCGGACTTCCCGTAGACCAGGTTGTCGGGATCGCGGAAGCACGGCATGTCCCTCGGGAGCTCGTGCCCCGGAACCGCCTTCAGCAGGACGTGCTGGTGGTCGACGGGCGTCGAGGGGACGAAGGCTCCGGCCAGCGCGGTGACCTGCGGTGCCCAGATGCCGCAGGCGTTGACGACGACCTCGCACTCGATGCGCCCGCGCTCGGTCACGACCGCGGTCACCTCCCGTCCGCCGCCGAGCTCGATCCCCGTGACCCGCGTCCCCGTGACGAGGCTCACGCCGAGGCCCCGTGCAGCCTCGGCGAGCGCGTAGGTGGCCGTGTGCGGGTCGAGATAGCCGTCCTCAGGAACCCAGACCGCCCCGTAGAGCGAGTCGCCCGTCGCGGCCGGAAGCAGCCGGAGCGCCTCCTCGGGCGACAGCAGCTCGACGTCGAGCCCGATGCCGCGCGCCCTGCTGACCGCGCGCTCGAGCTCCGCGAGCTGCTCCCGGCTGGACGCGATCCGGAGGCCGCCGACGGTCTCGAACACACCCAGCTCCCTGTACAGCTCGATCGAGTAACGGCGGAAGCGCATCATCGTCGGAGACGGGTTGAACTGGGTGACGAGACCCGCGGCGTGGCAGGTGGAGCCGCTGGTCAGCGGCCCCTTGTCGACGAGGGCGACGTCGGTCCATCCCGCCCTGGCGAGGTGGTAGGCGACGCTGCAGCCGGTGATGCCGCCGCCGATCACGACCACCCGGTGTCGATCGACGGCTCAGCCCTCCACGCAGATCCGGAACGACGCCGCGAAGCTCCGCCCCGGTTCGACCAGCCGTAGACGGTCCCCGTGGCAGAGCGCGTTCGTCGGCGCCGTCATCGGCTCGAGCGCGACGACGTCGGGCGAGGAGGGTGCGAAGACCTGCGCGTGGCCGTAGCCCTCGAGCAGCTCGACAACGATCCGGCGCCCGCCGCCCGACACGGCGAGACGCGGCGGCACGGGCGATGCGAACCCGTCGTCGAAGACCCGATCGGCGAGGCGCTCGTCGAGCGGCCCGAACGGCTCCCGACCGCCGGTCGGGAGTCCTTGCTCGTCGAGCTCGAGGCGCTCCATCGCCGGAAGCTCGAGGCGCCAGTCGGGGCGGGAGACGCCGGGCAGCACGAAGTAGGGATGGAAGCCGAAGGAGACGGGAACGGGGGCGTCCGCAGTCGGCGTCAGCGTCGCGTCCATGGTGAGACCCTCCGGGTCGACGGCGACGTCGAGCTCGAGGAGGTGCGGGAACGGGAAGACGGCGAGGAGCTCACGGGACACCCAGTCGAGCCGCGCCGAGAGCGCGTCGTCACGCTCAGCCGTCACCGCCCACGCGAGCCTCGCCCACGGCACGCCGTGGATCGGCAGGCCGTTCGCGTCGAAGTGCAGGATCGAGGACGTCCGATCGAGATCGACGACCCGGCCGGCAACCTCGTAGCCCAGCTCGCCGAGCCGGTTCGCCCAAGGGTGGAGTAACGGGATCCCGGCAGCGGAGCCGGCGGCCGCCGACCGCTCGAGATCGTCGACGCGGCCGAGCAGCTGCTCGCCACGGTGGCGGAGTGAGGCGCCGAGCATCCCGAGCCTCGGGAAGAAGACTGCCTCGAGCTCTCCGGCGGCGATGGTGCGGGCAGCGGGATCGAGCACGGCGCTCAGACGCCTGCCTCGTGCGCGGCACCGTGGAGCTCGCCCGCGAGCCCCCACGGCTCGTTCCCTTTCACCGCAAGGCGCATGGTTCGACGCGTGGTCGCCATCAGGTCCTCCTGTCGCTCGCTCTGCGCGAGGGAGCCTAGAAGAGAAGTGGGTCTACCATGTGCCATCGCCACCCCCGCTGCCCACACCCCGACCGAGACTCGCGTGCTCTCCGAGATCATCTCGACGGTCGCGTCCTCGCTCGACCTCGAGGTGGTGCTGGGTTCCGTCGTCCGGTTGCTCTCCGAGGCGAGCGCGGTCAACGCGTGCTTCGTCTACCTCGTCGAAGACGACGGCCGGCGCCTCGTCCTCCGCGCCGCGCCGGAGCCCTACGCCAGGCTGGTCGGGCAGGTCGCGCTCGAGCGCGGCGAGGGCCTGGCCTGGTGGGCCGCCGAGCGGCGCGAGCCGGCGTTCATCCCGGACGACGCGCTCGCCGACCCACGCTTCAAGTACGTGCCCGAGCTCGCCGAGGAGCAGTTCCAGTCGCTCGTCTCGATCCCGATCCTCGCCCGCGACGGCCCCGCGATCGGCGTCGTCTCGCTCCATACCGAGGCGCCGCGCGAGTTCACGAAGCACGAGGTCGAGTTCCTGGTCTCGAGCGCGTCGCTCGTCGCGGGCGCGATCGAGAACGCGCGGCTCTACGAGGAGGCCCGGCGCCGCGTGGGAGAGCTCGAGCACCTGACCCAGCTCGGGGAGACGATCGCCGCGGCGGAGACGCTCGACGAGCTGCTCCCGTCCGTCGCGACACGAGGCGTCGAGCTGCTCGGAGCCTCCGCGTGCCACGTCTACCTGCTCGACGCGGCGAGCGAGGAGCTCCGGTTGCGCGCCTCGACCCCTCCGGGCGCGCAAGCCAGACCCACGGTCGGGCTCGCAGAGCTCGGGCCAGAGCTTGCGAGGCGCGGCCGTTCGGCGCGCCTCATGGTCCCCCTGATCGCGAGCGAGGAGCTGCTCGGCCTCCTCATCGCCGAGGAGACGGACGAGGTCGATCTGGCCCGAACGGTCGCGAGCCAGACTGCCGTTGCGATCAAGAAGATCGAGCTGATCGAGCGGCTCACCGAGAAGAACCTGATCAAGGACTTCTTCGAGCAGCTCGCGGGCGGCGACGCACTCGCCGCGGACGTCGAGGGCAAGGCGGCCCGGCTCCGCTGCGATCTCGACCAGCGCCACTTCGTCCTGGCCTCCGCGCCCGCCCACGATCGCCTGGAGCGTGCCCTCGCAGGCGCCGCGCCCGGCTCGCTGTTCGACCGCCGCGACGATTCGATCCGGGCGCTCCTCCGCGTACCCGCGTCCGGCGAGACCCACCTGATCGAGGAGATCCGCCGGATCCAGGCCGAGCTCGCGCCGCCGATCGCCGTCGGCGTCTCGAATCTCTGCCGGGGCGCGGCGAGCTTCCGCGCGGGCTTCGAGGAGGCCCGGCACGCGCTCCTCGGAACGACCGTCCTCCAGGCCCGGCCCGGGGTCATGGCCTACGACGAGCTGGGTCCCTACAAATACCTTCTGCGAATGTCGCTCGACTCGGGCGTCCGCGACGCGAACCGCGACGCTGTCGCCCGCCTGGCCGAGTACGATCGCCAGCGCTCCACCTCGCTCCTCCCGACGCTCGAGGAGTTCCTGCGACGACGGGGGTCGATCAGCGCAACGGCGGAGGCGCTGTACGTCCACCCGAACACGCTCCGGCAGCGCCTGCGCCGGATCATGGAGCTGTCCGGCATCGACCTGCGCCGGGACGACTGGCTGATGGTCGAGATCGCCGTCAAGCTGGTCAAGCTCCAGGCCGCGCTCGCCCCGGAGGAGCACTAGGCGGAATCGCTGCTCGGCCGAAGGCCGGGCCGATATCCGCCGTGGAGGGCGGCGGAGCCGCCCGGTCACCAGAATCGCCGCCCGGCCCCGCGCGGCAACCGGCGGTGGCGGTTTCCGCGATCGTCGCGATATCGGCCCCGGCCGATTCGCGACACTGCCGAGCCGATCTCCGCCGTGGAGGGCGGCGGAGCCGCCCGGTCACCGAATCGCTGCCCGGCCCCGTGCGGAACCGGCGGCGCCGGTTTCGCGACACCGCGGACCGCCGGCGCCCACATAGGCGCCGGCCACGGCATGGAGCCTGGCGCCATCGCCAGGCGCTCGAGCCTCCCGGTAGTGTCTGCCCGCACCGCGGGAGAGGAGGACGCTGCATGGGAACGACGCCCGATGAGATCAGGCGCATCCAGGACGAGCGCGGGATCGAGTTCTACTTCGCGCAGTTCGTGGACATGTACGCGCGTCCGAGCGCGAAGCTGATCCCTGCTGCGAGCCTCGACGACCTGCTGACGGAGGGCGCGGGCTTCGCAGGCTTCGCAGCAGGCGAGATCGGACAGGTGCCGTCGGATCCGGACATCGCCGCGATGCCCGACCCGGCGAGCTTCACCCCGATTCCCTGGCAGCCCAACCTCGCGCGCTTCGCCTGCGACGTGACGGTCGAGGGCGAGGAGTGGCCCTACTGCCCCCGGACGATCCTCCGGCGGGCGCTCGCGGGGGCGGCCGAGCAGGGCTACGAGTTCAAGATGGGGATCGAGCTCGAGTACTTCCTCGTCCACCAGCGCGAGGACGGGTCGATCGAGCTCGCCGACAAGCTCGACACGCTCGAGAAGCCCTGCTACGACATCACCGGCCTGACGCGGCAGTACGAGTTCCTGACCACCGTCTCGAGGTACTGCAACGAGCTCGGCTGGGGCAACTACGCGAACGACCACGAGGACGCGAACGGCCAGTTCGAGCAGAACTTCAGCTACGCCGACGCGCTGACGACCTGCGACCGCGCGATCTTCTTCCGCTACATGGTTCATACGCTGGCAGAGCAGCGCGGGATGCTCGCGACGTTCATGCCGAAGCCGTTCTCCAACCTGACCGGGAACGGCTGCCATTTCCACATGTCGCTCTGGCGCGACGGGAAGAACGTGTTCCTCGACGAGGCCGACCCGCGGGGCCTCGGACTTTCGGAGACCGCGTACCACTTCATCGGCGGTCTCAAGCGCCATGCGCGCGCCTACAGCGCGCTGACGGCACCGACCGTCAACTCGTACAAGCGGCTGAAGGTCGGCACGACGGCGTCCGGGGCGACCTGGTCGCCCGTCTGGATCAGCTACGGCTACAACAACCGCACGCAGATGCTCCGGATCCCCGGGCCGGGCCGGATCGAGGATCGCACGATCGACGGCTCGTGCAACCCCTATCTGGCGGCGGCGGCCGTTCTCGCAGCCGGGCTCGACGGCGTCGCGGCCGCAACCGACGCAGGCGAGCCCAACTCGGAGAACCTCTACACCATCCCCTACGAGGAGCTCCGCTCGCGCGGCCTCGAGACGCTCCCTTCGAACCTCCTCGAGGCCACGCAGGAGCTGGAGCGATGCCACGTGCTCCGCAAGGCGCTCGGGCGCGGCCGGGACGAGGACTACGTCGACTACTTCGTCCGGGTCAAGCGCGACGAATGGGCTCGCTACCACGAGCAGGTCACGCCGTGGGAGATCCGGGAGTACCTGACGCGCTTCTAGCGCATCCGGATGTCGCTTTCCGACATAGCGTCGGGGGCAACTCTGTGCGACGCAGGCTCGCGGAGTCTCTAGCATTCATGCCGAGACGGGCCCGTTTCGGGCGGGCCCCGGACGTGTAGGGAGTCGACATGTGCGGGATCGCGGGGATCCTCTACAAGACGAGAACGGCGAGCGCCACGACATCGGCCAGGCGCTGATCGACATGCTCGACGGCTGCCAGCACCGCGGGCCGGACTCGACCGGCTTCGCGCTCTACCACGAGACGCAACGGCGAGCACGCGCCTACGGCTCCGCTTCTTCGTCGGCGAGGGTGAGGAGGCGGAGGAGAGCGTCGACCGGATCCACGAGAAGCTCGACGAGTTCGACGCCGAGATCCTCGAGGAGGAGACCGTCGGGACCACGCAGCGCTACACGGTCCGGTTCGACGGCGACCTCCAGTCGTTCTCGTACGCGATGGAGCACGCCGCCAAGGTCGTGCTCGATCGGCGAGAGCCTCGACATCATCAAGGACGTCGGCGGCGCACACGACGTCGACGACACCTACCACGTCGCCGGGTTCACGGGCACGCACGGCATCGGCCACGTGCGCCTCGCGACCGAGTCCGACGTCACGCCCGAGGCCGGTCGCATCCGTTCTGGGCGACCGGCTTCGCCGACGTGGCGATCGTCCACAACGGCCAGATCACGAACTACTGGAAGATGCGGCGGCGCCTCGAGAAGCGCGGCTTCGAGTTCCACACCGACAACGACTCGCGAGCTGATCGCCGTCTACCTCGCCGACAAGCTCGACGCAGGGCATCCCGCTCGCGGAGGCGCTCGAGTCCTCGATCGCGGACCTCGACGGCACGTTCTCGTTCCTCGTCTCGACGAAGGACGAGATCGGCTACGCGAAGGACCACCTGGCGGCGAAGCCGATGGTCATGTTCGAGAACGACGACCTCGTCGCGATCGCCTCCGAGGAGGTTTCGCTCAACCGGCTCTTCCCGGGCCAGGCGCTCGACACCTCCGAGCCCGCGCCGGGGACGTACCAGACATGGCGACGATCGATCTAGCCGAGGTCTCCGTCACCGAGGCGAACGAGCTGCTGCGCCGCTACGGCGCCGCAGGGCGAGGACGTCGACGTCGTCAACCCGGACGCGCGCCACCACATCGGCGTCGGCCTGACCGCCCCGATCACCGTCCGGGTCCACGGCTCGGCGGGCTACTTCTGCGCCGGGCCTGACCGACGGGCCGCGCTTCGAGGTCGACGGCAACGTCGGCTGGGGTCTCGCCGACAACATGCTCGAGGGCTCCGTCGTCGTGCGCGGCAACGCCGGCGCGATCGCCGGCGTCGCGATCCGCGGCGCCGACGTGGTCGTGCACGGCAACATCGGCTCGCGCGCCGGCCAGGTGATGAAGGAGGGCACGCTCTGCTGCGCGCGGCAACGCCAACTTCATGGCCGGCTACATGATGTACGGCGGCCGGCTCGTCATCTGCGGCGACTCCGGCGAGAAGGTCGGCCAGGACATGACCGGCGGCACGATCTACGTCGGCGGGCAGCGTCGAAGTCGCTCGGCACCGACGCGATGCTCGCCGAGCTCGACGGCCGGCGAGGAGGACGACGCTGCTCGCCTTCCTCGACCGCTACGAGATCCCGTTCAGCGGGACGTTCCAGAAGATCGTCAACGCCGGGCAAGCAACCTGCGCTACCCGCGCACCGAGCCGCGCGTGCGCGTGATCCCGTTCTTCGTGGCCTCCGGAGCGCACCGACTACTGGAACGCGAAGGTGCAGGAGGACATCGCCGTCAAGGCGCAGATCGGCCGCTACCGCATCCGCGGCTACGGCGCCGGCCGCGCCGCTGCCGCACCTGAACGACATCGCCTTCCAGCGCGACCTCGCCGCCGTCGAGCCCGACCCCGACGTCGTCTCGAAGGTGCGAGCTCGCGACGCGGCTCGGCGGCCGCTTCGGCGCCACGCCGATCGACCTCGTCGATGCCCGTGATGATCGCGCCGATGAGCTACGGCGCGCTGTCGAAGTCGACGAAGATCGCGCTCGCCATGGCCTCGCGCGCTCTCCGACATCTCCGAGAACACCGGCGAGGGCGGCCTGATCCCGGAGGTCAGGGCGGCAGCGAAGCGCGTCGTCGTCCAGTGCCTCGGCGGCCGCCTCGGCTGGAACGTCCACGACATGCGCCGGCCGACGGCGTCGAGATCTACATCTCCCAGGGCGCCAAGCCCGGGCCTCGGCGGCCAGCTGATGGCCAAGAAGGTGACCGAGGACATCGCCCGCCTGCGCGGCATCCCGGCCGGCATCGACCTGCGCTCGCCGTCGCGCCATCCCGACGTGCTCGGCGCGGACGACCTCGTGATCAAGGTCGAGGAGTTCCGCGAGGCCACCGGCTGGACGAAGCCGGTCTCGGTGAAGCTCGGCGCCGGCCGCGTGCGCGACGACATCAAGATCGCCTACAAGGACGGCTTCGACTACGTCGGGCTCGACGGCGTGCAGGGCTCGACCGGCGCCGCCGGCAACGAGGTGCTGGAGTACGTCGGCATCCCGACGCTGTCGGCGATCATGGAGGCGCTCGACGCGCTCGCCGAGATCGGCGCGACGGGAATGCCGGTCGTGCTGATGGGCGGCATCAAGGACGGGATCGACGCCGCCAAGGCGATCGCGCTCGGCGCGCACGCCGTCGCGGTGGGCACGAGCGCGATCATCGCCGGCGGCTGCATCGCCTGCCTGCAGTGCGCACGTCGGTCAGTGCGTCGTCGGCATCGCCACGCAGGATCCCGAGCTACGAGAAGCGCTACGACATCGACGTTCGAGGCGCTGGAACATCCACCGCTACCTCGAGGCGCTGCGCTGGCAGCTCGCGTCGGTCGTCGACGCCCACGGCTACCGGTCCGTGTACGACCTCTCCCGCGACGACCTCGTCGCGCTCACGCCGGAGGCCGCCGAGATCACGCGCCTGCCGTACGCGCCGGAGTACGCGGAGCGAGGCCGGCGACCTCGGCAGCGCAGTCGCGTTCACGGCGCGATGAGCGAGCGGAGTTCTCCGACCCGCCCGAGCCGGACGTCTACGGCGTCGAGCGGGTCGCGCCGCCGCCGGTCCCCGACGAGCTCGCGCCGGTGGACGACGTCCTCGACACGCACTTCGTCCCGGCGCCCTGCCAGGTCGCCTGCCCGATCGGCACGGACGCGCCCTCGTACATCGCCTACATCTGGGAGGGGAAGATCGAGGAGGCGTTCGAGGCGATCACCGCGACGAACCCCTTCTCCTCGGTCTGCGGCCGGGTCTGCGACGCGCCCTGCGAGCCGGCCTGCCGCCGTGCCGACTCCGACGGGCCGCTCGCGATCCGCAACCTGAAGCGCTTCGTCATGGACCAGCTCGGCACGTCCTACCGCCTGCCTCCGGTGCCGGTCTCGCAGGCGGAGACGGTCGGGATCGTCGGCGGCGGCCCGGCGGGCCTGACGGCGGCGCAGGATCTCGCGGAGGCCGGCTACGCGGTTCACGTGTACGAGCTGACCGACATGCTCGGCGGCTACATGACGTGGGGCATCCCGGCCTTCCGCTGCCCCCAGGAGGTCTTCCACGAGGACATCGACCGGATGCTCGCGCGCTGTCCCGGGATCACCGTGCACCCGAACGCCGGGCTCGGGCGCGACGTGACGCTCGACGAGCTGAAGCAGCGCCATGATGCCGTGCTGCTGACGATCGGTGCCTGGTGGGCGAAGGGCCTCGGCCTCGAGAACGGCGACGACCCGCGCGTCGTCGACGGCGTCGAGTTCCTGCGCCGCGTCAACGGAGGGGCAGCGCCCGGAGATGCCGGCACGGGTGATCGTCGTCGGCGCCGGGGACGTGGCGATGGACGCCTGCCGGGTGGCGCGCCGGCTTCCCGGCTGCGAGAACGTCCAGGTGCTCTACCGGCGCGGCCCCGACGAGATCCCGGCCCGCAAGGACGAGCTCGAGGGCGCGATCGAGGAGGGGATCGAGTTCG
Organism: uncultured Thermoleophilia bacterium; assembly: GCA_963705605.1. Lineage (GTDB taxonomy): Bacteria > Actinomycetota > Thermoleophilia > Gaiellales > Gaiellaceae > CAVPKC01. The sequence continues at coordinate 1,088,218 of CAVPKC010000003.1, forward strand.
TCTACAACGTCCAACCGGTCGGGCGTCCGGCCGAACGGCGACGGGATCCATCTCCGCTGCGTTCGAACGACGCTCGGGGAGCCCGGCGAGGACGGCCGCCGCACGCCGGCCGATCGTCGCCGGCTCAGAGCACGACTACGACTGCGGCCTCGTCATCCTCGCGACCGGCCAGAAGGCCGAGTCGGAGCACCTCGCCGGGCTCGGGCTGATGGCCGGCGAGAAGGTGCGTACCGACTGGGACTCGATGCGCACCGGCGACCCGATGGTGTTCGCCGCGGGGGACGGCGCCTTCGGACCGTCGACGATCGTGACGGCGATGCACCACGGGCACCGCGCCGCCTACTACGTCAAGTCCTTCCTCGAGGGCGTCGAGCGGCCGCTGCCGTACCGGACTCCCTTCAAGACCCGCCGGGTGCCGGTCGCGCAGGACGCCGAGTGGGAGGTGTTCCAGCGCGAGCAGCAGGCCTTCCACGGCCTCGGCGAGAACCCCGTCGCGTTCCCGGAGATCGAGTCCACCTACGACCTCGCCGCGGCGAGACGCGAGGCGGCCCGCTGCTACCGCTGCGACGCCGAGACCGGCTCGAGCGACTACCGCGTGTCGCACGCGAGAGGACATCTTCGTGATGGCGCGGACGAGACCCGAGGACGCACGCAAGCAGCGCGCCGTCTTCACGAAACGGCTCGAGGTCTCGACCCAGGCGCATTTTCGGCCCGAGGTCGCGACGCTCGACGACATCGTGTTCCTCCCCGCCAACCTGTCCCGCCTCGTCATCGATCCGTACCGCGACGCGTGCCGCGTCGACACGCCTCTTGGCCCGGGGCTCGAGCTCCGGGCTCCGTTCCTCGCCGCCGGCTTCGACGAGGCCGCCGACGGCGTCCGCGCGGCCGTCGCCCACGGGCTCGCCGCCCAGGGGCTCGCGTACCTCGGGCGCCGCCCGATCGGTCACGGCGTCCCGTGGCTCCAGCTCGTCACCGCCGACGACGATGCGAGCGTGGAAGCCGCCGCGGTGATCGGGCCGAGGCCGGTCGAACGGCTCAGAGAGGGGCAACTGGTCGGGATGACATCGGCGCGGGCGCACCTCCCCGAAGCGATCCCCCTCGCGCTCGATCGCGGCTGCGACGTGCTCGTCCTCGAGGCCTCCGGACCGATCACGGGTTCGTGGCCCGAGCTCGCCGGGGCCCCCGACCTCGCCGTCATGCGCGATGCGATCCGCATCCTCCGGGAGCTGAACCGTGAGGAGGACATCGCTCTCCTCGCCTTCGGCGGCGTCCGCACCGGTACCGACGCGGCGAAGCTGATCGCCCTCGGAGCGAACGCCGCCGTCGTGGGCACCTCGCTCGCGCTCGCCGTCGGCGGCAGGATCGAGAGCGGCGCGCTTGCCTTCTACGGCGACATCGACCAGGACGAACGTGACGAGAAGGCGGAGCTGTTCCTCGGCGCTCTGCGGGCCGAGGCCTCGATCATGCCCCGCTGCACGGGCAAGACCGACATCCACAACCTCGAGCCGGAGGATCTCCGGGCGATCTCGATCGTGACGGCAGAGGCGACCGGGATCCCGCTCGCGGGTTTCAACCCGAGGCTCGCAGCCACGGGATAGAACTCGCAGCGTGAACCTGACGCCCGAGCAGATCCGCGTCCTCGGGTGCCTCGTCGAGAAGGAGGCGACCACCCCGGATGCCTATCCGCTCTCGACGAATGCCCTGCTGATGGCCTGCAACCAGCGGACGAGTCGCGAGCCGGTCGTCGACTACGACGAGAACCTCGTCACGGCGAGCATGCTCTCGCTGCGCGAGCTCGAGCTCGCCCGGACCTCCCGCGGCGAGGGAAGTCGTGTCTACAAGCACGCGCACCGGGTTCGCGACGCGCTCGGGCTCGACGGGGCTGCGCTCGCCGTCCTCTCGATCCTCATGCTCCGCGGCCCCCAGACGCTCGGCGAGTTGCGCGGTCGCAGCGAGCGCCAGCACTCCTTCGGCACGCTCGACGAGGTGGAGACCGCTCTCCGAGACCTCGCCGGACGGGAGCCGCCTCTCGTCCACGAGCTGCCACGAGGATGGGGGCAGAAGGAGGTCCGCTGGTCGCATCTGCTCGGTGAGCGCGTCGCGGACACCGCCCCATCGGATGCCCACGAGGCCCGGTTGCCGCTCGAGGCCGAGGTTGCGTCGCTCCGGGAAGAGGTCGCGGCCCTGCGGCGTCGAGTGGACGCGCTCGAGGCGCGTCCACGAGCCGTCACACCGTGAGCTGCGACCGGGCCTGAAGCTCGCGAACCCGACCGGCGAGCTGGCGCAGGAGGGCGAGCGCGATCTCCGGCTCCTGCTTGAGCATGCGCAGAAAGGGTGCTCGCGAGAGCCGCAGGCACAGAACGTCCGTCTCCGCGAGCACAGTCGCGGAGCGAACGTCGCCGTCGATCAACGCGATCTCACCGAAGTACGAGCCCGGTCCGATCGAAATCGACGGCAACCCATGGGGACGGACGACCGACGCCGTCCCCTCGAGGACGACGAAGAAATCACTGCCCCGGTCACCGGCCTTGACGATCGCAGTTCCTGGACGGAATCGCGACTCGCTTGTGAGCGATGCGATCTTGCGCACCTGCCGCCGTGGAACGCCGGCGAACAGCGGGATCTCCTGGAGAACGCCCGCCCAAGCAGCCCCCCGACCACCGCCCCGCGAGGACGTCGAGAGCACCTGGCTGATGGCGGCCGCCGGCTGGGGGCGCGACACGGGACGACTCTACCCGTAGGATCGAGGCCATGTGCAGGAGCATCAAGACCCTCAGGAACCTCGAGCCGCCCGCGACCGCGGAGGACGTGGAGGCCGCTGCGCTCCAGTTCGTACGCAAGATCAGCGGCTACCGGAAGCCGTCCCGGGCCAACGAGGAGGCGTTCGAGCGGGCGGTTGCGGAGATCACCGCGGCGTCCGAGCGACTGCTGGCGTCGCTCCACGGGCGCCGCGCCGCCTGACGGCCGGCGGGCAGCGCAGCCTGGCGACGCGCCGCGGGCGCCCCGTGAGACAATGGAGCTCACGAGGGGGCAGCTCGACTTCACGCAGGTTTACGCGGACGACTTCGTCGGCTGGCCCCTGGCGCCGAAGCGAGCTGCGCACGGCGTCTACGGGACGTTCCTGAACCCGACGACTGCCTGGCCCTCGGGTATGCCCTCGAAGAGCGCCGGCTACCACCAGGCGATCGACATCCCCGTCGACGACTCGGCCGGAGACCAGGCCGTGTTCGCGATCGAGGGTGGCCGCGTTCGCGAGTCGAAGCTGACGACCCAGACGACTCCGCTGAAGCAGCGAGTGCGCTGCGGCGTCGTCGGTGTCGGCCATTTCCGCTACGCCCACGTGGTGCCGACCGTCTCCGTCGGCGACGTCGTCGCCGCCGGACAGGAGATCGGTCGAACCTGTCCCGGCTGGTGGCACATCCATCTCGAGGAGCTCGCGTGGATCCGAGGCCGGAAGGTCATGCTCAACCCGCTTCGCCCCGGAGGGAAGGTCGGCCCGATCGGCGACGGCGGGCGCCCGTTCGTCTCCGCGATCCGGATCTACCCGAAGTCCGCGGAGAACGATCCGTCGCCCCGTGTGCTTCCAGCACAGGAGGTGCGGGGCGTGGTCGTCCCGGTCGCGCTCGCGATGGACGCCTTCCCGCTCCAGAGCTGGCCGGAGGCGCCGCTCGCGACCCTGCACGTCTACCGGGCCCGCGTCGAGCTCGCGCGCGAGGGCACGGTCGTCCAGGAGCGGGCGCTCTTCCAGCTCGACACGGCCCCGGGTCCGACCTGGCGCCACTACTTTCGGCCCCTGACGCGACGGAGCGCCCCGGTTGCGGTGTGCGTCGTGCGCAGGCCTCCTGACTGCGCCGGCCGGTTCTGGATCCGCCTCTGGGAGACGGGCTGGGACACCCGCACGACTCCGAACGGCCGCTACACGCTGCGGGTCACCGTCGAGGACACCCTCGGTCGGCGCGCGAGCCGGACGCTCGCGTTCCGCATCGCGAACTGAGGAACTCAGGCGTTTCGCAGGGTGACGTCCGCCGACTCGACCGCTCGATTCCCGAGCAGGTCCCACGCCGACACCGTCAGGCGGTACGGTCCGTCTCGGAACGCGGTCGTGTCCCAGTAGCCGCCATCGGGCCGGGCGAAGAGCCGAAACCACAGCTGCCCGCGCCCCGGCCGCCCGAGTGTCAGGGCGCCGTTGGCTCGCAGGTTCTGCTGCGTGCCCGGCGCGAAGTGCAACGATGACGGGACAGGCTGGCGCCCCGCGCCTGCGGACTCGTCGGCCAGCGTAACGTCGGACGTGAAGACGTCGCGGTCGACGACGACCTCCCCGTCGACCAGCCTGACGACGGCCAGATGGACTCGAGCAGGATGATGCGCTGTCTCGAGCAGCGGCACGTCGCGGATCCACCCCTTGAACGACTGGGGATCCTCGATGCGCGCTCGGACGTCGACGGTTCCGGAGAGCCGCGCCGGGTCGAGGCGCGTGCCTCCACGGTTGAAGACCGCCCGCCCCTGGCCGACGCGCCAGCTCGAGCTCGCAGGGGTGAAGAACGCGAGGTCGGAGATGGTGGGCGCTGCGGCATCCCGGAACGGCCTGATCTTGCCGTTCCGCGCGAGCGGGTTGACCGCCACGCGACGCGCCCGATCCCGCCCCGGGAACACCCATTCGGTGAGGTGGAGATGCCATTCGTTCTCGGTCGTCCAGCCGATCAGCTGACCCGGTGCAACCAGCTGGCCCTCGTCGACGACCGGCTCGATGTGCCCGTAGCCGAAGTGGCCGAGACGAACGATGCCCTCCTTCCAGACCCCCAGCCCGCGCTCGACCTGCCAGACCCGTCCACCCTCGAGCGCGTAGACACGGTGCGTCCTCCCCGGCGGCGCGCCCCGCTCGGGACGGTCGTCGCGCACCGAGATGTCGATGCCGTGGTGATAGTTGAAGCCCGTGCGCGGATCGAGGAACGAGCCGCGAACCGGATGCTGCCTCGTCCGCGCCGCGACCGGCCAGCCGCGATAGTCGTCGGCGTAGGATCGCCTCACGCCGTACATGGTCGCACCCCTCGCGCGCGCTCTCATCCCGCGATGGGATGAGAGGCGTCGCGTGCTTCTACGCCCGCGCGTTCACCCAGGCGTCGAGGCGGTCCGCGAACTGCGGCGTGGAGGCAGTCACCTCGACCACGGCGTCGGCGGGAACGTTCGCACGACGCGCGGCCTTGATGATCTCCTCCGCCGAAGGGGCCTCGTAGAGGCAGTACGACCTGCGCCGATCGGCCGAGAGGAAGGAGAAGAGCCAGCGGACGCCCTCGTCCGCGTTGACGTCCTCGATCGCCCGGACGTCGTCGCTCGTGAGGTCGAGTTGCTCGGCGAACTTGCGCTCGATCACGTAGACGGGCACTTACCGGGATCGTAGCGCGTCAGGATCCGACGAGCCCACGCCGGTGGGCGTACGACGCGGCCTCCGTCCGGTTCCCGCTGCCGGTTTTCCGGAGGATGCTGCGGACATGGTTGGCGGCCGTGTGCTCGGAGATGGTGAGCTCCGCCCCGATCTCCCGATTCGAGAGCCCCCGCGCGACAAGGCGGAGGATCTCGAGCTCCCGCGGCGAGAGACCGTCGGGTAAGGCCGCGGGTGCGAGCGGCGACCCGAGCGACGCGATGCGCGAGAGCAGCGTCGGCATGCCGATCTCGGAAGCGAGCGCTGCCGCGTCGGAGAGCAGCGCCGCGGCGAGCGGCCGGGTCTCGGGACGCGCCGCCCGGAGCAGCATCCGCCCGTACTCGTACCCCGTGTGGGCCAGCCAGGTCCGCGCGCCCGTGCGCTCGTTCAGCTCCATCGCCGAGACGAAGTGCTCCTCCGCCCGATCCCACTCCCCGAGCGTCGCGGCCAGCATCCCGAGGTAGCGATCCGCGGCCCCGTAGCAGGCGACGCCGTGGCCGATCATGACGTTCGGCTCGGTACGGGCCCGCAGCTCCGGGTAGACGAGCTCGGCGATCCCCTCGTCGCCGATCGCGCAGGCCGCATCCGTCAGATACGTCATCGACGCGAGCCAGAGCGACTCCCGGAGCGGGCGGAGGTCCTGCGCCCGGATGCGGTCGAGCTCGCGGCGTGTCTCCTCCTCCATCCCGAGCTCGGAGAGGAGCGCCGCGAGACCGGGTCGCCAGGCCCCCGCGCCGCGGTCGTCGCTCGCCAGGAGGCGGATGACCGGCGCGAGCTCCGAGAGCCTCCCCTGCTCCCGCCGGAGCCCGAACATCTGGATCCCGTAGACGCCCGACGCGTCGCGCCCTGTCATCAGCCGGCTCCATTCGCGCGAGCGCTCGGCTGCGGACTCTGCATCGGCCAGCCGGCCGTCGGAGAGCGCGATCGCCGCGCTGTAGTGCTCGGCGACGTGGAGGATGAACGGCTGGCGGGTCGTGGCGGCCATGGCGAACACCGCATCGAGGTCGCGGCGAGCCGCGTCGAGGTCGCCAAGGGCGATGAACGCGGCGATCCGCCACTCGATCACCTCGGCCTGGATCTCGACGTCGCCGAGCTCCGAGGCGAGGTCGGCGGCCTCGCCGAGCATCTCGACGATCTCGACCAGCGGGGTCGTCCCGGAGGCCCAGTACGAGCGCATCAGCACGGTCGCGAGCGCGTGCTGGTCGCCGACGCGGCGGGCCATCGCGATCACGTTCTCCAGCACGACGGCGGCCCGCGCCTGGTCCCCGCGGAACGCGAGCGCCCTGAACAGGCCCGCGAGCAGCATCACGCGGAGGTGCGAGTCGCCGTCCCCGAAGGCCGCCGCGGCCTCCTCAAGAAGCTCGAGCGCGCCCTCGTCGGCGATTCCAGGCCGCCAGCACGCGTTCTCGAACCCGATCGCGGCGCGGGCGAGCAGCTGCTCGTCGCCCAGCCCCCTGGCGATGGCCGCGGCGCCCGCGAACGCCTCGAGCGCACCAGGCGTCTTGCCCGCGCGGTAGCACGCGATCCCGAGCTCCAGCTCCACCTCGGCTCGTTCCGGAGGCGAGTCGGTGCCGAGCTCGAGCGCGGCCCGGAGCAGCGCCGCCGCCTCGTCGAAGGCCAGCGCCGACTGAGCGGCCCGCGCGGCCCGGACGTTGTACTCGACGGCTCGCGAGACGCCGCCTATCGGCGCCGCGGCAGCGAAGTGATAGGCGAGATCGGCGAGCACGCGGTCGCCCTCATCCCGGCTCGCGAGCTCGATCGCCTCACCCACGCGCAGGTGCAGCTCCGCCCGCCGCAGCCCGGTGAGCCGGTCGAAGACGGCCCGACGGACGAGCTCGTGGGTGAACCGGTAGACGAGCCCGAGCGCCGAGACCTCCTCGATGACGCCGCTTCTCACCGCCTCGTCGAGCGCCGTGAGCAGCTCGCCTCTGGAAAGAGGCGACGCACGCTCGAGGACTCCCAGCTCGAAGTCAGGGCCGATGACCGCGGCCACCTCGAGGAGCTCGGTCGTCGGCGGCGCGAGACGCCCGAGCCGCTGGCTGACGACCTCGCGAACGCTTTCCGGGCTCCCCAGCTCGGCCAGCGGATGGGCGAGCTTGACCACGCCGGCGTCGACCCGGAGCGCGCCGGTCTCGAGGAGCGCCCGCCAGAGCTCGGTCAGGAGGAACGCGTTCCCGCCGGTCAGGTCACCGATCGCGCCGGCCAGCTCGTGCAGCCCGGCTCCGAGGTCGTCGCCGGAGGCGTGGCGGACGAACTCCGCGACCTCGTCGCCGGAGAGCCCGCCGAGGTGCAGGCGGGCGACGCCCTCCGAGCGCCGGAGGTCGACGAGGGTCTCCGAGAGCTGCTCCGGAACGTCCGCCTCGGTGTCGCGAAAGGTCGCGAGCAGGAGCATCCGGGCATCGGCGGCTGCACGGGCGAGGTGCCGGAGCAGGAGCAGAGTGGGCGCGTCAGCCCAGTGGCCGTCCTCGATGATCAGCAAGACGGGGCTCCTGCGGCCAACCGCCGTCAACAGATCGGCGATCGCCGTGTGCAGACGGTGACGTTCCGTGTCTGGATCGGCCGCAAGGGGCGGCGGAAGCTCGCCCACGCGAAGCGCCAGGTCGGGCACGAGTCGGGCGAGCTCACCCCCGGTCGTTCCGAGATCGGCCCGCAGGATCGACGGCTCGGTCAGGCGCGCAAGCCGGTCGAGCGCCTCGGCGAATGGGCCATACGGCGTCCTGACGACCGCGTCGCAGGCGCCGTAGAGAACGTGTGCGCCCTCGGCCGCGACCTCGTGTGCGACCTCGCGGGCGAGGCGGCTCTTTCCGGAGCCCGGCTCGCCGCCGACGAGCGCGATGCGCCGGCCCTCGCCCTCTGCCCTCGGCAGGAGCGCGCGAAGCGTCGCCAGCTCCCGTGACCGACCGGCGAACGGGAAGCTCGGCGTCAGGCGCAGCGCACCCGGCAGCTGAACCGTCGTCGCGCTCGTACGGGCACGATAGTCAGACCTGATCATCCGCGTCCACGTGGTGGCGCACACCGTCCGGACAAAGTGGGTCAGGCTCGGTCATGACAAGCTTCGCAGGGCGTCGTAGTCTCGCGGGGACGACAAGCAAAGGAGGACCAACGTGAGCACCGTGACCACCCATTCGGAGGCCGCACGCCGGGAGCTCGGCGCGCGGTTCTCCGGCCAGCTGATCGGGCCGGACGACGCGAGCTACGACGAGGCTCGTACCGTCTTCAACGCCTGGATCGACCGGAGACCCGCCCTGATCGCCCGCTGCGCCGGCCCGGACGATGTCGCGCAGACGATCCGGTTCGCCCGCGACCACGACCTCCTGCTCGCGGTGCGCGGCGGCGGGCACAACGGCGGCGGCCTCGGCGTCGTGGACGACGGTGTCGTCTGCGACCTGACGCTCCTCCGCGACGTGACGGTCGACCCAAAGCAGCGGACGGTGCGAGTCGGCGGCGGCTGCACCTGGGGCGAGGTCGACAAGGCGACGCAGGAGCACGGCCTGGCGACGCCGTGCGGGATCATCTCGACCACGGGCGTCGGCGGCCTGACGCTCGGCGGGGGCCTCGGCCACCTGACGAGGAAGTACGGCCTCACGATCGACAACCTGCTCGAGGCCGAGCTGGTCCTCGCCGACGGCGAGCGGGCACGCGCGAGCGCCGACGAGAACCCCGATCTCTTCTGGGCGATCCGCGGCGGTGGAGGCAACTTCGGCGTGGTCACGTCGTTCCTGTTCCGGGCGAACCCGGTCGGGACGGTCGTCGCCGGCCCGACGTTCTGGCCGATCGAGCAGTCGGCGGAGGTGCTCTCGGCCTACCGCGAGTTCCTGCCCGCTGCGCCGCGCGAGCTGAACGGCTTCTTCGCGTACCACTTCGTCCCGCCGGCGCCCCCGTTCCCGGAGGAGCTCCACGGCAGGCACATCTGCGGCGTCATCTGGAACTACCTCGGCACGGAGGAGGAGCTTGCCAGGCTGCTCGCCCCGATGCTGGCAGTCGGAACTCCGCTCATGCACGGCGTCCAGCCCATGCCGTTCGCCGCCCTCAACAGCGCCTTCGACGGTCTCTACTCGGCCGGAGATCAGTGGTACTGGCGCGCCGACTTCGTGCGTGAGATCCCCGACGAAGCGGTCGCCCTCAACACCGAGTACGGCGAGAAGCTCCCGACGCCGAAGTCGACGATGCACCTCTACCCGATCGACGGTGCCGCCCACGACGTCGGGGCCGACGAGACGGCCTGGAACTACCGCGACGCCCGGTGGGGACAGGTCATGGTGGGCGTCGACCCGGACCCGGCGACGAAGAGCACGCTCCGGCAGTGGTCGGTCGACTACTGGGATGCGCTCCACCCCTACTCGGCGGGCGGCGCGTACGTGAACATGATGATGGACGACGAGGGCCAGGACCGGGTGAAGGCGAGCTACGGCGGCAACTACGAGCGGCTGGCCCGGGTAAAGGCCGCGTACGACCCGCAGAACGTCTTCCGCGTCAACCAGAACATCGCGCCGGCGGCCTAGCCGGGCGCGCGATTTCGAGGCGGCCCGGCCCGTCCGGGCCGCCTCGACTCCGGTCGTTCACCGGACGACGAGGGCGAGGATGATGAGGAGGCGTGTCGTCATGCACCGTAGGTAGTGCCGGCACGCAGCCGCGTTACGAGGCCCGTTACCGAGTGTCGCGATGCTCCACACGTGCCGGCGCAGCTCTGTACTCGGGATGACCGCCTTCCGGTTGCGCCGACCCGGCGAACTTGCCAGAATGGCAATACCGTTTCCCTGGGGGCGATACCCTGTCTTTTCTCCTGACCTGCCCGTACTGCCTCGATGCCGGCCCGCGCCCGGTCGAGGAGTTTCGCTGCTCCGGCGAGGTGACTCGCCGGCCGACGTCCGAGCCGACCGTCCGCGATCTGAACACGTACATCTACTTCCGCGACAACGTCGCAGGCGTGCACCGTGAATGGTGGTTCCACCGCGCGTGCGAGAAGTGGTTCCTGGCCGAGCGCGACACCCGGACGAACGAGGTCGTCAAGATCGAGGTGCCCGCCTGATGCGCTTGGCGGCGACGGCGCACGAGCGGATCGATCGCTCGGAGCAGATCCGCTTCTTCTACGAGGGACAGCCCGTCTACGGATTCGCGGGGGACACCGTCGCCTCGGCCCTGTTCGCGGCAGGCCGGCGCGTGTTCTCGCGCAGCTTCAAGTACCACCGCCCGCGCGGGCTCCTCTGCTGCGCCGGTCACTGCCCGAACTGCCTGATGACGGTCGACGGGATCCCCAGCGTCCGCACGTGCACGATGCCGCTTCGCGCCGACCTGGCGGTCAGGGCGCAGAACGTCCTCGGCTCGCTCGACCGTGACTGGATGTCGGTCACGGACAAGCTCGGAGGCCCGTTCACGCCTCCGGGCTTCTACTACAAGACGTTCATCCGACCCCGGCGTTTCTGGCCGCTGTACGAGAAGTTCCTGCGGGGCGCCGCCGGTCTCGGCCCGCTCGACCCGGACGCCGTTCACACCGAGCGCTACGACGTCGAGCATCGCCATGTCGACGTCCTCGTCATCGGCGGCGGCCGGGCCGGGCTGGAAGCCGCGGTCGAAGCGGCCGGCGCGGGTCGGCGCGTCGCGCTCGTCGACGAGGGCCCCGAGCCGGGCGGCGAGCTGCTGGCGGATCCTGGCGGTGTCGGCGAAGCCCGCGACCTCGCCCAGCGCGCTCGCGACGCGGGCGTCGAGACCTTCGCGCCGGCGACGGCAATCGGCGTCTACGAGGGAGGCCTCGTCCCGGTCGAGCACGGAAACCTGCTGCTGCGCTTTCGCACCGAGAAGGTGATCACCGCGACGGGCGTGACCGACCAGCCGCTCGTCTTCCCGGGCAACGACCTCGTCGGCGTCATGTTCCCCTCCGCTGTCCGGCGCCTCGTCAACTACTGGTCGCTGAAGCCGGGCGAGCGCGCGGTCGTGCTGACCGTCGGCGAGCGTGGCGAGATCGCAGCCGAGGACCTGCGCCGTGCGGGCGTCGAGATCGCGGAGCTGATCGACTTCCGGGAGCGGAAGCCGGCGTCGGTCGCTGCGAAGGGACGCAAGGGCCACGTGCGGCAGGTCACCGTCGACGGCAAGCGGATCGACTGCGACCTGGTCGTGATGGCCGGAAGCCCCCAGCCCGCGTATCAGCTGGCGGCGATGGCCGGGGCAACCGTGGACTTCGACCAGGCCCGCGGCATCTTCGTGCCGACCGAGCTGCCCGATGCGGTTTCGGTCGTCGGGGGTGCCTCGGGCGACGTCGGATCCGTAGCCGCTCCGCCTCCGTCTCTAGCCGGAGGAGGACGAGACAAGTGCTTCGTCTGCTACTGCGAGGATCAGACCCAGAAGGACCTGAAGTACGCGATCGACGAGGGCTACGACTCGATCCAGCTGGCGAAGCGCTACACGACCGTCACGATGGGGCCGTGCCAGGGCAAGCTGTGCCACCTGAACTCGATCCGCGTGTACGCGAAGGAGACACGCACGGGCGAGGACGAGATCGGCACGACCACCGCCCGCCCTCCGTGGACGCCGGTCTCGATGGGGCTGCTCGCCGGGCGGCCGCACGATCCCGCGAAGCGCACGTCGATGCACCATCGCCACAAGGACATGGGCGCGAACGTCTTCTGGACCGGCGCCTGGAGACGGCCCCATTCCTATGGCCCGGACACCCAGGCCGAGGCGAAGCGCGTCCACGAATCGCTCGGGATCATCGACGTCTCGACGCTGGGCAAGATCCTCGTCAAGGGCCCTGACGCCGGCGCCTTCCTCGACCGCCTCTACCCGAACCGGTTCTCGGACCTCAAGGTCGGCCGCATCCGTTACGGCATCCTCACCAGCGACGCCGGCCGGATCTTCGACGACGGCACGGTGGCGCGCCTCTCGGCGGACGAGTTCTACGTGACGACCACGTCGACGGGCGCCGACGGGGTCTTCCAGTGGTTCGAGTGGTGGAACGCCGTCTGGCACATGGACGTCCGGGCCACCAACCTCACCGGGGCCGTGGCAGCGGTCAACGTCGCCGGCCCGAACGCGCGCAAGCTGATGGAGAAGCTCACCGGGATCGACGTCTCGAACGAGAGCTTCGGCTATCTGGACGCGAAGCACGCCCACATCGCCGGCGTCCCGGCGCTGATCCTACGGATCGGCTTCGTCGGCGAGCTCGGGTACGAGATCCATTTCCCGAGCCCCTTCGGAGAGCACGTCTGGGACTCGCTGTTCGAGCACGGCAAGGAGTGGAACGCGTCGCCGTTCGGCCTCGAGCCGCAACGGATCCTGCGCCTGGAGAAGATGCACATCCTCGTCGGGCAGGACACCGACGGAGAGTCGAACCCGCTCGAGGCGGCGATGTCGTGGATCGTCAAGCTCGACAAGGACGAGTTCGTCGGCAAGTGGGCGATCGAGAAGGTGCAGGAACGCGGACTGAAGTGGATGCTCGTCGGGTTCGAGATGCCGAACGGCCGCGCGCCGATCGAAGGCGGCCAGGTCGTCGTCGACGGCAAATCGGCCGGGCGGATCACGAGCGTCCGCTGGAGCGAGCAGCTCGGAAAGACGATCGGGATGGCCGTCGTCCCGGTCGAGCTCGCCGAGGACGGCTCGTCATTCGACATCAAGGTCGACGGCACGATCGAGCAAGCCGTCGTGACGACGAAGCCGTTCTTCGACCCGGAGGGCTCCCGCCTGCGGTCGTGACCAGCCTCGACTTCCTCAGCCCCGACCGCGCGCGTGCCGAGCTCGGCTTCTCGCCGCTTCTCCGCTCGTCGATGGAGCGGCGCCAGCGCGAGGCCGGCGCGACCTTCGAGGAGCGCGGCGGCTGGCTCGTCCCGACGCGGATGCCCGCCGAGGAGCGCCATCTCGCCCATGCCGGGATCGCCGACCTCTCGCACCTCGCGAAGATCGAGGTCACCGGGAGGGTGCCCGGGCCCGTCGTCGGCGAGACGATGCGCCATCGCATCACGGAGGACAAGGCGCTCGTGCTCTGCCCGTTCGCCCAGGGGGCAGCCGTTCGCGCAAGGCTCGGGGAGGCGGGAGCCGATGTCCTCGACCTGACCGGCGCCCTGTCCGCTCTGGCGGTCGTCGGCCCCGAAGCGGCTGCCGTGATGCGCCGGCTGACCCAGCTCCACGCCTTTCCCGCGAGCGGCGACGTCTCGCACGTCATCTCTCACGTGCTGGTTGTCGACGCCGGATTCCTGATCGTGTTTCCGCAGGAGTACGGGCACTACCTCTGGGAGGTCGCAGTCGACGCGGCCGAGCAGTTCGGCGGCGGCCCCGTCGGCGTCGACGCGATCGAGGGAGCCGGCGCGTGAAGGACATCTTCTTCCCCGAGCGCATGTGGCGCCGCACCGACCTGAAGCAGCGCTACGACGTCGTCATCGTCGGCGGCGGCGCGCACGGGCTCGCGACCGCGTACTACCTCGCCAAGAACCACGGCGTGAAGGACGTCGCCGTCCTCGAGAAGAGCTACCTCGGCGCCGGCGGGTCGGGCCGGAACACGACCATCCTCCGCTCCAACTACCGCACCCCGGAGGGGGCGGCGTTCTACCAGAAGAGCATCGAGCTCTACGAGGGCCTATCCCAGGAGCTGAACTTCAACACGATGTTCTCCCAGCACGGTCACCTCACGCTCGCCCATTCCGACCGCGGCATGATCGTCTCCGCCGAGCGGGCCGAGGTGAACCAGCTGCTCGGGATCGACAGCCGTGTCGTCGGCCGCGAGGAGGTCAAGGAGCTCTGCCCGCAGATCCACCTCGACGGGGCCCTCCCGGTCTACGGCGCCCTCTACCACCCGCCCGGAGGGATCATCCGCCACGACGCGGTCGTGTGGGGCTACGCGCGAGGAGCCGATCGCGCCGGCGCCGAGATCCACCAGGGCGTCGAGGTGACGGGGATCGACGTCCAGGGCGGGAGCGTCACCGGCGTCCAGACGAACCGCGGTGCGATCGCGTGCGACACCGTCGTCGCCTGTACAGCCGGGTGGTCGACGCAGATCGGCGACATGGCCGGCGTGAAGCTGCCGATCTGGACGACGATCCTCCAGGCCTGCGTGACCGAGCCCGTCAAGCCGTTCCTCGACGTGATCATCGTCTCCGGCCAGCTCCACATCTACATCTCCCAGACCGACCGCGGCGAGTTCCTGATGGGCTCCGGCGTCGAGCCCTACCCCACGTTCTCGTTCACGAGCACGTTCCCGTTCATCGAGGAGCTCGCGAAGCACATGCTCGAGCTCTTCCCGCAGCTTGCGGGGACGAAGATCCTGCGTCAGTGGACGGGCCTGTGCGACATGACCCCGGACTTCAGCCCCGTCATGGGCGTGACCGAGGTCGACGGCTTCGTCGTCGACTGCGGCTGGGGCACGTACGGCTTCAAGGCGACGCCGATCGTCGGCACCACGCTCGCAGAGCTCGTCGCGACGAAGAAGACGCCGGAGCTGATCGAGCCGTTCAGGCTCGATCGCTTCTACACCGACACCCTCGTGTCCGAGGCTGCGGCCGCCTCGGTCACGCACTAGCCGATCGAGGAGAGGCCACATGGCGACGAAGGTCCCGTCCAACCTGGACATCGCGCAGGCGCACGAGCTCGAGCCCATCGCCGACCTCGCGGCCCGGTACGGGCTCGAGCCGGACGAGATCGATCTGTACGGCCGTTACAAGGCGAAGGTCGATCTGTCCGTCGTCGACCGCCTCCGCGAGCGGCCCGACGCGCCGCTCGTCTGCGTGACGGCGATCACACCCACCAAGGCGGGGGAGGGCAAGACCACCACCTCGGTCTCGCTCACGCAGGGGCTGGGCAAGATCGGGCGAAACCCGGTGCTCTGCCTCCGCGAGCCCTCGCTCGGCCCGGTCTTCGGCATCAAGGGCGGAGCGGCAGGCGGCGGCTACGCGCAGGTCGTCCCGATGGAGGACCTGAACCTGCATTTCACGGGGGACATCCACGCGATCGGCGCGGCGAACAACCTGCTGGCGGCGGCGCTCGAGGCGCACCTGCTCCACGGCAACAAGCTCGGCATCGACCCGCTCACGGTGACCTGGCGTCGGTGCATCGACATGAACGACCGCTCGCTGCGCCAGACGACGGTCGGTCTCGGCGGCCGGGCGAACGGCTATCCGCGCGAGACCGGGTTCGACATCACCGCGGCCTCCGAGGTGATGGCGATCGTCGCCGTGGCCGCCGATCTCGGCGACCTCCGCAAGCGGCTCGGCGCGATCACCGTGGGCACGACGTACGACGGCGAGCCCGTCACGGCCGACCAGCTCCAGGCCGCGGGCGCGATGGCCGTCTTGCTCAAGGACGCGCTGAAGCCGAACCTGATCCAGACGCTCGAAGGCCAGGCCTGCTTCATGCACTGCGGGCCCTTCGCGAACATCGCCCACGGCAACAACTCGCTCGTGGCCGACAAGGTCGCGCTGAAGCTCGGCGACATCTGCGTCACGGAGAGCGGGTTCGCCTCCGACATGGGAATGGAGAAGTTCCTCGACATCGTCTGCCCGATCGGCGGGCTCCAGCCGAGCGCCGTCGTCGTCGTCACGACCTGCCGGGCGATGAAGCACCACGCCGAGAATCCGGACGGAGGGCTCGAGGCGGTCGAGAAGGGCGCCGCGAACCTTGCTCGGCACATCGGGATCGTGCGGGAGTTCGGGCTGCAGCCGATCGTGGCCGTCAACCGTCGCCCCGAGGACACGGACGAGGAGGTCGCGCTCGCCAGGCAACTCGCGCTCGACCACGGCGCCTACGCGGCCGCCGTCAACGAGGCGTTCGCCCGCGGGGGCGACGGCGCTGTCGAGCTGGCTGAGGCAGTCGTCGGGGCCGTCGAGCAGCCGAGCTCCTACGCCCCGGTGTACTCCTTCGACCAGCCGATCGCCGAGAAGATCGAGGCGATCGCGACCCGTGTCTACGGGGCCGACGGCGTTCAGTTTCTCCCCGCGGCGCAGGACAAGCTCGAGCGCTACGCGGACGGTGGCCTCGGGACGACGCCGATCTGCATGGCCAAGACGCATCTCTCGCTCTCGGCCGACCCGAACGTGCAGGGCGCGCCCACCGGTTTCACGATTCCGGTCCGGGATCTCCGCCCGTACACCGGGGCCGGCTGGCTGGTCGCGCTCTGCGGCGACATGCAGACGATGCCGGGGCTCGGCGTGACACCCGCGCTCCAGAGCGTCGACGTCGACGAGTCGGGCACGACGGTCGGGCTCTTCTAGCGGCTGAGCGGCCGGCTCGGCCGGCCGCGACCCGCTGCCAGCGCCGGCGCAGCCGGCGCGTATCGGTGCGCGCGCAGCAGCGCTCGCTAGAGTCGGGGCGCCTTGACGCTCGCCCAGCTCGCCGTCACCATCGCGATCCTCGGGGTGCTCGGGCTGGCGGCGAGCCGGTTCGGGCTCTCGGCGATCCCCGCCTACCTGCTCGCGGGCATCCTGCTCGGGCCGAACGAGCCCGAGGCGCTGAGCATCATCAGGCCATCCGAGGTGACCGAGTTCGTCGCCGAGCTGGGACTCGTCTTCCTGCTCTTCTTCCTCGGCCTCGAGTTCAGCTTCGACCGCCTCGTGCGCAGCGGGCGCCACGTGGGCCTCGGCGGCACGATCGATCTGGTCGTCAACGCGGGCATCGGACTGCTCGTCGGTCTCGTCGCGTTCGGATTCACGTTCTCGGCGCTCGTGCTCGCGGCCGCGATCTACGTCTCCTCCAGCGCGGTGATCGTCAAGGGGCTGATCGACTTCCGCCGCCTCGCGGACGACGAGACCGACCTGATCCTCGCGATCCTCGTCTTCGAGGACCTCGTGCTCGGCTTCGTCCTCGGCTTCGTCGGCAGCGGCGGCGGGGAGCTCGGCGACACGCTCTGGATCGTCCTCAAGACGATGCTCTTCCTGACCGCCTCACTTGCGGTCTCGAGGTTCCTGACCCGCCAGATCGACCGGATCCTCTCCTGGCTGCCGAGCGAGTTCTTCCTTCTCGCAGTCGCAGCGTTCGTCGTCGGGATGGCGGCGCTCGCCAAGGAGCTCGCGATCTCGGAGGCGATCGGCGCGCTGATGGCCGGCATCGTGCTCGCGGAGACCCGGGTTCGCGAGGAGATCGAGGAGCGGTTCCTGAGCATCCGCGACCTGTTCGGAGCGCTCTTCTTCTTCGTCTTCGGCCTCACGATCGACGTCGGCGCGCTCGGCGACGTCGGGTGGCTCGTCGCGCTGGCCGTCGTCCTGACGATCGTCGGCAAGGTCGCGACCGGGATCGTCGCGGGGGTCGTCGGCGGGTTCAACCCCCGACAGAGCCTCAACGTCGGCGCCGCGCTCGTCGCGCACGGCGAGTTCACGATCATCCTTGCCCAGCTCGCGGCGGGAAACGCGGCAATCGCCCTCGCGGACCGAAAGGACCTGACTGCCTTCGCGGGTCTCTACGTCCTCGCCACTGCGACGATCGGCGTGATCCTGATGAAGGAGTCGAAGCGCATCGGGCGCCGGCTCTTCCCCCGTAGACTGACTCCGGAGGAGACGTGACCAGCGAGCTGCGAGAGACCCGCCTCCCTGGCGTGGGCGTGAAGTACGCGTTCAAGCCCGATCACGGCGGCCGCGTGACGGTGATCCAGCACAACGACGGCCTCCGGGAGATCTACTTCTTCCGGCGCACCGACGACGAGGATCCCTGCGCGGTCATCAGCCTCGGGGACGACGAGGCGCGCCAGCTCGGCGCGATCCTGGGCGGCGCCTACGAGCGGCCCAGGATCGTCGAGGAGCTCGAGATGGCGCTCGGCGAGCTGACGATCGAATGGGTGCCGGTTCCCGACGGCAGCCCGGCGATCGGGCGCTCGCTGGCGGAGTGCGAGTTCCGGGCCCGCACTGGGATCACGATCATCGCGATCCTCCGCGAGCCGGAGCCCGTCACGGGCGCCCAGCCCGGCGACGTGATCCAGGCCGGCGACACGCTCGTCACCGTCGGCAAGCTGGGCGACTACAAGGCGTTCCGCGAGTTGCTCGCCGCAGGCCCGATCGGCTGATCGCGCCAATCCGCGTGCCGCCCGGGTGGGAGAATGCCGTTGCATTCCCGTGCGTGTCCCGCACCGGGGTCTGACCCCGGCTTAACAATCCAACCCCGCTTCCAATGCGGTCTTGCGGGACGGCGCATTGCAGCCGGACCGAGATTCGGCTTGATCACGCGTTAAGGCGGGGTCAGACCCGGTAACGAATGCTGCGCGAGAACGTCGCGGTAGACGCATCGGGACTGGCGCCGGGCCGATCACCGACGTCTGGCAGCTCCGGAGAACGATCAGGGCCGCCCGCCTGCGCGGACGGCCCTGAGACGAGCGTTCAGTCCCTCAGCGGGCTGCGCCGTAGCTGGTCTCGGCGACGCTCGCGGCGTCGCCGTTCAGGCCGGAGGTGAGGCGGGCATCCCAGTCGTCGTGGCTTTCCTTGCACGTCGGACAGGCACGCAGTGTGCCCTGAGCGCCGGTGTCGAGATGACCCCAGGCGCCGCGAGAGAGGATCCCGTCGGCCTGCTTGCGACCACAGAGTCCGCACGTCAGATACAGGGTGGACATGTCTGCGAGCTGCCCTCCTACGTTGCTTTCGCTACCAGGGGCCGATGAACGGCCCGTCGTCGTGGACGAAGAGAATGATGATGACAGCAATGATGCACGCAATGGCGAGGATCCAGCACACCGGTGTGACGAGGCGGTTCGGCGACTGCTCGGGCGGGAACTCGATCTGCTTCTCGCGCGGCACGACGTTCCTCCTCTCCTAGAGGCCGCTCGCGCCGCGGAGGCGCGCCGCCTGGTCGTTCAGCTTCTTCCGCTCGAGCGTGACGAACCAGACCAGCGCCACGATCATCAGCAGCATCCCGAGCGCTGTCAGGACGTAGGTCCCGGTCAGACCCCCCTCGGCCCCGTACGCCGGGCCGAACGTCCAGAAGGTCGTGATGTCGGTGTTGAGCCCGTCGCCGGCCTCGTTCAGCCAGGACTCGTAGGGAAAGCTGTCGATCATGGCTTCACCCCCTCCCCGGCCGTCACGGGTTCACCCGCGAGCCGGATCTGTGCCCATTCTCGTTGTACTTGATCAGATCCTGGTACTCGCCGAGCAGGATCGGCGCGGCCTCGACCTCCTCGCCGTCGGGCATGACGATGACCTCGGGCTGTTTCTCGAACTCGGGGAAGAAGTCCTGCTGGAACTCCGCGAGGTCGAGGCCCTCGAGCTCCACCTCCGGCGGCACGCGGAGAAGGTTCGCCTTCTTCAACAGCCAGGCCGCGATGAAGCCCGGGATGAAGGCGAGCGGGAAGAACGCGAGCATGCCCATCAGCTGGCCGCCGAACGACGTCGGGATGTTGTTGACGCCGGTCGGGAAGCCGCCCGCGAAGATCCCCACGAGGAACACACCGAGGAAGCCGCAGAAGCCGTGGACCGCCACCGCCCCGACGGCGTCGTCGATTCGCAGCCGCTTCTCGATCCAGTTCCCCACGAAGACGGCTGACGCCCCTCCGAACGCCGCGAGGATGTAGGCGAGCGAGGGGTGATAGACGTCTGCTCCTGCCGAAACCGTGATTACCCCGGCCAGACCGCCGGACAGCGTCCAGAACGGGTCGCCCTTGCTCGCGAACCACCCACCGGTGAAGCCGCCGGCGAAACCGATCGTGATCACGATCGCGATCGCGCCGAGCGTGGTCGGCGAGAGGTAGATGTTCAGCCAGCCGGGGAAGATCGTCGACTGGATGACCAGGCACGCGGCGTAGAAGCCATAGAAGCCCGTGAAGATCAGCATCAGGCCCATGATCGTGAGATGGGTGTTGTGGGGTCTGAAGGCTCTCGCCCTCCCCCTGATGTCGAACTTCCCGATCCGTGGGCCCAGGTTGAGCAGGACGCCGAGCGTGAACGCGCCCGCGACGCCGTGCACGACGAGCGAGGCGATCGAGTCGTGGAAGCCGTAGTTGGTCGTCAGCCAGCCGCCGGCGCTCCAGCCCCAGGCGGCATCCATGATCCAGACGGCGGAGCCCAGGAGGACTGTCAGCAGGAGATAGGCCGAGAGCCGAACGCGCTCGATCAAGGCGCCCGACATGATCGACCCGGTCGTCCAGGAGAAGAGCAGGAAGGCCAGGAAGAAGACGATCGAGATGTGGTCGGCGAGGTTCGGGCCCATCTGGTCCGACCAGGGAGCCGTCGCGCCGCAGAAGCCCGGGAACTCGGACGGGCCCGCGTGGCCCTGCGCGGGGCCTCCGGGCTCGAAGCAGCCGTAGATGTACCAGCCGAAGTAGTAGAACGTCGGCGTCACGACGGCGATGGTGAGGATGTTCTTCATCGCCGTGGACATGATGTTCTTGCGCCGCGCGACCCCGGCCTCGTACGACATGAAGCCGACGTGGATCAGCCACATGACGACGACGGTCCAGAAGTAGAACTGCTCGGCGAGGACCTGCGAGCTGAGCGAAAGCTGGTCCTCGACCGCCTGCGCGAGCAACGCCAGTGTGTCCATCAACGCCTCCCCCGCCCGCCTCTGGGCCTGTAGCGACGCTTACGCCTGGATAGGGCGCAAGGCTACGACCTTCGTCGGATGGCGGCCAAGGTAGACGCGTCCCATGCTTCCCGGGCCGAGGGTGTAGAGAAGCTACACAAGCGAGGCCGGCCGTCGGGTGCATCCCGTTACGTGCCGCCGATCACCGCCTGCACGCCCGCAACGTCGCCGGTCTCGCCGTTGACGAGGACGTTCGTCGCCTTCTCGTAGGAACCGTCGGCCCGCTTGATGCCAAGCCCCACTAACCAGAAGATTCCCTGGTTTAAGCCACGCTTCTGGAGACGGATGATCACGTCGTTCGGCACGAACGGCACCTCCGCCTTGGCGATCGCGATCGCCTGGTCCTGGCTGACCTTCGGATCGGTCTTGCCGCAGCTGCGCGCGACGAGGAGCGCCGCGACGAGGATCACGACGAGGATCACGGCCTTGCCCCAGGCCGTGTCCCTAAGTCCGCGCGTCGTTTCGCCGACGGTAGGCAACGTAGATCCGAAGGGCGACGTAGCCGATGAAGTGGGTCAGGAAGACGAGCGAGAGCCACCAGGCCCACCACTTCCAGTGAACGTGCATCTCGCGGAGCTCGATCACGGTCAGGTAGAGCGCGACGACGAGCGTCAGGAGCATGATCGGGAGCGCACCGGGCGCACCGCGAAGGAGCAACACGAAGATCACAGCACGGAGA
Organism: uncultured Thermoleophilia bacterium; assembly: GCA_963705605.1. Classification (GTDB taxonomy): domain Bacteria; phylum Actinomycetota; class Thermoleophilia; order Gaiellales; family Gaiellaceae; genus CAVPKC01. The sequence continues at coordinate 1,109,787 of CAVPKC010000003.1, forward strand.
TCGTGCGCCACGCGGCGCTCCGGCGCAACCCAGGTCTCGAACGGCCGGTGCAGAATCACGGCCCATGACCACGCGCGAGGTCATCCTCACGCTCGCTCTGATGCTCGTCGGTGGGCTCGTCGCGAGCGTCGTCGCCGACCTCCTCCGGCTGCCGAGGATGATCCTCCTCCTCGCGGCTGGCACGATCCTCGGCCCTACCGCCACCGGCTGGATCGACGTGCCGCTCGACTCGATCGCCGCCCAGCTGATTCTCACCCTCGGCGTCTCGATCATCCTGTTCCACGGCGGCCTGGATCTCTCGATCGACATCCTCCGCCGGGTCGCTGTCGGGCTTGGGATGCTCGTCATCCCCGGCGTGATCCTGACGGCCGTGATCGTCGGCCTGGTCGCGGCGGCAGTCTTCGGAGTCCCGACGGAGGTCGGGCTCCTGATCGGTGCGGCGCTCGCTCCGACCGATCCGGCGATCCTGATCCCGCTCTTCGAGCGCCTAGGCGTCCGCGCCAAGGTCTCCCAGACGGTGATCGCGGAGTCGGCGTTCAACGATCCGGTCGGGGCCGTGCTCGCGCTGACGTTCGCGGGGATCGCAATCCACGGAAGCGAGGGGTTCGCCGACCCGATCGTGGACTTCCTGAAGGAGCTCGCGATCTCGACCGCGATCGGGATCGCGATCGGCGTCGTGCTCGCCCTCATCGTCTCGAGCCGCAGGTCCGGGATCTGGCGCGAGTCCGCCGCGATCGCGGTCGTCGCAATCATCACCACCCTCTACTACATCGAGGACTCCGCGGGAGGCAGCGGCTACCTGGGCGTGTTCCTGGCCGGGCTGATCGTCGGGAACATGGACAAGCTCCGGCTCGGGATGCACGGGCCGCACGAGCGCTCGATGCGGATCGTCGTCGAGCAGATGGCGAACGTGATGGTCATCCTGATCTTCGTCACTCTCGGCGCCTCGCTCCCCTGGGACGACATCGCCGCCGAGTGGGCGCCGGCGCTCGCGGTCGTCGCCACCTTGATCCTGGTCGCGCGCCCGCTTGTCGTCGCCCTCTGCCTCGCCCCGGATCGGCGCGCCGGCTGGACGCGTCAGGAGGCGGTGTTCCTAGCGTGGACTCGCGAGACGGGGGTCGTCCCGGCCGCCCTCGCGGGCCTCGTCGTCGCGATGGACGTCCCCTACTCCGAACTGGTCGTCGTCTGCGTCGCGGTCGCGATCATCGCGACGCTCCTGGTGCAGGCGACGACGAAGCCCTACCTCGCGCGCCGGCTCGACCTCGTCGACTACAACCTCCGGGAGCTGCCCCCGAAGGCCTCGGAGAACACCTAGCTCCAGGGGTACGGCGAGTGCGAGACCGGGTGCAGATCCCCGGACGAGAAGCGCTCGAAGCGGAACGGGTAGAGCAGGCTCGAGTGGTCGCCGACGAGCACCTTCGCGACCTCGCGGCCGACCCCGATCATCTTGTAGCCGTGGTTCGAGTCGAGGATCGTGTACACGTTCGGCTTCAGGTAGTCGAAGACGGGGAAGTTGTCGACGGTGAACGCGCCGACGCCGCCCGAGCGGGCCGTCTTGTAGAGCGGCCGCTTGCCCTCGAACCGGCTCATGGCGTGCGAGAGCGCCGCGCACCACATGTCCGGGAAGTCGGGATCGACGTCGGTCGTCGACGGGTACGGGTCGAGCTGGAGGTCGTCACCGACGACGACCGGCGAGGCGCCGCCCTGCACGCCGTGGCGGTCGCGCTTGAAGTAGATCCCCCAGAGATCGTCGGTGACGAGCCTGCCGTCGTCGGTGTGGAGCGGCGCGTCCGAGTCGAGGTGGATCACCGGAGGGGCGCCCCCGTCGGCGAGGCAGAACATCTCCGGGTCGACGGTGATCTCGCCCTCCTGAAGGTTCCAGTAGGTCCACATCGGCCTGTCCCTGACCACGTCACCCGAGGGGGTGCGGACGTCGATTCTGGGCGGCAGCTCGAGCATCGACCAGAAGTGCTTCGCCCACGGACCGGGTGCGACGACGACCTGCTCGCCGACGGCGATGCGACCCTCGCTCGTGATCACGGCTTCGACGGACTCGTCCTGTCTGAACTCGAACGCCTTCGCCTCGACGCCCGAGAGGATCCTGACGCCGGCCGCCTCGCACTTGCCTGCGAGGCCGAGGACCGAGTCCTTGTTGAACGCGAAGCCGCCCTGGAGCTCGTGCAGGCAGGCGGTGACTCCCTTCGCTCGCCAGTCCGGGAACAGGGTCTTCATGTAGGCGTCGACCTCGGCCGGCCCGGTGATCAGCTTCGAGCGGTAGCCGATCCGCTCCTGGCGCTCGAACGTCTCGACGAGGTCGTCCTCCTGCACGGCGGCGCCCAGCGCGACATAGCCGACCGGGTTGTAGTGGTACGCGGCCGGGTCGGACTCCCAGACCTCGACGCATGCCTGCATCAGCTCGGCCATCGCCGGCTGGTAGTAGTTGTTGCGCACGACCCCGCAGGCGATGCCCGAGGCGCCCGCCCCCGGCTCCGACTTGTCGAGGACGACGATGTCGACGCCGGAGCCGAGCCCGCGGGTCTCGAGCTCCTTGGCGAGGTGGTACCCGGTCGAGAGGCCATGGATACCGGCTCCGACGATCACGTACGCTGCGCTGGCGGGGACTCCCATTAGAATTGCCTCCTCGGCAATGCAGTTGCAAAATCTACTGGGAGAGTAGCGCAGGATGCCCCGGACCGGCCAGCCAGCAATCCGCCACATCGCCTCGGTTCAGCGAGCCGTCGCGGTGCTCGACGCCCTCGCCGAGGACGAGCCCGCGCTCGGGACGAACGAGATCGCCCGCCGCACGGGGATCAACCCGAGCACCGTGTCTCGCCTGCTCGCGACCCTCGCCGAGGCCGGACTCGTCGAGCACGACGGCGAGAGCGGCCGCTACCGGCTCGGCCTCCGGCTCCTCCAGCTCGGGAACTCGGTGCTCGCGCGTGTCGACCTCCGCGCGATCGCCCGGCCGCACCTCGCCGCCCTCGTCGACGCGACCGGCGAGACCGCGACGCTCTGCGCCCCGGGAGCACAGGAGGCGGTGACCGTCGACTACGCGCAGAGCCCGGCCTCCGTTCAGAGCGTCGCGCGGATCGGCCGCCCGAGCGTGGCGCACGCGACGGCGATCGGCAAGGTCTTCCTCGCCTGCGGGGGGGCGCTTCCCTCGGGGCCGCTCGCCGTCTACACGGATCGCACGATCACCGATCGGGCAACCCTCGCCGCGGAGATCGAGGCGACCGCGAAACGGGGTTGGGCACAGGCCGTCGGCGAGCGGGAGGAAGACCTGAACGCGATCGCCGCCCCCGTTCGCGGCCACCGAGGCGAGCTGGCCGCGATCCTCGGCGTGCAGGGGCCCGCCGGGCGCTTCGGGCAGGACCGGATGGAGGCGGCGGTCGAGCCGCTCCTCGAGCAGGCTTCGGCGATCTCGGCCGAGCTCGGCTTCCGGGAAGGCGCACCCGCGGCTTGAACGCGCACGGCGGGGGTGATAGACACCTGCCATGAGCGACGACATCATCCGCACCGCATTCGATCGACCTCAGCGAGAGCTCGGCGGCGAGCTCGTCGACTGGGAAGGCTGGTACTGGCCGAGCACGTTCGGCGACGCCGCCGCCGAGCACCAGGCGATCCGCACCGACGTCGGGGTCTGGGACGCGTCGCCGCTTCGCAAGTGGCAGTTCGAGGGTCCCGATGCGCTGGCCGCCGCCGATCGCGTCTTCACGAACGACATGCTCGGGCTGGAAACCGGCCAGGTCCGGTACGCACCGTTCTGCGACGACAACGGCAAGATGGTCGGGGACGGCACGGTCTTCAAGCTCGGAGACGACGTCTGCATCGTCGTGACCGCGCTCGACTCCGACCTCGACCACTTCCGATCTGTCGTCGACGGGCCTCGACGTGGAGATCACTCCGCAAACGAAGGCGACGCCTCAGCTCGGCATCAACGGACCGCGCTCCCGCGAGCTTCTCGCGAGCCTCACCGAGGCGGACGTGTCCGGGCTCAGGTACTTCCGGTTCTGGCCCGACCTCGTCGACGTCGCCGGCGTTCCCTGCTGGGTCTCGCGCACCGGGTACTCGGGCGAGCTCGGCTACGAGCTCTTCTGTGCCCCGGACGGCGCCGAGCAGCTCTGGGCGGCAGTGGTCGGAGCCGGCGCACGACCCTACGGCCTCGCGGCAGTGGAGACGGTCAGGATCGAGTCCGGCCTCATCTTCATCGGCTACGACTACTTCCAGCACGAGACGAGCCCGTACGACATGGGCCTCGACAAGATGATCCGCTTCGACGGGCCCGACTTCAGCGGCAAGGCGGCGCTTCAGGCGGAGGCGACGAGCCCGCCGAATCGGTTCGTGACCCTCGTCGTCGACGGTGACGTGCCGGAGTACGGAGCGGCGGTGACGAAGGGCGGCGAGCAGGTCGGGACGCTCACGAGCCCGTGCGAGAGTCCGACCCTCGGCACGGTCATCGGCCTGTCGGTTCTGCGCAGCGACCTCGCCCGCGACGGCGAGCGCCTCGAGGTCGCCGTGGGCGACGGCACCGCGGCCGCGACGGTCTCGCCGGTCCCGATCTACGACACGGAGAAGACGCGACCGCGGTCGTGACGACCAGGAGGAGGGGCCATGAGCGCTCCGGCGGAGACGACGGTGAGCAGCGAGCAGCGCGCGACGCTCGCGGGGCTCGGAGATGTGCTGATCCCGGCAGCCGGCGAGCTTCCGGCGTGGAGCCAGGCCAATCCGAACGACAAGTGGCTCGACCGTGCCCTCACGGCCCGTCCTGACCTCGTTCCCACGCTCAGGGCGCTCCTCGACGAGGCCTCGGGTCGGGACCCCGCCTCCGAGGCGAGGCGACTGCACGCGGACGAGCCCGACGCGTTCCGCGCGCTCGCGTCGATCGTCGCAGGCTCCTACTACATGAACCTGAAGGTGCGAAAGCGCATCGGCTTCCCAGGCCAGGGGAAGCGTCCGCCGTTCCCCGACGAGGCCGACTACGACCTCCGCGACGGCCTGCTCGATCCGGTGATCGACCGCGGGCCGGTCCACAAACCGGCCCCTCCCGCTTCCGTGCCGAACGGCAAGGTCGACGGCCTACCCTTCCGCCTCTCGCGCGGCGCCGGGCGAGCGGACGTCCTCGTGATCGGAGCCGGCGCCGGAGGCTCCGTGGCCGCGCGCTACCTGGCCGAGGCCGGCTTCAGCGTGGTCTGCCTCGAGCAGGGCGACTGGCCGGACGCGTCCGAGTTCCCGGGCGACAAGCTCGAGTTCGAGCTCGTCTCGGAGGCCCAGTGGAGCCCCGACCCGAATGTCCGCCGCCAGCCGGCCGACTACCCGCTCGAGATCTCGAACTCGCCGATCACACCCGTCATGTACAACGCCGTCGGCGGCTCGACGGTGCACTTCTGCGCGCAGTGGGTCCGGATGCGCCCGCAGGACTACCGGCTGCGCTCCGTCGACGGCCTCGGCGACGACTGGCCGATCTCGTACGAGGAGATGAAGCCCTACTACGAGCGGATCGACCAGGACATGATGATCTCCGGGATGACCGGCGATCCCGCGTACCCTGCGGGTCCCGCGCCCGCGCTGCCGCCGTTGCCGATCGGCCCGCTCGGGCGGAAGGCGGCCGAGGGGATGAACCGGCTCGGCTGGCACTGGTGGCCCGCAGCTCACGCGATCCGCTCGCAGGAAGTGGGGAACCTCGCCGCTTGCGAGCGAACGGGGACCTGCATGTGGGGTTGCCCGAAGGGCGCCAAGAGCTCGACCGACACGACGATGTGGCCGCCCGCGCTCCAGCACGGCGCGAAGCTGGTCACCGGCGCACGGGTTCGCGAGATCCTGGTCGACGGCCAGGGCCTCGCCACCGGCGCCGTCTACGTCGACCGGCAGGGCGACGAGCAGCGCCAGGAGGCAGACGTCGTCATCCTCGGCGCAAACGGCGTCGGGACGGCGCGGCTCCTCCTCCTCTCGAGCTCTGCCCGCTTCCCCGACGGGCTCGCGAACTCCTCGGGCCTCGTCGGGAAGCGCCTGATGCTGCATCCGTACATGAGCGTGCTCGGGATCTACGAGGACGACCTCGAGACCTGGCTCGGCCCCTGGGGCACCCAGCTCCTCTCGCTGCAGTTCGCCGACCACGACGAGTCGCGTGGGTTCCCGCGGGGCGCCCAGTGGGACGTCATGCCGCTCGGCGGCCCGCTGTTCTCGCTGTTTCGCTACGACGACCGCCCGTTCGAGTCGCGCTGGGGCGCAAGCGTCCACGAGTTGATCGAGCGCACGCTCGGCCACGCCTTCGACTGGGGTGTGGGGATCGAGGACCTGCCGCACGAGTCGAACACGATCACTCTCGATCCCCACCTGACCGACTCGGACGGGATCCCGGCGCCGAAGGTCACGTTCACGATCGACGACGACATGCGCGCGAACCTGCGCTTCCAGCTCGACCGCGCACGCGAAGCGCACGAGGCCGCAGGGGCGATAGACACCATCGAGGCGGACTGGTCGCAGTGGGGCTGGCACCTGCTCGGCACTGCGCGCATGGGCGACGACCCGCGGACGTCGGTCGTCGATCGCTGGGGTGCGGCCCACGACGTGCCGAACCTCTACGTCCTCGACGGAAGCGCGTTCGTCACGTCCGGGCCGATGGCGCCCACGGCGACGATCAGCGCGAATGCGCTGCGCTGCATCGATCGCCTGATCCAGCGCGCGAGCCTCCAGAAGGTGCCTGGCTAGCTGCTAGCCCGATCGTGTCACGAGATTCCCGTGCTTGTAGCTCGGGCGCGGGAGCCGGTCGAGCGTCACGAGGCCAGGCGCTGCGTCGATCACGTCGGGGATCCGGTTCACGACGGACGTGCACGTGATCAGGCGGGTCGGGACTGCGTCGTTGAACAGGCGGAGCTCGGGCTCGCCGTGGACGACCCACTCGTTCGTGTCGACCTGGCCCTCGGCGTAGACACGCCCGGCCATCTCGAACGAGAGGGTCGGGCCCTCGAGCGTGTCGAGCACGACGGTGTCGACGACGCCGAGCAGGCGGCCGGCGGGGATCTCCGTCCCGAGGCTCCGCGACCAGACGTCTGCTTCGGCCACGACTGGCGTCACGGACGGGTGGGCGTCGCCCGGCGTGAGGCCGGCGCTCGCTGCGAGCGCTTCGAGCGTGGCGCGCGCGACGAAGTCGGACCAGCCGTGCTCGTCGAGGTGACGCTGGAACGCCTCGACGCTCTCGCCGAGGTGAACGTGCCGGGCGACCTCCGGCCCGTAGTCGTCCGCGTTCCAGCTGCAGCGACCGACGACCGCGTCGACGCGATGGGACGCGCCCATCAGCGTCGCCACGAGATTCATCCAGAAGACGTCCTGGGCGCCTGATGCCGCGAGGGTGACGCCGTTGTCCCTCGCGACCCGGTCGAGCTCCGCCGCCAGGTCCGGCGCAGTACGCCACGGGGAGACGAGCTCCTCCTCGATCGTGACGACGTTCGCGCCATGCTCGAGACAGAGGCGGAAGTGATCCTCCATCGCGCTCAGGTAGCTCGCAACCGCGATGACGGCGACGTCGACCCCCTGCTCGAGCGCACGGCGCGCGTCCGCCTCGACCACGACGCCGGTAGCCGTGCCGAGACCCGCCACGTCACCGAGGTCGCGACCGAGCTTCTCGGGGCTTCGCGCAACCGCCCCGACGATCTCGACGCCCTTCTCAAGGAGCAGGCGGGCGATGATCGATCCCATGGCGCCGACCCCGTAGACGATCGCCCGGACGGGGCGTCCTTCCGTCACGTGCGAGCCGGTGCCCCGACGATCTCGAGGGCCTGCCGCGCCGCGCGAGCGCCGCTCTCCACCGCGCCGTCCATCCAGCCGGCCCAGCCCAGCGCGAGGTCCGATCCCGCGAACGCGAGCCGCCCCTCCGACTCCTGGAAGGCCGAGTGGTAGCGCGTCAACTGGCCCGGTCGAAACGCCATCCAGGTGCCCTTCGAGAACTCGTCGGCGTTCCAGTCGTGCGCGTCGGTCGCGACGACCCGGGCGCCCGGCACGAAGCGCTCGATCGCCCGTCGGATGTCGTCCGGGCTGGTGACGTCGAGCATCTCCGGCCCGGTGCCGAACCCGACCACCAGACTGCCCTCCGCGAGCACGAACTCGGTCGACAGCCAGTTGAGGCCCCCGCCCCAGCCGACGCCGACGATGCCCTCCGGCGCGTTCTCGACGAGTGCCCAGATCTTGGTCGAATGGCCGGTCTGGCCTTCGGCCGCAGCACTGGCCTTGAGCTCCGACAGGCCCGGCGAGAAGTCGATGTCGCGCCAGGTGTTCAGCGGGGCGGCGAGGATCGCCGCGGCAGCCGAGACGGTTTCGCCGGAGCGAGTCGTCACGGCGACCGCATCGGCCGAGCGTCGGACGCGCGCAACAGGCGACGAAAGGCGGAGCTCCGCGGCAGCGTCGGTCGCGAGGGCGTCCACCAGGCTCGTCGTCCCCTTGCCGAACTTGTCGGTGATCGCCGCGTACCACGCCCAGGCGCTGTTCTCGAACCCCGCGACCCAGGAGAGGACGTGCAGCGCCGACACCTCGGACGGATGGCAGCCGAAGAAGAACCCGGCCCAGGCGGAGAGGTACTCGCGCGTCGCCGTCGCAAGGCCGAGCGGCTCGAGGAAGGCCTCGAACGAGACGTCCAGGTCGTCGAGCCCCTGCCTGTCGAGCGCCTCCCCGAACCGGATCCGGCGCGCCGCGTGAATCACTTCGTAGAGGCCGCGCTCGAGATCCATCGCCTGCTCGAGGGGAACCGGGGCGTAGCCGGTCAGGAGTTCCCCGCCCACGCCTGTGCGGAAGGAGGCTCCCGCCGGACTGTGCCCGACGGCCAGGCCGTAGCGCTCGATCTCGGCCGCGATGTGCGGTTGGTAGCGCTCGACGAACCAGGTGCCGCCAATCTCGACGTGCTGATCGGTTCCGGCGAACGGGCGATACCAGGTGCGCCCGCCCAGCCGGTCGCGGGCCTCCAGCACGAGCACCGAGAGGCCTGCCTTGCGCAGGTCGCGCGCGGCCGTCAGGCCGGCGATGCCGGCTCCGACGACGACGACGTCGTGGGAGGTCTCGGAAGACATCTTGCTCCTTTCATACCCGTTCGTTCTGCGACTCGAGCGGCCGCTCGTACACGGCGACCGCCACTGTCCCCCGCCGAGCCAGCTCGGCGAGGAACTCATCCGGTTCGTAGTAGGCCTCGGGGTCGACGAAGCCGGCCTCCGTCCGCCCGTGGCGGCCGAGCAGCTGCGCCCCTACGGCCGCGCACACGCCGGTCATGCGGCCGGTCCCCTCCTGGCCCCAGTCGAGCGGGTGGCTCACGTCGTAGACGCGGCTGACCGCCTCGCCACCTCGAGTGCCGACGACCTCGACGTTGACGAAGAGCGTCCACGGGGCGGAGTCGCGCTGCCCCCCGAAGCGCTCCCAGATGCGCGCCTTCGTCTGCTCGAGCGCGGGCCCGTCCAGCAGCCCGTACTTGTTGAGCACCCTGATGTCCTCCATCAGCTCCGGCCGCCACGTCCCGCGGACCGCGCAGAAGCGCAAGCTCGGGAAGTGTCGCGGCAAGGTCGTGACCTCCGTGTGCGGCACGTAGTAGACGCGCTGGCGTCCGACCGGGGGGGCGAACTCGACGAGCCTCGACCCCTCCATGAACCCGGCCCGCACGTGACGGCCGTTCTGGTAGTAGCGACGCGTCGGGCAGTCGTCGGACAGCTCCCAGAGGATGGTGTCGAGCAGCCCGGCGGCGGGCGCGATCGTCCGGAAGCTCGCCCAGGAGATGTGCACCTCCTCGAGCTCGTCGAGCTGTCCGGCCGCGTCGCGCACGAGCACGTTGGAGAGGCCGGGCGTGGCACCGAGCCCCGAGACCGCGGTGATCCCCGCCTCCTCGACGCGACGTCGCTGCTCGAGGGTCGGCTCGGAGAGCAGGTCCGCGTAGTCGATCCCCGCTGCCGCCGCCAGCTCGATCACGGAGCCGAAGAGCGTGAAGCTCGTGCAGTTCATCAGGACGTCGGCGCCTTCCAGCGTCGCGAGCGCCGAGGCAGCGTCGTGGACGTCGAGCCCTGCCGCTCGGGCAGAGCCGCCCAGGCCGCGGGCGAGAGCCTCGGCCTTGTCGCGGTCGCGGTCGGCGACGACGAGCTCCGTCACCTCGGAGCAGGCGGCAAGGTCGCCGCGTGAGGGCGGCCCCGACCTCACCGGCCCCGCCGAGGACGACGATCTTCATGCGGCGCCATCCTATGGCCCGCTGGCTCGATCCGAACCACCAACCGTCGCTCGTACCGACGGAGGAACGCGGTCATTCCGCATTGAAATCGATCCCGGATGGTGCTACCGTCGCGCATCCCGCTAACCGGGACGGCCGAGAGGCGGTCTAATCTCGTGAGGCATCGAACGGGCACGGCGAGGGTGCGAGAGGAGGGTGTATATGGCTGAGGTTGCGGTAGACGAACGTCGGCTCCTGAAGACGCTCCGGTGGTACGACGGATTCGTCATCGGGCTCGCCAACCCTGGGTTCCTGCTCGTGGGACTCGCGTTCTCGATCCTGGCCCTCGGCGGCTGGCCCGCCGTAGTGGTCTGGACCGTCTCGGCGCTCATCGGCGCCCTGCAGGCGTACATCTACGCCGAGCCGGCGGCGATGTTCCCCGACAAGCCGGGCGGCCTCTCGGTCTACGCCCGCGAGGGTTGGCGCAAGCACTTCTCGCTCGCCGGACCGATCGCGGTGTTCGGCTACTGGTTCGCCTGGTCGAGCGTGCTCGCGATCTACGGCGTGTTCGTCGGCCTGCTCCTGATCGGCGAGTTCGCCGGGCCCGAGAGCTACTGGGCGACGGAGTCGTGGGATGCCCCGATCGTCACGCAGCCGATCACCTGGCCCGTCCTGATCGGCGTCATGTGCATCGTCCTCTGCTACATCGTCAACGTCCGTGGGATGCGCCCCGCGGTCTGGTTGAGCTACCTCGTGGGAGGAATGATGATCCTGCCGGTCGGCGCGATCGCGATCGGCGCCTTCATCACCGGCGACTTCTCGACCCACCAGGTCAACTCGAACTTCGTCGCGGAGACCCCGGTGGCTTACGGCGACTCGGGCAACGGCTTCCACCAGTTCGCGCTGATCATGGTCTGGCTGTACATCATCGGCTGGTCGACGTACGGGCCGGAAGCCGGGGCAACATTCGCGCCGGAGTACAAGGACACGAAGAACGACACCCGCAAGGCGCTCGCCTCGGTTGGCATGCTGAACGTCCTGCTCGCGATCCTGCTCCCGATCGCGGTGCTCGGGACGATTGGCTACGACGGCATCCTGGCCGACCCGACGGGCGTCGTCTACCTGACGGACGTGCTGAACACGATCGCCGGTCCAGACTTCGGGAAGTTCCTGGTCGTCTGCCTGTGTGCAGGCCTGCTCCTGTCGATGAACACCGCGACGATGGACGGCTCCAGAGCGCTCTACGCGCTCTCGGAAGAGGGGATGACGATCAAGCAACTCGGGGTCCTGAACCGCCACCACGTCCCCGGTCGGGCGATGACCGTGGACATGGTGCTGAACATCTTCCTCGTCCTCTACTTCGGAAACATCTTCTTCATCCTCGCCGCGGGCAACTTCGGGTACATGTTCTCGCACGTGCTCGCGCTCTCGGGCGTGCTGCTCTTGCGCCGGGATCGTCCGAACTGGCCGCGGCCGCTCAGGCTGGCGAAACCATGGATGGTGGGAGCGTTCGTCTTCTGCATCGCGAACCTGCTCTTCATCGTCTTCGGGCTCGCGTTCATGGACTACACGGGCTACCTCTGGAACGCCGACTTCACCGACGCGTGGGCCAAGCTGCCCGAGATGATCGGCGTCGCGGTCGGCACGCTCGGAGCCGGCGTCCTGGGCTACATCATCGCCCAGCGCCAGCACGGCAAGAAGTTCCACTGGACCGACCCGAGCGACGAGCAACCGACTCAGGAAGCGATCGACGGCGCTGCAGCCGTGGCCGCACGGGCCCGGTAACCACCGTTCAGCGAGCGATCGTCGGAGGGGCGGGGGAACCCGCCCCTCCGTGTGTCCGGGAGTACAATCGCCTGGGACGTGGCGATCCCGCTCACCATCCGCTGCGAGTGCGGCGAGACACGGTCCGTCGAGCTCGGCGAGACCGTCGAGTGCTCGTGCGGACGCCGGTACGACACTTCCACGATCGCGCCCGAGCGGTTCGCGCACATCCGCGCCAAGCATGCCCGGGTGCGGCTGTATCTCCAGCTCGGGATCGTCTTCATCGTCGGCGTCGCCCTCCTTTCATGGATGCTCTGGGGCATGCGCGGGCTCGCGCTCGGCCTCCCCCTGTCAGGTCTCGTCTGGTTCCTCTTCTTCGGACGCTGGTATCGCAAGCGCTGGCTGATGGACGTCTACGAGCCGACGACGCTCCAGCTCGAGGCCTCGAACAAGTGACGCAGGAAGTCCGCGACCGTCCGGCCCCGCCCGTTCGGGCGCCGGTTGCGCGTGATGTGCGCAAGATCATGCTCCTGACGCTCAACGTGCCGTTCGACGACGAGGCGGTCGAGTTCGCGATCGACACGGCGGCGGACACGGGGGCCGAGCTCGTGATCTGCGACGCGATCCCGCTCGAGTACCGCAGCTACGTGCACCACGTGGCGCGCCAGTACGCCGAGGCGATGAACCGCGCGTATCTGGACGCTGCCGCCAGGCGTTCACGGGAGCGGGGCGTGCGCACCTCGCAGGTCGCGTTTCACAACCGCAGGCCGGTGGGGACAGCGATCGAGGTCGCCCGCGACGAGGGTGTCGGCCTGCTGGTCTTCGGCGCCGACCGCACGCGGCTCGGCCGCTGGTCGTTCCGGCGCGCCGTCAAGCGGATCCGCGAGGACGCTCCGTGCCTCGTGTGGACGTCGGATTGAGGCCGTCGCCAGGAGCACGCGGAGAGGCGCTCGGAGCCGCCTATCCGGCCGAGATCGCCCGGACGATCGAGGTCTACGAGCGCCTGTTCGCGACGCTCGCCGGCGGGCCGGTCGACCTCGAGCGCCCGGGCAACGAGGCGCTCGAGGCGACGGCGCTCTACACACCAGTGCTCGCCGAGGAGATCGAGGGGATCGCCCGCGGGTCGGGCATCCCCGTCGAGCGGATCGCCGCCCTGAACGCGCGAACGGAGATCCTCGCCACGTGCCGCGCGGCGACGGCCAGCGAGTGCTCGGCGATCGTCGCGCTCGGCGGCCTCGACGGGCCGGTGGCCGTGCAGACATGGGATTGGCACGAGGAGCTCGCCGGGTCGTTCCACGTTCGCGAGCTCGTCCACCACGACGGACGCGTCGTGCGGACGCTGACCGAGTACGGGATCGTCGGGAAGATCGGCGTCTCCAGCGCGGGCCTCGGCGTGCTGTTCACGCTCCTCAGGCACGCGGACGACGGTGGGCCCGTCGGCGTTCCCGTCCACGTCGTGGCCCGCCGCATCCTCGACGAGGCAGGCAGCGTCGACGAGGCGCTCGAGATCGCGCGGGCGGCCCGCGTTTCCGCGTCGACCGCGATCACCGTCGTGACGGCGGACCGCGCGGCCTCGATCGAGCTCTATCCTGGCGGCCCGGCGGTCGTCGAGCCGGACGAAAGGGGCCTGCTCGTGCACACGAACCACTTCCTCGCCGCCGGCCCGGCCGCCCGGGACGTCGGCCCCGATACGGGCCCGGACTCGCTCGTTCGCTTCGAGCACCTGCGCCGGGAGCTCGAGGGTCTCGCCGACCCGGCGGTGGGCGATGTGCTCGAGGTGATGGCGAGCCACGCGGAGGACGGGCCCGTCTGCTGCCATCCAATTCCGGGCGCGCCTTTCGAGGAACGCTACGCGACACTCGCGACCGCCTCCCTCGACGTCGCGAACGGCGAGCTGACCGTTTCCGAGGGCGGGCCCTGCGCGGTTCGTCAGCCGATCTCGACCGCCGGCTCGCGACCCTAGACTCCGCGGCATCGAGGCGGGTCCCCGGGAGGTCGAGATCGGCGGCGAGCTTCGGGAGGCGTCGGACGACGCCGGGGTGGCGCGGTGGTCGGCCGAGCGCCAGAACGACGTCTTCGAGCGCGCGTTCGGCCGGCCGCTGCACGTTCCAGAGGCGTAGAATCGCCGCACTCTCAGGATTGAAGGAGGCCCCACTCGATGGCTGCAGACCCCAGGTACGACATCCTCTTCGAGCCCATCCGCTCGGCCCGAAGATCATGAAGAACCGCTTCTACCAGGTCCCGCACTGCAACGGCTTCGGCTCGGAGAAGCCGATGAACCAGGCCTATTTCCGCGCGATGAAGGCCGAGGGCGGCTACGGCGGCGTCTGCACCGAGTACTGCTCGATCTCGCCCGAGTCCGACGACACGCACCGCGTCTCGGCGCGGCTCTGGGACGACGACGACATCAGGAACCTCTCGGTGATGTGCGACATGCTCCACGAGTACGACGCGCTGGCCGCCTGCGAGCTCTGGTACGGCGGCCCGCACGCTCCGTGCATGGAGACCCGCTGCGTCCCGCGCGGGCCGTCGCAGATCCCGAGCGACTTCGAGCACCTGACGTACTGCATCGAGATGGACAAGGACGACATCCGCGACGTCCAGCAGATGTACGTCGACGCCGCGAAGCGGGCGCGCACGGCCGGGTTCGACATCGTCTACGTCTACGGCTCGCACTCGTACCTGCCGCAGCAGTTCCTGACGCCCTACTACAACAAGCGCACGGACGAGTACGGCGGCTCGCTCGAGAACCGCGCCCGCTTCTGGCGCGAGACGATCGAGAAGGTGAAGGAGGCCGTCGGCGACGACACCGCGATCGCGGTGCGCCTCTCGTGCGACATGTTCATGGGCGAGCCCGGCACGCAGCTCGAGCGCGACGCGGTCCCGTTCGCGCAGATGGTCGACCATCTCGTCGACGTCTGGGACATCAACCTCTCCGGCATCGCCGAGTGGGGCGAGGACGCGACGCCGTCGCGCTTCTACCCGTCCGGCCGCGCGATCCCGTGGCAGAAGCGGATCAAGGAGGTCACGACGAAGCCCGTGCTCGGGGTCGGCCGCTGGACGAACCCGGACCTGATGGTCGAGGCGATCAACTCCGGCGCGCTCGACATCATCGCAACCTGCCGCCCGTCGATCGCCGATCCCGTTCCTGCCGACAGAAGATCGACGAGGGCCGGCTCGACGACATCCGCGAGTGCATCGGCTGCAACGTCTGCATCTCGCGCTGGGAGATCGGCGGCCCGCCGCTCATCTGCACGCAGAACGCGACGCGCCGGCGAGGAGTACCGCCGCGGCTGGCACCCCGAGAAGTTCGAGCCGGCGAAGAACGCCGACAACGACGTGCTCGTCGTCGGCGCCGGGCCGGCCGGGATGGAGGCCGCGATGATCCTCGGCAAGCGCGGCATGCGCCGCGTCCACCTCGTCGAGGCCCAGGACGACATGGGCGGGATCATGCGCTGGATCCCGCAGCTGCCCGGCCTCGGCGAGTGGGCCCGCGTCGTCAACTACCGGAAGATCCAGATCGACAAGCTGAAGAACGTCGAGTTCATCCCGAACACCGAGCTCGACGCGAAGGGCGTCGCCGAGTACGGCGCCGAGATCGTCGTCGTCGCGACCGGCTCGTACTGGGCGACGAACGGCCTCAACGGCTGCACGCACGACACGATCCCCGGCGCCGACGCGTCGAAGCCGTACGTCCTCACGCCCGGATCAGCTCATGGGCGAGGGCAAGCCGGTGCCCGGCTCGAAGGTGCTCGTCGTCGACAACGACGGCTACTTCATGGGCGTCTCGGTCGCCGAGAAGCTCGCGCTCGAGGGCAAGCAGGTCACGCTGATGACGCACCTCGGGCACATCGGCCCGTACATGCACTTCACGCTCGAGGCGCCGAACATGCACCGCAAGCTGCACAAGCTCGGCGTCGAGATCGTGACCTACCACATCCCGACGCAGATCGAGGAGGGCCACGTGAAGTCGGTGCACGTCTACGACGAGGAGGCGCACGAGCACGACTGGGAGTTCGACTCGGTCGTCCTCGTCACCCAGCGACGCTCGAACGAGGCGCTGTTCCGTTCGCTGAAGGACGACATCGGCCTCGACACGCTGAAGGCCGAAGGCGTCGACGCGCTCTACCGGATCGGCGACTGCGAGGCGCCGCGCCTGATCGCCGACGCGGTCTTCTCGGGCCACCGGCTCGCCCGCGAGATCGACACCGACAACCCGGCGGTTCCGCTGCCGTTCAAGCGCGAGCGCAAGGTGATCGAGCGAGAGCTCGCGTCGGTCTAGACTCCCGAGTCATGAAGATCGTCGTCTGTGTCAAGCAGGTCGCGACGCTCGGAGACGAGGTCGAGTTCACGGCCGGACGAGCGGGACGTCGATCCCGACTACTTCGAGTACGCGCTGAACGAGTGGGACTCCTACGCGACCGAGGAGGCGCTCCGCATCAGGGAGGCCGCGGGTGACGGCGAGGTCGTCGTCGTCACCTGCGGCGACGAGGAGGCGCGAGGACGCGCTTCGGCGCTGCCTCGCGATGGGAGCCGACCGGGCGGTGCGCGTCGACGGCGAGGACGTGCCGGTCGGCGATCCGATCACGACTGCGCGGGCGCTCGCCAGGAGTCGTCTCACGCGAGAGCGCCCGACCTCGTCCTCTGCGGCGTCCAGTCCTCGGACGCCGTCCAGGGGGCGACGGGGACGGCTCTCGCCGAGCTGCTCGGACTGCCGCGGGTCGCCGTCGTCAAGAAGCTCGAGTGGGACCGGCGGCGGTCGCGCGACCGTCGCACCGGGAGCTCGAGGGTGGTCTCGTCGACGTCGTCGAGGTCGAGACGCCTGCGGTGCTGACGATCCAGACCGGCATCAACGAGCCGCGCTACGCGACCCTGCGGGCGATCAAGCAGGCGGAGCAGCAGGAGATCGAGGTCGTCGAGCCGGACGACCTCGGCGAGCCCGCCGCGCGGGTGCGGCGGATGTTCGTGCCCCAGCGAGGGCCAGGGCGCGGAGATGCTCGGCGACGACCCGGCCGAGGTCGCGCAGCGGATCAAGGAGCTCGTCGAGGAGAAGCTGCGCTGATGGCCGGAACACTCGTCGTCGCCGAGCACCTCCGCGGCCAGCTCCGGGACGTGACCCTCGAGCTGCGTCACGGCCGCGCGGGACCTCGGCGGGCCGGTGACGGTCTGCGTGATCGCGCACGGATGCCGCGTCCCTGGTCGAGCCAGGCCAACGTCGAGGGGGTCGACGAGATCGTCACGGTGGCCGCCGACGAGGAGGAGTTCTCGGCCGACGCGTACGTGAACGCGGCTCGAGGCAGCTCGTGCGCGAGCGGGCGCCGTCGACGATCCTCTGCGGGCTTCACGGTCAACGGGATGGGCTACGCGCCGGCGCTCGCCGCCCGGCTCGGCACTCGGGCTTCGCCTCCGACGTCGTCGCCGTTCGCAGCGAGCCGTCCGGCTCGTCGCCGAGCGCGAGATGTACGGCGCCAAGGTGACGGGCCGAGCTCGAGTTCCCCGGCAAGGAGACCGTCGCTGCTCATGCTCCGGCCGACGACCTGGCAGCCCGCCGAGGGAGCCGGGAGCGCCACGCGTCGGCGAGCTCACCGTCGCCCGGCCCGCGTCCCGCTCCGCGCCACCGGGAGTACGTCGAGGTCGCCTCGGAGGGACGTCGACATCACGACCGCGGACTTCCTGCTCTCGATCGGCCGCGGCGTCGGCGAGAAGGACAGCATCGCGCAGTTCGAGGAGCTCGCCGGCGACGATGGGAGCGACCCTCGGCGTCTCGCGCCCCTCGTCGACGCGGGCTGGATGCCGGCGTCGCGCCAGGTCGGCCAGTCGGGCAAGACGGTGAAGCCGAAGGTCTACCTCGCGTTCGGCATCTCCGGCGCCGTGCAGCACCTGGCCGGAATGAAGACGTCCGGGACGATCATCGCCGTCAACTCCGATCCCGAGGCTGCGATCTTCAACGTCGCGCACTACGGCGCCACCTGCGACCTCTTCGACGTCGCAGAGGAGCTCGAGAAGCTGTACTGATGCCCCGGGTCGCCTTTCTCGGGCCGCCCGGGACGTTCACGGAGGAGGCGCTCCTCTCGGAGCCGGATCTCGCCGACTCCGAGCTGATCGCTCGCGCGCCCGTTCCCGGAGGTGATCGCGGCCGTCGAGAGCGGCGAGGCCGACCTCGGGATCGTCCCGCTCGAGAACTCGATCGAGGGTGCGGTGACCGTCACGCTGGACGCGCTCGCGTTCACGAGCGACCTGCTGATCCAGCGCGAGATCGTTCGCCCGATCTCGCTGAACCTCGTCGGTCGCCCGGGGACGCGGCTTCGGGACGTTCGCACCGTGGTCTCGCTCCCGTACGCGAGCGCCCAGTGCCGCGACTGGCTGCACCGGACGCTTCCCGACGTCGAGCTCGTCGCGGCGAACTCGACCGCCGACGCCGTCGAGCGCGCCGCCCGCTCGCGCGCGAAAGGCGTCGCGGCGATCGGGACGGGGCTGGCGGCCGAGCTCTACCGCCTCGAGGTGATCGAGGCGGAGATCGAGGACCACCCGGAGAACGCGACACGCTTCGTGATCCTCGGCCGGGACACGATTCCCGCGCCGACCGGGCACGACAAGACGTCGATCGTCTGCTTCCAGCGCGAGGACCGGCCGGGCTCGCTGCTCGCGATCCTCCAGGAGTTCGCCGCCCGCGCCGTCAACATCGTCCGGCTCGAGTCGCGGCCGACGAAGGCGGGCCTCGGCCAGTACTGCTTCGCAATGGACTTCGAGGGGCACCTGGCCGACGAGCTCGTCGCCGACTGCCTCCGCAACCTGGCTGCGAAACACGGCCGCGTCAAGTTCCTCGGCTCCTATCCTGCGGCGAGCGCTGACGGCAGGGCCCGCCGGCGGGCAGCCGGCCAGGCGTGGCGCCAGGCGTCGCGCTGGGTCGAGGAGCTGCGCGGGCAGATCGGCGTTGCCTAGAGTCCCGACCACGTGATCGCCGAGACCGCGACCCGCGAGACGTTCGCGAACCTACCCGTCTGGGCGATCGCGTTCTGGTACTTCCTGATCTTCGTCTCGACGGGCATCTTCTTCTGGGGCGTCTACCGCCTCGCGCGAAGTACCGGCAGGGTCGCGGCGCCTGTCGGAGCCGGACCGCCCGGTGCGAGCGGCTCGCGAGGACGGCGAGGATCGTGTCTCAGCCATTCCTGGATCCGGCGGCGCGACCCGCTGTCCGGCTTCGGGCACCTCTTCGTCTTCTACGGCTTCCTCGTCCTGTTCGTCGGCACGGCGATCCTCGCGGTCCAGGACGACGTGGCCGAGCCGCTCGGCTTCGACTTCTTCAAGGGCTGGTTCTACAAGGGCTACTCGCTCTTCCTCGACGTGTTCGGCGCGGCGCTGGTCGTCGGGCTGATCGTGCTCGCCGTCAGGCGCGGGATCATGAAGCCGTTCCGGCTCTCGACTACCGGCGTCCGGACCGCGAGGAGGGCGAGTACGACCGGTCGCGCTACGTTCGCGGCGACTGGCTCTTCCTCGGGCCTCCTGTTCTTCCTCGCGCTGACCGGGTTCCTGCTCGAGGCGTTCCGGATCGCCGAGACGGACCCGTCGTTCGAGATGTGGTCGCCGATCGGCTGGCTCGTCGGCCAGGGCTTCATCGACATCGGCTTCGCGGGGGGTGCGGCCGAGAGCGCGCATCGGGTCAACTGGTGGGTGCACGGCGCTGGTCGCGCTCGGCTTCGTCGCCTCGATCCCGTTCACGAAGGCGGTGCACATGATCGCGGGGCCGGCCGGGGTGGCCGAGCGCGACGAGAAGGTCGGCCGGCGGCTCGTGCCGATCCCAGCCGAACGCGAAGTCCGAGGAGGTCGGCTACCAGCGGATCACCGATCTCGCGCCGCGGCACCTGCTCGATCTCGACGCCTGCACGAAGTGCGGCAAGTGCCACGAGGCGTGCCCGGCGACGGCGTCCGGCTATCCGCTCTCGCCGCGCGATCTGATCCTCGACCTGCGCGAGTTCGCCGAGGGCTCGCTCGGGATCCGCGCGGCGCTGAGGGTCGAGCCCCTCTTCGACGACAAGCAGTCGATCCTCGGCGACCCGATCCGGCCGGAGACGCTCTGGTCGTGCATGCAGTGCATGGCGTGCGTCGAGATCTGCCCGGTCGGGATCGAGCACGTCCCGATCATCAACCAGATGCGCCGCGGCCTCGTCGAGCGAGGCGAGATGGACGACCAGCTGCAGTCGACGCTCGAGACGATCTACACGTCGGGCAACTCGTTCGGCGAGCCGAAGCGCAAGCGCGCACGCTGGGCGAAGGAGCCTCGAGTTCGAGGTCAAGGACGCGCGCAAGGAGCCGGTCGAGTATCTCTGGTTCGTCGGCGACTACGCCTCCTTCGACCCGCGCAACCAGCGGCAACACGCAGGCGCTCGCGCGCATCCTCCACCATGCCGGAGTCGACTTCGGGATCCTCTACGACGCCGAGAAGACCGCCGGCAACGACGTCCGCCGGGTCGGCGAGGAGGGCCTCTACACCTCGCTCGCCGAGGAGAACATCGAGGCGATCGAGAACTGCGACTTCCAGCGGATCCTGACGAGCGACCCGCACTCCTACAACACGCTGAGGAACGAGTACCCGGAGCTCGGCGCGTCCTGGACGGCGGACGACGTCCTCCACCACTCGGAGCTCCTGCTCAGCGCCTCCTCGAAGACGGAACGCTCTCCGCCGTCGAAGCGGCTCGACTACCGGGTCACGTACCACGACCCCTGCACGCTCGGACGCTACAACGGCGTCTACGAGCCGCCGCGCGAGGTCATGAAGCGCCTCGGGATCGAGCTCGTCGAGATGCCGCGCAACCGCGACAACTCCTTCTGCTGCGGCGCCGGCGGCGGGCGGATCTGGATGAAGGAGCTGAAGAAGGAGGGCGCGCAGCGCCCGAGCGAGAACCGGATCGACGAGGCCGTCGCGCTCGGCCGGATCGAGTACTTCATCGTCGCCTGCCCGAAGGACGTGACGATGTACGAGGACGCGATCAAGACCTCCGGCCATGCGGCCGAGATCGAGCTCCGCGAGCTCTCCGAGCTCGTCCTCGAGGCGCTCGAGCTCGAGCCGGTCGGCGTCGCCTCGGCAGCGGCTGCTCCCGACGACGCCGAGAGCGCCGACGACCGCTAGGCCGTCGACCGTCACGCCAGGCGACACACTTCCGCGCTGATTCCGACACGGGGTCTGACCCCGCCTCAATACCCTGCAAAGCTCGCCGTCAGGGCAGCCGCGGCGTACCGGCGCGATGCCAACGTCCCGGTTGCATGCGCCTCGGAATGTTAAGGCGGGTCAGACCCCGCCACGACAAGCGCACGTCTTCGTCGCAGCTTTCCGAGGGACGCTCGCTCAGCGCGAGGTCGAGCCGGCAAGCCGATCGGCAACCAGGCCGACCAGCTCGAACGCGACCGCCGCCGCGACCATCGCCGTGATGCCGTTGGGCGCGTCCTTCGTCGGCATCAGGCAGACGACGTCGCCGCCGATCACGTCCATGCCGCGCACTCCCCGCAGCAACCGCGTCGCCTCGTCGATCGTGAACCCGGTCACGCCAGGCTCGAGGTTCGAGACTGCCGGCGCGACGCTCGGGTCGAGGCAGTCGAGATCGAACGTGATGTAGAGCGGCGCGTCGCCGATGCGCTCCTCGATGATCTCGATGCACCGCTCCGGCGCCGAGCTCCCGGTAGCGCTCCATCGTGATCACCTCGTAGCCGAGGTCGTAGCTCGGCTTCAGCCAGTCGGCGTTGCGCGGGTTGCCGCGGATGCCGATCTGCACGCTTCGCGAAGGATCCACCTGTCCCTCGCGTACGAGGTAGCTGGCCCAGTGCGCCGCGGACTTCCTCGCTCCGAGCCAGTGCGGAATGGTCTCGTAGGCGTCGATGTGGGCATCGAGGTGGAGAAGCGCAGCCTTCCGCTCACCTGTCAGCGGCGCGTGGGCGCCGACGAGCCCCTGGACGATGCCACCCGTGACGCTGTGGTCGCCGCCGATCGCGACGGGACGCGCCCCGGCCTGCGCGATCCGACGAAAGAATCCGGTGATCCGCTCGATGCAGCGCTCGTTGTCGTTCGCCTCGGGGAACGGAACGTCACCGAGGTCGTGGATCGTGCAGGCTTCCCAGGGCGAGAAGCCGAACGCCGCGTGGTAGCGGCGTTGGAGCGCCGACACGTGCCGGACGGCGCGCGGGCCGAGGTGCTGATCTCGCTCCGTGGAAGCGTTCCCCGACGCGTGCGGCACACCGACGAGCGCGATGTCGCACGCCTCGGGGTCCGGATCGACGGGGCACCGAAACAGCGACGGAATGCCCCACCAGTAGAGGCCCTCGACCATCATCCGGTCGCTCGGGTCGAGCTCGTCGGGTCGCACGGGGCGCATACGCTAGCGGGGATGGGCGATCGTGGAATCTGCTCGGAGCTGTCGCTCGGCCTCGGCGAGCCGCTGCTCGCAACGGCCTCCGAGGTGACGAGTTGGTTGCTCGTCGAGCAGCCTGGCCCGTGGGGCCGCAAGGCGGTGGTCGAGTCGAGGCTCGACCGCCACGTCGCCGAAACGCTCGACGCACGGGCGAAGGCGGCCGGAGTGCGCGTGCTGCTCGTGAAACGGCCCGACCGCGACGCTCACGGGCGGCGCTGCTGGCTCGGATCGTCCCGCCAGGGCAAATCGTTCCTCCATGAGCTGGAAGTATCCGAGCCGGCCGATCTTCTCGCGCTCGACGTCGAGTCGCTCGGCCAAGGTGATCGACCCGCCGGTCGCCCCGTCGAGAGGCCCGTCTACCTCGTCTGCACGAACAGCCGCCGCGACGCCTGCTGCGCGCGGCTCGGTCGTCCGGCCGCCAGCGCGCTGGCGGCCATCCGGCCCGACGACACCTGGGAGTGCTCACACGTCGGAGGTCATCGCTTCGCCGCGAACGTCGTCTGCCTGCCGGAAGGTCTCTGGTACGGCCGGGTCACGCCGGATGCCGTGGAAGAGCTCGTGGCCGCCCACGAGGCGCGCCGGCTCGTGCGAACGAGCCTGCGCGGGCGCTCTTCGCTCCCGGTGGCGGCTCAGGCGGCGGACGCCTTCCTGCGAGAGCGCCTTGCTCTCGACGGCATCGACGACGTCGTGGTCGAGCGCGCCGACGCCACGTCGGTCGCTTCTCCGTGCCCCGTTGGGCGTCTACCGGGTCGAGGTCGCGTGTCGCGCTGCCGAGCCGGCCAGGATCACGTCGTGTGCGGCCGACGATCTCGACCGCCCGGCGGTCTGGGCGCTGGAGCGCATCACGCCCCCTCCGAGCGCCACGCCTGGCGGAGCCTGATCCGGCCCCCGGTCCGGAGCACGGCATTGGCGTAGATCCGCGCGGCGACAGGAACGAGCGCAGCGGTCGCGCCGAGCATCAGCGCGGCCGAGAGGACGATCTGCCAGGCGGGGACATTGCCGGCAACGATCCGGGGTGGCATCACCATCGCCGAGATCGGCGGGATCATCGAGGCGACCTCCGCGAGTGTCCCGTCCGGGTCGTTGATCGCGGCGAACGCCAGGAAGAAGGAGCCGAGAATGACGATCGAGAGCGGCGTCGTCGCGTTCTGGAGCTCCTCTACCCGCGAGACGGTCGAGCCCGAGGCCGCGAACAGGCATGCATAGAACGCATACCCGAGCACGAACCACGCCACCGCCACCAGCACGGCCTCGACCGCCTCGCGAGGAGCCTCGACCACGTCTGCTGCAATCGCCGCCGCGAGCCCGACAACGGCGATGCCGACGAGCTGCACGAGCCCGAGGAGCCCGATCCCGAGGATCTTCCCGGCCAGCAGCTGGCGCGGCGTGATCGTCGCGAGCAGGATCTCGACGATCCGACTCGCCTTCTCCTCGACGACGCCCGACGCGACCCAGAAGCCGTAGCCGAAGAGCTGGCCGTAAAGGATGATCACGGCCACCAACGCGACCCCTTCGTCCCCGCCGCCGCCGTCCGGCTGCAGGCTCCGGGTGGGGAGCGGCGGAGGAGAGAGGATCGCGGCTGCAGCCGCCGGTCGCACTCCTTCCGCCTCGAGCGCTGCACGCGCCCGGGTCTCGGCCGAGGCCGCCTGGATGGCGCCTTCGAGCTCCGAGGACACCTCCTCGTCGGCCACGATCGTCCGTCCACCGACGACGACGGCGTCGAGGTCACCCGAGCTCAGCTGGCTCCGGGCGGCGGCCAAGCTCCTCACTCGGACGACCTCGACCGGCTCGCCGTCGATCTCCTGTTGCGCGAGGCTTACGCCGAGGCCGGCAGATCCTGGGCCGACGAGGCCGACCCTGCTCGGATCGGAGCCGCCGAGGTCGAAGAGCTTCGGAATGAGGACGATCGCGAGCAGCACGAGCAGGCTGATCCCCGTCGACACGTAGAAGGATCGCTCCCGCGTGCGCTCGGTCAGCTCACGCTTCGCGACGAGCCGGATCGCGCGGACGGCGCTCACCGCTCGACCACGTCCCGGAAGATCTCGGACAGGCGCGGGCGTACGCGGACGAACTCCGTCACCCGCCCGGCCCGCCGAGCCGCGTCGAGCACGAGTTGGTCGTCGACCCCGTCCGCCAGCTCGAGCTCGACCTGACCGTCGTCGACGGCGACGGTCTCGACGCCCGCAAGTGACCTTGACCACGAGGCGTCCGCCGGCTCGGCCAGGCAGACGCGATAGCGGCGCCGGGCGTCACGCGTGGCGAGATCGGACACCCGACCCGACGCCACCAGCCGGCCGTCGTTCACGATCGCCACGGCGTCGCAGAGATTCTCGACGAGATCGAGCTGGTGGCTCGAGAAGAGGACCGGCGTCCCTTCGCCGGCGCGGCTGCGAAGCACGCCGGACAGGACGTCGACCCCGATCGGGTCGAGTCCCGAGAAGGGCTCGTCGAGCACCAGCAGGTCGGGGCGGTGGACGAGGGCGAGCGCCAGCTGCACGCGCTGCTGGTTTCCGAGCGACAGGCTCTCGACGGGCGCCTCCCACTTTCCGTCGAGCCCGAGCGCCGCGACGAGCTCTTCGGCGGAGGCGCGGGCCACGTCCTCCGAGAGCCCGTGCAGGCGCCCGAAGTAGACGAGCTGCCGACCGACGGTCATCTTCGGATAGAGGCCCCGCTCCTCAGGCATGTAGCCGAAGCGGCGGCGCATCGCCGCGTCGACGGACCGCCCTCGGAACCGAACCTCGCCGGCGTCGGGAGCGAGCACCCCGAGGACGATCCGCATCGCCGTCGTCTTCCCCGCGCCGTTCGGCCCGACGAAGCCGAAGACCTGGCCGTCGGCGACCGAGAACGAGAGTCGATCGAGGGCGACGACGCTGCCGAAGCGCCGGCTCAGGGCATCGAGCTCGAGCACGATCGCGGCTAGGGTACCTACCCGCAAGCGAGCCCACGGACGGGAGGAGCCCTTGAGCAAGGAGACCGCGTTCTATCCGCAACTCTCGGCACTGACCGGCCAGTGGATGGATCTCTTCGGCTACCACGCGCCGCTGGTCGTCAGCGACACCATGGAGGAGTACGTCGCGTGCCGTGAAGCTGCCGCGCTGATGGACTTCTCGATGCTGCGCAAGGTCGACGTCGAGGGCCCCGGTGCACTGGAGTTCATGAACCGTCTGGTCACGCGCGACGTCTCCACCCTGGCGCCCGGGCGGATCGCGTACGGGGCGCTCTGCGACGACGCGGGGAAGATGATCGACGACTGCACGACCATGCTGCGAGCTACCGACCGCGTGCGCTTCTGCGGTGCCAACGATCGTGACTCCGAGCTCTTCACCGGGGAGGCCGAGGGGACCGGCATCGTCGTGCGCGAGCACACGGATGCGACACCCCACCTCTGTCTCCAGGGCCCACGAAGCCGGGAGATCCTCCAGGGCCTCACTCGCTCCGATCTCTCGAACGCGGCGTTCCCCTACTACACGTTCCGCGAGGACGTCGAGATCGCCGGCATCCCCGTGTTCATGACGAGGCTCGGCTACACGGCGGAGCTCGGCTACGAGCTCTGGGTCGAGCGGGCGCGCAGCGGCGAGCTGTGGGACGCCCTCCTCGCGGCTGGTGGGCCGGCCGGCATGAAGGTGATCGGCATGGTCGCGCTCGACCTCTTCCGGATCGAGGGAGGCTTCATCATCGGCGGGATCGAGTACGACCCCACGGTCTCACCGTACGAGTGCGGCCTCGGCTGGTCGGTCGATCTCGACAAGGGCGAGTTCCAGGGCCGGGACGGGCTCCGTCGCGACCGGGACGAGACCGTCCTCCGCCTGACGAGCGTCGTTCTCGACGCAGGCGGGGAGAGCGCGAGCGGCGCGCCCCTCACCGTGGACGGCGAGGACGTCGGCCTCGTCACCCAGGCGGTCGTGTCCCCCTACCTCGACGGCAAGACGCTCGGCCTCGCGAAGATCCGGAAGGACCTGCGGGAGCCGGGCACCCGGGTGACCGCGACGATCGACGCCGAGGCCGTCCCCGGCGAGGTCGTCCGCCACCCCGTCTACGACCCGGAGCGGAGGAAGGCCAAGGAGAGCTAGGGATCCGCAACCGGATCCGCAACCTCGACCCGTCAACGGATCGCCTCCTGCCCTCCGGCAGTGGGCCGGGAGACAGGAGGCGATCCGCTTCGGGACCTGCTACGCCGGCGGCCTCTCGCCGAGCGTTACGGTCACGTCCGACTGCTCGCCGTTCCGTTCGACGGTGATCACCGCGGTGTCGCCCGCGGCCTTGGTGCGAAGGGCGGAGACGAGGTCGGAAGTGGATTCGATCGACTGGCCGTCGAACGCGACGACCACGTCGCCGGCGCGGAGGCCGGCCGCGGCCGCGGCGGTGCCGTCGCCAACGGACTCGATCACGATCCCGCGCTCGCCGTCGGTCGAGCTGATACCGAGGTAGGCATGGCTGGCGGATCCGTTCTCGAGCAGCTGGTTCACGATCGAGACGACGGTCGTGGAGGGAATCGCGAACCCGAGGGAGTTCGCGTTCTCGGTCGATGGGATGCCGGCGGAGTTGATGCCGATCACCTCGCCGTTGCGATTGATCAACGCGCCGCCGGAGTTGCCGGGCGAGATCGGCGCGTCGGTCTGGATGAGGTCGACGAAGGGATCCTCGCCGAGCGAGCGGTGAAGAGCCGAGACGATCCCGGCCGTGACGCTGTTCTCGAACCCGAGCGGGTTGCCCATCGCGATGGCGAGCTCGCCGACCCGCGGCAGCTCGCTCGCGAAAGCGGCGCTCGGGAGATCGGTGCGCTCGACCTGGATCACGGCGATGTCGGAGACCGGATCGGTTCCGAGGACTTTCGCGTCCATCTTGTCCCCGTTGTTGAGGACGACCTGGACGGCCTGTGCCGACTCGACGACGTGGTTGTTGGTGACGATGAGGCCACGGTCGCCGTCCCAGACGACGCCGCTGCCCTCGCCGCCGCCCTGGCCGGTCTGCACCTGGACGGACACGACGGACGGCTGGACCTTCTCGACGAGGGACGGGATCAACTCGTAGGGATCCCCGACGACCTGGAGCGCCGAGGACTGGGTGGCCGTCGACTGCGTCTGCGTCTGGGGAAGCTGGAGCTGCGCCGCGGCACCGTTCGGGGTCGCGGCCACGCCGCCACCCCCCGTGCCACCGCAGCCCGCAGCGATGCCCGCGACGAGCGCGATCGAGGCAACGGGAAGGAGCAATCGACGATTCATGGGATGAGTTGTAGCGGCTCCAGTTTCAGGAGCTGTTGCCATTGGTTAAGCGACTGAGTACTGCGGGTTAAGCCGTGCTTGCCGATGCTCGAGGCGACTCCCAGGGCCCACCCGGGTCGGTGCCGATCGCCGGTGGCTGGCAACGATTCGGCTGCAGTGATATCGGGCTTCGCCCGATTCGCGACCGCAGTGCGTCAACCCGGCTCCCGCCGGGTTGACGCGATCGCGGCAATATCGTGCCGGCCAACGGCCGGCACGATTTGCCGCACTACTCGTACTGGAGCGCCTGGAGCACGTTCAGCCGGGCGGCTCTCCGCGCCGGGAAGATCGCCGCGAACATCCCGGCGACGACCGCGATGACCACGAAGACGATCAGGCTCACGACCGGAACCGAGAACACGAGCCCCTCGCTGGAGAGCGCCTGCGTGACGAGGGCCGCGAGGAAGATCCCGAGCACGATTCCGAGCACCGCGCCGATCAGCGCGGTGATCACGCTCTCGTGGCGGATCATCCGGCGCACCTGCCGACGCGTCATCCCGACGGCACGAAGCATCCCGAGCTCCCTGGTTCTCTCGAAAACGGAGAGGACGAGCGTGTTGACGATGCCGAACAGGCTGACGATCACCGAGAGGGCGAGGAGCACGTAGAGCAGGTTGAGGAGCACGTTGATCGAGTTCTGCTGCGTCTCCGAGAACCCATCCTTGGTGTCGAGCTTGACGCCCGGATAGTCCACGAGGGCACTCTCGAGCGCCGCTTGCGCCTCGGGCGAGGCCCCTCCCTCGGTGTTGACGAACGTGTAGAGGTTCCGCGGGTCTCGGAACGCCGCGTCGAACGTCGCGGTCGGGATGCTGACCGCGCCGAGCATCTGCCAGAAGGGCGGAGCCTCGTAGACGGCCTTCACCTCGACCCTGAAGTTCTCGCCGGCGGGCGTGGTCAGGCGGAAGTCGTCGCCGACGGCGAGATCGTTGTCGTCCGCGAAGCCCTTCTCGACGACGGCGCCGTCTTCGCCCAGGCTGGCGAGCGAGGCGTTGGATCCGTCGACCCAGTCGAAGTCGTAGACGCTCGCGATCGTCGCCGGGTCGACACCGGTGACGTTCTCCTCGCCGCCGAACGCCTCGGCGCGATCGCCACGGACGCCCACCACCTCGGTGCCGGGCACGGCTGCGAGCGCCTCGTCGGGCGCGGGA
Organism: uncultured Thermoleophilia bacterium; assembly: GCA_963705605.1. GTDB lineage: Bacteria > Actinomycetota > Thermoleophilia > Gaiellales > Gaiellaceae > CAVPKC01. The sequence continues at coordinate 1,138,531 of CAVPKC010000003.1, forward strand.
TCGAACGGCGAGAAGTTGTCGTCGGAGACGACGACGTACGCGGCGTTCACCTGCCGGTCGATCGCGTCGCCGACCGAGCTCTTCAGACCGGACGCGATGACGGCGACGAACGTGATCAGGGCGAGCCCGATCATCAGCGCGGCGGCGGTGGACGCCGTACGGCCGGGGTTGCGCATCGAGTTCTCCCGTGCCAGCCGTCCGGCCGCGCCGCCGATCCGGCTCGCCGGCCAGCCGAGGACGCGGGCGAGCGGCCTCACCAGACGAGACGAGACACCGGCGACGCCGATGAAGAGCGCGAGGACCCCGACGCCGATCGCACCGAGCCGCTGCCCGATCCCGATGTTGTCCACGAGGGTGCCGTACACGAGCAGGGCAACGCCGATCGCGACCACGACGAGCGACACGTAGGGCGCGAAGCGCGAGAACCGCGACTTCGGTAGCGTCGCTCCCTCCCGCACCGCGGCAATGGGAGGAACGCGCGTCGCCCTGATCGCCGGGAGGAGGCCCGCGACGACCGTGATCAGGACGCCGGCGAGCAGGCTGACGACGATCGTCCGGGGCGCGAAGACGAGCCCCGCGGTCGGAAGGTCGATCCCGGCCGCTACGAAGATCGCGTTGAGCGCCTTCGCCAGCCCGAGGCCGAGGAAGAGGCCGACGACCGAAGCGAGGATGCCGATCACGAGCGCCTCGAGCACGACCGAGAGGAGGATCTGGCGACGCGATGCCCCGATCGTCCGGAGCGTCGCGAACTCACGGACGCGCTGCGCGACCGTGATCGACAGCGTGTTGAAGATGACGAACGCACCGACGAAGAGAGCGATGAAGCCGAACGCGAGCAGGAAGTACCGGATAAAGCTCGTGAACTCCTCGATGTCGCTCGTCGCGTCCTGGGTCTCCTGGACGCCGGTCTGCACCTTGGTGCCGCGCGGGAGGATCGGCTGGATCTGATCGACGAGTTGCTGCGGTGAGACGCCGTCCTTCGCCGAGATCTGGATGCCGTCGAGCTCTCCCTCCTTCCCGAACAACTTCTGCGCCTCGCCGAGCGAGAAGACCGCGAACGTCGCTCCGCCGAGCGACTCCTGTCCAGCGAACTCCGCGATGCCCGTGACGGTGAACTCCGCGACGGGGCCCTTCGTGACGACGCCGATCCGATCGCCGACCGCGTAGCCCTCCTTCGAAGCCGTGCTGGCGTCGATGACGATCTCGCCGGGCCCGGTCGCCCAGTCTCCCGCGGTCAGCTCGAGCGGGTTGAACGGATCCTGTGTGGCGTCGAGGCCGAAGGCCAGGGTGGGCGCCCCTCCGGTCGAGATCACGTCGCCGTCGCGGTTGGTGAGCTGGGCGAAGTCGTTGATGCCGCCGGCGGCTGCTTCGACGTCCGGGAGCGCCCGCACATCGGTGAGGAGGCTCTCCGGGAACGGCGGGGGCGTTCCGAAATCCGTCTGGAACGCCTCCTTCCCGGAGATCACGGCGTCCGTTCCCGCGTACACCGACGTGAAGATGTTCGAGAACGCCTTGTCGATCGTGTCGGTGAGGACGTAGGTACCGCTGATCATCGCGACGCCGAGGATGATCGCGAGGGCGGTGAGGACGGCGCGGAGCTTGCGCCCGGCGAGGCCTTTCAGGGCGACGGCGGTCATCGAGCGGCGAGCTCGTTCAGCGCTGCAAGCACCTCGGAGGCGCTCGAGCGCCCGACATCCCTCACCACGAGCCCGTCGGCGAGGAACAGGATCCGGTCGGCCATCGCGGATGCCCGAGCCTCGTGCGTGACCATGAGCGTGGTCTGCCCGTAGCTGTCGACGGAGTCGCGGAGGAGCTCCAGGATCTCCTCCCCCGTCTTCGAGTCCAGGTTGCCCGTCGGTTCGTCGGCGAACAGCACGGTCGGCCGCGAGACGAGCGCGCGCGCGATCGCGACGCGCTGCTGCTGGCCGCCCGACAGCTCGGACGGGCGATGGCGCCGGCGGTCGGCGAGCCCGACCTTGCCGATGATCTCGTCGATCCACGCCTTTTCGACCTTCGTCCCCGCCAGATCGAGGGGCAGCGTCACGTTCTCCTCGGCAGTGAGCATCGGCAGGAGGTTGAAGAACTGGAAGATGAAGCCGATGTGGTCACGGCGCAGGAGCGTCAGCTCCTGGTCGCCCATCCCGGTGATCTCGGTGCCGTCGATCGCAACCGAACCGGACGTCGGGCGATCCAGCCCGGCGAGGATGTGCATCAGCGTGGACTTGCCCGAGCCGGACGGACCCATGACGGCCGCGAACTGCCCCCTCGGGACGTCGAGCGAGACGTCCCGGAGCGCCTGCACGGCCGTCTCGCCCTCGCCGTACACGCGCGACACCTCTCGCGCCGCGACGACGGTCCCCGTGGCCGTCGTCGTTCCCTCGCTGGTGACAACCTGGTCCATCGAACCTCCCGGATTTGCCTCGTGCCAGTCTGCCAGGACTCCGGCGCGCCGGGCGCTCGGGGTAGCTGGCCTTCGGGGGTGCGGCTAGCCGCACCCCCGAAGCGGCCGGGGGGTCGGAAGGCGTCAGCGAACGGGGTTCACAGCGCGTGATCCGCAGGTGGGATCGCTAGCGCAGGCCGCACGGGCGGGGCCGTCTCGCCCGGGTCGAGGGCGCCCGTCACCGAAACCAGGACCGTCACAGCGACGATGGCGGCTGCTGCGAGCAGGCGGCGCGCGTGCACTCCTCGTCGCGACTGGCGGGCCGCCGGCTGGCCGACGCGGACGCGACGCGTGACGATGCGCCCGGCGAGCTGCTTCCTCGCCGCGAAGAGCGCCCGTTCGACCTGCGTCCGCGACATGCCGAGATCGGCTGCGATCTCGGAGACGCTCAGCCCGTAGACCTCCCGGAGGACGAACGCGCGTCGTTCGCGCTCGGGCAGGCGCGGACCGGCCGTCTTGCGGCCGTCGACGCATACCCGCAGGTCGAGTGCCGCCGTCAGCGTGATCCGGTACAGCCACGGGCGCACGCTCGCCGGCTGGGTGCCGGCCCGAAGAGCACAGCGAGCCGCTCTCAGCGCGACACGTGCTGCGTCGCGACCGGCGCCGACGTCGCCGAGAAGCCGCGCCGCGTACTGGGTGAGCGACTCCTCGTACCGGCGGTCGAGCTCGTCGGACGCGCTCTCGTCACCTGCGGCCGCGCGACGGGCGAGCACCTCGTCGGGCGGGAGGGCACGGGCGGTCTGCGACGTCTCCCCCATCTCGACTCACTATGAGCGATTCGCGGCGGATCGGGGGAGATCTCACCGAAAATTCACGCGACCGCAGCCTCCACGAGCAGCTGCGTGCGGACGTCGTCCACGAAGGCCGAGAACGACTGGTGCCACGGCTCCGCCGACGGCCACCGGTACTCGACCCGACCTTCCGCGGGGTAGTAGGCGGCGGTGTACAGCGTCCCGAAGCCTCGCGAGTACGCATCCGAGTACAGAGGCGGCTCCAGGAACGCGTCGACGAACGCCGTCGGGGCAGCGCCGCCGTCGACGAGCGAGAGCACCGCCTGCTCCCGCTCCACCGTCCGGGTCGCGGCCGCGTGCTCCTCCCACTCGACCAGGACCTGGTGATTCGTGGCGACCGGCGTGGGCCGGAAGAGCGGCTCGCGGTCCGGACCGAGGTAGGCGGTCATCCAGGCTCCGGCCCGATCGACCAGTGTCAGGTTGTGGGCGAGATTCACGGGGACCCGGCGGAGCACCTCGACCGCCCCCGCGACGTCGGAGCACGTCTCGAGGAGGTAGCGGACGACGAGCGGGACGCCGAATCCCGGGCCGACGACGGCCCGGCCGCCGAAGGTCAGCGAGACCGCGAGCCCTGCGTCGTTGATCCCGTCGAGGAGGCCCCAGAGGCAGTCCCCCATGCCGATCACCTGGCGGCCCTGCCACGCCGTCGACCACACGACGCCCTCGAGCCTCGAGGGCGCGTAGTCGTAGTTGCGCGCGAGCACCGGCGAGTCGCCCGCGAGCACGCCCTGGGAGCACGCCGCCAGGTACGGCGGCGGCTCGTACAGCGAGAGGAGCCGCGCTTCGAGGTCCCCGCCCCCGGCGAGCTCGACCAGACGCTCCCAGGTCGGGACGAGCTCGGGCATGTGCTCGGACAGCTTGTCCGAGCAGGTTGCGAAGCTCGGCCGGGCCTCCTCGCCCGCCTGGAGGTACCACTGGCGATACCACGGCCACATCTCCTGGAAGAAGCGCTGCCAGACCGCGCCGGGCAGAGGCTCCTCGAGAGCCCTGAACGTGAACGGAATCCGGTCCATCCTCTACAGAAGCTTGAACGAGAACGGCTCCGGCCGTGCGATCTCCTCTGCCGCCTGCACCGGGACGCTTCGGAACTGCGACTTGATGCCGGCGATCCACGCCTTCGCCCTCTCGGTCAGTTCATGGTCGTCGGTCTGCAGGCGCCCGCGGGTGACCAGGATGCCGAGGTCGGCGCCGGGGTACCGGTAGCCTCCCGCGGAGGCGATGCGCAGGTAGAACGCCTCGCTCTCGTCGGCGACGTCGTGCCAGTCGGTGTCGCGGCGGACGAACTCGATCTCGCCATCCTCGCGCATGCGCCAGACGCCGGTGGTCGGCGCCTCGGTGATCAGCTCCGTCTCCTCGTCGACGTCCTTGAGGATGAACTGGCTCCACGAATCGACGTGCTGCTCCTTGGCCCAGCGCTCGTTCAGCTCGTCGACGTCGATCTCGTAGTCGACGTCCATGAACTCGAGCAGATGGAAGAGAAACAGGGGCATGTCGCCGTAGGCGACGGCGTTGACGTTGGTCATCGAGCTGGCGCCCGTGACGCGTGGGTTCAGCTCGCCCAGGTACATCGCGCCGGTACCCGAGTCGACCAGGAAGTCGAGCTCGAAGTAGCCGCGGTACCCTTCCGCTCGGAGCCGCTCGCCCATCGCCTGGGTCCACTGCCTGGCCAGGCGGCGGTGACCCTCGCTGAGGGCCTCTGGATGGATGTCGTTGCCGCACCAGCCTCCGCCGTAGGGGGTCAGCTCGGGGAAGCCGGTCAGCTCGGTCATGAGCGGCCCCACCAGGGTTCCGTGACGTGTGACGACCCCCTCGATCGCCGCCTCTCGCGGCTCGATGCGCCTCATCACCTTGAGCTCCTCGCTGGCGAGCTCTCCCGCGATCTCGTCCCAGTCGTCCCGGGAGGCCACGAAATGCGTCGTCTGACCGGAGTCGCCGTACGGCGTCTGGACGACAAGGTCGGCTCCGAGGCCCGCCGCAGCGGAGAGCTCGAGGAGCTCCCCGTACGCCTGCGCCCGCCCGAGCACGTTCGGGACGCTCGGCACTCCGGCGTCGTTGCCGAGCTCGGTCGTCACGATCTTCGAGTCCAGGCGATGACGGAGCGCCGCCGGAGGGAACGCGACGGTCAGGCCGAGGCCGCGGGCGAGCTCCTCGGTCTCCTCGTCGAACATGAGGAACACGGCCTTGCCCGGGCCGCGAGCCCGGACGCGGTCGGCGACCTCCTTGTGACCCAGGAGGTAGTTGCAGATCTCCTCGATCGACTCGAAGGCTCGCGAGCTGCGCTCGCGCGGCACGAGAACCGCGGGATGGGTGCCGTCGAAGCTGTCGTAGTAGTTGACGTACCGGAACCCGCGAACCCAGCGATCCATCCCGAGCAGGTTGAAGGCGGTCGCAGAGACGAAGTAGACGGGCTTCTGGGTCGTCCGGAAGAAGCGGCGGATCTCCGCGATCCCGGAAAGCGTCGGCTCGGTCGTCGCCACCCTCTCCTCCTTGTGCGCCCTGAAGAAAGCGGGATGCTAGACGCTAGCGCGCCCGGATCAGGTTGACCGCCGGTCTCAGCCCCTCGCCGATCGTGACCAGACCCGTCGCGCGGGCTGTAAAGGCCACGGCCTCGCCCTGGCGCTCCGCGGGCGCGGGCGCCTCGCACGGGCGCCCCTGGAACGCCGCCCCGAGCGGGGTCCCGGGCGGCCGGCGCCAGAGCAGGACCGACAGGTACGTGCGCACCACGACGAGATCGCCCGCGGCCGAGACGTCGGCGGCCGTCACCGGCGCGAGCAGCGGGAGGGTCGCGATGCGCCGCAGCGTCCCTCCCGAGGCAGGAGACGTGTAGATCTCCGACCGGCCGAGGGCCTTGGTGAGGACGACGAGCGTGCCGCGGAGCGGGTCGACGAGCAGCGCCTCCGCGTCTCTCGGGCCGGTCGGGTAGCGAAGCGTGATCCGCCTCGCACGAACGACGGCCACTCCGGGCCTCGGCTCGGGGAACCGGTAGACGGTGATCGCCCGCCGCTCGCCCTTGTTGTCGCCGATGTCGGCCGCGTACAGGAGGTCGACCCCCGGTCGAGGCCCCGGGCCCCGCGCCAGGTCCTCCCAGTCGATCGCGCGCGCGTTCCCGACCTCGACGGTCTGGACGAGCCGCCCGGCCAGCGTCAGAGCGTACACGCGCGGGGCGTCGCCGCTGTCATTCAGCGCCCAGAGCAGCCGCGGGCGGCTCCGGCTCGCGACGATCCCTGAGATCTCGTCGAGGAGAGGCGAGCGGACCGTCCCTGCTCGCTCGATCCCGAGCGTGCCGTCGCAGGCCGCTTCGTACAGATCCACTCCCGCAGGAGCAGGAGCGGCCCAGACGAGCGCGGCGAGCGCCGCCGCTGCGGCTATTCCAGTCCGCACCAGTCGCGCACGAACAGGCCGAGCGTCTGCGCCGACTCGGCCATAGAGGGAAGCCACACCCGCTCGTCGACGGCGTGGAACCTCTCGCCGTACGGACCGAGGCAGGCGGCAGGAACACCGAGGAAGCGGTAGATCCGCGCGTCCGTCGTCGCCGTCGAGGCGACGAGCTCGGGGGGCTCGCCGGCGCGCCGCCGATGGGCGTCCGCGAGCGCCTGCACGAGGTCGTCGTCGTCCGGGACGGCGTAGCCCTGGCAGGCAAAGCCGTCCTCCTCGACCGTCGCGGCGTCGCCGACCGCCGCTCGGATCCGCTCGAGCAGCTCGCCGGGCTCCTGGCCGGGCAGCAGGGCGATCCGGCAGGAGAGGCGGCATTCCCCCGCGACCGTCGACGGCCAGTCGCCACCGTGAATCACCCCGACGTTCAGGTTGATCGGGTGGTCGACCACGTCGAAGGGAGTTGCAGGATCCAGGTTCAGCTCCCGCTCGAGCTCCTTCAGCGCAGGCAGCGCCCCGACCACCTTCTCGATGGCGTTGACGCCTTCGGGGGCGTCGCCGACGTGAGCTGGCGCGCCGACCGCATGCAGGTGGAACCAGAGCACGCCTACCTGCGCGATCGTCACACCGTTCCCGAACGGCTCCGTGACGACCGCGGCGTCCGGCAACGGGCCGGCCAGGGCGGCGGCGAGCGCGCCGTTGCCGGTGCATTCCTCCTCGACGACGCTCTGGAGCTCGACACGGGCACCGGGACGCAGCCCGAGCCCCTGGAGGCCCCGGACGGCCCCGAGCATCGCGGCCAGTCCGGCCTTCATGTCTCCCGCTCCCCGCCCGTACAGCCAGTCGCCGTCGCGACGGGGCTTGAAGGGCGCCGACGACCACAGCGACGACCGGCTCGGGGCTCACGACGTCGATGTGCCCGTTCAGAGCGAGAGACCGGCACGCAACGAGGCTGCCGGAGGCAGTCTCAGCCGTGCCAGGAGAGGGCGGCGCAGCCGCCGGTCACGTGACGCAACGAGGCTGCCGGAGGCAGCCTCAGCCGTGCCAGGAGAGGGCGGCGCAGCCGCCCGGTCACGCGACGACGGGCCCCAGGTGGCCACGACGTTGCGCTTTCCGGAGACGTCCCAGCTGAAGGGGGACGAGAGCGGATGAGCGCGCAAGGCCTCCGCATCCATCGGCACGTCCTCCGGTTCGAGGCCGAGCTCGCGGAATCCCTCCTCCATGATCACCTGCCCCGGCTCCTCGTCGCCGAGCACCGTGGGCGCCTCGATCAGGCGGCGGAGCAGCTCCTCCATCCACGCGGACTCGGCCCCGATCGCGGCGAGGACCTCCTCGTCCGGGACGTGCGGGCCGGACAGGTCCGGCTCCTACGGCCGGTTCGGCTCGAGCCGGGTTCCGGTCGGTCGCGACCGTGAACGGGCCGCCGGACGACCTCCCCCCGGCAGGCGCGACCAGGCCTCGGCGAGGACGTCGCCGAGGATGCCGGCGATCTCGTCGAACTGCTCGGGCCCCGCGACGAGCGGCGGCGAGATCTGGACGACCGGGTCGCCCCGGTCGTCCGCGCGGCAGATCAGGCCACGCTCGTACAGGGCGGGCGAGAGGAATCCGCGCAGCAGCTGCTCGCACTCCTCGTCCGAGAACGTCTCGCGGGTCTCCTTGTCCCGAACCAGCTCGAGCGCGTAGAAGTAGCCGACGCCACGCAGGTCGCCCACGATCGGCAGGTCGAGCAGCTGTGCGAGCGTCGAGTGGAATCGCTCCTCGTGCTCGGCGACGTGCTCCACGATCCGCTCGCGCTTCATGATCTCGATGTTCTTGAGAGCGACCGCGCACTGCACGGGGTGCCCGCCGAAGGTGATCCCGTGCGTGTACATGTTGTGGCCCTCGAGGAACGGCTCCATGACGGCGTCACGCGCGATCACGGCGCCGATCGAGGCGTAGGCCGACGACAGGCCCTTCGCGCTCGTCACCAGGTCGGGGCGGATGTCGTAGCGCTCCGAGCCGAACCAGGTGCCGAGCCGCCCGAACCCGCAGATGACCTCGTCGGCGCAGAGCAGGACGCCGTAGCGGTCACAGATCTCGCGCACTCCGCGGAAGTAGCCCTCGGGCGGCGTGTAGGAGCCGCCCGCGTTCTGCACCGGCTCCATGATGACCATGGCGACGGTCTCGGGACCGGCGGCCACGATCGTCTCCTCGAGGTCGGTCAGGAGGAACCGCGTGAACTCCTCCTCGGTCTCCTCGATCGGGTCGGTGATAGCGATTCGTGTTCCAGACGTGCAGCGTGTCCGGGACGAGGGGCTCGAACATCGTCTTCATCTGAGAGATGCCGTTGATCGAGAGCGCTCCCATCGTCGTCCCGTGGTAGGCGATGCGCCGTCCGATCGCCTTCCAGCGGCGCTCGCCCCGCACGGCGTGGTACTGGCGAGCGAGCTTCCACGCCGCCTCGACGGCCTCCGAGCCGCCGGAGACGAAGAACACGCGGTTGAGGTCACCCGGGGCGACATCGGCGATCTCCGCGGCGAGCTCGATCGCACGCGGGTGCGCGTACGTCCAGTTCGTGTAGAAGGGCAGCTCGCGCATCTGGGCCGCCGCCGCCTCGCCCATCTCCTCGCCGAAGCCGTACCCGATGTTGACGCAGAAGAGGCCCGCCAGCGCGTCGAGATAGCGCTTGCCGTTCACGTCCTCGAGGTAGCAGCCGTCGCCCCGCACGATCACGGGTACGTCCGCTCCCTCGGCGTACGCGCCCATGCGCGTGAAATGGAGCCACAGATGGTCTCGGGCCGCCTGCTGCAGCTCTCCGGGAGACATGCCAGTCTGGAGAACGCTCATCGGAGCACCCTAGCCGAGAACGCTCCCCACGGCCTCCTGGAACGCTGCGGTGTGGCGATCGACGTCGGCATCGGTGGTCGCCGGCGACATCAGCGCCATGTTGTGGAACGGCGTCAGGAGCACGCCGCGGTTGAGCGCCGCGAGATGGAGGTAGGTCTCGAGCTCCTCGTCGTGCGCCGTCGCCGCCTCCGCCCCGTTCCGCGGATGACTCGGCAGGAAGCAGTACTCGGCCCGGCAGCCGAGCCTCGTCACGTGCCAGGGGACGCCGGTCGACTCGATCACGCCGGCGACACCGTCGGTGAAGCGCTCGGCCCGCAGCGTCATCGACACGTACGCCTCGTCCGTCAGCACGTGCTCGAGCGTGGCCCTGATGGCGGCGAGCGAGAGCGCGTTGCCCGCCAGTGTCCCGCCGACGCCGCCGACGTCCTCGTAGTCGGCATCCGCCCGCGCGAAGATCCGCTCGGCGACCTCCTCGGTGACGCCGAATGCCCCCGACGGCACGCCGCTCCCGATCGCCTTGCCGATCGTGACGGCGTCCGGCTCGAGCCCGAACGCGCGTGTGTAGCCACCGGCGCTCGTCGAGATCGTGTGGGTCTCGTCGATCACGAGCAGCGTCCCCGTCCGCCGGGTCAGCTCGCGGAGGGCTTCGTGGTAGCCGGCGGCGGGCAGGACGATCCCGATGTTCGTCATCGCCGGCTCCGCCAGCACGCAGGCGACGTCCCCGACCGCGAGCGCCCGCTCGAGCGCGTCGACGTCGTTGAACTGGACGACGGCGGTCGTCACGGCCGGGTCGACGGGAGGGCCGACGTTGCCGGCGCGCGGCCCCGGCACGCCGTCCCGAAGCGAGACGAACGCCTCGTCGACCGTGCCGTGGTAGCAGTACTCGAAGACGAGGATCTTCGGACGCTGCGTGATCTCGCGGCAGAGCCGGATCACGAACCTGTTGGCATCGGTCGCCGACACGGTGAACTGCCACCGGGACGGCCCGAAGCGCCGGGTCAACTCCTCGCCGGCCCAGGCCGCGTCCTCGGTCGGGAGCATCGTCGTCAGGCCGCGCCCCAGCTGCTCGAGGATCGCTGGCGTCGAGCCCGGAGGGGAGTGGCCCGTCATCGCCCCCGTGTCGCCGAGGCAGAGGTCGACGTACTCGTTGCCGTCGACGTCGACGACGCGGGCGCCGTGCGCCTCGGCCAGCGAAGACCGGGAAGCGGGCTCGCCCACTTCGCCATCCAGCTCATCGGCACGCCGCCGAGCAGCGAGACCTGCGCCCGGACGTAGAGCTCGGCGGAGCGTGGATGCTCGTGCACGAATAGCGCCGACTCCGCCTCGATCAGCGACGCGAGGCGGTCGCGGTCGATCGTTCGAGAGGCTCCCGCAGGAGCCTCTCGAACCTCGACGGGCTGTGGCACTCCCATCAATCGAGCTTGGCCATCACGTGCTTGACCTGCGTGTACTCCTCGACCGAGTACATCGACATGTCCTTCCCGTAGCCCGACTGCTTGTAGCCACCGTGGGGCATCTCGGAGACGAGCGGGATGTGGTCGTTGATCCAGACGGTGCCGAACTGGAGTGCCTTCGCCGCCCGCAGCGCACGCCCCACGTCTCGCGTGAAGACGCTCGCTGCGAGCCCGTAGCTGACGTCGTTCGCCCAGGCGAGCGCCTCGTCGTCGTCGGAGAAGCGCTGGACGGTGACGAGCGGGCCGAAGACCTCCCGCTGGACGATCTCGTCGGTCTGCTGCGGACCGGCGACCACCGTGGGCTGCACGAAGAAGCCGTTGCGGCCGAGCCCCTCGCCACCGGTCAGCACCTTGGCCTTGGTCTTCGCGAGCCGCTCCACGAACCCGAACACGCGCTCCTGCTGGGACTTCGTGATCACCGGGCCCATCTCGACGTCCTCGCCCTCGGCCGGGTCGCCGACCTTCAGCGACTCGACGGCGGGCACGAGCTCCTCGAGGATCCTGTCGTAGATCTTCGGCCCGGCCACGATCCGCGACGCGGCGGTACAGTCCTGACCGGAGTTCCAGTAGCCGGCGACCCTGACCGCAGCGGCGACCTGCTCCGGGTCGGCGTCGTCGAAGACGATCACCGGTGCCTTCCCACCGAGCTCGAGATGGACGCGCTTCAGCGTGTCCGCCGCGTTTCGGGCGATGATCTTCCCCGTCTCGGTGTCGCCGGTCAGGGACACCAACCCGATCGCCGGGTGCTTCACGAGCCCCTCGCCGACCGGGACGCCTTCGCCGGTGACCACGTTGAAGACGCCGCCGGGAAGGATGCCCTGGGTGAGCTCGGCGAACCGCAGCGTCGTCAGCGGCGTCTGCTCCGACGGCTTGATGATGCTGATGTTCCCGGCCGCGAGCGCAGGGCCGAATTTCCAGACCGCCATCAACAGCGGGTAATTCCACGGCGCGATCCCTGCCGTGATCCCGATCGGCTCGCGGCGGATCATCGACGTGTAGCCCTGCATGTACTCGCCCGTCGCCTTGCCCTCGAGATTGCGGGCAGCGCCCGCGAAGAAGCGGAGGCAGTCGGACATCGCCGGCGGCTCCGCGCGGGCCACCTCGATCGGCTTGCCGACGTTCAGCGACTCGAGCTGAGCCAGTTCCTCAGCGTGCTCGTCGATCGCGTCGGCGAGCGCCAGCAGTGCCGCCGAGCGCTCGCCCGGCGTCGCATCCAGCCACTCCGGCAGGGCCTTCCTCGCCGCCTCGACCACGCGCTCCACGTCCGCCTGCGTTCCGGCCGGCACCTCAGTGATCGCCTCTCCGGTCGCCGGGTTGAGGACCTCCATCGTCCCACCCTCGACCGCGTCGACCCACTCACCGCCGACGAAGTTCTTGGTCTGGGTCACCGTCGCGCTCATCTCCACCTCCGTCGTCGCTCCGCCGGCGCCAACGATACTGGCTATCTGGTTCCGATCCGCATCCCGGCGAGCCGCGGCAGCGTCGCGGCCGCTCGCGCGAGCAGCGGCGCTCGGACTGCGTCCTCCTCGGCCTCCTCGCACCGGAGGATCGCCCCTCGCACGAGCGCACCGCCGAGCCCTTTGACCGGCTCCGGGGGAAACCCCGGCACCCGGCGCGTGACGAGCGGGAGCGCCGTGTACTCGTCGTCGCGCCCGAGGACGAGCGAAGCCAGGATCTGGCCGCCGAGCCAGCTCGCCCCCACGCCGCTGCCGGAGTAGCCGGCTCCGTAGTGGACACGCGCTCCCGGGATGGTGCCGAAGAAGGGGAGGTGGTCGGACGAGACGTCGATCGGCCCGCCCCAGGCGTGTGTCACGCGAGCCTCCGCGAGACCCGGGAGCAGCTTGCGCAGCCCAAGCTCCGCCCGAGCCGCGGTCTCGCGATCCGTCGCGAAGCGCGCGTCGACCGACCCTCCTCGGCCGATCGGGCCGGAGCCGCTTCCCATCAGCACGCGCCCGTCTTCCGTCGTTCGGAAGTAGTGGATGAACATGCGTCCGTCGCTGATCGACTCGCCGCCCGTCCAGCCGATCTCCTCGAGGAGGTCGGGGACGGGCTCCGTGAGGACGACGTAGCTTCCGAAGTTCGTGAGGCGGGCGCGCACGGGCTTCCAGCCCGTCGACCACGCGTTCGTCGCGACGACGACCTCGGACGCCCGCACGCGGCCATGCGCCGTCTCGAGCAGGCTGGGCCTCCCCGGCGACGAGGCGCGTGACGCGCGTCTTCTCGTGCAGCGCGATCCCCCGGTCGAGCACGGCGCTGCGGAGCGCACGGGCGAGGCGAGCCGGCTGAACGGTCGCGCCGTCCCGGAAGAAGGCGGCCTTGCGAAACCGCGGCGAGCGAACGCGCTCCGCGACCTGCTCCGCCGAGAGCGGAACGCACTCCTCCTCGACGCCGAGCTCCCGCGCGGCCGTGACCGCCCGGTCGACCGCCGCGTCCTCGAAAGGAGCCGCCGAGACCTTCAGGTAGCCGGACTCGCGGAGCCAGACGTCCTCGCCGCGCTGCGCGCAGAAGGCCCTGACGCCGGGGACGACGCGCTCGGCCACGCGGCAGAGCTCGAGGGCACCTTCGTCTCCGAGCACGGCGCGAAGCCCGGGGAGATGCGTCCAGTAGCCGTGCAGGAAGCCGCCGTTGCGCCCGCTCGGCCCCCAGCCGACGATCTCCTTCTCGAGGACCGCGATCCGCAGCGCCGGGTCCCCTTCGCCCAGAGCGAGCGCCGTCCAGAGACCCGTGTAGCCGCCGCCCACGATCGCGACGTCGACCTCGACATCGCCCCGGACGGGCGACGACTCCACCACCTCCGCCTCCTGGGCGAGCGCCTCCTCCAGCCACCACGGCGGCGCGAGCCCGGGAGCGACGGTCAGGTCGAGCACGGTGCGAGGCTAGCATTGGCCCCATGGAGGTCGTGACCTCTCCCGAGACCGTCGAGTTCGTTCGCGAGAAGGGCGGGCAGCTCTTCGTCTGGACACACAAGGGCGGCTGAGCGTGCAGCGGCGTCGTCCTGCGGGCTTCGACGAAGCCCGGCAGGCGACGCGAGTTCCGCCGGGTTCCGGCGGACGGCTTCGAGCTCTACGTCTCCCTCGGCGTCCAGCGCCACGAGCCCGAGACGCTCGACATCGACCTCAAGCGCTTTCCTCGTCGCCATCTGGCCGCCTACTGGAACGGCTGTCCATGGGTGATGCCGTCGGCGTAGGGTAGGGGCATGACGCCTGCCGAGCTGGACGCGTTCCTCGACCGACCGCTCTGCGCCGTCGTTGCGACGCTCCGCTCCGACGGATCGCCCTCCGGTGTGCCGGTGTGGTATCGCTGGGACGGCAAGCGGCTCCTGATCTGGAGCGGCGAGGATCGCGCGTGGGTCCGGAACCTGCTGCACGACCCGAGGGTGAGCGTGACGATCGCCGAGCACGGGGAGCCGTACGCGGCGGTCCTCGTACGCGGCCGAGCCGAGGTGGCGAGCGGCCGGGACGAGGCGACGTTCGCCGAGATGCGTCGGATCTGCGCCCGCTACGTCACCGCGGACGAGGTCGACTCGACGATCGCGTCGTACGAAACCGGTGCTCCCCACGCGATCGTCTCGATCGAGCCCGAGTGGCTGCGAGCCTGGTCCGAGCCCTCCTGACTCACACCGTCGCCGCTGTGCGCAGGGAGAGGCGCGCGGCACTATGCGCCGCGCGCCTTTGCCATCGCCTCGCGGACAGCCTCCGTGTCGAGGGCGAGCTCGAGCAGGCCGACCTGCTCCTCGTAGACCGCGGGATCGACCTGCTCCTTCACCTCGTCCTCGAAGATGTGCACGACGGGGAGTCCCAACGAGACTCCTGCCAGTGGGCCCACGTAGCTCGGATCGCCGGCGGTGACGGTCTCGGCCGCCACCTCGAGCGCCTCGGGATCGGCCGCGCCGAGCACGACGACGAGGTCGTCGGCGCCGAGCCGGTCGACGAGCGCCTTGATGCGATCCTGGTTCTCCGGGTCCATGGCTCCAGCCGCCGTTCAGACGAAGCACTCGGTCTCGGCGAGGACGACCTCCGCGCCCGCCGAGCGCACGCAGTCGGCGATCGCGTTGCCGGGGACGCCGTCACGCTCGCCGAGCGCGATCACCTTCTTGCCACGAAGCTCCACTCAGTCACCTCCTTCCACGAGCCTGCGCCACGGCGGCCTCGATGTCCGCCCTGGACGGATCGCCGGTCAGGCGCTCGACCTCGGCGCCGTCCCGGTAGAGCAGGTAGGTCGGGAGGCCCGAGCACCCGCAGGTCGCGGCAGACCTGCGCGGTTCTCCGGCGCGTTCACCTTGACGAGCCTGAGCCGCCCGTCGTAGGACTGCTCGAGCGCCTCGACGGCGGGCATCAGCGCCAGGCACGGCTGGCAGCGCGGGCCCCAGAAGTCGACGAGGACGTTGCCCTCGGCCGACCAGGTCGTCGAACGTCTCGGGGGTTGCTTCGACTGCCATCGTCCTCACACCTCCAGCGTGATCGAGGCGCCGTCCCAGAGCTGCGTCATGCGGCCGAGGAACAGGCTGCCCTTCGCCATCAGCATCGTCGAGCGGAGCTCGCCGGACGCGAGCCGGTCGAGCGCGTGCGGGAGCCACGGGACGGCCGACGCGATGTGGCCCTGCGTCGGCGCGAAGCCGGGCAGGCCGTACTCTCGCGCGAAGCCGCGGGATCGCCGTCCTTGTCGAGCTCGCCCCGCATCACCGCGAGCGCGGCGAGCATCCGGTAGTTGCGATCGGCGACGTCGCCGCCGCCGGCAGGCTCCGTGATCTCGGGGTCGTGGAGCTCGGTCGAGTAGCGCTGCGACGTCGGTGATCTTCCGGCCCGAGCTTCTCGAGCGGACGCAGCGACGATGTCCGTGAGCAGCGCCTGCTGCGACGAGCCCGAGCCGATCCGGTGGCGCCCGACCGCGTCGAGCCGGAGCACGGGCGCCGCGTCGCCGGCCGGCCCGACGAGCACCGCCATTCCTGCGAGGACGTCCTCGAGCACCGGCACGCCGTGGTCGAGCGCGCCCTGGAACTTCATGCCGAGCTTCGCGAGCGAGCCGCCCGGCGACGACGACGACCCGCTCGTACGCGCCCGACTCGACGAGCGCCCCGGCGATGATCAGCGCGTGCACGGGCGCGGCGCAGAAGGCCTTGACGTCGCGAGCCGCTCGCCTGCGTCGAGCCCGCAGGCCTCGGCGATCGCCTTCGCGAGCGCGCCGCCGCCGCGCTGGTAGCGGTCGCCGACCGCCTCCTCGCCGCAGCCGATCGCGTACTCGATCCGATCGGGCTCGACGCCCGTCGCTCGAGCAGGAAGCGCAGCGCGTGGACGCCGCTCGCCTTGCAGCACGAGGTTCTCGAGCAGCACGTGCGCGCTGAGAGCGACTCGTCCTGCTCGTGGGCCGGGGCGAACGCGCCGACGACGCGGTCGCCGTCGAAGAGCGGGATCTCGCCCGCCGCCTCGTCCGGCTCCGCCCCGAGCCTGACGAGGTCGAACTGGTCGAGCTCGGCGAGGAGCTCGTAGTACTCGTCCTGCGGCATGATCTCGCCGAAGCGACCGCTCGCCGCGCCCCGCGCGCCGTTCGCGCTCTGCCACCACGGGCGCTCGACGCTCCCAGAGCTCCTCCGGGCGGAGGTTGCCGATGAAGACCTGGTGCGGCGGGTAGGCGAGCGCCTGCTCGTAGGTGCGCAGCGCCCGCTGGAGCTCGGGCAGGCGGTCGTGCTCGCGCGACGGCTTCGACCCGTAGCGGACGAGATCGGGCACGTGCTGGAGGACGAAGCGGCGCCCGAGGATGCCCGCCGCTGCGACGCGCGTCACGCCATCCACCCTCCCACACGGTGCCCGGCTCGACCTCGGTCTCGAGCAGCTCGAGCGCGCGCTCGACGATCGCCCGCCGCAGCGCGAGCTCGCCGGCCGGGCTGCGCTCCGGATCGCCGAACGGGTTCGTGATCGCGACCCCGCGGACGACGCGGTTCGCGCCGATCATCGTCGCGATCGTCGGCAGCGCGGTGACGAACACCGTCGGGATCCCGGCTCGCTCGATCTCTCTCGCCAGCGTTGCCCCGCAACGCGTGCCCGGTCCCTCAGGTCCCGGAGAGGACGACCGCCTCGACACCGGCCTCCTTCAGCTCGTCGGCGATCTCCTGGCCGAACTTCGTCGGAGGTCGGCGACGGGCGTGCCGTTCCCGGTGGTCGTGTAGAAGATGTCGTGGAGCCGGCCGATGCGGCCCTCTCGCTCGAGCATCGCGCACGACGTCGAGCGGCACGAGCCGGTTCGGGTCGGCGTTGGCGGCGGTGACGTCGAAGCCGCCGTGCACCGACTCGTAGCGGCCGGCCGCGAGCGTCGCCTCGGTCGCCGATCGGGTAGCGGAGCCAGGCGGCGGCGCGGATCGTCGGCAGGCCGTCGGGATTCCCCTGTGGCACGCAGCCGGCCTCGGTGACGAGAGCGAGCGTAGCCCGGCGACAGATCGGGAACCGGCGGAGGCGGCAGCGACGTGGTCGAACGACGCCTCGACCTCGGTCCGCGTCTCTCCGCCGAGCTTGGCGAGCAGCAGGTCGATCGCCGCGCAGCCGCGCCGTCTCGCGCGCGCTCGTTCGTTGCGGCGCAGGCCGCGCGGGAGGTACCCCTCCTCGTCGGGCGGGCCGAGCTCCTCACCGGCCGCGAGCCGGCGTGGCGAGCGCGGCCATCCTCGGCAGCGCCTCGCGCATGCCCGGCCACGTTCGCGCTCGTCGGGACGATGTAGGCGGCGCCCTCGGCCGCGGCGACACCCGGGCTCTCCGGATCCATCCCGCAGACGGCGGGGATGCCGCGGCGTGCTGCCTCGCGCGCGAGCGTCCCGCAGGCGTAGCCGTAGCGGCCGGAGCCGAACGACGGGCCCGCAGACGAGCACGTCCGGGCTGCTCCTCGTCGAGCCAGCGCAGCAGCTGCGGCGAGCGCCTCGTCCTCGTGCTCGCCGAAGAAGTCGTCGCCGCACGCGAGCGTGACGGCGACGTCGAGCCCGAGCCCCCGCCCGGGGCCGACCGCTCCCTCGAGGCGAACCGGCGGCGATCCCGGCGGCCTCCTCGCCACCGAGGCCCGCGAAGAACTGGTTCAGGTAGTGGACGACCTTCACCAGCGTCACGGCCCTCAGGTCCATGTCGCCCATCTGGCAGGTCGCGCCGAGGTAGTTCCGTACCGGCACCGGGCCGCAGTCCGCGGCCGGGCGACCGTCGAGCAGCATGTCGCCGCCGATCACGCGCTCGGGACGCCACTCGGGTACGAGCTCCTCGGCGTTCCCGACGCTGACGATCGCGTCCGCCTCGGGCACGTGGTCGGTGAGGCCGCCCATCTCGGCGACGAGGGCCACGGTCCGGATGCCGGCTCGCTCGCAGGCGCGGACCGTGAGCATCGTGTCGGTGTGCGAGTTGCCGCCGGCGTCCGTCGTCACGATCACTCCGTCCGCGCCGAGCTCACCGGCGACCTTCGCGGCGAGCATCGCGGCGCGTTCCTTGTCCTTCGCGCTCTGGTTGTAGCCGCGGCACGCAACGAGCCCGGCGAAGCGGAGGCGACTCGCCGTCGGCCGCGAGCAGCTCGCGCACCAGTGCCGAGCGTCTGGAACGAGGTACGTCGGGTTCCGGAGCCCGGCCCAGTGGTACTCGCCGCAGGTGAGCGCGCCGTCGAGCAGCTCGAGCGGGTTCAGCGGGGAGGGCTGGAAGCCGTCGAGCGTCGCGCCGTAGAGGTAGATCTCGTAGAGCGGGCCCAGCGAGGAGAGCTGGAGCAGCAGCGCACACCGCGGGAAGGCCGTCGCCGCCCCGTCCCGCCGAGCTCGTGCTCGAGCGTCTCGACGTCAGCCGGCTCGCGTGCCGATCGTCGTCGCGGCGAGATCGCGGGCGGCACGGAGCTTGCGCCTCGCGCACCGCCGCCTCGAAGTCCTCGTTGCCGACGCCGTCGGCCGGGGTGGAACGTGAGCACGACGTTCGTCGTTCGCAGAGACGCGCGAGTATGCCGGCGCCCGGCCCCGCCATGTCGACGAGCGCCTCCTGCTCGTGGAGCGGCCGCTCCTCGGCCGGGAAGTCGGCGCACGCGACGACCGCGGCAGCCCGCGACGCGGTTCGTCCGGCCCGCACCCGGCCGGGCGAGGGTGCCCGAGCGCGCCGGGGAACGTCGACGCCGGGTCGTCGGCCTTGACCCGCGGCTCGACGGCGTCGAGGACGTGGGTGAGGCGCACCGGGTCGCCGGGCCGGACGACGTCGACGTCGACGGCCGCGATCCGCGGGTCGTCGAAGGACGAGCCCCTCCGCCGCGCGCATCGAGGTCGAGGGCTCTCGACCGGAAACGACGCCAGCTCAAGCCGCACGCGCGGCCTCGACCAGACGACGCCCGGCGGACGCGATGCGTAGCGCAAAGGCGTGCATGTTGCAACCTATCTCGCAACGAGGGGCCGCGCGCAACCCGCTATCGTCGCTCCTCCAGTGGCGCTGAGCCCGCGGCTCCGAACCATTCTCGCGTCGCTTGCGATCGTGGCGGGTCTGGCCTGCCTCCTCGCTGCGACGACGACGCTGTTCGTCCGCGTCAACGTCTGGGATCGAGAGGGCTTCGCGGCCAACGCCGCCCAGGCGCTCCAGAACGAGGACGTCCGCGTCCAGCTCTCACGGCAGCTTGCGGCGCAGCTCGTCGAGAACGGGTCGGAGGACCTCATCGCGGCCCAGCCGGCGCTCGAGCTCCTGCTCCCCGATCTCGTCGGGAGCCCCGTGTTCCTGCCGGTGCTGCGCCGCGCGGCCGCCGAGATGCACCGCACGCTGTTCGCCCGCGACGACGGCAGCCTCGTGCTCGACCTGGCCGACGTCGGCTCGCTGCTGGTTTCGTTCCTCCAGATCCGCAGACCCGGGCTCGTGGACTCGTTCCCCACGAACCTCACGGGGCTCCTCGTGCAGGTGACGGAGCGCGACGACGTGATCGCGCTCGTCTCCACCGCCGAGACGGTGAGCTGGATGCCGTTCGTGTTCGTGCCGCTCGCGCTCGCACTCCTGGGCGGCGGGATCGCCTTCGCGCGCGACCGCCGACGCGCCCTCACTGCGACCGGCATGGGCGTCGCCCTCGTCGGGCTCGTCTTCTGGGTCGGGATCGACCTGTTCCGCTCGTCGCAGCTCTCGGGTCTCGAGGGCGACGAGCGCGACGCGGCGGCCGGTGTGCTCGACGCGTTCGTCGGCAGCGCCGGCCAGTGGGCGCTCGTCCTCGGCGTGGCAGGTGCGCTGCTCACCGTCGCCGCCCTCGCGGCCTGGTCGACCGACGAGCTGAACGCCCGCCTGCGGACGCTCTGGCGAAGAGCCGTCGTCACTCCCCCGGGCGAGGGCATCAGGACCTTCCGGGCGCTGCTCCTCGTCGCGCTCGGCGCCCTCGTGCTCCTCCGCCCGGCGATCGCGCTCCAGATCGCCCTCGCCGCGATCGGCTTCTACCTCGTCGTGCTCGGCCTGCTCGAGCTCGTCCGCCAGGTCGAGCGCGTCTCGTCGCGCGGCGGAGACGCCATGCCGAGACGCTGGCTTCCCTGGACGTTCGGAGCGATCGCACTGGCCGCGATCGCCGTCGGGCTGGCGTTCGCGTTCACGCGCAGCCCCGGTGTCGAGCCCGCCGCCGCGGAAGCCAGGGCGGCCACCGCCTGCAACGGCCACGACGAGCTCTGCGACCGCCGGGTGGACGAGGTCGCCTTCGCCGCGAGCCACAACTCGATGTCCGCCACCGAGGCCGGCTTCATCAACGCGAACCAGGCGAAGGGAATCGTGCGGCAGCTCGACGACGGCGTCAGGGCGTTCCTGATCGACGCCTACGACGGCGCGCCCGGACGCGGAGGCCGGATCGCAACGGACTTCTCGGAACAGACCCGCGAGACGGCGATCGAGGAGATCGGTCCGGACGGGCTCGCTGCCGTCGAACGCCTCGTCGGCCGCATCGACTACGGGGGGGCACCCCTCACGAACGACCGGCCCTACCTCTGCCACGTCGTCTGCGAGCTCGGCGCGACCGATGCCGTCGAGGCGCTGACGGGGATGCGCGAGTGGCTGGACGGGCACCCGGGCGAGGTCGTGATCGTCTTCGTCCAGGACGAGGGCGTCACCCCGGCGGAGATGGAGCTGGTCTTCACCGAGAGCGGGCTGATCGACCTCGTCTACACCCACCCCGAAGGTGCCCCCTGGCCGACCCTCCGGGAGCTGATCGACAGCGGCCAGCGTGTGATCGTCCTCGCCGAGAACGTGGGCGCGCCCGGCACCTGGTACCACCAGGGGTTCGACCTCGTCCAGGAGACGCCCTACGACAACGCGACGGCCGCGGCGCTCGCCAGCGACGAGAGCTGCCGTCCGAACCGCGGCGATCCGGCCGCCGACCTGTTCCTGCTCAACCACTGGGTGGCCGTCTATCCGCCCAAGCCCTCCGAGGCCAGGAAGGTCAACGCGTACGACTTCCTGCTCGACCGGGCCCGGCGCTGTCAGGAGATCCGCGGCAAGCTGCCGAACCTCGTCGCCGTCGACTTCTACGACCGCGGCGACCTGGTGGCGGTCGTCGACGAGCTGAACGGGCTGTAGGCGGAATCGCTGCGCCGCCGCCAGGCGGCGCCGATCTCCGCCGGAGAGGGCGGCAAAGCCGCCCGGTCAAGCGCTGTAGGCGGAATCGCTGCGCCGCCGCCAGGCGGCGCCGATCTCAGCCGGAGCGCGCGACGAGCTCCGGGATCGTGACGAACTCGAAGCCCTCACCTCCGTAACGCTCGATGATCCGCTCCGTCGCGACGAGCGACCCGCCGCGCTCGACCTCGAAGCCGTGGTCGCCGTCGCCGTCGTGGAGCAGGATCACGTCGCCGCCCCGCGTCTGCTTCTCCGCATGCCGCCAGATGGTGTCGGCCGTGGCCCGCTTCGACCAGTCCCAGCACGTCACGGACCAGAGAACCGGCACGTAGCCGGCGTCGCGGACCGCGCGGAGGGCGGCCGGGCGCTTGCGCCCGTAGGGCGGGCGGCAGAGCCTGCCTTGGGGCACCTCGGAGAACGCGCAGCCCGCCGCATCGACCGCGCCGGCACAACGGGCCAGCTCCGAGGTGATCTGTTCGGCCGACAGCCGGAGGATGCTCGTGTGCGAGTACGTGTGATTGCCGAGGCAATGCCCCTCGGCGAGCACCCGGCGGACGAGGTCGGGCTCCCGCTCGACGTACTTCCCGACGACGAAGAAGGTCGCCTTCACGCCGTGGCGATCGAGGAGGTCGAGCAGCTGCGGCGTCCAGCGCGGATTCGGGCCGTCGTCGTACGTCAAGGAGAGGAGCCTTCCGCGGCCGGGCGTTCCGATGACGGTCGCGCCGAAGGCCTGCGACTTCGGCTCGATCGCGTGATACGGGTAGAGGAGGTAGGCGCCGAGGCTCATTCGGGCGGCGGGAAGATCGGCGTGATCGGTCGATCGTCGGTGCCCGGCCGCCGCATGTGGTGGTACCAGCGATGGTAGAACGGCGCGAGCACGATCGTGATCCCCGTGAGGACGGCGCAGCCGAGGATCAGGCCGAGGTGCTGGTAGAGCTCGGTCGGCGAGCCGTCCTCGAGCCAGGTGCCGGCGGCGAGGAGGCACGAGAAGCCGAGCCCGACGAAGTAGTCGAGGGGGAATCGCCAGATCCACGGCCCGGCGAACCACCAGACGTTGCCACGCTGGAAGCGCCGCACGGTATAGGCGGGGTTCAGCACGAACCAGAGGTAGTCCCAGAAGACGGCGAGGACGAAGTAGATCGCGATGGTCCGCGCCTCTGCGCCCCAGGTCCACGTCTCGCCGAAGAAGTACGTCACATGGAGGGCGAGAAGCGCCAGCGGCAACTGGAAGACGTGGTAGCCGGTCAGCGGACGCCTGGCCATGAACCAGCCGTAGACCGTCGCCACGATGCCGCGCCTGCGGTACCACGTCGGGAGGCGTTCGGCCCAGCCGTGAGCGGCCTCGATCTCGATCTCGACGCCGGCGAGCAGGAACGCCCAGGCGAAGACGAAGGCGGCGAGGCCGGCCTGGCTCACGCCGGCCGCCGGCGGCCGAGGTAGTCACGCTTGGCCGAGGCGGCCGACACGAGAACGTCGTCGAGCGTCGCGAGCGCGGCGGTGTTGCCCTCCTGCTCGTAGCCGGCAACCCCCTCCTCGTACTCCGGAAGCCGCGAGAGGAACCCGGCGAGCACTTCCTCCGTCAGCGCGGGCGCCCAGGCCCCGTAGCCGAGCCGGGCCAGGTACCGGGCGTTGAGCTGCTGCTCGGCCTGACCTGCGAGCGGGATCGAGAGGATCGGCTTGTGGAGGTACACCGCCTCGGAGAGCAGCGTGTACCCGCCGCCGGTGACGAGGCCCCGGCACGTGCGCAGATCGTCGGCGAAGCCGTGCGCGCTGAACGGCCGGAAGGTGAGGTTGCCGTCGATCTCGTCGTGCCCGTCGACGGCGCTGCGCATGCCGTAGATCCGGCAAGGAAGCCCTGCTGTCCGAAGGGCCGCCGTCGCCGCCTCGTCGCCCGACGAGTACACGAGCAGGTGTTCCCCGCGCTCGGGCTCCGAGTCGATGATCTCCTGCCGCACGATCGAGGGGACGAGGGTCGTCCGCTTCCGTCGCAGCTCCGGGTAGAAGAACGTCGTCACGAGGTAGTGGAACGCGCGCGGAACCTTCATCGCGATGTACGCGCGGGCAACGTGGAAGTCGTCCCGGTAGCCCTTGAGCAGCTCGCCGTCGTGCTTGCAGCGATCGATCATCTGGATGTTGTCGAGACTCACGATCGGCTTCTGATGACGCTGGGCGAAGAGGACGCTGAAACTCTCGAAGTCGCTGATGACGACGTCAGGCCTGAACTCCTCGGCGAGCTCGAAGTACTTGCGCAGATCGCGCGGCCACCCCGTCACTGCTCCGCCGAGATTCTGGATCAGGGACTGGAGCATGCGAATCTCGGCGCCGTCCTTGGCGAAGGAGAGGCCCCAGATCTCGTGGACGTGCGGGCCGCTCTCGGCCAGGTACTCGAATCCGCGCCCCGAGGCGACGACCCGGACGTCGTGCTCCTTGGTCAACGACTCGAGCACGACGCCGGCGCGCATTGCGTGCCCCATGCCCTCGCCCTGCACGCCGTACAGGATCTTCAATGCATCTGCCCGTGCTCGGCGTCGGACGAGGCGAGATGCGGCGTGCCGCCGACGAGATTGGAGAACCAGCGCTCGAACCGTCCCGACCAGCCGACGGTGAAGCGGCGCTCGCTCCTGGCCTGACTGCGCTCGCGCCACGAGCGGAGGCGCGCGCTTCCGCGATCCGGGTCGTAGAACGAGGCGAGCCCAGGGCGAGCCGGGCTTCGCCAGCCTGATCGCGGACGGGATCGAGATCAGGATGACGAAGATCCCGACGACTCCGATGAACGGCTTCTTCTTCAGGAACGTGATCGCGACGAGGACCAGATTGATCGCGAGGGCGATCCAGAGGCCGACGCGGATTTCGAAGTCGCCGATTTCGAGGTAGAGGCCCGAGTCCTCCTTCGTCGGGACGGCAGTGACGAGCAGGAGCCCGGCCGCCGCCACTCCCATCAGCATGGCGTCGACGGAGGCGCGTCCCTCCTCGGCCCAGTAGACGTCCTTGAGGTGGAGGATCATCGCGAACTCATCGAGCGTCAGCGCGCCGCCGATGCCGAAGAGGATCGCGGCGATGCTGTAGACGATCTCGTTGTACGAGAACTGGGTGAAGCCGAGGCCGCCGCCGATCGCCATCAGGATGATCCCGGGGACCATGTGGTGCATGTGCACGCCGCCCACGTTGCCGCTCCCCCACCCCCTCGTTCGCGCCATCCGCGTGTACAGGCGGACGAGGGCGAAGGTGATCAGGAACGCAAGGAACAGGAAGAGGAGCGGCTCCTTGCCCGCGTCGTAGATGTTCTCGGTGTACCCCGGGACGAACCGAAAGAGGTTCACGCCGGGAGTATGACGACGGGACGGGCGCGCTCAATGCGAGTCAGCGTCCAGCGCCGAGGGCAGGCTCGGCGCCCCGCCGACGAGATCCGAGAACCAGCGCTCGAAGCGACCCGGCCACCCCTGGCTGAAGCGCCAGGTCGAGCAGTACGTCTTGAACTCGCGCCGGGCCCGTGCGGTCGGGCGCTTCGCCTTGGTCGGGTCGTAGAACCAGCGCGCCCAGGGCGATCCGGGCTTCGCGTAGCGCACGGCCGGAATGATCCCGATGAACGGGAAGATGACCGAGACGGTGCCGAGGATCGGCTTCTTCTTGAGGAACGCGACGATCGCGAAGCTGAGGTTGACGAAGACGGTCAGGAACACCGAGAGCGCGCCGTCCCGCCTCGTCTCGTCGTCGACGCCGAACGGCGAGGCGACGACCAGCAGCAGTCCCGCCAGCGCGATGCCCATGAACATCGCGTTCATCGACGTCCGGCCTTCCTCGGCCCAGTACACGTCCCTCAGGTGGAAGATCATCGCGAACTCGTCGAGCGTCAGCGCCGCGCCGACACCGAAGCCGATCGCGACGAGCTCGTAGGCGATCTCGCCGTTCGTGAGCGTCGAGAAGCCGAGGATGCCGCAGACGACCATGAGCACGATCCCGGGGACCATGTGATGCATGTGGGTCCCGCCGACACTGCCGCTCCCCCATCCGCGTGAGCGTGCAAGCCGCGTGTAGAGGCGGGTGAGGGCGAACGCGATGATGAAGGCGACGAAGAGGAAGAGCAGCGGCTCCTTCCCGTTCTCCCAGATGTGCTCCTCGTAGCCCGGGATGAAGCGGAAGAGGTTCACAACCGCCATTATCGGCGGCTCGGGCGGGTTCTTCTAGAGGGAGTCGCCCGCGACGGCGAGCGTGATGCCCGCCTCGGGCAGCTGCTTGATGTCCGCCGACGGCATGAAGAGCTGCTGGCGGGACATCAGGAAGAGCTCGGGGATGATCTCCGCCTGGACCTCGCCCCCCGAGAACACGCGGACGACCGAGCTCTGCGACACGACGACGGCAACGGCGCCGGTCATGGCGCTGATCGACGCGCCGGCCGCGTGCCGGGTGCCAAGGCCGGGAAGGAACGTCGTCTCGCCGAGCTCGACGTCGATGAAGCGGCCCGCCGAGACGAACGTGCCGTCGTCGTCGACGACGAACGCGCCGTCGAGCTGAGCCAGCTCCTTGATCGTCTCGCGCAGGTCGGGCCGGTCGACGTGGAGGAGCTCCGCCGGATGCCCGTAGAGCGGATCGAGCAGAAGCGGGCGTGATCGCTCGAGCACCGACTCGACGTCGCCGACGACGAAGAGCGTCCCGATCTTGCGCCCCTCGCGGCCCTCGCGGGCGATCTCGACGGCCAGCTGGATCACCTCCTCCAGCGTGTGACGCCGGCGCTCGCCGCAATGAGTCTTCGCGCAGACAGGGCCGAAGATCCGGTCGAGCTGCTCCTCCCGCGCGCTTGCCATCGTTGTGTGCAACGCGCGCAGGGTGCCCCGGCATTCCCAGGCGGGCCGCGAGCGTTCTCGGGCCTAGAATCGGCTGGTGCACGCGATGGTGCTCGACGCCCCCGGTCGGCCCCTCCGCCGGGCCGAGCTCCGGCAGCCCACGCCGGCGCCGGGTCAGGTGCTCGTGCACGTCCATGCCTGCGGCGTCTGCAGGACGGATCTGCACGTCGTCGACGGCGAGTTGCCCGATCCCGCGCTCCCGCTCGTTCCGGGACATCAGATCGTCGGCATCGTCGAGTCGCTCGGATCGGGCGCGGGCGGGATCGATCCCGGCACACGCGTGGGCATCCCGTGGCTCGGGTGGACTTGCGGCGAGTGCCGGTTCTGCCGCTCCGGCCGCGAGAACCTGTGCGACCGGGCGCGTTTCACCGGCTACCAGCTCGACGGTGGCTACGCGGAATGGGCGGTCGCAGACCACCGCTACTGCTTTCCCATCCCGGAAGGCTATGCGGACGTCCAGGCCGCGCCGCTCCTCTGCGCGGGACTGATCGGCTACCGGTCGCTCGTGATGGCGGGGGATGCCGAGCGGCTCGGGCTCTACGGGTTCGGAGCCGCCGCGCACATCGTCACCCAGGTCGCCCGCTATCAGGGACGGCGGGTCTTCGCCTTCACAAAGGCCGGCGACAGCGCGACACAGGCGTTCGCCGCCGAGCTCGGCGCAGAGTGGGTCGGCGACGCACTTGCGGCACCACCCGAGGAGCTCGACGCGGCGATCGTGTTCGCGCCAGTGGGCGAGCTCGTCCCGGCCGCGCTGCGATCGCTCGCGAAGGGCGGCACGGTGGTCTGCGCCGGCATCCACATGAGCGACGTGCCCTCGTTTCCGTACGAGATCTTGTGGGGAGAGCGGAGCATCCGCTCGGTCGCGAACCTGACCCGCCGTGACGGCGAGGAGTTCCTCCGCCTCGCGCCGCTGATTCCCGTGCGCACGGAGGTCGAGACTCACCCGCTGACCGATGCGAATCTCGCCCTCGACCGGCTGCGCGCTGGCGACGTCCGAGGCGCTTCGGTCCTGACGATCGATGCAGCTGCGACCTCCTGACCCGCCGCTCACGGACGGGGTCGTCTCTCTGCGGCTCCTCCACGAGAACGATCTCGACCCGATGGTCGAGCACTGCCGCGATCCCGAGATGCAGCGATGGACGTTGGTGCCCTCGCCGTACGGAGAGGACGACGCGCGCGAGTGGTTGACGCTCAGCCGCAGGCAGTGGCGCTCGGGCGGCGCGGCGGTGTTCGCGGTCGCGAGCGCGGACACCGACGCGTACCTGGGCGGCATCGACCTGCGCAGCGGGCCGTGGCCGGTCGGCGAGATCGGCTACGGAATCATCGCGGCCGCGCGCGGCCGGGGGGTGGCGGCGCGCGCGCTGCGCCTGCTCACGGGATGGGCGCTCGGCGAGCTCGGGCTGGCGCGCGTCGAGCTCGTCACGGACGTGCAGAACCTCCCGTCGCAGCGCGTCGCCGAGAAGGCCGGTTTCACGCGCGAGGGAGTGCTCCGGCAGCGCCTCGAGCTGAAGGGCCGCCGCTCGGACTGCGTCATGTTCTCCCGCCTCCCCACAGACGCTTGACGAGCCCGGCTCCATCGCAGGATGATGCGTCCAGCGGCACCCCCACGAAGGGAGACAATCGATGATGCGGCGACTTCTCGCGACCGCGTTCGCGGCGGCTATCGCGTTGACGCTGCTCGTTCCCGCGGCGGGAGCGACCCGGCTGCTGCCGCGTGACGCGACGCCGATGGAGCTCGGCTACCCGCTCTGGCTCGCGAAGTGGAACCAGGCGGCCTTCCAGCGGGCGTTTGCGGCCCCGACCTCGCTTCTCGCGTTCCGGGGCGATCGCTGCGGCTTCCCGTTCGGCAAGGTTTGGATGCTCCCGGCAGCGGCCGACGGGACGTTCGCCGTCCACTGCACGCTCCCGGCCGGAAAGGTTCTCCTCGTGCTCGTCGGAGGACTGACGGGCTGGGGATTCCCGTACACCCAGGAGGAGTACCAAGCGGATCTGCGCCGCTTCTTCGCGCCCAACGTCAGCGACCTCCAGCTCACGGTCGACGGTCGGGCGATCCGCCCGGGCCACCGCGTGACGACGCCCGTGTTCCTGCTCCGGATTCCGCCGAGCAACGGCTTCGGCGAGACCCCCGGCCTCTACACGGCCGCCGCCCGCGGCAACCTCGCGCTGCTCTCTCCTCCGAGCCGGGGCGACCACGTGATCTCGACGAGCGCGACCTTCCCCGACGGAACGAAGGGCATCACCTACCACCTGACGATCGAGTGAGGTCCCGATGAAGAAAGCACTCCTGCTCCTCGCACTCTCCTTGACCCTCGTAGCGGCTCTCGCTCCGGCCGCCGGCGCGACGCGTGTGCTTCCGGCGAGCGCGACACCGATGGGCATGAGCCTCGACGTGTGGGTCGCCACCTACACGCGCGCCGGACTCAAGCGCAGCCCGGCCTCCGAGAAGGCGCTGTTCACCGTCAACGGAGGCAAGTGTGGCTTCGCGTTCGGGAAGGTCTGGTTCCTGCCGGACGTCTGGCGCGAGGCCCACCTCGAGACGACGTGCACGATTCCGCGGGGGAAACTCGTGTTCGTCCCCGGGACAAACCTCGTCGGGCCGGCTTCGCGGAAGAATCTCCAGTTCCGTGAGGACGGGATCGTGCGGACCTGGATCGCCTCGTCGAAGATCTGGATCGACGGCCGTTTTGTCGGCTCCGGGCACTGGGTCAGCACGCCCGTCTTCCCCGCCGTCCTCCCGATCCAGAACGGTGTCAACGCCTGGCCGGGCCTCTGGAACAACCTCGCCGACGGCTACTACGCGATCGTGAGGCTGTCGCCCGGAACGCACACGATCGTCACCGAGTCTGCCTACAGCGACCCGCGTCAGGTGCTCGGCTATACCTATCACCTGACCGTTGGCTGAAGCCGCTCGTCGAGCGGAGGGGGGCGGGCAAAGCCGGCCCCCCTCCGTCGGGACCGTCAGCGAACGTTGAGGTAGAACGTCATCGAGTACGTCTGCGGACCGCTGCCCGGATCGTACGTCGCCGACTGCGTGAGCACGTGCAGGCCCCGCGGGATCGGTGAGAGGATGGCGAAGTAGTCGCGCGAGACGAGCGACACCGTCGTCTTCGGGAGGCCGAACACGCGGGCGTTGAACGCCGGGAGCGCGGCGTGGATGAACGGCGTCTGGATCTCATGGGGCGTGAGCGGACGACCGTCGAGGGTCAGGCTCGTCGCCGTGATAGAGGCGAACTCGCCCGCGACGTACGCCTTGAGTCGCTCCGGCCCGGCGTAGAGGCCGATCGCGCCCGCGACGTCGACGACGAGCCTCGTGCCGGCCTCGATCCGGCAGTTGGCTGTCAATGCCAGACCGTGCTGCGCCGTCGCCGACGGGGATCGGGAGCAACCTGGCCTTCACCTGGCCGACCCGCTGCCCGCACATCCCGTTGCGATCGGCCCAGAGCGCGTGGAACGAGCGGAGGTCGCGCTCGACGAAGCGCCGGTTGTAGATGGCATGCCACTGGTGATACGTCCAGCCGTTCGGTTGCGCCGAGAGCGGCAGCACGCGCACCGTCGCGGAGGCGGACGGGATCGCGATCGCCGCCACGGTTCCGGCGAGCGCGAGCAGAAGCAGGAGTCGTTTCATGGGCACCTCGCTTGATGTCGACGTGCGAGCGATACGGCTCGTACGCGGATCTTCCCCCCGATTCGCCATCGACGTCAATCCCCGTCGGCGGCGCTCGACTAGGGTCTCGTCCATGGGCAGCCCTGGCCGCCGTCTACGCGAGCTGCTCGAGGGCGAGACGGTGCTCGTGCCGGGCGCCTACAACGCGCTCGTCGCCCGCGTCCTCGAAGAGAGCGGCTTTCCCGCGATCTACACAGGAGGGTACGCGGCCGCGGCCGCCACCTTCGGCCTCCCGGACATCGGGATCATGTCCGGCACCGAGATGGCCGAGCACGTCTCGCGCGTCGCCCGAGCCGTTTCCGTCCCGATCATCGCGGATGCCGACACGGGCTACGGCGAGCTCGTCAACGTCGCCCGCACGGTTCGCGAGTTCGAGCGGGCAGGAGCGGCCGCGATCCAGATCGAGGATCAGGTCTTTCCGAAGCGATGCGGCCACATGGAGGGCAAGCGCGTGATCCCTCGCGACGAGATGGTCCGGAAGCTCCGGGCGGCGCTCGACGCCCGCTCCGATCCGCGACACGGTGATCGTCGCGAGGACGGACGCGATCGCCGTCACGGGCCTCGACGACGCGATCGATCGCCTCCACGCCTATGCGGAGGCAGGGGCGGATGTCCTCTTCCCCGATGCGCCGCGGTCCGTCGACGAGCTGAAGGCGATCGCCACGGCATTCGACCTGCCGCTCGTCGCGAACATGTCGGAGCACGGCAAGACGCCGCTCCTGACCGTCGGGGAGATCTCCGAGCTCGGCTTCGCCGTGGCGCTCTACCCGTCGTCGACGCTCTTCGCGGCCGCGCAATCGGCACGGGAGATCGCGATCACGCTGAGACGCTCCGGAACGACCCGTGACGACCTCGACCGGCTGATGGCGTTCGGCGACCTGAACGACCTGCTCGGGCTGTCGGCGTGGCAGGAGGCGGAGGCGCGAACGGAGACGGGCACCGCGTGAACGAGACCGTCTTCACCGTCGAGGCCACGCCGATCGCGTTCGGGATCGGCGCGTCGAGCGAGACGGGATTCCACCTGCGCCGGCTGGGCGTGCGGCGGGCGCTGCTCGTCAGCGACCCTCACATCGTCGAGCTCGGCATCACCGAGCGCGTGCGCGCGGCGATCGCCGAGCTCGGGATCGAGACCGAGGTGTTCGGCCGCGTGCGCGTCGAGCCGAACGAGGAATCGGTGCTCGACGCGATCGGGGCGGCGACCGAGGGCGGCTTCGACGGGTTCGTCGGCGTCGGCGGCGGCTCGTCGATCGACACCGCGAAGATCGCAGCGCTGTTCGCAACCCACGGTGGGACGCTCCTCGACTACGTCAACCGACCGATCGGCGAGGCGAAGCCCCCGCCCGGCCCGCTGCTGCCCGTCGTCGCGGTTCCGACCACGGCGGGAACGGGAAGCGAGGCGACGTCGGTAGCGATCATCGACTTCCCGCGACTGGGCGTGAAGACCGGCATCTCCCACCGCCACCTGCGGCCACGGGTCGGGATCATCGATCCTGCCCTGACGCTGGAGCTTCCCGCCGCGGTCACCGCGTCGTGCGGGCTCGACGTCGTCTGCCACGCAGCCGAGTCGTACACGGCCCGCCCATTCGACTCGCGCGAGCGCAGCTCGCCCGACGAGCGACCGCCGTACCAGGGCTCGAATCCCGTCGCCGACATCTGGAGCGCAAAGGCACTCGAGAACGGCGGCCGGTATCTCCGCCGCGCGGTGCACGACGGAAGCGACCTCGAAGCCCGGAGCTCGATGATGCTCTCGGCGACGATGGCGGGAGTGGGCTTCGGCAGCGCCGGCGTGCACATCCCCCACGCCTGCGCCTATCCGATCGCCTCGCTGAAGCACCGGTGGACGCCCGCGGGCTATCCGGACCCGCACCCGTTCGTGCCCCACGGCTTCTCGGTGACGGTCTCGGCCCCGGCCGCCTTCCGGTTCACGGAGCAGGCGTCACCGGAACGGCACCGCGAGGCCGCACGGCTCCTCGGCGGCGAGGACCTGGCCGAGACGGTTGCCGAGCTCATGCGCGACGTCGGCGCGCCTCTGACGCTGCGTGAGCTCGGTTACGGCGAGGAGGATCTGCCGGCGCTCGCCGCCGGGGCCGCCAAGCAGCAGCGGCTGCTCGTCGTCGCTCCCAGGGCGGCGGGCGCCACCGAGCTCGAGCGCATTCTCCGCGACTCGCTGTGAGCCAGCGGGAGACCCCGCTCGCGGACGCGATCGCCGCCTTCCTGGCCGATCCCGGAGTGACGCCGTTCACGACGCCCGGGCACAAGCGCTCCCCCCTGTTCGCCGACGCGCTCCTCGGCCTCGACCTGCCACTCTCGGCCGGCGCGGACGACCTGCATCTGAGCGGTGACGTGCTCGGACGCGCCGAGCGCCTCGCGGCCGAGCTCTGGGGCGCGGATCTCTGCCGCTTCTGCGTCAACGGCTCGACACAGGGCAATCAGGCCCTCGCCCTCGCCGTGGCCGGTGGCTCGGGGCGCGTCGTCGTCTCGCGGAACCTGCACAAGTCGCTGTTCGCCGGTCTCGTCCTTGCGGGTCTCGACCCGATCTGGGTGCGCCCCGAGGTCGACGCGGAGAGCGGGCTCGCGCTCGCCGTTCCGGCCTCCCGCGTCGCGGACGCGCTCCGGAGCGCCGACGCGCGGGCGGTGTTCCTGGTCGAGCCGAACTTCGTGGGAGTGCTGGGAGACGTGCAGGCGATCGCCGCGACCGCGCACGCAGCCGGAGTGCCGCTGCTCGTCGATCAGGCCTGGGGGGCCCATCTGGGCTTCCATCCGCGGCTGCCGCCGCACACGCTCGCACTCGGGGCCGACGCGATGGTGACATCGGCGCACAAGACGCTGACGGGCTTCACGCAGAGCGCGTACCTGTTCGCTCGGGCGCCGCGCGTCGACCTCGCAAGGCTCGACGAGAGCTTCGAGGCCCTGCACACGACGAGCCCGGCCGCGGCGATCCTCGGCAGCCTCGACCGGACGCGGGCGCTGATCGCCGAACGGGGCGCGGAGCTCCTCGACCGGACCGTTGCCCTCGTGGCGGCCGCACGGGAGGCACTCGGCGAGATCGACGGCCTCCGGCTGCTCGGCCCGCGGCCCGACGTGTTCGCCTACGACCCGACGAAGCTGGTGGTCGCGCTTCCTGGAACCGGGGCTGACGGGCTCGAGGTCGAGAGCGATCTGTGGGCGGACGGTGTCAGGGTCGAGCTCGCAAACCGGGACACCCTGGTTCCTCTGGTCACCATCGCCGACACCGAGGAGAGCATGGATCGCCTCGTCGCTGCGATCCGCCGCTCCGTCGAGCGCCGGCGCGGCGAGCCGCGGCCGGCCGGAGGCGCGAGCGTCGTCTGGAGCATCGAGCCCGAGGTCGCCCTCAGTCCGAGAGCAGCGTTCTTCGCAGAGCGGGAGACCGTCCGGGCGAGCGCGGCCCCCGGCAGGATCGCAGCCGAGACGGTCGCCCCGTATCCGCCTGGCATTCCCGCGATCGCCCCCGGCGAGGTCGTGACGCGGCAACTGCTCGACGCGTTGCGCGGGGCGGCACGAGAAGGCACCCGAATCGCCTACTGCGCGGATCCGGCGCTCGAGTCGCTCCAGGTCGTCGTGCGCTGACCCGGCGGCCCGGTCAGACGTCGCTTGCGGCGCTGGCCGGCGACGGCGATTCCGCGGTGCTCTGTTCCGAGGGCAGCACCCTCCGCGGTGCCAGCGCCTCGAGCAGTGTCGGCTTGACGCCGCTGTCGCCCGTGCTCTCGCCGAGCCGATCGAGCGCGGCGTGGAGGAGCACCTTGTAGCTTGCCCGCAGCTCCTGTTCCTGCTGACGGAGCCGGATCACGTCGGCCTCGGCCTTCTCCCGCTCGATGACCGCGTTGGACTCGTACTCGGACGCCTCTGCGCGCGCCTGCTCGAGCATCTGGTCGCACTCGCGCTGGGTGCGCTCCTTCAACTCCTCGGCGGCCCGCTGCGCCGAGACGAGCGCGTCGCGCATCAGGCTCTGGGCGTCGCGATGCTCGGCGAGCTCTCTCTCGAGGGCCTGCACCTGCGTCTTCAGCTCGATCCGATCCCTGGTGAGGCTCTCGAGGCTCGTGGCGAGTTCCTGGAGCAGCCGGTCGACCGCGTTGGGGTCGTATCCGCGAACGGCCTTCTGGAGCTTGATCTGGCGAATGCCGTCCGGGGTCAGCGGCGTGACGGGATCGCTCATCGTGTCCTCTCGGTCGCCAGCATCTCGTTTCAGCGTAACGCAGGTTGCCGCGAATGCATAGGCCGGCGATCAGCCGAGAGCAAGTGTCCGGGCCCCGTCAGCCGTGATCAGGACGTCCGCCGTGCCCGCCGGCAGCCCGCCGAGCGGCTCGCCGTTGAGCCGGGCGGCGAGGTTCCCGCCGTTCCCCATGCGGATCCAGAGGCGCTCGCCCTCGAACCGCCGCCTCTCGCCGCGGTACAGGAATCCCTCGAACAGCAGCTTGCCGCCGGCCGAGCCCGACCGGACCGCCAGCCAGCAGTCCCCGTTTGCCGCCCTCAGGACCAGGGCGGCGCCCGGCGAGCGCCCTCCATCGCCCTCCGGCTCGGCGGCGGCAGGCGCCGTCTCGGCGGCGGTCTGGGCAGCCTGGACCGTGCCCGTCTGGGCCGCAGGCTGGGCCGCGCCGGTCTCCGTCTCGACCGTTACGCCGGTCCGCACGTCGCCCGTTGCCGTCGGCGCCGGCTCGGGCGCCTCCGTCCGCAGCTGCCAGATCGCGACGGCGATCCCGGCTCCGGTGACGAGGATCGCGAAGGCGAGGAGGAGCGAGCGGAGGGACAGCTCTCGCCGTCCCGGTTCCTCGACCGTGCGCCACGGATCGAGCACGGCCTCGTCGACAACCACCGACTCGTCGACCACCTCGGCCTCGTCCGGCGCGACCGGCGCCGACACGATCGGCATGTCCATGGTGTCGTCCTCGACGGAGGGGGGCTCGACCGCTGTCGGAGGCTCGGGCCCCTCGAGTGGCCCTTCGGCGGCCGGTGGAGGAGCCGGGGGCTCCGGACGCTCCTCGTCCGGTTCGTCGGCGAACGTCGGGACGGGCTCGCCGTCGAGACGGCGCAGCGCTTCGAGGAGGATGAGGCGAACGCTGGCCTGGAACTCGTCCTCCAGCGACCTCATGCGCTCGATCTCGTCGCGGATCCGCGCCGCTTCCTCGTCGAGCCAGGCGCGACGCTCGTCGGTTCGGCGCCGCGCGCCGGCCCGGAGCTCGGCAGCCTCGGCGGCCGCTGCCACTCGCAACTCTTCGGCCTCGCGCTGCGCCGTCACGAACGCCTCTCCGAGCTCCCGTTCCGGCGCCAGCACCCCCTCGAGCTCGTCACGCAGGCTCGCAGCCCGCTCGCGGAGCTCGGCCACCTCGAGACCGGTCCGGTCGCAGGTCACGGCCAGCTCCCGCAGGAGCGATTCGACGGTTGCCGGAGCGTAGCCCCGGAACACCCGGTCCAGGCCGCCGAGCTCCGCTTCGACGATCTCCCTCACGGCTCAGCTCCCGGGCCTGCTAGAACCCTTCGCGCGTGCTCGACCCACGACGGAAACGTTTCGCTCCCACCGCCGTTCTCCTCCCGCGGGTCTCGGCGTGAGGAACGCCCTTGCGGGCATCGTCGGCGTGGACCACGTCCTGGCCGGGACGGAGGCCCAATACCTCCAGGACGCGACCGCGACGAGGGGTCTCCGGGGCCGGGCGGATGCGATCGCCTTGCCCGGCACGGCGGCGGAGGTGGCCGCGGTCGTCTCGTGGTGCTACGCCCACGACGTCCCGATCGTCCCGCGCGGCGGCGGCACCGGCTACGCGGGAGGCGCCGTTCCGATCGACGGTGGCGTCGTCGTCTCCCTCGAGCGGCTGACCCGGATCCGCTCGTTCGAGCCGCTCCTGTGGCGCATGCACGTCGAGGCCGGCGTGCGCACGGCCGAGCTGAAGCGGATCGCGCGCGAGAGCGGGCTGTTCTTCCCCCCCGACCCGGGCGCCGCGGAGCAGTCGCAGATCGGCGGCAACATCGCGACGAACGCAGGCGGCCCGCACGCGTTCAAGTACGGCGTCACCGGCGCGTGGGTGACAGGGCTCGAAGCCGTGCTCCCTCCCGGAGAGATCGTGTCGGTCGGCGGCCCGTTCCGGAAGGATCAGGCCGGCTACGACCTGAGGAGCCTCCTGATCGGCTCGGAGGGGACGCTCGGGCTGATCACGGCCGCGTGGCTCCGGCTGCACCCGGCTCCCGAGGCCGTGCTCCCCGTCGTGGCGTTCTACGACGGCACCGCGAGCGGGTGCGAGGCGATCGAACGCGTCCTCGGCAGCGGGCTGGTGCCCGCGGCGCTCGAGTACCTCGACGCAGGCACGCTGAGGGCGTCCGGCGGGTCGTTTCCCGGGGCCGTTCCCGACGCCGCCGTCTTCATGGTCATCGCCGAGGCGGACGGGTCACACGACGCGGCGGCGGCTCTCCGCCGCGACCTCCTGGACGTTCTCGGCGAGACGGCGCTGGACGTCCTGGCGCCGGAGCGGGCCTCCGATGCCGCCGAGCTCTGGCGCTGGCGGGACGGCGTGTCGATCGCAGTCGCAGCCGTGCGCGGCGGCAAGGTGGGCGAGGACATCGTCGTGCCGCTCGATCGGCTCGCCGAGGCGGTCGACGCCGTCATCGACATCGGCCGCCGGCACGATCTCGACGCCGTCAGCTGGGGTCACGCCGGCGACGGGAACCTCCATGCCAATCTCCTCGTCGACCTGGCGAGCCCCGACGAGCTGGCGCGCTCCGAGCGCGCGTCGGAGGAGATCTTCGACCTCGCGGCCCGGCTCGGGGGGTCGATCTCCGGCGAGCACGGGCTGGGCTGGCTGAAGCGCGGCCACCTGGGCCTGCAATGGGCGCCGCGGGCGCTCGAGGTGCACGCCGGGATCAAGCAGGTCTTCGATCCGAAGGGGCTTCTGAACCCCGGAAAGAAGACCTAGGGCGACCCGCAGGGTCGCCGCCGAGCGGACGGCGGCACGGCAGAGGGCGGCGACGACGTAGGATCGAGCGGATGAAGGTGCGCGCCGCGGTCCTCGAGGAGTTCGGGCAGCGGCTCGCCGTCCAGGAGATCGACCTCGCGGAGCCGAGAGCGGGCGAGGTGCTCGTCCGCCTCGCCGCCTGCGGCGTGTGCCACACGGATCTCTACACCGCCTCCGGTGCTGACCCGAGCGGCTACGCCCCGTGCGTGCTCGGGCACGAGGGCGCCGGCGTCGTCGAGCGGGTGGGCGAGGGCGTGAGCCTGGTCGCGCCTGGCGACCACGTGATCACGCTCTTCGCACCGGAGTGCGGCCGCTGCGTCCATTGTCTCAGCCCCCGCACGAACCGCTGCCTGGCGATCCGCGACCAGCAGGGGCTCGGCTACCTCCCCGACGGAACAGCCCGCTTCTCGCGAGACGGCGAGCAACTCCGGCACTTCATGGGCACGTCGACGTTCGCCGAATACACCGTGATGCCGGAGATCGCGCTCGCGAAGGTCGCCGCCGAGGCGCCGCTCGACGGCTGTGCCCCGTTCGCGTGCGGCCTCTCGACGGGCATCGGCGCGGCGCTCTACACCGCACGCGTCGAGCCTGGATCGACATGCGTGGTCTTCGGCTGCGGTCTCGTCGGTCTCGGCGCCGTGATCGGCTGCCGCCTCGCGGGGGCAGGGAGGATCGTCGCCGTCGACCTGTCGGAGCAACGGCTGGAGCAGGCGCGCCATCACGGTGCGACCGAAACCCGGCCGGCTGCCGATGACACCGTGGAGTGGATCCGGTCGGAGACCGGTGGCTTCGGCGCGGACTACACGTTCGAGGCGACGGGAAACGTCCGCGTGATGCAGCAGGCGGTCGAGGCAGCGCGCGAGGCGTGGGGCCTTGCGACGATGATCGGAGTCGCCGGCAAGGGCGAGACGCTCGACGTCGTCCCGCGGCTCCTGATCACCGGGCGCCGGGTGACCGGCTCCTCGTTCGGAGGGGTCAAGGGCCGCTCGCAGGTACCCGGGCTCGTCGACCGCTGGCTCGCCGGCGAGATCGACGTCAGCTCCCTGGTCACGAGCCGGATCCGGCTCGACGACGTGAACGAGGCCTTCGAGGCGATGGAGCGCCAGGAGGGCATCCGCAGCGTCATCGTGTTCGACTGACGCCTGACTGCCAGGCGCTGGCCACGGTCGCGACGAGCCGGCGGGCGTGCGAACCGTCGGGATCCTTCGGCGGCGTGAAGTCCGTGATCGAGACGCCGACGAGCCCGTCCGAAGCGAGGAGGCCGCTGAGGAGGGCCTCCACGTGCTCGTGGTCGAGCCCGAAGTCCTGGCCGTAGGTCATCGCAGGCATCGCACGGCGATCGAAGCAATCGACGTCGAAGTGGAGCCAGTAGCTCCCGGCCTGCTCGACGAGGCGCTCGGCGGCGTACGCGCCGATGGCTCCCGCGTCGTGGCGCAGGACCGCCTCTGCAGGGATGACCTGAATCCGCGGATCGGCCAGGAGATGCTCGGGCTCGGAGCCCTGCAGCTCGCCCGGGTCCGCGACGCGGTAGCCGACGACGATCGCATCGCCGGGCCGGCAGATCGGGCCCTCGCCCCCGAGGTCGACCAGCGCCGGATCGCCGCGCCCGGTGAGAATCGCAATGTCCATGTCGGCCAGCTCGCCGGTGGGAGACGTGGCGCCGTCCCAGAAGTCGAGGTGGGCGTCGAGAAAGCAGGCGCCGAGACGGCCGCTTCGATTCCGGGCTGCGGCCAACGCCCCGATGATGCAGCCGCAGTCCCCGCCGACGAGTAGCGGGCGGGCGCCCGCCTGGTAGACCGCGGAAGCCGCCTCGTAGATGCCGCGGCTGATCTCGACGACCCGATCGTGCCCGATGATCCCGGAGGTCGGATCGCGGACATCGTCGTCGAGGCGGGCGTCCAGCTCGCGCACCTCGATCACGCCGAGCCGGTCGAAGACCCCGGCAGCGGCGAGCCCTGCCGGTCCGAGCTCTTCTCCCCGGCCGGCGCCCGAGCAGTCGAAGGCGGCCGTCAGGCCAATCCAGTCGTGCATCGCCTCCCCCTCTCCTGGTCGGCCACGGACGTTCGGCGGTTAGTCGATCATGCTGCTGTCGCGGTCTTCGCAAACCAGAGCAGATTCTCATGCACGTTAGGATCGGGGGAGCGACGACTTCGAGGAGGGCCCGTGATCATCGAGCGCACCGAGCACCCGTCCTGGCTGTCGAACGCCTATCTCGTCGGCGACCGACCCGGCGGTCACGGCGTGCTCGTCGACTCGAACGGGATCAACGAGCCGCTGCTCGACTCGGCCGCCCGGAACGAGCTGACGATCACGCACGTGCTGGTCACCCATCACCACATGGATCACGTCGTGACCTGTGAGGAGGACGCGAGGCGCCTCGGCGTGCCCGTCGTCGGCCATCCGCTCGCTCGTGAGGCCGGCGTGCACCTGGACGACACCGTGGCCGACGGCGACGTCTTGCGCTCGGGCGCGCTCGAGATCCGCGTGCTCGCGACTCCGGGACACTGCCGCGACCACCTCGCCCTGCTCGTGGACGGAACCGACTGCCTGACCGCCGACTGCCTGTTCAAGGGAACGGTCGGCGGCACGGCCGGCGGCGGCCCGACCGGCTACGCCGACCAGCACCACTCGATCATGGACGTGCTGATGGGGCTCCCAGCCGAGACACGAATCCACCCCGGCCATCGGGAGCCCTCGACGATCGGCGCCGAGTGGGAGGCGAACCCGTTCGTCCGCCTCTGGCGCGGGCTCGATCCCGAGGGCTCGGAGCCATGCCGCGTCCGGGGCGAGGAGGCGACGCTCGTGCTCTGGGGCCCGGACTACGACGGGACCCACAAGGCCTGGGTCCGCTACCCGGACGGCCGCGACGCGATCGTCGGCGGATCGCAAGTCGAGCGCTAGCTCGACGCGCGGCACGCAACGAGTCGGCCGCAGGCCGGCGAAGCCGGCCGTATCGGCGACACCGCCAAGCGCCGGTTTACTCCTCGGCGAGCCCGTGCTCGGCGAGCCAGGCCTTGGCCACCCGCTTTTGCGCCCGAGTCAGCCACGCTTCGGCGACGAGCTCGTAGAGCTCGTCGCGGTCGAGTCGGGCCAGGTCGCGAATGCGAACCAGCACCGCCGCATAGCCGTTGAAATGTGGCGTCGTGAAGAAGATGCCGCGGTCGTCCGTGAGCATGAGCTCCTTCACGTCGAGATCCGCGACGCGGAACATCAGCACGTCGTCGAGCCGCTCGCCCGTCTCCGGGTCGATCGCGTCGGGTCGCCGGCCGCGGTGTAGGAGATAGAGCTTTCCGTGGGCCTTGTATGCCGGCCTGCCGTCGTCGGAAACCTCTCTGGTCGTCTCCGGCATCGCCAGCGCGAGCGCGTCGAGGTCGTCCATCGTCGTCATGGGACGACGGCCCCAACCGGCCGGAAGGTTGACGATTTCCTAACCCGCACGGCCATCCCCGTAAGTTAGTGTCTACCAGCGGAATGCGTAGGCTGGTCTTCCTCGTCTACGCGCTCGTCTTCGTCACGGAACTCTGCCAGGCGGCGATCGTGCCGCTCCTCCCCACGTTCGGGCGGGAGCTGTCGCTCTCGGAGGTCGAGACGGGCGCGATCCTCGCCGCGACGACGTTCGCGACGGTGCTCGTCTCGGTTCCGATCGGGCTCGCGTCCGATCGCCTGGGGCCCCACCGCCTGACCGTCGCGTCCGCCGTGATCGTCGGCGCAGCGTGCGTCGTGCAGGCCTTCGCATCGAGCTTCTGGGTGCTGCTCGCAGGCCGGGCGCTCTACGGTGTCGCGTTCGCGACCGTCTGGACGGCGGGGCTCTCGCTCATCGCCGGCGCGAGCACGGGCCGACGCGCCGGGGCGATCGGCGGCACGATCGCCGTGGGCGGCGCAGCGCACTTCGTGGGTCCGCTCGGCTCGGGTTTCCTCGCGGAGCACGTGAGCCTGGCCGCGCCGTTCCTCGCGATCGCGGTGCTTGCCGCCGTGACAGCCGGCCTCCTCGCCGCAGCCCGGCCGCCGACGGTCGCCGCGGCGCCGCGCGATCACCTCCGAGCCGCTCTGGCGGCGACCCGGCGCCACCACGAGCTCAAGACGGCGTTCGTCGTGATGGCGCTGCTGGGAGTCGTCGCCGGCATCGTGCCGCTGCTCGTCCCGCTGCTCCTCGACGAGAACGGGCTCTCTGCCGGCCAGATCGGAGCGGTCTTCTCGGCGGGCGCCGCCGTCTGGATCCTCGCGAGCGGAGCTGCTGCCCGGAATGCGAGCCGCACGGTCCGGGCGATGGCGGCAGGGATCGGCGTGGTCGCGCTCGGCGCGGTGCTGGTGTTGCCGGCCCTCACCGTCGCGACCGCCGGCATCGCGGCGTTCGTCCTCCTCCGCGCCGCGACCCAGGCCCCGCTGAGCACCATCTCGTACCCGCTGGCCGACGGGGCGGCGCGGGTCTCGGGTATCGGGACGGCGACGGTGATCGGCATCGCGAACCTCGTCTGGGGCGCGTCCGCCGCGGTCTCGCCCGTGGTCGGAGGCGTGCTCGCGGACCGCATCGGCGCCAGACCGACGTTCGCGCTCGTCGCGCTCGCCGCGAGCCTCGGCGGGCTCTGGATCCTCGCTGCGACCCGCCGCGAGCGCATCCGGGTCGCCGCCTACGACACCGTGTAGACCGCTGTAGGCTCGGCTCCCAGACGATGCGCTACTGGGTCGTCCCGCATACCCACTGGGATCGTGAGTGGTACCTGCGCTTCGAGCAGTTCCGGTTCCAGCTCGCGCGGACGATCGACGAGGTGCTCGACGTCCTCGAAGCCGAACCGTCGTTTCGGTGCTTCACGCTCGACGGCCAGGCCGTCGTCCTCGAGGACTATCTCGAGGTCAGGCCGCGCAACGAGGAGCGCCTGCGGCGCCTGGTCGACGACGGCCGGATCGCGATCGGCCCCTGGTACACCCTCCCGGACGAGTACCTCGTCGGAGCCGAGTCGCTCGTGCGGAACCTGCTCGTGGGACGGCAGGCATGCGAGCGGACCGGGCACCCGATGGCCGTCGGCTACCTCCCGGACACGTTCGGGCACGTCGCGCAGCTCCCGCAGCTCCTGCGCGGCTTCGGGCTCGACACCTTCGTCTTCTGGCGAGGCCTCGGGGACGAGGCGGTCGAGGTCGGCGCTGCCTTCCGCTGGCGCGGCCCGGACGGAAGCGACGTGCTGGCCATCCGGGAGCTCGGCGGGTACGGCAACGCCGACCAGCTCGTGCCCGAGAAGGTCGAGCAGCTGACCGAGCGCTTCGCCGGCCGCTACGCGCAGGCAGGCCTCGACGATCTGCTGCTCTCGAACGGCACGGATCACCGGCCGATCCAACGCGACCTACCTGCGGTGCTCGCCGACTGCTCGGAGCGGATCGCGGGCTCGAGCTTCCGGATCGCGACGATCGAGGAGTACGTCGATCACGTTCGCTCCGAAGCACGCGGGCTTCCGACCGTCGAGGGGGAGCTGTGCGGCGGTGGCGACATCGCCGTCCTGCGCGGGGTCAACTCCACGCGGATGTGGATCAAGCAGGCGAACGAGGCGGCCGAGCGCGAGCTGTTCGCAGCGGAGGCGCTCGCGTCCCTCGCCTCGCTGCGAGGAACCCCCTACCCGGCCGGGGAGCTCGCGGTCGCCTGGAAGGAGCTCCTCCGCAATCACGCGCACGACTCGATCTGCGGCTGCTCCGTCGACGAGGTGCACCGGGACATGGCCCAGCGATTCGAGACGGCGCGTTCGATCGCTGCCGTCGTGCGGAGGGCGTCCCTCGCCGCCCTCGCCGGCCAAGGGCCCCCGTGGACGCACCGACCGCTGCCGGCCGAGACCCGCGCGATCGTCAACGTCCTGCCGTTCCTGCGCCACCGGCTCGTCGAGCTCGAGCTGCCCGCACCCCTGGCACGCGCCCGCTCGGTCTCGGGCGAGATCGACGGCGAGCCTATCCCAGTTCAGGTCGAGCGAGGTCGCGTGCTGCTAGCGGTCGGCGTGCCAGGCCTCGGGGCCCGCCGGGTAACGCTCCGGCGCGCGCCACACGTGGTGGGCCTCCCGGGGTCAGACCCCGGGACACGTCCGACCGGGACAGCGCGTGCGATCTCGGAAACGGTGATCGAGAACGACCACCTTCGCGTTGAGGTCGCCGCCAACGGCACACTCAGCGTGACGGCCGTGGCGACCGGGGAGACGGCAGTCGGGCTCCATCTATTCGAGGACGTCGCCGATCGCGGCGACGAGTACAACTTCTGCGAGCTCGAAGGCGAGGAGCCGTGGACGAGCCGGGATCTCCGCGCGCGCGTCCGGACCGTCCGCGAAGGGCCGGTCGTCGCCGAGCTCGAGATTGCGCTCAGGCCCCGGCTCCCCTCCCGGCTGGCTCGAGATCGCCGACGGCGGATGCGGGAGACCGTCTCGTGCCCCGTCACGACCCGTGTCCGGTTGACCGCCGGTGTCAAGCGAGTCGAGCTTCGGACCACCGTCGAGAACCGCGCCCGAGACCACCGGCTGCGGGCGCTCTTCCCGGTGCCCGGGGTCGGCCCCCACGTAAGGGTCGAAGGCCACTTCGCCGTGCTCCGGCGGACGGCCCAGCCGGTCTGGAACGGCCGTTGGTCGGAACCGCCCCAGACGACGCACCACACGCTCGGGGCGGTCGCAGCCGGTCAGCTCTGCCTCCTCAGCCGCGGCCTGCCCGAGTACGAGGCGGTGCCACGTGAGAGAGGGCTCGATCTCGCCCTGACA
The DNA here is from genome assembly GCA_963705605.1 of uncultured Thermoleophilia bacterium. Lineage (GTDB taxonomy): Bacteria > Actinomycetota > Thermoleophilia > Gaiellales > Gaiellaceae > CAVPKC01. Next base: position 1,182,153 of record CAVPKC010000003.1, read on the forward strand.
CTCCTACGCTGTGTCGGCTGGCTCTCCCGCAACGACCTCTCGAACCGCTTCCACCATGCCGGGCCACCGCTCGAGACGCCCGAAGCGCAGTGCCTCGGCCGACACGCCTTCGAGTACGCGCTCGCCCTGGACGGCCGGCTCGAGGACGCGGCCCTCGCCCGTGCCGCGCAGGACTACCGCGTGGACTTCGAGATCGGCCCGGACGGAATCTCGCTCGGCGCCCTCGAGCTCGACGGCGACGCCATCCTCTCGTGCCTGAAGCAGGCGGAGGACGGCGACGGCCTGATCCTCCGGGCTTTCAACCCCGGTGCCCGCCCGTCGGGCCTCGTTGTCCGCGGCTCGTGGGGGCGGCTCGAGCGCTGCAGGCTCGACGAGACGCCTCTGGAGCAGGTGGGTGCCGAGGTCTCGTTGCGCTCGTACGAGGTGATCACCCTCCGGCTGCGGTGAGGTCGGGATCGCGGACGGAGGCCGCGCCCTGTGCGCCAACGGGCCTCCGCCCGTCGGCGAGATCGGCCCGGCGGCTTCGCCGCCGGGCAACGATTCGGCCACCCCCGTGACCGGGCGGCTGGCGCCGCCCTCCACGGCCGAGATCGGCCCGGCGGCTTCGCCGCCGGGCAACGATTCGGCCTAATGCTCCGGGGGCTCCCAGCCCTCGAGGACGGCTGCCTTCCAATCGGTGCCGACCGTCCGCGAGCCCTCGACCCAGGGCCCGAGCTCGGGCTGGGGGAACTTGCAGTGGACGTCCTTCAGCTGGATCCCGTACGAGTTGCCCGATTGGAGGTGCTTGACGAGCACCTTGCGCGCGATCTCGTTCTCACGACCCTCGGGGATGGGGAAGTAGATCTTGATGAACGAGTTGGAGTAGCGGTCGAAGACGGCCGGGACGCCGTCCTCCTCGAGCAACTCGATGTCCTCGAGCCAGTTCAGGTCCTCGCCCGGCGTCGACGCGAGCAGGTCGACGTCGTCGATCAGCGACGGATCCTCCTGGTACGGGAACCGGCGTCCGGCGAGGAACTCGGCGTCGATCGACTTGATCTTCTCCGGCTCCAGATAGGCGATCTCGTGGTGATGTTCCGACACGGCGTCCTCCCTCCTACTCCGCGACCCGGAGCTGCTCGACGCCCTCGCGGGGGTGGTGGTGCATGCCGATCTCCTCCTGCGCCTTCTTGGCGAGCAAGCGCCGAACCTCGTCGAGGATCTCGTTCTCGGTGACGCCCGGGATGTACTGGGTTCCGGCCAGCGGCACCTTGGCCATCGCCGCCGCCTCGACCGTCAGGGCCGCGAGATCCTCGGGCTCGAGGGAGTGGATGTTCGTCTTGCCGCAGGCGCGTGCGAGCATCTGCACTTCCATCGTGAGCGTGTGGAGGAAGTTGTAGACGCGCTCGGCTGCCTCGTCGACGACGAGGCGCTTGCGCAGCTCCGGATCCTGGGTCGCGACGCCGACGGGGCAACGGCCGGTGTGGCAGTGGTAGCACTGGCCCGCCGGGACGCCGACGCTGCCCATGTAATCGGTGACGCCGGGGATCTCCTTGTTGCAGTTCAGCGCCATCAGCGCGGAGTGCCCGATCGCCACCGCCTTCGCGCCCAGCGCGAGGGCCTTCGCCACGTCGCCGCCGTTGCGGATGCCACCCGCCACGACGAGGTCGATCTCGTCGGCGAGCCCGACGTCCTCGAGCGCACGGCGCGCCTCGGGAATCGCGGCCATCAACGGGATGCCGGTCTCCTCGGTCGCGATATGCGGGCCAGCTCCGGTGCCGCCCTCGGCACCGTCGAGGTAGATGATGTCCGGCCCGCACTTCGCCGCCATCCGCACGTCGTCGTACACACGCGAGGCGCCCAGCTTGAGCTGGATCGGGATCTGGTAGTCGGTCGCCTCGCGGATCTCCTGGATCTTCAGCGAGAGATCGTCGGGGCCGAGCCAGTCGGGGTGCCTTGCGGGTGAGCGCTGATCGATGCCCGCGGGCAGCGAGCGCATCTCGGCCACTTGCTCGGTCACCTTCTGCCCCATCAGGTGGCCGCCGAGACCGACCTTGCAGCCCTGACCGATGAAGAACTCGACCGCGTCCGCGAGCATCAGGTGGTGCGGGTTGAACCCGTACCGGCTCTGGATGCACTGGTAGTACCACCTCGTCGAGTAGTCGCGCTCCGGCGGGATCATCCCTCCCTCGCCCGAGCAGGTCGCGGAGCCGGCCATCGAGGCGCCCCTGGCGAGCGCCATCTTGGCCTCGAGCGACAGGGCACCGAAGCTCATTCCGGTGATGTAGACGGGGATGTCGAGCTCGAGCGGCTTCTTCGCGAACCGGGCCCCGAGCACGGTCTTCGTCTCGCACTTCTCCCGGTAGCCCTCGATCACGAACCGGGTCAGCGTGCCCGGGAAGGAAGACGAGCTCGTCCCAGTGCGGGATCTTCTTGAAGATCGAGAAGCCGCGCATCCGGTAGCGGCCGAGCTCGGCCTTCATGTGGATGTCGTTGATCACCTCGGGCGTGAAGATCCGGCTGTGCCCGAGGACCGTCCTGTTCGTCGGTGCCGTCTCGTCGGCCATGTGGATCCTCCTCCTCAGAGGACGAGCTTGCGCTCGGAGGGCTCGAGGTTGTCGTAGTTGTAGAGCTTCTTGCCGCAGACGTACTTCTGGAACGCCGGGGGAGAACCGAGGCCGTAGATGCGGAACTTCCGCTCGATCAACTCCGTGTCGGCGTCTGTCCACTCGCCCGGTACGCAGTCGATCCCGAGTGCCTTGACGGTGCCGCCGACGTAGATCGTCCCGTCGTACATCGAGTCGCCGAGGCCTGGACCGACGTCGCCGCAGATGATCTGGCGACCGCGCTGCATCATGAATCCGGTCATCGACCCGGCCGAGCCCATGACGAGGATCGTGCCACCCTTCTGGTCGATCCCCGTGCGAGCTCCGACGCGACCCTTGATCAGGAGATCCCCCCCGCGCAGGGCTGCGCCCGTGAGCGAGCCGGCGTTGCCCTCGACGACGACGACGCCGGACATCATGTTCTCGCAGGCCGACCAGCCGACGCGCCCGTCGATCGTGATCTCGGGCCCGTCGATCAGGCCGCAGCCGAAGTAGCCGAGACTGCCTTTGAAATGGATGCGGCAGCGCGTCAGGAAGCCGACGCCCAGCGAGTGCTTCGCGCCCGGGTTCCGCACCGTCACGTCGCGGATGCCCTCCTCGTAGACGAGCCACCGCAGCTCGAGGTTGATCTGGCGGGTGGTCAGATCCCTTGCGTCGAACTCCGCCCTGCCGTCCTCGATCGTCGAGACCCGCGGCACCTCGGCGTGCGGCTCCGCGAGCCCGCGGGCGTCGTAGCTGATCCGCCGCTCTCCGACTAGCGCGTCCATACCAGCACCTCACGCTCGTAGGGGTCGTAGGTCTCGATCTCCCGGTCGACGAGCTGGCGGATCGCGATCTCCTCCGAGGCCAGCGCGACGAGGTCGTCGCCCTCGTACAGGACGAGCGGCTTGGCCGCCATCTCGTCCTTCGCGACGCCCAGCGCGTCGTCTGTCACGGCGAGATAGGTGAAGACGCCGTCGAGCTCGTCGAGGGAGTCGCGCATCGCCTCCTCGAGGCCGCGGCCCTCGCTCATCTTCTCGGCGAGGTAGACCGCGATGATCTCGGAGTCGCACTCGGACTGGAAGCGATGCCCCGACCGCTCGAGGCGGCGGCGCCACTGGAAGTAGTTCGTCAGCTGGCCGTTGTGCACCACGGCGACGTCCGCGAACGGGTACGCCCAGTAGGGGTGGGCGCCCGAGATGTCGACGTCCGACTCGGTGGCCATCCGGACGTGCCCGATCGCGTGCGTGCCGCGCACCTTGTCGAGGTGGTACTGCTCGCTCACCGCCTCCGCGTCGCCGAGATCCTTGACGATCTCGAGCGAGCGGCCGAGCGAGAGCACCTCGGCGCCGGGAACGTCCTCGACGTAGTCCGCCAGCGTCTTCAGATCGCCGTCGTAGGCGAGCTTGACGCGAAACGCGTACTCGGTGTCGAACTCGACATCCTCGATCTTCGCGCCGAGCTGCACGAGCCGGGACTCGACCTCGCGGCGGTTCTGCTCGAGGCGCTCCTCGAACTCGAAATCACGCGGGTCGTTCGCGTCGGCGAGCGTGTAGCGCATGAGGTAGCTCGTGTCGCCCGGCCCGTAGAGGGCGTAGCCGGTCGAGTCCGGCCCGCGGTGCTTCATCGCCTGCAGCATCCGGGTCATGTCGACGCCGATGTCGTGCTCCCCGTCGCGGTAGATGATCCCTGCGATTCCGCACATGGGCGCGCCCTTCTCCCGACTCGTCTGCTCGTCGTCCTAGGGCAGGACGTCGAGGTATTCCTTCACGTCCCACTCCGTGACGGTGGCGCAGTAGCGCTCCCACTCGTCACGCTTGTAGTGCATGAAGACACGGTACATATCGCCCGGGAGCGCCGATCTGATCACCTCGTCGGCCTCGAGCGCGTCGAGCGCGTCGCCGAACGTCATCGGGATCCGCTTGACCTCCTTGCCGGCCTCCATCGCCTCGTAGATGTTGCGCTCCTCCGGCTCTCCCGGATCGAGCTTCCGCTCGATCCCGTCCCGCATGGCCATGATCAGCGCCGCCATCGACAGGTACGGGTTCACCGCCGAGTCGACCGACCGGTACTCGAAGCGTCCCGGCGCCGACACGCGCAGTGCGGTCGTCCGGTTCTGGTAGCCCCAGTCGGCGAAGACGGGCGCCCAGAAGCCGGTGTCCCAGAGGCGGCGGTACGAGTTCACGGTCGGAGCGCCGATCGCCGTCAGCGCGCCGAGGTGCTCGATGATGCCGCCGATCGCGTGCAGCCCGGTCTCGCTCGGCTTCTGGCGGTCGTCCGTCTCCGGCATGAACGCGTTCGTCGTCGCCGCGCCAGAGCGAGATGTTGTGGTGGCAGCCGTTCGCCGAGACGCCCATGAACGGCTTCGGCATGAAGCACGGGAAGGCCCGCAGCTCGCGCCCCACCTGCTTGCAGATCTGGCGGTAGGTGGAGAGGTTGTCGGCGGTCCGCTCGGCCCGGTCGAAGTGGAAGTTCAGCTCGAGCTGGCCCGGCGCGTCCTCGTGGTCGCCCTGGATCATGTCGAGCCCCATCGCCTGCCCGTACTCGACCACCTTGTGGATCAGCGGCTGGAACTCGGAGAACTGGTCGATGTGGTAGCAGTAGGGCTTCGACAGGCCCTCGACCGACGGGCGTGCCGTCGTCGTTCAGCTTGCAGCCACATCATCTCGGGCTCGGTTCCGGCGCGGAGGTGCAGCCCGGTCTCCTGCCTCGAAGCTGCGCCTGGATGCGCTTCAGGTTGCCGCGGCAGTCCGAGGTGAGGAACGCCGCCGGGGTCGTCGCGCTCCTCGCGGTTGCGAAAGCAGGTGCACCAGACGCGGGCGACCTTCGCGTCCCACGGGAGCGGCATGAACGTCTCGGGCTCCGGGATCCCGACCAGCTCCGCAGCCTCGGGGCCGTAGCCGATGTAGTTGTCGTGCCGGTCGGTGAAGAGGTTCGCGGTCGCGCCGTAGACGAGCTGGAAGCCCTTCTCGGCCATCGTCTCCCAGTGCGGTGCGGGCACGCCCTTGCCCATGATCCGGCCGGTGACGGAGATGAACTGGTAGTAGATGTACTGGATGCCCTCGGCGTCGATGCGCCGGCGCACCTCCTTGACCAGCGCGTCGCGCCCCTCGGCGCTGACGAAGCTCTCGAGATCGGTCGCCACGAGCTCTCTCCTTCCTCTTGCCCTCGACGCGGCGGCGGAGTCTGCACCGCCCCGTGGCCCGGGAGGATAACGACCGGCACGAACCGCCGCATCGGCAATGGTGTTGCCGCTAATGCAACAGGACGGGGACGGCCCCGCCCGCACGTCTGGTCGCCTCGCGCGATTGCCCGGAGCCGCGTGGTGCCGTAGACTGACCGTATGGTCAGGAACGCTCCCGACCTGCTCGCCGCCAGCCTGGAGGACGGCTAGACGCTGCCCGCGTCGTGGTATACGGATCCTGCGATCGCGGAGCTGGAGCTCGTCCGGATCTTCCCGGGTTCGTGGCAGTACTTCGGCCATGTCGGCAGGCTCGCGGAGCCGGGCGATTCCGCCGCCTGGCTCGCGTCGGGCACATCCCGGTCGTGATCGTCCGGGACGGGGACGGTCAGCTCCGCGGCTTCGTCAACGTCTGCCGCCACCGCGGCCACGAGGTCGTCACGGAGCCCGGCAACCGTCGGACGCTCCAGTGCCCCTATCACGCGTGGACGTACGGGCTCGACGGCTGCCTTCGCAACGCGCCGCGCGCCGACCAGGAGCCAGGCTTTCCGAAGGACGAGCTGTCGCTCGTCCCGGTGAGCGTCGACACCTGGGGCCCGCTCGTGTTCGTGAACCCGGATCCCGACGCCGAGCCCGCTCAGCGAGACGCTCGCCGACCTGCCCGCGATCGTCGCAGCGAGCCGGCATCGACATCGACTCGCTCGAGCTCCATCGGCGACGGGAATGGGCGCTCGAGGCGAACTGGAAGGTCGGGATCGAGAACTACCTCGAGTGCTATCACTGCCCGGTTGCGCACCCGGGCTTCAGCGCGATGATCGACGTGGACGTCGACTCGTACCGCTATTCGACGACCCGGTGGTACTCCAGCCAGCGCGCGCCCGTGCGGGCGGCGGCTCTCGAGGGCAACGGCAAGAAGATCGCCTACGACGCCCACGGCGAGGTGCACGAGGCGCAGTACCACTTCATCTGGCCGAACTGCACGATCAACATCGATCCAGGCCGGGCGAACATGTCGATCGACGTCTGGACCCCGGACGGGCCCGCAGCGGACGCGCGGGGTCTCGCGATCAGTTCTTCGCGCCCGACGTGCCACAGGCGCTCCGCGAGCAGATGATGGCCTTCGCGCAGCAGGTCGGCCGCGAGGACGACTCGCTCGTCGAGTCCGTGCAGCGCGGGCTTCGCTCGGGCATGGTGCCAGCAGGGACGGCTGCTGCTCGGGAGCGAGGCGCTGATCCACCATTTCCAGGGCCTCGTCTACGAGGCGCTCGTCCGCGTAGCCTCCGCACGCGTATGACGCGTGCGGCTCGTGCCCGCTGCAGACAGCGGGGTCTCGACTCCTGCCTCGGGGTCCGGCGCTCGGGCCCGGCTGCGCGGCGTTGATCGCGCCCACCGCCGACTAGACTCGCGCCGATGAAGGTCCTCGTCGTCGGCTCGGGCGGGCGGGAGCACGCGCTCGCCCGCGCGCTCGTGCGCAGCCCGCTCTCCGAGCTCCACGCCGCTCCAGGCAATCCCGGGATCGCGCGGCTCGGCCGCTGCCACCCGGTCCGCGCCGACGACGTCGAGGGGCTCGTCGAGCTGGCCGCGGGCGCTCCGGATCGACCTCGCGGTGATCGGGCCGGAGGCGCCGCTGGTCGCCGGGGCCGCCGACGCGCTTCGCCGCACGGGCGTCCCGGTCTTCGGCCCGAGCGCGAGCAGCGGCGCGGATCGAGGGCTCGAAGTCGTTCGCGAAGGAGGTGATGCAGGCCGCGGGAGTGCCGACCGCGCACGAGCCTCGCGAGCCGCGCGAGCTCCCTGCGTCGTCAAGGCGGACGGCCTCGCCGCGTGGAAAGGGCGTCTTCGTCTGCCGAACGCAGGAAGAGGCGACGTCGCGCTGCCGAGCGGGCCCGCGAGCTTCGGCGAGCGCCGTCGTCGTCGAGGAGCTGCTCGAAGGCGAGGAGGCGTCCGTCTTCGCCGTGTGCGACGGCGAGCCGGGCAGTCGCACTGCCCGCAGCGCAGGACTACAAGCGGCTCGGTGACGGGGACACCGGCCCGAACACGGGTGGGATGGGCGCGTACTCGCCGGTGCCGCGACCTCGACGCCTCCGACGTCGGAGCGACATCGTCGAGTCCGTGCACCGACCGGTTCTGGCCGAGCTCGCCGACCGCGGAACCCCGTTCGTCGGTCTTCTCTACGCGGGCCTGATGCTCACGGACGACGGGCCGAGAGTGCTCGAGTTCAACTGCCGGTTCGGCGACCCCGAGACGCAGGTCGTGCTGCCGCGTCTCGACGGCGACCTGCTGGAGCTGCTCGCAGCGGCGGCCGAGGGGCGTCTCGACGACGCGCCCGTCTCGGCCACGCCAGACGCGCGCGGTCACCGTCGTGCTCGCCTCGAAGGGCTATCCGGACTCCGTCGAGGTCGGGCGTCGAGATCGCGGGGCTCGAGAAGGCGGAGTCTCTCGGGGCGGTCGTCTTCCACGCCGGCACGGCCCTACGCGGCGAGCAGCTCGTGAGTGCCGGCGGCCGCGTGCTCAACGTGACGGCGCTCGGGCCGACGCTCGCCGAGGCCCGCGCCCGCGTGTACGACGCGATCGACCGCATACACTTCCCCGGCGCCGCAGTACCGGCGCGACATCGCCCTCCACGTCGATTCGGCCACGTGAGCATGAGCTCCCAGCCCGAAGCCGCACCGCACGCCACTCGCGATCTTCGAGGAGTTCGAGGAGAAGGGACCGCTCGTCGGGATCCTGATCGGCTCCGAGTCGGATCGCGAGGCGATCGAGCCGGCTGTCGAGGAGCTCGAGCACGCGCGGGATCTCCAACGAGCTGCGCGTGCTCTCCGCCCATCGCGACCCGCGCGGGGTCGCCGAGTACGCATCGACGGCCGCGCTGCGCGGCGTCCGCGTGATCATCGCGGGCGCGGGCATGGCCGCCGCGCTCCCGGGCGTCGTCGCCGCCTATACGGAGCTGCCGGTGATCGGCGTGCCGCTCACGTCCTCCAAGAGCGTCGATGGGAGGGCTCGACGCCATCCTCTCGATCGCGCAGATGCCGCCAGGCGTGCCGGTGGCGTGCGTGTCGCTGAACGGCGCCAGGAACGCGGCGATCCTCGCGGCGAAGATCCTCGCCCAGGGCGGCGGCTACCCCGACCGAACGATCAAGGAGGCCTAGACGGTGCGCCGGAGCCGGCAGGCGCCGACCGTAGAATGACCGGGTGATCCCGCGCTACTCCCGCCCGGCCATGCAGGCGATCTGGTCGGACGAGGGCAGGCTGGCGCGGCTGCTGGAGGTCGAGCTCGCCGCCACCGATGCGTGGGCGGAGCTCGGCGTCGTGCCCCGCGCGGCCGCCGAGGAGCTCCGCCGCCTGGCCGAGGTCCCGTCGCCCGGGCGCGTCGCCGAGATCGAGCGCGAGACGCAGCACGATGTTGCGGCGTTCGTCGACGCAGTGGCGGAACAGGTCGGCCCCGACGCGCGCTGGCTCCACTACGGGCTGACCTCTTCGGACGTGCTCGACACCGCCCTCGCGCTCCAGATTCGGGAGGCCGGGACGCTCGTCCTCGACGGGATCGACGCGGCTATCGGCACAGTCGCCCGACGGGCCGAGGAGCACCGGGCGACGGTCATGGTCGGCCGAACCCACGGCGTCCACGCGGAGCCGATCACGTTCGGTGCGAAGCTGGCCGGCTGGGCGTTCGAGCTCGACCGCGACCGCCGCCGGGTCTCTCGCGCGATCGAGGGGATGCGGGTCGGCAAGCTCTCGGGGACGGTGGGCGTCTACGCCGGCGGGAACCCGGAGGTGGAACGTCTCGTCTGCGAGCGGCTCGGCCTCGAGGTCGAACCAGCCGCGACACAGGTGATCGCCCGTGACCGGGTGGCCGAGCTCGTGTCGGCCCTCGCGCTGGTCGCGGCCTCGATCGAGCGTTTCGCGACGGAGATCCGCCACCTCGCCCGGACTGAGCTGCGCGAGGTGATCGAACCGTTCGGCCGGCGTCAGAAGGGCTCCTCGGCGATGCCGCACAAGAAGAACCCGATCGTCGCCGAGCGTCTCTGCGGCCTCGCACGGGTCGTCCGTGCGAACGCGAACGTGGCGCTCGAGAACGTCGCGCTCTGGCACGAGCGGGACATCTCCCACTCGAGCGCAGAGCGCATCGTGCTGCCGGATGCCTTCCTCGCACTCGACTACATGCTGGAGCGACTCGCCTGGCTCGTCGACGGCCTCGTCGTCGACTCCGAGCGGATGCGCCGCAACCTCGACGCCTCGCACGACCTCGTGTTCAGCCAGCGCGTGCTGCTCGCACTCGTCGAATCGGGGCTCACCCGCGACGAGGCGTACCGGCTCGTCCAGGGTCATGCGCTCCGCGCCTGGGAGGAGGAGCGCGACTTCCGCGAGCTCGTCGAGCACGACCCTCGGATCACGGAGCGCCTGGGGCCCGATCGGATCGCCGCGGCGTTCGATCTCGACCAGGTCCTCCAGCACGTCGACCTCATCCTCGAGCGCCTCGCGGCGCTCACCGCCGGGAAGGAGCCCGCCAATGTCTGAAGCCGCCGTCCACGTCGGGAGCGGAAAGGTGCGCGACATCTTCGAGCTCGACTCCGATCGGCTCCTCCTCGTCGCGAGCGATCGGATCTCGGTGTTCGACGTCGTGCTCCCCACCGAGATCCCCGACAAAGGACGCGTCCTCACGGGCCTGTCGGGGTTCTGGTTCGCGCGCACGCGCGAGCTGATCCCGAACCATCTGCTCGGCCTGCGCCCGGACGGCCGCTCGACGGAGTGCCGGAGGCTCCGCATGCTGCCGATCGAGTGCGTCGTGCGCGGCTACCTGGCCGGCTCGGGCTGGAAGGACTACCAACGAACGGGCTCGACCTCGGGCACACCTGCTCCCCGACGGCATGCTCGAGTCGCAGCGGCTCCCCGAGCCGATCTTCACGCCCGCCACGAAGGCTCAGGAGGGCCACGACGAGAACATCGATCGCCGAGCACGCCGCACGTCTCGTCGGCGACGAGCTTCTCGCGGAGGTCGAGCGGGCTGTCGATCGCCCTCTACTCGTACGGCGCCGAGCATGCTGCTGCGCGCGGGATCATCCTCGCCGACACGAAGTTCGAGTTCGGCCAGGACGACGAGGGGCGCCTCGTCCTAGCCGACGAGGTGCTGACGCCCGACTCGTCGCGCTTCTGGCCTGCGGACGAGTACGAGCCCGGGCGGTCGCAGCCGTCGTTCGACAAGCAGTACGTGCGAGACTTCGCCGAGAGCCTCGGCTGGGACAAGACGCCGCCCGGACCGGAGCTCCCGGCGGACGTCGTCGCAGGCACACGGCGGCGCTACATCGAGGCGTTCGAGCGGATTACGGACCTCTCGTTCGACGCCTATCTCGACGACCCGACCGTGGTGCTTCGGTGAGAGCGATCGTCCTCGTGCGACCGAAGCCGGGGATCCTCGATCCGCAGGGCGAGGCCGTGCGGGGATCGCTCGACCATCTCGGGTTCGCTGTCCGCGAGGCCCGGGTCGGCAAGGTGATCGACCTCGAGCTCGATGCGGTGAGCCGCGACGAGGCGAGAGCCCAGGTCGAGCGGATGTGTGACAGCCTCCTCGCGAACCCGCTCATCGAGAGCTACGAGATCGAGATCCAGGACGGGGCGCGTGAGCGAGCGCCCGCGGGTCGCCGTCGTCGTCTTCCCGGGATCGCACGACGATCGCGACGCGGCGCTCGCGCTCGAGCTCGTGGGTGCGGATCCCGTGCTCGTGTGGCACACGGAGCAGCTCCCTTCCGTCGACGCGGTCGTTCTCCCCGGCGGTTTCTCGTACGGCGACTACCTGCGCTGCGGCGCGATTGCCCGATTCTCGCCGGTCATGGCAGCCGTCGCGCGACTTCGCGGCCGAGGGCGGCCCCGGTGCTCGGCATCTGCAACGGCTTCCAGATCCTCTGCGAGGCAGGGCTGCTTCCCGGGGTGCTGCGGCCCAATCGAGTCGCTTCGCTTCGTCTCCCGCGACGTCGTCGCTCCGCGTCGAGCGCGCGGCGGCGCCCTTCACGTCCCGCTGCGAGGACGGCCAGCGACTCGTGATCCCGGTCAAGCACGGCGAGGGGTGCTACGTCGCGCACGCCGACGCTGCTGGCGAGCTCGAGCGGGAGCAGCAGATCGTGCTCCGCTACGAGCCGGGCGAGAACCCGAACGGCGCGCTTCACGACGTCGCGGGGTCGTGAACGCGCGCCGGCAACGTGATGGGCCTGATGCCACACCCGGAGCACGCCGTCGACGCGTTTCTCGGCTCGACCGACGGCGGCGCTGCTCCTCGGCTCGCTCGTCGACGCGGCCGCCGAACGGTCGCTTGCCCTCGCCTGAGCGGGTCACCGGGCCGGCCTCATCCCGAGCAGCCTGGCAAGGGACCGGCGCTCTCTGAGCCCGTCGCGCAGCCGTTCGATGTCCTCGACCCGCAGCGTGACCGGCCCTCGGCGGACGACGCCGCCGGTCGAGTAGGCAAACCGAACGAGACGATCCCCGCCTGCGTCTTCGAGGAGCTGGACGTGCGAGGCGAACGCACGCCCACCGGCCTCCTGCGCAAGCGCGACTTCCTCGACGAGCGTCGCCTTGCCCCAGGGAGTCGTCACCGCCGCCATTCGTCCACGGTACGCCCGAGGGACGCACGGATTCGTCACGGACCGTGCAGGAAAGCTCGTGAGGCCGCACCGAATTCGCCAACACGCTAGGCTCGACGCCGGCAGATGGGAGCGGGGCGCATCATCACGATCGTGCTCGGCGCCATCGCCGCGCTCGTTGCCCTCGCGATGATCGCGGCCGGCGGTGTCGGACTCTGGGCGAATCAGACCCAGCGCGACGTCGACGGGTTCTTCACGACACGTCCGATCGCCTTCTCCTCTGACGGGAGCGCAGTCGTCTCCCAGGACATCGGAGAGGACCTCGATGAGATCCCGGCGGGGTTCGCGGAGGTCCGCGTGCGCGGCGAGGGCACGTCCGGAAAGGAGATCTTCCTCGGCATCGGCCCCGCGGACGACGTCCGCGCCTATCTGCAGGGTGTCGCCCAGACCGTCGTCACCGACCTGCGCCTCCCGGACGCCGACCCGAGGACCCGTGACGAGCCGGGCGGCCCGGTTTCGACCCCGCCCGGGAGCCAGACGTTCTGGGTCGCGGACGCCGAGGGCTCGGGAGAGCAGACGCTCGCGTGGGACGTGCGCGGAGGCAGCTACGCGGTCGTCCTGATGAACGCCGACGGCTCGCCCGGCGTGGCCGCGGACGTCGCGCTCGGCGCACGGATCGGCTGGCTCCTCTGGGCGGCGGTCGGACTCCTCGCCGGAGGCGCTCTGCTGCTCGGAGTCGGCGGGCTGCTCATCTACCTCGGCGCCCGCACGCCGCCGGCGCAAGCCGCTGCCGTCGACGAGCCGACTCCGGGTGAGACAGGCGAGACCGTGACCGCTCCGGTCGCCGCGGTCCCAGCGGCCATCGAGGGAGAGGCACCCGCGTACCCGGTCCAGGTCGAGGCCTCGCTGGAGGGCCAGCTCAGCCGCTGGCTCTGGCTCGTCAAATGGATCCTCGCGATCCCGCACTGGCTCGTCCTGACGTTCCTCTGGATCGCGTTCTTCGTGCTGACGGTGATCGCCTTCTTCGCGATCCTGATCACCGCCCGGTACCCGCGGGGGATCTTCGACTTCAACCTCGGCGTCATGCGCTGGAGCTGGCGCGTCGCCTTCTACACGTACAGCGCGCTCGGCACGGACCGGTACCCGCCGTTCAGCCTGGGAGCGGAACCGGACTACCCGGCCACGCTCGAGGTGCCCTACCCGGAACGGCTCTCGCGCGGTCTCGTGCTCGTCAAGTGGTGGCTGCTCGCGATCCCGCAGTACATCGTGGTCGCGATCTTCGAGGGGGGCTGGGGATTCACGAACACCGGCTGGGGCTGGGGCGCGGCGAGCTGGTCGGACAACGAGTGGACGTTCTCGTTCCCGGGCCTGATCGGCGTCCTCGTCCTCATCTCCGCGATTGCCCTGCTCTTCACCGGGCGCTACCCGCGCGACATCTTCGACTTCGTGCTCGGCATGAACCGCTGGGTGTACCGGGTGGGCGCCTACGTCGCGCTGATGCGGGACGAGTACCCGCCCTTCCGGCTCGGTCGCTGAGCCGTCGGTAGGTTGCCGCGCGCGCGGAGCGTCGCCCGCCGGCAAGCCGACGGGCGCCCTTCTCCGCCGCGTAGCATCGACTCGTGCCCCCGCTCTCCCGCGTCGCCGTCTTCTGCGGCTCGTCGTGAGGAGCGCGGCCGAGCTACGCCGACGCCGCACGCCGCTTCGGGGTGGCGCTCTCGAGGCGGCGGATCGGGCTCGTCTACGGCGGGGCGAGCGTGGGGCTGATGGGCCTCCTGGCCGACGAGGTCTCCTCGACCGGCGGTGAGGTCGTCGGCGTCATCCCGCAGGCGCTGGTCGATCTCGAGATCGCCTACACGGGACCGGCGGACATGCGCGTCGTCGAGTCGATGCACGAGCGGAAGGCCCTGATGAGCGAGCTCGCGGATGCCTTCGTCGCGCTGCCCGGAGGGATGGAACGATCGACGAGCTCGCAGAGGCGGTGACCTGGGGCCAGCTGGGGATCCACGCGAAGCCTTGCGGCCTGCTCGACGTCGACCGCTACTTCGAGAGCTTCCTCGCCTTCCTCGACCACGGTGCGGCGGAGGGCTTCCTCCGCGCCGAGCATCGCGACGCCCTCGTCGTCGACATCGACGTCGAGCGCCTGCTCGACCGGCTCGAGGCCGCATCGCCGATCCCCGCCAAGTGGGCCGCGAGGCGAGGCCCCGAAGCCGTGATCGGCCGCGACCGCCGTCAGTGGCCGGTGTCCCGGCCGCGCTCGATCAGCTCGATCCGGTAGGAGTCCGGATCCCTGACGAAGCACAGCCGCGACCCGCCCTCTCGGATCGTGTAGGGCGGCCGCTCCGGCTCGATCCCCTGCTCTGCCAGGCGCTCGAGCGTCCCGTCGAGATCCTCGACCGTCAGGGCGATGTGCCCGTAGCCGGTGCCGAGCTCGTACGCGTCGACACCGAAGTTGTAGGTGAGCTCGAGCCGATCCCCGTCACCGGGAAGGCCCATGAAGATGTTGATCGCCTCGTCGCGGATCGGCAGCTCGCGGCGCTTCTCGAACCCGAGCGCCTCGTAGAACGCGACCGACTTCTCCGGGTCGGTGATCCGATAGCAGGTGTGGACCAGCTCCATCCCGACAGACTAGTGGAGCGCTCGAAGCTGGGTTGGCGGGGAATTGCGATACTGGACGGAGCCGACCCGAACCCCGGGCTTTCGACCGAAAGAGGACGGATGTCGACCATCACCGAGCACGAAGAGCAGCAGGTCGAGCAGGCGAACGCCTCCGGGCAGACGCCGGTCGTCTTCGTCCACGGCCTCTGGCTGCTGCCGAGCAGCTGGGACCGCTGGGCGACGGTCTTCGAGGAGGCCGGCTACACGACGCTCACGCCCGGCTGGCCCGACGATCCCGAGACGGTCGAGGAGGCGAACGCGCACCCGGAGGTCTTCGCCCACAAGACGGTGGGGCAGGTCGCCGACCACTTCGACGACGTCATCCGGAAGCTGACGAAGAAGCCGGCCGTCATCGGCCACTCCTTCGGCGGGCTGCTCACCCAGATCCTCGCCGGGCGCGGCCTGTCGGCGGCGTCGGTGGCGATCGACCCGGCGCCGTTCCGCGGCGTGCTGCCGCTGCCGATCTCGGCGCTGCAAGTCGGCGTCGCCGGTGCTCGGCAACCCGGCCAACCGCAACCGCGCGGTCCCGCTCACCTACGAGCAGTTCCGCTACGGCTTCGCCAACGCGGTCAGCGAGGACGAGGCGAAGGAGCTCTACGAGACGTACGCCGTGCCGGCCTCGGGCGCGCCGCTCTTCCAGGCCGCGACCGCCAACCTCAACCCGTGGACCGAGGCGAAGGTCGACACCAAGAACCCCGAGCGCGGGCCGCTGCTGATCATCTCCGGCGAGAAGGACCACACGGTGCCGTGGGCGATCGCCAACGCCTCCTACAAGCAGCAGAAGCGCAACGAGGGCGTGACCGAGATCGTCGAGATCCCGGACCGCGGCCACGCGCTGACGATCGACAGCGGCTGGCGGGAGGTCGCCGACACGGCGCTCGCCTTCGTCAAGCGCTTCACATAGCGGCACCGCCCAGAGCCTCGTCGGGCGGTTGACGCTCACGGAAGCGGTCTCGTAGACTGTCTCCTACTTCGAGACAGGAGGCACAAGATGGCGACGGCCACCTCCGACCTCGCCGCGGGCCTCGAGGGCTTCGCCGGCGACCTCTTCTTCCCGGACAGCGACGGCTACGACGAAGCACGTCGCATCCACAACGGCCTGATCGACAAACGGCCGGCGCTGATCGCCCGCTGCCGCGGAACCGCCGACGTCGTCGCGTCCGTCAACCTCGCGCGCGAGGAAGGCCTCGAGGTCTCCGTCCGCGGCGGTGGCCACAACGTCGCCGGCAAGGCGGTCACCGACGGCGGGCTGATGATCGACCTGTCCGCGATGAAGGGCATCCAGGTCGATCCTGCTCGCGCGGACCGCCCGGGCTCAGGGCGGCGTGACCTGGGGTGAGCTCAACCGGGAGACGCAGCACCACGGGCTCGCCGTCACGGGCGGCGTCGTCTCCACGACCGGGATCGCCGGCCTGACGCTCGGTGGTGGCCTCGGCTGGACGATGGCCAAGAACGGGCTCGCGATCGACAATCTCGTCTCGGTCGAGATCGTCACCGCGGACGGGCGCGTGCTGACGGCGAGCGGACACGAGAATGCCGATCTCTTCTGGGCCGTGCGCGGCGGCGGCGGCAACTTCGGCGTCGTCACCTGGTTCGAGTTCCGGCTGCACCCCGTCGGGCCGATCGTCACCGGAGGGATGATCATTCATCCGTTCGAGGCCGCTACCGAGATGCTCCGGCTCTTCGCCCGGCTCGCTCCGGGGCTCCCGGACGAGCTCACGATCTACCCGGCGCTCGTCCATGCACCCGACGGCTCGGGGGCGCCGCTCGCCGCGATGCCCGTCTGCCATCTCGGGCCGCCTGAACAAGCTCGCGCCGACCTCGAGCCGATTCTCGGGTTCGGCTCACCGCTCGATTCCCAGGTCGGCCCGATGCCGTACACGGTCGCCAACACGCTGATCGACGGCGCCTTCCCGAGAGGCGCGCTCAACTACTGGAAGTCGAGCTTCCTCGAAGAGCTCTCGGACGAGGCGATCGAGACGATCGTCGCCTGCTTCGAGCAGTCCCCGTCGCCGATGAGCGCGATGGTCGTCGAATACTGGACGGGTGCTCCGACTCGCGTGCCCGTCGACGCGACCGCGTTCGCGCATCGCCAGGCGGGCCACAACCTCGTCATCGCCTCGATCTGGCCGGACCCGGCCGCGACCGACGAGAACGTCGCCTGGACCCGCGCGACCTACGACGCCGTAGAGCCGCATTTCGCCCGCCGCCATTACGTCAACTACCTCGAGGACGAGGCTGGACAGGATCGTGTCCGCGACGCTTACGGCCCGAATTACCAGCGGCTGGCCGCGCTCAAGGCGAAGTACGATCCCGCCAATCTGTTCCACATGAACCAGAACATCCCGCCGTCGAAGGAGCCCGCATGAGCAACCCGTTCGCCGCCAGCCAGCTGACCGAGCTCGAGGACTGGGGACCGCTCACACTGCCGCTCGCCCAGCCGCTCGAAGGGGAGATGGCGACGCGGGGGATCACCCAGTGGGCCTCCGAGGACGGCAGGATCGAGACAGGCACCTGGGAGTGCGAACCCGGCCTCTCGCGCTGGGAGTTCGAGGGCAACGGCGAGTTCATCCACCTCCTCTCCGGCTCGATCGAGGTGACACCCGACGGCGGCGAGACCGTGACGCTCGGCCCGGGCGACTCGATGACCTTCCCGAAGGGCTGGACGGGCACCTGGCGGATCACGTCGACGATGCGAAAGGTCTACACGGTCTTCTCGTAGCAATCATTCGAAGAGCGCTCGCAGGTGGGGGTTCAGGAACACCCCGGCCGGGTCGAGCTGACGCCGGATCTCGCGGAACCGCTCGGCCTCCGGGAAGAGCTCGTCCACGCGCTGGCGGGTCATGAAGTGGAGCTTGCCCCAGTGCGGCCGGCCACCGTGCGAGGCGAAGATCGCGTCGCAGTCGGCGAGGAACGGCCAGTAGTCGGTGCCCGGCTCTCCGGAAACCGAGATCACGGCCGTCGGCCCGCCACGGTTCGGGCTCAGGAAGGCGTCGTCGCCAGCCGTGAACCGGCACTCCACCGGGTAGATCGCCTCCGTGCGCCGGTAGAGGAGCAGGTCCCGGAGCTCGAGGAGCGCCTCCTTCCCGTGCTCGACCGGGAGCATGTACTCCATTTCGTGGAAGTTCGGATCGAAGACCGACGGGCAGATTCGATCCATCCGGTCGATCCGCTCGCCGAGCCCGGGAGCTCCGGCCGGAGCGTCGGGCGGAAGCGCGTCCATGAGCTTGACGCAGCACACGTCGGCGCGCTTCGAGGTTCCCGGCGCGGGCGCCGTCGTCGCGTCCCCGTAGAGGGCCGCCGAGCGCTCGGTCGGGAAGTAGAAGAACGAGAACTGGCGATGAGCTCGCAGGAGGTCGTCGTACCGGTCGACGAGCTCGTCGAGCTCCAGGTAGGAGAGTCGCTCGTGCAGCAGGTAGGCCTCCGTCACCTCGAGCGTCACCTCGGTCATCACCCCGAGCATCCCGATCGCGACCTGGGCCGCGCGGAACACGTCCGGGTCGTGACGCGACGACACCTCGAGCACGTCGCCCGAGGCGGTCACGAGCCTGGCTCCCCGCAACGAGGCGGAGAGGCTCGGAAGCGTGATCCCGGTGCCGTGGGTCGCGGTCGCGATCGCGCCGGCGAGCGTCTGCCCGTCGATGTCGCCCATGTTCACGAGCGAGAGCCCGGCGTTCCACAGCGGCTCGACCACCTCCACGATCCGGGTGCCGACCGGCGCGGTGAGCCGCCTCGTCGCAGCGTCGACCCTGACGATGGTCTCGCGGGGACCGGAAAGATCGAGAAGGACGCCGTCGGTGGCGACGACCGGCGTGAACGAGTGACCCGACCCGGCAACCCGGACGGTGAGCCCCTGCCGGGCGGCACCTGCGACGAGACGGCGAACGTCGTCCTCGTCCCGCGGAGCGGCGATATGTCGCGGCGCGCACGCCTGGTTCCCGACCCAGTTGCTCCAGATCCCGGGAACGCCCAGCGACGTCTCGGTCATGTTCGCGCCTCCTTCGGCGCGAGCGGACGGCGCTCCAGGTCCCTCATCCCCGGCAGGAACAGGAACGCGAGCACGATCACGGTACCGATTGCACCGGCGCCGATCATCGTCTCACGCACCCCGACCGCGGCTGCGACAGGGCCCGTGATCGCGAACGAGATCGGCGTCAGGCTGATCGAGACGAGCCAGTCGAGGCTCGTCACTCGGCCGAGGAGTGGCCCGGGGACGCGCCGTTGCATCAGCGTCAGCCAGATCACGTTTGCGACCGCGAGCGAGCTGCCGGCCACGAAAGCCGCGACCAGCATCGGCCAGACGGCGTTCGCGGCTCCGTACACGGCCAGCATCGCCACCTCGAGCGCGAAGCCCGTGTACATGATCGTGATCGCCCGGCGGGGCAGGGCGCGCTGCGCCATCACCACCGCCGCGAGCACGGCGCCGAGGCCGCTCGCCGCGTAGACGAAGCCGAGATCGCGGGCGGTCGCACCGAGCTCGTTCTTGATCACGTAGGGGAGAAGCACGTCCCACGGCCCGATGTAGACGAGCATGAACAGTGCCGCGCAGACGAGTGTCCCCCAGAGCCACGTCTGCGAGCGCACGAAGCGGAAGCCCTCGCGGATCTCGGCGAGGACGGTCGACCCTGCGTTCCGGTTGCGCTCGACCGGGTGCGGCCGCATGAGCAGGAGCGCGGCGATCGAGACCGTGAACGTGCCGGCGTCGACGAGGAAGGCGGTTCCCGCGCCGGCGGCCGCGACGATCACGCCGCCGACCGCGGGCCCGATCATCTGCAGCATCAGCGGCCGCATCAGCTGGTCGACGGCGTTCGCCTGGACGAGCTGCTCGACCGGGACGAGCTGCGGCACGAGCGCGTTGAACGCCGACGGAAACAACGCGTCGCCGGCCCCGTAGACGGCGACGAGAACGACGAGATGCCAGATCTCGAGCTGCCCGCGGACTGCCAGCAGGCCCAGCGCGAGCACCGCCGCCGCCCGGATCAGATCCGACAGGATCATCACCCGCCGGCGCTCGAAGCGGTCGCTGATCACGCCGCCGACGAGCAACAGCACGACCATCGGACCGCTCCAGGCCAGCCCGATCAGCGCCACCTGGCTCGGGCTGTCCGTCAGCTCGTAGGCTTGCCAGGCGAGGGAGACGAAGAAGAGGCCGTCGCCGAAGAGCGATACCGTCATCCCGGTCCAGAGGAAACGGAAGTCTCGAATCGCGAACGGTTGGAGGACGCCGACGCGCGCGAGCCCGCCTCTCACGTCTCGAGATCCTCCTCTGTGAGCCCGAACAGGACGCCGTCGTGCCACGCACCGTGGCGCCAGTACGCCTTCCGCTTCGCTCCCTCGCGGACGAAGCCCGCCCGCTCGAACAGGGCGAGCGCGCGCTCGTTGAACCCGTAGACCTCGAGCTGCACCCGGTGATAGCCGCGATCCTCGATCAGGTATCGGGCGAGGAGGCGCACCGCCCGTTCTGCGAGCCCCCTCCCCCTCAGAGCCGGATCGACCATGACTCCGTAGAGGTACGCGATGCGGCTGCGCCGGTTCTGGACCGCGTACGCCAGCCCGCCCGCGAGCCGCCAGGAGCGGCCTACCTGCTCTTCCAGCACGAGCCTCGCCCCCGACTCCGGCTCGAGCCGCGCACGCTCGATCTCCGCCCGGAGGTCGTCGACGGCCCAGGGCGAGACTGCCGCGAGGAACGGCTCCACCTCGTCGCCGGCAGCGAGACCGACGAGATAGTCGACGTCTGCCTCGGTCGCCGGGCGAAGGCGCAGGCCCTCGCCGGCAACGGCGCCGCTCACGGCGCGGCCCCGGCCGGCGCTCTGCGAGGCAGCCGGACCATTCCCGAGCCGAGTGCGACACCCGCCAGGATCAGGGCGAGGCCGGCGAGCGCGCTCAGCCGGAGGGGCTCGTCGAGGAGCAGGGCACCGTAGACGAGAGCGAAGACCGGCAGGAGGTAGGTCACCAGCGACGTCCGCGCCGACCCGTACGCAGCGAGCATCCGGTAGAGCACGAGGTACGCGATCACCGTCCCGAGGATGGCGAGCGCGGCCGCGGCGCCGAGCGCCTCCCAGCCCGGGGCGAAAGCCGGCCTCTGGATCACGCCGACCGGGATGATCAGCACGGTGGCGACCCCGATCGCCGCGGTCGCCGTGACGAGCGGAGGCGTGGAAGCGAAGTGATCCTGCGTGTAGAGGTTCGCGCGCGCGTAACAGACCGACGAGAGCACGACCGCCAGCGTTCCGGCGACAGCCCACCAGCCGCCCTCCGGATGCACGCCGGTGAGCACGCCGACGCCGACGAGCCCGACGAGGATGCCGGCGAGCCGAGCCCCGGTCGCGCTCTCGCTCGGCCTGAGCCGGATCGCGAGCAGGACGACGAAGATGGGCACCGTCGAGTTCGCGATCGCCGCGATCCCCGAGTCGACGTGCTTCTCGCCCCAGGCGATCAGCCAGAACGGAATCGCCGCATTGAGGAGGCCGAGGACGACCGCGTGCCGGCCGGTCGCCCGCAGGTCGCCGACGGCGCCCCGGATCCCGCTCCGCGCCGCCAGGATGGCGAACAAGATCACTATCGCGATCAGGAGCCGGAGCATCATCAGCGTCGCCGGCTCGAGCTCGCGAAGGCCGATCTTGATGAACAGGTACGACGCCCCCCAGAGCGCGCCCAGGAGAACGAGCAGCGGAAGGTACCCGCGAGGCACGCGCTCCAGGCTAGACGCTCCTCCGCGGCTGCGACCGGCAGCCGCGCCAGGCAGTAGATTGGGACGTGCTCCTTGACCACCGTCTGCGAACAGCCGCTCCACCGCGCGCTCGGCCTGACGGACTGGGAGTTCGACCGTATCCGCAGCCTGCTCGAGCGCTCGCCGAACGACTTCGAGCTCGCGGTCTTCTCGCTCCTCTGGTCCGAGCACTGCGGCTACAAGCACTCGGCGCTGCTCCTACGCCGCCTCCCGACCGAGGGTGACGCAGTTCTCCAGGGCCCGGGCGAGAACGCCGGCGTCGTCGACGTCGGCGAGGGTCGCGCGATCGCCTTCAAGGTCGAGAGCCACAACCACCCGTCGGCGGTCGAGCCGTTCCAGGGCGCGGCGACCGGCGTGGGCGGGATCCTCCGCGACGTCGTCGCGATGGGCGCTCGCCCGATCGCGCTGCTCGACTCGCTGCGCTTCGGCGACCTGGACGATCGACCACCAGGCCTGGATGTTCGCGCGCGCCGTCGGCGGGGTCGGACACTACGGGAACTGCACCGGCGTCCCGAACGTCGGAGGCGAGGCCGTCTTCGACGACCGCTACGCGGCGAACTGCCTGGTGAACGCCATGTGCGTCGGGGAGCTGCCGGCCGAGCGCGTGACGCGCGCGTCGATGAGCGGACCAGGCAATCTCGTCGTCCTCTACGGGGCCACGACGGGGCGCGACGGCATCGGCGGTGCGAGCGTGCTCGCGAGCCAGGAGCTCTCCGAGGGCGACGACGACAAGCGTCCGAGCGTCCAGGTCGGCGACCCCTTCACGGGCAAGAAGCTGATCGAGGCGAGCCTCGAGCTCGTCGAGGGCGGTCACGTCGCGTCGCTCCAGGACTGCGGTGCTGCCGGCCTAGCGTCCTCGCTCGCGGAGATGGCGTCGAGGGGCGGTGCCGGCGTCGACGTCCATCTCGACCGCGTTCCGCTCCGAGAGGAGGGAATGGCGCCATGGGAGATCATGGTCTCCGAGAGCCAGGAGCGAATGATCTGCGTCACCGAACGCTACGAGGACGTCGAGGCGGTCTGCGCCAAGTGGGAGCTCGAGTGCGCGGCGATCGGAGTCGTCACCGATAGCGGACGGCTGCGGTGCTTCTTCGAGAACGCGGCCGTCGGCGACCTGCCCGCCGGGCTCCTGACCGACGAGTGTCCTCGCTACCCGCTCGACGTGCAGGCGCGAGAGCTGGAGCCTCCGGTCGAGGTGACGGCGCTCGAGGCGGGCGGCGACCAGCTCCGGGCGCTCCTCGCCGGCAGCGAGGCCGGCAGCCGCTCGTGGATCTACGGCCAGTACGACCAGCTCGTCCAGTCGCGGACGGTACGCCGGCCCGGCCTCGACGCGGCGGTACTCCGGCTCCGCCCTTCGTACCGCGGAATCGCGGTCTCGCTCGACGGAGCCGGGCGCCTCGCGTTCCTCGACCCCGGGCGGGTGGAGCGCTCGCCGTCCTCGAGGCCGCGCGCAACGTCGCGTGCGCCGGCGGGAGGCCGCTGGCGATCACCGACTGCCTCAACTTCGGAAACCCGGAGAAGCCCGAGATCGCCTGGGAGCTCGCCGAGGCGATCGAGGGGATGGCGCTCGCCTGCGAGGCCCTGGACGTCCCGGTCGTCTCGGGCAACGTCTCGCTCTACAACGAGACCGACGGCCGCGCGATCTATCCGACGCCGGTGGTGGGCTGCGTCGGGCTCGTCGAGGACGTTCGTGCCGTGCCCCGGGACGTGGCGCGAGGGCGACGTGATCCTGCTCGCGGGAGCGCCCGAGCTCCGGCTCGACGGCTCCGCCTACCAGGCCCGTTTCCTCGGCGGGACGGCCGGGCGCCCGCCGATGCCCGACCTTCCGGCCGAGGTAGCCCTGATCCGCCTCCTCACCCGCGTCGCGCCGCTCGCGTCCTGCGTCCACGACCTCGCCGAGGGCGGGCTCGCCGTCTGCCTCGCGGAGGCCGCGATCGCATCCGACCTCGGCGCCGAGCTCGACGTCGGGCGGGGCGCCGTCGAGCTGTTCGGCGAGGGTGGCGGCCAGGCGATCGTCGCCTGCGGCCGCGCCTCGGTCGAGCGGATCGAGGCGAACGGCGTTCCACTGCGGCCGCTCGGAGTCGTCGGAGGCGACCGCCTCCTCGGCATGCCGGTCGCCGAGCTGCGCGAAGCGCACGCGTCCGCGCTGCCGCGGAGACTCGACTGATGTGCGGGATCTTCGGCATCTACGCGCCGGGTCGCGACGTCGCCAGGATCGCCCATTTCGGCCTGCTCGCCTTGCAACACCGAGGGCAGGAGTCGGCGGGGATCGCCGTCGACGACGACGGCAACCTGATGGTGCTCCGCGACATGGGGCTCGTCGCCCAAGTGTTCACCGAGGAGAGGCTCCAGGGCCTCGCCGGCCAGGTGGCGATCGGCCATACGCGCTACTCGACGACCGGAGGGACGCTGTGGACGAACGCCCAGCCCAGCGTGCAGCACGGAGCTCGCCGCGCCGTGGCGCTGTCCCACAACGGCAACCTGACCAACACGTCGGCCCTGCGCGACGAGCTCCTGGCCTCCGGAACACGCCTCCGCTCGACCTCCGACACGGAGGTGATCGCCGCGCTGATCGCGAGGGACGAACGCCCGCTCGACGAGGCAGTCGCCGCCACCATGGCATTGCTGGAGGGCGCCTATGCGATCGTCCTCCTCTCGGAGGGCAAGCTCGTCGGCTTCCGGGATCCCGACGGGATCCGGCCCCTCGCGCTCGGCCGGCTGGACGGCGACTGGCTCCTCGCCTCCGAGTCGTGCGTCTTCGACCTCCTCGGCGCCGAGCTGGTGCGGGAGATCGCTCCGGGCGAGCTTGTCGTCGTCGACGCGGACGGGCTGCGCTCGACGCCGGCGCTCGAGCCCAAGGGCCGCGGCTCGCTCTGCATCTTCGAGTTCATCTACTTCGCCCGGCCGGACACGAGGCTCGCGGGCGTCGAGCTCTACGGGGCGCGGACGCGGATGGGCGAGCGGCTCGCCGAGGAAGCGCCGGTCGACGCGGACGTCGTCATCCCCATTCCGGACTCGGGAACGCCGGCCGCGATCGGGTTCGCCCGGGCGAGCGGCATCCCGTACTCCGAGGGCCTGATCAAGAACCGCTACGTGGGGCGGACGTTCATCCAACCGGACCAGGCCCTTCGCGAGCACGGGATCCGCGCCAAGTTCAACCCGCTCGACGAGGTCGCCGGCAAGCGGGTCGTCGTCGTCGACGACTCGATCGTCCGCGGCACCACCACGCGCAAGATCGTCGGCATGCTGTTCGACGCCGGGGCAACCGAGGTGCACGTGCGTGTCTCGTCGCCGCCGATCGTCTCGCCGTGCTTCTACGGCATCGACATGGCGACCGAGGACGAGCTGGTCGCAGCGGCCCGAGAGATCGAGGAGATCCGCGAGCTGCTCGGCGCGACCTCGCTGGCGTACCTCTCGCTCGAGGGCCTACAGGCGGCGACGCAGCGGCCCGAGGGATCGTTCTGCCGCGCCTGCCTCACGCGCGAGTACCCGACCGGAATCCCGGAGGACCGCCAGCTCGCCAAGCTTCGCTTCGAGCCGCGTCGGACGCCGCGGCCGGAGGCGGCGCCGGTGCCCGGCCGCGGGTAGATCCCGACTCGTCGTCGCTAGGCAACTTCCGATCAAGCAGCTAGTCCGCCAGCACGCCCTTCATCCCGCGCAGGCCGACGTCCATGAACTGCCAGGCCGTGCCTGCATGGAAGGGCTCCCCGGCGTGGAAGCGCATCGGGACGACGGCGCCGAGCATCTTCTTGCCGAGACGCCAGATCGGTGAGACGCCCACCTTGTACTGCCCATCGTCCTCGGTGCGCACCTCGACCGGGCGCGTCGGGTCGCCCGTGAGGCGTAGCGGCACCTGGGCGAACGCCGCAGTGTCGAACATCTCCATGATGCACATGCTGACCGGGTCGAAGGACGTCCGCGGGGCGCGCTGCTCGACCTCGCCCGCGATGTGCTCGGCGACTGCGTCCGCACCGAGGAACGCGAGGAACGCCTGCTTGACCGGGAAGTCGCCAGCGTCTCCGGGTGCGTAGATCTCAGGGTGACCCGTGACCTGGCGCGTCTCGAGCTCCGTCTGGAGGAATCCGCGATCGTCCTGCGGGAGCCCGTCGTACGCGACCGCGGCCACGTATGGCGGGAACGTGATGAGTGTGTCGTAGCGACGGGTGTGCCCTGCTGCGTAGACCACCTCCCCCTCCCTGACCTCGGTCGCGATCTCCTCGGTGTGGCCCTCGATCCCGCGCTCCGCGAACTCCTTCGTCACGACCTCGTGGAGCCTCGGGCCGAACGCCTGGATGAACGTCCGCTCGAACGTCGAGTACGTGATGCCGACCCCGTCCCGGGCACCCTGGCGCCGCAGCCAGGTCTCGAGCATGAACACCATCTCGTACAGCGGACCCGCGCACTTGTTGTTCGGCGGCACGAGGAAGAGCACATCCTGCTTCTCGCCGCGGCTCGCGCGATCCCTGAGCGAGGCGAGCGCAGCGCGCAGGCTCAGCATCTCCTGACTCGTCCAGATCGACTCGCCGTGCTCGGCGAGACCCGGGATCTCCTCCGGGCGCATGCCCGAGCCGGTCGCGAGGACGAGGAAGTCGTAGGGGAGCGACGTGCCGTCCTCGAAGGACACGTGGCGCGAGTCGGCGTCGACCTCGCGAACCCGGGTCTCGAGGAACGAGATGTGGCGCTTCTTCAGGGGGTGCTCGAGGTCGACGAGCAGGGACTCCGGCTCGGCGCCGAACGGGATGTAGATCGAGTTCGGCTTGAAGACCCAGGTGTCCCGGTCGGAGACGAGGGTCATGTCGACGGCGTCGTGAAGGCGCATGCGCACGAGAAACGCCGCCTCGAGGCCGGCGAACCCGCCTCCCACGACGACGACGCGGGGCTTGGCAGCCATGGTCGATTCCTTTCGGCTCGCAGAGCTGGTACAGCCAGCATCCGCGCCGGGAGCCCCCACGGCGTCGGTCGGAACTACCGAACCGAGTCGGGGTTTCTACGGAACCGGCAGCCCTACGCTTTCCCGGCGAAGTCGAAGTTCGGCGGGATCACGGCGGGCGGCGTGCCGATGACGACCGCGATCTCCTTCCGGTCGGTCAGCGAGATGTCGGCCGGGTTTCCCTCGTACGGCTCGCCGTCCACGTACACGGCGATCGGCGCCTCGGGCTCGCAGTAGCCGCCGACGCACTGCTCGTCGAGCCGAACGCCCCACTGGACGAAGAACTGGCCGAGGCGGTTGGGCACCTGGCTCAGCGACTCGGTGTGGAGGACACCGGTCACGTCGTGCGTGTGCAACGGCGAGATGCACGGCTCGTCGCACTCGCGGATGCCCCCGTAGGCGGGCCCACCGAACGCCTCGCCGCTCTGCACGCCGGGATTCGCGGTATCGATGCCGATGCCGGCGGGAATCTGCACCAGCTCGCCGTTCACGAACACGTCCAGATGTGCATGGACGTGATAGACGAGCGTCTCTTTGCGCTCCGGCACGAGGCCGGCATCGACGGTGAGCTCGAGCGGGTTCGGCGGCGCAGGCCACGGTGCCGCGCCCTCGGCCGGCGCCACGGCAGCCGCGGGCGGCTCGGTCGTCGCGGCCGAGGTTTGCGCGCCCGTCGAGCTCGGCTCGGTCGATCCCGCCCCGCCGCAGGCGGCCAGGACGAGGGCGACAACGAGCACGGAGCCTGCGCGGAGCACCATCGAGCCGGCCAGTCTACGCTGTGCGCCATGACCGAGACCACGCTCTGGCACTCCCAGGCCCACATGCCCTCCGTCAAGCACGGAGAGATGGTCATCGCGCGCGGTGAAGGCGCCTATCTCTGGGACGAGGACGGTCGGCGCTACCTCGACGCGCCCGCGGGGCTCTGGTACTGCAACGTGGGTCACGGCCGGCGCGAGATCGCCGAGGCGGTCGCACGCCAGATGTCGACGCTCGAGACGTAC
This sequence comes from uncultured Thermoleophilia bacterium, assembly GCA_963705605.1. GTDB lineage: Bacteria > Actinomycetota > Thermoleophilia > Gaiellales > Gaiellaceae > CAVPKC01. Next base: position 1,209,774 of record CAVPKC010000003.1, read on the forward strand.
CACACCTTCCAGCAGTTCGCGACGAGGCCGGCGCTCGATCTCGCCGAGCGTGTCGCGGCGCTCGCGCCGGTCGAGAACGGCAAGGTCTTCCTGACCAGCGGGGGCTCCGACGCGATCGACACCGCGGGCAAGCTCGCCCGCCGCTACTGGTCGGCGCTCGGACGGCCCGAGAAGCGAACGATCGTGACCCGGGATCGCGGCTACCACGGGCTGCATGCCTTCGGCACGAGCATCATCGGGCTCGAGATCAACCGCGAGGGTCTCGGCGAGCTCGCTACCGGACACCGTCCGGGTCCCCACCAACGACGCAGCGGCCTTCGCGGCGCTCGTCGAAGAGCACGGCGCGGACTCGATCGCGGCGTTCGTGGCCGAGCCGATCGTCGGCACCGGCGGAGTCATCCACCCCGCCCCGGGCTACCTCGAGACGGTTCAGGCGCTGTGCCGCGAGCACGACATCCTGCTCGTCACGGACGAGGTCGTCTGCGGCTTCGGTCGCACCGGTGAATGGTTCGCGACCGGACGCTACGGGCTCGACCCCGACATGATGGTGATGGCGAAGGGGATCACCTCGGGCTACCTCCCGCTCGGTGGGGTCGTGGTCTCCGAGCGCGTCTGGGGCCCGTTCTGGGAGGACGGCAGCGAGCTGATCTTCCGACACGGCCTGACCTACGCGGGTCACGCGAGCGTCTGCGCTGCCGCCATGGCGAACCTCGACATCCTCGAGCGGGAGCAGCTCATCGCCCGCGTACGCGAGCTCGAGCCCGTCCTGGAACGGATCCTCCGTCCACTCGAGGCGCACGAGCTCGTGCTCGAGGTGCGAACGGGGATCGGCCTCCTCGGAGGCATCCAGATCGAGCCGGGCGCGGCGCCGCGCGTCGCCGCCGGCTGCCTCGAGCGCGGAGTGATCGGCCGGCTGCTCCCGGACGGCGTCCTCCACGTCTCGCCGCCCTTCGTCGTCACCGAGGGTGACCTCTCGTTCCTCGCCTCGGTGATCGAGGAGTCGCTCGACCGCCGCTTTGCAGTCAGGCGGAATCGGGCGGAGCCCGATATCCGCCGGGGAGGGGCCGCAGGCCCCGGTCACGGGCCAGCCGGAATCGGGCGGAGCCCGATATCCGCCGGGGAGGGGCCGCAGGCCCCGGTCACGGGCCAGCAATCGGGCGGAGCCGCGCGCGGGAGGGGCCGCAGGCCCCGGTCACGGGCCAGGCGGAATCGGGCGGAGCCCGATATCCGTCTGGAGCGCCGCCGCGCTGACGAGCTCCTGCGCCCGGCGCTCCGAGCGTGCGGCCTCCTCACCGGCGCCGCGCTCACGCTCCAGCTGTCCCTTCTTCAGCCAGTTGTACGGGCTTCCGGGCCGGACCGTGATCCGCTCGGAGAGCAGGAGCTCGGCGACGTCGACGACGGCGCCCGCGGAGCGCCGCCTCGAGCAGCGTCCGGAGCACCGCGTCACGCTGCGCATGGCTTCCGCCGAACTCGTTCAGGTGGTGGCGGATGGGCATCAGCTGATCGACCGCCTCGCCGTAGCGCTCCTTCCCGAACGCCAGGATCGCGCGACAGACCGGCAGGCCGATGCGCGCCGTCATGCAGTAGTTCGAGACACCGGCGTGGCGTTCGGCCAGGTATCGCTCGCGGTCGGAGACCAGTCGCTCGGCCCGGGCGAGATCGCCGGCGCCGACGAACGCCATGACCGCGTGCATGTCGTTGAACGCGTAGCACGGAGAGCCGACGCAGCTCCTCCCACACCGCCGCGAGAGCTCTCCACCGGGCCGTCTCGTCGATCCCGTCGAGGAGGAGGCGCCAGAGCAGGGCCGAGGCGTCGCACATCTTGACGGCGACGGTCAGCGCCGGCTCGACGAAGATCCGCTCGTCGTAGACCGCGAAGGACCTCGTCGAGGTTCCCCGCCTCGAGGTTGTAGAGCGCGTAGTGCCACCAGTTGTGCACCCGGAAGTAGTTGTTGTCGGCCCAGTGCTCGCCGCCGCGCGTCGAGGAAGCGGACGCCGTCGCCGAACTGCGCGCGCATCTCCAGCGTGTGGACGACCGCGTGGATGCCCCAGACGTCCTTGGGGTCGAGCTCGAGCGCGCGCAGCCCGACGTCCTCGGCCCGCCCGTAGTCTCCTCCCTCCTCGAACCCGAACGCGTGCATGCCGAGCAGGAGCGGATAGAGGCGGTCGACCTCGGACCACGAGGGCAGCGCCTCGGCGATCCGGTCTCTCAACGAGAGGGCATCGCCGGTGAAGTAGTCGAGGTTGTGGCCGACGTAGAGGGCGAGCGGATCGCGCGGGAAGCTCCGGCTGAGCTCGCGCGCAGCACTGCCGCGCCGACGAGATCGCCGCCGCACGAGCGCGTCGGCGACCGCCAGATGCGCACGCTCCCGGGGTCGCAGGCGCTCGTCCGGAACGCGCGCGCGGAAGTCCTCGAGCAACCTGCTCGCCGTCGGCGACGTCACACGGCTCGGTGGTCAGGAGGCAGAGGTAGATCCGAAGCACGTTGACCATCGGGCAGGTCGGATCCTCTGCAAAGGCCTGCTCCGGCAGCAGAAGCATCTGCGGGCCGTAGTGCATGAGCTCGCCGACGGCCCGATCGTAGAGCTCGACGACCGGCTCCCCGGAGGCCGACAGCTCGAGCCCCTGCTGATCGGTCGGCATGGGCAGCCTTGTAGCAGACGGCGCGGCTAACTTTCCGAAAGCTGGACGGCCGGCACGCGTTCGAATGGCACGCAGATCGCGAGCAGCAGAGAGAGAGCCGCCAGCCCGACGATCGCCCAGAGGACGGACGTCAGGCCCGCCGCGTCGGCCAGGACGCCGAGCAGCGCGGTGATCACCGCACCGATGCCGATCGAGAGGCCGACGACGACCCCGGAGGCCAGTCCCACCCGACGGGGGAGGAAGTCCTGGGCGAGCGTCACCGTCGTCGAGAAGTTCCCGTCCATCGCGATCCCGACGGCTGCGAGGAGGGCGATCAGCGCGACCGGCCCGACGAACGGCAGCACGATCGTCAACGGAAGGAGCACGGCCATCGCTCCGACCACGACCGCTCGATACCCCACGGTGTCGGCGAGATGCCCTCCGACGAGCGTCCCGAGCGCTCCACCGACGAGCATCAACGAGACCGCCAAGCTTCCCACCGTCTCACTCGTGCCGAGCTCCCGGACCAGGTAGAGGGGGATGAAGGCGAGGAGCCCCAGGGCGACGCCTGTTCGAGCCGTCGCGAGTGTCGAGACGAGCACGAACGGCCCCCATCGATCCTCTCCCTCACCGTGCAGGCCAGCACGTGACGCGGCAGGGCGCGCCGCTTCGAGTCGCGGCAGCTCCCGGAAGAGCAGAAGCGCCCCGACGGCCGGGACGATGACGAGCAACGGCGTCCCGGCGAGTCCGAGGCCGAGCACGCCGGCGAACAGGGCGACGAGGATCGGGCCGAGCGCGAAGCCCGCGTTCCCACCGACGGCGAAGAAGCTCATCCCGGTCGCCTTGCGGGAGCCGGAGACGAGGGCGGCGAAGCGCCACGACTCTGGGTGGAAGGCCGCGACCCCGAGGCCGCTCGCGACGAGGGCGATGGCCGTGGCCGTGTAGGTCGAGACGACGCCGGCCAGGCCGAGCCCGACGCCGCCGAGGAGGAGGCCGACCGGCATCAGCCAGGCGGCCCGGATCCGATCCGACCAGAGGCCGAAGAGCGGCTGGATGACCGAGGAGCCGAGGCTTGCGGCGAGCGGGAGGGCCGCAAGCGCCGCGTACGAGTAGCCGCGCTCGGCCGCGATGAAGGGCAGGAGCGCCGGGACCGCACCCTGGCAAACGTCGCTCGCCACGTGTCCGAGCGAGAGCGTCCAGAGCGCACGCCGGTCGATCGGCACGAACGAGGCGACCGTGCTCACGCGACGCCGTCGATCGCGATCCCGACCACCGCCGCCGCGGCGCGCTCCGGAGGCCAGCGATGCCCGACGCGGAGATGCCAGTACGTCCAGCCGACGAGGTTGTAGAGCACCGTCGCGGTCTCGTCGGGATCCTCGAGCCGGCGCAGCGAGCCGTCCTCGGCCCCGTCCACGAGGAGACGCCGGAGCGGCGCCGTGAACTCGCTCCGTGTCAGCGGTTCCTCCTAACCGTTCGGCTCCTGACCGGGCGGCTGCGCCGGGCAGCGATCCCGGCTAGTGCAGGATGCTGCGCCGGCGGGCCTCGAAAACCGCCTCGGCACGGGACGTGACGTCGAGTTTGCGGAACAGATCGCGTGCGTAGCCCTTGGCGGTCGCCTCCGAGATGTCGAGCTCGTGGGCGACCTGCTTGAAGCGGAGGCCCAGCTCGAGCAGCCGGAGTACCTCCTCCTCCCGCCGCGTCAGCTGCGGTGGCGTTCCCGGCTCGAGGGCAGCTCGGACACGTCGCTCGGCGGCGGCCAGCACGTCGACCCGACGTCCGTAGTCGATCCCGGTGGCCGTCGACGAAAGCGAGACGACGCCCGCGACGTCACCGCACGCATCGTGAACGGGCACGGCGCACCCGGAGCGGAACCCGAGCGCCTGCATGAGCCGGTCCGTCGGTCGCTCCCAGCCCGGCTCCGTTCCGAAGTCTCCCGACACGAACGGGCGGCCCGCAGCCGCCCCGCCGACCTGGGTCGAGGTCGCGAGCGGCAGCTCGGTGCCGGACGCGAAGATCCCCTTCCCGTCCCACGCGACGATGCGAAACGTCGCGGTGCACCCGTCGACGAGCGCGACGGAAACCCGATCCACGGCGAGCTCGGCGCGGAGGTGGCGGGTGAGCAGATCGAGGGCTCCAGCCTCCAGAAGCGGGAGCGTACCCCTCCGAACGGAGGGTTGGCTTCAGGACGGGAAGGGAGGAAGATCTCGAAAACCGCGAGCAGGAGGCGCTCGAATGGCCACGGCCGACACTCCGTACCCGTTGCTCTTCTCCGAATGGCAGATCCGCCACACGACGGTGCCGAACCGCGTCGTGTTCGCCCCGACCTGCCCGACCTGGGTCGCCGACCCGCACGAGGGCGTCTTCACCGATCAGGCCGTCGCCTACTACGAGGAGCGAGCCAAGGCCGGCTGCGGGCTGATCATCATCGGCGGCACCGTCATCCACCGCAACGCCCTCTACTCCGAGTTCAACTTCCCGGGGCTCTGGAACGACGAGCAGGTCGCCGGCCTCGCAGCGGTCGCCGACGCCGTCCATCGCCACGGATGCAAGCTGGCGGTTCAGCTCCTGCACGTCGGCCTCCGCGCGATGCCGGTGCTGCAAGAAGGATCCCGGCGCACGACTTCGACGCCGACTGGTACATGGTCGCCCCCAGCCAGGTGCCGCCGGGCGAGTACCCGAATGCCCCGATGCCGAAGGAGCTCGAGGAGCACGAGATCGAGGAGATCCTCCAGGCCTTCGTCGAAGCGGCGGGGCGAGCCGTCGCCGCCGGCCTCGACGGCGTCGAGTTCCACATGTCCCACGGCTACCTCCCCTGGCAGTTCCTCTCGCCGCTGTACAACCACCGCACCGACCGCTGGGGCGGCTCCTACGAGAACCGCCTCCGCTTCCCGCTCGAGGCGCTGCACCGGATCCGGGCGGGGATCGGGGACGAGCCCTTCCTCGGCTACCGGATCAACTCGACCTCCTTCTGGCCGGGTGATCTCGAGATGGACGACGTCAAGCGGATCGTCACCGACCTCGAGTCGCGCGCCGACGTCGACTACGTCAACCTCTCGGCCGGAGTCCACCACTCGTACATCCACACGCCGATGACCTACGAGCCGGGCTGGGAACGCGGCTACACGAAGGAGGTCAAGGAGGTCTCGACCAAGCCGGTGCTGCTCGTCGGCCGGATCACGAACCCCGAGATCGCCGAAGAGATCCTGGAGGCCGGCGAGGCGGACGCGATCCTCCTGGCACGCCAGCTGTTCGCCGACGCGGAGTGGGCGACGAAGGCGAGGGAGGGGCGCTCCGAGGACATCCGCCGCTGCGTTGCGGCGAACTACTGCTGGCGCAACGTCATCTCGGGCGACCGCGTGCAGTGCGTCTACAACCCGGAGGTCGGCCGCGAGCGTCGCTGGGGCGCCGGGACGCTGGTTCCCGTTGCCGCTCCGAAGAAGGCGCTCGTGATCGGCGGCGGCCCTGCAGGGCTCGAGTACGCCCGGGTCGCGGCCGCGCGTGGTCACGAGGTCGTCGTCCTCGAGCGGGAGGCCGAGGTCGGCGGCCACGTTCGCTCCACGCGCTCCTGCCCGGCCGGAAGGAGTACGGGCAGATCGCACGCTGGCTCGCCCGGCAGGCAGCAGGGAACGGAGCGGTCATCCGCACCGGGGAGGAGGTCACGGAGGGCACGCTCGACGACGTGCTCGCGTCGGAGGAGGCCGACCACGTCGTCGTCGCGACGGGCTCGCGCTATCGCCGGGACGGCTGGCAGGGCCAGACCGCCGCGCCGCTCCCCGGGTGGGAGTCGGGCAACTGCGTGACGTGGGACGAGGTCGTGACCGGAGCGGTCTCGCCCACGGGGCCGGTCGTCGTCGTCGACGATCTCCAGGACGCGACGGGGCCGCTGACCGCCGTCAAGCTGGCCGAGGACGGGGCGTCGGTCACGCTGGTCACCCGCTGGCCGATGATCGGGATGGAGACGATCCCCGAGGTCTACTACCTCTGGGTGCGCCAGAAGCTCTACGAGGCGGACGTCGCCGATCCTGCCCGACCACTTCGTGAAGGAGATCGACGGCTCCCGGGTCGAGCTCCTGAACGTGTACGCGCCCGACCGAGTGACCACGCTCGAGGCCGACACGATCGTGATGGTGACGGGGCGCCGCTCGGAGAACGACCTCTACCACGCGCTGCGCGGGCGCGGGGTCAGCGTCGAGATGCTCGGCGACGCCGTCGCACCGCGCGGCACCTACGAGGCCGTGTACGAGGGGCATCGCCAGGCCCGGAAGCTGTAAGGCGGGCCGGCAGGCCCGCCGCACAGCGGACGGCGAAGCCGGCCGCGACGCACCGTCGAGGCCGAAGGCCTCGACACCGGGCCGAAGGCCCGCCGCACAGCGGACGGCGAAGCCGGCCGCGACGCACCGTCGAGGCCGAAGGCCTCGACACCCGGGCCGAAGACCCGCCTTCCGGCTAGGACGACGTCCGGCGGCGGTCGCTCCGGCGAACGGCGATCCGGACGCCGACGAGGAGCAGCAGGTAGCCGGTCGCAGCGACAAGGAGCCACCAGGGGCCGACGAACACCCAGATCGCAGCGCCGGCGGCGACGGCGACCGCCGTCGCGATCAGCCAGCCCTCGAGCTCGAGGTCGTCCAGCCAGGCGAGATTCGCCAGCACGACCTCGGCCAGCGAGATCCACTTCTGCACCTAGGTGCTGCCTGGGAGGTCGCCGTCTCGGTACGAGGCCGGCTCGGCGTCCGGCGTGTCCGCATACGCGACCGCGGGATCCTCCGTCTCCTCGCGAACGCCGGCACCGTGGGCGAGCGCGACCGGGTCGACCGGGTAGACCACGTGATCGTCTGCCTTCCGCGTGCCCACCATCAGGATCGCGCATGGCCCGTCTCCGGCGCCGACGAAGACGTGCTTCGTCCACGGCGGGCAATGGACGAAGTCCCATTGCCGGAGCCGACGCTCCTCCCCCTCGATCACGAGCAGGCACTCGCCCGAGAGGACGAGGAAGTCCTCCTGGACGTCCTCGCCGTGATACATGCAGTTCGGCTCCCCCGGGTCGAGGACGTGAATGTTGATTCCGAACTCCTCGAACCGCGTCTCGCCCTCGAAGGTGCAGTAGCGACCGGATCCCTCGAGGCGCCTCCACGGCGCATCGCGCGCGTTGACGACGAACCAGCCCTCGCTCATTTCGGCGGCAGCGCGGACACGTACCCGACGGCTCGATCGACCCACCGTTGCAGCAGCTCGTCGGTCGCGGTCTCCTCCGCCTCGACGAAGATCCAACCGGTCATCGGCCTTCCCGTCAGGTCGAACGGACGTGTGTGCGGCTCGTCGAGCGCGCGGTCCGCGCCCTCGGGTCCAAGCCGGAGGATCAGGTTGTCGCCGTGGACGCCGACGCACATGTTCCCGTTGAGCATGAACCCGATCCCCCCGAACATCGCCAGCTCGGTCACGCCCTCCCGTCCGGCGAGCGCGTCGCGGGCGCGTTCTGCGAGCGCCTCGTCGAAGGCCATGACTCGAATCATTGCGCAGGCCGGGGTGTCCCGGCCTGCGCGAACGCGCGATATCGGCCCGGCCTTCGGCCGGGCAACGATTCGCGCTAGAACCGAACGCGCGATATCGGCCCGGCCTTCGGCCGGGCAACGATTCGCGCTAGAACCTCGGCATCACCTTGTCGGCGATCAGCTGCAGCTGCCCGTTCACGTCCGGCACGCTCACGTCCCGGCCGGTGAACGCCTTGACGATGTGCGGGTCCGTGATGCAGAGGATCATGTGGTTGACCCCGGTCGACTCGATCTCCTTGATCGTCGCGGTGCACTCCTCGGGCGTCCCGGCGATCGAGAGCTTCTCGGCCACCTCGGGGGAGGTGAGCTCGAGGGCCTTGTCGAGCTCACCCTTGCCCAGCGCCTCGACGATCGGCGCCAGGTCGGCCGGGTCGATCCCGTGCCGCTCGAGCTGCTCGTGAGGCATCGAGGAGATGTAGAACGCGACCATCGTGCGCGCCGTGCGCTTCGCCTCCGCGGAGTCGTCGGCGCAGACGATCACGCACCACGCGCCGATGTCGAGATCCTCCCAGTTGCGCCCGGCCCTCTCAGCGCCGATCTTGATGTTCTCGACGAGGTACTGGTACGCCTCCTTCGAGTAGGAAAGAGCATGGTGGCAGCCGTCCGAGATCTCGCCGGCAGCCTGGAAGGACTTCGGACCGCGCATCGCGCCGATGATCAGCGGCACGCGCTCCTGCACGGGCCGAGCGAACGTGAAGAGCCCGGAGTAGTTGTAGAAGTCTCCCTCGTAGGTGATCGCGCCGTTGTCGAGGAAGGTGCGCATCACGTGGTGCGCCTCCTTCACGCGCGAGAGGGGCTTCATCTTCGCCCAGTCCAGGTGGTACTGGCTCAGCAGGCCGAAGTTCCCGATCGAGAAGACGCACTCGGTGCGACCGCCCGTCAGCTCGTCGAGGGTGGCGAGCGCCTGGCAGATCAGCGTCGGCTCACGGAGCCCGATCGGAGTCAGGTTCGGACCGAAGCGGATCTTCGTGGTCTTGTCCGCGGCGGCAGCGAAGAGGATCCAGGGATCCTTGTGCCAGGTCTCGTCGACGGAGTAGACGGCGTGGTAGCCGAGCCGGTCTGCGGTCTTGATCATCTCGATCGAGTCGCCGAGCGGGTAGTCCGGGAGCGTGACGTAGCTGAACTTCATCCCTGCCCTCCTCAGGCGAACGACGGCATCACTCGGTCGTGCATCAGCCGGAGCTGGCCCTGCTGGTCGGGAACCCCGTCCACCTTCAGGCCGGACCAGGCCTCGACGAGATAGGGGTCGATCGGGGCACAGATGAGATGGTCGAACCCGCTCGGCACGACGTCGCGCGCGATCCGCTCGACCCACTCGTCGGGAGTTCCCGAGAGCGACAGCTTCTCGGTCAGCTCCGGTGTCGTCAGCTCGATCGCCTCCTCCACCTCGCCTCGCCCGAACGCGTCGAAGATCGGCTCCAGACTCGTCGGATCGATCCCGTGGCGCTCGATCTGCTCGCGGGGCATCGCGGGGATGTAGAAGGCGACGACGACCCGTGCCGCCTGCCGCGCGGCGTCGCCGTCCTCCGCGATCGACGTGACCATCCACGCGCCCAGATCGAAGTCGTCGAGCTTGCGGCCGGCCCGCTCTGCGCCGAGCTTCACGTGATCGGTGGCGTACTGCATCGCCTCACGCGAGTACGCGAGGGCCTGGTGCATGCCGTCCGCGATCTCTCCCGCCAGCTCGAACGACTTCGGCCCGCGCATCGCGCCGATCTTCAGCGGCAGGTGCTGCTGCACCGGCCGCGCGGCCGTGAACAGGCCGGTGTAGCGGTAGAACTCGCCCTCGTGCTCGATCTTGCCCTCGTCGAGGAACGTGCGCATGACGCCGTGCGCCTCGCGCAGCCGCTTGATCTGTCCGCCCGTCTTCCAGTCGACGTGGTACTGCTCGAGCATCGCGATGTTGCCGATCGAGTAGACGACCTCCGCACGACCGTCCGAGAGCTCGTCGAGCGTCGCGACCTGGTGGGCGAGGATCGTCGGGTCCTTCAGGATCACGTGCGTGACACAGGGCCCCATCCGGATTCGCTGCGTCCGCGCGGCCGCCGCCGCGAAGATCTGCCACGAGTCCTTGTGGTAGGTCTCGTCCGCGCCGTAGGCCCCGTAGAAGCCGAGCTCGTCGGCGAGGGCGATCGTGTCGAGCGAGCTCGCCGACCGGATGGTCGGGGAGCGTCGCGTAGCTGAACCGCATCGGCCTACGCCTCCGCGTCGAGCTCGTCGAGGAGCTCCTGACCCGAGAGCACGGAGTGGGCCCAGTGATCGTGCATCCAGGCCAGGTGCTCGAGGCGGTTGTCCACGATCCGCATGAAGTCCCACTCGGGGATCGCCTGCTGCGGGACGTTGGCCTCCATCAACGCGGGGTCGACCTCGAAAACGTGCTCGTAGCGGCTGATCGCGACGTCGGTCACGCGGTGCCCCGCCGGGGGTCGCTGGTCGGAGAGCCGGAAGCCGAGCATCACGCCTCCTCCTCGTAGGCCTGGTCGAGCAGGTACTTGCCCGGATTCATGACGTTGTTCGGGTCGAGCACCCGTTTGATCTTCTTCATCACGTCGAAGCCGCCGCCGAGCTCGAGCGGGAGCAGGTCGACCTCGCCCTCGCGGCACGACCCGTGGCAGGCGGTCATCGACCCGCCGTGCTCGATCGCGACCCGCGAGAGCTCGCGCTTCGCATCGACCCAGGCCGCCCACATCTCGTCGTCGAGCTTCTGCTCCCAGATCCCGACGTCGATCTCGGTCAGGTAGTCGCCGCCGGGCCGGAAGGCGCCGTTCGTGTAGGCGAACATGCCCCAGTCGTCGAACGCGTCGAAGCGCTCGCGCAGGTCGGCGACGATCCGGTGCCACTTCTCGCGGACCGCAGGCAGCTGCGTGTAGTTGATCGCCGCGTCCTCGCAGTGCCAGCTCATGATCGCGACGTCGCCGCCGTTCGTCCGGCCGTGGAGGGGCGTCGCGTAGCGATCGTGCCGCGCCGCCCAGTCGGCCTGGGAGATCTCGTCGCCCATGTAGCGCCCGCCGGAGTCGCGGCCGATCCTCAGCAGCCGCTTCGCGCCGGCGCGCACCTCGTCGGCGTTCCCGTAGGACGCGATCGCGATCACCGCCCTCACGTCGTCGGGCTGCGGGATGTACGCCTCGTCGTCGCGGCGGAGGTAGCGGACCTTCCACTCGTCGAAGAGGACGACGCCGGCGAGCGTCGCGACGCCCGCGCGGGCCAGCTCGCCGGTTGCCCGCCAGGCGGCTCTCGTAGTCGGGATAGGAGAAGAAGGCCGAGAACTCGGCCTCGGGCTTCGCGACCAGCTCGAGGGTCGCCTCGGTCACGATCCCGAGCGTCCCCTGGTGGCCCATGAACAGGTGCTTGAGCTGGTAGCCGCTCGACGACTTGCGGATCTTCCTGCCGCCACCGTCGCCGACGCGGATGATTTCTCCCGTCGGCAGCACGATCTCGAACGAGACGACGAGGTCGCGCGTGTGGCCGTAGCGACCGCCGATCAGCGACCAGCCGCTCGTGCCGATGCGACCGCCGACCAGCGAGCACGGATACGAGGCGGGGTTGTCCGGATAGATGAACCCGAGGGGGCGGAGCTCCTCGGAGAGCTTCAGCATGTTGATGCCCGGCTGAACCGTGACCGTACGGTCCTCGACGTCGATCTCGAGAATCCGGTTCATCAGCTTGACGTCGACGACGATCCCGTGCCTGAGCGGGACCGCGCCGTCCGTCAGTCCGGTTCCGCCGGCCCGGGGGACGACCGGGATCCGCTCCCGGTTCGCGAGCTTGACCACCTCGGAGATCTGCTCGGCGCTCGTCGGGAGAACGACCGCGTCCGGGATGTGGTCGGCCCAGCGGTGCACAGGGAACGGCGCCGGGACGCGGGCGCGGTTGAAGCGCGCCGCCCGGTCGGTGAAGACGTGCTCCTCCCCGCAGATCTCGACGAGCTCGGCGACGACGGAGTCGGGCAGCGTTCCGACGACGGTCGCCATCAAGCCACCTCCTCCGTGAGGCCGGCCGACTCGGCGACGAGCTCCATCAGGTCGACCACGTCGATCTGACGCTCGTCCCCGGCAGCGCTGAGCGGCCTTTCCGACCAGACGCAGGCCGAGACGAGGGTGTCGATCTCGAGCTCGGCCGCCTTCTCCAGGCGGCGTCGCGAGATTTCCGCGGTCAGGTCGGGGCGCTCGATCGGGAGCCCGGCCCCGCCGCCGGAACAGTACGACCACTGCGTGACGTGGTCGACGTCCTTGAACGTGATCCCCGGGATCGCATTGAGGATGTCGCGCGGCGCCTGGTAGATGCCCTTGCGCTTGTTGAGCCGGCAGGCGTCGTGATAGGTGACGACACGGTCGATCGGCTTGTCGAGCGTCAGCTTTCCGTCCCTCAGGAGCTCGGCGACCAACTCGACGACGAGGACGATCTCGAAGTCGTACTCGTCGCCGAAGTACTTCGGATAGTCCTCGGTGAAGCTGATGTAGTCGTGCGGGTCGAGCACGAGGATGCGCTTCGCGCCGACGGCGCGCCAGTCGGCGACGTTGTGCTCGGCGAAGCGCCGCGCCTGCTCGACGTAGCCCATCTCGGCCGCCGGACCGCCGCAGCACCACTGCTCGCGCATCAGGCCGAACTCGACGCCGGCGCTGATCAGGATCCTGGCGACTGCGCGCGGCAGCGAGGTGCGATAGAACGCCGCCTCGCAATCGCAGAAGAGCACGGTCTCGCCCCCCACGGGCAGCTCGAGACCCTGCGCCCAGTCCGCGACGTGATCCTGGGAGACCGGTGTCCCGTTCAGCACGGGCTCGTTGCGGCGCTCGTCCGTCAAGCGGTTCCACTCCTGCCAGCGGGGCTGGTGGATTCCCTTGTCCACCGCGAGCGCGCGCACGGCCTTGACGAGATCGACGGTGCGTGTCCGGAAGCGATAGAAGTCCCCCGTGAAGAGCGTGTTCGGACAGCGCAGCTCGCAGGCGCCGCACTGGGTGCAGTGGACGTAGTCGCGCGCGACGTCCTCGACCGTCAGCTCCCCCTTCTCCATCGCGACGACGTTGGCGTGGAACGCCGTCGGCGTGTAGTTCTCGTTCCGCGTCACCTGCGTGACGGGGCAGACCTCGCGGCAGAACTTGTGGCCCGAGCTGAAGCAGTTGTACGCGGCGTTGCGCCACTCGGCGACGAACTCCTCGGTGAGCTCGCCGTTTCCGCTCCCGTTCGTCGACGCTGCCTCGTCGCTCGTGACTCGCTCCGCCATTTCAGCCCTCCTTTTCGCCGGCGGCGGAGGCCGCCGGTGGCGCGATCGTAGAGGGGATTGGGTAGAAATGTTGGCCGTGACGCGCAAGCCGGTCATCGGTCTCTCGGTGGGCTACCACGACTTCGGCGACTATCAGGGCGTCGGCTTCCAGCGCCCGGTCGTCATGGCCGGCGGCGTGCCCCTCATCCTCAGCCGTGTCGAGGGAGCCCTCGAGGACCAGCTGGCGGTCGTCGACGCCGTCGTCATCGGCGGCGGGCGCGACATCGAGCCGCACCACTACGGTCAGGAGCCGACCGAGCAGCTCGGGCCCTCCGACCCGCATCGCGACGAGTTCGAGCTCGAGCTCGTCGCGCTGACCATGGAGCGACGGTTGCCGCTCCTCGGCATGTGCCGCGGGAGCCAGGTCGTCAACGTCGGGCTCGGCGGCACGCTCGTCCAGGATGTCAGCCTCGTTCCGGAATGGGAGGATCATCCGACCGACCGCGGCTGGCACCGCTGGAAGGCGGTCGAGCAGGCGTCGCTCGAGAACGAGGCCGAGGTGCCGAGGCATCCGCGCCACACGATGCGCGTCGAGCGGGGCTCGCGCCTCCACGAGGCCCTGGGCGCAGACGAGGTGGAGGTGAACAGCTTCCATCACCAGGCGATCGAGCGGCTCGCACCCGGTCTGCGCGCCACCGGCGTCGCGCCGGACGGGGTGATCGAGGTGGTCGAGGCCGAGGACGCGGGCGTCTACGTCCTCGCGGCCCAGTTCGAGCTCCAGGAGGAGTGGCGCGTCGACCCGCGCTTCCTCGAGATCTTCCGCCGGTTCGTGGCAGCCGCCGCCGAGAGCTGAGACCGGCCGTGGGCGTCGCGTTCGGGCTCGCCGCAGCCTTCCTGTGGGGGCTGGCCGACTACAACGCGGCGCTCGCCTCCCGCCAGACGGGCGCGTTCCGTGTCGTGCTCGGATTCCACGTGGTCGCGACGATCGCGCTCGCGGTCATCGTCGTGGCGACAGGAGCGCTCGACGACTTCGACCCCGCGGATCTCTGGAAGTTCGCGTGGGTCGGCGTGCTCGGGACGCTCTCGTACCTGACCTTCTACAAGGCGCTCGAGATCGGCCCGATCTCGATCCTCTCGCCGATCATCTCGGCGTACGCAGCCGTGTCGCTGATCCTGGCGGTGATCATCCTCGGCGAGTCACTGACGACGGGGCAGCTCCTCGCCGTGGTCGTCGTGATGCTCGGCGTCCTCCTGGCGTCCTCGGAGCTTCGCCAGATCCACACGCTCGAGCGACGACAGGTGCTCGGCCTGGTGCTCGCCTTCGTCACCGTGATCGCGATCGGGTCTTTCGTGTTCGGAAACGCCTACTACGCGATCGAGTACGGCTGGCTGCTCCCGATCTTCCTCTCACGGGGCTTCACCACCGTCTTCCTGCTCGCGATCATGCTCCGGGGCGGAAGCTGGCGATTCCCCGACCGGTCACCGAGGCTGATCGGGCTGATCGTCCTGCTCGCCGCCGTCGACACCGGCGGCTACGTGATGTTCAACGTCGGAGCAGAGCGAGCCGAGACCTCCATCGTCAGCGCCGCCTCCGCCCCGTACGCGGTCATCCCGATCATCGGCGGCGTCCTGTTCTTCCGCGAGCGCCCCGCGCCAGTCCAATGGCTCGGAGTCGCCGCCGTGATCGGCGGCGTGGTGCTCCTCGGCCTCCTCTCCTGACGTCAGGGCGCGCCACCCGCGTGACGTTCTCGCGCAGCTTTCGTGGCGGGGTCTGACCCCGGCTTAACGCGGAACCATGCGCTCCCGTCGGGGCCACGCGGCCGCCCTCCTCGGCGAACCCGCAGCGAGCAGGGCTTTCGATTGTTAAGTCGGGGTCAGACCCGGCAACAGAAGGTACGCGGCTTCGTCGCGGAAGCTGCGCTGGCCGGCTAGCGCGGACGCTCCGGGCCGAGGCCGCCGCCCTCGGCCGACGGCTCGGCAAGGCAGTGCGCGCGGCTCGGAGCCACGTCCAGCGCCGGGTTGCGATCGAAGAAGCCGAACGGCTTCAGCCAGAACGACACGGTGTCGACCGGCATCACCGGCCAGTCCTCGACGCGGGTCACGTGGTGGATGCCGAAGACGTACCAGAGCACGACGTCGGTGTTCTCGAGCGGGCGATCGGCCGCCGTCCAGGCGGGAAGGCCCTCGTCGCCGGTGCTCTGGGTCGGGTAGCGCCCGCACGGCCAGCGCTCGTCGTCGGCGTGCGCCGTGACCCAGAGCTGTGTGCCCGATCGACCTGGGCTCGCGCGAACGTCGGCGCACCGGGCGGGAACATCGACGGCACGCACGCCGTCGGGAACGAGCTTGTACGCGACCGGATCGCCGTACGCGTTCAGCCTGTTCGGGTTGACGACCTTCCAGCCCCGCTGGGTCGCCCAGTCGTAGTCGCGGCGGGCATCGCGCTCGCTCCGCAGCGTCGTCTCGCGCTGCACGATCGCGAGCCCGTGCGGGTTGTCCGGCCCGACGGCGAGGGGCTCGGACTCGACCTCGACGACCGTGTTCTCCGCCCCGTCGACGTCGAGGTCGAGACGGGCGACGATGAAGTGCTGGTGGAATGGCGCGTACGTCCGCTCGTCGACGACCGTGCCGTACGGCGGTCGCTCGCCCTCGATCCGCGGTCGTGACCATGATCCCGGTCGCGCGGACCTCGCACTCGATCGATGCCGTCCTCGTAGAAACGCCAGTAGACGAGGTACTCGTAGTTCGCGACGGTGACGTGGAACGAGACGACCAGCCGGCGCATCCGCCGGACCTCGGCGCCGGCGCGCGAGTCGACGTGCTTCCAGAGGACGCCGTTGTCCTCCTCGTGGATGCAGATCGCGTTGCGGATGTCGTAGGGCTCGCCGCGCGGAGTCGTGCAGCACCGCGTCGAGTAGGCGATCTCACCGAGGCAGTCGCAGCCCAGCTCGAGCGAGGTCACGGCTGAAGCCGAGACCCCACTCGCCGATGTCGTACGCGGTCCGCCGGTAGTGGTCGGAGGTCGGGTCGCGGTACGGCACGACCATCTCGGCGAAGGAGAGCCGGTGGGCGACCGGGCGCACGCGGCCGCCGTCCTCGTACGCGACCGTGTGGATGACGAGGCCCTCGCGGTAGTTGAAGCCGAGCCGCATCGACCAGTTCTGCCAGCGCAGCTCGTGGCCGTCGAGCGTGAAGGAGACACCCTCGGGCTGGGTGATCTCGAGCGGCTCGCAGGTCGTCCCGCGGCACGAGCCCGGGCACGTGCCGCGGGACGTACTCCCCCATCGTCGCCGGGCGGCCGGGCGGCGCCTCGTCCTCGATCTCGAGGAGCTCCATCGCGTTCATGTCGACGAGGCAGTGCAGGCCCGCGACGAAATGCGCGTACGGGTTCGAGTCCTCGCTGTCGCGCACCCACGCGTCCGTCCAGCCGACCCGGCGCCCGCGGTGGCTCTCCGGGACGAGATGACCGGGATAGGCCCACGTGTCGAAGAGGACCAGGCGCGGGTCCTCGATCCCGTGGCGCCGTAGCGCCTCGAGGACGTCCGGGTGGCAGCGGAGCATCGCATCCGCCTCGTAGAACTCGTCGTGTGTGAAGCACGGCTGCACGCCGGGTCGCTCGACTCCCGAGACGACCCGGTCGCCGGTCAGATCGACGGCCGCCTCGTACACGCGCCCGTCCGCGCGGCACCAGACCACCACCTCGGCCACACGCTGAACGGGGTCGCCCGGCGCCCAGGTCGCGAGTTCCGCCTTCCCGGGCTCACGGAGGTCGATCGACGCGAAGCGCCAGCCCTCGCGGACCCCTTGCTGGTCGCGCAGGGCGCCGACCGCCCGCCGGATCTCGTCCGCGGTCAGGGGATCCAGGGGGTGCGCCGAGCTCATGGCGGGCGAAGCGTATCCCGGCTTCGGCGACCTTGACAGCAGGCGGCGAAGGGCCGTACAACCCGGGGACGCCCCGTCGGCTCACACGGCGACGGGGAACGCTCGACCAAGGAGGAGAGATGGCGACGGTCAACACGATCCGGGTGTCCAACGTTTCGACCGGTGAGTTCGAGCCCTTCGAGCACGACGGCGAGCGCCCTGGCGACAGGTTCTTCGTCATCAGCGGCTGATGGCCGGCTACGACGTCGTCGTCGTCGGAGGGGGTTTCGCCGGGGTGACGGCGGCACGGGAGCTCGAGCAGGCCGGCCACAGGACGGTGCTGCTCGAGGCCCGCGACCGTCTCGGAGGACGGACGTGGACGTCGTCGTTCGCCGGCCGGCAGGTCGAGCTCGGCGGCACCTGGCTGCACTGGCATCAGCCGCACGTCTGGGCCGAGATCCGCCGGTATGGCCTCGACGTCACCGAGGCCCCGCCGCCCGCGCGAGCCGGCTGGATGGTCGGCCGCGAGCTGAAGCAGGGCTCGCCTGAGGAGTTGTGGGAGATCATGCGCGACGGCACCGACCGCGTGTGCCATGACGCGAGCACCCTGCTTCCGCGCCCGCACGACCCGCTGTACGGCGACATCGCATCGATCGACGGTCTGTCGATCCAGGATCGCGTGGACGAGCTGGGCCTCGACCGTGAGACGCAGGACGTCAACGACGGGATCTGGGCGACCTGCTGCAGCGCTCACCTACGGGAGACTGGACTGGCCGCCGCCCTGCGGTGGTACGGGCTCTCGGGCAACTCGTTCCAGCTGATGATGGACTGCATCGCCCGGTACAAGATCGCGACCGGCACCCGGAGCCTCGTCGAGGCGATCGCAGCGGATGGCGGGTTCGAGTTCAGGCTCGGAACCCCGGTGGCAGCCGTCGAGCAGGACGAGCGCGCAGCGGCCGTGCGGACGCGAGACGGAGAGACGGTCGAGGCCCGCGTCGTCGTCGTCGCGGTGCCGTTGAACGTGCTCCGCACGATCGAGTTCACGCCGACCCTGTCAGAGGGGAAGCAGGCGGCCGCCGGCGAAGGGCAGTCGTCCCACGGCAGCAAGCCGTGGATCAGGGTCCGGGGCGAGCTCGACTACTTCGCCGTTGCGCCGAGCGCGCACGGGATCACGTTCCTGCAGTCCGAGTACAAGGTGGACGGCGACACGCTGTTCGTCGCATTCGGGCCGGACGCCTCGATGCTCGACCCGACCGACCAGGCGGCTGTCGCCTCGGTCGCCGAGGAGTTGATCCCGGGAGCGGAGGTCGTCGACTCGCACGCCCACGACTGGACGTCCGACGAGTTCGCGCAGGGGACCTGGTCGATGTACCGACCGAACCAGTTGACGCGCTACCTCCGCGAGCTCCAGCGGCCCGAAGGGCGGGTGTTCATCACCACCTCCGACGTCGCCGACGGCTGGAACGGATTCATCGACGGCGCAATCGAGAGCGGGCTCTCGAACGCGCGCAGAATCGGCCGGCTTCTGTCGGCCTGAGCCGGAAGGAGCACCGTGGACGGGCCATACGTGTCGAGCCTCGACGCCGAGACCTGGGAGCCGTTCGAGGTGGGCGACGGGAGAATCATCGGCGAGGTGCATTTCCTGCGAGCCGACGAGGACGGGAGCTACTACGCCGGGCTGTGGCGAATGCCCGGCTCCGAGCCTCCCGAGCCATTCGCCTACGAGATGGCGATGAACGAGACGATCCACGTCCTCGACGGGGAGCTCGAGCTCGAGGTCGTCGGCGGTCCGACCCTGCGCCTCGGGGCCGGCGACATCGCATCGTTCGTCGCGGGCACGAACACCCGTTGGACGCTAGTGCGGACGCCGTTTCGGGAGCTCTTCGTCCTCGGCTGAGTGCAGTTCTCGGCGATCGCCATGGATCTCGACGAGGCCCGCATCTCGCCGGAGTACCTCCGCTTCGTCGTGGAGCGTCTTGCTGCACTGCGGTCGCATCCGCTCGGAGGCCGCTGCGCGGGAACGCCCGAGGAGCGTGCTGCTGCGGCCTTCGTCGCCGCCGAGATGCGCTCGATCGGTCTGGTGGACGTGGTCGAGGAGCCGGTTCCCGTCGATGCGTGGCGCTTCGAGGGCGCCTCGGTCACGCTCGACGGCGGCGCGTCCTTCGACTGCGGATCCATGGCCGGCGTGCCGGAGACACCGCCGGAGGGCGTCGGCGGCGAACTGGTCGCGGTCGGCCGCGGTGGACGCCGCCAGCTCGACCGGGTCGACATCGCCGGGCGGGTCGCGCTCGTCGAATGGCGGGACGGCGCCTTCTGGCCGTACCACGCGGGGATCGAGCTGGGGCTCCGGGGCGCCGCGGCGATGGTCTTCGCCCCCGGCGAGGGAGGGCCGTACTTCCAGGCCGAAGGCGCCTACGGGACGTTCGACGCGATGTGGCACCCGCAGGCGCCGCCGATGGTCGTGGCCCGCCGGGAGGACGCGGCAACCCTCACGCGCCACGCAGGCGACCACGCCGTCGTGCGCCTGCGCGCACCGCTCGGCCGACGCACCGAGGCCGCCAACGTCGTCGGCGTCCTCCCCGGGCGGAAGCGATCCGGGCCGCTGCTCGTCGGCGGCCATCACGACGGCTGGTTCGCCGGTGCCTTCGACGACGCGACCGGCGTGGCCGCGACGCTCGCGATCGCCCGGGCGTTCGTGGAAACAGGACGCCGACCGCGCCGGCCGATCGCTTTCCTCTCGCACACTGCCGAGGAGTACGGGATCGCCGAGTCGCGTTTCGACTGGTGCTACGGCGCCTGGCACCAGATCACCGTCGAGCACCGCGGCTGGTCGACCCGGGCGCCGTTCTACCTCAACATCGAGGGCTCGGGCCTGCCCTATCCGCTGCGAGCGGATCCGCCGCCGGAGCTCGTCCCCTGGGTGCGGCGGCTCCTCCGCCGCGCCGCACGCGACGGTCTCCTTCCGTACGGGCACTTCCTGTCCGTTCCGAATACCTTCACCGAGGTCTGGCCCTTCCTCGCAGCCGGCATCCCGGGCATCAACGTCTCCACCTTCTCGCGAGGCTGGTACCGCAGCGCCTACCACACGCAGTACGACACGCCGGAGTGGCTCGACTTCGACTACCTCGCGCGCCTCACGGGCGTCTACGGGCGCATGCTCGAGGAGGCCGACGCCGCCCCGGACGCGATCCTCGACTTCGCCGCGCGCCGGCGACATCTGGCCAGAGCCCTCGATCCGGTGCCGGAGACCCCGTCGCTCGCACGGCTCAGGAGCTCACTGGATCGGCTGGCCGAACTGCGCGTCCGGAACGAGTTCACCGCCGTCGCCCGCGGCCTGACCGGGCTCGATGCCCACGGCGCGTCCGCCTACCCGCACGAGCAGGCGACCCGGGACACCGCAGCGCTCGAGCGGGCGCTCCGGGCCTACCGGGCCGGCAAGCATCGGCTTGCAGCCCGCCACCTGGCGACGGTAGGCATGAACGCGCTCTGCGCCGACCTGTCGCGGGAGGCCTTCGCGCTGGAACGCGAACGCACGAGCAGCCGGTCGTCCCGCGCCACCTGGGCGGCACTCGGCGCGCTCGATCCCGGGTCGTCGCTCTGGGACGAGCTCGCCGCCCTGCGGAGCGAGCCCGGCGCCCGAGCCCCGGGCCCCTGGCTCGAGCGGCGACTCGAGCAGGAGCTCGCCCGTGCGAGGCGAGAGCTCGACCGGCGCCTCGCGCAGATGAGGAAGGGGATCGAGGGACAGACGGCCGCGCTTCCGAGGGGCGGCTACCCGGATCCGTAGAGGACCGCGCCGAGCCGGACGATCGTCGCTCCCTCCTCGACGGCGACGGCGAAGTCCTGGCTGGTGCCCATCGAGAGGACGTCGAAGGCGAAGGTCGGCGCCCAGCGCTCGGCGCACGTCGAAGCGAGCTCGCGGAGGCGCGCGAAGGCCGGGCGCGAGGCCTCCGGATCGTCCACGAAGGGGGGCATGGTCATCAGCCCCCGCACCCGGACCCGCTCGAGGGAGGCGAGCCGTTCGAGGAAGGCGTCGAGCCCGTCGGGCAGGACACCGTACTTCGACGGGTCGGCGGCGACGTTCACCTCGATCAGCACGTCCTGCGGCGAGTCGGCCCGGCTCTCGAGCTGCCTCGCCGTCGAGTCGGACTCGAGCGAGTGGAGCAGCGCGACGCGGCCCACCACGTCACGCACCTTGCGGCTCTGGAGGTGGCCGATGAAGTCCCAGGTGAAGAGATCGCCCGCCCGGGCCTGCTTCTCGAGGAGCGACTCGGTCTTGTTCTCGCCCACACGGCGGATCCCGGACGCGTCGCAGGATCGGCAGATCGTCCGCCGCCACGTACTTGACCGCCGCGAGGATCTCCACCGACGACGGGTCCCGGCCAGAGCAGCGCGCCGCCTCCGAGACGGCGGCCTCGGCCACGGCGACGCGCTCGCGGACGACGTCGGGATCGAGCCCCACTACTCGGCACCCTCCATGTAGGCGTCCCAGTCGCCCCAGGGCGAGCTCCAGTCCGTCTCGCCCGGCTGCTTGATCGAGATGTGGCACATCGCCGAGTCGGGCGTCGCCCCGTGCCAGTGCCAGATCCCCGCCGGCACGACGACCCAGTCGCCCGGGCGGATGATCCGCTTCTCGGTCTCCGACGCGACCACGCCCTCGCCCTCGACGACCTGCAGCACCTGGTCGACCGGGTGGACATGCGGCTTCGTGCGGGCGCCGGCCTCGAACCAGACCGAGATCAGCTCGACGCCCACGTCCGTATCGGGGTCGTTCATGAACTGCTGGTGCACCGTGCCCGGAAACCAGTCGGGATTCTTCGGCGACCCCGCCTTCGTTCGGTCGATGTTGACGATTCGCATCGCTGCCTCCTTGGCTCGCTCTCGGGCCCAGTATCGCCGCGAACCTGATGGATAGCATCGGGCCATGCGCCGGCTCCTGGCCTTCGCGAGCTCCGTCGTCCTCGTCGAGACGATCTTCTTCTCGGCCCTCGCGCCGCTCCTTCCGACCTTCGAGGAGGACTTCGGCCTGTCGAAGTCGCAGGTCGGCCTGCTCGTCGGCATGTACGCGATCGGAGGGGTCGCGGGTGCGATCCCCGGCGGCTGGATGTCGTCGCGGCTCGGCATCCGGCCGACCGCGATCCTCGGCCTCTGCCTCGTCGCCGCGACCTGCGTGGGGTTCGGATTGGCGGAGAGCTACGTGGTGCTCTGCGTCGCCCGCTTCGGCCAGGGCTTCGCGAGCTCCCTCTGCTGGAACGCGTCGTTCGCCTGGATCGTGGCGGAGAGCCCGCGCGAGCGCCGCGGCGAGATGCTCGGAATCGCGATGGGCGCCGCGGTCTTCGGCGCGCTGATCGGCCCCGCGGTGGGCGGCGCAGCGTCTGTGCTCGGCCGCGCCGCGGTGTTCGGCGGGCTGGCTGGGCTCGCCCTCGTGCTCGCCGTCTGGGCAGCCCTGCTGCCGAAGCCGCGGCAGGGCGAGGTTCAGCCGGTGCGCCTCCTGCTGGACGCCCTGCGCTCGCGCCGGATCCTCGCGGGGATGTGGCTCCTGATGATGCCGGCACTCCTCTTCGGAACCGTCGGGACGCTGGCGCCGCTCCAGCTCGACGAGGTCGGCTGGGGCACCCTCGGGATCTCGCTGACGTTCATCGTCGCAGCGGCGATCGAGGCGCTGGTCAATCCGGCGGTCGGCCGCTGGTCCGACCGGAGCGGGCGCCTCGCTCCGATCCGGTTCGGGCTCATCGCCTCGACGGTCGGCGCGTTGACGATCCCGTGGGTCAACCAGCGCGTCGCGCTCTCGATCGTGGTCATCTGCGCGAGCGTCGCGTTCGGCGCTCTTCTGGGCGCCGGCGATGGCGCTCCTCTCCGACGGCTTCGAGATCGTGGGAATCGAGGCGGCGCTCGGGTTCGCGCTGATGAACTTCTCGTGGGCGCCCGGCCACATCATCGGCTCCACCGCCGGTGGCGGCATCGCCGACCTCGGGGGCGACGTCGCCGCCTACGCCTTCGCGGCGGGGCTGTGCGTCATGACCTTCCTGGCGCTTCGCCGGACCGGCGAGCCCGCGCCGGTCGCCACCGTGCCGAGCGCCTGAGCCGTCACGGCCGGGCAGCGTCTGGAAGGATTGCCGCCCATGATCGACGCTGCCATCGGTGATCTGACCCCGGAACAGCGCGAGATCCAGGCCCTCTGCCGGGAGTTCGCGGAGAAGGAGATCCGTCCGATCTCGCTCGAGGTCGACGAGGCCGATACGGCGATGCCCTGGCAGATCTGGGAAGCGGCGTCGAGTCTCGGTCTCACGTCCTACATGCTCCCCGAGGAGTACGGCGGCGGCGGAATGACCGACGTCTTCACGCAGTGCCTCGTCCAGGAGGAGCTCTGCTTCGGCTGCTCCGGGATCGGGAACCTGATCACGTCGAACGGCTTCTTCGCCGAGCCGATCCTCGAGCTCGGCAGCGACGCCCAGAAGCGGCGCTGGCTCGAGCCGCTCTGCGCCGAGCGGCCGCCGCTCACCGCCCTCGCCACGACGGAGCCCGACGCCGGCTCCGACGCCGCCGCGATGCAGACCACCGCGTCGCGAGTCGGCGACGGCTACGTGCTCCGCGGACAGAAGACGTGGATCTCGAACGGTGGGGTCGGGGACTTCTACGTCGTCTTCGCCACCGTCGCGCCCGGCACCCGCTCCAGGGGAGTGACGGCGTTCGTGGTGGAGAAGGACGATCCCGGGCTCTCGTTCGGAGCGCCGATGCGCAAGATGGGCCAGCGCGCGATCGTCAACGCCGAGATGTTCCTCGCCGACGTCGAGGTGGGGGACGACCGGCGCCTCGGCGACGAGGGGCAGGGGTTCTACGGCCTGATGCAGACCTTCGACCGCTCGCGGATCGTCCTCGGTGCGTCCGCCACCGGTCTGGCCCGCGCCGCCCTCGAGTACGCGACCGAGTACGCGAAGACACGTCAGCAGTTCGGCAAGCCGATCGCGGAGCACCAGGCCGTGGCGTTCCGGCTCGCCGACATGGCCGTGCGCGTCGACGCGTCGCGGCTGCTCGTCTGGCGGGCGGCCCGCGCGATCGACGCCGGCCAGACCGTCGCCGAAGGAGGCGGCGATGGCGAAGCTGCTACGCGTCGGAGACGGCCATGTTCTGCACCTGGGCGGCAGTCCAGACCCTCGGTGGCTGGGGCTACTCTCGCGAGTATCCGGTCGAGAAGTGGATGCGGGACGCGAAGCTCGAGGAGATCGAGGAGGGCACGTCCGAGATCCAGCGCCTGATCATCTCGCGCCGCCTCCTCGGGTAGCCCGCCGGGCAGGCAGACGATGACGCGCGACCTCCGGCCGCTTTTCGATCCTCGCTCCGTCGCGATCGTCGGCGCGTCGAACGATCCGCTCAAATGGGGCTACGGCCTCGCGCGCGGCGCCCTGCGCGGAGCGCACCGGCGCGACGTCTTCCTCGTCAACCGCGGCGGCGGCGAGGTGCTCGGCGTCCCCGCCTACCGTTCGCTCGACGAGGTGCCGGAGGCGCCCGAGCTCGTCGTCGTCGCGGTTCCCGAGCGGGCATTCGAGGAGACGGTCGACGCCGCGCTCGCAGCGGGCGCGAAGGCGATCGTGGGGATCACGCGCGGGCCTCGGCGAGGCGGGCCCGGAAGGGCGCGCCAGGGAGCGCGCGATCGTCGAGCGGGTGCGCGGATCGGGGGCACTGCTGCTCGGCCCGAACTGCCTCGGCGTGTTCGACGGGCGCGCCGCGCTGGACATCGGCTGGAGCGAGCTGCCCGCGGGCTCGATCGGCCTCGTCTCGCAGAGCGGCAACCTCGCCCTGGAGCTGGCGCTGCTCGCAGGCGACTACGGCCTCGGCTTCTCCCGGTTCGCCTCGCTCGGAAACCAGGCCGACGTCGAGGCCTCCGACCTGGTGCGCGACCTCGCAGCGGATTCCGCGACGAAAGTGATCGCCCTCTACGTCGAAGACTTCCGCGACGGTCGGGCGTTCGCCCTCGCCTGCGAGGAGGCGGTCGCCGGGGGCACGCCCGTGCTCCTGATCGCCGCAGGCAGGAGCGAGGCGAGCGGCCGGGCTGCGCAGTCGCACACCGGCGCGCTCGTGAGCGACCGCGTCGCGGTCGCCGCTCTCTGCCGCGCAGCCGGGATCGTTCAGGTCGCGACGGCGAGGGAGCTCGCCGATGCCGCACAGGCCGCGCTGCTGGTCGCCGACCGTCCGCACGGCCTGCGTCTCGGCATCTTCGGGGACGGCGGCGGGCAAGGGGTCATCGCCTCCGATCTCGCAGACGCAGCCGGCTTCGAGCTGCCCCGGCTGTCCGATGCTCTCGGGGAACGGCTCGAGGCGGCTCTCGGCCCGACGTCGGCGACCCGCAACCCCGTCGACTTCGCCGGTGGCGGCGAGCAGGATCTCGCTCGCTTCGAGCTCGTCGCGCGCCTGCTGCTCGAGTCGGGCGAGGTGGACGCAACCCTGCTCACTGGCTACTT
The DNA here is from genome assembly GCA_963705605.1 of uncultured Thermoleophilia bacterium. GTDB lineage: Bacteria > Actinomycetota > Thermoleophilia > Gaiellales > Gaiellaceae > CAVPKC01. The sequence goes on from CAVPKC010000003.1 coordinate 1,235,459, forward strand.
CGGCGGGTACGCGACCTACGGCGGCGAGTACGAGGCCACCGAGGCCCGGGTCGCACGGGCGATGGGAAGGACAGCCGCGGAGGCCGGTCGCCCTCTCGTCGCGCACACGATGTACCCGTCGCTCGGGACGGCGGCAGCGTTGCGCGAAAGCGGCGTCCCCGTCTACCGGGAGATCGAGTCGGCCGTCGCCGCGCTGCGGCGCCTCGTCGAGATCGAGACCGCAGCTCGTTCCGGAGTGCCCGACCTTCCCTCCCCGGCCACCCGTGTCGTTCCGGGAGAGGGCGACGGAGACTACTTCGCGGCCCGGCAGCTACTCGAGGCCGGCGGCGTTCCCTTCGTTCCCGCACGCCGCATCGGCGACCTCGACGAGGCGCTCGCGGCGGCGCTCGAGCTCGGCTACCCCGTCGCTCTCAAGGCGCTCGGGCTGCTCCACAAGTCGGATGCCGGAGGGGTCGTCCTCGGAATCGACGGACCGGAAGAGCTCTCCGCCGCGTTCTCCGACCTGGCGACCCGCCTGGAGGCGACCGCGTGCTCCGTGGAGCGGATGGCACCGCTCGAAGCCGGCGTCGAGTTGATCGCCGGCGTCCGGAGCGACCCGCGCTTCGGGCCGATCGCGCTCGTCGGCATCGGCGGCCTGTACGCCGAGCTGTTGGCAGACGTCGCGGTCGCCCTGGCACCCGTCAGCCGGGCGCAGGCGGCCGACCTGCTGCGCTCGCTCCGGGGCGCGCCCCTGCTCCTGGGCGCGCGTGGCCGCCCTGCCCTCGCACTCGACGCCGCCGCCGAGGCGCTCGCCGCGCTCTCCCGCGTCGGTGCAGCACATCCCGAGATCACCGAGATCGAGGTGAATCCGCTGCTCGTGACAGCCGCCTGCGCGGTCGGGCTCGATGCCCGGCTCGTGTTCGGCGAGGAAGGAGACGACGATGCTCGCTGAGGGAACATTCGAGGACAGGGTCGCCGTCGTGACGGGAGGCGGCAGCGGGCTCGGCCGGGCGATGGCCCTCGAGTTCGCCCGCCTCGGCGCCGGGGTCGTCGTGGCAGGCCGCCGTGCCGAGCCGCTCGACGAGACGATCGCACTGATCGAGGATGCCGGCGGCTACGGCCACCCGAAGCCGACCGACGTCCGCGATCCCGAGCAGGTCGACGCGCTCGTCCAGGACGCGGTCGACCGGTACGGTCGCATCGACGTCCTCGTCAACAACGCGGCCGGCAACTTCGTCGTCCGGGCCGAGGATCTCTCACCGAACGGCTGGCGGGCGGTGGTCGGCATCGTGCTGGACGGCGGCTTTCTCTGCGCGCGCGCCGCGGGCCGCAGGATGCTCGAGCAGGGCGAAGGCGGCGCAATCCTCAGCGTCCTCGCCTCGTACGCGTGGACCGGCGGCCCAGGAACGGTGCACTCCGCGGCTGCGAAGGCGGGTCTCCAGGCCATGACGCGAACGCTCGCGGTCGAGTGGGCGCCGCACCAGGTGAGGGTCAACTGCATCTGTCCCGGCCCGACGGACACGGAGGGCGCAGGTGCGGCGCTCTGGCCGACGGAGGAAGACCGGGCGCGAGTCGCCGCGACGGTGCCGCTGGGCAGGATCGGAACGTCCGAGGAGGTCGCCTGGTGGGCGGCCGCGCTCTGCTCCCCCTACGCGAGCTGGATCACGGGCGAGACGCTCGTGATCGACGGTGGCCACTGGCTCGAGCAGGAGGGGTACCTCCCTGCCCTCGAGGGGAATCGCTCCTAGCTTTCCCCGGTCGACACGGGCCCATCACCCAAGACTCACGTAGACAACTAGACAACTAGAGCGTTGTATAGTAGTCTTCTTCCGTCGTCGAGGAAGGAGAACGGATGCCGGTGCCCCATCCACTCCCAGAGCCCCTCGTGGAGCTCATCGCGGAGCGCTTCCGCATCATCGGAGAGCCGATGCGCATCCGGTTGCTCGACCGGCTGCGTGACGGCGACGCGACCGTTCAGCAGCTGACGGTCGCGCTCGGAACGACCCAGCAGAACGCCTCCAAGCACCTGCGCGTGCTCCACCGCGCCGGGATCGTCAGTCGGCGCAAGGACGGGAACCACGTCGTCTACACGATCTCCGACGAGACGATCTTCGCGCTCTGCGAGCAGGTCTGCGGCGGGCTCGCCCGGCAAGTGGCCGAACTCGAGGAGCTGCTCGGCGCCGGCCCGGCAGGCAGGATCGCGTGAGCGCCGTTTCGGAGCTCGGGCCGATCGGGCGCCTTGGGCGCTGGACCGCGACCCACGTTCGCGTGGTGGTCGTAACCTGGATCGTAATCGCCGTCGGGCTCGGCATCTTCGCACCAAAGGTGGAGCGTGCGCTCTCCGGAGCCGGATGGCAGGCGAACGGCTCCGAGTCGGTGCAGGTCCGCGACCTCGTCCAACAGGAGTTCGACGGCCTCTCCAGCTCGGCGCTCTGGGTCGTTGTCCATTCGGACGACCACGTGATCGGCGATGCCCCCTTCCGCCGCTCGGTCGACCGCGCAGCCGCGATTCTCGGCGGGAGCGACGCCGTGACGACGGTCGTCCTCCCTCGTGCCGGCGCCTCGATCTCGGAGGACGGGCGCACGGCGATCGTCCAGGCCGGCGCCGCCCGCGGCCCGAACGGAATGGTGGATGCGGCCGAGGAGCTGCGGGGGCCACTCGACGAGGCGGCCGCTTCCGGGGTCGAGATCGCCCTGACCGGCGCCTCGGGCATGTGGGCCGACTTCAACGAGGCGAACCGGGAGGCGATGCTGAAGTCCGAGCTCCTGAGCTGGCCCCTGACCCTCGGCATCCTCGTGCTCGCATTCGGGTCGCTCGTCGCGGCAGGCCTGCCCCTGATGCTGACGATCCTCGGCCTCGTCGCGGCCGCCGGCTCGCTCTTCCTCGCGTCGCAGATCGGGCACGTGTCGATCTGGGCGATGAACTTCGCGCTCATGTTCGCGCTCGCGCTCGGCATCGACTACGCACTGTTCATCGTCGCGCGCTTCCGGGCGGCCTTGTTCGGCTCCGGGCAGAGCCCGGTCGAAGCCGCCGCAACCGCGATGGATACCGCGGGGAAAGCCGTGCTGTTTTCCGGCCTGACGGTTCTCGTGTCGCTCTCGGCGGTGATGCTCGTGCCGAGCCCGGCGTTCCGCTCGATGAGCCTCGGGATCATGCTCTCGGTGCTCTTCGTGCTGGCCGCGGCGCTGACCCTCCTCCCCGCCGTGCTCGCGAAGCTCGGCCCGCGAGTCAACCGGATTGCCCTTCCTTGGGCCCAGGCAGGCGAGCATCGCTCGTCGCGGTTCGCGGCCTGGGCCGGCCGGCTGTGGCGACGACCGGTGCTGTTCGGCATTGCCTCGATCGGCGTGCTCGTCGCACTGGCTCTGCCCGTCTTCTGGCTCGACACGGGTATGCCGTCAATCGCGGTCGTACCCGAGCAGGACCAATCCAGGCGAGGCTACGAGCTCGTCCAGGCGGGGTTCGGGGCCGGGGCGCCGGGCGCCCTGCAGGTGACCGCGCCCACCGCTCGCGCCGGCCTCGTCTCGAGCATCCTCGGCAACGATCCGGGAATCGCACGCGTGCTCGACGCGGTGCCGTCGGCTTCGGGTGATCTCGCCCTCGTGAGCGCCGTGCCGGCCGACGACCCGTCGAGCGCTGCGGTCGGAGCGACGATCGACCGCTTGCGTGCCGAGTTGCCCCCCGGAGCGCTCGTCGGGGGTGCCGCGGCGGAGAACCACGACCTCGAGCAGACGCTTGCCGCAAAGACGCCGCTCGTCGTCGGAGTCGTCCTCGTGCTGGGCTTCCTGCTGCTCCTCGTGGCGCTCCAGGCTCCGCTGATCGCGGCGATCGGGGTGCTGACGAACCTGCTCGCCGTCGGGGCCGCGTTCGGGGTCGGAAAGCTCGTCTTCCAGGACGGCCACGGCTCGGGCCTCCTCGGCTTCGAATCGCAAGGCTTCCTCGACGCCTGGAGCCCGGTGTTCTTCTTCGCGATGATCTTCGCGATCTCCATGGACTACACCATGTTCCTGCTCGCCGCGGCAAAAGAGCACTGGGATCGATCACACGACCCCCGGGAGGCGATCATCGGCGGCGTCGCCCACTCCGGCAGGACGATCCTCGCGGCGGCGGCGGTCATGGTCGCGGTCTTCTTCACGTTCGCGCTCTCCGGTCCACTCCCGCCGAAGGAGATGGGGGTCATCCTCGGGGTCGCGGTCCTCCTCGACGCGCTCGTCGTCCGGCTCGTGCTGCTTCCGGTCTTGCTGCGGTTGACAGGCAGGTACGCGTGGTGGCTGCCCCGCTGGCTCGACCGGTGGCTCCCGGACGTGCGCTTCGGTCACTCCTGACGGATCGGCGCTGACGATCGCCCGCGCAACGCTCAGCTGCCAGGCATTGGTCGCCTGTCACGCCCATCCCCCGAACGTGGTATGAAGAGACCCTGGCGTCCCACCGGGGTCGCCGGGCGGCGTTCATCCCGAAATCCCGGGGGTGACGGCAAGCGCCGGCCCGGCCCCCCGGTACTGCAGCAAATCGCTGCCGGGGCCGGAGGCCATCGACGGGGGCACCTACGATCCGGCGTACGGCTCGGAGCCGCGCTTCAGGAGGCCTCGGGCGATGATCAGCCGCTGGATCTCGCTCGTGCCCTCCCAGATCCGGTCGACGCGCACCTCGCGGTAGAAGCGGGCGACCGGGTTCTCGGTCATGTAGCCGCGGCCGCCGAAGCACCTGGAGGGCTCGATCGACGACCCGGCCGGCCATCTCGGAGGCGTACAGCTTCGCCATCGCGACCTTGCCGTGGACGATCTTTCGATCCGGCTCGGTGTCGAAGGCGTGCGCCGCGTGGTACGTCAGCAGGCGTGCGGCGAGCAGCTCGGTGAGCGAGTCGGCGAGCTGGAACGAGACGCCCTGGAACTCGGCGATCGCCGAGCCGAACGCCTGACGCTCGATGCGCGAACGTCGCGCGCGAGGTCGAGCGAACGCTGCGCGGCGCCGCAGCAGCGCGCCGCGATGAAGAGCCGCTCGACGAGAAACCACTCCTTCGCGCCCTCGTTGCCGCCCGCGGGCACCCGGTTCGCGTCCGGAACGCGGCAGTCGCGAAGAACGATCTCGGGATGATGGTCGAGGTACGGATCGTGGAGGAAGCCGGGCACTCGCTTGACCTCGAGCCCGGGCGTGCCCGGCTCGACGAGGAAGAGCGTCTGCTCGCCGTCGGCGACGGCGAGCACGATGTAGAAGCCGGGATCGCCCTCGCTCGTGACGAACCACTTCTCGCCGTTCAGGATCCAGTCGTCGCCGTCCCGCACCGCGGTCGCCGCGACGCGCGCCACGTCCGAGCCCGCGCCGGGCTCGGTGATCGCCCAGGCCTCGCGGTACTCGCCGCGCAGAACCGGCGTGACGTAGCGCTCGCGCTGCTCCGGCGTAGCCATCTCGTAGAGCTCTGCCGGGCCGCGGTCGACGACGACGAAGCCGAGACCGTTCGTGCGCTTTCCCGACTCCTCCTCGAGCGCCACCTGCCCGACCATCGAGAGGTCCTGGCCCCCGGCCTCCGCCGGCATGTTCAGCTGCGAGAAGCCCGCGGCTCGCGCCTTCCTGCGCAGCTCGTCCGATCTCGGCCGGGTCGATCGAGCCGCGCTCGGCGATCGCGCGCCTCGAGCGGGTAGACCTCGTCCTCGACGAAGCGCCGCGACGCGCTCCTTGAGCGTCGCGAACGTCTGCCGGGCAGCTCGGGAACGACGAGCGTCACGCACGGCCGACGTCCGCAGAAGCGCGTCGCCGCGACCGCCAGCCCCTGCGCGCAGGTCGACGAGACCGTCGACCGGGACGTGCTCGTCGATCGTGTGGGCGACGCTGCGTCCGTCCGGGATCGAAGCCCGGCGGCCCGTACGCGATCGCGGGCGTGCCGCCGAGGCGGCGTGAAGGTCGCGCCGTCGTACCAGGAGTCGAGACCCGAGAGCCGGCCCGGACGGCCGACGTCGGCGGTCGCCTCGGCCATGATCGCGACGATCGGCTCGTCGGCCGGGATCTCGAGCGACATGACGCGGTTCGGCCACCACTCGATCGTCGGCGGGTGCTCGGCGAGCCACGGGTCGGCAGCAGCCGCGCGCTCGCGATCCACTCGTCGACCTCGCGCTCGACGTCGAACGTCCAGCCATCCGTCGTCGGTCTGCTGGGGAACGCAGAGCACGGCGATCGTGATCCGGCACTCGGCCGGATAGGTGACCGCCCACTCGCCGGCGGAGATCAGCGTCGGGAGGATGTCGGGCATGCGAGAGCCGGGGGTGACGAAGGTCGGAGCGCTTCGACCACTCCTCGCGCAGGCTGCGGATCGCGTCGAGCACGACCTGCGCCTTCTCGATCGCGTTGACGGCGCCGCCCTCGCGCCAGTGGGGCTGGTAGACCTCGGCGTGGCCCGGACGCCCGGGGACGGTGATCGTCGCGTAGCTCGTGCCGCGGCAGGAGATCCAGACGTCGAAGCCCGTCGGCTCGGTGACGATGCCCGGCGTCCGCCTCGCACGCCGTGCAGGACGAGCGCGAGGCCGCCCGCGCCGGAGGACTCCTCGTCGGTGTTCGTCGCGACGAGCAGGTCGCCGGCGAGCGCGCACGCCGAGCTCCGACGAGCACCTCGGCCGCGAAGCACCATGCACGCGATCCCGCCCTTCATGTCGCAGGAGCCCCGGCCGTAGAGGTTCCCGTCGCGCACCTCGGCCGCGAACGGATCGCTCGTCCACCGGCTCGAGCGGCTCCGACGGAGACGGCGTCGATGTGCCCGTTGAAGAGCAGGCTCTTGCCCGCCGCCCGCGCCCGGCGAAGCGGGCGACGAGCTGCGGGCGGCCCTCGAAGCCGCAGCCCCGGCGGGTAGAGCGGCTTGCCGTCGAAGTCGCGCCGCGGTCGGGCTCGAAGATCTCGACCTCGGCGCCGGCGCGCCGCAGCCGCTCGCCGAGGTACTCCTGGAGCTGCGCGCTCCTGCGCGCGGCGGGTCCGCCGGGGTCGCGCGCCGTCGTGTCGAAGCCGATCAGGTCGGAGGCGAGCTGCACGAGCTCGTCCTGCCGGCGCGTCGATCTCGTCGACGACCCGCTGTTCCAGGTCGTGTCAGGGCCACGGCCGCGCGAAATCTAGCCGCGCGAGTACGATGCCGCGCGTGAGGGCAGCCGTGCTCTACGCGTTCGACGAGCCGCTCGTGGTCGAGGAGGTCGAGCTCGACCCGCCGCGCGACGGCGAGGTCCTCGTCCGCATGGCGGCAAGCGGCGTGTGCCACTCGGACCTCCACGTCGTCCAGGGCATCCACCCGACGTCGTTGCCGGTCGATCCTCGGCCACGAGGGCGCCGGGATCGTCGAGGAGGTCGGGCCGGGCGTCTCGAACGTCCAGCCCGGCGATCACGTGATGCTGACGTGGCTTCCGTACTGCGGCCGCTGCCGCCAGTGCGCGCGCGGGCTGCCGAACCGCTGCGAGAACGTCGCCTGGTACGACTCGACCCTGGAGGACGGTACGTGCCGCTTCCACCGCCAGGCGAGCAGCGGATCCACCACTACAACACGTCGTCGTTCGCCGAGCGGTCGGTCGTGCCCGGCGCGGACGGCGATCCCGGTCGATCCGTCGCTCCCGCTGACGCGAGCTCGCGCTGATGGGGTGCGCCGTCATGACCGGCGTCGGCGCAGCGCTCAACACGGCGCGGGTGCGCCCCGGCGACACCGTCGCGGTCGTCGGCTGCGGCGGCGTCGGGCTGAACGTCGTCCAGGGCTGCAGCGATCGGCGGCGCGCGCACGATCGTCGCCGTCGACGTCGTGCCGGCGAAGCTCGAGCTCGCGCGCGAGCTCGGCGCGACGCACGCGGTGGACGCCGCGCGACGGCGACGCGGTCGAGGCCGTTCGCGACCTCACGGCGGCGGCGTCGACCACGCGTTCGAGGCGATCGGACGCCCGCAGACGATCGAGCTCGCGATCCAGCTGACCGGCCGCGGCGGCCAGGCGATCCTCGTCGGCATGGCACCACCGGACGCGCGCGTCCCGTTCGACGCGCTCACGCGACGCTCGAGGAGCGGGCGATCCGCGGCTGCTGGTACGGCTCCTGCAGGCCGCTCGCACGACTTCCCGCTGCTCGTCGACCTCTACCGCGCGGGACGAGCTCCGGCTCGACCCGCTGATCACCGAGATGCGCGCCTCGACGACGTCAACGACGCGTTCCGGCGCATGAAGGCGGGCGAGACCGCCCGCTCGTGATCGTCTACGACGCCTGACCGCCGACCGGCTATTGCAGGAGCACGTCCTGCGTCCAGCTCGCGGTGATGACCGGACGAACGGCCGTGTTGCGACGGACCACGGCCACGATCGTCCCCGTTGCAGACCCGGGCTGGAACGCTCCGCCGGTTCGCCGGAGGTTCGTGCCCATCCACATGACGTCTCCCCGATTCGCGCTGCTCCTGCCGACGAGCAGGCGATCCTCCTGGTGGAGGATGAAGCCGAATTCGGCGCTCTGCTCGTTCGCCTCCCACCGGATGGGCCCGCACACCTGCACGCTTCCGCTCGCCATCAGCCCCAGCGGGTCGTCGATTCGCGACAGCATCTCGCTCCCCTCTCTCGATCGTCGTGCCGAGTGTCTCATGGGAGCGCCCGGTCGCACCAGGTCGTAGCCGTCAGGGGGGATCCGGCGCGCAAGAAACCACCCGCCCGCGGGCTCTCACACGTAGCGGCTCCACCAGGCACCCACCAGAAGGGAGTGCTCGTGCAGCGCTTCGCAATCGTCGCAAGCTCCGTCACCGAGACCAACCGTCAACTGCTCGACGCGGCACGAGCACAGGGACTCGACGCGCTCGTCGTCTCGCCGGAGCAAGCCCACGGGCGCCTTCGTGCAGGTGACGTGGCCGTCGGGCGGCTCGACGTGCTCGGGACGCTCGACGGGCCCGAGCCCGGGCTCGAGGAGCTGCGCGCCCTGGAGGACGGAGGCGTGATCGTGCTCAATCGCGCGGGCGCTCTCCTCGGCGCACACGACAAGCTCGTCACGGCGCTTCGATTGGCAGCTCGCGGTCTTCCCCACCCCCGTACCGCTCACGTCGGCGAGGATGCCGATCCGGGCTTCGAGTTCCCGGTCGTCGTCAAGCCGCGGTTCGGCAGCTGGGGGAAGGACGTATCGGTGTGCCGGAGCCGCTTCGCCCTGAAGCGCTGCCTGCGAGGCCTGTACCGCCGCGGCTGGTTCCAGCGCCAGGGTGCGCTCGTCCAGGAGCTCGTCCCGCTCCGAGGACACGATCTGCGGATCGTCGTGGCCGCCGGCGAGGTCGTCGGGGCCGTCGAACGCGTCGCCGCGCCCGGCGAGTGGCGGACGCAACGTCGCCCTCGGAGGCTCGCGCAGGTCCGTGGACCCGCCGGCGGCCGCGTGTCTGCTCGCGCTCAACGCGGCGGACTCCGTCGGAGCCGACCTCGTGGGGGTCGATCTGCTCCCCGACGGCGACGGCGGCTGGGTCGTCCTCGAGCTGAACGGGGCCGCCGACTTCACGAGCGACTACAACCGACCGGACGAGAGCGTCTTCGAGCGTGTCACGGGCTCGCTCGCCCGCTACGCCCGCTGGCGGATCGAGGCGGCCGCGCTCACGGAGATGCTCCTGCACCGGTAGCCACCGCGCTTCTCACGCATCCAGGAGGCGCCGCGCGGCGAGCGTCCCCTCGAGCGTCGCCTCCTCGAGCGATCGCGGGCTGCGGCAGTCGCCTGCTTCCTCGACCGCGACGCCGCGCGCTGCCAGGCGCGGCGCGAGGCCCTCGACCGGGACGCGGCCGAGCGAGAGGACGAGCGCGTCCGCCGGTAGCTCGATCTCGAGCTCCGGAGCGAAGAGGTTGCGGAATCTCGCACGCGCACCCCTCGACGCGACGAGCTCGAGATGGTGCTCGATGCGAACGCCGGCGCGGTAGAGCCGCTCGAGGTAGAGGTTTCGGGTGTACTGGTGGAGCGACTCACCCGCTGAGACCGAGGCCAGAACGACCGTGACGCGCGCGCCGTCGTCCGCGAGCAACTCGGCCGCGGCGAAACCGGACGGGTCTCCTCCCCAGTCGGCGACGACGACCTCGTCGCCGTCGGGACGGGCGCCGGCGAGGACCTCCCAGGCCTGGACGACTCGGCCCTCGAGCGGAAGCACCGGGCGAAAGGGAGCGGCCCCGGTGGCAACGACGACGCCGTCCGGCTCGAGCCGCACGATCGCGTCCTCGTCCGCAGGAGCGCCGCAGCGGACGTCGGCGCCGGACAGGAGCCGCACGTAGTTGTCGGCGAGCGAGCGGGCTGTCTCCGCATGCGCCGGTGCAGCGCCGGCGAGGGCGAGCTGCCCTCCGATCCGGGATCCCCGCTCGAGCACGACGACCTCGTGACCCATCGCGCTCGCCTCGGCGGCGGCCGCCAGACCGGCCGGCCCTGCTCCCACGACGACGAGCCGGCGCACCCGTGCGCCACGCGGGGCGACGGGTAGCGCTCTCTCGCGACCCGTCCGCGGGTTCATCGCAGCAGGCGATCGCCGTACCGGCGTGGTAGTGACCGATGCACGCGTTGCACCCGATACAGCGCAGGAGGCGGTCGAGTCGTCCCCCGGCAGCCTTCGCCGGCAGCTCGGGATCCGTGATCAGCGCGCGGGTCATCCCGACGGCGTCGGCCTTGCCCTCGGCGATCAGCCGGTCGGCGGCGGCCGGATCGACGATCCGCGACGTGGCGATGATCGGCGGCCCGACGCGGAAGGACTCCGTGTAGGCGGCGATCGCGTTCTGGGGCGTGGGAGGCGGCGGCACGATGCCGCTCGAGCCGCGATAGGTCGACGACTCGCCGAGCGCGAGGCGACAGGTAGTCGACCCGGTCGGCGAGCTCGTGGGCGATCCCCTGCGCCGCGATCGAGTCGGCAGACAGGCGGACGCCGAGCGCGAGCCCTGGCGCGGCCCGCCTGACGGCGTCCACGACCGCGAGGAGGAAGGCCGGGCCGGCGCGCCAGCGATCGGAGCGGGCATTCAGCGACGGCGTGAAGAACTGTGCGACCAGGTAGTTGTGGGCGGCGGAGATCTCGACTCCGTCGAGGCCACCCGTGACGGCACGAGCCGCGGCACGGGCATAGCCCTCGACGATCTCCTCGATCTCGCCCGCACGGAGCGCCCTCGGCTCCGTCTTGAACCGCTCGCTCGGAAGTGCCGAGGGGGCGAGGACCGCTGGGCGCGGAGCGCTCGCGATCAGCTCGCGACCGCCGTGGAAGAGCTGCACCGCGAGCCTGCAGCCGTGGCCCTGCACGGCCGCGGCAACGCGACGGTAGCCGTCCACGATCGCGTCGTCGTAGCCGGCCAGGGTGTGGGGATCGAGCCGCCCCGACTCGTGCACCGCCGTCGCCTCGAGGACGATCAGGCCGACGCCACCGCGCGCGCGGGCCTCGTGGTAGGCGACGAAGGCGTCGGTGGGGACGCGGTCGGCGACGAGATGGGTCTGGTGGGCGGTCGAGACGACGCGGTTTCGCAGCTCGAGCGAACCGAGCCGGACCGGGCTCAGCAGGTGGTCAAGCTGCATCGCCCGACCGGTGGAAGGCGGCGCGTTCCGCGGCCGTCAGCGGCCGTGAGCCGCCGCGCTCGATGTCGCTGGCGACGAGCACCGCCTCCGCCTCGGCCGCGAGGGTTCCGTCGAGCTTTCGCAGCTCCTCGCGAGTGCGCACGCTCGACGTGCCGATCCGCTCGAGACGGCAGCTGGCGACGACGGCGTCGTCTTCCTGGCGGAGCTCATGTCGGAAGTCGATCGCGACCCTCGCCAGCACGTAGCCCCAGGCCGAGCCCGCGTCGGCGAGCACGCCGTCGAGCCACTCGTCCCGCACCTCCTCCAGGTAGGTCAGGTAGGCCGCGTTGTTCACGTGGCCGTAGGCGTCCATGTCGCGCCAGCGGATCTCGATTCGCTTCTCGTGCACCCGACCTCCTCGCCTGCGGGATGATGACGGCTCGAATGTCCGGAGTCCACGAGCACCTGCGCGGCGGCGTCCGGCCGCTGCTCTTCCCGCGCTCGATCGCGATCGTCGGCGCGTCGGAGCGCAACCGCCGCCCGATCGAGGGTGCGCTTCGCGGCGACGCGGAGATCGTGCTCGTGAATCCCGAACCGCAGCGAGGTCGCCGGGCACCCGTGCCTCCCGTCGGTTGCCGATGCGGCCGAGACACCCGAGCTGGCGCTGCTGCTCGTCGCCCACGCCCGGGTCGAGGAGGCCGTCGGCGTACGCGCTCGCCGCTGGCGTGCGCGCGCTCGTCGTCCCCGGGATCGGCGCGGAGGCCGGCGCGGACGGCCCGCCGATCGTCGGATCGCGTCAGGGCGCTCGCGGATGGCGCGGGGGCCGCGGTGATCGGGCCGAACTGCATGGGCGTCGCCCGCCCGGACGGCGCCTCGACCTGGATCGGCACGATCCCCGCCACGTTCCTGCCGGGCCGCGTCTCCGTCGTCTCCCAGTCGGGCTCGGTGGGCGAGGCCTTCCTCGCGTGTGGCCCGCGTATCGGCTTTCGCTGCGTCGTCTCGTGCGGGGGCGAGCTGAACCGCGACGCGGCCGATCTCGTCGCCTGCCTGGCCGAGGACGACGCGACCGAGCGTGATCGGGCTCTTCCTCGAGGCGGTGCGGCGCCCTGCGGCGTTCTCGCGTGCGCTCGAACGGGCGACCGAGGCCGGCAAGGCCGTCGTCTGCCTGAAGGTCGGGCGCTCCGAAGCCGCCGCTCGGGCGACGCTCGCGCACACGGGCGCCCTGGTCGGCTCTGCGAGAGCGTTCTCGGCCCTCCTGCGCCGCCTCGGTGTGATCGAGGTCGACGACGTCCATGACCTGTTCGAGACGCTCGACGTGCTCGGGGCGGGCGCGCCGGCCCGCCGGGCGGAGGATCGCCGCCGTCTCGGAGTCGGGCGGCGAGTGCGCGCTGCTCGCCGACCAGGGCGAGGCGGCCGGCATCCCGTTCGAGCCGCTCCCACCCGAGCTCGCGGCTCACCTCACGAGCGAGTTCCCGAACTTCGTCGCGCCGGGGAATCCCCTCGACGCCTGGGCGATCGCCGACGAGCAGGTCGTGTACCCGCGCGCGCTCGAGCTGCTCGCGCGCTCCGGCGCCTACGACGTGCTGCTGGCCCAGGTCGATCTCTCGCGTTTCCGGGGAGACGAGGAGGCCGTCTGGTGCGAGATGATCGTCCGAGCCCTCGCCGACGCCGCCGACGAGACCGGGGTGTTCCCCGCCGTGACGTCGGTCCAGAGCACCGATCCACCTGATCGGATCGTCGAGCTCGCTCGCACTCACGACCTCCCCTTGCTCCGCGGGACGGGCCACGCCCTGCGGGCGCTCGCCGCGGTAGCGCGGATGCGCCCGCGCGTCCCCTCTCCGCCGGCAGCCGAGCGGGTCGATCTGGGCGAACTGCTCCGGCCGGGGCCCGGTACCCGAGCACGAGTCGGCCGCCTGCCTCGAGCGCTACGGCGTCCGCTTCGCGCCGCGTCGGCGTGCGGCCACCCCCGGGGAGGCGGCGACCGCCGCCGCCGAGCTGGGCGTCCCGGTCGTCGTCAAGGCGGACGGACCGGCACACAAGGCGGCACGTGGAGGCGTGATCCTGGGCATCGAGAGCCCGGAGGCGGCCCGGGCCGCGGCCGAGCGGCTCGGCGGCACCGTGCTCGTCGCGAGCCAGCAGACGGGAGGCGCCGAGGCGTTCTGCGGGATGACCCGCGATCCCTCCTTCGGGCCGGTGCTCGCTGTGGGGCTCGGGGGCACAGCGGTCGAGGCGCTCTCCCTCGTCTCCGCCTGCGTCGCACCGGTCGACCTCGAGCTTGCACGCGAGCTCGTCGACGAGGCGCCGGGCCTGGCAGCGATCGGGAGCGCGGCGGCCCGCGAGGAGCTCGCACACGTGCTTGTTGCGCTCGGACGGCTCGCCGGCGAGCACCCGGAGATCGAGGCGTGCGACGTCAACCCGTTGATCCTGGGCGCAGACGGCGCGATCGCCGTCGACGCGCTCCTCGTCGTGGGAGGTGATGTGTCATGAGCCACGAACCGGTGCTCTACGAGCGGCGTGGGCCGGCCGCCTGGGTCACCCTGAACCGCCCTGAGAAGCTGAACGCCCTGACCCGCCAGAGCGTCGCGGGACTCCACGACGCGATGACGCGCGCGGACGCCGACGACGAGGTGAGGATCCTCGTCCTGACGGGAGCCGGCCGCGCCTTCTCGGCGGGCTTCGACATCGGCCAGGACGCGGGGCTGGAAGGCGCCGACGCCTGGTGGCGCGTTCTCGAGGAGGACGTGAACGTGACGATGCGCCTGCGCACGTTCCCGAAGCCGACGCTGGCGGCCGTCCGCGGCTGGTGTCTCGGCGGCGCGTGTGAGCTCGCGATGGCCTGCGATCTCGTCGTCGCGACACAGGACGCCCGTTTCGGCGAGCCCGAGATTCGCTTCGGCTCGGGCCCGGTCACCCTCCTCATGCCCTTCGTCCTCGGCGAGAAGCGCACGAACGAGCTGCTCCTGACGGGCGACACGATCGATGCCGAGACCGCCGAGCGCTGGGGTCTCGTCAACCGGGTCGTTCCCGGGGACGAGCTCGAGTCCGGCGTCGACGAGCTCGTCCGCAAGATCGCTCCGACGCCGCTCGCGGTGCTCCGGCTGACGAAGGTTGCGCTGACGAGGGCGGCGGAGGCGATGGGCCTGCGCCAGGCGGTCGGCTCGAACCTCGACCTGTCTGCGATCGTCAACGCGGCCGACACGCCCGAAGGGCGCGAGTTCAACCGGGTCGCAGCGGAGCAGGGCCTGAAGGCGGCGCTCGCCTGGCGCGACGCCCGCTACGGGGAGCTCGGATGAGCGCCCGGGTGCTGACGATCGACGCGAACGCCGGCACGGTCGCCCTCGTCACGGGCGGAGGGACGGGCCTCGGCCGGGCGACGGCGCTCGAGCTCGCCCGCACCGGCGCCGACGTCGTCGTCTGCGGGCGGCGGCCCGAGCCGCTGGCCGCGGTCGAGGCGGAGATCACCGCGCTGGGCGGGAACTGTCTCGCCGTCCCGACCGACGTCAGGGAGCCCGAGCAGGTCGACGCGCTCGTCGACGAGGCGCTCCAGCGCTTCCACCGGATCGACGTCCTGGTCAACAACGCCGGCGGCCAGTTCATCGCGAGGGCCGAGGACATCTCGCCCAACGGCTTCCGGGCCGTCCACCGCCTCAACGTCGACGCGGTCTGGTATCTGACCCGTCTCGTCGCGACACGCTCGATGCTCCCGCACGAGCGGGGACTCGTCGTCTTCGTCGGCCTGTCGCCGCGGCGCGCTCTGCCCGGCATGGCCCACGCGATCGCGGCGCGGGCGGCCGTGGAGGCCCTGGGAGCGACGCTCGCCCTCGAGTGGGGCCCGAGGGGCGTCCGGGCGGTCACGGTGACCCCCGGGGTGATCCGGACCGAGGGCCTCGACAACTACGGGGCCGAGGCGATCGCCGAGTGGGAGCGCGAGGTGCCGCTGGGGCGGCTCGGGACACCCGACGAGGTCGCCTCCGTGATCGCGTTCCTCGCGTCGCCGGGCGGGGCGTACATCACGGGCGCCACGATCCTCGTCGACGGGGGGATCGACGCAGGCGGGCTCCCCCGCCTCTAGCTACGCTGGCGGCGCGTGCTCGAGCTGCGCCCGAACTGCGAATGCTGCGATCGGGACCTCCCGAACGGCGACCCGGACGCGCTCATCTGCACGTTCGAGTGCACCTTCTGCAGGACCTGCGCGTCCGAGCGGCTCGGCGGTCTCTGCCCGAACTGCGGCGGCGACCTCGTGCGTCGACCCACACGACCGGCCGGGCTGCTCGCCGAGCACCCACCCTCGAGCGAGCGGATCCTGAAGCGCCACCCCGCCTGCGCCTCGCCAGTCCGCCAGTAGCCGCCGCCGAGCGCGAGGCGTGACGATCCCGCGCGCATCTCGTGGCGGGGTCTGACCCCTCCTTAACAATCCGAGCCGCTTCGTTGCGCCATCCGGCTTCTGCGCTCGTCTCGCGTTGCTGCCGAATTCCCGCCGGTTCCAGGACATTAAGCCGGGGTCAGACCCCGTCACGAAAGCCGCAAGGCAATTGGACGTGCTCCGCGCGCTAGCGTTCGCCCAGACGCCTCGCCGCTTCGGTCTGCGCCAGCGCTGCGTAGGCGAGTCGTTCGATCAGGAGACCCGCCTCCCGCGACGCCTCCGGCATCAGATCGACTGCCTGCTTGGCGACCGCTGCCGCCGTCGAGGGAAGAGCCGCGATGCGCCCCGCCAGCTCGAGTGCCCGCTTCAGAGCCTGCCCTTCCTCGACGAACTCGGTCAGGATTCCGTACGCGACGGCCTCGGGTGCCGTGAACCGCTCCCGCAGGAGCATCAGCTCCTTCGCGCGGGCCGACCCGACGATGCGTGCGAGCCGGTGGAGGCCGCCGGCGCTCGGCACGATCCCGAGCGAGACCTCTGGCAGGCCGAAGACCGCCGACTCGTCTGCGATCCGGAAGTCGGCGGCGAGCGCGAGCTCGAGACCGCCGCCGAGGCAGTAGCCGCCGATCGCGGCGATCGTGGGCTGCGGGAGGCCGGCGAACCGTTCGTAGACGGCGCCGGCGTCTCGGTAGTAGGCGAGGATCGCTTCCGGATCGTCCCGCGACAGCTCGACCAGGTCGGCGCCGGCCGAGAACGCCCGGCCGGCTCCGGTGAGAACGACGCAGCGCGCGTCGCGAACCTCGGGCTACTCGAGCGCCGCGGCCGAGCGCGAGCTCGAGTTCGGCCGACAGCGCGTTCAGCTTCTCCGGCCGCTGGAGCGTGAGCACGGTGACCGAGCGTTGGCCGCGATGGACGACATCGACGAGCGGGCTCCGCACGCGCCGATTCTGACGTCCGCCACGACGGCGTCAAGCGTTGACGGTCACCCAGACGCCGCCTTCGCCGACGGCGACGTGGTTGGGATGCGGCCCGACGTCCACGGTAGCGACGACCTCGTTCGTCCCGGGATCGATCCGTGAGACCGTTCCGTCCTCGTAGTTCGCGACCCAGACGGCACCGTTGCCGAACGCGATCGCCAGCGGGTCGTCGCCCACGGGTATCCGATCGACGACCGCGTTCGCCGCCGGATCGATCCGCGAGACGGTGTCGCCCACCGGGTTCGCCACCCAGACTGCCCCAGCGCCCACCGCGACCCCGCTGGTGCCGCCTTCTACCGGAATCCTGGCCACGACGGCTCCCGACTTCGGATCGAAGCGGGTCAGATCGGCGATTCCGACGTAGTCGTTCGCCACCCAGACGGCTCCCTCGCCGACCGCGATCCCCGTCGGCGCGGCGGTAGGCACATCGAACGTCTGGAAGCTCTGCGTGAGATCGCCGGGCCGCGGCATGTACACCACGAGTCCGTTGCTATCCGCCGATACGTCCTTTGTGTCCGCCACGCCGCAGCCGCAGAGCAGCGAGCCCCACACCGCGTCGGCATCGGCCGCCAGGAGCGCGAGGCCGGCCGTCTCGCCCCGCGTGAGCGTATTGACGATGGCTCCCGTGGCCGGATCGATCTGATCGATGACCGCGGTCGAGTACTGGATCCAGACGAGGCTCTGCGCGATCACGACCTCGAGCGGGCCGCTCCCGACGAGGATTCTCCGCACAGCGTTCGTCTCCGGGTCGACGCGCAGCAGGGCGTTCCCACGCTTGCTGGCAACCCAGACTGCGCCTTCGCCGGCCGCGATCGCGGCCGGCTCCCGGCCAGCCTGGATGGTTGCGGTCAGCCGGTTCGTCTCGGGGTCGATCCGCTGCACGGCTGCGGCCGTAAGCGCGGTCGTAGGATCGACGTTCGGCAGCGGCCGCGCGGGCGCTGCTGCCTCCTCGCCAGTGAACGCCAGCGGGAGCGCGACCGCGAGTGCGACGGCGATGGCCAGCGCGGCCGCCGCCACGAGCAGCCAGCCCGAACGTCTACGAGAGACGGGTTCCGCGAGCCCGAGCGCTTCTCGCAGCGCCTCGACGAGCTCGCGGCAGGTCGCGTAGCGATCCTCCGGGTCCTTCGCCAGAGCGCGCTCGAGCACCGCATCAACCCCGGCAGGGAGCCCCGGCCGCCGGTCGGTCAACGCCGGCGGCTCGTCGTCGAGGTGCGCCCACAGGACCGCGAGTGGCGACTCGCGCGGGAACGGCGGCTCGCCGCAGAGGCACTCGTAGAGGACGCACGCGAGCGAATACGCGTCGGCGCGCCCGTCGATCGGCCCACCATCGATCTGCTCCGGTGCGACGTAGTAGACCGAGCCGGTAAAGCGCCTGTCACCGCCCCCCTCGAGCGGCGCCGCCTGCTCGCTGAGGCCGAAATCCGTCAGATACGCGTGCTCTCCCTGTGCGACGAGAATGTTCCCCGGCTTCACGTCTCGGTGGACGAGACCGCGCGCATGCGCCGCGTCGAGAGCGCTGGCCACCTGCACCGCGAGGTGGAGCGCGCGCCCCGGCTCGAGTGGCCCGTCGCGGCGCAGGAGGTCGCGGAGGTCGGTCCCCTCCACGTAGCGCATGGCGAGGTAGAGGACGCCTTCGGTCTCACCCGCATCGTGGATTGGAACGATGTTCGGATGCTCGAGGCTCGCCGCGATCCGCGTCTCGTGGAGGAAGCGCTCGCGGAAGCCATCGAGCTCGGCCAGCTCCGGCGCGATCACCTTCAGGGCGACCTGGCGGCGAAGCTTCGGGTCGTCGGCCACGTAGACGACGCCCATCCCACCTCTGCCGATCACGGACTCGATCGTGTAGACGCCGAACTGCGCCCCGATCAGCGAGTCCGTGTTGGATGAGCTCGCCACCGTGCCAGCGTAGAAGCTCGAGGCAAATGCCGCAAGGGAGCGGACAGACCTCCCGGCCTGCCCGCTCTCCTTGCGCCCGCTCTGCCGGTCAGACACCTGCGAGCCGGCCGTGTTGACGGCCGACGAGCAGGGCACCGGCGGCCAGGACGAGTCCGACTCCGAGGCCGATTGCGATCCCGATTCCGGCGTCGGCCCAGTCGAAGCCCGGGCGGGGAACCGGCGCCGCCGTTGGGAGATCGACTGTCGCGGGCCCCGAACGCGGGCCGTCGACCGCGAATCCCGGTAGTGTCGTCGCCGGGCCGCTACGAGGGCCGTCGATGGAATATGGCGCGAGCTCCGCGCCGCCGCTCCGTGGGCCGTCCGCCGAGTACGGCGAGAGCGTGCCGTGCGCAGCCGGCGCCGCGATGGCGGCAACCGCGAGCCCGACCGCGAGCAGCCGGAGACGCCTTCGAGATGTTCTGAGCGAGAACCGCATCTTCCCCTCCTTCTCGTTTTCACTTCCCTGCCGAGGAGGATCAGCCGGGCGGCTTGGAATGCGCTATGAGTGCGCTAGGAGATCCCCGACGAGACGTGCTAGGTTCCGCGCGGAGACACGGTGGAGTTCCGAATCCTCGGGCCCCTCGAGGTGCGCGACGGCGATCGGGCGATCCCGCTCGGTGGGCCGCGGCAGCGCGCCGTTCTCGCGATCCTGCTCACGCGAGCCAACGAGGTCGTTGGCCAGGAGGCCCTCATCGAACTCCTCTGGGGAGGCGAGGCCCCTACCCGATCGGCGACCGTCCTCCAGGGGTATGTCTCCCACCTGCGCAAGGCACTCGGCCCCGGTGTGCTCGTGACGCGCTCGCCGGGCTACGCCATCGAGATCGACGAGGAGCAACTCGATCTTCATCGCTTCGAGGCGCTCTCCGAACAGGCACGTCGCGATACGGAGGCGGGGCGGGCGGAGGAGGCAGCCGGCAGCCTGCGTCAGGCGATCGCCCTCTGGCGTGGCCCGGCTCTCGCAGACTTCACCTACGAAGGCTTCGCCCAACCCGAGATCGCGAGACTCGAAGAGCTTCGTGTCGTCGCGCTCGAGCGGCGCATCGAAGCCGAGCTGACACTGGGCCGCTCCGCCGAGCTCGTCGGCGAGCTCGAGGGCCTCGTCGCGAAGCACCCGCTCCGCGAGCGCCTGTGCGAGCTCCTCATGCTCGCGCTCTACCGTTCTGGCCGTCAGGCCGATGCGCTGGAGGCCTATCGAGCGACGCGGCGTCTGCTCGTCGACGAACTGGGCATCGACCCGGGGGAGACGCTCCAGGAGCTCGAGCGGGCGATCCTCCGCCACGACCCAGCTCTCGACCGCGATGCTGCCCGGGAGCCGTCGCCCGGTTCGGAACCGGCGCCCGAGCGGTCGATCGTCGTTCTCCCTCTGGACGAGGAGTTTCTCGACGCCCTCCTCGCCGTTGCCGAGCCGCTCGCGACACGCCCTCCCCGCGAGCTCATCGTCGTCCGCCTGGTCACGTACGAGCAGGAGCTCGGCGAGGCGTCGGCGCGGCTCAGAGAGCGCCGATCGTCCCTTCGAGCCCGTGGCCTCGCGAGTCGCACTGCCGCCTTCACCTCGGCGGCACCAGGAGCCGATGCGGTCGTCCTCGCGTCGGAGCAGAACGCAGGGACCTCCTCCTCGTCGATGCGCCTGCGGCCCTTTTCGAGGAGGGTGCGCCGGGCCCGGTGCTTGCGGCCATCCTCGAAGACGCACCATGCGACGTTGCCATGCTCCTCAATCGCGTGCCATTCGGTGTGAGCGAGGACCGTCCAGTGATCGTCCCGTTCGGCGGCGCCGAGCACGACTGGACGGCGGTCGAGCTCGCTGCGTGGATCGCGGGCGCCAGGGGCGCGACGATCCGGCTGCTCGGGACAACTGCAGCTCCGGAGCGCGGCCGGCGGGATGCGAGCCGGCTGCTCGCTCGAGCCTCCCTCCTCGTTCAGCAGGTCGCCGGCATCGAGACCGAGCCTCTGCTCGTACCCCCAGGGCGGCAGGGGGTGCTGACCGCAGCCGAGCAGGGCGGGATGCTTGTCATCGGGCTCTCCACCAGGTGGCGCACGGAGGGTCTCGGCGAGACGAGGCTCGAGATCGCAAGAGCCAGCGTGATCCCGACCCTGCTGGTGCGCCGCGGTCTTCGGCCCGGGGGCCTCGCGCCAAACGAGAGCCTGACGCGGTTCACCTGGACGCTGTCGACCACCGCGTCGTCACCGGGAGGGAGCTAGGCTGAGCCGGTGATCACGGTCTCACGGCTCACGGTCACGCCGGTCAAGGGGCTCGGGCTCGAGGAGCGCGACGAGGTGCAGCTCACGACGCGCGGGGTCGAGGAGAACCGTCGCTTCTACCTCGTCGACCGGATCGGCTTCCTCTTCTCGGGCATCGACCACGGGCCGCTCTGCCTCGTGCGCCCGAGCTACGACGCCGCGGAGGAGCGGCTCTCCCTGGAGTTCCCGGACGGAACGACCGTGGAGGGGAGCTCGCTCGCCAACGGTGACGAGGTGGACACGGACGTGTACGGCAGACGCGTCACGGGTCGTGTCGTCGAAGGCCCGTCCGCTGACGCCCTCTCGCGCTACGTCGGCAAGGACGTCAGGCTCGTGCGAGCCGATCGTCCCGGCGATGCGTGCGACGTCCATCCGGTGACGTTCCTGTCGAGCGCGTCGGTGGAGGAGCTGCGCAGGCAGGCGGGTCTCGAGGACGCAATCGACCAGCGGCGCTTCCGGATGCTCGTCACGCTCGACGGCTGCCGGCCGCACGAAGAGGACGAATGGGAAAGCGCGTCGCTCCGACTCGGAGAGGCGGTCGTCCGCGTCGGCGGCCCGGTGCCACGGTGCGCGACGACGACGCGCAGCCCCGACACCGGCGAGCGCGACCTCGACACGCTGCGCATGATCAAGGCGTATCGTGGGCTCCGAGAGGGAAAGCTCATCGACTTCGGCGTCTACGGTGACGTCGAACGGCCAGGCCGGGTGCGCGTGGGCGACGCGGCCACGGTCGAGAGGGAGGGGTGACGGCTATGGCAGTACGGACGCCTGTCGAGCTCGATCGGGAGCGGATCAAGGAGCTGACCGCCCGCGAAGAGCGGGCGGCTAGATGACCGCACGCCCGGCTCGAGGGACATGTACGAGCGGGCGCGCAAGACGCTCGCGAACGGCGTCTCCTCCTCCTACCAGGTGCGCGACCCGTGGCCGATCTACCTCTCGAACGGCAACGGGCCACGCGTCTGGGACGTCGACGGCAACGTCATGCTCGACTTCCACAACGGCTTCGGCTCGATGGTGCAGGGCCACGCCCACCCGGCGATCTCGAAGGCGGTCAAGGAGCGGATCGAGCTCGGCACCCACTTCGCCGCGCCCGATCGAGGACGCCATCGTCGTCGCCGAGGAGCTCGCGCGTCGCTGGGGCCTCCCGAGGTGGCGCTACGTCAACTCGGGCTCGGAGGCGACGATGGACGCGATCCGGATCGCCCGCGCGTTCACCGGTCGCGACACGATCGTGAAGATCTTCGGCTCCTACCACGGCCACCACGACTACGTGATGGTCTCGATCGGGGTCCCCTACGACAAGATCGGCGATCGCGACAACCTCGCGTCGCTGCCGTACGGCGCCGGCATTCCGGAGGTCGTCGCCGAGATGACGATCCCGGTGCCGTTCAACGACGCCGCCGCGATGGAGCGGCGGATCGAGCGGCTGATCGACGAGGGCCGCAAGCCTGCCTGCGTGATCATGGAGGCGGCGATGATGAACCTCGGGGTCGTCCTCCCCGAGCCCGGCTACCTCGAGGCCGTCCGCGAGCTCACCCGCAGGCACGGCATCGTCCTCATCTTCGACGAGGTGAAGACGGGCCTCTGCATCGCGGCCGGCGGAGCCACCGAGCGGTTCGGCGTCCAGCCCGACATGGTCACGCTCGCGAAGGCGCTCGGCGGCGGCCTGCCCTCGGGCGCGATCGGCGGCACGGACGAGGTGATGGAGGTCGTCGAGAACGGCAAGCGTCTACCAGGTCGGAACGTACAACGGCAACCCGCTCGTCGATGGCGGCCGCCCGCGCGAGCCTGCTCGAGGTGCTGACGCCCGAGGCGTACGCCCACCTCGACGCGCTGAACGACCACCTCCTCGAGGGCTGCCGGAAGGTGATCGAGAAGTACGGCCTGTCCGGCTACGCGGTCGGCGTCGGCTCGAAGGGCTGCGTCACCTTCTCGCCCACGAAGGTCGTCGACTACGAGACGTTCAAGGAGAACCAGGACGCCGAGCTCTGCGACCTCGCCTGGCTCTACAACATGAACCGCGGCATCTTCATGACACCCGGCCGCGAGGAGGAGTGGACGCTCTCGGTCACGCACTCGTTCGAGGACTGCGACCGGTACGTCGAGGTCTTCGAGGAGATGGCTCACGACCTGACGGCCTAGCAGCGAGGATGACCAGCACGGCCGATCCGACAGGCGGCCGGCGGGCGAGCCCGCTCGTCCAGGAGCTGCTCGCGCGGGTCGACGAGCGCGTCCCCGCCGAGCGGGCGCCGGCCGTCCGCGAGTTCGCCCGCGCCTACGTCCGGCGGATCTCCGACCGAGGTCGCGCACGGATCTGACCGCCGAGGAGCTGTTCGGCCAGGTGATGGGCGTCTTCGACCTCGCCGACCGGCGCGGGTCGGAGCCGTTCGCCGTTCGCGCCTTCAACCCGACGCTCGCCGAGCGACGGCTACACGACCGTCGGGTCGGTCGTCGAGACGAACTGCGAGGACTCGCCGTTCCTCGTCGACTCGGTCTCGGAGGAGCTCGAACGCCCGGGACCTCGAGATCCGGCTGGTGATCCACCCCGTGATCGGCACCGAGCGCGACGAGCAGGGGCGAATCCGCCGCGTTCTGCACGCCCGCGACGCGACGGTCGCGCGAGTCGGTCATGCACTTCGAGGTCGGCCGCCATCTGACGGCGGAGGAGCTGACCGAGCTCGTGGACCGGATCCGACGGATCCTCGACCGACGTCCAGGCCACGGTCCGCGACTTCGAGGCGATGAGCGCTCGCGTGCCGGCGCATGATCGAGGCGGCCCAGGGCGCCGGAGCGCGCTACACGCAGGACGAGATCGAGGAGACGCGTCCTCTTCCTCGAGTGGCTCCTCGACGGCAACTTCGTCTTCCTCGGCTACCGCGAGTACGTGATCGAGGGCGAGTCGATCGCGGTCGTCCCGGAGGCGGGTCTCGGCATCCTGGGCCACGACGAGCGCTCGCGCTTCGCCGACGCCGGTCGCGCTCGAGACGATCGACGCGGGACTGCGAGAGCGCCTGCTGGGCGAGAACCTCCTCGTCGTCTCGAAGACGAACCGCTTCTCGACCGTCCACCGGCACGCGAAGATGGACGACATCACGGTGCAAGCGGATCGGCCCGGACGGCGAGCGTCGTCGGCGCATCTGCGGCTCGCTCGGGCTCTTCACGCGGAAGGCGTACATGGCGCCGGCGAGCAGGATCCCCATCCTCGCGCGCAAGCTCCGCCAGATCGCGATCGCCGAGGACTTCCTCGAGGGCTCGCACGACCACAAGTCGCTCGTCGAGCTGTTCGAGTCGTTCCCGAAGGACGAGCTCTTCTCGCCGGCGCCGACGAGCTGCGCCAGACGCTCATGCGCCTGCTCGACCTCCAGGAACGCAAGAACATCCAGCTCTTCGTCCGGCCGGACCTCGCACGAGGGCAGGGTCTCGGTGCTCGTCGCGCTGCCGCGCGATCGCTTCAACGCCGAGCTCCGCCATCGCCTCCAGGACTCTTCCTGCAGGAGCGCTTCGGCGGCTCCATCGTCGACTATCACCTGTCGCTCGGCGAGGCTGACCAGGCGCTGATCCACTTCGCCGTCCACGTGGACGGCGAGATCCCCGAGGTCTCCTTCACCGAGCTCGAGCAGGAGGTCGTGGCGCTCGCCCGCACCTGGGACGACCGTCTTCGCGAGCGGCTCGCCGCGCTGCACGGCGAGGAGCGCGGGAACGCTGCTCGCCGACGAGTACGCGCAGCGCTTCCCCGACTACTACAAGTCCTCGACCGACATCTACCTGGCGGTGCTCGACATCGAGCAGTTCGAGCGGCTCGAAGAGCGGCGAGTCGTTCGTCGTCGGACTGCAGAACGAGCGCGAGGCGGGTCAGAGCCTGACCCGGGTCGGGCTCTACAAGACCGGAGGCGAAGGTCCGGCTCTCCGACTTACTACCGATCCTCGAGCACCTCGGGCCTGACGGTCGTCGAGGAGGTGCCGACCCGGCTGCTCGACGAGGGAGAGACGTTACCTCCACGACTTCGGCGTGCTCGGAGCGGACGAGCGGCCGCTCGATCTCGCCGACTGCGGCGAGCGGGTCGCGGACTGCGATCGCCGCCGTCTGGCGAGGCGAGGCCGAGTCGGACTCGCTCAACCGGCTCGTCGTCACGGCGGGGCTGACCTGGCGCCAGGTCGTCGTGCTCGGGCCTACCGGACGTACCGCCTGCGGGTCGGCGCCGCGTTCGGCGTCGAGTACAAGAACGAGGCGTACGCGCGGAATCCCGCGATCGCGCGCAAGCTCGTCGAGCTCTTCGAGCTGCGCTTCGACCCGGCCGGCGAGCGCGACCGGGCCGTCGAGGAGGCGCTGCGTGCCGAGATCCTGGGCGACCTCGACGCGGTGAAGTCGCTCGACGAGGACCGGATCCTCCGGGCGCAGCTCGGCCTCGTCGAGGCGACCGTCGGACGAACGCGTTCCGGCCGGGCCGCGCGTACCTGTCGTTCAAGCTCGACTCCGCTCGGGTGCCCGACATGCCGAAGCCGTACCCCGCTCTACGAGATCTTCGTCTACTCGCCGCAGATGGAGGGCATCCACCTCCGCGGCGGCAAGATCGCACGCGGCGGCATCCGCTGGTCGGACCGCAAGGAGGACTACCGCACGGAGATCCTCGGCCTGATGAAGGCGCAGATGGTGAAGAACGCGGTCATCGTCCCGGTCGGCTCGAAGGGCGGTTTCGTGCTCAAGCGGACACCCGCCACGAAGGACGAGCTGAAGGCGCGAGGTGGTCACGCAGTACTCGACGCTGATCCGCGGGATGCTCGACCTGACGGACAATCTCGTCGGCGGCGAGGTCGTGCACCCGCGAGACGTCCGCGATCCTCGACGAGAACGATCCGTACCTCGTCGTCGCCGCGGACAAGGGGACCGCGACGTTCTCCGACACGGCCAACGCGATCGCCGCGGAGTACGGCTTCTGGCTCGGCGACGCATTCGCTTCAGGCGGATCGCAGGGCTACGACCACAAGGAGCTCGGCATCACCGCGCGTGGCGCCTGGGAGTCCGTGAAACGTCACTTCCGCGAGCTCGGCCACGATGTCTCGACACGACCGTTCACGGTGGTCGGAATCGGCGACATGTCCGGGGACGTCTTCGGCAACGGCATGCTGTACACGGACACGCTCCTGCTCGTCGGCGCGTTCGACCATCGCCACGTGTTCGTCGACCCGCGGCCCGATCCGAAGGCCTCGTTCGCGGAGCGCAGGCGTCTCTTCGAGCTCCCGGGCTCGTCCTGGGACGACTACGACCGCTCGCTGCTCTCGGCCGGCGGCGGCGTCTGGTCGCGGCAGGAGAAGTCGATCACGCTCTCGACGGAGGCTCGCTCGGCGCTGGGGACGGAGATCGAGTCGGGAACGCCGAACGAGGTGATCGCAGCGATCCTGAAGGCGCCCGTCGACCTCTTCTGGAACGGCGGCATCGGGACGTTCGTCAAGGCGTCCTACGAGGCGAACACGGACGTGGGCGACCGCACGAACGACGCGATCCGGATCGACGGCGCCGAGGTTCGCGCCCGCGTCGTCGCCGAGGGCGGGAACCTCGGCTTCACGCAGAAGGGGAGAATCGAGTACGACAGGGCGCGGCGGGCGGATCAACACCGACGCGATCGACAACTCGGCCGGCGTCGACTGCTCCGACCACGAGGTCAACCTGAAGATCCTGCTCGGCATCGCCGTCTCGAACGGCGACCTGACGATGAAGCAGCGCAACGACCTCCTTCACGAGGTCGAGCAGGACGTCGCGCGCCACGTGCTCTACGACAACTACCTCCAGGCGCAGATCCTGTCGCAGGAGGTGTCGGTGTCGGCTGAGCGCCTCGACGCCTACGAGGAGCTGATGACGCAGCTCGAGACGAGCGGGATGCTCGACCGCGAGCTCGAGAGCCTCCCCTCCGCCGAGCAGATGACCGAGCGCGCACGGGCCGGGCTGGGCATGGCTCGACCCGAGCTCTGCATCCTGCTCGCCTACGCGAAGCGGAGCCTCGAGGAGGCGGTGCGAGACTCCGCGCTGCCGGACGACCCGTACCTCGACATCGACGTGCGCCGGTACTTCCCGGCTGCGGTCGCCGACCGCTTCGGGCAGCTGATCGCGGAGCACCCGCTGCGGCGCGATCTCGCGTCGACGATCCTGGCGAACGCGGTCTGCAACGACCAGGGAATCACGTTCGTGTCCAGGCTGGCGGCCGAGACCGGCGCCGAGCCCGCGGAGATCGCCCGCGCCTACCGGATCGGCCGCGAGGTGACCGGGGCCGTCGCGCGCTGGGACGATATCGAGGCGCTCGACGGAAAGATCGATCCCGTGCCCCAGAACGTGCTCATGGTCGGCGTCGACACGCTGGTCGAGGACGTCTCCCGCTGGTATCTCCTGAACGCGCCGTCCGCGCCGCTCGGGGAGACGATCGAGCAGGTGAAGCCGCTCTTCGAGGAGCTCTCGGCCGTGATCGACAAGACGGGATCGGAGAGCTGGCGGGCCGCCCGCGAGGCGGTCGCGGCGCAGATCGCGACGGAGGGCGTCGACGAGGCGCTCGCGCGCCGGCACGCCTTCCAGCCCGAGCTCGCCCACGCACCGGACATCATCGCCGTCGCGCACTGGACGGGGCGCCCGCTGGAGGATGTCGCCAACGCGTTCTTCCTGGCGGGCGAGCGCCTCCACCTCGACTGGCTCGAGCGGCGCCTGCTCGCGCTTCCGGAGGCTTCGAGCTGGAACCGCTGGGCCGCCAAGGCGATGGAAGACGATCTGATGGCGCTCCGGCGTGACGTGGCGCTGCGGGCGCTCTCGCACACCCCCGGGCTCGCGGATCGGGCGCTCGAGGAGTATCTGGCCGAACGCGGCGAGGCGGTCGAGCGCCTGCGCCGCCTGATCGAGGCGCTGAAGGCTCAGGACGACGCCGGGCTGGCAGCGCTCACCGTCGCGCTGCGCCAGGTGCGAAGCGTCGTCGGAACGTAGGAGCCTCAGGGGCAGCCGAGAACCGCTCGCGCGGCCCTGACGCCGCTCCGCAGCGCCCCCTCCATGAGGCCGCTCAGCGAGCCGGCCGTGTGCTCGCCGGCGAAGTGGATCGGCCCCACGCCGCGCAGGAGCGCCTCATCGTCGGCGGCGACCGGGCTTCGTGAGGAGTAGGCGGCGCCGACCCACGGATCGTCGTCCCAGGTGGAGAGCACGGCTCCGGCGATCTCGAGCGCTAGATCGGGCCGGAGGCGCTCGAGCGACTCGAGCCAGCGCTCCGGGCCGTCTGCGACGCGAAGCGCCGAGAGCGCTGGGAGCGAGCCCGCGAACGCGCTGACGACCGGCTGGACGGCGTCGGCCTCGCCGGTCGCCGTCCAGGTCCAGTAGCGCTCGGGGACGGAGAGGACGGCACTCGGAGGGGGGATCTCGGCCAGCGGGACGAAGAGCTTCGCGGCGTGCCCGTACTGCACCGCGCGGATCGCACCCTCGGTCGCAGGGGGAAGCTGGGGCTCGAAGACGATCCGCGCGATGACGCTCGCAGGCACGGCGACGACACACACGTCGGCGCTGACGTCGGCGTCGGCGGTGCTGACGAGCACGCCGTCTGCGCCCCACGCCACGCGCGCGACCGGGCTGGAGAGCCGGACGGCGCCTCCCAGACGTTCCGCGAGCCTGATCGCCAGCCGCTGGTTTCCTCCGGCGATACCCGGACACTCGTCGGTGACGTGGGCTGCAACCCCGGCAAGCCAGGACGCGTCGACCCGATCGGCCGTCGTCGCCGCCGACACCTCGAGCCGCGCGGTGATCGCCTCGCGCGCGCCCGGGTCGAGGTCGAGCTCGTCGAGGAGTTTCGCGGCCGACCGGGAGGATGCCCCTGCCGGGATACCCGCGAGCGCGTTCTCGATCGCAGCGACGGCGGCGAGCAGCTCCTCGCGGGCGACGCCGATCCCGCCGCGCGGCTCGCGATCTCCGTATCGCATTCCCTTCGACCAGAGGTCGAGGCCGAGGCGCCCGGCGAGGCCGACGAGAACGTCGTTGCCAGGGAGAATGAACTCGGCCCCCATCTCGACGACGGCGCCGTTCGAGAGCTCGGTCGACCAGACGCGCCCGCCGACCCTGTCGCGCGCCTCGAGCACCACGACGGAGGCGCCGGCACGCATCAGCTCGTCGGCCGCCGCCAGTCCCGCGAAGCCGGCCCCGATGACGATGGCGCGCAGGCTCACCGCCGAAGCATACGAACGGGCGCCGGGCGTGCCCGGCTCCTGAGAGTTCGAATCCCGCGGGCGGTTCCCGTTGCGCGCTCTGCGGCGCAGCGCTATCGTCCGCTGACTGTCTGGTCAGTCAACCGCCGAACGGGGGCTCGGCTCGTGACGGTAGACCGCGCTGACACCGACCGGGTCGACGAGATCCTCCTCGCAGCCTGCCGTGTGATCGGCCGCGACGGCGCACACGGCCTGCGGATGGAGGCGGTCGCGCGCGAGGCCGGCGTCTCGAAGGGCCTGGTGCACTACTACTTCGCGACCAGGCGCGAGCTCCTGCGCGCCGCGTTTCTCCACTCGGAGAACCGGGCGAACGCACGCCTCGAGGCCGAGCTGGCGCTCCTCTCGACGGGCGCCGAGCGCCTGGAGCGCTGCCTCGTCCTCGACCTCGACGACGAGCCCGTCTTCGCGGAGAACCGGGCGCTGTGGAGCGAAGCCTGGAGTCTCATGCGGCTCGACGATCACCTTCGACCGGAGGTCGAAAGGGCCTACCGCGCCTGGCATCGCCGGCTCGTCGAGCTCGTCGAGGAGGGCCGGAGCGACGGCTCGATCGAACCGCGCGCGGACTCCGAGCAGCTCGCGCGCCGGCTCGGGGCAGTCGTCGACGGGCTCGAGTCTCAGCTCCTGCTCGGCCTGGTGACCTCGCTGGTCGCCGCCGAGACCGTCCGCGAGAGCATCGACCGGGAGCTCGGCCGCTCACGGTCGGCCGGATCCGCCATTCAGCCCCGAACCGACGTCTCATGAGAGCAGGAGAGCGATGAAGCATCCGAAGGATCGATCAGGACTCACGCGCCGCCAGCTCCTGCGCGGGGCCGCCGCGGCGGCGGTCGGGGTCGGAGCGGCCGGAGCGCTCGCCGGCTGCCAGAACACGACGACGCCGATCGGCTACTGCGAGGACACGGGAGACGGAACGGTGGCCGGCGGGGCCGGCGGCACCACGCTTTCGTCGAACCTGGTCGTGGCGAAGCCGACCGGGCCGGGCGGCCTGCCGCTGCCGCGCAACGACAACAGCGTCGAGTGGGCGATCACCGACGACAACCCGAAGATCCCCGACGGCATCAAGCCCGAGGGCGGAACGCTTCGCATCTTCAACTACGCCGACTACATCGACCCCGGCTCTCGTCAAGAAGTTCGGAAGCAGTTCGACTGCAAGGTCGAGATCGGCACCTACAACTCCTCGGACGAGGCGGTCGCCAAGCTCACGTCCGGAGCAGGTCGTCTTCGACGTGATCATCGGCCTCAGCGCCACGCACATCGTCCAGCTCATGGCCAAGCAGCTCCTCCAGCCGCTCAACCACACCTACCTGCCCAACCTCGAGAAGAACATCTGGCCGGAGCTCCAGGACCCGTTCTACGACCAGGGGCTCGCACTACACGGTGCCCTACGTCGTCTGGCAGGACGGCATCGGCTGGCGCAACGACAAGATCGACGTCGACATCGCCGCGATGGACGTCCCCTGGGACATCTTCTGGCAGTCGCAGCCGTGACAAGGGCAAGGTCGGCCTCCTCGACGACAAGCGCGACGCGCTCAGCATGCCGATGCAGCGCGACGCGATGCGAGCGCGGCACGGTCGCCGACGTCAACACGGAGGACCCGAGGTCGTGATCGCCAAGGCCGGCGACGGATCTCGAGCAGCTGACGGACATCTGCAACATCAAGGTCACGATCACGGACTACCAGACGCTGCCCGAGGGGAAGAGCGTGGCTCCACCAGTCTGGTCGGGCGACTGTCCTCGCAGGCGCGTTCTACTACCTCCCCGAGGGCACGCCGGCGCGACGTGCTCTCGTACTGGGGCCCGGACAGCGGCGGCGTCGTCCAGAACGACTTCCTCTGCATCACCAAGGCGACGGACAAGCCCGCGCTCGCTCACGCGTTCCTGAACTTCATGCTCGACGAGAAGAACGCCTACGACAACTTCGTCAACTACAACGGCTACATGCCGCCGCAGAAGACGATCACCGCGGAGCGCGCTGATCGACGAGCGGGCTGATCCCGACGACGCTCGAGACGGCGGTCACGCGTCCCGAGCAGTTCGCGTTCAACCAGGAGGCTCCTGTCGCTCACCGTCGAGGGCGAGCGGCTCTGGGACGAGGCCTGGTCGGAGTTCAAGGCCGGCTAGCGGAACGTGGAGAGCCGCTGGATCTGGCGGGTCCTCGCGCTCCCCGGCGTCGTCTGGCTCACGCTCTTCTTCCTGGTCGCGTTCTACGCGGTGCTCTGCGTCGCGTTCGGCAACACCAACACGCTCAACGAGCTCGTCCCGTTCTGGAGCCCGACGCAGTGGAACGTCGGCTACGTGCTCGAGGTGCTCCGGAACATCGGGAACGGGGGGCAGTTCCTCACCGTCTTCCTCCGAACGTTCGCCTACGTCGCGATCGCGCTCGCGATCTCGCTCCTGATCGGCTACCCGGTCGCGTACTACGCGGCCCGCCACGCCGGTCGCTGGCGCTGGCTCCTGCTGCTCGCGCTCATCCTGCCGTTCTGGATCAACTACCTGATGCGGATGCTCGCCTGGATCAACCTGCTCTCCCCCGACGGCTGGGGGACGAAGGTGCTCCACTACACGTCGATCGACCAGCTCTTCATCAGCCTCGGCCTGCTCTCGAGCGAGGGCGGCTGGCTCGAAGGTCAGCCCGCGACGGTCGTCATCGCCCTGGTCTACGGCTACATCCCGTTCCTGATCATCCCGCTCTTCGCCGCGCTCGACCGGATCGACCAGCGCCACATCGAGGCGGCACGCGACCTCGGCGCGAGCCCGTTCAGCGCCTTCCGGCGCGTGACCCTGCCCGCTCTCGATGCCCGGGATCCTCGCCGGCGTCGTCCTGATCGCGCTGCCGATGTTCGGCGACTACTACACGAACGACCTCGTCTCGGCGTCGGCCAAGACGTCGATGATCGGCAACCAGATCGACCAGCTCACCCGCCAGGGCTCGGAGAAGGTGACCGGGGCCGTGCTGACGGTGATCCTCTCGCTCGTCCTGCTCGTGCTGATGCTCTACTACCTGCGCACGACGCGGCGCGCCGGCACGGAGGCCGAGGCGTGAACTGGCTGCGGAACCCCTGGGGGCGGCCGCGCTTCCTGCCGCTCGTCACGGCGCTCTACATCGTCTGGTCGATCATCCCGGTCGCGATCGCGGTCCTGTTCGCGTTCAACGACGGGCGCTCGCGGACGACCTGGCAGGGGTTCTCGCTGCGCTGGTTCACCGGCGACCGACCGGCAGCGTCTTCCACGACCCGGCGCTCCAGTCGGCGCTCAAGCACACGCTGCTGCTGGCGGTCATCTGCGTCGCGATCGCCGTGCCGCTCGGCGTCACGCTGGCCCTCGGCCTGCAGCGCTGGCGCGGACGCGGGAGCGGAACCGTCAACACGCTGATGCTGCTGCCCGCTCGTGACGCCCGAGATCGTCATGGGCGTCGCGCTGCTCCTGCTCTTCCTGCAGATCTTCGGCTTCATCGGGCTCGGCACGCTGGGCCCAGGCGATCGGCCAGGTGACGTTCGCGCTCTCGTACGTCGTCGTGATCGTGCGCGGCCGCCTCGTCTCGATCGGCCGCGACTACGAGGAGGCGGCCGCCGACCTCGGCGCCCCACCCCGAGACCGGCTCTTCCGCGTACTCCTGCCGCTGCTCGCTCCCGCCATCCTCGCGAGCGCCGCCGTCGTCTTCGCGCTCTCGATCGACGACTTCGTCATCACGCAGTACCTGGCCGGCGGGCGCCGACACGAACACCGTCTCGATGCTCCTCTACGCGACGGCGCGAGGCGCGCCGACGCCGGCGCTGAACGCGCTCGCGACGATCACGCTCGTGATCACGCTGCTGACGCTCGGACTGGCGTACCTCGTCTACCGTCGCTTCGCGGGCGCCGGAGCCGCTGCGACCGTCGGAACGCTGGAGGGATGATGGAGAACGTGGACACCTACGAGGGCGAGGTCAAGCTCGAGTCGCTGGTGAAGCGCTTCGGCGACGTCGTCGCCGTCGACGGCATCGACGTGCACATGCCCCCGGGCGAGTTCTTCACGCTGGTCGGCCCGTCCGGCTGCGGCAAGACGACGACGCTGCGGATGATCGCCGGCTTCGAGCGGCCGACGAGCGGGCGCATCCTGCTCGACGGCGTCGACGTCGCCCAGACGCCGCCGCACAAGCGCAACGTCAACACCGTCTTCCAGAGCTACGCGCTCTTCCCGCACCTGAGCGTTGCCGACAACGTCGCGTTCGGGCTCAAGTACAAGCGGGTCACGAAGGACGAGCGGCGAAAGCAGGTGGCGGAGATGCTCGAGCTCGTGCGGCTCTCGGGCTTCGAGAACCGCAAGCCCGGCCAGCTCTCGGGCGGCCAGCAGCAGCGGGTCGCGCTCGCCCGCGCTCTGATCCTGCGCCCGCGCGTGCTGCTGCTCGACGAGCCGCTCGGCGCTCTCGACGCTCGCCTGCGCAAGGACCTCCAGGTCGAGCTGAAGACCCTCCAGACCGAGGTCGGCGTCACGTTCGTGTTCGTCACGCACGACCAGGAGGAGGCGCTGACGATGAGCGACCGGGTCGCGGTCATGAACAACGGTCGCGTCGAGCAGGCCGGCTCGCCGCAGTCGATCTACGAGGAGCCCGCGACGCTGTTCGTCGCCGACTTCCTCGGCGTGTCGAACCTGATCGCCGCCGAGGCGACGGCGACCGACAACGGCTGCTGCACGCTCAGGGTCGGCGACCGAACGCTGCGGGCCGACCAGGGCGCCGTCGAGTCCCGCGGCGAGGTGAAGGCGATGATCCGCCCGGAGCGCGTCCGGGTCGAGACGCACGGGAGCGAGGGGCCGAACCGGCTGCCCGGGATGGTCGAGCACGTCGTCTTCCTCGGCAGCTTCCGCGAGCTCCACGTCCGCATCGTCGGCGGCAGCGTGATCAAGGCGATCGCGCCGAACGACGGCGACGCGCTGCCGTACGAGCAGGGCTCGCCCGTCGCGCTGCACCTCCCCGCGGAGGCGATCCGGGTGCTCGCGCCGGCCCTCTGATGCGACGGACCTACCTGGAGGACATCGAGGTCGGTCAGGCGTGGGAGACCGTGCGCAGAACCGTCACCGAGGCCGACATCGTCAACTTCTGCGGGATCTCCGGCGACTTCAACGCCCTCCACACCGACGACCGCTTCATCCGCGAGGAGACGCCGTTTCGGGAGCGGATCGCCCACGGCCTGCTCGTGCTCGCGATCTCGAGCGGGCTCCGCAGCGACGCCGACGACTGGCACGTGATCGCCTACCTCGAGGAGCAGCGACGCTTCGTCGCGCCCGTCTATGCCGGCGACACGATCAGCGCCCGCTGGCGCGTCGAGTCGGTGCGCCCCTCCCGCTCGCGTCCCGGCACGGGCATCGTCACCCTCGCGGTGGAGGTCGTGAATCAGGACGACGTGGTGGTACAGGAGGGCACGGACGTCCTGCTCGTCGGTGCCCGGCCGCAGTAGGCGAATCGTTCCCGGGCCGAAGGCCCCGGTGCTCCCTCAGACGAACACGCGCCCTAACGCCGCGACGACTCCCGCGGTGCTCGGCGAGCGTTCGCGGTAGCCGACGTACCCGTCCGGCCGCACCAGGTAGGCGCAGCCGCCCGATGCACCGTACGCCGCCGCGAATGCTCCGTCGGCGTCGCGCACGACCGGGAGCTCCAGACCCCGCAGCTCGACCCCGTCGGCGAGGATGGCGTACGCACGCAGGCGTCCCTGCCCCCGATCCCGGGCCGCCGACGCGACCTCCTCGAGGCCGGCGGCGGCCTGCGGAGCGTCGAGATAGAGGAGCAGGACGTGCTCGGGCCCGCGGAGGAGCTCGAAGAGCCGGGCCGGGTACGACCGTCCCATCACCGCGAGGCCACGCGCGTCGGGTGCGCGAGCTCCGGGCGCCGGGCCGGTCGCGAAGGCTCCTTCCTCCGCCACCAGCGGGCTTCCCGGGTAGCCGACGAGGAGCTGCGCCTCGCGGCGGATCACGGTCGCCGGATCGCCCGGGTCGGCCTCGAAGCCCTCCTTCGCGTGCTTCACCGTCCGTCCCACCACCTCCTCGCCGACGGGATGGCGCTCGGCGTGGTAGCTCTCGAGAAGACCCGCGGCGGCTACACCGCGCACGGCGAGAGCGAGCTTCCAGGCGAGGTTGTACGCATCCTGGATGCCCGTGTTCATCCCCTGCGCGCCCGTCGGCGGATGGATATGCGCCGCGTCGCCACAGAGGAAGACGCGACCGACCGAGTAGCGGTCGACCAGGCGATGGCTGATCCGGAAGACGGACGACCAGCGCAGGCTCCGAGCGGTCGTCGGCTCGGGAGCGAGCCGGTCGAGGACGGCCTGGATGTGCCCGAGCGTCGGCGCCGGCCGGTCGCTCGCGAAGCCGTGGTCGACGCCGCTCCCGGCCAGGTCGGGCGGGACGAGCATCGACATCCGGTAGCGCTTGTGCCCGGGGAGCGGGATGCAGACCAGGAGGTCGTCGGTCGCGCCCTCCTCCGTCCGGTGCATCGAGCGGATACCGAACGTGTGCGGCAGCGACCAGTCGACCTCGACGTCTCCGAGCATGTACTCCTCCGGGAAGCGGTCGCCCTCGAAGCCGACCCCGAGCGCCTTGCGCGGCACCGAGTGCGCGCCGTCGCAGCCGACGAGATACCGGCAACGCACCGTCTCCTCGCCCCCGGGCCCTGCGAGAACGGCGGTCACGCCCTCCTCGTCCTGGTCGAGCGAGCGGAGCTCGACGCCCCGCTCGACCTCGCCGCCCAGCGCCGCGAGGTGCTCGGCGAGCAGCCGCTCGGTCTCGTACTGCGGCAGGCCGACGAAGGAGAACGGCACGTCCGGGGGCAGCTCGAGCGTCATTCGGGCGACCTCCGCCCCGTTCACGAAGACGATCTGCCCGTCGAAGGACGTCGCCGCGTCGAGCATCGTTCGCACGACGCCCATGTCCTCCCAGAGCTCGAGCGTCCGCGGCTGGATGCCGACCGCCTTCGCGTACTGCGGCGGCGACTCGAGCCGGTCGACGACGCGGCACGGGACACCGTGGCGGTAGAGCTCGGCGGCGGCGGTCAGCCCGACCGGTCCGGCGCCGACGACGAGGACGTCGGTCATCTCGTGCGCTCCTTCGTCGGGATCAGCAGGGAGAAATGGCCGTAGTCGGCCTTCAGGACCGGCTCGCCGAAGAGACCGTCGCCGGGCGCGAGCGGCGCCTCCCCCGCCGCGACCTGCTCGCCTGCGTCCGCGAGCTCGCGCAGGATCCGCGGGGGGAGGGCCGGGCGCAGGCAATGCGCCGTGTACACCACCCGGATCGCGGAGGCAATCTCATCGGCGAGGCGCCGCGCCGAGCGCGCCCAGGCGCCGACATCCGAGTGCTCGAAGTAGAGGAGGTGGGAGCCGTAGTACGCCTGGTCCTGGGCGAAGAGGATCCCCGCCCGCTCGTCGAGCAGGCAGACGTGGTCGGGCGCGTGGCCCGGGGTGTGAATCGCGCGGAGCGTGCGGTCTCCGAGCTCGAGCTCGTCCCCGTCTCGCAGGAGCCCCGTCGGCGGCGGGGGCTCGATGCGCCAGGCGGTGAGGTCGACGCCCGGCGGCGGCCACGGACGCACGACCTCGTCGGGCCCGAGCAGGTGGAAGCCCGCGCGGTCGGCGCGGGCGAGCTCCTCCCAATCCTCACGGATGCCGCGCACCGCAAGGTCGTACGCAACGAGCGTCTCGACGGGAACCGGGTCGGCGAGCCGGGCCTCGCCCGAGGGGTGGATCAGCCGCTCGTCGAACTCGGCGTTGCAGCCGACATGGTCGAAGTCGGCGTGGGAGTTGACGGCGACGACCGGCCCCGGCGCGACGGGAGCGATAGCCTCTCGGATGCTCAGGAGCCCGAGACCGGTATCGATCAGCACGCTCCGCTCGCTGCCGTGGACGAGCCAGCACGAGACGTGGCCCGGCTCGGCGACCAGGTGGAGGCCCGGCTCGAGCTCCGAGACGTGAAACCAGGGCACCCGCGCCGGATTACCGAACGAAGCCGCCGAGCGTGCCGAGAAAGATCGGGTCGAGGCCGGCCAGCGCCTCGCGCGCCTCGCTGCTCGGCTCGCCGTAGACGAAGAAGCGCTTCAGGTCGACGGACGCCGTGAAGCGGTCGACGAACTTCTCGAGGAACCCCTGGAAGTGGGAGAGCAACGCCTCGGAGTCGGCGTAGCGCTCGTAGATGTGCACGACGTTGCCGTCGTCGCTGACGAACCACTCGTAGCTGAGCGTGCCGGGCTCGGGGCTCGTCGACTCGACCATGTCGTTCACGAGCGTCTTGAAGGTCTCGAGCTGACCCGGCTTGACCTCTACCTCGACGAGCCAGGAAACCTGCCTGTCCATCCAGCTGCCCTCCCGATCGTTGGTGGCGGGACGCTATCAGCGCCGCCGTCTCAGGCCGCCAGCTCCGCCCGGACCGCCGCGAGCTCGGACGCGACGCGCTCCATCACCGGCGGCGGCGCGACCGTGATCCGCACCGTCTGCGGCAGCCCGAACTCCGAGCCGGCGCGGACGAGGAGCCCCCGGCGCAGGAGCCTCTCGCACACGGCGACGTCGTCGACGCCGACCTCGACGAGCACGAAGTTCGCTTGCGAGGGGGCCGGCCGCATCCCCGCCTGCGAGAGCAGCCGGGCGAGGAGCTCGCGGGCGGCTGCCGTCTCGAGACGCCGCTGCTCCACCACCTGCGGCTGCAGGCTCGCGCGACCGGCGGCCAGCGCCAACCGGTTCACGTTGAACGGTTCCTGGACGACGTCCAGGAACCGCGCGAGCGGTTCCGGAGCGAGCGCATACCCGAGCCGCAGGCCCGCCAGGCCGAAGATCTTCGAGAACGTACGGAGCACGACCACCCGGCGCCCGGCCGCGATGTCCCGCGCACGATCGATGCGGAGTGACGGCTCGACGTACTCCGCATAGGCCTCGTCCACGACCGCCACGCAGTCGGGCGGGAGCGCGTCGAGGAAGCTCTCCCACTCGTCGGGGAGCACGTGCGCTCCGGTGGGGTTGTTCGGATCGACGAGGACGGCGAGCCGCGCGCCGCTCCGTCGGGCCGCG
Source organism: uncultured Thermoleophilia bacterium (assembly GCA_963705605.1). Lineage (GTDB taxonomy): Bacteria > Actinomycetota > Thermoleophilia > Gaiellales > Gaiellaceae > CAVPKC01. Next base: position 1,273,659 of record CAVPKC010000003.1, read on the forward strand.
GCTGCGAGCGCCTCGAGGTCGACCCGGTAGCCGGCGAGAGGCACCCGGTCCACCTCCGCGCCGGCCGCCGACAGCACCTGCGCATAGAGCCCGTAGGTCGGCGCCGGAACGACGACCGGCGTTCCGGGCGTGACGAAAGCGGCAGCCAGCACGGTGACGAGGGCCTGGATGCCGTGCGCCGGAACGACCTGCGACGGGCGAACGCCGAGCCAGTCCGCGACGGCGCCCCTGAGGTCGGAATACGCCTGCTCCGGGTACATCCAGGCGTTCTCGAGCTCGACAGCGGCCGCCTCGAGGGCGCCCGGCACGGGGCCGAAAAGGCCCTCGTTCCAGTTCAGCTTCACGACCTCGTCGAGGCCGTGGCGTTCCCTGAGCTCGCTGAGGCTCTCGCCCGGATCGTACGGGTCGACGCCCACGAGCGACGCCTTGACGAGCCGCTCCCAGGAGCTCGTCACGGACTTACCAGTCGGCCTGGATCCAGCGGACCCGCTCGCGGAGCACCAGCACCGACGGCGCGCCGAGGGAGAGCGCCGCGGCGAGATCGTCGGCGAGCCCCTCCGGCGTCGTCTCCTTCGCGGCGACGCCGAACGCGGACGCGGCGGCCACGAACTCGGGCTGGGCGAGGTCGACGGCCGTCGTCTCGCCGAACGAGCCCTCCTGGTACTCACGGAGCACCCCGTACCCTCCGTCGTCGACGACGAGCAGCACAGTCCCGATCCCGTACTGACGGGCGGTCGCGAGCTCGACCAGGCCGTAGAGGATGCCTCCGTCGCCGACGACCGCGAGCGCGGGAGTTTCAGCGAGTGCCACCCGCGCGCCGAGAGCTGCGGGCCACGCATAGCCGAGGGTCCCCGAGCCGAGCGGGTACAGGAACCGTCGCGGCGCGAGCGCCGGAAAGTAGCAGGACGCGTCGTAGCCGAGAATCGTCATGTCCCAGGCGTGGACTGCGTCACGCGGGAGCACCGCGCGGATCGTCTCGAGAAGCCCGAGCTCGAGGCCGAAGTCCGATCTTCTCAGGCCATCGTCGATCCGCGATCGGAGCGTGGCTGCCCTTGCGGCCCCCGCGCCCGGCGACCGCTGCTCGATCCGCTCCGCGAGCGTCGTGAGCGTGGCGGCCGCGTCACCGACGAGGCCGAGCGCCGGGTAGGTCGTCCCGATCCGCTCCGCTGCCGCGTCGATCTGCACCAGGGCGGCCGGCAGCCGCAGCGCGTAGTCGAACGTCGTCTCCGAGCCCAGCTCCGTGCCGACGCAGAGAACTGCGTCTGCGTTCTCGACGAACTCCCGGAGCGCGGGGTCGTAGCAGGCCGAGGAGGCGAACAGCGGATCGTCCTCCGGGAAGGCGCCCTTGCCCATGAACGTCGTGACGACCGGCGCGTCGAGAGCGTGGGCAACGGCTGCGAGCTGATTCCAGGCGCCGGCCCTGAGCACGCCGCCCCCTGCCCAGACGAGCGGTCGCTCGGCCTCCGCGAGCAGACGGGCGGCTTCGGCGACCAGCGCCGGCTCCGGCTCGGCCGGTGCAGGCGGTGACCCGACGAGGCCCGAGATCGAGGGAATCTCGGTCTCCGCCGTCAGCAGGTCGACGGGAAGTTCGAGGAAGACCGGTCCGCTCGGCGGGGTGGCAGCAACGCGCCAGGCCTCGGCGAGCAGCTCCGGGATCGCCTCGACCGATCCGGCACGCCTCGCCCACTTGACGACCGGTGCGAACGACGCCTGCTGGTCTCGGCAGCTCGTGGAGGTAGCCGCGGCCGCGGCCGATCAGGTCGCCGGGGATCTGCGAGGCGATCGCCACGACCGGCACGTGCGAGCTGGCCGCCTCCATCAGGGCGGCGAGCGAGATCAGGGCACCGGGCCCAGTCGAGAGCAGGAGCGCCGCGGGCCGGCCGCTCGCGCGCGCGTAACCGTCCGCCGCGAAACCGGCCGACAGCTCCGTTCGCATGCCGATCGCCCGCAGCTCGCTCGTCCGCAGGGCCTCCCAGATGCCGAGCGCGTGGATGCCTGGCAGGCCGAAGGCGACGTCGGCCCCCAGCGATTCCAGCGACTCGACGACGACGTGCCCGCCGATCCTGGCCTTCGTCACCGCCATCGCTCAGGTCTCAGTAGAGGTTGTGCGCGTAGTCGTCGTCGACGAGCTCCTGAACGTCCTCGGTCGTCAGGTCCGCGAGCGCCATGTGGTCCTTCCAGATCTGCGCAGGACGGGCGAGGCCGTCGGTCGAGGGCCACTCCTCCGGCCGCCACAGGGCCGAGCGTTTGAACGCCTTCGCGCAGTGGAGGAAGGCTTCCTCGACGGCGACTCCGAGGGCGAGCTTCGCCGGCTTGCCGCCGATCGGATGCTCGGCGAGCAGCGCCTCGTCGCGAACGAGCGACGCACGGCCGTTCACGCGGAGCGTCTCCTCCATGCCGGGGATCAGGAACAGCATCCCGACATGGCCGTTCTCGACCACGTTGTGCCAGGAGTCGACGCGCCGGTTCCCCGGAGCGTCCGGCAGGAGCAGCCGCCGCTCGTCGAGCACCGCCACGAAGCCGGGATCGCCGCCCTTGGGCGAGACGTCGCACCGACCGTCGCGGTTGGACGACGCGACGAGGACGAACGGCGAGCGGGCGATGAAGTCGCGGCAGTGGCCGTCGAGCCGGTCGATCGCCTTCTGCTCGACAGCCTCCGCCGGCGGGCCGTAGAGCCCGGCCAGCTCCTCCGTGGTCTCGACGACGGTCTCGAACCCGTTGCTCACCGGCGCATCATCGCAGCTCAGGCCGTTCGAGCGCGAACCGGGCCAGCGAGAACCGCTCGTGCGGCAGCGAGGGCTCCGCTCCGGTCGCGAGCCCCGCGACGAGCTCGCCGATCAGCGGAGCGAACTTGAAGCCGTGCCCGCTGCAGCACGAGCAGATCACGGCTGAGCCCACTCGCTCGAGCACGAAATCCTCGTCCGGCGTCATCGTGTACAGGCAGGTCTCGGTCTCCGCGGCATCGGCGGCGAATCCGGGAAGCCGGCGGGCGACGAAGGCGATGTCACGCTCGAGCCGACCCGCGTCGGGCTCGAACGGGCCCATCGCGGGATCGACGGTGTGCCCGGCCGCTCCGGCGCCGACCTTGACGGCCGTCGTCCCTCGGTGAGGCGGGATCCAGTACCCGCCAGAGCCGAGCCCACCGGAGTCGAAGTCCCCTTCCACGTACGTCGGGAGCGGCTCCGGGGGCGGTCCGGCCAGGGGCTCGAAGTAGCTGACCTGCGTGAACGCGGGACGGAGCGGCAGCTCGATCGCGAGTTGCGAGAGGAGCGCGCCGGCCCAGGTGCCCGCGGCCACCACGACCACCGAGGCGGTGAGCCGTTCTGATGCGGTTGCGACCATGATCCCGGCGTCGTCCAGGAGCACGTGCTCGACCTCGCTGCCCTCCCGGACCTCGACGCCGCCTTCCCGGGCGAGCCGTGCGAGCGCCGATACCGTCGCCGCAGCGAGGCAGATCGCGCCGTCCTCCTGCCAGAGCACGCGCTCGATGCCGTCGAAGCTCATCGCCGGGAAGCGAGCCGCCGCCTCGGCGGCGGGCAGCCAGGCGCGGGAGACGCCGCACGCTGCGAGTGCGGCGCCGCACGCCTCCGCCCACTCGCCCGCGTAGAGGCCGCCGGTCGTCAGCAGCAACGGCTCCCCTGCCGCCTCCTCGAGCCGCCGCCAGCTCTCGAGGGCCCGCTGCGCGAGTCGCACGTAGTCCGCTTGCGGGTAGGCGAGCCGGAAGACGCGCGTCGGACCGTGGGAGGAGCCCCGCGAGTGCCCGATCTCGAACTGCTCGAAGAGCACGACCTCGCGCCCCTGCCCGGCGAGAGCGCGCGCCGCCGCCGCGCCCATGACGCCGCCGCCGACGACGATCACGTCGACGCGCCTCACCGGTGCGGGCTCGGGCCGTGGCTCCGCGACATGGTCGTACCCTAGTGACGGGCTAGGCGCTAGGCTCCTCTGGTGACGCGCTTCTGGCATCCGGTTGCCGACATGCACGCCGTGTCGGAGCGCGGCGAGCTGATCCTCGACCACGCCGAGGGCATCTGGATCTGGGACGAGCAGGGGCGCCGCTACCTCGACGCGTGCGCCAGTCTCTGGTACTGCAACGTCGGCTACGGCCGCCGCGAGATCGTCGACGCGGTCGCGGCCCAGATGGCGAAGCTCCCCGCGTACTCGGCCTACGGAGACCTCTCGACGAGACCGACGACGGAGCTCGCCGAGCGGGTAGCCGCGATCGCACCCGATGGACGACGCGCGCGTGTTCTTCACCAGTGGCGGTGCAGAGTCGATCGAGACGGCCGCGAAGCTCGCCCGGCGCTACTGGAGCCTCGCCGGCGAGCCCGGAACGCACCGTCGTCATCTCCCGCGAGCGGGCCTACCACGGGATGGCGGCGTACGGAACGAGCCTCGCGGGAGCCGACGCCTTCAAGGTCGGCCTCGGAACCCTCGTCGCCGACACCATCCAGGTGCCGTGGAGCTCGGCCGAGGCGCTCGCGGAGGCGATCGGCCGGGTCGGCGCCGAGCGGGTCGCGGCGTTCTTCTGCGAGCCGGTCATCGGCGCAGGCGGCGCGCTCGCGCCCCCGGAGGGGTACCTCGAGGCCGCCCGCAAGATCTGCCGTGACGCCGGCGTCCTGTTCGTGGCGGACGAGGTGATCTGCGGCTACGGGCGCGTCGGCAGCTGGTTCGCGAGCGGACGCTTCGGCCTCGATCCCGACATGGTCGTGTTCGCGAAGGGGATCACGTCGGGCTACATCCCACTAGGGGGAGTGATCGTCGGAGCGCGCGTGGCCGAGCCGTTCTGGAACGGCGACGCCGGGGTCTGGCGCCACGGGTACACGTACTCCGGCCATGCGACGGCTACCGCCGCTGCGCATCCGAATCTGGACATCATGGAGCGAGAGCGGCTGCCCGAGCGGGCGCTCGAGCTGGAGCCCGAGCTGACGGCGGCACTGGCTCCCCTTGCGGCACACCCGCTCGTCAGCGAGGTCCGGTCCGGGGTCGGCGTGATCGGCGCCGTCCAGCCCGACCCGGTGCTGATCGCCGAGGATCCGGCCCTTCCCGACCGCCTCGTCCTCGCAGCCCGCGACCACGGAGTGATGACGCGGACCCTGGTCGGCGGCGGCCTCCAGATCTCGCCCGCGCTCGTGATCACCCGGGCCGAGCTGGACGAGCTCGCGGCCGGCATCGGAGCGGCGCTCGACACCGTCGCCGCCCAGGTGCCGGCAGCCACCGCGTCCTAGATCTAGTCCGCGGCGCTACCCTGTGCGGCCATGGGCGATCGTGACGTCGGTTACCTGCGCATCGGCGAGCTCGCCCGCCGCACCGGTCTCAACCCGGAGCTCGTACGGGCCTGGGAGCGCCGTTACGGCCTGCTCCAGCCGAATCGCTCCGCCGGCGGGTTCCGGCTGTACGGCGACGGTGATCTTGCGCGCCTCGAGACGATGAAGCGCCATCTCGCCGTCGGCGTGTCGGCGGCGGAGGCCGCGCGGCTGACCCTCGCGGAGCCGTCCCGGCCGGCCGAGGCCGATCCCGGCGAGAGCCTCGAGGACGCGGGTCACGAGCTGTGGGGCGCGCTCGAGCGGTTCGACGAGGCGTCGGCGAACGCGGCGATCGATCGGGCGCTCGCGACGTTCACGCTCGAGTCGGTGCTCCGCGACCTCGTGCTGCCCTACCTGCGCGAGCTCGGAGCCTGCTGGCAGCGCGGAGAGATCGGGATCGCCCAGGAGCACTTCGCGTCCCATCTGCTCCGAGGCCGTCTGCTCGGCCTCGCCCGGGGCTGGGGCCAGGGGTCGGGGCCGCTCGCCGTCCTGGCCTGCGCGCCCGGCGAGCAACACGACCTCGGGCTCATCTGCTTCGGCCTCGTGCTGCGCTCTGCCGGCTGGCGACTCGTCTTCCTCGGCGCGGACACGCCTGTCGAGGCGATCGCCGACCTGGCGGATCGACTCTCGCCCTCCCTGGTCGTCGTGACCGCCGTGGAGCCGACCCAGCTCACGGCCGTCGAGAGCGGTCTCGGCCGGGTGGCGGCCCACGCGCCGCTCGCACTCGGAGGCGACGGAGCCTCCACGGAGCTCGCCGAGCGGCTCGGGGCCAGGCTGCTCTCGGGCGATCCGGTCGCTGCGGCACTGGCGTTGACGATGCCGGTCGCCGCGTAGACTCCCGCGCATCCCGCGCGACCCCCGCCACGACGTCCTCTTCGAGCCGATCCGGATCGGGCCGAAGACCCTGCGCAACCGCTTCTACCAGGTGCCCCATTGCACGGGCTTCGGCACCCAGAAGCCCGGGTCGCAGGCGGCGCACCGCGGCACGAAGGCCGAAGGCGGCTGGGCCGCGGTCTGCACCGAGTACGCCCCCGTCGACTTCGACTCCGAGGAGGCGCCGTACGTCTCGGCGCAACTCCTCGACGAGGGTGACCTCGCAAATCTCGCACTGATGGCCGAGGCCGCGCACGAGCACGGCTCGCTCGCCGGGATCGAACTCGTGCACGTCGGCCTCCACGCCGGCCGCCGCGAGTCCCGCTGGGTGGGGATCGCGCCCTCGCAGCTCGCCAGCGACTACGAGCCTTCGACGGTCGCCAAGGCGATGGAGAGGGAGGACATCCGGCGCGTGCAGGCCGAATGGGCTCGCGCCGCGAGGCAGGCGTGCTCCGTCGGCTTCGACATCGTCTACGTCTACGGCGGGCACAGCTACCTGCTCACCCAGTTCCTCTCTCCCTTCTACAACAAGCGGAGCGACGAGTACGGCGGCTCGCTCGAGAACCGTGCGCGGATGTGGCTCGAGACGCTGGAGGCCGTCAAGGAGGTCGTCGGAGACGATTGCGCCGTCGCCGCGCGGCTGGGGGTCGACCTGACACCGGGGGTCGAGGTCGACGAGGCGCTCGAGTTCGTGCGGCTCGCCGACGATCTCGTCGACCTCTGGGACGTCAACGTCGGCTCGATCGCGGAGTGGGTGAAGGACTCCGGGCCCTCGCGCTTCTTCGCGGAGGGCTACCAGCTCGAGTGGACCGGGCGCGTGCGTGAGGCGACCACGAAGCCGATCGTCGTGGTGGGCAGGTACACGAACCCCGACACCATGGCCGAGGTCGTCCGATCGGGGAAGGCAGACCTGATCGGCGCCGCGAGGCCGTCGATCGCCGACCCGTTCCTGCCGGTGAAGATCGAGGAGGGACGATACGGCGAGATCCGCGAGTGCATCGGTTGCAACGTCTGTATCTCGAAGTCCGAGTCGGGCCACCACCTCGGCTGCACGCAGAACGCGACCGCCGGCGAGGAGTACCGGCGCGGCTGGCATCCGGAGCGCTTCGAGCAAGCGGCGAACGCCGACCGAGACGTCCTCGTCGTGGGCGCGGGCCCGGCGGGGATGGAATGCGCGATCGTGCTCGCGAAGCGAGGCATGCGCCGCGTTCACCTCGTCGACGCCGAGCGCGAGGCGGGCGGGATCATGCGCTGGATCCCGAAGCTGCCCGGCCTCGGCGAGTGGGGACGGGTGACCAACTGGCGCCAGATCCAGCTCTCCAAGCTCCGGAACGTCGAGGTGCTCACGGGGCTCGCGCTGGACGCGGACGGCGTGCGCGGCTACGGCGCCGAGATCGTCGTCTGCGCGACGGGGGCGCACTGGTCCCGCGACGGGCTGAACGCCGCGACGCACGAGGCGATCGCCGGCGCCGACGCCGGGCTCCCGCACGTCTTGACGCCGGAGCAGATCATGCTCGAGGGCAAGCGCCCTCCCGGGGCGCGCGTCGTCGTCTACGACGGCGAGGGCTACTTCATGGCGTCGTGTCTCGCGGAGCTGCTCGCCGGCGAGGGCCACCACGTGGAGCTGGTCACGCTGCTCGACCAGGTCGCACACATCGCGGACGAGACCCTGGAGGGCCCGCTCGTCCGCCAGCGGCTGCACGACGTCGGCGTCCGCATGCACCGCGGTTCGGTCGTCGAGCGGGTCGAGCCCGGCCGGATCTCGGGCACGGGCGAGTTCGGCGACCCCTTCGAGCTCGAGGCCGACGGGATCGTCCTGTGCACCCAGCGCGTCTCGAACGACTCGCTCTACCTGGAGCTGCGAGGCGACGACGAGTCTCTCGCGGACGAGGGGATCGAGGCCGTCTACCGCATCGGCGACTGCGTGGCGCCGCGGATCCTCGCCGACGCGATCTTCGACGGCCACCGTCTCGCACGGGAGATCGACTCCGGGAACCCGGCGGTGCCACTGCCGTACCGGCGCGAGCGCATGGTGTGGGCAGGTAGCGAGGCCCTCAGCCGCTGACGCCGTCCGGCGCCCGCTGAGCCCGTCGCTCGGCGAGCGCGGCCCAGAGAACGAGGAGCGCGAACGCGAGCGGGACGAGGCCGAGCGCCGCATAGCCGAGCGTCTCGGCGACGGCGCCGCCCAGCGCAGGGCCGACGAGCAGCCCCACCGCGAACGCCTGCGACCAGACGACCAGCGCCAGAACGATCCGCTCGGTGCCCACCGTCTCGAGCAGGACGCCCAGCGCCGCTGCCTGGCCCAGGCCGAAGCCCGTCCCGGCGAGGGCGAGGGCCACGATCCAGATCCAGACCTCCTCACCGGCCCCGGCGACGGACAGGCCGACGACGATGAGCGCGGTCGCGACATACAACGTCGGACGGATCGGGAACCGCTCGGCCGCGAACGTCCAGAACGCGAGCACGATGGATGTCCCGGCATAGAGCGCCGCGATCTGCGCCTGCGAGAGCAGGGAGTCGAAGTGGAGGGGGAGGACGCCGTCGAACGCTCCGATCGTGACGGCGACCATGACGATGCCGGCCGACGCCAGGAAGAACCCCGGCGCCCGGAGCACCGTCCGATCGGACTCGAAGGCGGGCGCACGCTCGTGCGGTGGGCCGACTGCGAGCAGCGCGATCCCGCCGAGGCAGGCAAGCGCGAGGTAGGCGAGGAAGGGTGCGCGGATGCCCCCGATCGCCCCCAGCGCCGGGCCGGCGATCCCGCCCGCCGAGTACATGGCCATCACCCCCGTGAGACGCCGGTACTCCTCCCCGGGCCACCGCTCGATCACGCCCAGCGAGATGCCGATCCAGAGCCCTCCCGAGCCGAGGCCCATCAGGAAGCGCGAGGCGAAGAAGACGGGAAGGCTCTCGGTCAGGACGAAGCCGAGCGCACCGAGGACGAGGAGGAGCACGCCGCCGGCGAGCACGGGACCTGGCCCGTACCTCTTGACGACGACTCCCGCGCCGACGTAGCCGAGCAGGATCCCGACGGCGAAGACCGCAACGAGGAGCCCCGTGACGCCCGGGCCTGCCCCGGTCACATCCGAGATCGCGGGAACGATCGGGCCGATCAGCCCGTAGGCGCTCGAGTCGACGACCGCGAGCGCGAGGAACGCAGCGTAGGCGAGGCGGCTCGAGCCGCGGTCGCTCACGGCCGGGTTTCGGGCTTCGCCCACACCTCGAACGATCCCGGCATGCCCCCGATCGCGAGCACGGTCGTCGGCGACTCGAGGGCCCGGGCCTCGCGCACCACGTGCGGCTCGACGAACAGGAGCTCGCCCTCGCCGAGCTCGACCGGCTCCTCGTCGCAGACGAAGGCGGCGCGCCCTCGAACGACCACGTAGACCTCCTCCTGCCCGCCGTACGGCGTCTCCGTGTGGGGGACGATCAGCTCCTCTCCGGCAGCCGCGGTGCAGCCGGCGATTCCGACCCCGGTGATCCCGAGGTGCGTGCTGATCGAGTGCCACCCCTTGCCGAAGTCCGGGTCACGAGCCCACTCCCTCCACCACGCTGGATCGTCCCTGCCGTCGAGGGCGGGCACGTCCACGATCCTCACCGCGCTGTACGAGCGAGCCAACGGCGCGTTCAGGTGAGCTTGCCGACGTCGATCACGACCGTCTTCAGGTCCGTCATGTCGAGCATCGTGTAGCGGCCTCCGATCCGGCCCCAGCCGGTGCGCGTGCCGGCGGCGCCGCCGAACGGCTCGTGGGCCTCCCAGTAGTCGGTCGAGTCGTTGACGACGACGTTCCCCGTCTTGATCGAGTCGGCGTAGCGGAAGGCGCGCTTGAGGCTCGTCGTGTAGACGGCGGATTGCAGGCCCAGGTACGAGTCGTTGGCGACGGCGATCGCCTCGTCGTCGTCCTTCACCCGGATCAGGGGCACGATCGGGCCGAACGTCTCGTCCCGGTTGATCAGCGTGTCGACACCGACGCCCGCGACGACCGTCGGCTGGTAGTAGAGATCGGTGGGGCGCCCGCCTTCGCGCGAGCCGCCGACGACGATCTCGGCGCCCTTCGCGACCGCGTCCTCGAGGTGGGAGTCCATCTTGCGTGCGGTCGGCTCGTTGTTCATCGGCCCGACGAGCGTCTCGTCGTCGAACGGATCGCCGAGCTTCCACGTCTCGGCCTCGCGAACGACCTCGGCCAGGAAATCGTCGTGAACGGCCTCCGCGACGAGAACCCGCTCGGTCGCGCAGCACACCTGGCCGGCGCAGAAGAATCCGCCGAAGACCGCGCCCTTGGCAGCGGCCTCCAGGTCGGCGTCGGCGCAGACGATCACCGGCCCGTTGCCGCTCGCCTCCATGATGCTGCGCTTCAGTCCCGCCGCCCTGACGATCTTCTCGGCCGTCCCGTGCGAGCCGATGAAGCCGATGCAGTCGACGCCCGGGTGCGTGACGAGTGCCTCGCCCACGTCGCCGGCGCCGTAGACGACGTTGACCACGCCTTCGGGCAGACCGGCGTCGGCCATGATCTGCATGAAGTTCGCCATCGCGATCGGCGTCCACTCCGAGGGCTTCATCACGATCGTGTTGCCCGCCGCGATCCCGGGTGCGATCAGCTCGACCGGGATCAGCGTCGGGAAGTTCCAGGGCGTGATGCAGCCGTAGACGCCGTTCGCGACCCTGAACGTGAGGATCCGCTTGTTCACGTCCTGGGACGGGATGATCGCCGACTCCATCCGCTTCACGTCCTCGGCCGCGATCCGGAAGTTCTCGGCGGTCTCCTCGATGTCGGGGAGCCCTTCCGCCTTGTAGGGCTTCCCTTGCTCGAGGCAGAGCTCGCGCGCGAACTCCTCACGCCGCTCGTCGATCAGGTCGGCAATCGCATGACACACCCTGGCCCGGTCCCAGGCCGACAGCGCCGCCCAGCCGGGCTGCGCTGCCCGGGCCGCTGCGACGGCCCGATCGACGTCCTCACGAGAGGCGTCCGGGACGTCCGCGAGCTTCTCGCCCGTCGCGGGCGAGATGATCTCGCGGGTCGAGTCGCCGGTGCCGTCGACCCATTCGCCGTCGATGAAGTTCTGAAGCGTCCGTACCGTGGTCGCCATCCGGGCGGCTCCTTTCGTGCGATCCTGTGGCGCCGAATATACGGGGACTCAGGAAGGCACGTGCTCCGTTCGCTCGCGACGGGCGGCCAGTGCCTGCGAAGCCTTGACGGCCAGCCAGAGCTCCATCCGCTGCTCCGGATCGTCCGGATGACGGCCGGTCTGCTCGCGAAGCCGCTCCATCCGGTAGCGGAGGGTGTGCCGGTGCACGCCGAGGCGCTCGGCGGCCTCGCTCCAGCGGCAGCCCGACTCGAGGAGAGCCGTGAGCGACTCGACGAGCCACGCGTTGTCGGCTGTCTCGCCGAGCACGCGATCGACGAACGCCTCGAGCGCGGCATCGGGAAGGCCGAGCAGCAGCTCCAACGATCCGAGGTCGTGATAGGAGGCGACGGCGGATCCGGCGGCATCGAGCGCGGCGCGCGCCTCGAGCAGGCTGCGGCCGAGCGCACGTCCACGTGCCGGGCGGCCGACGCCCACTCTCGCGTCGGGCTCGACCTCGACGATCCGGCGAGCGAGGCCGAGAACCGCGGCCTCGTTCGCCGCTTCGACCAGAAACGTCGCCCGCTCCCGGCGCGCGGTCGACAGGTAGCGAACCGCACGACGGTCGAGCTCACCTGCGACGGTCAACCGCAGACCGTCCGGGGCGAGACTGTCTCGCGGAACGGCGAGGAGCGCCGCGTAGTCGCGCGCCGGCTCGAGGCCGAACGCAGCCATCCGGCGGGCAACGTCGCGGTCGTCGAGCCGTTCGTGCTCGAGGTCGTCGAGGAGGTCGCCGGCAAGCCGCAGCTCGGCCGCCGAGACGGCGTGGCGCTTCGACAGCTCGAACGCGAGGGCGGTCTGCCCGTGGTGGAGGACGAGGAGGTCGTACTCGCCGAAGTCCCCGTGTTCTCGAACGGCCCGGAGCGTCGCCATCTCGTCGTCGGCGAGCACCGGCAGCTCGAGCGCGCCGTCGAATGAGAGCTTCCGCCGGGAGTGTCGCTCCGCGAGGATGCGGCCGCCCTCGTCGACCAGCGCGAGGCTGCACCCGAGGTGGTTGCACAGGACGGCGAGCAGGGCCTGCAGGCCGCGGCCGTGGACGATCGCCTGCGCGAGCCGCTCGTGGACCTCCAGCGCCTGTGTGACCAGCTCGAGTTGCTCGTTCGCAAGGTGTGTGAAGACCGCCTTCGAGATGGCGATGAAGGGAACTTCGTAAGGGACTGCGAGAATCGGGAAGCCGAGCTCGTCGGCCTCGCCGACGAGCATCTCCGGAATCTCGTCGTGGCCGAAGCCGAGGCCGAAGCCGAGGCCGGCAAGCCCGTGCTTCGCGAGACGGCCGAGGTACGCGCGCTGCGCCGGCTCGCTGTCGCCGATGCCGAGCCCGGTCGTCAGGAGAAGCTCCCCGCCGCCCAGCCACGGCGTCGGATCGGGCAGCTCCGACGCGTGGAGCCAGCGGATCTCGCGCGCGAGCCCACCGGAGCCCGCGGCCACCTCCAAACCGAGCGCCGGCATAGCCACGATGTCCTGAACACGCAGCACGATTCGCCTGCGGATTGTACAGCGTGTCGAATCGGTAGGATCGACGGCGGTGAGCACCTACGAGCAGGCAGGGGTCTCGCTGGCGAAGGCCGACGAGGTCGTCGACCGGCTCCGTGCCGCGGTCGACTCGACGCGGACGCCTGGTGTCGCCGGGGCCTTCGGGCTCTTCGCCGGGCTCTTCGAGCTCGACGGGGGCCGCCTGCTCGCGGCCTCGACGGACAGCATCGGCACGAAGCTGATCCTTGCGAGGAAGGCCGGACGCCTGCGGGACGCCGGGGCTTGCCTCGCCGCGCATTGCATCAACGACGTCCTGACGACCGGCGCCCGGCCACTGTTCTTCCTCGACTACGTCGCCGCCGCGACGATCGACGTCGGATCCGTCGCCGAGCTCGTCGAGGGGGCCGCCGACACGTGCCGGGCGGCCGGCTGCGCGATCCTCGGCGGGGAGACCGCCGAGATGCCGGACGTGTATCACGCCGGCGAGATGGACTTCGCAGCCACCTGCGTCGGCGTCGTCGAGCCCGGCGAGCTGATCGACCCGTCCCGGATCCAGGAGGGCGACGTCGTCCTCGGCCTGGCGTCCTCGGGCCTGCACGAGAACGGCTTCTCGCTCGTCCGCGGGCTCGTCGGCGACGGGCCGTTCGACGCGGATCTGCTGCTGCCCCCGACCCGCCTCTACGTCGATGCGGTGGCCGACCTCCGCCGGCGCTGTGACGTGCGCGCGCTCGCGAACGTGACCGGAGGCGGCATCCCCGGCAACCTCGCGCGCGTCCTCCCACCGGGGCTCGGCGCCGTGATCGAGGCCGGCAGCTGGCAGCGCCCGCCGGTGTACTCGTGGATCACCGCACGAGGTGTCGCGGAGGCCGAGCAGCGTCGGGTCTTCAACCTCGGGATCGGCTACTGCGCGGTCGTCGCCGCGGCAGACGCGGGCTCGTCGGGGCTGCCGGTGATCGGCCGGATCGCACCGGGCGCCGGTGGCGTCGTCTTCGACGACGAGTGATCGGCGTCCTCGTCAGCGGCGAGGGGACGAACCTCCAGGCGCTGATCGACGCAAGCCTTCCCATCTCTGCGGTGGCCTCGAACACGCCTGGTGTCCGCGCCCTCGATCGGGCCGCGCAAGCGGGCATCCGGGTCGCGGTCTTCGTGCTCGAGGACTACGCCGACCGGCCGACGAGGGACCAGGCGATGGCAACGTGGCTCGAAGCGCGAGGCGTGACCGCCGTCGTCTGCGCCGGCTACATGCACCTCCTCACGCCATCCTTCCTCGACCGCTTCCCAGGCCGTGTCCTGAACGTCCATCCGTCGCTCCTGCCGGCCTTCCCCGGCCCGCACGCGGTCGACGACGCGCTGGCGGCCGGCGTTCCCGAAACCGGCGTCACCGTCCACCTGGTCGACCAGGGCGTCGACACGGGCCCCGTGATCGCCCAGGAGGCCGTCCCGATCCTCGCGGACGACACGCGAGAGACGCTGCTCGGGCGGCTTCACGAGGTGGAGCATCGACTTCTCACGGACGCCGTGCGAGGCTTGCTCGCATGATCCGCCGCGCACTGCTCTCCGTCTACGACAAGAGCGGGCTCGAGCCGTTCGCCCGGGCCCTGTCGGAGCTCGGAGTCGAGCTCGTCGCGAGCGGCGGCACGGCCCAGGCGATCGAAGCAGGAGGCATCCCCGTCACCCGCGTCGAAGGCTTGACGGCGTTTCCCGAGCTGCTCGAGGGTCGGGTGAAGACGCTCCACCCTCGGATCCACGCCGGGATCCTCGCGCGGCGGGACCGCAGCGACGACATGGACGCGCTGCGAACGCACGGAATCGAGCCGATCGACCTGGTCTGCGTCAACCTCTACCCGTTCGACGAGGTCGCATGGCGCAAGGGCGCGCGCGAGGAGGACGCCGTCGAGATGATCGACATCGGCGGGCCCGCGATGCTCCGCGCCGCCGCGAAGAACTTCCAGCACGTGGCCGCCGTCTCGTCACCGGCCCAGTACCAGGGCGTCATCGACGAGCTTCGCGCCCAGGGGGAGCTCAGCGTCCAGACGCGGCGATCGCTCGCCGCCGCCGCGTTCGGCCACACGGCCGGGTACGAGGCCTCGATCGGGGAGTGGTTCGGCGAGCGAGAGCGCTTTCCGGCGCGGCTCGTCGTCGCGCTCGAGAAGGAGCGCGACCTCGCGTACGGCGAGAACCCCCATCAGCAGGCCGCCTACTACGTCGAGCGCGGCGCGCGCCGACATCTCCTCTCGAACGTGCAGCAGCTCTCGGGTCGCGAGCTCTCGTTCAACAACCTGAACGACCTCGCAGCGGCACGCCTGCTCCTGGAGGAGTTCGAGCTCCCGGCCTGCGTCATCGTCAAGCACGCGAACCCGTGCGGATGCGCCGTGGCTGGGACGATCGAGGAGGCCTACGAGCGCGCGCTCGCATCCGACCCGGTCTCTGCCTACGGAGGCGTCGTCGTGCTCAACCGGCCGGTCGAAACGGGACTGGGCGCCCGCCTCGGCGAGCAGTTCGTCGAGGTGCTACTCGCCCCCGGCTTCGCCGATGATGCGCTCGCCACCCTCCGGGAGAAGGCAGCCGTGCGGATCATCCGGAACGACGAGCGCGGGCTCGCCGCGTCCGGCTGGCGCGACTACAGGCGCGTCCCCGGCGGGTTCCTCGTCCAGGACGCCGACTCGGACGTCGACGAACGCGACGGAATGACCGTCGTCAGCGTCTCGCAGCCGGACGAGCACGCCTGGGGCGACCTGCTACTCGCCTGTCGGGTCGTCAAGCACGTGACCTCGAACGCGATCGTGCTGGCGAAGGGGCTCGCGACGATCGGTGTCGGCTCCGGCCAGATGAGCCGCGTCGACGCGGTGCGAATCGCTCTCGAGAAGGCGCGGGAGCACGGCCACGATCTCACGGGCGCCGTGCTCGCATCCGACGCCTTCTTCCCGTTCGCGGACGGACCCCAGCTCGCGCTCGAGGCGGGGGTGGCGGCGATCGTCCAGCCCGGCGGGTCGAAGCGCGACGCGGACGTGATCGAGGCCGTCGACGCCGCCGGAGCAGCCATGGTCTTCACCCGCAGGCGCCACTTCCGGCACTAGGGGCTGAGCGGCCGGCTCGGCCGGCCGCGACCCCCGGTCGCGCTCCCGCGAAGCGGGAGCGCACAGTACGCCGAATCGTTGCGCCGCCGAAGGCGGCGCCGATATCGGCCGAGGAGGGGCCCGCAAGGGCCCCGGTCACAGGGCTGAGCGGCCGGCTCGGCCGGCCGCGACCCCCGGTCGCGCTCCCGCGAAGCGGGAGCGCACAGTACGCCGAATCGTTGCGCCGCCGAAGGCGGCGCCGATATCGGCCGAGAAGGGGCCCGCAAGGGCCCCGGTCACAGGGCCGAGCGGCCGGCTCCTCTCTACCGCAGCTCCAGGAAGCGGGCGATGTCCTCGGCCACCCGCTCCGGCCGCTCCCAGTGGGGGGCGTGACCGGTACCGGGATAGACGACGAGCCTCGCATCCGGAATCCCGGCCTCGAGGGTCCGCTGCTCCTCGAGCGGGAAGTAGGCATCCTTCTCACCCCAGAGGAGCAGCGTCGGCGCCTCTATCCGGCCCAGGTCGGACGCGTCGTCGAAGTCGACGAGCGCGGCGATCACCCCACGCCAGACCCGTGCCGGGAGCTTGAGGCTCTCGTTCACCACGCGTTCGAGGAATTCCTGGGGCACGGGATGCTCGATCGTGCTCTCCTGGAACTCACGGACGAACACGGCCGGCACCGGATCCTCGAGGGCCTCGACGGCGTCCTCGAGGTCGAGAACCGCCGAGTTGACGGGCGTCGCGATGGCGCCGATCAGCACCAGCCGCGAGACCCGGTCGGGAAACCGGGCCGCCACGCGCCGCGCAGAGATGCTTCCCAGCGAGTGGCCGACGATCGTGGCACGCTCGATCCCGAGCTCGTCCAGCAACGCGACCGTGTCGGACGCGAAGTCGTCGATCGCATAGCCGCTCTCCGGGCGCTCCGAGTCTCCGTGCCCCCGCTGGTCGAGAGCCAGCACGCGACGCCCCTCTCCGGCGAGCAACGGCATCAGCCGGCTGAACGAGAACGACGAGTCGCTGAGCCCGTGCAGGCAGACGATCGGCTCGCCGCCGAGCTCGCCCTGCTCGGTGAAGTGGGCCCGGATTCCGGTCGAGAGCCGCACGTTCGCCGAACGTGCCCCGGTGCCCGCGGTCGTGATGGTGGTCATCTCCGGCTCCTTTCGATTTCGATCGCGACGATGTTCTGGTTGCCGTTGAAGACGTTCTCCGGGTCCCACTCCGCCTTGACGCGGGCGAGACGCTCGTAGTTCAGAGCGCCGAAGCCGGCCTCGACGCGGTCGCCGCCCTCGTCACCGATGAAGTTGAGGTACGTCGCCCCGGTGGAGTACGGGCGGAGGTCGTCCCGGTACCCGCGCGCGAGCGAGATCATGAGCTCGTCGTCCGCCGGGTCCTCCCAGAGGAAGAGCGGATGGACGATGAAACCCGCATCGCGCCCGGCGAGCGGGGTCGCCTCCGGTGAGACGCGCGCCACGGCACCGCCCCAGGCGACGATGAACAGCTGCGACGGGCTGGCCGGGATCCGCTCCGACCGGGCGGCGATCGCCTCGATCGCTCCGTCCGAGAGGTCGAAGAGGTGCTCCGCCGTCCACCAGTTCCGGTAGCCGGGCGGGTCGTCGAGCGAGCACTGGAAGTCCGCGTAGGGAACCGGCTCGAAGAAATCCGCGGCCGGAGGGCCGAAGGCCCGCAGCTCGGCCAGCGCCTCCTCGCCGTCCTCGACCGGGCCGGCGTACATCCCGGCGACGATCACGGCCTGCCGCCCGTGCAGCTCCTCGGGCACCCCGGGCTCGTCAGGAGCGGTCACGTAGGCGAACGCGAGGCTCAGGCCGTCCGGAGCCCGGTTCATGACGTCGCGGAACAGCGCGAGCAGCTCCCGGCCCCGCTCCGCCGGGTGCAGCACCAGCCCGGCGAGCACCTCGTCGCCGATCGGATGGAGCGCGAGCTCGAGCGCGGTCACGACGCCGAAGTTGCCGCCGCCGCCCTTCAGCGCCCAGAGCAGGTCCGGGTTCTCCTCGACCGAGGCGCGGACGAGCTCGCCGGTCGCCGTGACGAGCTCGGCGGCCAGAAGGTTGTCGCAGGTGAGCCCGTGCTTGCGCTCGAGCCAGCCCGAGCCGCCGCCGAGCGTCAGGCCCGCGACACCGGTCGTCGAAACGCGTCCGCCGGTGGTCGCCAGCCCGAACGGCTGCGTCGCGCGATCGACCTGACTCCAGAGCGCTCCGCCGCCGATGCGGGCGATGCGCCGCTGCGGATCGACCGCCACGTCGTCCATGCCGCGCACGTCGAGGACGAGCCCGCCGTCGCAGAGCGCCTTGCCCGCGACCGAATGCCCGCCACCGCGGACGGCGATCTCGAAGCCGTTGTCGCGTGCGAACGCGAGCGCGGCGACGACGTCGTCGGGCGCAGAGCAATGGGCGACGAACCGCGGACGCTTCTCGATCATCGTGTTGAAGAGGGTGCACGCCTCTGCGTAGGCAGCGTCGCCGGGCTCGGAGAGGCCGCCGCCGAGCCTGAACCGGAGCTCGTCGTGCGTCGTGTAGGTCGAGGTCTGAAACATCGCTGCTCCCTTGTCGCTTGACACGAGCGACCCTACGGAGCAGACGGCGCGCCGACTTCGCTGATTCCGGCCATTCGGACCAGATGGCCGGAACCGGTTATCGGGGCTCGAGCAGGCCTTCCTTGAGGGCGTACGCGACGGCAGCGGCGCGGGACGGCAGGCGGAGCTTCCGGCGCACGTTCGCGACGTGACGGTGCACGGTGTGCGGGCTGACGACGAGTCGCTGCGCGATCTCGGAATCCGAGAGACCTTCGGCGACGAGGCGAAGCACCTCGAGCTCGCGCGGCGACAGCGCACCCTGTGCACGCGGGCCTCCACCCCGCGGCGCGGCCGAGATCAGCGCGTCCGCGCCGGCGGTGTCGCGCTCGGCTCCCAGCGACACGAAGGTCGCTCGCGCTGCGCGAGCCTCGCCCGCGGCTGCGTCGTCGCGACCGAGCCCGGCGAGCGCCCGCGCGAGGACGAGCCGGGCCCGCGCGGCGTCATAAGGCGCCGACGCGGCGACGAAGCAGTCGAGCGCATCCTCGGCCTCACGTCGAGCCTCCTCGTGCGTGCCGCGCGACAGCGCCAGCTCACCGGCGACGAGATGGGAGCGGCCGACCAGGTAGCTCGTTCCGAGCCGGCGCGCCGCATCGTCCAGCATCGCGTACGCGGCGGCGGCTGCATCGAGCTCGCCGAGGGCGCACCGTGCGCGAACGAGGAGCTCGAGTCCGGGCACACGCTCGAGCACGGCGGTCTCGGGCAGCCGGCGCAGCGCTCGCTCGGCCGCATCGCTCGCTGCGAGCGCATCGCCGTGGTCCAGGGCGAGCCCGCCGAGACCGACGAGCGCGGGCGTGCTCACGCCTGCCCGCTCGAACAGGAGTCGGGCCTCCTCGACCCGCCCCTGTCTGGCTCGAAGCTCGGCCAGCCGGATGAGGCCGCGCGAGGCCATGCCGGGCCGGGCGGCCTCGAGGTCCGCGACGGCGGCCGTCAGCTCGGACTCGGCCGTGGTCCAGTCCCCGCCGGTGCAGAGAACCTGCCCGTACGAGGCCCGGCATACCCCGAGGAACGTGCGGGATCCCCATCTCGTCGCCCACCCCTGCATGACCTCACACCAGTGGGCGGCCCTCGGGAGGTCTCCCACCCCGGCGCAGGCGGAGATGAGGTAGCAGTGGGCCCACGCCGCGGACACCGGCAGCTCGAGCTCCTCACCCGAGGCGACGACGGCGCCCTCGTCCAGGTAGCGCATCCCGTCCTCGACGGCGCCGCGGACGACGAGCGTGATGCCCTCGAGGGCGAGCCCGATCGCCTCGAGATCGGCCACGCCGAACTCCCGGCCGAGGCGCGTGCCGGTCGCGGCGAGGCGGGACGCCGTCTCGGCATCGCCGGCCGCGAGGGCGAAACTGGCCTCGTGCAGTGCGAGCCATCCGTGGTCGACGCTCTCGGGACGGCCGTCCAGCATCCGGTGCGCCCGCTCGAGCCAGCCTCTCGCGACAGCGTCCTTTCCCAGGAACTCTGCGTAGTCGGCCGCGAGCCACGCCGCCACCCGGCCCGCGTCGGAGGAGCGCCCGGCGCCGCGATACCTGCGGTAGGCGGCCTCGCGGGCGCGGAGCGTCAACTCCGCGTCGCAGAGCCACCAGCCGGCCCAACCGAGGCCTTCCCAGGCCTCGGCAGACTCCTCTCGCCGAAGCGCCTCCTCGAATGCCTCTCGAGCCTCCGGCCAGGCGCCGCCTCCGAGCGCCTCGAGGGCGGATGCCAGCGGGTCGCCGAGGGACGACGCGAGCGTCACGCGAGGACGCCTTCGTAGGCGGCGACGTAGTCGGCGACCATGCGCTGGGCCGAGAACCGCTCCTCGACGTAGCGGCGACACTCGATCGGGTCGAGCCGGTCGGCCTCGGCGATCGCGTCGACCATCTCGAGGTGGTCGTCCACGATCAGCCCACCGCGGCAGCCGGGCTCGATCACCTCGGGGACGGCACCGAAGCGGGTCGCGATCACGGGGGTGCCGCAGGCCATCGACTCGATCATCACCAGCCCGAAGGGCTCCTCCCAGGAGATCGGGAAGAGCGTGGCGCGCGCGTTCTGCAGCAGATCGACCTTGTCGGCGTGGGAGACCTCGCCGAGGTACTCGATGCCCCACCCGAGATTCGGACGGACGTGTGTCTCGAAATACTCCTTCTCGAGAGGCTCGCGCATCTTCCCCGCGATCTTCAGAGGCACGTCGGCTTGCCTGGCGACCTCGATCGCGCGGTGCGCGCCCTTGTCGAAGCTGAGACGCCCGACGAAGAGCAGATAGTCGCCGCGGTGGGGTTGCACCGGGTAGGCATCGAGATCGAGGGCGTTCGGGCAGTTCGCGACCCACGGCAGGCCCGGCTTCGGCCGCCGCTGGTTCATCGAGAGCGAGATCAGCCCGACCCGTGGGGCGACGCGCGCCACCTGCTCGTAGATGGGCCCGGCGTCGCCGTCGAGCGGCCCGTGCACCGTGTGCACGACGGGAGTCGCGACTGCGCCGCCGAGCGCGGCCGCCGGCAGCCCGGAGTGGTCGTTGACGATCTGGAACTCTCCGGCAAGCTCGTAACAGCAGAGCGCGTGGCGCAGCTCCGGCAGCGCAAGCCCGATCTGGTCGGACGGGGCGGTGTCGAAGGCCGACACCAGCTTCGCCTTCGTGTGCGAGTCGCCGGAGGCGAAGAGCGTGACGTCGTGCCCGGCATCGGCGAGACCGTCGGCCAGGAGCGAGACGACCCACTCGATCCCGCCGTAGCCCGTCGGCGGGACCGGAAACCACACCGGACTCAGGAGCGCCACCTTCACGTGCCCGCCATTCTCAGGCCTCGACGACCGAGACGCGACCCTCGTTCACACGAACGTCCCAGATCCTGCCGAAGGCGCGAACTCCCGAGAGCCTGAGCGAGCCGATCCACGACGGGAGCTCCTCGGGGGCTTCCGAGACGAGCAGGTGCCGACGGCGGTCGGGCTGGAGGCCGAGGAGGAGCTGGAGAAGCAGCACCGGCGTCCCGGCGGCCCAGGCCTGGGGCCGGGTGGCGGTCGGGTACGCGATCGGAAACGGCGTGTCGGCGCGGGAGAACCCTGCGAACACCTCGGGCAGCTGATGGTCGAAGTAGGAGCTCGCCTGGAGCAGCCTCTGCGCGATGCGATGCGTCTCGGGCCAGCGTCCGTGGCGCGCGAGGCCCGCCGCGATCAGGGAGTTGTCGTGGGGCCAGACCGTCCCGTTGTGGTACTCGAGAGGGTTGAACCCGGCGTCGGCGAAGGACATCGTCCGGACGCCCCAGCCCGACCACAGCTCGTCACCCATCAGGCGGTCGACCACGACGTCGATCCGCTCGTCGGGCACGATCCCGCTCCAGAGCAGGTGCCCGATGTTCGAGCAGAGGGAGTCGACGGGGCGCTTGTCGGCGTCGAGCGCGAGCGCGTACGTGCCGCGGCTCTCGATCCAGAACGCCTCGTCGAAGGCGGACTTCAGGGCGGCCGCCTCCCGCTCCAGCCGTTCCGCGAGCGCACGGTCGCGCCAGACCTCGCGGGCCAGCTCCGCCGTTCGGAGCTTTGCGTCGTAGACGTAGCCCTGGACCTCGACGGGGGCGATCGGCACCTGCGCAAGCCGCCCGTCCGCGAACTTCTGCGAGACGCCGGAGTCCTTCCACGACTGGTTGTCGAGGCCCCTCGAGGAGCGCCTGCGGTACTCGACGAAGCCGTCGCCGTCGAGATCGGCGTGCTGCTCGATCCACGCCAGGGCCCGGAGAGCCGGCGTTCGGAGGTCCCGGACGAGCTCGACGTCGTCCGTCCAGCGCCAGACCTCGGAGAGGAGGATCAGGTAGAGGGGCGTCGCGTCGATCGTCCCGTAGTAGCGCGGGAACCACGCGATCGCGCCACGGCCGTTGCGAACCTCGTGGACGATCTTGCCGGGCTCCGCGTCGATCTCCGGAACGTCCTCGGTCGCCTGGAGCTCGGCGAGGGTGTGCAGCGCGCTCTGCGCGAGCTCGGGCCCGAAGAGGAGCGTCTGCAGACACGTGATCAGGGTGTCTCGCCCGAAGACCGCCATGAACCACGGCATCCCCGCCGCCGGCAGCTGCCCGTGCATCCCGGGTCCGCGCATCCGCAGCGACGCGAGATCGGAGACGGAGCGGGCGAACGACCGCTCGAGGTCGTCCCAGGAGCTCCGGAGCTGCGGGACCCGCAGCTGCCACGAGGCCAGCGACTCCTGAATGCGCGCCAGCTCGTCCCCGAACCGCCGCTCGGCCACCTGCGGGACGACGCCGTGCCCGTCCTTCGACGGGATCACGTCGACGCGGAGACGCCAGCGCTCGCGCGGATCGAGAGCGATCTTGTAGCGGACGGTGCCGCCGTCGACCTCGCCCCGCTCGGTCAGGATGACCTGGGTCTGACCCTCGAAGTCCGCCGGAGCGCTGAAGACGAACTCGTTGTCGTCCTCGTTGAAGAACGCGGGGACGGTCGGCGGCAGCTCGGCGCTGGCCGGATCGCCTAGCGCGAGGTCGAACGCCTTGACGGCGAAGATGTCGGCGAAGTCCGTGCCGAACTCGAGCGCCAGCTCGAACTCGACCCGGCGACTCGCATGATTGACGAGGATCACGTGGTCCTGGATCCCGTCGCCGACGAACCGCCTCCGGGCGATCGAGACCTCGTCGGGGGCGAGCCCTCCGATCGGCGGGTTTCGCAGGAACCAGGCCGCCGAGTAGTACTCCACCTTCCCGTGGGAGAGGAGCAGCGGCCTGGCGCCGTTGATGGTCAGCCGGAGATGCGAGAGGAAGCGCGTGTCCGCTTCGAAGAACCCGCTCGTCGGCTCCGTGAGATCGCCGAGCTCGTCCGAGACGCAGAACGTCGCGCCCTCGAGGATGGTGATCTGCATGAGGTCAGAGGTCGCGGACGATGAGCTCCTGGCTTGCCTGCTGGAGAGGCTTGAGGACGATCTCGTCGATGTTGACGTGCGGCGGCCGGGACACCGCCCAGAGGATGCAGTCTGCGACGTCGTCCGGCGTGAGGAAGCGCACTCCCTGGTAGACGGCGTCCTTCTTCTCCGTGTCCCCCTTGAAGCGAACGTCGGAGAACTCGGTGTCCCCCACCATGCCCGGGTCGACCGTCGTGACGTGGATCCTCCCGACGAGCTCCTTTCGGAGCATCTCCGTCAGCACCCGGACTCCCCACTTCGACACGACATACCCCGAGCCCAGGCGATACGCCTCGCGTCCGGCCCAGGAGCCGAGGTTGACGACATGTCCGCGCCCGTCCTGCATGTGGGGCACGACGAGCTGCGTGATGCGCATCAACCCGAGGACGTTCGTCTCGAGCATCGTCCGATCGTCGTCGAGATCGCTCTCGACGACGGGGCTGCGGCCGAGCGCCAGACCCGCGTTGTTCACGAGCACGTCCAGCTCGTCGAAGGCGCCGACCGCCCGATCGACGAACGCCCTGGAGCTCACGTCGTCCGTGACGTCGAGCTCGGCCATGACGTGGCCTTCGCCAGGGAGCTCCGCGAAGACGGCCTCGAGCCGATCCAGGCGGCGCGCGCCGACGGCGACACGCGCCCCGGCACCTGCGAGCGCGATCGCCGTCGAGCGGCCGATGCCGCTCGACGCGCCGGTCACGATTGCGGTCTTTCCGCCCAGCGCCGGCACGGGCCTAGCCGGGCCGCTTCCGCACGACCGCGGCAACGAGATCCTCGAGGCTCTGCTCCGGATGGCGACCACGCGCCAGTCCGACGAGATACGTGGTCAACGGAGCGTTCGTGCGCTCCCCGCTCTCGTGTGCCGCGACCCGGGCAAGCTCGAGGAGGTCGTCGACGTCCGCCTGCGCCAGGTCGTAGGCGCCGGGATGGTCTCCGACCACCTCGACGAGGTCATCCCTCGCCCGTCCCAGCCACTCGTTCATGCCGCGCGTAATCTATCCCGCGCGGCGAGCGCGACGTGCGGCACGACGGCGAGCACGTAGAGGCACGCGAGGGTCCAGCCGAGGGCCGGGTACCCGCCGAGATGGAGCGCGACGCCCCCGACGCCCGCCCCGACGAGGTAGCCGAACTGGGTCGCCGACGCGCGGATCCCCATCGCCGTGACGGTGCGGCGCGGGGCGGCGTCGAGCCCGAAGCTGCTCCCCGCGATCGTGCGCCCCGAGTTGAGAAGCACGTAGCAGGCGAGCAGGCAGACGGTGACCCACGCCTCGGGTCGGACCGACCCGATGAGCACGGCGACGACCGCTGCTGCGAGCGCCAGGACGATCAGCAGCCGGCGCGCAGCGCGGTCGACGAACCGCCTCGCGAGCAGGCTCCCGGGGAAGTAGGCGAGGAACGCGGCGCCGAGCAGGAACCCGGTGGCTCGCAACGTCAGGCCGTAGGACTCGATCAGGAGGGCGCCGATGTACACGAGCATGCCCGTCCAGGCGGCGAAGGCGAGCAGCTCGCCGAGAGCCCAGGCGGCCAGGAGTCGATCGTGCCGGAGCAGTGCCAGATCGTCGCGGACGCTGGTCGAGACCGAGCGCACCTCCGGCAGGAGCGCGACGAGCACGGCCGCCGGGATTGCCGCCGCGATCGGCAGTGCGACCCACGTCAGTCGCCAGCTCACCTCGCCGACGAGCCCGACGATCGGCATGCCCACGAGCCAGGCGGCTGCCTGCCCGGAGAAGGTCACCGAGAGAGCGTCCGCGCGGCGGGCCGGATCGACCCAGACGGCGACGCCGGCAACGGCACCCGAGAGGAGAAGCGCGAGCGCCACGCCGAGGATCGCCTGCGCGACGGCCAGCACGGCGAACGACGGCGCGACCGCGGAAAGACCGGCCGCACCGGCGAGCAGAGCAAGGGCGAGCAGGAGCATCCGGCGCAGGCCCACCCGGCCTGCGAGCTGGCCCGCCGTCAGTGCCGTCATCCCGGCAACCGCCCCGGAGATCGACCGCAGCTGACCCGCGGCCGAGGTCGAGACGTCGAAGTCGGTGGCGACGGCGACCAGGATCGGCGACAGGATCAGCGTCGCCGTCTGGTTCACGAAGAGGACCAGCGAGAGGGTGGCGGCATTGCGGAGCACCCGACGCAGCCTAGTCGCCTGACAGATGACAAACTTGATAGTTTGATAGTTGTCATTCAACTTCACAGGAGGCGCCATGCCCGGCTCCGCAGGCACGACCCCACCCCCGACCTCCGCCCTCGGCCTCGGGTGCATGGGGATGTCGGACCTCTACGGCCCGGCCGACGACGCGGAGAGCCTGGCCACGATCCGCGCCGCGCTCGACGCCGGTGTGACGCTGCTCGACACCGGCGACTTCTACGGAACGGGCCACAACGAGCTGCTACTGCGCGAGGCGCTCACGGGTCGGGCTCGCGAGGACGTGATCCTCAGCGTCAAGTTCGGCGCGCTCCGAGACCCGGCGGGGGGATTCGGCGGGGTGGACGGGCGGCCGGTCGCCGTCAAGAACTTCCTCGCCTACTCGCTCCGGCGCCTGGGAACCGACTACGTCGACGTCTACCGTCCGGCCCGCGTCGATCCCGCCGTTCCGATCGAAGAGACCGTCGGTGCGATCGCCGAGCTCGTCGAGGAAGGCTACGTGCGACGAATCGGCCTCTCCGAGGCCGGGGTCGATACGCTCCGCCGCGCGCATGCGGTGCACCCGGTCGCGGACCTCCAGATCGAGTACTCGCTCCTCTCGCGGGGGATCGAGGCGGAGATCCTGCCCGCCTGCCGGGAGCTCGGCGTCGGTGTGACCGCCTACGGCGTGCTCTCGCGGGGCCTTCTGAGCGGCCACTGGTCGCGCGACCGCGAGCTCACGCCCGGCGACTTCCGGAGCCACGTTCCGCGGTTCGAAGGCGACCACCTCGAGCACAACCTCGCGCTCGTCGAGGAGCTCCGAGGAGTCGCCGCCGAGCAGGGCGCGACGGTCGCGCAGGTCGCGATCGCGTGGGTGCTCTCCCGCGGTGGGGACATCGTCCCTCTCGTCGGGGCCCGCACGCGCGAGCGGCTTGCCGAGGCGCTCGGCTCGCTCGGGCTCGCGCTCTCGGCCGACGACCTCGAGCGGATCGAGCGTGCCGTGCCACCGGGCGCCGCCTCTGGTGACCGCTACGACGCGCGGCAGATGTCGATGCTCGACAGCGAGCGAGCCGGCCGGACGGCGTGAGCGAGGCACCGCTGACACCCGAGCGCATCCTCGACGCGACCGAGGACGTTCTCCGCCGCTACGGTCCCGCCAAGGCGACCGTGGTCGACGTCGCCCGGGCGCTCGGCGTCAGCCACGGAAGCGTGTACCGGCACTTCCCGAGCAAGGCAGCGCTTCGGGACGCGGTGACCGAGCGCTGGCTGTCGCGCGTATCGGCACCCCTCGCCGCCGTCGCAGCGGAGGAGGGCCCTGCGCTGGAGCGGCTACGCCACTGGCTCGACGTCCTGATAGCGACCAAGCGGCGCAAGGCCCTCGACGATCCGGAGCTCTTTGCGACGTACATCGCGATCTCCGCCGAGTCGAGGGAGGTCATCACCGCACACGTCGAGACGCTGGTGGGACAGCTCTCGCACGTCGTCGGCGACGGCGTCGCGGCCGGCGAGATCGATGCCACCGACCCGCCCGACACCGCCCGCGCCGTCTTCGACGCGACGGCTCGCTTCCACAACCCCGTGCATGCGCCGGAGTGGTCGGACCCCGGAGTCGACGACGCTTTCGAGGCGGTCTGGTCGCTTCTCGCGAACGGCCTGCGGGCCCGCGGCGGCGAGCGCTGAGCGGTCGCTATGCTCTCGCACGCGATGGCGCCTCCGCTCGACCAGTTCCGTCTCGACGAGCGCGTCGCCGTCGTTCCGGGCGGCACCGGCGGCATCGGGATGGAGATCGCGAAGGCGCTGACGGGCGCCGGCGGGACGGTCGCGGTCGTCGGGCGGACGGTGGAGCGAACGGAGTCTGCGGCGGCCGAGATCGGCGGCGGCGCGATCGCGATCGCCGGCGACATGACCGAGAAGCGCGATGCCGATCGGGCGATCGACGAGACGGTCGCTCGCCTCGGGCGCGTCGACGTGCTCGTCAACTGCGTGGGCGGGGGGATCGCAGAGCGGATGAGCGCGGCTCAGGACTTCCCCGAGGACGACTGGCGCTACGTGATGGCACTCAACCTCGACTCGGCGCTGTTTCCCTCCCAGGCCGCCGCCCGGGCGATGATCGCAGCGGGCCGTCCGGGCTCGATCCTCAACCTCTCGTCCGTCCGCGGCCAGCTCGGGCTGCGAGCCGGCTACTCGCCGTACGTCGCCTCGAAGGGCGCGCTCAACATGCTGACCAAGCAGCACGCGGTCGAGTGGGCTCCGCACGGCATCCGGGTGAACGCCATCTCCCCGACGTTCGTTCGCACCGCGATGGTCGCCAGCATGCTGGCGAACAAGGAGTTCTACGAGGGTCTCGTGGCCCGGATCCCACTCGGCCGGATCGCCGAGCCCGAGGACGTCGTCGGAGCCGCGCTCTTCTTCTGCTCGGACGCGTCCGCCTTCGTGACCGGCCAGATCCTGACGCTCGACGGCGGCCTCACCGCGTGCCAGTAGTCGGGGACCGGGTGCCGGTCCACTGAATATCCTCGCGATATGAGAGTCGGGGTCGCCAGAGAGACGGCCGCGGGAGAGCGGCGAGTCGCGCTGACCCCGGACGCGCTCGCCAAGCTCGAGGCGGTGGGCGTCGAGGTGCTCGTCGAGTCGGGCGCCGGCGAGGAGGCTTCGTTCCTGGACGAGTCGTACGCCGAGGCAGGTGCCCGGATCGCTCCCGACCAGCTCGCGCTCTACGCGGAGTCCGATCTCGTGGCGAAGGTGCAGAAGCCCTCGGAGGCGGAGATCGAGCTTCTTCGCGAAGGGCAGGCCATCATCGGATTCCTCCAGCCGCTCGTGACACCCGAGCTCGTCCAGTCGATCGCGGCGCGGGGCGCGACGGCGTTCTCGATGGACGCGATCCCACGGATCACGCGGGCGCAGCCCATGGACGCGCTGTCCTCGCAGGCGACGGTCGCCGGCTACAAGGCCGTCCTGCTGGCCGCCGACCACCTCCCGCGGTTCCTTCCGATGCTCACGACCGCGGCCGGAACGATCCGCCCCGCGAAGATCCTCGTGCTCGGCGCGGGCGTCGCGGGGCTCCAGGCGATCGCGACCTCCCGGCGGCTCGGCGGCGTCGTCTCCGCATTCGACACCCGCCCGGTCGTCCGCGAGCAGGTCGAGAGCCTCGGTGCGACCTTCCTCGAGCTCGAGCTCCAAGGCACGGAGACCGCCGGCGGCTACGCGGGCGAGCTGTCCGAGGAGCAGCATCGTCTCGAGCAGGAGCTGATCACCGCACATGTCGCCACCTCCGACGCCGTGATCACCACCGCGGCCATCCCCGGGCGCCGCGCTCCGATCCTGGTCACCGCAGACGCCGTCCGCTCGATGAGGCCAGGGTCCGTGATCGTCGATCTCGCCGCCGAGACCGGAGGGAACTGCGAGCTGACCGTCCCCGGCGAGGTCGTCGAGCGCGAGCGCGTGACGATCGTCGGGTTGACGAACCTCCCGAGCTCGATGCCGCAGGACGCAAGCCGGATGTACTCCCGAAACGTCCAGTCCCTGCTTCTCCACCTCGTCGCGGACGGAGCGCTCGAGCTGGACCTCGACGACGAGATCACGCGCGAGACCTGCGTCGCGCACGCCGGGCGGGTCATGAACGAGCGGGTCGCGGCATGAGTGCCGAGCTGATCGCGTCGATCACCGTTCTGGTTCTCTCGGTCTTCCTCGGGATCGAGCTGATCTCACGGGTCCCGACCTTGCTCCATACCCCGCTGATGTCGGGGACGAACGCGATCCATGGCGTCGTCCTGATCGGCGGAATGCTGGTCCTCGGCTCCGCGGACTCCACCCTCGAGAAGACGCTCGCCTTCATCGCGGTGGTCTTCGGCACGGTCAACATCGTCGGCGGCTTCCTGGTCACCGACCGGATGCTCGACATGTTCAAGCGCAAGCCGGAGGGGCGGGCGGAGAACCGGGAATGACGCTGCCCCTCGGGCTCTCGCAGAACGTCGTCAACCTCATGTACGTCGTCGCCGCGATCGGCTTCATCGTCGGCATCAAGCGCCTGAGCTCGCCGACGACGGCGCGGTCGGGGAACATCATCGCCGCGGCGGGAATGCTGATCGCCGTCGTGTTCACGTTCGCATCACCGGCGATCGACAGCTACCTCCTGATCGGTGTCGGGATCGTGATCGGCTCGGTCGTCGGCGTCATCTCCGCACGCAAGGTGCGAATGACCGCGATGCCGCAGATGGTGGCGCTCTTCAACGGCGTCGGCGGCGGTGCGGCGGCGTTGATCGCCGCCTCCGAGTTCCATCGCCTGGCCCCGGGATCGGGAGCGATCCCGGGGGACGAGGTCGGGTCGATGCTGTTCTCGGCGCTGATCGGCTCGATCAGCCTCTCCGGTTCGATCATCGCGTTCGGCAAGCTCCAGGAGCTGCTTCCGGGCCGGCCGATCACCTTCCCGGGCCAGCAGGCGGTCAATGCCGTCATCTTCGGCGCCGCGATCGTCTTCGCGATCCTCGCCGGCGCGACCGAGAACGGCGTCTGGATGGGGCTGCTGCTGGCGGCCGCGCTCGTCTTCGGAGTCACGCTCGTGCTCCCCATCGGCGGCGCTGACATGCCGGTCGTGATCGCCTTCCTGAACGCGTTCACCGGTCTCGCGGCCGCCTCCAGCGGCTTCACCCTCCAGAACAACGCGCTGATCATCGGCGGCACCCTCGTGGGCGCGTCCGGAACGCTGCTCACGATCATGATGGGCCGCGCGATGAACCGCTCCCTCGCGAACGTCCTCTTCGGGGCCTTCGGCGCGGCCCCAGCCGGCGGCTCGGTCGCAGCCACGAGCCGTGACGGTCAGATCGTGCGGGAGACCTCGCCCGACGACCTCGCGGTCATGCTCGCCTACGCGCGCCAGGTGATGATCGTCCCGGGCTACGGGCTCGCGGTCGCCCAGGCCCAGCATGCGGTGCGCGAGCTCGCCGACATCCTCGAGGGCAGAGGGGTCGCGGTGAAGTATGCGATCCACCCGGTAGCGGGGCGGATGCCCGGCCACATGAACGTCCTGCTCGCGGAGGCTGACGTCCCCTACCCGCAGCTTCTCGACATGGACGACGCGAACCCGGAGTTCCCGAGGACCGACGTCGCCCTCGTCGTCGGCGCCAACGACGTCACCAACCCGGCGGCACGGACGAACGCGCAGAGCCCTCTCTACGGGATGCCCATCCTCGACGTCGATCGAGCCAAGAACGTCGTCGTCCTCAAGCGGAGCATGGGAGCCGGATTCGCGGGCGTCGACAACGAGCTGTACTTCGATCCGAAGACCGCGATGCTCTTCGGCGACGCCAAGGCCTCGCTCGAGCGGCTCGTCGCCGCGACGAAGTCCGTCTAGGGCTCGTACCCCTCGATCCGACGCCGCGGCCTAGGCTTCCGGCGACGTGCTCTTCCCGACCGTCACCTTCGCGGTCTTCTTCCTCGCCGTCCTTCCGCTCAGCTGGCTGCTGATGCCGAAGCCGGAGTGGTGGCGGCCCTTCATGATCGTCGCCAGCTTCGTCTTCTACGGCTGGTGGGACTGGCACTACGCCTTCCTGCTCGCCGGGTCGGCGATCGGCAATCAACTGCTGGCGGTCGCGATCCACCGCCAGGAGGACCATCGGCGCCGCAAGCTCCTGCTCGTCGTCGCGCTCGTCGGCAACCTGGGCGCACTCGCGTACTTCAAGTACTACGACTTCTTCCTCAGCTCCGCGACGGACGTCCTGACGAAGCTCGGC
This sequence comes from uncultured Thermoleophilia bacterium, assembly GCA_963705605.1. Classification (GTDB taxonomy): domain Bacteria; phylum Actinomycetota; class Thermoleophilia; order Gaiellales; family Gaiellaceae; genus CAVPKC01. The sequence goes on from CAVPKC010000003.1 coordinate 1,304,784, forward strand.
CTCGACGCCGCCCCGAGCATCGTCACGGTGACGCTGCCGATCGGGATCTCCTTCTACACGTTCATGGCGATCTCGTACCTCGTCGACGTCTACCGCCGGGACATCGCACCTACGACGTTCATGAAGTTCACGGTCTACCTCTCCTTCTTCCCGCACCTGATCGCCGGGCCGATCGTCCGAGCCTCCGAGCTCGTGCCGCAACTCTCGACGCCGCGCAACCCGCGGCGCGTCGACACCGGTCGGGCCTTCATGTTGATCCTCGCCGGTCTCTTCATGAAGGTCGTGATCGCCAACGAGCTCGCGACGGCGATCGTCGACCGTGTCTTCGGCGCCCCGCAACAGCAGTCGTCGCTCGAGGTGCTCGTCGGGATCTACGGGTACGCCGTCCAGATCTTCGCCGATTTCTTCGGCTACACGAGCATCGCGATCGGGCTCGCCCTCCTGCTCGGCTTCCAGTTCCCCCAGAACTTCGACAACCCTTACACGGCCACCTCGATCCAGGACTTCTGGCGGCGCTGGCACATGACGCTGTCGCGCTGGCTCCGCGATTACCTCTACATCCCGCTCGGCGGCAGCCGCGGGAGCCGCCTCGATACCTACCGCAACCTGATGGTCACGATGCTCCTCGGCGGCCTCTGGCACGGGGCCGCCTGGACGTTCGTGATCTGGGGCGGAATCCACGGCCTCGGCCTCGCGTGGGAGCGCTGGCGCCGCGATCGGCGAGCCGATCGGGGCCTTCCGGAACCACCCGACACGCCCACCCGGCGAGCCCTCAGGCGTTTCACGGTCTTCAACTTCGTCTGCTTCGCCTGGATCTTCTTCCGCGCGACCTCGTTCGAGAACGCTTGGGACGTGATCCGGCAACTGTTCACGAACTGGGGCGCGCCGTCGCCGGCGATCACGGTCGGCGTCGTCCTCGCGATCGCCGTCGGCCTCGGGGCGCAGTACGTCCCGCGGCGGGCTCTCGATTTCGTCGTCTCGGGGTTCTCGCGGCTCCATCCGGCGTTCCAGGCGCTCGCTCTCGGCGTCGCGCTGATGGTCACGGACGCCCTCGGCCCCGAAGGCGTGGCACCCTTCATCTACTTCCAGTTCTGATGCCGTGACCACGACCGAGCACTCCACCCGACCGCCCCCGGAAACGGCGCCCTCGTCGAGGGAGCGCCGCCGCGACCCGGGCGGCGGCAGGGAGCACGAGGGCAGACGGCTGTGGCCGGCCGGCATCGCGTTCCTCGTCCTGCTCGGCGCAGCGCTCGTCGCAGCGCTTCTGAACGCCCAGGGCCTTCGGAAGACGGCGTACAACATGGAGCCGGGCGCGGGGCGCGACCTGGCGCTCGCCCTGACGAAGCCGCTCGTCGAGGTGAGCGCCTTCCTGCGGCTCGACAGGCCGCGGCAGGGAATCCAGGACGCGATCGGCCGGGGCGAGGCCGACACGATCGACACCGCGGTCGTCGTGTTCCCGGCGGTGCCCGGCGACCAGGACGGCACGGCCGAGAGCTCCGGCTCTTCGACGACGCCTGCGGCGAGCCCCGCTGAGACCCAAGCGCCGGCCCAGACCGGTGACGGGAAGCCGGGCAAGGCGGACGAGCAGCCGGCGGCCAGGGAGGCGTTCACGCCCAAGAAGCGGCTCCGAGTATGGGTTGCCGGCGACTCGCTCGCGATCACCCCCGGTCAGTCGATCGAGCGTGTCCTCGGCGCGAACCGGGCGATCAACCCTCTCGGCGTCGACGGCCGGGTCTCGACGGGCCTCGAGCGCCCGGACGTCTTCAACTGGTTCACCCACGTCCCGCAGGAGATCCGGCGCCTCGACCCGAAGGTCGTCGTCCTCAGCTTCGGAGCGAACGACGACCACGGCTACATGACGGGGCTTCCGGCGGGAGTGGAGGTGGACGACTTCGCGACGAAGGCCTGGGTCAAGGAGTACCGCCGGCGCGTCGGAGGCCTGATGGACTCGGTGACCCGCGACGGCCGCCTCCTCGTGTGGATCGGCGTCCCGATCACCCGCAGCGCCGAGCAGAGCGAGCGCTTCCGCGTCCTCAACACCGTCTACCAGACAGAGGCCGAGAAGCGTCCGGGCAAGGTGATCTACGTCAACACGTACACGATGTTCCAGGACGAGAAGGGCGCCTACGCCGACTACCTCCCCGATGCGAAGGGCGAGCTCGTGCACGTGCGCGCCCCGGACGGCGTCCACTTCCAGCCCGAGGGTGGTGACTGGATCGCCCGCTACGTGCTCCGGCAGCTACGTGAGGTCTACGACGTGACGAGCTGGAAGAAGAAGCGACGCGAGCAGCAAGAGCAGGACCAGCAGGCCTGACCACAATGCATCCGAACGGGTGATGGTGGCGACGCTTCGCCCGCACGATGATCCGGGTGATGATCCGGATCGAGGTGGGCAGCCGGTTCGAGAGCTTCGATCTGTCCGAGTCGCTGGCGCGCCGGGGAATCCACGCAGCGGTCGTCGAGCTCGACGGCGGCTGGGAAGTGGAGATCCACTCGCCTCGCGAGCAGCCCGAGCGTCTCCTGCAGGACGTCACCTCCGGCGTCGAGACCTGGCTCGCCGGCCGGGGAGCGGACGCGGCGACGATCCGGGCCGACGGCGAGCGCCGCCTGGTCGTGGCACCCGTCGCAGCCCCCGTCTAAGCGGCCGTCCCGGCCTGCCGCGAATCGGCCGAAGGCCGATATCGCGGCGACTGCGCTGTCCGGCGAACGCCGGAGAGCGCTACCGCGAGCTTCGCTCGATCGGGGACCTACGCGAGCGCCTCGCGCTGGGTCTTCGCCCAATCGCGCCTGCTCAGCAGCTGTCGAAGCGCCGCACGCAACAGCACGGGCCAGAGAAGCCACGAGTAGAAGGCGTACGGCTGGGCGACGAGGAAGCCGAGCGCTACCCCCCCGGGGCCCCGACCGGCGCTTCGCGCGATGCAGCCCATGATCGTCCCACCGAAGCCGAGCAGGTAGAAGAAGCCGAGCTGCCACCACTCCCCGTCCGCCCAGAACTGCTCGACGCCGGTTGCGGCGAGCACGATCGCGCCGATCAGCGCCAGGCCGACGATGCCCTGCCACAGCGGCATCAGCAGGTGCGCGGCGAGATCGAGACGCGCCGTCCGGGGGAGCTCGGAACGCCAGACCGCGCGCAGCTCGCTCAGCGCCTGGAGGTTGCCCTGCGACCAGCGGGTGCGCTGCCGGTAGAGACGCCGGGCATTGCCGAGGCCCTGCTGGTCGACCGTCGTGCGCAGCTCCTGACGGCTCTTCCACCCCGCCTCGAGCAACCGGAGGCCGAGATCCTGATCCTCGGTCAGCCGATCGCGCCACGGGCCGCGCGCGTCTGCAAGATCATCCAGTGCGGACAGGCGGTTGAACTGGCCGTTCCCGCCCATCCCGGCGCTGCCCCAGGCGCTGCGACCCGCCTGGTAGAGATCGCCGTAGATCGAGAACTCGACGTCCTGGAACCAGGTCAGCAGGCGCCCCCGGTTGTAGATCCGGACGAGGAGCTGGAGGCCCCCGACCTCGGGGTCGGCGAAGTGCGCGGCAGCGTAGCGCGGGGCCGCAGGGTCGAGGCGCCCGTCGGCGTCGACGACGCAGACCACTACCCGCTCGCGCGGGAGCCCGCGCGTGGCGACGATCCCGTCGAGCGCGCGATACGCGTGGTCGAGCGCCGCCGCTTTCCCCTGGCGGGCGGCTGGAAGCTCCCGCCGCAGCACCAGGAGGTCCGGATCCTCGAGCCCCGCCAGCACGTCCGGCGTCCGATCGTCCGAGCCGTCATCGACCACGACGACCAGCTTGCTCGGCGCCTCGACGGCCAGGAGCCGAGCGACGCTGTCGGCGATCGTGATCTCCTCGTTCAGGGCGGGAACGAGGAAGACCCAGAGCCAGTCGGGCCCGGCCGCCGTCGCGGGCGGGAGCGCGTCTCGCCAGCGCATCGCCTTGACGAAGAGCGCCGACGTCCAGACGAGCATCGCGCAGATGACCAGGAACGCGACTCCGAAGAGGACGAGCCAGGCCGGCGAGAGCCCCTCGAAGGGCAGTGCTACGCCCCGTGCCACTGCGCGCCAGGCACCGGCGGGTCGGCCACGCCTCGGCCCGCGCGGGCCGACCCGGGAGAGCCGTTTCCGTAGCCGGCCGCCTCGAGGATCGCGAACCGGTCATAGCCGGGGCCGTACGGCTCCGGCGCCGCCCCTCCGTGTACGAGGTTCTCGAGGGCCTCGACGATACGGCTGGCCGCGCGACCGTCCCCGTAGGGATTCGGCGATTCGGCCATGCGACGGTACGCGACCGGATCCTCGAGCAGGACCGTGCCGGCCCGCTCGATCCGCTCGGGATCGGTCCCGACGAGCTCGAGCGTGCCCGCGAGGACGCCCTCACGCCGCTCGGTCTCGCCCCGTGCGACGAGGACTGGCTTCCCGAGCGACGGCGCCTCCTCCTGGATGCCGCCGGAGTCGGTGATCGCGAAATGGCAGCGGGCGAGCAGCCGGGCGAATGACGCGTACGCGAGCGGCTCGGTCAGGATCACGTTCGCCAGGCGCTCGAGGGGCGGAGCGAGCGCTTCGCGGACCGTCGGGTTGGGATGGAGCGGGAGGACGAAGCGGACGTCCCGGTTCGATTCGGCGAGACGGGCAATGCCCTGGGCGATGCCGGCGAGCCCTCCGTCCCAGTTCTCGCGGCGGTGTGCGGTGACGACGACGACTCGGGCATCGCTGCGGTCGGCCTCGTCCACGCGCGGATCGGCGTACGGAAGCTGCAGCTCCGCTGCCCAGCGGAGCGCGTCGATTCCGGTGTTCCCGGTGACGAAGATCTGCTGGTTCGGGATGTTCTCGCGGATCAGGTCCTCCGCGTTCGCGGCCGTGGGCGCGAGGTGGAACGAGGCGATGCACGAGATGAGCTGACGGTTCAGCTCCTCCGGGAACGGGCTGAGGGTGCTGCCCCCGGTGCGGAGGCCCGCCTCGACGTGGACGACCGGGATGCGCAGGTGGAATGCAGCGAGGGCCGCCGCCATCGCAGAGCTGGTGTCCCCGTGCACCAGCACCGCACCGGGATACTCGCCGCTCAGCACCTCCTCGACCGTGGCAACCGTCGACCCCTGGTCGCCGAAGCTGCCGACGCAGTAGTCCTCGAAGCGGCGGAGTACCGCCGCGACGAGCTCGTTCAGGCTGGCGGTCCGATGAGGGCCGATCCACAGGTCGCAGTCGGGCTCGATCTCGGCGAGATCGAAGATCTCGGCCACCATGCGGTGGTGCTGCCCGGTCGAGACGACGATCGGCCGGAAGCTCTCGCTCTCGCGCAACGCGAGGATGATCGGGACGAGCTTGACCGCCTCCGGGCGAGTGCCGACGACCACGAGCACGCTGACGGGGGGTCCGGGCATCGCGACGTGTATCGGCACGAGGCGGGCGGATCCGAAGCCCCCGCAGTAGTGTTCCCGCCGTGCCGTCCTCGACGCTCTCCGGCGGCTGCCTCTGCGGCGGCGTCCGCTTCTCGGTCGACGCGCCGCTCCTCGTCGCTTCCTACTGCCACTGCACCCGCTGCCAGCGCCGCACCGGCACGGCCGCCTCCGCCCAGGCGAGAGTGACGCCCGGCTCGTTCCGGATCGTGCAGGGCGCCGAGCTCGTCGGGGTCTACCGGCCACCGGCCGGGTTCGAGAAGGCGTTTTGCTCCGCCTGCGGCGCGCATCTCTACAGCCGAAATCCAGCCGACCCCGACCAGGTAAACGTGCGCCTCGGTGCGTTCGACGAGGATCCCGGGATCCGTCCGAGCTACCGGCAGTTCGTCGACTACGCGGCGCCGTGGGAAGCGATCCCCGAGGACGGCCTTCCCCGGTACGGCGAGGCTCGTCCCTGAGCCACGGTCAGGCCGGCAGCGCGGCCTCCACGACCTGCTCCTGGAGCCAGCTCAGGTAGAGGTAGACGGCGTGGTCGCGCGCCCGCGGATCGCGGGGGTCGATCCAGCGCCCGTAGGTGCCCTCGTCGACGTCGAGCCGTGTGCCGAGCACCAGACGGAGATCGTTCAGGACGACGAGCCACGACTCGACCTCCTCGTCGGTCAGCTCCCCTCGATCGAGGGTCGAGGCGAACACGCCGATCGCACGTAGCCGCCCGTCGACGAGATCTCCTCCGGCCAGCCGGCGGTACTCGGCCTCCTCGCCCACGTCGTCTTCGTAGGCAGGCGGGAAGAGGCGGCGCAGCTCCGGGTCGCCGAGATCGGCCTCGATCCTCGACGAGAGCTCGGTCGCGAGCCCGGCGAGCAGGTTCCGCTCGCGCTCGGGCAGGCGCACGCGCACGGACGTGCCACGACGCCGCACGCGCCTGCCGCTCACGTGTCCTGGCGAAGCGTCGCCCACAGGCCGTGGGCGTGGAGGCGAGAGACGTCGTGCTCGGCCTTCTCACGAGTGCCGCTGGCGACGATCGCCTTGCCCTCGTTGTGCACCTGCAGCATCAGCTGCGTCGCCTTGGCCTCGGGATAGCCGAAGAGCTTGCGCAGGACGAGCGTGACGTAGCTCATCAGGTTGATCGGATCGTTCCAGACGATCACGAGCCACGGCCGATCCTGGCGAACTTCGTCCTCGCCGGCCGGCTGGTCGACCTCGACCGGTGCCTCGACGACGTGGCTCATGCTCCGACGATAGCGCGAGACGAACGAGCCGGCCGCCTCGCTTCCGCCGCCTCGGTCGTCACCGGACGGTCGCCAGCACGGGGCGCCCGAAGTCGCCCGACCGCCGCCGAACGCGCCGCCTGGAAGGAGGAGGCGGACCTGCCGAAGGACTGGCGCTGTCCGGACACCGCTGAGCAGGACTTTTCGAGTACCCCCAGCGGGATTCGAACCCGCGATCTCCGGCTTGAAAGGCCGGTGTCCTAGGCCACTAGACGATGGGGGCAGGACGGGAGAACGGTAGCGGACGCAAAGCCGATCGCCCCCCGTAAGGAGTCGCGCCCCGAGGGGTTATCGAACCATGGCCGAAACTGCCGATATCAGGGACATCGACGTGGACGAGCTCTGGCTGCGCGAATGGGCGGAAGAGGGGCTCTCGAGCCTCGAGGGCTACCTCGCGCGCCGGGCGGCGTTCGAGGAATACCTCCGCTCCCGGGACGGGGAGTAGCCGCTCGATGGCGACTGCCCCTCCACGACCCGACAAGGGCCTTCTGGAGCGGCTTCGCGAGCGGGATCGCACCGCGTGGGAGGAGATCTATCGCCTGTACGAGGGTCGGCTCTACGGCTTCGCGTACAGGCTCACTGGAAACCCGCACGATGCCGCCGACCTCGTGCAGGAGACGTTCGTCCGCGCGCTGCCGCGGCTCGATCGGCTGCCCCCCGACCGCGCGGACATCGCGGCGTATCTCTTCGCGACCGCGAAGAACCTCTTCCTCAAGAGCGTCGAGCGAAGCAAGCGGCAACAACCTGTCGAGGAGGTGCCCGAGCCGGACGAGCCCGCGGCGATCGAGGACGATCCCCAGGGCTCGGCCCTGCTGCGACGCCAGCAGGAAGAGGTCCGCATCGCGAATGGCAAGCTGGCCCCGAGGCAGCGGCTCGTCCTCGCCCTGCGCGAGCTCGAGGACAAGAGCTACGCGGAGATCGGCGAGCTCGTCGGCCTGAGCGAGAACGCGGTCGCACAGCTGATCTTGCGGGCCCGCCAGAGCCTGCGCGAGGAGCTTCGGCTCGTGCAGGTCGACCGCTCGAAGCTCTCTCCCGAGTGCCAGGAGTTCCTGCCCCTCCTCTCGACCCATCTCGACGGACAGCTGAAGGAGCCGAAGCTCGAGCGCACCCTCGCTCACGTCGAACGCTGTGAGGCGTGCCAGTCCGCTCTCGCCGACATGCACGAGGCCTCGCGCCGTTACCGGGCGGTCGTGCCGCCGCTCATCGGCGTGGCGGCGCTGAAGGACTCGATCGACGACGCGCTCGGGGCAGTCGGCTACTGGGAAGGGCCCGCACGGACCGGCCTCGGGCTGCGCGCCGCTCTCCACGGGAAGGCGCTCGTCGTCGCCTCGGTGGCCGGCCTCGCGCTCCTGGGAGGGCTGGGAGGAGGCCTCGCCGTCGCGTTCACGGGCTCGGGCGACGCGAGCGAGTCGGCCGTCGGAATCACGACGGAGGTGGGCGGCAACCCGAGCCAGCCGTCCACGGTGGGGCCTGCGAGCGAGACGGAGTCTTCACCGCTTGCTGTCGGCGAGAGCGATCAGACGACCGCGGCGACCTCGGCGCAGGCGCAGAGCCAGACCGGCGAGACCGCCGCGGCCGGCACGGAGGAGACGGTGGTAGAGACGAATACCGCCACGACGGCCGCGAAGACCGAGACAGCCGCGACCGAGGCGGCGGCGACGGGGCAGACGACGACCGAGCCGGCGACCACCGCCGAGCCCCAGCCGGCGAAGATCGGCGCTCCGACCATCCTCTCCGGACCGGACGACCCGACGGCGTCGACCAAGGCGACGTTCCGCTTCACCGCCGAGGGGGCCGGGTCGTACCGCTGCCGCCTCGACGGTCGGGGATACGAGCCGTGCTCGAGCCCCTGGGGCTACGCCGGCCTGGCGAGCGGGCGGCACTCGTTCACCGTTCGCGCGGCCAGGGGCGGATCGCTCGGGCCGGGGGCGTCGTACTCGTGGACGATCTCGGCGGAGCCGGTCACGACGACGGCACCGCCCCCGACCGTCGCCCCGCCGGCCACGACGGCACCGCCCGCGGATACGACTCCTCCGAGCGTCTCGATCGGCGGCGGCCCACCCGGGTCGACCGCCGAGACGAGCGCCCGGTTCACGTTCTCGGCGAGCGAGCCGTCGACCTTCCAGTGCCGTCTCGACGGGGGCGCCTACGAGTCGTGCGGGAGCCCGACGGACTACGCGGGCCTCGCCGCTGGCGGGCATACGTTCTCGGTTCGCGCGACGGACCAGGCCGGGAACACTGGACAGCCTGCCAGCCACTCCTGGACGATCACGCCGCCGCAGCTTCCCGACCTCGTGATCTCGAACCTGACCTCGTCGACCGTCGTCGTCACGAACACGGGCACCGCGCCGGCGGGCGCGTTCGTCCTCTCGGTGAACGTCCCGGGCGGCAGCTTCTCGATCCCAGGCCTTGCCCCGGGAGCCTCGGCCACGCGCTCCTGGAGCACGTGCGCCGTCGGCATGATCACCGCAGTCGCCGACGCGAGCGGCCAGGTAGCGGAGTCGAACGAGGGGAACAACTCCGGCTCGGCTCCCTGCTGAGCCGCCTCTAGCTCAACATTGCGATGAAGTCGTTCGACTTCGAGATGGTGGCGTAGTACGGAAGCGTGTTCTCGATCGCGAAGTTGTGCAGCTCGTCCGAGAAACCTTGGCAGCAATCCTCCAGGACGGTGATGTCGTAGCCGAGCTCGGCGCCGTACCTCGTCGTGCTCTCGACGACCCAGTTCGTCGCGATCCCTGCCAGGAAGAGTTGCCTCGTGCCTCTTGCTCGGAGGATGCCGTCGAGGTCGGTGTGGGAGAACGCGCTGGAGTCGAAATTGGAAACCGTGATGTCGCTCGGTTCCGGCTTCAGCTCGTCAGGAACCGCAGCGTCCCATGAGCCTCTGAGGAACGCGTTCCGTTCCTGGATCGACTCGATGAGAGGATAGGTGGGCTTCTTCAGCTCCGGGAAGCCGGGCCGAAACTCGATATTGACGTAGATCACAGGCATCCCGGCTGCGCGGCTCGCTGCGATGACGCCGGCCGTCTTCTCCAAGCAGTTGTGCTTCTCCACCTGGACGGGCGTCCCGGAGAAGGCGAAGACACCCTCGTGACGCACGAGACCGTTCTGGTAGTGGAGCACCAGCAGGGACGATGTCACAGGATCAATTGTCGAGTCCATCACCAAGCCTCCAACCAGCCTCGCGCGAGGCTTCGACGGCCTCATCGGCGCATCTGCGGTGGCATCTCGTTCTCGGTTGGCAGCGGAGCCAGCACAGTCGGTCCGACCCGATCCCCACGCGGCCATGATACGACGCAGTTCTCGAGCCTGCGCCCAGATTCCATGGCCGAGTCCTCCATTCGCGCAGGGGGAGTAGGGCTGCTCGAGGAACTACACTCACACAGGGGCGGTTAGCTCAGCTGGGAGAGCGCCTGCCTTCAATTCCGGGCTTAGCTTCGCCGCCTTCGCCTTTGTTTGCCGTTAGCTCAGGCGGACAGCCGGAGTCGGGCAAGGCCACGCCACCCTGTGCGTAGCGTTCAGACTCGAGCCGGCGCGTGCGTGGCTGCGGAGCGGGCCCAGCCAGCCTACGATGGCTGCTACTGGTTAGTCGAGGAAGGAGGGAAGTGTGACTGGGATCGCGAGGTGGACGCCCTTCCGCGAGCTCGACGCGATGGAGCGGCGCTTGCGGCGCGCGCTCCAGAAGCATCGGTGTCGTGTCGGCGCTGCTGCCGGCCGCGGACGCATACGAGACGGCCGACGAGTTCGTCGTCGAGCTCGAGGTGCCCGGCTTCGACGAGAAGGAGCTCAGCGTCGAGGTCTTCGACAACACGCTGAAGGTCTCGGGAGAACGCACGGAGACGACGGGCGGGGCGGACAAGACGTTCCGGCTCCGGGAACGGCTCGAGCGCAGGTTCGAGCGACGCCTCGACCTACCGCGCGAAGCGGACACCGAGCACATCACAGCGGTCTTCGAGAAGGGCGTGCTCCAGGTGCACGTGCCGAAGCGGCAGATGGCGAGTCGGCACAAGGTCGAGATCTCGAAACCCGGGCGCACTGAACGACAGACTTGATCCATTGGGAGCGCCCGGCGGATTTGACGGCTGATTGACGTAGAGGCGACCGTCGCTGGCCGGAATCGGGCGCGCCTTCGTACTCGTGCGTGAGGAGATCGCAGCGGTGGGCGGCCGGCGGAAGCGCCGCACTGGCGGCAGGTCTCGGGACGGTTCAGCTCGAGGAAGCGGCCGCCGCTGCCGGAGCTCGGCAGGCAGTCGGAAGCTGACATCCTCGAGCACGGTGGTCTGAGAACGGATCTCCTCGACGCCGCGCTCGCGGAACCACGAGACGACGCGTCGTACGAGCGACTCGGGCGCAGAGGCGCCCGAGGTGATCCCCACGGACTCGACGCCGGCTAGCCAGGTGTGCTCGATCTCGCTCTCGTCGTCGATCAGGTGGGCGGCGACGCCGCCCGAGCGGGCCACTTCGACGAGCCGGTTCGAGTTCGAGCTGTTGCGCGAGCCGATCACGAGCAGGAGGTCGATCTCGCCGAGCAGTTGCCTTGACCGAGCGCTGACGGTTCGTCGTTGCGTAGCAGATGTCCTCCCGCTTCGGCGCTTCGATGGCCGGGAAGCGTCGTCGCAGCACCTCGACGATCTCATCCGTTTCGTCGACCGAGAGCGTTGTCTGCGTCAGGTACGCGAGCCTCTCGGTCTGTGGCGGCGCGACACGCTCGGCCTCCTCGACCGACTCGACGAGCAGGATCGCGTCGGGTGCCTCCCCGGTCGTGCCCTCGACCTCCTCGTGGCCGGCGTGGCCGATGAGGATGATCGAGTAGCCCCTGGTCGCGTAGTGACGCGCTTCGGCGTGCACCTTGGCAACGAGTGGGCAGGTCGCATCGATCGTCTGGAGGCCGCGCGCGCGTGCGCGCTCGTGCACGGCAGGGGCCGACCCCGTGGGCGGAGAAGACGACCCGCGCCCCGAGCGGCGCGTCCTCTTCCGTCTCGATGAAGATCGCGCCCCGCTCCTCGAGATCGCGCACGACGTGGACGTTGTGGACGATCTGTTTGCGAACGTAGATCGGCGGGCCCCAGCGAGCCAGCGCCTCCTCGACGGTCTCGATGGCACGCTCCACGCCCGCGCAGTAGCCGCGCGGCGAGGCCAGAATGACTCGCTTAACGACCGGCTGCACGCGTACCTCTGGAGACGGCCGAGGACATGCGACGCTACCCGTTGACGCGGAGCGCGGTTTCTTGCGTGAGAGCGATTGGGCCGATCCGATTTCGCTGATCCAGAACAATAGCCCTGCACCGGTCGACCGTGCGAGCGGCGGCTGGGACGCTGGGCTGCAACTCGCCGGCCGCGAAGACACGAGCGGAAGTCAAGCAGTAGAAGTCTCCTGCCCGGGGGGTTTTGCGCCTCGGCTAGGTCAGGCTGTTGATCGTGAGCGCGAAGAAGAGGATCACGACCTCGTTTGCGACCCAGGAGTTCGAGGAGTTCTGGTGCATCCAGTCGCGCAGCTTCGGCAGGAAGGTTTGGGCGTTTGCCTAGACATGGCTGGCGGGGAGCACGTCTACTCGAGCTGCTCCCGCGATTCCTCGCCCGGGGGGTGACTGTCGCGTAGCGCGTCTGTCTCGATCGATTCGGCGGCTGGAACGGGAGCCTGCTCGTCGTACACCACAGACGTGCTCGCGAGATAGTCCTGTAGAGCCCGCCGACGACGGTCGACGAGCACCGGGAGGAAGCCGGCGAACATCGGCACGATGGCCAGGCCGAGCCCGACCAGGCGGACCAGTGATCGCCCCAGGCTCGGCGGCTCGCCGCGATCGTCAGCGACACGCAGGCGCATCGCGCGCATCCCGGGGGTCTGACCCGTGACCCTCCAGAAGAGCACGAGATACACAGCGACGACGAGCGCGAACCCGGCGGCAGCCAAGACGTCGGCAAGCCAGGCGGGTCGCAGACCACCGACGAGAGAGGCCACGAGGGCCACCAAGGCGGCCCCGACGAGAAAGATGACCACGCTGATCCCGATGTCGATCGCGAACGCGGTACCCCGGGCGCCCAGGCCCCCGTAACGAACGCCCGGGCCGGTCGCCGAGGCTTGTGGCGGCGCCGGGCGGCGTAGCCAGCCCTGCACGGTGCGCGCCACCGTGTCGTCGAGGCGCTCCATCAAGCGGCTCAGACCGCCCGCCAACTCCCCTCCCAGCGACGTCGTCTGCCGGGCGATCGCTTTCCGCACCGCGGGACTCGCGGCGATCTCCTCGACCAACTTCTGCGTGTTCGCGCTCTCGATCACGCGCTCGGTGAGCTCGGAAGCCAGCCGACTCTCAACGGCGTTGGCCAGAAGCCGCTCGAAGGCGGGGCTCGCCAGAGTCTCCTCGACAAGCCGCTCGGTCGCCTCGTGCTCGAGAGCTCCCTCAACCGCCGCTTCGAGGTCGGCGCTTGCGAGCACCTGCTCGCCGACTCGCTGCACGACGCGACGATCAACGACCGAGCGCACAACCGCCTCCGGCAACGGCCCCGCCAGGGTCTGGTCGACCGCCCGCTCGACCTCCGGTGAGGTGACTACCTTGCCTGCCGCCGTCCCGAGCTGATCGCGCCCGCGCACGCGGGCAGCCCGGCCTTCGTCGGCAAGTCCTTTCCCAGTGCGCCGCAGAACCGGACGCACCACGGGCGATCGGACAACAACCCGAACAGGAAGAAGCGCGGCCCGGCCCGCAGTGGAGCCGACGCGGGCGCAAACGACGGCCAGCCCGAGCACCACGTCGTGCGGCTGCAGCTTCTCCTCGTCGCCGCGAGCCTTGCGCATCACCAGGCGATAGTAGAGGCGGTCCGGCCCACGACCCGCAGTCATAGCAGCTGATCTCCTCGGGCTGGTGTCCCCGCTGCTCCAGCCGCGCGCGGCTCGCCGCCAGGCGAACGTCGTCGATCTGCCACCACTGGAGGGCGTCGTCCGGGCCGCGGAGCTGGGCGTGTGGCTCTGCCGCTGGCTCGACGCAGCCGGTCTGGAACGTGCGGAAAATCGCCGGCCACCCGCTCGGCGGGCTCCTCGCGGCCGAGCTCGGGGCAAGCCGAACGGAGCGAACGCGACGCCTCCTCCTCGTCCCAGCCGGAATCCCCTGCGGCCGGAGCCTGCCGGGCCGTGCCTTGCCACTGCTCGGCGCGCTCTACAACATCCGCGCGTGGCTGCCGATGGTCGTCGCCGACGCGGTTCGGAGGGGCCCGCTCGCCCTCGCCCGCGGGATCGCATTCATCCGCAGTCGAACTTGCGGACGGAACTTTCGACTGTTCGCGCACCGACGCTACTCGTCTGGGGGAACGCGACCGCCTGGTGCCGCTTCGGATCGCAGCCGAGTGGCAGCAGATACTGCGGAACTCTCGGCTCGCGCATTCTCGCCTGCGGACACGTCCCGATGCTGGAGTCGCCGCAGGAGCTAGCCGCGGCGATGCTCTCCTTCCTCGACGAGGAGCTCGCCGAGGATCGTCGCGATCAACTCGGGACGCGTGTAGTGGAACGCGTGGGGCTCGCCGGGAACGAGGACGAGCCGCCCCCGCGGTAGCAGCATCGCCACCCGCTCGACCCAGTCCTGACTCACGAAACCATCCCTCTCGCCCCGCACGACCACAGTCGCCTGCTCGATCAGCGGCAACCTCGGTGACGATCTGGCAGCCCATTTTGCAAGGGCCAGACGGTTGAGACGAGCGCGTTCCTCGACTGGCTCGGGGTCCCGATCACGCACACGAGACGAGACGCGGGACGCAGCGTACTGGAGCGGGATCCGCCGTTGTAGGACGCTCCCCTCCGTCGCCGGAAGGGGCCCGTCCCCGCATGCGGGTTCGACTGCCGCCGACGATTGGCTCAGGTAGTGCACGCCTCAGCGCCCACCCAGAGCGATTCTCGCAACGCCGTTTCCAACTTCTGTTTCCAAGCCTTGCGTGAGGATGCGCCTCGTGGCGCCGATGTGCGGTGGACGGCCGCGAAGCGCCTGCTTACGAGCCACATTCGATACCCGTACACTTGCCCGGGGGCGGTTAGCTCAGCTGGGAGAGCGCCTGCCTTACAAGCAGGAGGTCGCTGGTTCGAGCCCGGCACCGCCCATTCCAGGAAGCGCGGACGCTCGGTACCAATCCGGCGGGGTGATGCGCCCGTAGACAGTAAGAACCGAGCGCTATGGGGTGATCTGATTTGACGAAGCATTTCGAGACTGGCGGATCGAGATCTCGGCTGGTGGCGCGAGGCATCGTCGTGCTGGTCGTTGTCGTGCTCGCCTTGGCGGTGAGCCAGGTCGCTGTCGCGAAGGACGGCGATGTCATTCGCCGCGCAACGTGCAGCGCGGGCTCCACGGTCAAGCTCAAGCTGAGCAAGGAGGACGGCGGCATCGAAATCGAGCTCGAGGTCGACCAGAACCGAAGCGGTGTCGTGTGGCGAGTCTCGATCACGCGCGTTGGGGGCGGCGAGATCTTCGCTGGCAGGCGAACGACGAGGGGGCCGAGCGGCTCGTTCGAGGTCAGACGGGTCACGCCCGACGCTCCTGGCCCGGATATATTTCGCGCGCGAGCGACAAGGGACTCCGGTGAGGTCTGCCGGGTCTCGGCCACGTTCACCGGCGTCGCCACGCCGGATGATTCCGGAGGCTCGAGCGGTGGCGACGACTCGGGAAGCGACGACCACGGTAGCGGCGGCCACGGGGCCGATGACGCGTAGCCGCCACACCCAAGGCGCGCTGAGGCGAGCCGCAGGCACGTCGAGGACTCGCGGCGGCGGGTTCGAGCAACAACAGGTCGAGCCCACCCTCAACGTCTTGCCCACGGGCGTCGATTCAGTGGGATGGACGACGACGAGTTCCTCCGCGACGCCAACCGTCGGCAACGGTTCCCGTGGGCGCTCGCCGGCGTCCTGCTCGGCCTCGTGGGCGCAATCGCACTGACGATCGTCCTCCTGGTCGACTGACGGCTCGGACGGCCGCCGGGGCGGCTAGGCTCGCATCGCGTGAAACCGCTCGCCCTGCTGATCGCTCTCGTCGTGGCTCTGTGCGCGACGGCGGCCGCCTCCCCGTCCGGCGGCGGGGCCAAGCCGCGCGTCACGTTCATCGGGGACTCGGTCGCGGCATCGCTCCTCTACGCCGACGCGGCGGAGCGGACACTGCGGCGCGGACTCGACCTCCGGCTCGATCTGAAGGTCTGCCGGAGACTCGTCGCACCGAGCTGCACCTACCAGGGCGAGACGCCGTCGACGGCACTGCAGGTCGTCGAGTCGACGGGCCGCAGTCTCGGCGAGGTGGGCGTCGTGATGGTGGGCTACAACGACTCCGCATCCGGCTACCGGGCCGGTCTCGATCGCGTGATGCGCGCCTTCCGGCGCGCCGGCGTCGATCACGTCGTCTGGGTCACGCTCGGCGAGACCCGCGAGAACTACGAGCTGATCAACGGCGTCATCCGCAAGGCGCGTTCGCGCTGGCCCGCGCTCGAGGTGGCCGACTGGGCCGAGCTCAGCCGCGGAAAATCGTGGTTCGCGGCCGACGGGCTGCACCTGGAGCCCGACGGCGCGATGGCGCTCGCGCGCCTCGTTCGCGCCAAGGTGCTCGCCCAGGTCTGAGCCTCCTGAGGCCCCGGGCGGCAGTGGCCGTCCGATCCCTCGAAAGGGGTATAAGATCGCCCCACCCCCGATGCGCCAGAGACTGGGACGTCTTCCGGCGCTGCGATCTGCCGTCGTAGTGCTCCTCTTCGTGTCGGCCGTGCTTGCGGCCGCGCCTGCTGCGCTTGCCCAGGATCCCGCGCCGGCGGCGACGGTCGGGGTCGACTCCGGCGGCGGAGGCGCGCCGGCTCCCGCACCCGATCCGGCGCCGGACGCCGGAGGGGGAACCGACTCCGGTGGCTCGAGCAGCGGATCGGGAGGTGGGGGCGGCTCGAGCGCTCCGCCGCCCAGCGCGCCCGAGCCGGAAGCCGAGCCCTCCGGCGACGCGACCCCGGCCGAGACGCAGGAGCAGAAGGACAAGAGGAAGCAGAAGAACGATCCGGCGCCCGCGCAGACCGCCGAGACCGCCACGGAGCCGGCGGCTGCCACGGACCGGGAGACGGACGGGCCGTTCGCCGGTGGAGCGGTCGAGGAATCGACGGGTGAGTCGACCGGCGCCGTCACGGAGACCGGCGGCGACGCGCAGCTCGTCGAGGACGAGCTCGCGACGCCGACCACAGCGAGCCAGCCGGTCGCGTTCTCGCCACCGCAGGAGCCCGCCACCGGCTCGTCCGGTGCCTCACCGGCGCTGATCGGCCTGTTCGCGCTGTCGATCCTCCTGCTCGGCGCAGCCGCGATCCCGCCCTCGCGGATCCGCGAGGGCTCGGTCGGAACCCTGCTCACGACCCGCCGTCTCGAGATCGGCCTCGTCGGCGCCGCGGTGCTGACCATCGCCGCGCTCGGACTGCTCGTCACCGTCGTCGCCGACTAGGAGCCAGCATGCGCCTTCGCACACTCGTCGCCCTCGTCCTCGTCGGTCTGACGGGCTTCGCGATCGCCACGTCGATCGCGACGGGAAGCCCATTCGGAGTGATATCCCGACGGACACGACGACCGACACCACGCCGACGGACACGACGACGCCGACCGACACGACCCCCACGGACACGACGACACCGACGGACACGACACCGACGACGGACACGACGGCGACCACGACCACTGACACGACTGCGACCACGTCTACGGACACCACGACCGCGACCACCGAGACAGCCACGACCTCGACCGGAACGACCTCGACAGGGACGACGACGGCACCGCCTCCGGTCGCGCCACCCGATGCCCCTCCCGGCTCGATCGTGATCGTGCCCGTTGTGACGGGCGATCCGGCCGCCGGCTCACCCGGCTTCGACCCGTCCGACCCTCCCCCCGGCAACGTGACCGGCGTCAAGGCGAGGCTCCAGCAGCGGGGCTCCACCCTCGCGATCTACTGGAAGAACCCCGCCGATGCCGACTTCGACCGGATCGAGATCACGCGCACGCCGGGCAAGAACGGCAGCGAGCAGAGCCTCGTCTACCGCGGGCGCGGCACGTCGGCCAGGCCGTCCGGGCTCGTCGCCGGGCGCGAGTACCAGTTCGTGATCCGGGCGGTCGACCGCGCCGGGCACCGAGCGAGCGGCATCGCCGTCATCGTCGTCGGGAAGAGCCAGTTCCTGCTCACGCCGCGCGAGGGAGTCACGCTCGACCGGGCGCCGATCTTCCGCTGGCTCGCGGTCAAGACCGCGAGCTACTACAACCTCCAGCTCTTCAAGGGGAAGCGCAAGCTCGGCTCCTGGTGGCCGACCGAGACCAGGTTCAAGCTCCCGAAGACCTGGACCTACGACGGGAAGACCTACGAGTTCACCGGAGGTGCGTACTCCTGGTACCTTTGGCCCGGCTTCGGTCCGCTGGCGAAGGCGGACTACGGTGACATGCTGGGTCAGAGCACGTTCAAGGTCGACAAGAGCTGACGACGAGTGACCGCCGACGTGCTCGTCGTCGGGCGGCTGCTCGCCGACATCTACCCGAACCAGCTTCGAACCCCGCTCTCCGAGATCGAGAGCTTCACCCGGTTCGTGGGCGGCTTCGCAGGGAACGTGGCGACCGGTCTCGCACGGCTCGGCGTCGCGCACCGCGATCCTCTCGCGCGTCGGAGACGACGGCCACGGCGAGTACTGCCGCGCGTTCCTCGAGCGCGAGGGCGTCGACGTCTCCTGGCTCGGTGTCGATCCCACCTACCGAACGGCGCTCGCGTTCTGCGAGGCGTGGCCGCCGGACCACTTCCCGATCACCTACTACCGCACCCCGAGCTGCCCCGACTGGGAGATCAGCTTCGACGACTTCCCGATGGCCGACGCACGGGCGGTGCCCTGGTGCCTGCTGACGGGAACCGGGCTCGCACGCTCGCCCAGCCGCGACGTGCACGTCGCGCTCGCCGAGGAGCGAACGGAGACGTCGACGGTGCTCGACCTCGACTGGCGGCCGATGCTCTGGGACGGAACGCGGCGCGTACCGCGCCTACGTTCGGGCGCTGCTCCCGTTCGTCGACGTCGTGATCGGCAACGAGAGCGAGTTCGGCGCCTTCGGCGACGGAGACCCCGCGGGGATCGCGCGGGGCGTCTCGGCGGCAGGCCCGAGGCTCGTGATCCTGAAACGCGGCGCGGCCGGGGTGCTCGCCCTGCACGACGGCGGCGAGGAGGACATTCCGGGCCTCCCGGTCGAGGTCGTCAACGGCCTCGGAGCCGGCGACGCGTTCTGCGCCTCCGTGCTCGACTCGCTGCTTCGCGGGCTCCCGGTCGCCGAGGCCTGCCGGCGTGGAAACGCCGCCGGGGCGATCGTCGCCACGCGACTCGCCTGCTCGCAGGCGATGCCGGGCGCGGACGAGGTGGACGCGCTGATCGACACCGGCTCGGTACCCGTCCAGCCCGGCGCGTGAACACGTTCGCGATCGGAGGCGAACTGGCGGTCGGCAGGCTCGGCTACGGCTCGATGCGCCTGACGGGGCGCGGTGTCTGGGGCAAGCCGCGGGATCGCGAAGGCGCGAAGCGCGTCGTCCGGCGTGCGGTCGAGCTCGGAGTGACCCTGATCGACACGGCGGACGCCTACGGCCCCGGATCGAGCGAGGAGGTGATAGCCGAAGCGCTTCGCCCGTATCCCGAAGGCGTGGTGATCGCCACCAAGGGGGGTCTGCTCCGCGACGGGCCGAGCCGCTGGCGCCCCGGCTGCCGGCCGGAGCAGCTGCGCGCCGCGTGCGAGGCGAGCCTCCGGCGGCTCAGCCTCGAACGGATCGACCTCTACCAGCTGCACACGGTCGATCCTTCGGTGCCGATCGAGGAGTCGGTCGGTACGCTGGCCGACCTCCAGCGGGATGGGAAGATCCGTCTCGTCGGCGTGTGCAACGTCGATGCCTCGCAGCTCGAGCGAGCCCGTGAGGTCGCCCATGTCGTCTCGGTTCAGAACCGCTATCACGTCACCGACCGCGCCTCGGAGGCCGTGCTGGCCGTCTGCGAGCGCGACGGGCTCGCGTTCATCCCCTGGCGGCCCCGGGGCCCTGCGGATAGCCAGGGGCGCCGTGACCCGCTACGCCGCATTGCCCGAGCGAGGAAGGCGACACCCACGCAGGTGGCGCTCGCCTGGCTCCTCGCCCGCGCTCCGGTCGTCCTGCCGATCCCCGGCACGCGTTCGTTGAAGCACCTCGACGAGAACGTCGCAGCCGCCGGCCTCGAGCTGACCCCCGACGAGCTCGCGCTCCTCTCCTCGCTGGCATGAAGGTCGCCGTCGTCGGCACCGGAGCGATGGGCTCCGTCTACGCTGGGCTCCTCGCCGCGGCTGGAAACGAGGTGTGGGCGATCGATCCATGGGTCGAGCACATCGAGGCGATCCGGACGAACGGCCTGCGGGTCGAGGGAGCGAGCGGCGACCGCGTCGTCTCGGTGCGCGCCTCGACGAGCCCCGACGAGGCGGGGCTCTGCGACCTCGTCGTCCTGGCGACGAAGGCGATGCACGTCGAGGCAGCCGCTGCCGGAGCGACCTCGCTCGTCGGGCCGGACACCGTCGTCCTGACCATCCAGAACGGCCTCGGGAGCGCCGACCGGGTCGCGAGGATCCTCGGATCCGAGCGTCTAGCGGTCGGGATCGCGGGCGGCTTCGGCGCCTCGCTCGAGGCACCGGGCCACGTCCGCCACGAGGGCTGGGAGCTGGTGCGGATCGGCGAGTACGGAGCTCCGGCGACGGATCGCATCCGGCGCGTCGCGGACACCTGGAGGGAAGCCGGCTTCCGGGTCGAGGTCGAGGACGACATCCAGCGGGCGATCTGGGAGAAGCTCGTCTGCAACGCGGCCTTCAGCGGCGTCTGCGTCCTGCTCGAGTGCCGTCTCCGCGACGTGCTCGATGCAGCCGGACGCGTGGAGCGTCGCCGCAGCGTGTGCCACGGAGGCCGCGGAGGAAGCCCGGTCGCGCGGGATACCGCTCTCGTTCGAGGACGCGCCCGCTCGCGCGCGCGCCTTCGGCGAGCGCATCCCCGACGCACGCCCCTCGACCCTGCTGGACTTTCTCGCCGGGCGCCCGAGCGAGATCGACGTGCTGAACGGCGCGATCCCGCGACCGGTCAACCAGGCGGTCGCCGTCACTCGTGCGCGCGAAGGAGACGCTGCTCCCCGCGTAGGTGCGCCGGGGCCCCCTGCTACGCCGGCTGGAACTCGCTGTGTGTCATGTCTCGCGCGACGAGCGCCGCGTAGCGGCCGCCGAGCGCCATCAGCTCGTCGTGGGTCCCGCGCTCGACGATCTCGCCACCGTCGAGCACGACGATCTGGTCGGCGTCGCGGACGGTCGAGAGCCGGTGTGCGATCGCGATGGTCGTGCGACCCTCCTCGAGGCGTTCGAGCGCCTCCTGCACCTGCCGCTCCGTCTCCGTGTCGAGCGCGCTCGTCGCCTCGTCGAGAACGAGGATCGGCGGGTTACGGAGGATGGTTCGCGCGATCGCCATCCGCTGCTTCTCCCCTCCCGAGAAGCGATAACCGCGCTCGCCGACGACCGTTTCGTACCCCTCCGGGAGAGCCACGATCACGTGATGGACCTGCGCGGCTCGGGCGGCAGCCTCGATCTGCTCGTCGCTCGCATCGGGGCAGGCGAAGCGCAGGTTCTCCCGCACGGTCGCGTGGAAGAGGTACGTCTCCTGGGAGACGACGCCGACGAGATCGGCGAGCGAGTCGAACGTGAGATCGCGGACGTCGACGCCGTCGATAGCGACCGTCCCCCGCTCGACGTCGTAGAGCCGGGCGACGAGGTAGCCGAGCGTGGTCTTGCCCGACCCGGTCTCGCCGACGATCGCCGTCCGGGTCCCCGGGTCGACGTCGAACGACACGTCCCGGAGCGTCCAGCCCTCGCCGTAGCGAAACCACACGCCGTCGAACGCGACCTCGCCGCGAAGGGACTCGCGCGCGAGCGTGCGGGCGCCCGGCCGCTCCTGGATCTCGACCGGGAGGTCGAGGTACTCGAAGACGCGGTCGAAGAGGGCGAGCGAGGTCTGCACGTCGATCTGGACCTGGAGCAGCTGTCCGATCGGGAAGAAGAGCCTGGTCTGGACGGTCGTGAACGCAACGAGCGTGCCGATCGAGATCGAGCCACCCGAGATCGGCATCCCGGCGAACCAGTAGACCGCTGCCGGCATGATCGCGAAGGTCATCTGGATGGTCGCCATGACCCAGCGACCGGCCATTCGCTGGCGCACCTCGAGCTCTGCCAGTCGACCCGACTCGCGGTCGAAGCGGTCGGCGAGCTCCGATCCGTCGCCCCATCGTCTTGCCCAGCAGGATGCCGGAGACGGAGAGCGACTCCTGCACGAGGCTCGAGATGTCGGCCATCGTGTGCTGGCGCGAGGTCGTGATCCGCTTGCGTTCGTTTCCGACCCGCCGGGTCAGGAGGACGAAGAGGGCACCAGGGCGAGCCCGAAGATCGGCGAGCCGCCAGTCGAGCAGGAACATCGCGATCACGGTCGCGAGCACGGTCGTCACGTTCGAGACGATCGAGGTCGCGGTCGACGTGACGACGCTCTGGACGCCGCCGATGTCGTTGGCGATCCGCGACTGCACCTCGCCGGTCCGCGTGCGCGTGAAGAACGCGAGCGACAGCCGCTGCAGGTGCCGGTAGACGGCCGTGCGCAGGTCGTGCATGACCCGCTGGCCGACCTGGTTCGAGAGGTACGTCTGCCAGACCCCCAGCGCGCCGGTGACCATCGCGATCGCGATCATCCCGACCACGAGCCAGGTCAGCAGCTCGGTGTTGCCCTCGGGGATCGCCGTGTCGAGGACGGCCCGCAGCAGGAACGGCGAGACGATGCCGAGCCCGGCCGAGACGAGGATCAGCAGGAACACGACGCTCAGGCGGCCCCTGTAGTGCGGAAGAGCCGCGCGATGCGGCGCAGATTCGCGCGTCTGACGGCCTTGTCTGCGGGACGCAGCGCCTCTGGCGGCAGCTCGGAGCGATAGCGGAGATCGGAACACTAGATGCAATATGTATAGTTAATGCGAAAGTCTACCAACAGGAGTGATGACCTCGTGAGCACCCTACTCCTCGTCCCGATGGAAGACGTCGTCGTCTTCCCCAACATGACCGTCACCCTCCCGGTCGACACCGCCGGCGAGGAGCGCGTGCTCCTCGTGCCGGTGCACGAGGGCGACTACGCGACGGTCGGCACCGTCGCAGACGTCGTCGAGCGCGTGCGCCTGCCCGGCGGCGCCCGGCCGTCGCCCTCTCGGGCGTCCATCGAGGCGTCGCCGGCGCCGCCCACACCGACGCCGAGGGCCGGCTCCGCGTCGAAGTCGAGGAACGACCCGATCCCGAGAAGGCCGCGGACGGGCGCGTCCGCGAGCTCGAGCGCGAGTACCGCGCGATCGTCGAGGAGATCCTCGAGCTGCGCGGCGACGACGGGCGCATCTCAGTCCTTCGTCCGCTCGATCACCGAGCCGGGCGCGCTGGCCGACACGACGGGCTACGCACCCGACGTCTCGTTCGCAGCAGAAGGTCGAGCTGCTCGAGACGCTCGACGTCCGCGAACGGCTGGAGCTCGCCCTGCGCGTCCAGCGGGAGCGGCTCGCCGAGCTCCAGGTTCGCAAGCGCATCCGCGACGACGTCGAGTCCGGGACGCAGAAGCAGCAGCGCGAGTACATCCTGCGCCGCCAGATGGAGTCGATCCGCAAGGAGCTCGGCGAGGACGACGGCTCCGTGGTCGACGAGTACCGCGCCAAGATCGCCGAGGCGGGCATGCCCGACGAGGTTCGCGAGCAGGCAGAGCGCGAGCTCGGGCGGCTCGAGCGGATGGGCGAGCAGTCGGGCGAGGCGTCGATGATCCGCTCGTACCTCGACTGGCTGATCGCCGTGCCGTGGGCCAAGCGGTCGGAGGAGCGGCTCGACCCGGCCTACGCCCGAGAGGTCCTCGACGCCGACCACTACGGGCTCGAGCGACGTGAAGGACCGCATCGTCGAGTACCTGGCAGTGCGCAAGCTCCGCCAGGAGCGCGGCATCGAGGAGGATCGCCGATCCGGCGCGATCCTGACCCTGATCGGCCCGCCGGGCACCGGCAAGACGTCGATCGGTGAGTCGATCGCGCGGGCGCTCGGGCGCGAGTTCGTCCGCATGTCGCTCGGCGGCGTGCGAGACGAGGCCGAGATCCGCGGTCACCGCCGCACCTATATCGGCGCGCTTCCCGGCCGCCTCGTGCGTGCCCTGCGCGACGCAGGGACGATGAACCCGTGATCATGCTCGACGAGGTCGACAAGGTCGGCGCCGACTGGCGCGGCGACCCGTCGGCGGCGCTGCTCGAGGTGCTCGACCCGGCTCAGAACCACTCGTTCCGCGATCACTACCTCGACGTCGAGCTCGACCTCTCGGAGGTCGTGTTCATCGCGACCGCGAACATCGCGGACACGATCCCCGGGCCGCTGCTCGACCGGATGGAGATCATCCGCTTCGACGGCTACACGGTCGACGAGAAGGTCGCGATCGCCCGCGGCTACCTCTGGCCCCGCCAGCGCGAGCGCAACGGCCTGCTCGAGGGCGAGGTGGAGATCGGCGACGAGCTCCTCCAGACCGTCGTGGCCGAGTACACGCGCGAGGCCGGCGTCCGCCAGCTCGAGCGCGAGCTCGGGAAGATGCTCCGCAAGACCGCGACGAAGCTCGCGTCGGGCACCGCCGAGGCGCCGATCACGATCGACGTCGACGCGATCCGCGACGCGCTCGGCCGCCAGCGCTTCTTCCAGGAGGCCGCCGAGCGAACCGCGATCCCCGGCGTGGCGACCGGGCTCGCCGTCACCGGCACCGGCGGCGACGTGCTCTTCGTCGAGGCCACGGCATGAAGGGCTCCGGCGAGCTCGTCCTCACCGGCCAGCTCGGCGACGTGATGAAGGAGTCGGCGCGCATCGCTCTCTCCTACGTCCGCGCGCACTCGTCCGAGCTCGGCGTCGACGAGTCGGCGTTCGACGAGCGGACGTTCCACGTGCACGTCCCCGCAGGCGCGATCCCGAAGGACGGCCCGAGCGCGGGCATCACGATGGCCACCGCCCTCGCGTCGCTCCTCTCCGGGCGGCCGGTGAAGCACACGGTCGGGATGACGGGCGAGGTGACGCTCCAGGGCCGCGTCCTCCCGATCGGCGGGCTCAAGCAGAAGGCGCTCGCCGCCCACGCGGCGGGGCTCACCGATGTCATCATCCCGGAGCGCAATCGCGCCGACCTGGACGACGTCCCCGAGCACGTCCGTGACGAGATGGCGTTCCACCCCGTGATGAGCCTCAGCGAGGTTCTGGACCTGGCGCTGGAGCCGGCGCGCACCGGTGGGAATGTCGCGGTGTCGTAAGTGCGCCCCGGTGCCCGAGGAGGTTCGCCGTGCGGCGGACCTCCTCGAGCGCCGCTGGCTCCTTTCGATCGTCTATGCGGCGAGCGAAGGAGCGATCCGCTTCAACGAGTTCCGCTCCGCGCTCGGCGACGATTCCGCCTCGCACGCTGGCGGCACGCCTCGTCGAGCTCGAGCAGGCCGGTGTCATCGAGCGAACCGTCGTCGACGCGAGGCCGCCGCGGGTCGAGTACGAGCTGACGGAGGACGGGAGACGGCTCACCCAGGTCGTCGACGCCGTCCGTGTCTGGGCCGGCCGGCACCCGGGTTGAGCGAGCACTTCGTTCCCGGAATCGAGGCTGACGGGCCGCCGCCCGCCGGCTCGCTCTGCTTCGCGGTCCGGCGCAGCGAGCTGCTCGTCGTCGAGAAGGGCGCCTCGGCAATCGTCCCGTCGCTCGACGACCTCCACGGCATCGACGGAGACATCTTCCTCGGCGCCTTCGGGGAGATTCGCTGCTACGCCGTTCCGTTCGGCAACGGGGAGCCTCCCGCCGGGATGGCCTTTCAGGGGCTGCGGCCGCTCGCCGCGCTCGCTCGAGGAGCGCTTGTTCCGCGTTGCCGGGCGCGCGGTGCAGATCGTCGAGTGGGACGAGACGCATCGCTTCTGCGGGCGATGCGGCGGACCGACCGAACGAGTGCCCGGTGAGCGCGCTCGCCTCTGCACGACCTGCGGCCACAGCGCATATCCGCGCATCGCCCCGGCCGTGATCGTCCGGGTGACCCGAGGCGACGCGCTTCTCCTGGCGCGCGGGCGCCGCTGGACCGAGCCGATCTACTCGCTCGTCGCGGGCTTCGTCGATCCGGGCGAGTCGCTCGAGGAGACCGTTGCGCGCGAGGTTCGAGAGGAGGTCGGAATCGAGGTCGGCGACATCCGCTACTTCGCGAGCCAGCCCTGGCCCTTCCCCCACTCGCTGATGCTCGGCTTCGAAGCGGAGCACGCAGGCGGCGAGATCCGGTCGACGACGAGGAGCTCGTCGATGCGGGCTGGTTCACGGTCGAAGGTCTTCCACAGCTGCCTCCGGGCTTCTCGATCGCCCGGACGCTGATCGACGAGTGGGTCGTCACGCAACGGGCGCCGAAGGCGCCCAGCCGTGACGTTCAGCCGGCGGAGCCGGCGTATCCTCGCGAGCCGCACCACGCCCAGCCGTGAGGTTCGCTATCCTCGCGAGCCGCACCACGCCCAGCCGTGAGGCGCGGCCGGCGGGCCGCCGTATCCTGCGGGCGCGATGATCTCGGTCCGAACGCTCGACGACGGCGGCCAGACCGCGCTCGAGGTCGCCCGCGAGGTCGCCGAGTTCCTCGCGGCCGCGCGACGAAGCCTCGACGTCGCCCTCTACGACGTGAAGCTGGACGGGGAGGAGGAGCGGCCCGTCGCCGACGCGCTGCTGGGCGCCCAGCGTCGCGGGGTGCGGGTGCGCGTCGCGTACAACGTCGATCATCCCGGCCCGATCCCCGTGCCGGCGCCGCCGAGCACCGTGCCCGACGTCCTCGAGTCGCTTCCGCTCGAAACGCGGGCCGTTGCCGGCGTTCCCGACCTGATGCATCACAAGTTCGCCGTACGCGACGGGCGAGCCGTTCTCACCGGGTCGGCCAACTGGACCGAGGACTCCTGGTCGCGTCAGGAAAACGTCATGGCCACGGTCGACTCGCCGCTCCTGGCCGGCGCCTACCTCCTGGACTTCGAGCAGCTCTGGGAGGGCTCTGTCCAGAGCTCCGGCGACGTCGATGCCTCACGCGTGCAGGTCGGCGAGGCGACGGTCCGAGCCTGGTTCACTCCAGGGCGAGCGCAGTCGCTCGCACACCGGATCGCGGCGAAGATCGACCGGGCGCGCGACCGTGTCCGGGTCTGTTCTCCCGTCATCTCGTCGGGGCCGATCCTCGGCACCCTGGCCCAGGTGACCACGGACGAGCGGGCGGACATCACGGGCGTGGTCGACGCGACGCAGCTCGGACAGGTGATCGATCAATGGCGGCTGAACGGCAACGCCGCCTGGAAGATCCCGCTCCTCGAGACGGTGATCGAGCGTGCCCGGTTCACCGGCAAGCACTCGACGCCGTGGGGGCCGGGCTCCCTCCACGACTACATGCACGCGAAGGTGACCGTGTGCGACGACACCGTGTTCCTCGGAAGCTTCAACCTCTCCCGCTCGGGCGAGATGAATGCCGAGAACGTCCTCGAGATCCACCACCCACCGCTCGCCGACCGGCTCGCCGGGTTCGTCGACGGCGTCCGCGCCCGCTATCCCGCCGTCGATCTCAGCGGATAGGCGGCGACGAAGGCCTCGACCTGCTCGCGGTGAAACGCCGCGTGCCAGCGCTGCGACGCGAGCAGCTCCGCGAACCCGACGTCGCCGCGCGGTGAGACGACGAGCGGGTCTCGCGAGCCGAGCTCCCGCTCCGCATCGAGCAGGAAACTCGTCCACGCCGCGGCGATCGTCTCCGCGTAGCGAACGACCGATTCGGGTGTCGCGAGCGCGGACTCCCGCTCGTCGTCGCCGTCCGGATCCCAGTCGAAGCGTCCGGAGGCGAAAGCCTCCGCCAGCAGGCTGACCGGGTGGAACACGTTGACCGTGAGGTTGCGCACGGAGCGTCCGCGTGGCTCCGCGGGCGCAGTCAGCCCCGCGACGTCGAGCGGCCGGATCAGCTCCAGCCAGCGGTCGAGCGTCGACGCGAGGTCCCAGCCTGAGGCCAGCGAGCCGCCGGCCTGGGGCACCGGAAGGCCCAGCCAGCGGGCGATCTGGGACACGTGGAGGATCGGTCGTGCTTCGCCGTCGACGAGCAGCGACGGCACGAGCGGACAGCCCGCTGCCTCCCATCGGTCGCGGGCCGGCTGCTCGAGGACGTTCAGGGACTCGTGCGCGACAGCGTGCTCGCCGAGGAACTCCCCGGCCGCCGCGCAGGAGGCTCAGCCCGGTCGCCAGAAGAGGGCAACGGGGCCACCGGTGCCCAGGCCTGGCGGCCCCGCCGAGCCTCCGCGGCCTGGGGGCCCCGGCCCATCCGCCGCGCGGTGCTTGCGCACCGTGCCTAGTCCTCTCCCTGCGCCTTCGTGAACGCGGGCTCGCCGTCGAACTCCTGGAGCTTCTCCACGTGCGCCCAGTGCACGCCCTCGCCGCCGACGCGTCGCAGGAGATCGAGCAGGTCGTCCTCGTCGAGGCCGCCGTCGCCGTTCACGAGGACGAACCTGCAGCGCCACTGATCGACGACGTCGGTCATCGCGCCGGCGCCCGGGTACACCTTCGTGCCTCGGCTCGAGACCATCTTCAGACGGACCTTGCTACCGCTCGCAGCCTGCTCGGCTCGGTGTCCGAGCTCGTCGACGCCCCCATCCCACTCAACGAAGACGTCTGCTCCCACGACCCGGCGGCGGTTGACATGAACGAAGTCCGGAGCCGCCGAGACCACGGGCATGCGGATCGGTTGGTAGTCGCGCAGCGTGTACGAGGACGGCTCGGAGCCGAGGTTCTCGATGATCGCCTCCGTGAACGCGGTCGTCGAGAGCGCGCCATCGTCGCCGACGACGTCGCGCGTCAGCTTGCCCTGCTCGAGGGTCACGAGCAGCGCCTTCTCGATCGAGATGGCCGCCTCGAACTCGCCGAGATGGCGGAGCATCATCACGGCGGAGAGGATCAGCGCGGTCGGGTTGATCACGTTCTTGCCGGCGTACTTCGGCGCCGAGCCGTGGACGGCCTCGAAGATCGCGACGTCGGAGCCGAGATTCGCCGAGGGCGCGAAGCCGAGCCCGCCGACCAGCGCCGAGGAGAGGTCGCTGAGGATGTCGCCGTTCATGTTCGTCGTCACGATCACGTCGAACTGCTCCGGCCGCTTGACGAGCTGGTGCGCGCAGTTGTCGACGATGATGTGGAACGCCTCGATGCTCCGGGTACTCGGGTGCGATCTCCTCGAAGGTGCGCTTGAGCGTGCCCTCGGTCAGCTTCATGATGTTCGACTTGGTGGCGCAGTGGACGGTCTTCCGTCCCTCGGCGCGGGCGAACTCGAACGCGAGCCGCACGATCTTCTCGCAGCCCTTGCGCGAGATCAGCTTCAGGCACTGCGCCACCCCGGGCGTCTGCATGTGCTCGATCCCCGCGTACAGGTCCTCGACGTTCTCGCGCACGACGACCAGGTCGACGCCGCGCCCGGAGTAGGGCGTGACGATGCCCGGCAGCTCCCGAGCAGGCCGGATGTTCCCGTAGGTCTCGAACAGCTTCCGCAGCGTCACGTTGGCGCTCTTCTCGCCGTAGCCGACCGGCGTCTCGAGCGGGCCCTTGAGGACGACCCGGGTGCGCGCGATCGACTCGATCGTCTCGTCGGGAACGCCCGTCGCCAGGCCCTGCAGGAAGACGCTCGCGCCCGCCTGGCGCTCCTCCCACTCGACCGCAGCCCCGGTCGCCTCGATGATCAGGCGGGCGGCGTCGACGACCTCGGGGCCGATGCCGTCGCCCGGGATGAGGGTCACGAGCTTCGCTTCCATGAGCTGCATCCTGCCTCAGTCCGCGATCGCACGCCGGAGGATGTCGCGCAGCGCCGTCTGATCCGCTTTCGAGAGCCTCCGGATCTGTTCGGGGGGCTCGGTCACCACGCGCAGCACGCGCTGGCGAAGCTGGAGACCCGCCGGGGTGAGCCCGAGAGCCTTCACGCGGCGGTCGTGAGGCGCGTTCCTCCGCTGGACGAGCCCGCGCGCCTCGAGGCGATCGACGATGCCGGTGACGTTCGACGCGTCGCAGTGCATCAGGCCGGCGAGGTCGCCCATCGGCATTGGCCTGGCTCCCTCGAGCAGCCGGAGCACGTGCGCCTGCATGAAAGTCAGATCGAGCTGCTCGAGCGCGTCGAGAAGCCGCCCTCGGTCCTCCATTGCGAGCCCGAAGGCGATCCTCCAGGCCTCGCGCGCCGGATCGTCGCTCACACCGGGGAATGGTACTTGATGACGTCAACGCTTGACAACTTCAAGTAGTTCGGTACCCTAGCCCCGTGACCGTCGAACGAGCGATCGAGGTCCACGACCTGGTCAGAGAGTTCAAGAAGGGCCCGCGCGCCGTCGACGGCATCGACCTCCACGTCGCGCCGGGCGAGATCTACGGCTTCCTCGGCCCGAACGGCGCGGGCAAGTCGACGACGGTGCTGATGCTCACGACGCTCCTGCCGCCGACGTCCGGGAGCGCGCGGGTCGGCGGGTTCGACGTCGTCGAGCAGGGGGCCGAGGTGCGCGCCGTGATCGGTGCCGCGCTACAGGAGGCGGCCCTCGACCCCGTCCTCACCGGTCGCGAGCACCTTCGCCTCCAGGGGGCGCTACACGGTTTCACGCGGACCGACCGGCGCAGCCGAGCGGACGCGCTGCTCGAGCGGGTCGGCCTCACCGAGGCCGCCGACCGCAAGGTGGGCGGCTACTCCGGGCGGCATGAAGCGCCGGCTCGACCTCGCGCTCGCGCTCGTGCACGGCCCCCGCATCCTCTTCCTCGACGAGCCGACGACCGGACTCGACATCCAGAGCCGGACGGCGCTCTGGGAGGAGGTCGCGCAGGCTCGCCCGCGAGGAGGGCGTCACCGTCTTCCTGACGACGCAGTACCTCGAGGAGGCGGACGTGCTCGCCGACCGTGTCGGGATCATCGACCACGGGCACATCGTCGCCGAGGGCTCGCCCGCCGCGCTCAAGGCGGAGATCGGCAGACCGCGCCTCGAGGCGATCGCCGGCCGACGCACGGCAGACCGCGACGCGATCGCAGGCGTCCTCGATCGCTTCGGCGAGCCGTGCGCCGGATCGCACCGGAACGGTCGCCGTGCGCCTCGCCACCGGCGCCGAGGAGCTTGACCGACGTCGTCCGGGCGCTCGACGCGGAGGGGCTGCGGGTCGCCGACCTCCAGCTGCACTCGCCGTCGCTCGACGACGTCTTCCTGGCCAAGACCGGGCGCTCGCTCGAGGGCTCCGGCGAGGAGCAGGAGGCGGAGACCGTGCCGGCGTGACGGCGCTCGTCGCGACGCAGGTGCGGGCGCTCGGGCGGCGCTCGGTGCGCCGGACGCTCCGCCAGCCGGCGAACATCGCGTTCGCCCTCGCTCTTCCCGCTCCTGCTCCTCGCGGTCAACTCCGGCGGGCTGCGGGCGGTCACGCACCTCCCCGGCTTCCCGACCGACAGCTACCTCGACTTCTTCATCGCGTTCACGTTCATGCAGGGAGCCCTCTTCGCGACGATCAACTCGGGAACGGATCTCGCGAAGGACATCCAGACCGGCTTCCTGAGCCGCCTCTCGCTGACACCGCTGCGCCGGATCGGGCTGCTCGCCGGCCATCTCTCGGGCGCGATGTTCATGGGCCTCGTCCAGGCGCTCGTCTACCTCTGCGTCGGGCTCGCCGCCGGCGTGACGATCGAGACCGGCTTCGCCGGGGCGCTCGTGCTCCTGGTCCTCGTGGGGCTGATCACGCTCGGCTTCGCCTCGCTCGGCGCCGTTCCTCGCGCTGCGCACGGGCAGCGGCGAGGCCGTCCAGGGGATGTTCCCGCTCTTCTTCGTCCTCCTCTTCCTCTCGTCGATGGCGCTGCCCGCGCAACCTGATCCAGACGGACTGGTTCCGCGAGGTCGCCACGTACAACCCCGTCTCGTACCTGATCGAGGCGCATGCGGAGCCTGATCATCATCGGCTGGGACGCGCGAGGCGCTCGCGCTCGGCTTCGGGATCGCAGCGGCGATCGCCGTCGTCGCCATCGCGCTCGCCTCGTCCGCTCTGCGAACGAGGCTGACGCGCACATGAGCAGCAGGTTCGTCTCCGTCGCGCTCGCCGTCGCCTGGCGCAACCTCCACAACTTCTTCACGGAACCCGACGCTCGTGCTGCCCGGCGCTGCTCTTCCCGCTGTTCTTCTTCGTCGCGTTCGCCGGCGGGCTTTCTGCCGTCTCGAACGTTCCCGGCTTCGACTTCGCCGACGGGCTACACGACCTTCCAGTACGTCTTCGTCCTGCTCCAGTCCGCGGCCTTCGGAGGCGTCTTCACCGGCTTCTCGATCGCGCGCGACTTCGAGAGCGGGTTCGCGCCGCCGCCTGCTGCTCGCCGCACCGCGACGCAGCGCGCTGATCGCCGGCTACGGGCTGGCGGCAGTCGTGCGCTGGATCTTCACGGCAGCGGTCGTCACCGTGGTCGCCGTCATCGCCGGCATCCAGGTCGGCGGCAGCGGCGTCGACCTCGTTCGGGCTCGTCGCTGCTCGCACTCCTCCTGAACGTCGCCGCCCTGCTCTGGGCGGCCGGGGTCGCGATGCGGTTCCGCACGATCCAGGCCGGCCCGCTGATGCAGATGCCCGTCTTCCTCGTCCTCTTCCTCGCGCCGGTGTACGTCCCGCTCGACGCTCCTGACGGGCTGGATCCACGCGGTCGCGACCGTCAACCCGGTCACCTACCTCCTCGAGGCCGGTCGCGGCCTGATCGCGGGCGACCCCGTCTACGTCGGGCTCGCCTTCGGGCTCGGCATGCGCGCTTGGTCGCGCCTTCTCGCGGTTGGGCGCTGCGCGGCCTGCGCCGGCCGAGCGCGCCGGGTAGGGCGTTCCGCGCCGGAGATCCCGGCTCTGGTTGCCGGGGCCGGTCGCGGCGAAGCCGCCGCCGCCGCCGAGATCGAGGCCACGAGAGCGAGCAGGATGAGCAGGAGGCGTCTGGGCATCGCTGATCCTTTCCGTCGGTTCAGGGTTTCACGCGCATGCCGCCATGGGAGGCGGCGCCTTCCAGGAACTCGAGGAAGTCGAGCCAGAGCCGGTCGTCGGTCGATCGCCGACGGCTCGGGCGACGCCGTCTCGAGCGCCTCGTCGAGCTCGATCGGAGAGACGAACCAGTCGCGCGGCGTCTCGAGCTTGTGCAGCGGGATTCCGCGCCCGCCCTCGATCGCCGCAGACCATCCCCTGCGCGATCATCTCCTCGCGCAGCGCCGCCATCTGGTCGTTCGAGGAGGAAGACGTGACCGCCGATGCCGTCGTGGCGCTGCCACCAGAGGTGGAACGGCACGTCAGGCCTCTCCCCGAGCCCGCTCCGCCTCGAGCCTGACGCAGCTCGACACGGCGGATCTTGCCGCTGCGCGTCTTCGGCAGCTCGTCGACGAACTCGATCTCGCGCGGGTACTTGTACGGCGCCGTGACGCGCTTCACGTGCTCCTGGAGCTCGCGCGCGAGCTCGTCGGGGAGCCGTCGCGGCCGGGGCGCAGCACGACGAACGCCTTGACGATCTGCCCGCGGTCGGCGTCAGGCTTGCCGACGACGGCGCTCTCGGCGACGGCCGCGTGCTCGAGCAGCGCGCTCTCGACCTCGAACGGGCCCGATCCGGTAGGCGGCAGACAGGATCACGTCGTCGGCGCGGCCGGCGAACCAGAGGTAGCCGTCCTCGTCGCGGACGGCCCGGTCGCCGGTCACGTACCAGTCGCCGCGGAAGACCGCGCGCGTCTCGTCCGGCTGCTCCCAGTAGCCGGCGAAGAGCGTCGGCGGACTGTCCACGCAGCGCGATGTCGCCCTCCTCGCCGGGCGGGAGCTCCACCCCGTCCGTCGTCGATCACGGCGATCTCGTGCCCCGGCGACGGGAGCGCCCATCGAGCCCGGGCGGATCTCCATGCCGGGGAAGTTCCCGACGAGCAGCGTGTTCTCGGTCTGCCCGTAGCCGTCGTGGATCGTCGAAGCCGAACGTGTCGCGGAAGACGCGGATCACCTCGGGGTTCAGCGGCTCACCGGCAGAGACGGCATGCCGGATCCGGGAGAGGTCGTGATCGCTCCGAGGCCGTCCGCCTTCGCCATCGAGCCGATACTCGGTCGGGCGCCTGGCAGAGCACCGTCACGCCGAGTCGCTCGAGCAGATCGAACCGCTCGTCCGTGTCGAAGCCCCCTTCGTGGAGGACGATCGCCGCTCCGCAGCTCCACGGCCCGAGCAGCACGTTCCAGATCGACTTCGCCCAGCCCGTGCCGGCCGTGCACCAGACGAGGTCGTCCGGCCTGGACGTCGAGCCACTGCTTCGCCTGGAAGCGCTTCGCGAAGCAGTAGCCGTGCGTGTGCGTGACTCCCTTCGGGTCCTTCGTCGTGCCCGACGTGTAGAGGATGAACGCGGGATCGTCCGCAGCGGTGTCCTCCGTCGGCGCCACGTCTCCTCGCGCCGAGCCGCGCGCCCGCCTCGTCGAGGTAGAGGACGTCGGGCGGGGTCGCCGAGCGAGCTCGCGCATGACCTCGATCTCGGCTCTGCGCCGCGCTCGGTGACGAGGAGGCTCGCTCCGGAGTGACGCGGCGCGGAAGGCGAGGTCCTTCCCGCGCAGCATGTCCGAGCACGGGATCGCGATCGCCCCGATCTTGAGCACGCCGAGCATGAAGCGGATGCCAGTCGAGCGTCTTGCCGCAGAGGACGAGCACGCGATCGCCTCGCCCGACGCCGAGCTCGTCGCAGCAGGTTCGTCCAGCGCGCGCTCGCGGCCGGCGACCTCGGCGAACGTCAGCCTCGCGAGTCGCCCGTCCGCGCGTCGACGAAGACCAGCGCCCAGCCGGTCGCGATCGTCGGCGAGCCGCTCGACGACGTCGCGCGCGAAGTTGAACCGCGTCGGGGATGTTCCAGGAGCCCTCCACGCGCACGGGCGAGTCTCGCCGGCCGGACAAAGCGAGAGGCGGCTCGAACTCGAACCGCCTCTCGTAGGTCGAGACGTGGGCTGCGGCCCCACGTTCTCAGCGACCCCCCGCACGTAGAATGGCCGAGCCGGCGGATCGGACGCACATAACCCGCCGGGGGAACCTCGCCTCCCCCGGCAGGGTGTCCGAATCGCCTCCCTATACTCGCACGCGGGGCCGTTAGCTCAGTGGTAGAGCAGGGGACTTTTAATCCCAAGGTCGCTGGTTCGAATCCAGCACGGCCCATGCAAGATCGTCCTGCAAGTGGGCCGATTGAAGGACCCGGTCCGGAAGCCGTCCCGCCGCGAGCTCGCCGACCGCGAGCTGCTTCTCGAGCCCGAGGCGGCTCGGACTGGCTACCGGCGAGCCTACGGCGCCCGCAAGACCTGGAAGGAGCTGCGCCGGCAAGGGTCGGCGCTGGTCGCCACGCTGCCGGGGGCAGCGGCTGATGCGCGAGCACGGGATCGTGGGAGCCAAACGGGCGCGGCAAGCCCTTGCGCACCACGAAGCCCGATCCACAGGCGGTGCGCCGACCCGACCTCGTCCAGCGCGACTTCACAGCCCTCGGTCGGTCGGTGGCGACGCCGACGACGGATGAAATGGCAGTCGTGGCCGCGCTCCTTGTTGGTGGCGCTGCCAGTCAGCGAGCATGCGCTGGTAGGCGTGCTCGGCCGCGAGGGCGATCTCGCGCTCTCGGGCGCGGAGCGCGGCGGCAGGTCGGCACGGCCCTTCCGGCCCCGGTCGACCGTGGTGTGGCGTGGCGCCGGCGAGCAGCTCGAGCGCGCGCCGCTTGCGCTGCACCTGCGAGGGCATCGCGAAGGCGTCCAGTTCCCGGCCAAGCACGGCGGCGGTCTGGGTGCCGCCCTCGGCGCCGTCGCTACCGCTGAGACCACGTGGCTCCGGTTTCCCTGCGAAAGGCCTCGACCGCGGTGTCGAGCGTCGGGAAGAAGTGGCTGGGATCGATCGTCCGCGTGAGGTCGTAGCGCTCGACCTTGCGCCTCACCGGATCCTTCATCTCCGCGAAGACGAGCGACACGCCCCGAGCGTTGAGCAGCGCGTCCAGCTCCTCGAGCATGTCCGCCGCGGTCGTGTCGACGTCGGTGATCGGCTCCGCAGCAACGAGAATCCAGACGGGGGAAACCTCAGTATTGGACAGCGCGAGGACCTGCTCGCGAAAGGTCCTCGCGTTGGCGAAGAAGAGCGGGGCGTCGAACCGGAACATGACGAGACCCGGAAGGAGCTGCGCCTCGGGATAGCTCCGCAGATCGTGGTACCCGGGAAGACCGTAGACGCGGCCGAGCACCGCCTGGTACGGCCGCCAGCTCCGGCGAAACGCGTCCGCCACCGACACAGCGACGGCGATCGCGATCCCTGGAAGGACGCCGAAGAGCGCGACGCCGAGAAACGCCGCCATCGACACGACGAATTCGGCCCGGCGCTGGCGCCAGAGCCGGATCGTTCCGCCGACGTCGGCGAGCGAGAGCGACGCCGCGATGACAACGGCAGCCAGCGTCGGCTGTGGCAGGTCCTTCAGCAGGCCTGGGACGAACAGGAGCATGAACGTGATCGCGAGCGCGCCTACCACCCCGGTGATCTGGGTCTTCGCTCCCGCCTGTTCGGCGACGGCAGTACGAGAGCCGCTCGTGCTGACCGCGAAGCCCTGGAAGAGCCCGGCTCCGATGTTCGCAGCGCCTATTCCGATCATTTCCTGGTTGCCGTCGAGCTCCCCGCCGGTCCGCTCCGCAAATGCCGAGGCAGTGGCGATCGTGTCCGCGAGCGCGACCAGCGCGATTCCCGCCGCGCCGCCGATGAGAAGCGGCAGGTCCGACAAGCTCACGTCGGGCCAGGTGAAGGGCGGAAATCCCTGAGGAAGCGTGCCGACGAGGCTCACCCCGTGGTCTTCGAGACTAAGGAGGTTGGCCGCAAGGATCGACAGGACGACGGCGCCGAGAACCGCAGGAAGCTTCGGCAGCGCCCGCTGCAGGACGGCGATCGTGGCCAGCCCGAAGAGGCCGATGGCGAGTGCAGCCGTCACGGTCTCCCCGTCGGCGACTCCGTTCACGAACCCCTTCGCCTCGTCGATGAATCCGTCTGCCTCGACGGAGAACCCGAACAGCTTCGGCAATTGGCCGACCAGGATCGTCAGCGCCAGACCGTTCATGTAGCCGATCATGGTGGGCTTCGAGAGCAGGTCGGCGATGAAGCCGAGCCTGGCGAGGCCCCCGAGAACCATGATCGCCCCGACGAGCAGCGCGAGCATCGACGCGAGGGCGATCGCGCGCGCCGGATCTCCGTTGGCCCCGAGGAGCGGCAGGATGGTAGCGGCGATCATCGGGCCGAGCGACGAATCAGGACCGAGAACGAGGATCCTCGACGGCCCGAAAATCGCGTAGCCGATCAGGCAGAGGATCGACGTGTAGAGGCCAGTGATCGCCGGCAGACCGGCCAGCTCGGCATACGCCATTCCCTGCGGGACGAGCAGGGTGGCCAACACGAGGCCCGCGACGACATCCTTGGGAAGCCAGCGAGCTCGGTACGAGGCGAGCATCCGAACCGCAGGCACGGACGCGTCCGCTCGGTTTCTCGTCGTCACCCTCCTGCCTACCCTATCCCGGAAGTCGGGGAGCACGACCCTGGATCAACCCAGGACGACCGCATCAGCACGGCGGCGTGCGGATCAAGCCGTAGCCCGCGCCTTTATCGCCGTTCGGACGAGGTGGAGCCCCATCACCCAGGCGAATGCTCCACACCATCCCGCCACGATGTCGGACGGGTAGTGGACGCCGAGGTAGACGCGCGACACACCCACTCCAGCCACGTAGATCACGGCGAGCCCGAGTGCAGCCCATCGCCAGCGGGTCGACCAGACGATGACGACGAGGGCGGCTGCGAGCGACATCGAGGACATCGCATGGCCGCTCGGGAAGCTGAAGCTGTCCTCGGGCGCGATCGACACCCAGAGCGAAGGGCGTGCGCGCTCGAAGACCTGCTTCAGGATCACGTTGATGAGCATTGCTCCGCCGACGGAGAGAACGAGGAAGACGGCGTCCCCGCGCCGCCCCCGCCGCAGCAGGATGACCACAGCCAGCGTGGTGATTACTGGAACGGCGATCCATCCACCAAGGCGTGTGAACACGAGCATGACGTGGTCGAGCGCGGGCGAGGCGTGGTCATGGAAGAACAGGAGGAGCGATTGGTCCCACCCGAAACCGCCGCCCTCCCAGACCTCGTCCGCGAGGTGGCCGAAGAGGAGCAGCGGAAGGAAGACTCCGAGAAAGACGAGCAGGCCGAACGAAAACCGCAGACGAGCGGCTGACGACACTAGGCGCCTGCAGCTTCGGCGCTTCGCAGTCCGCGCCTCGCCCACATGAGGAACACGGCGACGAGCAGGATTCCAAGTCCAAACGCCAGGCCGACGTACACCGGGTCGCCTGCCATGAACCCGCGGGCCGCCTCGAGGATGTAGCTGATCGGGTTGATGCGGGCGACGGCGTGAATCCAGCCCGTCAAGAGACTGAGCGGGAGATAGACGGGAGCGAGAAAGAGTAGAGGATGGCGAGCGTGAGCGCAGTCATCCTTACCGGCTTGTCGGGCTCCTCGCGCGGCGAGCGGCTACGCTCCCGGCCCGCGGGCTCGTGTCACTTCGGTTGGGACGCTCTCCATCGGCGGGGCCTTGTCACTTGGGTGCTGCTCGTACCAGCGGGCGTATCGATCGGCGAGGGGGGCAGCGCTGAGGCCATGGGCGAAGACCGAGAGCCCCACGGTCAGGTAGATCGCGATCACGATCAGGTTCTCGTGGGCCAGGTTCGACTCCTCGACCACGATTACCGCGAACACGATCGACGCCAGACCGCGGGGACCGAACCAGCCGAGGAAGCCGAGCGTCGGCGCCTTTGCCCGCGTCCCCAACATCGCGATCGCGACCGGGAGCATCCTCACCAGCGTCAGGCTCAGAACCGCGTACAGAACAAGCTTCCAGCTCAGCTCACGCGAGAGCGGGTCCGAG
This sequence comes from uncultured Thermoleophilia bacterium, assembly GCA_963705605.1. Lineage (GTDB taxonomy): Bacteria > Actinomycetota > Thermoleophilia > Gaiellales > Gaiellaceae > CAVPKC01. The sequence continues at coordinate 1,343,392 of CAVPKC010000003.1, forward strand.
CAGAATGGCCCCGAAGAGCACGAAGGTCGCGCCGTTGAGCACGATCCCCACTTTCTCACTGAAGTCGTTGATCTGTCCGGGGTCGCGCCCGAGCGCCAGCCGAAAGATCATGCCCGCGACGAACGCTGCGATGAAGCCCGATCCGCCGAGCCCACTTGCTGTCCCGTAGGCAAGCAAAGCGCCCGCGGCCGGGATCACCTGCAGCCAGGGACCCGCGATCAACTTTCGGCGGCCGGCGTATATGACGATCGCCGCGACCACGAGTCCAACTGCGACGCCGCCGACGACCCCGTAGCCGATCTCCTCGAGTAGGAGCGTTCTCGCGCTGCGGCCATCCGAGATCTCCGATCCCACGTCGGCCACCGCCACGGCCGCGAACAGCAGCGGGACGCAGATCCCGTCGTTGAGCCCGCTCTCGACGTTGAGCCCCTGGCGGATCCTCCGCGGGATGCGCGGCTCGGTCACGACCGCCTGTCCCAGAGCAGCGTCGGTCGGCGCCAGGACCACAGCCAGAATGACAGCCTCTTCGATCGTCAGCTGGTCGAAGATGACGGCTCCGACAACGGCGCCGAGCGCGATCGTCAGCGGCAGTCCGATCCCGAGGAGGCGCACCGGCACTCCGACATCGGGGCGAAGCTGCCGGAGATCGACGCGCGAGGCGTCGCAGAACAGCACCATCGCTAGCGTCGCCTCCGCCAGTGTTCGCACGGTCTCGCTCGAACTCTCGACGTTGATCCCGCCGAGCACTTCGGGTCCAACGAGCAACCCGATCGCGACGAACACCATCGCCGGTGTAATCGGCGTCCCGGACAACCGCTGCGAAATCGCCGCCACGCCGAGCAGTGCGAGCAACACGATGGCAAGGGACCACTGCATTCAGCGCCCTCGCGGGCTGGAAACCGTCCCGACCTCGACCATGATCAGGACGACGAGCGGGTGCGACCGAACGCTCACATTCTCCCGCCGATTGGGGCGATCTTGGACTACTCCTCCGTGGTCCGTGTGCCTGCGCCTTGAGAATGCTGCCCCTGGGGCGAGGAGACCTCATCCAATGTGGGCGAAAACACGCAGCTTCGTCCCAGTTCGCGGCCACGTCTTGCGCGGCCTCCCCACTTCCCGAGCCTGCGGAGCGTACTACCACGGCTCGGCCTGGTTCAACAGGCTGTGGGTCGGCGGCTACACGTTCGAGACGCCGCCACGAAGGAGGGGATCAGCGACTAAGAAGCCCTAACTGAATGAGAGTTCGTGGTTTTGCCGCGAGCCGATCCGTGTGCGCCCTGATGCCTGAGTCGCGGAGTCGGTAGATCGTTCAGGGTGACAGGAGGTATCTGGGCGTGTCTAACAGTGCGCAGCCGTTGCCGCACCGGGGGCGTTGGGCACATCGACGTCTGCTCTGGCTGCTCGTCGGGCTGATCGCGGTCGCCGGTATCGCGGTCGCCCTCGACCGCACCGTCTTCTTGGGAGAGGAGACCGCCGCCTCGGCGCCCAAGGACGTCCAGAACCGCGTTCAGGCGCTGGTCTCGGGATCGATCCCCGGCGCGCTGCTCTTCGTGCGACAGGGAGACCGCAGCTACACGGTCACGGCCGGTTACGCGGACAAGGCAAAGAAGACGCCGATGCGCGCAGACGACAGCTTCCAGATCGGCAGCACGACCAAGACGTTCACGGCCGTGCTGGTCATGCGCCTCGTCGCGCAGGGCAAGATCGCGCTCGACGCCACCATCTCGACCTACCTGCCGGGCCTGCTGCCCGACGGCACGGCGATCACGATCCGAGAGCTGCTCTCGCACACCAGCGGCCTGTCCGACTTCGCAAACGACCCGCGCTTCCTGGCCCCCTACGAGCACGGCAGGCTCGGCTTCGCCTGGACGCCGGAGCAGATGGTCGGGTTCGCGGCGAGCAGGCCGCTCGAGTTCGCGCCCGGTACGAAGTTCTCGTACTCGAACACCAACTACGTCGTGCTCGCCCTGCTGGCGCAGAGTGTGGGCGGCGAGTCGTATGAGCGGCAGCTGGCGCGCTATATCTTCCGGCCGCTCAAGCTCGACCACACGAGCCTCCCGTCCAGCACCACGACGCTGCCGGACGTCCACGGCTACGCCCGCGCGGGCGCCGAGGGCCTGGGCGCCTACGGCGGCGACACCGCTCACGCGCCTCTCGTCGACACCGCGGCGATGAACCCGGCCGCGGCCTGGGCCGTCGGCGGCATCCGGGCCACTGCCCAGGACGAAGCCGACTTCCTGCGCGGCCTGTTCTCCGGCAAGCTGCTCCCCCAGGCGCAGGTCGCGGCGATGCAGGACACCAGCGCAAGCGGCGGCGCCTACGGGCTCGGCCTCATGCCGACCGGCGGCTACGAACACGAGTGGCGCAGCTACACGAAGACGATCAACACGACCTGCGGTCGCGCCTGGGGCCACGGCGGCGCCTTCCCCGGCTACTACCAGCTGCCGATCTCCAGCCCCGACGGCTCGCGTCAGGCCGTCCTGCTCGTGAACGCCGATGAGACACTGCTGTCGCCGGCCCAGTACAAGCAGGTCTACGCCATCCTTGATACCGCCTACTGCCGCGGCGTCGCTTCATAGAGGCACGAGAGAAGACCAGCGATGAACACGCCTCAGCCCGACGACGCTTCCAGTCGGCGCCAGCAGATGAGGCAGCAGGCGAGGGCGAGGAAGCCTTCGTGGATGTCGTCGCGCCGGTCGGTGCGGATGAGCAGTCGGCGGCGGTTGTGGAGCCAGGCGAACGTGCGCTCGACGACCCAGCGGTGGCGGCCGAGGCCGGAACCGTGTTCGATCTGGCGGCGAGCGATCAGAGGCTTCACGCCACGCTGCCAGACGAGCCGGCGGTACTTATCGTGGTCGTAGCCGCGGTCGGCAATCAGCGTCGCCGGGCGACGGCGTGGCCGGCCGATTTTTCCGCGCACTGGCGGCACTCGGTCGAGGAGCTCAAGCAGCTGCGTGACGTCGTTGCGGTTGCCGCTCGTGAGCGTCCAGGCAAGCGGGACCCCGCCGGCGTCTACGAGGAGATGGTGCTTGCTGCCACGGCGACCGCGATCGACGGGACTGGGACCCGTCTTGGCGCCCCCTTTTTCGCTTGCAGGTGACTCGAGTCCGCAATAGCCCGCTCCCACTCGAGTTGACCGGCTGACTGCAGCTCCGCAAGTAGCAGCTCGTGCAGCCGCTCCCACACGCCGGCCTGCTGCCAGTTCCGCAGTCTGCGCCACGCCGTCATACGGCAGCCGGAGCCAAGCTCCTGCGGGAGATGCTCCCAGCCGATCCCCGTGTGCAGCACGAACAAGATCCCCTGCAGGACGCGGCGATCGTCCAACGGCTTCCGACCTGGAGAGCGAAACTGCCCCGCTTGCGCGGTAGCAACGGCTCGATCCGCGCCCACAACTCATCCGACACCTCCCACGGCTTCGCCCTCATCGACATCCTCCGACGTAGACGACAGGTGCCACGGACTTCGCCACCGCCGAACGGGTCCCTTAATTGAGTAAGAGGTTCTAAGTGGCGCTTCCAGAAAGGACTCCTTCTCGCCGACAACGCCATGACCCTCCGTCTCCTTATCTGCCACGGGTCGAGGCCGCTCCGCAGCACGACCTCGACCTCACGGAGCGCTAGGGCTTCGTCCCGCCTGCGCTTGCCGAAAGGCGACGAGGGCCCACGTAGAGCTGGCTCCCTACCCGCCGCTAGCGGCAGTCGCCTTGACGTCGTCGGCACTGTCGCCGTCGACCTCGTGCTTGCTGACCTTGCTTGCCCTTGCGAGTGCCTTCTCGACGTCATCAGCCCAGCGCTCATCGAACATCGCGACGATGCCCGAGCTGCCCGGCGGGAGCACGTCTTCGACGTCCACCTTGATCTCGTTCTTCTGCTTGCGGTCGAGGATCGCGCCTGCGCCGGCGCCGATCCCCGCGCCAACAGCGGCCGACGCCAGGAACGCCGGCGGGAAGATGAGGCCGATGACCGCGCCACCAACAGCACCGAGCGCGGCGCCCTTGCCAACATCGTTGGCGTTATCTTTCACCTTGATCTTCCCGTCAGCGTCACGACTGACGAGCACGAGGCCCTCCGCGGCGTTGGAATTAGAACGGGGTCGGGATGTGGCGCAGCGGCAGGTCGGGCTCGCTGTAGCCGTCGGCGCCCTGGCGTTTCGGCAGCTTGACGTCCGCCGGCGCGAGCGGCTTGTACGGGATCTGGCTCAGCAAATGGCTGATGATGTTGAGGCGGCCGCGCTTCTTGTCGTTCGTGTCGGCGACGAACCAGGGCGCCCATTCGGTGTCCGTGGCGGCGAACATCGCGTCGCGGGCGCGCGAGTAGTCGAACCACCGGCTGTATGACTTCAGGTCCAAGTCCGAGAGCTTCCAGATCTTCCGCGGATCGTCGATCCGGCTCTCGAGTCGGCGGGTTTGCTCCTCGGGACTGACCTCCAGCCAGTACTTGATGAGGATGATCCCGGAATCGACCATCGTCCGCTCGACCTGCGGGACCTGCTCCAGGAACGTCTCCGTCTGCTCCTTGGTGCAGAAGCCCATGACCCGCTCGACGCCCGCACGGTTGTACCAGCTGCGGTCGAAGATCACGACTTCCCCCGCAGCGGGGAAGTGCTGGATGTAGCGCTGGGCGTACATCTGCGACTTCTCGCGGTCGGTAGGCGCGGGCAGGGCGACGACTCGGAACACGCGGGGGCTGACACGCTCGGTGATCCGCTTGATCGTGCCGCCCTTGCCGGCCGTGTCGCGCCCCTCGAAGACGATGCAGATCTTCGCGCCCGTCGCCTTGACCCACTCCTGCATGGCGACCAGCTCGCCGTGCAGTTTCCGCATCTCCCGCTCGTACTCCTTGCGACGCATCCCGGCGGCGGGGGCCGCCGGGCTCTCTTCGTCCTCGTGCTCCTTCGTCTTCCTGCTCACGATGTGCCCTCCGTGGTTGCTCGATCAGGGGTGAGTGCTCCCTGCGCGTCGATCGTGGCCGGCGCCGGAACGCGTCTGCGACGGATCCACTTGCCCGACTCGACCACCAGCGGCAGAAGGGCGGCCAGTCCGAAGCAGGCGAGCCACTCGTTGCCGGTAAGCGAGGTGGTGAGCAGGCCCTTCTGGAGGCCCGGCAGCTCCGTCGCGAGGACGATCATGCTCAGGGGGAAAAGCGAGATGCCCAGCGCCTTTAGCAGCGGGGACGAGAGCCCGCTGGCGGGGTCACGCCGGTTGGTCAGCGCGTTGAAGACGGTGCCGAGTCCCATGACGACGAAGGTCATCGTCAGCGAAGCGGTCGGCACGTCGGTGCTCGGGTCGTCCGGTCCCGCGACAAGCGGGATCAGGGCGGCGACGAAGAGCGTGGCGGCGTAGACGACCCAGAGCGTGACGGCGGCCCGGTTCGTGATCGGCACCTTCGGGTCGCGCGGCGGCCGGTGCATGACGTCGGACGCCCCAGGGTCGACCGCGATCACGACGACGCCGGAGGCGGTCACGAACACGAGCAGGTACAGCACCATCAGCGGGGTGAGGGCCACACCCTGGTTGATGTCGAACGCGGTCGCGGCGAGGAACAGGAATACGAGCGACAGCAGCTGCGTCATCTGGTAGCGGACGTAGGAGACGACCTTCTCGTAGACCCGGCGGCCGATCTCGACGGCGTTGACGAGCGTGCCGAAGTTGTCGTCGGTGAGGATCATCCGGCCGGCCTGCTTGGTCACCTCGCTGCCACTGCCCATCGCCACGCCGATGTCAGCCTGCTTGAGGGCGGCCGCGTCGTTGACCGCGTCGCCGGTCATCGCCACGATCAGCCCCTGCTCCTGCATCAGCCGGGCGAGGCGAAGCTTGTCCTGCGGCGAGACGCGGCCGAAGACGTGCAGCTTCGGGAGCCGGCGGGCCAACTCCTCGTCCGACAACGCCTGCAGCTCGCTACCGCTGATCGCCCCCGGCCCGAGCCCGAGCGTCTCGCCGATCGCCTGCGCGGTGACGGCGTGGTCGCCCGTGATCATGCGCACGTCGATGCCGGCGCCGAGCGCGGTCTGGACGGCGGCCTTCGACGACGGCCGCAGCGGGTCGATGATCCCGACCATGCCGACGAACGCGAGGTCGTGGGTCAGCGACATCGGGTCGGCGTTCATCGCCTCGAGCTCCCCGTCGTCGACGAAGCGCGCGGCAAAGGCGAGCACGCGCAGGCCCTTCTCGCCCATGCGCTCGTTCGCGGCGTCGATGCCGGAGCGAGCCTCCTCGATCGGCACCTGCGAGCCGGTCATCGGTCCGCCGGAGAGGGTGCAGCGCGCGAGCACGACGTCGGGGCCGCCCTTGACGAGCTGGATCACGCGCGCGCCTCCGTCCACCGGGTAGCGGTGGAAGGTGGCCATGAACTTGTAGTCGGAGTCGAACGGCACCTCGGCGATGCGCGGATAGGCCCGACGGGTCTCCTCCGCGTCGACGCCGAGCTTGGCCGCGAGCACGACGAGCGCAGCCTCCGTCGGGTCGCCGACCACGCTTCCGTCGTCGCCGACGGTCGCGTCGCTGTCGAGAACGAGCCCGAGCGCGATCCGCGTGAAGTCCGGCACTGGGGCCCCGACGACCGACGTGAGGGCTCCCGTCTTGCGGTAACCCTCCCCCTCGACCGTGAACCACGCGTCGCCCGTGTACATGGTCGAGACCATCATCTGGTTCAGCGTCAGGGTGCCGGTCTTGTCGGTGTTGATCGCGCTCGTCGCGCCCAGCGTCTCGACGTCGGTGAGGTTCTTGACGATGGCCTTCGCGTCGGCGAGCTGCTTCGCGCCCATCGACAGCAGGCCGGAGACGAACGCCGGCATACCCGTCGGGATCGCCGAGATCGCCATCGCCGTCCCCAGCAGCAGGACGTCGCTGAACTTCTCGCCGCGGAGGACGCCGACGATGACGATGATCGCGACCGCGCCCCACGCGATGATCCCGAGCACGTAGGTCAGCGAGCCGAGCTCCTTCTGGAGCGGCGACCGCGTGCGGGTGACGGCGGTCAGCATCGTCGCGATCTTCCCCATCTCGGTCTCCATGGCCGTCGCGGTCACCACCATCGCGGCCGTCCCCCTCGTCACCGCGGTGTTCTGGAAGAGCATGTTCGTGCGGTCGCCGAGCGCCACCTCCGGCCCGGCGAGCACGCCCGCGTCCTTCGCGACCGGGGCGCTCTCGCCGGTGAGAGCCGCCTCCTGCGTCTCCAGCGTCGCCGAGCGAACGATGCGGCCGTCGGCGGGGACGATGTCGCCCGCCTCCAACTGGACGACGTCGCCGGGAACGAGGTCGACCGCTGGGACGAGCACGACCGAGCCGTCGCGCACGACCTTCGCCTGCGGCACCTGGAGGTTCGCGAGGGCGTCGATGCTCGCGCGCGCCTTCAGCTCCTGGCGCGTGCCGAGGACGATGTTGAGCAGGATGAGCAGCGCGACGATCACGCCGGTGGAGACCTCGCCGATCACGAAGCTCACCGCGACAACCGCGATCAGCATGATGTTCATCGGATCGCGCAGCTGCTGTGCCGCCACCGCCCACATCGACGGCGGCTCCTCCTCGCCGATCTCATTCGGCCCGTACCGCGACAGCCGCGCCGCCGCCTCCGCGTCGGTCAGGCCGGAGTCCGCATCCGACTCCAGCGCGGCCACGATCTCCCCGGCGGAGTGGACATACGGCGGCACTGAGTCCGCATCCGCAACAGCAGGCATCATCGCCGGCTCGACCTCCAATCCCCCGCCTTCTCTTCGAGTACGCGCACCGTTGCCATCAGCCTCGCCGATCACTCGCCTTGAACTCTATGCATGCCTCTGTCCTCCTCTTCAACCGTTGACCAGCCGCGCCGTCCTCTCCGGTTCCCAGGAGGTGGCCGTCTCGTCCGATCTCGGCACCTCATTGTTCGTAGCGCTCGACGACTTCGGGCTGCCGTACGGAGGCGTCGTCCGGGTCGCGTCCGGCTTCGCGAAGGGCCCGTCGTTGGCGCAGCAGGTCCCAACACTGATCCAGCGATACCTTCAACTCCTCTATGCGCCGTCGGTCGGCGTCGCTGGCGGTCCCGGCGGCCTCCCGCTCCCACAACTCGTGCTCTTCCGCGACCATCCGCTCGATGCTGCCGTGAATCTGGAGATCGTCCACTATTCCTCCCTGGTCTTGTTCCTCGTTTCAGCATCCTGATCATCGGAAGTGTGGTGCCGCCGGGGACGGCACCACGTTTTCCGGTCGATTTCCGATCAATCATCTAGGTGAGCGTCAAGCCGAGTTTTCCCCGGGTGTGGTTGGCCGGGAGCGCTTGCAGCGCGTCGCCTGCCTGTTCGAGGCGGAAGTTCTGCTGGATCGGGACTTGAAGGTTGCCGCTGTCGAGGAGCTCGGCGAGCCGCTTCAGGTTCGCTGGCGTTGGCTGAGCCATCACGTTGAAGCGTCGGGGGCCCTCGCCCGCGGCGCCGAGTGGTGAGGCGAGCCGGCCGCCCTCGGTGAGAAGTGAGCTGTCGGGTGTCCGCGACACGAGGTCGAGGATGGCGTTGACGCCGTCCGGATAGGCGTCCCGTACGGCGCAAGCGCGTCGAAGGCGGCGAGCGAGGTGATCGCCGCGAGCGGCGCGGCGCCAGAACGGGCGAAATCGAGCCTCCGCGGCTTCGCCGCCACGGAGACGTCCTCCGGGACGGTGATCAGCTCGGCCCAGCTGCCCGCGTGCACGGTCGGGTTCGCGTGGACAAGGAAACCGAAGACCTCGTCGCCGGCCCGGTAGCGGCCGACCCCGGTGCCGACCCGCTCGACCACGCCGGCGAAGTCGCGGCCGAGCGTGATCGGGAATTCATGCTCGACCATCTCCTTCAGCACTCCGGCAGCTGTGAAGACATCGACGGGGTTGACGGAAGAGGCGTGCACGCGCACGACCAGCTCGTCGTCCTCCGGGGTGGGTTCCGGATAGTCCTCGCGCAGTGCTGCGGGCGCGTCGAAGCTCTCGAAGACAAACGCCTTCATTTGACTGTGCTCCGTTCTCGGGGACGAGCCGTCCGCGCACCATCGGCTCGCTTCGTGTTCGCTCACGATGTCGAGCACACCCGCCGTCACGGGGTGATTGGGGGGCAGGCGGTGGAGCGCAGCTCATCGGTGTCCCAGCCGGCCGCGCCGGCACCCGCCTCGTAGGCGCTTTGCAGGAAGGCGAGCAGCGTCGTCTGCGGGTCGTCGGCGGTGCGAACGTCGTCGTAGGGGAGGAGTGCGAGCGAGCTCGAGCCAGCAGGTGACCAGGCTGCTGCCGCCGGGCGGAGCGAACGATCGGTCAGGCCTGGCGGCTCCGGGGCTGTGTAGGAGTAGAAAGCGGGCATCCGGACGTTGGGGTCGCCGGCCCAGAAGCCGAAGCTGATCAGCTCATGGGAGTACGCCTCTCGAGTCGATGCGTCCGCGCCGGCGGCCACCGGGGCGCGCCTTCCCGAGAAGCGGCTGACGGCAAGGTCGAAGCTATGCCAGAAGAGCTGCACCGGGCTTGTCTTCCCGCAGTACCAGCCGGCGAACTGCCGGAACACCCAGTCGACCCAGACGAGTGCCCGCCAGTAACGATCGACCGCTTCCCGGTCGTAGGAGGCGTGCTGCCGGTCCTCCGAGAACGGTGTCGTCATCGGGACGCCGTAGGGCTCGGCGCGAATCGTGGCCTCGATCCCGAGGCCGGCGAGCATCGCGAACAGCTGCTCGTAGAAGTCGGCGACGGCAAGACCGTCGGCGAGCGGAAACGAGTCGGTCTCACCCCGATCGGTTCGTACGCGAAGCGCGTGATCGATCACGTCCAGTGAGAGGTCGAAGCTCGTGTCATGCCAGCGCATGCCGCGTGCGACGAGCCCGCGAGGATCGACTCGAAGCGTGACGTTCCACCAGTGGTTCTGAGCGGGCGTTGTCGCGAGCCGGATCTTCCCGATGATCTGGCAGTACAGATGGAGCGTGTTCTTGGTCGGCTCCCACTGCTCGAGAGGGAGCGCGGGTAAGCGCGAGACCGCTGTCATCGCGACGTTTCGCCGTCCCCGACCGGGAGGTCGACGACGAACGCGACCTGGTCCGTGTAGCACCAGCACCAGTCCTCGCCGCGCTCGAGGGAACGGATGATCGGGTGGCCGGAGCTGCGGTTGTGAGCGGTCGCATGACGGTTCGGCGACGAGTCGCAGCAGCCGACATGACCGCAGCTGAGGCAGACGCGCAAGTGAACCCAGCGACCGCCGATCTTCAGACAGTCCTCACAACCCGGCACGCTCGCCGGAATACTCGTCAACGCGATCTCGTCGAGATGAGTGCAGACCTCCGCCACGGTTAGATCCTTTCGCTCGACCAGGATTCCCAGAGGTCGGCGAGTTCGCCCTCGAGACGCGCCGACAGCATCCACCGTACGCAACCCCGGGCACCACCCGCCAGGACGGCTTCGATCTCGCGGCTAGGGTCCGATGCGGCCCTTCAGGTCGTGGGGGGTGAAGGGTCCGGTCGCGGCGATCAGCTCTCGTGCTTCGTCGACTTTCCCCCAGGTGTTCCAGAGGAGGACTCCGCGCACGCGCCGCTCATCGAGGTAGTAGACGACGCCCTGCTCGAACGGTTGTTGCCAGTCGGCAACGGTCTCGAGGCGAGCATCGAGCGTCCCGACTGCCTCGTATCCCGTGTCGAAGAGGTCCGAGTAGAAGAACGGTAGGTGCTGATAGGGCTGGGCGGGTTCGCGGACGACCGTCCGCGCCATGTTCGCGCCTGCGTGGCGGCCCATCGTGAGCGCGTTGTCTTCGTGCTCCACGCGAACCCGGATGCCGAGCTGGGGGCTCGTGAACGCGGCGACATCGCCGGCGGCGTAGACGTCGGGCGCGCTCGTGCGCAGGAACTCGTCGACGACGACACCGTTCTCGACGGTCAGCCCGGCCGCGTCGGCGAGCGCCACGTTGGGCTGGATCCCGATCCCGGCGACGACGCCATCCACCCGCATCTCGACACCGTTCTCGGTTCGGAGAACGAGCTCGCCGCCTCGGCGCTCCACGCCGGTCGCCTGCTCGCCGGCCAGGACCTCGACACCTCGCTCTCGGTAGTAGTCGTTCAGAAACCGCGACAGATCCGCCGGGAAGACCGCCCCGCCGATCCCAGCCTCCGGGAACAGCTCGGTCACCTGCTTGCCGTTGATCGCGAGCGCGGCCGCGATCTCCGAGCCGATGAAGCCGCCTCCGATGACGGCGAAGCGGCCTCCTCGCTCGCCCGTCTCCCGCAACCGCCGGTAATCGCCGAGCGTTCGATAGTAGACGATCTCCTCACCACCGAAAGGCAGCCTGCGCGGCGTCCCTCCCGTCGCGAGCAACAAGACATCGAAGCCGTATACCGCCTGGCGATCGTCGGTCGCGCGCTTCTCGGCAAGATCGATCGACGTGATCGAACGACCCGTCCGCACCACCGCACCCCTCTCGGCCGTATGGCGCCAAACCGACTCCGGATCGTCCCCCTTCCAGAGACCCTTCGACAAAGGAGGACGGCTGTACGGGGCCTCAGCGTCCGCTCCAACGAGCGCGATCGTGCCCTCGCTGTCGATGTCACGGATCCCGCTGACGGCAGCGTCGGCAGTCATCCCGCCGCCGACGATCAGATACCGGAAGTGCTCCAAGGTTCCTCCTCCCATCACCAACAGACAATCGTCCTCCGGGAACATAGCCCGCCTACGAGAACCGGCGGCAACCCCCGACATCGAGGCCGGCGACACACCCGTGTTCATCGAAGGACGTCCCGCGAATCACCGTGGATCAGCGTTCTAGCCCAGCGTTTCCGCGATTCGCTCGGCGATCGCCACGGTCGTCAGGTTCGTGTTCGATCGCGGGATGGTCGGCATCAGCGATGCGTCCCCGACGACGAGCGCTTCCATTCCGATGACGCGTCCGCGAGCGTCGGTGACCTCTCCGATCGCGCACGTCCCGGCGGGGTGAAAGTAGTTGCGAACCGTCGCGGCCACGTGTTCCTCGAGGTCGCGATCGCCGGGTGTGAGCTCGCGTGCGAGCAGGCGCTGCAGCGGCTCGGCGGCGGCCACGGCCCGCGCGAGCTCGAGCGCCTCGACGATGACGGGCAGATCACGATGGTCTGTCAGGAACCCTCGCCTGATCTCCGGCAGGTCGGTCGGGTCGGCGGAGCGAAGGCGCACCCGCCCTTCGGAGAGCGGTTTCATGTGGAAGCAGCCGCAGCTGAACTCGAAGCGATCGCGCGTTCCCTTGAAGGCGTTCGTCCAGGGGAGCAGCTGGATGTCCCAGCTGCCCACGGGGCAGCCTCGGCTCGCCGCCTTCAGCACCGCATGAGGCTCGAACAGACCACCGGTTTCGCTGACGTGGGTTACGGTCAGCGCCTGCAGCTCCTCTGTGGGCTCCCAGGCGATGCCCGACCCACAGTGATCGAGCAGCCGCTCGCCCACAGGCAAGGCTGCGACGACCGGAAGTCCGTGCCGTTGAAGCTCGCTCTCCGGGCCGATCCCGCTCCTGAGCAAGATCGCCGCAGTGAAGTAGGCGCCGGCGGTCAACACAACCGTCTCGGCTTCGATCTGGCGGCCGTCGGCGAGAAGCACTCCGACGGCGCGCGAGCCCCGCAGCAGAACGCGGTCGACCAGAGCATCAGCGAGGATCGTCAGGTTCCGTCTCGCGCGCGCCGGGTCGAGATAGGCAAACGCGGTGTTCCAGCGCACCCCGCAGGCCACGTTCGCGGGCGACGGCGCCACCCCGACCGGCACCGCCGGGTTGTTCGGATCCCCGAGGAGTGGAAAGCCCAGCTCTTGGGCCGCGTCGATAAAGGCGCGATGCAGCGGCGCCGGTCGGTCGGTGTTCGCGCTCGCCGTTCGCAGCGCGACCTTCGCGCGCTCGAGGTAAGGCGCCAGCGTCGCAGACGACCAGTCGGGCCTCCACTCGTCGTAATCCGCCGGTGCGCCCTCCAATACCAGACACGCGTTGTGGCTCGAGCTGCCACCGATCACCCGCGCCCCGAGGGAGCGATCATCCTCGCCTCCCGTCCCCCAGTCGTGCGTGAAGACGAGCGCTCGCGGGTCGAGCAACTCGGCCGGCCAGGCACCGTCGACATAGGCTCCGTAGTCGGGGCCCGCCTCGACCAGGCAGACGCTGCGCGCGGGATCCTCCGACCAACGCCCCGCCAGCACACACCCCGCGCTTCCACCCCCAACGATCAGGACGTCGTACCGAACGGCCATGCGCCGGACTCTACGGCCTCACCCTTGAAGGCCGCCCGCCCGAGGCCGATGGTGTTGCTGGCGCTGCTGGTCGCCCGGCCATCTCAGAGGTCACGGTGCGCGTCTGCGTGGTACAAGGCGCCGTCGTCCAGCACGACGGCGCTCATTCCGGGGGCCTCAGCAGCATCGAGAGGTTCGCCGGCCTCGTTTGCGGCCGACGTGCGAGAAGGGCTGGGAGCTCTGGGACATCCTGCTCGCCGTCACCGCTTGGGGTGACCGCTGGACGGCTGGCGAGGCCGGCCCGCCCCGCTCTGCCTTCGCCACCGCGCCTGTGGCGAGCTCACAGCGCGGAGGTGCGCTGCGCGCAGTGCGGCGCGCCGCTGCACGCCAGTGACGTGGACGTCGAGGCGGGATCCGGTGCTGATAATCTCTGACTGAGGTCAGAGATGGTTCAGGCGGAGGAGATAGCGCTGGTTCGCAGCTTCAACCGGCTGGTGACACGCCAGGTTGGAGCGCTGACCGACCGCTATCTCGGTCGCCTCCCACTCGGAGAGGCACGCGTGCTGTTCGAGATCGGATCGTCGGGGGCGACTCCGCGCGACGTGCGCGCTCGGCTCGGCCTCGACTCCGGCTACCTCTCGCGGTTGATCGTGTCGTTGCGGCACCGCGGTCTCGTTGAGGAGAGGCCGGACCCTACCGACCGGCGTACCAAGCGCCTCTGTCTGACACCGGCCGGGCTGTCCGAACTGCATGAGCTCGACCGGATCTCCGACGAGCTCGCGGCCTCGGTTCTCGTTCCGCTCACCGATGAGCAGCGGGCACGGTTGCTGCACGCGCAGTCCGAGGTCAGACACTTGCTTGCGATCTCGATGGTCAGGATCGAGCCCGAAGATCCCTCCTCGGCCGACGCCCGCTGGTGCCTGGCCCACTACTTCGCGGAGCTGCGCGAGCGGTTCGAGGAGCGGTTCGATCCCGGCCGCACGCTGCCCGCCGACCGCGAGGAGCTGACCCCACCCGGCGGAGCGTTCCTCCTCGCCCGCGCCGACGGGCAGCCGGTGGGATGCGGAGCGCTGAGGACGCTCGGCCCCGGGGTCGGCGAGATCATGAGAATGTGGGTCGACCGTCCCTACCGAGGCCTCGGAGTCGGCGGTCGAATCCTCGATGCGCTCGAGACGCAGTCGGCCGCGCTCGGCCACCAGACGGTTCGGCTCTACACCAACCGCTCACTCGACGAGGCAAAGGCGATGTACCGCCGCCGCGGCTACGCCGAGATCCCCCGCTACAACGACGACCCGTACGCGAATCATTGGTTCGAGAAGACGTTCGATTCGCTCGCGGCGGTCAGGGAGCGAGCGACTTGACCGCGGCTAGGGCGATCGCGACGGTCGTAACGAGAAGGACGACGAGCAGGACTTCCATCAGATCTCCCTACCGTGCGGGTGCAGGTTGGACAGGCAAGGCGGCGAGCCGCTCACGGGTCACGCCCTGAACGAAGCGCGCCAGCGTTGGCAGCGTTCCCATCGCGCGCGCGAACTCGCGCCGAGGCATGACGCGGACACGAATGTCGGTCGCTGCCACGACGGAAGCTGTCCGCTCGCCGCCGTGTAGCAGGGCGATCTCACCGAAGAAGTCGCCGGGGCCGAGATCGGCGAGGTGACGGTCGTCCCGCATCACCGTTGCACGGCCCCGCTCGATGAGGAAGAACTCATGAGCGAGTGACCCCTGTTGGAGGAGACGCCTGCCGGCGGGAATGTCGATTACGCCGGTGACCCGTGCGAGCGCGCGACGCTCGCGCCTCGGCAGCCGCGAAAGCCTGGAGCGCGAGTCGGACGACCGAGCACGAGCCTCCAGGACGACGATGCCTGCGACGACGAGGGCACCCCCGAGCAGCTGAGCCGGACCGAGCCGGTCGGCGAAGATGGCGAAGCCGAGCACCGGCGTGAGCGCGGGCTGAACCGCTGAGATGATGCTGGCTCTCGAGGGCCCGAGCCGGTCGATTCCGGCGACGAACGTGCTCATCCCTGCCACCGCGATGAGCCCGACTGCAGCGACGAGCACGAACGCCGAAGGGTCGATGTCGAACGAGAGGTCGCGTCTCGCGGCCCCTCCGACGGTGAGAGCGGCCGCCGCGCCGGTCGTGACCAAGGCGGTCAAGACGAGTGGGTGAGTCCGCTCGAGCTGACCGGCGGACGACAGGATGTACGCGGAGTAGGCGAGCGCCGAGCCGAGCGCGAGTGCCGCCCCGAGCGGATCGATGCTGTGGAGACCGCCGATGAGGACGAGCGCCGTGCCTGCAGTCGAGGCTCCGAGCGCGAGCGCGCGGCGGCCGCTCCAGCGATCGCGACGCAACATCACGGCGCCGAGCGTGACGAGCGCCGGGTAGGTGAAGAGCAACAGGTCGACGAGACCCGCGTCGAGCCGGGCGAGTGATTCGGAGAAGAGCCAGGCATGGGCGCTGTAGCCGACGCCAAGGGCGAGTCCGGCGAGAATCTGCCGCCGACCTGGCCTCCGAGCACGAACGACCCAGACGACCAGCCAGAGAATCGGCGCTGCAACCAGGAACCGTCCGGAGAGCAGGGTGCCGACCGTCGCACCCGCGTCGTACGCCAACTGCGTCACCACTCCGAGCCCGGAGAAGATGATCGCGGAGGCGAGCGTCAGACCGAGCCCCAGAGCAGCCGGGCTGACAAGCCGGGATGTGGGTGCAGCAGTCACGGTCATCTCGCCCTCGACGGTATGGCAGCGGCCACCCGGCGCACATCGGCATTTCTGCCGGTTCGGGTTGCCTAACTTGTCGAAGGGCGCCGCCGTGCACCTGCCCGGCTCCTAGAGCAGTCCGTGCTCCTCGGCAAAGCGACCAGCGGCGGCACGCGAGCGTACGCCCGTCTTGCGATAGATGGAGCGGACGTGCGCGTTGACCGTGCGAACGCTGAGGAAGAGCCGCTTCGCGATCTCCGCGTCCGAGAGCCCGATCGCGACGAGTCCCAGCACTTCGACCTCGCGCGCGGTCAGGCCAGCGGGGAAGGCAGTCGCACGCGCCTCGGCGTTCGGCTCTGGCGTCGCCGGATTCGGGGACCGCTCGCCGCGCCCCTCGGTCGCAGCGTAGAGCCGCTTTGGCTCGGACACACCCTTCAGCGTGTGCTCACCCCGATCGGTGAAGTCCAGCCCAGCGCCTGCTGCGAGCTCGCGAGTCGTCCCGCTGACCAAGACCTCTCCTGGCTTTGCTGTCGCGATGACCCGATCAGCGACATGCAGGGCGATCCCGCGAGCGCTCCCCTCGACCTGGTCGACCTCGCCGGTGTGGACACCGGCTCGAATCGTGAGCCCGAGCGTGGCCAGGCGGTCGAGCAGAGCGAACGCACAGCGAATCGCGGATGCGGAGCTGTCGAAGAAGGCGATGAAGCCGTCTCCGGTCGTGTCGATCTCCTCGCCGCCGAAGAGAGCGAGCTCCGCCCTGGTCGCCCGCTCGTGTGCCTCGGTCAGCTCACCCCAGGCTCGATCGCCGATGCGTTCGGCGGTCCTGGTGGAGTCGACGATGTCCGTCACGAGGATCGTCCGGATCCGACGGTCGGACGGCAGGCGAGCGCCTCCAGCTTCCACCGCGCCCGGCGTCGGCACGCGAACGCGGAAGGCACCGTCGCTCACCGGCTCCAACGTGAACCGGCTGCTCACCGCTCCAGCTGCGTCACCCACGACCAGAACGCCAGCCACGACAGCTTTCCGGGCAAGATCGGCGGCCAGCTCGACTGGCTCGCCTTCCGCCCGAAAGAGCCAGCGAGAGCCGCCGGGGTCGGTCACACGGGTCGAGCCCACCTGCGCGGGCCCGACGCTGATCGCGGCGGTCATCGCTACCTTGGGCGATGCGCCCTCGGCGACCGGAGGGTCCTCCCCGAGGATCGCAAGCGCTGCCTCGATGGCCGCAAGCGATCGGGCCCGGACATCCGGGCCATCGAACACCGCGACGAGCAGGCTGGCATCGCTCTCGGTCGCAATTCCTCCCAGCGCCCGGATCCGCTCTTCCGCGGCCACCCGGCGACGGCGCCCGACGAAGCCCAGAGCCTCCTCAGGCAGGCTCGTGTCGCCGAGCCGCCACTCGATCGCGAGAACTGCGACGTCCCGCTCCTGTCTCCCGTAGCGCTCCAGATGAGCGCTCGTGGTGCGGAGCTCACCCACGGTCTCGTCGATCGCCCGCTTGAGGTTGAGCGCGGTATTGATCCTGGCCAGGAGCTCACGATCGTCGACCGGCTTCGAGAGGAAGTCGTCGGCGCCGGCCTCGATGCCGCGCACCCGATCCTCGACGGCGTTCAGCGCCGTCATCAGCACGACCGGGATCAGCCTCGTCTCCGGGTCGTCCTTCAGGATCCGCAGGGTGCTGATGCCGTCCATCCTGGGCATCATCACGTCGAGGAGGACAAGGTCGGGTGGGGCCGCGGCCACCCGTTCGAGCGCCTCGAGCCCGTCGGTGGCCGCCTCGGTGATGAAGCCGCGACACTCGAGCTCCTGCTCGAGATAGTCCACGTTGAAGGGCTCGTCGTCGACGATGAGAATGCGGGCCGGACGAGCCGCGGAAAAGGGGGAGCGCTCCGTCATCACCGCTCAAGCAAACGGTCGACCATCTCGATGAGGAGAGTGTCGTCGATCGGCTTTGCGACGAAGGCGTCACAGCCGGCCTCGATTGCCTGCTCCTTGTCCCCGGGCATCACGTGTGAGCTCACGGCGATGATCGGAACCGTCTCCATGTTCGCTTGCACTCGAATCGCGCGCACTGCGTCCAGGCCGCTCAGCTCAGGCAGCCCGATATCCATCAAGATCAGATCCGGCAGCTCGGTGGCCGCCAGCTCGACTGCTGTCTCGCCGTCCGAAGCCGTAGCGATCTCGTAGACAGGCTCGAAGATCTGCACCAGAAGATCGCGGCTGAAGTCGTTGTCCTCGACGATCAACACCCGCTTCTTCACCGGCGCCGCCCCCGATCGCCCCGAGCCACTCGCTCGTCCCCATCCTTCATGGGCAGATCGAGCGTAAAGGTCGAGCCCACACCGAGTTCGCTCTCGACCGTGACATCGCCGCCCAGAGCCCGGGCGAGGCGCCGCGAGATCGTCAAGCCCAGGCCCGTTCCTCGGCGCAGCCGAGTGCGCGTCGAGTCGGCTCGGTGGAACTCGTCGAAGATCCTCGCGAGCTCATCGCCTGGGATGCCGACCCCGGTATCAGAAACGGCGACCCGCAGCCGTCCATCGTCTACCGCGGCACGAATCGCAATCGATCCTTCGTCGGTGTACTTGATGGCGTTGCTGAGCAGGTTCAGCAGGATCTGCTTGAGCTTGTCTCGGTCCGTGAAGATCGGCGGCAGGGCCGGTTCGATCTCGACGACCAGTTGCACGCGCGGGCGGTCGACCAGGGGTTCGAGCGAATCCGTCGCCTCTCGAAGCACGTCCGCGACATCCGCCTCGACGAGCTCGACACGAATCTCGCCCGCCTCGATCCGGGACAGATCGAGGATCTCGTCGATCAGCCCCAGGAGATGTTCCGCGCTGACGAGGATCTTGGACAGATTGTCGACCTGCTTCGGGGGCAGAGCCGGGGCGTTCCGCGAGACGAGCCTCGTAAAGCCGATGATCGCGTTCAGCGGAGTGCGGAGCTCATGGCTCATGCTCGCGAGGAACTGGCTCTTGGCCGACGCCGCTTCCATCGCTGCGTCTCGCGCCATCTCAACGCGGCGCAGCAGTTCGGCCAGCTCGGCTTCGTTTCGCTTCTGCGCGGTGATGTCGATGTCGATGCCCGCGACCGCCACAGCCTGGCCCATGCTGTCGAAGACGGGGAACCTCACATCGGCGATGGTGTGTTCGGTGC
This sequence comes from uncultured Thermoleophilia bacterium, assembly GCA_963705605.1. Classification (GTDB taxonomy): domain Bacteria; phylum Actinomycetota; class Thermoleophilia; order Gaiellales; family Gaiellaceae; genus CAVPKC01. The sequence goes on from CAVPKC010000003.1 coordinate 1,362,366, forward strand.
CTCCCCGGACGACATGCGACTCGCGCCGCTGTGGCTCACCTGCAGCCAGTACCTCACGGTCAATCTGCGCGTTGACCCCGGAGTTGACGTCGACCTTCGAGATCGCCTCCGTGTCGACGAGAGTCTTCCCTCGGATCTCGTCATTGCGGAGCCCCCAGAACTCCTCGTACTGACGATTCACGAGAATGAACCGTCCGCCGAGATCACGCAAGTAGACACTCGCCGGCATGTTGTCGATCAGGGCCAGAAGGCGGGCCTCCTCGGATCGCTGACGCTCGACGACACGCCCGAGCTGGGTGCCGACACTGAGCAGCAACTCGAGCAGCTCCGTGTCGGGCGGGACGGGTTGATCGGAGAAGAACTCCAGCACGCCCACGGCAACGCTGCCGGCCATGATCGGAACGGCGAGGCCGGCGTACAGGCCGAGCTCGACCCACTCGGCCGATCTGATCGCGCGCAGACTCTGAAGGGGTACCGCGACCGGGGTCAGGCTCGCGCCGGACGTGGACTCCAGGGTAATCACGCTGAGCGCGACCGCTTCCGGGTGGCCGAGGAGATCGTTGCTCGACGCGAAAACGGGCTTCCGCTCCTCGAGAGCGATGCCAGGAAGGCCGCGGCCCGCACGGAATTGCTCCCGTTCGGTTGCAGCCCGGAACTCCCGATACCGCTCGGCGTCGCTCATACACCAGATCCCCGTCGACACGAGCTGGCCTGGATCGTCCCTGCTGACGAGGAACGCATGCCCGATCGACCAGCCGGTGAATCGGCACACCTCGTCGAGCACCACCGCCAGGGCGTCCTCGACCGAAGACGACTCGTTCGCGGCAGCAGCGGTGTGGCGGAGGAGCTGAAGCGACTCGGTGCGGTGGCCGATCGACGCGAGGACACGGTTGTACTCCGCTGCGATCTGACCCACTTCGGTATGAGGCTCGACGCGAACCGGTCGCATGAAATCGCCGGTTCGCCGCTGGCTGTCCATATCGGAGAGGAGGTCGGCGATTTCGGTGCTGGCCCCGTGCTCGGCGATGTTGAGTCCGGCCAGCTCGCCAGCCGGGTCGATGCGGAACGGGAAGCGGCGATCGAGCAGCCGCAGCACGAGGTAGCCGACCCCGAAGGCCCAGACGAAGCAGACTCCGATGCCGACGAGCTGGATGCCGATCTGCTCCACCCGGCTCGACGTTGCCGGGAACGAGTCGACGTCGCCGAGGAGACCGACCGCGAGCGTCCCCCAGATTCCCGCCCCGAGGTGAACCGGAACCGCGTCCACGGCGTCGTCGATCCGCACCCGCTCGAGAGCGATCGTGACCACCCGCATGACCACCGCAGCCAGTCCGCCGATCAACGCGGCTTGCCACGCGCTCACGATGTCTGCAGAGGCCGTGATGGCGACCAGCCCCGCAAGCGCGGCGTTCATGATCGTGACGACGTCGGGGCGCCGGTCGAAGAGCCAGGTGAGCGCCAGGCCGACGAGCCCGCCGAACGTCGCGGCGATCGTCGTGTTCAGGATCACAGACGGCACCTCACTCGTGAGCGCCAGGGTGCTGCCGCCGTTGAAGCCATACCACCCGACCCAGAGCACGAACACGCCGAGCGTCGTGATCGGCAAGTTGTGACCGCGGATCGGGACCGCTCCGGGACCGAACCGGCCGATCCTTGGTCCCAGGATGATGATCGCGGCGAGTGCAACCCAGCCTCCTACCGAATGAACGACCGTGGATCCGGCGAAGTCGACAAAGCCCAGCTCTCTCAGCCAGCCGCCCGAGCCGCCACCCCCGTCCACAAGCTCCGGATCGCCCCAGGCCCAGTGGCCGAACACGGGGTACGTGACCGCCGCGACGAACGTCGCGAGCACGAGGTAGCCCGAGAAGCGCATGCGCTCGGCGACCGCCCCGGACATGAGCGTGGTCGCGGTCCCGATGAACCCGAGCTGGAAGAGAAAGAAGGCGGTCAGGAACGCGCTGTCGCTGTCGAAGAAGAAGGCCGACGTTCCGACAACACCCGCTTCATCGAGGCCGAACATCAGCCCGAAGCCGAACAGCCAGAAGAGCAGTGAGGCGATCAGGAAGTTCACGAAGTTCTTGATCGCGACGTTGACCGAGTTCTTCGATCGAACCAGTCCGCTCTCGAGCGCGGTAAAGCCAGCCTGCATGAGCAGAACGAGCGCCGCGCACAGGAGAAGCCAGCCGACGTCGATGGCTTCTACGCTCACCGCAGCCTCGTCGAGACAAGCAACGTCCGGCTGGCGGAGGATCGGCCTGGCGGACGGTTCCTCGCTGCGGATTCCATGCGCGACGAGCGTACCGCTCGCCTCCGGCTGATGCCCTTCATCCGATCGCGCCGCCCGGGTCGACGGGGGGAGACCGCACTGTCGGCCGGGAGCTGGCACCGCCCCAGAACGGGCGGCAGCACCAGGGTGAGAAAGCGCAGCGGTAGCGACGCTGCTGGGAGTCGAACAGAGGAGCCCTGATTCCAGTGAGCACGATCCAGAACGGACACGACGACCACAAGCTCGCCCGCAAGCACCTGACGAGGTCCCAATCGTCGCAGCGACGGAACTACTTCCCGAACGAGCAGCCGACGCGGCCGTTCACGGTCCCGGGAACGAACGCCTTCGTCGCGCAGCGAGTCGCAGGCAATCGCCAGCCCCTGGCTCGCGCTCTCGCTGCGCGAGAGCCGACCGCGACGCTCACCGCCGACCGATGATCCGAAACGCAAAGGAGGCGAGCCCGGTGAATCCGTTGTATCCGACAGTGACCCAGTTCGAGACCCGCCGCCGCCGGCTCGAGCAGGAGCTCCGTCTGCTCGGTCCTCGAACAGCGAGGTCGCGGTGGCCCCTGGGCTGGCTCTCGAAGCACGACCTGGCGACCCTCACGCGCTTCAGCCAGGTCGTCGAGGTACCGGCCGGGCGCCGACTGATCGCCCAGGGGGAGTTCCCGAACGAGTTCTTCGTGATCGAGGAGGGCAGCGCACGGGTGGAGCGGGACGACCGGCCGCTGGCCGAGCTCGGCCCCGGCGACTTCTTCGGCGAGATCGCCCTGCTGCAAGACGACACCCGCACGGCCACCGTCGTCGCCTACAGCGACATGCGCCTGCGAGTCGTCCACCGAAGCGAGTTCGCCAGGCTGCTCAGGGCCATCCCGGCCCTCGCCGATCACACCCGCGAGGCGACGGGCGAGCGACTCCTGCTCCAGGCGGTCACGGCGCCAGCCTGACGGCGTTCACGCAAGCGTGCGGAAGGCGACGACTTCACGGTGGCCGTGCTCACCCGAGCGGAGCATCGCCTCGCAGATCTCGGCTGCCCGGTAGCCGTCCTCGAACGTCGCGCCGTGCGGGCCGACCTGGCCGTCGTCGGCGATCGCCGTCAGCAGGTGATCGAGCTCGTGGACGAAGGTCTCCGCCCGGGGCTCGCCGACCACGACCTCGACACCTCGCTCTCGGTAGTAGTCGTTCAGAAACAGCGACAGATCCTCCGGGAAGACCGCCCCAGCACATCCCAACGTCCACGCGGCGATAGACCCGAGTCCGTCAAAAGGGGACCCGAACCGACAGCGATCTGCAAACCGATTGCAAACGAACGCGACGGCACACGACCGCCGACGACGTAATCCGGTTTAACTCGATTCTGTCTCAGAGCCGCATGGAGACGCACATCACCGCATCTGGCGGCACAGGCCGTAATGGCGCCTGCCGGACTTCTAATCCCAAGGTCGCTGGTTCGAATCCAGCACGGCCCACTGCGAAACTCCTGCAGGGGATGGCTCTGCGCTCTACGCGAGCCCCGCGCCAGCCTTGCGCATTCGACCGAGCGCGTCGACCGCGACGGCGCCCCGCTCGAGCACGAGCAGTGGATTGACCTCGAACTCGGCGAGGCGCTCGCCGCACGACTCCACGAGCCGCGCGAGTGCGCTGACGACGTCGACGGCCGCTCGGACGTCGCCTGTTCGCAGCCGGGGCCAGACGCGCAGCTGGCGGAAGGCGGCTTCGACCTCCTCGCCGGAGGTCGGGAGGAGCAGTGGGTAAACGTCCGAGACGAGCTCCACGAGGCTCCCGCCGCTCCCCACGACGAGCACGTGCCCGAACGCCGGGTCGTGCCTCGCGCCGACGAGCAGCTCGCAGACGACTCCTTCGACGAACCGCTCGACGAGCACGCCGTCGATCGCGATGGTGCGGAGTGAGCACTGACGAACGCCGCGACGGCGGCGGCGACCTCCGCTTCGTCTCGCAGCCCGAGCGCCACGGCTCCCGCGGCAGCCTTGTGGGGGAGGTCCGGGCTCAGGAGTTTGGCGACGACGGGGAAGCCGAGCGCGGCCGCCGCTTCGGGCGCATCACCCGGGGCCACGAGACGGCCCTCCGGAACGGCGACGCCGAGGCCCGCGAGAAGCTCCTTCGCAGCCCGCTCGCCGAGCGGCAGGGCGTCCTTCGGCGGGGGCGCGACCGGCGCGAGGAGCGGCGGCGGTGCAGCCCGCAGCCGCTCGCCCAGCCGAACGCAGCCGGCGAGCGCGGCGAGGGCTTCGTCGAGCCCCTGGAGTGGAGCGACGCCGCGGGCGAGCATGCGTTCGCGCGCGTGCGGCTGAAGCGACTCGGGCAGGACGCTCGCCACGGCCGCCGGGACGGCTGCCGCTGCGGCCGCGGCGACGAGCGCGTCGACCGCATTGTCGACGTCCACCGTGTACGACGTCCCGGGGAGCGGGTAGTCGATGACGAGGACGACGGCGTCGACCGGATCGCGAAGAGCGATCTCGAAGACGCGCCGAAGCGGATCCTCCTGTCCCCACAGCGCGTTGCCGTAGTCGAGCGGATTGCCGAGGAGGGCGAACTCCGGCAGCACCCCGGCGAGCACCTTCCGCGTCTTGCCCGTGGGCGGCGGCAGCTCGATGCCGTGCGCCGCCGCCGAGTCGGCGGCGAGGGCCGATTCGGCGCCCGAACAGGTGAAGACGAACACCCGGCGGCCCTCGAGTGGCCCGAGCGCGGTGAGCGCCTTGAGCGTCTCGATGAGCTCGGGCACGGAGCCCGCACGCGCGACGCCGTAGCGCGCAAACAGCGCGTCGTAGAGCTCGTCCGAGCCCGCGAGGGAAGCCGTGTGGGTCAGGGCGAGCTCCCGTCCGAGCTCGGACGACCCCGCCTTGCACACCGCGATCGGGATTCCGCGCTCGAGAGCCCGCGCGGCCGCCGTAGCGAAACGGCGGACGTCGCGGAGGCCCTCCAGGTAGATGCCGATCGCGGTGACCTCGTCCATCTCGAGGTACGCCTCGACGAGGTCGGCGACGTCGAGCACCGCTTGGTTGCCGACGCTGGCGACGAAGGCGAGCGGCAGCGAGCGCTGGCTCATCGTCACGTTGATGCCGAGGTTGCCGCTCTGGAGGATCACGGCCACGCCCCGCTCGGGACGGGCTGACGGGTACGGGACCGGCCACAGGCTGACACCATCGACGAGGTCGATGAGCCCGAAACAGTTCGGGCCGAGCACGGCAAGCTCGCCCGCCGCCTGGCGCAGCGCCAGCTCTCGGGCCATGCCCTCGGCCGTTCCCGTCTCGGAGAAACCGGCCGCGTAGCAGGCCGCTCCGCCCGCTCCGATCTCGCGAAGCTGGCCCACGATTCCGACGGTCGCAGCGGCGTTCGCCGCGATGAAGACCGCGTCGGGCGCCTCGGGAAGGTCGTGCACGCTCGGATACGCCACGCGGCCGCCGATGTCAGTGCGCCTCGGGTGCACGGCGTAGATCGGACCGGAGAAGCCGGCTTCCTCGCAGCAGGCGAGGGCGAGCGGCGCCACCGACCCTCCGACGAACGCGACGCTGCGCGGACGCAGCAGCCGCCGCACGTTCTCCTTGGAGGCGCTCACTCCCCGCGCAGGAGAGCCCGCGCGATCAGGTCGCGGTGGATCTCGGATGTTCCTTCCCAGATGCGCTCGACGCGCGCGTCACGCCAGTAGCGCTCGATCGGGAGCTCGGTCGAGAGCCCCATGCCTCCAAAGATCTGCACGCCGTTGTCGGCGACGCGGCCGAGCATCTCCGAGGCGGAGAGCTTGGCGACCGAGGCGTCCTCCGGATCGAGCGTGCCCCGGTCGAGCTTCCACGCTGCGTGCAGCGTGAGCAGCCAGGCCGCTCGGATCTCGGTCTCCATGTCGGCAAGCTTGAAGGAGACGCCCTGAAACTCGCCGATCGGCCGCCCGAACTGCCTTCGCTCTCGCGCCCAGTCGGTGGACAGCTCCAGGATCAGCCGCGCCCGCCCGGTGCAATGCGCGGCCATCATGACGCGGCTCGCGTAGAGCCACTCCTTGGCGAAGTCGAACCCACGGCCCTCGGCGCCGAGGACGTTCTCGTCGGACACGCGCACGTCGGTCAGGGCGATGAGGTGAGGGTTGTAGCCTCGCGCGGAGACACACCCGACCCGCCTTACGTCGATTCCCGGCGACGCCTTGTCGACGAGGAAGCTGGTGAAGCGCGGCCGCGAGCCTTTCGAGGTCACGTCCTCGCCGGTCACGGCGACGAGGATGACGAAGTCGGCGTGGTCGGCGTGCGAGATGAACTGCTTCGTACCGTTGATGACCCACTCCGAGCCGTCGCGCACGCCGCGCGTCTGCATCGAGCGCGCGTCCGAGCCCGCACCCGGTTCGGTCATCGCGAAGCACTCGGAGCGCTCGCCGCGGATCGTCGGCAGGAGGTAGCGCTCCCGCTGCGTTCCCTCACAAGCGAGCAGGATGTGCGTGGGCCGCGCAACGCACGAGCTGAGCGCCCAGCTCGTGCGGGCGAACTCCATCTCGGCGAGGGTCGAGGTGACGTAGTCGAGGCCGCCGCCGCCGAGCTCCTCGGGCATGTTGAGCGCATAGAGACCGGCGGCCAGCGCGCGGCGCTTGATCTCGCCGGCGAGCTCCTGCGACACGTAGCCGAGCCGCTCGACTTCCTCCTCGTGCGGGCACAGCTCGCGCTCGGTGAACGCCCGCACCGTCTCCGCGACGAGCGCCTGCTCCTCCGTCGGCGAGAAGTCGATCACCGGCCCACGAAGAGCGGCTCGCGCTTCTCTGCGGCCGCGGCCAGCGCCTCGCGGTGATCCTCGGTCAGCGCGCAAGCCTCGCCCGCCAGCCGCTCCTGCTCGAGCTGCTCCGCCAGCGTTCGCAGTTCCGAGCCCGCCAGCAGACCCTTCGCGTGCCCGATGGCCACCGTCGGTCCGGAGCCGAGCACCTGTGCGAGCTCCGCAGCGGCCTCTCGGAGCCGCTCGGGCGCGACCACTTGCGTCACGAGGCCGCGCCGGAGCGCAGTCTCCGCGTCCCAGAACTCCCCCGTATAGACGAAGAGCTTCGCGTGCTCGAGCCCGACGAGCCGCGGCAAGAGCCAGGTGCCGCCCACATCCGGGGGATACGCCATCCATGTGTACGCGCAGGCGAAGCGTGCGTCCGCCGCTGCGACGCGGAAGTCGCACGCGAGGGCGAGGTCGAGGCCGGCGCCGACCGCGGGGCCGTTGAGGACGGCGACTGTCGGGAGCGGCGAGTCGGCGAGATCGAGGACGAGAGCATGCGCCTCCGCCACCCAGGGGCTCTGCTCCGCTTGCGGCCCCTGCTCCGCCCACTCCTTGACGTCGGCGCCGGCGCAGAACGCCTTTCCGGCGCCCGTCAGGAGGAGGCACCGCACCGCCGGGTCTTCGCCGGCAGCCCGGAGCTCGGCCCGAAGCGCCCGCAACAGCGCCAGGTTGAGAGCATTCCGGGCCTCGGGCCGGTTCAGCGTCAGGGTGCGAACGGCATCCTCGTCGACCCGAAGCACGAGCTCCATGACGCGAAAGTGTAAGAGACGCAACGTGCGCCGCAGCCGCGGACGTCCCATGTCGCAATTGCGGCTCTCCACGCTCGGGGGGCATGAGCTCGAGCGGCGTGGCTCGCGTGCGCGTCTCAGCGGCCGGTCAGCTGTTCCAGCCTTTCCGGATACCTGTCACCCTGCACCGCGACCTTCGAGACGGCGCTCTCGATTTCCCGCAGATCGTCGGGAGTCAGCTCGAAGGCAGCCGCTCCGATGTTCTCTTCCAGGCGGTGCAGCTTCGTGGTGCCCGGGATCGGCACGATCCACGGCTTCCGGGCGAGCAGCCAGGCGATCGCGATCTGAGCGGGCGTCGCCTGCTTCCGGGCCGCGATCTGGCCGAGCAGCGCGACCAGCGCCTGGTTCGCCTTTCGAGCCTCCGGTGTGAAGCGGGGGACGATGTTGCGGAAATCGGTGCTGTCGAACGTCGTGTTCTCGGTGATCGCGCCCGTGAGGAAGCCCTTGCCCAGAGGGCTGAACGGGACGAAGCCGATCCCGAGCTCCTCGAGGGTCGGGAGCACCTCCTCCTCGGGTCGCCGCCACCACAGCGAGTATTCGCTCTGAACCGCCGTGACCGGCTGCACGGCGTGAGCACGCCGGATCGTCTGCAGGCCCGGCTCCGAAAGCCCGAAATGCTTGACCTTGCCTTCCTCGATCAGATCCCTCACCGCACCGGCGACCTCCTCGATCGGCACGTCAGGATCAACGCGATGCTGGTAGAGGAGATCGATCGTGTCGGTCCTGAGCCGCTCGAGCGAGCCCTCGACGACCTCCTTGATGTGCTCCGGCCGGCTGTTGAGCCCCCGCTGCTGTCCATCGGAATCGAGCTCGAAGCCGAACTTGGTTGCGATCACGACCTGCTCGCGCACCGGCGCAAGAGCTTCGCCCACGAGTTCTTCGTTCGTAAAGGGCCCGTAGACCTCAGCCGTGTCGAAGAACGTGACACCACGATCGACGGCCGACCGGATGAGGTAGACCATCTCCTGCTTGTCGGCAGCTGGGCCGTAGCCGAAGCTCATGCCCATGCAGCCGAGCCCGATCGCCGAAACCTCGAGGTCGCTGTTTCCAAGCGTTCGCTTTTGCATTCCGTCTCCTTTCAGAACTCGATCAGGAACCCCCGGGGATGGCGAGCTCGGCCGCGGGTTGTGCGGGTTGTCCTTGGGGCCCGACTATCTCTCGCTTAGCCGAGTGGATCGAGCTGCTGACAGATGCCGGGATGACGTCAGTACCACTTGCCCTTCGCGAAGCCGCCGAAGGCGACGAGCCCAACGAGCAGGATGATGAGGCCGATCCAGAAGCTCCAGACGATCATCAAGACGATGCCTACGATGGCGAGGATGCCACCGAGACCGATCCCACCAGCACGAGCGTCAGGCATCTGATTCTCCTTTCGAGCGACGAACTGCTAGTTACCCGAATCGAGCCGAGTACGCGCGAAATGAGTTACTCACCTCCGGCACCGGACACGCTCCCAGCGCCGAGGCCGCCCGACTGATTAGCTATCCCACCAGGCCCACCTGCGGAGGCCCGCTTCTCAGCCTCGACCTTCAACTGCCGAAGCCCGGAGTCAAGAGCTTCTTGCAGAACCTTCTGTAGCCGGCCACGAAGCAATCGCGCTGCCAACCCCTCGAAAGACTCCGTTGTCCGGACGAGGGTGCCTCCGTTCCTCGCCTCAAGCTCATGGAGGTGGGTCGCTCGTACGCCGGACGTCTTACCCGTCCAGACGATCCGCCGCGGTGGATCGACCTGCTCGACCTTGGAGCGGATCGTGCTCGACCCGCTCTTCCAACGGAACGTCGACCCCTCACTTCCGTTTCCCTGTAGCGAGAGTTCGCTCACGTCCTGGTTCCAACTCGGCCACCGTTCGAAATCCGTCAGAACGTCCCAAACCGTCTGCGGATCAGCAGCGATCACGATCTCGCTTGATCCCACGACTGGGGCCTTCTCGTTAGCAGTCGCCACCGGAGCCACCTCCCAACTGGAACCGCCGGCGAGACCGAAGACCAGGCGGCGTTGGCCAGGAAGCATAAGGCCAACCCGACAACTGCGAACGCCCCCAACACAAGGCGGCTAATCCGATCGGAGAGCCGACAGACCACGGCCACGGCCCACAAGTGCGGTGATCGGCCCGACCCGGACGAAAGCCTCCTCGCTTCGGCTAGTGCTCTAGTGACTGAGCCGCTCGCGACGGTTATGCGAGACGGATCTCCTCGACGCCGGGTCCATCCTTGCGTCATTAACGGCTGAGCCCCGACGCGGCGAGTACCAACGCCTTCACGGAAGCGTGCGGAAGGCGACGGCTTCACGGCGGCCGTGCTCACTCGAGCGGAGCATCGCCTCGCAGATCTCGGCTGCCCGATAGCCGTCCTCGAAGGTCGCGCCGTGCGGGCCGACCTGGCCGTCGTCGGCGATCGCCGTCAGCAGGTGATCGAGCTCGTGGACGAAGGTCTCCGCCCAGCCGATGACGTGTCCGGGCGGCCACCAGCCTGACCAGAAGGGGTGGTCGCGTTCGGAGACGAGCACCTGTCTGAAGCCGCGAGCGCGGTCGCCATCGTCACGGAACACCTCGAGCTCGTTCATGCGCTCGAGATCGAATGCGAGCGAGCCTTTCGAGCCGTTCAGCTCCCAGCGAAACGCGTTACGCCGGCCGAGCGCGAGACGTGTCGCCTCGATCGTCCCGACCGCGCCTTCCTCGAACTCGACGGCAGCCTCGACGGCGTCATCGACGCGCCGCCCCTCGACGAATGTCCGTACGAGCGCCGAGACGGAAGCGATCTCGCCGACCAGGTATCGAGCGAGGTCGATCACGTGACTCGCGAGGTCACCCAACACCCCGGAGCCGGCGACGGCCGGATCGTAGCGCCAGCTCGTGCGCCTGGGCGCGAGGCCCGAGTCCTTCAGATACGAGGCGCGGAAGTGAAGCACGTCCCCGAGTTCGCCTGCGTCGAGAAGCTCGCGCGCCAGGCGGACAGCGGGCACGAACCGGTAGTTGAAGCCGCACATGTGCTTGACGCCCGCTGCTGCGACCCGCTGCCAGATCTCGTAGCTTTCATCCGCCGTCCTTCCGAGCGGTTTCTCGCAGAGCACGTGCTTCCCGGCCACAGCAGCGGCGATGGTCGGCTCGGCATGCGCGTCGTTGGGCCCGACGTTGTCGAAGAGCTGAATGCGTTTGTCGGCGATCAGCTCCCGCCAGTCGGTCACGGCTTGCTCGTAGCCGTACCGGCGCGCTGCCGCGGAGACAGCCTGCTCATTCCTTCCGGCAATGCCGACGAGGCGCGGAGCGAGCGTCGATTGCCCTGCACCGCCGCCGACCCTCCGGAATGCTTCTGAGTGGACGCGACCCATGAGGCCGTAGCCGAGCACTCCGACCCCGATCGCGTCACCCCTCATGGCGCCGCGACGGTGACGCTTCGGTCGGCGGCGATATCGCTGCGGCGTATCTCCTCGCCGTCCGGGAACTGGACGATCAGCTCGCTCACGTCTGCCGAGTCCCCGAGGCCGAAGTGCGCTCGCGGATCCTCCGAAGAGAGGTAGCTGCCTCCGGCCTGCAACTCGCGGACGAGCCTGCGCCCGTCGGGCAGGACGGCGGTGACCACTGCGCCCGGGGAGAAGGGCTCGACCTTCACCTCGAGCCAGTGGCCGGCAGCGCTCCCGTTTTCCAGCAACACCAGCGGGCCGCCGATCGAGTTGATCGCGACGTCCAGGTCGCCGTCGTTGTCGTAGTCGGCCGTCGCGAGGCCGCGGCCGATGACGCGTGGCCCGTCGCCGAGCCCGGCGCGCTCGCTCGACGTCGAAGGCGTGTTCCGCGGCCCCGTCTCCCCCCGGGTTCTCGAGCACCTGGATCGGCTCGGCGTCGCGCGCCAGGTCGGTCACCGGGACTGCACCGTTGGCGATGACGAGGTCGAGGTTCCCGTCCAGGTCGAGATCCGCCCACGAAACGCCCCAGCCCGCTAGCGTCGTGTCGAAGGCCGGGGCGAAGTCCGGACGGGCGTCGGCGAAGGACGGCTCACCCGCGGCGGGCTGCTCGCTCCGGAAGACGCCGTGCAGCTGCTTGTGCGAGTTCGTGACGAAGAGGTCGGTGCGACCGTCGGCGTCGTAGTCGGCGGCGGCCACCCCCATTCCGGCGTTTTCATCATCGACGCCCTCCTCGTGCCCGCGCTCCTCGAATCGGAAGCCCAGACCGGCCGGGTCGGCGCTCGTCCCGCCGGGCCACGGGACGTTCAGATAGAGGCGATTCGGATCGAGGTCGTTCGCGACATAGAGGTCGAGGCGGCCGTCGCGGTCGACATCGGTGAAGACCGCCCCGAGGCCATGGTCGACCAGGATCGTCTCGATCCCGACTGATCGCGCGACCTCGCGGAAGGTCGGACGGCCGTTCTCGTCCATGCCTGCGTTGATGTAGAGACGGTCGCGAACGCCGGCGTAGGTGGTCGGAAAGCCCGCGTCGGAGTCGGGAACCGGGGCGTTGAGATCCGCGTAGCCGGCGACGAACAGATCGGGCATTCCGTCGCCGTTCACGTCGCCGACCGCCGCACCCGTGTGCCAGCCGTAGGACCAGATCCCGGCGGCACGGGCTCCTTCGACGAAGCGGCCGTCGCCGTCGTTCCAGAGGAGCGCGTCGTATCCGGCGGTGGTGACAAAGAGGTCCGTGTCGCCGTCCAGGTCGAGGTCCGCCGCCGCGCAGCCGTTCCCCCGAGCTTGCAGGTCGGCGCCGGAGCCGCGGCTCACGTCGACGAAGCTGCCGTTGACGTTTCGGAAGAGGGCGCTCCGCGGCAGGCCTCCCTGCTGCTTCCAGCTGGCGACGTCGCGCTCGATCGAGTACGAGTTGACGGCGAAGAGGTCGAGCCAGCCGTCGCCGTCGTAATCGAGCCAGCAGACTCCACCGCCCATCATCGCGATCGGGTCGTGCGAGACCTGGAAGCGGAAAGCGCCCTGCTGGAAGTCGAGTCCGACCTGGCCGGCGACGTCCTCGAACTGGGCGCCGCCGAGAGCGGCGGCGTTCGCCAGCTGAGACGAGCCGTTGTCCGCAGTCACCGGCGCGAGGAGCTCGTCCGTGGTCGAGCCCCGCGAGCGGGCGATCAGGTAGCGGCCGTCGTCGAGCGCGAGCTCGAACGTCCCCTCGAACGGCGAGGGGGCCGTACGTTGCTCGGCCACCGGCGGCGATCCCGCGTACGTCGCGAGCACGACCGTGCCCTCGAGCCTGGCCACGACCAGCGGCGGTCCTTGTCCGTCGCCGGGCTCGAGGGTCAGGCGTATCCGCTCGATCTCGTACTCGGGGACAGTGCTGGTCCGACCAGTCGCGTCGATCTGCGCCCAGAGTCCTGCGAGCCTAGCGGCCGTTGCGCCTTCGGCAGCCCGGTCGGGGTTACGTCCGGTAAGGGCTTCGGCCTCGATCGAAAGGTCGCCGACGATGTCGCCGGCGATCTGTAGCGCCGTGTCCTGATCGATCTGCGCTGCGACGCCGTCCGACGCGACGACCGTCACGTGGGGGAGCTCGCCTGCAGCCGCCTCCGGGGGGACTGCGGTCTGCGAGCTCGAGCGGGCGGGGACGCCCGCCACCACGACGAGCCCCGCGACCGCTGCGGCTCCGGCCAACACCGTCACCGCGACCGCTGCCCGGCCGGCGACGAGGCCGCGCCGGCTGCCGCGGAGGCGAGGGACGAGGAATCGCACGACCAGCGGGCGCGCGCCCGTGACGATCGCCAGAGCTCCGAGGATCGCGACCTTGGTTGCGAACTCGGTCGTCTGCGGCGCAATCAAGAGGACGGCGAGAAGCCCGATCCCGACCGCGTAGGCCCGGCGCCCGCCCCGGCCGGACGGGGTCGTCTTCGGGTCGGTGATCATGAAGAAGAGGAAGACGAGAACCTCGGGCGAGAAGACGAGCACTCGCCAGAAAGCCCAGTCCGAGATCGGGCCGACGTGCCAGGCCGCGGTCATCTCGTGCCCGCTCGCGGCGAGGATGGCTGCACCGGCTGCGAACGCGAGCCAGAACGCGATCGCGATCTCGAGCAGGCGCAGACGGCCGAGAATCGCGAAGCCGCCGGCGACGATCAGCACGAGCGCGAGCGCGAGCCAGGGCGACATCGGCCCCCACCAGAGAGCGAGCGGGTCGGCGCGCTCGGGACCGAGCAGGAGGAAGCAGAGCACGAGACCGATGTTCGAGGGGTTGAAGACGTGGCGGCCGCGGAAGCGAACGAGGTACTTGGAGAGCAACGCGACGGCTGCCGTTGCGGCAAAGATCCACCAGCCGTGCAGGCTCCACCAGTCTCCGTGCTCCGTTCCGGGGACGCGCAGAACGAAGGCGACACCGTTCCCCGTCAGGAGCGCGCTGGCCGGCCACATGATCACTCGCTGTCGACGGAAGACGATCGCGAGCTCGAGTAGCGCACACGTCAACAGCGACACGAGGATCTGGGCGATCGAGAGCCGGAAGTCGAACGCCACCTGCCCGAGCACCTGCAGCGAGACGATCAGGGCTGCGAGGTGGAGTCGCGGGTCACGCAGCGTCGGCAGCAGCACCGGGTAGCGCGTGCCGCGGATCGGCAGGGTCAGCCTGGCTGCGTCGACGACGGCAGGCGCGCTCATCGAGCGGTCCTGCTCAGCGGAGGCCGCTGGCCGCGCGCCGGCGTTTCGTCCAAGCGTCGACGAGAACCGCCGCGAGCAACACGAGCCCGGTGATCACGAACTTCGTACCCGAGGCCAGCCCGAGCAGGTCGAGGCCATTCTGTATCGACGCGATCACGAGCGCCCCGAGAAGCGCAGCAACGACTCGTCCAACGCCGCCGAACAGGCTCGTTCCGCCGATCACCGCTGCCGCGATGACGAGCAGAAGGAGGTTCCCGCCGCCGGTGTTCGTCGCGACGGAACGGAGCCGCGACGCGAGCATGATCCCGCCCACGCCAGCCATCAGCCCGCCGATCATGAAGACGATGATCCGCACCCGGTCGACGTTGATGCCGGCGCGGCGGGCCGCCTCCGCATTGCCGCCGACGGCGTAGACGTGCCGCCCCAGGCGCGTCCGGGAGGCGACGAACGACCAGAAGAGGAGCAGGATCCCGAGGATCAGGATCACCTTGGGTACGCCCCTGTCCTTGTTGGCGTACCAGACGGCCAGGAAGGTGACGATCGCGAGCCCGGCGATCTGGAACACGATCACCAGCGTCGGCTTCGCGGTCAGCCCGCCCGCCCGACGGGTTGCCGCCCCGCCGAACTGGACGAGCGCGAAGCCGCCCACGACCGCGCCGGCGAGCGCCCAGCCGACCGCGTCGCTGAGGAAGTCGTTCGCGATCCCGACGACGGCCTGGTTCTGGATCCTGATCGTCCCTACCGACGAGGCACGGGTGGTCAGAATCAGGACGACACCGGACCAGATCAGGAGCCCTGCCAGTGTGACCACGAACGACGGCACGCCTGCTTTCGTGATCACCGACGCCGTGAGGAAGCCGATCGCGGTCGTGCACAGGAGGGCGACGATGACGGCGAGCCACCAGGGCCAGCCGGGGTCGTCGGGTCGCAGCAAGAGCGTCATGACGACCCCGCCGACCCCGCTCACGTAGGCCACCGACAGGTCGATCTCGCCGATCAAGAGCACGAAGACGACGCCGATCGCGATCGTCGCAATCGCCGCCATCTGCAGCAGCAGGTTCGTGAAGTTGCGTTCGCTGAAGAAGGTGTCGTCGAGGATTCCGAAGGTGATCCAGATCGCGGCGAGGCCGACGACGATCGGGAGCACCCCGAGCTCGCCGGCCTGGACGCGCTGCCACCAGTCACGCAGGTAAACGGCCATCGCCGTCTGGCGGGCCGCGTCCTCGCTGCCGGGCGCCGGCGACGGGCCGGTGTCCGGCTGGGCTTCCGACGTCACGCCTCGACCGCCTCGTCGTCCATCCCGGGGACGCGGTCGAGCTGACCGGCAGTGATCGCCTGGACGACCTCCTGCTGGGTGGTCTCGGCTCGCTCGAGCAGCGCCACACGCTGGCCGAGCCGGAGCACCGTGATCCGGTCGGCGACGTCGAAGATGTCATGGAGGTTGTGGGAGATGAACACCACGCCGAGCCCACGCTCGGTGAGACGGCGCACGAGGTCGAGCACCTGGCGGGTCTGGGCGACGCCGAGGGCGGCGGTCGGCTCGTCGAGAATCAGGAGTCTCGAGTTCCACATCACCGACTTGGCGACGGCGACAGCCTGCCTCTGCCCACCCGAGAGCCCGGCGACCGCCTGCCGCACCGAGCGCAGCGTGGTCACGCTCAGGCTGTCGAGCGTCTTGCGGGAAGCCTGCTCCATGCTCGACTCGTCGAGCACGAATCCGCCCCGGACCGACTCGCGGCCGAGGTACATGTTGGCGACCACGTCGAGGTTGTCGGCGAGCGCGAGATCCTGGTAGACGAACTCGATCGCATGCCTGGCGGCGTCGCGGGGGCTGTGGATGTGGACTGGCTCTCCGTCGACGAAAACCTCCCCCTCGTCGAACGGGTAGATCCCGGCGACGCCCTTGATCAGAGTGGACTTGCCGGCTCCGTTGTCGCCGACGAGTGCCATCACCTCGCCCTGGCGGACGTCGAAGTCGACGCGGTAGAGCGCCTGGACGGCTCCAAATGCCTTCGAGACGCTCTTGCACTCGAGGAGCGGGGTGTCAGTCATGACGACCTAGTCTTCTCAGGCCAGCCGGACGGGTGGCCGGTGGGGACGTGAGACGTGGTCCCCACCGGCACAGCCCGCCACGTCCTTAGGCGTTCTCCTGGCAGAAGTCGGTCGACGCCGTATCCCCGGTGCAGATCTCCTCGATGGTGCGGAACCCGTCTGCGATCACCGTGTCGGCGATGTTGTCGACCGTCACACCGATCGGTGCGAGGGCGAAGTAGGGCACCACGCCCTCGCCGGTCGGCGACTCGGTCGGCTTGCCATCCGCCGAGTTGATGCCGATCAGCGAGAACTCGTAATCGCTCGTGACATCGGTGACAGGCTCGCCAGCCTGGAGCGCGAGCGCGACCGACGACGCAACCGAAGCCTCGGCCTCGATCGGCTTGTAGACGGTCATCGTCTGGTTGCCGAGGAGGATGTTCTGGATTCCGGCTGCCGTCGCGTCCTGGCCGCTGAGCGGGACCGGCCCGACGCCTGCGGCCTCGAGCGCGTTGATCGCCTGCTGCGCGAGGTTGTCGTTCGCCGCGAAGACCGCGTCGACGTCTCCGCCCGCGTCGGTCAGGATCTGCTCCATGATCGTCTGGCCTTCGCCGTTGGCGCCCCACCCGGGCACGAACTGATCGGCGACCAGCTCCCAGCTGCCGTCGCTCACGTGTGCCTGGACGGTCGCGTCGTAGCCGTCCTTGAAGAGGAACGCGTTGTTGTCCTCCTCGCCGCCGTTCAGCTCGACGATCTTTGCAGGGGACTTGCCGAGCGCTTCGATCTCGGGCTCGAGCACCTCCGCCATCGTTGCGCCGACGGCGACGTTGTCGAAGCTGACGTAGGCCGCTCCCCCGGAGCTTCCTGTGTTGAAGCGGTCGTACTCGACGACTGAAACCCCGGCCTCCTTGGCGAGATCGATGATCGTCGCTCCCGACCCCGTGTCGATGCTGGTGAGCAGGATCACGCTCGCACCCTCGGCGATCGCCTGCTCGGCCTGGGACTGCTGCGTCGCCGGGTCTCCCTCCGCGTTGACGATGGTGTGCTCGACACCCGCGGCCGTGAAGGCCTCGTCGAAGTAGCGGCGATCGTCGGTCTCCCAGCGAGGCGAGCTCGCGCTGTCGGGCAGGAGCACCCAGATGCTTCCCCCGGCTGCGGCGGCCGTCTCGGCAGCTGCTGCCGTCTCGGCAGCTGCTGCCGTCTCGGCAGCTGCCGCGGTCTCGGCCGGCTGCTCGGCCGTCGTCGCCGCCGGCTCGGCCTCGTCGTCGCCGCCGCCGCAGCCTGCCGCGGCGAACGCGAACGCGCCGACCACGGCGAGGACGAGCAGCCACGACAGCTTCGGACCGTGCCTTGCCGACGTCCTCTCGTGTTTCCTCGAAGTCCCCCTCACGCTGTCCTCCTTCGCTCGGTTCGCGCTCATTCCCTCGGGATCAGCTGCGATGACCACCGCCGCAAAGTCGAGACACGACAGCCGATCATGACGTGCGCCTCTCAGGATCGGAGCTTGCGCGTTAGGGACGACAACCTAGTTCCGCAGCGCGCGGGTTGTCAAGATCCGGACAAGGTTGCAGGGCGTCTGAGCTAGGAGAAGTCGGTTTGAAGCCGGCGCCAGCAGCGGAAGCGGTGGCAGCAGCGCGAAGCGCTGCTCGACCGTCCGCCTGATCTGCTTCAAGCCCTTGCCGATAAGCAAGGGAAAGCCAGCTGCGCCCTTCCCGCCACTTTCAGTCAATTCCGCACACCGGGGCCTTCGTGAAGCCCAGGATCGCGCTGCATAATCACCGCCGGAAGCCAGAACCTACGGACGTAGAGGAGCGAAATGCGCGTACTGTTCTCGACCTGCCGTGCCGGAGTGTGGCCATGACCGGGCACGCGGTAGTGATCGCCGGAGGAGGGCCGACCGGGCTGATGCTGGCGGGCGAGTTGGCGTTGGCGGGCGTCGACGTCGCCATTGTCGAGCGACGCGCCAGTCAGGACCTCGCCGGCTCGCGCGCAGGTGGTCTGCTCTCACGCACCATCGAGGTCCTCGATCAGCGCGGAATCGCCGATCGGTTCCTCTCGGAGGGACAGGTGGCCCAGGTCGGGCAGTTCTCCGGGGTCGCTTTGGACATCAGCGACTTTCCCACCCGGCATCCCTACTCGCTCGGGCTCTGGCAGAACCACATCGAGCGCATCCTGGCCGGCTGGGTCGGCGAGCTGGCGGTGCCGATCTACCGCGGCCTTGAGGTGACGGGTTTCGCGCAGGACGACACCGGCGTCGACGTCGAGCTGTCCGACGGCCAGTCGCTGCGGGCGGAATATCTCGCCGGGTGCGACGGAGGACGCAGTCTGGTCCGCAAGGTCGCCGGCATCGAGTTCCCGGGGTGGGATCCGACAACCAGCGCCCTGATCGCCGAGGTCGAGATGGCGGAGGAGCCGGAATTGGGCATCCGCCACGACGCCATCGGCATCCACGGCCTCGGCAGGGTGGAGTACGAGATCCGCGACGGCGAGATCGTCTACGCCGATAGCGGGCCGGTACGGGTCATGCTGACCGAAGAGCACGTCGGAGCTACGAGCGAGCCCACTCTGCGCGATCTCAGTGAGGGGCTCATCGCCGTCTACGGGACCGATTACGGGATCCACAGTCCCACCTCGATCTCCAGGTTCACCGATATGACCCGGCAGGCCGCGGCCTACCGCGAGGGACGGGTCCTGCTGGCCGGCGACGCCGCGCACGTGCATGCCCCGGACGGTGGACAGGGCCTCAACACCGGTGTGCAGGATGCGGTGAATCTGGGATGGAAGCTGGCCCAGGTGGTCAACCGGACGTCGCCAGAAAGCCTCCTGGATACCTACCACGCCGAGCGTCACCCGGTCGCTGCCCGCGTCCTGCGCGCCACGATGGCGCACGTCGCGCTCCGCCGCCCGGACGAACGCACGGAGGCCTTGCGCGAGACCATCGCCGAGCTCCTCAGGGCGGACGAGCCGCGCAGACGATTCGCCGCGAGGATGTCCGGTCTGGACATCCACTACGACCTGGGTGAGGGACACCCGCTGCTCGGGCGCCGCATGCCCGATCTCGACCTGGACACCTCCGACGGCCCATTGCGGGTGTTCACCCTGCTGCACGATGCCCGGCCGGTGCTGCTCAACCTCGGCGCGCCCGGCGACCTCGACATCGCGCCGTGGTCGGATCGCGTCCGGCTGATCGACGCCGAGCATGCCGGCGAGTGGGAGCTTCCGGTATTCGGCTCGGTCTCCGCTCCCACCGCCGTCTTGATCCGGCCCGACGGATACGTCGCCTGGGTTGGAGAGCGAACACACCTAGGACTCACTGACGCGCTAGCCACCTGGTTCGGACCACCCACCGCGGCGTAGCACGCTGGCTCCCAGGATCAATCATCGGAGACAGGTTGGGTACCCTAGCCCCGTCCAAGCCGTCAGCGATGCTGTGAAAGCTCTGGATTCGATTGACTGAGATCCCGAAGTGTTCGGCGACCGTCCCTGTACCGCTCAGAGCGAGTGTGGGCACCTTCGACATCGAGGTCGACGGCGCCTCCGTTGCGCGACTCGAGAGACCGGTCCCCGCCGGGCTGGGCGCCGAGGCGTCGCAATCGTGACCACAGCGCCTGACGATCCCCGCGAGGCCCTCCTCGGCGCCGCGGCCGCGGCGGTGCTCGAGTCTCCCGCAACCCTCCCCGTCGCTACACGGAAGGCGCTCGCCGACGGCGACCTCGGAAGCATGCCGGAAGAGGGACGAACGTATCTGACGAAGGTCGAAGGCCCTTCCTACAGGACAACCGACCTTGAGGTCTCGGCGCTCGCTCGGGTCATCGGGGAGGAGGCGGTCTTCGAGGCGACGATCGCCGTCGCCCTGGGCGCAGCGCAACGGCAGATCGAGGCCGCTCTCGCACTCTTCGAGCAGAGACCTTGACCCGACTCTCGATCCTCGACGACGAACAGGATCCGGCGCTTGCCCAACTTCTCGCAGAGCGAGGATTCGTCTCCGACATGCGACGTATCCTCAGCCACCGGCCGGACTTCCTCGGCGTTGCGCTGTCGGACCTGCTTCAGTTCATCCTCCGCGACTCGCCGTCCGAGTGGACCGTCGGCGAACGGGAGCTGATCGCCACATTCGTCTCTGCCCAGCGGCAATGCCCGTTCTGAACCGACGCCCACGGCGCGGTCGCGTCGTTAGCCCTCGAGGACTCTGCGCTGGTCGAATCGGTACTCGCGGACTGGACGACCGCCCCGGTGTCTCCGCAGCTCCGCGCGACCCTCGCATTCGTCCGCAAGCAAGCGCTCGAACACCGTCGCCTGAGCCATCACGATCTCGACGCCATGCGCGCTGCAGGCGTGTCAGAGGAGGCGATTCGCGACGCGATCTACATCTGTGGAGCGTTCTCGATCCTGACTCGAATCGCGGACGCCTTCGGGGCGGTGCCCGCATCGCAACTCCTCTCCCCCGTCGCCCTCGCCGCCTACACGGCGCGTTTCCTCAACGCCGGCTATCACTGACAGTGCACCGTCGCCAGCACGGCCCATGCTTCGGTCACAACCGTCTGCTGCCGACTGCGGCGCCGTAGGCACATCAACAGCCGCCGGGACGCGAGCGCCTCCTAGATGGTTGATCGGAAAGTGTGGTGCCGCCGCAACACGCCCCAGCTGAGCCACAGGACGCGCCTTCATCATTCGGGGGCCGAGGATAGGAGCGAGAGTCCAGTACGACTCCCGCCGAGCCGTCACCCGGCGCCGGATCTCCCGGCGACGACCGGGGTGCGCCGAGTCCACCACGGCCGATGCTTCAAGACTCGATTCATTAAGAGTCTCGTGGGCGTGCGGGTTGGCGAGCGCGGGCTCGACGCCGGCCGGGGGTAGTGGTGCTGGGGCGGTTGTCGTGCTCGGGCTCGCAGGGGCGGGCGAGTCGGAGCATGAGCTCGACTGCTTGGGGGTCGGTGAGGCCGTGTTCCTGGCTGAGGATGCGCCAGGTGTCGAAGCTGAGCGCGAGTGCGATTGCTGCTCGGAGAAGTGCCCGCTTTCGGCCGCGCAGGGGCCAGGGTTCGAGGAGGACGTCGACTGCTTGGCGCCAGTGCTGGCGGTAGGGCGCCATCACGGGGTGGTCGCGGGCGTCGGCGAGGACGTGGCTGATCATCTGCTGGGTGGCACGGTGGTAGGCGTAGGTCTCGCGGAGCGCTGTGCGCAGCCGCTCCTCGCCACCGGCGATCGTCCGCCAGCGTTCGGGGTCGGGGGCCGGGTTGCGCTCGAAGTACTGGCCACTGCAGGCGCGCGCGAGCGTCAGCTCGTCGGGGAAGTGGCGGTAGACGGTCACCCTGCCGACGCCGGCGCGCCCGGCGATCTGGCTGATCGTCGTCGCGGCGGGGCCGATCGTCTGGTGCAACTCGATCGCCGCCTCGACGATCCGCTGCCGCGTATCGTCCTGGCGCTCGGCGCGGCGCTTGAGCGTATACGGGCGGGACACGATAATCATGATACAGCCTGCCTCTCGAAACTTGACAAGCGCTGAGCGGTGGGTGTAGCGTCCTCTCCAATCGCGAAACACATCGTTTCGCAAAATGAAGGGAGCGGCAACGACCATGGCATCCACCCCCGCTGTCAGTCCGATCGCGCTGCGCTCAGGCGAAGGCGAAGCGATCTGGTCGTTCGGCGTCCTCGCCACGATCAAGGCTTCGAGCGATACGACCGCCGGTCGGGTAGCCGTGATCGAGCACCTGGCACCGCAGGGCGCCGGCTCGCCACTGCACGTGCACCACCGCGAGGACGAGTGGTTCTACGTCACCGAGGGCGCTCTCACCTTCTGGGTCGGCGGCGACGTGATCGAGGCGTCCGCCGGGTCGTTTGTCTACGGTCCGCGCGACATCCCCCACACTTTCCTCGTCAGCTCCCCGCAAGCCCGCTTTCTGCTCGTCACCGAGCCCGCCGGCTTCGAGAACTTCATGCGGACGATGGGGGAGCCCGCCGCGACCCTGACGATCCCGCCGCCCCTGGCGCCCCCGTCCGATCTCGCGCCCCTCGTCGCCGCTGCGGCCGAGTACGGCATCGAGATTCTCGGCCCGCCCGGCATCCCCACCTGACCCGGCAAACCCAATCCGCAAGAACCTCAGGGGCGGAGTGTCCACCGTAAGGTCTAGCTGCAGTCAGGTCCCGCGGAGCGTCACCTCCTGCCACCAGGCGGGGTCCGGACGAAACGGCAGTGCCGGCCGGCCGGTCGCATCCGTGTCGAACCGGTAGATGAGCCCGGCGGCGGGCTCGGCACGACGCCGCTCGTCGCTCCAGTCCTCGGTCGCCGTGGTGACGTAGAGCCGGTTCAGCCCAGGTCCGGCGAACGCGCAGGACGTGCTCTGCTTGGCCGGGACGATCAGCGCCTGGCGCAGCGCACCGTCCGGAGAGTAGCGGTGAACCCGGCCGCCCCCGTAGATCGCCACCCAGAGGTCGCCGGCGGCGTCCACGGTCATGCCGTCCGGTGCTCCGACCTCCTCGGCCACCGTGACCAGCACCCGCCCTGCGGAGATCGTGCCCCGGTCGGCGTCGAACGCGAACGCGTGGACGACGCGCGGGCCGCTGTCCACCAGATACATCGTGCCGCCGTCCGGACTCCAGCCCAGTCCGTTGGAGATCGTCAGACCGTCGAGCATCGACTCGGTGCGTCCAGTCCAATCGAGCCGGTAGAGCGCTCCGCCTCCGACGTGGTGGTCGTCAGCCATCGTGCCGGCCCAGAAGCGGCCCTGCGGGTCGCAGGCGCCGTCGTTCATCCGGGTTCCGGCCGGGGCCACCTCGGCGAGCAGGCGCAGCGAGCCGTCCGGCGTCAGGTGGACGAATCCCCGTCCGGCGGCGAGCAGCCAACCGTCGTCGCCCTGCACCGGCGTGATCGCACCCACGGTCCCGGGCACCGGGTAGGTGCCGACGGGGACGAGACTCCCGTCGGCGTCGACCCGGTCGCGGTAGACCCGCCCGGCCAGGATGTCCACCCGCAGCAGCTCCCCGCGGCGGGCGTCCCACCGGGCCCCTTCGCCGAGCAGGGTCTGCTCGGTCGTGCAGGCAACGGCGGCACCGTGAGCACGTGGCTCCCGGATTCCGTCAGTCGGGCGCGCATCCACGCGAACGCCTGGCGCCTCACGCCGCCGCGAGGATCGCGTGCGACAGCATCCCTCCGGAGACGACTCGAGCATCGAACCCGTTCTGCAGGAGGCAGCGCGTCGCCGTAGTACGCGCGCTGGCCGGAGCGGCAGATGACGAGGATCTCGCGGTCGCGGGGGAGCTCGTCGAGGTGCGCCCGGAGCTCGACCGAGCGGGATGTTGACCGCGCCCGGCACCTGCTCGACCGCGAGCTCGACCTTCTCACGCACGTCGAGCAGGAAGCCGTCGTGCGCCGAGTCCCAGTGACTCAACGGCATGTCGCCGCGCAGGACATCGGCTGCGACCATCCCGGCGAAGTTGATCGGATCCTTCGCGCTCCCGAACGGCGGCGAGTAGCAGAGCTCGACCTGCTCGAGGTCGTACACGGTGGCGCCCAGCTGGATCGCCAGAGCGAGTGTGACTGATCCGCTTGTCGACACCGTCCTCGCCGACCGCCTGCGCTCCGAGCACGCGTCCGTCCGACCTCCGGAAGATGACCTTCATCGCGATCGGCTTCGCGCCCGGGTAGTAGCCTGCGTGCGAGTTCGGATAGAGGTAGATCTTCTCGAAGTCGCTGTCACCGAGCCGCTCGAGCGTCTTCTCGTTGGCGCCCGTCCAGGCGACCGCCGCGCCGAACAGCTCGACGATCGACGTGCCCTGCGTGCCGCGGAAGCGGGAGTCGCGCCCGGCGATCACGTCGGCCGCGATCCGCGCCTGCCGGTTCGCCGGCCCCGCGAGCGCGATCAGGCTCCACTCGCCGGTGACGAAGTCCCTCACCTCGACGGCGTCGCCGACGGCGAAGATGTCCGGGATCGCTCGTCCGCATCTGCTCGTCAACGCGGATCCCTCCGTGCTCGCCGATCTCGATCCCGGCCGCCTTCGCAAGAGCGGTATCCGGTCGCACACCGAGCGCGAGGATGACGATGTCCGCCGGGTAACGGCTGCCGGACTGCGTCGATACGGTCAGCCTGTCGTTCTCGGACTGCTCGAAGCCGGCGACCCCGTCGTCGAGCGCGACGTGGACCCCGTGGAGCTCGAGGAAGTCCTCGACGAGACGCCCGTACTCCCGATCGAGCGGGGCAAGGACCTGATCCGCCAGCTCGACCACCGTCACGTCGAACCCACGCTGAACCAGGTTCTCCGCCATCTCGAGGCCAATGAAGCCGCCGCCGACGACGACCGCCCGCATCGGCGGCCGCACCGTCTGGAACCCCGAGTACCTCTCCATCCCGGCGAGAAAGCTCGTCCCGCGCTCGATCCACTCCCGGATCTCCCTCGCGTCCGGCACGGTCCTCACCGGGAAGATGCCCGGAAGGTCGATGCCGGGCAGCGGCGGGCGGATCGAAGCCGCACCCGGGGATAGGACGAGCTTGTCGTACGACTCGGTCGTCACCTCGCCGGTGGCGACGTCCCGCAACTGCACGGTCTTTTCCTCGGGTGAGATCCCGATCGCCTCGCAGCCGGTCCGGCAATCGACCGCGAAGTGCTCGCGGAAGAGCCGCTGACTCGCGACCAGCAGGTCCGACTCGTGCTCGATCACGCCCCCGACGTGGTACGGCAGCCCGCAGTTCGCGAACGAGACGTACGGCCCGCGTTCCACCATCACGATCTCGGCCTGCTCGTCGAGCCGGCGCAACCGCGCCGCACAAGACGCGCCACCGGCGACACCTCCGACGATGATCACTTTCATCCTGTCACCTCACTTCTCGGTTGTCTTCCCCGGAACTCACCCGTTCGGCGACGTCGTGGAGGCTCATATGACCTCCTCGAACCTTCCGTAGCGGAAGGCTGGCACGGGGCCTGTGCGGCTGCATCAGGGAGTTCCGCGGGATGCGCTGCGGCTTTCCCGAAGTCTCGATGTGCGGATCCGTAGATCTCCGTGAGTCGGCTCAGAGCTTCCGCCGATGACGATTGCAGTCGAGCCGGCCTAGGCTCGCACTCGGGGGACGAGGCGTCCGTTCAGGGCACAGTGAGGCCCCGGCAGAGGTCGGGGCCGCGCCGACTTCGGTCTGGGATCCATCAATCGGAGAACGGGAGGCATCATGAGTCAGTACAAGACACTTCGTGCGTGGGCGGGTGCCCTGGCGGTGATCGGCGTCATCGGCGTGGTGCTGGTCACCGTGTCGACCGTCGCGTGGGCCATCGATGTCGATGGCTTCTGGGCGACGCTCGGCGTGATCTGCCTAGGCGCCCCGCTCGCCATCTTCCTTGCGACCTGGCCGTTCGCGCTCAGCCAGATGATGCGCGCGCTCGCGGACGTCGGCGACACCGTCGCTCGGTAGACGGAGCGTTCGCCCATCGCCGCTCAGTCCGGTCGGGACCGTGGCCAAAAAGTGCCCTCCGCCGATGAGAGGGCACAGCTCTAGGGGTTCGCAGGCTCTTCCGGAGCTGGATGCCGGACCTCCCAGACGACGGCGTTCAGCTCTGCGGCCCAGACGACCCCCCGGCCGACGAGGAAGAGGTAGAACAGCACGCTTGCCGCAAGCCCGAGTGCGCCGTAGAGAGCGGTCTGGCTGGCGATCTTGTCGGCCAGGAAGTAGACCGTGAACACGTGCAGGGCTTCGAGCCCAATCGCAAAGACCACAGCGCCAGGGATGAAGGCCGTCCAGGGCAGGTGAGGCGACGGGAGCTTCATCGACGCCCACAGCCAGACGACGCCGAAGCCACCGGCAACCGCGACCGTCGCGAGAACCCCGGGGAGAAGCCCGACGTTCTCGCGCACCCATCCGGCTGCGCCCACGGTGAGGACGAGAACGAAGGGTGTCGCGACGACGAAGGCGAGGGCCCGGGGGGCATTCCGGAGCGGCGGCAGCGTGATCCGCCACGCGGCCGCGTGGACGAGGCGCAACGCACGCAAGAGGCTCCAACTGAACCAGAGGGTGAAGAACGCGCCGAGGCAGATCAACCACCAGCGGCCGCTCTCCGATTGCTGGGCTGCGGTCGAGACGGAGTCGCCGATAGCCTTGCTCAGGCCGGCGCCCTCCACCGCCGACTCGACGTTGGTGCCCGAACGCGAGGCGAATCCGAGCCCCCCGGCGGTCAGCAGGGAGAGCGCGAGCAGCCAGAAGAAGAACCGATAGGCTAGCCCGCCGCCGAGGACGCCTCCTGCGATCTGCCGGTCCCGGAACAGCCAGCGGAACGCGATCTCGATCGACGCGTGGCTAGGTCGCTCATGCTCGAGCCTGGCGAGAAGGGCCTCGCCGCGGGCGGTCAGAGCCTCCGCCCGTGCGCGCAGCGACGACCTGGTGGCGTCCTCCGGCGGCTCGCCGGCTGCATCCGTCCCCTCCTCGGGTGGGACGGGATCCGGCTCGGTCTGGGTCGGCGTCTCGGACACGGAAGTGGGAGTCGCCCGGCAGGAACTGGCGCCCCTGCTGCAGAACGCTACTCCTCCGATGAGTATCGTCGAGCCGCAAGCGACGGTGCCTGAAGGCCGACCGAACCGCCGCTTCTTCGCCGGGAGCGCCGCGATCGTGGTCGCGGTCATCCTCGTCACCCTCGCGTTGCTGATCGCGATCTGGCTCGTTCGCGAGACCGTGATCTGGCTCGTCGCCGCCGGGTTCCTCGCCTTCTCGATCGAGCCGCTCGTCCGCATCTTCCAGCGGCGGGGAATGGGACGGGGGATGGCGACGACCATGGCGTTCCTCGTGATCGGCGGCGTCGTCCTCTTCTTCGCGATCGCGCTCGTGCCGTCGCTCGTCGACGGGGCGAAAGAGCTTCAGGCGGCAATCCCCGAGTGGCAGGAGAAGCTCAAGGACTCCGGGGCGGCAGAGACGCTCAATGCAGACCAAGCAATCGACGCCGCCGGCAGCGCCGCTTCCGACACGGCCAACTTCTTCACTGGCTCCGGCAAGGTGCTCGACTTCGTCGGCGCCCTCGTGAGCGGAGGCTTCGCAGCCTTCATGATCTTCACCTTCACCCTCTACTTCCTCGTCTACGGGCGCGAACTCAAAGACAGGGTCGTGAACCGTCTGCCCGCGCATGCCGAGGCTCCATTCCGCTCGGCGGCGAGCGAGATCTACTACATGAACATGGGCTACTGGTACGGCAAATTCCTGATCGGCGTCATCGCCGGCCTCACCTGCTTCCTCTCGATGAAGCTGCTCGGCCTTCCCTACGCCGGACCGCTGTCGCTCTTCGTCGCCATCACCGACCTGATCCCGAATATCGGCGCCACCCTCGGCACGATCCCGGTCGTCATCGTCGGCCTGCTCTCGGACGACCCCTGGAAAGGCGTCGTCATCGGCGCGATCCTGATCGCCTACCAGCAGGTCGAGAACAACCTCATCACCCCCAAGGTCTTCAAGAGGACGGTCGAGATCCACCCCTTCCTCTCGGTCGTCACCGTGATCGGCTTCACCGCCCTCTTCGGCATCGTCGGCGCACTCATCGCCGTTCCGGTCACCAAGGGCATCCAGATCGGGATCGATGCCTTCCGGGAAGCACGACGACGAGCAGCAGCAGGGACGCCTCCAGCCGTGCAGAGCGGCTAGGCGGTCGCACGCACCGACTGGTCGTCGAAGGCAGCCGGGGCGACCGCTCGGGCGGGTGCGAGGTGAACGAGGGTGGGGTCCCTGGAGGCGACTCCGGTCTATCGCGCCGCCGTTCTCTGGGGGATGAGTCTGAGTGTTGCGCCCTGGATGAGGATCGATGCTGCGGTCGCGACGAGCACGGTCGCCTTGGTTCGTGATGCCTGGTCGAGGCTTTCCAGGGCGGGGTAGGCGGCGAGCAGGAGCGGGACGGCTCCTTTGAGGCCGCCCCAGGAGACGAGGACACGTTCGGCTTTGGCGAGGCCGCTGCGGGCGAGGCAGGCCAGAGCAACGACGGGACGGATCGCGAAGATGGTGGCGAGCGTGAGGACGATGCCCTGCCAGAGCGCTGTCGCGCCGACGAGCGGGGCGAACGCAGCGCCGAGCAGGGCGAACAGGATCGGCTCCGCGATTCCAGCTGCTGCCTCGGGGACGGCATGGTGACGCCCGTCCTGGCGTGACCAGCGGTCAGAGATCAGAAGGCCGGTCAGGTAGACGGCGAGGAAGCCGCTTCCGTGCAGGCTGGCCGTGGCGGCCCCGACGATCAAGGCGCCGAGGAGAACGACGGCGCCTTGCAGGCTCTCCTCGAGTCGTGGCGTCGCGAGCAGGAGGGCTGCGAGAGCGAGCGCGCCGACGATGCCACCGGCGAGGCCGATCAGGAGCTCCTCGGCGAAGCGGACGGCGCCGTCGCTGATCCCGGCGTCGGGGTCGGCGACGAGCGTGACTGCGACGACCATCAGCGAGATCCCGACCGGATCGTTGAAGCCCGACTCCCCTTCGAGGACGGTGCGCGCCCGCGTCTGCCCACCACCTCGGAGAACGGCGTAGACGGCTGCCGGGTCGGTCGGTGAGAGCGCGATCCCGATGAATGCCGCGAGCGGCCACTCCAATCCCAGACCGAAATGCGCGACGCAGCCGATCGCGGCTGCCGTCGCCGCGGTTCCGGGGAGGCCGAGCAGGGTGATCGGTCGTGCACAGGAACGCCACGCCCGGAAGCCGGTTGAGAGGCCGCCCTGGAACAAGACCGCGTACAGCGCGATCGCGCCGATCTCTTCCAGCGGCACCGGGTCCAGCCCGTCCGTCGGCACGGCGTCGAGGAGGCCCGCAACGATGCCAGCGGCGAGAAACGCGGCCGGGCCGGGAAGACCGAGACGACTCGCGACCGGGGCGAGAGCCACCGCCCCGAGCAACGCGACCGAAAGGACGAGAAGGTCGGGGAAGAAGTCGGCGAGTTCGTCCATGGCAAAGCCAATGCCGACCAGGCTTCCCGGCGCGCCAGAAACCACTCTACATGCAGGTCATCAGTCTCTTGGCTCCCGCCGAGGCTTCGGCGCGCACGTAGGCTTGGGCCGGCAGCTGTCTCCGCAGTGAAGCTCGGCGGCTGGTCGGTCAGCCGAGCGAGCCGCACGCTGACGAGGTTCGCCGAGACGAGGCTCGATCGGCGACGATGCCGCAGCACTGTCCTCGAGCATGAAGGCGATACCGCCGAAAACGGCTGTCGGACCGAGCCGTCATCCATGATCTGAGCCAGCCCGCGCCCTCGGGAACCCGCCCCAGTAACCCGGCGGCTAGCCGGTCAGGAAGACGACCACGAGCACCGTGGAGACGACCACGACGATCACCCCGACCACGAACGCCCACCAGGCAACCATGCCACTGCTGCGGTTGAGGTCACGCAGAGGCTCGTCGTCGTCGGCGGCCATGTGCCCGTTGTATCGACCTCTCGGGCGATTTCGCTGAGCGCATGATCGTGAAGGCGCGGCAGACGCGAGTCGGATCGCCCCCCCACACCCCTTGCTGACCGGATCAGACTCGCTGGTGAAACCCCCTCGCTCGGCTGCTGGATCGCGAGCTACGACTCGGCGAGAATGACGAGCGTGTCCGCCACCACGCCGTCGTATGTCATCGCCTCTCGAGCCGCCTCGGTCTCCATCGCGCCCATGACGACATCCATGTCGGCTACGTCCATCAGCACCGCCACGTGGGTCGGGTTCTGCGGGTCGACGAACGTCCGGATGTTGGTTACGCCGAGGGGTCCGAAGAACTCTTCGCGCTTCGGTGAGGCAAGCCAATGCTTGGTGTCCTTCACCTCGTGATGGGCGATCACGGTGGGCATGGCGTCTCCTCTGCGTCGTGGGCCCGGCGGTAGTGCCGGACACGGTTCCCAGATCCTACGTCCATGCGTTCGGGGGCCGAACGCGGGCAGCACCGTCTACATACGGCGCTCGCGTTCGCCCGATACAGCTGCGGGCAACTCCGGTCGATCTCGGCGATCATGTCTGCCGCAGCTGGAGCGGAGCCTGAGGAGGCAGTGATGGAGCGGTTCCCTGTTTACCGGGTCGGGAGCGCCTCGGCGTTCGAACGAGGGGTGCAGCATGGCGAGCTGGCTCGGGAACAGATCGCTGCGACGCTCGCCACGTACCGGCAGATCTTCAGGGATTTCGTCGGGCTCGACTGGAGCGAGGCGACCCGGATCGGCCAGGCCTACGGCCCGCGCATCGAGGAGTTCGACGCGGACCTGGCGGACGAGATCAGAGGCGTGGCAGCGGGTAGCGGCCACGACGAGCGTGACATTCTTGCGCTCAACGCTCGCTCGGAGATCGCGCTGAGCGCCCGATTCGTGGACGGCTGCACTTCGGTCGCGGCGTTTGGTCGCGCGACCCGTGCCGGCACGACGATCCTCTGCCAGAACTGGGACTGGCGGCCGTCCCTGCGCGATTCGATGGTCATCCTGTTGATCGACCAGCCTGGTAAGCCGTCGCTGACGATGCTCACGGAGGCAGGAATCATCGGCAAGCTCGGCTTCAACTCGTCGGGGCTCGGAGTCTGCCTCAACGCGATCGTGACCGACCGCGTCGACCCCCGGGGAACTCCGTTGCACGTCGTCCTGCGCTCGATCCTCGATTCGCGAACGCTCGGGGATGCGATCGGCCAGGTGGCGCGTGCGGGGATCGCTTGCGCCGCCAACTTCCTCGTTGCCCAACATGGAAACGGAGCCGTCGACATCGAGGCGGTCCCGGGCGACCTCGACGTCCTGCTCCCCGACAACGACACGCTCGTGCACGGCAACCACATCCTGAGCGTTCGGCTGGGCGGTGTGCGCTGTCTGGGTGCCCAGGCCTTCCCCGACAGCTACGTTCGCCTCGCGCGGGCTCGCCGCCTGGTCGAGGAGCATCACGGCCGGATCGACGTCGGCGTCGCACGGGAGATCCTTTGCGACCACGCCAATGCGCCTGACTCGATCTGCCGGCATCTCGACGACGTCGTCGACCCCGAGGGCCGTCGCATCCACTCGGTCTTCTCACTCGTCATGAACCTCGAGGAGCGCGAGATCGAGCTCACCGACGGTCCGCCGTGCTCCAGCGAGTACTTCAGCCCCCTCCAGGCCGCACGTGGCGCCGGCGCTGCGGTGACGGCATGAGCGAGCGCTGGAACTTCGAGTTGGTCGACCTCTCGCGACCGATCAGCGAGGAGACCGCCACAGGCCTCTTCGGCGATCTCGGAAGCGACGACTACGGGCGCGTCGAGGTCGAGTATCTCGCCGACTGGTCGAGCGCCAACGGCAGCGTCGCCCGCTTCTCGATCTTCGATCACATCGCCACGCACATGGACGCGCCGATCCACACCAACGAGGACGGGGTCGCGCTCGAAGGCGTGGACATCAGTCGGCTGATCGGTGACGCTGTCGTTCTCGATCTCTTCAAGGGCGACGTCGACTACGGGTTCACCCGGGAAGATCTCGAGCAGGCGACACCGGCCGTCGAAGCCGGGGACATCGTCCTCATCCACTCCGGCTACCAGGACGTCAGGAACCGGACCGATCGGATCAAGCAGACGTACCTCACCGTCGAGGCCGCCGAGTGGCTCGTCGAACGCGGTGTCAAGGCCGTCGGCTGCGAACCAGGCGGCATCGAACATCTACCGGACGGCTATTTCGTCCACCGCTGGTACGCGAAAGACACCCCGAATCCGCCCTCCTGGCCCGCCCACCGCATTCTGCTCGGAAGCCACGTCTACATCATCGAAGGGCTCACGAACCTCGAACGGCTGAAAGGGCAGCGGGTGCGCTTCGCCGCGCTGCCGCTCCTGCTTCCAGGACTCACCGGCTGCCCGGTCCGGGCCGTCGCGTGGATCGATCGCTGAAACCCTACGTGGACGATGCGTTGCACGGCACCCTGAGGCGCACCGTCGCGGCTCGGCAGCGATCGACGAAGCCCCGTCCGATGCCGAGCGCCACCCGCTGCGCAGTCTCGTTCACTCGGCGGGCGTTGCCTTCGAGCGCCTCGGGGTCGATGCCGGCGCCCCGGAAGAAGGCGGCCGTGCGGGGGTCGATTCTGGCTGCCTGGCCGCGGATGCCGCGCGTGAGCGCATCGATCCACGCCAGAGTCGGCTCGGGGTGACACTGGAACGCCCACGCGTCGCCCAACCGGCACGCTTGCACGCACACCTCGTTCTCGAGCAGAACGACCGCTCCCGGCGGCGGGTGGAACGCGCACGTATGCGCGTGAAAGACCTCGAATCGAGACGGCGCGTCACGAAGCAGAGGATCGTCGCTGGTCGCGGAGGTCGACTCGACCTCGAGGTAGCCGAGCTCATGGCGGCTTCGGTAGGTCTCGCCGCCGAGAACCTGGGCCAGCAGCTGGCCACCGAGGCAGATCCCGAGCACAGGCAGACACCGCTCGACCGCCTCCCCGATCGCGGCCCTAGCGCGGTGCACCGCGGGATCGTCGTCGTCGGGATTCGCGAGGCCGGGGAGCACGACAAGGCCGTCGTAACCCGAGACGACGGGGAGCTCGCGACTGGACATTCGCACGTCGAGCGCCACACCAGCTGCTTCGAGCCCGGTACCGATCCGGCCGAGGGGCTTGTCCCAATCGTTCTGGACGACCAGGAGACGAATCGATCGATCCCCGCCTGCCGTCTGCTCGGCGGCAATTGCCATAACGGCAATAGTATTGCCCAAGAGGCTACCGCTCGCTCTGCTACTTGGCGGAGGCGGCTCGCTTGGATCTCGTTCGCTTGGCCGGCGTGGCGCCCGTCGGAGGCTCCGGTGACTCTGGCGTCGTCGACCACTTGAGCTCGATCTCGAGCTCCGTCTCCTCATCCTCGATCTCGACCTCGAGCTCGAGCCTCACCTCGTCGGCGACGTCCAGCGTCAGCGTTTCGCCTGCCCGCTCCAGTTCGAACCTGTCGTCCGAGCCGAGCGCACTCGCGATCGCCGAAAGCCATTCAGCCGCCTCCTGGCGGGTAAGGACTTCCTTCTTCTCGAACTTGAACTCCGGCACCGATGTTCTCCCTTCCTTCAGCGAGGGCCGACGTGCCCGCGACGTGTGAGTCGAGTCCGCCTAGGGTGAGACCTCCGGGACGCGCTCCTCGGCAGGAGCGCGACCGGCGGCGATCCTCACGAGATCCTTGATCATCGAGGCGCTGGGGGCCGGTGTGGCAGCGGCCGGCGACAGGCCCGGGGCCTGGCGTGGGATGCGTATGCGGAGCGCGCCGGGGATGATCGCGAATCGTAACGGCGGCTCGAACACCAGTGCCTCGCCGTCGACTCCTGCTTCGATCTTCTCGTGCGAGCGAACCTCGAACGTCGGAGCCGACCACTCGCGCCAGCCCGAATAGCGGCTGATTCGTCCGAAGCTCTCGTGCAAGATCAGGTCCTCGAGCTCGAGCGCGCTCTTGAGCTCGATCGCGATGATCCCGAGCTCGCCCGTATCGAGCCGAGGGCGGGAGCCGACACCGAACAGCTGGGTCAGCCGGTACGGGTTGTTCGAAACCATGATCAGCTGAGCAGCGTCGTGGGTGTCCCCGGTCGGCCCGTCGAACTCGAGGCCGAGCCGCTCGGCGTCCGGTCCGAGCAGCTCAGGGAGCATCTCCGCGGCGGTTCGGAGCTTTGCGTCGCGATAGGCGTCCGACTGCACGACCTTCGCGTAGAGGCCGAGCGAGACGTTGTTGACGAAGACCCTCCCGTTCACCGTGGCGAGGTCCACCGCGTGCTCGAATCCGTCGATGTATGCGTCCAGCGATCCGACGACGTCGTCGCGGTCGAGGCCGAGATCGAGCGCCAGGTGGTTGCGCGTGCCGGCCGGAACGCAGACATAGGGCAGACCATGCTCCATCGCGACCGTGGCGACGATCGCCTGCGAGCCGTCTCCGCCCGCCATCCCGAGGCCGTCCGCACCACGCCGGACAGCGTCGAGCGCAAGCTCACGTAGATCGAGGCCGCGCTCGAGCAGCACCGGCTCGATCCCGCGCCGCCTCGCCTCCTCCACCAGCCCGAATCGGTCGACCTTGCCCCCGCCCGACCAGGGATTCATCAGCAGGATCGGGCGCTTCATCGCCGGCGCCGGCTCGCCCAGAACGGTCACGGAGCGCAGGGTCACCCGATCCGTCCCCTGCGCGAACCGGGCCAACGCGACCGCGACGACCGCAGACACGACGATCCCGACCAGCTCCAGGATCGCCCCTTGCCAGATCAGCACCGCCAGGACGCCGGCGAGCCCCGCGACAGCGAGGAGCCCGCCCGCACCTCGCAGCCAACCTCGCCGCGTCAGGGCGAGCCAGATGCCGGCCGCACCGAGACAGAGGACACCGAGCGTGGCGAGGGCCACCGGGAAGTCGCGAACCCAGAAATCGACGAGGAACCCTGCAAGGACGACCAGGGCGACCAGGGCGAGGATCGCGGCGAGACGACGGGCCATCCGCACCCGAGGAGTATGACGCTTGCCTAGTAGACGTGTCTCCCCGAGGCCATGATCAGCCGCCCATACCACCCGGTGGCAATGCAGCGTCCATCTTCTCCCCGATCCCGCTCTCGAGCCGGGCGGTGCTTGGGCGAAGCGCAGAGTTCCAGACGGCTGCGAGCCACCGAGCGTCTTATTCGCGACGCCGCTGAACGCAGGCCGCCGGATCGGCAGCTTCGTGCGGTCGATCGCCTGGTCGCTCACGTGCAGCTCGTCCTCATGGTGATGTGCTTTCGGTCGCCGGTTTCGCGGTTGCGCCGCCGACGACCATCCGCCAGCTCGTTCGCGAACGCCCGAGCCTGGCCGAGGTAGTCCGGCTTGAGGAGGCCGGCATCCAGCCGGTGATACGTTCAGCCGTGTGAGCGTCCCGACGTCGCCGCCGAGTGCTCGCATGATCGTGATCGCGCTGCTCGTGGCGGCGTGCCTGACGGCGCTGTTCGCCACGACGTACATCCTGAGCCTCGGCGATCCGAAGCCTCACGGCTTCCCGATCGCCGTGGCCGGCCCGGGTGCCGCAGCTGCTTCTGCCTCGCTCGAACGTGACGGTGCCTTTCGGACGATCGCCGTGCCAACCGTCGCGGATGCGGAGCGCGCGATCGACGACCGTGAGGTCTACGCCGCGCTCGTGCCTTCCGAAGGACGGCTGATCGTTTCTCAGGCTGCCGGGTTCTCGGCAGCGTCGTTCATCTCGACGGCGATTCCAGCTGCCGCGGCGGCCGAAGGACAGACGCTCACGATCGAGACGGTGCACCCCCTCCCTGCCGACGATCCCCGTGGTCTCGTCCTCTACTTCTTCGTCCTCTCGCTCGTTTTCGGGGGCTACATCGGCGCAACCGTCGTGTCGGCTCTCGCCGGCACCTCGCCCGACACGCTCCGCAGCGGAGAGCGGCGGATGATCGGGCTGACCATGTTCTCGATCGTCGCGGGCGGGCTGACGACCCTCGTCGCCGGCATCGCTCTCGGGCACTTCGAGGGCCACCTGCTCGAGCTCACCGGGCTCGCGATCCTCGTCGTCTTCGCGGTTGCCGCCTTCGTTGCAGCGCTTCAGATCGCGATCGGGATCCTCGGCTCGCTCGTCGCGATGGTCGTCTTCGTCTGGCTCGGCTCGCAGGGATCGAGTGGCGCGTCCGCGTGGGAGTTCCTGCCGTGGTTCACGCGATCGACCGGCCCGTACCTCCCGGCCGGCGCAGGAGTCGACGCAGCTCGCAGCATCCTCTATTTCGACGGCGCCGGGCTCGGCAAGGATCTCCTGGTGCTCGCCGGGTACGCCGCCGCCGGAACACTCGTCGTGCTGCTCGTCGGGCGCCGGCACGGTCGCCAGCTCGCACATGAGACCGAGCTGGCAGCCGGAGCAACCCTCAGCGGGGGTATCTAGCTCACCCCGCCGACCAAAGCCGCACGGCCTCGACGCCTGGCGATCATCCGGAATGGATGATGCCGGAGCCTGGCCGCGCTCCTACCCTTGACCAGGCCCAGTCGCGCGTGCCTGCGCGCAGCGCTGCATTCTCGTCACGCATTTCCAAAGAGAGGTGGACATCGGATGGCCGCTCCGTTCAAGGGCACGATCAACATCGACATCAGAGACTCGGAGCCGGACTGGGAGCCGTTCGAGCCGCCGAAGGCGCCGGAGGGAGCGCCGAGCGTCGTCTACATCGTCCTCGACGACGTCGGCTTCTCGGCACTCGGCTGCTACGGCGGCCCCGTGGAGACGCCGAACATCGACCGCCTCGCCGCGGGCGGCGTGCGCTTCACGCAGTGGCACACGACGGCCCTTTGCTCACCGACGCGCTCCTGTCTGCTCACCGGGCGCAACCACACCCGTAACAGCATGGCCTGCATCACCGAGGCGGCGATCGGCTTCCCGAATGCAAGCGGCACGATCCCGCCGGAGAACGGCACGCTCGGCGAGATCCTCGGCGGGCTCGGCTGGAACACCTACATGGTCGGGAAGTGGCACCTGTGCCCCGACGACGAGATGAACCTCGCGGCGACGCGACGCAACTGGCCGTCCGGCAGGGGCTTCGAGCGGTGGTACGGCTTCCTCGGCGCCGAGACGAACCAGTGGTTCCCGGACCTGGTCTACGACAACCACCTGGTCGATCAGCCACACACCCCCGAGGAGGGGTACCACCTCACCGAGGACATCACCGACAAGGCGATCGAGTTCATCCGCGATGCGAAGGCAATCGCGCCCGAGAAGCCGTTCTTCCTCTACTACGCGCCCGGCGCGTGCCACGCCCCGCACCACGCCCCGAAGGAGTGGATCGCCAAGTACAAGGGTCGTTTCGACGAGGGCTACGAGGCGATGCGCGAGCGGACGCTTGCGAGACAGAAGGAGCTCGGGCTCGTCCCGGCGGACACCGAGCTGCCGCCGATCAATCCGATCGGAACATCGGAGACCCGGACAGGACCGGACGGCAAGCCGTTCCCGGCGCTGGACGTGACCCGGCCCTGGGACTCGCTGTCCGACGAGGAGAAGGCGCTCTTCGCGCGCATGGCCGAGGTCTACGCCGGCTTCCTGGCCCATGCCGACGACCAGATTGGCCGGCTCCTCGGTTTCCTCGAGGAGTTCGGATGGAGCGAGAACACGCTCGTCGTCCTCGTCTCCGACAACGGCGCCTCCGGCGAGGGTGGTCCGAACGGCTCGGTGAACGAGATGAAGTTCGCGAACGGCATCCCGGACACCGTGGAAGCGAATTTGCCCCTGCTGGACGAGCTCGGCGGCCCGAAGACCTACAACCACTATCCGAACGGCTGGGCTATGGCCTTCAATACGCCGTTCAAGATGTGGAAGCGATACGAGTTCAACGGCGGCACCAGCGACCCGTGCATCATCTCCTGGCCGGCCGGCACGAAAGCCCGCGGCGAGGTTCGCGACCAGTACCACCACGCGATCGACCTCGTTCCGACGATCCTCGACGTGCTCGGCGTCGAGCCTCCAGAGACGATCAAGGGCCACGTCCAGAGCCGGTTCGACGGTGTCAGCATGCGCTACAGCCTCGACGACGCCTCCGCGTCGACAGCGCGCAGGACGCAGTTCTACGCGATGCTCGGCTCACGCGCCGTCTGGCACGACGGCTGGAAGGCCGTGACAACCCATCCCACGATCGCCGGCTGGAGCAACTTCAACGACGACGAGTGGGAGCTGTACCACACCGATGTCGACCGCTCCGAGCTCCACGACCTCGCCGCCGAGCATCCCGAGAAGGTTCGAGAGCTCGTCAACCTGTGGTTCTCCGAGGCCGGTGCCAACGGGGCCTTCCCGCTCGACGATCGATCGGCGCTCGAGATCATGATCACCCCGCGGCCGGTGCTTTCGCCACCGCGGAACAGGTACGTCTATTTCCCCGAGGCGGCCGAGGTACCGGAGTCGCAGGCGGTCAACGTCCGCAACCGCTCCTACACGATCGGCGCGCTCGTCGACATCCCGGGCGCCGGTGCGGAGGGCGTGCTGTTCGCCCACGGCTCGCCGTTCGGCGGACACGCTCTCTACGTCAAGGACGACAGGTTGCACTACGTCTACAACTTCGTCGGCATGGTCGAGCAGCACGTCGCGGCGACCGACAACGTCCCGGCCGGCGAGAAGCTCATTCTCTCGGCCTCGTTCGACAAGGACGGCGAGGACCCGCCAGGCGTCGCCACCGGACTGCTGTCCCTCTGGCACGGCGATGTCAAGGTCGGCGAGGAGCGGATCAAGACCCAGCCCGGCAAGTTCATGATCGCCGGCGAGGGGCTCTGCATCGGGCGCGACGGCGGCGCGGGCGTCACCGCCGACTACCCGGGCGCTCAGCCGTGGCCCTTCACGGGCGGGACGATCCGTCGCGTCGCCGTCGACGTGAGCGGCGAGCCCTACATCGACCTCGAGCGCGAAGCGGCCGCCATGCTGATGAGGGAGTGAGCCTCCGGTCGCGACGACGACGAGATCGTTCGTAGAGAACGACGCGGAGCACCTTGCCAGGCGAGTCACGGGTGGTACGTTCCGGTCGCAAGGCCGTGCCTGACTGGCGATGACCTGGCGACGACGGCAGAGGAGGCCTGACATGGCGAAGACGCTGATTCGCGGCGCCCACGTGATGACGATGGACGACGCGCTGGGCGTGATCCCGGGCGGGGACGTGCTCATCGAGGGCAACCGGATCGTCGCGGTCGGCGTGGGACTCGATCCGGCCGGGGCGGAGATCGTCGACGGCGGCGACAGGATCGTGATGCCGGGCTTCGCCGACACCCACCGGCACATGTGGGCGGCGATGCTCCGCGGCTGCGCCTGCTACGGCGACCTGGGCACGTACTTCCACGACGTCGTCTTCACGTACGGCGCGAACTTCACGCCCGACGACACGCACGCGTCGATCCGCCTCGGGCTCGCCGAGGCGATCGACTCGGGGATCACCACGCTGCACGCGTGGGAGCACAATCTCCAGACCCGCGAACATGCCCGGGCGGCGATCTCGGCCTTCCGGGAGTCCGGGCTGCGCGGACGTTTCTCGTACGGACCGTCGAGCGATCCGTCTGCCGGCAGCTCGTTCGCGCAGGGAACCGAGACGATCGACCTGGAGCACGTGCTCGACCTGAAGGCGACCGAGTTCTCCCGGGAGGGCGACCTCCTCCACCTCGGCATCGCCTGCAGGGGCGCCGAGTACTCGAAGGAGGAGATCTGGCGTGCGGAGTACGACTTCGCACGACAGCACGCGCTGCCGTTCACGACGCACACGATGATGACCAAGCACGACATCGAGCGGGTGCGGGCGATCACCGTCTACCGCGACAGCGGCGTCCTCGGGGCCGACCACCTGCTCGTTCACGCCATCCACGCGAACGAGGAAGAGATCGCCGCGCTCGCCGACACCGGAACCCCGGTCTCCGTCTCGATCTTCTCCGAGCTTCGCACGGGCATGGGCATCCCGCCCGTCGTCGCGATGCTTCGTGCGGGCGTGAACGTCAACCT
Organism: uncultured Thermoleophilia bacterium; assembly: GCA_963705605.1. GTDB lineage: Bacteria > Actinomycetota > Thermoleophilia > Gaiellales > Gaiellaceae > CAVPKC01. The sequence goes on from CAVPKC010000003.1 coordinate 1,402,093, forward strand.
CTCGCTCGACACGATGGCGGCGAGCGACAACTCCGACATGTTCGCAACCATGCGTGCGACGATGTGCATCGAGCGTGGCCGCTACGAGGACGCCACCGTCTATCAGCCCGACCGTGTCCTGCGGCAGGCGACGCTCGACGGGGCTGCCGCACTCGGGCTCGACGGCGTCACCGGCTCGCTGACTCCGGGGAAGCGCGCGGACGTGATCGTGCTCCGCGCCGACGACCTCAACCTCGCGCCGCTCAACGTCGCGGACGGCCAGGTGGTTCTCGCCGCCCAGCCCCGAAACGTCGAGTCCGTCTGGATCGACGGCGTCCAGCGCAAGCGTGACGGCGAGCTCGTCGACATCGACGTCCCCGCCCTCGTGCGGGCGGCGAAGGAGGCGGTGGCCGCGCTCGCCGAGCGGATCGGCCGGCCGGTCACCTAGCCGGGACGCCGCCGTCCCCGGGTGAGCTCTACCCGTCGAACTCGCGACTCGGCCGGATGACGTCGTCGGGATCGAGCGCCGATTTGATCTCCCTGAGGCGGCGGTACGTCTCTGCCGGGAACGCAGTCGACATAGCGGTCGGGCGATCCGTGAAGTTCATGTACCTCCCGGCCGACCAGGGAGCGAGCGCGGCAGCCAGCGCGTCGAGGCTCCGGTCGACCGCTGCGCCCAGCTCCGGCGTCATCGCCATGCCGACGCCGTACATCGCAAACGCGGCGTCCAGCTTCGCGAGCGCACCGGCCCCCGCCTCGGCTGCGCCGAGCGCGCCCCCGAGCTGGCGGTACTCGACCGAGAGAAGAGGCGAGCCGGTGCCGGGCCCCGCGACCGCGAGCGTCGCATCGATCGTCTCGGCGGTCAGCTCGACGAGTTGCATACCGTCGCCGATTGCCGGCACCGGGTCCGCGGGGTCCATGTGAAGGCCCGCAAGCCCCGAGGGGGCGATCAGCTGAGCCGTGTCCACGAACGTGGGGGCGAGCTCCCGCAACGGCCGCAGGAGCTCGACGCCGTCGGCCTCGGATCCGATGAAGGCAGCCTCGACCATGACGAAGGACCCGCCGCGAAACGGCTCCGGGATCTCGGGGATCGGCGGAAGCTGAAGTAGCCGACCGACCGACGACACCTCGTCCGGGACCGTTTCGACCCATTCGCGATAGGCGTTCAGAACGTCGTCTGCGAGCTCGATCGGCCAGATGAGGTCGCCTGCGTACAGCTCGCGAACCGGGAACAGCTCGAACTCGAGCGCGGTCACGACCGCGAAGCCCCCGCCGCCGCCGCGAAGCGCCCAGAAGAGATCCGTGTGGTGGTCGCGATCCGCTCTGACGATCTCCCCGCTCGCGGTGACTACGTCGATCGCGGTGACGCTGTTGGAGGCGAGGCCGTACCTTCGCCCGAGCCAGCCGAGCCCGCCGCCGAGCGTGTAGCCGACGACGCCGACGCCCGGCGAGGAGCCGGAGAGCGGTGCGAGCCCATGCGCCTCGGCGGCCTGGATCACAGGTGCCCAGACGGCTCCAGCCTCGACCCGCGCCATGCGGGTCTCGGGCTCGATCACGGACGCCGGTGAGTCGCGCCATGTTCAGGAGGATCGTGTCCTCGAGCGACCGCGCGCGCGACCCTGCCCCGTGCCCGGTGCCCTGCGGCGCCACGCCCAGGCCTCGGGCGCGCGCGTAGTCGATCGCCGCCTTGACGTCGTCTGCTCCCCGCGGGAAGACGACTGCTGCCGGACGCTGGTCGACCGCGAGGTTCCAGGCCTGCCGGGCGGCGTCCCAGTCCTCTTCGCCGGGCACCGTCACGTGCCCGGCGACGGCCGAGCGAAGGGCGGCGAGGTCGATCTCGCTCCCGGCGGTCGTCATCGTGTCTTGGCCTCGTAGGCCTGCTCGCCGGTCGCCTCGTCGGGATAACCGATCACGATCAGATCACTCACGGCGCCTTCGTCTCCTGGATTCGATGAACGGGAACGCCGGAGTATTGCAGCGCCTCGGGCACGATGGAAGACCGTCTCGGTCGTCAGGAGAACGGCTGGCTCCGCATCGGCCGGCTGGCGTCCTGGATCGGTAGTTCCCCGGTACGGGCGATCCGCGCCTCTCCCGATGACGGGCACCCGTCTGGTCGCGAGGATGAGCGCGTTGCCCGCGACGACGCAGCCGGGGAGGGCCGGATGAAGGTCAGAGATGTCTTGCACGCCGAGGTCGCGACCGTCGCCCCCGGCGACTCGATCAGGGCCGCGGCCGCGATCATGGTCGAGCGCGGAGTCTCGGGCCTTCCCGTCGTCGAGGCTGACGGTGGAATCGTCGGGGTCATCTCCGAGGGGGACATCGTCGCCAAGGAGATCGGCCCCAGCCTCGGCTCGCGCCGGTGGATGGATGTCCTTCTCCACAAGCCCGACCCGGAGCTCACGGCGAGGCTCGAGGCCCGCTCCGTCCGGGATGCGATGAGCGAGCCGGCGTTGACGGTCGAGCCCGACGCGTCGGTGGCGCGGGCAGCCGAGCTCATGGTCGAGCACGGCGTCAACCGCCTCCCGGTCGTCGAGCGAGGACGGCTGGTAGGGATCGTCAGCCGGGCCGATCTCGTGCGCGCGTTTGCGCGAAGCGACGCGGAGATCGCCTCGGAGATCGAGAAGGATGTCGTCGAGCGTGGGTTCTGGCTCGAGCCGGGCTCGGTCGGCGCCGACGTCGAGGCCGGCAACGTCGTGTTGACCGGGGAGGTCGAGAGCCGGAGCATGAGCGAGTTGCTGGCCCGGGTGGTGGAGCGAGTTCCGGGCGTCGTGAGCGTCGAATCCCGGCTGACCTGGCGTGACGCGGGACGCCGTTGAGGAAGCGTCCCTTCCCCGAAGCGGTCGAGCGAGAAAGGGCGGTGCCGGCATGGGCGTGATCGTCGTGGGGGTGGACGGCTCGGAGGGCGCGGTCAAGGCACTGCGCTACGCGCTGCGGGAAGCGCGGGCGAAGGGGTCGAAGGTGCGCGCGGTGTCCGCGTGGCACCTACCGGCCACGGCCTACGCCGGCGGCTATGCCCCGCCGTTCCAGCCCGAGTCGTTCAGCGCCGCCGCGCGAATCGCCCTCGAGAGCGCGCTTCGGAGCACCGCCGAGGAGGCCGAGGGGGTCGAGGTGGAACAGGTCATGCGCGCGGGGCAGGCCGTGCACGTCCTCCTGGAAGAGGCTCGTGGCGCAGATCTGCTCGTGGTCGGCTCGCGAGGCCTCGGCGGGTTCCGCGGGATGATGCTCGGCTCGGTGAGCCAGGGCTGCGCCCAGCACGCTCCGTGCCCACTTCTGATCGTTCCCGGCGACGACGCGTAGCGTCTCGGACGGCGGCGACGTGACCGTCTACGACGTGACGGACCGAGTCTCCCGCGCCTGAGCGACCGAGTCAGCGAAGGCATCCGCGAACCGCTGCACCGCCTCGTAGTCCGTGAAGTCGATGTCGTGCGACGTGTCGAACTCCTCCCGCGGCCGGTGCATCGAGCGGAGGATCAGCTTCATCAGCAGTCGCGTGAAGAAGTCGTACTGCGTCCACGCGAGCATGCCCGCGAACGTCTCGACCGTCGCAGGGCGCCACCCGGTCGACTCGACGAACGCGTCGATCAGAGCCTGGGTGTTCTCGGTCGATTCGGGGCTCGGGTCAGCTGCCGAGAGGCAAACCTGGAAGAACGCAGAGGGGATCGCGCCCAGACGCTCGCGATTCTTCAGGACGAACTCGTGCACCTCCGCCTGGTACTTCGTCTTGTGGACGGAGGCGCCGACGATCACCCCGTCCGCGTCCGCCGGAATCGCAACCGGCGGCGAGGTCGCCTGCTCCACCCGGACCTCATGGCCACGGGCCTCGATCGCCTCGCGCATCCGCTCCACGATCGTCGTCGTGTGCCCTTCCGTGGTGCCGTAGACGATCAGGATCTTCGCCATCCTCTCCTCCTTGTCCGGTGTGTCCCATCAGATCCTGGTCCGGCCCGGAACGCATCCGCGAATCCTCCGAACCAGCTACCGTGATTCTCCGCACGCACGTTCAGGGCACAGCCCGACGTCGCATCGCGACCGGCGGGCGAGGATGTACCCGACGGCGTGGGGAGCTCACGAGAGGGGGCGAGCGATGAGGACGATCGTCGTGGGATACGACGGCTCCGACTGCGCGAAACGGGCGCTGGAAAGGGCTGCCGAGATCTGTAGGGCCGGAGGGACGCTGCGCGTCGTCGGTTCGGTGCGCACCCTTCCCCAGGGCAAGGGCGCCGCGGCCACGGTCGTCGATCCCATCGAGGCAGAGGACTGCGGGCGAGCCCTCGCCGAGGCGCGGTCGCTGCTGCGCGAGCGCGGGCTCTCGCCCACGGTCGTCGAGAGCCGAGGAGATCCGGCCAAGGCGATCGTCGAACAGGCCCGGGAGTCGGGAGCCGACCTGATCGTGGTCGGGACGCACGGTCGGGGGCCTGTCGGTAGGTCGCTGCTCGGCTCGGTCAGCACGGCCGTCGTGCATCACGCGCCGTGCGACGTGCTCGTCGTCCGCTAGCCGCCGGTTCACCCGTCCGCGCTCGCGTGATCGCAGAGGAGCGACTGGAACAGCGCCAGCTCGTCGGAGAGCAGGCGGGGAAGCAGGAAGTGCTCTCGGACCCGGGCGCGCCCTCGCCTGGCCAGACTCCTGTGCGTCTTCGGGGTGGCGCAGGAGCCAGAGAACGCGCTCCGCACACTCCTCGATCGTGTCGACGAGGAAGCCTCCGTCACCGTCCGCCATCTGGAGCGGAATGCCGCCCGCGCGCCCCGCCACCACCGGGGTCTCCTTCCAGAGCGTCTCCGAGACGACGAGCCCGAAGCCCTCGCGAATCGATTTCTGGACGACGACGTCGGCCAGCCGCTGGAAGGCGTTCACCTCGATGTTCCCGACTCCGGTCAGGTTGGTGGCGACGTGGATCTGCGGGTCGTCGTCGACCTCCTGCTGGATCTGGCGGTAGATCTCCCAGCCCTCCGGGTCGTCGAGGGCCATCGACCCGACGAGGGCGAGCTGGAGGTCCGGAACCGCGTCGCGGACGATGCGGTACGCGGCGATCACCCCCAGCGGATCCTTCCAGGGGTCGAAGCGTGACACCTGGACGATGAGAGGCAGTGCGAGATCGATCCCGAGACCGCCGAGCACGCGCTGTGCGAGCTCGGTGTCGAGCGGGAAGTTCTTCGGGCTCTCGGGATCGATCGCCGGCGGGATCACCTCGATCCGGGGGATCGATCCGTCCGGAGGCACGAACGCGGGCATCGTGTAGATCGCCGCGTCGTACCCGCCGAGGTGGGGGCGCAGGAACCCCCAGACGTCCTCGTTCGGCTCCGAGGTGTCGATGTGGCAGCGCCAGACCCACCTGGCGCCCGCGGCGCCATGGAGATCTCGGAGCGCGAGCGGCTGGGGATCGTGGACGACGACGATGTCGTACTCGCCCTCGAAGAGCGAAGCGTTCCGCGCAGATTGCCCGAGGTACGTGTCCTTGTCGGCGGCCGTCAGCCCCCGCGGATCTCCCTGGAGCGCGTTGTGGATGGTCTTCGTGACCCGGAAGAACGACTCGTCGCCGGTGATGATCCTCCATTCGACGTCGAGGCCGAGATCGCGGAGCAGGGCGACCTCGGAGCGGAGGATCTCTGCCACGCCGCCGCCGTAGGGCGTTGCGTTGAGATGGAGGATGCGCGCGTTCCGCAGAGGCGCCGCTCGCTCCCGCAGGCGGGCGATGGCAGCTTCCCCCGCGCTCGAGGCATAGCGGGCGACCGACTGGCGGCCGACGTCGACGGCATGGAGCATGCCCTCCTATTCTCCGCGAGACGCGATCGGCCCGCCTCCGGCGAGCTTGTATGTTCAGTAGTTCTCCGGATGACGATCAGTGACGGCTCCGATGAACGCCGTGCCCGGGGCCTGGACGATGGCAGGGAGCGAACGACGAGGTGGGAATGAGTCGCACGGACAGGGGAAACGGCGACGAGGGCCTGCGGGTCCTGATCGCGGGCGGAGGGGTCGCCGGGCTCGAGGTGATGCTGGCGCTGCACGAGCTCGCCGGCGACCGCGTCCAGATCGAGGTGCTCACGCCGCACCGGGACCTCCTCTACTGGCCGCTCCTCGTCGCAGATCCGTTCGGCGAGGTCGAGAGCCGCGAGCTTCCGATCGACCCCCTCTTCGCGCAGGCGAATGCCACGGTGCGCCTCGGCTCGGTCAGCTCAGTCGACACGTCGGCGAAGACGGCTCGAACCGGGGCCGGAGAGACCGTCGACTACGACGTGCTCGTCCTCGCCTGCGGGGCGTCGCACGTCGAGGCCGTCAAGGGCGCCTTGACCTTCCCGGCGCTGGGAGCGGTCGATGATCTCCGTGCGCTCCTCGACGATCTCGGGGCCGGACGGGTGCGGCAGGTCGTGTTCGCGCTGCCTGCCGGCGCCGGTTGGCCGCTTCCGCTCTACGAGCTCGCGCTCATGACGGCGTCCGAGCTCGAGAGGCGCGGCACGCGCTTCGTGCCTGAGCTCACGATCGTGACGCCGGAGTCGGACCCGCTCGGCGTCTTCGGGACGCGAGCGAGCGAGGCCGTTCGCAAGCTTCTCGACGATCGGGGCATCTCGCTCGTCACGCAGACCTATCCGGTCGCCGTCGAGGAACGCGGCCTCGCGGTTCGACCGGGTGGACTGCTGGCGGCGGAGCGCGTCGTCGCGCTCCCCCGGCTCGAGGGCCCGGCGATCGACGGAATCCCGCATGACGGCGACGGCTTCATTCCCGTGGACGAGTTCGGTCAGGTCGTCGGCCCTGCCAGCGTCTACGCGGCTGGCGATGCCGTCGCGTTTCCGATCAAGCAGGGCGGGATCGCAGCCCAGCAGGCGGATACCGTCGCGACGACGATCGCGCACCTGGCAGGGGCGGACGTGGCGCCGAAGCCGTTCAGGCCCGTGCTGCGAGGCCTCCTTCTCACCGGTGGCCAGCCGCGATACCTTCGCTCGGAGCTGGTGGGCGGCTTCGGCGATTCGTCGACCGTGTCGCCCGATCCGCTCTGGTGGCCACCGGCGAAGGTCGCCGGCCACTACCTCGCGCCGGCTCTGGCAGCGCTCGGTGGCTCGCCGCTGCCGGAGCCCCCCGCCTCGGAGATCGCGGCCGGGATCCAGATCGGGATCGAGCTCCCGACCACGCCGGGCTCCCCGGACGAGTAGCGGCTCACGAGGGATCGCCGTGGAGGGAGGAGACAGCTGGAACGCCAGGGTCGGAGACGAGATCTCGGTGCACAGCCACCGACTGGGTGGAGCGCAACGAACGGGGGTCATCCGCGAGGTGCTCGGAACGACGCACGACCCGTACTTCCGGGTTCGCTGGCAGGACGGCCGGGAGACCACGCTCCATCCGGGGCCCGACGCGCTCCTCCGTCCGAAGGGCCGACGTCCGCGAACCGCCGCGCGGCGATCGCGGGCCGCGAGCGAGGCCGCCCAGCCCGGTCCGGCCGGCTCGCACGAGCGAACCAAGCTCCCGGGCGGGCTCCGCGCCAGTCCGGGTGACTGCCTCCTGATCAAGGGCCACCGTCTCGGTGAGCCCACGCGGGACGCGGAGATCCTCGAGACCCTCGGCCCGGACGGGTCGGCGCCGTTCCGCGTCCGCTGGTCGGACACCGGTCGAGAGACCGTCCTCTTCCCCGGCTCGGACGCCGGGGTCGAGCACTTCAAGCACGGGGCGCGACCCCGGTGACTGACGTGACCGTCCCTGCCGCGACGACGCTCGTGCGGCCGTTCGCCCTGCTCGGACGGGAGGACGTCGCCTACGCCGGGGGCAAAGGGGCGAACCTCGGTGAGCTTACCCGCGCCGGCATGCCGGTACCTGCCGGGTTCGTCGTCGGCGCGACGGCGTACGCGGTGTTCTGCGACGCGAGAGGCCTCCGCGACCGCATCGCCGAGCGGCTCGGCAGCCTCGACGTCGACGATCCGACCGCCCTCGAAGCCGCGGCAGCGGAGATCCGCGGTCGGGTGGAGGCCGAGCCGATCCCGCCCGACGTCGAGCAGGCAATTCGCAGCGGGTGCGCGGAGCTCGCGTCGGGCGGCAGCCTGCCGGCGGTCGCGGTGCGCTCGTCGGCGACCGCGGAGGACACCGAGGCGGCGTCCTTCGCGGGGATGAACGAGACCTTCCTCAACGTCGTCGGGGCCGAGGCCGTGGTCTCGGCCGTCCGCTCGTGCTGGGCCTCGCTCTTCGGCGCGCGCACCATCTTCTACAGGACGAAGCGCGGCTTCGGACAGGCCGACATGGACATCGCCGTCGTCGTCCAGACACAGGTCGCCGCCACCCGCGCGGGCGTCATGTTCACGATCGACCCGTCGACCGGCGACCGCGACCGGCTCGTGATCGAGGGATCGTTCGGCCTCGGCGAGAGCGTCGTCGCCGGCAGGGTCTCACCCGACAGGTACGTCGTGGACAAGCGGACGCAGGCGATCGTCGCCCGGGAGGTGCGGGCGAAGGCGATCTCGATCGACCCGGCCGAGGGGGGCGGGACGGTCGAGCGGGAGCTGTCCGCCGAGGAGTCCAGCCGCGCCGTCCTGACCGACGAAGAGGCGCTCGAGCTCGCCGTGCTCGGACGGCGCATCGAGGAGCACTACGGCTCGCCCCAGGACACCGAATGGGCATTCGACGCCGCCGGCACCGCGTGGATCCTGCAATCGCGCCCGGTGACCGCCGTGGGGCCGGCAGAGCCCAGCCAGGTCGAGGCGAGCTCGCCCGATCGACGTGTGCTCCTGCGCGGGCTCGGAGCGGCCCCTGGAGTGGCGAGCGGCCCGGCCCGCCTCCTCGGCTCGCTCAGCGAGGGCGCCAGGCTCCGGGACGGCGAGGTTCTCGTGGCGCACATGACCGCACCGGACTGGGTGCCGCTGATGCGCCGGGCTTCCGCCATCGTCACCGACTCGGGAGGCATGACCTGCCACGCGGCGATCGTCTCGCGCGAGCTCGGCATCCCGTGCGTGGTCGGCACGTCCGAGGCGACCCGGCGGTTGCGCGACGGGGAGCTCGTCACGGTGGATGCCGGCCGTGGCCTCGTCCTCGAGGGCGCCACGCCGCCCGCAAGGGTCTCCGCCGGAGCTCCGGCGCCCGAAAGGGCGCCCGGCGAGCCCTCGCCGATCACGGGCACGCTGCTGTTCGTCAATCTCTCCGAGCCGTCGCAGGTGGCCCGGGTCGCGCCGCTCACGGTCGACGGCGTCGGGCTCCTCCGTGCGGAGATGATGGTGATCGAGGCGCTCGAGGGACAGCACCCCCGCCTGCTGCTCGAGGAGGGCCGGGGGGCGGAGTTCTCCGAGCGGATGGCGAGCGCGCTCACCGTGTTCGCCACCGGGTTCGCGCCGCGACCGATCACCTACCGCACGATCGACTTCCGGACGAACGAGTTCCGCGGCCTCCGCGGCGGGGAGCGGTTCGAGCCGCACGAGGAGAACCCGATGATCGGCTACCGGGGCGCGCTGCGCTACATGCGCGAGCCCGACCTCTTCGACCTCGAGCTCGACGCCGTCCGCCGCGTCTGGGACGCGGGCCACACGAATCTCCACGTGATGCTCCCGTTCGTGCGGACGGCAATCGAGTGCGCGGCCTGCCGCGATCGCCTCGCGGCGTCGGGTCTGCTCGGGCGGCGCGGCTTCGAGCTCTGGATCATGGCGGAGGTTCCCTCCGTCCTCTACCAGCTCGAGCGCTACGCCGAACTCGGTGTCGCCGGGATCTCGATCGGCTCGAACGACCTCACGCAGCTCATGCTCGGCGCCGACCGGGACTCCGAGCTCCTCGCCGAGCTCTTCGACGAACGCGATCCAGCCGTCGTCGCGTATCTGCTGGAACTGATCCCGAAGGCGCGCTCACTCGGGCTGCGCACGTCGATCTGCGGTCAGGCGCCGTCGGTGCACCCGGAGTACGCGGAGCTCCTCGTTCGAGCGGGGATCGAAGCGATCTCGGTCAACGTCGACGCGCTCGAGCGCACCCGCCGGTCGATCGCGGCGGCCGAGCGCAGGCTCCTGCTTGACGCCGCACGCCGCTCGACCGGGATTGTGGCGAACTACTGAAACCGGTTCAGCGGCCGCCCGGATGACCGGGAGAGGCAGTGAGCCGAGAATCCCGACATGGTCGACGCGATCGTCGAGGCGCGGGCCGTGCACAAGACGTACGACACGGGCACGGTTCAGGTTCGTGCGCTGAACGGGATCGACCTGGTCGTCGAGCGCGGCGAGATGGTCGCGATCATGGGCCCGAGCGGGTGCGGGAAGACGACCTTGCTGAACTGTCTCTCGGGCCTCGATTCGATCGACTCGGGCGAGATCCTGATCGAGGGCGCCACCCTCTCCTCGATGTCGGATCGCGTGCGTACCGCCTACCGCGCGCGCCGGATGGGCTTCGTCTTCCAGTTCTACAACCTGATGCCGGTGCTGACGGCCGTCGAGAACGTCGAGATGCCACTCCTCGTCGCGCGCACGGCAGCGAGCGAGGCGCGGCGACGGGCGCTCGCCGCGCTGGAACTGGTCGGGCTCGCAGCGCGAGCCGGTCATCTCCCCGACGAGCTCTCGGGCGGCGAACGGCAGCGCGTGACGATCGCGCGGTCGCTCGTCAACGATCCGGGCATCGTGTGGGCCGACGAGCCCACCGGCGACCTCGACTCGGAGAACGCCGCCGAGATCATCGATCTCATGCGCCTGCTGAACGCTGAGCGCGGGCTCACGTTCCTCATCGTCACCCACGACATCTCGGTCGGCCGGAAGACCGACCGGATCGTCCGCATGCTCGACGGCGAGATCGTCGAGGAGCAACGACTGGAGGTGGCCGACCGTGTACTCGCGGGTCACGCTGCTTGAGGTCGACACGGTCAGGGTGGACATGGGAGCGGCGGTCGAGCTGTTCAGGGACGACGTGCTTCCGAGGCTCCGTGAGCAGGAGGGGTTCGAGGGGGTCCTCGTCCTCGGCACACCCGAGGGCAAGGCCATGCTGGTCACGCTGTGGGCCACCGAGTCCGCCGCGGCGGCCGGGACGGAAGCAGGTTTCTACACGGAGGAGCTCGCGAGGCACGCGACGCTGTTCAGGGCGCCGCCCGGCAGAGAGCAGTACAAGGTCCTGCTCTCCGAGGGGCCGGCGCTCGTCACCGGCTAGGAACCGCGGTGACGAGTCTCTTCGGAATCCCGATCGACACGCTGACCGTCTTCCTGGTCGGCGCGCTCGTCGTGGCGATCGGGGCAATCGGGGCGCTCGCCGCACGGAACCGCATCTTCCTGAAGCTCGGCGTTCGGAACGTCGCCCGGCGCAGGGGACGCTCGGTCCTGATCGTCGTCGGCCTGATGCTCGGGACGGCCATCATCTCCTCGGCCCTGAGCACGGGCGACACGGTGGGGGGCACGCTCCGGTCGTCGGTGCTCGAATCGCTCGGCGAGACGGACGTGATCGTGGCGGCGAGAGCCGCGGAGGGCGGTTCGACGCTCGTGGAGGGGCAGGCCACCGGCGTCCGGTACCTCGACGAGGACGTGCTCCGCGTCGTCGAGCACACCGCGGGCGGATCGGATCTCGTCGACGGGATCGCGCCCGCGATCGTCGAGCCGGTTGCCGTCCAGGACACGACGAGTCGCCAGAACGAGCCGCGGGTCACCCTCTTCGCGAGCGATCCGACGCGCCTCGGCGCATTCGGCGAGATCAGGGAGGCCGGCGGCGGGGTCGTCCAGCTCGGCGACCTCGGACCCGGTCAGGCGTTCCTCAACGCCGAGGCAGCAGACGAGCTCGACGCGCGCGCCGGAGACCGGCTGGTCGTCTTCGCCGCCGGCCGCTCCACGCCGCTGACCGTCGCGGCGGTCGTCACCTACGACGGGAGCGGCACGGACGCCTCCGCCCTCCTGCTTCCGCTCGCTCCCGCTCAGCGGCTGCTCGGGAAGGCGGGCCAGATCAAGCAGATCCTCGTCTCGGGCACGGGCGATTCGGGGAGCGGAGCCGCGGGAAGCGAGGCGATTGTCCGCCTGCTGGAGCCGGCCCTCGCGCCCCTCGGCCTCGCCGCGACGGCCGCGAAGCATGACGGCCTCGAGGCCGCCGACGAGCAGGGCAACGTCTTCATGTCCTTCTTCACGATGTTCGGCACCTTCTCGATCGCGGCGGGCATCCTCCTCATCTTCCTGATCTTCGTCATGCTCGCCGCCGAGCGCCGCGCGGAGCTCGGCATCGCACGCGCGGTCGGGACCCAGCGCCGAAACCTGGTCGAGATGTTCGTCTTCGAGGGCGCGGCGTACGACCTCGCGGCGGCGGCGGTCGGCGCGCTGCTCGGCATCGGAGTCGCGTACGGCATGGTGCTCCTTCTCGCCCAGGCGCTTGGCTCGACAGGGATCGAGATCGAGCACGTCTTCCGGGCACAGAGCCTCGTGGTCGCCTTCTGCCTCGGCGTTCTCGTGACCCTCGTCGTGGTCGCGCTCGCCGCGTGGCGGGTCAGCGTCCTGAACATCGTGACGGCGATCCGGAACCTCCCGGAGCCGACTCGGAGGCGAACGCGCCGCTTCAGGCTCCTCTGGGCCTTCGCGGGGCTCCTCGCCGGAGGCCTGCTCGGAGCTCTCGGAGTCTCGAACGAGCAGCTGACTCCCGTTCATGCTCGGCGTGTCGATCGCGATCGTCAGCCTCGTACCGCTCGCCCGGGCGCTCGGCCTACCGGAGCGTGCCGCCTACACCATCGCCGGCGTCGCGCTGGTCGTCCTCTGGTTGCTGCCCTTCGACGCGTTCGAGGCGGTGGTCCCCGACCTCGGGATGGACTTCTCCGTCTGGATCGTCGGGGGGATGATGGTGGTGGTCGGCGCGACGTGGACGCTCGTCTACAACGCGGACGTCCTGCTCGGTGCGCTGACTGTGCTGTTCGGCCGTTTCCGCTCGGTCGCCCCGATCCTGAAGATGGCGGCGGCGTACCCTCTGAAGAGCCGCTTCCGGACGGGGACGACGCTGGCCGTCTTCATGCTCGTGGTCTACACGCTCGTCGTCGGCGCGACGACGACGAGCGCGTTCAGAGCCGCGTTCGACGACGTCGACGCGTTCGGCGGCGGGTTCGACGTCCTTGCCGACGAGACCGGGACGAACCCGATCGGGAACCTGCGGGCGGCGATCGCTCGAACCCCGAGCCTCGACGCCGGTGACTTCGAGGCCGTCGCCGCGGAGTCGTTTCTCCCGGTCGAGGCGAGGCAGGGAGCGACCGGCGGCTTCGAGCCCTACCCGATCCGCGGGTTCGACGACTCCTTCCTCCGCACGACGACGTACGGCCTCGCCGCGCTCGCGGACGGCTACTCCTCCTCGGAGGAGGTGTGGCGGGCCGTCGCGGCTACGCCCGGGCTGGCTGTCGTGGACTCCTACGTCGTGCCCCGGCGGACGAACTGGAACTTCGGGGCGGTCACGGACTTCCGGCTGCACGGGTTCTTCCTCGAGGACCGGACATTCGCCCCCCTTCGCGTCGACGTCCGTGATCCCCAGACGGGGAAGAGCCTCACGGTGACGGTCATCGGGGTGCTCAAGGACACGGCGCCGGCAGGGATGATCGGCATCTCGACCTCGCAGCGAACGCTCGGCGCGTTCGGCGAACGCGCTCGCCCCACCACCTACTATCTCGAGCTCGCGCCTGGAGTCGATCCGGAGAGGACTGCGGCCAGGCTCGAGTCGGCCTTCCTCGCGAACGGGCTCCAGGCGGACTCGATGGAGAGCATCCTCGGGGACGCGGTCGCCTCGTCCCGGACGTTCCAGCAGCTGCTTCAGGGGTTCATGGGGCTGGGGCTCGTCGTCGGAGTCGCGGCGCTCGGCGTCATCAGCGCCCGGGCGGTCGTCGAGCGGCGGCAGCAGATCGGAGTGCTGCGCTCGATCGGCTTCCAGCGGCGGATGATCCAGGCCAGCTTCCTGCTCGAGTCCTCCTTCATCTCGCTGACGGCGATCGTCGTCGGAACGATGCTGGGCCTCGTGACGGCGTACAACGTGATCTCGGACTCCGCTGAGCAGCCGAGCTGGGACAACGTCGCCTTCGCCGTTCCGTGGCTCAACCTCGGAGTCGTCTATCTCGCCGTCTACGCGGCATCGCTCACGGCGACCCTCGTCCCTGCCCTCAAGGCTTCCCGCGTCTACCCCGCCGAGGCCCTCAGGTACCAGTAGCGGATGGCACGTGGCCGGACGCGCGAGCCGAACGCCTCGTCCTCCGAGCTCGACCCGACCGAGCCGGCCGATCGCCTGCTCTCGGATCTCCGAGCGCGGCGGGACGGGCTGTCGTCTCGCGAGGCCGCGCGGCGGCTCGTCTCGTTCGGCCCGAACGAGCTGACCCAGCGGCGCCGCCGCGACTGGCCACGCGAGCTCGTCCGTCAGCTGTCCCATCCCCTCGCCCTCCTCCTCTGGGCGGCAGCGGCCCTCGCACTCGCCTCCGGCGCGACGGTCGTCGCGATCGCGGTCGTCGTCGTGATCGTGATCAACGCGGCCTTCGCGATCGCCCAGGAGCTCCAGGCCGAGCGTGCCCTCGAGGCATTGCGCCGCTACCTCCCCGAGCATGCAACCGCGCTTCGAGACGGCCGGCGCACCCAGCTCCTGGCACGGGAACTGGTTCCCGGGGACATCCTCCTGATCCAGGAGGGTGACCGGATCTCGGCCGACGCGAGACTGCTCGACGGAGCAGTCGAGGTGGATACGTCGACGCTCACCGGCGAGTCTCTGCCCGTCCTTCGCACCGCCGATGCAAGCGACGCGGGCGTGCACCCGCTGGAGGCTCGCGATCTCGTCTTCAGCGGGCTGACCTGCACCGGCGGCGAGGCCCAGGCAGTCGTGTTCGCGACCGGGATGCAGACGGAGCTCGGCCGCATCGCAGCCCTCTCCGAGCGTGTCGGGCGCGAGGAGAGCCCGCTCGAGCGACAGGTTCGGCGCGTCGCCTGGATCATCGCCGCGGTCGCGGTCGGGATCGGGCTCGCCTTCCTGCCGCTCGGGACGCTCGTCGCCGGGCTGCCCTTCGGCGACGCGGTCTCGTTCTCGATCGGCCTCCTCGTCGCGAACGTCCCCGAGGGCCTGCTGCCGACGATCACGCTCGCGCTCGCGGTCGGCGTGCGCGTTCTCGCGCGACGGAACGCGCTCGTCAAGCGCTTGAGCGCCGTCGAGACGCTCGGATCGACGACCGTCATCTGCACCGACAAGACGGGAACGCTGACCCAGAACCGGATGCGTGTCACCGAGATCTGGACGCAGGACGGATCGATCGAGATCGACCCCGAGACCGGGCTGCCTGCGACGGCACCGGCGATCCGCGAACCCAGGCTCGACGCGTTGCTGCGCGTGCTCGTCACGTGCAGCAACGCGGAGCTCGACCGGTCGGAGATCGCTCGGAGCACCGGAGATCCGACGGAGATCGCACTGCTCTTCGCCGCGTCCGGGCTCGGAGCGGATGTGTCCGTCTCGACCAGAGAGCGCGGTCGCCGTGGCCATTTCCACTTCGACCCTGCGCGCAAGCTGATGTCGACCGTCGACGCGGAGGACGGCAGCCTCGCGATCCACACGAAAGGCGCGCCGGAGGAGATCCTCGCCCGCTCCAGCACCGTCCTGAACGAAGACGGCTCACGGCGGCCGCTGGAGGCCTCCGAGCGTCGGGCCGTCGAGCGAGAGATCGACCGCTTCGCCGGTCGTGGGCTCCGAGTTCTGGGTCTCGCGACCCGCGCAGCCGACGGCGTCGTGCCGGCGAAGCGGGAGGACGCCGAGAGGGACTTGACGTTCCTCGGCCTCGTCGCCCTCTTCGACCCACCGCGACCCGAGGTCGCCGACGCTGTCGCGAGCTGCCATCGCGCGGGCATCCGGATCATCGTCGTCACCGGCGACCACCCCCTCACCGCTACCGGGATCGCCTCCCTGGTGGGCATCGGCGGGGAGCACCCACCCGTCGTGTCGGGGCCCGAGCTCGACCGGATGAGCGAGAGCGAGCTGGACGAGGTGCTCCGTCGCGGGCAGGAGATGATCTTCGCCCGCAGCTCGCCAGAGGCCAAGCTGCGGATCACCGATGCCCTCCGCGCGGAGGGTCAGGTCGTCGCGATGACCGGCGACGGCGTCAACGACGCACCCGCGCTGCGACGCTCCGACATCGGAGTCGCAATGGGCCGGTCCGGCACGGACGTCGCACGAGAAGCGGCCACGATGATCCTCACGGACGACAACTTCGCCACGATCGTGACCGCCGTGCGCGAGGGCCGGCGCGTCTACGCGAACATCCGAAAGTTCATCTTCTACATCTTTGCCCACGCCACCCCGGAGGTCGTGCCGTTCCTCGTCTTCGCGCTCTCGGGCGGGGCGATCCCGCTGCCCCTGACGGCGCTCCAGATCCTCGCCATCGATCTCGGAACCGAGACCCTTCCGGCTCTCGCGCTCGGAAGGGAGCCGGCGGAGCCCGGTCTCATGCACCAGCGGCCGCGACCCGAATGGGAGGGCGTGATCACGCGCGCGATGCTGATGCGAGCCTGGGTCTTCCTCGGACTGATCTCGGCCGCGCTCGTCATGGCCGGCTTCTTCTACGTGCTCCTCGGCGCCGGCTGGAGCCCCGGTGACCCGGTCGGCGAGGGCTCCCCGCTTCATCACGCCTATCTCCAGGCGACGACCATGACCTTCCTCGGCATCGTCGCGTGTCAGGTGGGCACGGCGTTCGCGGCGAGGACCGAGCGGGCCTCGCTGCGCGCCGTCGGCGTCTTCACCAACCGGCTGCTCCTGGTCGGGATCGCGTTCGAGCTTGCCTTCGCGGCGTTCTTCGTCGGCGTGCCGGCGGTCCGTGACGTCTTCGGGACGGAGCCCGTTCCGCTCGACGCGCTCGCGCTGCTCGTCGCCTTCCCGCCGATCGTCTGGGGCGCCGACGAGCTGCGCCGGTTCTTCCTGCGGCGGAGAGCGGGCCCGCGGTGAGGCACGTTCCGTAGTTCCCCGAGGCCAGGATCGCGGTTTCACCCGATGCCGTCGGGCCCGACCTGAGCGACGCTATGGCGACACCGGTTGGTTGGAGGAAGGCACATGCGGAAGATCATCGTGGGCTACGACGGATCGGAGCAGTCCGATCGGGCTCTCCAGCGGGCGGCGGACCTCACGGACGGAGACGTTTCCCTGATCGTCGTCAGCGCCGCGAGGTACGCACCCCTCACTCACGACCCGGTGCTCGGCCCGAGCGCGGTCGATCCCATCGAGTCCGAATGGGCTCGCGGGAACCTCGACAAGGCGCGGGCGCGTCTGGAGGGCAAGGGCGTCGAGGTGAGGACGGTCGAGGGGCACGGCGACCCCGCCGACGCGCTCGTCCGCCAGGCGAAGGACGAGGAGGCGGACCTGATCGTCGTCGGGACCCGCGGCATGAACGCGGCGCGGCGTGCCGTCCTCGGCTCGGTGAGCACGAAGGTCGTGCACCACGCGCCGTGCGACGTGCTCATCATCCGCTAGCGACGGCGACGAACGAGGCTCCGCGGCCGACGCCGACGAGCTACTCGTCGAGCAGCCCGTTCGCGAGCGCGTACCGGACGAGCTCGGCGCGCGTGGACAGTCGAAGCTTCTGCATGATGTGCGCGCGGTGCGTCTCGGCCGTACGCACGGAGATGTAGAGCATCTTCGCGATCTCCTGGTTCGTGTGACCGAGCGCCAGCAGTCGCAGGACCTCACGCTCCCGCTCGGAGAGCGGATCCTCCTCGGCTCTCGCCTTCGCCTCGGCCTCCGCGGCGACCAGGCGGGCCCCGAGCGCAGGATGGACGTAACGACCCCCGGACGCCACCTCGCGCACCGCCGTGACGAGCTCGGTGTCGGCCGCCTCCTTGAGGACGTAGCCGAACGCGCCCGCGGCGAACGCCTCGCGCACGTAGCTCGGGTCGTCGTGCATCGAGAGCACGAGCACCCGCGCGTCAGGCGCGACAGCCTGGATCGTCGGAAGGGCCGCGATCCCGTTCACGTCGGGCATGGTCACGTCGAGGAGGATCACGTCCGGCTTGAGCGCCCTGGCCTCCCGAACGGCAGCCTCGGCGCTTCCGGCTTCGCCGGCGCATTCGATGCCTTCCTCGCGCTCCAGCAGAAGCCGGAGGCCCGAGCGCATGATGGAGTGATCGTCGACGACGAGGACACGAATCACGGCAGCCGGACCTCGGCCGCGATCGTCGTCCCCGCCCCGGGCGCCGACTCGATCGTCAGCGTTCCGTCGAGCAGGGCCAGGCGCTCGCGCATGCCGATCAGGCCCAGCCCATCCGACGTCAGGTCGTCAGGTGCGAAGCCACGACCGTCGTCCTCGACGACGACGGCAACCGTCGAGCCCTTTCCCGCGAGCAGGACGCTGACATGCCGTGCGTGCGCGTGCTTGATGACATTGGTGAGAGCTTCCTGGACGATCCTGTACAGCGCCGTCTCGATCTCGCTCGGAAGCCGCTCGTCGAGCGTCGACTCGAACTCGGCGACCAGGCCAGTCTGATTGCGGAAGCCGTCGAGCAGTCGCTCGACGGCGGGAACCAGCCCGAAGTCGTCGAGCGCGGCCGGCCGCAGCTCGACCGCGAGGCGGCGGACGTCCTGGAGCGTCTGCATGGTCACTTCACGAAGTGCCCCTGCGCTCGACCGCAGGTCGTCGAGGCTCGTCGCCTCTTCGAGAGCCCGGAGGCCGAGGAGAATGGACGTGAGCGCCTGCCCGGTCTCGTCGTGGAGCTCCCGCGCGAGGCGCTTGCGTTCGAGCTCCTGCGCGGCGACGACCCGGCGCATGGCGTCCCGCTGGACGCGCTTCGACAGGTCGACGGCGACCGCGGCTCTGTGAGCGAACCACTCGGCGGCCCGGAGATCCTCGTCGGTGAATCGCAGGTCGTGCTCGTTGCCCGCGAGCTTGTCGTGGATCGAGATCAGCCCGATCGCCTCGCCGTTGGCGAGCAGCGGGATGAAGAGCCCAGTGGACGGCAGGGGCAGCCCGGCTCGCTCGCAGAACGGGCGAAGCGAGCCGCGATCGAACTCGAGGTCGTCGATCAGCGAGTCGACTCGCTCCGGCCTCCTGCGTTCGAGTACCATCCCGCTCTTCGACCGCGTCCGGGAGAGCTGGATTCCAACGACCCCGGTGGCCCCCTCGTAGTCGGCGACCTCGATTCGGAGGCAGTCCTCCGCAGCGGGAAGCGCGACGAAGACGATCCTCGCCCCGAGCAGCTCGCGTAGTCGTTTCGCAACGAGCTTCAGGAGGGCTCCGAGGTCGGTCTCGCTCGCGATCGCGTTCCCGACCTCGGTCATCGCCTCGAGCTGATGCAGCCACCGTCTCGTCGACTCGTACAGCCGGGCGTTCTCGATCGCGACCGCTGCCTGCGCGGCCAGCAGCTTGACGAGCTCCTCGTCCTCCTCGGTGAAATCCTCCCCACCCTCCTTCTCGGTGAGATAGAGATTCCCGTAGGCGACGCCGCGCAGCACAACGGGGACTCCGAGGAACGTCTTCATCGGAGGATGGCCGGGCGGGAAGCCAACCGAACGCGGGTGCTCATGAAGATCGTGCAGCCGAAGCGCCTGGGCGTCCCGGATGAGAACGCCCAGGATCCCCCGGCCGACAGGCAGGTCGCCGATCTCCGCGATCATCTCGTCACCGATCCCGGTCGTCCTGAACTGCTCGAGTCCCTGACCCGCCTGGTCGATCACGCCCAGCGCCGCATAACGGGCTCCGGTGAGCCCGGCCGCGGCCTCGACCATTCGCTGGAGAACCGCATCGAGCGAGAGCTCCGAGCTGAGCAAGATGCCCGTCTCGACGAGCAGGCGGAGACGGCCCTGCTGGCTGATCACCGGCAAAGTATCGACCAGATCCGAAGGGCGGGGAGCACCGGCTGCGAGCGGGAATCCCTTCGTCTCAACCACCGATCTGGGCAACGCGGGCGAGCTCGTCGGCGATCTCGTGCGTCAGGCCGAGACCGACGGCGCTGGCGATCACGACCCGGTCGCCCCGGGCCCGGCGCACGATCACCGAGGAGCGCCCGTCGATGCGGTCCTCTCTCGACCGACCGACCTCGACGGCGACGATCTCGGCCGACTGCACCTCCACGGCTGCCGCTTCACCCGAGCGATCGGTACCGTCGAGGCGAAGGCCGTGATGGAGCACGCTGAGCTGGCCCGCGCACACTCTGCTTGGATCCTGCGCCCAGATCACCGCATAGCTCGGCATCTTCCGTCATCTTCCCCGCCCGCCGCCCTCCTGACGTCAGGGACGGCGCTGATCGTCCTGCGGACAATCCGCACGCAACGTCGGGCCAGACGTCGGCTCCGATCAGCTCCCACTGATCGTGGAGCTCGCGCCGGCCCGCGTCCCGGCGATGCCGCCGGAGTCGGGATCCGAGAGCTCGTAGCGTCTGCATTCGTCGCGATAGAAGGCGAGGCAGCCGTCGAAGCTCGAGACGAGGCGACCGGCAGCCTCCTCGGGCAGTTCGGTGACCCGTCGAGGCACGGACCGGCCCTGCCGGTCGCTCCCGCACGGTAGTGCTCCGGCCCTCGAGGAACGAGCCGACGCCGCGGACGAAGCCGTTCGCCTCGCGGCGCCGGCCGGAAGGCGTCGTCGAAGATGCCATCCGAGCCGGCGAAGTTCCGCTCCGATCTCGCAGCTCGAGCGCGATCGTGTCGAAGTCCGACTGCCTCTCGTACGAAGTACCGGTCACGCCCATAGAGACCGGGGCGCCATCAAGTCGATCGTGCCGAGGCGTCCGGAAGCCGTCGAGGCGCGTCTCGACGGGCCGCGCTCGCAGGCCTCGAGGATCCTCGTCCGTGACCCGTCGCGTCCGAGTGCTGCGCGCCGGACGAGCCATACACGCACTCGCGCAGGCTCGGTCTCGGATGGTGAGCGCGGCACGACGCCGTTCGCGGCGTCGTGCCGCTTGCTCCGCTCGAAGATCCGATCGCCGACGAACACGATCAGCGCCGCCCCGAAGCCTCCGCGAGCAGGTTGAGCCAGAGGTCGCTGCCAGGCCCCGTCGGCGAATCCCGCGGCAGCCCGAGTCCCGTCCTCGACCACGAGAAGGACGACCAACACGACCCTGAGCGTCGTGCCCATTGACCCGAGCGTAGTGCGTACGACCTGTTCGGGGGTCCTTAGCCGTGCTCCGTTGTACGACGGCACACGCGGGAGGTGGCCATCATCGAGAGGCCGCCGATCGCCGCTTCGTCGCGGATCGCCGCCAGTCTGATCGTCGGAGCGTCGACAACCATCGTGCGACGGGCGGAACGACGTCTACTCGGTCGCCCTGATCTCGACGATGGTCGCTGTCCAGACGCCACTGGGCGCCCTGACCTCGACCTTTTCGCCCGCCGGCCTGCCGAGAAGCGCAGCCCCGACGGGCGAGGTCGGGGAGACGGCGCCCTCGCCGCCCAGGGCGGAGATCTCGATCTCGCGCCGCTCGCCGGCGTCGTCCTCGAAGAGGACGCGCGAGCCGATCGAGACGACGTCGGTCCCGGCGCTCTCGACGATGACCGCGCTCTCGAGCTTCGTACGGAGGATCGTGATGCGGCGCTCGAGCAGCCCCTGCTCGTTCTTGGCTGCGTGGTACTCGAAGTTCTCCGACAGATCGCCGAAGCTCCGAGCCACCCGGATCGCGTCGACGATCTCTTCCCGCTTCGGGCCCTCGAGCTGGGCGAGCTCGGCGGCGAGCCTCGCGTGCTGGTCGGATGTCAGGCGCTCGGTCACGGACGGAGCGTACCGACCGTCGTGGAGAATGCGCCAATGGGCGAGCGGCGCCGCTGGCTGGCCGTCGGGGGAGCAGCCCTTGCGGTCGGCCTCGTCTACGTCGCGATCTTCGCGGTGCCGCCGCTGATCGCGGTGTTCGTCGACGACCTCGGCCTGTCCCACGCACAGGCAGGGGTGCTCATGAGCGCCTGTCTGGGCGGATTCCTGATCGGGAGCATCGTCTCCGGCAGAGTCGCGTCCCGGTTCGGCACTCGTCCCACAATCGTGGCCGCGCTGCTCCTCTGCGCGATCGCGACACTCTGCTTTCCGATCGGCAGCAGCTTCGCCGGCTTCGTCGCCTGCCGGGTGGCGGTCGGCGTCGCCGGCGGCCTCGTCTACGCGCCAGGCCTGACGTTCGCGCTCTCGCTCCTGCCGGCGAGGAAGGCCAACGTCGGGGTCGGCGTCTTCCTCGCCGGGTTGTCACTCGGGAGCACCCTGGCGTTCTTCGCGACGCCGCTTCTCGAGGGCGCGCTCGACTGGCGCTTGCCGTTTCGGGCGTTCGGCGGGGCGATCCTGGCCGGTACGCTCGCGGTGTGGCTCCTGATGCGCTCCGCTCCGCCGGGAGCGGTCGCGAACGCGGGGCCGGCGGGCGTCATGCGGGAGCTGTTCGCGAACCGCAACCTGCTCGCTCTCTGCGGGACGATCTTCGTCTCCCTCTTCGTCGCGTACGGGGTGTTCACGTGGATTCCGCCCTATCTCGACGAGCAGGCGGGCTTCTCGCGGTCGCAGATCAGCCTGACCGCGATGCTGATGACGATCGTCGGGATCCCGGCAACCCTCGCTGCGGGCTGGCTCGCCGATCGAACGCGGCGACCACTTCTCGTCGCAGGCATCTCCCTGCTCCTCCCGGCAACGGTCGTCGTGCTCGCGATGACCGACGAGATCTCCCATGCGACAGCCACCGCGATCGCGGCAGTGTCCGCGTTCGGCGTCACCGGGGGCCTCATCCCCCTCTACGCGCTCCCGCCGGCCCTCACGCACGACGACGCGGGCGCCAGCGCGTCGGGCCTGGCCGCCGCGTTCGGCATGGCGGGCGGAATCGCGTCCACCTACCTGGGCGGCTACCTGATCGGCGCGACCGGCAGCTACGGGCTCGCCTTCACCGCCTACGCGATCGCGGCCGCGGCGATCGCTTTCGTCCTGCTCCCGCTGCTGGCGCTTCGGCTCCGGGCGGTGCCGGGACTCGGGCTCGCACGCTGAGCGCTGCGTGGCTGAGGCGTGGGGTTCCCCGCACCGCAGGACTCGGGCTGGCGCGATGGCCCTCCCGGCCGCCGGTTGCGAACCTTGACGCGACGACGGAACGACGTGAGGAGGTGGCCACGATGTCCACGATGACGAGAGAACGACCCGCGACCCCCCGGATCTCGCAGGAGTTCGAGTTGATGCTCGCAAGCATCGACGAGCGGGTCGCGGCGATCGAGCTGTCCGACCGCTACGCCTGGAGCCTGACGACCGACGAGTGGCTCGCGCTCCGACGCGTCGCCATGCGCAACCGCGTGCCCCTGACGCTCCTCTAGCGGGACCTACCCGGCGAGCGCCTCTACCCGTGCGACGAGATCGCGACAGAGTGCGCTCACCTGGTGGGCGTCGTCGGTGAACTGCGACGGCTTGAAGCAGATGGACGTGAACCCGGATCGGAGCTGCCGCGGCACCGCCTCGAGCGCCTCGCCGAGATCGGCTGTGCTCGACGCGTCGGGGAACCGCCCGCGCATCCCCCCGACGAGCTCCAGCTCGCTCGGGTCACGACCGGCGGCGGCCATGGCGGCCGCGAGCCGCTCCAGCTCCTCGGGCTTCGGCGATCCGAGCGGGTTGAACCCCTGCCCGAAGCGAACGAGGCGGCGCAGCAGGCGGTCGTGGAGCGAGCTGCCGCCGAACCAGAGGACGGGACCGTCGGGACGGTAGGCCTTCGGCTCGAAGTAGACCTCGGAGAACCGGTAGTGGCGGCCCTCGAAAGACGCCGGCGTGTCACGCCAGAGCGTCGCCCAGGCAGCGAGGTGCTCGTCGAGCAACTCCCCCCGCTTGTCGAACGGCACCCCGAGCGCCTCGTACTCCGGGCGATGCCAGCTCACCGTCGGCAGGACGACGAGCCGGCCCTCCGAGAGGAGGTCGAGCGTGCCCAGCTCGCGGGCGAGCAGGAGCGGGTGGCGCAGCGGGGCGATGACGGCCCCTGCCACGAGCCGGAGGCGCGTCGTCGCGGCCGCGATCGCCGAGAGCAGCACGAGCGAGCTCGGCCACGGCGTCGCCGGATCCTGGTTGCCCGGGAGCGCGTACTCGCGCGGGTTCGCGGCAACGCCCTCCGAGTCCGCCCCCGGCCCGAGCACGACGTGCTCGCTGACCATGACGGCGTCGACGCCCGCCACCTCCGCCTCGACCGCCATTCGGACGAGCGCGGGAAGGTCAGGTGTCGGGACGAGCGTCCAGTTCTCGCTGAGGACGAGAATCAGCTTCGGCGCCATCAGGACGACGCTAGCGGTCCGGCCGACCGGAGGCGAGCGCCTCCTCCGGCCGGTCGCGGAAGGATCTCTAGGCG
This sequence comes from uncultured Thermoleophilia bacterium, assembly GCA_963705605.1. Classification (GTDB taxonomy): domain Bacteria; phylum Actinomycetota; class Thermoleophilia; order Gaiellales; family Gaiellaceae; genus CAVPKC01. The sequence continues at coordinate 1,426,228 of CAVPKC010000003.1, forward strand.
GAGCTCGCGAGGTCGGCGTCGGCCTCGAGCGAGGCGAGCCGGCCTTCGAGCTTGCGCAGGGCGTCGGCCTCGAGTTGCCGCACGCGCTCCCGGCTCACGCCCAGCTCGCGTCCGATCGCCTCGAGGGAGCGAACGTCGCCCTCGAAGCCGAAGCGCAGGGAGATCACGCGCCGCTCACGCTCGCTCAGCTCGGCGAGCGCGCGCTGCACCTCGGCCCGGCGCAGCACGTCGTCGGTGGCCTCCGTCGGGTCGGGATCCTCCTGGCTCGAGAACAGGTCGCCGAGCTCGCCGTCGCCGTCGCCGACCGGCTGGTTGAGCGAGATCGACGCGTCCGCGGCCGCGAGTGCCTCCTGGACGTGGTCGAGCGCGAGGCCGGTCTTGGCCGCAAGCTCCTCCGCCGAGGGCTCGTGGCCCAGCTCCAGCTCGAGCTTCGCGCGTGCGCGCCAGATCTTCTGCAGGCGCTCCTGCACGTGCACGGGGATGCGGATCGTCTTGCCCTGATTCGCGACGGAGCGCTGCACCGCCTGGCGGATCCACCAGGTCGCGTAGGTCGAGAACTTGTAGCCCTTACGCCAGTCGAACTTCTCGACCGCGCGGTTGAGGCCGATCACCCCGTCCTGGATCAGATCGAGGAACGGCACGCCGTTGCCGCGGTACCTCTTCGCGATCGACACGACGAGCCGGAGGTTGGACGTGATCATCCGTTCCTTCGCCTCCGCGTCGCCGCGCTCGACCCGCTTCGCGAGCGCGACCTCCTCGGCGGCCGTGAGCAGGCGATAGCGCCCGATCTCGGCAAGGAAACGCTGCAGCGAGTCGGCGCCGACGGCGTCGACGTCGAGTGTCGCCCGCTCGTCCTCGGCGGGCAAGATATCGAGCATGGTGCTGATGGTGACTCCTTCTCCTGAAATAACGGTCACTTATGACAACGACTTGAGCGCGTGGCTATTCCCGCACCGCGTCAAGCGTCGGCGCGCTGCCTCGTCCGCCCGAGATTCCCCACGATCAGCCCGAGGATCAGCACGAGGAAGAGCTGCCCCGTGAGAGCCTCGATCACCGAGATCGAGTGCCCGAGGTTCGTCGCAGCCGTGAAGTCACCGTAGCCGACGGTCGTCTGCGTCACGTAGCTGTAGTAGAGGAGGTGGGCGAGCGTCTCCGACTTCCCGTCGGCGAAGAACGGCTGGTCGCTGAAGTCGGCAACCGCGCCGTAGATGTACGCGAAGAAGAGCCCGATCATCAGGTAGACGGAGAGCGCGCCGAGAACCGTGCGCAGGTCGATCACCGGTTGGGCGCCGAGCCCTCGCAGGATCGTGATCGCCGCCGCCAGCATGAGGACGGCTGCGACCACACTGCTCGTACCGGTCGCGGCGGCTCCGCCAGGAACGAGCGAGGCGATGACGACGACGACGGCACCGGCGGCGGTGAGCTCCGCTGCTCGGCGGTGCTTCGGCCGCACGCCGGACGTCAGGTAGACGACGAGCAGGATCACGGCGGTCAGGATCGCGCCGACGATCCGCACCCAGAAAGCACTGCCGGCCGCGGAGAAGAGCATGAACTGCACGAACACGAGCACGAGCACGATGCCGTAGCTGTGCGTGCCGCGAAGCCGTGCTGCGCGCTCGGTCGGGGTCTCCGGCCCGGTCGTCATGAGGATCGGACTTCGACGGCGGCGGCGCCGAACCTACCCGCGCGTGGCGACCCATCGCTGTATCAACGCGATCTCCGGGCGGCCCCGCCGCCCGCCACCGCCTACGGCGGATATCGGCCCGGGCTTCGCCCGGGCAACGATTCCGCCTACTGCGTGACCGGGCCGCAGTGCGCAACCGGCGCTGCCGGTTTGCGCGGCCGTCCCGATATCGACTCCGCTCGATTCGGGATACCACGCCGGCCCTCCCCGGCGGATATCGGCCCGGGCTTCGCCCGGGCAACGATTCCGCCTACTCCTCGCGGCCCAGATACCAGCGGTGGGGCGCGATCAGGCGATCGACGGAGCGCGGCCCCCACGAGCCCGGCGCGTACGGCTCGACCGGCTGCGGCCTTCGCAGCAGCGGCTCGGAGACCTCCCAGAGCCGCTCGATCCCGTCGGCTCTGGTGAAGAGGGTCTGCTCGCCCAGCATCGCGTCGTGGATCAGTCGCTCGTAGCCTTCGAGCTGATTCTGGGTGAGGAAGCTGTCGCCGTAGCGGAACTCCATGCGGCCCGGGCCGAGACGCATCGCCGGACCCGGCTCCTTCGCCAGGAACGTGAAGGCGATCGAGCCTGGATCCTGGCAGTCGATCACGAGCTCGTTGGGCTCGAGGCGCGACACGTCTGAGCCGAGCCGGAACATCTGGCGCGGGGGGTCGTGGAAGTCGATGGTGATCACCTGCCTGCCTTCGGCCATGCTCTTGCCCGATCGTAGGTAGAAGGGCACCCCGACCCAGCGCCAGTTGTCGATCTCGACGTGGGCGGCCGCGAGAGTCTCGGTGTCTGAGTCGCGCGGAACGCCCTTCTCGCGCCGGTAGCCGCGGTACTGGCCGCGCACCACGTTACGCGGATCGATGGGCTTCAGCGCCTGGAAGACCTTCGTCTTCTCGTCACGGAGCGACTCGCCGTCGAGCTGCACCGGCGGCTCCATCGCCACGAAGCCGAGCACCTGGAGGAGGTGCGTCACGATCATGTCGCGGAACGCTCCGGTCCCGTCGTAGAACGCCGCCCTGCCCTCGATCGAGAGCGTCTCGGGGACGTCGATCTGGACGGCCTCGATGTGCTCCCGGTTCCAGATCGGCTCGAAGAGGCCGTTCGCGAAGCGCAGCGCGAGGAGGTTGTCGACCGACTCCTTGCCGAGGAAGTGGTCGATCCGGAAGACCCGCCGCTCCTCGAAGACGGAGTGAATGGTCTCGTTGAGCGCCCTGGCCGATCGGAGGTCGGTGCCGAACGGCTTCTCGACGATCACTCGACCGCGCCTGCCGAGGCCGGTCTCCCCGAGCATCTCGACCATCGCGCCGAAGGCGACGGGGGGCACGGCCAGGTGGTAGAGGCGCCGCGGCTTGCCGCCGAGCTCGCGTTCCGCCTTCTGGACGGCCGCTGCCAGTGGCGCACCGTCGTCGGCGTCGGCGATGGCGAACGACAGGCGCTTCGAGAAGACGCGCCACTGCGCCCTCGTCGGGCGCCGGCGCCCGAACGTCGTGATCGCGTCGAGCGCATGCGCTCTGAACTCCTCGTCGTCCATCGCCCACTGGCTCGGCGAGGAGCCGATGACCCGGAACCCGTCGGGCATCAGGCCGGCCATCCAGAGATGGAAGAGGCCCGGCAAGATCTTCCGCTTCGCGAGGTCGCCGGTCGCCCCGAAGAGGACGATGACATGGTCGTCGGGGTGCATCTCCGCCGTCATGCCCGGCTCCCGGCCGCGGCCTCGTCGGCGACCACGAGCGAGCGCTCGGCCCGCACGCGGCCGGCAGGAATCGACTCGTCGTGCGCGAGCAGCTTCGCGAGCGGCTGCGTCTTCTCGGCACCTGTCACGACCCACAGGATCCCACCCGCACTGTCTAGTGCCGGATAGGTCAGCGTCATCCGCCGACGACCGTTGAACTCTCCGGTCACCGCGACCTTGCGGTCGGCGAGGCCCAGGACGGGATCTCCGGGTGGAAGCGAAGCCGTGTGCCCGTCGTCGCCGAGCCCGAGGTGGATCAGGTCGATCCGCTCCGGCAAGGCGGCCGCGTACGCGGCCGCGGCGGCCTCGACGTCCTCGTCGTTCACCGGCATCGGCACGAGGCGATCGAACGCGGCCGAGGGCAGGGTCTCGCCCAGATGGGTCAGGTTCCGGTCCGGATCTCCCGACGGCGCGATCCGCTCGTCCACCTGGAAGAGGGTCACGTGCTCCCACGGCACGTCCTCGCCGGAGAGGTGAGCGAACATCACCCACGGCGTCCTGCCGCCGCTCACCGCGAGCGTGAATGCCCCATTCTCGGAGACGGCCGTCCTGGCACGCTCTGCGATCAGCGCCGCTCCGCGGCGCGCGACCGCCTCGTCGTCGGCGAGAACCTCGAGCTCGTGCTCAGCCATCGCGCTTCTCGTCGTGACCGCCGAACTCCTTCCGCATGGCCGACAGGATCTGGTCGGCGAACGTGTCTTCGCCGCGGGATGCGAAGCGCTCGTAGACAGCGGCTGTCAGGACGGGCGCCGGCACGCCCTCTTCGATCGCGGCGATCGACGTCCAGCGCCCCTCGCCGGAGTCCGAGACGCGACCGGAGAAGCCGGAGAGCTCGGGAGAGGCGTGAAACGCGGCCGCTGTCAGGTCGAGCAGCCACGAGCCGACGACGCTCCCCCGCCGCCACACCTCGGCGACCCTGCCGATCTCGATGTCGTAGAGGTAGTACTCGGGATGCTCGAGCGGCGCCGTCTCGGCATCCCTGGCCCGCTCCTGCTTGCCCGCGTTCGCGTTGCGGAGGATGTTCAGACCCTCGGCGTAGGAGGCCATCAGCCCGTACTCGATGCCGTTGTGCACCATCTTCACGAAGTGCCCGGCGCCGTTCGGGCCACAGTGGAGATACCCCATCTCCTCCTGCTCGGGCGAGCCGCTCCGGCCCGGCGTCCGCGGTGCCGAGTCGACGCCCGGGGCGATGGTGGCGAAGAGCGGCTCGAGGTGGGACACGATCTCGTTCTCCCCGCCGATCATCAGGCAGTAACCCCGGTCGAGCCCCCAGACACCGCCCGACGTCCCTACGTCGACGTAGTGGATGCCCTGCTCGGCGAGCGCCTTGGCGCGCCGGATGTCGTCCCGGTAGTACGAGTTGCCTCCGTCGATCACCATGTCGCCGCGCTCCATGTGCGAGGCGAGGTCCGTCACCGTCTGCTCGGTGATGTCACCGGCCGGGACCATCACCCAGGCCGCCCGCGGAGTCGAGAGCTTCGCCGCGAAGTCGGCGAGCGACGATGCGCCGACCGCGCCCTCCGCCGCCAGCTGCTTCACGGCCTCCGGGTTGACGTCGTAGACGACGCACTCGTGCCCGCCGCGCATGAGCCGGCGAACGAGGTTCGCGCCCATCCGGCCGAGGCCCACCATCCCAAGCTGCATCTCGTGTCCTTTCCTCGGTTCCTCACGTGCATGGCAGTGCGGACGGGCCCGCGATGCGTTACTCAGCCGAACACGCTCGGAGCGCTCGGCGGCCGATAGCGCAGCACGGTGGTGAGATCCTTGCCCCGGATAGCTCCGCCGGCGTTGTAGAAGAGCCCGAACGAATCGATGATCGAGCGGTCGGGGAACACGCATGCCTGCAGGGTCGGGTCGTCACGGTCCGCCTTCGAGACCCAGCCGCCGCCCGCCGCGTTGATCCCGCCGAAGCTGTCCGTGCCGCCGAGGCGCGAGCAGTAGACGGAGGCCGGATTGACGTTCCCCGGGATCTCACCGACCTTCGGCTTCGTCAGGTACGCGATCGCCGCCAGCGTCGGCTTCGTCGTGTACAGGGTCGAGAGGTCGACGTAGATGCGCGAGCCGTCGGCGGCCCTGAACTTGCAGAACGTGACGGGCCCCGAGAGCAGGAGCTGGGTTGCAGGCGTGTTCGTCCCGAAGGCCGGGGTCCGCACCTGGACGGTGCCGCCCTGCTTCCGGCAGTACGACGCCGCCTTCGGACTCGTCGCGCTCGAAGCCACACCACCTGCGAGACCGCCGAGAACGAGGGCGACGACGGCGATCAGTGCGGCACGGCGCATGGGTCTCCTTTTCGGCAGGAGCGCAGCTTCTCCTGAGCTGGAGATCATCCCAGGGACGAGCTGGCGCGGCAACAACGGGCCGACTCGAGCCGCGTGCTCAGGCGCCGGCCGCGATTCGCGCGTCTCCGACGATCCGGGCTAGCTCCTCGGCGATCGCCGCAGCGAGGAGCTCGCTGCCCTCGACGTTCAGATGGATGCCGTCCTCCAGTCGTACGGCCACCGTCTCGCCCTGCTCGTTCGGCAGCGCGTCCGTGTACCCGCCGCCGGAGGCGCTGAAGAGCGCCCAGGTGTCGACATAGCTGACGTCGTCTCGCTCGTCGGCTTCGTCCTCGGCGATCCGGTTCACCTCGGCCATGCCGTTGTTCAGGTCGGCGTCCCGCATCGGCGGCATCCCGACCCAGATCACCTGCCGCCCGTCGGCGGCGAGCACGTCCATGATCCGCGAGACGTCACGCCGGTAGCGCTTGCGCCACACCGCGCTCCCGTTGGGGTGATAGACGCCGTCGATGATGTAGTCCTGACTGTCGTTCGCACCGGACATGAAGATGACGACGTCCGGCCGGCGGGCGTTCACGACACCCTGGAGATGGCGGCGCCAGTCGAAGTAGTCGCTGCGAACGATCCCCGTGCCGACCTGGTACTCGGGGTACGTCTTGACGAGCTTCGTCTCGCCGACCTGCGTGAAGAAGGCCCATTCCGGGCCGGCGGACAGCGAGTCGCCCCCGAAGTAGACGACGAGCGGGTCCTTCGTCGTCGGCTCACCCTCGAGCAGCTCACGCGTCGATCCGGCCGGCCGAGGCAGCCCCGTCGTCTCGAGCGGGCGCGCGAGGATGGTGCGGGCGAGCGCGAGCAACTGCTCCTTGCGGAGCTCCGTGTACTCGCCCACGCCCTGGAAGACGACGTAGTACGAGGCACCGTTCTGCCCGAAGTAGAGGTAGCGGTCGGTGCCGAAGAACGCGTCCTCCCCGAGGCCGGCTACGTCCTCGAGCACGTACGAACGCTCCCGCATCCGCTCGATCGACGTCTTCGGGCCGACCCAGACCGCGAGCCAGGCGTCCTTGCCGATCATCCACTGGCAGTAGGGCCAGACCGGCGTCGGCTTCCCGACCTGGCCCTCGAACTGCGAGGCGATCTCCTCCCGGGTCAGAAGCGTGCAGGCGAGTCGGACGTTCTTGGCCCCGAGCGACCCGTCTGGTAGCGGAGCCGCGGCGACGGAGACCGCGTCGCTCTCCCCGTCGACCGTCGTTGCCACCGGCTCGTTCGATCGCGTCTCCGCAGGCGCCGAGTCGCCTCCTCCGAGGGCGACCGCGGCAGCCACGGACGCGCCGACCAGCACAAGGAGCCCGGTCGCGGCGGCGATGCGCCTCCTCCGGATCTGCTTCCGGCGCAGTGCTCGTCTTCGCTCGAGGTCTTCTCTCGGCGGCGGGGGGGCGGACATGCGTGACTCAGTGTGCCGGGTGAGCGCGCTCGATCGCCCAGAGGACGACCCAGAGGAGCGCCGAGGCGACCGCCGTGAGCGCCAGCACGATCAGGGCGGAGAACACGATGACGAGGATGACGGTGACGGCCGGGCTGTCCAGCGCAGACGCGAGAACGCCGGTGCCGTGCGTCACTTCTTGCCCTTTCCTCCCTTGACGCGAACGGTCAGGGGTGGGCTCGCGGCGCTCTTCGAGACCGCCCGATACGTCGTCGTCCCCTTCTGGGCTGCCGTCACGACAGCCGACCACGAACCGTCTTCCCCGACCGGGGCGTCGGCCACTGCCTCGAAGCCGCCGGCCGGCGTCGACGCGTAGACGGTGACGAGCTCGTTCGGCCTCACGCTCTCGACCATGCCCGAAAGGGTCACCCTGGCCCCCTTCGTCACGACGCGTTTGTCGGCCTCGATCGAGACGGACGGATCCGGCAGCGCGAGGAACGGAAGCAGGACCTCCCAGTCGAAGGCGCCGGCCCTCGGAATCTCGTCTCCGAGGCAGACCGCCTCGCGGATCGCCTCCTTCTGGGACCGTGTGATCCACGACGCCCACTCGCGGCCGGGCTCCTCCACGGCCAGGATTGCCTGCACGGCCTGTCGCCTGAGGATGTCGGCGAGCGCGTTCTTCGCCGCCTGGCGGGTGAGACCGCGGGTCTCGAGCTCTGCGAGGAAGGCGTCCTGGCTCCCCGCGAAGGCTGCGGCGACGGCCGCCCGCTCGGCGGCACGCGCGTCGGCGTCAGGGATGTCGACCGCGGCCGCCGACAGCAGCAGCCGGTGGAGCGCCCCCCGCAGCGCGAGCCCCCGATCGCCGGTCGCAGCCTCGATCTCGTCCACGGCAGCGGCATCGATCACATCGCCTCCGATGGTGCACTGGGCGCCGGCCGGAAGGATGATCTGACCCGCCGTCAGCGACGCGTCGAAGCCGGTGCCCGCGGCCGTCGGCCCGTCGCAGAGAGACTGATCGCGCGACCAGAGGTAGACGCAGGCAGCTGCGGGCTTGTCAGGATCCGCTCCTTCGGGAGCGAAATGGAGGAACGTCCCCCATCCCCACGACCAGATCGTCGGGATGCCGAGCTCGGCCGCCACCTGCTTCGCGGCAAGCGCCTCCTGCTTGACGACCGTGAACCACTGGCTGCTCGGCTGGAGCCCCTCGCGCCCGCCGGCGCCCGGCCCCGACTGGAAGCCGAGCATGATCCCGAGCCGCTCCGGCGAGATGCCGATGTCGATGAACCGCTTCAGCCCGTCGCGCATCGACGTTCGCCGGAGCCTCGGCCCGACGATCGGCCCGCGGGCCGCGATGTACGGAGCGTTGAAGTAGAGCTGCTTGACGATGTGGCCATAGCTCGCGACCTGCCGCCACCAGTCGGCTGCCGAGTCGCTCACGTAGGGAGCCTTCGAGCCGCGCGAAGGTCCCGGGACGAGGAGCGCCGGGAGGGCGCCGCCGTCGCGGAGCGTCCGCAGGAGGACGAGGATGTTGTTGCGATAGCGGAGCACGCTCTCGGGCCAGGGCGTCGCCCGGGCGACGCCCCAGACCTCGTTGAGGGCGATCAGCGGAGCGTCGCAACCGGTCGAGGTCTTCGCCTTCGCGAGCAGCTCCTGCGCTTTCTGGACGACGACCTCGTCCGGATGCGGGAGCGTCGGCGTGCCGACGAGACCTTTGAGGCTCATGTGCCAGTAGACCGTCTGCGCCCCGAGCGAGCGCATCTCGGCGGCCCGCTCGACGCCGTTCGTGGCGACGACGACGCCTGGTTTGCCGAACACCGGCTGGCGGAACTCGACCGAGCCGTCCGAGAACTCGATCCAGAGCGGCCGCGAGTCCGACAGGCCGCAACCCGAGTGACTCGGCCCGGGCCGTTCCCGCGAGCGCCAGGACCGCGAGACAGGCGAGCGCTACGAGGGATGCCACGTGTTTCATCGCTGGCACGTGAGGGTAGCGAGCCGGCCTGCCGGCCCGCGTCACTCGCTCGCGGGAACTACGAGCACCGGCACCGGCGAACGGTTCAGCAGCTTGTAGCGGCACCGCGCCGAGGAGCGCGCCGGCGATCGGCCCCTCGCCGTGCGACCCGACGACGATCATCCTCGCGTCGCGGCGCTCGGCCAGCTCGACGAGCGCGGGCGCCGGCTTCAACTCGACGATCTCGACCTCCGCTCCCACCGCCGCTGCCCGCGCACGCTCGAGCGCCTCCGCCGTCGCCTGCTTCCCGAGCTCCCGGAGCGCGTCCCGATGCGCCTTCCACTCCTCTCCTCGCAGATGAACGGGGGGCGCGTCCGCGTACGCGATCACGACGTCGTCGCCGAGCGCCTTCGCGAGCTCGAGTGCGGTCTCGAGCGCAGCCTTCGCGCAGTCCGACCCGTCGTAGCCGACGATCACGTCCCACTAGATGTCCTCCGCCGCGACCCTGACCTTGCCGGCCGCGACTTCCGGATCGACCTTCTCGAACGGCTTGCGGGAGAAGTAGCGCTCGTGGTGGCCGAAGAGCCTCCAGAGGATCATCAGGACGACCCCGAGGACGAGGAAGCCGACGCCGACCACGAGCGGTGGGCCGACCCCGAGCCAGGTCTGGCCGGTGTACGACTTCTCGGGGTTCGAGAGGTCGATCGCGGACTTCGCGAACAGGTAGAAGAGGATGCCCGCCCCGACGAGCGGCGCGACGCCGATGAAGAGGAAGTTCTTCACCGACTTCGACCAGCTCGCGGCGGTAGTAGATGGCGCACGCGAGCCCGAGAGGCGCGTAGTAGAAGGCGATCATCAGCGAGAGCGCCGAGAGCGTGTCGAAGAGGAAGTTCTCGGAGATGAAGTTCGCCGGGACGTACCAGAGCGTCGCCAGCGCGGCGACGACGATCGTCGAGAAGGCGGGCGTCCGGAAGCGCGGGTGGATGCTGGCGAAGCGCGCCGGGAAGGCCCCTGCGCGGCCCATCGAGAACGTGGTCCGCGACGCCGGGATGATCGTCGTCTGGGTCGACGACGACCGCCGAGATGACGATCGCGAGCAACGACGATCTAGTCCCAGCCCGAGCCGAGCACCTCGTCGCCCAGGATCGCGAAGATGCCCTCGTCGTCGTCGAAGTCCTCGACGCCGCTGCACGCCCGCGATAGGCGACGACCGCCGTCGTCACGCCGACGTAGGTGACGAGCAGGACGAGCGTGCTCGACGATCGCGGCCAGCCCGGGGAGCGCGTCGAGTCGGTCGTCTCCTCGGTGAGGTTGACGGCGCTCTCCCAGCCCCAGTAGATGAAGACGCCGAGCAGGAGCGCGGAGACGAGCGCGCGTGAAGGTCGACACCGCGAACGGCGAGAACCACGAGCCTGCCGGATCGGTCGAGCCCTCGGGGGCGTTTCCGGTGTAGACCTTGATCAGCGCGACGATCGCGAAGATCAGGAGCGCCCCCACCTGGAGCAGCGTGAGGACGTTCTGCAGACGGGCCGAGAGCTCGGTGCCGATCACGCAGATCGCGGTCATGACGACGATGATCGCGACCGCCAGGACGGTGACCGCGACCTTCGAGCCGGCCGCGCCGTCAGCTCCGATCAGCAGATAGAAGTAGCGGGCGCCGACGTCGGCGAGCGAGCCGATGACGAGGATGCCGGTCGTCGTGACCGCCCAGCCGCCGATCCAGCCCGCAGTACGGCCCCATCGCCCGGGTCACCCACGAGAACGTCGTCCCCGCGTCCGGATCGGCCCGGTTCATGTAGAAGAACGCGCCCGCGATCAGGAACATCGGGATGAAGGCCGTGAGCAGCGCCGCCGGAGCCTGGACGCCGACGACGACGACGACCGAGCCGATCACCGCCGCCAGCGAGTACGCAGGCGCGGTCGAGGCGAGACCGATCGAGAGCCCGTCGATGAACCCGATCGAGTTGGCCTTCAGCCCCTCGCCGGAGTCCTCGGCGGGCTTCCGGCCCCCTCCGCCGGAACGCTCCTGCTCTCCATCTCGTCGCCCCCTTTGCTCGAGAGGCATCGGAGTGTACGCGACGGTTCAGTCGCGAGGGAAGCGCGAGCGAGCCCGCTCGCCCTCGCCGAGGATCGCCACGAGCACGAGGACGACGCCGGCGAGAACGAGACCGATGTAGAGCCAGGTCATGACGCACCCGTTATCGGCAAGGGGCTGCGCCGCCTGAAGCGCTCAGCGTCCGAGCGAGTGGTACTCCTCGTTCGGCATCCAGCCGAGGGCGTTCGCCATCCGGTTCGTCAGGTTGAACATTGCCGTCACCTCGGCGATGTCCATGATCTCCTCGTCCGTCCAGCCGGCCTGGCGTAGCGCGTCGACGTCCTCCTCGCCGCAGCGGTAGGCCTCCTCCGTCACCTTGACCGCGAAGTCGAGCATCGCGCGCTCGCGAGCGGGGAGCGGCGCGTGCCGGTAGTTCGCGACCAGCTGGTCGACGAGGATCGGATCGCCGGTCAGCACGCGGAGAACGCCCGAGTGGGAGGTGATGCAGTAGTGGCAGCGGTTCGTCGAGGAGACGACGACGCCGATCATCTCGCGCTGCGCCTCGCGTCAACCCTGACTCGCCCTTCAGGAGCTCGTCCATGTACTTGCGCCAGCGGAGCATGTGCTCCGGTCGCAGCGCCCAGGTTCGAAGCACGTTCGGCACGAAGCCGAGCTTCTCGTCGGCACGCCGCCAGAGCGCGCGCACCTCGTCGGGCACGTCCGCCTCGCCCGGAACGGGCAGCCAGGCGAGCCGCTCGTCTCGTCGTCCCGTCGGCCATGGCGCGCAGGCTACAATGCTCCGGCCCGGGGGGCGTAGTTCAGCTGGTTAGAACGCCGGCCTGTCACGCCGGAGGTCGCGGGTTCGAGTCCCGTCGCTCCCGTTGTTACCGATCGTGATCATCGCTGCGGTGGCCGTGCCGCTCGTCGTCATCGCCTTCGTCGTCATGCGCCGCAGCCGGGCCTCGGGCGAGGAGCTCGCCGGCGAGGACGAGGAGACCCGCGAGCGCAACGAGGAGGAGTTCGCGGAGGCGGAGGCCTACCAGGAGGAGTGGCGGAAGGAGAACGAGCCCCGCCGCGACCCGCTGGGGTAGAACCGATCGACTCGCTTCACCCGGGTGAAACCCGCTACGGGTGATGTACGCGGATGCCGCGCCATCCATGCTCGGCTGTAACGTGGCGCGCACTGAGAAATCGTTTCCGGAAGGGAGGTGAGCGCACATGTTCCTCGCAACCGACTACCCGTTCCTGGACATCCTCTGGACGATGATCGTCATCTTCGCCTGGGTGATCTGGTTCTGGCTGCTGATCACGGTCTTCGCCGACCTCTTCCGCCGCCACGACATCTCGGGTTGGGGTAAGGCAGCCTGGATCATCTTCGTGGTCTTCCTGCCGTTCCTCGGAGTCCTCGTCTACCTGATCGCCCAGAGCCGCGGGATGGCAGAGCGAAACGCGAAACAGCAAAAAGAGGCGCAGGCGCAGTTCGACGACTACGTACAGAACGTCGCGGCGAAGCAGGACCCGACCGAGCAGATCGCCAAGGCCAAGGGCCTGCTCGACAGCGGCGCGATCTCGCAGGCCGAGTTCGACCAGATCAAGCAGAAGGCGCTCTCCTGACCACACCAGCCTGAGCCGAGTGACGCCCGAGACTCCGGGGCGTCGCTCGGCCCGGCCGGCTGGGCGCCACGGGCGGGAGCCCGGTTAGGCTGGCTCCGATGCCGGTCTCGGGGCTCCCACCCGAGCAGGACGCCTACGGGCAGATCCTGCTCGCCGTCCTCGAGGGACGCGAAGCCTGCGAGATCATGGAGCGCGACGACGGCCTCGTCTACTGCGGCGATCCATCGGACTACCTCGCCCCGTTCCGGCGCTGGCCGGCGGTCGAGCGCCGGACGATGAGGTTCGTCCGCGGTCGCGTCCTCGACGTAGGCTGCGGCGCAGGTCGGGTCTCGCTGCATCTGCAGGATCGCGGCCACGACGTCCTCGCGATCGACGAGTCGCCACTCGCCGTCGAGGTCGCGAAACGGCGAGGGGTCAGACGAGCCAGAGTGCTCCCGGTCTCCCGCGTCGACCGGACGCTCGGCGCCTTCGACACCATTCTCCTCCTACGCAACAACTTCGGGCTCGCAGGTGACGAGACCAGCTCGCCGCAGCTCCTTCGCGACCTGCTCGCCGTGGCGAGCGACCGCGGGCGGATCGTGACCGACAGCGTCGACCCCGCCAGGCTCGACGATCCCGCCTTCAGCGGCTACGGACGTACGGCGCAGCGGTTCCGGGTCAGGTGGCGGACGTACGCGAGCCCCTGGTTCCACTACCTGATGTTCGCCCCTGCCGAGCTGGAACGGCTCGTCGCCGGGACCGGCTGGCACGTCGCCCGCTTCGTCGACGACGGCTCGCCGCGCTACGCGGCGATCCTCGAGCTGGACGCCCCGCGCACCGCCTAGCGCTTACGCATCCGGCGTGCCGAGCTCCTCGTCGCCTCCCCAGCGCTCGTAGAGCGAGTGCTCGATCCCGAACTGGTCGAGCACCTTCCCCACGATCTGGTCGACGACGTCGTCGACGCTCGCCGGGTGGTAGTAGTGGCCGATGACCGGCGGCACGATCACCGCCCCGATCTCGGCCGCCCGCACGAGGTTGCGGAGATGACCCAGATGGAGCGGGCTCTCGCGCGGGACGAGCACGAGCTTCCGTCCCTCCTTCAGCGTGACGTCTGCCGCACGGGCCACCAGGTCGGCGACGAACGAGTACGCGATCGCCGACACCGCCTTCATCGAGCACGGCGCGACCACCATCCCGTCCGTGCGGAACGAGCCGCTCGAGATCGACGCCGCCATGTTGCGGGGATCGTGCACCGCGTGGGCGAGCGCCCGCACGTCGTCGAGCGAGTGCTCCGTCTCGAGCTTGATCGTGCGATACGCGCCGGTCGACACGACGAGGTGCGTCTCGACGCCCGCGTCCCGAAGCGCCTCCAGCGTCCGGATCCCGATGATCGGGCTGGACGAGCCGGTGATTCCGACGACGATCCGCATCGGTGAATCGCCTAGATCTTCTCACGCGGGGGCTCGGACTCGTCCTCCCGCAAGAAGAGACCTCGCACGAAGCCGCGCACCTGCTGCTTGAGGGGGACGGTCGGGCCTTCGTCGGGCTCGGTCGATCCTGGCCACGCGGCAGCGATCTCGGCGCCGAAGAGGAAGATGCTGGCGGCCAGGTACACGAAGAAGAGGAAGGCGATGACGGCGCCGAGCGACCCGTAGATGACGTTGTAGCGGGCGAAGTTCGAGAGGTAGTAGGCGAACCCGAACTTCACGATCTCGAACCCGACCGCACCGAGCAGCGCCCCTACCCAGATGTCGCGAACACGCGGGCGCGAGACGGGGATCAGGACGTAGAGCAGCGCGAACGTCACGAGCGTGACCGCGAAGGGGATGAGGATCTCCGTTGCCCGGCCGGCGAACGTGAGGACGCCGCCGAGCCCGCCGAGGTCGCGGGCCGCCTCGGCGGTCGCCTTCTGGACGACCTCGACCAGGATCGTGAGGCCGAACGACACGAGAACGAGCAGCCCACCGGCTCCCACCACGGCGAAGTCGACGAGCTTCGCACGGACGGTCGGGCGGGTCCGATCGACCTGCCAGATCCGATTGAGCGCCGTCTGGAGAGAGGCCGCGAGACCCGATGCCGACCAGAGGAGGACGAACAGCGCGGCGAAGCCGGCGGCGCTGAGGGGGGTGGCGAGCCCGTCGATCGTCTCGGCGAGATCGACGTTCGCGCTCTCGGAGAGCGGAACGACCTCCTCGATCCAGTCGATCACCTCCGTCCGCAGCTCCTCGTCCTGGAGCACGAGGCCGAGGATCGAGACGAGCAGGATCAGGAAGGGGAAGATCGAGAAGAGGACGCGGAACGAGATCGCGGCCGCGAACTGCGAGCAGTCGTCTCGTCCGAAGTACGCACCCCCTCCCCGCTGGAGCGCGCGCACCATTCGATCGAGGACACGGCGCACGCCCGCGACCTTACCGGGCGTGCGCCCCGTGAACGAGAACGCGCGACGGCCCGGACGGCGCTCCGGGCCGCCCGTGCCTAGCTCGCCTTACCGGGTGCCTCGTCGCCGCCCGTGACCTTGTCGACCACGTCGCCGCCGACGTCCTGCGCCTTGTCGACCGCATCGCCGACCTTGTCCCCGACCGAGTCCGGGACGATGTCGCCGGCCTTGTCGGAGGCGCCGCCGGCGACGTCGCCTGCCTTGTCCGCCGCGGAGCCCGCGACGTCCTTGGTGCGTCCGAGCAATTTGTCCAGGAACCCCATGCTCTCTGTCTCCTCTCGTGCGAGAACGAACACGGCAGTATCCCTCAAAGGATCGGCCGGCGCGAGCTCTCGCCGCGACACGTCGAGCTCACCGAGCCCGTTGCCGGCGCTTCGCCGAGGTGCTGGGTCAACGGACCGTCAGGTGGTAGTTCATGCCCAGCGTTCCACCGAGAACGTAGCCTGGCCGAAGTCACGATCCCGGGGCCGCCGAGAGGTGGCTATCAGCGCCGCCCGGCTAGCGGACGCTTCGGAACGCCGCGCGGGCCGCGTTGAGCCATGCGCGCGGGAGCGAGCGCCGCTGCGTGGCGAGAACCCCGGCGAGCTCCGCCGCGGCGTTCGTGAGCAGCGGCAGGCCATGGCCGACGACGACCGCCGCGGGCTCGAGCCCCTCGAAGGCAGGGCGGACGTCGAGGAGGCGTGCGAAGGGGTGCAGGCCGAGCGCGTCCCCCGGGCGGGCCAGGAAGTACGGAACCGTGCCGAGCGTCTCGACGCAGACGAGCAACCGGCGATCCGGGATCCAGAGGAGCGACTCCTTCCAGCGTTTGAGCTCGACGACTGCACGCTCCTCGACACCGGGAAGTCCGATGCCGGCCCCGCCGAGCGCGAGCGGCGTCAACCGTGGGACACCGAATCTCGACGCGAGCAGTGCCGCGTCGCGCTGGTGCCGGTCGAGCAGCGTCGCGACCCCGAGGACGGGCCCGATCACCTCGAGCGCCTCGCCGAGACCCGGAACGTCGACCGGATCGGCGACGAGGCAGCCGCCGTCGAGCGCGATCGCGACCGAGGCCCGCGCGAGCGCGTCCGACGGGTCGGCGATCCACGCGAACGAGCCCCGATCGTCGAGAGCGACCGGCGCTAAGCTCGGCAGTCCGGCCATCCGATCACCATAGGCGGCGATGGACATCTTCCGCTTCATACCCGGGTATACGGAGCACATCTACGACGCGGGCAAGGAACCCATCCTCGCGATGCTGATCGCGTTCCTGATCACGTTCGTGCTGACTCGCGGCTACACGCGCATGGCACGCAAGCGAGGCTGGGGGAGCGGGAGCGTCGGCGGCGTCCACCTGCACCACGTCGTGCCCGGAATCATCCTCGTGCTCGTCTCGGGTGTGCTCTCCTTCACCGTCCTCGCGTACGGGGACGTCTTCGACACGATCGTGGGGATCATCTTCGGAATCGGCGCCGCACTCGTCCTCGACGAGTTCGCCCTCATCTTCCACCTCGACGACGTGTACTGGAGCACGGAGGGCCGCAGCTCGATCGACGCGACCATCCTGGGAGTCCTGGTCACCTTCATGCTCCTCGTCAGCTCGTCCCCGTTCCAGCTCGACAAGGACGAGGATCCCGGGAGCCCGAAGGGCGTCACGTTCATGATCATCGCGGTCAACCTGTTCTTCGCCGCAGCGAGCCTGCTGAAGGGAAAGGTCTTCACCGGGATCACCGGGATCTTCGTGCCGCCGCTGGCCGTCATCGGCGCGATTCGCCTCGCCAAGCCCTACTCGCCCTGGGCCCATCGACTCTACGAGCCCGATCGGGCCAAGGACCCTGAGGCCCACGAGCGACGAGAGCGAAAGCTCGAGCGGGCCTGGAGCCGCTACGAGACCGGCTGGAGCGGTCGTTTCGAGAACTGGCTGATCGACGTCGTCGGCGGCAAGCCGCACCTGCGCCCCGAGGACGGAGCAGAGGCTCCTGCACCTGCCGGTCACGCTTCGCGGACACGCGCGGGCGTGTCGTAGAGCGGTCGTGGGCGTCCCGTTCCCGCCTGACGAGTATCGCGGGCGCGCAGCTCGCGTCCGCGACGAGATGGCAAGGCGCGGCGTCGACGTCCTCTACGTGACGAGCCCGGCGAACCTCTGCTACCTGACCGGCTTCGAGTCGATCTGGTACCCGCCGCGCGCACCGCTCGGTGTCGTCGTCACCCCCGGCGAGACGGTCTTCGTCGACTACGAGCGCCACCGCCGGCTCGTCGAGCAGACGGCGTTCTTCGACGACGCGATCTTCTTCACGTACGAGACCGCGCTCGCGACCGTCGCGGACGCCTTCGTCTCACGTGGCTGGGCAGAGGCCGCGGTCGGAATCGAATGGTCGAGCCGCTCGCCGTCCGGGCCGCTTCTCCACCTCGTCGCGGCTGCCCTCGAGAGCCGCGGCGCCTCGATCGTGGACGCCGACTGGCTGGTCGATCGGGTGCGACTCGTGAAGTCGCCCGCCGAGATCGAGCGCGTGCGCCGGGCGAGCGAGATCGTCGACTCGGCGTTCCTGGCGATCCGCGACGAGGCTCGGCCCGGGATGACCGAGCTGGAAATCGCCGCGCGGCTCGACGCGCTGATGGCGGAGCAGGGCGGCGAGCAGGCTGCGATCAGGACGATGGTCTCGGCCGGTCCGGACGTCTGGTTCAAGACCCACGCGGCGCCTTCGCGGCGGCCCCTCGAGCGAGGCGACGTCATGTACGTGGACGCCTGCGGCGTCGTCGACCGCTACCACGTCGACCTCTGCCGGACGTTCTCGATCGGGGACGACAACCCCGGAGCGCGTGCGATCCTCGACACGACCGCCCAGAGCGTCGTCGAAGTACAGCGAATCGTGAAGGCCGGCGATCCGCTCGACGTCGCACAACGGGTCGCCGAGGACTTCGTGTACTCCCGCTTTCGTCCCGACCAGGTCTGGTGGGTCGGTGGGTACGCGCTGGGGATCGCCCTCCCGCCCGACTGGGTCGGCCACACGTACCTGTCGAACGACGCGTACGAGCAGTTCGCCTGGGAGCCCGGGTACGTGACGAACTACGAGAACATCCTCTTCGATGCCGAACGACGGTTCACCGCGAGCTACATGGAGACGTTGCTCATGACCGAGCGAGGGATCGAGATCCTGTCGTCGGTTCCGCGCGAGCTTCTCCTCGTCGAGTGTTGAGGGCACCGTTCCCCTGGCGCTCCACGCCCAGGTCGTCTGCGAGCCCGGCGACGATCAGGTCCCGGAGCCGCTCGTAGGTCATCCCCGGGGCGTCGAGCAGGTACTGGAGCGCGAGACCGTCGAACGTCGCGACCGTGCGGTCGACGACGTCCTCCACGGGCATGCGGGGGCGGAAGAGGCCGGACTCGATCCCGGCCTGGATCGCGCGGCGGATCGGAGCGCGCCAGTGCTCGTACATCTCCCCCATCTCGCGGCGGAGCGCCGGCTCTCTCGCCGCCGCCGCCCAGAACTCGAGCCACCGGGTCCAGCGCTCGCGGAAGAACCTCCTGTTGAAGACGACGTCGATCAGGGCGAGCACCTGGGCCCAGCCGTCGGTCTCGCTCTCTCCGGCGCCGAGCCAGCGCTCGACGGACTGCTCGGTCTCGTAGACGAACGCCTCCATCAACAGCCGGGCGCGGGTGTGGAAGTAGTGCTGCACTGTGCCGACCGAGACGCCGGCCTCGCTCGCGACGTCCGAGAGGCGGGTCCCGTCGAGACCTCGCTCGGCGATCACACGAGACGCAGCCGTGAGGATCTGCGGCTTGCGCTCGGCGGCCAGCGAGGGTCTCGGGCTCATCGGGCTTGCATTTCCGCCACGGGGCTCCAACAATACGCACCTTGCTTCGTCAAACCAATACGACGCTATGAGTTACAAGCCGACCGAGGGTCACATCGTCCTCCAGAACGTGACGAAGCGCTTCGGCGTGAACGAAGTCGTGAAGACGCTGGACCTCGCGATCCAGCAGGGCGAGTTCTTCACGATGCTGGGCCCGTCGGGATGCGGCAAGACGACGACGCTCCGGATGATCGCCGGTTTCGAGGAGCCGAGCGAGGGCCGGGTGTTCCTCGAGGGGAAGGACGTGACGGGCCTGCCTGCCGCGAAACGCCACGTGAACATGGTGTTCCAGGCCTACGCGCTGTTCCCGCACATGTCCGTCTGGGAGAACGTCGCCTTCGGGCTGAAGATCAAGCGGACTCCGAGAGCCGAGGTCGAGCAGCGGGTCACGGAGGCGATCGGCTCGGTCCGGCTGGAGGGGATGGAGAAGCGCAAGCCCGGCCAGCTCTCGGGCGGCCAGCAACAGCGTGTCGCGCTCGCGCGGGCTCTCGTGAACAAGCCCGCGGCGCTGCTACTCGACGAGCCGCTCGGAGCGCTCGACCTGAAGCTGCGCAAGGAGCTCCAGCTCGAGCTCAAGCACATCCAGGAGGAGACGCAGACGACGTTCGTGTACGTCACGCACGACCAGGAGGAAGCGCTGACGATGTCCGATCGGATCGCCGTCATGGACGACGGCATCGTCGAGCAGGTGGCTGCTCCCCGCGAGCTCTACGAACGGCCGGCGACGCCGTTCGTCGCCGGCTTCATCGGCGTCTCGAACGTGATCCACTTCACCCAGGACCGCCGCGAGAACGGACTGGTCGTGATGGATGCCGGCGAGGGTGAGCGCATCGTCGCGCCCGCGCCGAAGGAGGGGGGCAACGACGATCTGCTCGTGACGGTCCGTCCTGAGAAGATCAAGCTGGCAGAGGTCGAGGAGCCGGCGACGTCGGTCTCGGCGACTGTCGCCGACGTCGTCTACCTCGGGTCGATGACGTCGATCATCGTCGAGCTGCGGACCGGGGATCGGCTGGTGGTGCACCGGCTCAACGACGAGACACGGGCGAGGCCGGTCGCGGTGGGCGACCGCGTCGTGCTGCACTGGCAGGCCGAGTCGAGCTTCGTCATCGGCCGTGCGGACGAGACGACCCAGCGGGCCGTGCAGGAGGGAGAGCTCTCTCAGCTCCCGGAGGACGATCGTGAGATCGAGGCGGCCGGCTAGGCCGCCCTGAGGAAGAAGGAGGGCACGGAGGATGGAAGGCAAGCATCTCGACCGGCGAGGGTTCCTCGCCCTGACGGGGGCGACGAGCCTGGGGGCCCTGCTCGCCGCCTGCGGCGGAGCGAGTGATTCGAGCAGCAGCGCGGAGACGACCGCGCCCGCGACGACCGCGGAGGCCGCTGGCGGCGAGACCGCGGCGGAGACCGCGGCGGCGAGCACAGCCGCGGCGGCACCGGCATTCGACGCAGCGTCCGAGCCGGACGGGCCGATCGAGGTCTTCGAGTGGGCCGGGTACGAGGTACCGGAGATGTGGGCCGACTACGTCAACGGTGAGTACGCCAAGTCGAGCCCGCTGAAGTTCACGTTCCTCGAGAACGACCAGCAGGCGCTCGCGAAGGTGGCGTCGGGCTACAACCCGGACATCATCCACCCGTGCATCGCGTACACGAAGGACTGGGCGGCGGCCGAGCTGATCCAGCCGTGGGACACGTCGCTGCTCCCCGACTTCGCCGGCATCCCGGCGTCGATCAGCGAGGGGGGCGCGATCGACGGCCAGCAGTACCACGTCCCGTTCGACATCGGCTTCTCGACGCTCACCTACAGAGCGGACAAGATCCCGTTGACCGAGGACGAGGAGTCGTGGAGCGTCCTGCTCGACGAGGCCTACAAGGGCAAGCTCTCGATCTTCTCGGACGACGTGGCGATCATCAAGATCGGCGCACTGATCAACGAGGGCGCGATCGATCCCAACGTGCTGACGACGGAGCAGATCCAGGCGGCCAAGGAGACGATGATCAAGGTCAAGCCGAACCTCAGGAACTTCTGGGGCGCTCAGACCGACACGATCAACGACTTCGTCAACGGCAACCTCTGGGCGACATACACCTGGCCCGACGGGTACTGGAAGATCAAGAACCACAAGAAGATGGAGGGCGTCGACATCCGCTACATGTCGCCGAAGGAGGGCCGGCTCGCGTGGGTCTGCGGCTTCGTCCTGAACGCCCAGACGGAGCGGCCCGGCCGCGCGCACGCGGCGGTCGCCGCGGCGAACACTCCCGAGGTCGGCGCCTGGCTCACCGACGTGTATCAGTACGGCTCCGCGCAGCAGGACGGCGTGACGGAGCTGATCAAGGACAAGGCGCTGATCACGACCTTCAGCCTCGACGATCCCGCCGCGTTCGCCCCACCGCGCGCCTGGTTCGAGAAGCCGCTCGACAACCGCAAGGAGTACGTGGACGCGGCGGCCGAGGTGAAGGCCTCGTAGGACCGAGTCGACGGGCCGCGCGCCTCGAGGCGCGCGGCCCGAGACCTCGGCCCCGGAGGGACCACATGGCGACGAGCGCCGAGCGGGTACCGGCGATCCGCGTCGAGTCGGGGGGCGCAGCCACCGCGTCCGTGACTGGCTGGCGACGTACTCGCTGACCACACCGGCGATCGTCCTGCTCGTCGTCTTCTTCCTCGTCCCGATCTACTTCATCGTCCGCTTCAGCCTCGGCCTCGAGAGCTTCGCCAAGAACGAGGCGGCAGCCGAGCTGACCGGGGAGATCGCGAGCTTCTCGACGTCGCTCTGGAGCGACTTCCTCGGGCCCGGCGTCGACCTCGAGCTGTTCGGCTCGGCGACGATCGGCCTTCCGAGCTGGGTCGCCGGGATCGCCTTCGTGCTGCTGATCGCCGGCGCGGTGCTGGGCACACGCCTGCCACGGTTCGGCGGCTGGGTGACCGCCGGCTGTTTCATCCTGTTGCTCGCCCCGTTCCTGACGATCCCGTGGGGGAACAACCTCATCCGGGCCGCCGAGCTGTCGTCCGAGGGGGATTTCCTCCGCCTCTTCTTCAAGTCGGTGACGATGGCGACCACCTCCGCCGTCTTCGCCGTCATCATCGCGTTCCCGGTCGCCTACTTCCTCGCGTTCGGGATCAAGAAGTCGAAGTACACGTGGCTCCTGATCGTCATCGCCCCGTTCCTGACGAGCTACCTGCTACGGATCTTCGCCTGGAAGGTGATCCTCGGCGACCAGGGGCTGATCAACAGCGCGCTGTTCGAGACCGGTCTGCGCGACCCGGACAACCCACTGTCCTTCCTCATCTACAGCCAGTTCACGGTGATCCTCGTGCTGCTCTACGCCTGGGTGCCGTTCATCGTTCTACCGATCTTCATCGCGCTCGAGAACATGGACCGCCGCCTGCTCGAGGCCGCGACCGACCTCGGCGCGAGCCGGCTGACGGCGCTGGCGCGGGTCACGCTGCCGATCGCCGCGCCCGGCATCGTCGCGGCGTTCCTGTTCGTCTTCATCCCGTCGATCGGCGAGTACATCACGCCGTCGCTCGTCGGCGGAACCGAGGGCTACATGTTCGGACAGGCGATCGCCAACCAGTTCGTCGGCGGCACCCTCAACTGGCAGACGGGCTCGGTGCTCGCGATCTTCATGCTCGGGGTCGTGCTCGTGCTCGCGATCGCGACGTCGAGGTTTCTGCGCCAGGGAGGTGGGCAGACAGCATGAGAGGCGGCGGAACCAACGTCCTCATGTCGAGGAACGGTCGTCTCCTGCTCCTCGTCTTCTTCGCGGCCTTCCTGGTCTTCATGTACCTGCCCTCGTTGCTGCTCGCGATCTTCTCGTTCAACGAGTCGACGGTGATCGCCTTCCCGATCACGAGCCTCACGACGGACTGGTACAAGGCCGCCTGGGATAACCACGAGATCCGCAATGCGATCGTCGCCAGCCTCAAGGTCGGCGCCGGGACGGCCGTGATCGCAACCCTGATCGGGCTCCTCGTCTCCTACGCGCTCGCGCGGCGAACGATGATCGGCAAGGGTCCGATTTCGGCGTT
This sequence comes from uncultured Thermoleophilia bacterium, assembly GCA_963705605.1. Taxonomy (GTDB): domain Bacteria; phylum Actinomycetota; class Thermoleophilia; order Gaiellales; family Gaiellaceae; genus CAVPKC01. The sequence goes on from CAVPKC010000003.1 coordinate 1,449,196, forward strand.
CCTCCTGCTCCCGCTCGTCGTGCCGACCGTCGTCTTCGGCGTCGCCCTGCTCGTTCTCTTCCGCCCGAACAACCCTGTGATCCCGATCCCGCTCGGGCTCTGGGCCGTCCTGATCGGCCACATCGTGATCGCGCTCCCCTTCTGCGTGCTGCTCCTACTGCCGCGACTCGCGTCGATCGACCGGCGACTCGAGGAGGCGGCTCACGACCTGGGCGCCTCCGGCGTGACCACGTTTCGCCGGATCATCCTGCCCCTGATCACTCCGGCGTTGCTCGCCTCCCTGATCGTCGCCTTCGTGATCTCGATCGACGAGGTCGTGATCGCGAGCTTCGTCATCCAGGATCAGCCCACGTACCCCGTGTACCTGTACTCCGGCCTGCGCCTCGGCGGCCAGACGAGCCTCCTCATGCCCGTCGCGACCGTCATGCTGCTCGTCAGCTTCGTTCTCGTCCTCGCGGCGGAGCTGATCCGGCGGCTCGGGGAGCGGCGCCTCGGGTTGATCCAGTGAGACGCCTCGCAGCCTGCGCGTCGCTCGCGCTCGCGCTCGTCGCCTGCGGCGGCGGAGAGCAGTCACCGCCCGTCGCGACGGCACCGGCCGAGCCGACGAAGACCCAGCTCGCCGCCCAGAAGCTCCTCGACCAGCTGCAGGCCGAGACCGGCGACTGCGACTGCACCGGCGAGGCGCGCGCGAAGGAGCGGATCGCGAACGGCAAGGCCGTGCAGCCGACGGGCAGCGTGGTGCTCGCCCCGTAGCGAAGGTGTCAGAACGCCGGGAACGCTGGGGTCAGGTCTTGCAATGCAACATCACATCGGAAGACGATTAACCGTGTGGCATTGCAAGACCTGACCCCAGCGGCTGCCGTTAGCGAACCTTCGAATCCGATTCCGCCCAGTGCGGCGCCGGGTCGCGCGCCAGCTCCATCGTCGAGCAGTGCACACCCCCACCGCCCTTCTGGATCTCGTCGTACGGAACGGTCACGACCTCGACGCCACGCCGGTCGAGCAGCTCCATCGTCCGCGGATGCCCGTCGGCCATCAGGACGCGCCCAGGTCGGAGCGCGAGGGAGTTGATGGCCCAGCCCTCCTCGGCGGGCACCGGCAGCAGTTCGATCCCGAGCTGTTCGAGCCGCTCGAGGAACCACCAGGGCAGCCCGGCGAGATCGACCAGCGCCTTGTCGACGTCGACCATGCCGAGATGGCCGTCGAGGTGGATCGACCAGCCGCCCATCGGGACGACGATCAGCTCGATGCCTTGCGGGCGGAGCACCTCCTCGAGCTGGCGGGCGCCCTCGTCGTTGCAGCGGATCGACGTCCCGTACGCGGCGATGCGGGGTGTCAGCTTCACGAACGATCCGCCCTCGACCATGCCCGTGCCGGCGATCGTCCGAAGGATCGGCATCCCGAGCGCGGCGACGGCCTGTGTGACGAGGCGCTCCTCGCCGCGCCGCATGGCCGGCGCCATGCGGCCGATCACTGCCCCGCCCGGAATCGTCAGCAGCGGGTCGCGCGTGTAGATCGGCCGTGAGAGGTGTGGGGGTGCATCGGCCGCGACCTCGACGACCTCGACGCCTTCGGCTTCGAGCGCCTCGACGAGTCCCGCATGCTCGCGCTGGACGCGCTCGAGATCGGGGAGATCGCGCGAGAGCCAGTACCAGTTGCCGCCTGGATCGACGAGCGCCTTCGCCCGTTCGTCCCAGCAGTCTCCGCGCACTCGCTCCCACTCGGCTCCCGGCCGGCGGACGAGGACGACGCGAAGCGGCCCGACCTCGTCGAACGAGCCCCACATCCTGCCCCACACCCGCTCTTGCTCGAGGGCGTCGTCGAACGGCGGCTCGGGCACGGATGGAGTGAGGGTCGCGTAGTAGGAGTCCTCGAACGGCGATCCGTCGTCGGTCATGCGTTCCCGCCCCCTTCGATCGTCGTGGCGATGGTCGCGGCGATCGCGGGCGCCTCGGCGATCCCGCGCAGTCCGTGTCCGACGGCGAGCAGGAGACCGCTGACGCCTTCGACAGCGGCGCCGTAGGAGCCTCCACCCGAAACCTCCGGATACTCGATCGCCCTCCAGTCGATCGGCTCGGCGATCGGGAGCGCGGGCAACTCCTCCTCGATCGAGTCAGGGTTCACTGCCCAGAGGCGTCCGCCCTCGTCGAGCGCTGCCCATCCCTCCTCCTCGACCACCGGCCCGTCGAGCTCGACGCCGGCCGCGGCGACGACGAGCTCGGCGGATCGCGGGCGGATCGGGAGCGAGACCGGAAGGGCGGCACAGACACCCCAGGAGGAGGTCCCGGCAGCGAGCACGGTCGTGCCCGAGCGGATCTCCCCGCCGTCGGTGAGCGCACCGACGACCGTCCCGCTGCGCTCGAGCAGCGCCTGAACGGCACACCCAGTCCTGACGGACGCCCCGTGTGAGCGCGCCTCGACGGCGAAGGCAGCGGCTGCGGCCCGGGCGTCGATCCGTCGAGCCGGCCAGTGATCCGGGGGCGTGCGATCGAGGAAGAACGCCCCTCCCGTGAAGAGATGCAGCTCGAGGTACGGAGAGGGGTCGGCGGACTGGGGGATCAGCGCGAGGCCGAGACCGGACGCCCCCGAGGCGAGCGATCCCCGCTCGCACAGGATGACCTTCATCCCCCGGCGCACGCACGCTGCTGCGACGGCGCAGCCGGCGATCCCGCCTCCCACCACCAGGACGTCCGTCATCGATGCGGCCGAGCGAGCGCGTGGACAGGCTCACCGCCAGTGAGTGCGAGCGCGAGGTCGCGCGCCGCGAGGTCGTAAGGCTTGCGCGCTGCCTCGGGCGAGTACCAGGCGGCATGGGGATTGACGATCGTTCGCGGCCAGGCGAGCGCAGGCTCGTCAGGGCCTGGCGGCTCGACGGGGAAGACGTCGAGCGCCGCCCCTCCGAGGTGCCCGGAGCGCAGAGCCTCGCCAAGGGCTGCATGGTCGACCAGGGCTGCGCGGGAGCAGTTGACGAGAAACGCCCCGGGACGCATCGCCGCGAGCGCATCGGCGTCGATGAGCCCCCGGGTCGCATCGGTCAGCAGTGCGTGCAGGGTGACGACGTCCGCCCGCGCGAGGAGCTCGGTCAAGCCCGCGGGCTCGGCTCCCGCCCCGCGAATCACCCCCTCCGCCACGAGTGGGTCGTGAGCGATCACGGGCATCCCGAGCGCGCCGGCCCGCTTGGCGACCGCGCGGCCGATCCTGCCGAAGCCGACGATGCCGAGGGACGAGCCCGCCAGGCGCCTCGGTTCCCAGACGTACGGGTACCACCCTCCCGCGCGCATGTCACGGTCGAACGCGACGACGCCTCGCAGCAGCGCCAGCACGAGGGCGACGGCGTGGTCGGCGACCTCCTCCGTGCAGTAGTCGGCGACGTTCGAGCACCACACGCCCGCGCCGGCGAGCGCAGCGACGTCAAGGTTGTCGAACCCGGTCGAGCATGTCGCTACCGCCTCGAGCCTGGGCAGTCGTGCGAGCTCGGCTCTCCCGACGGCCACGTCCGGGCAGACGAGCAGGCCGACCACGTCGTCCCCTTCGGGCGCGGCGCCTCGCTCGACGCGGACGCCGGCGTCTGCGAGCCGCTCCTCGGCCCATGCGAGCTCCCAGCTCGGGTCGAGAAGGAGGACTCGACGGGGCTCGCCCATCCCGGTCAGCCGAGCAGCTCGCCGCCGTCGGCGACGAACGCATGGCCGGTGACGAATGCGGTGTCGCTCGAGAGCAGGAAGCATGCCAGCCGGGCGATCTCCTCGGGCGTGGAGATCCGGCCGAGCGGAACGAGCCCCGGCATCGCCTCGAGGAAGGGCTCCCGCCCTCCGAAGTTCGCCCAGGCCGGCTCGTTGAACGGCGTGTCGACCCACCCCGGGCACAGGGCGTTGACCCGGATGCCCTCGGAGGCGTAGTCGCGCGCGACCTGGCGGGCCAGCGCCAGTGCCGCGGCCTTGGTCGTCGCGTAGGGCAGGAGCTTCGGCTCCGAGAGGAGCGCGGAGTTCGAGGCGGTCACGAGGATCGCCCCGCCACCCGCCGCTCGCAGGTGGGGGATGGCGGCGGCGCAGAGGATCGCGTGGGCGCGAACGTTGATCGCCCAGGAGCGATCGAGATCCTCGACGGACACTTCCTCGGCGTTCCCGGCGATCTGCACGCCGACGTTCGACCAGGCGCCGTCGAGCCCCCCGAGGGCGGCTGCGCCCTCGTCGACGAAGCCGCGGACGGCCGCCGGATCGCCGGCGTCGAGAGCGAACGCATGTGCATCGCATCCCGCGTCCCGGAGCTCGCCGGCGAGCGAGTCGACGCCGTCGGCGTCGATGTCACCGAGTGCCAGCCGGTCGCCGCGCGCGGCGAGCGCCCTGGCGCCGGCATTGCCGATGCCCGTCGCACACCCGAGGACGACTATCCGCGTCGTCGGACAACCTCGAGGAACGAGTCGAAGAGACCGTTGCGAAAGGCGACCGCGGCGCTCGAGTCCACGTGCTCGGCCACGGAACGGCGCAGCTCGGCCTCGTCGATACCGAGCTCGTCGCAGATGCCCGGATGGTTGCCGAGCCACTCGGCGAACGTCTGGTTGTCGACCTCGGGGTGGAACTGGACACCCCATGCGCTCCCGAACCGGAACGCCTGGTTCTCGAAGCGCTCGCTGGACGCCAGACGCTCCGCGCCTTCCGGCAGCGAGAAGGTGTCGAGATGGAACTGATAGACGCCGGTCGGACCCCGGGCGTGCTCGAAGAGGGGATCGTCCGCTGCTGCGTCGGACGGGAGGATCTCGCACCAGCCGATCTCGGGCCGGTCGCCTCGGAAGACGTCGCCCCCGAGCGCCCGGACGAGCAGCTGGGCACCGAGGCAGATGCCGAGCACGGGCACCTCCTCTTCGACCGCCTCGGCGAGCAGCTCGCGCTCCGGGCGCAGGAACGGATACGCGTCCTCCTGCCACGCCGACGCGTTCGATCCGAGCGGCACGATGGCGGAGAAATCGGCGGCCCGAAGGCCCGCGAGGCCCTCCTCCCACACTCGGAGCGCTCGCACCGGGAGATCGCTCGCCACGAGTCGCTCGCCGAGCGCCCCTTGCCCGGCGAGCCGAACCTCCTGCTCGATGACCAGGATCGGCCTCACGTCGGCAGTGTAGGCGCGAGGCCTGTTCGCGCTCCCGGGTACGCGCGCGCCCTCTACTCGTCGATCGTCACGTGTCCCGGCTGCGCGGCGACACGCGCGAGCCACGCCCCGATTCCGGGGTAGCGGTCGAGCTCGAATCCGCCCTCGCCGGCGACGTGCGTGTACGCGTAGAGGGCGATGTCCGCGATCGAATAGCGGTCGCCGACGAGGAAGTCCCGCTGCCGGAGGTGGGACTCCATGCCGTCGAGCGCCGCGTAGCCGCGCTCGTGCCTGGTCTCGAGCTCGGCGGCGAACCGCTCGGGCTGGCCGAGGATGGACGTCCAGAAGCGCGCGACCGCGATGTTCGGCTCGTGGTCGTACTGCTCGAAGAAGAGCCACTGGAGGACGCTGGCCCGCTCGAAGGCGTCAACGGGGAGGTAGTCGGTACCGTCCGCGAGGAACCAGAGGATCGCGTTCGACTCCGCGAGGTGGCGGCCGTCGTCGAGCCGGAGGACTGGCACGCGGAGCGCCGGGTTCTTGCCGCCGAGCACGTCCGCGCGATTCGAACGGTCGACGACGTCCAGCTCCTGACGGTCGTAGCGGATTCCGAGCTGGGCCAGGAGCAGGCGAACCTTGTAGCAGTTGCCGGAGGCCTGGGAGTTGTAGAGGAGCATCGCCGAACCGTGACAGGTTCCCCGCGCCGGATCCAGTCGGGAGCGCGATCGGATCCAGCAGCCGGCTCGATGGCTGTTCAAGCCGGTGGCCGTGTGGTTAAGTCAGACGATGCGACGGCGTCTCGTCGTGGCGCTCATCGCGACGCTCGCGACGATCACGTCGGCTGCGCCCGCGAGCGGCGCCGACGTGGTGCGTGTGGGTGTGCTCGTCAACGACATCCAGCAGCTCGACCTGCAGTCCCACTCGTACAACGTCGACATGTACGTCTGGTTCAAGTGGACGAACCCGGACATCGATCCGTCGCGGACGTTCGAGTTCATGAACGCGTTCGAGCTCTGGGGTCACATCCTCACCTGGGAGACGGAGGAGCCCGAGGTGCTGCCCGACGGGACGCTCTACCAGGTGCTCAGGAACCAGGGGAAGTTCAACACGAAGCTCCCGCTGGAGCGCTACCCCTTCGACACGCAACATCTGCTCGTCGAGTTCGAGGACTCGGGTGCGGATGCCACGGCGATCGTCTTCGTGCCCGACGACGAGCCGATCGAGCTCAGCAGGGACCTCACGCTTCCGGGCTGGACGATCGGCACGCCCACACTGACCGTCGTCGGCAATCGCTACGCCACGGACTTCGGGGACTCCACGGCCACCGACCCCACGTACTCGCGGGTCGTCATCGACGTGCCGGTCGAGCGTCCACGCGCGACCTACTCCTTCAAGCTCCTTCTCCCGATGCTCCTCGTCGCCCTGACTGCGGCCCTCTCGCTCTCGGTTCACCCGCGCTACGTGGAGGGGCGGATCGGCATCGGGATCACTGCGCTCCTCACTCTCGTCGCGCTCCAGTTGACGAGCAACTCGAGCCTGCCCGAGGTCGACTACCTGATGCTCCTCGACAAGCTCTACATCCTGTCGTATGCGTTCGTCGTGCTCACGCTCGCGGTCATCGTCCGCAACTCGTGGGTAGACGCCAGAGGAGACGTCCCTGCTGCTGTGCGGGCCGATCGGCGCGGGCTTCTCTTCCTGGTCGCGGGCTACGTCGCCGCGGCGGTGATCGTGCTGACGCTCTCGCTCACCTGACCGGATCCAGGCGAGCCCAGAGCGCTCCGAGACTCGCGACGTCGTCGTCCGAGAGCCGCGAGAGGAAGAGCCGGCGGACTCCCTCGAGGTGCGTCGGGCGCGCCTCGCGAAGACGTTCCTGGCCGGCCGCCGTGAGCACGGCGAAGAGCCCGCGCCCGTCGGAGTCGCACCGCTCCCTCCGACCAGCCCGTCACGCTCGAGCCGGTCGACGAGCCGGGTCACGCCGCTCTGGCTGAGGAGCAACGAGCTCGCGAGCTCCGACATCCGCAAGCGGCGCTCCGGCGCTTCCTCGAGGAAGAGCAAGACCTCGTACGAGGTGAGCGGCAGGCCGTGGGTAGCTTCGAGCTCCGCGTCGAGCTCACGGACGAGCCCGGCGTGCACGCGAAGAAACCCCCGCCACGCCGCGAGCTCCGGCTTCAGAAGCGCTCCCTTGACAGATCGTTGCATAAGCAAGTACCATACTCCTTGTCAGTGCAAGTATTCTAGCAAGGAGTAGGAGGCCCGATGCGCTTCGAAGGCATCCACCACATCACCGCGATCACGGGCGACGCTCCGCGAAACCTGGACTTCTACACCAAGGTCCTCGGGCTACGCCTCGTGAAGAAGACGGTCAATCAGGACGATCCGACCGTCTACCACCTCTTCTACGCCGACGAGAAGGGAAGCCCGGGCTCGGACCTGACGTTCTTCGAGTACCCAGGCGCGCGCCCAGGGCGTCCCGGCGCCGGAATGGTGCACCTGATCGTGTCTCGCGTCGCATCCGAGGAAGCGCTCGACTTCTGGGCCGGGCGGCTCGGCGAGCGAGGCGTGGCCAGCGAGCGTTCGCCGGGACACCTCCGCTTCGCCGATCCGGAGGGCATGGCCCACGAGCTGGCGGTCTCCGAGACCTCCGACGAGCCCCTCGTCGCCATCCATCCCGAGATCCCCGAAGCGTTCGCACTGCAGGGATTCGACGGCGTTCGCGCCTACAGCGCCGATCCCGGGGTCAGCCGTCCCCTCCTGGAGAAGACGCTCGCGTTCGCACCGCAGGACGAGGCGGCCTGGGAAGTGCGCGGCGAGAGCCGCGGCTCCATCTACGCGTACGATGCCGCCCCGACACAGCCGGGAATCCCCGGCGCCGGCACCGTCCACCATGTCGCGTGGGCCTCCCGGACCGAGGAGCATGCAGCTTGGCGCGAGCTCGTCGCGCAGGCCGGGATGCACCCGACGCCGGTCATCGACCGTTTCTGGTTTCGCTCGATCTACTTCCGCGAGCCCAGCGGGATTCTCTTCGAAATCGCCACCCTGGGCCCGGGATTCGCCGTCGACGAGGATCCGGAACGGCTCGGCGAGGCGCTCATCCTCCCGCCCGCGTTCGAGCATCTCCGTGAGAAGGTCGAGCAGGTTCTGACCCCGCTCCCGAGCACTCGAGCCGACCGGAGCGTTCGGTGAGCGACGCCGCACTCTCGCACCGCGTTCGACCAGCTGCCGCAAGCCCGGCCGGCGCACTGGTGCTGTTCCACGGTCGGGGCGCCGACGAGTACGATCTCGAGCCGCTTCTCGACGCCGTCGACCCGGAGCGGCGGCTCGTCGGCCTCCTTCCTCGCGGCCCGCTCTCGCTGCCTCCGGGCGGTGCGCACTGGTACGTCGTGCGCGAGATCGGCTACCCCGACCCGGAGACGTTTCGCGCGACCTTCGCCATCGCAGGGGCCTGGCTCGACGCACTGCCCGAGACGACCGGCGTCCCGCTCTCGAAAACCGTGCTGGGCGGCTTCTCCCAGGGCTGCGTGATGTCGTTCGCGCTCGGCCTGGGCGAGGGCCGCCGGCGACCGGCCGGCATCGTCGGCCTCTCGGGGTTCATCCCCACGGTCGAGGGGTTCTCGCTCGACCCCGAGCTCGCCCGGGGGCTGCCCGTCGCGATCGGCCATGGCACCGGAGATCCGATCATCGGCGTCGAGTGGGGTCGCAACGCACGCGATCTCCTCGAGGCTGCGGGCGCTGCCGTCCTCTACCGCGAATCCCCGATCGGCCACTCGATCGACCCGAGCTGCCTGCCCGAGCTGCGCGAGTGGCTGGAGGGCGTCCTGCCGTAGGGCCGATCCGGCTCGGGAACCCCGAAGTGCCGCGAATCGGCCAAAGGCCGATATCGCGGCGGCCGTCCCGATATCGAGCTTCGCTCGATTCGGGACACTACGCCGGGCAGGGGCCCGGCTCGACGGGCGCGAGCTCCTCGTCCAACGCGTTCTCGATCTCGGAGACCGGGACGCCGAAACCGCCACCGCCCTGCGCGCTCGCCGCGAACATCATGGCGACGACGCGCCCGTTGCGGTTGACGACGGGCCCACCCGAGTCGCCGCGGATCACCGGCCCGCGGAGAGGAACGACGGTTCGAAGGCGTGTCCGGCGACCGTAGGCGTCCGCGGCGAACACCTTCGTCGGACGCCCCGCCGTGCCCGGCGCCGACGTTAGCGCACCGTCCTTCGGATAGCCGAGGAGCACGACCGGCACGTCGTCACGCACGCGGCGGACGAGCGGCAACGGAGAAACCTCGAGGCCGTCGACGGCGAGCAACGCGACGTCGTTGCCCGGGTCGAGGTAGACGACCTCCGCCGGGAGGACCTGACCGTTCGGAGCGGCTACCTCGAGGAGGTCGGCACCCGTGACGACGTGGACGTTCGTGACGACGAGCCCATGCCGGATCACCCAGCCCGACCCCTGAACGCCCGAACCACAGGCCGAGGTCTGCACCTTGACCACGCTCTGCGCGGCAGCGCGCGCGGTCGGGCTCCTGCCGACGCTCGGGTCAGGCGGCGGCAAACGGAGGTCTGGCGGCGCCGAGATGAGCGGGAGCGGATCGAGACGCGCGAGCGTTCTCAGGACTGAGCGCGGGGAGACCGCGTCGACGAGACCGGAGAGGAGGGCCGAGTCGCGGACGGCGCCCTGGAGACCCGGGCGGTCGACCTGAAGGGCCGCGACGGCGGCGAGCCAGGCGACGGCGAGCCCGAGCGCCGTGCCGAGCACGATCCCGCCGACCCCGTCCGCGACCCTGAGCGGCGCCCGATCGCTCAGCCGATTCCGTAGGCGCGCGCCGAGGACGCTCGCTGCCGTCTGGACGAGCAGCGCACCGACCAGAGCGCCGATCAGGCTCGCGAACGGAACCCAGGGGGACGTGTCACCGTCGGGCAGGAACAGGGGGCCGAGGCGAGCGCCGGCGAACCCGCCGATCGCGAGGCCCGCGAGCGAGAAGACCTGGGCCGTCAGACCACGCTGGAATCCGATCAGCGCAGAGGCGCGACCCAGACGAGAACGAGGCCGTCGACCCACGTCACGGGCTGCCGTCTAGGCGGTCGACGCCTCCGCCGCCCGCTGGACGGCTCTGATGATGTTGCCGTAGCCCGTGCACCGGCAAAGGTTCCCGCCGAGCGCAAGGCGGATCTCGTCGTCGGTCGGATGCGGGTTGGTATCGAGCAGCGCCGTCGACGAGATCAGCATCCCGGGCGTGCAGAAGCCGCACTGAACGCCGCCTTCCTCGAGGAACGCCCGCTGCAAGGGGTGCAGCTCGTCTCCGTCGGCCAGGCCTTCGACGGTCGTCACCTCGCGATCGGCCGCCTGGAGCGCGAGGTAGCTGCACGAGTTCACCGGCCGGCCGTCGACCAGCACCATGCACGCACCGCACTCCGAGTCGTCGCACCCCTCCTTCGTACCGGTGAGCCCGACCTCGGATCGAAGGACCGAGAGCAGCGAGCGGTGCGGCTCGATCTCGACCGGATACGCGATCCCGTTGACGGTCAGTGTCGCGCCGTACCTCATTCCTCTCCCCTCGCTCGTGCGACGCGCGCTCGAGCGCGCGTCGAGTGATCACCTCCACCATCGCCGTCCGGTAGCTCGCAGAGGCCCGAACGTCGTCGATGGGCCGGGCGGCCGCTGCAGCCGCTTCGGCCGCACGACCGAAGGTCTCCACCGAGGCCGGCTGATCCGCGAGCGCGCCGTTCCGCGTCGGGCACCCGCAGGCAGACCGGCGCGACCGCGGTCAGCGCCACCCTCCCTTCGGCTATCCGATCCGTCTCGTCGAGGCAGAGCAGAGCAGCCGCTCCGACGACGGCGATCTCCATCGCCCGGCGGTACTCGAGCCGCACGTACGCGCTCCCGACACGCCCGGTCGGAAGCGGCGGTACCACGACGGCGCTCACGAGCTCCGTCCCGCTCGCGCACCGTCCTCCCGGGGCCCTGGAAGAACTCGTCGAGGGCAACCGTGCGCCGACCGTCCCGCGAGACGAGCTCGACCGACGCGTCGAAGCACCAGCAGTGGGCTGCCCGTGTCGATCGCCGGCGACGCGTTCGCGAGGTTGCCGCCGATCGTCCCGGACTGACGGGTGGCGGGCGACCCGACGAGAGCGGAGCCGTCCGAGAGCGCCGAGAAGCGAGTCGCGGACGAGCTCGACGTGCTGGATCTCCCAGTGCGTCGCCAGACCACCCAGACGGAGCCCTCCGCCTGCGGTCTCCTCGATGCCGCGGAGCTCCCCGAGCGCGATGGATGGCGACTAGCGTCTCGCCGAGCGGCCGCTTGCCCTGGCGCGCGCCCGACGACGAGGTCGGTGCCGCCCGCGACGAGGTCTGCGCCCGGGTGCTCGGCGAGAACGCCCACGGCCTCGTCGACGGCTCGCCGGCTGCGAAGTACGAGCGCTCCATCACTCCGCCTTTCCCTCGAGCGCCTCCCAGACCCGCTCCGGCGTCATCGGGAGCCGTCGCACCGGTCTACCGATCACCTTCGTGATCGCGTTGGCGATCGCCGCCGCGGTCGCGACGCACGGCGGCTCGCCGACGCCCTTGGAGCCCTTCGGCCCGGCGTTCTGGGTCGGCGTCTCCACCCAGGCGATGTCGATCTCGGGCGCGTCGGCCGGGGTCACGAGCTTGTAGTCGAGCAGATGCGGGTTGAGCTGGCGCCCGTCCTCCTCGATCTGCGTGCCTTCGCTGAGGGCCAGGCCGATGCCCATGACGACGCCGCCGTAGACCTGTCCGTTCGCGCCCATCGGATTGATGATCACCCCGCAGTCGTGCGCGGCCGCGACGCGAAGGACTCGCACGACGCCCGTCTCGCGATCGACCTTGACGTGGACCGCGTGGGTGATCAGCTGCGGCGCGAGGAACGACTCGATTCCGAGCCGCCCGACGCAGCCCTCGGCGTCGCAGGGCGGCGCCTCGGGCACGTCTCCCGAGCCTTTCCCGTGGAAGGTCTCCCCGGAGCCTGCGAGATCGGCGATCGTCACCGATCTTTCGGGGGCGCCCTTGACGCGAACGGCTCCGTCGGCGAGCTCGAGGTCGTCGCGATCGACCTCGAGCTCCGCGGCAGCCGCGTCGAGGAGCTGCTCGCGCAGGTCGGTCGCGGCCGCGATCACCGCGCGGCCGCTGTTGAACGTCGTCTGCGAGCCGCACGAGCCCATGTCCCAGGGCGCCGCGTCGGTGTCCTGGTACAGCAGCGAGAAGTCCTCCGGCTTCATCCCGAGCTGCTCGGCGACGAGAAGCGGCAGCGCCATCACCGCCCCGGTGCCGTTCTCCTGGGCGCCGGTGATGATCGTGCCCGTGCCGTCGGCGTTCAGCTTCACGTACGCGCCCGCAGCGGCGCCGAAGCACGGCCACCAGCCACATGCGACGCCGATCGCCTCGTCCTCGGGCAGCTCCTGCCCGTATCCGATCAGCTCGACCGCTCGCTCGAGGGTCTCCTTGATCCCGATCTGCGTCGAACACCTGCCGCGTCGGGCCCTCGGCGCCTTCTTCGATCAGCGTGCGGCGGCGCAGCTCGACCGGGTCGATCTCGAGAGCGCCCGGCGAGCTCGTCCATGTGCTGCTCGAGCGCCCAGCAGACCTGTGGCGCGGTCGGAGCGCGGATCGAGCTCGACGGCTGGGTGTTCGAGTAGTTCAGCGACGACTCGACGTTGATGTTCTCGATCTTGTACGGGCCGCAGGCGTGCATCGCGGCCATCTGCGCGAAGAACCCGCCCTCGCCGCAGTAGGCCCCCTTGTCGAGCACGAGCCGGCCGCGGCGCGCGACGAGCGTCCCGTCGCGACGAGCGCCGGTCTCGAGCTCGATGACCATGCCCTCGCGCCGGTGGTCGATCGCGACGAACTCCTCACGCCGCGAGAACACGAGCTTCACCGGCCTGCGAGCCGCGCGGGCGAGGGCCGCGACGTGCCCTTCGAAGTGGAAGTCGCACTTGGCGCCGAAGCCGCCGCCGAGGAGCGGGACGATGACCCGCACGTTCGACTCGGGAATCTGCAGCGTGTGCGCGACGCCTGAGCGCGCGGCGTAGGGCACCTGGGTCGACGTCCAGACCGTCACCCTGTCGCCCTGCCAGTGCGCGATCACGGCACGCGGCTCGATCGGTACACCCTGCGAGCAGTCCGCGACGTAGCGGCTCCTTGACGACGACGTCGGCGCCCGCCATCGCGGCGTCGGCGTCGCCCTTGACGATCGTCGAGTAGCCGATCCGATTTCCGTCGCGGCCCATCGTCTCGTCGCCGGAGTCGCGACTCCCAGTCCTCGTGCACGAGCGGCGACGCTCTCGGCCATCGCAGCCTCGAAGTCGACGAGCGGCGGCAGCGGCTCGTAGTCGACCTCGATCAGGCCGACGGCCTGCTCGGCGATCTCGGGCGTCAGCGCCGCGACCGCCGCCACGATGTCGCCTTCCCACAGGACCTTGTCCATGGCGAACAGACGACGGTCCTGCACCATGCCGCCGTACTTGACGTCGGGCACGTCCTCGTGCGTCAGCACCGCGAGCACGCCTGGCAAGAGCCCGCGCCTTCGGAGACGTCGATGTGCCGGATGATCGCGCGTGCGTGTGATCCGCGTACCGGAACTTCGCGTGGAGCTGCCCGGTCAGGTTGAGATCGGCCGTGTACCGACCGACGCCGGTGACCTTCTCCACGCCGTCGGCGCGCGTGACCTTTCGGTCGACCACCGTGCTCATCCGGAGGACCTCCTCGTGGAAATCGTGTGCAACGATCCTATCCAGGCCCGGTCGGCGACCGTTCAGGGGCTGGCGACGATGAGAGCGACGGTGAGAACACCCAGAACCGCTGCCACGAGGGTCAGGACGAGCAACGCCCCCCCGTCCGGAGCCGAGCTCTCGCCACGCGCGAGCGCTCGTTCCACGTTACGGTGCCGAACCAGGCCGTAGACGACGAAAGCGACGCCGAGCAGCGTGAAGGCGACGCCCACCACCTCGAACGGCCAGGCGGGACCGCTGGACAGCTCGGGCACGAGCTTCCCCGTACCGAGCCCGACCGCGAACGCGGCGAGCCCGCTGCGCACCCACGCCATGTAGGTGCGCTCGCTCGCGAGCGACGTCCGCCTGCTCGCGTCGCGGACTTCCCCCGGATCCTCGATCAGGCGAGCGCTCCGATCGCGTCGCCGATCAGCTTTGCGCCGATGATCAAGCAGAGCACCGCCATGATGGCCGCGTTGTTGTGCTCCATCCAGCCCTTGAGCCGGTCGAGCGACTGCGTCGACCGCGAACCCATGACGAAGTAGAGCACGACGGGCACAGCGACGCCGATCGTCCCGATCAGCGCGAACACCACGTAGGCGCCGATCTCCTGCCCGGTCGAGAGCCCCGCGCCGGCGATCGTCGCAGCCGCGCCGATCGCGAGCAGGAGGTTCTTCGGATTCGCACCCGAGAGGACGATTCCGGCGCCCATCGCCTTCGGGGCGCCGAACGAATCGATCCTCCCCATCCACTTCGGCGCCGCAGTCTCGTCCCCGGCGGCGGGCCGGGCACGCCATTCCCTGATCGCGACGAGCAACAGCGCGAGCCCCAGAACGAGCTTGAGAATGCTCGTCCAGGTCGCGGGCTCGCCTTGATCGCTTGCGCCGGCTCCGCTCGACACTGCAAGCACGATCGCCCCAACGGCCGCGAGACCCATGAGCCAGCCGAGGATGAAGGCTGGGCCGTTCGTACGCGCGCGCTTCGTGACGAGCATCAGGACGACCGCCACGATCGGCAGGGGGCTGAGCGCGACGCCGACCGCGAGCGGAAGGATCTGGCCGATCGCCGCGCCCACTCGCCCGATCGTCCCACGCGCGGTGGACGTTCGTCAACGCCGCGTGCGCCGAGCGCCGCGCGCGCCGGAGAGGTCGAGTTAATCGACCCTTCATCGAGCGTTAACCCTCCGACACAGGACATCAACACGGCCTTGGTAGAACCCCGGTCATGTCCGGATCGATCATCCGGCGGGGCGCACCGCTCGTCGCTGCAGGCGCTGTCGGGGCCGGCGTCGCCGTCGGCGTCTTCGCCGCCACCGGAGTCGAGACGGGATCGACCACGATCGTCCAGCAGGTCGCGAGCTCGGCCCCTGCAGCGACCTCGACGGTCGCACGGCTCGCCGCCGAGACGACGGGAGGACTGAGCGTCCAGGAGATCTACCGCCGGGCCGGGCCGGGCGTCGTGCAGATCTCGACGCTCACGGCCGGGGCGGGTGAGCAGGCTCTCGGCTCGGGTTTCGTGATCGACAAGGCCGGGCACATCGTCACCAACTACCACGTCGTCGCCGACGCAAGAGAGGTGCGCGTCAACTTCTCGGGCCGCGACGACTCCGTTACCGCGACCATCGTCGGCACCGATCCGTCGAGCGACATCGCCGTTCTCGACGTGGAGCTTCCGCCGTCCGCCCTGACCCCTCTCCCCCTCGGGGAGTCCGACGGGATCGAAGTGGGTGACCCGGTGGTCGCCATCGGGAACCCGTTCGGGCTCGATCGTACGGTCACGGCCGGGATCGTCAGCGCCATTCAGCGCGAGATCGTCTCGCCGAACGGCTTCCCGATCGATCACGTGATCCAGACGGACGCCGCGATCAATCACGGAAACTCCGGCGGGCCGCTGCTCGACGCGAACGGCGAGGTGATCGGAGTCAACTCGCAGATCGAGACCGGCGGCTACGCCGAGGGGAACGTGGGCGTCGGATTCGCCGTTCCCATCGGCACCGTCGAGGAGGTCGCAGCGCAGCTGATCGAGACGGGCAAGGTCGAGCGCGCGTTCCTCGGAGTCGAGATGCAGACGGTTTCCGAGGACTCCGCCCGCGAGCTCAACCTCGCCGTGGACAGCGGCGTTCTGATCGCCACCGTCCGGCCGGGAAGCCCGGCCGCGAAGGCGGGGCTTCGCGGCGGCGAAGCCACCGCGGTCGTCAGCGGAGAGACGTGGGTGCTCGGCGGTGACGTGATCGTCGCCGCCGACGGCGAGCCCATCGTCGACGCCGACCAGCTCCGCGAAGTGGTCCTCGGCAAGAAGCCGGACGACGAGCTCTCCCTCGAGATCAACCGCGAAGGCGAAGTGCTCACCATCAACGTCAAGCTTGGGAGTCAGCCGATCACGCCGACCGGCTAGACGACCCAGACGGCCCCGTTCTGGGGCCAGCAGCTTCCGGCGCGGCTCTCTCCTCCCTGAGGGCCCCAGCCGAAACCTCGCCAGCGACGGCTCCGGAAGCGTTCACCACGTCGAGGGCCCCCAACTGCCTGCCGGGGGCCCTCGGCGTACGATGACGCCATGCCGGTCGTGTCCGAGACGCTGAAGGTGAGCGGCATCCGGTGTGAGCGATGCGTGCTGCGGCTCGGAAGCGCGCTGCGCCGACTCGACGGGCTCGAGAGTGCGAACGCCAACCTGATGGGCGACCTGTCGATCGCCTGGGACGACCTCCGGCTCGATCGCGAGACCATCGTCGCGGCTCTCACGCGGGCCGGTTTCCAGCCCGTCCAGGGCTGACGTGGGAATACCCGACCGCTCCGGCCCGTTTGCAGGCTGGAGTGGTAGCGTCCGCGTTCGTGACCGAGACGGAGCCCGAAACCGACGCTCGGCGGATCGCCGGCGAGGCGCGCGACCGCGTGCGTTTCGAGGAGGAGGCCCTCGCGTTGTCGGATCAGGTCTACCGGGTCGCACGCCGCCTGGCACCGAGTCGGGAGGAGGCCGAGGATCTCGTTCAGGAGACGTACGCCCGCGCGTTCCGCAACTGGCGCTCGTTCCAGCCGGGGACGAACCTGCGCGCCTGGCTGTTCCGGATCCTCACCAATCTGAACATCGACCGCGGCCGGCGGGAGCAGCGCACGCCCGACATGCAGCCGATCGAAGAGGGCGACTACTTCCTCTACAACAAGCTCGAGCAAACGGGTAACGAGCCCGAGGAGGACAAGGTCGTCGAGCGTCTGTCGCAGGACAGCGTCGTCGACGCTCTTGCGGCGGTGCCGCACGACTTCCGGGACGTCATCGTGCTCGTCGACATCGGCGAGTTCAGTTACCGGGACGCTGCGCAGATCCTCGACATCCCGGTCGGCACCGTGATGTCGCGCTTGCACCGCGGTCGCCGGATCCTCAAGCAGGGACTCGCCGAGACGGCGTTGAAGGAGGCATCATGACGGTGGGGGGACCGTGATGGAGAACGGGATGTGCCGGTGCTCGACCTGCGAGGAGCAGCTGCAGCCGTACCTCGATCGTGAGCTTTCGGACCGGGAGCGGCTGGAGGTCGAGGCGCACCTCGCGGCCTGCGGCTCCTGCGCGAAGCACTACAGCTTCGAGCAGAAGCTCTGGCGCCACGTCAAGGACTGCTGCTCCGACGAGCCGATGCCCGAGGAGCTCAAGGAGCGCCTGCTCTCGCTCAGAACTCCCCTACTGTAGGAGGCGTTGCGCCGCCGGAGGCGGCGCCGAGATCGGTCCAGGAGGGGCCGCGGGAATCGTCGCAGCGCGTCAGAGCAAGGGCTCGACCTCGCGCAGGTCATCTCGGGTGTCCACGTCCCCCGGAGCGCCGACGTCGTCGCATGGCACCAACATCGCCGGAAGCGCTCTCCCCCCGGCGTCCGGAACCCGCGACCAGACCTCCCGCCCCAGCGCAAGCGGGTGTCCGCGCTCTCCGCCGTAGCTCGCTGCGACGACGTCTCCGGCGCCGGCGCGCCAGGCTCGGAGCACGCGGGCCACGGCCGCCGGGGCGATCAGCGGGCCGTCGGCCAGACAGACGACCGCGACCTCGACGTCTGCGCCGAGAGCCCCGAGCCCGGCGCGGAGCGAGGCGCCCGGTCCGAGCGTCCAGTCCTCGCAGACGACGACTCGCGCACCGCTCACGGCGAAGCGATGCGCACCGAGGACGACGACGATCTCGTCCACCGGCGCGTCGGTCAGCCGCTCGAGCACGGCCGGGAGGAGGCGCTCCTGCTTGGGCCCTCCGAACCGGGAGCCTTCTCCGGCGGCGAGCACGACCGCTGCCGCCCGCTCAGACATGGGCCGTGAGCACCTCGATGTCCGCGAGATGGATCAGCTGGAAGGTGCGCCGCCCCGCCCTCAGCCGCGCATCGTCGTCGACGAGCTCGCCGGACGCCCGCCACAGCTCGCCCGCGCACTCGAGCAGCCCGGTCACGCGGTCACAGACCTCGGGGTGGCCGTCGCGCTCGGCCGCCGCGTTGAGGGCGAGACCGACCGCGCCGATCACGTCCGTCTGGCGGGTCCAGAGAAGCGGTGTCGCCATCGTGAGATAGGTGTGGATCCGCACCAGCTGGATCGGCTGCGTGAACGTCCGGGTCTCGCGAGCCGGCGGCGTACTCGGAAGCGGCGGCAAGCCGTCCGCGATCCGCGCCGCGTTCCCGCCGAGAACACCACGGAGCTCGGCGTCGCGAGTACCCGGCGAGAGCAGCCGTTCTCAGATCGAGGAGCAGCGACTGGGGCTGCTGGCCGTACGGATAGTCCGACGCGTACAGCACCTGCTGCGGCGAGACACGGGAGAGGAGATCGAGGAGGTCGACTGCGCTCCAGATGGACGTGTCGAAGAAGACGCCGGGATGGCCGGCGAAGGCCTCCGCGAGCCCGGCGAGATCGGCGATGCCACCGTGCGCGATGATCAGCTGCGAATCCGGATAGCGCTCGACCAGGCGCGCGAGATGGTCGGCGATCGGCGGCAGCCCCCGCCCCCCGTGAATCAGGATCGGAACGCGCCGCTCCGACGAGAGAGCGAAGATCGGATCGAGCCGCTCGTCGTTCAGGAGAAATCCTTGCGACCGCGGGTGCAGCTTGATTCCCCGTGCTCCCCGGTCGAGACAGCGGACCGCCTCGACGACGGGCTGCTCTGCGAGGTCGAGGCGGACGAAAGGGATCAACAAACCGTTCGAGCGGGCAGCGGCCTCGAGCGTGCGGTCGTTGGCGGCACGGAACGCCGGGTGACGATCGGGCTCGTCGAGGCAGAAGCAGAACGCCCTCGTCACGCGGGACGCGCTGAGGAACGCCTCGAGCTCCTCGCGGCGACTGGTGAAGCCGTCGATGTCGGTGCCGCAGTGCACGTGCGCGTCGAAGAGCTCGAAGTCCGCCGGAATGCGCGAGGCGAGCTCGCGATCGTAGGGGCGCACCAGATCCTCGGCGCGCTGGAGCAGGGACGCGATCACCCCGCCGACGATAGCGAACGGCCGTTCAGAAGCGGCGTGAGCTGATCGAGCTCCGCGTCGGGCGAACTAGGTACTCCACCTCGAGGTCGGGCTCGACCACGTCGGCTCGCGCGGCGCCCGCCCGAGCGGACGTGCTACGCCGCGGTCGCGAGCACGCCCCGGAAGCGATCCTCGTCGTCGAACGGGCCGATCAGGGCGAGATTCAGCCGATCCTCGCGGATGAGGTCCTGCGCAACTCGCTGGATGTCCTCGGCGGTGACCGAGTCGAGCCCGGCCAGGACTTCGTCGGGCTCGCGGAGGCGCCCCTCGAGGACCTCGCCGCGCAGCCCGAACATGATCATCCCTTTCGGGTCCTCGAGCGAGAGCACGAGGCGACCCTTCGAGTAGTTGCGGGCCTTCTCGAGCTCGTCCGTGCCGACCGGCTCCGCCGCGATGCGCGCGAACTCGGTCGCGATCGTCGTGATCGCCTCGTCGATCCGGTTGATGTCGACGCCGGCCTGGGCGAAGAGCGTCCCGGCATCCGTGTAGCCCTGGTTGAAGCCGAACACGTAGTAGGCGAGGCCGCGCCGCTCCCGCACCTCGGTGAACAGACGGGACGACATGCCTCCTCCGAGGACCGTCGCCAGGAGGCTCAGCGCGTAGCGGTCGGGATGGTCGATCGGGTAGCTGTGGACGCCGAAGCGGAGGTGCGCCTGATCCGACGCCTTCGCGTGCACCCTGACGCGGGCCGCGTCCTGTGCCACGGCCGCCTCGACCGGGGACGGGGTTGCGCCGTCCTGAACGTCGCCGAGAAGCGATTCGAGCCTCGGGATCAGGTCGGCTCCGACGTCCCGCCGACGCCCGCGACCATCCGCGGGGCCCGGTACCAGGCGTCCAGGTACCCGAGGAACGTCTCCCGGGTCGCAGCGCGGACCGTGTCCTTCGTCCCGATGACGTCCCAGCCGAGCGGCTGGTCGCCGTAGAGGAGGTGGTCGTAGACCGAGTCGACGAAGTCCCTCGGCGTGTCGAAGTACATGTTCATCTCCTCGACGATGACCCCTTTCTCGCGCTCGATCTCCTCGGGATCGAACTTCGAGTGGCGGATCATGTCGACGAGCACGTCGAGCGCGATGTCGCGATGCTCGGCCGCGCATTTCACGTAGTAGCCGGTGTACTCCTTGCCGGTGAAGGCGTTGAACTCGCCTCCGATGGAGTCGATCTCACCGGCGATGTCCCGCGCCGTCGGGCGGCGCTCGGTGCCCTTGAAGAACATGTGCTCGGCGAAATGGGCGATGCCGTTGGTCTCCCTCGTCTCGTAGCGGGAGCCTGCGGCGAGCATCAGGAAGCAGGCGACCGATTTCGCCTGCGGCATCGGTGCGGTGACGACCCGGAGGCCGTTCGCGAGCTGGGTCAGATCGAGTGCGTTCATGTCGTCGATCCTACCCGCGCTGTGCCGCGGAATCGGGCCAGCGTCGACGACCTACATCCCTTCGAGCGCCGCGAGCAGCCGGTCGACCTCGTCGTGGGTGTTGTAGTGGACGAAGCCGATCCGGACCGCGCCCTCGGGCAGGTCGAGCCGCTCCATCACCTCCACCGCGTAGTAGTTCCCGGGCCACACGGCCATTCCCTCCCGGGCGAGAGCAGTCGCGACGTCGTCGGGGCTTCTCGACGGGTGGCTGATCGCGAAGGTCGGAACGCGCCCGTCCATGGTCGGGAGGCCGTGGAGGTGGTAGCGGTCAGGCAGCCCTGCGAGGAAGCGCTCGCCGAGATCGCGCTCATGGGAGTGGATCCCATCCCAGCCGACCGACCGCAGGTAACCGAAGCAGGCGACGAGACCCGCGAGCGCTTCGTGCGAGAGCGTTCCCGTCTCGAACCGGTGGGAGACGGGGTCGTTCGGAGCCGGGCGCACCTTGTACGGACGCCAGCGTTCCAGGAGCTCCCGGCGACCGTAGAAGATGCCGAGATGTGGGCCGAAGAACTTGTAGGGAGAGCAGAGCAGGACGTCCGCCTCGACCGCCCGCACGTCGATCGGACCGTGCGGAGCGTAGTGGACGGCGTCGACCCAGGCGAGCGCACCCACGGCATGCGCGAGGTCGGCGATGCGCCTGACGTCTTGAACCGTCCCGACGGCGTTCGAGGCCCACGGGAACGCAACGACACGAGTTCGATGCGACAGCTTTCGCTCGAGGTCGTCGGTGTCGAGCACGCAATCGTCACCGATCTCCACCCGCCGGACGATGAGGCCGCGGTCACGGGCCAGCTCGAGCCAGGGCGAGACGTTCGCGTCGTGGTCGAGCCGCGTGACGACGACCTCGTCACCTTCGTCGAGCTCACGACCGAGCGTGCGCGACAGAGCGAAGTTCAGCGTCGTCATGTTCGGCCCGAAGCCCACCTCCTCATCGGACGCCCCGAGAAAGGCGGCTGCGGCAGACCGGGCGCTCTCGACGACGTACTCGCTGGCACGGCTCGTGGCGAACGGGCCTCCGAGATTCGCGTTCGACTCTCGCAGATAGGAGCTGATCGCCTCGACGACGACGTCCGGAACCTGCGTCCCTCCGGGCCCGTCGAAGAAGGCGAGCGGCCGGTCGAGGGCCCTGAAGGCGCCTCTGATCGCCTCGAGGTCGAGCGCGGTCGCCCTCACATGACCCCCACGTGCGTGACGGTACTGAATTCGTGATGCTTGCGCCGATGGAGTCGGCCGTTCCGGAGATCCTCGCGCCCGATCTCAGGTGCGTGTTCTGCGGAATCAACCCCGGTCGCCGCTCGGCGGCCGCCGGGGCGCACTTCGCGAACCCGCGCAACGACTTCTGGCGCCTGCTCGCCGACGCCGGGCTGACCCCGCGTCTCCTGGATCCGTCCGAGCAATGGGCGTTGCCGGAGCTCGGCTTCGGGCTGACGAACGCGGCAGCGAGGACGACGCGGGGGGTCGGTGAGCTCCGCCGGAGCGATTTCGAGGGAGCCGCCGAGCGCCTACTTCGGATCGCCGCGAACCTCAGGCCGGGCGTGATCGCCTTCGTGGGCAAGACAGCCTACGAGGGGTCCTTCCGGGAGCGGCCGCGTCTCGGCCTCCAGACTCGAACGCTCGAGAGGACGCTGCTCTTCGTGCTTCCGTCGACGTCGCCGGCGAACGCTGCGGTGCCGTACCCGGAGCGGCTGTCGTGGTTCTCGGCCCTCGAGGACGTGCTCTCGGGCATCCGCCCTTGACAGGGCTAACATTGTTAGTTAGTGTCGCTAACACTGTTAGCTATCCTGCCGGGAGGCGCCTTGCTCGCCGCGATCCACACTCAGTTCCCCCACGTCCAGCGTCTGGCCTACGGACTCGCCTTCGTGGGCCTGCTCACCGGCGCGATCGTCCTCGCCGGGGTAGGCGCGTGGCAGGTCTGGACGTTCTTCGTCCTCCCCGACGTCGCCCTGCTCCTTGGAGCTGGTCGGGGATTGCGGCAGGGCCAGCTCCATCCCCGCGCGGTACGGCTCTACAACGCCCTCCACGTCTTCACTGGGCCAGCCGTGCTCGCCGTCCTCGCCGTCTGGCTCGGGCCGGCGTGGCTTGCCGGGGCTCTGGCATGGGCGGCGCACGTCGCGATGGATCGTGCGGCCGGGTACCGCCTCCGCGACCGCGACGGCTTCATCCGTGCCGTCTAGCCGCCGCGCAGAGATCGTCGGGGAGGCCCGCGCGCTCCTCGAGGAGGACGGTATCGCGGGCCTGACGATGCGCCGGCTGGCCGAGCGGCTCGGCATGCGGGCGCCCTCCCTGTACAAGCACGTGCCCGACAAGGACGAGCTCGAAACCGCGATCGTGGCGCAGGGGCTCGAGGAGGTCGGCGCGGCGATGGCCAGCGCCGCCGACGGCGCCGCAGAGCCGTTCGATGCGATTGCAGGCGCCTACCGCGCCTATGCAGCCGAGCACCCGCACCTGTACCGGCTGATGACGGAGCGGCCGCTGCGCGCGCGACCTCCTCCCTCCCGGTCTCGAAGAGCGCGCGGCAGCGCCGATCCTGGCCGCGGCGGGCAGCCGCGATCGTGCGCGCGCGGCCTGGGCTTTCGCCCACGGCATGTGCCAGCTCGAGCTCGCCGGCCGGTTCCCGCCGGACGCGGACGTCGACGCCGCCTGGCGAGAGGGGCTGACGGCGTTCGAGCGATCCTCCCCACGCCGTGCCGTCGTCCGATCGTGGCGCGGGCCGGACTGAGCAAGCCGGCCGCTCGCGCGACGTGACGCTCGGTCGCGGCCCGGACTGTGCTGCTACCCTCGCCAGCGATTCGTGATCGGGAGGCGCCGATCGCGCCCGAAGGCCTTGGGTCGCAGCTTGACCCCGGGAGGAGCCTGCCGGCGCTTGTACTCGGCGCGGTCGACGAGGTCGAGCGCGCGCTCGACGACACTCTGATCGAAGCCGTCGGACGAGAGCTCCTCCCTCGAACGGTCCAGCTCCACGTAGGCCTCGAGAACCGCGTCGAGCTCCCCGTACGGCGGCAGGGAGTCCTCGTCTCGCTGGTTCGCTCGCAGCTCCGCGCTCGGGGCCCGCTCGATCACCGAGCTCGGGATCACCTCCCGACCCGCGCGCTCGTTGAGATGCCTCGCGAGCCGGAACACGTCCGTCTTGTAGACGTCCTTCAGGAGGGCGAATCCGCCCGCCATGTCGCCGTACAGGGTCGCGTAGCCGACCGAGTACTCGCTCTTGTTTCCCGTGGCGAGCAGGAGCCAGCCGAACTTGTTCGACAGTGCCATCAGGAGCACGCCGCGGGCGCGGGCCTGGATGTTCTCCTCGGCGAGCCCTTCCTCCGTCCCCGCGAACGCCGTGGCGAGCGCCACCGCGAATGCGTCCACGATCGGCTCGATCGTGATCTCGCGAAAGGAGCAGCTGAGGCTCTCGGCCACGCGTCGGGCGTCGGAGCGGGTGCCCTCGGACGTGTACGTCGACGGCATCGACACGAGGTGGACGCGCTCGGGCCCGAGCGCCTCGGCAGCCAGAGGCCGCCGTCAGCGCGGAGTCGACGCCACCCGAGATGCCGAGAACCACGTCGCTGAAGCCGTTCTTCGCAACGTAGTCGCTGAGCGCGAGCTCGAGCGCGAGCCTCATCTCCTCGAGCTCATCGAGGTGAGACGCGACGGCGCTCGGGCGCCGGCCGGGGCGCCCGTCCGGCATCGCGGCCGTCGCCGCGAGCGTGATGACCGGCGGATCGGGCAGCGTCGCGTGCTCGCGCACGAGCGCTCGGCGGCGGGCGTCTCGCAGCCGTCTGGCTACGGCGGTCGAGGCATCGATGTCGGCGACCAGCAATGCCTCCTCGAACGCCGGGGCGCGCGCGACGACCTCGCCGTCCTGGTCGATCACGAGCGAGTGACCGTCGAAGACGAGCTCGTCCTGACCCCCGACGGCGTTGACGAACGCGATCCAGCACACGTTGTCGCGAGCGCGCGTCGCCAGCATCTCCTCGCGCTCGCGCCCCTTCCCGAGGTGGAACGGCGACGCGGACACGTTCGCGATTACATGGGCGCCGGCGAGCGCTAACTCCGTGGCGGGTGGGCCCGGCTGCCAGATGTCCTCGCAGATCGTCGGCCCGACCAGCGTCTCGCCGAAACGGAGCAGGACCAGGTCGCGACCGGCCTGGAAGTAGCGGTCCTCGTCGAAGACGCCGTAGTTCGGAAGGAAGCGCTTGCTGTAGAAGCCGCGGACGGCACCGTCGACGCAGATCGCGCAGGCGTTGAACAGATCCCGCTCGAGCAACGGGACGCCGACGAGCGCCCCGATGCCACGGGTCTCGGCCGCGACCTCCTGAAGCGTACGAGCCGCCGCCCGGAGGAAGCCGGGACGCAGGAGGAGATCCTCGGGCGGATACCCCGTGATCGCCAGCTCCGGGAAGAGCACGAGATCGGCCTCGGCCTCGCGCGCCTCGGCGAGCCGGGCGAGGATCCGCTCCCGGTTGCCGTCGAGGTCTCCGACGACGGTGTTGATCTGAGCCAGAGCGAGCCGCATGGCCTCGGGTTGAGGATACCGACTGAGAGGCGAAAAGCTCGCGTCAGGTGCCGAGAGCCTCGAGAGCGCGATCGACGTCCGTCTCGTCGTTGTAGAGGTGGAAGGCGAAGCGGAGCGCCCCGGCACGGACCGAGCACTTGACACCGGCCGCCGCCAGCCGCTCCTCGACGACCTCCGCATCCGCTCGCTCGACCTGGACGATCGGAGAGCCGGTCTCGCGAATGTCGAGCCCGCGGCAGAAGCGTCGCGCGAGCCCGAGATCGTGCTGGCTGATCCTGGCGACGCCGAGGCCGTCGATCAGCTCGAGGCTCGGCCTCCCGCCCGCCGCGAGCAGCCACGGCAGCGACGTGTCCAGGCGCCGGGCGTCGGGCGTCAGGTTCGCGGGGGCGCCGTAGTAGCGCTCGTAGACGTCGTCGATCGACTTCCACCCTGCCAGCCAGGGCTCCACCTCGGCGAGACGCTCCTGCCGCACGTACAGGAACCCGAGCCCGCGAGGGCAGAGCAGCCACTTGTAGCCCCCCGCGGCGAGGTAGTCGACGCCATCGAGATCGACCGCGACGGCGCCGGCCGACTGGGTCGCGTCGAGAAACAGGGGCGCGCCCGTGTCCCGGAGCGCGTCGAGATCGGCGACTCGGCCGTCCGCCGACTGGACGGTGCTAACCGCTACGAGCTGCGTCTTCGAGTCGACCGCGTCCGCCAGTCGCTCGAGCGAGACCAGCCTCACCTGGACGCCGCGCCGCTCGAGGCGCAGCCACGGAAAGAGCGCCGACTGGAACTCGTGCTCGTAGCAGACGACGTTGTCGCCCGGTCCCGCGGGCAGGCTCGCCGCCACGATTCCTGCGGCTGCCGAGACCGCCGGGATCAATGCGACGTCCTGGGGCCTGCTACCGATGATGCTCGCGAACAGCCGCCGGCACGCCTCACCGTCCTCCTCCCACGAATGCCAGTCCTGCCAGCCCTGCCATCCCTGGAGGTAGCGCTCGATCGCGGCGAGCGTGCTGCTGGGCGGCAGCCCGTGGGTTGCGGTGTCGAGATAGCCGGCGGTCCGTGCGTGCTCGAACTCGGAGCGGGCCAGCATCGGATCACCCTAGCGGCGCTTGACGAGGGTGTTTCGGCGTGGATAACCTAGTGATGACTAACTTAACTGGAGCAGCGTGCGAGCGAGAATCCTCGAGAGCGAGAACCGCAAGTGGTGGACACTGGGCGCGGTTGCGTTCGCTCTCTTCATGATCATGCTGGACAACACGGTGGTGAACGTCGCCCTGCCGTCGATCCAGCGAGGGCTCGGCGCCGATCTGTCTCGAGCTCGAGTGGGTCGTCAACGCCTACGCTCTGACGTTCGCCGTGCTGATGCTGACCGGCGGCAAGCTCGCAGATCTCCTCGGCAGGCGTCGCATCTTCACGATCGGGCTGGTGATCTTCACCGTCGCGTCGCTCGCCTGCGGGCTCGCCGCCACCGCAGGGCAGCTGATCGCGTTCCGAGCGCTCCAGGGAGCCGGCGCGGCGCTGATGATGCCGGCGACGCTGGCGATCATCTCCGCCGCGTTCCCACCCAGACAGCGCGGGACCGCCTTCGGGATCTGGGCGGGGGTCTCCGCCATGGCGCTGGCGATCGGCCCACTCATCGGCGGGCTCCTCACGGAGCACATCAGCTGGTCGTGGATCTTCTTCGTCAACGTGCCCGTCGGAGTTCTCGCCGTCGTCGCGGCGCTCGTTGTCATCACCGAGTCGCGCGACACGTCCAAGACACAGAGCCTCGACCTCCCGGGCCTGCTCGTCTCCGGCGCGGCGCTCTTCGCTCTGACGTTCGCACTCGTCGAGGCCAACGCCTACGGCTGGAGCTCGCCCACGATCCTTGCGCTCTTCGGAGCCGCCGCAGTGGGGCTCGCGCTCTTCGTGTGGATCGAGCATCGCGGGCGCTCTCCGATGCTCGATCTGTCCCTCTTTCGCAACCCGACCTTTGCCGGGGCCAACATCGTCGCGTTCCTGGTGACACTCGCGATGTTCGGGGTCTTCTTCTTCATGTCGCTCTTCGTCCAGCAGATCCTCGGCTACTCGCCCGTGCAGGCGGGCGCGGTGTTCCTGCCGATGACGATCCTGATCATCGTGGTCGCGCCGGTGGCGGGAAGGCTCTCGGACCGGGTCGGCTCACGCTGGCTGATGGCCGGCGGGCTGACCCTCGTGGCCTGCTCGCTCGTCGTCTTCTCCCGCCTGGGCACGACATCCGACTTCTGGGACATGCTCCCGGGGTTGCTGCTCGGGGGCTTCGGGATGGCCACGGTCATGACGCCGATGACGACCGCCGCGATGGGCAGCGTGCCCGTCGCGAAGGCCGGTGTGTCCTCCGGTGTGCTCAACACGTTCCGCCAGGTCGGAGGAGCGCTCGGGATCGCGGCGATGGGAGCGATCCTGACGTCTCGGGAGACGTCGGCCCTCGCGGACGGCATCCCTGCCGACGATGCGTTCGTCGACGGCTTTTCGACGGCGTTGCTCGTCGGCGCCGTCGTCGCGTTCGTCGGCGCCGTGATCGCTGCCGCCCTGATCCGCCGGATCCACCCCGCGGAGCCCGGTGCCCCGGCGATCGAGGGAGTCGCTGCGTGAGCGCCGCCGACCCGGTCAGGGCGGCCCGCACCCGCCTCGCAGCGCCGGAGCGCCGCGCGGCGCTTCTCGACTGCGCCTGCCGTGTCTTCTCGGAGGGAACCTACCGCGGGACGACGACGGCCGAGATCGCGCGCGAGGCGGGAGTGACCGAGCCGATCCTCTACCGCCACTTCGACTCGAAGCGCGACCTCTACCTCGCGTGCCAGACCGAGGCGTGGGGCAGGGTCAGAGCTCTCTGGGACGAGGCCGTCGCCGCGGAGCCAGATCCCGCGCTCTGGCTGCAGGCGATGGTTCGCGCCTGGAGGGAGTCGGAGGATCGAACCGTGATCTCACACCTCTGGGTCCAGGGACTCGTCGCGGCGAGCGAGGACCCCGTGATCGGCGACTACATGCGAGAGCACATGCGCGACGTGCACGCCTACATGGCAGCGGTTCTCAGACGAGCCCAGGAAGCCGGCGGCATCCTGCCCGACCGGGACCCCGAGGCGGAAGCCTGGATCTCCCTGGCGATCGGCTTCCTTCGCATGGTCGATCTCCGACTCGGTGGGCTCGTCGATGACGAAGCGGTGTCCATCGCTGCCTCCCGTCTGCGCTGGCTGACGGGCCGCTCGCCCTGAGAAAGCCCCGGTAGCCGAAATCCTCCGTCCTGGGGACGCGCACGCGGCGCAACGTGCCGATGCTTCACGCGTGTCTCGGCTCAGGACCAGGCGACGACCCGGAGACGGCGGCTCTGCGGCCCAGCCGCGTCTCCGGGTGTCTCGTCGCCACGAATCCGCACTCCAACCTGGCGTCCCGGAGGGAGTGCAGCGGACCCGACTATCGCAGCCATGTCCCGAGAAGTCAAGTGACATGGTGAAGCAACTGTGCCATCCTGTACTTGACAACGACCAAGGACGGAGATGACGGACACCCCGAGCCTTCCCGATACTGCCCTCGCCACCGACTCGCCGGGAGCCCGCATTCGCCAGCTGCGACTCGCCCGAGGGCTCACGCAGAGCGAGCTTGCCGGCAGACCGCTGTACGAAGGAGTACGTCAGCCAGCTCGAGCTCGGGAAGTCGCGGCCTACCGCGAGAACCCTCGACTGGCTCGCTGAGCGACTCGGCGTCGACCGCGCGTTCCTCGAGACGGGCATCTCGGCGAGCGAGCGCGATCGCGCCGAGAGCATGATCGCCCGCGCCGAGGCGGCGGTCGAGTCCCGGGAGCACGAACGCGCGCTCACCCTGCTCGGCGAGCTCGGCGACACCGCGCCTGACCTCGAGCTTCGCGCTCTGACCTCGGCCTCGTGGGCGCAGATGGAGCTGGGCGAGATCCGCACGGCGCTCACCCTCGCCGAGCGCGCCCGGGCGCTGGCCGAGGCGCCCGTGTTCACCGATGTGGACCGCGCCGACGTCCTCTATCGGCTCGGGGTCTACCGCTACAAGCTCTCCTCGGTCACGACCGCGCTCTCGCTGTTCGGCGAGGCGCTGACCCTGGCGGAGCGCTCCGGCCTTCCCTGCGATCGCCTGAGGGCGCACATCCTCGAGTGGCGTTCGCGCTGTTACCGGCGCCAGCGCGACTGGGAGGGGGCCCGCGAGGACATCGAGCGGGCGCTCGAGCTCGCGGAGGGCTTGACCGACCGCGCGACCATTGCGCACGTCTACTTCCAGGCCTCGCTCGTCGCCGAGCGGCAGGGCCAGTGGGTGCTCGCACGCTCGTACGCCGAACGTGCCAAGGCGCTGTACGAGGAGGTCGCCGACCGCCAGAGCGTCGGCCGGCTCCTGAACAACCTGGGCGGGCTGACATTCCTGCTCGGCAGGCCCGAGCAGGCGATCGACTACCTGAAGAAGGCATTCGCCACTGCGCTCGACGTCGGAAGCGACGCAGACGCGGCGCAGGCGATCTCGTCTCTCGCACAGGTACACCTCCGAACCGGGCGCGTCGAACTCGCCGAGGAGCAGGCCCTTCAGGCGCTCTCGCTCCTGAACGGACGGGTCGACTTCCTCGACGAGATCGGGAACGCCGAGCTGGTGCTCGGCCGGGCACTGCTCGAACAGGGGCGCCTCGACGAGGCCGGCGATGCGTTCGTCCGCTCCGAGCAGGCCTTCGAGCAGCTCTCGTCTGAGAGCCACCGGGCCGCTGCCTGGATCGCGCGAGGCGACCTCGCCGCCAGACAGGGCGACGACCGTGCCGCGGCCCGCCTCTACCGACGGGCAGCCGAAGCGCTCCAGGACTTCCGCTTCTGACGTGAGCCGCAGGCGACAACCCCGTATGTCGCCTGCGCGCACCGCGTCGTCGACCCGCGACGGCCACGCCGTCGGATCGACCGATGAAAGGGGGTGAAGCGATGACTCGAGCTCGCATGCTCATCCTTCTCGTCACGCTCGCGCTGCTCGTCGCCGCCTTCGGGGCTGGCTTCGCAGACGGTCGCTAGTTCGTCGAGCGCCAGGTACTCGCTGCTCGCGGAAGGAACGCCTGTGATGGTGGCGAACGAGGGCGCGTGCAGGTCCGGCCCTTATTCTCGTCGCCACAACGCAGGTCGCTCCGGCCGCTGCTGCTCCTCGTGGGGGGGCTTGCCGCTGCTTGGCTCGCGGCGCTCGTCCTCATCCTGATCCAGCTGTAGACGAGCAAGGCGCGCGAGAGCGCGCCGCGCAGCGGACGGCAGCGCCGGCCGCGAAGGCTCATCGCGGCCGAAGGCCGCGATGCCAGCAGCGCGCGAGAGCGCGCCGCGCAGCGGACGGCAGCGCCGGCCGCGAAGGCTCATCGCGGCCGAAGGCCGCGATCCCAGCAAGGCGCGCGAGAGCGCGCCGCGCAGCGGACGGCGGCGCCGGCCGCGAAGGCTCATCGCGGCCGAAGGCCGCGATCCCAGCAAGGCGCGCGAGAGCGCGCCGCGCAGCGGACGGCGGCGCCGGCCGCGAAGGCAGGTTTTCCCGGATCGAGCGAGGCTTCGCGTGATTCGCGGCAGTGCGCTACCCTGTGGCGGCGACACTTCACACTTTGAAGTAACGAGAGAGGTCACCAAGGAGGCTGCGATGGCTGAGGATGGATATGCGAAGCCGGTGCTGGTGTCGACGGGTTGGCTGGCCGAGCATCTGAACGACCCGGGGGTGGTGGTCGCGGAGGTCGACGAGAACCCGGACCTCTACGACGAGGGTCACATTCCGGGTGCGGTCAAGCTGCACTGGAAGGAGGACCTGCAGGATCCGGTCGAGCGTGATCTGGTCGAGAAGGAGGCGTTCGAGCAGCTCCTGGGCTCGCGGGGGATCGGCAACGAGACGACTTTGGTCTTGTATGGCGACAAGAACAACTGGTTCGCCGCTTACGCCTACTGGTACGTGAAGACGTATGGGCACGCGGACGTGCGGATCTTGAACGGTGGCCGTCAGAAGTGGATCGACGAGGGTCGGCAGCTGACCGGTCAGGTTCCGGCGCCGGCCGCGGTCTCCTACCGGGCGGCGGAACGTGACGAGGAGATCCGCGCCTACCGTGACCAGGTGCGCGGCTGGCTGGGCGCGCAGGGCCGGGCGCTCGTCGACGTGCGCTCGCCCGGCGAGTACGCCGGCGATCTGATCGCCCCCCCGGGCTACGAGCAGGAGGGGGCGCAGCGGGCCGGTCACATCCCGACCGCCGCCTCGATCCCCTGGGCGTCCGCTGTCCAGGACGACGGCACCTTCAAGACCGTCGACCAGCTCCGCGACCTCTACACCAGCAAAGGGATCACCCCTGACAAGGAGATCGTCGCCTACTGCCGGATCGGGGAGCGCTCCGCCCACACCTGGTTCGTCCTCCGCGAACTGCTCGGCTACCAGAACGTCCGCAACTACGACGGCTCCTGGACCGAATGGGGCAACCTCGTCGACGTCCCCATCGAAAAAGGCGCCTGACCGAGGAGCGGGAATGAGCGGCGTCGACGCCGCCGGCGTCATCGCCACCGAGCAGCTGGTCGGGGTTCGCCGGAACCCCGACCAGCCCGCCTCACCCGCGGAGCAGAGGCCGAGTCAAGCAGGTGGGCCCGCCGTCGCCCTTGCGCGAGACCTCCTCGCCGCGGTAGACGAGAACCTCGACGCCCGCCCGCTCCATCCTGTGGCGGGTCTCAGGATTCCCGTCGAGCGCAAGCGCGACGCACGGCGCCAGCGCCAGCACATTCGCGCCCATCGACTCGAACTCGTCGTCGGGCACCTCCACGAGCCGAACGCCGCGCTCGTGCAGCAGCTCGACCAGGCGGACGGGCATCAGCGGCAGGTAGACGAGCGCGAGATCCGCGTCGAGCGGGGAGATGAACGACATCAGGTGGAGGACTTCCGCCGGCCCGTGGTAGTGCGGGAGGTCGAACGCGATCACGTCGACGCCCGGGAGCCCGTCGCGGAGCGCCCCGATTCCGGCCTCGTTCGTCCGATAGCCGTGGCCCACCAGTAGCGTCCGGTCGTCCAGCCAGAGCGTGTCTCCGCCCTCGACCGTCGCAGGCGCGCCGACCTCCATGGCGATCGGAACGCCCGCCCGCTCGAAGTCGGCCGCCATGACCCTCGGCTCGCCGAGCCGGCCCTCCTTGCCCGGTCGCAGCAGCAAGGCACCACGGTCTGCGACCAAAGCCGGGTCGTACGTGTACAGGGCATCGGGGTTCCCCGCGACAGACTCTCCGACGATGACCTCCGCCCCGCACTCGGCGATCAACCCGCAGAAGGCCTCGTGCTCGCTCGCAAGCTCGGCCGCGTCGGGTGCGGACCGCCAGCCGTAGCGTTCCCACGCTTCGAGGTCGGCTGCTGCGGGTCGCTTGACGAGCACCCGGCGAAGCGGCGCGACCATGCCCTGACAGCCGTAAGAACGGGTTGGGATACCCTCCATGGCGTGGAGACTAGCGGCGTCCTGACCGGGCTCGACGCGGGCGGGGGTTGTGCAGCGAAGTACTCGGCAGCCCTGCTCTCGGAGCTCCTCGCCGGGCTCGCGCCGGCATCCTCGGACGCGTTGCTCGTCGGCCTCGACCCCCCGGACGACGCCGCCGTCTACCGGCTCTCCGACGACCAGGCGATCGTCCTGACGACCGACTTCTTTCCGCCGATGGTGGACGACCCGGACATCTTCGGAGCGATCGCGGCGACGAACGCCCTGAACGACGTGTTCGCGATGGGCGGCCGCCCACTCGTCGCCCTCTCGATCGCCGCCTTCCCCGAGGAACTGCCCCTCGAGACGCTGCGCACGATCCTCGATGCTGCCGGAGCCAAGGTCTCTTCCGCGGGAGCGATCCTCGCCGGAGGCCACACGATCCGCGACGCCACGCCGAAGTACGGGCTCGCGGTCGCCGGAACCGTCCACCCGGACCGGATCTGGCGGAAGACCGGAGCCCGGGCCGGTGACGCCCTGCTCCTCACGAAGCCCCTGGGAACCGGGCTCGTCCTGACTGGCGCGAGGGAAGGCCTCCTGGGCGCCGCCGAGCTGGACGAGGCCACCAACCGGATGACCGAGCTGAACGACCGCGCCGCGGACACATTGCGCGCATTCGAGCCCAACGCGGTCACCGACGTCACCGGCTTCGGGTTATTCGGACACGCCCACGAAGTGGCGGAGCGGAGCTCCGTCCGGCTCGTGATCGAGGCGGATCGGCTCCCTGCGCTGAGCGGCGCGCGCGAGGCGGCCGCGAACGGGCTGCGAACCGGAGGCGATCCGCGAAACCGGGAGTTCGCGGGCTCCGCCGTCGAGCTCGTCGGCGTCGCGCCCGAGATCGCTGCCCTCGGCTTCGACCCGCAGACAGCCGGGGGGCTCCTCGTCGCGATCCCGTCCGAGAGGGCGGCGGTCGTCGAAGCGACGTTTCGGCGAGATCGGCTCTTCGTCGCCCGGATCGGACACGTCGAGGAGGGCAGCGGGGTGAGGGTCGGCTGACGGAGGCAGAGGCGCAGCAGGAGCATCGTGTCGCCGGAGCCCGGCTCCGGCTCCCCCGGGTCTCGCCGACCGCCTTCCGCGGCTTCTGCGCGCTGGCTCTCGGCGCCATCGTGTTCGTGACGATCACCGGCGCCACGGTTCGCCTCACCGGCTCGGGGCTCGGGTGCGACAACTGGCCGCGGTGCGGCGACACGTTCCTGCCGCCGAAGAGCTTCAACTCGCTGGTCGAGTTCTCGAACCGCGGGGTCGGAATCGCGGTCGGCATCGCGACCGTGATCGCGGCGCTCGCGGCCTTCCGGGTGCGGAACCTCCCGAGATGGCTGCTCCTCGGCGCGATCGTTCTTCCGCTCTCGGTCGCCGCGCAGGGCATCCTGGGCGGGATCACCGTCCTCACCGAGCTCCATCCGCTGATCGTGATGGGGCACTTCCTCCTCTCGGTCGCGGCGATCGCGCTCGCGATCGTCGTCGTCCTCGGAGCTCACTGGTTCGCCGTCGGCCGACCTGCCGAAGTGGTTCCGTCGTGGCTCGCCTGGCTCGGTCTCGGCCTCGTGCCGTTCCTCCTCGCACTCGTGGTGAGCGGGACGTTCGTGACGGCCGCCGGCCCGCACTCGGGGGGCGAGGACATCCGGCGCTTCGGCGACCTCGAGACCGCCGTCTACGTGCACGTCCGCGTCACCGCTGTGTTCGGGGTCGGGTTCCTGGTGCTCTTGCTCGCGCTGTGGCGGCTGAGATCCCAGCTTCGCACCGAAGCCCTGCTCTCGGTCGTCGTCCTCGCCTTCCTCGTCGGCCAGATGGTGGTCGGCGAGGTCCAGTGGCGAAACCAGCTCACGCCCTGGTGGCTGATCCTGATCCACGTTGCACTCGCGACCGCTGTGTTCGCGAGCATGACGCTCCTCGCGGCGCGCCTCGTCGCGAGGCGGAAGCCCGCGTAGACTTTCCCGCCATCGGAGCGCACCTTCGCATGGAACGGCGGCCGGACCTGCGCCGCCCGCTGCTGATCGCCGCCTTCCGCGGGTGGAACGACGGTGCTCAGGGAGCCTCGCTCGCCGCGAGCTTCCTTGCGCGCACCTGGAACGCCAACCGCTTCGCTGAGATCGATCCGGAGGAGTTCTTCGACTTCCAGGCCGTTCGGCCGCAGGTGTCGCTCGAGAACGGGCTGACAAGAAGGATCGACTGGCCCGAGAACGCCTTCTACGCCGCGACTGTCGAGACTGAGCGACCGGCGGACGAGCGAGACGCGATCCTCCTGCTCGGAGTGGAGCCCAACACGCGCTGGCGAACGTTCACCCTCGAGATCATCGAGCTCGCGCGAGACCTCGGCGTGGAGCTGGTCGTCACGCTCGGCGCGCTGCTGGCGGACGTGCCGCACACGCGTCCGAGCCCGGTCACGGGCTCGGCGAGCGACGAGGCGCTCGTGGAAGAGCTCGGGCTGACCGCGTCGCGCTACGAGGGGCCGACGGGGATCGTCGGTGTCCTCCACGACGCGTGCCGGGAGGCGTCCCTCCCGTCGGCGAGCCTTTGGGCCGCGGTGCCGCACTACGCGTCGCTCGCGCCGAGCCCTCGTGCGGCGCACGCTCTCTGCAAGCGGCTCGCAGAGCTCGTCGGCGCCGAGCTCGATCTCGAGGAGCTCGAGACGGCAGGTGACACGTACGTCCGTCAGGTGAGCCAGGCGGTCGCCTCCGACGAGGAGACCGAGGCGTACGTGCGTGAGCTCGAGCGACGAGCCGACCAGCTGGAGGCGGAGGCCGACCTGCCGTCCGGCGACACGCTCGCCGCCGAGCTGAGCCGCTTCCTCCGCGAGCACGAGGCGCGGCGGCGCGAGGAAGAGGAAGAGGAGCCGTAATAGCCCGAATCGTTGCGTCGCCGCAGGCGGCGCCGATATCGGGCGGAGAGGGCGGCGAAAGCCGCCCGGTCACGAATAGCCCGAATCGTTGCGTCGCCGCAGGCGGCGCCGATATCGGGCGGAGAGGGCGGCGGAAGCCGCCCGGTCACGAATAGCCCGAATCGTTGCGTCGCCGCAATGTCCCGAATCGGGCGAAGCCCGATCTCGGGACGGCCGCGCAAGCCGGCGGAAACGGTTTGCGCACCGCGCCGATCTCGGGCTGAGAGGGCGGCGGCAGCCGCCCGGTCACCTAGCCCGACGAGGCTGCGGCGGCCGGCTCGACGATCTCGCCCACCTCGCCCGTGGGCACTTCGCCGTTCTGAGCGGCGACTGCAGCGCCGTCTCGCTTCTTGCGCCGCCGCCGCCGCCGGGACTTGCCGCTCGGCGCCTTGGGCTGGGGAAGATTCTCCGCGAGGGCGTCCGCAACCTCGGCGATCGTCCCGATCCGCGCGCGGGCTCGCTCGATCAGCTGCTGGGCCGTCGGCGTGTAGCCCTCGGCGGACGCGAGGAGCGCGGCCGCGACCTGCGGGGGCTGCTCGAGCGCGACGTTGACGAGTCGCGCCGCGTTCTCTTCATGGCGGTGGCCTCGTGAGTTCGCGAGCGCTCCGAGCAGCCTCTTCGCATCCGGCAGCTCGGCGCTCGCCCGGCGATCCTGGAGCTTCCGGGTCGCCCGGGCCAACCGCCAGGTCCACCGTTCGACGATCTCCTCGGGCGCGTCCGCCTTGCCCTCGGCGATCGCGCGCAAGAGGATCCGCGCCCCCTGTACGCGGTCCTTCTCCCACACGGGGGACGACGTGACGATGGTGACCAGGTCGTCGAAGTTCGCGCGATCGACGGTCGTCGCGACCCGATCCCCGAGCGCCTGGAGGCGCAGGCGGCGATTCGGATTCTCGGCGGCGCAGCTCATGAGGAACATCTCGCGACACTCCCGGCTCGCGCGCGCGAGCTTCTCCGCAAACTGCTGGCGCTCGTCGAAACGCAGCTGACGACCGGCCATTCGCGCCCACAGCTCCTGCTCGTCCGACGCGAGCCGGGACGGGTCGACGCGCTGCCACTCCCGTGCGATCACGGCGAGGCGGCGCCGCGGATCGGGGGTCACCGGAACGAGCCACGACGCGGGCGAGAGCCGGCGGCGGGCACGGCGCTGCATCCGTCGGCGCGGAGCGGGAGTCACGCGAGCGCCGGGGCGATAGAAGTCCGAATCGAGGAGCGAATGCAGGGTGACCGTCCGTTCCGTGTGCGTCGCTCCCGGGTCGACGAAATCGACGACGATCCCCGCCTCCTTGCGCGGATGGATGCGCATGATCCGGCCGATGCGCTGCTGGTACACGCGGCGACTCGCCGTGGGCGCGAGGTGCATGCAGACGGTGGCCCGGGGCGAGTTCCAGCCCTCGGCCAGGAGCTGGGCGTTGATGAGGACGTTGATCTCGCCTCGTTCGTAGGCGGCAAGCGTCTCGGCGAGCCGGAGTGGCGGCGTGCGCCCGCTGACCGCCTCGGCCTTCAGCCCGGCGGCTCTGAACTCCTTCGCGAGGTTGTACGCGTGCTCGACTCCGGCCGCGTAGACGATCCCCGGAGTGGCATCGAAGCGGTCCCGGTAGAGGCTCGCCGCCGCCTGGTTGATCAGCTCGTGATCGAGTACCTTCGCCAGCGCATCCTGGTCGAAGTCGCCGCCGATGATCGGAACGGTCGAGATCGCAGCCGCGGGCGGAACCCGCAGGCACCGCAGCGGCGCGATCAGGCCGCGCCGGGCGGCATCGCCGAGTGGGAGGTCGTCGACGGACGCCGGGAAGACGTCCGACACCTGCTTCGCGATCAGCTGCTCGGTCGCGGTCATCCCGATGTAGATCGGCTCCGGAAAGCTGCGAATCGCGGCGCTCGTCTTCTCCCCGAGTGCGGTGTGCGCCTCGTCGCAGATCACGAGCTGGTACGCCGTCCGCGACAGCGACGACACGTGACGGGCGAACCAGGCGTACGTCTGGACGGTGATCGGGTTGCCGCGCAGCGAGTCCGTGCCGGCGAGGACCGCATCGGCGAAGCGATCGCCGTAGCCCTCCTCGGTGAGATCGCGGTCGAACTGGTTCACCAGAAGCCGGCGGTGGGTCAGGATGAGGACGCCCATCGTCCGTGCCGCCTCGACGAAGCCCCCGGCCGCGATCGTCTTCCCGGAGGCCGTCGGATGTCTGAACCGGAACCGCCGTACGGCACCCGGATCCGGCTTGGGCGCGTCGGTCTCGTCCTCCTCGACGTCCTCCGTCTCCGGCTCCTCCTCCGCGTCCTCCTCGTCGTCGTCTCCTTCCGGCTCGGAGGCGCCGTTCTCGACGTCGGCACGCTCTTCGTGAAGCGCGATCAGCTCCGTCAGCATCCCGGCGAGCGCGTCGATCTGGTGCCGCCGGAGCTCGGTGCCAGAGGCGAGATGGGGGCTCTCGTCGGCGAGAACGCGCTCCAGCCCGAGCATGAGCGAGAACTCGACCTTCCATTCGGACGACGGCAATCGCCGGCCTGCCGCCATCTCCGCGAGGGCCGCGTCGAGGGCGCGGCGCCGGGCAGAGCCCTCAGCAAGCGCCTCGGCTGGGTTCTCGTCCGGGCGGAGGAACGGCTCGCCGGCCCAGGCCTCGGCCCGAGACGCGACCGGCGAGAGGTCGTCCGTGTTCGCGAGAACGATTGAGTGGTTGGTCGCTTCTTGCATGCGGTGCAAGGCGGCGCGCCGCCGGAAGATGTTGGGGGAGGCGCGCAGGCAGAACGTCCTGCCCGCGTAAGCATACCCCACTCGTTGCCGCGCGCTCAATAGACGCGCCCCGGGCAGGCGACGCCGGCGTCGCTAGGGTCTGGCTGTGCTCGACTGGGCCGCCCAGATCGCCCGCGAGGAGCGACGGTACCTCGACGGCCTCGAGCGGCTGCCCGGTGAGGCCGACACCCGGCAGCGGCAGCTCGTGCGCGTGGCGAACGCCGCCTGCGGAGCAGGGCTGTCCTGCCTGATGGCCGGGCTGGAGGACGACGCGCATGCGTGGTTCCGCCGGTCGGCGGAGCGATACCGCGAGAGCTACGACGGCGCACCAACCGGCAGCTTCGGACGGATGATCGGCGCCGTCAAGATGCGACTCCTCGCCGCGGACGCGACCGGGTTGCTCGTCGACGCAGGTTGGACGCTCGGCGAGGTGGGTGACGACGAGCCGTCGCCCATCGGTCGATACGCCGCGTGCCTCGCACGTCTCGCGCTCGGACAGGACGTTGCAGCCGCGGCGCTCGCAAGCAGCCTGCAGGCGGAGCCCGAGGACCGTTTCCCGGGAGCCGTCGCGGATGCGCTCGCTGCGATCGCCGCAGCCGATGCCGGCCCCTACCGGATAGCGATCGCGGGGGCGCTGGCGTCGTTCGAGCGGCGAAGCGCCTATCTCGAAGACGTGCCCGTTGCGGACACGGTCCTTGCGCTCGAGGCTCTGGCCCGGCCGAGAGGCATCCAGGTCGCGCCCCGCTCCGCGCTCCTGCCCCGCGCTGCTGGATAGGCTCACCGCGACGCATCGAGACCAGGGAGGTGTCATGTCGGACTACTACGACCTCGGGACCTACGGCCGCACGGTGTCGACGTCTTCCGCCGACGCACAGCTCTGGTTCGACCGGGGGCTCGCCTGGTGCTACGGCTACAACCACGAGGAATCCGTCCGCTGTTTCGAGAGAGCGGTGGAGCACGACCGCGACTGCGCGATGGCGCACTGGGGCATCGCCTACGCGGCGGGGCCCAACTACAACAAGGCGTGGGAGGCCTTCGACGAGGCGGACCTCGAACGATCGGTCAGGACCGCATTCGTCGCCGCCCGCCGCGCGCAGTCGCTGGCGGCAACGGCGACGCCAGTC
The DNA here is from genome assembly GCA_963705605.1 of uncultured Thermoleophilia bacterium. Lineage (GTDB taxonomy): Bacteria > Actinomycetota > Thermoleophilia > Gaiellales > Gaiellaceae > CAVPKC01. The sequence continues at coordinate 1,488,543 of CAVPKC010000003.1, forward strand.
GAGCGATCCCTCATCGAGGCGGTCCAGCACCGGTACCCATCGGAGGTCGCGGCACCGGACTGCTCGCTCTGGAACGACGAGTACGCGGCCGCGATGCGGGACGTCTACGGGAGATTCCCGGACGACTACGACGTCGCGACGCTCTTCGCCGAGGCGCTGATGAACCGCACGCCGTGGCAGCTCTGGGATCTGAAGACCGGTGAGCCGGCCGACGGAGCGGACACGCTCGAGGCGATCCGCGTCCTGGAACGCGGCCTGGCGGAGGTGGAAAGGGCCGGAGACGAGCCGCATCCCGGCCTCCTGCACATGTACATCCACCTGATGGAGATGTCGCCGCACCCCGAATGCGCGCTGCGCGCCGGCGACCAGCTACGAGACCTCGTGCCCGACGCCGGCCATCTCCGGCACATGCCGACGCACATCGACGTGCTGTGCGGCAGCTACCGGGACGTCGTCGTCTCGAACGAGAAGGCGATCGCTGCCGATCGCAAGTTCCTCGCGCGGGAGGGGCCGCTCAACTTCTACTCCCTCTATCGCTGCCACGACTACCACTTCAAGCTCTACGGCGCCATGTTCCTGGGTCAGCTCGGGCCCTCCCTGGAAGCTGCCGACGAGATGATCGCGACGCTCCCGGAAGAGTTGCTCAGGGTGCAGTCCCCGCCCATGGCCGACTGGCTGGAGGGGTTCGTGCCGATGAAGATGCACGCGCTCATCCGCTTCGGCCGCTGGCGGGACATCGTCGACGAGCCCCTTCCGGACGACCTGGATCTGTTCTGCGTCACGACCGCGCTCAAGCACTACGCGAAGGGCGTCGCGCACGCGGCGCGCGACGAGCTCGCGCTCGCCGAGGAACACGGGGCGCGGTTCTCCGAGGCCGTGGCTCGCGTGCCGCCGACCCGATATCTCTTCAACAACAGCTGCCTCGACATCCTCGCGATCGCCGCCGAGATGCTGAACGGCGAGATGGAGTATCGAAAGGGCAACCACGACGCCGCCTTCGCCCACCTTCGTCGCGCCGTCGAGCTCGACGACGGCCTGCCGTACGACGAGCCATGGGGTTGGATGCAGCCGGCCCGACACGCGCTCGGAGCCCTGCTGCTCGAACAGAGTCGGGTCGAGGAGGCGGAGGCGGTCTACCGAGCCGATCTCGGTCTTGACGGGACGCTCAGCCGGGCGTGCCAGCACCCGGACAACGTCTGGAGCCTGCACGGGCTCCACGAGTGCCTGACCCGGCTCGGGAAGAGGACGGAGGCGAGCATGCTGAAACAACGCCTCGACATCGCGCTGGCCCGAGCGGACGTGCCGATCGGATCGTCGTGCTTCTGCCGGCGGCCGTAGGCGGAATCGTTGCCCGGCGAAGCCGGGCCGGTATCCGCCGTAGAGGGCCCCGCAAGGGGCCCGGTCACGCCCCAGGCGGAACTAGGCGGAATGCGTGCCGGACGCGAACCGGCACCCGGATCCCCTGGCCCTGGCAGCCGGCCTGCGGCCGGCAGCGATTCCGCCTACCCCGCCCGCGGCGACCCAGGCGATGGTCTTGTCGGCGAGCCGGTCGAGCGCCCGGACACTGAGCTCCAGGTGCTCGGGCGTCGTGTCCTCGAGCTTGGTGTGAGAGAGCCCGCGCAGGCTCTGGACGAAGAGCATGACGGTCGGCACCCCCGCACGCGAGACCTCCGCGGCATCGTGGAGCGGCCCGCTGGGGAGCCGGTGCGACGACGGCGTGACCTCCCGGATCGCCTCGTCGCAGAGGTCGATCAGCGTCTCGTCGAACAGGATCGGCTCGATGCCCCAGATGCGCTCCCAGTGAACCTCGAGGCGCTCCTCCTGCGCGAATCGCTCGCTGGCCGTCCGGGCTTCGTCGAGCATCGAGGCGAGCCGGGATGCTTCGAGGTGGCGCTGGTCGACCAGGCAGGCCGCCTCCTCGACGACCGAGGTGACGATCCCCGGTCTGGTCACGACCCCTCCCATCGTGCAGACGGCGCCGCCGCCGGTGCGGTGCGCGATCTCCCTCAGCTCGAGCTCGAGCCTCGCCGCCCCGGCCAGCGCATCGCGCCGGACCGCCATCGGCGTCGAGCCCGCGTGCGCGGCCTGGCCCCTGAACGTCACACGGTGGCGCTCGACGCCGAACGTGCCGAGAACGGCCCCGAGCGGGAGGTCGAGCGACTCGAGCACCGGGCCCTGCTCGATGTGCAGCTCGAGGTAGGCGGCCGCCGTCTGGAGCTGCGCACGCGCGTCGATCGCGCGATCGAGATCGACACCGTGCGCCGCGAGCGCGTCGGGAAGCGTGATCCCGTCGCGATCGGCGAGAAGCCGGAGCTCGTCCTGGTCTCGCATCGATCCCGCGGCCGCGCTCGACCCGAAGAGGCTCCGGCCGAAACGCGCGCCCTCCTCGTCAGCCCAGTCGACGAGCCTCACCGTCACGGCAGGCCGGCCGTCTGCCGCGATCCGGCGCAGCACCTCGAGGCCGCCGACGACGTTGAGGCAGCCGTCGAGCCAGCCGCCGTTCGGAACCGAGTCGATGTGGCCACCGATCAGGACCGCGCGCTCCGAGTCACCGCGGAGCGTCGCCCACTGGTTCCCCGCCGGGTCGATCTCGACCTCGACCGGAAGCGACGAGAGCTTCTCTCTCATCCACGACCTCGCCGCGGCCCAGGTGTCGGTCCAGCAGACCCGCTGGGCGCCGTTCTCGTCGCCGGTCAACTCGGCCAGCTCACGGAGCTCCCGAACCGTGCGGGAAGGGTCGAGTGCCACCCGGGGAGCGTAGTTCCGGTAGATTCGTCGCGCAATGGGGCGCGGCTCGAGACCGATCAAACGCTGGAAGAACGACCGTCAGCGCAAGAAGAAGGCGCGCGCGAAGAGGAAGTCGGCGAAGAAGGGCTGACGGCGGACCGTTGCGGCGGTTGCTTCGCGGTCCGCGTTCGTCGTAGGCTTGCAGGCCTGTGGGCTACGTCACGGCCGTTCACCTGTACGTCACCGATCTCGACTACGCGATCGACTTCTACACGCGGTTGCTCGGGTTCGGCCCGCAGGCCGCGTACGACGAAGGAGCGAACGCCCACAGCGCCTTCTTCGTCCTCGACCAGCGGGCCTACCTGGTGCTGACCTGGGATCCGGATCGGGGCCGCGAGGTCGGCGGGAGCGTCCGGCTCGAGCTCGCCGCCGAGGATCTCGAGCGGACGATCGAGGAGCTCCGGGCGCGCGGGATCTCGGGTGGACGGGTGACGCGAACTCGCTTCGGGACGAACGTGTACGACCTGTCCGACCCGGATGGCCATCTGATCCGGCTCGGCCCGCCGTGGGAGCTTCACGCGATCGAGGGAGCGGTGTGATGTCGAAACCGAATACGCTCCCCTGACGTACTGGGAACGGACCGCGGACGCGCCGGGCGACCGCGGAGAGAGAAGGGAGGGGAAGTTGCGAAGGGTTGTCCTAACCGTCGCAGCGACTGCGATGCTCGCCCTTGCGGGCGCAACAGGAGCAATGGCGGTGAACCCTGCCGTCGTCGTGGACGACACGCTGTCGGGCGGCTACTTCAGCGGTGGCACCGCCGGGCGTGGCTACGTTCAGATCACGCGTGTCTATCCGAACCCCAACACCGGTTGCATCACACTCCGGCTGCGGCTGCTCGGGTGGAAGATGTACCCGGGTCAGGTCGGGAGCCCCGTGAATCAGTTCGACGGCGGCCATTACCACGTCTACGTGAACGGCAAGTACCACAACTTCGGGTCGAACCCGAATCGCGCGCGCGCCTGCGGGCTTGCGGGTGGCCAGAGCTACTCGCTCCGCGTCGTGCTCGCCAACAACAACCACAGAGAGCTCCGGGCTCGGTCGCAGCTCGTGAGCGCCGTCCTGGCCTAGGAGAGGAGGAGTCGAATGCGGAAGATCGCTTTTCTCACGCTCGCAGCCGCGGTCGGCGCGCTCCTCGTCACATCGATCGCGCTCGCGAGGAAACCGCCGTCGCAGGTGCAGCCCGAGCGCACGCCGTCCGTGCGTGTCCTGCGCGTCAGCCCCAACCCGAACACCGGGTGCATCTCGATGCAGCTCCGCATCCGCGGCTGGCAGATGCTTCCCGGCCAGGTCGGCTCCCCGGTCAACGTCCCACGGGCCGGCCACTACCACGTCTACGTGAACGGCAAGTACTTCACGCTCGGTGCGAACGCCGTTCATGCCCGCGCCTGTGGTCTCTCGCCGGGCGCCAGCTACCGCTTGCAGGTCATCCTGGCATACAACAATCACCAGGAGATCGCCGCGCGATCCCAGGTCGTGACCGCCGTTCTCTCGTAAGAGCCGTTCCAGAACGAGCAGCCGGAGGGGCCGGGAAGCCGGCCCCTCCGCCTACCCGGCGGCGCTTACGACTGCGGCCGGGCCCGCTTGGCGAACGGGAAGCGCTTCGAGAAGTCGTTCGCGATCTCGTCGAACGTCGCCCAGCGCACGCCCGCATGGCGGCTCACATGCTCGATGATGCGCTCGTGCATGAGCAGCACCTGCGGGCGCCCGCTCACGTCCGGGTGGATGGTGAACGTCACGACGGCGTAGTCGTACTCCCGGTAGACCCAGTCGAACTGGTCGATCCAGATCTGCTCGAGCTGCCGTGGATTGACGAACCCGTGGCTGTTCGGCGACGCCTTGATGAACATCATCGGCGGTAGATCGTCCAGGTACCAGCTCGCGGGAATCTCGACGAGCGGCGTCTCCTTGCCCCGACGGAGCGGCTTCATCCAGTCCTCCGCCGAGCGCGAGTAGTCGATCTTCGTCCAGCTGTCCCCCACCCGCACGTAGTACGGGTGGAAGTCGTTGTGCATCAGCGAGTGGTCGTACTTGACCCCGTGCTCGAGGAGGAGCTCGTTCGTCACCTTCGAGAACTCCCACCACGGCGCGACGTACCCCGTCGGCTTGCGGCCCGAGACCTTCTTCACGAGCTCGATGCAGCGCAGGAGGACAGCCTCCTCCTGCTCGCGGGTCATCGCGATCGGATTCTCGTGCGAGTAGCCGTGGATCCCGATCTCGTGTCCGGCCTCGACGACCATCGTGGTCTGCCTCGGGAACGTCTCGATCGAATGCCCCGGGATGAACCACGTGGTCTTCAGGCCGTATTTCTCGAACAGCCGCAGGAGGCGGGGCGTCCCGACCTCGCCGGCGAAGAGCCCCCGCGAGATGTCGTCCGGCGAGTCCTCGCCCCCGTACGAGCCGAGCCAGCCCGCGACGGCGTCGACGTCGACGCCGTACGCACAGAAGATCTCCTTCGCCATCCTCGTCAGCCTCCTTCGCGGTCGTCTCGCGCGACGCTAGACGGGCGCGTGCTAGAACGCAACCGTGTGCTCGCTCTGCGGCGTTCTCGGCCAACCGCACTGGGCGGAGGAGGGATCCGGCCGACGCGCGCGGATCGAGCGAGTGCGGCTCGTCAACCGCGTACTCGACCGGTTCGGCCTGAGGCTCGACGACTGGTCGGGCAGCGTCTACGTGGTGCGCGACCGGAAGGGCCGGGCGGAGATCGTCTCGGACCTCGGCGCGCTCTGGCCGGCAGCGGAGCGACTCGCCGGTCGTCCGCTCGATCCCCTCGACCCAGGGCTCGTCGCCTCGCTGAGCAGCCGTGCCTGACCGGCTTCCCGTCAGCATCCTGACCGGATTTCTCGGCAGCGGGAAGACGACGCTACTCGCGAAACTGCTCGCTCGACCCGAGCTCGGCGAGACGGCGGTGATCGTGAACGAGCTCGGCGAGGTGGCAATCGACCATCACCTCCTCCGGCGCGTCGACGAGCGGACGGTCGTCCTGGCCAGCGGCTGCGTCTGCTGCACCATGCGCGGCGACCTCGTGGACGAGCTCACCGATCTCCTCGATCGCAGATCGCGGGGCGAGATCCCGCCCTTCCGGCGCGTAGTCATCGAGACGACGGGCCTCGCCGATCCGGCCCCGATCGTCGGCACGATCGTCGCCGACCGCGTGGTACGCCACCACTTCGCGCTCGACCGAGTCGTCACGACCGTCGACGCGATCTGCGGCCTCACCGCGCTCGAGCGGGAGCCCGAGTCGCTCGCCCAGGCGACGACGGCGGACCGGCTCGTCGTCACGAAGACCGATCTCGCCCCGGTCGAGGCCGTCACCCAACTGCGGACCCGTCTGGCGTCGCTGAACCCCGTAGCGCCCGTCCTCGAGGCGTGTTTCGGCGAGCTCGACCCGGATCTGTTGCTCGCCGGGCCGCCGATCGACCCCCGCGACGTCGAGATCCCGGAGTCGACGCACGCCGGCGGCGTCCACGCGTTCTCGATCGTTCTCGACGAGCCACTCGACTGGACGTCCTTCGGGATCTGGCTGACGATGCTGCTCCAGGCGCGTGGGCAGGACATTCTGCGCGTCAAGGGCCTCCTCGACGTCGGTGGCCCCGGCCCGCTCCTCCTGAACGGCGTCCAGCACGTCGTTCATCCCCCTCTCCATCTGGAGGCCTGGCCCGACGGGGACCATCGCTCCCGACTGGTCTTCATCGGGCGAGGGATCGAGAAGCGGGCGGTGGAGGAGTCGCTCGCCGCGTTCAGCGGCGCGGACGCCGCGCGCTGACTGCGAGTCGCCTCCCGGAGCAGGAGCGCCCCGACCTCGCGCGCCCGAAGCGCAGCATCGCGATCGCCCTCCCCCGCGGCGACGATCGACCCCTTCATCAGGATGTGCCACTGGCGTGCGAAGCCCTCCGGGTCGCGTACACCTGCTTCGGCAGCGAGCCCCGCGACGAACTCGCGGATCCGCTCGAGATGCACGGCGCTCGCCTCGTGCAGCGGGTTCGCCGGATCGCCGATCTCGAGCAGGACGTTGACGAACGAGCAGCCCTCGAAGCCGTCGCGCCGAAACCACTCGTCGAAGACCTCGAAGATCGCCAGCAGCCTGGCTGCGGGATCCGTGGCCCGCGCCTCGACCTCGGTTTGCAGCCACCCCTTCGTCCAGAGCTCCTCACGTCGTTCGAGGAACGCGAGCACCAGCTCGTCCTTCGACGCGAAGTGCCGGTACAGCGTCATCCGCGCGACCTCGGATCGCTCGATCACCGCGTCGATCCCGACGGCCCGGATTCCGCGCTGGGAGAAGAGCTCGTACGCGGCGGAAAGGATGCGCTCCCGGGCTTCGCGGCGGTCGGTCAGTGGCTCGGCTATCCCGGACACGGACGCTCCGGCCTACTGCTCTCGCCCGTCGTGGCTCGTCGCCTCGCTCTCGAGCTCGTCCTTGGCTCGCCGCGCCCCACTCGCAAGCCGCTTCCACCGCTTCGTGTTCGTGAGCACGATCAGGAGAACGAAGACGACGATGCCGATCGCGATGAGGGACATGTCGTCGAGGTTACCCGAGCGTCAGGCCGCCGTGTACCCGCCGTCCACGGAGATCGACGCCCCGGTGACGGATGCCGACTCGTCACCCGCGAGGTAGACGACGGCGGCTGCCACATCCCGCGGATCGGCGAAGCGCCCCTGGGGAATCGTCGCCTCCATGCGCCGGCGAAACGCGCCAGGCTCCGGCTGGGCCTCGACCCAGGTGTCGATCATGGGAGTCGCCGTGAGGCCGGGTGCGACCGCATTGACGCGGATCCGGAGCGGCGCGAGCTCGACCGCGGCGTTCCGGGTGAGGCTCTGGAGGGCGCCCTTCGACGCGCCGTAGACAGCCGAGCCGGGGAACCCGATCAGCGCGATCCTGGAAGTCACGTTCACGATCGACCCCCCGCGCCCTCGCATCGCGCGCGCTGCCGCCTGCAGCATCGCGAGCGCGCCGAACACGTTGACGTCGAAGATTCGCCGCGCGTCGTCGATCGTGGTCTCGAGGAGGTCGACGCCCGACAGGTCGAGCCCGGCGTTGTTCACGAGGATGTCGAGAGCGCCGAATCGCTCCAGCGCCTCCGCGACGGCCCGCTCGGCCGTCGCCGGGTCTGCGACGTCACCAGCGACCGCCACCGAGGCCTCGCCGCCGAGCTCCTCGACCAGCTGCCGGAGCGGATCCGGCCGTCGGGCGACCAGCACCAGGCGGGCCCCCTCCCGCACGAAGGCGTGGACGATGGCCGAGCCGATCCCCTCGCTCGCGCCGGTGACGATCGCGACCTTGCCGTCGAGCCGACCGGCCACGGTCAACCGACCACCTCGAGGAAGTACATCGAGCGCTGCTGCTTCAACGTGGCTCCGGCACCCCGGCGGCGAGCGCCTCGGCGGCCAGTCGAGCGGAGTAGCGAAGGTGCTCACGGAGGAGAGGCTCGGCGCCGGGCGAGCGCGCGCGGATCGCGTCGAGGATCTCGCCGTGATCCTCGGCGTTCGCTCGCAGCGGATACGGGGGATAGGCGTGCAGGATCATCCTCGTCTCCGCCGCGAGCGTCGAGTACATGCGTACGAGGCGTAGGCTCCCGCTCAGCCGGACGATCCCCTCGTGGAACGAGACGTCGGGCTCGGCCACCTCGCTGAACGATCCGCCCCGGCGGGTCGCGGCCTCGTCCATCTGGGAGACGCAGAGGTGGAGGGGCTGGAGGTCGATCTCGTCCTCGCGATCGAGGAAGAGCCCGAGCGCGGTCAGCTCGACGGCCTCCCGCGCGCGGTAGACGTCGACGGCATCTTCCGGGGTGATGCGCCTGACGAAGATCCCGCGATGCACCTGATGCTCGACCAGACCCTCCTGAACGAGCTGCCGCAGCGCCTCGCGCAGCGAGCTCCGGCTCACGTGGAACTGCTCGGAGAGCCAGAGCTCTCGAAGCTGCTCCCCCTGCGGGATCGTCCCGTCCACGATCCCGTCCCGAAGGAGGGAGACGAGCTGGCCGGGCGTGGACAGCCGCTCCACCGAGCCCAGCCCGGAGGACACGGCGTCCGCGGTCACGCGATCTCCGGAATCCCGTCCAGCGCTCGGTCGCCGTACTTCGGCTGCTTGTAGGTGTCGAAGATCCGGATGCACTGGTCGGAGCAGAACTGCACGGGACGGCCGAGCCGCTCTGCGCGGATCCGGTCGACCGGGAGCAGCTTCCCGCAGGACGCGCACTTCGGCATCTCGTTGACCTCGCGATAGACCGGCACCTCAGGCCTCCCGCTTCGCGGCGCGGAGCTCGTCGGTCGCCTCCGCGTCGATCGCGCGTCGATCGGTGTCGACGACCACGCCGTAGACGTCGCGCGCGTCCTCCGTGCCGATCAGCTCGAGTTGCCAGTCCTCGAGCACCAGGTCGGGGTCCCGTTCGAGCGGGTCGCCGTAGCCCCCGCCGGAAGGCGTGACGAAGAGCATCTCGTCACCCGCGTTCATGGTGATGCCCGAGAACTTGCCGTAGGACTGGACGCCGAACGCCTCGCGTGCACGAACCCACTCGGTCTCTCCTTTGCGGCGGAAGGCGATGACGGTGTTCGTCCCGTCCATGCCGCCGTGCAGGCCCCAGGCGCGCACGCGATGGCGGTTGGTGTGCGACGCGATGTTGACTCCATCTGCCAGGAACCGGAAGACGCGGCGGCTTCCGAAGCCCCCCCGATGGCGACCGTGGCCGACGGCATACGGCTCGAGCTGATACTCCATGTTCAGCCACGGGTAGCGCGTCTCGGCGACCTCGACGGGAGTGTTCGGGCAGTTGCCGTTCTTCACGAACTGCACGTCGTTGCCGTCGTGTCGGTCACGTCCGCCCCAGCCGACGCCCTCCAGATGGAGGTGCGCGTAGGCCTCGCTCGTGCGCGGGTCCTCCCCGCCGAAGCCGATGCAGCCGCAGGTGCCTCCGTCGGCCGCGCTCGAGTCCGGCGAGATCTGGGAGAACGCCCGGAGGATGATGTCGACCGTCGTCGGATGCGTGTCCGAGTTGCCGCCGACCGTCGAGCCCGGATAGTTCGCGTTCACGAACGTTCCCGGCTCGGTGACGATCGCGATCGGTCGATAGCAACCGTGGTTGTACGGGATCTCGCTCTTGCACATGTGCAGCGCGCCGCTGTACGCGGCCGACGCCGTCGTTCCGAAGGTCTGATTCGCCCCGCCCAGGCACTGAGGGTCGGACCCCGTGAAGTCGACGATCAGCTCGTCGCCCCGGATGACCACGGTCACCTTGATCTTCCACGGGCGATCGGGAACGACGCCGTCATCCTCGATCAGCCCCTCCGCCTCGTACTCGCCGTCGGGCCACGAGGCGATCTCGGCGCGCATCAGCCGCTCGGAGACGAGCTTGATGTCCTCGCACGCCTGCTTGAACGTGTCCGAGCCGTACCGCTCGACGAGCTCGTCGATGCGACGCTCGGCGAGGTAGAGCGATCCGATCATCGCCTTCATGTCGCCGTAGGAGTGCTTCGGCGTCCGGACGTTCGAGATCAGGATGCGGAAGATCTCCTCGACCTCCTGATCACGCCGGTAGATCTTGAGCGGGGGGAAGCGGATGCCCTCCTGCCACGTGTTCCGGGTGTCGCCGAACGCCGCGGGCACCATGCCCCCGACGTCCGTCATGTGCGCGATGTTCACCGAGTAGGCGAGGATCTCTCCGTCGTGGAAGTAGGGCTTGATCACGCAGAACTCGGGTAGATGGCAGTCGCCGCGGTACGGATCGTTCGTGAAGACGACGTCGCCCGGCTCCAGGTTCTCCGGACCGATCTCGGCGATCGCGTTCGGGATCAGGTGGACGGTGGAGCCGATCATCGCGGGGCAGTACGGCGCCTGCGCGGCCATCTCGCCCTTGCCGTCGAAGACGAGGCACGTGAAGTCCAGCGCCTCGTTGAACATCGGCGAGTAGCTCGTCCGCATCATCGCGATCCCCATCTCGCGACACGTCGTGATCAGGTAGTTGCGGATGATCTCCAGCAGGAACGGGTCGGTCGCGAGGCCGGGCTCGGCCTCGCGGCTCGTGGTGGTGTCGGCGAGGGACATCGACCGTCCTTTCTAGATCGTGACGTGGAGGTTGCCGTACTCGTCGACGCGCGCCTCGCTCCCGGGTGGGAGCAGCGTGGTCGCGTCGACCTGCCCGATCAGCGCCGGGCCGGCGATCCTGGCACCGGCGCGGAGCTCCTCCCGGCGATAGAGGGGCGTCTCGACCGGGGCGACGTCGCCGCTGAAGACGACCTCCCGCCTCGCAATCGGCTCTGGCTCGCCGCCGGCGGCCAGCCGGGGGAGCTCCAGCTCGTGCCGCGTCCCGAGCGCGGCGAGCTTGAAGGTCAGGATCTCGAGCTCCTCGCCGGGAAGGTGGTAGCCGTAGAACCGCTCGTGCTCCGCCGCGAACCGCTCCTCGACGTCGCCGAAGTCGCCGGCCGTGAGCTTCCCGGCCGGAAGCTCGATCGAGAGCTCCCAGTTCTGACCGACGTACCGGAGGTCGACCGACCGGCGGACGAGCGGCGGCTCCGAGAAGCCCTCCTGGACGAACTCCTCGGCCGCCTGATGCTCGAGTGCCTCGAACAGCTCGTTGACCCGCGCGGGCTCCAGATGGCGCATCCGCATCCAGTAGGTGGTCGCATAGTCGAATCGCGCGTCCGCGAGCAGCGCACCGAGCGCGGAGAACGCCCCGGGGTAGCGAGGAACGAGCACGGACTGCATCTGGAGCGCGCGGGCCAGCTCGCATGCGTGGAGGGGCCCCGCGCCGCCATACGCAACCAGCGTCGCGCCACGCGGGTCGTAGCCGCGATCGGTGGAGACCAGCCGGAGCGCCTGCGCCATGTTGTTGTTGGCGACATCGACGACGCCCTGGGCGACGCGCACGCGGTCGAGACCGAGCGGCCCTGCCAGCGTGTCGACAGCCGTTCCCGCGGCGGCGAAGTCGAGCTCGAAGTCGCCCGCCAGCCGGAACTCCGGAGCCAACCGGCCGAGAACCGCGTTCGCGTCGGTGACGGTCGGCTGGACGCCGCCCCGGCTGTAGCAGGCGGGACCGGGATCGGCCCGGGCGCTATCCGGCCCGACACGCAAGATCCCTGCGGCGTCGACGCGCGCGATGCTGCCGCCGCCCGCGCCGATCGATCGCGCGTCCACCATCGTGAGCGCGATCGGGACACCCCATTCGAGCTCCTCGCGATTCGTGAACGTCGGCTCCCCGCCCGGCAGGAGGCAGGCCTCGAAGCTCGTTCCCCCCATGTCGGCCGCGATCAGGTCGCCGAGGCCGAGCAGCTTGCCGAGCTGCTGGCAAGCCATGATCCCGCCGGACGGACCGGACCGAACCAGCGAGACCGGCTGCTCGCTGGCGCGAGCCGATGTCATCACGCCGCCGTTCGAGCGCAGGACGAGCACCTGGCGGATCCCCCCGGCCTCGCAGTCGCGCTCGAGGTTTCGCATGTAGTCCCGGATGAAGGGCTTCAGGTACGCGTCGATGACCGTCGTCGACGTGCGCTCGTACTCACGCCATCGGGGCAGGACGTCGGACGACAGCGAGACGCGCGCCTCCGGCCAGACCTCCCGGATCAGCTCTGCCGTCCGGCGCTCGTGCTCCGGGTTCATGAACGAGAACAGGTACGAGACGGCGATCGCGCCGACCTCGCCGCCGTCGCGGAGCGCCTCGACGCTCTCCCGTACCTGACCCTCGTCGAGCGGGATCAGCACCGTGCCGTCCTTCAGCACCCGCTCCCGGATCCCGATACTCCGAGACCTCGGAACGAGCGGCTTGGGCTTGACCCAGTGGAGGTCGAAGTGGTCGGGCCGCACGGTTCGCTGCATGTGCAGGACGTCGCGGAAGCCGTCTGTGATCAGCAGGGCGACAGGAGCGCCGCGGCGCTCGATCAGCGCGTTGGTCGCGACGGTCGTACCGTGCACGAAGTACTCGATCTGGGAGCTCTCGAGACCCGCACGCGCGAAGGAGTCGAAGACCGCCCGCGACGGGTCGTCCGCCGTCGACAACGCCTTCGCCATCCGCAACTCACCCGTTGCCTCGTCGTAGGCGACGAGGTCGGTGAACGTTCCTCCGGTGTCGACTCCTGCCCGAACCGCCATCGGCCCTCCTCGCGTTGCCCGATTGTCGGACAACTATAGAGCGGGAGCCTCGGGCTCGGATCCGACCGGGCCTACAGCGCCGTCGTGCTGATCCGAGCCGGATGCGACGCCTCGTACGCCTCGATCTCCGCCTCGTGCGCGAGCGAGAGCCCGATGTCGTCGAGGCCGTTCAGCAGGCGGTGGCGCTGCGACGGGTCGAACGGGAAATTCAGGAGCTCGCCGCCGGGAGCGGAGATCGTCTGCTGCTCGAGGTCGACCGTCATCTCGGCGCCGCCCTCCCGAGCGACGAGCTCCATGAGCTGCTTGACCTGCTCGGGCGGCAGCTTGATCGGCACGAGGCCGACCTGCAGGCAGTTGGAGGCGAAGATGTCCCCGAACGACGGTGCGATGACGACCTCGAAGCCGAAGTCCTGCAGCGCCCACGTCGCGTGCTCGCGCGACGAGCCGCAGCCGAAGTTCCTGCCCGCGAGGAGGACCCGCGCGTTCGCGTAGGCCGGGTCGTTGAGCTCGAAATCGGGACGAGGGTCGCCGTTCGCGTCGAAACGCCAGTCGTAGAACAGGAACTCGCCGAATCCCGTGCGCTCGATCCGCTTCAGGAACTGCTTCGGGATGATCTGATCCGTGTCGACGTCCTGGCGATCCAGCACGGCGACCCTGCCCGTCGTCGTCCGGAAAGGCCTCATCGGCCCCTTGCGAGCGCGAGCTCGCGAACGTCGACGAAATGGCCGGCGATCGCAGCGGCAGCCGCCATCTCCGGGCTGACGAGATGGGTTCGCCCGCCGCGCCCCTGGCGACCCTCGAAGTTCCGGTTCGACGTCGAGGCGCAGCGCTCCCCGGGCAGGAGGACGTCCGGGTTCATTCCGAGGCACATCGAGCAACCGGCCTCACGCCATTCGAATCCGGCATCCCGGAAGATCCGGTCGAGCCCCTCGACCTCCGCCTGGTGCTTCACCTGCGCGGATCCGGGAACGACCAGCGCCCGTACCCCGTCCGCGACGCGGTGTCCTCCGGCCACGGAGGCCGCGGCCCGCAGGTCCTCGATGCGCGAGTTCGTGCAAGAGCCGATGAACACGCGGTCGATCCGGACCTCGCGCATCGGCGTGCCCGGCGTGAGATCCATGTAGGCGAGCGCGCGCTCCATCGCGGCGCGCTCGTCGGGGTCGTCCGCGTCCGAGGGATCGGGAACGACGTCGGTGACGGGCACCGACATCCCCGGGTTCGTCCCCCAGGTGACGAGCGGCGAGAGCGCCTCGACGTCGATCTCGACCTCGCGGTCGAATGCCGCGTCGTCGTCGCTGACGAGCGCACGCCAGCCGTCCAGCGCGCGCTCCCAGCCGGCGCCCGTCGGAGCCGCCGGGCGGCCTTCGACATAGGCGAACGTCGTGTCGTCGGGTGCGATCATCCCGGCCCGCGCCCCGCCCTCGATCGACATGTTGCAGACCGTCATGCGGTTCTCCATCGACATCGCTCGGATCGCGTCGCCGGCGTACTCGACGACGTAGCCCTGCCCTCCGGCGACGCCGATCTCGCGAATCGCAGCGAGGATGCAGTCCTTCGCCGTGACGCCGGGAGGCAGGCTCCCGTCGAAGCTGATCCGCATCGATCTCGGCTTCGTCTGCGGCAGGCACTGGGTCGCGAGAACGTGCTCGACCTCGGAGGTGCCGATCGGTAACGCGAGAGCGCCGAACGCGCCGTGCGTCGAGGTGTGGCTATCTCCGCAGACGATCGTCATGCCGGGTTGCGTCAGTCCGAGCTCCGGGCCTATCACGTGGACGATCCCTTCCCGTCCACTGCCGGTCGCGTAGATCGGCACCTCGAACTCGGCGCAGTTCCGCGCGAGCGCATCGAGCTGGGCCCTCGCGAGCGGGTCGGTGACAGGGCCTCCGTCTGTCGGCACGTTGTGGTCCATGGTCGCGATCGTGAGATCGCGGCGGCGCACGCCCCGTCCGGCGAGTCTCAGCCCGTCGAACGCCTGCGCCGAGGTCACCTCGTGGACGAGATGGAGATCGACGAAGAGGAGCGCCGGCTCACCGGGCTCCTCCCACACGACGTGGCTCTCCCAGACCCGGTCGAAGAGTTTCTTGCCCATCGCTGTATGCAATCTAGCGCGCGAGGGAGGCGAGGATCCGGGCGGATGCTTCCTCGATCGCGGAGATCTCGTCCGCGCTCCAGTCCCGCGGCGTTGCGGCGTGGTGCACCGAGACGATGCCGACGAGCCGGTCGTCCCGGACGAGAGGGGCGAGCACCTGGGCTCGGACCCCGTAGAGCTCGATCAGTGCGGCCGGCGCGGCGGGCTCGTCCTCGAGACAGTCGCGCTGAACCAGCACCCGTCGTTCCCGATCGAGCCACTTGAACGTCGCGGCCGCACGCAGATCGATCTCGGTTGCGTCGCGGATCGAGCGGATGCCCGGAGCGCAAGCCTCGGCGACGACCGGGTACACGGCGCCCGGTGTGTCGAGCCGCAGCGTGGTCCGGCTGGCGGCGGTCGCTCCGAGGAGGTCGCGGACGGTCGCCTCGACGTCCACGGCGCTACTTCTTCCCGTTCCTGCCGATCCCGAGGGCCGCTTCGAGCAGCAGGTGCACGACCCAGATGACCGCCGCGCCGGCGACCGCCGCGCCGAAGCTCGAGATCGTGAAGTCCTTCACGATCCAGCTCGTGATGTAGAGCATGAGAACGTCGATCAGGAAGAGCGCCACCCCGAAAGTCAGGAGCACGACCGGAAGCCCGACCGTCTTCATGAAGAACCGGAGCACCGGCCGGATCAGCGAGTTGACGATGCCGAAGACCAGGCCGGCGATCAGGAGGATCCACCACTCGTCCGAGTAGCTGACGCCGTCGACGAAGAGGTGGGCGATGAAGAGGGCGGCGACGTTGCCCGCCCAGAGGATCAAGAGGCGCTGCAGCCCGAGCACGTCGGGAGCCTAGTCGGTTCACGCCGCTCCGGATGATGCCCGACGGCCTGCGCCGCGCTCCACGGCCGAAGGCGGCCGGAACCGTGACCGGGCGGCTCCCGCCGCCCTCCACGGCCGAACTTGCGCTTCCCGGCCACGCCGGGAAGCGCGGCCGCCGCGATATCGGCCTCAGGCCGATTCGCGGCACTACGCGGCCCGGGCTACGCCCGGGCAACGATTCGGCCTAGTACCGTGACCGGGCGGCTCCCGCCGCCCTCCACGGCCGATATCGGCCCGGGCTACGCCCGGGCAACGATTCGGCCTAGTACCGCGTGACCTGAACTGACGGCTCGCGGTCGCGCCGCTTGAAGTCCGGCTTCAGGATCGCGTCGATGATCGCGTTCGCAATCCAGATGAAGATGGCGCCGCCGAGCGCCACCCAGTAGCTCGAGACCTCGAAGTCGCTGACGATCTGTCCGGTGAGCCAGAGCATGAACGCCTGGATGAAGAGCAGCGCGATCCCCAGCGTGATGATGACGGCCGGGAGCGTGAGGAACACGATGATGGGTCGGATGATCGCGTTGACGGCGCTGTAGACGAGCGCGGCGAGCACGAGGTTGCCGAAGCTCCCGTAACTGATGCCGCTGAAGACGAGCGACGCGAGCCAGATCGCGACGATGTTCGAGAGAAAGCCCCAGACGAACCAGATCGCGATCTGGGCACCGAGGGAGCGCCGGTGGGGCTGCGCCGCACTCATGCGTTCACAACGGTAGCTCAGCCACCGCCCGGACGGGTGAGCCCGTCCCGCCGCGGATGCGCAGCGGATAGCCGCTGAACACGAACTCGCCTCTGCCGAGGAGACGCTCGAGGTTGACGAGCCACTCGTAGTGGATCAGCGACCGCTCCCCGCAGACCGCGTGGCTCGGCTGCTCGTCCCGTCCTCCCACGTCCGTCGAGGGCCCCTCGACGCCGTGGGCGCGCGAGCGGTGGTCGGCGAGCCACCGTGTCGCCTCGCCGGTCAGACCAGGATTTCGCGTCAGCACCTCCGGGCGCGGCCAGTGGCGGGCGTGGAAACCGGTGCAGAGAAGGACGATGTGGCCGTTGATCGCCACGCCGGCCTCGTCCTCGGCCCGCTCGAGCCACCGGACGTCGATCTCGCCCTGATCGGGGATGTGGCGGAGGTCGAGGCACACCGCCTTTCCCGTGAACCAATCGAGCGGAAGCTCGTCGATCGCAGCCCGCCTCGGCCCGAACCGCAGCGGCGCGTCGACGTGGGTCGCCACATGCTCGGTCGT
Organism: uncultured Thermoleophilia bacterium; assembly: GCA_963705605.1. Lineage (GTDB taxonomy): Bacteria > Actinomycetota > Thermoleophilia > Gaiellales > Gaiellaceae > CAVPKC01. The sequence goes on from CAVPKC010000003.1 coordinate 1,505,592, forward strand.
CGCCAGATAGGTGGCGGCCGGCATGCCGGCGACATCGTCGTGACCACGGTACGGAAGCACGACCGGCGAAGGGTACGAGGGGGCGACGGGCATGCCGTTCGTCAGCTCGAGCGTCAGGTCCACGAGCGCCGTCCCCCGGTCGGACTTCGGAGCCGGGGTCTGCGGACCGGCGGGTCGCTGGCCGAGCGCGGTCATGCGGGGCGGATCCATGTCCTCGTGATTCTGCTCGGTCCGGCGGTAGGGTGCGCCCGTGACCGGGCTCGTCTCCTCGACAGACGGGGGCGTCGTGACGCTCACGCTCGATCGCCCCGAGGCACGTAACGCTCTCACCCCGGCCCTGATCGCAGAGCTGACGCGGGTCATCGAGAGCGTCGGTGCCGATCCGGCCGCTCGGATGGTCGTGGTTCGCGGCGCAGGCCAGGCCTTCTGCGCCGGCTACGACGTCAATCATCTGACCAGCCCAGGGACGCCGGAAGCGGGGCGTGAGCCTGACGAGGTCGAGCTCCTCTGCTCCCGTCTCCAGGAGCTCCGCATGCCGACGCTGGCGGTGGTCGCCGGCGTCGCTTCGGGTGCGGGCTGCGATCTCGCGGTGTCGTGCGACCTCCGGATCGCTTCGGAGGCAGCGCAGTTCGCGATGCCGCCCGCCCGGCTCGGGATCCTCTACGGCACGGAGGGCGTCCGGCGCCTCACGGCGCTGGTCGGACCGTCGGTCGCGAAGGAGCTCCTGTTCACCGGAGACCCGGTCGATGCAGGCCGGGCGCTCGCGATCGGCCTGGTCAACAGGGTCGTCGCCCCGGAGCGACTCGAGGGCGAAGTGTCGGCTCTCGTCGCGCGAGTCCTTGCAAACGCACCTCTCTCCGTCGAGGGGTCGAAGCTCATCGTGGACGGCGCTCCGGCGAGCGTGATCGAGGACGCGCATCGGAGGATCTGGTACAGCGAGGACGCGCAGGAAGGACCACGAGCGTTCCGCGAGCGGCGGCCGCCGCGGTTTCTCGGCCGCTAGATCGATCGTCTAGGCTCGGGCTCGTGCCGGCGATCATCGTCACCGGGGCGGCGGGCGGCCTCGGCTCGCGAACGGTGGCCGCTCTCGCAGCGCGCGGCGCACCCGTCCTCGCGGTCGACCTCGACGCCGCCGCGCTCGAGCGCGCACTCGACGAGCTGGCCGGCGAGATCGTGCCTCATACATGCGACGTCACCGACTCGGCGGCGGTGGCCGGGGCGGTCCAGGAAGCGGTCGAGCGCTTCGGCGGCCTCGCCGGCATCTTCAACAACGCGGCGACCCTGGGGCCGATCGCAGCGGTCGCCGACTACCCCGAGGATGAGTTCGAGCGAGTCTTCCGGGTGAACGCCCGAAGCGTCTTCCTGGGCATGAAGCACGCCGTCCCGGCCCTGCTCCGGGCGGGCGGTGGGGCGATCGTCAACACGGCGTCGACCGGCGGCATGATGGGCTGGCCGAACATCGTCGGCTACGTCGGCTCCAAGCACGCAGTGGTCGGGCTGACGCGCACGGTCGCGCTCGAGCTGGCCGGTTCCGGCATCCGGGTCAACGCACTCTGCCCTGGGCCGATGGACACGTCGATGATCTGGGAGGTCGGCGAGGCGATGGCGCCGGGAGACCGGGCGGAGCAGGAGCGACTGCTCGCCGCGACGATTCCCGTCGGACGCCTCGGGCGGCCGGACGAGGTGGCGGCGCTCGCCGCCTGGCTCCTGACCGAAGCGCCCGAGTACCTGACCGGCGCCGTGATTCCCGTGGACGGCGCCCAGACCACCGGTTGATCGAGAGGAGAAGGCATGCCCTACGTGACCGTCAACGACCTCCGGCTCTACTACGAGCTCACCGGTCCCGAGGACGCCCCGCTGATCCTCCAGTTCGGAGGCTCGCTGTTCGGTCGGCAGAACTTCGCGATGGTCAACGACGGCTTCCGCGAGCAGTTCCGACTGCTTTCCTACGACGCGAGCGGTTACGGCCGCTCGGACTGCCCGATCGAGGACTACACGGTCGAGGGCTGGGCCGACGAGGGAGCCGGGCTGCTCGACGCGCTCGGGATCGAGAAGGCTCTGGTGCACGGGACGTCGATGGGCGGGATGGTCGCGATCGCGTTCACCGCGAAATACCCGGGGAAGACCGTCGCCGCCTGCGCCGACTGCGGGATGGCTCGATGCGACGTCTACCGGCGGACGATGTTCCGCAACTGGCGCGTCCTCTCGGAGGGGCTGCCGCTCGACGAGCTGTCCGACCTGGTGACGATCCAGGCCGTGTCCGCCGACTTCATCGAGGAGCACCCGGACATCTTCGAGAACGTCCGCGCGGTCATTCGCAAGAACTCCCCGTACACGATTCGCCACGCCTGCCTCGCCATGGAGCAGATGGACCTCGAGCCCCTCGCGCGCACGATCCGCCGACCGATTCTGTTCACGAACGGCACGCGGGACGTGATGACGCCCCCGCGCCTCGCGCCGTCCGGCTTCAGCGCCGCCCAGATCGTCGAGTCGGTTCCCGAGTGGGCGCGCCTGCACGAGTTCCCCGAGATCGGCCACGCGGACCTGCTCGAATGCCCGGACGAAGCCGTCGAGGTCGTGACGACGTTCTTCCGGGACGTGCTCGCATCAGGGCGGTGAGCACCGCCACGGCAGAGGGCGCGCCCGTCAGAGCGGCCGGCGGCGCGTTCGGGCAAGGGTTCCTGGCCGGCTCTCGCCCCGCTCAACGGCACGCTCGTCGGCAGCGCCACGTCGATCGCCGTGTACACGATCGTCACCGCCGCCATCCTCGTCGCGCTGCTCGCGGCCGGAATCGCCCAGGAACGGCGCATTCGGGCAACGATCGTCTAGAGAGCTCTCCCGACGAGCACGCCGAGGCCGACCGCTGCGAGCCCGGCCGCGACACTCCCGACGACATACGCGCTCGCCAGCCCGTAGGCCCCCTCTGCGAGCAGGCGGTGCGTCTGGAGGCTGAACGCCGAGAAGGTGGTGAAGCCACCGAGAAAGCCCGTCGTCAGCCCCAGCTTGACCCAGTCCGGCACGTCGCCTCGCCCGAGGAGGAGCGCGAACGCAAGCCCGATGGCGAGCGAGCCCAGGACGTTGACCGTGAACGTCCCCCACGGGAACCCGACGCCGAGGCGCTGTCGCGAGAGCCCGTCGATGCCGTAGCGGGCCATCGCCCCGAGGGCTCCGAAAACGGCGATGCCGAGGAGGATCGGCACGGCCGTTACCCTACTGCGGCAGGTTCCCGGACTCGAAGGAGGCAACATGGCCGACGACGCGAAGGTCGTCATCAATCTCACGACCGGCGGCGAGGACGCCGACCGGGTCACCGTGGCGTTCCTCGTCGCGACGGCGGCGCAGGCCAAGGGCAAGAGCGTCGTCATGTTCCTGACGAAGGAAGCCGTCCGGCTCGGCCTGCCCGGGTACGCGGCCGGCATCGAGTGCGCCGGCTGCCCGCCCGTCGGGGAGCTCGCAGGGACGTTCGCCGACGGAGGCGGGGAGCTGCTCGTCTGCCCGATCTGCTTCAACGCGCGCAAGCTGAACGAGGCCGACCTCGTTCCCGCAGCGCGGCTCGCGGGTGCGACGCCGCTGTGGGACTGGATCGGCGACGGCGCGACGGTCTTCTCGTACTGACGCGTCAGTACCGAATCTTCGTAGACAGGGGAGCTGAGGCAACCTCGGCCGCGCCACGGCGGTCGTTGTAGATTCGATCCCCATGGCGGGTTCGCTGTCGGTCGTCGGTCACACGGCGCGGGATCTCGTCGATTCGTCGCCGCCGCGGGCGGGTGGCGTGCCCCTGTACGCGGCGCGCGCGCTCGCGACCCTCGGCGAGCACGCGCTGATCGTGACACGCTGCGCTCGCGAGGATCGCGAGCTCCTCCGCCCCCTGTACGCGGTCGGCCTTCCGGTCGTCTGGCACCACGAGGAGCAGACCCCCGTCTTCCGGCTCGTCAACCGCGGAGACCGGCGCGAGATCGAGATCCAGGCGCTCGGCTCGGCGTGGACCGTGGCCGACGTGGACGGGTGGCTCGGCGACGCGCTCACCGCTGTCGACTGGGTTCACGCGGGTGCCCTCTGGCGCGGCGACTTCCCTGCAGACACGCTCGCCGCCCTGGCCCGTGGACGCCGGCTGTCGTTCGACGGACAGGGCCTCTGCCGCCCGGGCCGGGTCGGCCCCGTTAGCCGCGACGGTGACGTCGACCTCGCAATGCTCGCGCACGTCGACGTCCTGCACCTCTCGCTCTCCGAAGCGGATGCCCTCGGGATCACGCTCGACGAGCCCTCGCTCCGGACGCTCGGGGTCCCGGAGATCGTCGTCACGCTCGGCTCGCGCGGGTCGGTCGTCTATGCCGACGACCTCGCCGAGCTCGTCCCTGCGACGCAACTCGACGTCGACGACGCCACGGGCGCGGGCGACGCCTTCACGATCGCCTACGTCGCGTCCCGGCGCTCGGGTCACGAGCCGATCTCGGCGGCGCGCCGCGCGACCGGCCTCGTCCACGGGCTGCTCTCCGAAGGGTTGCTCACCCCTTGAGCGATATCCCTTCGATCGCGCTCGCCGAGAGCCAGGACGCCGTCTATCTCGTCGGCATCGGCGCGACGGGTGACGACGACGATCTCAGCGGGATCGAGCCGGGCGGCACGCTGCCCGAACGAGCGCGGCCCGTCGACCTCGTCCCCGACTGGGCGACCGGGCGCCTGGTCGACGTCGACAGCGTCGGTTCGACGATCGTCCTCGTGCTCGACCGGCGCCCGCCCCTGATGATCTCCCACGACGGCGGATCGACCTGGACGGAGCGTGGAGGCGGACTGCCCCCCGGCCGCGCCGTCGCACTGGGAGAGAACCCCGACCATGTCCTCTACGGCGCCCGGAACCGCCTCTATCTCTCGTCGGACGGAGGGCGCTTCTGGCGCGCAATCGGCGTCGAGTTGCCGGAAGTTCGGGGCGTCAGCTGGGGCTAGCCGGCCGAGGGGATCCAGAGCAGCCGCACGTCGGCGACGCGGACATCCGACCGCTCGAGCCGGATCGGAACCGTCTCGATCGCAGCCGCCACGGCATCCCAGCGCCCCGAGATCGCCGTGATCTCCTCCGCGAGCTCCTGCTCGAGCTCCGTCAGGTCGCCGGCCGTCTCCGCCGCCTTCGCTGCAGCCGATTCGGCTCGCTTGCGGGCGCGGGTGGTGGCCGTCGAACCGCCGGTCATCGCCTGGCCCAGGCGCGACAGGCTCCGCGACGATCGCCGGCCGCCGAGGAACGCGCCGAGGAGATCACCGGCGCCGACGACGACGTCCTGCTGGCTTCGCGCCCTGGCCTCGGCATCGGCTTCGGCGACCTTCGACCGCGCCGCGAGCAGAGCGTCCTCGAGGCGCTCCTTGCGCGCTTCGAGCCGATCGCGGATCCGCGCCATCTCCGCGTCCGCCCTGGCGTCGGCGGCCTCTGTGCAGCGCCCGGCGAACTGCTCGGGCGTCTCGCCGGCCCGTGACCACAGCTTGAGCTCGGCGTTCCGCAGGACCTCGAGCGGACGACTGTCCACGAGGTGGGCTTCGAGCGTATCGACCGCCGAGCGGAAGAACGAGGCCTCGACGAGCGAGATCGCCGGGAGCACGTACTCCGCCCCGGGCGGCGGATCCGCACGGACGTCGCGATCGTCGTAGTCGACCTCGACGAGCGAGGCCAGCGTGAAGCCCCCGTCGAGCGGGGCGACGGCCTCCCACTCCTCGACCTCGTCGATTCCGGCTCGCGTCTCGTCGTAGCGAAGGCTGCAGCGGAAGGCCAGCGCCGCATGAAGCCGCGTGCCGCCCGGCACGGCTCCGACCGCGGGGGCCCAGTCCGCTGCCGGATCGAGATAGCCGACCGTGACGCCCTTGGCGAGAGGCGGGGCGACCGGGGTCGCCTCGCCGGCGGCAGCGGGCTGCGGCGGGCGGTCAGGTTCCACGGCGGGCTGTGAGAGGGGCTCGTCGGCCTGCGCCGCTACCGGCCGATCGGCGGCCATCAGCTCGTGGATCTGGTCTCTCGTCAGCGGGCCGCGCAGGTAGGACATCGCGAAGCGAGTCTGAAACAGCGTGGGCTCGGCGCTCTTCGCGCTCACGAGCAGGAACTGGCGCTTGGCGAGCCCGCCGATCGCGGCATCCAGCGCCCCCACGTCGGCGCTTCCGGCGGCCGACTTCAGCCCCTCGAGGACGCGGGCCTTGTCCCGCTCGGTCTGGAGCCGGCCGACCAGCCACGTCCCGGCGTTCGACATCGCCTTGTAGTCGAGATCGACCGGGTTCTGGGTCGCGAGCGTCATCCCGACGCCGAAGGCTCGCCCCTGCTTCAGGAGCGTCAGGATCGGCTTCTTCGCGGGTGGCACGGCGGTCGGTGGCACGAAGCCGATCACCTCGTCCATGTAGACGAGCGTACGCAGATCCGACGTGCCCGGCTGACCCCGCATCCAGGTCACGAGCTTCGAGAGGACGAGGGTCACGACGAACTGGCGCTCGTCGTCGGAGAGATGCGCCAGCGAGACGATCGCCGCACGCGGGCGGCCGTCGGGCGACCGCAGGAGCCCGGCCGGATCGAGCGGCTCGCCCGCGCCCCAGGCCGCGAAGGACGGTGAGGCGACGAGGCCGTTCAATCTCAGCGCGAGTGTCGTCCGGTCGGCCTGCGGGAAGAACGTCTCGAGATCGAAGACGCCGAGCTTGCGAAGCGGCGGCGCCTGGATCTCGCCGATCAGCGCGCCGAGGTCGAGGTCGCGGCCGGCACGCCAGGCGTTCTCGATCAGGTTCGAGAGCAGCACGTGCTCGCGACTCGAGAGGGGATCGGCCTCGATGCCGACCAGGCCGAGCAGGCTCGTCACCGTGCCCTCGATCTCGTCGCGAAGCGTCTCCGTCTCGGTGTCCCACGAGAGGGTGGGAGCCGCGAGCGAGCCGATGACGTTCAGCGGGAGCCCCGACTCGGAGCCCGGTGTGTAGATCAGGAGCTCGGCCTTCTCGCGCAGCTCGGCGATGCGCTCGGGCCCGATCCCGCTCGCGGCGAGCCCCGCCTTCCAGGACGTGGCGACCCTGGCCGCGTAGTCGTCGAGGGAGAGCCCCTCGGCCCTTGCGTCCTCCTCGTTCACCCAGGGCCGGAAGCTCGCAGGCGCCAGGTCGGGGAAGGTGAGCAGGAGGTTCCCCATGTCCCCCTTGGGATCGAGCACGAGGCAGGGCACGCCCGCGAGCAGCGCCTCCTCGAGGAGGACGATCCCGAGCCCGGTCTTGCCGGAGCCGGTCATGCCGACGATCACCGCGTGCGTCGTCAGGTCGCCGGAGGCGAGCGAGACCGGATCGGCGGACGGCTCGCCGCCGGCCTCGTCGATGCGGAAGCCGAGGTGGAAGTCCGCCATCCGCGCGAGTCTAGTGCGCCTCTCGTGGCGGGGTCTGACCCCGACTCAACAGTCGTCACGGAAGCGTGACGGAGGCCAGGCGGTCAGTCTCCCGCGTCGGCGAGGCGGAAGAGACGGCCGGTGCGGGAGACGACGAGAAGCTCGCCGTCGCCGTCGAGGCCGAATGACGAGATCGTCGTGCCGAGCTCGAGCTCGCGGCGGATCTCCGTCGGCTCCGCGGGGTCGAGACTCCAGATCGTGCCGGTGCAGTAGTCTCCGTACACGTACCGGCCGCGCAGCGACGGGATGCCGCTTCCCCGGTAGACGTAGCCACCCACGACCGCGCAGCCGTCGCGGTGCGAGTAGAGGGCCACGGGCCACACGAGCTCGCCTCTCGGCCGTGGGCCGTCGCGCTCCTCGAAGCCCTCGTACGCCGGCCAGCCGAGGTTGGCCGAGCGGTCCGTCGCTGCCGCCAGCGAGACGGCGTCGATCTCCTCCCAGGCCGCCTCCCCGACATCCCCGACCCAGAGCACCCGGCCGTCGAACGAGAAGCGCCACGGATTGCGCAGCCCGTGCGCGACGACGCTCCAGTCTCCGTCGAGATCGAGACGGAGGATCTTGCCCCGGACGTCACCGGCGCTGAGTCGCTGTGCGTGCTCGTAGGCGAGACTGTCGTCGCCCACGCTCGCGTACAGGCTTCCGTCGGGACCGATCTGGAGCTGCCCGCCCATGTGCCTGGGCTCGTCCTTCGGCACGGTCAGCAGCGTGCGCGCCGGCTCCGGGTAGGCCGCGATCACGAGACGGCCTCGACGGTCTGTGTAGGCGAGGTAGAAGCGCCCGCTGGACGGATGATCGGCGGGAAAGGCGATCGAGAGCAGCCCCTCCTCCGAAGCCGCCTCGCCGGCGGGGCTCGTGCGTACGAGGGCCCGGATGTCGATCAGGGGCTCCGCGGCGACCACTCCCCTCTCCACGATCCGAACGACACCAGGCTGCTCGACGACGTAGAGGCGTTCGCGATCGCCTGGCACTGCCGTCGCGTAGACGGGTCGATCGAGGTTCGTGACGAGCTCGATCGCCCGGACGGCGCTCCCCTCCGACGTCGTGGCAGACGGGTGTCCGGGCGCGTCACCCGCGCACGCGGCGACCAGTGCCGCGAGCGCGAGCGCAGCCGCCGGGACAAGTCGGGACGGCACGCCGACCCGAGCCGTCAATCGTCGAACGAGCGGATGCGCCGCGCGGCCTCTGCGCCCGCGACCAGCGCCCCCTCGATCCATCCTGCTTCGCTCGGGGCGACGTCCGAGGTCGCGAACGCGATCCGGCCGTGAGGCGGGAAGCGGTCGTGGCTGAGGAGCTCCGTCCGGCCGGAGAACGCGGTCGCGTAGGTACCGCGGGACGCGGGATCGGCGTTCCAGTCGTGCCAGTCCCAGCCGACGAGCTCCGCCTCCGGGAAGAACGCGCACAGCGCCCGCTCGACCTGGAGACGCACCGCGGGATCGAACCCCGGCGTCCGGTAGCCGAACCCGAGCAGGAGAACCTCGTCGGCGACGGCGCGATCCGCGTACAGCCAGTGGATGCCCTCCCCTGCGCCGGCAGCGAGCGACCCGGACGGCACGTTGCGGGCGCGAAACCACACCTTCACGGCGGCGCCGGCGTTCGAGCCGAGCGCCTCGGCGGTGGGCGCCGGCAGTGCCGGCTCGAACGCGATCTCCGGGAGGACGTTCACCGGCAGCGCGACCACACCGAAGCGCGCGCCGATGCTCGCCCCGTCGGCCAGCGTCACCTCGACTCCCGAGACCTGCTGCCGAACCGCGATCGCCGTGCTGTCCAGTCGCAGGTCGATTCGCGCGTGCTCCGCCATCGCGGCGGCGAGCGCCGACCAGCCGGCCTCGGGCGCGAAACGCAGGGCCGTCAACAGGCCTGTCGCGCCGCCGTGGCCAGCGATCGCGGAGAGCGCGTCGACGGCTGCCCCGACAGCAGGGTCGGCGCCGCCGATCATCACGTACCAGGCGGTGAGGAACTCCCTGGTCGCGCGGGGAGCCCCGAGCCGATCGAGATACTCCGCGCACGAGAGCGAGCCGAGCTCCGTCACTCCGCGGCCGACCGCAGCCGCGTCCCCGGCGATGCGCACGAGGGCGGCCTCGAACTCGTTCAACTCGTCGAACGGAACCGGCAGCCCCGTGCGGAGCTCTCCGGCCGTCAGCCACCTGCACGCGGAGGGCGGGCCGTACGTCCTGACGCCGAGCCCGTACCGGGCGAGCTCGGCGGGCGCCTCTCGCTGCTCGGGCGTGAACCACGACCCGCCGATCTCGACCGGCGGCCCGTCACCGGCGAACGGCCTCGTCCAGGTCCGCCCGCCCACCCGCTCGCGCGTCTCGAGGAGGACGACCTGCTCGCCGGCGTCGGCGAGGTCGCGTGCCGCCCGCAGGCCCGCGAACCCGGCACCGATCACGACGGCGCCCACGGAGGAGGTCAGAGCCGGAACTCCCCGCGGGCGACCACGACGGCGCAGCCTCCGACCTCGACACGCTCGATCGCGGCGCTGCTGCCGTCGGCCCTCGCATACAGGGTGCTGGGGCGGCGCAGTTCGGCACCCTGCGAGATCTCGATCTCCTCGCCGAACGCGATCAGCCCGTGCCGCGCCGCGTGGCAGGCCAGCGGCCCGGCCGCCGATCCCGTCGCGGGATCCTCCGGAACGCCGTCGGCCGGCGCGAACATGCGCGTCTTCCACCGCCGTCCGGTACCCGCGGAGCAGTTCGTCCCGAACGGCTCGCCGCCCCACGAAAGCTGGAGCCGGGCCACGGCCGACAGGTCCGGCTCGACCGCGGCAACGGCAGGCTCGTCCCGCAACACGACGAAGACGTGCGGCATCCCGTTGTCGTAGACCTCGACCGGGAGCACGGATCCGTCGACGCCGATGGCCGCGAGCAGGTCGTCGGCGAGCTCGAACGCGGCGATCGACGGAATGGGCTGGCTCATCCGGCCGAAGACGATCCGGTCGACTTCCCGCTCGAGCGCCACGGGAACGACTCCCGCACCAGTCTCGAGTCGGATCTCGACGAGCTGCATCGGGCCGGCGAGGACGAAGGCGGTGCCGAGCACGGGATGGCCCGCGAACGGAACCTCCGCCTCGGGCGTGAAGATCCGGATGCGGGCGTGACCGCCCGCTTCCGGGGGGAAGACGAAGACCGTCTCGCTGAACGCCATTTCGCGAGCGAGCGCCTGAAGCATGTCTTCCGGGATCTCGCGAGCATCGGTGAAGACCGCCAGCTGGTTCCCGGTGAGCGGCTTGTCCGTGAAGACATCGACGACCACGTAACGAAAGCTCTTCCTGGCCATCGGCGCAGTGTATGGAGCACCGCGTGATGAGTCAGTCACTCACGGTTCCGCCGAGGGCCGGGGGTATCCTGAGCCGGGGATGGAGCTGTACCTCGTTCGCCACGCGGAGGCCGCCCCGGGTGATCCGGACGAGTTGCGTCCGCTGACGCCGAACGGACGCGAGCAGGCACGGAGGCTCGGCCGCCATCTCCGCAAGACGGGAGTCCGCCCGGAGGTCGTCCTGACCAGCCCGCTGCTGCGCGCCAGGGAGACGGGCGCGCTGATCGCACGCGAGGTTGGAGCAGGAGTCGCCGTCGCGGACGCGCTGGCTCCTGGGGCCACGCCCGATTCGGTGACCAGGATCGTCCGGGAGACCCTCGACGACGACGGGGCAGTCGTCGCCGTCGGCCACCAGCCCGACTGCAGCCGGATCGCGGCTGCCCTCACCGGCGAGCCGGGGCCTGCGTTCCCCCCGGGTGGCTCGCTCGCGATCCGCCTCGAGCAGTAGCGACCCTTGGCCGCGATCGAGGTCAGCGACCTCCGGAAGGCGTACGGACCGCGGGAGGTGCTGCACGGGATCGGATTCTCGGTCGAACCGGGAGAGGTGTTCGCCCTGCTCGGCCCGAACGGCGCCGGCAAGACGACGACCGTCGAGATCCTCGAGGGCTACCGGCCGCGCGACGGGGGCGACGCGCGTGTCCTCGGGATCGATCCGGGCTCGGGAGGCCGTGCGTTCCGGAGCCGCGTCGGCATCGTCCTCCAGTCCTCGGCGGTCTACCCGAATCTCACGGTCGAGGAGATCGTGCGCCTGTTCGCCGGCTACTATCCGCGGCCGCGACCCGTCGGCGAGGTGATCGGGATCGTCGGGCTCGACGGCGAGCGGGCCGCCCGCGTGCGCACGCTTTCGGGCGGACAGCTCCGGCGCCTCGACCTCGCTCTCGCGCTCGCGGGCGATCCGGAGCTCCTCTTCCTCGACGAGCCGACGACGGGCTTCGACCCGGGCGCACGCCGCCAGGCCTGGGAGACGATCCTCGAGCTGAAGCGCCTCGGCAAGACCGTCCTCCTGACGACCCACTACCTCGACGAGGCCGGGCAGCTCGCAGACCGACTCGCGATCCTCCGCGACGGCCGGATCGCCGCGACCGGGACGCCACGGGAGCTCCTGACCACGAACGGGCGGGTTGAGATCCGCTTCCGCCGTGACGGCGAGCAGGTGGTCGCTCACCACGGACGACCCGACCCGCATCCTGCACGAGCTGACGAGCGACGCGATCGCCGGCGGCTGGTCGCTGGACGAGCTCGAGGTGCGCCGCCGCTCGCTCGAGGACGTCTACCTCGACCTCACCCGGGGCGACGAGTGATGCGGCTGCTCCTGCACGAGCTCGGCAATCAGCAGCGGCTGTTCTGGCGCAGCCGCGAGTCCGCCTTCTTCACGTTCCTGCTGCCGATCATCCTCCTCGTCCTGCTCGGCTCGGTCTACGGCGACGAGGAGATCGCCGGAGACCCTGCCGCTCCGTACCTCGTCGCCGGGATGATCGGCTTCGGGGTGGTCGCGACCGCGTACGCCGGCCTCGCGATCAACACGGTGATCCGTCGCGAGTCCGGCGTGCTGAAACGCGTCCGCGGAACGCCGCTGCCGCCGGCGATCTATCTGGCGGCGGCGGTCGGATCGACGATCGTCGTGATCGCGATCGAGACCTCGGCGCAGCTCCTGATCGGACGCTTCGTGATCGACGCCGGCTGGCCCGAACGCCCCGGCCTGCTCGCCGTCGCCATCCTTCTCGGTGCCGTCGCGTTCGCAGCGCTCGGCCTCGCGACGACGGGTCTCGTCCGCAGCGCCGAGGGCTCGTCGGCGGTCGTCAACGCGATCTACCTGCCGATGGTCTTCATCTCCGGCGTCTTCTTCTCGGTCTCGGCCTTGCCCGGGTTCCTGGAGGCGATCGCCGACGTCCTGCCGCTCACGTACTTCCTCGACCTCGTGCGCGGCGTCTTCATCGACGGCGAGGGCCTCGGTTCGCAGCTGACCGCGATCGGCGTCGTCGCGCTCTGGGGCCTCCTGGGGCTCGTCGTCGCCCTCCGAACGTTCCGCTGGGCACCGCGCGAGGGGTGAGCTCAGCTCCAAGCTCGACGACGTGCTCGATGGCGGTGACGGCATGGTGACGGGGAGCGCTCATGCTGGACGCATGCAGATGCATGCCGCCCGGCAGGCGAAGGGACAGGACGGCGGACCCCCGACGCGTCCGACCGGCGGCGCGGCCCAACGGCAGGACAACCCCATGGTGCGGCCTGAACGGCACGAGCTGACGAACGTGCTGCGGCGGCGCGGCGCGGACCGTCCGCCAACGACGCAGCCGGTTGTCGTCCGGCGGATCCGCCGCGCGCAGCCGGAGCAGAGCCCGCTCGACGAGGTCAGCGCGGCGATTGGCCGCGACCGTGGGACACCTCTGCCGACGGGGCTGCAGCGGCGCTGGAGCGGCCGGCTGGGCGCCGACCTGTCCGGAATCCGCGTCCACACCGACCAGCGTGCCGCCGCCGCGGGCGGCGTCCGGGCGATGAGCTTCGGGCCGCATCTGTTCTTCGCGCCCGGCGCCTTCGACGCGGCCTCGCCTGCCGGTCAGGCTCTGCTCGGTCATGAGGTGGCGCACGCGCTGCAAGCTCCGGCACCGGCGGGCGCACCCGGCTCGCTCCGAGTCGCCCCGCGCGAGCCTCAACTCGAGGGCGATGCGAACGACGTGGGCGCGCGGCTGGCCACCGCCGGCTCGGAGCCGATCCGGACGCGCTCGCGCGGGCACGCCCCGGGGCTACGAGGCGACAAGCAGATCAAGTTCAGCGGCACCACCATCATCGTCAGCGACGTCTACGTGCTCGAAGGGCCCGGCTCAACAGCGCCGGGGTTTCTCGCCAAGTTCCAGAATGCCCTCGCCAGGTACTACACGACCTTCACGGCCAACTACCGGGGCTACGACGTGAAGTTCGACCTCTCCGGACGGTACAGGACGATCGGCGACTCGCTCGCCGACCCCGCGACAAGCATGTTCTGGATCGAGACCGGCACCGGACGGGCCGGGGGGATCTCCGAGCTCACGCTGTACACCACCGACACGGAGCTGACGATCGCTCACGAGGTGGGCCACTACCTGTCGGACTACTTCGGCATCTTCTCCGAGGGGTACACGGAGAATCCGATCAAACGCTTGGCGTCCAACCTCGGGCTAGGCGAGGGCGGGGTCGCCACCGCGAAACCAGGCTGCGAGAACGACATCATGGGCACGGGCAACCAACTCACCGCCTGCTCGCTGTCGGGGATCCTGGACAAGGCGATCGACAACGCCCCTGTGCTTCCTCCAATCGGCGGTCCGTAGAGGCGCCGTCCTCCAGCCAGACCGCGCGAAGCACGCTGGGCGTCGCCTGCGTGCCAGCTCATCTCGCTAGAAGGGCGGCTGCCGGACCGGCGGCGGACGCTGGAGCTCGCCCGACCGCTTCAGATCCAGCGCAGACTTGCATGGCCCGCTCTGGCTCAGTGGCGAGTGAACGGGGTACCAGAAGAACTCGAACTTGGTCGCCGGGTTGTTTGCCGTCGGCCCGTACGCGGCCGGACAGGTAGGCGCACAGTTCGTTCGATCGCCTGGAGGCGTCGCGGCGCCCGGCCACCCCGCATAGCCGGCCTCGGCCCAGGCTGTCGCTGCGTCGAGGTTGGCCGCCGTTCCGCTGAACCCGGTCTTGTACGCGCGGATTATCAGCTGCATCGTGGTCTTGAACTTGCCGCAGAGCTGGCACATGGCCCCGAAAACGACGTAGTTCACGGAACCCGCGTAGTGACAGGCAGAGTCCACCTCGACAGAGGAGCCACAGCGCGGGTCAGCCCCGGCCGATGCGCACGCCGGACGGTAATCGAGGATCCACTCGTTGTTGTGGAGCTCGAAGATATCCCATGCCCCTGGCCCGCAAGCCTCGTGCTGAAGCGCCCAGCAGACCTCGTCTCGCTGGTTCGCGGTCCAGCCCGACCACTCGCCTCGCACGTCGGCGAGCACGTCCGTTACCTGTTTGGTGACGTCGGGCCCGCAGACGAACGTCGGCGCCGGCGCCGCTGGAGCCGGGGAACAACGGCCGGGGCAGGAGGCGCGCCACCGGCCGGCGGAGTCTCGCGTCTCAGCACCGGCGCCTGCTGGACGACATGGGCGAGCTCGTGCGCCAGCAGGCGATCGCCGTCGTTCGTGCCCGGCGCGTGTCGTCCCGCCGCGAATGCGATCTCGTTGCCGACCGTGTAGGCGATAGCGCCTACGGCCTCGGCCGAGCGGGCCGCCGTTGGCGTCGTCATGGATGCGGACGTCGCTCAGGTCTTCTCCCAGGCGCGGCTCGAAGAACGGTCCGGCTCCGCGCGTCTAGGGGCCTACCCTGGCGAGCCGATCACCTCGTGCACGACCGCAGGGGCGACCGTCTGAGGAAGCGCGCTTGCAGGTGCACGTTGAAGCCCGAGGCGCTTCGCCTTGCACGCGGCGCACTCTCCAGACGGCCCCGGGCTACCGCCGCAGGCACAGCGGCGAAGCGTCCCGCCCGGCGCGCGCAGGACTTCCCGGGCCACCCGGTCGGCCTCGTGCTCGAGTGGGTCGTCCGTGCGGCCGATCTGGAGCGAGCGCTGGAGCGGCAGCGGCCGGCCGCGCACGACGCCGGTCGAGGCGGGGGCTTCCTTCGAAGCACTGTCGACGGCGACGGTTCGGGTCACGGCGCGTTGCGTATCCGCTCGACGACGTCGGGGGCCTCGACGCCGGTCGTCGCTCCCGTGGCGACCGTCTCGGCGACCAGCCAGACCCGCTGCTCGGGTACCGGGGCGTTTGTCGGAACGATCTTCACGCCGACGGCGAAGCTCGTCAGGCTCGATTGGCGGACGACCATGAAGCCGCCGAGCTCGCCGTGGATGCGGATGCCGACGACCGGCGTCCGCGTCGTGTTGGGAGCCAGCTGCCCCACGCGGCGTAGGCTCGCCACCGTGTCGAGCACGTGGATCGTCTTCGCGTTGCCGACGAAGATCGCGTGCCGGTCGCGCCCGTAGTTCGAAGGCACGAGCGAGCGAACGACGTTTCGAGCGAGCATCACGCTCTCGCCGCTCTCCCGGCCCGGCGTGTCGGCCTCGGAGACGCCGACGTGGATTCCCTGCACGGTGTCCTCGACGATGTTGTCGAGCAGCTGGACCGTGCCGACGCGGCTCCCTGCGATGACGATGCCCTGAGCGGCCGCGCGCAGGGAGAGCGCCAGATCGGTGAGGATGCCGACCGATCCAGGGGAGAGGTCGCCCAGGGCCGTCCCGCTCGCGACGGCGCGCCCGAACGCGAGGAGCGCCTTCTCGGCGCCGCCCGCCCGGCGGACGGCAGCGGGTTTGGCGCTCTTCGCGAAGTCCTCGACCAGCGGGAGCACCTCGGCGCTGTCGGAGACGTAGAGCCGGGTCTCCGAGCCGGGCACGCCGAAGCCCTTGACGCCGGGGCCCGATCGCTTGCGTAGGGCCTGCGGCGAGGCGCCGGCGCAGCTCTTCCCCCAGCACGAGGTTCGGGCCGGCGCCAACCCCGACCTTGCCGCTCCCAGGAGCCAGGAAGAGCTGGTTGGCCGCAACGGTCGCGTGGCCCGGGTCGACCAGCAGGATGCCCGTCTGCCAGGCTCCCAGCTCGAGCCGGTTGCGCTCGACCCGGATGCGGTCCGGCTGAGCTCCCCCGTCGTTCGGGCGCACGGTGAGGCACGTCTGGCTCCTGCCGACCGAGTCGGGGCAGACGAGCACGCAGTCGGCGACGACGACGTCCCGGCAGGACAGGAACGTGAGCGCCCCTTCGAGGTGGGGGTCGCCCGGCGGCGCGCCCGGCGACCCGCCCTCGACGCGCAGGTGGCGCACCTCGACTTCGCTGCACCCGTCGAAGACGACCGCCGCCTCGCGGCTCGCCGCGCGCAGCGTGCCCGCCGGGCCGGGGCCGTTGAAGACGATCCGCTGGCGATCCTTCACCTGGAGGGGCGACGCGAGCATGTACACGCCGGCGGCGAAGCAGAGCTCGCCGCCCCCGGACGGGATCGAGTCGACCGCCTGCTGGAGGTCGTCGCCGGGCTTGCACGGAGACGGTGCACGAGCCCCGGTCGAGCACGATGTCGACGAGCGGGACGAACGTCGGGCGGCAGTCGTTCAGCACCGTCCGTGCCGAGAGGTCGACGAGCGCGAGCGGCGCAAACGCGTGGCGCGTGCCGTCCGGCTCTGCGGCCGTGCGATGCTCGATGCCGTCGCCCTCCCCGGCCCGCAGCCGCACGCCCCACCAGTCGCCTGGGAGGAAGGTCCCGGTCTGCGCCGAGAACGTGACGCCCAGATCCTGGCCTCGGTAGGTCGCGTTGCGCGCGCTCGTCGCGCCGGTGACCTGTCCGTCCCAGCGGCGCACCGCCAGGCCGTCGGCGGTCGCAGGCGCCGTCACCGCTGAGTCGAGCTCGACGATGTCTCCGCCCGCGCCGGGTGTCACGGTCGAGACGGCGTAGAGATCGCCGTGATCCGCGCGATCGGCTCGCCGGGCGAGCCACGACACCTCGACGAGGTCGCCGACCTCGAGGCGCAGATGCGAGGGCGCCAGTGTGAGCTGATTGCCCGCGACCTGGACGATCGGGATCGCCGTCGCCCCGTTCTCGTACGACCAGGCGAGGGTGGCGCCCGACGCTGGCCCTCCGTTCAGGACCTCGACGCGGAGGAGTCCGTCCGGGATCTGCGCAAGCGGGTCACCGGGGGGAGCGCAGGGGTCGCTCGACACCGCCCCGGTCGTGCGAGTAACCGTGAGCGTCCCGGTCGACTGCACGTCCGTTTCCAATGCTTCCCACGCCGCCTGACAGGTCGTCTCCGCCGTCGCGGAGACCCGCACGCGGTAGCCGACGCGCGTCCGGGCGCAGGTGTCGGTCGGCGCGAGCGCGGGGTCGACCAGGGGCGGGTGCTCGGCCGGCTGCACGTGCTCCTCGAAGACGTCGAGGAAGACGAGAACGTTCCCGGCCGTCGGCAGAGCGTCGATCTGGTCCTGCGCCAGGTACGAGAGCTGGGCCGGGTTGGAGGCGAGCATGCCGTCGACCCAGATCGCGCCCGGCTCGATCCTCAGGTCGAGCGTGCCGCTCGGCGTGACCGACACCTCGAAGGCCTGACTCCCGGCCGGCACGCCGGCCGGGCCGATCGTCGCGGCCGCAGTCCTCTGGGCCGTCCGTGCGGTCGCGTCAATGTTGAGGTTCGACTCGTGGTCGAGCAGCACCCTCCCCGCCTGCATCCGCGCGCCGGTCCAGCGCTCGTCGCGACGGAGCGGAACCTTCGTGTAGTCGCCGGTCATCATTCCTCCCAGGGAGCCAGCTCGAGTCGCGGTCGGATGCCGAGCGGGACGAACTCGTGCAAACGCGTCTCGAGACGACCGAGACGAGCCGCCCGGCGAAGGTGGTGGTAGGCGCCGACCTCGCCGCCGTCGCTGGCGGCGCTGAGCAGCGGGTGGTCGGAGTCGAGCTCGAGCGCGTAGTAACCGGCCGCCTCGAAGCCCACCGACGCGAAGGTCGGAGCCGGCGAGTCCAGACAGCGGTATCTCTTCGGCAGCGACGAGGACGCGCTGCCCTCGGCCGCGACGTAGCAGTTGCGCAGGCACCCCTCCTGCTGCTGAACGACCTCGAGCCCGTCGACGAAGAGGCAGTCGACTGCGTCGATCGCCTCGGCCCGTACGCGTCCGGCGAACGTGACCCCGGCGGCCGCCAGAAGGGGGTCGAAGCGGTTGCGCCGAGCCACGGCCGGCGTGACCGCTCCCCCCGGGTCGCCACCGCAGACTCGCAGCCGCGCGCCGCGGCCGTCGACCACGCAGTCCGAGAACGTGAGCGGCCGCGCGCCGAGCTCGGCGCGGATCGGCCCGAGAAGACAGCGGCTTGCCGAGAACGCGAGCACCCACGCGCCATCCTCGATCCGCAGCGAGGCGCCCCCCGGAGGGTTCATGGTCAGGTGCCGAAGGTCGACACCGTCGAGCCTCTTCCCGAGGATGAGATCCCCCGTGAGCAGGAAGCCCTCGAGCGTCAGGCAGCAACCCTCAAGGTCGAGCGCCAGGTCGCCCACGATCGTCGGCGTCGAGGTCCGCGTCGCGACGAGGCGCCAGCGGGGGAGCGTCGGCGCGAACGACACTGGCGGCGGCGCCTGCAGCCGGTCCGACGTCTCGAGTCGGATCTCGACATCGGGCCGGTCGGGGCTCGAGTCGTCAGGGTCGAGCCCGGCGCTCAGCTGCTCGCCCTTCGCGAACGCGCTCGGGAGGTCGTGGACGACGACGCCGGCGACGGGAAGCGTGGGGTTGACGCGCACGACCACGCGCGCGGCGGCGTCCGCGTCGCCGTCGCTGGCGAGCGCGCCCAGTCCGCCCGGCGCCGGCCGGTGCCAGGTAGAGCGAAGCGTGCCAGAGAGGTTCGAGCCGAGCTCGACGTGGCCACGCGCGAGATCGACGACCGCCCGCGTCGCCGTCGGAGGCGCCGGCGCAGCCCCGCCCGGCGGCAGGCTGCCGAACCGCAGCCGGCTCCAGGGAATCGGCACGTCGTCCAGCGTGAGCTCGACGAGGACGGGTGCTCCCGACTCGGGGACGGCGGCGAGCGGGTGCTCGTCGGAGATCGTCCAGTTGACGCCGTAGATGATCTGGTCGCCGGCGGCGAGAGCCTGGACGACGCGGTAGGTCGCGCGCACGGGAGCATCGAGCTCGTCGCCGGTCCGTGTTCGCAGCTCGTCCCCCGAGGCAGCGCCCGACTCCGGCCTCAGGTACGGAGGCGCCTCGAGGGCGAGCGGATGGAGCGCGAAGCGCCTCACCTCGGGGAGCGGAGCAGCCTCCACCGCGTGGAACGTGCGAACCGACCACGGCCAGACGATCGCCGTTGCAGCGAGCGGCGAGAAGCGGCCCGACGGGGCGAAGGATCGGCGAACGCGCTCGAATGGCGTGCCGATCCGGAAGCGGTCGCTTTCCCCGAGATCGAGCGACGAGACCCGCGGTGGCGGCGGATGGCCGAGGCGCTGCGCCCAGGCCGTCACCTGCCAGCCCTCGACGACGCGCGCGGTCAGGCCGGTCAGGATCTCGGCGAAGTCCTCGAGTGCCGCGGGCGTCCCCTTGCGGCGGCGCAGCGCGATCGCGTACGCGACCTCGAGTCGCTCGGCGTCGGGCGGTAGACCGAGGAGCGCACCGATGTACGGCACGGCCCAGTCGCTGCAGCTCTCGACGAAGAAATCCTCCCAGACCTGGTCGATGTCGGCCTCGAGCAACTCGCACTGCTCGTCGACCGCTGCCAGGAGCGCATCCAGGAGCCGCGGCTCGCCCGGCAGCTCCGACGGCGCATCCCGCAGCGCCGGGGGCAGCAACTCGGCGATCGGGCGTGCCGCGCTCATGCGCTCGTTCCTACCGCGGTCGAGGCGCCGTCGAGGACGAGCAGCTCGTACCGGTCGGCGGCGCGGCGACCGAGCTCGCCCGCGCCCGGGAGGTCGAGACTCGTGACGCCCACCACGCCCGCGACGCCGTGGAGTGCCGCGTAGACGTCCGACTGGTCGAGCGGCTCGCCCAACGATCTGTCGCGCGTGCCTAGCGGCCCGTCGGGGTCGAGCACTACGGCCTGCGCCGCCGCAGCCACGACCGCGGGCTCCTGGCGCGGGTCGACTGCGAGGGTGGCGGTCACGACGAGAGCCGTCACGATCCCGCCGCAGACGCAGAGTGGGATCGAGACGTCACGGCGTGCGTCCAGGTAGCCGGCGAGCTGGTCGACCTCGGCTCCCTCGGGCACGCGGGGGCCGCTCGTGCCCGAGCGGAGGAGGGCGACGTGGAGCCCGCTGACTCCGCAGGCGCAGCCCGGTGGCCCCTGCCCGCTCCAGCCAGCTGCGTGAGAGACCCCTGGATAGACGAGGGAGAGGTCGACGAGATCCTCGAGCGAGACCGCCCGGTCGAACGCGCGCGCCCGTGTCGGCGCCAGGCGGCGCAGGTCGACCTCGCCGTCCTGGTCGGCTCCGCCGCTCGTCGGTCCGGCTCCGCGCACCCTCTTGACGCCGCGGATGCTGCCGAGGAGCGTCTCGATCGCACCCGACTCGACCTCGCCGACCGTGCCGCCGCCGACACGATAGGTCGCTGTGACGTTGTTGCGGCCGGTCGGAAGGCGCGCTCCACGCTCGCCGTCGCCGAACCCGAGCGTCACCTCGCCGTCGGTGCCGAGCCGGGTTACGTACACCTCCTCGGCCCCTAGCCCGAACAGGCTCGCTCGCTCCTCCCACTCGCTGCCGCCGACGCGGAGCTCGAGGCTGGAGACTGGCGTCCCGGCCTCGTTCAGGTCGTTCGCGATCGGAGCGTCGGGCGTCGTGAAGCGCTGCCCCGCCCGGGCCGCGTCGCCGCTGCCGAGCACCGCGCTGGTCGCGCTCCCGTGTTGGACGCGCACGAGATTCGCGCTCGCCGGCCCGGCGTGCACGAGCGTCTCGGGGGCGCGGTCGACGAGATCGACGATCAGACCGCTGGGAGCGCTGCCGTCTTCGGCCTCCGCCTCCTGGGTGCTCGCCTCGACGCAGGCGAAGACGTCCCACTCGGTCCGGCCGTCGCTCTCGACTCCGACCGCGACGTGTGCCGGGACGGTGGCCGGCCGTGGATAGAGCCGCAGCTGGGCCGGGCCCGAGGGCATGGCGTCCGGGAACGTGTAGTGGCGGGCCACGATCCGGCGGTCGACGATGTAGACGGTGGGCGTGCCCCCGGTGTCGAGCGCAGGCACGAAGTCGCCGAACTCGAGCCTGGAGACGCGCGTCGGCGTACCCGGAGCGACCTCCCACGAGACCGGCGTGTGCGCCTGCACCTCGACGACGTCGCCGGTCGCCGCCTCCCAGTCGACGACGGCGGCGAGCTGCCCGGCGGAGAGGTCCTCGAGCGGGGCGTCGAGGATGATCGCGTCGAGCTCGGCGACGGGCGAGCTCCCGGAGAGGAGAAGCTCGTCGACCACGTTCCCGGCCTCGGGGATGCGCAGGACCTTCTCGAGGCGGCGTGCGGCTCCCGCGGTCGCGAGGATCCGGTAGGCGGCGTACGGCGCCGTCTCCGACTCGAGCACGGAGTCGAGGTCGCGATCGAAGCGGACGAGCGTCGTTCCGAGCTCGTCGGCGCTTTCGACGATACGGGCGACGGCGAGCGGGGTCATCGAGGCGGTCGTTTCCGGGCCCGGACGGTCGAAGAAGTCGAGGAGCGAGTCCCAGAAGTCGAACCAGCTCAGCGTCGGCAGCTCGAACGTCTGCTCGAGCACGAAGAGGACGCGGTCGCCGGCGCGAAGGCCCGGGCTGCCGACGAACCGCACCTCGCGGCCGGTCGGGACTGCGGACACGGGAACCCACGTCGCCGTCAGACCCTCCCATTCCGAGCGGAGCTGGGTCTCCTCGACCACTTCGAACGTCTGCGCCGAGCGGTCAGGAGTGCCCGGGGTCTGTACGCGGGTGCCCGCCGCTACGACCGGGTCGGCTCCCTTCTCGACCTCGGCCCGGATCCAGCCCCCGGCTGCGACGCAGGCGCGCGGTCGGTAGCCGACGAGAGCGGCGAGTCGACGCAGGTCGGTCCAGTCGGCGGCGGTGCCGAGGTATGCCTCCCCCGCCGTGAGCTCGGAATAGGCGGCGACCCCCTCGGCCACGTAGGCCCAGAGCTCGGCGAGGAGCTTCCCCTGCGGGTCCCCTTCGACGTCCCAGAGCGAGCCGAGCGAGCTCTCGCCCGCCGCCTGTTGCTCGATGCGCGCGACGAGGTCGGCGACGAACGCGTGGAACTCGCCGACCCGCCGTCTCAGCTGCGGCTGGCCGGGGGGCGGCGGCAGGAGCCCGAGGCCGCTTGCGCTTTCCCCGCAGGGCCGGACCGGGGTGCAGCTCATCGTCCTCCTCGCACCTTCACGTCGAGCCGGCCGCGCTCGGGCCGAGCCGGGTCGTCGTCGAGAACGGCGACCTCGTCCGGAGCGAACGAGATCACCTGCTGGACGGTGCCGGCCGGATCGTCGAGCCGACGCGCCTCGAGCGCCTCGACGGCGTCGACGCCCGACACGGCGGCGACGGCCGCGAGGACTGTCGAGAGGTAGACCGCCGATCCCAGGACGAGGCGCGACGGGTGGAAGAGACCGGGCCGATCGTCGGTTCCGGGCCGCAGCGCGCGCAGGATCTCGGCGCGGACCCGCTCGCCCTCGGCTCCCGGCAGGACACAGACGTCGAGGGCGACGAGAAGCCCGACCGGAGCGCCGTCGACGACCGCCGCCTCCGTGCCGATCATCCGCAGCTCGTCGAGCTCGGCCTGCAGCCCGGCCCGCGCTTCCGCGGCCGCGGCGCCGCTCACGGTCAGGTCGACGACGGTTGACACGAGCGGCCACGAGCCGGACCAGGTCCGCCGAGCCATGGAGCGCTGGACGAGCGGGCTCTCGGCCGCGGCAGTGGCGTGGTCGACCGGAAGCACGGCCCGGCGAGGCTCGGCGGCGAAGGCTTCGGGGGCGTCTCGCCGGGCGACGTCGAGCCTCATCCGGTCGCGACCGCCGGTTGCGGGGGCGGGATTGCGCACCGAGACGCTCCCGATGACGGCCCAGATCGGCACGGCGCTCGGCGGGCTCGTGTTCTCCTCCAGAACGCGGAGTGCGTTGGCGGGCACGTTGCCGCCGATCCCGCCGCCGACCTCGTAGCGCGCGCCCAGCGTGCTTCCGAGTGGGGGCGCGAGACCGACGGCGCCGGTCTGGAACCGGAGGATCGGCGGTTCGGCCTCCTCGACATCGACGACGAACGGAAAGTCTGCTCCCGTCGCGCCGGGATCGATCAGCGTCCGGACGTAATCGGCGCCCGCGGACAGGCCCGACGGAAGGCCGATGGTCACGTCGAGGCGATGCGGCTGCCCGTCGTCTCGCCGCGCGAGGCCGGGGCCGCCCGGCCGTCCGTGACTCGCGGGGGCACCCGCGGCGAGAAGCGAGTAGGCGCCGATGGCTGTCTGCCCGGCGGTCTCGCCCACGCGCGGAAGGGGGGCGAGCGTGGATTCTGCCGGGCCGTCGACGAGACGGCCGTGATGGGCCCGGACGAGGTTCGCCCGCGCGACGGTCACCTCGCCGGCCCCCGCTCCCGCGTCGATCCCGACCGGATACGAGCGGGCGAGCGCATCCTCCGGCCGCCAGCGCACGAGCGAGAGCTCGAGTGCAGAGCCGAGCAGCGGGTCCTCGAACGCCTCGACCTCGGTCAGCTCGACGACCTGGGCCGCGCGGCTGGCGAGTGGAGTGCGGAAGCTCTTCGTCGCCCCGTCGACCGGCCAGTCCTGCAGCCGACGCGACCACTTGTGGTGCGCTTCGCGATCGGCGGGATCCACGATCTCGAAGACGAGCAGGTCGCCCGACTCGAGCCAGGCAGGCCCGAGCACGTCCGCAGGCCTCGGCCGGACGAGCACGCACTCGGTCGCGCCCACCGGCAGGCAGCACGCCTCCTCGCCGAAGTCGTAGATCGGGATCTCGCCGAGCTCGGCCCGCGCCTCGAGACCGTCTTCGAGGGTGAAGGCGAGCGGCGAGCCTGGCTCGTCGGCGGCGACGTGGTCGGCGGTCACTGCGACCGGGGCGGCCTCGGGCGGCACCTCCACGAGCACAGCCGTCTGCGCCGAGGCCGCTTCGAGAAGCTCGAAGTCGACCAGGCGCGCATGGCGCCTGACCGAGGTCCGCCGCCGCGCGGTCTCGAGGTACGCCTCGGTGGCGACGCGGTCGAGCCGGTAGTGGAGGAGGTCGCCGACGTGCGCGAAGAGCTCGAGCAGCGTGACGGTCGGATCGGCGATCGACAGGTCCGCCTCGGGGTCGCGGCGAACGAGGTACTCGACGAGCGCGCGGCGAAGCGAGCGCCAGTCGCGTGCGAGGTAGTCGTGAACCGGGGACGGGCGACGGCAGCGGCTCGGCGAGCTCGGGCTCGAAGCAGCTTCCGAGGTCGGGGCACTCGGGCAGCAGCCGTACCGGCAGCCAGGTCCGCAGGGGGTCGAAGTCGACTGCAGGCGGGCGGGTCGATCCTCAGCACGTAGCGGGCGGGATCGGGCGCGCCGCTCAGCGCGAGCTCGACATGTGGCGTCGGGGACGGCTCGATCGTCGCCCCCGTCACCGCGACGGGCGCGCCGCCGGGCGACGGCTCGAGGCTCCAGAGACCGGGCGCGGCGAGCGCCGCGGGCGGGTCTGGTAGAGCCAGACGCCGAGCAGACGCTGACCCGCAACGATGCGAGCCTGGAGCGCGCGCAGGCCCTGCACCGTGGCCGCCGGATCGAAGAGCTTCTCCGGACGGCGCAGCGGCGGGCAGGTCGGCTGGAGCGTCGTCGCGTCAGGAGCCAACGCGCACCTCCGTCGTCGTGGCTCGTCCGGCCGGGCGCAGGCGGTAGGTGATCGCGGCTTCGAGCGTCGACTCACCGCTCGCGGCGACGGCCAGCTCGAGGACCTCGATGCGGTCGCCCGAGCGCGCTGTCGAGCGACCCGCGCGCGCGCACCTCGACGAGCGCCAGGAGCGCGCCGTCGAGCGGCTCGAAGACCGCGCTCGCGCCGAGCCCGGCGCCGAAGTCGGGCCGGTGCAGACGCTCGCCCGGCCCGGTCAGCAGCACGAGGCGGACGAGGTCGGCGACGTGCCGCTCGAGCTCGGCGTCGGCGAGCTGGCGCCGCGGGGTGAGCCGGAAGGGATGCCGGACGGCCTTCACTGGCCCCGCACCCTCGTCTGGAAACCGCTCAGGATCGCCGTTCCCTGCGGCGCGCCCGCGGCGTTCACGCAGAGCCCGACGGAGCTCGAGAGGAGCACGGGGGCTCCCTCGATCTTGACGCGGGTCGCCGGCATGAGCCACTGCACCCGCAGGCAGGGCGAGGGCGCGCCCGAGACGTTGAACGCGCAGCCGGCGATGGTGACGAGGTCGTCTGCCAGGAGCGGCGGCTTGCCTCCGAGCTTCGCTCGCACCGACCGTGGAGACGGAGCGCCGCTGCCCCCGTGCGGGCACATGATCGACGTGCCGGCATCGAGGAGGTACGCCGGCATCACATCACCTCGAGGGCGCCGGAGTTCAGGGTGATGGAGGTGCGCGTGAGGACGAGCGTCTGGCTCCCGAACTCGAGGCGGGCGCCCTCGGTGTCGAGCACGAGCTTGGCGCCGGAGGCCGCCTCGATCTCGACCGCCTCGCTCCCCTGGGCATCCCGGAGGACGATCCTGTTGCCGCCGGGGGTCACGAGCACGATCGCGTCCGGTCCTGCGTCCTCGATCCCGTCCCCGCTCGGCCACGTCCCGCCCGACCAGATCGGGGTCCGGCTCGTGTCGTTTGCCGGAAACTCGACGAAGACCACGCTGCCGACCGGCGGCACGGCCGCGAGGCCGACGCCCGAGCCGGCATAGGGGCTGCACGGAATGCACCAGCCCGTCGTCTCCTCCCCGAAGACCTCGGGCACGCGCACGCGCAGGCGCGACAGCTTGCTCGGGTCGTCGTTGTCGACGACGATGCCGAGGTACTTTCCGGGGAAGCGGTCGATCAGAGGAGCCCTCCGGCGTCGAGCTGTCCGAACGGCTCGTCGCCCGTCAGCCCGAGCGCGTTTCGCACCAGCGTCACCTGCTGGCGGTGGCGCTCGAGCGTGAGCTCGTGCCGTACGCGCTCGACGAGGTAGAGGCCCGAGAGCGACGAGCCGAGCCCCTTCACGAGGACGGGCCGGCGCGCACGGAGCATGATTCCGACGGCGTCCGTCTCGATCTCCGCCGTGAGCCGGACCGCGAACGCCGACCGCCGCGCGAGCGCCTGCGCGACGTCCAGCGGCTCCACCTCGCCGTCGACGTCGCTCGGGGAGAGGAGGAGCGTCGCCTGGCCCGCGAGCGACCTGGCACCCTGTGCCTCGTCGCTCCCGCTCGACTCGCCACTCTGCGGGGTGTCGGAGAGCGCAGGAACCCTCGTCGCACGGACGAGGTGCGCGGCGGCGAGCTGCGCGGTCACGTCGACGGCCACGCCGGTGCCGCCGAAGCCGAGCGCCAGCTCCCCCTGCGGCTCGGCGAGCGGGTCGATCGGATGGAAGTGACCGACGGAACGGCCGCTCTCCGACTCGAGGTAGACGGCGTAGCCCCACTTCGCTGTCAGCGCGCGCAGGAAGGCGAGGTCGCTGCCGCGCTGGAGGACGATGTGGACGTCGGGGTCGGGCCCGGGCGGCGTCGCCTCCACCTCGGGCACGAGGCCGTAGGTGCCGAAGATCGCCTCTGCGATCGAACTGTCCGAGTTGCCGGGCCAGGCGACGACCTTCTCCTCGAGGTCGAGCTCGAGCGTGCGGTCGACCGCCTTGACCGTCAGCTCGGAGCCGCCTGTCGGGTCGACGTGCCAGTTCGCCTCCGTCGACAGGCCGTCGAAGCGATAGCGTGACCTCGCCGCGCGAGACCTCGACGGCGAGCGGGGTCAGCGGCTCGACGAGCGGGTCGAGCAGGCTCGTCCACTCGCCGTCGTCGCCTGGCTTCGAGCCGCGCGACCAGCGTGGCCGCGTCGGCTTCGTCGAGCGCTTCTTCGACGATGATCCGGCTCAGCGCTCCGCAGGTCCTCCGCCGAGAGCTCCTCGCCGTCGATCTCGATGAGCAGCTGCGTGTCAGACATCGGGAAGCTCGATCGATCTGGCCCGGCTGCTCGAGCCGGCGGGCATCCGGCCACGGGTTCGCGTCGGCGAGCAGCCACCAGCGGGTCGAGTCGCCGGCAGCAGCGTGCGCGAGCAGGTCGAGGCGATCGCCGGCGCGGGTCTCGTAGCTCCCGCGGATCGGCGGCTCGGGCACGACCCGCGGCGCGCCGAGCGTGCGCAGTCGAGCCGTCCGGGCCTGTTGACCTGCAGGATCGGCAGTCCTGCGTAGCGGGACCTGGGGTCGATCTCGGCCACGTCAGGCGAGCTCCGGGATCTGTGCGAGCTGGACGACGGCCTTGACCTCGCGGGAGCCCTGGTAGTACTTGGCCGCCGCGCGCGCGAAGGTCTGGTCGCTGCCCAGATCGCTCTCCCGCAGGACCGTGAAGCCAGGTCGGCGGAGGCGTGGATCGGGTTCAGGAGCTCGTCGAACGCCGTCTCGGTGATCGTCAGCGACTTGAGCCGGACCGGCGTGATCCGACCCGGCCCCCAGATGAAGAGCGTCAGCGGGAGCTTGGCCGGCGGCACGGAAGCCCCGCCCTGCCTCCGAGCAACGCGCCGACGAGGTCGCCAAGCAGCGAGGAGCCGACGGGTTGCATGAGCATCTCGATCGCGGCGAGCCGTGGGGAGATCCCGAACGCCGTCGTGAGCGGGCCACCGCGCTCGAGCCCGTCCGTCGCGTCGAACTCGAGCTTCAGCGTGTAGTCCTCGGGAGCGGGTCGGACGACGTTGAGCGCGCTTCCGCTCGGCGCCTTGCTCTCGTCGGCCGCCTCCACGCTGAAGACGCGCGTGACCTCGGTGGGGTTGTACTGGAACAGGACGATGGTCGGAATGCCGCCCAGGAGCGGATCGGCGAACGAGGCGAGCATGCCCTTGATCAGCGCCATCGCTGCTCCCTCGTCTGCGCCTCGGCGACCGCGCGGGCAACAGCGGCACCAACCGCGTTCTCGGGACCCGCGACGAAGGATCTCCCGGCGAGCCGGTGGGCGATCGCGGCGCGGAGGAGCCCGACGCGAGGGCTTGCGTCCACCCGCACCTCGAGCCTGACGGACGGGGGACGCTCCCCGCTCACTCGGCCTCTCCGATTCGAAGCCCCGGCCACGCCTTGCCGAGCTTCTCGTACTCGCGCCTGAGCGCGTGCTCGACGTGCTCGGGGGCCACGACGCCGCCGTTCGCCGCGGCGAGGTAGGCGGCGGCGAGAGCGGCGCTCTGGATCGCTCCCGCCGGTGAGCTCCGCCGCCGCGAGCACGTCCCAGTCGATCTCGGCGACAGCGGTCTCCTCCGGGAACGACGCGCAGCCAGAGCGCGCGGCGAGACACGCGATCCGGCGCCTCGAAGCGAATCACGAAGCGCAGCCGGCGCAGGAACGCCTCGTCGAGCGAGGCCTGGCGATTCGTCGCGAGGATCACGAGCCCGGTGAAGGTCTCGACGCGCTGCAGGAGGTAGTTCACCTCGAGGTTCGCGTAGCGGTCGTGGGCGTCGCGGATCTCGGTGCGCTTGCCGAAGAGCGCGTCGGCCTCGTCGAAGAAGAGGACGGCGCTCGCGCGCTCGGCCTCGTCGAACGCCGCGGCGAGGTTCTTCTCCGTCTCGCCGATGTACTTGGAGACGACGGCCGAGAGGTCGATGCGATAGAGGTCCTGGCGCAGCGCGTCGGCGATCGCCTCGGCGGCCATCGTCTTCCCCGTCCCGGGTGGCCCGGCGAAGAGCGTGATCACGCCCTGACCGCGCGGGAGTCGGCGGCGGAAGCCCCAGCGGTCGAGCACCACGTGCTGGAGGTCGACGTGCGCGACGAGCTCGCGCAGCTTCGCGTGCGTCTCGTCCGATAGCACGAGGTCGTCGAGCGTGAACGTCGGGCGAACGAGCGCAGCGAGCCGCTCGAGTGCATGCTCCGGCTGGCGCCGGGCGGCGCTCCAGACCAGGTCGCCGTCGAGCGGGCGGCGCAGCCAGCCGGCATCGGCCTGGGCCCGAGCGAGCGTCTGCGTGATGTCGCCCTCGGTAAAGGCGAACCGCGCGGCGATCGCCTCGACGAACTCGTCGCTCGCCGGGACCTGTGAGTCGGAGAGGGCGCGCGCCCATTCGTGCCGCCGCTCTTCGCGGGAGGGTCCCGGAACGTCGACGACGTACCCGCCGACCGCAGCGCTCCGCTCGCTCGAGAGCGCGATGAGGGGGCCGTCAGCCGCCGTCCAGCGGATCCCGGCTGCCTCCTCGGCCTGAATGACCGGGATGCCGATGCCCAACCGGGCGAGGAGGCGGAGCTCGACGAGGGGGCGCCCGGAGCCGAGCGGGACGAGCCCCGCGTCCGCGACCGCCGTGCAGGCGAGAGTGGCCTTGCCGGCGCCGGCCGGACCGCGGAGGACGATCGGACCGGCCGGACCCGTCGCGAGGTACTCGGCGAGCGCGGCTCGAGCGGGCGCGAGCCGCTCCGGCAGTGGGGCCGGCGCGAGCAGTGGCGCGATCGGCGCCCCCGCCAGCACCAGCCTCGCGCTCGGCGTGAGCCGCAGGGCCGCGCCAACCCCGGGGCCGCCCTCCAGAACGCCGTAGCGAACGAGCGTCCCGTGCTCGTCGACGACCGGGGGAACGGCCACTCCGAACGGCTCGAGGATGAGGCGCAGGAGCGGGGCCGACGCGTACCGCCGCGCAGCGTCGTCATGGCCGCAGCCGAGTGCGACCGCGAGCTGAGGATCGGCTTCTGCCCACCAGGCCGCCGCGACCAGGGACTCCTCGCCGGGATCCAGCCCGAGCATCTCCACGATCCGCGCGAGTGCGCCACGCCGTTCGTCACGGGCGCGATCGAGGAGCGTCCGGCCGAGCTCGCGCTCCCGCTCGCTCGGGTCGGGCCGGACGCCGACTGCGGCGAGTATGCCCTCGATCTCCGGGCTTCCCATCCCGGGCTCCTCAGGCCGCGTCCACGCCGCTCGCAGCTGCGCGAGATAGACCTGTAGAGCGAGCCTGAAAACCTCCAGGTGGGAGAGGAGGCGCACGTCCTCACTCATGCGATCGTCACCTGGGTCACGGGCCCCGCGACCTTGTTCGCGCGGAGCATCACCTCCGCCGGACCCGCCGGCGTCGCTGCCGGGATCGTCACGGAGAGCGCTGTCTGCGACACGAAGCTCACCTGGTCGGGCGGTAGCTGCTTGCCGCCGAGGAACACCTCGACGTCGCTCGCCGCATGGGCGGTCTCGAGCGTGACCGGGACGCCGGTCGCGAGCGGCGTCCCCGGCCCCGTCACACGCGGGACGACGGTGATGCCGATGCTGTCGCGGCCGAGCAGCAGCCCGACCTCCGATGCGCTCGCGTCGAGCCGGCGAGTCCCCGGAGCGAGCCCCAGGTCGGGGAGCTGGAGCGTGACGGCGCCCGGAGCCGATCCCGTGACGGCGAGCGGCCAGGCCTCGGGGCCGGGGGATCTCCGGCCTCGCGCGCGAGCGTGAAGATTGTGCCGCTCGTCAGGCCCTCGACGGCCACCGTGATCTCGACGCCGTGTCCGACGCGGCTCGGGCTCGCAGACACCAGTCGCGGGCCGAGGCTCGGCGCGACCGCGAACCGCCGCGTGCGCACGGGCGCCCCGGCCGTGTGTACCTGTGTGGAGTCGACGACGACGAGGCTCACCTCGTATCCGACCGACAGCCGCAACGGCTTCGAGACGGCTGTCCAGATCTTCGAGATCGCCTCGAGGTCGAGATCCTCGATCGTGATCCGGAGCGGCTCCACGAGCGGCTTCGCGAGCGCTGACAGGATCGGCTCGCCCTCGTTGATCACGGCGTTCTCGTGGAGCTCCCTCATCGCCGCTGCCAGCCCGGCGTGGGCGAACTGTTCCTGGTCGCCGCCGTTCGTCGAGGAGGCGGGAAACGCGGTCAGGAGGTAGGAGAGGCGCAGGGCCAGAGGCGGGCGGCCACGAGCGGTACGCCAGCCGGTGCTCGGCGGCTCCATGTTCCGGTAGGCGGGGTTCGGGCTGACCCGGTACAGGAACCAGTTCAGGCGCAGATCGTCGTCGTCGCGATCGAGCGGTCCGACGGTCACGTCCGGCTTGGGCGAGAGGGAGGCGACCGCCTGCTTCGCGACCTCCTTCAGCGTCTCGTCGACGCCCTGGATCGCGGTCACGCCCGCCAACGCTCTCCTCCCGCGGTGGCGCGAGGCGCCCACCCGCTGTGCCGCGAGCGAGGCAAGCGGGTCACGCGCCGGGCTCGCAGCGGGCGGCGTGACGATCCGGATCTCGTCGATCACGACCGCAGGCACGGGCGAGCCGGCACTCGGCTGGGGCTCAGGCTGCGCGGTCGCGTCCAGCTTCGGCCGGATGCGAGCGACGGCTCCGGATTCTGCCACCGCCATCACAGCGGGCGCCGCTGCCGGGCGCCTGGCCGGTTGCCCGGCTGCGACTCCGGACCCGCCGTCGGGTGAATCTGCCCGGCGTCTCGTCACTGCGGACGTCGACGGAACCGCACGAGGCACCTGTGGAGGCCCGGCTGTCCGCTCGGCCGGCGCCTCGAACGGCGCGGCCGCTGAGATCGGGACCGAGGGGCCGGGAGCGGTGACGTCGCGGCCGGCCGGTTCCTCCCCGACCGGTCCCGAGTCCTGGTCGGCGCTACGAAGCATGGCCGGTTCCGGCGGCCGGGGCTGGGCCGCAGCCCGGCGCGCTGCCACGCTGCTCTGACCGGACCCTGTCGGAGCCGGCTCGAGCGCATGGAGCGGCACGGGTCGAGCCGGCGGCGCCGACGACGTCGCGGAGGTCTCGCCCGGTGCGGCCTTCGAGACCGGCTCGGCGGCTCCCGGCTCGAGCGTGCGCGTCACCGCTTCGGTCGACCGGATTGACCGCCGGGACGGCTCGACCGGCGAGCCGACGGATGAAGCGAGCGGCGGCGCGGCATCCACCTCGGCTTCGCGGAGTGTCGCGAGACCCCAGGGATTCACTGCGGGCCGGCGAGCGCGTGCGAGGAGCCGGCCGGCCCCTCCCGAGCCATCGCGCCTCATCGGCGGCCCTCGCTCACGAGCGCCGCGAGGTAGCGACGGCGCGCATCCGGCAGCGCCTCGATCTCGGGGAGGCTCCAGCCGTACGCGCCTGCGAGCAGGTGCACGTCGCGCTCGAGCTCGCACGCGCACTCGGCGACGCGCGCAAGCGCGACCTGCTGGACGTCGGCGTCGACGGAGATCGACTCGTCACAGCCCACGCACGTGACCTCGATCGGGCCGGTGAGCGTGTCGTCGACCAGGTCGAGGTCGGCCGCCGTCGGCCGCCGGAGCGGCTCTCCGACCGTGCAGCGCGCGATCAGCTCGGCTATTGCGTCAGCCGGATCCCCCGGCAGGTCGAGCAGGTCGCCGTACGTCGGCTCGCGCACACCGCCCCGGCCGAGCGCGGCGAAACGCGGCGTGGCCGCGGGAACGTCCTCGGGCGCGAGGGAGACGGCGTTCAGGAGCTCGCACCGAGGACAACGCGCCACGAGCTCGACCTCTCGCCCGGTCAGCTGGCGCGCGAGCGCGAGGAGCATCCGGTCGCCCTGCGAGATCGGCAGCGCCGCGACGTCCTCGATGCCGGCCTCCTCGAGGACGGCGAGCGCCTGGCCGAGCTCGGTGTCGCACTCCGCCAGGGACGCGAGCACCCGTATGGAGTTCACTACGTCTCTGTCGGCTCCGTCACCGACGTGTCGCGCTCCCAGTTCTCGAGCTCGAGCTTCAGCAGCTCGATCGCGACCCCGGCGGTCCCCGCGTCGAACGCAGGAACCGGCTGGTATTCGGAGGGCCAGCAGCGATAGAGCTTGTACGAGAGGACCTTCTGGTTCGCCTCGTTGAAGACGTCCAGGACGACGTCCTTGCGGAAGCTCTTGAGCCTCATCGGGCTAGCGAGCGAGTGGACGAGGTTCATCCACTCCTCGAACTCGGGCGCATGGGTCCTGCCCCGCTCGAGCGTCACCGCATCGTACGTCGTCTTACCCGGGCTCTTGCGCTCGTGCGAGGGGTCGCCCCCGTCCCGGTGAGCCACGGGCTCGGTGGTGCGCTTGAGCGCGCTCACCTTCGAGACGCCTGCGACGTACAGGCCGTCCCACTTGACGCGGAACATGAACGCCTTGTACGGGTCGAAGCGTTCGGCGTTGACCGTGAACTGAGCCATCTCACTCCTCCAGCTGCGAGATCTGGGTGATGGTGATGACGACGAACTCGGCCGGCTTCAGGGGCGCGAAGCCGACGACGACGTTGACCCGGCCGAGGTCGATCTCCGACTGTGGGTTGACCGTCGGGTCGCAGATCACGAAGAAGCTGTCCGACTCGGCCCGCTTCGGGCTCTGCTGGAACGCTCCCTGGCGGAAGAGGCCCCGCATGAACGTCCCCACTGCGAGCCGGAGCTGGCCCCAGAGGTCGTCGTCGTTGCCCTCGAACACCGCGAACTGCGTCCCGAGGTAGAGCGAGCTCGCGATGAAGTCGGTCAGCCGCCGGACGGGGACGTACTTGAACTCCGACGACGCGGTGTCGTCTCCCTTGAGCGTGCGGGCGCCCCACACGACGGGCCCGGCCGCGGGGAAGATCCGCAGCACGTTGATCCCACGCGGGTTGAGTACCCCCGAGATCGCGTCGCTCGTGTCCTGCGTGAGGCCGCTGATCCCGACGATTCCCGCCTGGCGGCCCGCGGGCGCCTTCCAGACCCCGCGCTCGCTGTCGGTACGCGCGAAGACGCCGGCGACGGCGCCGCACGCCGGGAGGTCGAGCGTCTTCCTCACCCCTCCGGGCCCCGTCTCGACCACCGTGAGCCGCGGGTAATAGAGGCCGGCGTGCTCTCCCAGGGCGGTCAGGCTGCCCAGGCTCGGCGGGCTGGTCGGAAGATCGGGGAACCCGCCGAGCGGGCTGTCGACGACGAGGAACGCCCGCTCGTCCTTGCAGTACGCGATTGCATTCGAGACGTGGACCACGTCGACGGGATCGGAGGTCAGACCAGGAAGGCAGAGGATGTTGAAGCGGGGAAAGAGCAGCGATCCGAGGGCGTAGAGGCCCGTCGTGCCGTCGTCCGGGACGATCTCGTCGCGGGTGACGTCGCTTCCGTCGTCTCCGTCGGCGAAGCCGATCGGTGCGGCCGGTGTCGAGGCAGGGCGCTTGGCGGCCGAGCCGGACACCTCGGAGCCCCCGTACGCGCGGCCGAGGAGCAGAGCTCCGCTGATGTCCCCCGTTGCGGCCGGGGTCACGACCACGGCGGAGTCCATCCCGGGGGTGTTCGACTCGATCTTGATCACGCCGCCGGAGTGGGAGGCCGTCGCTTCGAGGGACACGTTCGCGAGCGCGGCGTTCAGCTCGTCGCGGATCTGGTTCGGTGACTTGCTGACGGCCGCAACCTCGGCCGGGAAGAGCACGAGGTCGACAGCCGGCCCGAAGTCGACAGCGACTCGCAGGGTCTTCGTCCCCGGCTCGATGCTGAGCGAGCCCGGGAGTGCCGCCGCACCGGTCGACGAGCCCTTGGCGGTGGTGGTCGGCGCTGGTGATGGAAGTGTCGGGACGACGAGCTGCGACGCGGCCAGGACGCTGAGGGCGTAGCGCGGGTGCTTCGGAGACATGGAGACGTTGACGTAGCTCTCCTCTGCGTTGACGACTGGCAGGTTCGACGCCGGGTCGAGCGTCTTGTAGCGAACGACCACGTTGAACAGGTCGAGGGGGTTGCCCGAGCCCTCGCGGTCGATCTCGACCTGCAGGCCGACCGCGCCCGTCCAGTTGGCCCACTTCCCCCTGCCTTTGGCCGTCAGGATGAGAACGTCGTCGCCGGTCTCGAGGACGTCCTTGAGCGGGGCGAAGGCCGCATCGGCTCCGGCTCCGGCAACGCGGACGATGATCGCCTCGGAGCCGCCGTTCGCGAAGTAGTGCTGGACTGCGTGGCCCATCGGCCGCGCCTCGTCGAGCGCCGGCCCGAAGGCACGAAGGTAGTCGGCGACGCTGAAGATGCGGATCGGCGTGTCGACGGGCCCGCGCTCCGCTGCTCCGACGAATGCCGTTACCGACGTGCTCACACCGACGATCGTGTGGACGCCGGACGGTCGTTCCTCGATGTAGACGCCCGGATACGTCGTCTGAACCGGCATGGACATCCCTCCCGCTGGCGCGCTGTGGAGAGTCGAGTCTCCACCCGGCGCGTCACGGGGTCGCGTGGCGCCTCGTCGCGGCGCCGTCACGGCCGCGTACGCGGCCCCGTCACCGACGCGATCAGGCGCTCGGGACCAGCTCCGCGATCTGCGGCGACGGCTCGAGGCCGAGCTCTGCCTGCAGGCGCTCGCGGTAGGCGCGGTAGTGGCGGATCGCCTCGCTCCAGTTTCCCTCGGCCACGTGGGCGCGAATGAGCAGCCGGTGAACGCTCTCCCGGAGCGGGTCGCTGCGCAGGGCTCCGAGCAGCACGTCGAAGAGCTGCCCGTAACAGCGGGCGTCGAGCAGCCGCTCCGCGAAGCGCTCGACGGCGTGCAACCGCAGCTGGTGGACGCGCTCTCGCTCGGTCTCGAGCCAGTCGTCGTACCAGTCGGGAAGGAGCTCACCGGCCTTCCACGCGTCGTCCAGGTCAGGAGGATCAAGACTGGTCGATGCCGTCGAGGAGCCGGCGGGCTGCCGTGACGAGCTCGCGGACGTCGACGACGACCTCGTGCGACAGTCCGACGTGCGTTGTCGTGGCGTCGACGATCTCGCAGTCAGGCCGGCGCAGCCGCCACAGCGCAGAGCGCAGGTTGGCGCACGAGCGCTCCTCGCTCGCGTCCAGCCAGAGGACGCCCGCGACGTGGACGCGAAGCAACGGACGATCGTGCAACGCGAGGAAGGCGACCAGCCGCTGGGAGCCGAGCGGAAGCGACACGCGCTCGTCTCCGTGTCGTAGCTCGAACCCGTCGAGGAGCGTGAGGCGGACATCCATTGCGGGCCTTCCCTGGAAGCCGATACCGGGCCGCCGCAGTGACCACCCCGTTGCCGGCAACGTCACGTCGTGTGTCCGTTGTCGCCTGGCATCATCGGCTGTCCGGCCGTGGGCCGTCAAGGAGTTCTCCACACATCCCCCGTTGGGATGATCGCGCCAGGGCGGCCTTGACAGGAGACCGAGACGGCCCTACCGTCGAAAGCGGTCTCTAGCCAGCGCGCGGTTGCGCCGAGCGTGATCAGACCGAGGAAAATACAAATACCTCGGAAGCTCGAAGGGTTCGACTCCCGGTGTGAGACCATCGCCGCCAAGTCGCCGACCGCGGCTCCGCCTTATTGGGCCCACCAAACAGGGCCTACGGCCCCTCCAGGGCGGAGACCGGGCTCCGCCCGATTCCGCCTACTGCGAGAACGGGGCCCACGGCCCCTCCACGGCGGAGACCGGGCTCCGCCCGATTCCGCCTACGGCGCGGCGCAGCAGCCAGGCGGGCACACGTCGTGGCTCGGACCAAGGCGCCCGAGAGCCCGCCGTTCGGACGCAGGCACCAGGCGCTCCTGGATCAGCTCGCGAACCATCGAGACGAACGCCGGGTGCGTTCCGGCGGTCGGTACGCGAACGAGGTTCAGCCCGACCTCGCCGGCGACTTCACGGGCCTCGACGTCGAGGTCGTAGCGCACCTCGACGTGATCCGACACGAAGCCGAGCGGGGAGACGACGACGTCCCGCACGCCCTCGGCCGCGAGCGCCCGGAGCTGGTCGCAGACGTCCGGCTCGAGCCAGGGGACGTGCGGCGCGCCGCTTCGGCTCTGGTAGACGACCCGGTGATCGGGTGCGCCGGCCAGATCGGCGACGAGGCGCGCGGCCTCCGCGAGCTGGGCCTCGTACCTGCACTGCCGTGCCATGGCGACCGGGATCGAGTGTGCGGTGAACACGAGGCGCGCGGCCGGACGTCGCTCCTCGGGAATCGCAGCGAACGCGGCGCGGACGTGATCGGCATTCGCCTCCACGAACCCCGGGTGGTTGTAGAAGACCCTCGTCTTCAGCACCTCTGGCGCCCGGGGGCCGACCGCCTCCTGCGCCTCGTGGATGTTCTCGCGGTACTGTCGGCAACCCGAATAGGAGCTGAAGCCCGACGTGAAGAACGCGAGCGCTCGCTCGACCCCGTCGTCGGCCATCGCTCGCAGGGCATCTACGAGGAACGGGTGCCAGTTGCGGTTGCCGAAGTAGATCGGCAGATCGACGTCGTACGCGTCGAGCTCGGCACGGAGAGCCTCGATCAGCGCCCTGTTCTGCGCGTTGATCGGACTGACACCGCCGAAGCGTTCGTAGTGGTGGGCGACTTCCTCCAGCCGTTCCGCTGGGACGTTCCGCCCCCGGGTGACGTTCTCGAGGAACGGCATCACGTCGTTCATCCCCTCGGGCCCGCCGAACGAGACGACGAGCACGGCGTCGAAGTACGTCTCCGGGTAGCGGCTGACGAAACCGTCGGCCGGAGGCTTCGGGTGGGTCGCCGTCACCGCGGAGGGACGACCGCGATCGCGCTGATCTCGAGCTTCAGGCGGGGATCGACGAGGCGCTCGACCTCGACGAGCGTGCTCGCCGGGAAGTCTCCGTCGAAATACGGACCGATCACCTCGCCGATCGCGTCCTGGTCCTCCATGTCCGTGACGAACACGTCGGTGCGCACGACGTCCTTCCACGTCGCGCCGCCCGCGGCCAGGCAGCGGCTCAGGCTCTCCATCACGAGCCTCGCCTGCTCGCGCACGTCCTCCGGGGGGTCGAGCGCCGCATGGTCGTGCGGGTGCTCGTGGTAGAGGGGGAGAGCCGTCGCGCCCGAGACGAAGAGCAGCTCTCCCCCGGGACGCACGCGGATCAGCGGCGCGTAGGGCATGAAGAAGCTCGTCCGTTCCACCTCGACCGGAACACGATGGGGGTTCACGAGGCTCCTCCTCCTACCGGCACGTTGTCGGCGAACGGATCGGCGGGCATCGGCCCCTGCTTGATCTCGAGGAGCCGCGTTCCGTCCTCGAGCGTCTCGATCGAGTGGCCCTCGTAGAGGAGCGCGAAGTCCCCGGCGGCCAGATCCACGTCCGCCACGTGCGGGCCATCCTTCGCGAAGATCCCGATCCGCGCGGATCCGGAGAGGCAGACCATCACCTGGTGTCGCGTCTCGCTGGGAGCCGCGCCCTCGTTGACGTGGTAGTGCGGCTTGACGAAGGCGCCTGCCGGACGGTTCAAGACCGTCAACTGCAGCGGGAGCTCGTCCGGCGTCAGATGAGCCTTCGTCTCCCGCTCGAGCTCAGGGCTCGTAACGCGGTAGTGCTCCTGCAGCCATGTGCGCTCCTCGTCGGTGGCGAACGTCGGAGGATGCGACCCGAAGCTGTCGAAGTCGCTCCGAACGACCATGGCGACCGGGCGGCCGCCCGGTGCGCGGTAGAGCTCGACCTCGCTCATGCGGCCATCGTAGAGGTCGGACCATGCGAGCGGTGACGGTTCCCGAGCGCGCGGCGGTGAGCGTCAGACGCCGGCGAGCACGCGATCGAGATCGGGCTGGAGCTCTCGCCGCCCGCGCTCGTCGATTCCCGACACTACGGACGGTCGAGATATCGGCCTCCGGCCGATTCCCGACACTACGTCAGGTCGTCGATCGCATCCCCGATCAGGCTGACGCCGATGATGAGGAAGAGCGTGCTCATGATCGCGGGCGTGTGCTCGACGAGCCACACCCTCAGACGTCCGAGCACCGGTTGGGCTCGCTCGCCCGCCACGAGGTAGACGGCGAGGGGTGCGAGGACGCAGATGCCCGCGATCGCGACGAAGACGGCCACTGCGATGATCTGCTCGATCGGCCGGATCCCCGCCTGCGCGATGAGGGCAGCTGCCGTCATCGTCAGCAGGAGGTTCTTGCCGTTGGCGATGCCGTCAGCGGCGCCGATGCCGAGCGACTGCCGAGCCGAGAGCCCGTCGAGATTCGACATCCACTTCTCGGTCGCCGGATGCCGGCTGATCGTATCCCGGCTCGTCCAGACCAGGAGAGCGAGCGCGAGGAAGAGAACGCCGATGACGAGCGTCAGGATCCCGACCCACGTCGCCGGGGCTCCTGAGTCGGAGACGGCGCCGGTGAGATCGGCGACGAGGAGCAGGATCGTCGCGAGGATCGCGGTCGCGGCCAGGTACCCGGCCGTGAAGGAGAGCCCGTTCGTGCGGGCTCTCGGCGTTCCGAGGAGCAGGATGACGGCGACGATCGTCGCCGGCCTGATGGCGGCGGCGATCGCCAGCGGGAGGATGTCGCCGAGCGCCCGGCCCATCAGGTTGCCGCGGCGCGCACCGCTGCGAGAAGGCCGAGGATCGCCGCCACGGGCGATCAACAATACGACAGGTCCCGGCGCTGCCCCAGAAGGACACAATTCGGCCGTGGCCACTCACCCGATCGGGATGACGACTCGCCCGCGAACACCCGCTAGTCTCCAACTCGCTGAAACCGAGGTAGCCACCGCAACCGGGGGGACGAGCGTGTGCGAGCATGACAGCGAGAGCACGGAACGGGCCTGACGATGGCCCGCAGTGACACGACGACGGACCCGACGGCGGAGTTCTTCGACCGACTCTCGCGGAGCGGCCACGAGCCGCTGCTCCAGCGGGCGAACGGATGCGTTCGCTTCGACCTCGCAGACGGCGAGAAGACCGTGCGCTGGCTCGTGACCATGAGCAAGGGAGACGTCACCGTCTCACGCAGAAACGCCAGGGCCGACTGCGTCGTCCACACCGACAAGGCGCTCTTCGACGGGATGGTGCGCGGCGAGGTGAACGCGCTGGCGGCCAATATCCGCGGCGCCCTGACGACGGAGGGCGACCGTGAGCTGTTGATGCTCTTCCAGCGGCTCTTTCCAGGGCCCGACGATCCCAAGGAGCACTCGTGAGCAACGGTCTCGTCCAGATCCTCGAGGGCAACACGTTCGTCGTCAGCGACTCCGCGGGCGACATCGACGCGTCCCTCACCGACCCGACCGGCCTCTTCTCCTTCGACACGCGCTTCCTCTCGCGGTGGGTGCTGACAGTCGACGGCCATCGCCTGAACGCGCTCTCGACCGACGACCTGCAGTACTACGAGACGCGGTTCTTCCTCGTCCCGGGAACGGGGACGGTCTACGTCGACGCGAAGCTCTCGGTGATCCGCCAACGGGCGGTGGGCGGCGGGTTCGACGAGGAGCTGACGATCCTGAACCACGACGACGAACCGGCCGAGCTCACGGTCCGCATCGAGGCCGGCTCGGACTTCGCCGACCTGTTCGAGGTCAAGGACGCGCTCGCGAAGAAAGGGACGTACTCGGCGCGGGCCGAGAAGGGACAGCTCGTCCTCGGCTACGAGCGGGACACATTCAGGCGTGCGACCGTGATCTCGACGCCGACCCCGGCGCAGATCGACGAGGAGAGCCTGACCTTCGCCGTCGTCCTCGAGCCGCACGGAGGCTGGACGACCGAGCTTCGCGTCGAGCCGGCGGTACCCGGGATGGGCCAGGGGCGCGCCCTGCGGGGTCGGGGCCGCCCGCGCGTCAGCATGCAGAAGAACCTCGCGCGCTGGCTCGCAGAGGCGCCTCGCCTCGAATGCGACTGGGATCCGCTGAAGGTGACCTACCGTCGCAGCCTCGTCGACCTCGCGGCCCTGCGCTTCTCGCCGCTGACCGCCGGCGGACGGAGCCTTCCCGCCGCGGGCCTGCCGTGGTTCATGACCATGTTCGGCCGCGACAGCATCTTCACGAGCCTGCAGGCGCTGCCGTTCACGGCGGAGCTCGCGGCGACGACGCTGCGCGAGCTGGGGATGCGTCAGGGGTCGCGCCTCGACGACTTCCGGGACGAGGATCCGGGCCGGATCCTCCACGAGATGCGCTACGGGGAGATGACGGCCTTCGAGGAGCGGCCGCACTCTCCGTACTACGGCTGCGCGGACGCGACGCCGCTCTTCGTCGTGCTGCTCGACGAGTACGAGCGCTGGACCGGTGACACGAGGCTCGTCCGCGATCTCGAGCACGAGGCACGCGCCGCGCTCAACTGGATCGACGAGTACGCCGACCTCCAGGGCAACGGCTACATCTGGTACCAGCGCCGCAACGAGGAGACCGGGCTCGAGAACCAGTGCTGGAAGGACTCGTGGGACTCGATCTCCTACAGTGACGGACGCCTGCCCGGGTTCCCCCGGGCGACCTGCGAGCTCCAGGGCTACGCCTACGACGCGAAGATGCGCGGTGCCCGCCTCGCCCGGCTCGTGTGGAAGGACCCCGAGCTCGCGGAGCGGCTCGAGAGGCAGGCCGCCGACCTCAAGCGCCGGTTCAACCGCGACTTCTGGGTCGCCGACGGGGAGTACTTCGCGCTGGCGCTCGACACCGAGGGCAAGCAGGTCGACGCGCTCGCCTCGAACAACGGGCATCTGCTCTGGAGCGGCATCGTCGACAAGTCGAAGGCGAAGGCGGTCGCCCGCCACCTCGTCGGGCCGGAGCTCTTCTCCGGCTGGGGCGTCCGCACGCTGGCCGCGGGCCAGGGCCGCTACAACCCGATCGGCTACCACGTGGGCACGGTGTGGCCCTTCGACAACTCGTTCATCGCCTGGGGCCTTCGTCGCTACGGCTTCAAGGAGGAGGCCGCACGGATCGCTGCCGGCATCCTCGATGCCGCCGAGTTCTTCGACGGGCGCCTGCCGGAGGCCTTCGGCGGCTACGAGCGGAGCCTGACGAAGTATCCGGTCCAGTACCCGACGGCGTGCAGCCCGCAGGCCTGGTCGACCGGCGCGCCGCTCCTCTTCC
This sequence comes from uncultured Thermoleophilia bacterium, assembly GCA_963705605.1. Classification (GTDB taxonomy): domain Bacteria; phylum Actinomycetota; class Thermoleophilia; order Gaiellales; family Gaiellaceae; genus CAVPKC01. The sequence goes on from CAVPKC010000003.1 coordinate 1,547,480, forward strand.
TACGGACGATGCTGGGCCTCGAGCCGCTCGGCGACCATCTGATCGTCGACCCGGCGCTCCCGGTGGGCATCGGGCACCTCGAGCTGCTCGACCTACCCGGCCGCTGGGGCCGGCTCGACGCCTTCGCGCGCGGGCTCGTCCAGGTCAATAAGAGACGGAGGGGCTGACATGGCGAATGCCGACGTGCTCGTCGTCTTCGGGATCACGGGCGATCTCGCGAAGGTGATGACGTTCCGGTCGCTGTACCGACTCGAGGCGCGCGGTCTGCTCTCGTGCCCGATCGTCGGCGTCGCCGTCGACGACTGGACGGTCGATCAGCTCGTCGAGCGCGCCCGCGAGTCGATCGTCGGCACCGGCGAGCAGCTCGACCCGAAGGTGTTCGACCGCCTCGCGGCCCGGCTCTCCTACGTCCAGGGGGACTTCGGCGACGCCGACACCTACGCACGGGTCGGGAAGGCGATCGAGGGCGCCTCGACGCCGGTCTTCTACCTCGAGATCCCGCCGTTCCTCTTCGGCAGGGTCGTCAAGGGGCTGGCGGACGCAGGGCTGACGAAGACCGCGCGGGTGGTGGTCGAGAAGCCCTTCGGCCACGACCGGGCCTCCGCGCGTGCGCTCGCGGACGAGCTCCACGAGTCCATCGACGAGTCGCAGCTCTACCGAATTGACCACTACCTGGGGAAGATGGGCCTGGTCGAGATCCTCTACCTGCGGTTCGCGAACTCGATGCTCGAGCCCATCTGGAGCCGGAACTACGTCGAGGCCGTCGAGATCACGATGGCGGAGGACTTCGGAGTCGAAGACCGCGGCCACTTCTACGATCCCGTCGGCGCGTTGCGCGACGTCGTCGTCAACCACCTCATGCAGGTCGTCGCGGCCGCTGCGATGGAAGCGCCCTCGCGGGGTGACCCCGCCACGATCAAGGACGCGCAGGTCGCGCTCTTCCGCGCCGTCAAGGAGGCCGATCCGGCTCACTACGTCCGCGGCCAGTACGAGGGCTATCTCGGGATCGACGGAGTCGCACCCGACTCGTCGACGGAGACGTACGCCGCCCTGCGGTTGCAGATCGAGAACTGGCGCTGGTCGGGCGTCCCCTTCTTCATCCGAACCGGGAAGCGGCTCCAGGAGACGCTGACCGAGCTCCGGTTCGTGTTCAAGCATCCTCCTCCCCTGGGCTTCGGGCTCTTCGATCGCCGGCCCGAGCCGAATCAGCTCGTGATCAAGCTCGATCCGTCGACCGGGATCAGGCTCGTCTTCGACGCGCACCGGGCCGATGCGAGTGGGGCCGCGGCGATCGAGCTCGACATGGAGTTCTCGGAGGAGGGAGGGGAGGGGCCGACGCCGTACGAGGTGCTGCTGCACGCGGCAATGGCCGGCGACAGCACCCGCTTCACCCGCCAGGACGGCGTCGAGGAGACATGGCGGATCATGCAACCGCTGCTCGACGCTCCCCCAGCGGTGCAGCCGTACGCGCCGGGCACGTGGGGGCCGGAGGCAGCCGAGGATCTCGTCGCCGGCCACGGCAAATGGCACGGCCCGTGGATCACCGCGTGACCGACGCCGGCGCCGCACCGAAGCCGGTCGTTCAGAGCGCCGCGGCGCCCTCCCCGTTCCCGCCGATCGCCGACTACGCGTTCCTCTCGAACTGCCACACGGGCGCGCTCGTCGCGCCCGACGGATCGGTGGACTGGCTCTGCCTGCCCTCGTTCGACTCGCCGGCGGTGTTCGGAAGCCTGCTCGACCGGCAGGCGGGGTCGTTCCGCTTCGGCCCGTTCGGCTTCAATCACCCCACGAGACGGGTGTACGAGCCCGGCACGAACATCCTGGCGACCACCTGGCGGACGCCGACCGGTTGGCTGGTCGTCCGCGACGCGCTGACGATGGGGCCACGAAAGGGGGACGACTCGATCACACCGCATACGCGCCCGCCCGCGGACGCCGATGCGGAGCACGTGCTCGTGCGGACGATCGAGTGCCTCGAGGGTCGGGTCGAGGTCGATCTCGTGTGCGAGCCGGTTTTCGACTACGGACGCACCCCGGCCGAATGGACCCTGGTGGACAGCAGCCGGACGGCGGCCGATGCATCGGGTGCCGGCGGAGCCTTTCGCCTGCACACGGACCTGGCGCTCGGAATCGAGGGCAACCGTGCCCGGGCGAGGCACGTGCTCGGCCCTGGCGAGAAGGTGTTCAGCGCGCTCTCCTGGGCCGAGGGCCTGGCCGGTCCCCGGGACGTCGCCGAGGCCGACGCACAGCTCGAGGCCACCACGCGTTTCTGGCACGACTGGCTGGCGGGCTCGCGCATCCCAGACCATCCCTGGCTCCAGGCGATCCAGCGCTCGGCCCTGACGATCAAGGGGCTCACCTACATGCCAACCGGCGCCACGGTGGCCGCCCTGACGACCTCGCTCCCCGAGACGCCCGGCGGCGAGCGCAACTGGGACTACCGCTACACGTGGATGCGCGACGCCACGTTCACCCTGCAGGCGCTGCACTGGCTGAACTTCGACTGGGAGGCGGACGAGTTCATGCAGTTCATCGCCGACCTCGAGCCGGACAAGGACGGCGCTCTGCAGATCATGTACGGCATCGACGGCCGGCGCGACCTCACCGAGTCGACGCGGGACGACCTCTCCGGCTACGCGGGTGCGCGTCCCGTGCGGCTCGGCAACGGCGCCTTCGACCAGCGGCAGAACGACGTCTACGGGGCGGTGCTCGACTCGATCCTACTCCACACGCAGCGCAGCAAGCGCCTGCCGCGAAGGCTCTGGCCACTCGTCCGGTCGCAGGCCGAGTGCGCGACGAACGTATGGCGAGAGCCCGACCAGGGCATCTGGGAGGCCCGCGGAAAGCCTCAGCAGTACGTCTCGTCGAAGCTCATGTGCTGGGTGGCGCTCGACCGGGCGACGAAGCTGGCCGGGATCCGCGGCGACCCGGAGCTGACCGCGACCTGGCACGCCACCGCCGAGGAGATCCGGGCGGACATCCTCGAGCACGGCGTCTGCGGACCGGGGGGTACTCCGCCAGCACTACGAGACGGACGCGCTCGACGCCTCGGTGCTGCTCGCCCCGATCTTCGGCTTCCTTCCCGGCGACGACGCCCGGCTGCACGCCACCGTCCTCGCGGTCGCCGAGGAGCTGACGGAGGACGGCTTCGTGCTCCGCTACCGGACGGACGAGACGGACGACGGCCTGTCGGGGAAGGAGGGAACCTTCCTCATCTGCTCGTTCTGGCTCGTCTCCGCCCTATCGATCGTCGGCGAGGAGCAGCGAGCGCGTGACCTGATGGAGCGGCTCCTGCGGATCGCCTCGCCGCTCGGGCTGTACGCGGAGGAGTTCGACGCGGGCACGGGCCGGCATCTCGGGAACTTCCCGCAGGCGTTCTCCCACCTCGCGCTGATCGAGGCCGCAGCGCGCATCATCCTCGCCGAGCGACTGAAGGAGTTCTCCTGATGGGCAGCTACGACGTGATCATCATCGGCACCGGCGCCGGTGGCGGCACCCTCGTACGTCACCTCGCTCCCTCCGACAAGCGGATCCTCCTGCTCGAACGTGGCGGCTGGCTCCCCAGAGAGCCGCAGAACTGGCTCGCGGAGGACGTCTTCGTCGCCAATCGGTACGTCTCCGAGGACACCTGGTACGACGAGAAGGGCAAGCCGTTCCAGCCGCAGATCCACTACTTCGTCGGCGGCGCGACGAAGCTCTACGGCGCCGCGCTCTACCGGCTCCGCAAGGAGGACTTCGGCGAGCTGCGACACCACGACGGGATCTCGCCCGCCTGGCCGATCTCCTACGATCAGCTCGAGCCCTACTACACGAAGGCGGAGCAGCTCTACCAGGTGCACGGCGCGCGCGGCGAGGACCCCACCGAGCCGCCTGCAAGCGCCCCCTATCCGTTCCCGGCGCTCTCCCACGAGCCGCGCATCCAGCAGCTCTCCGACGACCTCGCCGCAGCGGGGCATCACCCGTTCCACGCGCCGTGCGGCGTGATGCTGAACGAGGCGAACATGCCGTACAGCCGCTGCGTTCGCTGCCAGAACTGCGACGGGTTCCCGTGCCTCGTCCACGCGAAGTCGGATGCCGAGGTACTCGGCGTGCGCCCGGCGCTCGAGCACGAGAACGTCGAGTTGCTGATCGACACGGAGGCCGTCCGGCTCGAGACGAATCCTGCGGGCACCGCGGTCACCGGCGTCGTCGTCGAGCGTGCTGGCGAGACCGAGACCCACACCGCCGACATCGTCGTGGTCGCCTGTGGTGCGGCCAACACGGCCAAGCTGCTCCTGCGCTCGGCGAACGGCGCCCACCCGAACGGGCTCGCGAACGGCTCCGACCAGGTCGGCCGCAACTACATGTTCCACGCGAGCCAGGCCGTGCTCGCGCTCTCGCGCGAGGAGAACCCGACGATCTACCAGAAGACCCTCGGGCTCAATGACTTCTACTTCGGCAGCGACGACTTCGACTTCCCGCTCGGGAACGTCCAGATGGTCGGCAAGTCGCAGTCACCCATGTTCCGCGGCGAGAAGCCAACGGAGACGAAACTCGCACCCCACTGGACACTCGAGCGAATCGCGAAGCACGCGATCGACTTCTGGCTGTCGACCGAGGATCTCCCGCTGCCCGAGAACCGCGTCACGGTCGACCGTGACGGCAAGCTCACGCTCAGCTACACGCCGACCAACGCGGAGCCGAAGAAGCGGCTCCTCGCGAAGCTCGAGTCGATGCTCCCGAAGCTCGACATGAACACCGGCCACCTGATCCACCGCTTCGCATACATGAAGAACGAGATCCCGGTCGCTGGGGTCGCCCATCAGGCCGGGACCTGCCGCTTCGGCACCGACCCCGCGACATCGGCGCTGAACCCCGACTGCCGCGCGCACGAGCTCGACAACCTCTACGTCGTCGACACCAGCGTCTTCCCGAGCATCGGCGCCGTCAACCCGGCCCTGACGGCGATGGCGAACTCCCTCCGAGTCGGAGACCATCTCCTCGAGCGGCTGGGGTGACCTCACGGCGACAGGAGCGCATCGAGTGGTGATCGTCGGCGCCGGCTTCGGCGGCCTGTTCGCCGCCAAGTTCCTGCGGCGCGCACCGGTCGAGATCACCCTCGTCGACCGCACGAACCACCATCTCTTCCAGCCGCTGCTCTACCAGGTCGCCACCGGCATCCTCTCCGAGGGGGAGATCGCGTCGGCGACGCGGGACGTGCTGCGAAAGCACAGGAACGTCTCGGTCGAGCTCGGGGAGGTGACGAGCGTCGACCTCGCGACGAAGCACGTCGAGGTCGTGCGCCCGGACGGCGACACGGCCGGCCTCCCGTACGACAGCCTGATCGTCGCAGCCGGCGTCGGGCAGTCCTATTTCGGACACGACGAGTTCGAGCAGTGGGCACCCGGGATGAAGACGCTCGCGGACGCGCTCGAGCAGCGGGCCCGGATCTTCGGAGCGCTCGAGCTGGCCGAGCTCGAGGAGGATCCCGACGTCCGGAGGACCTGGCTGACGTTCGTGGTCGTCGGTGGCGGCCCCACCGGGGTCGAGATCTCGGGTCAGATCGCCGAGCTGTCGAAGCGAGCGCTCGAGGGCAACTTCCGCCGGGTCGACCCGGCGGACGTCCGGGTGCTCCTCTTCGACGGCGGCAAGGAGATCCTCGCGACGTTCGGCGACCGGCTGTCGGAGCGGGGAACGCGCGAGCTCGAGCGCACCGGGGTCGAGATCCACGTCCAGTCGATCGTCACCGGCATGGACGCCGACGGCGTCCAGGTGAAGGGCCCGGACGGCGCGGTCACCCGGTACGAGGCGAAGACGAAGATCTGGGCCGCCGGCGTCAGCGCGACGCCGCTCGCAAAGCTACTCGCCGACGCGAGCGGCGCCGAGTGCGACCGCGCCGGCAGGGTCAAGGTGCTTCCCGACTGCTCGCTCCCCGGCCATCCCGAGGTCTTCGCGGTAGGGGACATGATGAACCTCGACGACCTCCCCGGAGTGGCCGAGGTCGCGATGCAGTCCGGCATCCACGCGGCGCGGACGATCAAGAAGCGTGTGACCGACGGCTCGGAGCCGCAACCGTTCAAGTACCGCGATTTCGGCAGCATGGCCGCCGTCTCGCGTCGGCGGGCGATCGTCAGCTTCCGGGGGCTGCGGATCTCGGGCTTCCTCGGCTGGGTGATGTGGCTCGTCGTCCACGTCACGTTCATGACCGGGTTCAAGAACCGCTTCCGGACGCTCGTCAGCTGGAGTCTCAGCTTCCTCGGCCGCGGGCGCACCGAGCGCGCGATCACCACCCTCCCGACGAGGCCACGTGGGTAAATCGACCCGGATGCGACGGCCTGTCCTGGAGGCTTCCGGATGACCGTCCTCGCCGACGTGCTCGAGCTCGCCCGCTGGCAGTTCGCGCTCACGACCCTCTACCACTTCATCTTCGTCCCGCTGACGCTCGGTCTTGCCCCGATCGTCGCGATCATGCAGACGCTCTGGTACCGCCGCGGAGACGAGAAGTGGCTCCGCCTCTCTCGCTTCTTCGGCACCCTCTTCCTGATCAACTTCGCGATCGGCGCTGCAACGGGCCTCGTGCAGGAGTTCCAGTTCGGCATGAACTGGTCGTCCTTCTCGAGCTTCGTGGGGGACGTCTTCGGAGCGCCGCTCGCGATCGAGGGCCTCGCCGCCTTCATGCTCGAGTCGACGTTCATCGGGCTCTGGATCTTCGGTCGCGATCGCCTCAGTCCCCGGCTGCACCTGATGACGATCTATCTCGTCTGGATCGGCACCTGGCTGTCGGCGTTCTTCATCCTCGCGGCGAACTCCTGGATGCAGCACCCGGTCGGTTACGAGGTCAACCAGGCGACGGGTCGGGCGGAGGCGAACGACATCGGCGAGATCCTGACGCAGGAGTTCTTGTGGTTCGCCTGGGGCCACGTCCTGCTGGCAGGCCTGATGACGGGCGGTTTCGTCGTGCTCGGCGTCGCCTGCTGGCACCTGCTGCGAGGCAGGAACATCGACCTCTTCAAGAGCGCCGCCACGTTCGCGATCGTGCTGCTCATCCCCGTCTCCGGCATCCAGCTGATCGTCGGCAGCGAGTTCGGCGTCACCGTGACGGACGCCCAGCCGATGAAGATCGCGGCGACGGAGGCGCTGTGGGAGACCGAGCAGCCGGCGGGCTTCTCGCTGTTCCAGATCGGCGGCTTCACGGTCGACGACCAGACGCCGTCGTTCGACATCGAGATCCCCGGCCTGCTCTCGTTCCTCGCGACGAACTCGTTCAACGGCAAGGTGGTCGGCATGAACGAGCTCCAGGCGCAGTACGAGCAGGAGTTCGGCCCGGGCAATTACATCCCGGACGTCGAACTCGTCTACTGGAGCATGCGCGTGATGGCCTACCTCGGCACGCTGTCGGTCATGCTCGCCCTCTGGGGTGGCTTGATCCTCTGGCGGGGGGACCTCACGCAGTCGCGGTGGTTCCACCGGGCCGCGCTCGCGGGGATCGCGTTCCCCTTCCTCTCCAACTTCGCCGGCTGGATCCTGACCGAGGCGGGGCGGCAACCCTGGGTCGTCTACGGCGTCTTGAAGACGGAGGACGCAGTGTCACCGTCGGTCAGCGCCTGGACCGTCGGGCTCAGCCTCGCTGCATACATGACCCTCTACACGATCCTCGGCGTCGTCGACTTCTGGCTGATGCGACGCTACGCGCGGCTCGACCCGCCCGAGGCCGAGCCGAAGGGCACGGAGGGAGCGCCCCTGCCGGCGCCCACTTACTGACATGGGTCTCGAGACCACCTGGTTCTGCCTCCTCTGCCTCCTCTGGACGGGCTACTTCGTCCTCGAGGGGTTCGACTTCGGCGTCGGCATGCTCCTGCCCGTGCTCGGGAAGAACGAGCAAGACAAGGACACGATGCTCCACTCGATCGGGCCGGTTTGGGACGGCAACGAGGTCTGGTTGCTCGTCGCCGGCGGCGCGACCTTCGCCGCCTTCCCCGTCTGGTACGCGACGATGTTCTCCGGCTTCTACCTCGCGCTGCTCGCGATCCTCGTGCTCCTGATCGTCCGCGTGATCTCGTTCGAGTGGCGGGGGAAGGCGGAGAGCGCCCGCTGGCGGGGGATCTGGACCTGGCTGAACACGATCGCCTCCGTCGGAGCGCCGCTCCTGTGGGGAATCGCGCTCTCGAGCCTCTTGAACGGCGTCCCGATCGGCTCCGACCAGGGGTTCGCCGGCGAGTTCGGCGACCTCTTCAGCGGCTACACGGTGCTGGCAGGGATCGCAGTCTGCCTCCTCTTCGCGGCGCACGGCGCCACCTATCTGACCCTGCGGACGCTGGGCGACCTGCGCCGACGGGCGCAGCGGGCAGCAGCTGTCCTGACCCCGGCGGCCGCGATCGTCGGGGCGGGCTTCCTCGTCTGGACGCTCGTGGTCGCGATCGACATGAACGACAAGGGCGTCTTCCCGGGCATCCTCCCCGTCGCCGTGGCGGCCGTCAGCGCGGTCGCCGCGATCTGGCTGGTGCGAGCCGGGCGCGAGTCCTGGGCCTTCGCCGCAACCACCCTCACGATCGTGGCAGCCGTGGTCACGCTCTTCGTCAGCCTCTACCCGCGGGTGATGGTCTCCGATCCCGAGTTCGGGAACAGCCTCACGATCGAGAACGCCGCCTCGGGCAGCTACACGCTCAAGGTCATGACGGTCGTTGCGGCCGTGCTGACCCCGCTCGTGATTCTCTATCAGGCGTGGACCTACCGCGTCTTCCGCGCCCGGCTCGGCGGCGAGACGGTGCGCAGCCCGGCGGACATCCTCGCCCGGAAGCCCGCCGAGTAGTGGGCGGCCTCGACCCGCGCCTCCTGCGCCGGGCGCGGGCGGTACGGGTCGTCCTCGGAGCCGACGTCGCGCTCGCGGTCGTCGCAGCTCTGCTCGTCCTGGCCCAGGCGGTGTTCCTGGCTCGGGTCGCAGCTCGTGCGTTCGACGGCGCCTCGCTCGGAGACGTCGCAGCGCCGCTCGCGCTCTTCGCCGCGGCCGCCGCCGGCCGGGGCCTGGCGGCCTGGGGCTTCGAGGCCGTGGGCAGGCGGGCGGCAACCGACGTGCTCTCCCAGCTTCGTCTCGATCTCGTCGAGACGCGGCTGCGGCGCCAGCCGGCCGCCCTCGAGGGAGCCCAGAGCGCCGAGGTAGCTACGGCCGCCGTCACGGGGATCGATGCTCTCGAGACGACGTTCGCGCGCTATCTCCCGCAGGTCGTCCTGGCGCTCGTCGTGCCGATCGCGGTGCTCGCGCTCGTCGCGTCGATCGACCTCGTCTCGGCCGGCGTGATGCTCCTGACGCTGCCGCTCGTCCCGGTGTTCATGTGGCTCGTGGGCCGCTACACGGAGCGGCGGACACGCGAGCGCTGGCAGGCGCTCGCGCTCCTCTCGACGCACTTCCTCGACGTGGTGCGCGGCCTGCCGACCCTCCGCGCGTTCAACCGCGGCGAGGCGCAGAGCGCAGCAGATCGCGATCGTGAGCGACCAGTACCGGCAGACGACGATGGGAACGCTGCGCGTCGCGTTCCTCTCGGGCACGGTGCTCGAGCTCGCGGCCACCCTCGGGATCGCCCTCGCAGCCGTCACCGTCGGGGTTCGCCTCGTAAACGGCGGCATCGGGTTCGAGGCGGCGCTGACGGTACTCGTGCTCGCCCCCGAGCTCTACCTGCCTCTTCGCAACCTCGCTGCTCAGTACCACGCGAGCGCGGACGGCCTGGCCGTGTCGCAGCGGCTGCTCGACCTCGTCGAGGCACCCGCGGCCGCGGCGTCCGGCGCCGTGCTCCCACCGAGCCCGCGCGAGGCTCCCGTGCGACTCGAAGGCGTCACCTACAGCTACCCGGCCCGCGAGGGCCGGGTGCTCGACTCCATCGACCTCGAGCTGGCCCCAGGCGAGACGGTGGCGCTGGTCGGGCCGAGCGGCGGCGGCAAGAGCACGATCGCGTCGCTGCTGCTGCGACTCACCGAGCCCACCGCCGGGCGCCTGTGTGTCGGCGCCGTCGATCTCGCAGCCTGCGACGCGGCGGCCTGGAGATCGCAGATCGCGTGGGTGCCGCAGAGCCCGACCCTGTTCCGGGGAACGGTTTCGGACAACATCCGGCTCGGCGAGCCCGAGGCGGACGGCGAGCGTGTTCGCGCCGCGGCCGAAGCCGCCGGCGCCGACCGGTTCATCCGCGACCTGCCGAACGGCTACGACACGATCGTCGGCGACGGCGGACGCGCGCTCTCGGCAGGCCAGCGGCAACGTGTCGCCCTCGCCCGGGCGTTTCTCCGCGATGCCCCGCTCGTCGTCCTCGACGAGCCGACCGCAAACCTCGATCCGGCGAGCGCCGGGGCCGTCCGCGCTGCGATCGAGCGACTCCGGGGCGGACGCACCGTGCTCCTGATCGCCCACCAGCCAGAGCTGGCGAGCGGCGCCGACCGCATCGTCCGGATCGAGTCCGGGCGGCTCGTCGGCGAGGCGAGGATGGCTGCGGTATGACCGGCACGCTCCGCCAGCTCCTCGAGCTCGCTCGCCTTCCCGCCTGGCGGCTGGCGCTCTCGGTGCTGCTCGGCGGGCTCGCGGTCGCGTTCGGCGTCGCCCTGATGACGACCGCCGGCTACCTGATCTCGCGCGCGGCCGAGCAGCCGCCGATCCTCTCGCTGACCGTCACGATCGTCGTCGTCCGCTTCTTCGCGCTCGCCCGCCCGCTGACGCGCTACCTCGAGCGGCTCGCGTCGCACGACGTCGCCCTGCGGGCGTTGACGCGGATCCGGACGCGATTCTACGAGCGAATCGAGCCGCTGGCACCCGGCCAGCTCGAGGGCTACCGGCGCGGCGATCTGCTGACGCGGATGGTCGGCGACGTCGACGCCCTGCAGGGGCTGTATCTACGCGGGCTGGGGCCGCCACTGGTCGCCGCCGGCGTCGGAGCGGCCTGCGTCGTCGCCGCGGCGGTGCTCCTGCCGGTCGCCGCGGCGATCCTCGCGGGAGGGCTGCTCGCCGCAGGCGTCGTCGTCCCGGCGCTCGCCTGGACGCTCGGCCGCGCGTCCGGGCAGCGCCAGGCCACGGCTCGCGCGGAGCTCACTGCCGACCTCGTCGAGTTGCTGCGGGGCGCGCCCGAGCTCGTGGTCTACGGGCAGGAGAGCGCCGCCCTGGCCCGGGTGCGAGCTCACGATCGGGAGCTCGCAGGCCTCGGCCGTCGCGATGCGCTCGTCGCCGGTCTCGCCGACGCCCTCACGATCCTCGTGACCGGGCTGACGGTCGCCGGAGTGCTGGCGGTCGCCGTGACGGCCCACGATGCCGGCACGCTCGACCGTGTGCTCGTCGCGACGCTCGCCCTGCTCGCGCTCTCGTCGTTCGACGCGGTCGCCCCACTCCCCGCGGCCGCCCGCGAGCTCTCGTCGACGCTCGCAGCGGGTCGGCGCGTGCTCGAGTTGACGGAGCGCGAGCCGGCGATCCGCGACCCGTCGGCACCAGCGGCAGCGCCGACCGGCCCGGCGGCCGTCGCCCTGGAGGGCGTGACTGCACGCTACGCCTCCGGCGAGCAGCCGGCTCTCGAGGGATTCGACCTGCGGCTCGATCCAGGCGCACGCGTCGCGCTCGTCGGCCCGAGCGGAGCCGGCAAGACGACGGTCACGAACCTCCTCTTCCGGTTTCTCGACCCCGAGCAGGGCCGTGTGACGATCGACGGCCGCGACCTCCGCGAGTACCGCCAGGCGGACGTGCGGCGCACGTTCGCGCTCGCGGGGCAGGAGGCTCATCTCTTCACGTCGACGATCCGCGAGAACCTCAGGCTCGCCCGGCCCGACGCGACCGAGTCCGAGCTCGAGGAGGCGCTACGCCGGGCGCGCCTGGCGGACTGGGTCGCGTCCCTTCCTGACGGGCTCGACACCCTCGTCGGCGAGCAGGCAGCTCGGCTGTCCGGGGGTCAGCGCCAGCGCCTGACGCGTGGCGAGAGCCCTGCTTCGCGACGCGCCGGTGCTCGTCCTCGACGAGCCGACGGCGCATCTCGACCCCGAGACCGCGCAGAGCCTGATCGACGACGTCCTCGACGCGTCCCCCGGCCGCACGGTTCTTCTCATCACCCACCGCCGGGAAGGCCTCGACCGGATGGACGAGATCGTCAGCCTCTAGATCAATCATCCAGGGCGACCGTCGAGTCCGCCGCCGTCATCCAGCCGGGATGATGCGCCCGGACGCCGGATCGTGTTAGCTCCCGGCTATGGCCGATAGAGCAGAGGCCGGGGCAGTGCCGGCCTGGAGCCCCGAGGAGCCACGGATCAGGCTCCCACGACTGCTGTTGACGTGGCTGATCACCGCGGCCGCGTTGATGATCGGCGCCTGGATCATCCCGGGCGCGGACGTGAACGACTTCGGCGGTGCGCTCGTTGCCGCACTGGTGATCGCGATCCTGAACGCGCTGCTTCCGCCGCTCGTCGCCGCACTCCGGCTGCCGCTGATGCTCGTGGTCGGGTTCCTGCTCGTGCTCGTCCTCGACGCGCTGATGCTGCTCGCCGCGGACGAGATCACCGACGGCGACCTCTCGGTGGAGCTCGTTCTGGTCGGCGCTCGGCGTCGCGCTCGTCGCGTCTGCGGTCGGCGTCGTCCTCGACGTCGTCCTCGGGACGAACGACGACGACACGTACACGTTCCGCGTCACCCAGCGGATCGCGCGACGTTCCGGCGAGCAGGTGCGAACGAGCGCTCCGGGGATCGATCTTCCTCGAGATCGACGGGCTCGCCCTCCCCGTGCTCCAGCGCGCGATGCGCGACGGAAGCGCGCCGACGATGGCCAGCTGGCTCGCCGACGGCTCGCACCGGCTGGCGGAGTGGGAGACCGACCTCTCGTCGCAGACGGGAGCGTCGCAGGCCGGAATCCTGCTCGGGTCGAACGACGACATCCCGGCGTTCCGCTGGGTGGAGAAGGAGACGGGCACGCTGATGACCTGCTCGGCGCCGCCCGACTGCGCGGAGATCGAGCGCCGTCACGCCACCGGACAGGGGCTGCTGATCGACGGCGGCGCGAGCCGCGGCAATCTGCTGTCCGGCGAGGCCGACCACGTGATCCTGACCGTGAGCAGGATCGAGGCCGAGAAGCAGGCGAACCCGGGCTACCGGGCGTTCTTCGCGAACGGGTTCAACGCCACGCGGCTGCTCGTCCTGTTCGTGTGGGAGATCGTCCTCGAGGTGGATCGCCGCCCAGCGGTCGACGCCGCCGCGACGTGCGCCCGCGCGGCCACCGAGGCGGCATCTACCCGTTGATGCGCGCCGCCCTGTGCGTCTTCGTCCGCGACCTGATCGTGTACGGCGTGCTGAACGACATGATGAAAGGCCGCCCCGCGGTGTACGCGACGTTCTCGAGCTACGACGAGGTCGCCCACCACTCCGGCCTGGAGCGGGCGGACACGATGGAGGCGCTCCGCAAGCTCGACCAGCAGTTCGCGCGGATCGACCGGGCGCGCCGCTACGCCGCGCGGCCGTACGAGCTCGTCGTCCTCTCCGACCACGGACAGACGCAGGGCGCGACGTTCAAGCAGCGAAACGGCTACGGGCTCGACGAGCTCGTCGAGCGATCGCTCGCCCAGGGCAGCGTGACCGAGATCGCGGGCGGCGACGAGCAGAACTCGATGGTCGGCAACGCGGTCGAGCGAGGCGACCGGGCGCGCCGGAGAGAAGAAGCGCCCGAAGAACGACGTCTCCGACAAGGAGGTCGTCGTCCTCGGCTCGGGCAACCTCGGCCTCGTCTACCTCATGGACGAGAAGCGGCGGCTCACGCTCGAGGAGATCGAGGAGCGCCATCCGGACCTGATTCCCGCGCTGCGCGAGCATCCGCACGTCGGCTGGCTCCTCGTGCGCTCGACCGAGCACGGCCCCGTCGCGCTCGGCGCGCACGGTGCTCGCTATCTCGCACAAGGGCCGCGTCGAGGGCGAGGATCCGCTCGCGGACTTCTCGCCGACCGCGCCGCGGCACCTGCTGCGGACCGACGGCTTCGCCCACGTCGCCGACATCATGGTCGGCAGCTTCTACGACTCGCAGCTGGACGAAGGCTGCGCGTTCGAGGAGCTGATCTCGTTCCACGGCGGCATCGGCGGCCCGCAGACGCGGCCGTTCCTCCTCTATCCGACCCAGCTGCCCCTGCCCGCCGAGCCGCTCGTCGGCGCGGCCGCGGTCCACGACCTGCTCGCCGGCTGGCGCCGCCAGCTGAACGGCTGATAACGAACGCCGAGGGGTACTCGCCGCCCTGAGACCAGGTCGTATCGATCTGGTGATGCTTCATCCCATCCGGACGATGGATCAGGATTCGCGATGCGCTTGAATCCGCCGGTACTCGAGCGGCCTTCGCCCGCGAGCCGAGAGGAGCCCGAACCGTGACAGACATGCAGAGCGAGCCAGTGGAGCCGAAGCCTCCGGATCAGAGCCAGCCGGCCGGCTGGCGGGAGCTCGAGTTCAAGCGCGTCGGGGGCTGGGACTTCGACGATCCCCGGCACGAGTGGCGGCGCCTCTTCTCGGAGCTGCTCGGCACGTTCTTCCTCGTCCTCGTCGGCGCCGGCGGCGCTGTCGTCAACGCCCAGTCCGACGGCGCGATCGAGCGGATGGCCGCCGTCGCCGCGCCCGGGCTGATGGTCATGGCGATCATCCTCTTCATGGGCGCCATCTCGGGGGCGCACCTGAACCCCGCGGTCAGCATCGCCTTCGCGGCCCGCGGCGACTTCCCGTGGCGACGGGTGCCGGGCTACATCATCGTCCAGCTGATCGGCGCGACGCTCGCCTGCCTCGTCCTCTGGGCGATCATCGGGAAGCTCGGCTCGCTCGGCCAGACCGAGCCGGGTCCCGGGATCAGCGACTGGGAGGCGATGTTCATGGAGCTCGTCCTCACCGTCGGCCTCCTGAGCACGATCCTCGGCACCGCCTCGGGCGCGCAGAACGTCGGTCTCTTCGGCGCGCTCGCCGTCGGCGGGTACATCATCCTCGCGGGCCTGTGGTCGAGCCCGATCAGCGGCGCCTCGATGAACCCGGCGAGGTCGTTCGGGCCCGACCTGGCGATGGGCGACTTCTCGAACTACTGGGTGTACATCGTCGGCCCGATCGCGGGAGGACTGATCGCCGTCGGCTTCGCGTGGATCCTCCGAGGCCCGGGCGGTGGTCGCAGTGGCAGCGCGGCGGCCCAGGGTCGGGTCGGGGTGTTGGAGACGACCCGCGACCAGAAATGAGCGAACACCCGCTTACGGGCCGTCCGGCTTCTCCGGCCTGCGCGGAGCGACGCGCGACATGATGAAGCCCACGACGGTCACGAGGTAGAGGCTGCCGAGAATCGCCTCGAAGACCGCGATCGCGCGTCCCAGGCCCGTTGCGGGGGTGAGATCGCCGTACCCGAGCGTGGCGAGCGTCACGTAGCTGAAGTAGGTGCGCTGCGACGGGTTTCCATCGGTCCCCTGCGCGAAGTAGTGGACATCCGTGACCCGGGTGACGAGCGTGATCAGGAACGAGAAGAAGAGGCCGAGCAGGAGGTAGAGCGAGAGCGCCCCGAAGACCGCCTGGAGACTCACCTTCCGCTCGTCACGAAGGCCGACGACGATCGCGACCGGCGCTCCGAAGACGAACAGGGTCGTGACGATCGTGTTGACGGTCAACGCCGCCTCGCCCCCGCCGGAGACGACGGCGACGAGCGACGCCAGGACGGCCGCCGTCACGATCACGATCACCACCCGCAGGAAGAGCGCGGTCACCCGGGACGCCCATACGGCCACGACGAGGGCGAGGCCGCTGAGCGCCGTCGCAATCACTCCGCCGGCCCTCCCCTCCGGAACCACCATCTGGAGCGCCATGATCGCGACCACGAGGACGAAGACGAGGACGAATCGCGGTCCCGTATTCGCCCGAGCGCCGGAGAGAATCCCGTGCCGGGCGTCGGTCACGCCGAGGCGCGTGGCGGCGGAACCGCCGAGCGATCGACCAGGCCGACCTCGGCCGCGCGCGCGATCGCTTCCCCGCGACACGAGACGCCGAGCTTGCGGTAGACGGAGATCGCCTGGGTCTTCACCGTGTTCCGTGAGATGTAGAGCCGTTCCGCGATCTCCCGGAACGTGAGGTGCGTCGAGAGGAACGGGACCAGTCGCAGCTCGGCGGTGGTCAGGCTCGAAGCCGAACGGGGTGGAGTCTCGGGAATGGCATCGACACGCCGCTCGAGCTCGTCGGCCTCGCGTGCGAGGGTGCCGAGGCTCGGGCGCCGGCGAAGGATCTCGCGTGCCTGGGCAAGGATCGTCCGGGCCTCCGTCTCGTCGACGAGAGCGACGGATACGCGCCCGAGCTCGAGGAGGGTCTGAACCGAGAACCACGAGAGCGCGGCGCTCAGCAGCGGTCGCAGAGGCGCGGAGCACGCAAGCTCCTCCCGCGCCCTCAGTCCGTCGCCGCGGAGCAGGGCCACGCGGGCGTTCGCCGCATGGACGATCGCGGTGGTCACGGAGCCCTCGAGCCCATGCTCGGAGACGAGCGCCTTCGCGCTCTTCGCGAGCTGGTCGGCGGCATCCCGCTCGCCTCGCTCGAGAGCGAGCAGCGCTCGCTCGGCGAGCGCGACGGAAGCGGTGTCCGGCGCGCCCGCTGCCATCGCGAGATCGTATGCCTCCAGGAAGCCGATGTCGGCGCCGCCCTGGTCGCCGTCGACGAGATCGGCGACGGCGAGGAAGAGGTGGCCGGCAGGAGCCCACGCGCTGCGGGCGTCGAATCCCTCGATCGCCGCCTCGGCGTCCGAGCGAAGGCTCGCGATCCCGTTCCGGCACATCGCGCCTCGCAGAAGGGCGAGCCAGGCTCCGGGCGAGCTGCCGTCCCAGGCGGTGCCCTCGAACACACCGCTCTCCGCGGCGTCGGCCCACCGCTCCGCCTCGGCAACTCGGCCCCGAAGAGCATGCACCCACGCGCCGGTGACGGCGAGTTGGGCGTCGTCCTCGATCCGCAGCTCCCGATCGACGGTGGCCAGCCAGCGCTCTGCCGTCGCGACGCGGCCGCTCTCGAAGACAGGCATCGCCACGGTCCTGACGAGCCCGGCCGCCGCCTCCCTGTCGCCCGCTGCGTACGTGTACTCGACCGCGTCCTCGACGAGCCCGTTGACCTCGCACCAGGCCGCCGCGCGGCGGTAGAGGTCCGGGACGACCTCGGGCTCGCGTCGCTCCAGCTCCGACAGGAGCAGCTCCCGGAAGAGCTCGTGATACCGATACCAGTCGCGCTGGCGGTCGAGCGGCACGAGGAAAGCGCTCGCCCGCTCCAGGCGCTCGAGCATCAGGGCGGAACGCTTGGCGCCGACGACCGCGTCACAGGCCTTGCCGCACAGGCGCTCGAACACCGCTGACCGTGTCAGGAAGCGCACCTCGGCATCCGACAGTTGCCCGAGGACCTCGAATCGCAGGTAGTCGGCTACGAAGCGGTCGTTTCCCCCGAACCCCATGAGTGCGTCGCGGCGGAGGCTCCCCGCCTGGAGCGAGAGCGCCGCGAGGTAGAGCCCCGCCGCCCAGCCCTCCGTCCTGCTCGCGAGCAACGCCGAGTCCTCGGCGTCGAGCTGGACTCCGGCTCCGCGCAGGAGAAGCTCGGCCTCACCGGGACTCAGGGCGAGATCTTCTGTGCCCACCTCGAGGATCCGTCCCTGGGCCCGGAGGCGTGGAACCGGCACTGCGGCCTCGTCGCGACCCGAGAGGACGAGCGTCGACCCGTCGGGCAGGTTCTCGCTGAAGGCGACCAGCATGTCGACGCTCTCGCGCTCTCGCAGCCGGCAGCCATCGTCGAGGATGACGAGCACCGGCTCCCCGGCCGGGGGCTCGACCCGGTCGAGTGCCGACGCGATGGTGGAGCCGAGGATGGCGGGATCGTCGTCCTGCGCGTCGATCGAGACCCAGGCGACGGGTCGGCGGTCGCGCTCGGCCCACTGGCCGAGAAGGGTCGTCTTCCCGTAGCCGGCCGGCGCGACCAGCCGCACGACCGGCGCACCAGACACGCGAAGACGATTGACGAGCCCCGTCCTCGGCACGGTTCCCGGACGCGCCGGCGGCGGACGGAGCTTCGACTCGAGGACGGCGAATCTGGCCTGGCGCGAGCGCCGGGCCGGCTTCTGCCGCATCGCGCTCAAGGCACTCCGTTCTTCGGTCGCTTCTGCGTCACGGCGACGATCTCGATGCCGAGATCCTGGAGCTGCCAGAGGAGGCCGTACAAGCGGGCCTGGTCGACGATCTCGCCCTCGAGCACCGTCCGTCCGGACGCCGACCTGACGCTGAGATCGTCGAACGCGCCGGCGAGCGAGCCGTGCAGCTCGCCGTCGAGCTCGATCCGGTACTCCGCCACGCTGCGATCATCCGCCGCAGGCCGGCGGATCGAATCACCCGGCGCCCGGTTCACCCGGGTGATCCGGTCACCTTCGAGGAAGTCCCGCCCTGAGATCGGGCGATGGGGTGGCGTCCCGCTGGTTCCCGGCGAGGGAGTCGCTAGATCAAGCCGAGCTCACGCCCGCGCGCGACTGCCTCGTCGCGCGAGCTGGCCCCGAGCTTGCGGTAGAGCGCTCGCTTGTGGCTCTTGATCGTGTTCTGGGAGAGGTAGAGCCTGCTCGCGACGTCGCTCTGGCTGAGACCCTCGGCGAAGAGCCGGAGCACCTCGAGCTCGCGCCCGGTCGGGAGATCGTCCGGCGAGGGCATCCGGCGCGACCGCACGCTCAGGGTGTGCTCGAGCTCCTCGAGCCGGGATCGCAGGGTTCCCGGGTCGCTCGCCATGTCGATGATCGAGCGCGCCTCGACGAGAAGTCGCCGCGCACCGGGGAGATCGCCGGTCGAGCCGCGCACGGGCGCGAGCGCGAGCAGGGCGTGTGCACGCGGAAGCGCGTACCTGGGCGTTGCGACGAGATCGAGACCGTGCTCGAGGCGGAGCGTCGCCTCGGCGAGCTGGCCCGTCGCCGAAAGCGCCGACCCAAGCGCCGTGAACGCGAGCCCGACGGTCGATACCTCGGCGATGCCAAGCTCCTCCGCGAGCTCCACGGCCTCGCGCCCGAGGGAGAGAGCGAGATCCGGATCCCCTTCCCGCAGGACGATCAGCGAGCGGAGGGCTAGTGCGACGACCGACATGATGGGCCGAGCCCGCGCCCCGTCGCGCGCGAACGTCGGGAGAGCTTCGAGCGCCTCCTCGAGCTCGCCCCGCAGGTAGAGCGCGCGGGCACGGCCGAGCTTCGCCACGGATCCGTAGACGAAGTCGTCCGGGGCGAGCTCGAGGAGCCGATCGGCGGCCTCGAGCGACCGTCCCACGTCGCCGTACAGGAAGTGCGTCCGGAGGTGCGTGACCGCCACTTCCGCCGATGGAGTGCCGTCCGGCAACGGGCCTTCCCACCCGCTCCGCTCGATGCGTTCCAGAAGGCTCTCGAACTCCCGCTCCGGAGCTCCGGCGAACCCGGCGAGCAGCGCAGCGACGAAGGTGAGAGGCACCGAGCCCTCGACCAGCGGGACGGGCAGCGAGTTGAGCAGCCGGCGGAGCGTTGCGTGGTGACCGTTCTGAATGAGCGGACGCCAGCTCCGGCCGAGCAGCTCCGCGGCCAGATCCGGATCGCCGGCGGCGAGCGCGTGCGCGACCGCCTCGTCGAGCTGCCCCGCCGCCTCCTGCCACAGCGCGGCCCGGAGGTGCAGGCCGGGGACGAGCTCCGGGCTCTCGCGAAGGAGCTCGTAGCGCAGGAGCTCGGCGAAGAGCCGGTGGTAGCGAAACCACTCGCCGTTGTCGTCGAGCGGAACGAGGAAGAGGTTGGATCGCGCCAGCTCGGCGAGGCGAGCTCCGGAGTGCTGCTCGTCGAGGACGGCGTCGCAGAGCGACCCGGTCAGGCGATCGAGAATCGACGTGCGGAGGAGGAATGACCGAAGGGCGGGTGGCTGCACGTCGAGGACCTCTGCGCCGAGATAGTCGACGACGTGGCGGTTGGAGCCGGCGAAGTCGTCGATGAACGCAGAGGCATCCTCCCTGCCACGCAGCGAGAGCGCCGCGAGGTAGAGACCCGCCGGCCAGCCCTCCGTCCGTTGCTCGAGCCGGTCTACCGATGCGTCGTCGAGACGAAGGCCGAGCGATTTCGTCAGGAGCTGAGCGGCCTCCGTCCGGGTGAAGCGGAGATCGTGGGAGCGGAGCTCCCCGAGATCGCCCCGCGCACGCAGACGGCCGATGGGAAGCGGCGGATCGGCGCGAGTCGCAAGGACCATGCTCAGCTGCACCGGCGAGCCCTCGAGGATCTGGGCGAGCAGGTCGTGGCAGGCCCTCGAGTGGACGGCGTGGTAGTCGTCGAGCGCGAGGACGACCGGTGCCTCGAGAGCCTCGAGCTCGTTGAGCAGACGGGGCACGACTGCGCGCGCGGGGGCGGCCCCGACCTGAAGGGCCTCAAAGGACTCCGTGCCGGCCGGGGGGGCGGCCCGGGCGAGAGCGATCAGGACGTGGGCCAGGAACCTGACGGGATCGTCATCGGACCCGTCCAGCGTGACCCAGGCGATCCGCTTGGCCGAGTGGCGCGACCAAGCGGCCAGGGTCGTCGTCTTGCCGAACCCCGTCGGTGCAGCGACGAGCGTCAGCTTCCGGTCGGACAGCTCGTCGAGCCGCCGCAGGAGACCGTGCCGATCGAGATGCCCCGCCCGCATCGCGGGGGGCGCAAGCTTGGGCTCGACCACCGCCGGCGCAGGGAGGCTGGCTGAACCCATCCGCGCCCGATCCGGGCGCGTGCCTTCCGAGGATCTCGCCGATGCCATGCGACGGCAATTCTGGCACCATCGCGCGATTCGCGGACCGCAGCCCTTCTACGGGTGAGCCCTCGATCAGCCGGCTACGAGTCCGTGGTCGAGGTGGTTGCGGCGCAGTCCAGGCCGTCCCAGGTCTGCTTCCACGCCTGGGAGAGCTCGGAGAGCTGCGGCTGGATCTGCTTGGCGCCCTCGGCGAAGGTCGTGTCGTCGGAGAGGTCGTCGATCGAGCTCTGGAGATTGTCGTGCGCGCTCTCCAGCGCCGCGGTGTCGGCCTGCTGGACGCCCTCGGCGGCGTTCTGCACGCCTTCCCAGGAGTTCTGAACGGCCTGCGTCTGCTCTTCCCAGTCGGCCTTGGTCGACTGCGGGTTCAGACCCTGGAGGCCCGTGACCGCCGACGAGAACGTCGCGAGGCTCGAGCAGAGGTTCTGCTCGGCACTCGCCTGAGTCTCGGTGTCGCTGCCGCACGCGGCGAGCGCGAGCGCTGCGATCGCGACGGCGAGGGCTCCGATCCTGTTCGTTCTCATCAGTTTCTCCTTTCGGGCGTCCACGCCATGAGAGCGGAAGCGGCTATCGCGCGCATCGTCCCGATGGGATGAAGTCGATCCGGCCCCACCAGGATTATGCTGGCGTGCGGGCTCCCGCCCGCGCCCGACAGCCGACGGACACAGACACGTGACGAGCACCGCCACACCACCGGGAGCACCGGACGGTCCTCCGGACGCGGTCGCGCTCCTCCGGAGCCGCGGCTACCTCGCGATCCTGTTCTTCGGCGCGTTGATCGGGGCGCCCGTCGCGGTCGTCGCCTACTTCTTCCTGAAGTGGATCAGCGAGGCCCAGCAGTACGTCTTCGCGACCCTCCCGAGCGATCTGGGGTTCGTCGAGGTGCCGATCTGGTGGCCGCTCGCGCCGCTCGCGCTGAGCGGCCTGCTCGTGGCTCTCACGATCCGCTACCTGCCTGGAACCGCCGGGCACAAGCCTGCCGAGGGATTCAAGCCGTCCGGCGCGGTTCGTCCGATCGACCTGCCCGGCATCGTCATCGCGTCCGCCGCCACCCTCAGCCTCGGGGTGGTGCTCGGCCCCGAAGCGCCCCTGATCGCCATCGGTAGCGGGCTCGGCGTCCTGGCCCTGCACCTCGTCAAACGCGACGCACCCGGCCCGGCCGCCGCCGTGATCGGAGCTGCCGGCAGCTTCGCCGCGGTGAGCACCCTCCTGGGCTCACCCATCGTCGGGGCGTTCCTCCTGATGGAGGCCGCCGGGCTCGCCGGCCCGATGACGGGAGTCGTGCTCGTCCCAGGCCTGCTCGCCGCAGGCGTGGGCTCGCTCATCTTCGTCGGGCTCGACGGCTGGACGGGCTTCGGAACCTTCTCCCTGGCAGTTCCGGACATCCCCACGTTCGGGACCCCGACCGTGGCCGAGTTCGGGTGGGCGATCGGCATCGGCCTCGCCGCCGCAGTGCTCGGCACGGCCATCCGGCGGCTCGCCCTGTTGCTCCAGCCCGTCGTCGAGCGCCGCATGGTGCTGCTGATGCCAGTGGTCGGCCTCGCGATCGGCGGCCTGGCAATAGCGTTCGCGGAGGGCTCCGGGAGGAGCTTCACGGAGGTGCTCTTCTCGGGACAGGACTCGCTGCCGTCGCTGATCGAGAACGCAGCGGGCTGGACGGTCGGAGCGCTCGTCCTGCTCGTCGCCTGCAAGGGCCTGGCGTACGCCGCCTCCCTCAGCTGTTTCAGGGGTGGTCCGACCTTTCCCGGCATGTACATCGGAGCGGCCGGTGGGATCGCCCTCTCCCACCTTCCCGGATTGCCGATGATCGCCGGCGTCGCCATGGGTATCGGGGCGATGACCGTGACGATGCTGGGCCTGCCGCTGACGTCGGTCATGCTCGTGACGCTCTTCCTCGTCGACGACGGCCTCGCCCTGATGCCGCTCGTGATCGTCGCGGTCGTGGTCGCCTATGTCGCAGCGGCAAGGCTGGCGCCGGCTCCCGCACAGGCGCGCGAGGAACCCGTCCCGGAGCCCGCGAACGGCGGATCTCCAGCACCATGATCCTCGTCCCCGGAGGCGAGTTCGCGATGGGGTGCGAGAACGAGTGGGCGTATCCCGGCGACGGGGAGGGGCCGGTTCGGAGAGTCACCCTCGATGAGTTCTGGATCGACGCCGAGGCGGTCTCGAACGAACGGTTCGCGGCCTTCGTCGAGGCGACCGGGCACGTCACCGAGGCCGAGCAGTTCGGCTGGTCGTTCGTCTTCGCCGGGTTTCTCCCCGACGACTTCCCGCCGACGCGCGGCGTCGCGCACGCGCCGTGGTGGAGGCAGGTCGAGGGAGCCGACTGGCGGCGGCCGGAGGGTCCGCACTCCGATCTCGAGAGCCGCGACGAGCACCCGGTCGTTCACGTCTCGTGGAACGACGCCCAGGCCTACTGCGCCTGGAGCGAGACCCGCCTGCCGACGGAGGCCGAGTGGGAGTTCGCAGCGCGGGGAGACCTCGACGGGAAGGTCTTCCCCTGGGGCGACGAGCTCGAGCCCGGCGGCGAGCATCGGATGAACGTCTGGCAGGGAACGTTCCCGACGCACAACACCCTCGCGGACGGCTACGCGGGCACGTGTCCGGTCGGCGCGTTTCCACCGAACGGCTACGGCCTGCGAAACGCCACGGGGAACGTCTGGGAGTGGTGCGAGGACTGGTACGACCCGACCTTCCACACGCGCGAGCGGAGGACGAATCCAGCCGGGCCGCGGATCGGCGTCAATCGCGTGACGAGAGGCGGCTCCTATCTCTGCCACCGCTCGTACTGCCGCCGCTACCGTGTCGCGGCGCGAAACTCGATGACACCGGATTCGTCGACGGCCAACACCGGCTTTCGCTGCGCTGGCGCCGCCTGAGCGGCAGCGCCGCTCGGCGGCCGCGCTCGAGGCCTGTTCATCCGTTCCGGATGATGCGCTCGGCGCCTCGACGCGCTCGAATGTGACCATCGTGACGGACTACCGTGAGATCCTGCGCAGGTTGACGCTTCGCGACGACCGATACGTCGCCGACCTGCTCGCTGGGGATCTCGAGACTGCAGCGGTGTCGCCACTCGACGCGAAGACGCACGCGCTCGTCCAGCTCGGCGCACTGATCGCGCTCGACGCGGGCCCGGCCTCGTATCAGTGGGTCGTCGACGCCGCAGTGGAGGCCGGCGCGAGCGCCGACGAGATCGTCGGCACGCTCGTCGCGGTCGTGCCGACGACCGGCGTGCCCCGCGTCACCTCGGCCGCGCCGAAGCTCGGCCTCGCGCTCGACTACGACGTCGAGGCAGCGCTCGAGGAGCTCGACACGGGAACGTAGGCCCGTACGGCGGGGGTGCTTACCTCCGTCGTTTATCCTGTCTTTCAGGCAGCCGTACCGCTGCCGTGGAGAGCCTCCTGCAGCTCGGCCTCGGTCTCCTTCGAGAGCGAGGTCTTCAGGACGCTTCCGCCGAACACGCTGAGCGCCTCGACGGCCTTGTCCGGCGTCACCTTCTCGACGACGAGGAAGAGCGCGGACGTCCCCGGCTTCAGCATCTCGCGAACCTGCTCCTGGAACTCCTTGTCGATGCTCGACTTGGCCAGCTTCCCGAAGATCGCGCCCATCCCGGCGCCGACGGCCATCCCGAGAATGGGGACGAAGAAGAGGAAGCCGAAGAGCATGCCCCAGAGCATCCCCCACATCGTTCCCGCACCGACCTCGTGGTGGTTCGTGATGACGCGGAACTTGCCGTCCTCCTTGCGGATGATCGCAGCCGCCTGGTCGGCCTCGATCACGAGCTCCTCCTGGAGCTCCTGCACCTTGTCGAGGGCCTGCTCGGCCGTCGTCATGTCCTGGTAGCCGATCGCGATCAGGTCTGCCATCGCGCCTCCTCCGTTGTCTGCGTTCGGGCTCGCGTCGCGTTTCGAGGTGATGCTATGTCACAGCCGAAATGAGAGTCGTGCGCCCGTCAGCGCGCCCGTTTCGCCATCCGGCGCTCTGCCCCTTCGTCGCCGGCTTCATCGACCGCCATCCCGAGTACGCGGAGCTGGTCCACCCCTGAGATTCGTCCGCGTCAGCGCCCCGGACGCCACCCCGTGATCGCCCGGAATCTCGCGTTCGAGACACGTTCGCCGTCGCGGCAGACGTTGTAGATCCCACTGGGGACGGCGAGCGCCGCCAGCAGGGCAGCTCCCCCGTCGGCGACGTCGAGCGTGGCACCGTACCGGGGATCCGGACCCTCGTTGCCCGTACCGGCGCCGTCGAGCAGGCCGAAGCGAAGGACGACACCGCGCCGGCCGGCAGCCGCGAACCGTGCCGCCTCTCGTTCTGCGACGACGGCCGAGCGCAGCTGCTCGGCCACCGTCGCGAGCGGCGTGTCCTCGTCTGCCGGCGCATCGGGCGGATAGAGGAAGGCGATGCTCGCCTGCAGGTACAGCTCGGTGCCCCCGCCGAGTGCCGAGTCGACCAGCAGCTGCGACGCCTCCGCGCGCAGCCGGTCGTTCTCACGCCACGCGTCCGGCTCGTCGAAGCGCTCGCGCGGAGGAATCCGGGTGGCGAGATGGAGGATTCCGTCGACGCCGACGACAGCAGCTCCGACCTCGTCGGAGTCGAACAGGTCGAGCGCGCCGGACGGCGGGGCGTCCACCTCGTGCCCGCCTGCTCGAAGGAGCGGAATCGCCGCCCTGCCGAGCACCCCGGTTCCGCCGGTCACGAGGATGCGCATCGGCGCGACTCTAGGAGATCACCGGGCAAGGGAGCCCTCCCGAGACGTGCCGGCGCTGCGCGGTCTCTAGATGATTGATCGGAAATTGACCGGAAACCGTGGCACCGCCGGCTGGCGGCACCACACTTTCCGATCAACCATCTAGCCTCGACCGGTTGCCGGCGTCACGATCGTCCCTGCTTCGCCCCGCAGGATCGCCGCCGCCTCGGCGAGCGCGCCGATCATGGCCGTGCCGCCGGTCGTCTCGACGAAGGAGCAGGCCGCCTCGACCTTGGGGCCCATCGAGCCCGGCGCGAGCTCGAGCGCGCGCAACTCGTCGGGACTCGTGTGGTGGATCGGCTCCGCGGCCGGCGTCCCGTAGCCGCGGAGGACCGCCGGCACGTCCGTCAGCATGAGCAGGACGTCGAAATGAAGCGACCTGGCGAGCAGCTCCGCCGCCCGGTCCTTGTCGATGACCGCCTCGACGCCACGGAGACCGTCCGCCGCGTCGATGACGACCGGGATCCCGCCGCCTCCCACGCAGATCACGAGGACGCCCGCCTCGACGAGGAGCTCGATCGTCCGAAGCTCGACGATCGCGCGAGGCTGCGGCGACGGAACGACCCTGCGCCAGCCGCCTGCGTCGGGCGCCACCCCCCAGCCGCGCTCGCGAGCGAGGCGGCGAGCCTCGGTCTCCGTGTAGACCGGGCCGACAGGCTTCGCCGGGCGCTCGAACGCGGGATCGGAGGCGTCCACGACGACCTGGGTCAGAAGCGTTGCGGCGTGCCTCCCGGGAAGGACACGCCGCAGCTCCTGCTCGAGGAGGTAGCCGATCATCCCCTCGCTCTCGGCGCCGAGCACGTCGAGCGGATACGGCTGAACGTCCCGGTAGGACTCGGCCTGGAGGGCGAGCAGGCCGATCTGCGGGCCGTTCCCGTGCGTCACGACGAGCCGGTTGCGGCTGCCGATCTCCGCGACGGCGCCGGCCGCGGCCCGTACGTTCCTGCGCTGCGTCTCCGCGTCCGCCGGCTCACCCCTGCGAAGCAGGGCGTTCCCACCGAGCGCGCAGACGATCCTCACCGGGCACCCTCCGTCTACGTCGCGATGTCGATCTTACGCGGCTCCGCCTTGGCCGTCTTCCCGACCTGAACCTTCAGCACGCCCTTGGAGAACGACGCCGAGACCTTCGACGTGTCCACCTCGGCCGGCAGCTCGAACCGCCGCTCGAACGTGCTCTCGAGACGCTCCTGGAGCCGGAACGAGCGCTCCTCCGTCTCCTTCTCCTCCGTCCGACCTCCCTTGATGACCAGGGTGTGGTCGGTCACCTCGACGTCGATCTCCTTCTCGTCGAAGCCGGGCGCCTCGAGCTCGACGACGACCTCGTCGTCCGTCTCGTAGACATCCGCAGCGGGAAACGCAGCCGGAACCAGATCGAACGCGTCGAGCATCCGTCGCATGCGCCGCTCGAGCGAGTCCAGTTCACGGAGGGGGCTCCACCTGACAATCGCCGGCATGACCTGCTCCTCTCTCTCCTGTTCCTGGGCAATGTCAGTGTCGCGAGTCGCGCGGGCCCGGTCATCGGGGCCGGCCCCGAACTCACGCTGTGGGAATCCCGCAGCCCCTTCGAGCTGCCGTGAGACCGGTCGCCGGCCTGAAGGGATGTGGCCTACTACTGACGGCGATTCAGAGGGCGTCCCGATGGCAGGACGCGCGCCGTGCCCGACCATGACGGCGGCAGGTACAGCGAACGAGGAGGACGTCGTGATCGGGCTGACCGAACAGGAGATCAGGGAAGGCCTCGAACGTGAGCTGGTGCAGGCCATGCGGTCGGAGGGAGGGGTACCGACGATCCACGCTCTCGCTCACTCGATCGCCCGGATCCTGCATCAGGATCATCTCCGGATCGGCGAGCAGCTCGAGCACGCAGGGGTTCCCGACGAGAGGGCTCCCGGAAACGGCGGAACGTCGACGCGAATCGTGCTCGGCTTCGACGGTTCGGATCACGCCAGGCGAGCGCTGCAGCGGGCGGCCGAGCTCGCGGGGCCGGCGACGACGGTGTCGGTGGTCGCTGCCACCCCCGTGCTGCCGCTCACAGCGGGACGGGGGCCCGGGTACCAGCCGGTCGACCCGGAGGACGAGGCAGAACGAGACCGCGCCCTCGAGGAGGCCCGCGCGTTCCTCGCCGAGCGCGGCGTCCCCGTCGAGATCGTCAGAGCGGCGGGCGACGCGGCGACTGCGATCGTCGACACGGCCGGCGAGGTCGGGGCCGACATCGTCGTCGTCGGAACACGCGGTCTCACGGTGGCGGAGCGCCTCGTCCTCGGCTCGGTCTCGACGCGCGTCATCCACCACGCGCCGTGCGACGTTCTCGTCGTGCGCTGATTCCCCGCTCAGCCCGCGCTCAGGTACTCGACGCAGCCGTCGAGCGTCGCGAGCTTCCGGTAGTCGGACTCGGGGATGTCGACCCCGAGCTCGTCGTGCAGCGCGATCACGAAGTTGAGGAAGTCCATCGAGTCGAGGTCGAGCTGGTCGCGAAACGGCACGTCCGGCTCGATCGCAGCAGGGCTGGCCTCCGGGGCGATCTCTCCGAGGACGCGCAGCACGGTCTCCCTGATCTCGTCGGTGGTCACAGCTTCTCCGGTTCCTGAAGCAGCCGATCGACGGCAGCGAGGAGGAGCCCGCCTCGGTGCCCGTCGACCACACGGTGATCGGCGGCCAGGCTCGCGTGCACGACGGGCCGGACGCACAGCTCGCCCTGAGCCACCCACGGCCGCTCGGCGACCCTGCCGAAGCCGACGATGGCCACCTGCGGCGGGAAGATGAGCCCGAAGACCCCGTCGACTCCCTGCTCTCCGAGGCTCGTCACGGTGATCGTCGGGTCAGCGAGCTCGGAGCTGCGCAGCGAGCCCGCACGCGCTCGGCGGACGAGGTCGCGGAAGGCCGCCATCAGCTCGTCGAGGCCGAGCGTGTCCGTGTCGTGCAGCGCCGGAGCGACGAGCCCGCCGCCGCGCAGGGAGATGGCGACTCCGACGTGCACCCTGTCGCTCTGGACGTGCTGCCCGTCACGCCAGAAGCCGTTCAGCTCGGGCACCTCGCGCAGGGCGCACGCGACGGCCTTGACGAGGAGCACGCCGTAGAGCAGCCGGTCGGTGACCACGCGCGAGGCGTTCGTCTCGGCGAGCCAGCCGAGGCCGCGGCTCATGTCCACCGCCTGGGAGACGTAGAAATGGGGGATCTCGCGGTTCGAGCGAACCATCGCCGCCGCGATCGCCTGCCGCATGCGCGCCTGACGGTCGGGTGCCGCTCCGGCGCGAGCGGCCGCGACGATCTCGACGTCCGTCCGCTGGATCCGCCCGCCAGGGCCGCTTCCGGAGATGGTCGACGGGTCGATCCCGAGCTCGCCGGCAAGCTGGCGGGCGGACGGCGAGATGAGCAGATGTGTGCCGGAAGCCAAGGGCACGGGTGCAGGCGGCGGAGGCGGGACGGTGGGGGAGGCTTCGACGGTGGGGGAGGCCTCGGCTGGGGCCTGCGGGCGGCGTCGGCTCACCCTCGCCGCTGATGATGGCGAGCGGCGTCCCGACCGGCACCTTCGTACCGGGCTCGACGAGCAGCCTCTCGACGACGCCGCTCGTGAAGGCCTCGACCTCGATGTCGGCCTTGTCCGTCTCGACGACCGCGACGATGTCGCCTCGCGCGACTTCGTCGCCGGGTGCCTTCAGCCAGCGGGTGAGCGTCCCTGCGCTCATATCCGCTCCGAGCATGGGCATCGTGAACTCGGCCATGGCCGCCTCTACGCCAGCATCTCTCGAACTCGCGCGACAACCGTCTCGGGCGCGGGCAGAGCCGCCTTCTCGAGATGCGCTGCGTACGGCATCGGCACCTCGGCGCTGCAGACGCGCTGCACCGGCCAGTCGAGGAGGTCGAAGCCCCGCTCCACGATCTGAGCCGAGATCTCGGCGGCGAGACCGCACGTCCGCCAGGACTCGTCGACGAGGACCGCCCGGTGGGTCTTCGCGATCGACGTGAGCACCGTCTCCGTGTCGAGCGGGCGCAGCGACCGCAGGTCGATCACCTCCGCCGAGATGCCGTCGGTCGCCAGCCTCTCGGCTGCGTCGAGGGCGGTCCGGAGCGTCCCTCCCCAGGCGACGACGGTCACGTCTGCCCCGGTCCGGGCCACGGACGCGTGCTCGAGATCGGCAGGACCGGCATCCTCGTCGATCTCCCCCTCGACCGGGTAGAGCGTCGCGTGCTCGAAGAGGAAAACCGGGTCCTGCTCTCGGAGAGCGGCCGGCAGCATCCAGCGCGCGTCCGCGACCGTTGCCGGAACGAGCACGCGAATGCCCGGAACGTGCGCGTACCAGACCTCGAACGAGTGGGAGTGCTGGGCAGCGAGCTGACGGCCACCGCCCGTCGCCATCCGGACGACGAGCGGGATCGAGAACTCGCCGCCCGACATGTAGCGGATGGTGGCGGCGTTGTTCACGATCTGGTCGAGGGCGAGCAGGCTGAAGTTGACGGTCATCACCTCGACGATCGGCCGCATGCCTCCGAGCGCGGCGCCGATGCCGGCACCGACGAACGCGGACTCCGAGAGCGGCGCGTCGCGCACCCGCTCGGGGCCGAACTCCTCGAGGAGCCCGTGCGTCACCGCGAAGGCGCCTCCGTAGCGCCCGACGTCCTCGCCCATGAGAAAGACGCGCTCGTCCGAGCCGAGGGCCTCGCGCAGGGCGGCTCGCACGGCCTCGCGGTACGTCATCGTGGTCATGTCGCCGGCGTGACCACGTCGCGGAGCAGATCCTCGACCGGCTCCCAGGGGCCCGCCTCGGCGACGGCGACCGCTGCGTCGATCTCCACCGAGACCTCGGCCTCGAGGCGGGCGCGGTCGGCGTCAGAGAGGACGTCTCGAGCCGAGAGCGCGCCGGCGAAGAGCTCGATCGGGTCGCGCTCCTTCCACTGCTCGACCTCCCGCTTCGTTCTGTAGAGCTCCGGGTCGGCCATCGAGTGGGCACGGAAGCGATAGGTGCGCAGCTCGAGCAGGTAGGGGGCGCCCCCGCGCACGACCTCCGTCGCCGCGCGAACGGCAGCCTCGACCGCAAGAACGTCCATGCCGTCGACGGTCTCGGCCGGGATCGAGTACGACTGCGCCTTGAGACGGAGGTCGAGCTGGGCCTCCGAGCGCTCGAATGCCGTCCCCATCGCGTAGCGGTTGTTCTCGCAGAGAAAGAGGACGGGCAGGCGCCAGAGCGCCGCGAGGTTGAGCGACTCGTGGAACTCGCCCTCGGCGACGGCGCCCTCGCCGAAGAAGCACGCCGTCACCCGCGCTCGCCCGGCCAGCTTGTCCGCGAGGGCCAGTCCGACGGCGATCGGAATGCCCGCCCCTACGATCGCGAAGCCACCGTAGAAGCGCCGTGCCGCGTCGAAGAAGTGCATCGAACCGCCGCGGCCCCTGCTGCACCCGTTCGCCTTTCCGTACATCTCCGCCATGAGCCGGCCCGGATCGATGCCGCGGGCAAGCGCGTGACCGTGGTCGCGGTAGGTCGCGACCACGGCGTCGTCCGGCTCGAGGGCCTCCATCGAGCCGACGCCGACTCCTTCCTCGCCGATGTAGAGATGGAGGAAGCCGCGGATCTTGCCGGCGCTGTAGAGCTCGGCCGACTTCTCCTCGAAGCGTCGGATCAGGAGCATTCCGCGCAGCAGTCGGAGCGCGTGGTCTCGCTCGGAGGCGACGCCCGGCGGCACGGCGTCGGCGGTCATCCTCCGTCCTCGAGCGTCGAGACGTCTCCCTCCGGCAGGCCGAGCTCGCGTGCCTTGAGGAGGCGTCGCATGATCTTGCCGCTGCGTGTCCGCGGTACCGAGGCCACGATCTCGATCTCCTTCGGCGCGACGGCCGCGCCGAGCCGAACGCGTGCGAACGCGAGCAGCTCTCGAGTCAGCGCCGGACTTGGCTCGATTCCGTTCCGGAGGGCGACGAACGCCTTCACGATCTCTCCGGCAACCGGGTCGGGCTTCCCGATCACGCCGGCCTCGGCCACCGCCTCGTGCTCGAGCAGCACGCTCTCGACCTCGAACGGCCCGATCAGGTGGCCCGACGTCTTGATCACGTCGTCGGCGCGGGCGACGAACCAGTAGTAGCCGTCCTCGTCGCAGCGGGCCAGGTCGCCGGTGAGGTAGAAGCCGTCGGCGAAGCACTTCGAGTACCGCTCCGGCGCGCCGACGTAGGCTCGGAACATGGACGGCCAGCCCGGTCGGAGCGCCAGCTCCCCCTCGACGCCGGGCTCGTCGACCGGGGCGACGCCTCCGTCCTCCGTCCGGCGGACGATCGCCGCCTCGACGCCCGGAAGCGGCTTTCCCATCGACCCGGGGCGCACCTCGAGGGACGGGACGTTGGCGATCATGATCCCTCCCGTCTCGGTCTGCCACCAGTTGTCGTGGAACGCGTGCCCGAAGGCCTCGTCGCCGAAGACCACGCCCTCGGGGTTCAGCGGCTCGCCGACGCTCGCGAGGAAACGCAGGGCCGGGTAGCGACGGCGTCTCGCGAGGCCGACCCCGGCCTTCATCATCATCCGGATCGCGGTGGGCGCCGTGTACCACACCGATACCTGCTCCTCCTCGAGGACCGAGTACCAGCGCTCGGCGTCGAAGTCTCCCTCGTCGACGACGGTCGTGACTCCATTCGTCAGCGGTGCGACGATCCCGTACGACGTTCCCGTCACCCAGCCAGGGTCGGCGGTGCACCAGAAGACGTCCCCCGCATGGAGATCGAGTGCGACGCTACCGGTGAGGTGGTGGGCGACGACGGCCTCGTGAACGTGGAGCGCGCCCTTCGGCGTTCCGGTCGTGCCGCTCGTGAAATGCAGGAGCGCCGGATCCTCCGGATCGGTCGGCTCGATCTCGTGCTCGTCGGCAGCGGCGTCCATGAGCGCGGCCAGCGAGCGTGTGCCCTGCGGAAGGTGCTGCCCGGCGATCAGCACGTGCTCGAGGTCGGGAAGGGCCGCACGAATGCCTGCGAGCTTTCGCTCGTACAGCTGCCCGGTCGTCACGACCACCTTGACATGGCCGAGTGCAAGACGCGTCGCGACCGGCTCGGGGCCGAAGGCGGAGAAGAGCGGGCAGTAGACGCTGCGGTTGCGCAGCGTCCCGAGAGCCGCGATGTAGAGCTCGGGAATCCGTCCGGCGAGCGTGCACACGACGTCTCCCGGACCGATCCCGAGCTCGCTCAGGACGTTTGCGAACCGACACGTCAGAGCACGGAGCTCGGCGTACGTGCATTCGCGCCTCCCGCCGTCGCGGTCGAGCCACCGGAACGCGACGCGATTCGGGTGCGAGCCGGCTGCGTGACGGTCGACTGCCTCGTACACGATGTTCAGCCCGAGGCCACCCGGGAGGCCCGCGAGCTGGACGCGCGCCTTCCGCCAGACGTCGTTGGCTTCCGGGCTCAGGCAATTGCCGGGGCTCGTCTGGGCTGCCGGGTCCCACATGCGCGGACTCTTGCCGACCGGAGCGCCGTCGCGCATCGGGGCGATCGCGGATACTCCTCCGTAGTTCGCCGAGCGCCCGTCGACCGATCGCGCGACCGCGACCCGCCTCCGATCGCGCCGGCACCGATCATCGTGGCCGGCGTGACGACGCGACCGCGGGCGTGCACCAAACGGAACAGGAGGGACCATGAAGGACGTGATCGACTGGGTGTGGAACGACATGCCGGTCTGGCTCGCCGCACTTCTCTTCTCGCTGTTCGTGCTCGCCGTGTTCGGCTTCCTCTCGAGAGGCAGCGTCGGCGGCAAGCCGTGACTGCCGCGCAGAGCTGGCGGCGTGAGGGCTACCAGCGGAGAAGAGCCGCCGCGTCGTCCGGGCCGAGCGCCGCTTCCGTCTCACCGGCCAGGAGCGTCACGTGAGCGTCGGTGTCGAGAGCTCGCCGGAGCATGCGCTCGGCGAGCTGCGACTCCGGGCGGAGCTCGGCGGCTGCCGTCCCGGGTGGGGTGACCCCGGCCGGGAACAGCGTCCCGTCCGGCGCGATGAGACCTTCGAGCTCTCGCTCCGCAGGAAGGAGGAGGTGCTCGACGCGTCCCTCGCCGAGCATGGCCAGCGTGTCGGCGAGCCCGAGCGCCCCCCTCCCGCCCGAGAGCGCAAGCTCTCTGACTCGCTCGAGCTCTCCGAGCGCGCGTGCCGAGCGGCGTTCGTCGAGGGCGGGCGCCACGGCCTTCGCCAGGTCGGCCGGCGCGAGCGAGCCGAGATCTCGCGGGTCGAGCGTCGCCTCGAGCCCGTGCTCCGCGAGTCCGTGCAGCAGCGCGCCGCGCGACCGCTCGCCGCCTCCGACGACCACGTCGTCCCACCGGCGGGAGAGAGCCAGCTCGGCGATCTCCTTGCCGAGGTGTGACAGGAGCCGCTCGCGCCTGTCCTCGACTCGGTGCTCGAAGAGGTCTCGCTGCTGGCCGGAACGGAACCCGGGGCCCGCTTCGACCGAGCCCCTCGGAACAGAGGCCGACGGGCCTCGGAGCTCGCGGCGGTCACCCTCTTCGACGACGGGGAACATGCGAAGCTCGACGGCCTCGCCGAGCGCCAATTCGTAGACGCGAACCTCCTCCGAGGCAAGCGCGATGCCGGCCGGGCGTCCTTCCTGGATCACGAGGGCGAGCGGGCGCACGACCGCCCGCTCCGACAGCGACACGAGCGTCGGGAACGGCCGCACGTTGGCGAAGATGATCGGCTCGCCCCCGGACAGGCCGGTGAACAGGGCCCGGCCCCGCCCCGAAGCGCGCGGCGAGAGAAGCTGGTCGAGCTGCACACGGATCTCCCCGAGCCGGCGGGCAAGCGCGTGCCCGCGCTCGTCGCCGGCTGCCGCGAGGCTCGCACGGCGATCTTCGAGCCCGCGGCGAACCTCGAGCTCCCACGCGGGTGGTGAGCCAGCCTCCTGCTCGGGGTGGACACCCACGTAGATCGAGAGGACGCCGAGCGGGTCGTCAAGCGCCACGACCGACCGGAGGAGCTCCGCGCCGTCCATGCGTCGAAGTATCCGCGACGGCTCCACCCTCCGGCATCGGGGAACTCCGGGAGCCACTCCGGGAGAACTACCGAGCGCGGCGGCCGCTCACCCCTTGACGACGCCCAGCGGGCGAAGCTGCGCGACCCGCTGCGCGAGACCGGACCGCTCGACGACCGAGACGACTCGCTCGACGTCCTTGTAGGCGAAGGGCGCCTCTTCTGCGAGCCCGCGGTTCGTCGGGCAGCGAACGACGATGCCCTGCGCGGCGAGCGCCTTCCGGAGGTCGGCACCAGTCGTCTGCCGACGGGCCGCTCCGCGCGAGAGGCGGCGCCCAGCGCCGTGGCACGTGCTCGCGAACGACTTCTCCATCGCGCCCTCGCGGCCGACGAGAACGAAGCTCGACGTCCCCATGCTGCCGGGGATGAACACAGGCTGGCCCGTCTCGCGGAACTCTCGGGGGAGCTCGGCCGAACCGGGCGGGAGCGCTCGGGTCGCCCCTTTTCGGTGGACGCAGAGGTCACGGTCGCCATGGCGCTCGATCGTCGCGACGTTGTGGGCGACGTCGTAGACCTGCCGTGTGCCCGCGGCCACGACCGGCGAGATGACGCGCGCGGTCGCTCCGCGAACGGCGTGAGCCATTGCCTGGCGATTCGCCCATGCGAAGTTCGCTGCCGCTGCCATCGCCGCCAGATACGCCCGCCCCTCGGGTGAGGACTGCGGCGCGCATGCCAGCTGGGGGTCCGGAAGTCGGATCTCGTAGCGCGCGAGAACCGTGTTCATCTGCCCGACATGGTCCGTGCAGACCTGGTGACCGAGACCCCGGGATCCCGAGTGGATCAGCACGGTCACCAGACCCTGGGCCAGACCGCAGGCCTTCGCGGCCGCCTGGTCGAAGATCTGCTCGACCCGCTGCACCTCGACGAAGTGGTTCCCCGAGCCGAGCGTCCCCAGCTGTCCGCGCCCGCGCGCGCGGGCGCGCTCCGAGACCCTCGACGGATCGGCGCCTGGAAGACAGCCATGCGACTGCGTCCGCTCGACGTCCTCCGCGACGCCGATCCCCTGATCGACGAGGCGCCTCGACCCTTCGAGCAGCACCTGCTCGAGCTCCCCGTCAACGAGCGACAACCCCTCGCGCTTCCCGACGCCGACGGGGATCGCGCGCGAGATCTCATGAACGAGGGCTTCGCGCCGAACGCCAAGCTCGGTGTCCGTGATCGGGAGCACGAGCAGCCGGACGCCGCAGTTGATGTCGTAGCCGACCCCACCCGGAGAGACGACGCCGTCCGGAGTCTCGAGCGCCGCGACGCCTCCGACCGGGAACCCGTACCCCTGGTGGACGTCCGGCATCGCGAGCGCAGCGCCCACGATCCCTGGCAGCGTGGCCACGTTCTGAAGCTGCTCGAGCGCAAGATCGCCGCGGATCGCGTCGAGCAGCTCGGCGTCGGCGAAGATCCGCGCCGGGACGCGCATGTCGGCCCTCGCGCTGCGAGGGATCTCCCACACGGTGTCCTCGATCGGAACGAGCTCGGGCATCGGCGATCCGGGATCGCGCGGTCTCCGGGACCATCATCTCCGAAGCCGAGCGGGTGTGCACCGGCTGCGGCCCCGAGCCTTCGGCGAATCACTGAGCGGCGATGAGCGCATCTGCGGAGCCGGAATCGGTGCTGCCTACCGATGTCCGGCCCACGTCAAAGGGGCGAAGATCCCTTCGCGCTCACACGCTCACCGAGGCGAGCACCTGCCTCCGAGGCAAGGAGCTTCGAATGGCCACTTCTTCGAGTCCGGTTCGGCATGGACGCGTCTGGCCATGGCTGCCCGTCACGGCTCAGAGCTCGACCGGGATCGTCCTCGCGGCGATCTGGCTCGCAGTCGTGCTGGCGAGCATCTTCTCCCCGGACATGATCACCGGCTCGGAGCACGAGCACCTCCCGATCGCGGGGATCACTACCTGGTTCTGGGGAAGCATGGCAACGGCGTTCGTACTGATGGCGGCAGGACTTCGTCGAGGGAGCGAGGAATCGGCGCCGTGGAGCGGCTTTGCGGTCGCCGTCATCTCGGTGTGGGCCGCTGTGACGCTCGCGTCCATCTTCGGCCCGGAGATGGTCACCGGCTCGGATCCGACCCAGATTCCCATCGCGGCGATCATCGCCCCTCCGATCGCCCTGGTCGTGACAGCGTTCGCATCGCTGTACCTTGCGGGCGCCGAGCGGCGCTGATCCCCGACAGAACGTCCGGCGCGCGCCCCTTCCCGGGGCAACATCCGTAGTCCCCCGAAGAGCCAATCGGCGCCTTTCCCGATGCGCGGCCACAGCGCTGCAAGGACGATTGGTACCGAACCGGCTGAGAGGAAAGGGGAACGCAGCTATGACGACCGTGACCAAGCCCGGCGACCTCGTCGTGATCGAGGCGCACCGCGTGGGACAGGCTCATCGGACCGGGGAGATCCTCGAGATCCTGGGCTCGCCGGGCCACGAGCACTACCTCGTGCGCTGGGAGGACGAGACCGAGACGGTCTTCTATCCATCGAACGACGCGAAGATCGAGCACAGATCGGGCAAGTGAAGGGCCGACGCTGACGCGCAAGGTGATCATCATGGGCGCCGGCGGGCGCGACTTCCACGACTTCAACGTCGTCTTCCGGAACGACCCGGCGACGATGGTGGTCGCGTTCACGGCCGCGCAGATCCCAGGGATCGCAAACCGCAGGTACCCGGCGTCGCTCGCTGGAGCGGCCTACCCGGACGGCATCCCGATCCTTCCCGAGGAGGAGCTCGCCGACCTGATCAGACACGAGGACGCCGACGAGGTGATCCTCGCCTACTCCGATCTCTCACACGCACAGGTGATGCACAAGGCGTCGATCGCGCTGGCAGCGGGCGCGGACTTCCGTCTGCTGGGCCCGAAGGCGACGATGCTGCACGCCACGAAGCCCATCGTCGCCGTCTGCGCGGCGCGCACCGGATCGGGCAAGAGCCAGACGAGCCGACGAATCGGCCAGATCCTTCTCGCCGAGGGGTTGACCGTGGCGCTCGTCCGTCATCCGATGCCCTACGGCGACCTCGAGGCGATGCGGGTCCAGCGGTTCGCAACCCTCGCGGACATCGATGCCAGCCATCCGACGATCGAGGAGCGGGAGGAGTACGAGGAGCCCGTTCGCCTCGGAATGGTCATGTACGCCGGCGTCGACTACGGCGAGATCCTCGAGCGCGCGCAGGCCGAGGCAGACGTCGTCGTCTGGGACGGCGGCAACAACGACTTCCCCTTCTTCGCGCCTTCGCTCCACATCTGCGTCGTCGACGCGCTGAGGCCCGGACACGAGCTCGCCTATCACCCCGGCGAGACCAACGTGCGCATGGCGGACGTGATCGTCGTGAACAAGGTCGACAGCGCGCACATGGACGACGTCAACCGGGTCGTCGCCAACGTGACGGCCGCCAATCCGAGCGCGCAGATCGTCTGGGCGGCCTCGCCGGTGACCCTGGGGCCCGGGCCGTCGCTCGTCGGCAAGCGCGTCCTCGTCGTCGAGGACGGCCCGACGATCACCCACGGCGGAATGGCCTATGGGGCCGGAACGGTCGCGGCGCGACATGCGGGAGCGACCGAGCTCGTCGATCCCCGGCCCTTCGCGGTCGGGTCGATCGCCCGGACGTTCGCCCGCTACCCCGCGATCGGGAGCGTTCTCCCCGCCATGGGCTACTCCGATGAGCAACTCGACGAGCTGACGGCGACGATCGAGGCCACGGATTGCGACGTCGTCGTGACCGGAACCCCGATCGATCTCGCCCGCCTGATCAGAACGCGGCACCCGATCCGCCGCGCCGAGTATTCGTTCCGCGAGACCGGCCGGCCCACCCTCGCCACCCTTCTCGAGCCGATCGTCGAGCAGGCGAGGCGTCCCGCGCTCACCGTGTCGACCTAGACCTCGGAACCCGGAGAGGGAGCTGAGAGACATGGATCTGATCGACCCGCGCGAGCGTCGCCGAGGAGCCCT
Source organism: uncultured Thermoleophilia bacterium (assembly GCA_963705605.1). Lineage (GTDB taxonomy): Bacteria > Actinomycetota > Thermoleophilia > Gaiellales > Gaiellaceae > CAVPKC01. The sequence continues at coordinate 1,585,839 of CAVPKC010000003.1, forward strand.
GTGAGGCGGCGACGAGCACTCGGCTGGAAGCGGCTCGTTCTCGTCGGGATCGGCGTGGTGATCGTCCTGTTCGCGCTGGCGCAGGCGGTGCCGTACGGCCGCGCTCACACGAACCCACCGGTCGTCGCGGAGCCGCAGTGGAACAGCGCGCTGACACGCTCCCTCGTCGTCAGCTCGTGCTACGACTGCCACTCCAACCTGACACGCTGGCCCTGGTACTCGAACGTCGCGCCGATGTCATGGCTCGTCCAGCACGACGTGGACGAGGGTCGAAGCGTGCTCAACTTCAGCGAGTGGGATCGGTTCCAGCTCTCCCCGGAAGAGGTCGCGGAGGCCGTGGCAGAGGGCGAGATGCCGCCGCGTCAGTACACGTTGCTCCACGGCGGACTCTCCGACAAGGAGCGGGCAGAGCTCGTCGCCGGCATCCGCGCCAGCCTCGGGCCCTAGCGCCTCGCCGAGCCCTGAACTGGTCTGATAGGGCAGCGACCAGCGCCAGCCCCGACTAGGAGGCACCATGCCCACCGACACACCCCTCATCAGCGGCGTCGACTTCGTCACGGTGCCCACTCGCGACTTCGAGAAGGCGAGCGACTTCTACGGCACCGTGCTCGGCCTCCCCTGCTCGGCCCGCTGGGGTAGCATGCCCGCCGCCGAGTTCGAGACCGGCACCCTGACCATCGCCGTCATGCAGTCGGACGCATTCGGCATCGAGTTCCAGCCGCATACCCATCCGATCGCGCTGCACGTCGAGGACGTCGGGAACGCCCGTGCCGAGCTCGAGTCGCGCGGCGTCAGCTTCGCCGCCGACACACTCGACAGCGGGGTCTGCCACATGGCCCACTTCGCAGACCCGGACGGCAACGTGCTGATGCTCCACCACCGTTACGCGCCCCGTACGCCCAAAGGCTGACAGGGGAGCCCGCACGTTGGCACGCGGGAGCCGTGGCCCTTCGGCTGGCGCCGCACCGGATGGCTGACCTCGAGCCTCCGCGGTCCTATCGCCTGGTACAGCTCGGTCGCCGCTACCGCTTCGAGCTTCGAGCAGGGACCGACGGCGAGAGAGTCGGCTCGCTCAGGATCCGCCTGCTGCGTTCCTCCGAGGCAGAGGCGGAGGGTGAGCGTTGGCTCGTGAAGGCGTCCTCGAGGATCTCCCGTGTCGTCGCAACGTCAGCCGCCACCGGGATCGAGACCGCCCGACTCGAGCAGGTGGACGCAGGCTGGAGACTCGTTCTCGCTGACGGATCCGCCTTCGACTGGGTTCAGGCCAGCGACGGGTGGACGCTCACCTCGACGTTCGACGGATCGCTGCGCGCGACCTCGGCCCACCGGCAGGGCGCCTGGTACGCCATCTCGGCAGGCTACGTCCTGGACCCCGGGTGGCCGTCCCTCCGCCAGGCACACCTCGTCCTCTTGCTCTGCACCCTCGCCCAGGCGTTCCTGCGGGGCCGGGCGACGGCGATCGCGATCCGGCAGCTGTAGCAGAAGCAGAGCCGACCTCTCTCGCAGAGGGCCGTCGTCGCCATTCGCGCGACTAGAATCCAGGCCCGTGAGGATCCTCGCCCCCCTGGCCCTCGCGCTCGTCACGCTCGCCCTCGCCGGCTGCGGGGGCGACCTCATCGTCGAGCCCGTGACCACCGAGGAGACGATCCCGCCGACCGTGCCACAGGCCACCGGACGAGCCGACGCCCTGACCTGCCTCGAGGGGAACGGCGCCGACGTCGACCCCTACGACCCCGGTGACGACACCCGGGACGCCGACTGGTACACGGTGACGCTCCCGGACAACTCCGCGATCATCGCGCTCCACACGACCCGCCCTGCGGCCCGAGAGCATGCCGACGAGCTCGGCGACGAGAGCATCGGGTACGCCTACGTGTCGTGGAACGACAGCCCCTCGGCGGCCGAGTCGAACCTGTTCGCCAGCTGCCTCGACTACGACTAGACGCGGGACTCTCCCCGGTGAGCCTACGCGGCCGGGGTCGGGGCGGACGGATCGGTCTGCCAGAGGCCGAACTCGTTCCCCTGGGTGTCCTTGCAGGTCGCGAACCAGCCCATTCCGGGCACCGGGAGCGGCTCGTCCGCCTCGCCGCCGAGCTCCTTGACGCGACCGACACCGGCGTTGATGTCGTCCACGTCGAAGTAGGCGCGAGCCCCCCGCTTGCCCGGCTCCATGTTGGTGATCGCCGCGCCCGACTCGTCGCTGATCCGGGTCATGTGGTACTCGGACGGGCCGGGGAACGCCTCGAACTGCCATCCGAAGAGCGAGCCCCAGAACTCGCGGCCCTTCGCGGTGTCGTCGGCCGGAATCTCGAAGTGCACGATCTGTCCGGGCATGAACCCTCCTCCTGGGTGGTGGTTCGGCGAAGGCGCTTCGCTCCGCCGCGGTCACTGCTTAGACGTGTCGGTCGTAGGAAACTCATCGGTGCGGCCCCAACTGAGATCGGATCGGCCTCCGTGGGTACGGTCGACCCGCATTCGCATGATCTCACCAATCCCCCGCAACGGCCGAAGGAGCTTCCGGCGCGGCCGCGAGCAAGGCGGGGGAGTCCTGATTATCGTCCCGGCGAAACCGAATGCGGAGGAGGGAACGATGGCGAGCCAGCCGACGACAGCGACGGCGTTCGATCCGGAGGCGGTGCAGAGGCTGGTCGAGGGTGTTAGGGGCACGGTCCTGCGTCCCGGCGACCACGGTTACGAGGATGCCCGCACGGTCTGGAACGGGCTGATCGACCGCCGGCCGGCGCTGATCGTCCAGTGCACAGGTGCGGCCGATGTCGTCGACGCGGTCAACCTCGCGCGCGAGCAGAACCTCCTCCTCTCGGTCAAGGGCGGTGGCCACAACGTGGCCGGCAGCGCAGTGAACGACGACGGCCTCGTCATCGACCTCTCTCAGATGCGCGGTGTGCACGTCGATCCGACAACCCGGACGGTCCGCGCGCAGGGGGGCGCAACCTGGGGGGACGCCGACCGGGAGACGCAGCTGTTCGGCCTCGCGGTCCCTGGCGGCGTCGTCTCGACGACCGGGATCGCCGGTCTGACGCTCCATGGCGGAATCGGTCATCTGCGCCGGAAGCACGGGCTGTCGATCGACAACCTCCTGTCGGTCGACATCGTCACCGCCGACGGCCAGCTACGCAGGGCGAGCGCGACCGAGAACGAGGATCTCTTCTGGGCCGTGTGCGGCGCAGGTAGCAACTTCGGCGTCGTGACCTCGTTCGAGTTCCGGGCGCACCCGGTCGGCCCGATGGTCATGGTCGGCGCGGTCTTCTACCCGCTCGAGGACGCAAGGGCGCTCCTGCCCGCCTGGCGCGACTACATGGCACAGGCGCCGGAGGAGCTGAGCTCTCTCGCCATCTGCTGGAGCGTTCCCCCGCACGACCCCTTCCCGCCGGAGCACCACGGGAAGCCCGTCCTGATCGTGGCCGCCGTCTACTCCGGGCCGGTCGAGGACGGCGAGCCCGTCGTGCGGCCGCTGCGAGAACTGGCGCAGCCGCTCATCGACCTCAGCGGGCCGTGGCCATGGGTCGGCCTGCAGAGCGGCTTCGACGCGCTCTTCCCGAAGGGGCAGCTCCGGTACTGGAAGTCGCGTGCGCTCGGCGAGCTGTCGGACGCGGCGATCGACGAGATCGCGGACTTCGCGGCTCGCCGGCCGGCGCCCATCACCGACATCGTCATCTGGCACCACGGCGGCGCCATGAGCCGAGTCGGCGAGACAGACACGGCCTACGGCGGCCGCAGCGCACCCTTCCTCGTGACCGCGGAGGCGAGCTGGACCGATCCTTCACGAAGCGACGAGGCGATCGCGTGGGGGCGCGAGCTCTGGGGCGCGATGGAACGACACTCGACAGGCGGCGTGTACCTGAACTTCCCCGGGCTGGGAGAGGAGAAGGAGGAGCTCGCCAGGGCCGGCTACGGCGTCAACTACGAGCGGCTCGCCGCGCTCAAGGCGAAGTACGACCCGACCAACCTCTTCCGGATGAACATCAACATCACGCCGCAGCCGGCCTAGGACCCATCACCCGTGGTAGGTGGGCAAACGAGGTCACGAGCTCCCGCGCCCGCCCGGTCTCTCGAGGATCTCCTTGAGCCTCTCGAGGTCCTTGCGGTTCGCGCGCCGCATCGCAGCCTCCATCATCGGCGCGGCGACCCTGGAGAACCCGGACGGTTCGCCACGGTTTCGCAGGGTCATTCTGGCACCGCCGGTCGCGGTCTTCGTCCAGGTGTAGGTCGTCTCCATCGGGAACGGGCCGTCCGCGGTGCTCATCACGAGCCGCTCACCGGGAACGAGCTCGCGGATCTCGTAGGTGTATGCGAGGCGGCGGCCCAGGAACCGCGCGACGAACTCGATTCGCGATCCGACGGCCAGCGGCCGGTCGCTCTCCCACCGGACGCTGACGATGTTCTCGTACCACGACGTAGCGTTGTCGGGACTGGCGGCGTAGGCGGCGACCTCGTCGGGCGGGCGGCCGATCTCGATCTCAGTCTGGACGTCGACAGGCATCGGCGATGGGTCCCGCTGATCGTATCGAGCTCCTATGCGGCATTCAGGCCGGGCCCGGCCTCGACGTGAACGTCGCGGGCGTGTAAGGGCTCACCGCACTGCGCGCAGCGCACCTCTGCGCTGGTGAGCTCGCCACAGGTGCGGTGGCGGAGCAAGGCGGGCGGGCCGGCCTCGCCGGCCGTCCAGCGGTCGCCCCAGGCGGTGACCGCAAGCAGGATGTCGCAGAGCTCCCAGCCCTTATCGGTCAGCACGTAGTCGTGGCGTGAGAAACCGATTCACCGTTCGCCGACAAGGAGGCAACCATGACGAGACATGCCGAGGGCACGCGCGAGGAGTGGCTCGCGGCCCGACTGGCGCTTCTCGATGCCGAGAAGGAGCTCACGCGGCGCGGCGACGAGCTCGCCCGGCAGCGACAGGAGCTGCCGTGGGTCCGGGTGGAGAAGGACTATCGGTTCACCACCGAGGAAGGGGAGGCATCGCTGCGCGATCTCTTCCGCGGCCGTTCACAGCTGATCGTGCACCACTTCATGTTCGGCCCGAGCTGGACGGAGGGCTGCCCGAGCTGCTCGTCGGTCGCGGACGGCTTCGACGGCTTCCGCGTCCACCTCGAGCACCACGACGTCGCGATGACCGCGGTGTCACGCGCGCCGATCGAGTTGTTGGCCGCGTACAAGCGTCGGATGGGCTGGAGCTTCCCGTGGGCGTCGTCGTTTCGCAGCGACTTCAACGTCGACTTCGGCGTGTCGTTCACCGAGGACCAGCTGGCACACGGCGCGGAGTACAACTACCGCCCCGTGGAGGTCGACGTCGGCTCACTCCCCGCCGGGGGTGAGGGCGGCGATCCCGTCGACGCAGCCGAGGCCCCCGGGATGAGCGCGTTCGTGCTCGGCGACGACGTCGTCTACCACACCTACTCCGCGTACGCCCGCGGCATGGATGCCCTCTGGGGGATGTACCAGTGGCTCGACCGGGCACCGCTCGGTCGCAATGACAGCGAACGGTGGTACCGCCGCCACGACGAGTACGCCGAGGACTGAACCGACGTGCGCCTCTCCCGACAGGATCCGGTCCCGATAGGTAAGGCGCCGGGAGACGGTGATGCGTGCGATCAGGCACGATCCGCGCGTGCGTCTTCTGTCTCGCGGGCAGTTGTACCGCCTTGCCGATATCGCGATCCCCTGGGGCGTCGGCGGGTTTCTCGTCCTGGCAGCCTTCGAGGCGGACACGGTCGCATCACGAGGACTACTGATCGCACTCGCGGTCATCCAAGGCGCGGCTCTGCGTTGGCGCCGCCGTCGCCCCGAGCTGGTGACGGTGCTCGTCCTCGCCGCGGGGCTCGGATACCAGATCCTCCTGCCCGAGGTCGGTCTTCCGATCGCGGGATACTTCGCCGTGGGGTCGCTCGCGGCCGCCCGGCCGCCGCGGGTGTCGCTGCTCGGGCTGGCGGGACTCTTGGCGCTTGCGGCCGTGAACTTCTTCACAGCGACGGTCGAAGACGCCGTCTTCACGATGGGGCTCGCAGTCGGAGCCTGGGCGCTCGGTGAGGCGGCGCGCAACCGCCGCGCGGTGATCGAGGAGGAGACGCGACGTGCCGTGAGCGAAGAGCAGGCGCGGCTCGCGCGTGAACTGCACGACGTGATCGCGCACAGCGTCTCGGTGATCGTGGTGCAGGCGGGAGCGGCCGATCACGTGTTCGACGAGAGGCCGGATCAGGCGCGCGCCGCGCTGCGCTCGATCGAGGCTACGGGACGCGACGCGCAGCGAGAGCTGAACCGACTGCTGGCAGCCGTCCGGCCGGACTCGGGGGCCGATCCGGCGCATCCACAGCCCGGGCTCGATCGCCTGGAGGAGCTTGCAGCGCCGCTGCGAGCAGCGGGTCTGCGCGTCGTCATGCGCCACGACGGCCCCGCGCGCGAGCTTCCCGCGGGCATCGACCTGTCTGCCTTTCGCATCGTCCAGGAGGCGTTGACGAACACGCTCCGCCACGCCCGAGCCACACGCGTGGAGGTGACGGTGCGCTATTCCTCCGACATGTTGGAGCTGGAGGTGGTCGACGACGGGCGCGGCGACGGCACCAAGTCGGCGGACGGCAGCAGCGGCGGCTACGGAATCGTCGGTATGAGCGAACGGGCTGCGATTCTCGGCGGTACGCTGGAGGCCGGCTCCCTGCCCGGGGGCGGGTACCGCGTCCGCGCACGCCTGCCGCTGGAGCCGAGATGACGACCAGCGTGCTGCTGGCGGACGACCAGGCGCTCGTTCGAGGCGGCTTCCGCATGATCCTGGAGGCGGAAGCCGACATGGAAGTGGTCGGCGAAGCGGGTGACGGCGGCGAGGCGGCGGATCTCGTGCAGCGGCTTCGGCCCGATGTCGTCCTGATGGACGTGCGCATGCCGGGCGTGGACGGGATCGAGGCGACGCGGCGGATCGTCGCCTCGGGGAGCGCGGCCCGCGTGATCGTGCTCACCACCTACGACGCGGACGACTACGTCTTCGCCGCCCTGCGGGCGGGGGCGAGCGGGTTCCTGCTCAAGGACGTGCGACCGGTGGAGCTCGTGGAGGCGATCCGGGTCGTCGCGCGTGGCGACGCCCTGCTCGCCCCCACCGTCACGCGCCGGCTGCTCGATCGGCTTGTCGAGACGCTTCCGGAGACCGACCCTCCACCAGTCGACCTCGGTGAGCTGACAGAGCGCGAGCTCGAGGTACTGCGGCTGGTCGCGCTCGGACTGTCGAACGCGGAGATCGCCGCGCGCCTCGTCGTGACCGAAGCGACCGTCAAGACGCACGTCTCCGCCGTCCTGCGAAAGCTCCGCCTGCGAGACCGCGTGCAGGCAGTCGTGCTCGCGTACGACCTCCGGCTCGTGCGCCCGCGCTCGCTCTGAAGTCGCAGACGAAGACCAGTCCCGCGACCGAGGCGAGACGGACTTGCCGCGCCTACATTCGCCGGCATGAGCAGGCACATCCATCGGCCAGCGTTCCTCGCGGCGATGTTCGCGCTGCTTACGCTCGCCATGCTCCTCGCAGCCTGCGGCAACGGAGGAAGCGCCGACACGGGCGCGCGCGAGGCGAAGAACGGTCTCAGCTATCGGGGATTGGCCTACGACACGGGTACGGCCTACGGGCCCGGCCCGCTCTCGCGGGAGGTCTGGAACAAGCAACTGCTGGAGGGCGAGCTCGACGCGATCAGCGATCAGCTGCACGCCAACTCGGTCACCATCTTCGGAACCGACATCGAACGACTCGTCGAGAGCGCCACCGCAGCGCTGGAGCGCGACCTACACGTCTGGCTGCAGCCTCGGCTGATCGACCGGCCGCAGGCTGAAGTCCTCCGTCACCTCGCGCACACCGCGCAAGCGGCCGAACGACTGAGGAGGCAATTCGGGGATGTGAGCCTCAACGTCGGTGTCGAGTCCAGCCTGTTCGTACCCGGCATCGTGGCCGGCGCGACCTGGTGGGACCGGATCTCCACGCTGTCCAGCGGCGCCGTCGACGTCCGCGCCATGTGGCGACGAATGAACGCCTTTCTCGCGCGGGCCGCCGCAGTCGCCAGAGCGCATTTCCACGGCGAGATCACATACTCCGCCGGCCCCTGGGAGAGCAAGGCCGTCGACTGGCGTCTGTTCGACTTCGTCGGGCTCGACTACTACGCATACCATCCGAGGCGAGCCGGCCACGTCGCGGAGCTCCGGGCCTTCCGCCGCTGGACGAAGCCGATCATCATCACCGAGTTCGGAACCAATGCGTTCGAGGGAGCTCCGAAGCTGGAGGGCGGTGGCTGGGCGATCGTCGACTATTCGAAACCCGTGCCCGAGATCAGCGGCAAGCACATCCGGAGCGAACAGGTGCAGGCCGACTACCTCGTCGAGATGCTCGACCTGTTCGAGTCGCAGGGAATCTACGGGGCCTACGTGTACACGTTCATCCAGCCCGACCTGCCGTACTCGCCGAACCCTCGCTACGACCTGGACCTGGCGTCCTTCGGCCTCGTCAAGGCCATCCGTGACAACCCGCAGAACCCGGCTTCTCCCTACCGCTGGGAGCCGAAGCGGGCGTTCCACGTGCTCGCCGAGCGCTACGGCGCGGCGTCGTAGTCGCTCATCCTGAAGTCGGAGGCGCAGTCCGTCCTCGCGCCCGATGCGCCGGGTGAGCGCGTCTCCTACTGTCGAGGCATGAGCGAAAGCGAAAGCGACGACGGGCTCGCCCGTCTTCGGCGGAGGCGGCCCCGACTGCACGCCGTAGGTCTGGTCGTGGTCGTCGTCTGCGTGATCGTCGTCGTCGTCCTCTTCGACCCGCTGGCGGCCCTGGTGTCGGCCCTGCCGCTCCCGGACTTGCCGAACCTACCGGACCTGCCCACCTGGGCCAGATGGCTCAGGCGCGGGATCGTGATCGCCGTCGTCGGGCTCGTCGTGATCGGCGCGATCCGGCGTCGCAACCGCGATCGGCTCGAGCGCGCGGAAGAGCAGTGACGTGATCGAGGTCCGCGAGCTCTCCAAGCGCTTCCGCGACACCGTCGCGGTCGATCGGCTCTCGTTCGACGTCAGACCGGGTGTGGTCACGGGATTCCTGGGGCCGAACGGAGCTGGCAAGACGACGACGATGCGCCTGATCCTCGGTCTCGACAACCCGACCCGCGGCTCCGCGACCGTCGACGGGCGCTCGTACCGGGAGCTGCCCGCGCCGATGCGCGAGGTCGGAGCGCTGCTGGATGCCACGGCGATCCACGGCCACTGCACCGCGTATCAGCACCTGCGCTGGCTTGCGCAGGCAGGCGGCATTCGGCGCAGCCGCGTCGACGCGGTAGCTCGAGCTCGTCGGGCTGACAGCGCGTCGCCGGGCGGCGAGTAGGCGGCTTCTCGCTCGGCATGCTCCAACGGCTGGGTATCGCCGCGGCGTTACTCGGCGACCCGCACACCCTGCTGTTCGACGAGCCCGTGAACGGCCTCGACCCGGAAGGCGTCCTCTGGGTGCGCACGATGCTGAGGCAGCTGGCGCAGGAGGGACGGACGGTTCTCGTGTCCAGCCATCTCATGAGCGAGATGGAGGAGACGGCGGATCACGTGCTCGTGATCGGGCGCGGTCGTCTCCTCGCCGACATGAGCATCGCGGAGCTCACGCAGCGGAGCGAGCGGAGCCACGTGCGCGTGGTGTCGCCGGAAGCGACAGAGGCTCACACCGCTTCTGCTGGAACGGATGGGCAGCGCCGTCACGTCGAACGGGGACGGTGCGCTAGTCGTCACAGGAGTGGACGCGGCCGGCATCGGCGACATCGCCGCCGAGCACGCAATCCGGGTGCACGAGCTCACCCCACGGCGTGCGAGCCTGGAGGAGGCGTTCATGGAGCTGACGCGGGAGAGCGTCGAGTACCGAGCCGGGCAGGCCGCCGGAGCGGAGCGGCTGAGATGACGAGCGCCCGGATCACGGAAAGGCCGCCGTCGGAGCCTTCGTTCGCGGCCGTTCCGTTCAAAGCGGCCCTGGCCTCCGAGTGGACGAAGCTGACGACCCTGCGCTCGACCCGCATCGTCGTTGCGTTGAGCATCGTGCTGGGCCTGAGCGTGACCGCACTCTCCAGCGTCCTCATCGGCCGCAGCTGGGACAGCTGGAGCGCCGCCGACCAGGCGGACTTCGAGCCCGCCCTCTACCCGCTGATCGGCGCGATCGCCGCCGGCGTGAACCTGGCGATCCTGGGCGTCACAGCGGTCAGCTTCCGAGTACTCGACGGGCGTGATCCGTCTCACGCTGATCGCCACCCCGCGCCGGGGCAGGGTGCTGCTCGCGAAGGCTTCCGTGGTTGCGGCCCTCTCGTGGCTGGCTGCAGGAGTCACGATCGTGGGCATGTTCCTGGTCGGGCAGGGGGTCTACGGGCTGTACGGCCTGAGCACGGCCAGCCTCGCAGACACCGACACGCTGCGGGTGCTCGTCGGTTCGATCGTGCTCTTTCCCGTGTTCCCCGTGATCGCGGTGGCCGTGGCAACGCTCCTCCGCAGCACGACGGGTGCGATCACGACGGTCATGATGGCCATCTTTCTACCGAGCATCGTCGGTCCCTTTCTTCCGACGTGGTGGCGAGAGAACGTCGTCGCCATGCTGCCGGGCGAGGCGATCGACACGGTCACGATCTCTCACCTCGAGGACGTGGACAGCTCGCTGCCTGCCGGTGCTGCCGCCCTGGTCGTCGCGGCCTGGCTGGCGGCGCTTCTCGCCGCCGCTTATCTCGGGCTCGTGAAGCGAGACGCGTGAGGCGCGACGGATACAAGAGACGTCGGCGATGATTCTCCGGCGGCCCCGTGGTCTAAACCGGACAACGACTTGCGGAGGCACGGATGGCGAAGCTCAGGCTCAACATCACGATGTCGCTCGACGGGTACGTGGCAGGCCCCGACCAGAGCCTCGAGGACCCGCTCGGCAAGGGAGGCCACGGGCTTCACGACTGGGCGTTCGCGACCAGGACCTTCCGCGCCATGCACCGCGCGCGTCTGATCGACGAGATGGAGATCCACGTCGTCCCCATGCTCCTCGGAGGGGGCTCCCGCCTGTTCGAGAACCTGGACGGCGGCCCGGCCGGTTACGAATGCGTCGACCTCTCCAGCTCGCCGGCCGTGGCCCACTACACCTACGTCCAGAGAGACCGAGGGTAGAGGATGGACGTGCTCGCGTTGCTGCGCGCTGACGGGCCGGCCGCGGAGCATCGCGATCGGCTGATGCTGTACGGCCAGTTCGTCGGCTCCTGGAGCGTCGACGTGACGTGGTACGAGCAGGGGTCCGTGAGCCGTACCGCGGTCAGCGAATGGCATTTCGGCTGGATCCTGGGCGGGCGAGGGATTCAGGACGTCCTCCTTCGGGAGGGCGCGCCAGCCGACGAGTTCGGCACGACGCTTCGCTGCTACGACCCGGCAAGCGGGATCTGGCATGTCACCTGGATGCAGCCGGCAAGCGGCGAGTTCGTCAACCTGGCCGCGCGCGGGGAAGGCGATCGCATCCTGCAAGAGGTTCTCGGAGCCGATCCGCAGAGACGGGAGCGATGGACCTTCAGCGAGATCACCCCGACGTCGTTCACCTGGAGTGGCGAGGTGTCCCGCGACAGAGCTTCGACGTGGATCCTCCAGCAGCAGATGAAGGCGCGCCGGACGAGATGAGTCACCCGCCGCCGCCTCGGCGAAGGCTGGTCTGCCATCGGAGGTGAGGAGTCTCTACGCTGTCGAGGCCAAGTCGTGGAGCTCTGAGCGAGGAAGGCCCTTGTCCGTGATCCTGGGAGCGGATGAACCTACGAGCCGTCCCGATGCTCCGGTCCTGCTGCTCACGAAGCTCCATCCGCCGTTCGTGCCGGTTCAGACCGTCATGCGGGAGCGGCTCTTCGAGCGGCTGCGCGACGGCAAGGGCGCGAGGCTGAGCCTCGTAGCGTGCCCGGCCGGGTTCGGCAAGTCGACGCTTCTTGCTGCCTGGGGTGAGAGTGAGTCTCGCCACCGGCCCGTGGCGTGGGTGACGCTGGACGAGGGCGACAACGACGCGGTGGTTCTCTGGTCGCACGTGATCGAGGCTCTCCGTCGTGTCTGTCCCGGACTCGAGCAAGGGACGCTGGCGGCGCTGGCAGGTTCGGCGCCCGTTCTGGAGGTGGTGCTGCCGCGACTGGTGAACGAGCTCGTCGAGCAGGACGAGATCGTCCTCGTTCTCGACGACTTCCATCGGCTTTCGAGCCACTCGTCGCGTCAGAGCATCGCGTGGTTCGTGGATCACGTGCCGTCGACGGTTCAGCTGGTTCTCTCGACCCGTACCGATCCGGCACTACCCCTGGCCGCGTGGCGCGCCCGAGGACAGTTGCTGGAGCTCCGAGTGGACGAGCTGCGGTTTACGGGGCCCGAGGCGACCGAGTTTCTGAATGGCCGTCTCGGGCTGGACCTGGCCGCCGGCGATGTCGACCTCCTCGTCGCACGAACGGAAGGCTGGCCCGCGGGGCTCTATCTGGCGGCGCTGTCGCTGTCGGGCAAGACGGACAAGCACGGCCTGGTCAGGGCCTTTGGTGGCACGAGCACCCACGTCGTGGATTTCCTGTCGAGTGAGGTGCTCGCCGGCTACGAGCCGGAACTGCAGGCGTTCATGATTCGCACGTCGGTACTCGAGCGACTCTGCGCTCGGCTCTGCGACGCGGTTCTCGAGCAACGGACCTCGGCCGACGCCCTCGAGTCGCTGACGCGTTCGAACCTCTTTCTGGTGCCGCTCGACGACCAGCGTCGCTGGTTTCGCTTTCATCATCTCTTCGCTCAGATCCTCCGCGTGGAGTTGGAGCGGCGTGAGCCCGAGCTCGTGCCGGGTCTCCATCGCCGGGCGTACGAGTGGCACAGCGAGTTCGGCACGACCGACGAGGCGATTCATCATGCCGTCTCGGCTCGAGCGTTCGGCGAGGCCGGACAGCTCATCGCGGAGATGTGGGTCTACTACGCGAACGCCGGCCGCACGACGTCCCTCCTCGACTGGTTGACGCAGTTTCCCGAGGAGATTCTCGAAGCCGATCCGCGCCTCTTGCTCGTCAAAGCATGGGCGTCGGCGCTTGGCGCTCGCGAGGCCGACATGAGACGCGCGGTGGCCCGAGTGCGCGAGCTGGGCAGACTGGACGAGGGCCCCCTCCCGGACGCCTTCGCATCGATCGAGTCGAGCCTCTCGTTGCTGAGCGCGGCGTTCGCCTGGGGTGATGTGTCGGCGGTCCTCGAACACGGCGCACGGTCGGCGGAGCTCGAAGGGCCCGATTCGCCCTGGCGGCCGGTGGTCAGCTGGGCGCTGGGCTGGGGCCATTACTGCAAGGGCGAGCTCGATCTGAGCGAGCAGTGGCTGGACGAGACGATTGCGCTCGGCCCGCGCGTCGAGCAGTGGATCGTCACGATCGCCGCGCTCGCGGACCTATCGCTCATCGCCGGCCTGCGCGGGAGACGGCAGGAACAGATGCGCTTGGCGCTCAGGGCAGTCGAGCTCGCGAGAGAGCGCGGGTTGCTGGAGGCCTGCGAGGTCGGTGAGGTCCACACGGCGCGCGGCGCCGCGCTGGCCGCGCAGGGCCGCGGAGCGGAGGCCGTTCCCGAGCTCGAGCAGGGCGTCTTCCTCCGCAGGCTCTGGGGGCAGTCGCTCGATCTCGTCGACGGGTTGATCGCGCTCGCGCCTGCCACCGCTGCTCTCGGCGATCGCGGTAGGGCAGCGGATCTCTTCGACGAAGCGGAGCAGATCCTGGCCAGCTGCCCTGATCCGGGCGTTCTCCCTGACCGTCTCGCCGCCGCGAGGCGCGCGGTCGGGGTCGGCAGGCCCGCGACCGGGACCGTCGGAGCCGAGCTCAGCGACCGGGAGCTGACGGTCTTGCGACTCTGGAGCGGCGGGCTGTCCCAGCGCGAGATCGGTCGGGAGCTCCATCTCTCGTTCAACACCGTGCATAGCCACGTGAAGTCGATCTACCGCAAGCTCGGCGTCTCCTCGCGCGCTGACGCGATCGCGCGCGCGAGAGACGAGCGGCTCCTCTAGCGAGCGACTCCTCCAGCGCTCCTGCGTTCCGCCCCAGGCCGGGATTCACCTAGGTGAATCCCGGCCTGGGTGGTGACAGATCACCCAAGCTTGGGCAAGCCTGCGCCACGGATGACGGGCGATCCTGGCGGCCAGTACTTCGAGTTCGTGCTTCGCGGTGAGGTCGGTGATCACTTTGCGCTGGTCTTCGAAGGGATGCGGTTGGAGCGCATCCAGGGCAACACCGTTCTCACCGGGTCGGTGCTCGATCAGGCCCACCTGCACGGGCTCATCGTCCGGATCCAGGAGCTCGGCATGGAGCTGGTGTCCGTCAATCCGCTGGACGAACAGCGGATCCTCGACTCGAAAGGAACGACGCATGAGCACTGAGGCGAAAACCCCTGACACCATCGTCCTGATTCACGGCTTCTGGGTCACCCCACGAAGCTGGGAGCACTGGATCGAGCACTACGAACGGCGCGGGCTACCGCGTCCTCGCGCCCGCCTACCCCGGGTTCGAGGTCGAGGTGGAGGCGCTCAACGACGACCCCTCCCCGATCGAGGCGGTGACGGTGCCGGCGATCATCGAGCATCTCGAGGCCGTGATCCGGCGAGCTGGACTCGCCGCCGATCCTGATCGGCCACTCCGCCGGCGGGGTGTTCACGCAGATCCTGCTCGACCACGGTTTCGGAGCTGCGGGCGTCGCGATCAACTCGGCTCCGACCGAGGGCGTCGCCGTGGTGCCGCTCTCGCAGATCAAGTCGACGTTCCCCGTGCTCAAGAACCCTGCCAACCGCCACAAGGCCGTCGGGTTCACATTCGAGCAGTGGCAGTACGCGTTCACCAACACGTTCAGCGAGGAGAAGTCGCGGGCGCTGTACGAGCGGTACCACATCCCGGCGTCCGGGCGGATCTTCTGGGGAAGCGCACTGGCGAACATCCATCCCGGCCACGACGACAACCACGTCGACTACAAGAACGACGACCGCGCTCCGCTGCTCTTCATCTCGGGCAGCGACGACCACCTCATGCCGCCGAAGGTGCAGCGGTCGAACGCCAAGCACTACAAGTCCGAACACGGTGACCGAGGTCAAGGAGTTCGAAGGGCCGCACCTGCTCCCCGCGCAGGACGGCTGGGAGGAGATCGCCGACTACGCCTTGACTTGGGCCGCCGAGCATGCCCGATCGTGGGCCGCGCAGCGCGGGATGCCGACCAGCGCATGACCAACGTCCGCATCACGCACATCGGCGGACCGACGGTCCTGTTGGAGATCGGCGACTGGCGGCTGCTCACCGATCCGACGTTCGATGCCCCAGGCCGAAGGTACTCCTTCGGCTGGGGCACCTCGTCGCGCAAGCTCGCCGGACCGGCGATCGCCGCGGCCGACCTCCCGCCGATCGACGCGGTCCTGCTCAGCCACGACCACCACGGCGACAACCTCGACCCCGCCGGACGCGCGCTGCTCCCGTCGGCGGGCGCCGTCGTGACCACCGTCTCGGGCGCGAAGCGGCTCGGCGGTGGCGCCCGCGGGCTCGAGCCGTGGGCGACCACGCGGCTCGAAGCGCCAGCGCGGCCGCCGATCGAGATCACCGCCACGCCGTGCCGCCACGGCCCGCCCCTCAGCCGCCCGATCGTCGGCGACGCGATCGGCTTCGCCCTCCGCTGGGACGGCCAGGAGCACGGTGTCCTGTGGATCTCGGGCGACACCGTGCTCTACGACGGCGTGCGCCAGGTCGCCGACCGGCTCAGGGTCGACACCGCGCATCCTGCACCTGGGCGGCGTGCAGTTCCCGGTCACCGGGCCGTTGCGCTACACGATGACCGCGCAGGACGCCGTCGAGCTGTGCCGCCTGATCAGCCCGCGCACCGCGATCCCCGTCCACTACGAGGGCTGGAAGCACTTCCGGGAGGGCCGAGAGGCGATCGAGCGCGAGTTCGCACGGGCGCCCCAGGACATCCGCGGGCGCATCCGCTGGCTGCCCATCGGCGTCGAGGTCGATGTCGCCGCGTGACCAGCTCGCGCTCGGCGGCTGCCTACCTGCCTCCGTGAATGACTCGGCTCAGAAGCGCGTTTGCGCGCCCCGGTCGCCGATCGCGTCAGAGCGCGATCGAGCCCGCGGGCGGCTGGGCGAGCCGGTTCCCGGCGAAGACGTACGCCAGGGCCGGCCACAGCCCGGCGAGGATCAGCCAAAGGAGGTTGAGGACGAGCCGCACGCGAACCGCAGCATCGCGCATCGCCGTCTCGCACTGTCGATCGTCCGTCACCCGGGCGCCGCGCGCCCGAGCCCGAACGCGCCCGCGATCAGCTCGTACGAGCGTCGGCGAGCCTCGTGGTCATACGTGATCGTCACGATCATCAGCTCGTCGGCACCGTACTCCTCGGCCACCTGCTCGAGACCGGCCCGCACCCGGGAGGGCGACCCGACGACCGCACGGCGATCGGCGGGCACGTCGCTCAGACCATGCGCGCCGAGCCACCGCTTGGCCTCGTCGACCGGAGGCACCTTGATCAGCTTCCCGCGACCCAGCAGTGTGATCGCCATCCGAACGCTGGCAGCGAGCAGGTCGGCCTCCTCGTCGGTCTCGGCGCAGACCGCCGAGACGGCGACAGCAACGCGCGGCTCCGGAGCTCGCTCGCTCCCCGCGAACTCGCGCCGGTAGCGCGCCGCGATCGGCGCCCCTCTCGGATTGATGAAGTCGGCGAAGGAATACGGCAGACCGAACTCCGCCGCCCAGATCCCGCTTTGCGGCGACGACCCGAGAAGCCAGGGCTGCGGCGTCTCCGGGCCCCCGGGCAGCGCGGCGAGCCGCGCGAGCGGATGCCCCGGCGGGAAGCTGTCGTCGAGGTAGCCGAGGAGCTCGGCGAGCTGCTCGGGAAAGTCGTTGGGCGCGACCTGTCGTCGATCGCGCTGGAGCGCGAACATCGTCTCCGGATCGCTCCCGGGCGCGCGCCCGAGGCCGAGATCGATCCGTCCCGGGTAGAGCCCGCTGAGCATGCTGAAGGTCTCCGCCACCTTCAGCGGGCTGTAGTGCGGCAACATCACGCCGCCGCTGCCGACACGCATCCGGGACGTCACCGCGGCGACGGATGCGATCAGCACCTCGGGGCTCGCGCTGGCGAGCATCGGCGTGGCGTGGTGCTCGGCGATCCAGTAGCGCGAGTAGCCGAGCGCATCGGCCAGGCGAGCGAGGTCGATCGAGTTGTGCAACGCGTCCGAGCCGGTCGATCCTTCCGCAACCGGAGACTGATCGAGAACGCTGACCCGGGGTGGCCCGCCCATCGTGCGCTCGTAGTCTGCCCGCTACGACACCGATCCGAGACGCTGGCGATCGTCCAGGTGCTCGTGCTCTATCACCTCGTGACGGCGAGGGCCACGGTCGCACTCGGCGGGGATGGGGCCCGGAACGCCACCGTCGACGCCGAGGCGGTGGCGACGTGACGTTGGCCGCTCGCAGCGGCTAGCCTCGGCCCTTGCCCTTCAGCGCGCGGAGAAGCCTCCGTCGATCGCCAACGTCGCTCCGGTGATATACGAGGCGCCCTCGGAGCAGAGAAAGACGACAGCCGGTGCGACCTCGGCCGGGCTGCACAGACGCCCCATCGGCATCGCCTCGGCGAGCTGGTCCCTCGAGAGCCCCTTGCCCGCACGGAAATGCTCGTCCATCGCCGTTTCGACGCTCGACGCGCAGATCGCGTTGATCCGGACGCCGCTCCGCGCAACCTCGAGCGCAGCCGAACGTGTGAGGCCGACGACGGCGTGCTTGGAGGCATCGTAGACGGCGTTGTCCGGGCTGCCGACAAGGCCGGCGAGCGAGGCGTTGTTGACGATCGCGCCGGTTCCCGCCTCGAGCATCACGCGTAGCTCGTGGCGCAGGCAGAGGAGCATCCCGCGAACGTTCGTCGCCATCGTACGCTCGTACTCGTCCAGGCTGACGCGCGTGACCGGTGCGATCTGACCGAGGTAGCCCGCGTTGTTGAACGCACAGTCGAGCCGGCCGAAGGCATCCAGCGCACCCCCGACCAACGCCGAGACATCACGCTCGATCGTCACGTCGCTCGGGATGAAGACCGCCTCGCCGCCAGCCTGTTCGATCAGGCGCACCGTCTCCCGGCCGTCGATCTCGCGTCGCCCGCCGACCACAACCTGCGCTCCCTCGCTGGCAAACGCCGATGCCACAGCCCGACCGATCCCAGACGTCCCACCCGCGACCAGCGCGACCTTGCCGACCAAGGCTCCCACGGATCGAGTCTAGGGGACGCCGATCTCGACCCGGGTGTCTGCGCCCTCATCGGCCATGGCGGCGCTACGCTTCGGGTCGCCGCCCCCATAGCTCAGCTGGATGGAGCAGCAGTTGGGTTGACGGGCCGGCGGGTCGCTATTGTCGGGTGGTCTGGCACGCAGGACACACGCAGTGGGAGTGAACGTTGAAGGCCGCAGTCTGCGAGCGATACGGGCCGCCCGAGGTCGTGAAGATCGAAGAGGTACCGGAGCCCGTGCCGGCGGACGACGAGGTGCTGATCCAGGCCTTTGCGACGACCGTCAACTCCGGTGACGCTCGGATGAGGGCGCTGCGCGTCCCGCGCGGACTGCGCCTGCCGGTGCGGCTGAAGCTCGGTTTCTCCAAACCGAGGAACCCGATCTTCGGCTTCGACGTGGCCGGAGACGTCGTGGCGGTAGGGAGCGCCGTTACACGCTTCGAGCCGGGCGACAGGGTGGTCGCCTCGCGAGGCTTCGACTTCGCGTGCCATGCCGAATACGTGGCCGTGGCCGAGCAGCGTGCGATCGCCAGGATCCCCGACGATCTGAGCTATCGGGATGCCGTGGCACTCTGCTTCGGCGGGACGACCGCGCTCACCTATTTCCGGCTCGGTAAACTCGCCGCCCGCGAGACGGTGCTGATCAACGGCGCCTCTGGTGCCGTGGGCGTCATGGCCGTGCAGCTCGCCAAGCACATCGGCGCCGAGGTAACCGCTGTCTGCAGTGGTGTCAACGCGGAGCTGGTCAGGGGCCTCGGGGCCGACCGAGTGGTCGACTACGCGAGGGAGGACTTCACCCGCAACGGGCAGCTCTACGACGTGATCATGGACAATCACGGCAACGCGCCGTACGCGCGGGTCAAGGGGTCGCTGGAGCCGGACGGCAGATTCCTGATGGTCATCGGCGACCTCTGGCAGATGCTCGCCGGCTCACGGCAGAAGGCCGTGATCACGGCCAGCGAGGCCGATTCCTCGATCAACGCCGCCAACTTCCGGACGCTCATGTCGTTGGCAGAGAGTGGAGCGCTGAAGCCGGTGATCGATTCCGTCCTGCCGTTCGAGGAGATCGTCGAAGCGCATCGCCGGGTCGACAGCGGCCACAAGGTCGGGAGCGTCGTGCTCACTCTTTCGCAGGGCAACTGATCGGACGTCCGGTGTCCGAGCCGACGTTGGTGCTGAGCTACGACAGGGGCGGGCGTTCCAGCGGGGTCAGGGTCTGACCTCGATTGCTCGGGGACGAGGCCTTAGTGTTGGGAGGTGCGGGCGGGGTCGAATAGCCTCGGCTACGGGCTCGGCATCGCGGGAGCGCTCCTGGGCATTGTCGCCGGCGCGATCCAGTGGGCGTTCGGGAATGAGATCCCCGAGTGGACCGGCGACAAGATGCATCCCGTCCAACTGGGGATCATCACGATCTTGCTCAGCCTTCTCGCGCTGGCCTGCGTGAACTACCTGGGGCGCCGGCGCGGGGCCCCTGCGATACGCCGGGCAGCGGCAGCGTTCCTTATCGTGGTGGCCGCAGGAATCTGCTTCACGACAGTTGGGCGTCTCTGGTACCTTCCGGGCCCGCTCTTGATCGTGTCGGCCGTTCTGCTCTCCCGACGGCCTCAGTAGATCGCCTGACGCTCCGTGGCCAGTTCATTCGTGGCCTCACGCTCGGAGCCTCGCGACCGTCACCGCTCCTAAGGCTCCAGGCATCTCGGATCGCGATCTCCCAGTGACGCCATCAGCTCGTTCATCTGCTGTTCGTGCTGGACGATCGCCGGGTCGGCGCCGTTCCAGGCTCCGAGGGACGCGCCTTCCCAGACGACGTCGGGTGTCACGCCGGGGCCGACGACGGTGACGCGGTATCGCGTCCCCGCACCGCGGTTCGTGCCGTACCGGTCTGTGAGGTTCTCGGCGAAGATCGCACAGAAGGTCGCCGAGGGCGGGTGGACGGAGAACGCGTCGGCCCGCCACCAGCCTGCCCCGTACCCGGAATCGAGCGTATCGATGTAGGCCCGTCGGATGTAGGTAGTCCAGCCGACCGCCCCACGGATCGGGTGCGTCGCCGGCGCGCCGCGGTAGGTGACTCGCCCGAAGAGGCTCTCGAAACGCGCCGAGTACTTCCAGTCCTGCCAGACGTCGAGGCGAGCGACCTCACCCGTCCAGTGCGAGAGTCGGAGCTCCCAGGCGTCGTGCGAGGGCTTGCTCGGCGGCTTGCCGTGGAAAGGTCGAACCCGCTGCCAGGATTGGAGGGCCCAGTGGGAGCCATCCGGAGCCGTGCATGCAACGACGAGCCACGCGAGCGAAGGCCCGTCGTACGGCCGGCATCGATCCCGGAACGACCTCTGGAAGCTCGGCCCGTACGTGCTTCGGCCCCCCGTGTAGTCGAGCCGGAAATCGACCTGAGGGGTCCCGGCAGTCGGCGGCAGTGCATCGAGCGCGCCCCAGGCGAGGACGTCGACGCGGCGGCCGGCCGCCGACGTGAACGACACGATTGTCCGGCCCCTGGCATCGACTCGAAGCTCGACGTCCTCGACGTTTCGCGCGATGAGCGTGCTCGCGGCCGCAGGAGCTGCCAGCGCCAGCGT
The DNA here is from genome assembly GCA_963705605.1 of uncultured Thermoleophilia bacterium. Lineage (GTDB taxonomy): Bacteria > Actinomycetota > Thermoleophilia > Gaiellales > Gaiellaceae > CAVPKC01. The sequence goes on from CAVPKC010000003.1 coordinate 1,606,638, forward strand.
CCCGATCACTACGAGAGTCGCGATGCACGAAGCGATCGCTCCTCGGGCTCGGCGGCCGCCGGAGGACGGCGAACTCGGCGCGCGTCGGTATTCGAGATTCATTGCTGTGCGATCACCTCTGCGACATGGTGGAGAACATGGTTGTAGCGCAGCGGGACCGCGGTGGACGTTCGAGCCGACCGACGACATGGTCGGCAGCCGCCAGCTCGGACTTCGGACAGCGGCTTCGAAGGCCATGACCGACGAGGAGGGAGCGGACGGTGAGGTCGCGCGGGGGTCGTTGCCGAAGCGCGCTTGATGGGCGCCGCCCCCGGCTGCAGCGATCACGCTCGACGCCGCTTCTCGGGTGGCTACTCTTCTGGTCGCCCGCCCCCGGTGGCTCAGTGGATCGAGCAGCGGGTCTGTTCGCGGCGGCACGGACCGCGACCCGTGGCGCCCGCCACGCTCGGCCCTCGATGCGGTCAGAGCACGCTGCCTAGTTTACGAACACCGTCTGGCCCACAGCGTGGGGGTTGCGGCACCCCCCTTCTCCCGATCGCAGGCCAGACAGTGTTCGCTGTGCAGCACGGCGCGCTACCCGGCGGCCGCCAAGACGTCCGCGTCCCTCCTCGCCAGTACGGCGTCGAGCACCGCGTACTCGGCCTCTTCGATTGCGGCCTCCGCGAACTCGATGGCGTCGAACGCGTCGGCTTCGGCCCACTCGGCGTCGCGTTCGGCAATCTTGACGTCGTGCGCGGCCTTCTTCGCGTCCATTCGCTCTCGAATCCGCTTCACGTGCTGATCCCAGTCGCTCTGGACCTCGTTCCAATTACGTTCGGCCTGGTCGGCAACCTCCTCCGACTTGGCGCCCAACTCGGTCGCGCGTGCGTCGGCTCTCTTGCGCGCCCCGTCGACCATGGCCTTCAACTCGGCATCGTCTTTCGCGACTGCCGCCTTGATGCTGCGATCGGCCTCCTCGACCTGCTTCCTGAGCTTCGTGAAGTCGGCTGGCACCGGCATTGCGGTCTCCTTGTCTGGTGACGTCGTTACACAACAGAACCCATCCTCGCTGCAGTTCACGTCGCAGCATCTGCTGAGGTCTCGACGAGCTTCGTGACAGCGTTAGGACGGGAGACCATCGAGACGTGCGATGAATTCACCTCCCCGGTCGTGGAGCCGGCCCGCTCGGCCATGAACCGCCGCGAGCCCGGAGTGATCGTTCGATCCTCGGTGCTGTTCGTTGGATCGACAGCCCTGACCCTAGGCTCGCGAGCCCGTGCCTCGCATCAGCGAGATCACCGATGTCACTGCGGAATACCCGCATCGCCGACATCGCGTCGCTCGCGGTCGAGCGCGCCGCGTTCGCCTACCACGACGGGCGCGACATGACCGGCTTCGTCGACGGCACCGCGAACCCCCCAACCCGCCTCGCGCCGCACGTCGCGATGGCCCCGCCGGGCTCGCCTGGAGAAGGCGGCTGCACGTGCTCGTCATGCGCTGGGTCCACGACCTCGCCGCCTTCGGCCGCCTGACGGTCGGCGACCAGGGTTGTTCCAACCCGCTGGCAACAACGGGGAAGCGCACGGTCAATCTCACTGACCGGCTCCGTAGTGGAGGCGATCGGACGGCCCTTCAGGCCAAACGCGGCGAGTGGGCGCGGCAGAACTCGCGCACGGCGTCGTTGAATTGCTCGGGCTGCTCGAGGTTGCTGACGTGACCGGACGCCAGGGATCACGACGAGCCTCGTGTCTGGGATCGCCTGCTCGAACTGGCGTGCGACGCTGAGCGGCGAACGTGCGTCGAGCTCGCCCCAGATCAGCAGGGTCGGCACGGTGATGCGGGGCAGCAGGTCGCGCTGGTCGGCCTCGGCCATCACGAGCAGCTGGCGCCGAGACTCTCGGGGCGGACGTCGGCGGCCATCTCCTCGAGCAGCGGGACGAACTCGGCCGGCGGGTCGCCGGCGAACAGCCCGGGAAGCGTGGGATCGAACTCGTCGGCGGGCGCTGCGAGCATCTGACGCACGCCCGCGACTCGGGCGCGCACCTCCTCCTCGGGCAGCGACCCTTTCCAGCCGGCGTACGTGTCGACGAGGATCAGGGTCGCGACGAGCCCGGGATGGTGGCGGTAGAGCTCCTGTACGACGGTGCCGCCCCAGGAGAGGCCGGCGACGTGCGCCGGACCGAGCTCGAGCGCCTCGATCAGCGCCGCGAGGCAGTTCGCGTAGTCCGGCGAGGCCGAAATCCGCCGGCACGTCCGAGGAGCGGCCCGCCCCGGGCTCGTCCCAGGCGACGACCGTGAACTCGTCGGCCAAGGCGACCAGCTGCGGCTGCCACATGCGGCCGTCCACGGCGGCGCCGTGCACGAACACCAGCGGCGGCCCCTCGCCGACGCGCTCGTAGGCGATCTCGAGACCGCTCGCCCGGACGACCTCCACCGAGGCACCCTATCGCCAGGTTCGTGCCGCGGAGGTCATCGAAGAATGCGGGACTCCAGCCACGATGGAACGGGACTCCGGCGCCTCGATCACCGTTGGTGCGGACATCGCGGCGCCCAGGTGACCGCGTTGAGAGACCCGTCCGGCAACGGCAACGCTTCGGCGTCGCCTGAGCGGAGCTCGAGCTCCGGATGGAGCCGACGAGCGAGGCTGGCGTCAGCGGTCGGTCTTCGCGACAGCAGGGACTCCGCCCGCGTCCACGGCGTCGCCCGCCGGCGAGCGCTGCCCGGCTCTGAGGAGCACCGCCGCGAGCACTCCCGCTGCCGCGGCGAACACGGCCCCGACGAGGAACGCGACGTGGTAGCCGCCATTGAGGGCGGCGAGCTCTCCGTCGCCCGAGGCGAGCAGGGTGTCCGTGCGGGAAGCGGCGAGGCTGGCGAGGATCGCGAGGCCGAGTGCCCCGCCCATCATGAACGCGGTGTTGACGACGCCGGAGGCGAGCCCGGACTGCTCGGGAGCGACGTCGCTCATCGCGGCGAGGAGCAGGGGATTGAACGCGATGCCGGCGCCGAGGCCGATCGCGATCGCTCCGGGGATGACGTCGACGGCCACATTCCCGTCGACTGGCGTCCGAGCGAAGAGGAGGAGTCCAAGGGTCATCAACGCCAGTCCGATGACGAGCGGCAGCTTGAGGCCGAACCGCATGACGAGCCGGTCGGAAAGCAGGAGCGACGAGGCTCCCCAGATCACCATCGACGGTAGATAGGCGAGACCGACCTCGAGCGGCGTGTAGCCGAGAATCTGCTGGAGGTAGAGCGCCGAGAAGAAGAACCAGGCGAACATGCCGGCCGCCATGAGGACGCCGACGAGATTCGCGGTCGCAACGGTGCGGATTCGAAACAGGCCGAGAGGCATCAACGGTGAGGAGACCCGTGCCTCGATGATCAGGAAGAGCGTCAGGAGCCCCGCCGCGCCGGCGAGCAGGCCGAGTGTCTCTCCGGACGTCCACCCCGTCTCGTTCCCGTTGACGATCGCGTAGACGGCGAGCATCAACGACGACGTCACCGTGATCGCCCCGGCAACGTCGAGGCGGCCCTTTGCCGCGGTTCCGGCGGAGGCCGGCAGCAGCCGCAGCGAGAGGACGTAGACCAGGGCGCCGACCGGAAGGTTGACGAGGAAGATCCAGTGCCAACTGAGCAAATCGGTGAGCACGCCGCCGAGCAGAACACCGGCCGTTCCGCCGCCCGAGAGCACGAAACCGAAGACGCCCATCGCCTTCGCCCGCTCGGCCGGTTCGGTGAAGAGCGTCATGATCAACGAGAGCGCGACCGCCGAGACGAGAGCGCCGCCGAGACCCTGCACGGCCCTCGAAGCGACGAGAAACCCCTGGGACTCGGCGAGGCCGCACGCGAGGGAGGCGAACGTGAAGAGCGTGATCCCGGCGAGGAACATCCGCCGCTGCCCGAACAGATCGCCCAGCCGGCCGCCAAGCAGCAGGAAGCCGCCGAACGTCAGCAGATAGGCGTTCACGACCCACGCGAGCGACGTCTCGGAAAAGCCAAGGTCCTGCTGGATCGACGGGAGAGCGACGTTCACGATCGTCCCGTCAAGCACGATCATCAGGTCGCCCAGGCAGAGGACGATCAGCGCGAGCCAGCGAGTCCGGCGATCCATAGTCATGGGCCTTCCGTGTCCTTCGTCAGGGCCGATCGGTTTCACAGTATCGACCCGTCGCCCTGCCGAAACTCATCGGTCTCATCCCGATGAGTTTCGTCCTGCGTGCGGTCTTTCCGATGATGACCGCCTTCGGGCCGCGGACGATCGAGTTCGCCATCGGCGGCCCCATCGCGCGCCGACGGCCGGCATTGGATTCGTCGTCCTCCAGGCTGCTCTCAGTCAGGAGGAGTCCGGGACGCCGTGCTGGTCGGCGAGGCCGTCGTAGTTGATTCGCAGCAGCGTGGCCCCTGCGCTGCGCTTCTACAAGCAGCGGCGCCTGATCTCCTCCCGGCGCGCCGGCTCGGCTCAGCAGGCACAGCGGAGCCCGAAGCCGATCTCGTTCCGAGCGCCTTGGAGACGGTTCCAGCGGTCGACACTCAGCTGATCGCGAGGCCATCGAGGACGAGCAGGATCGGATGCGGGATCTGGAGGAGTGGTTCGAGCACGAGTAAACCTCACCCACGGCGGCCCCGACGCGGAGCAGAGCGATCACGTCGTGCGGTACGACGCTTGCCGCTTCCGTCGGCCGCGGCTGTGCTCGACGCACTGGCTCTCAGCCTGTTCTCAGCTTCCCCCGGCACACTGGATCGGTGAAGGAACTGGCCAGGGTCCTGGTCGTCGACGACGAGCCAGCGGTCCGTGACGCCCTTCGCCGGGCACTCGCCCTCGAGGGCTACCACGTCGATCTTGCCGCCGACGGCGCCGAGGCGATGCGCCGACTTGCCGCCCAGCCGCCGGACGCGATGATCCTCGACTTGCTGATGCCCGAGATCGACGGGCTCGAGCTGTGCCGTCGGATCCGTAACGCGGGTAACGAGACGCCCGTGCTCGTGCTGACCGCCCGCGACGGCGTGGCAGATCGCGTGACGGGGCTCGACGCGGGCGCGGATGACTACCTCGCGAAGCCGTTCGCGCTCGAGGAGCTGCTCGCCCGCCTCCGCGCCCTGCTTCGCCGAACCGGCCTCACCGACTCCGAAAGGGCACGGTTGGAGTTTGGCGACCTGATGCTCGACCCCGTCGCGCACGAGGTACGCCGCGGCAGCCGGCGGATCGAGCTGACTCGGACCGAGTTCCTCCTGCTCGAGCTCTTCCTGCGCAACCCTCGGCAGGTGCTCACGCGATCACTCATCTTCGATCGGGTGTGGGGATACGATTTCGGCCCGTCGTCGAACTCGCTCGAAGTCTACGTCGGGTATCTGCGCCGCAAGACCGAGGCCGGAGGAGAGTCGCGGCTGATCCACACCGTTCGCGGCGTAGGCTACGTCCTGCGCGAGCGATGACCCTCCGCGCCCGGCTAACGATCGGCTCGGCGATCGCGGTCGCCGTCGCCGTCCTTCTCGGCTCTGCACTCACCTACGTCTTCGTTCGGTCAGAGTTGCGCGGTCAGGTCGACGACTCGCTCCGAGAAGGAGCAGCGCTGATCGCAAGCCGCCCGCAGTTCACGCAACGGATTCCCCCACCCAGCACGTTCAACCTCCCAGGCGCGCTCGGCGCTACGCGGCTCTATCTGCAATTCGTCTCGTCAGATGGAACAGCCACGGCATCCGGCGACATGCTCCTCCCCATCAGCGAGGACGCACGCCAGGTGGCCTCCGGCGGAAGGGGATCGATTCTCGCTGATGCAACCGCCTCCGAAACACACGTTCGCGTGCTGACGCAGCCACTCGAGCCCGGGCTTGCGGTCCAGATCGCTCGCTCGCTCGAGGAGGTCGACTCGACACTCGGCCGCCTGCGGTGGATCCTCACCGGCATCTCGCTCGGCGGGATCGCTCTCGCCGCCGGGCTCGGCCTGCTCGTCTCGAGATCAACGCTACGTCCTGTCCGCCGGCTTACCGAGACGGCGGAGCGGGTGAGCGAGACCCACGACCTCAGCGAACGGATCGAGGTCGAAGGCAAGGACGAGCTCGGCCGTCTAGCCAGCAGCTTCAACACGATGCTCGAGGCGCTCGACGACTCGGTGAGCGCACAGCGACAGCTCGTGTCCGACGCCTCGCACGAGTTGCGCACGCCGCTCACCAGCCTGCGGACGAACGCCGAGGTGCTCGCCCGGGCGCCCGACCTGCCCGCTGCCGAGCGCGAACGGCTGCTCGACGACGTGGTCGGACAGACGGAGGAGCTGTCTGTGCTCGTGCACGATCTGGTCGAGCTGGCTCGGGGTGCTGAGGAGATCCCGGCCCCCCAGGAGCTGCGACTCGATGAGGTTGTCGCAGCCGCGGTCGCACGAGCGCGGCGTAATGCACCGGGGGTCCGGTTCCAGACGGACTTCGAAGCAACCGTCGTCTGGGGGGTCCCGCAGCGCCTAGATCTGGCCGTTCGCAACCTGCTCGACAACGCAGCCAAGTGGAGCCCGCCCGAGAGCGTCGTGGAGGTGTCCGTGCGTGACGGGGAGGTCGTCGTCCGCGACCATGGCCCGGGAATCGACGAATCGGATCTGCCGCACGTCTTCGATCGCTTCTACCGGGCTCGCTCGGCCCGCGGTCTCCCGGGATCGGGCCTCGGGCTCGCGATCGTTCGCCAGGTGGCTGAGTCGGTCGGTGGTTCCGTGAGCGCAGAGGGGGCCAATGGCGGCGGAGCCCAGCTCCGCCTCAAGCTCTTACCAGCTTCCTAGATCGCTCTCAGGTTCCTCTTAGGCGGCCCTGGTTTCCTCCGAGGAGGACGGACTCAGACGAAAGGAACCCATGCGGTCTCATTCCAAGCGGCGCTTCGGCGCCGCACTCATACTCGCTGTCGTCGCGCTTGCGCTGCTTGCGGTCGGCTGCGGCGGCGGCTCGTCCTCGGCGAGCGACGACTCCGAGGTCGCGAGCCTCGAGGACGACTCGACGGCCGCTGCTGCTGCTGAGACGTCCGGCGGGACAACCGAAGCCGGGCAGGAGGACTTCCAGCAGGCGGCGCTCGAGTACGCACAGTGCATGCGCGACAACGGCATCGACATCCCCGACCCCGACTTCTCGGAAGGCGGCGGCGGTGGCTTCGGCGGGCCGGACAGCGGCATCGACCCTGAGGATCCTGACTTCCAGGCTGCCCAGGAGGAATGCGGCGACATTCTCCGGGGCGCGGGTCCGCAGCTGTCGGAAGAGGATCAGCAGGCGTTCCAGGAGACCTTCCTCGAGTACGCGCAGTGCATGCGCGACAACGGCGTAGACATCCCCGACCCCGACTTCTCGGGAGGCGGCGGTGGCGGGATCTTCGGGCAGGGTGGCGCCGGCGAGATCGACCCGGAGGATCCTGACTTCCAGGCCGCCCAGGAGCAATGTGGCGACATTCTCCAAGACGCGGGGTTCGGTCCAGGTGGAGGTCCCGGGGGTGGGCCTGGCGGAGATGACGCAAGCGAGGGCTCGTGAGCACCTCGCGGGAGACGACGGCACCGCCGACGGTTCAGCCCGAGCGCGACGGCACTGGGGGGGCTCCGCAGGCGCCTCCCCGCAGGCGCCGCACAATCCGCCCCAGGGTTCTCGGCGGTATCGCGACCCTCGCGCTGGTCGCTGCGGTGGTCGTCTGGCTCTTCCTTCGCAGCGGTGACGAGAGCGCCTCCGGCGCCGACGAGGCGCGCGTGGCGACCACCACCGCCGAGGTCGAGATCAGGGATCTCGTCGAGACGGAGAGCTTCGACGGCACACTCGGGTACGCGGGAAGCCGAAACGTGATCTACGCGGGTCCCGGCGTTGCTGCCCGGAACCGCTCGAGCTCGCAGACAGCTGCCGCGTCCATCCCGGCCGAAACGCAGCGGCTCACTGTCTCCTACGAGCAGACCGACCCCACGACCGAGGCGGGAGCAACCAGCGGAGAGCTGCCGCTGATCGAGGGTCCGACCGACCCGAGCGCGCCGACGACCGACACACCGCCGACGACGTCGACCGAGACGACGCCGACTGAAACGGCACCGATCGAGACGGCGCCCGCGGAGACGGCTCCCGCGCAGACCTCACCAGCCGGGACGGCACCCACGGAGACCGCACCGTCTGAGAGCGCGCCCACGGAGCCGTCGAGTGAGAGCGCTGACAACGCGGGCGCGGCGACCGGTGCGACGGACCCCACGGCAACCGGCGCGGTGCCGGCCACGTCCTCGAGCTCGGGCGCCTCGATTGGTTCCGGTGCCTCGACCACAGCGCAGACCGCCGCGAGCGAGAGCAACCAGGCGACAGGCGGCGAATCGGCCACGGTCACGTGGCTGCCGGACGAGGGCGACGTGCTCGAACGGGGCGACGAGCTCTTCCGCGCGAACGCCAAGGCCACGCTGCTCCTCTACGGCGACACGCCTGCGTGGCGGACGCTCCGCCGGGGGATGAAGGGCGCCGACGTACGCCAGCTCGAGCAGAACCTCGTCGCGATGGGCTACGGGAAGAAGTCGATCACCGTCGACAACCGCTTCGGTACCGCGACCAGGCGGGCTGTCAAGGCGTGGCAGCGAGACCTCGGCGTCGACGACACCGGGGTCGTGAAGCTCGGCATGGTCACGTTCCTTCCCGGCGAGCGGAGGGTCGCGAGTACCGAGGTTGCCGTCGGCGATCAGATCCAGACCGGCCAGACCATGCTGACGACCACCACGACGCGCCAGGTCGTGACCGTCGAGCTCGAAGCGACCGACCAGGACCTCCTCGCTGTTGGCGACGGGGTCACGATCGAGCTGCCGGACGGCTCGGAAATCGGCGGAACGGTCGACGGCGTCGGCACGGTCGCGACGTCGAGCGAGAGCGACAGTGACACCCAGGCGAACCAGGGAGATCAGTCTGACGCGTCGTCCGCAGCGACCGTCCCGGTCACGATCGCGCTCGACGGGGCAAGCGGCGTCGAGCTCGACGAGGCTCCGGTCGATGTCGAGATCGCCAGTGACTCCGCCGAAAACGTCCTCGCGGTGCCTGTGACCGCGCTGGTCGCACTCCGAGGGGGCGGCTATGCCGTCGAAGTGGAAGACGGGAGCGGGCAGACCCAGCTCGTCCGTGTCGAGCCGGGCATGTACGCCGAGGGCTACGTCGAGATCGTGGGCGAGGGCATCGAGGAAGGCACAACGGTCGTGGTGCCGGCGTGAGCAGCGATCAAACCGCTGCCAGCGCAATAGCGGACACCGTCGAGCCACCGCAGGCCGGCAGCGCCACCTCGCGCAAGGTTCTACGACTCCACGACGTCGTCAAGGAGTACCCGGGACCGTTGTACGCGCTCCGGGGGGTTTCCCTCGAGATCCAGGCGGGCGAGTTCCTCGCGATCGTGGGCCCTTCTGGCTCGGGGAAGTCGACGCTGCTGCACATCATGGGCACGCTCGACCGACCGACCTCCGGCACGGTGGAGGTCGACGGGATCGACACCGCGACGATGTCCGACCCGGAGCTCGCTGCGCTCCGAGCGCGCCGGATCGGCTTCGTCTTCCAGCAGTTCTTCCTGATCGACGGCCTGTCGGCGGTCGAGAACGTCGCGACCGGGCTGCTCTACACGGGCACGCCGGCGGCGGAGCGGCGGCGCCTCGCGGTCGAGGCGCTTGGACGGGTGGGGCTCGGGCACCGGCTCGAGCACCACCCGTCCAAGCTCTCGGGCGGAGAGCGCCAGCGGGTCGCGATCGCCCGGGCCCTGCTCGGACGGCCGGCAATCGTGTTCGCCGACGAGCCGACCGGCAACCTCGACTCACACTCGGGTGCGGAGATCATGCGGCTCCTCGGCGAGCTCAACGCCGAAGGGACGACGATCGCCGTGATCACGCACGACCGCGACATCGCGGGCTCGCTGCCGCGGAGGATCGAGATGAAGGACGGCGTCGTCGAGTTCGACACGGGCGATTCACTATGAGCTCGGTTCAGATTCCCCGAAGCCGCCTGCTCCCGCTCGACGTGCTGCGGGTCGGATCGATCGGGTTGCAGACGCGCAGGCTGCGGGCGGCCCTGTCGGCGGTGGGAATCGCGATCGGGATCGCGGCAATGGTGGCCGTCCTCGGCATCTCGGAGTCCTCGAAGGCCGACCTCGTCGCCACCCTCGACCGCCTCGGGACGAACCTGCTCTCCGTCTCGGCCGGCCAGGAGCTCTTCGGCGGCGGCGCATCCTCCCTCCCGGAGGAGGCGACCTCGATGATCGAGCGGATCGGCCCGGTCGACGCCGTGACCGGCATCGGCTCCGTCGAGGCGGACGTCTACCGCACGGACTACATCCCCTCCGAGGAGACCGGCGGGCTCGGCGTCTACTGGGCAGACACAAATCTGTTGACGACGTTGAGCGCATCCGTCGCAGAAGGGGAGTTCCTCGACGCTGCGATGAGCGAGTTCCCGACCGTCGTCCTCGGCTCGACAGCCGCCGAACGCCTCGGCATTGACGAGGTAGGCGTCGAGGTCTGGCTCGGAGAGACGTGGTTTACGGTCATCGGCATCCTCAATCCGCTCGAACTAGCCCCAGGCCTCGACACCGGTGTCTTCATCGGGCACCCAATCGCGACCGAGCTGTTCGACACAGACAGCTCCGCGTCGACGATCTACGTCCGGACGAGCCCGGACTCGATCGACGACGTCCAGTCGGTGCTCGCGAACACCGCCAATCCGGCCAACCCGGAGGAAGTGGAGGTCTCGAGGCCCTCGGACGCGCTCGAGGCGCGGGCCGCGGTCAACGACTCGTTCACCGCCCTGTTCGTCGGGCTCGGCGCGGTTGCGCTCCTCGTCGGAGGCGTCGGGATCGCGAACGTGATGGTGATCGCAGTGCTCGAGCGGCGCTCCGAGATCGGCCTGCGCCGCGCGCTCGGCGCGACGAAGCGGCACATCGCCGCGCAGTTCCTGACGGAGTCGCTGATCCTCGCCGCGCTCGGTGGGCTCGCCGGAGTTCTCATCGGTGGCGCCGTCACGATCGGCTACGCCCAGACCCGCGGCTGGGACGCCACCGTGCCCGCCTACGCGCTCGTCGGCGGCGTCGTGGCCGCTCTTGCCATTGGTGCGATCGCGGGGCTCTACCCGGCCACTCGCGCGGCACGTCTTTCCCCGACGGACGCGCTTCGCTCGACATGAGGCGAGTTGCTGAGCGACCGCAAGTGAATGCCGGCCTCCGCGGCCATGCTCATCGTGGCACTCAGGTGGGCGGCGATGACAAGGGGGTGCTCGTGAAGCGGTTCGCGCTCGTCGCAAGCAGGGTGACGCAGACCACAGGCAATTGATCCACGCTGCCCGCGCTCGCGGAGCCGAGGCGTACGTGGCCGATCCGGACGGGGCCGCGAACTGCCTGGAACCCGGCGACGTCGCAGTCGGACGCCTCGATGTGCTGCCGACGCTCGACGGACCGGAACCGGAATCGAAACGCTCCCCTTGCTCGAGGAACGAGGCGTCGTCGTCCTGACCCGTGCAGGCGCTCCCCTCGGTGCGCACGACAAGCCGTCACCGCGCTGCGCCTCGGCGCGAACGCGCAGTGGCGGACAAACGTCGCACTCGTTGGCTCACGACGAGCCGTCGTGACGACGCCGAGGCGATCGCTCAAGGAGTACGGCGCAGCCGCGAGATTCCACGCGGTTGAAGATTCTCCGTGAGACGCGCGACGTTCTGGCACAAGACGTTCGACCCCAGATGGCCGCCGGCGCGCGGGGCCCACCTCGTCCGCCTCTCGGTCAATGCTCCGAGCTCGTACGTTGCGCACCCGACGCCGCCTATGCCCGGCGGTACGATTTCTGTCGCCGCCCCCGTAGCTCAGTGGATAGAGCAGCGGTTTCCTAAACCGCGTGCACAGGTTCAATTCCTGTCGGGGGCACTACGAGCGACGCCTTTTGGGAAGCGGGCTCGCGGCTCGACGGCGTTGTCGCGACTGACGCGATGGGTGGTCGTCTCGTCTACTCGCCGTCTACTGACTCGGCGGTCAGCTGATTCTGGTCTCGATCCGCGGCCGGCCCTGGCGGGTCGCCGGCCGGACCTGGTGGACATCCGGGGGGCGCCGGGGGCCGGCAGCTCACCGAGAGCGGGGTTCTCGCGGTTCGCTCGCTCGACGGCGGCCGGGAGGTCGCTCAACGTGACTTTCAACGGACCTCCCCGCGTGAGCAAACCTGGCCGAGGGTTATCGAGCGGCGCACTGTGCTCGAGTACGCATTATGAGCCGCGGTGACGCGCAGAATGTTTGATTCTGGAAATTGCCCGAATTCTACAGTCAGCGGATGTTCTTCCAGGCCTGGTTGACGCGCTTGCTCGCCTTCGCCCAGATCTTGTGCAGACGCGGTTCGATCTCGGCGTTCGAACAGTTGAAGTCATTGATACAGGCACGCCAGACGCGCTGGGCCTTCAGATACAAGTTGAACGCTTTCTCGCCGCGGATCGCCACGTAGAGGCATCGACCGTCGAGGTCGCCGGCGTTCGCGACATCGACGGCATCGGCGTAGGAGACACTGATATCGCCTAGCCGCTCCCCGAACTGCGCGTACGTCAGGCCGACGTTCAACCTCGAGTCAAGCTCTCGCAAGTCTCGGATGAACGTGTCGACCTCGTCTCCGCAGCTCTTGGCGCTGGCGGCGTGCGAGACGCTCGGAGCGACGAACGCGGCCGCAATCGCGAGGGATTGCGATCGATCGGATCACTTCTTCGATCGTCGGACGCCACAAGCGGATTGTCAAGAGTCTCCTCGCATGGCTCACGTTGAGCCGATGAAGTCAGTGTGCGAACATCTGTTCGTGACCGGCCAGGGCGGCCCGTCCCACCTTCTTTCGCCACGCGCTCGATCGGGGTCTCACCACCGTGTCGAGCCGCTTCGCTCTGTTGAACTTGCCGGCGGGCACGACGAGGTCGGGCCGGTTGATCCCGTGCTGGCGAAGTTGTACAGGCGGCGGAAGTCGGCGATCCAGATGCTCGGGAGGCGGTTGCCGCCGCCGAGGTCGCCGCCCAGCGCGGCGAACTCGAAGATCTGCACGAGCGTCGCGTTGGGGAAGTTCTTGTTCCAGCTGTACTGCAGCGCGGACCATGCTGTGGCCGAGCCTGAACGCGGCGACCGAAAGCTTCAAGGCACGTCGGCATGCTGGTCGACGCTGCCCCGAGCTCGAACGCCTTCCGCCGTTGTTGAACACGTCGTTGACACCCGGCAGCGCAGATCCGCGGCAGTAGTGTTCCGGATCATCACTGTAGTGCTTCGTGACGATTTCCGTGCCTGTTGAACCGCTGCGCGGCGGGACCGCAGCCGGAGCGTGTCGACAACCGGTTGTGAAACCGGATCAACGCCAGGTGCGTCGCGCGACTGTCAGTTCGCGTCGTTCCGCGGTCCGGGATCATCGCCTCGCGCTGCTTCGAGCTCGAGCCCGTGGCGGCAGACGAGAACGCCTCGACACGGTGCACCGTACGCGGGCTGCGCTCTCGCTGAACGCCGCCGCTGTGAACTGGGCCGGTCCCGGAGCCTCAGGCGAAGCCGTACAGCGAGTCGAGCCCGAGAGTCGGACTGCTCACCTGCTCAACGGCCCCCGGCGCAACATCCACGCCCTATCAGATCGGCGCTTGCCGAACGTGAAGTCGTGATCGATGAACTGGCCGAGATAGGTGAAGCCGGCCGGCATCTGCCATCGAGAGGTTGTCGACCGTCATCGCCAACGCGACCCGCGCCGGTTCGGCTCGGCAAGCTGCTTGCCAGTCGCTTTCGGCCCCAGCGCGAGAAACGAAACTGCGGCACCGCCGCCTCGACCGAAGCCGCCAGTGTCCGGTCCCGGCCACCGAGCGACTCATCCGCGCAGCCCATCTCCGAGCACGAAGTAGCTTCGGATCATGGTGTTCCATGACCAGCCCCTCTCGGCGGGAACGGCGACTACGGTACAGACCGCTCAAATCTCGTCAATCACCCATCCGGGAGATCCGCTGAAAGCCACGGGCACACCGCGGGCGGTGCCGCGATCCGACCGGTCGTGCAGCCGGGTGGCAAGCCCGCGGGCGTCTAGCTCTTTCACGAGAGTGGCGCGAGACGACCCATCGCATTGGCGTGGCCACCGCCTCCTGCCCTCTCCGGAGCGGTGCTCCGACCGTTTCGGTATCTCAGATCGAGAGCTTCGCGACCGAAGCTGCAGTTGACCTGATCAATCACAGCTTCAGCAGTCCGCGTTGAAGACGCGCCGTTCTGCCCCGTGACCAGGTTCCCGTCGACGACTATGACGTCGGTGTGCTTTTCTCCGGGAGCGTAGTTCGCCCCTAGCTCCTTCAGGCGATCCTCGGGAAGCCAGGGCGCACCTTCTGCGACGCCGAAATCGATCATCTCGCTGTTCGGGAAGCCCGTCATGCGTTTGCCAACGAACGGCCAGGAGCCGTCATCGTCACGGGCCGCCAGCAGGGAGGAAATGCCACTGCACAGCGTTCCGACGACCTTCCCCTCCTGCCGATAGATCGTCGCGATGAGCTTTCCGATGACAGCCGTATCACCCAGATCCTGAAAAACACCGAAGCCGCCAGGAACGAACACGACGTCGAAGTCGTCAGCATCGAGATCTTCAAGGGCCGCCGGCTTGGCCAGGGCTGCATCGATCTCAGGGCGGGCGAGATAGTCACGCTGAAAGTCCACCGAGGATTGGTCATTTTCTTGAATCGTGAGACCCAGACTTGCGGGATCGACAGGCGCCGGGACACCACCTGGCGTCGCAATCGTGATTTCGTAGCCCGCCTCGGTGAAGTGATAGTGGGGGTAGACGAACTCTGGCGACCAGAAGCCGCCAGAATGCGTCGAACCGTCTTTCAGCGACCACTCCTTGGCGCCGGTCAGGGCGATCAGTACCGCTGTCATGCCAATACCCTCCTTGTCATCAACAGAGACACACCACGACGACCTCACGACCGCTGCGCGCAGGCTCGGACGAGCAAGCCAGCCGGTTGAAGTACAGCCTAAGCGTGGTGGATAGTACCGCTGGGGCTGTTCGTCGCTCTGCCCAACGAAGACCGGTTCGCACGCTCCGCTGACGTAGAGATCGTCGGGCCGGACCGCTATCGCATCGACCTCGGTCCTTCCGTCTACCAGCCATCTACCCGGAACCTGTCGGACTCCCACGGACGCGCCCGGAACAGGCTCAACACCGCAGAGGCCAGAGCCCGTCAACCGAACGGACACGAACAGACCCAGACGGAAACGCCCGGACGCGGTGCAACGTATCACGATGGATTTCTAAACCGCGTGCGCTGGTTCGATTCCGGCCGGGGGCACTAGCTCAGAACCCGTTCCCGGAGCCGTCTCGACCGTCTGAAGAGTGTCGCGAGCGGTCGGCTGGAGGCCCGTTCGTTCTACCAGCCGTCTCCCGGTTCGCGGACTCGATCGGGACCAAAGGGTCCGAGGCGTTCCGGTCAGCGAGAAACGAAACGTGCGGGCCTCGTAGATCTCCGGCGAAGGAACCTGCCCCAGCTCAGAGGAGAACTTACTATCGGAGAACCCGAGGCGCCTCCTCGAGAAAGTCGTCAGAGCCTAGACAGGGAGAGAGCAAATGGGCGTGATCACGACGAAGGACGGTACCGAGATCTTCTACAAGGATTGGGGCGGCGGCCAGCCGATCGTGTTCCACCACGGCTGGCCGCTCAGCGCCGACGACTGGGACAGCCAGATGCTGTTCTTCCTGGAGCAGGGCTACCGGGTGATCGCGCACGACCGGCGCGGGCATGGTCGCTCGACGCAGACGCGCGACCGGGAACGACATGGACACGTACGCCGCCGACGTGGCGGAGCTCGCCGCAGCTCTCGATCTTCGGGACGCGATCCATGTCGGCCATTCGACGGGCGGCGGCGAGGTCGCACGCTACGTCGCCGGTACGGCAAGGGACGGGTCGCCAAGGCCGTGCTGATCAGCGCGGTGCCGCCGATCATGGTGAAGTCGGAACCGCAACCCCGGCGGCACGCCGATCGAGGTCTTCGACGAATTCCGCGGCCGCGCTCGCCGCCAGCCGCGCCCAGTTCTACCTCGATGTCGCGAGCGGCCCGTTCTACGGGTACAACCGTCCGGGCGCGACGGTGTCCGAGGGCGTGGTCCGCAACTGGTGGCGTCAGGGCATGATGGGCGCCGCCGTTGCACACTACGAGTGCATCGCGGTCTTCTCGGAGACGGACTTCACCGAGGACCTGGAGCAGATCGATGTGCCCGTCCTGGTCATGCACGGCGACGACGACCAGGTCGTCCCGATCGCGGATTCGGCCCTGCTTTCGACCAAGCTTCTGAAGCACGGCACGCTGAAGGTCTACGAAGGCTTCCCGCACGGTGCGTTCACGATCCACGCGGACGTCATCAACCCCGATCTGCTCGCGTTCATCCGGGAATGAGCTCCGAGGGCCGGGTGGGACGACCCCGGGGTGGTGCCGCCTGAGTCTCTCGTGGCGCCCTGCGGTCCGGGAGTTAGAAAGGAGGCCTATTCGCACGAGGTCATCTCGTTCGGCTTCTGGCCCGGCGACGACAAGCTCGGCGACGACGCCTACTACTCGTACACCGCCCCGGAACCCGAAGGACTACCCGACCAGCCCCTCGCGATCGGCAACTGGACGCCAATGGGCTCCAGTTCGCTGGCGATCCTTCCCTACGAGCTCGTGCGCGCCGCCCGCAACCCCAGAACGACGCTGCTCGCCTTTCTCCAAAGCGCCTACGAGGCCGGCGCCCGCCCCGCCGGCTGGGACACGAACAGCCTCGACTCGAGTTGGTGTCCAAGCTCCGACCAACTCCGCGAACTCCAAGCCATTGCTGCGGCCGACTCCGGTCGCCCGATCGCTGCGACCTAGTCGTTTTCGGGCATGCCCGGCTGCCCAGTGTGATCTGGGGGCGGATGCAGGCGGTTCGCGACGATCTCGGCTCGAGCAGACGACGCTTGGCGCCATGAGCCCTCCGACAGACCGGTTGTAGAGAAGTGATCGATACGGTTTGGGCGATCCAGTTTGGTAAGGCGAGCCCGCGGCGTGGGAGATGCATCCGGGCGACCTACAGGGCGCTTTCGCACGTGCGCTGATCTCGGTAGTTGATCGTCTGTGTCGCTGCCGTCCCAGACGATGGCATTCGCTCCGCTAGCGTTTGAGCGGTGACGACCACCCGGATCAAGGCCGAGCCGTTCCCGGACCTCGCCGACGAGGTCCTCTACCCCCGCCTGCCGGAGCACAAGATGGCCTGGCTCGCCGAGAAGGGCGAGCGGCGCTCGTTCGCCGCGGGCGAGGTCCTCTACGAGCAGGGGCTGCGCGACGCGCCGTTCTTCATCATCGAGAGCGGCCGGGTCGACCTCATCGACCACAAGCCGGGCAAGGAGATCTGGATCGCGGAGGCCGACGCCGGGACGTTCATCGGCGACATCGCGACCTTCACGGGCGAGCCCGCGATGGCGGAGTGCGTGGCCTCCGAGCCGACGGAGACGATCGCCTTCGACCGGCCGGGCCTGCGGGCGATGCTGGCCGCGTCGCCGGAGATGGGCGAGCTGGTGCTGGGCTGCCTCCTGGCCCGCCGCGCCTGGCACGAGGGCGCGGGGCACGGCGTGCTGCGCCTCATCGCCGAGCGCGGCTCGCGCCGCGCCTTCGAGGTGCGCGACCTGCTGGAGCGCAACCTCGTCCCGCTCCGCTTCCACGACGTCGACCTCGACCCGCTACGCGGACAAGATCCTCGACTGGCTCGACATCACGCGCGAGGAGACCCCCGTCCTCATCCGCAACGACCGCGTCCTCCGCAACCCCTCCGCGGCCCAGGTGGCCCGCGAGCTCGGCCTGCGGGCGGAGGTCGACGGGCAGCGCTTCGACCTGGTCGTCCTCGGCGGCGGGCCGGCCGGGCTGGCGGCGGCGGTCTACGCCGGCTCGGAGGGGTTCCGCACCTTCGTCGCCGAGGCCTGGGGCCCGGGAGGCCAGGCGGGCACCAGCAACCGCATCGAGAACTACCTGGGCTTCCCGAGCGGGATCTCGGGCGCCGAGCTGACGCGGGCCGCGACGCTGCAGGCGCGCCGCTTCGACGCGGTCCTGTCGAGCTTCCACCGGGCGGTCGAGCTGACCGACGGCCCCGAGGGGCTCGCGCGCGTCGACCTCGACGACGGCCAGCACGTCCTGGGCCGGACGGTGGTCGTCGCCACCGGCGCCCGCTGGCGCGAGCTGGCGGTCCCCGACGTCGAGCGCTACCGGGGGGCGGGCCTCTACCACGCGGCCATGCCGGCCGACGCCGAGCGCTTCCGCGACGAGGACGTGCTGGTGGTCGGCGGCGGCAACTCGGCCGGCCAGGCGGCCACCCACCTCGCGCGCCACGCGCGCAGCGTCCGCGTGGCGGTGCGCGGCGAGGGCCTCTCCAGCACCATGTCGCGCTACCTGGTCGAGCGCATCGAGCGCTCGCCCCGCATCGAGGTGCTGACCGGGACGGAGGTGGTCGCGCTGCACGGCCGCGGCGCGCTCGACGCCGTCACGCTCCGCAACGGCGGCGGCGAGGAGCGGGTGGCGGTGCGGGCGGTGTTCGTGATGATCGGCGCCGAGCCGTGCACGGAGGCGGTCACCGGCGTGGTGGGGGTCGACGCCGCGGGCTACCTGCTGTGCGGGCCGGGCGCGGCCGCCTGCGACGGCAGGCTGAGCTGGCCGCTGGCCGACCGCGCGCCCCACCTGCTGGAGACGGTGCGGCCCGGCGTCTTCGCCGCCGGCGACGTCCGCGCGGGGGCGACGAACCGGGTCGCCGGCGCCGTCGGCGACGGGGCCCTGGCGACCCGCTTCGTGCACGCGGTCCTGGACGGCTGACTGCGGACGCGACGAACCACCTTCGATGTGCAAACCGACCTCGACGCCTCGGAAGACGACCTGACGATTCTCGCCTGCGACTGGAGCTACAGGATCCTCCGCGACCACGTCTGACGCATGAGCGTTCCAACCCCCAGCACGTCGCACGGCCTCATCGACACACTGACCCCGACGGTCGGCACGCTTGATCAGCTGCGAGGCGCTGCGGCGGCGCGGGTAACCCTTGTCGAGTTCGGCGACTACGAGTGCCCTAACTGCGCGACGGCGGAGCGGTTCGCACGTCGCCTGTTGGAGCGGCACCCTACTGAGCTGGCGTTTGTGTTCCGTCATCTTCCGGTCGTCGAGTTGCATCCGCACGCGCTTTCTGCCGCCTTGGCCGCCGAAGCGGCTGGCGCCCAAGGAAGGTTCTGGGAGATGCACGACTTGCTCTTCGCCAATCAGCTCAAGCTTGAGAAGAGCGACCTCATCGAGTACGCGACCCTCGCAGGCCTCGAGATCGCTCGATTTCGCCAAGACCTCGAATCGCGGCGCTTTGAGCCGAGAGTTCGAGACTGTCTCAGAAGCGCGTCCGAGAGCGGAGCCGACCGAACGCCTTCGTTTTTTCTCAACGGGCGCCGCCACTTCGCACTTGGCCTCGCGTCGCTCGAGAAGGCCATCGACGACTCGATTCGCGCCAACCGGTAGCGCGCGACTGCCATCAGCGCATCGATCAGCCAACTCGAAGAACGCCCGCCCGGCTTGTGATCGAGAGCTCGTCAGCCGACCTGTTCGCTGACCCTGGAGCACGCGAGCGCGCCTACATCGACGGGCGTCGTCATGTGACGTCGGATGTCCCCATGTCGGCCTCTGTCAGGGACTGCTGTCGAACCGGAGTCAGGGATCCGACGGATCATTGGCGTTCTTCGGCCAAATCCCCGAGCATCCCGGAGAGCTCCATTTCCGCGTCTCGCGTCTGAAGGCCGCCCTTCATTGCACTTTCGATCAGGCGCTGCGCTTCGGCCCTGTGCACGCCTTCGCCAAACAGATCGGAGTCGCGCCGGAAGTCGTTTGTAGGCGCCAGGGCGATCGCATTGATGCGCTCCTTGATTGTGACCTGGCCGGCGGCTGGGAACCTGGAGATCCGCGTGGCGAGCGATCTGACGAACCCGTCGAGGGTGCTCGCCGGCAAGGCGCGGTTGATCCAGCCGTATCGTTCGGCGAGCTCTGCATCGTAATCTTGGGCGCTCAGCAGGACCTCGAGGGCGCGTGCCCGGCCCATGAGCCGTGTCAGGTACTGGGTGGCGCCGCCACCGGGGATCAGACCGAAGGCAGCTTCGAACTGCGCGAATATCGCAGACTCTCGCGCGGCGAAACGCATGTCGCACGCCAGCACGAACTCGCTGCCTGCGGATCGAACGCGTCCTTCGATCTGCGCGATCGTGACGAGGCGGCTTGCGCTCAGGTGGCGAAACAAGAGAGCGATGGAAGCTTCGCCACTCAGCTTCGCAGCTTCCTCCCGGTACTCCGCGATCCGTGTCAGGTCGACGTGTGAGATGAAATATTCGGGGTCGGCGCTCTTAAACACCAGCACCTTGAACGCCTCGTCGGCTTCGGCTCGCTGGATAAGGGAGACGAGATCGCGGACCAGCTCGGGGCCGAGGAGATTCATGGGCGGGGCGTCGATCTCGGCGAAGAGAACGGCTCCCTCCACGCACACGGTGATCGTCTCCATCGACCAGGGATCGGCTGTCGATCCGCTGCTCATCTCACGATCCCTCGGCGCTGGTCGCGGGCGTGACGATCTCCCGGCCATCAGGGCCCGTGGTCTCTGTCGAGTTCATCACTGCATCTCCTCCTTCTCGTGGTCATGAGTCGGCGGCTAGGAATGCGTTCACATCAGCCGCGACCTCGGTCGGGTACTGGAAGAGGAAGCCGTGCGCCACATCCGGATAGATGCGAATTTGCAAGTCCGGAATCAGGCCCGCCATCAGGTGACTGAGCTTCGCCGGGTATCAGGTCGTCGTCCTAGATCACCAGCGTCGGGCTCTGGATCCCGGTCAACCGCTGCGATGCGGCGTGGTCGCGGATGCCCAGTCGACGATCACATCGTATTGCGCGTCCCAGACTGTGTCGCTCGTCGGTGCATTGCGTCCGTCGCGGCGCTGCATCAAGCGGCCGAGAAACCCAATTCCCTTCCCCCGGCTCGAGTCGACTTGCGTAGCGCGCGCGACCTTGGTGTCGAGGTGTACGTTGTTTAGGCCGGCCTTTGCCCGGAAGTGGTACGCCATCGAAGCTAAGGCGAGGCGACGGCTGGCTCTTCGATCGCTTCTGTCGCGCCTCGCGTGACCTGGGCTGCCGCGTAGGCCTCGTCCTCGTTGAGCGTCTCTCGTTCGAGGAGCGCTTCGGCCAGGGAGTCCAGTTTGTCGCGATTCGCTTCCAGGAGCGGAACGACTTGCTGGTGTGCCTCTTCGACGATGCGGCGTACTTCCTCGTCGATTAGCCGGTGTGTGTGTTCGGAGACCTCGGAGACTCCGGGAAGGTAGGGGTTGCGGGCGTCGGTGGGGAGTACGGCGAGCGGGCCGACGGCGTGGCTCATGCCCCAGCGACCGACCATCTGGCGGGCGATCTCGGTCAGCTGCTTGATGTCCGACTCGGCTCCAGTCGTAGGCTGGCCGAAGACGATCTCTTCCGCCGCGCGGCCGCCGAGCGCGACCCTGATTCTCGCCAAGAGCTCCTCTTGCTGGTAGTTGAATCGATCTGCGTCCGGGGCCGAGAAGGTAACTCCGAGGGCAAGCCCGCGCGGGATGATCGAGATCTTGCGCACAGGGTCGGCACCCGCTGTGAGCATGCCAACGATCGCGTGGCCCGCCTCGTGATAGGCGGTACGGCGTCGATCCTCGTCGCTGATCATGATCTTTCGTTCCGCCCCCAGCACGATCCGTTCCAGCGCGTCTGCGAGATCTGCCTCGGTGATCGCGTCATGGCTCCGCCGCGCTGCTAGCAGGGCGGCCTCGTTAACGAGGTTCGCGAGGTCGGCGCCTACCATCCCCGGTGTGGTTGCGGCGATCCGGCCGAGGTCAACGTCCGGGGCGAGTGGCTTGCCGCGCGTGTGAACCTCGAGGATTGCCTCGCGTCCCGACCGGTCGGGTGGTTGCACCGCGACACGCCGATCGAAGCGGCCAGGTCGGAGAAGCGCCGCGTCGAGCACGTCGGGCCGGTTGGTCGCAGCGAGGACGATCACCCCGGTGGAGGAGTGGAAGCCGTCCATCTCGGTCAGGATCTGGTTCAGTGTTTGCTCGCGCTCGTCGTTGCCTCCGCTGAAGCCGGCAATCCCTGAGGTGCGGGAACGGCCGATTGCGTCCAGCTCGTCGATGAAGACGATCGCCGGCGCCGCCTCCTTCGCCTGCGCAAACAGGTCACGCACCCGGGAGGCGCCGACGCCGACGATCGCTTCGACGAACTCGGACGCAGCCAACGAGAAGAACGGGACGTCCGCCTCGCCCGCGACCGCCCGCGCCAGCAGCGTTTTCCCCGTGCCCGGTGGACCAGAAAGCAACACTCCGCGCGGGATCCGCCCGCCCAGCTGACGGTACTTCTCCGGGTTGCGCAGAAAGTCGACCACCTCGACAAGTTCGGCCTCCGCCTCCTCCACGCCCGCGACGTCCTCGAAGGTGACTCGGTCGCCTGAGGGCTGATAGCGACGCGCCCGTGAGCGCCCGAACGAGCCGAGCACGTTCTGCATCCGGCCCGCCCGCCGCAACAGCAAGGCAACCAACGCCACCAAGAGGATCGTCGGACCGAACCAGAGCAGCAGGCCCTGCCACCACGGCGTCCCTGTGTCGAGCGGCTCCGCGTTGACGACGACGCCGTTGCGCTCGAGCAGCAAGGAGAGAGCGTCGGTGTCGGCGAACGCCGGAATCTCGGTCTCGAACGCCGCGGTCGGCTCAGAGTCGCCATAGCGCTGCGGCTCCGTAAACGCCCCCTGGATCGCCGTGCCCTTGGACGTGATCTGCTCCACATGACCCGCGTCCACCTGATCCAGAAAGAACGGGCTATACGGGACCCGGATCCGCGATTCGCCTCGCATCGCGAGCGAACCAGCGACGACGTTGACCACCAGCAGCCCAACCGCAAACGCAACCCACCACCAACCAACGCCAAAGCGCGGTCTCTCCGAAGGAAGCCCAGGCGAACCCGCCGCCGGCTCCGGCGACCGCGGGCTCGACGCCCTCCGCCGCCCCCTCGTTCTGTCACCCCTCGCCGCCATCACGTCTCCCGTCCCCAGACGCGCGCTGCGAACGCGCGTCGTAAGTCTTGCACCCCGGAGCCCGTCGAGCGCGCGGGCAGCGTGTTGGCGCAGACAGTGAGAGCGAGAAGCGAGCCCGCCCAACGCAGTCGCCAGTAGCCGACGAGCGTTGGAATCGGCGGTGCCCTCAGGGCGAGTAACGTGTGCCAGCCTGGCGTCCTGTTCCTGCCGCCCGCGGGGCGCGGGGAACCGCCCGTATTCGCCACGTGTGCGGAACATGCGTTTTCGTGAGCGACGGCACCGACGCGGCAGAGAGCAGCTGATACTGATCGTCTTGATGGAGGTGGACGGAGAGCAGACGTCCGTGCCGTGTAGCGTGGGAGACGATCACGACCGATTCGTGCGCATCGAGCAGGGATGGCGGATCGTCGAGGCGTCGGGTTCGAACTGTTCACGCGGGGCGATACCATCGACATCCCGTGGGCCGCCGCCACACGACAATGGCTTCTTTCCGAGTGGGGAGCCGGAAGGGGCTCCCCCGTCGCGAGCACCCTGGATCCACGGGAGGAGGGATGCGGCTGAAGGACCCCTGCGGGACCAGTCGAAAGCCGCCGCCTGGTGGTCGAGCAGGATCCCTGGTTCTACACCCGGGCCTGCACCGGGCACCAGGCAGCCACACCAGGGAGCCAACGTGGGCTCGCATTCACGGGGTGTGGCGCGAGACTTCTGGCGATACGAAAGAGGGAGACCGCAGACGAGCGGTCACCCGTCCCCAAGGAAGGGAGGAGGTAATGTCCACCGTTCACTTCACCCAGACGACCACCGCGACGCCAGAACAGTTCGTCGCTGGGCTTACCGACTTTGGGCCGGGCCGCTCGAAGCTCTTCGCCAACAGCGCGGACGACTACCTCGAGGTCTACTCCCAGGGCCCCTCGGAGGCCGACGTCAAGGAGGGCTCCGGCGGCGTCTGGGAGCGCCTGCGCTACGACTGGTCCGACCCGAACCACGTCGTCCTGACGACCACCGACTCCAACGTCTGGGGCGGCGCGTCGGGCCATACCTACACCTTCAAGCGACTCCCCGACGGGACAACCAACGTCGATCTCGTCACCGTGCGCGAGGGAAAGAACCTCAAGGGGCGGTTCCTCGGGCTCGTGCTCGGGACGGTCGGCAAGGGCAAACTCGAGAAGGCGTTCGCAAAATCGGTCAAGGCCATCGAAGCCCGGAACGACGGGACGGAAACGCCGGGCCCAACGTAGACGCATCCGATGACCGCTCGTGCGGCTTGGCTTCTTCTGCCAGCGGACGCCCACGGCCGCGAACATGGTCGGGTTTGGCCTCGGGACGATCGTGTGCGGGATGTTCTTTCGGCTTTGCTCTAGTCATCGTGAGGGCTGGGATCAGACGTGATCGCGAGGGATCGTGAAGCTCCAATCGCGGGTGAGGATCATCACGTCATCTCTCCAAGGCCGTGAGGTCGGTTTGCACGGTGAAGGTGGTGGCGTCGCAGTTAAGCTGGGCGCGTGCGCGCACGTGCGTACGCCAGGTATCGCGGCCGATCGCGATTCCGTGTTCGCTGTGAACGCTTGCCGAAAGGGGGTCGTCCTCGACGATCGAGTACGTGTTCGTTGTGTGGTGGTGGTACTCGAGTTCGTCCGGTAGCCGGTATCCCTGCGCTTGTTCTACCGTCGAGCTCGCTGCGCCCTGCACGGTGTGAGCTGAGGTGCGATTGCTGACTGTCTGCGAGTCGCACCAGCGGTAGGGGCTCGCTCCCTTCCGCCTCGGGGAAGGCCGGCAGGCGGGCGTCTGTTTCGCGCGGGAGCCGCACCGGCAGTTCGAGGTAGGAGGCGCCGGCGACGACGGTGAGCGTCACCGGCTCTGGTGAGGGCCACGCTCTCGGCCATCCGGTCGGTGAGACGCTTACCCGCAGCCGGTGACCGGGCGGGATCGCGCGCCCGATCGCGTCGAGCCGCACGCTGGCGCGCGTTCGCTCGCCCGGCACGAGCTGGCCCGGGGTCTCGTGCCCGTCCCGGTGCGTGAGGTTGAGCTGGCCGCTGGTGACGAGCGTCGACACGCCGTTAGGGGCGACGTCGCACAGGCGTACAGAGGCAAGAGCAAGCGGATGGTCGGAGACGAATACAAGCTCGAGCCGAGGAATGCCGAGCAGCTCGATCCGTCGGCACAATGGCGACGAGGTAAACGAGAGCGCGCGCCCATCCTCCGCCCGCTGGTCACGAGAGAAGATCCAGCCACTCTCTAGGCCCGCGGTCTGCAAACCGCGGATTGCGAGCTCGGCCTCGTCCGCGACACCCTGCGTCAGCCCGCCGTCCGCGGTCAGGGTGAGCGTCTGCGTCTCGATATTGGCGCTCGGCCAGCCCGGTTCAGCGACCCAGCGGCCCGGCAGCTCGTCGTGGCAACCCCGGCGCGAACGGCTCCGTCATCCATGCCCTGAAGCATGGCTCGCTCTCGACGCCGTTCTCGTTGCCCTTGAGCCAGCGATCCCACCAACGAAGCGCCTCCTGCAGAAAGCCGATTGCCGGGCCCGGCGCCGCCTGCTCCGGATACACATGCGCCCACGGGCCGATCAACCCCTTCCGTGGCACGTCGAGCCCCTCGAGCAGCGCGAAGACCGGATTTCGATACCAGTCACTCCAACCGGAGACCACATAGACCGGGCAGCGAATCGCCCCGTAGTCGGCGCATCCACCGACCCCTGAAGCCAATAGCCGTCGCGCCGCTGATGGCCGAGCCAGCTCTCGATGAACGGGCGGCTTCCCTCCAGGCGCGCCAGCCACAGGTCGCGCCAGCGCTGTCCAACGACCGAGGGATCAGGCGGCCGAGCGTCATAGGCGAGCATCGTGGTCGCCCAGTCGAGCATCGGCTGATACAGGCAACCGCCGCACCAGTGAACGTCGTCCGAGTAGCGGTCGTGCGTCGCGGAGACAGCGATCACGGCCTTCAGCGCGGGCGGCTGTCGCGCCGCAACCTGGAGCGCGTTGAAGCCGCCCCAGGAGATGCCGAACATCCCGACAGAACCCGAGCACCACGGCTGCGCAGCAAGCCACTCGATCACCTCCACGGCGTCGAGCTGCTCCTGCGGCAAGTACTCGTCAAGCAGCAACCCATCAGAGTCGCCGCTGCCACGCACGTCCACACGAACCGACGCGTAACCGTGGCCGGCGAGGTACGGGTGGCGCACTGCATCGCGGGCGGCCGTCACGTCGTTCTTGCGGTACGGAAGGTACTCAAGCAGCGCCGGCACCGGCGCGTCCTCGGCGTCCTCCGGCAGCCAGATCCGCGCCGAGAGCCGCACACCGTCGGACAATGGGATCCACACATTCCGCAGCTCGCGGACAGGCCGCGGAAGATCCCTACGAACGCGCACGAATGAAGCCTAATCAACAGTTCGGCTCTGGCAAGGAGAGCCGATCGACGTGCGCGAGCCCGGACACAGTCTGGCCCTGTCACTGCGACGACCGCCAACGCGAACGCCGCTCCCGCGATTCTCCATTGGCCCGCGTTTTCGTGCGTCTACCACTTGGAAGATTTGTGCTGATTGGATCACTTAGGATGCGCCTCCCAATGGCGGATCGTCGCGTGCCATTGAGACACGAGGGGCTGCGCGGGCAGGCTGAGCGCGCCGTGCTGTCGGCGCCACAACGAAGGAGGTCGACATGAGTAGCAATCCGGACAGCGAGAGCGCAACCGGGACGCCTCGAGCGGGCACGTTGGACATGAAGCTTGAGGTGGTGACCATCCCCGTCTCGGATGTCGATCGCGCGACGGAGTTCTACGTGGGTCTTGGGTGGCGACAGGATGTCACACCGCCCGGCTCTGGCGTGATCCAGTTGACGCCGCCCGGCTCCGGATGCTCGATTCAATTCGGCACGAACCGCACGTCCGCAGCACCCGGATCCGCCCAGAACCAGTTCCTGATCGTCTCCGACATCGAGGCCGCGCGCGACGAGCTCGTCGCGCGCGGCGTCGAGGTGAGCGAGATCTTCCACCCGGGCCCAGACGGCCCGGTCAGCGGGCCCGCGCCCGATCGAACCAGCTACGGCTCCCTCGCCACGTTCAGTGATCCGGACGGCAACAGCTGGCTGTTGCAGGAGGTCACGACGCGGCTGCCCGGCCGGATCGATGCCGCTGAGACGGCATTCGCATCCACGGCGGACCTGGCGAGCGCGCTGCGGCGTGCGGCGACCGCCCACGGCGAGCACGAGAAACGCGCCGGCGGTGAGTACGACGAGAACTGGCCGGACTGGTACGCCGAGTACATGGTGGCCGAACAGGCCGGGACGGAACTGCCGACATGAGCGACTACGACGTCATCGTCATCGGCGGTGGTTCTCCTGGCGAGCACTGCGCAGGCGCCCTAGCCGAAGGCGGCCTACGTGTCGCGCTCGTCGAGCGCGAGCTCGTCGGTGGCGAGTGCTCCTACTGGGCCTGCATCCCGTCCAAGAGCCTGCTGAGACCGGGCGAGGCGGCGCAGGCCGCTCGCGAGGCGGCGGCGACGGCGGACGTCGATGTCGAGGCCGCGCTGGCTTGGCGGGACTTCATGGTCTCGAACTACTCGGACGCGGGCCAGCAACGCTGGCTGGCGAACAACGGCATCGACTTGCTCCGGGGCAGCGGCAGGCTCGCCGGGCCGGGTGCGGTCGAGGTCGACGGCGTGCGCCATCTCGCCGAGCACATCGTTGTCGCGACCGGCTCCGACCCGTTCGTGCCGCCGGTTCCCGGTCTGCGCGAGCTTGACGGGATATGGACGAATCGCGAGGCAACCGGGATGAAGCAGGTCCCGCGGCGGCTGCTGGTGCTCGGCGGCGGGCCCGTCGGGGTCGAGATGGCGCAGGCCACCCGTCGTTTCGGCGGCGAAGTCAGGCTCGTGGAAGGGGCGGAGCACCTCCTCCCCCGTGAGCCGGCGGCGCTGGGGGAGGCGCTCGGTGAGGTGCTCCGCCGGGACGGCGTCGAGCTCCTCCTCGGAACGCATGCGACCGCCGCGCAGAAGAGGGCGAGGACTACGTCCTGGAACTCGACAACGGCAGCACGCTGCGGGGCGATCGTGTGCTCGTAGCCACCGGCCGTCGCCCCCGGGTCGACGGAATCGGCCTGGAGACGGTAGGCATAACAGCCAACGGGCAGGGGATCCCGGTCGACTCGCGACTGCAGGCTGCCGAGCGTGTCTGGGCAATCGGGGACGTCACCGGCATCTGGCCGCTAACCCATGTTGGGAAATACCAGGGCCGAGGTCGTCGCCTCGAACATCCTCGGTGAACCCAGAGACGCGAACTACGAGGCGGTGCCGCGCGTCGTCTACACCGACCCGCAGGCAGCATCGGCCGGTGCAACCCAGGCAACGTTCAGAGCGACCGCCGCAGTCGCAGAGGTGGCAAAGACCGCCACGTACACGCACGCCTACGCCGAATCCAACGGCTTCCTCACGCTGCTCGCGGACGGCGAGCGGCTCGCCGGCGCATACGCGCTCGGCCCCGAGGCAGGCGAGTGGCTGCAGCAAGCCACCCTCGCTATCCGAGCACGCGTGCCACTGGACGTGCTGCTCGACACGATCCAGCCATTCCCGACCTTCTCAGAGATCTACCTCGCCACGCTGAAAGCCCTCCACCACCAAATCGCAGAAGCGCGCCAGCCAGTTGGGGCGAAACCGACATAGACGGCGCTCCGCCCCCGTCGCGCTCCCACGACTACTGGTGACACGTCTCGAACGCGGAGCCCGCACCATGACGCGTCGCTCACGACGATCGGAGGAAAGATGGGGCAATTGCTAGGAGAAACGAGTCGCCGTCATCGGCGGCAGCTCTGGCATCGGCCTCGAGACGGCCCGGCTCGCGCGCAACGAGGGAGCCGACGTAATCATCACGGCACGCGACCCGGATCGCCTGCACCGCGTCGGCCTCGAGCTCGGGGCCAGCGTCGCCGCCTTCGACGCCACCGACTCCGACCGCCTAGGGAGGTTCTTTGACGAGCTGCCCGGCCGGATCGACCATCTGCTGCTCTCCGGCAGCGGGCCCTACTACGCGCCGTTCGCAGAGATCGACTTCGGCGAGGCCCGACGCGACGTCGAGACGCACTTCTGGGTGCCACTGCAGGTCGCCCGTTTGGCCATGCACAAGGTACGGGCCGGCGGGAGCCTGCTACTCATCGGCGGCGCCGGAGGGCGGCGTCCCGCCGCAGGCCCGCTCATCTCCGCGCTCACCGCTGCGATGCCTGCGCTAACAAAGAGCCTCGCACTCGAGCTCGCACCAGTGCGCGTAAACCTGATCGCCCCGGGCTTCGTCGATACGCCCCTCTCGGCAGAGCTGCTCGGCGCCCAGCTGGACGAACGTCGCGATCAGCTCCGCGCAACGCTGCCGATCGGGCGGGTTGTCGGACCGCAAGACGTCGCATCCCTCGCGCTCCACCTGATGACGAACACCGCGGTCACCGGCGCGACCTACGACATCGATGGCGGCCAGCAACTCGTCGCCGGATGACAGGACCACTCAACGGCCTCGGCGGGAGCGAGCAAACACGGTCTGTCCCGCGAAATTGCGAAGCTTGCCGTAGGCGGTGGGGGTGTCCGCGCGCTGTAGACCCTGGTCGACGATGAAAGGAGGCCAACATGCGTTCTGACGTGGTGCCTGGCGGCACTTTTCCCGACTACGAGCTAGCGGACCACACCAACACCCCGCGCAAGCTGAGTGAGATCCAGGGCGGTGACCCGCTGATCCTCACACTCGCACGCGGCCACTACTGTCCGAAAGAGCATCAGCAGCATCTGCAGCTCGCGGCCTTCTATCCGCAGATCGCCGTCGCCTACACGCAGATCGGCCACGATCTCGACCGACGATCACCACGCGAGCCAGGAGTTCCGCGCGTCGGTCGGTGCCGCGTGGCCGTTCCTCTCAGACCCCGGAGCGAACGGTCCAGCAGGATCTCGACGTAGAGGAGTACACGGACCCAGCCCGCGATCCGATGATTCCCCACACCCTCGTGCTCAAGCCGGGGCTCGTCATGCGCAGCATCTACAACGGCTACTGGTTTTGGGGCCGCCCCTCGGTCGAGGGACCTCCGTCTTGACCTGCGCGCCGTGACGAGCGAGATCCGGTCGGACTGGGACCTGAGCACCCCGGGGCTCCGCGAGGCTTGGGACACGGGTGACTTGTCACGCTTTCACGGATGGGGGAACTGGAGTCCCGAACGGGTCGCGGCCGAGCGTGCGCGAATTGGGAGATGAGTATGTTCTGGGCCCGGTCGCGCCAGTCTTAGCCAGCTTCGTGCTCTCGGCGTCGCAACTCGCGAGGCTCGGCAGCTTGGCCCGGTCAGTTAGCCGCCGGCCGGTGTGCGTTCAGCTTGGTCGCCAGGTCTATCTCTGCCGAGCTGAACGGGTCGCCGTCTGGTGGCGATGGATAGAATATTCTGAGGCTGTCCACAGGATAAAATCCCTGCAAATCAGCCATTTCGCCCCCGTAGCTCAGTGGATAGAGCAGCGGTTTCCTAA
This sequence comes from uncultured Thermoleophilia bacterium, assembly GCA_963705605.1. Lineage (GTDB taxonomy): Bacteria > Actinomycetota > Thermoleophilia > Gaiellales > Gaiellaceae > CAVPKC01. The sequence continues at coordinate 1,637,106 of CAVPKC010000003.1, forward strand.
ACCGCGTGCACAAGTTCGATTCCTGTCGGGGGCATCTTCTCCACGGCCAAAGAAACAGGGTATATTTGCAGGTGGTTTGACGGACACGGCGGACGCCGGAATACAGCGCTGTGGCCCAGATAGCCCGGGTCGCGTGGCGCCGTGCGAGCCTCACGCCGATCGGTCTGCACGAAGCGCGACACACGTTCGCCTCTGTCCTGATCGCAGCCGGCGTGACCGCAAAGGCGATCACGACCTATATGGGTCACGCCTCGATCCAGACGACCTACGACCTTTACGGGAAGCTCATGCCTGGCGCCGAGCCGGAGGCGACCGCCTCGTCGACGCCTACCTCGCGCGTGCGGACACACAAGGACGGTATGCCGACGACCAGCATGGCTTCTCCGTTCTGCCCGGTTCGCCGATCGACGGCGCCGCGGGAGCGACGACGACCCTCGCCCGGGGCCGACGCTACGTCGTCCAGCGGAAGCCGACCGCGTCGGGGCGCGGTGCCAGCGGGCTGGCCGGCAGCTCGCCCGTCGGGTCGTCCTCGTTGTAGGCGCTCGGCGCCACGTCGTTGGGCGCGTCGGCGTGGAACAGCGCGGCCAGCAGCTCGATCTGCCCGCGGCCGACGCCCAGCTCCCCCATCCCGCCGCCGTACATCGGCCGCCGCTCCCGCGCGCAGCGCGCATACACCTCGAACAGCGCACGCAGGCTGCCGATGCGCGACGGCTTGACGTTCACCACGCGCGCCGGAAGCGGTGTCGCCCCGATGTCCTCGGCGCTGTGGATCGGCGCGTCGTAGGAGACGCGCTCGACGTGATCGCCGAGCCGCCGCGCGATCTCGGGCAGGTCGTGCGGATCCTCCAGGTACGCGTCCGGGAACGCCGCGAGCACGCGGTCGTACAGCGCGCCCAGCGCCTCCGGATCCTTCACCTCGAAGCCGTACTGGCCTTTGAAGTCGATCGTGTCGACCGCGCCGGTCGCCGCGACCTGGTCGACGAGCGCGGGCGACCAGGTCGCCTCCGCGTCGAGCTTGAAGCGCACGCCCGGCGAGCGAGCGAGCCGCCGGCGCACCGGCTCGATCGAAGGCTCCTTGCCGAGGCCGAGCGAGTTGACGAAGCGCACCGGCTGCGGCTCCAGCCCGAGTACGTCGTGCAGCGAGCGGCCGGCCTGGCGCAGCGCGAGGTCGAGCGCCGCCGACTCGAATGCCCAGTTGCGAAAGCGCAGCGCCACGTCCCACTCCGGCGGCTCCGGCCACAACTCGAGCGTGGCGAGGTGATCGCAGAAGCCTGCCAGCGTCCACTCGCCCGCGAGCGGCAGCGCGGGCTGCGTCTCGTGCAGCGAGCTGCCGTCCTCGACGTGGACCGAGACGTCCTCCCCGAGCCCGTCGGCGCCGGCGCCGACCAGCCGCACGTGCGTCGTCACGCGCTGGAACTCGTTGGCGAGGACGGCGTGCAGCCGGTCGTACTCGCACGACTCGACGACGAGCGGCAGCTCCGCCAGCCGGGGCCAGAGCGATTCCATGTGAGCCATCGCCGCAGCCTCAGTCGGCCGTGGCCGTTGCGTACTGCGGGCGGCCGGTGGGCCGGTAGACCTGGATCGTTACGCCCTTCGAGTCGGCTCGCGAGTCGACGAGTTCAAGAGCGATGTCCGGGCCGGCGTCGGGGAACAGCCGCGTGCCCTGGCCGAGGACCACGGGGACGACGAGCAGGGTGATCTCGTCGACGAGATCGTTATCGAGCAGCCATCGGATCAGGGCGCCGCTGCCGTGCACCTGCAGCTCACCCGCCGGCTTGGCTTTCAGCTCGCCGATGGCAGGCGCGACGTCGCCGGAGAGGACGGTCGTGTTCGCCCAACGCGGTGCGGTGAGCGTGTTCGATACAAGGTACTTGGGCTTCGTGTTCAAGGCAGCTGCGATCTGGTGGTTGCCCGGATCTTCCGCCGCGGCGCGAGCCCGCTCCTCGGCGCCCCAGTAGCCGGCGAAGAGCTCGTAGGTCCGACGGCCGAACAGGAACGCGTCGGCGCTCTGGTAGGTCTGGTTGATGAACGTCATGGTCTCGTTGTCGCCCACCCCCATGGCCCATCCGCCGCGCTCGAATCCGTTCCTGCGGTCCTCATCCGACGCGCCGCCGTTTCCCTGCATCACTCCATCGACGGTGACTTGCGTCATGGTCGTCAGTTTCATGATCGCGGTTCCCTTCTCGTTGGGTAGATCATTGTTCGGTTAGACCGGACCGCCGCACCGAACTCATCGGTTGTGGCACTGGTAGCGCTCTGAGCTACCGGGCACCAGCCATGGACTGTTGGTGACGAGGCCCTCGTCGAGTGGATGACCACAGAGACAGATGAGGTTTCGATCGATCGAGGTGCGATCTTCGCCGTTCTCATGGTGGGCGTCCGCGAGCACTGCCATGTTCTCCACGGGCTTCCTCACGCCCAACGCGCAGCAGCGCTAGACCTCGCACCGTTGACCACGAAGGCGAGTTCGAACTCCTGCTAGGCGTCGAGTATCCGAAGAGCGCGCGGCGGCCGGTCAGCCACCCTTCTTTAGGGATCGCAGAAGAGCAGATCTGGAGCTGCGCCCCTGACGGGGCATCTCGGGCTGTGAGCGCTGCGACGACATCCACGAAGCCTTACTCGCGATCGGCTCCTTCTCGGAGGAGTAGCTTTCAGGGCGCTGGGGTGAGGCCGTGGCGGCGCATCACTGCTGCGATGGCTGCGAGGTCGGGGGGACCGCCGGCCGCGGCGTCGAGGACGGCCGCTACCTCGCGGAAGTAGTCGGGGCCGAGGATTCCGGGTGTCACGACCGCGAGCACCTTCGCGTCGATCTCGTGGCTGTTGTCGAACTGGTGGACGGCGCCCCGGGGGATGCAGAGCGCCTGGCCCGGGCCGACGTCGACCGGCACGCCCTCGATCGTCCAGGTCAGCGCTCCCTCGAGCCCGTAGATCGTCTCCTCGTAACCGTCGTGGCTGTGTGCGGCTGGTACCTTCGCGCCGGCCGGAACGTCGAACTCGAAGACCGCGACCGACCCTCCCGATTCCTCACCCTCGACCAGGAACCGGATCGCCAGCGGCCCAACCCCGATCTCTTCGCGCGCGCTTGCTGCCATCGTGGCTTCCTCCTCTACGTAGGTGGTCAAGTAGTTTGACGAGGCGGTCGGTGAAGTGGAGACCGCCTGGGCGCCGTCCATGGCAGCGGAGCGCGGCCCGGCCGGAACTTCAGATCCAACCTCCGGGCTCGTGCTCACCTCGGAAGGCCGGAGAATCGCTCGGCGGTCGGAGTTACCCTGGGCTGTATCGGCGCCACGCGATCTCGCTCATGGGATCTGAGCCAACCCACGGCAAGGAGGAACGATGACGGGGAAGCCGGTAGGTACCAGCGGCACGAGGGTGCTGGGCGCGCGGGACGGAGAGGTGATGGGGGCACCGGATGCTGTCCGCGACCGGTTCATGGTCGGCGGCGCGGACTCCCACGGCAGCTTCGCGCTCGTCGAGCACCTCATGCCCCCGCGCGCCTTAGCCGCGCCGCTGCACCGACACAGCCTGGAGGATGAGTACAGCTACGTCCTGGAGGGGCGGGTGGGGGCGTTGCTGGGCGAAGAGGAAGTCTTCGGCGAGACCGGCGACCTGATCTTCAAGCCCCGCCACCAATGGCACACGTTCTGGAACGGTGGCGACGCACCGGCGCGCATTCTCGAGATCATCTCGCCGGGCGGCTTCGAGGAAGCCTTCCGCGAAATGCACGCTCTCGAGGGCGAGCTTGCCCCGGAAACGATGGCGGCGATAGCGGCTCGCTACGGCGTGGACGTGGACTTCGACCGGACGTTCCCGATCGTCGAGCGGCACAGGCTTTCCTTCTAGGTGTCGACCAGCAAGAAGCTCGACCGGCTGTACGCGACGCTGACGGGGGCGTTACCGGTAGGACGGGGCACGGCACATCCCGTCGCTGCCGTACACGTTTCGGAGCTACCCGACCGACATCGCCATCGACGAAGACTCGCGGCGCACGAGCCATTCAAGCCGTCTTGAATCGCCCCGGGAATATCCCCCGCTGAGCGCGTGACAGGGGTCGAAGCTAGGCTGGGCATGAGCCCAGCACCGGGCGCAGTCGACCGGAGAAATGAAGGGAGAGAGGATGGCCACTCTTAGACTGGAGCACGCGGTCAGCGACTTCGATCTCTGGAAGGCGGCCTTCGACCGCGACCCGATCGACCGCGCGGGATCAGGCGTGCGCGGGTACCGCATCCACCGCCCGGTCGATGACCCCGCCTACGTCGTGGTTGACCTGGACTTCGACACGGTGTCGGCAGCGGAGGCGTTCCACGACGCGCTCGAAAAGCTGTGGCAGTCGCCGGAGGTGGCTCCCGCGCTCGCCGGTCGCCCGCAGGTGCGGATCGTCGAGACGGTCGAGACCGAGATCTACTGAACGCCCCGGCGCGGCCTCGCGCGCCCGCTCCGTGTCCGAGCTCATCGAAACGCTCAAGGCGCTCACCGCGCTTGGGCCGCTCGAGGGCCGCCGGGCGTTCGTCTTCACCTGCTCGGGCGCCGAGTCGGCCCTCGCCGCAGACTCGGCCGCGGATCGGAGCCCATGAGGATCCGTCTCCGGCCGCGCGTCGGCGTCGTGGCGGTGGCCTGTTCCAGCACCGCGACGAGAGGGGCTCCAAGCTCTCATACCCGCAGATCGGCGCCGACGAACTACCGGATTGCGCCACGCCTGGTGTTCGAGAACGAGCGCATGCGCGTCTGGGAGATGCTTGAGTACGAGGGCTGGGACATCCGCAACGACCGGAACGCTCAGATCGGAACTCGACCGTGGAAGCTGCACTCACGAAGGAACGCGCCGTCGTGTGTAGCGGGTGCGCGCAGCAATGCGGCGTGCTCGTCCATGTGGAGGACGGCCAGATCCGGAGGATTACGGGTGATCGGGAGCATCCCGTCAGCGCCGGGTTCATCTGCCCGAAAGGGGCAAACGCGCACGAGCTGCACTACAACCCCGCGCGAGTGCACCACCCGCTCCGGCGCCGGGGGCAGCGAGGAAGCGGTCAGTGGGAGCGCGTTAGCTGGGAAGACGCGCTGGATGACATCGCGCAGACACTGGCCCGCCTCGCAGACCGCTACGGGCCAGAAACTGTCGCATATACATTCGGGACTTTCCACGCCGCGGACTGGGGGCTCGGCGAACGTTTCATGAACCTGTTCGGTAGCCCCAACACCGTTGGACAGGACAAGGTGTGTTACGGCCCAAACGCGCTCGGAGAAGCGCTGACGTACGGATTCGGCCCAACGTTCTACACATATCCCGTTGTCGGTACGACCCGTTGCATGGTGATCTGGGGGATGAGGCCCAGCGCTTCGATGCCGCTGCTTTGGAAGCGGATCGTCCAGGCTCAGCGAGAGGGTGCCAAGCTGATCGTGATCGACCCGGAGCAAACCCATGAGGCGCGCCACGCCGATCTGTGGCTGCAGAACAGACCGGGAAGCGACGTCGCGGTCGCTCTCGGTCTGATCAACCGCATCATCTCCGAGAGCCTCTACAGCGAGGATACGGTGCGCGCCCGAACGGTCGGCTTCGACGAGCTCCGCTCCCGGGCGGTCGAGTATCCGCCGGAGCGCGTCGCCGAACTCGCGTGGATAACCCCCGAGGCGCTCGCGGAGGTAGCACGGGTCTTCGCCACGAGCGGGCCGGCGATCATTCACGGCGGAAACGGCCTCTGCCAGAGTGGCAGCATGGCTGTGCAGTGCGGCCGCGCGCTTGCCTGCTTAGTTGCTATCACCGGCAACCTCGATATCCATGGGGGTCATGCACTCGCCGGCCCGCCCCGGGACTTGATCTCGAACGGCGACGCGACAATGGCAGACGCGCTCCCGGCGGACCAGCGAGCGAAGAGACTTGGCGGAGATACCTTCCCGCACATCGGACGCGGCTATGGCGAGCTCGACCTCGCGCTCAGCGCGGGCTGGTACGGCAAGAAACACATCCTCAGTTGGCTCGCCACCGGTCATGAGCCCACGCTTTGGCGGGCGATCACAACCGGCCAGCCGTATCCGGTCAAGGCGGTGATCGTCCAGTACCACAATGCGATCGGAGCTGGCGCCAACGCGCGCCTGGCACAGGAAGCGCTAACGAACGACGACCTCGAGCTGCTCGTCGTCCAGGATCTATTCGTGAACCCCACCTCTCGGCTCGCGGACTACCTCCTCCCCGCTTCACACTGGCTCGAAAAGCCCTTCTTCTCAGTCGCGTACGGCTATATGGGCTTCGCGGGCGACTACGTGGAGGCAAGCGAAGCAGCGGTACCCGCCGAGTTCGAACACCGCAGCGACTACGACCTCTGGCGCGAACTCGGCCGCCGACTCGGTCAGGCGGAGTACTGGCCGGAAACCGCCGAGCTCTTCTGGGACGAGCTCGCCAAACCGGCCGGATTGCGGTTCGACGCCCTGTCGACAACCCGGGGGCCGCTCGTCGGTGCGCAAGCACGCGTTTCTGCCTCGACAGAAGCAGGGGACTCGCGGCTTGGAACGCCGTCGGGCATGATCGAGCTCGCGTCCTCGCTGCTCAGGGACTGGGGGATGGATGCGGTGCCCGACTACCAACCACCGGGGATCTTCGCGCGGGCCGGTGACGAGTTCCCCCTCATCCTCGTCACCGGCGGGCGAACGATCGAAGGCTTTCACCAGAACGCGCAACAGATGCGAGATTTTCGGCGCCGACACGAGCATCCCCGCGTCAGGATGCATCCGTCCACTGCCGCTGACGCCGGCGTCCAAGAGGGCGACTGGATCCTCATTGAGACGCCGGTCGGCGCGGTTCGCCAACAAGTGCGTGTGACCGACAAGCTGGCGCCACGGGTCGTTCAAGCCGATCGTTGGTGGTATCCGGAACAGGGCGACGGCGGCGAGGACCCGTTTGGTTTCTGGTCGACGAACATCAACGTCTGCACGGACAACGACACGGGCAGTTGCGATCCCATCATGGGCACATGGCTTCTTCGCGGTCTGCCCTGTCGCCTCACCCCGGATTAGGAGCGCTCCTGGCCCGGGCCGATTTGCGGCGTCGGCGTCCTGAGGAACCTCCATGACGGATCTGCTGGCCGACGACAATCAGCCGCGGAGCCAGGCTTCAAACGATTGAGGGCAGAATGCCCAGGAGGCGGCCGGGAGGCGGGCGTATGCTCTGGTACCCGCCCGTGGAAGGAGACGCATGACGCCCGAGGAGGTCCTCGCCCAGCCGCCGACGATCCTCAGCCGTGACCAGCGTGAGTCGTACTTCGAGAGGGGATACCTCCTTCTCGAAGGAGTCGTGCCAGGTGCGTGGGTCGAGCGTCTGCTAGCCGTGACATCCGAGTTCGTCGATCGAAGCCGCTCGCTCACGAGATCTGACGCGATCTTCGATCTCGAGCCCAGTCACTCGCGGGAGACGCCCCGACTTCGCAGGCTGACCAGTCCAGTCGAGCAGCACGACGTCTACTGGGAGTTCGCCTCGGCGTCGCTCCTCGCCGACATCGCTGCAGACCTCGTTGGGCCGAGTGTGAAGTTTCACCACTCGAAGCTGAACTTCAAGTGGGCTGCAGGCGGCGAGGAGGTGAAGTGGCATCAGGACATCCAGTACTGGCCACACACCAACTACAGCCCACTCACGATCGGCGTCTACCTGCATGACGTCGGCCCTGAGCAAGGCCCGTTGCGGGTACTACCCGGCAGTCACGAGGGTGCTCTCTACAACCTCTATAACGATGAGGACTCGTGGATCGGCTGCCTCTCGGAGCACGACGTCGAACGTCTCGACCTGACGTCGGCGGAGGATCTGATGGGGCCGGCTGGGTCGCTCACGATTCACAACTGCCGGACGGTGCACAGCTCTCGCCGGAACGAATCCGATCTCGGCCGCCCACTGCTTCTGAACGTCTACTCGGCCGCGGACGCGTTCCCGTATACGGCCAACCCGCTCCCGAGCAGGTACGCCGGCGCCCTCGTTCGCGGAGAGCCGGCACGGTGGGCTCACCACGATCCCCGGCCGTGCCTCCTACCGCCCGACTGGTCAGGCGGCTACACGTCGCTGTTCGCTCTGCAGCAAGAAGAGGACTGGGAGCCCGACCAACTCGACACGGTCAAAGAGCAACACGCCCGGATGAAAGGAACATGAAGCAGCGCCCGATGCTCTGAGGCTCCACCGCGCGGTGCCCGTGGCGGCTGCCGAGCCTGCTCCGGCCACTGATTGCGTTTCCGGCGGGTCTGGGCGATCGAGCAGCGTCTCAGGGCTGCTCGGGCAGCACCGGACGAGTAGCAACCGGGGTTGCGGGTGGCACGGGGCTCCCGGGCTCCGGAGCATCTGCCGCTGAACTGGCCGTGGCCGTCGTCACGACCTCCTCGGCGGGCGTTTCCTCGTGCTCCTTCAGGTCAGCGAGGCCGCTGACCGAGTCCTTGAACTCGCGCATGCTCCGCCCCAGCGACCGTCCCATCTCCGGCAGCTTCTTCGGGCCGAAGATGACCAGCACGACCAGAAGCAGCAGCAGAATCTCCCAGATGCTCACGTTCGGCATGCCTCGACCGTAGCACCACGACCAGGGAGTGAACAGGCCGCGTGTTAAGCCTCTGTGAAGCGCGATCGCGGACGGCAGTCCGGAGTCGGGGCTGACGACCGGTCGCCGATCGGGTCAGAGCGCGATCGAGCCCGCGGGCGGCTGCGCGAGCCGGTCCGTGCTGACGATCTCCCTGCCGAACGGGACGAGGGCCGCACCGGCCATCTTGAAGTCAGCGATCCCGAGGGGAATCCCGATGATCGTCAAGCACAGGAGCACTCCCGTCACGACGTGCGAGAGCGCCAGCCACCAGCCTGCGAGGACGAACCACAAGATGTTCGCGATCGCGCTCAGTCCTCTCAGGCGGCTCTCGCTGGGGACGAGCGTCCGGCCGAACGGCCAGAGCGCATAGCCGGCCAGCTTGAAGGCCTGCCAGCCGAAAGGGATCCCGATGATCGTGATGACCAGCAGCACACCGGCGAAGACGTACGCCAGGGCCAGCCACAGCCCGGCGAGGATCAGCCAGAGGAGGTTGAGGACGAACCGCACGCGAACCGCAGCATCGCGCATCGCCGTGTCGCACTGTCGATCGTCGGCCAACATGGCACCGGCGACGGTCGGCGGGCTTCACGGCATGCGCGTGGGTGCTCGCAGCGCGTCCAAGGTGCGCTCATCCTTCGACTCCGACGTGACCGCCGCCCCATCGTCGCCGCCCGCCTGGGCGCTGGCCGGCGTGCTGGGAGCGCCGCCGACGATGTCCGAGAACCAGCGCTCGAAGCGCCCATGCCTCCCGTGCGTATACCGGTGGACGCTCCGTCCGAGCTTGGCTGCTCGCCGCGCGCGGGATCTCGCCGGCCCCTTGCTCGGATCGTAGAACCAACGAGCCCACGGGGAGCCCGGCTTCGCGAGCCGGATCGCTCCGACGATCCCGATTGGCAGAAAGCCGATCCCCATCACTGCCACGAACGGCTTCTTCTTCAGGAACACGACGACCGCGACGAAGAAGCTCGTGAGGAGCGCAACCCAGGCGCCGATCGTGATGGACTGGCCGCCGATCGTGAACTCGAGCGCGACGTCGCTGCCGGGCTTCGCCTTCCCCTCGGTCGTGAACGGCGATGCGGAGACGAGCAGGAGACCGGTCAAGGCCGCTCCCATGATCAGCGCGTCGATCGAGGTCCGCCCCTCCTCGTCCCAGTACACGTCCTTGAGGTGGAACAGCATCGCGAACTCGTCCAGCGTGAGCGCCGCACCGATGCCGAACAGGATCGCGCACACGCTGTAGAAGACCTCGCTCGAGGCGAACTGCGTGAAGGCGAGGCCCCCCGCGAGCGCCATGAGGATCACACCGACGACCATGTGGTGCATGTGCACACCGCCGACGCGTCCGCTTCCCCAGCCACGGGTCCGTGCGAGGCGCGTGTAGAGTCGCACGAGCGCGAACGTGATCAGGAAGGCGAGGAACAGGAAGAGCAGCGGCTCCTTGCTCTCCTCGTAGATGTGCTCCGTGTAGCCCGGCATGAAGCGGAAGAGATTCACGACCGCTCCCCGCCCTCACTGCGCGATTCGTGACTCTTCACCCCATGACTCCCTGAGCGCAACCAGGCCCAGAAGTGTAGCCCCGAGCGGCGCCGATAGTGCGTGTCGCCACGTCGCGCGCGGTCTTCCGCGGACATCTTCTACCAAGGCCGTCAACGAGAACGAACGCCGACGGTTCCAGATCGGCTACGGCGCTGAGCGCTCGTTGCGGGGAACTACGCGCGCGATTCGGTGGCGCCGCTGATTCGGCGTTCGCCTCAGGACGGCATGATCACTCGGAACGCCGGAAGGAGATCGGGCGATGGCAGGTTCCCGGACGCGTGGGCGGGCCTCGATGCTGGCAATCCTCGTCGGTGGGCTCGTGCTCACTCTCGGTGCGATGATCGGTTTCACCCTCGCCTTCGCCCGGCCGCTACCGACCGCCGCGTGGGTCGGATTCGGGGTCGTCGTGGCGGTGGCGGTCGGGCTCGCCGTGGTCGCACTGGTGCTCGTGGTACGACTCGACGAGCGGGCAGAGGCCGCTGGGCGCCTGCGCGACGAGCTCGCCATCCTGGGCAAGCTGGGCGTCTCGGCCCGTGGCGTATTGGGCGCCGACGTCGCCCGGATCCGCGACACCTATCGCCTGCCGGTAACCCACCTTCTGGCCGAGTAGCCCCGGCCGCCCGTGAGTGGAACCGCCGTCGCGTGGATTCTCGCCGCCGGCTTCGCGACCGCGCTGGGAGGCCTCGGACTGCTGGTGGTCAGGCATCCGTCGGCCAAGGCGCTCGACGTCCTCCTCGGGTTCACGGCAGGGATCATGCTGGCGGCAACGGCGTTCAGCCTCCTCGTGCCGGCGCTCGACCTCGGGTCCCTCTGGGAAGTCCTGGCGGGCTTCGCCCTCGGCGGCACGGTGGTGGCGGCGCTCGACCGGTTCGTGCCGCATCTGCACCTCCGCTTCGTCGAGCGTGGCCACACGGGAGAGGGGACGAGCGCCAGCGAGCGTGCCACGCTCCTCCTCTCGGCGCTGACGATCCACAATGTGCCGGAGGGAATGGCCGTGGGGGTCGCGTTCGCGGCCGGAGGCTCCGAGCTGGGCGTGCCGATCGCGCTGGCGATCGGGATCCAGAACATCCCGGAGGGCTTCGCCGCCGCCGCGCCGCTGCTCGAGACGGGCGTGCGGCGGCGCACCGCGGTGCTCGTCGCCGCGGCCACCGGCCTCGTAGAGCCGCCCGCCGCCTTCGCCGCGCTCGCGGCGTTCGAGGCCGCCACGGCACTCCTTCCCGCCGGGCTCGCCTTCGCGGCAGGCGCGATGCTGTACGTCATCGCCGACGAACTGATCCCGGAGAGCCACGCGCGCGGCCACGAGCGCGAAGCCACCCTCGCCCTCCTCGGCGGCTTTGCGCTGATGATGGCGCTCGACAACGCATTCGGATAGGCGACGCCACTCCGCACGTCGGCTGCGCCCTACCGAGCTACCGCGGCGGCATCCTTGAGGTGCTGGTGGACGAACGCGATCGCCATGCTGCCCTCGCCGACCGCTGCAGCTACGCGCTTGACGGGGCCGTACCGCACGTCGCCGCACGCGAAGATGCCGGGCACGCTCGTCTCGAGCAGGTACGGGTCGCGGTCCAGCTGCCACCGTCCAGCGGTCTGGACGGCGTTACCGGTGAGAACGAACCCGCGAGCGTCGAGCGCGATCTCGGGCGGCAGCCATCCCGTTTCGGCGTCCGCGCCGATGAAGATGAAGAGACCGCCCGACTCGAGCCGAGCCGTCTCACCGGTCGCGGCGTCGCGCACCTCGATCGCTTCAAGGGAGAGGTCGCCGTGAGCGGCCACCACCTCCGCCCGGTGTATCACGTCGATGTTCTGACGAGCCGTGACCTGGTCGACGAGATAGCGCGACATGCTCCTGTCGAGGCTGTCGCCGCGGCAGAGGATGGTCACGCTCCGCGCATGGGTGGAGAAGAACATGGCTGCCTGCCCCGCTGAGTTGCCTGCACCGACGATGTGGACGTCGAGGCCGTGGGTGCTCGCGGCCTCGCTGCGCGCCGCGCCGTAGGAGATGCCTTTCCCGGCGAGTCGGTCGAAGCCCTCGATCGACAGGTGCCGCCACGCGACACCGCACGCGAGAATGATCGTTCGCGCACGAAGGACGTCACCGCCGTCGAGGTGCACCTGATGCGTCGCGGTGTCGATCCGGGTGATCGTCCGCGTGACGAGGATCTCCGCGCCGAGCCTCCGGGCCTGCTGCAGCGCACGGCTCGCGAGCTCGTCGCCGGACACGCCTGACGGGAAGCCGAGGTAGTTCTCGATCCGTGACGAGGTACCCGCCTGGCCGCCGGGCGCCTCCCGCTCGACCACGATCGTGCGCAGCCCCTCCGAGGCCCCGTATACGGCCGCCGCCAGCCCGGCGGGCCCGGCGCCTACGACCACCGTGTCGTACTCGGCTGCGAGCGCCTCGGTGCCGAGGCCCAGCAGCTCGGCAACCCGCCTGAGCTGCGGTCGCACCACGGTCTTGCCCTCGACGACCCGGATCACCGGGCGATCCTCCGCGGGAGGCAACGGGCCGCCCCACTGCTCTGCCGCATCCGGCGCATCGGGAGTGAGCCACCTGAACGTGATCTGGTTGCGGTCGAGGAAGCGTCGCAATGCCGTACACGCCGGGTCCCAGCGATCGCCCACCACGATCGCGCGAGGCGGCGGTGGTTCCGCTGCGAGCCCCTGGAGCCCCCGCTCGCCCCCGATCCGGTGGCCCGCCAGCCTGCCGACCTCCTTGCCGACGTCGGGCTCGACGGCTACGACCGCATGGTAGTCGTGAGGCTCGATCCGAACGATGCGCGACGTCTCGGCGGCACGGAACCCGACCGGGAACAGCGTCCCGAGCGTGATCGGAACCTCACCGAAGATGTCCCCGGGCCCTCGCTCGCCCACGACACGCTCGATCCCGTCGACGAGCTTGACCGCCTCGATGCGACCCTCGAGGAGGGCGAAGAGCGCTCGCTCGTCGCCCTCGTGCGCCGCGTACTCGCCGGGCGCGAGGACGATGTCCGCCGCCACCCTGGCAAGCCGCTCGCGCGCGGCCTCCACAAGGGGTGCGAAGACCGTGATCGTGCCGATCTCCTCCGGCGTCACCACGACGGGCACCCGTTTCGCCGCAGCGGCGCCGTAACGCTGCCGGTCACAACGCGCGTCGAAGCGACCTGCGCACGATCGCCTCCGGGCCAAGGTGGCACGGGGGAACGCTACACGGCGCGCTCGTGCCGATGGAGGCGTGGCTTCGTGCGCTGGCTCGATCCCGGCGACGGACGTGTCTCCGCACGTGCATCGCCGTGCTCAACCCGGCGACCGCTCCGCAGCGGCGGCGGGCCTTCGGATCCCGAGATCGTCGAGCGCAGCGTGAACAAGGGCGTCGTAGCTACCCTCGACGAGGTCGCCGAGCGGGTCCTTCGTGTATCCGAGCAGTGTGTCGTACGGGAGGCCGAAGGCTGCGCGCATCGCGAGCAGGCGGCGTCGCTCCGGATCATGGGCGTCGACGAAGGCCGCGCTCACCGCGGTCAACTGGCGGATCTGCCTGATTCGCCCTGGTAGCAGCATCACCAGCACGATCAAGGCAGGCACCGCGAAGGCAAGCAGCCCGAGGATCAGCGCGACGTGCTGCACCGCGTCCGATCCCTTCTTGCCGAGTGCGGCGACGTTTCCACCCGTCCCGCTGCCCGCCCCTTGCAGGGCGCCGGCGAGATCGTCCCCGATGACCGGTATCCGCTCGACCGCCCCGCCGGCCGACTCGAACCCACCCTCGATCGACTCCCCCGCGGTCGTCACGCCGTTGCCGAGCACCGAGAGGCTCTCCACGGCGTCGTACACCTCGAACGCAGTCCAGGCGAAGAAGGCCAGCAGAGCCACGAGCGTCAGGTCACGCACCAGCGTCGCCGTTCGCTTCGCCGGCACGTCCGGGTACAACTTCAGGCTCATCGCGTCCGGAGGACCCTAGACCTCGCGTCCGACGTGTCGGCCGCGGGAGGGAGCCGGCCCGAGGCGTCCGGCAGGCCGTTCAGCCTCGGAGGTAGGCGTCCTCGCCGCGGATCCAGTCGTCGCGCGGTGGCGCGAACAGGTCGAGGACGATCGAGTCCTCTAGCGCCTCGACCTCGTGCTCGCTGTCCGAGGGCACGACGACGCTCTCGCCTGATCGAACGACCCGCGTCTCGTCGCCGATGCGAAACCGGAGGCTCCCCTCGAGCACCGTCGCCACCTGTTCGTGCGGGTGCCGGTGCTCTGGGACCGTTGCGCCCTCGCGCAGCAGGATGCGGGCGAGCGTCAGCCGCTCCGTGTGCAGGACCTGTCGTCCGATCCTCGCCCCGAGCTGCTCGATCGGCTCTTCCTGCCAGGTGCGAACGTCCATGCCTCGATCGTAGTGGAGCGGTGGGGCGGGCGTGGACCCGCCCCACGCTCTCGGCGGGACACCCCCCGCTCACTCAGTCCTGCGGGGTCCAGCAGAACCGCTGCACGGCGACGCGGCTCGCCGGGGCGTACAGGTCGTCGAGCTTGGTGATCAGCTGCTTGATCATGATCTCTTCCTCCTATCGTCGATTCGCTTCAGGCTGCCGCCTGGGTGGATCGCCCGCAGTGGGGCCACCTCCCGGGACATCGTTCGGACAGCCCGACTCCGTGCAGCGCTACGCGCAGCGAGCGTCGGAGCGAGGAACGATCACCGTGCCGGTCGTCACCGGGCCGGTCGCTCCTTCGATCCGGATGTCGAAATAGCGCCCCTCGCAGACGACCGAGTTCCGCGCGCCCGAGCGAAGCGACGAGCCGATGTACAGCGTCGACGCCGAGCGCGGACCGAACACACAGCCGTCGCAGACGACGTCGGTGGGCGTCGAGGCCCCGCCGCCGGCGCGGTTGACGTAGAAGTTCGAGTTGCCGAGACAGTCGATCACCAGGTTCCGCATCGTGAGCCGCGACCCTCCCATCGCCTGCACGCCGTCCTGGTGGCTGTCGGGCGAGATCGCGTGACACTCCACGTACCCGCCGCCGATCACGAGGTCCTGCGCGACCGGCGAGGCGTTCTGCACCTTGATCCCGTCCGCAGTCCAGGTGTCCACCTCGACCCGGCCGATCCTGCCGCTGCACCCTCGCGCGATCGACACCGCGTCGCTGCCCGCGTGCATCGTCACCTTCACGAGATCGAGATCGACCGGCCCGCTACAACGCCACTGCTGATCCACCAGCACGACCGACCGTGACTCGGACGAACCGGAGGGCGGCGGCTCGACCGCTCCGGTCTCCGCGCCGTTCACGACCTCGCAGTCGGAGGCCACCCGGTCGCCTTCGTCGGCGGACACCTGATCGATCCCAGGTCCGCACCAGACGGAGTCGGCTCCGGGCCCACCGGCGATGGTGTCGGCCCCCCGACCTCCGTAGATCGCGTCGTCTCCATCGAGGCCGCTGAGCGTGTCGTCGCCCCTCCAGCCTCGCAGCACGTCGTTACCGGCGGTTCCGACCAGGATGTCGGCGCCCCCCGTGCCGACGACGTCGGATCGTTGCTGGCCGTGGTCGGACCGGGAGAGGGCCGTCGGGACACCGATGGCGGTCACGGCGAGAAGCGCCAACACGACGAGCGGGATGCGGGCGGGACGCATGTCGTCCTCCTGACTCGACTGCAGGGCACGGAACGCTCCCCCTCACGTGGGGGATATCCCCGGCAGCCGGCGAAGCGAGTGCCGTTCCTGCCGGAGCCCGCGAACGCGGGGCGAGCTCCATGATGGCGTCCCAATCCGCGCGTGAGCGAGCCGAAAGAGAAACGAAAGAGCACCGGCGCCGGCCACCCCCGATCGGGCGGCCGGCGCCGGGCAGGTGGGTCAGGGACTACCTACAACGCGAATCCGTCGAGGGTACGACCGTGTTCCCGGTGTTGACCGGGCTCTGGGCCCCTTCGATCCGAATGTCGAAGTAGCGCCCCTCGCAGACCGATCGAGTTCCGCGCGCCCGAGCGAAGCGACGAGCCGATGTACAGCGTCGACGCCGAGCGCGGACCGAACACACAGCCGTCGCAGACGACGTCGGTGGGCGTCGAGGCCCCGCCGCCGGCGCGGTTGACGTAGAAGTTCGAGTTGCCGAGACAGTCGATCACCAGGTTCCGCATCGTGAGCCGCGACCCTCCCATCGCCTGCACGCCGTCCTGGTGGCTGTCGGGCGAGATCGCGTGACACTCCACGTACCCGCCGCCGATCACGAGGTCCTGCGCGACCGGCGAGGCGTTCTGCACCTTGATCCCGTCCGCAGTCCAGGTGTCCACCTCGACCCGGCCGATCCTGCCGCTGCAACCTCGCGCGATCGACACCGCGTCGCTGCCAGCGTGCATCGTCACCTTCACGAGATCGAGATCGACCGGCCCGCTACAACGCCACTGCTGATCCACCAGCACGACCGACCGGCCCGTTGCCGCCGGAGCTCCCGGCGTCGTGGGGGTCGTGGGCGTCGTGGGAGTGGTGGGTGTCGTCGGCGTGGTCGGGGTCGTCGGCGTCCCCCCGGCACTCCCGCCGCTCACGAGCTCGCAGTCGGAGCCGATTCGGTCGTTCGAGTCCGCCGAGACCCGGTCGGTGCCCGGGCCGCAGACAACCGTGTCGGTCGCCCTGTCCTCGTCCCTCGCCTCGATGGTGTCGTTTCCAGAGCCGCCGTCGAGCACATCGGCGCCCCGACCTCCGTAGATCGTGTCGTCTCCATCCATTCCGCTGAGCCTGTCGTCGCCCTTCCAGCCTCGCATCAGGTCGTTGCCGGGTGTTCCAACCAGGACGTCTGCCCCGCTCGTGCCAGTGATGTCTGCCGTGGTAGCTCCGCCAGCTGCGACCGCCGCAGCGCCGGCCGAAGCCATGACCGCCGCTGCGAGGACGAAAGCCAACGCGATCGAGAACAGTCGGGGAGCACTCATAGCCACCTCCAGGTCGTTTACATGCCTGGGGCCGACGTGCTCGGCCCCTACCTAGGGGATGCAGCGGCCCTCCGATCCTGGCGGAGAATCGTTCTCCGATCTACCCGGAATGGGCTGGCGGACGCTCGAGGATCCCCTTGAGCGCCGCGAAGTCCCGCCCGAGCTCGCCCTCGATCGTCCGCACGATCAGCGATCGCAGCGGCCACGGCACTCGCTCGAAGTCGCCCTCGGCCTCGACCCGGAGCAACGTCCCCTCGGGCGCCGGCTGGAGCTCGTGGCGGATTCTCGCCGCGACGGGCCCGTCCACGACCTCGATCGTCAGCAGACGATCCTGCTCGAGCTCGACGACCTCGAGGGTCGAGCGGAAGGTACGGCCGATGCGCGAGCGCTCCTCGGTGAACCTCGTCCCGACCGCGATCTCGGGCGGTGCGGTCACCCGCTCGACCGAGTGCTGCCAGGCCGGCAGGTTCCGCGGGTCGCCGAGAAAGGCGAACACGTCCTCGGGCGCCCGGGAAATGGTGAGCTCGTGCCGAAGCCGCACGCCGCCGAGTGTGGCACAGGCGGCTGCGTCAGGCGACGAGCCAGGCGATCAGGAAGACGAGGCCGATCCCGATGACCGCGCCTCCGACAGCGCCGGCCGCCAGTGCGCCCACGTCCTCGGCGATCCGCGTGGGCCTGCGCGGGCCCGAGCGCTCGTAGGAGCGCTCCGAGCTGCTGGTGACATTTCCTTCCGGACGCCCTGCGCGGGTGATCTCGCTCGTTGCCATCGGGTGTGTCTCCACTCCGTTCGATCGTAGGAGATTCTCCGCGTGTCGGTCGCGGGAGCGCTCCACGCGTATCTCGGCACCCGCTGGAGCACACCTGCGCCCGATCACCAGAACGAGGGAGGATCTGTCCTGTCGCGTGCCTTACCTGCGTTTCACCGAGACGAGGATCCGGCCCGTCTCGCGCGACGCAACGGCCTGGTCGAGGCGCGCGCGGAGCCGATCCAGCGAGAACGGCTTGTCGAGATAGACGACCCGGAGGCCGGGATTGCGGCGCCGGAGTGCCGCGATCAGGTCGCGACCGAGCTCATAGGAGCGCTCGAGCAGCAACGCGTCGGCCTCCGGCGGGTCACCGTGCATGCCTCGGCGAAGCCGGAGAGGCTGGTAGCCCAGCTGGCGGACGACGCGCTCGAGGAGCCCCAGGACCTCCGGGTACGGCTCTCCGATGACGATGCGCGGTTGGCCCATCTCTCTTCCTCATCATCGGTCGAAACCGTCAGAACGGGGTCTGAGTCTCGTAAGGATTCCGTGAGCATTCGGCGAGCCGGCGCGAAAGGCGGGCGACAGGGGGCCGCCATCTCCCGGGTTGAATCCGGGGGTCGCCCGCCGGGTCGACCCTACGCTGTCGGCGCGGCCGAGGTCAACGGCGGCAAGCGGTGTTCCCACGGAGCGGCGCGCTCGAGCTGGCCCGCGAGGCGGATCAGCAGATCCTCGCGGCCGAGGGCGGCGACGAGCTGGACGCCCGTCGGCAGACCGTCCCCGCTCGACGCGATCGGAAGCGAGATCGCTGGCTGTCCGGTGATGCTGAAAGGCGCACCGAAGCACCAGATGCGACGGAATCTGGGCAGGACGGCGAGCGGATCGCCATCCGGGGGCACCAGCTCCTCGAGCGGCGCGGGAGGCTCGCCGGCGGCCGGGGTGAGGAGCAGATCGAAGTCGTCGCTCCACCAGGCGCTGACCCGGGCCGTGTAGGCGCGCTCCCACGTCTGGCTCGCCCCGTACTCGGCGTCGCTGATCGCAGCCCCCGCGGCGCCGAGCGCCCAGCTGAACGGCTCCATGTCGGCTGCCCCGAGCGGACGCCCGACGGAGGCGGCCAGCCCGTCGAGCATCCGGGCGAACTCCCTCGCGACGGTCACGAAGGTGTGCTGTACGAACGCGTCGTCGAAGAGATCCGCCGGTCCGGCGTCCTCGACATCGTGGCCGAGCGACTCGAGCAACGCCGCCGCCTCCAGCGCTCCCGCCGCGCACCGTGCGTCGACCGTCAGCCCCTCTGCCTCGACCTCGGTCACGACGCCGATCCGAAGCGGTTCGGGATCTCGTCCGAGCTCGGCTGCGTACGGCCGCTCGGGCGGCGGGAGTGCATAGACGTCGTCGGCCTCGGCCCCCTGGACGGCGTCCAGCACCGCAGCGGTGTCCCGCACGGTTCGCGAGATCACCCCCTCGACGAGGTTGGGATCCACGATCGGAGCGGTCGAGATACGACCTCGCGACGGCTTCAGGCCGACCGTGCCGCACCAGGCCGCGGGCAATCGGATCGAGCCGCCGATGTCACTCGCGTGGGCGACGGGGACGAGCCCTGCGGCGACGGCGGCGGCTGCGCCGCCGCTCGACCCGCCCACCGAGCGCGAGGTATCCCAAGGGTTCCTGGTGGGCCCGAACGCGACCGGCTGCGTCGTCGGCTGCGATCCGAACTCCGGGAGGTTGGTCTTCCCGCAGACGACGAGGCCGGCGTCGCGAAACCGGGCTCCGAGCACCGTGTCAGCAGGTGCCCGCCAGTCGAGATCGCGAAGGAGGCGGCTTCCCGAGTAGAGCGGCAGCCCGGCGAGACAGGCGCCGGCGTCCTTGAGGAGGAACGGCACGCCCGCGAACGGCCCCGGAACGGGTACGGCGGCTCGCGCATGCTCGAAGAGCGGGACGATCACGGCGTTGAGACCGGGATCGATCCGCTCGATCCGGTCGATCGCCGCCTCCACCAGCTCGGCCGGCGTCAGCTCGCCGCGCCGGACCAGGTCCGCCTGGCCGACCGCGTCGAGGGTCGCGAGCTCGGGAAGGGCCATCTCTCGGTCAGCATAGGCGGGCGGGAAACGGGACACCTCCGTAGAATCGAGCAGGGTGCGACGTCTCGCCGCTCTCGTCATGGCGCTTCTCACCCTCGTGCTCGCCGGTACTGCGCAGGCGCGGAGCGAGGCGAACGCCGACCTCTACCAGGGCCTCGGTACCTGGGTCGACATCTACGATCCGGGCCTGTTCGCCGAGCCCGAGGCGGCGGTGGCCGGCATGGCGGCTCGAGGCGTCCGGACGCTCTACCTCGAGACCGGCAACTACAAGCAGCGCAACGATCTGTTCCGACCCGAGCGCCTCGCTCGATTCATCGAGGCGGCGCACGCGGCGGACATCCGCGTCGTCGCCTGGTACCTCCCGTCGCTCAAGAACGTCCCTCGCGACCTTCGCAGATCGCTGGCCGCGGTCGAGTTCAGGACTCCGAGCGGCGAGGCATTCGACTCGTTCGCCCTCGACATCGAGGCAGCCGTCGTCAAGTCGGTATCGCTCCGCAACGAACGGCTGCTGGATCTCTCGCGTCAGCTCCGGGCCGCGACGGGCTCCTCCTACGCTCTCGGAGCGATCATCCCGTCACCCCGCGGGATGGAGCTCGTGCCGAGCTACTGGCCGGACTTCCCCTATGCGGAGCTGGCGACGACGTACGACGTCGTCCTGCCGATGACCTACTTCAGCTACCGCGTCGAGGGCGGCGCGGCGGTCCGCGACTACATCCAGCGGTCGATCCGGATCATCCAGGCCGCTGCCGGCGACTGGCCGATCCACGTCATCGGCGGAATCGGCGACCGCACGAGCCGGCTCGAAGCACGCGGCTTCATGCGTGCCGCGGTCGGCTGCGGCGCGATCGGATGGTCGGTGTACGACTACTCGGTGACGCGAGGGGCGACGTGGACGGTCTTGTCGACCGCGCCCGCGGCGACCGGCTGCTAGCGGAGATCGCCTAGGTCTCGACTCCCAGCGCCTTGCGCACGAAGCGCTCCTGCTCGACGAGATGCGCAGTCGCATAGGCCTCGCTGGTCGACGCACGCCAGGGCCGCCCGGCGTACGCGAGCCGGACGCCCTTGGGCAGCGATTCCTCGAGGCGGTGGCGCATCGAGCGGAACGGCGCCCATGTTCTGGGGCTCCTCCTGCACCCAGACGAGCTCCTCGAGCGCCGGGTACGAGCGGAGCAGCTCAGCGTAGGCGGGAACCGGGAACGGATAGAGCTGATCGAGCCGGGCGACTCGCGATGTCCTTCGCATCCGCGAACGCCGGATGGCCGACGATGTCGTAGTAGACCTTGCCCGAGCAGACGAGCAGCCGGCGCACGCGGGCCCGCGTCGTCGTCGGCCGAGCCGCGGGTCGTCGAAGACGGGCCGGAAGCGAGCCGGTCGACGAGCTCCTCGAGCGTCGACGTCGCCTGCTTGAGCCGGAGGAGGCTCTTCGGAGTGAAGATCACGAGCGGGCGCGGGGTCGAGCCGAGCGCCTGGAGGCGAAGAAGGTGGAAGTACTGCGCCGGCGTCGAGCAGTTCGCCGATGCGGATGTTGCCCTGCGCAGCGAGCTGGAGGAAGCGCTCGACTCGTGCGCTCGAGTGCTCGGGCCCGTTGCCCTCGTAGCCGTGCGGCAGGAGGAGCGTCGAGCCTCGACGTCTGCTCCCATTTCGCGAAGCCGGACACGATGAACTGGTCGATGACGATCTGGGCGCCGTTGACGAAGTCGCCGAACTGGGCCTCCCAGAGGACGAGCCCCTCGGGCACGGCCACCGAGTACCCGTACTCGAAGCCGAGCACCGCGTACTCCGAGAGCGGCGAGTTGTGGATCTCGAACGAGGCGCGGGCGTCGGAGAGATGCTTGGATCGGCGTGTAGCGCTCTCCGGTCGTCGCGTCGTGGAGCACGAGATGACGGTGGGCGAACGTCCCGCGCTCCGAGTCCTGGCCGGTGAGTCGCACGGGCACGCCCTGGGTGACGAGGCTCGCGAGCGCGAGCGCCTCCGCCTGTCCCCAGTCGATCCCTCCCTCCGGGCCGAGCGTCTCCCGTCGCCGCTCGAGCTGGCGGAGCAGCTTCGGGATGCACGGTGAACCCCTCCGGGACGGCGAGAAGCTGCTCGTTCAGCTCGTGCAGGATCGGCGCCTCGACCGCCGTCTCGGGCACGCCGCGGTGCTTCGGCGCGGCCACAGGCTCCGTGCACACCGTGGCCGAGCGACGCCCGGAGCTGCTCGTGCGCATCCTTCAGCTTCTGCTCGACATCGTGGACGATGCGACCCGCCTCCGCCGCATCGACGATCCCCTCGGCCGCGAGCGCGGCGGCGTAGAGCTCGCGTACCGGTGCATGGTCCTCGATCCGCCGCGCCATCAGCGGCTGGGTGTACGCCGGTTCGTCCTGCTCGTTGTGGCCGAAGCGCCGGTAGCCGACGAGGTCGACGACCACGTCCTGGCGGAAGCGCTCCCGGAACGCCATCGCCAGCCGGATCGCCGCGATCGCCGCTTCGGGGTCGTCGGCGTTGACATGGACGATCGGCACGTCGAAACCCTTGGCGAGATCGCTCGAGTACCGGGTCGAACGACCCTCCTCGGGATCCGTCGTGAAGCCCACCTGGTTGTTGGCGACGAGATGCAGCGTTCCCCCGGTCGAGTAGCCGTCGAGGGCCTGGAGGTTGAAGGTCTCGGCGACGACGCCCTGGCCCGGGAAGCGCCGCGTCGCCGTGGATGAGGACGGCGAGGGCCGCCGTCGGGTCGTGCTCGCCGGCAGAGGTCGAGTGATCCGTCTGGGCAGCGCGCGTCTCGCCCTCGACCACGGGGTCGACCGCCTCCAGGTGACTCGGGTTGGCGGCCAGGACGACCCTGACGTCTCCCGATGCCGTCCGCCGGACACCTTCGTCGCCGATGTGGTACTTGACGTCCCCGGTGCCCTCCTCGGGCGCGTGGGTCACCGCCTCGATCACGCGCTCGCCCTCGAATTCGCGCACGATCTGCTCGTACGGCTTGCCGACGACGTGCGCGAGGACGTTCAGGCGCCCCCGATGAGCCATGCCGATCACGACCTTCCGAGAGCCGGACGCGACAGCGAGCTCGAGCGTCTCGTCGAGCATCGGCACCATCGCGTCGAGGCCCTCGATCGAGAACTGCTTCTGGCCGATGAACGCTCGACGCAGGTAGCGCTCGAAGCCCTCGACCTGGGCGAGGCGGCCGAGCAGCCTTCGCTTCTCCTCCAGCGAGAGTGGGTGGCGATACGCCCCCGACTCGATCGCTTGACGCAGCCACACCCGCTTCTCGTGGCTCGAGATGTGCTCGATCTCGTAGGCCATCGTGCCGCAGTACGTCTCACGGAGATGCGGCAGCGCCTCGGCGAGCGTCTCCCCGGGCACCGCTATCCGGAGCACCGACGCGGGAATGAGGGCCTGGAGCTCGGGCGTGAGCGGCGGATGGAGGTTCTCGGGCTCGAGCCCAGGGTCGCCGGTGGGCTCGGTGCCGAGCGGGTCGAGCCGCGCGGCGAGGTGTCCGTGCATCCGGTGGGCCTTGACGAGCGCCATCGCGGCGGCCACGCCTCCGAGCAGCTCGGCCGGAGCCGCCGCCATGGCGGCCGGCGCGACGGCTGCCCCATTCGCTTTCGCTCCGGCGAGGTCCGGATAGAGCTCCCGGATGCGACGCACGAGCGGATGTTCCTCGACGACCCCGTTCGCCGCCTGCTCGAAGATCGTCCGCCACGCGGGATCGACCGAGCTCGGAGACGCGAGATATTGGTCGAGGAGGTCCCGGACGTAGCCGAGATTCAGACCGTCGACGCTCTGCGAAGGCACTCCGTAGCGCTCCTCTCCCACCATAGCTTGATCGGCAGCGAGCGCCGAGCGGTTCAGAGGAGGGTTTGCAGACTCTTCACGATCAGGAATATGCCGACGACCGTGACAAGCGCTGCGAAGACCCGGGTCAGCCACCGCGTCGGGACCCTCGGCTGGAGTCTCGCTCCCAAGACCGCTGCACTCCCCGCGACGGCGGTGAAGACACCGGTCAGGGCCCAGTCGATGCCCCCGGTGGCGAGGTGCCCGACCAGCGCGGCTGCGCTCGCGATCGCGATCACCACGAGCGACGTCGCGATCGCGGCCTCGATCGAGAGACCGACCACCAGCACGAGCACCGGCACGATCAGGAAGCCGCCGCCGACGCCGAAGAAGCCGGTCAGCACGCCGATCCCGAAGCCCGCGGCGAGCACCTGCCACGAAAGCGGCCGACTCTGCGAGCGAGCGCCGAGCGGGCGCCCCCGCAGCAGCGCGACCGCGGCGGCGAGCATCAACAGGCCGAGCATGAACAGGATCGCGTCCTCGTCCGCGAGCCGGTTGAGCGCCGTGCCGCCGGCTGCGCCGAGGATGGCAACAGCACCCAGGGAGAGCGCGACCCGCCAGTGGACGGTGCCGCGGCCGAGATGGCCGGCGACGCCTGCCAGAGCCGTCACGCCCACGATGAAGAGCGTCGAGGTCGTCGCCTGCTGGACCGGCTGGTCCAGGATGTAGACGAGGATCGGGACGGCGAGCAGCGAGCCGCCGGCGCCGACGAGACCGAGCGAGAGCCCCACCGCCACGCCCAACGGCAGCGCGAGGAGCAGGTTCTCCACGATTCCGGCCGCTCTAGGCTACGAACGCACCGTCGGGCTCGAGCGGCAGGCCGGCCGCCGGCCAGGCCTTGAGCCCGCCCGCGAGGTTCTCTGCGTCGTAGCCGGCCCGGACGAGCGCCTCGGTGGCGTAGGCGCTGCGGCTCCCGCTGCGGCAGACGACGACCAGCGGGCGATCGCGGGGGATCTCGCCCTGGCGTGCACGCAGCTCGCCGAGCGGGATGTGAAGCGAGCCGCCGAGCCGTCCGGCCTCCCACTCGTCCTGCTCTCGCACGTCGAGCGCGACGGCTCCGTCGCGCGAGCCGTTCCGCCGCGGCCGCGGGATCGATCTCCGGCAGTCGCTGCACCGAGCTCATCAGGCCGGAACGCCGGTCGCGAGCCGCGAGGCCGCCCAGGCGTCCATGCCGCCGACGAGGTCGGCGACTCGATCGTGCCCCGCGCGCTCGAGCAGGCTCGCGGCGATCGACGACCGATAGCCGGTCCCGCAGACGACCACGAGCGCGGCGGTCGCGCGGGATCTCCTCGAGGCGCTCGGGCAAGCGGTTCAGCGGCACGTTGACGCTGCCCGTCGATCGCGCCCTCGGCGCACTCGGCGTCGGTGCGCACGTCGAGCACGACCGGGGGGCCCTCCGCGTCCAGCTGCTCGGCGAGAGTCGGGGCGGTGATCCGCTCGGTCCGGCTGACGAGCTCGCGGCCGCGTCTCGAGCGCCTGCATCCCCCCGTCGAGGTAGCCGGCCACGTTGTCGAAGCCGATGCGCCCGAGCCGCGTCGCCGCCTCGTCCTCGCGTCCGGGGTCGGCGATCGAGGACGATCGGCCGCGCAGGGTCGAGCAGCGTGCCCGACCAGGTCGCGAAGCTCCCGCCGAGCCCGACGTTGACGGCGCCGGTCAGATGCGCGCCGGCGAAGTCCGCCGGCGTCGCGCACGTCGAGCACCTGCGCGCCGGCCTCCTGCGAGCTCCAGGAGCCGCGTCGAGCGAGAGCGGCTCGAGCTCGCGCTCGAGCGTCGCCTCGAGCGTCGGGCGCTCCTGCGTGTTGAGGACCGCGTCGTAGGTGAAGTACGCGGGCGAGTCGGGCTGGTCGGCCGTGACGATCTGGATGAACTCCTCCCGTCGTCATCGGCTGCAGCGCGTAGTTGTAGCGACGCTGCACCCCGATCGTCGAGACGGTGTCGGTGCTGAGGTTCTTGCCGCAGAGCGAGCCGGCGCCGTGCGCCGGGTAGACGAGCGTCTCGTCGGGCAGCGGGAGCAGCTGCTCGTGGAGGGAGTCGTAGAGCAGGCTGCCGAGCTCCTCGGCGGTCCAGCCGAGCGACGGCGCGCAGGTCGGGCCGGCCGACGTCGCCGATGAACAGCGTGTCGCCCGTGAGCACCGCGTAGGGCGAGCCGTCGGCTCCCGCTCGAGGTCGTAGACGAGGATCGAGATCGACTCCGGCGAGTGGCCCGGCGTCTCGAGCACCTCGAGCCGCACCTCGGGACCGAGGTCGAGCGACGTCGCCGGTCGCGAACGTGCGAACCGCGTACTCCGCCTCGCCGCGGGCTCCGATGCAGATCTCCGCGCCGACCCGATCGCGCAGCTCGAGGTGGCCGGCGACGAAGTCGGCGTGGAAGTGGGTCAGGAAGACGTAGCGGATCTCCAGGCCCGAGCTCGCGCGCGTCCGCGACGTACTGGTCGACGTCGCGCTGAGGATCGACGACGGCCGCGACCCCGCTCTCCTCGTCGCCGACGAGGTACGAGGCGTGCGCGAGGCAGCCCAGGTAGTACTGCTTGAGGATCATCGCCCGCTCCTTCGAGATCGCCTAAATACTCAACCAGTTGTGCAAGTAGTTGATCGAATGCTAGCATCGATTCATGGCTCCCGTCCCCACGCGCCTCCTCGAGGAGACGGCCAGGCGCTTTCGCCTACTCGGCGATCCGACGCGCCTCCGGCTGCTGAACGCCCTGCACGACGAGGGCGAGCTCACGGTGTCCGAGCTTGCCGGGCGCGCGGAGACGAGCGTCGCCAACGCCTCCAAGCAGCTCGCGCAACTCGAGCGGGAGGGCGTCGTGGGGCGCGAGCGGGCCGGCCGGAGCGTGCGTTACCGGATCGCCGATCCGACGGTCGAGCAGCTGTGCGAGCTCGTGTGCTCGGGCCTCCGCGTGCGGTATGCGGAGCTCGCGCGCCGCGTCGCCTGACGGATCGCGGTTCACCCCGTCACGCCAGAGTCGCGAGCCAGCGGTCGAGATCGCGGACCCACCACGCCGCGAGGTCGCCGTCGAACGCGACCCTGAGCAGAGGACGCCCGACGCGCTTCCCGAGGTGGCCGTCGGCACTGTCGATCGCCGTGATCGCTCCACGGCGGATCACAACCTCCTTCCGCGGCAGCCACATGACGAAGACGAGCGCCTCGTCGCCGAGCGCGAGGCAGCCGTTGCCCCGGATCTGCAGCCGCCCACGCGAGCGGAGCCCGAAGAAGTTCGCCGCCTGGTCGTCGAGGAGCGGCTCCTGCCCGAGCAGCTCGACGGCCCGGCGAGCTGCGCGCCGCTTCACCGCCGGGCGATCCGCACCAGCGTCCCCGGGTCGAGACCGCGGATCGAGGCGTCGACGAGCTCGATCGGGTGGAGCGTCGGGCAGCGGGCCGCCCGGCGCGTCGAAGGGCCGCGGACACCTGGATCAGGCAGCCGGGATTGGCGCTCGCGTAGACGTCCGGCTTGGGTGGCGATCACGTTCGCGGCCTTGCGGTCGCCGAGCTCTCGAGCCGCGTCCGGCTGGACGAGGTTGTAGATGCCGGCGCTGCCGCAGCAGAGCTCCTGCTCGGCCGGCTCGGCGAGCGTCGAGTTCCGGGATCGCCCCGAGCATCCGCCGCGGCGCGGCCCGCACCCGCTGCGCGTGGAGCAGGTGGCAGGAGTCCTGGAAGGCGACGCGCAGCGGGAGCGGGTGCCGCTCCGCGCGCGCCGCTTCTCCGAGTCCGTGTCCGACACCACCTCGGAGACGTCGCGCACGCTCGCCGAGAACGCGGCGGCACGCTCCGCGTAGGCGGGATCGTCGGCCAGGAGATGCACGTAGTCCTTGAGGTTCGAGCCGCAGCCGGCGGCGTTCGTGACGACGAGGTCGACGCCGCTCGCGCTCGAAGACGTCGATCAGGCGCCGCGCCCGCGCGAGCCCTTCGTCGAGCCGCCCGGCGTGGACCGCGAGCGCGCCGCAGCACGCCTGCCTGCGAGGCGCGACGACCTCGAACCCGTCCGCGGCGAGCACTCGCGCGGTCGCGACGTTGACGTCGCCGAAGACGACGCGCTGGACGCAGCCCGTGAGGAGGCCGACCCTGCCGACGCCGCTCGCCACGCGGCGGCGTGACGGTCGCAGGCGGCGCTCGCCCGAGCGCCAGGGCGGCGCGATCTCGAGCAGCGGCCGCAGCGAGCGACGGCACCGGGAGACGCCGGCCGAGCGGCTCCAAGCGCGAGCGCGACCCGCATCCGGCGCGGATACGGGAAGACCGCGAAGATGAGTCGAGCGGAGCATCCGCTCGCCGCTCGGCCGCTCGACCTGCTGTTCGACATGCGCGCGCGTCAGCTCGATCAGCCGGTCGTACTGCACCCCGGACGGACACGCCGTCACGCAGGCCATGCAGCCGAGGCAGCGGTCGAAGTGCTGCGATGACGGTCGGCGTGAGCCGGATCGTGCCGTCGAGCGAGCGCCTCCATCAGGTAGATCCGCCCGCGCGGCGAGTCCATCTCCTCGTTCCACAGCGACTAGGTCGGGCAGGTCGGCAGGCAGAAGCCGCAGTGGACGCACTCGCTGACGAGCTCTCGGTCCATCAGCACCAGCACCCCTGGGGGTCGAACGCCGCGCGCACGCGCTCGGCGAGCGCCGCCGCGCCCGCCTCGGGCCGCGTCGCTGACTGCGTCCATCGGCGTACGCCGACGCCGACGCCCGGACGGACGAGCGCCTCCGGGAAGCATCGCCGAGCGTCTGCGCGAGCCCGCGCGGCGGAAACGAGATCCGGCCGCGCGAGCGCGCCTGCCAGCCTCGCGCCTCGTCCCAGACGTCGTCCGCGGCCTCCTCCCCGCCGAGCAGCGCGCGCGCCGCGTCGATCTGCGCCGCGACCGCCCGCTCCGAGCCCTCGAAGAGCAGCTGCGAGCCGCGAGCCGGCGCCCCTGCCAGAGCAGGTCGACGGCGCTCGGGACGAGTGCCGAGGAGTGGACGAGCCTGCCAGCGAGCGTGTGCCTCGTGCGCGCTCGCCACGGGAGCCACGAGCGCTGCGCTGCTTCTCGGGGCGCGGGTGAAGCCGAAGGCTCACGCGCGCGATCAGGCCGAGCCGACCCTCGCGAGCCGCAGAAGAGCTTGCCGAGGTCGTAGCCCGCGACGTTCTTGACGACCTTCCCGCCGGCGCTCGCGATCGTGCCGTCGGCGAGGACGACGGTGACGCCGAGCACGAGGTCGCGCGGCGCGCCGTAGCGGTGCCGGCGCGGACCGGAGAGGTTGCCGGCGAGGCAGGCGCCGATCGTCGGGTCGCCCGGCGGGTCGAGCGCGAGCATCTGGCCCGCCGCGGCGAGCCGCGCGTTCAGCTGCGAGAGCCGTGATGCCCGGCCTCGACCGTCGCCGTCAGGTCGCCGGCCTCGTGCTCGAGCACGCGGTCGAGCCGACCGGTGGTCGAGGACGACGTCGCCGCCCTCGCGCTCGATCGAGACGCGCCGCCCCGCGCGCGAGGCCTCCGCGAGCAGACCGCCGCGGCCTCGGCCACGGTGCCGGGCTCAGAAACGCTCGGCAAGGCCGGCCAGCTCGAGCGGGTGGGCGCGGTAGGGACCGGGCACCTCGCCGCAGAGTCGCGGCGTCGGGAAGATCTTCCCCGGATTGCAGAGCCCGTCCGGGTCGAAGGCCCGTCGCAGACGCTGCATCGTCTCGAGATCGACCTCCGAGAACATGAGCGGCATCCGGCACGCCTTGTCGACACCGATGCCGTGCTCGCCGGTCAGGGAGCCGCCCGACGTCGATGCAGACCTCGAGGATCGCCTCGGCGAGCTCCTTCGCCTTCTCGGGCTCGCCCGGGGTTCCGACGGTCGTAGAGCACGAGCGGGTGGAGGTTGCCGTCGCCGGCGTGGAAGACGTTGCCGACTCGCAGGCCGTACTCGCGCTCGAGCTCGGCGATCCGGTCGAGCACCTCCGGGAGCTTCGTGCGCGGAACGACGCCGTCCTGGACGTAGTAGTCGTGGCTGACGCGGCCCATCGCCGCGAACGCGGCCTTGCGCCCCTTCCAGAAGAGCGCACGCTCGGCGTCGTCGGCCGCGATCCGGATCTCGCTCGCGCCGCAGTCGCGGCAGATCTGCTCGACGCGCGCCAGGTCGTCCTCGACCTGGATCGCGTTCCCGTCGAGCTCGACGATCAGGACGGAGCCGACGTCCGGATACCCGGCGTGCACCGCCGCCTCGGCCGCCTCGAGCGTCAGCCGGTCCATGATCTCCATCGCGCCGGCGAGGATGCCGGCGGCGATCACGCCCGAGACGGCGCCGCCCGCCGCGCTCGTCGAGTCGAAGCCCGGCCAGCAGCGTCCGCACCGCCTCGGGCCTGCGCAGGATGCGGAGCGTGATCCTCGTCGCGATCCCGAGCGTCCCCTCGGAGCCGATGAACGACGCCCAAGCAGATCGGGGCCCGGCGGATCGAGCCCCTTGCCGCCGAGATGGACGAGCTCGCCGTCGGGGAGGACGACCTCGAGCGCCGGTGACGTGGTTGACCGTGAACCCGTGCTTGAGGCAGTGGGCGCCGCCCGAGTTCTCGGCGACGTTGCCGCCGATCGTGCAGACCTGCTGGCTCGAGGGATCCGGCGCGTAGTAGAAGCCGTGCGCCGCGACCGCCTGCGTGACCGCGAGGTTCGTCACGCCCGGCTCGACCGTGACGCGGCCGCTCTCGAGGTCGATCTCGAGGATCCGGTTCATGCGCGCGAGCGAGATCACGACCCCGTCGGCGTGCGGGACGGCACCGCCCGAGAGCCCCGTGCCGGCGCCGCGGGCGACGAACGGGACACCGTGCTCGTGGCAGAGCGCGAACGACGGCCTGGACCTCCGCGGTCGACCGCGGCAGCGCGACGAGCGCCGGGACGACGCGGTGGCCCGTCAGGCCGTCGCACTCGTACGTCCGCAGCTGCTCCGGCTCGCGAGATGACGCCAGTCGGCTGCCCGAGCGCGCGACGCGAACGACGCGACGAGCTCCGGCGGCAGGCTCACGCCCGCGCTCCCAGCGCCTCGGGGTTGAGCGCGTTCTCCGGGCAGCGGCCTTCGAGCAGGACGGCGCGGAGCGCGTCGACGCAGAGCATCCCCATCGCCTCGCGCGCCTCGGCCGTCGCGCTGCCGAGATGCGGCGCGAGGACGACGTTCTCGAGCTCGAGCAGACCCGGGTGCACCTCCGGCTCGCGCTCGTAGACGTCGAGCGCGGCGCCCGCGATCTCCCCCTCGCGCAGCGCGTCGACGAGCGCCGCCTCGTCGACGACGGGGCCGCGGGTCGTGTTCACGAGCACGCGCGTCCGGCGCATCGCGCCGAGCGCGGCCGCGCCGATCAGGTGCCGCGTCTCGGCGGTCAGCGGGCAGTGGAGGCTGACGACGTCGGCCGTCTCGAGGAGCTCGCTCGAGCGTCGAGCCGCGCGTACGTCGACGTCCGGCCACGTCGCTCCGGCCCGCGTAGACGACACGCATGTCGAACGCCTCGGCGAGCCGGGCGACCTCGCCGCCGATCCGCCCGAGGCCGACGATCCCGAGCGTCCGGCCCGCGAGGCCGCGGCCGAGCATGAAGGTCGGCGACCGAGATCCACGGGCGGCCGGCCCGGACGAAGCGGTCGCCCTCGGTGACCCGGCGGCAGCAGGTCGAGGAGCAGCGCAAGCGTCAGCTCCGCGGTCGCACGCGTGAGGACGCCGGGCGTGTTCGAGACCAGGACGCCGCGCTCGGTGGCCGCCGCGAGGTCGACGTTGTCGTAGCCGACTGCGTGGTTCGCGACGACCGCAGCTGCGGGCCCGCAGCGTCGAGCAGCTCGTCGTCGACCCGATCGTTCGGCATGACGAGCGAGGCCGTCCTTGCCGGCGCACGCACGCGAGGACCTCCTCCCGAGCCGGCGGCCACTCGGAGTCGTGCAGCGACGACGTCGAAGCGAGCCTCGAGCTCGGCGACGACCCGGGGCATGCACGCGGCGGGCGAGGTAGACGGCTCGGCACGAGCTCCTATCTTGGTATAACTTTCCGAAGTGAAGCATCGGCAGCTGCCGATCCGTACGCGCGATCTCGACGTCATCGACGCGCGGGCGCCCCGCTTCAACCAGGCGACGATCGGCACCCTCGCGCTCGTCGCGTTCCTCGACCGGACTGGTGGCCGCTCTACGCGATCCTCGCCGCCCAGCTCGTCGTCGGGCTCGCTCTCGGCCGGCGCTACTGCCTTCCCTGCCTCGCCTACTTCGAGCTCGTCCAGCCGCGGGTCGGGGAAGGCCCGATCGAGGACTCGCGGCCGCCGCGCTTCGCGAACATCGTCGGCGCCGTCGTTCCTCGTCGCCGCGGCGATCTCCGCTCGCGGTCGGGCTCGAACGTCTCGGCTGGTCGCTCGGCCTCCTCGTCGCGACGCTGGCGCTCCTCGCGGCGGCCACCGGCCTCTGCGTCGGCTGCGAGGCCTACAGGCTCGTCGCCCGCCTGCGCGGCATACGTGCGCACGCACCTCGAGCGGATCGACCTCGACGAGCTCGGGGCACGCGCGGACGGCGAGGTCGTCGTCCAGTTCACCCACCCGCTCTGCACGGACTGTCGCGAGCTGGCGCGAGCGCTGGTCGCGCGAGGGGCGCCGCGTCGTCACGGTCGACGTCTCGAAACGGCCGGAGCTCGCGCGCAAGTACGGGGTCGCCGTCGTCCCGACGGCGTTCGAGGTCGGCACCCGACGGCACGGTCGCCGTTCGCCTGGCGGGCTGAGATGGCCCGCGACTCGATCAACCGAGCGCTCTTCCGCGTCTTCGTCCCGATCAACCGCGCCGTCTACGAGTGGACGGGCGGTGCGATCGGTGGGCGGGTGCGCGGCGCTCCGATCCTCCTGTTGACGAACCGTCGGCAGGAGAAGCGGGAAGGCCACGGACGACGCCGCTCCTCTATCTCGCCGAGGGCGACCGACTCGTCGTGGTCGCCTCGGCCGGAGGCGCACCGCGCCACCCCGCGTGGTTCCTGAACCTCATGGCCCACCCCGACTCCGAGGTTCAGGTGCGGCGCGAGCGCCGGCCCGTCCGCGCCCGCGAGGCGACCGCCGCCGGAGCGGGTCGAGCTCTGGCCGCGGCTCGTAGCGCTGTACGCCGACTACGACGACTATCAGCGGCGCGACGGAGCGGGAGATCCCGGTCGTCATCCTGGATCCGCGGGCCCAGTGATCGGAAAGGCCGCGTCGCGACCACCCGCCGGCCGTCGACCTCGTAGACGACGTCCACCGAGTCGTTCTTGCGATACGTGCCGGCGATGCCGAGGAGCATGCGAGAGCCAGCGCCAGGAGCCGAGCTTCCCCTCCTTGCGCGAGCGGCTTCGAGAAGCGGAGCTCGCGGCCCTCCACGGCGTAGTCGACCCCCCGCCGCTGCGCGACGCCGTTGAGTACACGTCGAACGGCTCGCGAACGCCGTCGGGCAGCGGAACCCTCCAGGTCTCGCTCCATCGCCACCCATCGTATTCGGCCACTCGAGACGCGCGGCTCGAAGTAGCCCTTCTTCCTGCTCGCCGCATAGAATCGCCTCCGGTGGGTAGGCCCTCTCGTCGCCGCTGCCCTCGCGGGGCTGTGTCTGGTGCTGGTCGGAGACGCAGTCGCCGGCAACGGCGGCATCGCGCCTCCCGACTCCGCGACGAACAGCGGGAGCGCGATCAACGATCTCTACTGGATCGTCATCGGGATCACCCTCGCGATCTTCCTGCTCGTCGAGGGCGCGCTCGTCTGGTTCATCCTCCGCTTCCGCCATCGGGGCGACGACGACACGGAAGGACCCCAGATCCACGGCAACACGCGGCTCGAGCTGCTCTGGACGGCCGTGCCGTTCCTGATCCTGGTCGCGATCCTGATCGTGACGATCGTGAAGATCCCGGCGGTGCAGGCGAAGCCCCGACCCGGGCGACCAGGCCACTCGTCGTGCAGGTCGAGTCGCACACGTACTACTGGGAGTACAAGTACCCGAACGGCGTCGTCGCCGTCGATCACGCTCCGTCTGCCGGTCGGTCAGCCGATGCAGCTCTGAGCTCACGCTCGTACGACGTCACCCACAGCTGGTGGGTGCCGCAGCTCACCGGCAAGCAGGACGCGATCCCGGGACGCACGAACATCCTGGACTTCACGATCACGAAGTCCGGCGTCTTCGAAGGCCAGTGCGCCGAGCTCTGCGGTGCCCAGCACGCGGTCATGTACACGACGGTGGAGGCGATGCCGGCCGCGGAGTTCGACGCGTGGCTGGCGGCCGAGCTGCCAGGCGCAGGCCGACGGCACGTCCGACCTCGGGCAGCAGACCTGGGAGGGCGTCTGCGCGAAGTGCCACGGCCTCTACGGCGAGGGGGGATACGGCCCCGCGATCGCGGGCAACTCGACCCTCGTCGGACAAGGCCGGCCTGACTCGACTGCTCGCAAACGGTCAGAACAACCCGGGCGTCGACGGCTTCATGCCCGCCGTCTCGCAGGGCTGGCCGGAGCAGCAGCTCGACGCGCTGATCGCGTATCTCGTCCAGGCCGACCTCGCACCCGCGCCCGCAGATCAAGGAGGATGAGCCGTGGCTGTAAGAGCCGAGCCCGTCATTCCCGAGCTGGAAGGACGGCGCGGTGATGCGGTGGCTGACGACCGTCGACCACAAGCGCATCGGCCTCCTCTACATCTGGAGCGCGCTTCGCGTTCTTCGTCGGCGGCGGGATCATGGCGCTGATCATGCGGCTGCCAGCTCGCCTCGGCGAACGCAGAGCGTCGCGACCCAGAACAGCTACAACGCGCTCACGACCATGCACGGCACGGTCATGGTCTTCCTCTTCGCGATGCCGATGCTCGCCGGGATCGCGAACTACCTCGTGCCGCTCATGATCGGCGCGACGCGACATGGCCTTCCCGCGCCTGAACGCGCTCTCGCTCTGGCTCTACGTCATCGGCGCGGTCGTCCTCCTCGGCAGCTTCGGCGCCACCGGCGGCGCGGCGTACGCCGGGTGGACCTCCTACACGCCGCTCTCCGGCCCCGAGTACAGCCCCGAGATCGGGCAGGACCTCTGGATTCTCGGACTGCACCTCGTCGGCGTCTCGTCGCTCCTCGGAGCGATCAACTTCCTCGTCACGATCGCGAACATGCGCACGCTCGGGCATGACGTGGACGCGAATCCCGCTCTTCGTCTGGTCGATGGTCGCGCAGGCGCTCCTGATCCTGCTGACCGTGCCCGGTGATCGCCGGCGCCCTGCTGCTCCTGCTGCTCGACCGCCAGGTCGGCACGAGCTTCTTCCTCCCGGACGGCGGCGGGAGCGCGGTGCTCTACCAGCATCTCTTCTGGTTCTTCGGGCACCCGGAGGTCTACATCCTCATCCTGCCCGCATTCGGCGATCATCTCCGAGGTCCTGCCCGTCTTCGCGCGGAAGCCGATCTTCGGCTACCGGGCGGTCGCGTTCTCGAGCCTCGGGATCGCGTTCATCTCGATGATCGTCTGGGCGCACCACATGTTCACGGTCGGCTCTCAGCGCCAGCCTGAACAGCTACTTCATGGTCGCGACCTACCTCGTCGCGATCCCGACCGGGCGTGAAGATCCTCAACTGGGTCGCGACCCTCTGGCGGGGAAAGATCAGCATTCCCGACACCGATGCTGTTCGCCGTCGGCATGATCGGCCTCTTCATCATCGGGGGCCTGTCTGGCATCGTCGTGGCCAATTTCCCCGTCGACTACCAGGTGCACGACAGCTACTACGTCGTCGCCCACTTCCACTACACGCTCTTCGGCGGGATGGTGTTCGCGATCTTCGCCGGCCTCTACTTCTGGTTCCCGAAGATGACGGGGCGCATGTACGACGAGCGGCTCGGCAAGGCTCATTTCTGGCTGCTCTTCATCGGGTTCAACCTGACCTTCATCCCGCAGCACATGCTCGGGCCTCCTCGGGAATGCCGCGCCGCGTCTACACGTACGACCGCGAGGGGATCTTCGAGGCCTACAACCTCGCCTCCACGATCGGGGCGTGGCTGATGGGCCTCGCCATCCTGCTCTTCATCGTCAACGTGATCCGAAGCTGGCGAGTCGGGACCGCGCGTCGGCAACGACCCCTGGCAGGCGGATACCCTCGAGTGGTACGTGACGCTCACCGCCTCCCGAGCACAACTTCGACAAGGTTCCGTACGTGACGAGCCATCGGCCGCTCCGCGACCTCCGGCTCCGGCTCCAGCGTGACCAGCAGTGAACGGGCATCACCCCGCACCCGGCCCCTGGCTCCGCCTCACCGCGCTCGCAGCGGTGGCCGGCACCGCGACGGTCGTCGCGACCGGCGAATGGGCGCCGCTCGCACGAGGCTGCCGTGCTCGGAACCTTCGCGCTGACGATCGGCGTCGCCGCCGCCGCGCTGGATCGGCCACCGCGACCGACCGGTGCTCGTCGCCGCGGCCTGCACGTCTCTCGGCGTCTTCCTGATCCAGATCGGGCTCGGCGGGCTCGTCGCCCTGACCGACGCAGGCTGGCTCGGCGGACTGCACATCGCCCTCGGCGCGCTCTCGCTCGCGGCATCCGCGGTGACCTGCGCCCTGACCTTCCGCGGCGCTCATGCGCTGCCCGTCCGACCGATTCCGTGGCGCGACTACGTGACGCTGACGAAGCCCCGCATCATGGTGCTGCTGCTCCTGACCGCGCTCGGCGGTCTGTTCGTCGGGGCGCGCGGGCGTCCCGCCGCTCGGGCTCGTGCTCGCAACGCTCGGGGGGCTCGCGCTCGCGTGCGGTGGCGCCTCGGCGCTCAACCACGTGCTCGACCGCGACATCGACAAGTACATGACGCCGGACCGACCGGCGACCCGTCGCGACCGGGCGCGTCGCTCCCGAGCGTGCGCTCGAGTTCGGGCTCGCGCTGTCGGCCTTCTCGTTCGTCGTCCTCGCGAGCTTCGTCAACGTGCTCGCCGCACTGCTCGCGGTCTTCGGGAACCTCTTCTACGTCGTCGTCTACACGAGGTACCTGAAGCGCTGCGACACCGCAGAACATCGTCATCGGCGGCGCAGCCGGGGCGATCCCGGCCGTCGTCGGCTGGACTCGGCGGCCACGGGCGACCTCGCGCTCCCGGCGCTGTTCCTCTTCCTGATCGTGTTCGTCTGGACGCCTCCGCACTTCTGGGCGCTCGCCCTCCTGATCCGCCGCGACTACGAAGCAGCAGGAGTACCGATGCTCCCCGTCGTTCGGGGCGAGCGCCGGACCGCGATCTCGATCGTCCGCTACACGATCGTCCTGATCGCCGTCACCCTGCTCCCCTTCGTGACCGGGCGAGCTCGGCTGGCTCTACCTCGGCGGCCGCGCTCGCGCTCGGCCTCGGCTTCCTCGGCCTCGCGCTCCGGCTTCTCCGTGAGACGACGCCCGCGCGGGCGCGCCGCGTGTTCACCTTCTCGCTCTCGTACCTCGCGCTGCTCTTCGTGGCCATGGCGATCGACCCGATCATCCTCTGATGGACGAGCGCGAGCTCGCACGGAAGAACAACCGGCTCGGCATCGCGCTCTTCCTGATCGCCGCAGTCATGCTCGTCGCGACGATCGGCGTGACGTACCTCTACCAGGCGCTGGACTAGGCCGAATCGTTGCGCCGCCGGAGGCGGCGCCGATCTCGGCCGGAAAGGGCTGGCGGCAGCCAGCCCGGTCACAAGCCGAATCGTTGCGCCGCGGTGTCCCGAATCGAGCGAAGCTCGATATCGGGACGGCCGTCGAAAACCGGCGAAGCCGGTT
The DNA here is from genome assembly GCA_963705605.1 of uncultured Thermoleophilia bacterium. Lineage (GTDB taxonomy): Bacteria > Actinomycetota > Thermoleophilia > Gaiellales > Gaiellaceae > CAVPKC01. The sequence continues at coordinate 1,674,343 of CAVPKC010000003.1, forward strand.
TCGACACTCAGGCGCTCGATTAGGCCGAAGCCACGAGCTCGAAGCCGCGCAGCGTCTCTTCGTAGATGGGATCGCGGACGAAGATCTCGAGCTGGTCGGAGAGGAGATCGCTCGGTGTCAGCGCCTCGCCACGGCCGGCGGCGACGGGCTCCCCGTCGACCTCGACTCGCTCGACCGCTCCGGCGTCGTCGACGTCGAGGGTAACGTCGCGCCCGAGCCGGGCACCGAGCCAGTGTGCGAGCAACAGGGCGTCTGAGCGCGGGCCGCAGACCCGGAGACCCTGCACATCGGCGACGTCCGGCCAGAGAGCCGCGATCGCGCGCCGCCACGTCTCGATCCTGGCCCACGCGATGTCGGACACCGCCACCCGCTCGAGCAAGGCGACGAGCTCCCGGTAGTCCGACTCGGCCGCGGGCCATTCCGACGAGTCGACGATCAGCCGATCGGTGACTTCGACGAGCTGCTCGAGCTCGTGCGAGCCGAACGGGAGAGCGCCGCGCCAGCGCAGGAAGACCGGAAGATCGGAGACGAGCAGCGGCTGCACGATGCTCGCCGGCGCGCTCGCGGTCTTCCCTCGGAGCCACAGCGAGACGACCTCCGAGCAGACCGACCGGTTCTGTCCACCGTGGACGAAGCAGCGGAGGTCGATGTCGGCGTCGAGCGCGTCGCGACCGGCCTCCGGGTCGGGAAGGAGCAGGATCGTACGGGAGGGATGCCGCTCGCCGGAGGCCGTCGAGGACTCCCCGCGCCGCGGCTTCCCAGGCCGGCGGGATCCAGGCGACATGGGTCAGGACCCGCGTTCTGAGCGTCGCGGCTTCGCCCGGTGGCGCGGCCGCCTCGTTCAGGCGTTGCAGCTCCGCCTCGATCGTTCGGATGCTCGCGTTCTCGATCAATGCCGCCGCCACGAACGGCCGTCCCGGTGCAGCAGCTCGTCGGCCGGTCGCCGGGCCCCAGGTGCCGGCTGCGTAGTTCGGGAACGACGGCCGGTCGCGCCGCCAGCCCGCGATCATCGAATCGACGAACTCCCACTGCTCCTCGACCTCGTCGGCTCGCGTGAAGAGCGTTGCGTCGCCGAGCATGCAATCGAGGATCAGCCGCTCGTACGCTTCCGGCAGGCCGCGTGCGGAAGTGCCCGCCGTACGAGAAGTCCATGTGCACCGGACGAATCGTCATGCCCTGGCCGGGCACCTTCGCGCTCATGGTGAGCGAGATCCCCTCGTCCGGCTGGATGTGGATCAGCAGCACGTTCGGCCGGAGCGAGTCCTCGGCGTCGATCTCGAACGGCGGATGCGGCGCGCGCTTGAACTGGATCGCGATCGTCGTCTCACGGCGCGGCAGCCGCTTTCCGGTGCGCAGGTAGAACGGCGTGTCCGCCCAGCGCCAGTTGTCGATGTAGAGCTTCGCTGCGACGTAGGTTTCGGTCGTCGAGTCGGCCGCCACCCCGGGCTCCTGGCGATACCCGGGAACCTCCTGGCCCTCCACGAAGCCCGGCGCCGTACTGGCCGCGAACGACGTGCTTCGGCCCCGGGGTGTGGATGGCCCGCAGGACCTTGACCTTCTCGTTGCGAACCGAGTCGGCGGTGAAGTCGATCGGCGGCTCCATCGCCGTCAGCGCGACGCAGCTGGAGCATGTGGTTCTGGACGATGTCGCGGATCGCGCCGGCCTGCTCGTAGAACCCGGCGCGGCCCTCGACGCCGAGCGACTCGGCACACCGTGATCTGCACGTGGTCGACGAGCTGTCGGTTCCAGATCGGCTCGAAGATCCCGTTTGCGAACCGCAGCACGAGCATGTTCTGGACGGTCTCCTTGCCGAGGTAGTGGTCGATGCGGAAGATCTCCCGCTCGTCGAAGTGCGCGAGTGAGGAGATCGTTCAGCGCACGCGCGCTCGCCGCGTCGTGACCGAAGGGCTTCTCGACGATGAGCCGCGTCCAGCCGCCGGTCGTTCGATGCCGTCCGACCTGCTCGACCGTCGTCTCCATCGCCTTCGGCGGAATCGCCAGGTAGTAGACGCGGTTCCCCTGTGTGCCGCGCGACTCGTCCAGCTCGTTCAGCACCTCGACCACCGGCTCCGCCGCCGCCCTCCGCGGGAAACTCGGTCGAGACGTAGCGGATCCCAGCAGCGAGGGAGTCCCAGACGTCGTCGCGGAACGCCGCAGACCGTGCTCCTCGACCCCCTCCCGCATTCGGGCGCGGAACTCCTCGTCCGTCATGCTCCGTGCGCCCGACGCCCGACGACCCCGAACTCTCGGGGAGGAACCGGTTGGCCGCCAGCGAGTAGAGCGCGGGCAGCAGCTTGCGCTGCGTCAGGTCGCCCGAGGCGCCGAAGATGACGACGGCGCACGGCTCGCGGCGTCCGGCGCATCCCCAGCCCGGCGAGGAGCGGGTTGTCGGCGAGCTCGGTCACGGCCGGCGCCGGGCTATGCCGCGACGAGCGCCCGGCTCGAGGCGCGGATGCCCTCGAGCAGCTCGGCGAACGAGTCGTCGAACTTCTCGACGCCTTCGCGTTCGAGCGTCTCCGTGACGTCGTCGTAGTCGATCCCGGCCTCCGCCAGCTCGTCGAGGAGGCGCGCGCGCGTCCTCGACACCCCGATCGAGCGTCCGGGCGACTTCGCCGTGATCCTGGAACGCCTCGATCGTCTCCTCGGGCATCGTGTCCACGGTGTCCGGCCCGATCAGCTCCTCGACGTACATGACGTCGCGGTAGGCGGGGTTCTTGGTCGAGGTCGAGGCCCATAGGCAGCGCTGCGGCGTCGCGCCCTTCGACGCGAGGAACGTCCCAGCGCTCGCCCGAGAACAGCTGCTTGTACTCGCTGGTAGGCGAGCCTGGCGTTCGCGATCGCGAGCTTGCCCTTCAGGTGATCGTGACCGCCCGATCTCGTCGAGTCGGCGGTCGGCCTCGGTGTCGACGCGGGAGACGAAGAAGCTCGCGACCGAAGCGACGGGGCCCGGGCGCTCGCCGCCGGCCACGAGACGCTCGAGGCCGCGGATGTACGCCTCGGCGACCTCGCGATAGCGCTCGAGCGAGAAGATCAGCGTGACGTTGATCGACTTGCCCTTGGCGATCATCTCCTCGATCGCCGGCAGGCCCGGCTTCGTCGCCGGGATCTTGACGAGCAGGTTCGGCCGGTCGATCAGCGCGTGCAGCCGGACGGCCTCGACGACCGTCGCCTCGGTGTCGTAGGCGAGGCGCGGATCGACCTCCATCGAGACGTAGCCGTCCCGCCGTGCGCCCTCGTCCCAGACACGCGCGGAGGAGGTCGCACGCGTCGCCGACGTCGCGGGCCGCGAGCGCGATGAAGATCTCCTTCGGGTCGTCGTCTCGGCGAGCATCGGCTCGGAGCTGCTCGTCGTAGGAGTCACCCGACGGAGATCGCCTTCTGGAAGATCGTCGGGTTCGAGGTGACGCCGACGACGGCGTCGTCGCTCCATCATCCGCGCGAGCTCGCCGCTCGTGGACGAGGTCGCGCGAGAGGTAGTCGATCCAGACGCTCTGACCCTCGTCGGCCAGGCGCTGCAGAGGTGTCTTCGCCATGAGGACTCCTCCTCTAGACCGCGCAGACGGCGCTCGAGGAGCGCGCGGCGCGCGTCGCGACGTTGTCGGGGGTGAAGCCGAACTTCTCGAAGCACCGTCGCTCCGGGCGCCGAAGCGCCGAAGTGCTCGATCGCGACTGAGTCGCCCGCCGAGCCGACCCACCGCTCCCAGCCCTGAGCGGACACCCGCCTCCACCGAGAGCCGCGAGCTCAGCCTCGGGAGGCAGCACCTCGTCGCGGTAGTCGACCGGCTGAGCCTCGAAGAGCTCCCAGCAGGGCATCGAGACGACGCGGCGTCGATCGACCTTCGGCCGCGAGCAGCTGAGCGGCCTCGAGCGCGACCCAGACCTCGGAGCCCGTCGCCAGCAGGATCAGCTCGGGAGCGCCGGGGCCGTTGCCGTTCTCCCAGAGGACGTAGGCGCCCCGCTCGACGCCCGAGACGTCGGCCACCGCCGAGCGGTCGAGCACCGGGACGTCCTGGCGGGTGAGCAGGAGTGCGACCGGCCCCTCCTCGCGCTCCAGGGCAACCCTCCACGCCACCGCCGTCTCGTTGGCGTCGGCGGGGCGGAACACCCAGAGGTTCGGAATCGCGCGAAGCGCCGCGTAGTGCTCGACCGGCTGATGCGTCGGGCCGTCCTCGCCGAGACCGACCGAGTCGTGTGTCCACACCCACAGCACTGGAAGGTTCATCAGCGCGGAGAGCCTGACCGAGGGTCGCATGTAGTCGCTGAAAACGAGGAAGGTCGAGCCGTAGGGCTTGACGATGCCTCCGTGGAGCGCGAGCCCGTTGACGATCGCGCCCATCCCGTGCTCTCGGATGCCGAACGGGATGTTTCGGCCCGCGTACGTTCCTGCGAAGACGCCGGCGCCGTCGAACGCCGTCCTCGTGGACTCGACGAGGTCGGCAGCCCCCCCGAGCATCGTGGGACCGTACGGCTGGAACGCGGCCATCACGGCGGCTCCGGCGGCCCGGGTCGCCAGCTTCGCCTTGTCGGCTGGGTCGAACCGCGGCAGTGCCTCGGCGAAGCCGGGACGGAGCTTGCCGGTCATCGCCTGGTCCCAGTCCTCCGCAAGCTCGGGGAACGCTGCCCTCCACCCGTCGAAGCGCGCGACTCCACTCGTCCTCGAGCCTCTGGCCCTTCTCGATCAGGCTCATGTGCCCGGCCACCTCGGCCGGAACGACGAAATGCTCGTCGGGATCCCAGCCCAGCACCTCCTTCGTCGCCCGAACCTCGTCCTCCCCGAGTGGCGCTCCGTGCGCCTTCGCCGTGTCCTGCGCGTGCGGTGCCGGGTAGCCGATGTGGCTGCGAACGACGATCAGCGTCGGCCGCCCGCTCTCGGCGTGCGCCGCGTCGAACGCGGCGTCGAGCGCGACGTCGTCGTTCACATCAGCGACGTGGACGACGTGCCAGCCGTGGGCCTCGAAGCGCTTGGCCTTGTCCTCGTGATCGAACGAGAGAGCCGTCGTCCCGTCGATCGTGATCCGGTTGTCGTCGTAGACCAGCGTCAGCTTTCCGAGGCCGAACGCGCCGGCGAGCGAGGCCGCCTCCTGCGAGACGCCCTCCATGAGATCGCCGTCGGAGGCGATCGCGTAGACGCGATGGTCGACGATCTCGTGTCCCGGGCCGGTTGTATCGCTGGGCGAGGAACTTCTCGGCCATCGCCATCCCGACGGCGTTGCGCGACACCCTGGCCCAACGGGCCCGTCGTCGTCTCGATGCCCGGGAGTCAGGAAATGCTCGGGGTGACCTGGAGTGAGCGACTCCCACTGGCGGAAGCGCTTCAGCTCCTCGAGCGCGAGGTTGTAGCCGGCGAGGTGGAGTGTCGCGTACTGGAGGATGCAGGCGTGGCCCGGCGGAGAGGACGAACCGGTCGCGCCCCGGCCACGCCGGGTTCGCCGGGTTCGCGCGCAGTCGCTCGCGGTAGATGGCGTACGCCACGGGGGCGAGCGCCATCGCCGTCCCCGGATGGCCTGCATTGGCCTTCTGGACGGCGTCCATCGCGAGGACGCGGATCGTGTCGATCGAGAGACGCCGGACGTCCGTGGCCATTCGCCGAACCTTACCCGCCGCGATCCCGAGCGCCTTTCGTGATCGCCGAGAGATCGCCCTGCCCGGCGGCCCGCCGCCGCTCGGCGTCCTCGGGATGCACGAGCTGGCCGTCCCGCCCGACATAGCCGCCTGCGCCCCCCACGATCAGGAGGACGAGCTCCTCGTCGCCCGCGTTCCAGAACCTGCGAGGCGTCGTCGACTCGACGTGGCACACCCCGCCTGGTCCCAGCTCGAGCTCCTCGCCGTCCACCGCGAAGCCGGCAGTGCCGCGGTGGACGAAGTAGAGCTCGTCCTGGCGCTCGTGGAAGTGCTCGAACCACTCCGTCCCGACAGGCAGCACGAGCGCGTTGACACCGAAGGCGGTGACCCCGAGCTCCTGCCTGACCTTGCGAAACGGCCCTTTGCCCAGCGAGTCGATCGATGCGACCGCGAAGCCCACGCGATCCGAGGATAGCTCAGCCAGCTCCCGGGGCCGCGGGCGCCGATTCCGCTACTGCTCCGCTGCGACCGCGCTGGCCGAGCTGACGGCGCGGAGCTTGTTGGCGGCGTCGAGCGCGGCGACCTTGTAGGCCTCGGCGAGTGTCGGATAGTTGAATACGGTGTCCACGAGGTAGTCGATCGTTCCACCGAGCCCCATCACCGCCTGGCCGATGTGCACGACTTCGGTGGCCTGGGCGCCGAAGACGTGGACGCCGAGGAGCTTGCGATCGGTGGAGCAGACGAGCAGCTTCAGGAGGCCGTACGTCTCGCCGTTGATCTGCCCTCGGGCGAGCTCGCGGTAGTGCGCGATTCCGACCTCGTATGGCACGCTCGCCTCGGTCAACTCGGGTTCGGTCTTGCCGACGAAGCTGATCTCGGGGAGCGAGTAGACGCCGATCGGCAGGAGATCGTGCATCGGGTGAGCCTCGATCCCGAAGGCGTCACACGCAGCGAGCCGACCCTGCTCGGCGGACGTCGAGGCGAGGCTCGGGAAGCCGATCACGTCCCCGACGGCATAGATGCCCTCGGCGGACGTGCGGTAGTGCTCGCCGACCGGGATCCGGCCACGCTGGTCGGCCTCGAGACCGAGCACGTCCAGTCCGAGATCGGTGGTCGCTCCGACGCGTCCGGCCGAGTAGAACACCGCGTCGGCGACGATCTGCTTTCCGCTGTCGAGGAGCGTCATCGTCCCGTCCCCGAGGTCTTGCACCTTCGTGACCTTCTCGCCGAAGCGGAAGATGACGTTGAGGTCGCGCAGGTGGTAGCGGAGCGCCTCCACGATCTCCGGATCGCAGAAGTCGAGCAGCGAGGCGCGCGCGTCCACCACGGTGACACGGCAACCGAGGGCAGCGAACATCGACGCGTACTCGATCCCGACTACGCCCGCGCCGACGACGACGATCGAGTCGGGGATCCGAGCGGAGCTGCAGGATCGTGTCGGAATCGAAGATCGTCTGATCGTTGAACTCGACGCCGGGGACGCGCGCCGGAGTCGAGCCGGTCGCGATCACGAACGTCGCGGCGCCGAGGCACCGTTCGCGCCCCGACGGCGTCGACGACGACGACCGTCCTCCCGTCGACGAACCTCGCCGAGCCGCCCACGAGCTGGACGTGGTTGCGAAGCAGCTGATCGCGGACCACGTTCCGCTCGCGCTCGACGACCTGGAGTGTCCGCTGCATGAGATCACTTGCCTCGATCTGATCGCGCAGTCGGTAGCCCTGGCCGTAGATGCCGCGCTGGTCGAGCCCCGTCAGGTAGAGGATCGCCTCGCGAATCGTCTTCGACGGGATCGTGCCGGTGTTGACGCACACGCCGCCGAGCGTCTCGGCGCGCTCGACCACGGCAACCCGCTTGCGCAGCTTCGCCGCCTGGATCGCCGCCTTCTGACCGGCGGGCCCTGACCCGATGACCACGATGTCGAACGCGCTCTCCACCGGGCGAACGTTACGCGACAGCTCCGTCGCGAACCTCGTCGGGACCCGGGCGACCACCGGTTGGCCACCGGACCGAAACCCGCGGACGGGCTCAGCCGTTGACGGCGGGAACGAGCGCGACGTCGAAGCGGGAGCGGTGGACGCCGTCGCCGTCCTGCCGGACCGAGACGACGAGCGACTCCTTGACCGATCCGATCGTGTCGTCGCCGAGCCACGGGTCGTCCGCGAGGTAGATCATCGTGGTGAGCGGCCGGTAACCGGGCGCTTCGACCCGCAGATGGATGTGCGCAGGGCGCCAGGCGTGGCGACCGAGCCACCCGAGATAGCGTCCGACCGGCCCATCGGTCGGGATCTCGTAGGGAACCGGGAGGATCGTCCTGATCTCGTACGCCCCGTCCGGCGCGGCCCGGATCCGGCCCCTGAGGTTCATCTCGGGCTGCGCGGAGTCCTCGTTCTCGTACAGCCTGTTCGCCGCGGTCTGCCAGACGTCGAGGATCGCTCCGGCACCGGGGCGCCGGCGACCGACCGCACCTCGCCTGCGAGCACCATCGGCTCTCCGGGCTCGCCGGGCCGGCAGATGCTGGCGGGCGAGTCGAGCAGCGGAGCTCCTCTCCGGTAGAAGGGCCCGAGAACGTTCGTCGGCGTGGCTCCGGGCACTGCCTCCTGCTCGTGCGTCACGCGATCGACGAGCACCGAGACGCGGTTCACGTCGGAGAGGAGGATGAACTCGTCGCGCTTTCCGACCTCGGTCAGGAACCCGAGCGCCGCGTGCCATTCCTCGTTCGTGATCCGGAGCTCGGTGACGAGTCGACACAACTCCTCGAGGGCGCGGCCGACCACGAGCTCGAGGCGATCGCCGCGCTGGCTCTCCATTCAGCGGATCCTACGCGTCCACCTCGAACGTCGCGATCAGCGCCTCGGCGACGACGCGCATCGGGCGTCCGGAGATCTGGCTGGCCCTCCGGAGGCGACCGAACGCCTCCTGCTCGGTCAGGCTCTCGCGCGCCATGAGCAGACCCTTCGCCCGCTCGACGACCTTCCTCGTGACCAACGCCTCGGCCAGCGAATGGGCCTCCTCGCGCAGTGCCGCCAGCTCGTCGTGGCGGACACTGGCAGCGCGGATCGCCGGGAGCAGGTCGGCCTCCCGGAACGGCTTCACGAGATAGCCGAAGACACCCGCTTCGATCGCCCGAGAGACGAGCTCCTCCTGGCTGTACGCGGTGAGCATCACGATCGGGATCGGCCGCTCGTCGAGGATCCGACGCGCCGCCTCGATGCCATCGAGACGGGGCATCTTCACGTCGAGGATCGCGAGATCGGGCTCCTCGCGGCGGGCGAGCTCGACGGCCTCCTCGCCGTCTCTCGCCTCCGCGCAGACCTCGAAGCCCGCACGCTCGATGATGTCCCGGAGATCGAGCCGGATGATCGTCTCGTCCTCGGCGACGAGGATCCTCACGCTGGGAACACGACCCTGGCGCGGAGCCCGTGCGCGTCTTCGAGCTCCAGCCGCCCCTTCAGCTCGTCCCGGACGAGCGCCTGCACGATCGAGAGCCCCGTCCCCTCCTTCGCGTCGCCGACCCCGGGGCCGTCGTCGACGACATCGAGGAGAACGTGACCGTTCCGGCGCAGGAGCTCGACGTGGACGCTGCTCCCGCCATGTTCGAGCGCGTTCTGGAGCAGCTCGCTGAACACGAGCGCGAGCGCGGTCGCCCGATCGCCGGCGAGCGAGACGCGCTCGACGCGCGATTCGACGCGCTTTCCGGCGCCCAGGCCCTGCACGATCATGCGGCGGAGCCGCTCGATCAGCTCGCCGAGATCGACGTCGTCCTCCCGCTGCTCGGTCAGGACCTCGTGCACGGCGGCGATCGCGAGAATCCTCGTGACCGAGTCCTCGAGCGCTCGGCGAGGGTCGACGTCCGTGGAGCGCGCCTGGAGCCGGAGCATCGAGGCCACGGTCTGGAGGTTGTTCTTCACCCGGTGGTGGATCTCCTGGGCGAGCACGCCGCGGAGGACGGCCCTGCCGTGCTCGAGCGCGACGGCCGCGTGGTGTGCGATCGACGTGAGAAGCGTGATCTCCTCGTCGCTGAACGGCGTGTCCTTGTCGCAGACGAGCTCGCCGATGCGACGGCCCTTCCAGCGAAGCGGAAGTCGGACGGCGTACTCCCCTGACCGTCCCTCGGGCCACACGACCCTGCCGTCCTCGAGCACGATCGCCGCACCGCTGGCGCCGACGGCCCCCATGGTCGTCTTCACGATCTCCTCGAGCGACTCCTCGACGTAGAGCGACTCCGAGACGGCCTCCGAGATCCGGGAGAGGGCCTCGAGCTCGACGACCCGGCGCTGTGCGGCGGCGTAGAGCTTGGCGTTCTCGATCGCCTGGGCGACTTGCCCGGCGATCGCCATGAGGAGCTCGATCTCGTCCCGCTCGTACTCCCGAGGCGCCAGCGTCCGGATGTTGAGGGCTCCTTCGAGCTGCTCCTTGGCGAGGATCGGAACTGCGAGAATCGACTCGAACTGCTCCTCGTGCAGGTTCGGGAACCGCTTGAAGCGAGGGTCGAGGTGCGCCGCGCTCGGGATCATGACCGGAGCCCGCTCGGCCGCCGCCGCCCCGGTGATGCCCTCGCCCCGGCGCATCTTCGGCGTTCGGGTCAGGTCCTCGACTCGGGTGCCCACGGACGCACGAAGGACCAACTCGTCGGTTTGCTCGTCGTACAGGTAGACGAAGCAGGCGTCGGCCTCGAGAACCGCCGCGACCTTGGCGGCGATCAGCTCGAAGAGCTCACCGAGGTCGAGGGTGGAGTTGACGGCCTCGATCGTCTCGGTGACGAGCCGGAGGTGGCGCTCCGACCTGTTCATGCTCCACGATGATAGGCGCCGTGCCGATTCCCTCGATCGGCAACGCCCGCGCAAGGTAGGCTCATCACGTGGCTGCGACCCCCGCGGACCCCCACATCCTGCGCGCAGTGGACGGGTTTCTCGTCGCGGACGCGCGCGGGCGCGTGGTGGGCCGCGTCGAGCGAACCGCGGACGATGCCGGAAGCGCCCGCCTCACCGTCAAGGGCGGGTTCCCGATCCGGCGCCGGCGCTTGGTGCCGATCTCGGCGATCGAGGAGATCGACACGACGAGCCGCGTGATCGCGCTCCGAGTCGAGCGCGAAGCACTCCGGGCAGCGTAGGGATGCGGAGCCGGGTCGCCCCCGGCTCCGCACGACGCACCCGGGAAGCTCAGAGCACCGACAGGTATCGGTCGAGCTCCCAGGGCGTTACCTGAAGCCTGTACTCGTCCCACTCCTTCCGCTTCAGCGTGACGTAGCGGTCGAAGATGTGCGGGCCGAGGATGCTCCGGCAGAGATCCGAGTGCGCGAGCTCCTCGATCGCCTCTCCGAGGTTCTGGGGAAGGCTGATGATGCCGCGCTCGCTCCGCTCGTCGGGCGTCAGCTCGAAGAGGTTCTCCTCCATCGGCTCGGGCAGCTCGTAGCCTCTCTCGATTCCCTCGAGACCGGCCTGGAGCAGCGCGGCGAACGTCAGGTACGGATTGCACGCAGGGTCGGGACACCGGATCTCGGCACGGGTCGCCTGCTCGTTGCCCGGGAAGTAGAGCGGGATGCGGATCAGCGCGGAGCGGTTCCGGCGCGACCAGGCGACGTAGACGGGTGCCTCGTAGCCGGGCACGAGACGCTTGTACGAGTTGACCCACTGGGCGAAGATCGCGCAGATCTCGCGGGCGTGGTGCAGAAGGCCGGCGATGAAGTGCTTCCCCGTGGGCGAGAGGTGCCACTCGTCGTTCTCGTCGTAGAAGGCGTTCTTGCCGTTCGTGAACAGCGACTGATGCGTGTGCATGCCCGAGCCGTTCTCGCCGAACAGCGGCTTCGGCATGAACGTCGCGTAGATCCCGTACTTCGTGGCGATCTCCTTCACGATCAGCCGGTACGTCACCGTGTGGTCGGCCATCTCGAGCGCCGGTGCGTAGCGCATATCGATCTCGTGCTGCGACGGAGCAACTTCGTGGTGGGCGTACTCGATCGGGATGCCGACCGACTCGAGTGCGGTGATCGTGTCCTTGCGCCACTCCGCTGCGACGTCGAGCGTGGCGAGGTCGAAGTAACCGCCGTGGTCGAGGATCTCCGTCCCCTCGTCGTTCTTGAAGTAGAAGTACTCCAGCTCGGGTCCGACGTTGAAGGCGTCGAAGCCCATGCTCGTCATCCGCTCGAGCGCACGCTTCAGCACATAGCGCGGGTCGCCCTCGTACGGCTCGCCGTCGGGCGTGACGACGTCGCAGATCATCCGCGCGACCTTGTGCTCTCCCGTCTTCCAGGGGAGCACCTGGAACGTCTGTGGATCGGGGATCGCGACCATGTCCGATTCCTCGATCGAGTTGAATCCGGTGATCGAGGATCCGTCGAAGCCCATCCCGTCATCGAGAGCGCCCTCCAGCTCGGCGATGGTGACCGCGAAGCTCTTGAGCTGCCCGACGATGTCCGTGAACCAGAGGAGGACGAAGTCGATCTCCTCGGCCCTGATCCGCTCCATCACCTTCGCGCGATCCCCCGGATCGCTCGTTGCCCTGCCCATAGCCACCTCCTGAAAACGGAAAAAGCCCCAGGCACGCAGACGCGCACCTGAGGCTTCGTCGCCTCGTTACCGGCGACACTCTATCGGGAACGGTCCGGGTTGTCGAGCGCTGCCGTGGCAGGCTAGGACGATGCGGATCTTCAACGCTTCCGAGCGCCGCCACCGGCTCGTCCGGCGACACTACCTCGGCCCCGAGTCGGCGGGCACGGACGTCGTCTCGCTCGCCGAGCGGCTGGTCGGGCTGCACGCCACCGACCCGGCCACGGTGTTTCTGACGGCGCAGGCTCGAATCCCCGGCCTCACGATCGCGAGCGTGGAGGCGGCGCTCTACGACGATCGCACGCTCATCAAGCACCTTGGCATGCGGCGTACCGTGTTCGTCCTCCCGTTGACGCTCGTGCCGATCGTCCAGGCGGCATGCACCGACTCCATCGCCGCCGCACAGCGCAAGCGCCTCGTCAAGGACGTCGAGCAGGGCGGCGTCGCCGTCGACGGCAAGCGCTGGCTCGGTCGCGCCGAACGAGCGACCGTCCAGGCGCTGGAGGCGATGGGATCGGCGACCGGCGCCCAGCTCTCGAAGGCGGTGCCCGCGCTGCGGGCGAAGATCGTCTTCGGCGAGGGGAAGACCTGGGGCCGCGAGGTTGGCGTCGCCAGCCGCGTGTTCACGATCCTCGCCGCCGAGGGGCGGATCGTGCGCAGTCGGCCGAACGGCTCGTGGACGAGCAGCCAGCACCGATGGACGGTGGCGCCGGGCGCCTCGGCAACGCTCCCCGAGCCGGCGGCGCGCACCGAGCTCGTGCGGCGCTGGCTCGCGGCCTTCGGGCCGGCCTCCGTGGCCGACATCGCGTGGTGGACTGGGCTCGGCGTCGGCCGGATCCGCTCGGCTCTCGACGCGCTCGGCACCGTCGAGGTGAGCCTCCAAGGTGAGGCGGGCGTCGCCCTCCCCGACGACCTCGAGCCGACGGAACCCTCGCCACCCCGCCCGGTGCTGCTTCCGTCGCTCGACCCGACGACGATGGGCTGGCAACGGCGGGACTGGTATCTCGGCACGCACGGCCCCAGGCTCTTCGACCGCAACGGCAACGCGGGCCCGACCGTGTGGTGGGACGGGCGGATCGTCGGCGGCTGGGCGCAGCGCCGGTCAGGCGAGATCGTGTACGAGCTCCTGGACGACGTCGGAGCCGAGGCGGACGAGGCCGTGGCGACCGAGGTCGGCCGCCTGCAGGCGTGGCTCGGAGAGACGGTCGTCACGCCGCGGTTTCCGACCCCGCTCGAACGGCAGCTGAGGGGGTGACCCGCGACGGCGACCCGGCCCCACGAAGCCTCCACGGCAGTGCCGCGATCGGGCATTTGCCCGAGTCGCGGCGACCGCGCGTTCGGGCCGTAACCCGAACGCGCACTGCGGGCCGCTGCGCGACGCTACGCGGCTTGTGTGGGACCGGCACAGCCGGCCCCACGAGCCTCCGCGGCCGGCGGCCGCTGCGCGGCTTGCTCTATCCGATCGCGTACGTGACCGTCAGGGTCGCGACGATGTCCTGTGTTCCGACCTCGATCGGCACGTCCTGCGCGGCGCCGGTTGCGGCCTCCGCGACGGGGATCGGCGGGCCGTACGAGCTCCCCTCGACGACCGCGACGACTCCGCCGAGCTGCACGCCGGCGGCGCCGGCGATCGCCGTCGCCTTCACACGGGCGTCGTCGAGCGCCTTCGTCAAGGCGTCGGAGTAGAGCTCGCTCTGGTCGGAGATCGAGAAGGTCGGCCCGTACACCTGGTTCGCGCCGGCGGCGACTGCCGCCTCGACGACCGAGCCGGCCTTCGCGAGATCCTGCACGGTGGTGGACACGGAGTTGGTCGCGGTGTAGCCGACGATCTTCTGGCCGTCCTCCCCGTAGCGCGGAGACACCGAAACCTGCTGCGTCTGGATGTCATCCGCAGCGATGCCCGAGCTCTTGAGTGCGTCGATCACCTTCTGGACGGCCTTGCTGTTGCGATCGAGCGCCTCGCTGGACGTCTCACCCTGGGTCTCGACGCCGAACGAGAACTCCGCCCGGTCGGGGGTTCCCTTCACGGACGCGCTGCCCGTGACGGTGATCCCCGACGACGGCTGCTCGGCTGTCTGGCCATGAGCCGCCTCCGGCCGGCCCACACCCACGAGCGCAGTAGCGGCGAGACCGCCCGCGCACAGCGCCGTGATCAGCGCGATCCTCCCCTTGGTGGCCCTCATCCTTCCTCCCATCGTCGCGATGTCGTGTGCTGCTTGGACGGTTACCAGGGCCTGAGAGTTCCCGGGGCACGCAACGCGACCGCGTCAGCGGTCGCAGCCGTGCCGGGGAAGGGCGGCGCAGCCGACCGGTCACACGCAACGCGACCGCGTCAGCGGTCGCAGCCGTGCCGGGGAAGGGCGGCGCAGCCGCCGGGTTGCTCTTACGCCGCTGCGGTCGCCGCCGCGTGACCCAGATAGGGCCGCCAGCGGTCCGGGATGTGCGACGCCGCGAGCGTGATGAAGAGTGCCGGCGCCGGCGGGCGCGGCTTGACGTGGGGATGCATCTGCACCTCCTCGGGGAGCCGGTTTCCCTTGCGGTGATTGCACGGCGCGCACGAGGCGACGACGTTCTCCCAGACGGAGTCGCCCCCTCGGCTACGCGGCACCACGTGATCGAGGGTCAGCCGGCCGGTCGACCCGCAGTACTGGCAACGCCAGCCATCCCGAGCGAAGAGCGCCCGGCGGGAGATGCGCCGCTGCACCGCCCGTGGCACGCGAACGTAGGAGACCAGCCGGATCACGTGAGGCCACGGATATGTTCGCGAGGCGGAGCGCAGCGGTCGCCGAATCTCCTCGACGACCTCCGCCTTGCCCTTGTAGACGAGCACGTGAGCGCGACGGATCGAGCAGACGTTTAGGGGCTCGAAGCTGGAGTTCAGCACCAGCACCTGCTGCATCGGACTTGATTGTACGAGTCACCCACGTCGGGGCGCTTCCTGAGTCGCGGCACACGCCCGTGACACTTTCGGGGCGGGGTCTGACCCCGAGTTAACAGAGCCCTTCGGCCGGGATCGCTGCTCCGACGAACTTTCGCGGCCGGCTTCGCCGTCCTGACCGGCACGGCTGCGACCGCTACGCGGCGCGTCGTTCGCGGTCGCGTTGCTGCCAGCGCGGCGCGCTACCGCGCGCCTTGCATCGCCCGCTCGACGGCCTGCTGCTCCTCTGGCGAGAGCGAGACCGGGGCCCGACCCCGATCGAGCTCCTTGACGTAGATCCGAGCGTAGTCCCTGCCCTGAATGGCGGTGATGACGATCCCCGACCGTCCTCCGTCCAGGAACGCGAGCGATGCCGATTGCTGCCCGCCGACGTCCTCGTACGCGTCGTAACGGACGAGGGCCGTGTGCGTCAGCGCCCCGTCGACTCGCTTGTCCACGCGTACGAGTGCTCCGGCAACCTCGTCGACCGCACGATGCAGGTCGTCGATCCGCGTCTGGAGCGTGACCGCGAAGTCGACGAGATCCTCGCGTCCCGGTCCGAGGACGATGCTCTGGGCCCGCCGCACCCTGCGCAAGGAGACGAGCAGCGCGAGCGCGAGCACCATTGCAGCAACGGCAACAGCTATCGCGGCGATCGCAACCCAGCCGGCGACCGTTCCGGAGAACATCGGCGCCCTCGCTATTCCAGCGTGAAGATGACCGGGTACTCGACGGAGTTGTTGGAGGTGTTCTCCTCGCCCGGCACCGGCTTGACCGACACCTTGAGCGTCGTCGGCTCGCCGAACGTCACGTTTGCGAAGTCGTCGAACGTCACCGTCGTCGTCTGGTTCGGGTTGATCACGTCGACCTGCTGTGTCTTGCGGATCGGCCCGCCGCTGAACTGGATGACAAGGGTGACGGGCACCTGCGTCTCCTGGAACTCACCGGAGTTCTTGACGCTGACCAGGAACTGAAGCTGGTCGGAGGCGGCGATCGTGTTCTCGTCCGTCTGGGAGAGCGTCTGGCCGGACGGCTCGACCCTGACGGCTTCGATGCCGTTCCCGTGCAGGCCCGACGCGGCGCCGCCGTCCTCACTCCCACCACCCTGGATGAGCCGCTCGACGAACGCCGCCAGCGAGCCCTGGCTGACCAGGTCCGGCGTCTGGAGGAACTGGAGCTCCGGCACGGCGACCCCTGTCACGTCCTCGCTCTTCATGACCTCCTGCGACCGAGCCCGGAACAGGTCTGCGTAGACGACCTCGCCGGCGACGAGGCGGGCTGCCTGTCCCGCCAGCGTCTGGCCTTCCGTCTCGGGATCGCTCGCGAGCTGAACCTGGCTGAAGGCCTGCTGGAGCCCGACGAGACCGCTCTCGAGGAGTTGCATCGACTCGACGAGGCTCTGCTGCTCGTTGATGAGGGGCCCCGGAGGCTCGAGCCCGCTCGCCCGCGCGACGACCTGCGCCTGCTGCTGTGCGAGCCCGTTCAGCTGGGCGTCGACGTCGTCGAGCGTCGCCCCGCGGCTGGTGATCACCGTGCTCAGCTTCTCGCCGATCTGGTTCGACTCCTGGACCACGGCCCCGACCGAGCTCATGTAGTCCTCGTAGGAGCCCTTCGCGCTGTCGCCGCGGCAGCTCGTCACCCAGAAGACGATCACGACGGCGAGCGCGATCGCCCCCAGCACGAGCGCGGCGAGGCGAAGCAGCGGCGTCCCGCCGCCGGGCGCACGAGGCCGGATCGGCGGCCGCCCGGTTCGCTTGGGCTTCGCCGCGGGTGGCGGTGGCGGCTGCCCGGACGGCCGCTCGGTCGTGGGCAGATCCTCGAAGAAGTCGAACTCGAGATCGGCGTCGGCGTCGGTTTTCTCGCGCTCTGACACTCGTCACAAGGTAGGCGTACAGACGGCCGGCATGGCCGCCCCCGAAGTTCGGCGAGCATAGCAGCACCCCTTCTCTGCGGATGCACGGGAGGAGTTCGGTCGCCGAGGGCAAAGGTCTTGCGCGAATGGCCGGAGCCACAGCCGCCGCCCAGGAAGACCGTCATCTGATCCTCGGGCGCT
This sequence comes from uncultured Thermoleophilia bacterium, assembly GCA_963705605.1. Taxonomy (GTDB): domain Bacteria; phylum Actinomycetota; class Thermoleophilia; order Gaiellales; family Gaiellaceae; genus CAVPKC01. Next base: position 1,691,422 of record CAVPKC010000003.1, read on the forward strand.
ACCGCGCGCTGCGCCCTCTCGGCAGCGGCGGCTCGGGAACGGTCTGGCTCGTCCGTGACGTGATCGAGGAGCGCGACGTCGCCCTCAAGGTCGTCCCCCGGGAGGGAAAGGCGGGCGAGAGAGCTGAGCGCGAAGCGCATGCGGTAGCGAGGCTGCGGAGCCCGCACTGCGCTCGTGCCTACGCGGTCCGGCGCGACGAGCGGCACGTCTACGTCGCGTACGAGTACGTACCCGGAAAGACGCTGCGCGAGGCGATCAGGGCCGGAGAGCTCGACGACGCCGGCACCGTCGAGGCCGGCGCACAGATCCTGGACGCGCTCGCGCACGCCCACGGCCGGGGCATCGTCCACCGCGACGTGAAGCCGGCCAACGTCCTGCTCGCCGAAGGAGAGGGCGTCTCGGTTCGCCTCCTCGACTTCGGCCTTGCCTTGCTCGAGGAGGCCGACACGCTCACGGCCGCCGGCGACGTCCCCGGGACGCTTGCCTACATCTCGCCCGAGCGCCTCGACGGGAAGCCGACGACCGGCGCCGCCGACGTCTGGGCCGTCGGAGTCATCCTCTGGGAGTCGCTCGCCGGCTATCAGCCCTTCTGGTCGTCGTCGCCGGTCGAAACGGCCCGGCTGATCGCGGCGGGCCCGCCACCGCTCTCGAAGCTGCGGCCGGATCTCCCGCGCGCGCTGACGACGGCGGTCGATCGGGCGCTGGCCCTCGATCCTCGCCGCCGTCCGAAACCAGACAGGCTGGCCGCCGATCTCAGGGCGACCACCGCGGAATCATCCCGGCGGAGAGAGCGGCGCCCGCTGCTCTCACGTTCGGCTGTCGCCGAACGGGCTCCGGCGGGAGCGCTCGCCGTCGCGTTCGTCACGCTCGGGTGCACGCTGCTTCCGTTCTATCCGGTCGCGTTGCTCGCCGGGATCGCAACGATGGCCGGGCTCGTCACCCTGGCCGACCCGCGCGCCGGCCTTGCACTGGCGCTTCTCGCTCCGGTGCTCCCCCTCGGGAACGTCTCCACGTCGCTGGCGCTGGCCTGGCTCCCCCTGGCGGCAGTCTGGCTGCTCGCGTTCTGGCGGGACGCGCGCCACGGTCTCCTCTGTGTCGCAGGTCCGCTCCTCGGGCTTCTCGGCATGCTGCCACTCGCTCCGATCGTCTGCGAACGCGCCAGTGGTCCGGTACGGCGGTTCGTGCAGGGCGCGGCCAGCCGTCCTTCTCGCAGCGATCGTCGCGGGCCTGCGCGGCTTGCCGCTCCCCTTCACGGGCGACCCGGCTCCGCTCGGGCTCGGCATCGCGGGCTCCGACGACCTCGCTGCTGTGGTCGGAGCGCTCACCGGAGCTCTGGCAGGCGAGCCAGTGCTGCTCTTCGAAGCGGCAATCGTCGGCGGGGCGGCGGCTGCACTCCCTCTCGTCCGGCGCTTCGGGCTCTGGGGAGCCGCCGGTTTCGGGGTCGCATACACGGCCCTAGCGGTTCTCGGGCCGCCGCTCGCCGGGATGGGCGAGGTCGCCTCGTTTCCGATCCTCCTGTCGACGTGGGCGATCGTCGGGATCCTGTCGATCCCGGTGCTGAGAGCCACCCGGGCGTCGCTGGTCACGCCCGTACAATGAGCGCACCGGCCGACCGGGAACCCTCGTGGGCGTCCTTCGTGGTATCGAGCATCGAATCGAGTCTCTCGTCGAGGGGGTGTTCGGTCGCGCCTTCCGCGCCCACGTCCAGCCGGTCGAGCTCGCCCGCAAGCTCGTCAAGGAGATGGACGACCATCGATCGGTGTCCGTCTCCCGCGTGTACGTGCCGAACGAGTACGTCGTCTACCTCGCGCCGCGCGACAGAGAGCAGTTCCAGGCGTACGAAGACTCGCTCGTCGGGGAGCTCGCGGAGTACCTCGCCGAGCACGCGCGCCGGGAGGGCTATGCGCTCATCTCGGCGCCGCGGGTCCTGATCCAGGAGGATGGCGACCTCGCGGTCGGCGAGTTCGGCATCGCCACTCGGCTCGTGCAGCCCTCCACCGCCCCCACCCGTGCCGTCCCCACTGAGCCCTCCCTCCCCCCGGCTGCACCCGCGCCACCACCGCCGGCCCCGCTGCAACCCGCCGTCGGCATCGAGGGCACACGGGTGTATCCGAAGCCGGAGCCGCCCGCGCAGGAGGCTCCGCCCACGACGATGCCGGTCGTCGTCTTCGACGGCGAGCGTAGGGAACTCCCGCAGGGGGTGACGACGATCGGCCGTTCGAAAGAGTGCGATCTCGCGATCGACGATCCGAGCGTGTCGCGGAAGCATGCCGAGCTGAGACACGAGGGCGAAGGCGTTTCCCTCGTCGATCTCGGGTCGACGAATGGCACCGAGGTCAACGGCCGGCGTATCGACCGAGCCCGATTGACCCACGGCGACAAGATCGCGGTCGGACAAACCGAGCTCAGGTTCGAGCATCCGTAGATGCGATGGTCGACCAGCTCCTGCTCCTTCTCCAGGCCCTCTTCCTGCTCGTCCTGTTCCTCTTCATCTGGTGGGTGATGCGCACCGCACGTCGTGACCTCAGGCTTCCGCAGGAGAGCTTCTTCGCCCGGCCTGGCCAGCTCTCCGACTCGCACCCGGCGCCGGCGGCGCACGTCGTGATCGACAGGAGCCCCTCGCTGAAAGCCGGGGCGAGCTTCCCGCTGGGCCTCGCCGCGGTTACGATCGGCCGGTCGGGTGAAAACATGATCGCATTGAGCAACGACGAGTACACGTCGGCGCAGCATGCACGCATCGAACCGCGCCGGGATGGACTATGGATCGTCGATCTGGGCTCGACGAACGGCACGTACCTCAACGGTCGTCAGATCGACGATCGCCAGCGACTCGAGGAGGGCGACCTCGTGCGAGTCGGTGAGACGGAGCTGAGGATCGAGCGATGAGGCGCGGGTCGTGAAGATTTCGGACAACGCGGGCTTGACCGATCCGGGGCGCGTGCGACGCCGGAACGAGGACGCGTTCGTCTGCAACCCTCCACTCTTCGCGGTCGCGGACGGCATGGGTGGCGCGCAGGCCGGCGAGCTTGCATCCGGGATCGCCGCCACGGTCTTCCGTGAGCCGCCGCTCGACGATTCCCCGGACGCGCAGGCGCGGTTGCGCAGCATCATCCAGGAGGCGAACCGTCGCATCTACGCCCGGGCCGCGCGAGACCCCGAGGTCGCAGGAATGGGCACGACCGTCACCGCGGCGATGCTCGCAGGCGAGCACGTCGCGGTCGGGCACGTGGGAGACTCGCGAGCGTACCGGATCCGTGACGGCTCGCTCGAGCAGATCACCGAGGATCATTCGCTGGTCGCGGGCCTCGTGCGCTCCGGCCGACTCTCCCCGGAGGAAGCGGAGCTCCATCCACAACGATCGGTCATCACCCGGGCGCTCGGCACCGATCCGGCGGTCGAGGTGGACAGCTTCGTCGTCGACGCCCAGGCAGGTGACGTGTACCTCCTCTGCTCCGACGGCCTCACCGCGATGATCGACGAGGCGACCGTGCTCCGAGCGGTCGCCTCGAGCCCCGATCTCAAGACGGCGGCGCGCGAGCTCGTCGCGGCGGCGAACAGCGGAGGCGGCGAGGACAACATCACCGTCGTCCTCTTCGCCCTGGCCGACGGCGAGGCAGACGCCCAGGCGGAGGACGACACGCTCACGGGCATGACGACCGTCGTGGCCCCGGAGCCTCCGCGACTCGAGACGAAGCAACCGGTGGACAAGCCGCTCACCACGGTCGGGCCCCTGCCCGTCCGACGTGTCGATTCGCGACGTGTTCGCCGTGTCCCTCGAGCACTCCTCGTCCTGGCCTCGATCCTGCTGCTGTTCGCAGGCGTCGCGGCTGCCGCTCTTTGGGGGCTGTCACGGGCACACTTCGTCGGCGCGGCCGGCGACGGCCACGTCGCCGTCTACCAGGGAGTGCCGTGGGATCTGTTCGGGGGCGGGTTGAAGCTCTACCGCGAGACGTACGTCAGCGAGCTGCGGACGTTCCAGCTCTCTCCCGAGGAGCGCCAAGAGCTCTTCGATCACTCGCTCGTCGCCGAAGCGGACGCGAGGGCCATGCTCTCGGGATACGAGGAGGAGGCGACGCCGTAGCGATCGTCGCTGGACGGGCCGGCGGCGGTTGGCCGGCTCGGGCACGCCGCGTACGTTCCCCCGCGGGACACGACACATGAGTCTCCGCAACCGCGAGCTCGTCAACCTCCTCGTCGTCGGTGTCCTCACGGGCATCGGGTTCGCGAGCGTCTACATCGCCCGCCAATCGGTCATCTCGACCGCGTCGCTCTCCTACGCGGCGCTGTTCCTCGGCCTCTATCTCGCGGCGCACGTCGTAACCCGTCTGAGCCTCCCCGCGGCCGACCCGTACCTGCTGCCGGTGATCGCCCTCCTGACCGGGATCGGCCTGACCATGATCTACCGCGTCGATCCCGATCTCGCGCTCCGCCAGGGGCTCTGGGTCGTGGTGGGACTGGCGGCGTACGCGGCCTGCTCGCTCTTCCTGCGTGACTACCGCCGGCTCGACGGGATCAAGTACGTGCTCGGCCTCTCTGCGATCGTCCTGCTCGCGCTGCCGGCGATCCCCGGGCTGGGCGAAACGATCAACGGCGCGACGCTGTGGATCCGACTGGGGCCGGTCACCTTCCAGCCCGGCGAGCTGGCGAAGGTGCTGATCGTCGTCTTCCTGGCGGGCTATCTCCGAGACAAGCGCGAGGTGCTCACAAGTGGGCCGGGGCTGCTCGGCCTGCCCTCCGCGAAGCATCTCGGTCCCCTGCTCCTGCTCTTCGGCGGCGCGATGCTCGTTCTCTTCCAGACGAAGGACCTCGGCGGCGCGCTGCTCTACTTCTCGGTCTTCCTGACGATGCTGTACGTCGCGACGGGGCGATGGCTCTACGTGATCTCGGGCCTCGGCCTCTTCGCTCTGGGCGCCTACGGTCTCTACCACGTGGCCGGTCACGTGCAGGATCGCGTCTCGATCTGGCTCGATCCGTGGCAGGACCCGAGCGGTGCCGGCTACCAGCTCGTCCAGTCGATCTACGCGATCTCGAGCGGCGGCCTCTTCGGAAGCGGTCTCGGGCAAGGCGTCCTCGTAGCGCAGGGCGGCGAGACGTACATCCCCTTCCTCGAGACGGACTTCATCTACTCGGCGCTCGCGCAGGAGCTCGGCCTGTTCGGCGCCGCCGCCGTGATCCTCCTCTACGTCGTGCTGATCTACCGAGGCTTCAAGATCGCGATGCTCGCGGACGACGGCTTCTCGAAGCTGCTTGCCTGCGGCCTCACCGCGACGATCGGGATCCAGGCCTTCATCATCGTCGGAGGAGTGACGGGGCTGATCCCGCTCACCGGCATCACGCTGCCGTTCGTCTCCTACGGCGGATCCAGCATCGTCGCGAACTTCGTCCTCGTCTGGCTCCTGCTCGCCGTCTCCGATCGCGTCAACAGGCGCTCGAGCGCACCGTGAACCGCCAGATCCGACGCCTCTTCCTCTTCCTGGCCGCGCTCTTCGCCGCACTGATCGCGATCTCCGCCTACTGGCTGTGGCGCGCGCCTGAGATCGAGGCACGCCAGGGCAACCCGACGCTCGTCGTCAGCCAGGTCACGATCGACCGCGGCCTGATCATGGCCGCCGACGGAACGGTGCTCGCGCGAAACCGCGCCCGGCAGGTGGAGGGGAAGACCTGGTACACGAGGGTCTATCCGCAGCGGACACTCGCCGCCCAGACGGTCGGCTACTCGACGATCGATCGATCGCGATCGGGTCTCGAGCAGTCGATGAACGACTTCCTCACGGGATCGAACGGGAACCTGTCGACGATCGTGGACAGGGCGGTCGACAAGCTCGCGGGGAGGACCCAGCAGGGGAACTCGCTCGTCCTGACGCTCGACGTCGAGGCCCAGCGCCAGGCGCAAGCCCTCCTCGAGGACGCCTGCGGCGCGGTCGGTCGCGATCGAGCCCGCGACCGGTCGTGTGCTCGTCCTCGCCTCCTCGCCGAGCTACGACCTCAATCTCGTCGCCGACGACTTCGACGCCATCCTCGCCCAGGCGGGGCCGTGCGAGCCGGCCGCGCCGCTCGTCAACCGCGGAACGGCCGGCCTCTACAGCCCCGGCTCGACGTTCAAGGTGATCACCGCGGCCGCCGCGCTCGAATCGGGGCGCTACACGCCGGAGACCGAGTTCGACGACCCGGGGTACTGCATCGAGTACGGCAAGAAGGTCTCGAACTTCGCCGACCAGAGCGGGCCCCAGGTCTTCGGCCGGCTCACCCTGGCCGAGGCCCTCCAGAACTCGGTGAACTCCGTCTTCTGCGAGATCGGCAAGGAGCTCGGCCCGCTGGCGATCCTGGAGACCGCCCGCGACTTCGGGTTCTACGCGAAACCGCCGCTCGAGACCCCGGCCGACGAACGCCTCGCCAGCGGGCTGTACGAGCGAGGAGGCCTCTTCCTCCCGAAGGACCCGAACGCCGTCGACCCCGGGCGCCTCGCGTTCGGTCAGGAACGGATGCTCGTGACACCGATCCAGATGGCGATGGTGGCAGCCGGGATCGGGAACGGCGGGGTGGTGATGAAGCCACACGTGGTCGAGCGGATCCTCGAACCCGACGGCTCGATCCTCAGCCAGACGACTCCCGAGGAGTTGAGCACCGCCGTCAGCCCGCAGACGGCAGCCGAGCTCACCGCCATGATGGAGCTCGTCGTGGAATCGGGAACGGGCACGGCGGCCCAGCTCCCCGGCGTCCGCGTCGCGGGCAAGACCGGCACGGCCGAGACGGGACGTCCCGAGGCGAACAACGCCTGGTTCATCGGCTTCGCGCCGGCAGACGATCCCCGCGTCGCGATCGCGGTCGTCCTCTCCGATCAGTCGGGCACCGGCGGACAGCTCGCCGCACCGATCGCCGGAGCCCTGATGGGGACCCTCCTCACACGAGTCGCGTAGCCTTAGAGGCGGATGTCGCAGATGTCTGACACCCTGATCGACACGATCTTCGACGGCCGCTACCGCATCCTCCGGCGGCTCGGCGCCGGGGGCATGGCGGCCGTGTACCTCGCGGAGGACGACGAGCTCGGTCGGCGAGTCGCGATCAAGATCCTGAACGACCGCTACGCGAACGACGAGCTGTTCGTCGAGCGGTTCCGCCGTGAGGCGAAGTCGGCGGCGGGTCTCTCCCACCCGAACATCGTCTCGGTCTACGACCGGGGCGAGGCCGAGGGCACCTACTACATCGCGATGGAGGTCATCGAGGGCAAGAGCCTCAAGGAGGTGATCCGGGCACAGGGGCGGCTCCGCCCCGCACAGGCGATCGCCTACGCGCGCCAGATCCTCTCCGCGCTGCGGTTCGCCCACCGCAACGGGATCATCCACCGCGACATCAAGCCCCACAACATCCTCGTCGGCGCCGAGGAGCGACTCAAGGTCACGGACTTCGGCATCGCCCGGGCCGGCGCCTCCCAGATGACAGAAGAGGGATCGATCATGGGCACCGCGCAGTACCTCTCGCCCGAGCAGGCCCGGGGCGCTCCGGTGACTGCCGCCTCGGATCTCTACTCCGTCGGGATCGTGGTCTACGAGATGCTCACCGGGGAGGTGCCCTTCACGGGCGACACGCCGGTCGAGATCGCGATGAAGCACCTCAACGAGCAGCCACACCCACCTTCCGCGGTCGCTCCCGGGATACCCGCCGATCTCGACCGCGTCGTCCTCAGAGCGCTTGCCAAGAACCCGGCCGATCGCTACCAGACCGCGGAGGAGTTCGACTCCGACCTTGCGCGAATCGAGGCGGGCCTACCGGTCGCACGCGAGACGACGGACGCCGCGACGGCGATCCTGGCAGGCGCCGGCGGGGCCGCTGCCGCAGGTGCCGCCACCCAGGTCCTCCCGCGTGAGACGCCGCGCCAGCCGCCTCCGAGACGTCCGCCCCCGTACGACCCCTACGCGGAGCCGCCGCGGCGGAAGCGCTCCATCTTTCCCTGGCTCCTTGCCGTCCTGCTCCTTGCCGGCGCAGCGGTCGCAGGCTGGTACGTGTACCAGCGAGTCCAGGACGAGCTGACCGCCCGCGAGCCGGTCGCCGTGCCCAACGTCGTCGGGATCAAGCAGGCCAAGGCGATCGGGCTGATCGAGAAGGTTGATCTCGAGGCGGCGGTCGAGGAGACGTTCAGCGACGAGGCACCGCAGGGCGAGGTCATCGACCAGGATCCTGCGGCCGGAACGAAGATCGCCAAGGGGGAGACGGTCACGATCACGGTTTCGGCCGGCGTGGAGCAGGTCGAGGTGCCCAAGGTCTCGGGCAAGGACGTCACGGAGGCGATCCAGATCCTGAATGCCGCCGGTCTCGAAGCCCAGACCCGAGAGCAGTTCTCGGAGCGTCCGCCCGGAACCGTCGTCGGCCAGAACCCGAAGGCCGGGACGAGGGTCGACAAGAGCTCCGCCGTCGTCCTACGCGTGTCCAAGGGAGTCCAGACGACGACCGTGCCGGACGTCCTGTTCCAGAGCCAGGAGAGCGCCGTGGCCGAGCTCGAAGCCGCAGGCCTGACCGCGAACGTGGTCGAGGTCGAGTCCAGCGAGGCCGCAGGGCTGGTCGTCGCCCAGAGCCCCGACCCCGGCGCGGACGTCGACACGGGTGCCGCCGTCGAGATCGACGTCTCGCTCGGGCCGCCACCCGTCGTGCAGACGCCGAGCGTGATCGGCCTGGACGAGGAGACCGCCAGGGCGACGCTGGAGCAGGCCGGCTTCACCGTCGAGGTCGTGGAGAGCCCGACCCTCGACCCGAACAACGACGGCCTCGTCAGCGAGCAGGATCCGGCCGCCGGCTCGGAGGTCGATCCGGGTGTCACCGTCACCATCGTCGTCGAGAAGCTTCCTTTCTAGGGGCGTGAAGCCGCTCCGCGTCGCGGTCCTGATGGGCGGCCGCTCGAGCGAGCACGAGATCTCGCTCGCATCCGGACGCTCGGTCCTCGCCGGGCTCTTGGAGCTCGGGTATGACGCGGTGCCAGTGGAGATCGGAGCCGACGGCTCCTGGTCGATCGAGCCCGGGCGGCCCCACGAGCTCTTCCGGTCGTTCGACGTGGTGTTCCCGGTGCTGCACGGTCCGTTCGGGGAGGACGGCACGGTGCAGGGGCTGCTCGAGCTCGCCGGCGTGGCATACGTCGGGGCCGGCGTGACGGCCTCCGCGGTGGCGATGGACAAGGACGCCTTCAAGGCGGTCATGCGCGACAAGGGGATCCCGGTCGCCGGGAGCGTGACGGCCAGATCGCCCGGGGAGGCCGACAACCCGTTCGGCTATCCCGTGGTCGTCAAGCCGGCGCGGCTGGGATCGAGCTACGGCATCTCGATCGTCCGCGAGGTGGGCGACCTTCGCGGCGGCGCTCGAGCTCGCGTTCGCCCACGACGACAAGGTGCTCGTCGAGGAGTTCGTGCGCGGGATCGAGGTGGAGTGCTCGGTGCTCGGCAACGCGGATCCGGTCGCCTCGCTACCGGGGGAGATCGTCCCCCTGCTCGCCGACTGGTACGACTTCGCCTCGAAGTACGAGGAAGGCGGCATGGAACTGGTCGTGCCGGCCCGCATCGGGCCGGAGGGGACAGCTCGTGTCCAGGCCCTCGCGATCGACGCCTTCCTCGCTTCGGACTGCGAGGGCATGGCCCGGGTCGACATGTTCGTCCGCGACGACGGCGAGGTGCTCGTCAACGAGCTGAACACGATCCCGGGCTTCACCGCGACGAGCGTCTACGCGAAGCTCTTCGAGGCTTCCGGTCTCCCCTACACGGATCTTCTGCGGCGGCTGATCGACCTCGCCCTCGAACGGCACGACCGGCGAGAGCGCCTGCGCTACTGAGCCCTGTACGGTCGCGCCGACCGTGCGTAGAGTCGGATCAGGGCGCGCATGGCCACGACGTCCCGGGAGATCATCGGCAGAGAGGACGAGCTCGCGCAGCTCGAGCGGCTGCTGGCCGACCAGGCACCCTCATCGGCGGCGCTGCTGCTCCACGGCGAGGCGGGAATCGGCAAGTCCACGGTCTGGCTGGCAGGGGTCGAACTTGCTGCCTCGCGGGGAATGCGGGTGCTCTCGTGCCGGCCGGCAGAAGCCGAGTCGCTACTCCCCTATGCCGCGCTCGGCGACCTCCTCGAGCCCGTTCTCGACGAGGTGCTGCCGCTGCTGCCCGAGCCCGCCGGGGAATCCCTCGGAGGAGTTCTGGGCCTCCCGAAGCGAGGCGGGGAGACCGACCGGCTCGCCGTCTCCCGGGCATGGCTCGCCACCCTCCGCCTGCTCGCCGAGAGCCGGGTGCTCGTGCTCGCGGTCGACGACGTCCAGTGGCTCGACGCGGCCAGCGCGGACGTCCTGCGGTTCGCCGCCCGGCGCGTCGGCGCGCTCCCGATCCGCCTGTTGATCGCCCGCCGGGACGAGCCGGGAAGCATCGATCCTCTGGAGCTGCGAACGGCCCTGCCGCCGGAGCGGCTCGAGACCATGCACGTCGGGCCGCTCCCGGTCGACGCTCTCGACGACCTCGTTCGAGCGAGGCTCGTCCTGCAGCTTCCCCGGCCGAAGCTCGTGCGACTGCACGAGCTCTCCAGCGGGAACCCCTTCTACGCCCTCGAGATCGCGGCCGCCGCGCAGCGCCGCGGAGCGGCCGGCGACGGTTCGGAGCTGACGCTACCGGGAGAGCCTCGCGGGCGTGGTGACCGATCGGCTGAGGTTGCTTCCGGCCGACGGAGTCGACGCTGTGGTTCTGACCGCCGCCTGTCCTCAACCGACCGAGCTGCTGATCGGAAGAGCGCTCGGGGCGACCGGCGGGATGGCGGCGGCCATCGCGCAGGGCATCCTCCGAATCGACGGGACACGGCTTCGGTTCACCCATCCGCTGCTGGCCTCGGCGGCGTACGAAGGCACGGCGCCGTGGGAGCGACGGGACGCGCACCGGCGTCTCGCTGCGGTGATCGCGGATCCCGAGGAGCGCGCGCATCAGCTGGGGCTGAGCGCCGACGAGCCGGACGCGGAGATCGCGGCTCTGCTCGAGCAGGCAGCCGAGGCGGCGGCGGCGCGGGGTGCGATCGAGCGCGCGGCCGGGCTCAGCGAGCGAGCCGCCGAGCTGACTCCCCGTCACCTGACCGACGACGCGGCGCGCAGGGGTATCCGCGCCGCCGTCCTCCACGAGTCGGCCGGCGACATCGGCCGCACGCGGGAGCTGCTCGAGGATCTTGTCACGACACTCGACCCGGGGCCTCTCCGATCAGAAGCGCAGCTGCGGCTGCTCACGAGCCGTTTCGGAACCGGGGCGCTGCGCCGAGTCGGAGCAGCAGCTCGAGCGTCTGCTCGAGGAGCTCGACCGTCCAGCCCTCGCTGCAATCGGAAGCACACGCGAGCATCGCCGCAACCCTGCTCGCCGCCCTGCGCCTGCATGACGCCCTTCGTCACTTCCGCAGAGCGGCGGAGCTCGCCGAGGAGGCCGACGAGCGACGCACGCTCGCGCTGGCGCTCGGCGACGCGGCGTTCGTCGAGTGCATGCTCACGTGCGCCGTCCCTCCTTCGGCGGAGCGCGCCGTGGCACTCTGGCCCCGCGGGCGGGCCCCGCTCGGGTACAACCCACGCGTCGGGCATCGGCGTCATGCTGATGTGGCTCGACGTCCACGACGCGGCCCGTGACCTGCTGCTCGAGGAAGCCAAGGCCTTGCCCGGCGAGGGCGCGGAGAGCGAGCGCGCGACCATCACGCTTCACCTGACCGAGCTCGAGCTTCGAGCCGGTAACTGGGCGTCCGCCGGCGACTACGCGCGCCAGACGCATCGCCTCGCCCGCCAGGCGATGCACGAGCAGGCCACGTCGGCCTCGCTCTACGCCGTCGGGCTCGTCGACGCGCACTTCGGCAAGGTTGCGAGCGCACGCATCGCAGCGTCGTCCGGGCTCGCGCAGGCCGAGGAGCTGGGTGATCGCTGGTTCTGGGTGCAGCACCGAGCCGTCCTGGGGTTCCTGGAGCTGTCGCTCGGAAACCCGGCCGCGGCGCACGACTGGCTCGGCCCTGCCGCCGAGCTGCTCGTACGGATGGACGTCGGCGAGCTGTCGATCTTCCCGATCCTGCAGAACGAGATCGAGGCGCTCGTGGCACTCGGGCGGCTGGACGAGGCGGAGGCGGCGATCGGGTACGTGGAGGAGAAGGGACGAGCGGCGCAGCGCGCGTGGCACGAGGCGATTGCGCGCCCGGGGCCGGGCGCTCGTGGCGGCGGAACGCGGCGATCTCGTAGCAGCACGCGAGCGCGATCGAGCGGGCGCTCTCGGCACACGAGCGCTTGCCGCAGCCGTTCGAGCTCGGGCGCACGCTGCTCGTACAAGGCATGATCGAGCGGCGGGCGCGAGCACCACGGCTCTGCGAGAGATGCGCTCGTCCGGGCTCTCGAGGTCTTCGACGCGCTCGGGGCGCCGCTGTGGTCGGAGAAGGCGGCGATGGAGCTCGCGCGGGTGCCCGGACGCCGGCGGGACGACTCGGCCGCGCTCACCGAGACCGAGCGCCGCGTCGCCGAGCTCGTCGCCCAGGGCCTCTCGAACAAGCAGGTGGCCGCTGCGCTCTTCGTCACCGTGCGCACGGTCGAGGCGGCCCTGACCAGGATCTACCGCAAGCTGGGTGTGCGGTCGCGCACCGAGCTCGCGCGGCGCGCTCGCACGTGAACCGTCTCGTAGGGCCCGCGCTCTCGAAAGCGTGTGGGTTTCCACACTTTCCGCACGGAGGCGCTCGTCCGTAGCGTCGTTCGAGTGGATGCACCTCGCTACCACCTCGTCGAGGTACGGACGCCGGAGGCCGGCTGGAGCGAGCTCGCAGGCGGTCGCTGCGCAGGCCCGAACGGCCTCCGACGCAGGTGCGCTCCGAGGGGAAGGCCGGTTCGGTTTCTGCGCTCGATCTTCGTGCCGGACAGCGAACGCTGCTTTCTCCTCTTCGAGGCTCCATCGGCCGCGGACGGCACGTCTTGCCGCAGCCCGAGCCGACCTCGTCGTCACGAGCGTCGTCGCCACGACGACGCCGAGCCCCCTGAACGGAGGACCGACATGCTGAGCACCGCCCGCGGCCGAGTGGCCATCCTGACGACCCTCGCGATCCTGGCCGTGGCCCTGCTGACGGCCGGCGCCGCGAGCGCTGGCCGCCAACGGCAAGATCGCGTTCTCGATCGGCGTACGACGTCTGGACCATGAACGCGGACGGCAGCTAACCCGGCCGAGTTCACGGACTGGCCAGGCCGGCTCCGGTTCGCTCGGCGGCGACGAGGCGGCCTGGTCGCCGGACGGGACGAAGATCGCCTACGCCACGCAGGACACCCCGTACTCCGAGGCGATCTTCTGGATGCCGGCGGACGGTGGCGCCGCGACGAAGATCGTGGACAACCGGACGGTTCCGACGGGCCTCAATCGCAAGCCGACCTGGTCGCCTGACGGCACGAAGATCGCGTTCGCACTCGCTCGTCGACGGTCAGTACGGGAGATCTACTCGATCAACATCGACGGGAGTGGCCTCACGAATCTCTCGGAGAACGCCGCGAGCGACCTCTTTCCCGCGTGGTCTCACGACGGGACGAAGATCGCCTTCGCGAGCACCCGCGACGGCGGCGAGGACATCTGGGTGATGAACGCCGACGGCTCGAACCCGACCCGACTGACGACCGCGGTCGGGCGCGACATCCTGCCGAGCTGGTCCCCGAACGACTCGCAGATCGTCTTCTGGTCGACCCGCGACGGCGACGACGAGATCTACAAGATGAACGCCGACGGCTCCGACCAGGTCAGGCTGACGTCCTCGTACAGCGTCGACGGCTACCCGGAGTGGTCGCCGGACGGCACGAAGATCGCGTTCATGAGCTACGAGCCAACGTCGGGGCGGGGATCACGCAGATCTTCGTCATGAACACCGACGGCAGCAACGTGACACAGATCACCGACCTGGCCGCCCCCGGAGCGACCAAGCCCGCCTGGCAGCCCGTCGGCACCGCGCCGCCCCCGCCGCCGACACCCGGAACGGTCCGGATCTTCCTCGACGCGAACCCCGACGGCTCGCAGGACTTCGCCTTCGCGGGCTCGGGCGCGATCGGCAACTTCGACCTCGACGACGACGCGGAGCCGACACTGCCTTCGATTCGAAGCTTCACGGGGCTGACCGCCGGTAGCTACACCGTGCAGCAGATCATCCCCAACACCTGGACCGTTGTCGGCCTCACCTGCACCGACCCCGACAACGGCTCGAGCACGGATGTCCCGTCTGCCACGGCGACAATCGACCTCGACGCCGGCGAGACCGTGGACTGCCAGTACCTCGACGTGCCGGCGACCGGTACAAGGATTCGCATTCAGGTCGACGCCGTGCCGGACGACGCACAGGACTTCTCGTTCTCGGGGTCAGGTGCGATCGGCGGCTTCGACCTCGATGACGACGCCGATCCCGGTCTGCCCGCGTTCCGACAGATCCCGCTCAGTCCTGGCAGCTTCACCGTGCAGCAAGCCGTGCCCGCCGGCTGGAACCTGACGAGCCTCGTGTGTGTCGACCCGGACGCGGGCTCGTCCACGAGCCTCGGCAGCGCCACCGCCACGATCGACCTCGACGCGGGCGAGACGGTGACATGCACCTACACCGACGCGCCGGAGCCGCCGCCTCCGCCGACGGGCACGTTCGTGATCCAGGTGGACGCGGTGCCGGACGCCGCGCAGGACTTCGGCTACGACGTTGTCGACCAGCCGCTGCCTCCACCAGGCGGGGCCGGCAACATCTTCCTCCCCTGGTCGCTGGACGACGACGGCGACGCGGCCTTGCCGTCGAGCCTCAGCTTCTCCAACCAGTACACCGGCAGCTACACGATTGCTCAGGACGCGCTGCCGACGGGATCGGGACCTCACCGGGATCACGTGCGTGGACCCGGATGGCGGCTCGAGCGCCAACATCGCTGACCAGGAGGCGATCATCGACCTCGACGACGGTGAGACGGTTACCTGCACGTTTACGAACGCCCCGCTCCCGCCGCCACCACCCCCGCCGACGGGCACGTTCGTGATCCAGGTGGACGCGGTGCCGGACGCCGCGCAGGACTTCGGCTACGACGTTGTCGACCAGCCGCTGCCTCCACCAGGCGGGGCCGGCAACATCTTCCTCCCCTGGTCGCTGGACGACGACGGCGACGCGGCCTTGCCGTCGAGCCTCAGCTTCTCCAACCAGTACACCGGCAGCTACACGATTGCTCAGGACGCGCTGCCGACGGGATGGGACCTCACCGGGATCGCGTGCGTGGACCCGGATGGCGGCTCGATCGGGAACCTCGTAACTGGTCAGGCGACGATCGACCTCGACGCCGGCGAGACCGTCACCTGCGTCTACACGAACACGAAAGACACAGTGCCACCGACGCTGACCTTGCCAGCGAGCATCGCCGTGAACGCGGCAGGACCGGCCGGCGCCACCGTCTCATACACGGCCTCGGCGAGCGACAACGTCGATCCGTCGCCGACGCTGAGCTGCGTGCCAGGGTCGGGAAACGTGTTCGCGATCGGGGTCACCACGGTCAACTGCACGGCGACCGACGTCGCCGGCAACTCCGCCACCGGCTCGTTCACCATTCGCGTGCGCGGAGCGGGCGAGCAGATCACCCTCCTCAGCAACAAGACGGTGGCCTACGTCGGGCCCCCCGCGCTCGAGGCCGCGCTCACGGCGACCCTGCGCGCGGCGGCCACCGCCCTCGCGGCCGGGAGAAGACCGGTGGCCTGCACGGCCCTCGCCCTCTACGTGGCGACAGTGAGGCTGACGCCGACGAACGTGCTGTCGGCGGCGCAGAAGTCCGATCTGATCGGCGATGCGACGCGGATCCGCACGGTGAGCGGCTGCTGACGGGTTTCGCTGCGCGAACAGGACTTGCGCCGGAGCCGCGACACCGCGGCTCCGGCGCTGTCGTCCGGTCCGTCGTAGGCCCTAGCGATGCCAACCGGTGATGCGTGGTAGATTCATGCCATGAGAACTACCATCGATCGTGCAGGCCGGGTCATCGTTCCGAAGCCATTGCGCGACGCGCTCGGGCTCCGCGGCGGCGAGACGCTCGAGATCGCGATCGCCGACGGACGGATCGAGATCGACGTGCCCCCGCTGGAGGTGCGCCTTCAGGATCGAGGCCGCGGTCTCGTCGCCGTTACCGACGACGACGTGCCGCCCCTGACCGCCGAGCAGGTTCGGAGCACGCTCGAGCAGATCCGCCGTTGATCGCCGTCGACTCGAGCGTCGTCGTCGCGGCCTTTGCGTCGTGGCACGAGCTCCACGAGCACGCGCTCGCCGTCCTCGACCGCGCCCCGCTCCTCCCCGCGCAGGCTGCCCTCGAGACGTACTCCGTCCTCACGCGGCTACCACCACCGCATCGCGTAGCGTCCGGGCCGGTCGTCGAATTCCTCGTCGCGCGGTTCTCCTCGCCCTGGCCGGCGCTCGACGGACCCTCCACCCCAGCACTGCTGAGCGAGCTCCGCCAGGCGCGAGTCGCGGGCGGCGCGACCTACGATGCCGCGATCGCCGCGGTGGCGCGCGAGCACTCCGCCACCCTCGTCAGCTGCGACGTTCGGGCCTCGCGAGTGTACGAGCAGCTCGGCGTCGCCGCCGAGCTCCTCGTCTGACGCCTACGCAAGTATCGACTCGAGCGCGTCCTCCCAGACGGCGAGCGCCTCGTCGAGCTCGGCGTCGCCGATCACGATCGGGACGAGGACGCGAAGGCAGTTGCCGTGGACGCCGGCCTTCAGGAGCAGCAGGCCGCGCGTCGCGGCGGCTTCGACGATCCCGGTCGCGAGCTCCGGAGCCGGCTCCTTCGTGCGCCGGTCGCGGACGAGCTCGAGCGCCAGCATCGCCCCGAGGCCGCGAACGTCGTCGATCGCGTCGAACCGATCGCGCCAGGCCTCCATCCGGGCCCGGATCTCGGCCCCGATCAGCTCTGCCCGGTCGACGAGCCCTTCCTCCTCAATCGTGTCGAGCACGGCGAGCCCCGCCGCGCAGGCGACGGGATTACCAGGAAACGTCCCGCCGATCGCGCTGTCCGACGGAGCGTTCATCAGATCCGCTCGCCCGACGACGCCGGAGAGCGGCAGGCCACCGGCGATCGACTTCGCGATCGTCATCAGGTCGGGCTCGACCCCGAAGTGCTCCATCGCGAACATGCGCCCGGTTCTGCCAAAGCCCGTCTGCACCTCGTCGGCGACCATCACGATCCCCTGCTCGTCGCAGATCCGCCTGATGCCCTGCACGAACTCGGCCGGCGGGACGACGAAGCCGCCCTCGCCCTGGACGGGCTCGAAGACGATCGCCGCGACCTGCTCCGCGGCGACCCTGGTCGAGAACGCCTCGCTCGATCCCGCGAAGGGCGGTCTCGGCGTCGGGGCCTCGATACGGGTCGGCGAACGGCACGCGGTAGACCTCGGGCGCGAACGGGCCCAGGCCCGCCTTGTACGGGTGGGTCTTCGACGTCAGCGTCATCGCCATCAGCGTCCGTCCGTGGAACGCTCCGTCGAACGCGATCACGGCAGGACGGCCCGTCGCCGCCCGCGCGATCTTGACGGCGTTCTCGATCGCCTCGGCGCCCGAGTTGAAGAACGCGACCCGAACGTCGCCACCGATCGGCGCGAGGGCGCAGAGGCGCTCGGCGAGCTCGACGTACACCTCGTAGGGCAGCACCGTGAAGTCGGTGTGGATGAAGCGGGCGGCCTGCTCCTGGACCGCCTGAACGACCCGGGGAGCGGCATGTCCGACGTTGAGGCAGCCCACGCCGCCCGTGAAGTCGACGAAGACGTTGCCGTCCACGTCGGTCACGAGCGCGCCGGAGGCCTCCGCGACCACGATCGGCAGGTAGATCGAGAGCGGATCGGCGACGACGCGGCTCTTGCGCTCGAGGATCTCCTGCGAGCGCGGGCCCGGAATCGCCGTCCGGAGCATGATCGCGCGAGTCCGAGCCATCCCGATCCCAGGGTAGTAGATGATGTGGTCGTGGTTCTCTCCGACCGGACGATCAGGCGTCTCGTGGCAGAGGAGCGCATCGGGATCGACCCGTACGACGACGACCTGGTGCAGCCGTCGAGCGTCGACGTCCGCGTCGACCGCTTCTTTCGGGTCTTCCGCAACGCGCACCATCCGTACATCGACGTGAAGCAGCCGATGGAGGGCCTGACGGAGCTCGTCGAGATCGGCGGCGAGGAGCCGTTCATCCTCCACCCGGGCGAGTTCGTCCTCGGCTCGACGCTCGAGCGGGTCACGCTCCCCGACGATCTCGTCGCCCGCCTCGAGGGCAAGAGCTCGCTCGGCAGGCTGGGGCTCCTGATCCACTCGACGGCCGGCTTCATCGACCCGGGCTGGGACGGCCATGTGACGCTCGAGCTGTCGAACGTCGCCAACCTCCCGATCACGATCTACGTCGGCATGAAGATCGGCCAGCTCTCCTTCGTGCAGATGACGGAGGCGGCCGAGTCCCCGTACGGAAGCGCGAGCCTGGGCTCGAAGTACAAGGGTCAGACCGGCCCGACGCCCAGCCGTTACTGGCAGAACTTCCAGGGCTCCCGATGATCCTCGTCACGGGCGCGACCGGCTTCGTCGGCCAACACGTCGTCCGTGCGCTCCGGGTCGCGGATCAGCCCGTCCGCTGCATCGTTCGCGACCGCGCACGAGCCGGGACGCTGCGAGCGTGGGGCTGCGAGATCGTCCAGGGCGACGTGACGGAGCCGTCGAGCCTCGCGAGCGCCGTTCGAGGCTGTCGTGCGGTCGTCCACCTGGTCGCGATCATCAGCGGCAGACGGCGCGACTTCGACCGGATCATGAGCGCAGGCACACGAGCACTCGTCGCCGCGACCACGGCCGAGGACGTCTCACGGATCGTCCTCATGGGTTCACTCGGGGTCGACGCTCCGGGCGCCGAGCGAGTGCCGTACTACGCGGCGAAAGCCGAGATGGAGGACGCCGTTCGCCACTCCGAGAGGGGGTTTGCGATCCTCCGCCCGAGCTTCGTCTTCGGCGGCGACGGAGGCGCGCTCCCGCGCTTCGCCCGCATCGTCCGTCGCTCCCCCGTGATCCCCGTTCCCGGCAGCGGGGCGCAGAGGATCCAGCCGGTGTGGGTCGAGGACCTCGCGCGGGCCGTCGTCCTCGCGCTCGGGCGTGACGACGATCTCCAGGTGGACGTCGGCGGGCCGGACGTCGTGACGTGGAACGAGCTCTGGCAGCGACTCGCCAAGGCCGCCGGCGTCCATCGGCGCCTCGTTCACGTACGCGTCCCACTCCTTCGCCCGCCGGCCGCCGTGCTCGAGCGCCTGCCGCGCCCGCCGCTCACGAGGGATCAGCTGGCGATGCTCGAGCTCGCCGACAACGTCGTCTCCGACGGCGGCGCGGGCATGGAACGCCTCGGCCTGCGCGACCTCGTGCCGCTCGACGAGCAGCTGCGCCGCGCGCTCGGCCACTGACGCCTCGACGTGACGAGGGGGCCGGTGATCCGGCCCCCTCGATCGGAAACTCGCCTGGATTTCGCAGGAGCGCTTGAGCCCCCGACGCTGGCTAGGCGGTTCCCCGTAGGTCCTGGGGACACGCCCCTACGAGCGAGCACCTCCACTACCCGTACTGTCGCATTCGCTCAAGTCCGGATCACCTCCTTTCCGTGGTGTCGCCATCATAAGCAGCCGGAGAGGACGACTGTCAGGGCAAGACGACCACGATGCGCCCGTCCTCGACGCGAACCGGATAGGTAGTGACCGGAATGTACGCCGGGAGAGTTCGGGGCTTCCCGGTTCGGACGTCGAACTCGGAGCCGTGGCGGGGACAGACGACGATGCAGCGCTCGGCGTCGAAGTCGCCTTCGGCCAGCGGGCCGTCGTCGTGCGAGCAGCGATCCTCGATCGCGTAGAGCTCGCCGCCCGCGTTGAAGACGCCGACCGCGAGGTCGCCTTCGCGCACGATCTTCACCGCCCCGGGCGGAAGCGCCTCCGCCGGGCCGACGTCGACGAGCGTCACGCTACGAGATCTCCAGCTCTTCCAGGCCCGCCCACTCCTCCGGGAGAGGCGTGCCCTTCGCCCGATGCAGCGCGACCTTGAGGACGCCGAGGCCGAGGACCGCGCACTTGAGGCGAACCGGGGTGAGGGGGATGCCGATCTCGTCCAGGAGCTCCTCGGTGGGCATCGCGGCGACCTCCGCGGCCGGCCTGCCCGAGACGAGATCGGTCAGCATCGACGCGGCGGCCTGGCTGATCGCACAGCCGCGACCGTCGAAGCGAATCTCCTCGATCACGTCGCCCCCGTTGAAGTTGATCGTGATCGACAGTTCGTCACCGCAGAGAGGGTTCTGCCCCTCGGCCCGTGCGTCGCAGGGGTCCAGCACCCCGTGGTTGTGGGGGTTCTTGTAATGGTCGAGGATCAGCTCGCGGTAGAGGTCGTCGCTCATGCGAACGTGGCGTGGACCCTGGCGAGAGCGTCGATCAACCGATCGATCTCGGCGGGCAGGTTGTAGAGATAGAAGCTCGCCCGCGTCGTCGCAGTGATGCCGAAGTGATCCATGATCGGCTGCGTGCAGTGGTGCCCGGCGCGTACGGCGATGCCGTCGTAGTCGAGGAGCTGCGCGACGTCGTGCGGGTGCGCGCCCTCGACCTCGAACGAGATGATCCCACCGCGGCGCTCTGCCGGCGGACCCAGCACGCGCACATAGGGCAGCTCGGCGAGGCGGGACAACGCGTACTCGGTCAGCTCCTGCTCGTAGCGCTCGACGGCGGGAAGACCGATGGCGTTCAGGTAATCGACCGCAAGACCGAGCCCGTAGGCCTCGGCGATGGGCGGGGTTCCGGCCTCGTACTTGTACGGGAGCTCGGCCCAGGTCGTCTTCTCGAGAGTGACCTTGCGGATCATCGACCCGCCGAGCTCGAACGGCGACATGCGCTGCAGGAGCTCCTGCCGTCCCCACACTACGCCGATCCCGCTCGGAGCGAGCATCTTGTGGCCCGTGAACGCGAGGAAGTCGCAGCCGAGCTCCTGCACGTCGACCGGGCGATTGGGCACTGCCTGGCACGCGTCGACGACGAGGACGGCATCGCGCTCGTGGGCCCAGGTCGCCAGCTCCCGGATCGGATTGATCGTCCCGAGCGTGTTCGAGACGGAGGCGCAGGCGACCAGCTTCACGCGGCCGCGCTTCTCGATCTCCGACAGCGCTTCGAGCACGAGCTCTCCGTTGTCGTCGATCGGGATCACGTCGAAGGCGGCGCCGGTGCGGCCGGCGATGTACTGCCACGGCACGAAGTTCGAGTGATGCTCGAGCTCGGTCGCCACGACGACGTCGCCGGGGCCCAGGTTGTCGAGGCCCCACGCGTAGGCGACGAGGTTCAGGCCCTCCGTTCCGTTCCGGACGAAGATCACCTCACGCGTCGAGGCGGCGTTGATCAGGGCCCGGACCTTCTCTCGTGCGCCCTCGTAGCCGGCCGTGGCGCGCTCGCCGAGCGTGTAGACGGCACGGTGCACGTTGGCGTACGAGGTCTCGTAGAACTCCCGCATCGCATCGAGCACCTGCCTCGGCTTCTGCGCGGAGTTCGCGGAGTCGAGGTAGGCGAGCGGCTTGCCGTGGATCTCGAGCTCGAACGCCGGAAAATCGGCTCTGAGCCGGGCTGCGTCGAGCACCGGGGTGGCGATCTCGGTCACACGTTCATCGTACCGGCACGTCCCTGCCGGGCCCGGCTTGCCGGAACGGAGCCGCGAACCGGTCGTCCATCATCGCCAGGCCGGCGATCGCGATCGCGGCGCCGCCGATCGAGCAGAGAACGACCGCCGCGTTCGGCACCGCGAGCTCGAAGAACGACCGCGTCCCGGAGAAGGCGAGGCACAGGCAGTAGAGGACGAACAGGGAGGCGCACAGGCCCGTCACCCAGGTGATGCGCTTGCGGCCGGGCGCTTCGAGGACGAGGACGAAATAGAGGCCGACGATCGTGAGCACAGTCACCGACACCGTCCGCGCATGGATCAGGTTCTGGTTCAGCACCTCGAGCGCGAACAGGTAGCTCGCGGCGACGCCGAGCCCGGCGGCGGTCCCCGCGGGAATCGCGAAACTCGCGACGTCCCGGAGGAAGTGCGGAGAGGTCCAAGGTCCCGAGCTCGGTGCGAGGGCGAGGAAGAAGGCGGGAATGCCGATCGTCAGCGTGGCGACCAGCGTCAGATGCCGGGGAAGCACCGGGTACTCCTGCTCCGTGATGCCGATGGTCAGGATCAGGAAGGCGGCGAACACCGACTTCGTGACGAAGAGCTTCGCCACCCGCTGGAGGTTCCTCAGCACCTTCCGCCCTTCGCCGACCATGGGCGGAACCGCGGCGAAATCACCCTTCACGAGGACGATGTCCGCCACGCTCTTCGCCATCTGCGAGCCGCTGCCCTGGGCGATCGCCAGCCGCGCGGCCTTCAGCGCCGGCACGTCGTTCACGCCGTCGCCGATCATGACGACGTACCGCCCGGCTGCCGTCAGCGCCTCGATCACCCGCCGCTTCCCCTCGGGGGAGATCCTCCCGATCACGCTGGAGCGCCCCACCTCCCGCCGGAGCTCAGCGGGGTCGTCCGGCAGCTCGCTCCCGTCGATCGGCGGCCCGGCGGAAGGAATCCCGACGTCGTGCGCGACAGCGGCCACCGTCGCGGGCGCGTCGCCGGAGATCACCTTCAGCTCCACGCCCTGTCCCAGGAAGTACTCCACCGTCTCGCGGGCCTCGGGTCGGAGGCGCTCGGAGAGGACGACGAGCCCGAGGGTGGTCAGCGCGCCCGGCGGCCCCTGCTCCGGGTTGGCGTCCAGGTCGATCCGTGCGAGGGAGGCCGCCGTCGTTCCGAAGGCCACGACGCGCCGGCCGGCAGCCTGCTCCTCCCGGGCCCGGTCCTCGAGCGCCCCGAGCGGGAAGAGCTCGGGGGCCCCCAGCACGTAGGTCGTCTCGCCGAGCCGAGCCGCGCTCCAGCGCCGCCGCGAGGAGAACGGCACCTCGGCGCCGACGACCTCCGCCGCGCCTCGCAGGCGGTCGCCGATCGCGCCCAGGGTCGCGTTGCGGCCCGAGACGCTCGCCGCGTACCGCCCGAGCGCATGTGTCAACGCCCCCTCGTCGACACCCGGAGCCGGCAACGTCTCCGCGACCTCGAGAGCGGACTCGGTCAGCGTCCCGGTCTTGTCGAGGCAGATCACCTGTGCGGAGGCAAGCGACTCGATCGCGTTCAGCTGCTGGGCCAGCGCCCCACGGCGTGCCATCCGCAGAGCCGCGACGCCGAACGTGAGGCTGGTCAGGAGGATGAGCCCCTCGGGCACGAGCGTGACGACGGCCGCGACGGCCGTCGGGACCGCCTCGTCGAGCGGGGTCTTGTCCGCCCACAGCGCGTAGCCGAGGATCGCTCCGAGTGGGATCATGATGGCGGTGAGGACGAGCAACAGCGTGTTGAGCGAGCGCTCGAGGGGAGACCGTGGGTGGCGGAAGTCGCGAGCAACGTCGGCGAGCTTCTCCGCGTAGCTGTCCTTGCCGACGGCGGTGACGGTGTAGAGGCCGCCCCCCTCGACGGCGAACGATCCAGAGCGGACCTCCTCGCCCGGCGCCCTCGCGACGGCGCGGGACTCGCCCGTGAGGATCGACTCGTCGAGACGCAGGCCCTCGCTTCGCTCGACCGTCCCGTCGGCCACCAGCTGGTCGCCCGGCGCGAGTCGGACGAGGTCGCCGACGACGACGTCCTCGACCCCGACCTGCCTCGGCGCACCGTCGCGGACGACCGTCGCATGGGGCGCGACGAGGGCGGCAAGGCGATCGAGCGCCGTCTTGGCACGCCATTCCTGGACAATCCCGATGCCGGAGTTCGCGATCAGGATGGCAAGGAACAGGGCGTCCTCGAAGTGGCCGAAGACGAACGTCAGGACCCCCGCCGCGACCAGGATCAGGTTGAAGATCGTGAAGACGTTGGCGCGGACGATGCTCGCCAGCGACCGGCTCGTCGCCGGCCGCTCGAGCGGACCACGCTGCTCGAGCCGGCGAGCGGCCTCGGCCTCGGACAGCCCGGTCAGACGCGGCGGGGCGCCTGCGACCGGTCGCGTCTCGGCGATCTCGGTCACCGAACCGAGGCTAGCGCACCGCGAACGTGCACGATCGCTCAGGCGATCGGCGTCGCAGGCCGATCAAAGGTCGAAACATGAGGCGGAAGCTGTGGATCCGGTCGACGGACGCGAAGGACCTCGTCGACACGTTCCTGATGATGACCGTGACGACGATCCTCGTCGTCCGGCTGTTCCTGGTCATCACGGGCTACCCCCAGCTGGGCGGCGAGGGGCTCCACATCGCCCACCTGCTGTGGGGAGGCCTGCTGATGCTGATCGCCATGGGCCTCACGTTGACGCTCCTCACGAGAGCCTCGCGCTGGGTGGCGGCCGTGCTGGGCGGCATCGGCTTCGGGCTCTTCATCGACGAGGTCGGGAAGTTCGTGACCTCCGACAACGACTACTTCTTCCGCCCCGCCTACTCCATCATCTACGTCGTCCTGATCGTCATCTGGCTCCTGACCCGCCGACTCTTCGCAACCGGGAGCCTGACGCAGCGCGAAGCCACCGCCAATGCGCTCGACTACGTCAAGGAGTCGGGTCTCCGCGGCCTGAGCCACGCCGAGCGACAGAGAGCGCTCGAGTTGCTCGATCGCGCGAATCAGGCGGATCCACTCGTCGTCGAGGTCCGCTCGCTGCTCCGGCACGTCGAGACCGTGCCCACGCCACCTCCGAACCGGCTCACGCAGCTGATCGGACGCGCCCGCGACTGGTATTTCGGGAGTGTCGTCCACCGGCGCTGGTTCAGCGGCGTCGTGATTCTCGTCTTCGTCGTCCTGACGGGCTTCAACATCGCGAACATCGTGCGTCTGCTGATCGAGGCGGTCGGTGCCGCCACCGATTCCGGCGCGTCGCTCGGATCCGTCGACGACGCCGTCAACGGGGCGAAGTTCGGCTTCTCGGGCTGGGCCGTGCTCGTCTCCAGCTCCGTGGTCGTCGTGTTCAACGTCATCGGGATCCTCGCCCTGCTCCGCGGCTCACGGCTCGGCGCCTACCGCTGGTTCGAGCGAGGGCTGATCGTCAACATCCTGTTCGTGCAGGTCTTCGACTTCGCGGACCTCCAGCTGGTCGCGTTCGGCCTGCTCGCCTTCAACCTGCTCGCGCTCCTCACGATCAGGGTCCTGATCGGGACGGAGGAAGGACACGAGCGCGTGAACGCCGTGCGACTGCCGGGAATCCTCGAGCCCGAGACGGCGAGGGCGTAATAGGCGAAATCGTTGCCCGGCGAAGCCGGGCCGATCTTCGCCGGAAAGGGCGGCGGAGCCGCCCGGTCAAGGGCGAGGCGAAATCGTTGCCCGGCGAAGCCGGGCCGATCTTCGCCGGAAAGGGCGGCGGAGCCGCCCGGTCACAGGGCGAGGGTCTCATACGGTTCGGGCTCTCGCCCGAACCGCGACCGCCGCGATATCGGCCCGGCTCCGCCGGGCAACGATTCGCGGCAATCAGCCTCTGGGGATTCGCGCCTCGAGCGCCTGCGCGACGGCCTCGCGCACCGGCTCGAGCTCGATCCGGTCGAGCACGTCCTGGAAGAACCCGCGGACGATCAGCCGCTCGGCCTCTCCGCGGGACAGCCCGCGGGCCATGCAGTAGAAGAGCTCGTCCCGGTTCACCGGGCTCGATGTGGCGCCGTGGGTGCAGCGCACGTCGTTCGCGAGGATCTCGAGGCCCGGGATCGAGTCGGCGTGCGCCTCCTCGGAGAGGATGAGGTTGCGATTCTCCTGGTAGGCGTTCGTCCTCTGTGCGTCCGGCTCGACGCGGATCATCCCGCGCCAGACGGCGGTCGAGGCGTCGCGGAGCGCGCCCTTGAACGCGAAGTCCGAGGTCGTGTTGGGAGCGATGTGCTCCTGGAAGGTGTCGTAGTCGAGGTGCTGGGATCCGTCCGCGAAGTAGGCGCCTGTCACCCGGGACGTCGCCCCGGGGCCGGCGAGGTCGTTCTCGATCCAGATCTTCCCCTTCTTCGATCCGAAGCCGCCCGCGACCCAGTCCAGCTCCGCGTCGCGCTCGACCCGGGCGCGGTGGGTGGCGAAGTGCCAGGTCTCGCGCGACAGGTTCTGGATCGAGACGTACTCGAGCTTCGCGGCCTGCTCGACGAAGAGCTCCGTCACGGCGTTCGAGTAGCCCGAGAGGTCGGGAGACGCCGAAGCGTACTCCTCGATCAGCGTGAAGCGCGACTCGCGCTCGCCGACGACGAGGAGCCGCCAGAAGAGCGACCCTCCCTCGACCGTGTTGTCGATGCGCACGTAGAGCGGCTTCTCGAGCACGACGCCCTTCGGCACGACGACGAGCAGCCCGTGGCGCCACATCGCCGCGTTGTGGGCGGCGAACTTGTCGTCGAGGCGCAGGAGCGACCCGAGTCGTTCCTGGGCCTCGTCGAGCGGCTCGACGCGGATCCGCTCGTCCACGCGCTCGATCTCGAGGCCGAGCTCGTTCACCCGGACGACGCCGCTGGCGTCGATCGCGTCCAGCAGCGACCGGGTCTCGACCTTCGCGGCGCGCGGTTCGGCCTCGAACGCCGCCGGGTCGAACCCGTCGAGATCGGTGAAGCGCCAGTGCTCGTCCTTCGTCGTCGGCAGGGCGAGCTCGTTGTAGCGCTCGACGAGCTCAGTCCGCATGCGAGGCGTAGCGCCGGTGCAGCATGAGATCGTTGCCGTCCGGATCACGGAAGAGCGCCATGTGGCAGACGCCTGTGTCGAACGTCTCCCCCAGGAACTCGACGCCTGCGGCCTCGAGCTCCTTGCGCGCCTCCTCGACGTCGTCGACGTGAAGGGCGAGATGTGCGTTCCGCTGGGGCGCGAACTCCATCCCCATCTGCTCCGGCTCCCAGATGCCAAGGCATGTGTCGCCTGCCCAGAGCTCGTACTTCGCACGCGCGTCGGGACGGAGGCCGAGGACGTCGCGGTAGAAGGCAGCCGAACGCTCGGCGTCGCGTGAGGGGATCCCGACGAAGTCGAGCTTCCGGACCTCCATCAGCCGACGCTTCCTTCCATCTCGTTCATCCGAACTGCGCCCGGGCTCAACCGACCGAGCCTTCCATCTGCAGCTGGATCAGCCGGTTCATCTCGACGGCGTACTCGAGCGGGAGCTCCTTCGTGATCGGCTCGACGAAGCCCGACACGATCATCGCGCTCGCCTCGGGCTCCGAGAGCCCTCGACTCATCAGGTAGAAGAGCTGCTCCTCGCCGATCTTCGAGACCGTCGCCTCGTGCTCCGTCGAGACGCCGCGGCTCTCGTCGACCCTGATGTACGGGTAGGTGTCCGACCGGGAGTCCTCATCGAGGATCAGGGCGTCGCAGACGACCTTCGACTTCGCCCCCGTCGCGCCCTTCGCCACCTCGAGCAGCCCGCGATACCCGGCGCGGCCACCGTTCTTCGAGATCGACTTGGAGGTGATCACCGAGGTCGTGTTCGGCGCGACATGGACGCACTTGCCGCCCGCGTCCTGGTGCTGGCCCTCGCCCGCGAAGGCGATCGAGAGCACCTCGCCGTGCGCGCCCTCGCCCATCAGCCAGATCGCCGGGTACTTCATCGTCAGCTTCGAGCCGAGGTTCCCGTCGACCCATTCCATGGTCGCGTTCCGGTGGGCGACGGCGCGCTTCGTGACCAGGTTGTAGACGTTCTTCGACCAGTTCTGGATCGTCGTGTAGCGGCAGCGCCCGCCGTCCTTGACGATGATCTCGACCACGGCGGAGTGCAGGGAGTCGGTCGAGTAGATCGGCGCCGTGCAGCCTTCGACGTAGTGCACGTAGGCGTCCTTGTCGACGATGATCAGCGTCCGCTCGAACTGCCCCATGTTCTCGGCGTTGATCCGGAAATAGGCCTGGAGCGGCATCTCGATCCGCACGCCCGGCGGCACGTAGATGAACGACCCGCCCGACCAGACCGCCGAGTTGAGGGCCGCGAACTTGTTGTCGTTCTGCGGGATGACCGTCCCGAAGTACTCCCGGACGAGGTCCTCGTGCTCCCGGAGGCCGGAGTCCATGTCGAGGAAGATGACCCCCTGGCGCTCGAGCTCCTCCTGGAGCTTGTGATAGACGACCTCGGACTCGTACTGGGCTCCGACGCCCGCCAGGTACTTCTTCTCTGCCTCCGGGATGCCGAGCCGGTCCCACGTGTTCTTGATGTCGGCGGGCAGATCCTCCCACGAGTTCGCCTGCTTCTCGGTGGGCTTGAGGTAGTAGAAGATGTTGTCGAAGTCGATGTCGCCCAGGTTCCCGCCCCATTCGGGCATGGGCCGGGCTTCGAAGTACTCGAGCGACTTGAGGCGGAACTTCCGCATCCAGTCGGGCTCGTTCTTGTGCGCGGAGATCTCTTCGACGACCTTGGGGCTCAGGCCACGCTTCGACTTGAAGACGTACTGCTCGGGGTCGTGGAAGCCGTACTTGTAGTCCTCGCCGATCTGGCCGACGACCTCTGTCTCGGACGCGCTCACGCGGACTCACCTCCTGCGACGACCTCGGGAAGGAATGCGTCGTAGCCATGGGCCTCGAGCTTGTGGGCCAGCTCGGGCCCTCCGCTCTCGACGACCCGGCCGTCGACGAAGACGTGCACGAAGTCTGGCTGGACGTAGTTCAGGATGCGCTGGTAGTGGGTGATCACGAGCGCCCCCATGTCGGGGCCGACGAGCTCCTGCACACCGCCCGCGACGATCCGCAGCGCGTCGATGTCGAGGCCGGAGTCGGTCTCGTCGAGTACCGCGATGCGGGGCTTCAGCATCGCCATCTGCAGGATCTCGACCCGCTTCTTCTCGCCGCCGGAGAAGCCCTCGTTCAGGTACCGGCTCATCATCTCGCGCGGAACCTTGAGTCGATCCATGGCGTCGGTCAGATCCTTGCGGAACTCCTTGACCGAGATCGGGTCGTCCTCACCGCCCGCCTTCGCCTTGCGGACGGCGTTGAGCGCCGTGCGCAGGAAGTTCGTCACCGTGACGCCGGGAACGGCGTGCGGATACTGAAAGGCGAGGAACAGTCCGAGCTGGGCCCGCTCGTCCGCCTCCAGCCCGACGAGATCCGTCCCGTCGAGGCGGATCTCGCCCTCGGTGATCTCGTAGGCCGGATGGCCCATCAGCGCGTACGCGAGCGTCGACTTGCCGGAACCGTTCGGCCCCATCACCGCGTGCACCTCGTTCGTGTCGACGGCGAGGTCGACGCCCTTCACGATCTCGGTGCCGTCCTCGATCGTGACGTGGAGGTTCTTGATCTCGAGCAGCGCCAACTTTGTGTCTCCGTGGTTCGTGGGAAAATGCGGGAAGTGCCGGGCGGGCCGGCTGGACTGCACGAACCGAGGCTCTGTGGTCTCGTTTGCGTGCCAGTTGTTTTTTACCATCAGCGTGGTCTAAAATCAATCCGGTGGTGACCGACGCAACCCTTCACCGGGCGCTCAGCGATCCGAGCCGAGCCCGTATCCTGGACGCGCTGCGCGCCTCGAGCCAGCCGCTCGATGCGATCGGGCTCGCAACCGAGATCGGGCTCCACGCCAACACCGTCCGCTCGCACCTGCGCGTGCTCGCCAAGGCCGGGCTCGTGTCCGCCCATCCCGAGGTGAGGCATACCCGTGGTCGGCCTCGGCTGGTCTACGCGGCCGTGGAGGAGCCGCCGGGCGCGCCGGGCCAGAACGGATACCGACTGCTGGCCGAGATCCTGGCGAGCGAGCTCGCGAGCTCGGGCGAGGACTCGGTCGAGCGCGCGCAGCAGGCAGGCGAAGCCTGGGGCCGGTATTTGGTCAGCAGGCGGCCTCCCCATTCACCGTCCTCTGCCTCGGAGGACATCGACGCGGTCTTGCGCCTGCTCGAGGACGCCGGGTTCGATCCGGCGCTCGAGCCCGAGGACGTCGGTCACACGGTGCTCATGCAACGCTGTCCCTTCGGCGAGGTCGGCGACCACTACCGGAAGGTCGTCTGCGCCGTCCATCTCGGCCTGATGCAGGGCGCGCTTGCAGAGCTCGGCGCCCACGTGCGAGCAGATCGCCTCGTGCCGTTCGTGAGACCCGGCGTGTGCGCGGCACACGTCGAGGCCGTCGCCTGAGCACCCCGCACGGCGGCCCCGCCGCTTAACCCCCCCTTAACGCGGCGTCCGACGGTTCGTTCCGGGCGCCCTTTGGCCGGTGCTATCCTCGCCACATGCCGAACATCAGCATCTGGGAGATCCTGCTGCTGCTGCTCGTTCTCCTCCTCGTCTTCGGCCCGAAGCGCCTGCCCGAGATGGGGCGCTCGCTCGGTCGCGGGATGCGCGAGTTCAAGGACTCGATCACCGGGAAGCACAAGGACGAGGAGCTCGAGGAGGAAGCGGCTGAGATCACCACCACCGTCTCGACCGAGCCCGTGCCAGCGGCCACGCCGGCACCCACGGCCGAGACGAAGCAGGTCTCCAGCTAGCGCGGACGGCCATGCGCCTTCCGCGTCGCCTCGACTACGGCGACCGCGTCACACTCGTCGAGCACCTCGACGAGTTGCGCTCACGCCTGATCGTCTCGCTGGCCGCTGTCGCGGTCGCCTTCGGGCTCGCATACGGCTTCCGTCACCAGATCCTCGACGCGCTGAACAAGCCGCTCGAAGGGCGGATCCCGACCACGCTGGGCGTGGCGGAGCCGTTCATGACCTCGTTCATGGTCAGCCTCTACGCGGCGCTCTGCGTCGCGTTGCCCGTGATCGTCTGGCAGGTCTGGATGTTCCTGGCGCCCGCGTTCGAGGACAGAGATCAGAAGCTCGTCGCGCGTCTCGGGATCCTCGGGACGCTGCTCTTCGTCGGCGGGATCATGTTCTCGTACTTCATCGTCCTCCCGGCGGCAACGCCGTTCCTGCTCGGGTTCGACTCGTCGCAGTACATCATCCAGATCAGGGCGCGCGACTACTACTCCTTCGTCGCGATCACGTCGATCGCGATCGGGATCATCTTCGAGCTCCCGATCGCGCTGCTCGCGCTGAGCCGGATCGGAATCGTCTCCTCCACGAAGCTCCGCAAGAACCGGCGGATCGGGTACGTGCTCTGCTTCGCGGTGGCCGTCGTCCTGCCCGGGGTCGACCCGGTGACGACCACCCTGCAGGCGATCCCGATCCTGATCCTGTTCGAAGGCTCGATCTGGTTGTGCGCAGCCTTCGAGAAACGCTGGGCCGCCCAGGCCGCGGCGGCCGCGGAAGGGGACGACGGGCCGGATCCGGAAGGTCTCGCGGGCAGTCAGCCGTAGGACGCCGGGGTAGCGCGTGAAGGTCTACGCCGCGGACTGGGTCCTCCCTGTCGACACGGCGCCGATCGAGCGAGGCGGCGTCCAGGTCGACGGTGATCGCATCGTCGCCGTCGGCCCCGCCTCGGAGCTCGAGGGGGAGATCGAGGAGTTCGCCGGCGCGGCGATCCTCCCCGGCTTCGTGAACGCGCACACCCATCTCGAATACGCGGCCTACGCCGGGTTCGGGGACGGCCTCCCCTTCGGCCAGTGGCTCGACCTCCACATCGCGCGCAAGCGGAGGCTCGATTGGGACGACATGGTCGCGATCGCTCGGCTCGGAGCAGCCGACTGTCTCGCCTCCGGGATCACCACGGTGAGCGACGCGAGCTTCACCGGAGCCGCGGCGGTGGGGGCCGACGAGCTGGGGTTGCGCGCGATCGTCCATCTGGAGGTCTTCGGTGACGGCCCGGGCGAGCTGGCAACTCGCTTCGAGCCGAACATGGCGCGTGTCGCCGGCTTCTTCTCCGAACGGGTCCGACCCGGCATCTCGCCACACGCCCCGTACTCGTGCTCGGTCGACCTCTACCGCGAGTGCGTCCGGCTGGAGCTGCCGCTCGCGACACACCTGGCGGAGACGCCGGCGGAGCGCGAGTGGATGGTCTCCGGAACCGGGGCGCTGGCCGCCTACCGGGGGTTCTTCCCTCCGCACCCGGGAGAGACCGGTATCCGGCTCCTTGCGAGCGAGGGCCTCCTCGGGCCGACCATGACCGCGGCGCACTGCGTCGCGATCGACGCCGAGGAGATCGACCTGCTCGCACGCCACGACGTCGGCGTCGTCCACTGCCCGCGCTCGAACGCCCTTCTGGGCTGTGGCGTCGCTCCGCTCGAGGCGCTGCGAACCGCCGGGGTGCGGCTCGGGCTCGGCACGGACAGCCCGGCGTCGACGCCCTCGTTCGACGTCTTCGAGGAGATGCGAACGGCGATCGCCCTCGCACGCGCCCGGGCTGCGGACGCCGGGGCGCTCACAGCCGGGGAGGCGCTCAGACTCGCGACGCTCGGCTCCGCCGAGGTACTGCAGCTCGCCGACGAGGTCGGATCGCTGACGCCGGGCAAGCGCGCGGACCTCTGCATTCTCGAGTCCGCGGGCTCCCCGTTCGAGCCCGTCGACGACCCGACCGTGGCGGCGGTTCTGGGCGGCGCGCCGGCGCGCGTGTGCCGTACCATCGTGGATGGCATGACGCGGTACGCGAGAGGAGGGTCCGGATGGCGCGAGCTTCGGCAAAGCGCGGCCGCCGCCCGCGAGCGAATGCTCGGGCGAGCCAGCAGGCGGTAGCGGCTCCCGAGGCGGCACCGGTCGAGGATCCCGCTCCGCCGCCCGAACCCGAGAAGTCCAAGCCCCAGCCCGCCGAGCGTTCGGCCGCGCCAGCTCAGACGGGTCGCTCGAAGAAGGCGAAGCCGCCGCCGAGGCCCGAGGACACGATGTTCTTCACCCGGCTTCGCACGCACGCGAAGTGGGTCTTCGTCCTGCTCGCCGTGTTCTTCGCGGTCGGATTCGTCGCATTCGGCGTCGGCGCTGGCGGAACCGGCTTCGGAGACGCGATCTCGGACTTCTTCGGCGGCGGCGAGGATCTGCCGTCGCTCGAGGAGGCCCAGCAGAAGGTGGACGAGAACCCGAACGACGCGGCGGCCGTCCTCGCCCTCGCGAACGCCTTCCAGAGCGAGCGCCAGTACGGCCAGGCGGCGAAGCAGCTCGAGCGGTACGCGGAGCTGCGACCCGAGGACGCCGACGTCCTTCGCCAGCTCGCCGCCGTCTACTCGAACCAGGCGAACACGGTCGCGAGCGAGGCCGGACAGGACGCGGTCCCGGCCCAGGTCTTCGGCCAGAACGCGTTCCTCTTCCCGACCTCGAACGGGTTCCTCGGCGCACTCGGGCAGGATCCGATCGGAAACGCGCTCGGGAACCAGGCGGAGGTCGCGCGTCAGGACGCCTCGCAGGAGGTTTCTGCGATCTACGCGAAGCAGGCCGCCGTCTACGAGCAACTCGCAGGGCTGACACCCGACGACCCGCAGGTCTACCTTCAGCTTGCGACGGCCTCGCAGTCGGCCGGCGACAACGAACAGGCGGTCACGGCGTACGAGCGCTTCCTCGAGCTCTCGCCCGACGATCCTCTCGCCAAGCAGGTGCAGGAGCAGATCGACCTCCTCAAGGGCGACGTCGAGAACACGACCGGTTAGGGTTGGCCCGATGCGGTTCGTAGCGCTCGCATGCGTGCTCGGGGCGATGCTGGTCTTCGCCGGCTGCAGCAGCACCAGCATCGGCGGCGGGAACGTCTCCGCCCCGGGCGACGACCTCGGGAAGGGCAAGCGGCTCTTCGTCGAGCGGTGCGGCTCCTGCCACACGATGGCCGACGCCGGCACCCAGGGGAAGGTCGGGCCGAACCTGGACGACGCGTTCTCCGCCTCCCGCGCGCAGGGCTTCGAGGAGAGCACGTTCGACCAGGTCGTGCGCTGGCAGATCGCGTACCCGGGGATCGGCCTCGGAATGCCCGCGGATCTCGTGACGGGCGAGGACGCCCAGGACGTCGCCAGCTACGTCGCACGCTATGCCGGCAACCCCGACTTGCCGCCGAGCAGTGGCGGGGAGATCACGTCGACCGACGGCAAGGAGATCTTCGCCCAGGCGGGCTGCGGCAGCTGCCACACCCTCGCCGCCGCCGGCTCGACCGGCAACGTCGGGCCGAATCTCGACGAGGCGAAGCCGCCGGCCGAGCTCGTCGTCGATCGGGTCACGAACGGCAAGGGCGCGATGCCGTCCTTCAAGGATCAGCTCAGCGAGGAGCAGATCCAGGCCGTCGCCGACTTCGTCACGGGCGGCTAGCCGTAGGCCGAATCGTCGCCCTGCCGCAGGCAGGGCTGATATCGGCCGAGAAGGAGCCCGAAGGGCTCCGGTCACACGCCCTAGGCCGAATCGTCGCCCTGCGCAGGCAACAGCCCGCGCTGTGCCTCGGCCCGTTCGCGCTCCAGGTCGACGACGACATGGGTGACCGGGACGGCGAAGCGCTCGCGCGCCCGCGCCACCTCGTCCCTTTCGAGCCAGTTCGAGCGGCCCGGTGGATGGGTCGAGATGATGATCTCGTCGGCGTCGAACGTCCGGAGCGCGTCCTCGATCGCCTGCACCGGATCGGCATCCCCGATGTCGCCATGCGCCTCGATCCCCGAGGCGGCGAGCTCGGCGAGCGAGAGCTCGAGGCGCTCCCGCGCCGCCTCGCGGGCGGCGTCGATGTCGGACGTCCAGAAGCGGATCTGTCCCGAGAGCGCCGGGCTGACGACGAGCACCTGGCTGTCGCCGCCGCGCGCCCGGTAGCGGATCTCGTCGAGAAGCGCACGGCCTGCGCATGTCTCGTTGGCGATCACGAGGACGTTTCGCCGGTCGGGGTCATGCTCGTCCTGATGGGCAACCCTGTCGGCTTCCCGTTCCCAGATCGCGCGCTCCCGGACCTTCGGTTCGCTCCGCAGGAAGAGCCCGGCGACGAGCCCGGCCATGAGCCCGACGAAGACCCCGAGACCTGCCCACGTGCCGCCGAGCCACGCGGCGAGCCCGATCACGAGCCCAACGGCCGCGATGACGACGACGAAGCCGAACGCCTCGGCCTCCGTGCGGATCGGGTTCCGCATCGGTCTCGGCCGAGCGTAGCCGATCCCGTCAGATCACGTACACCGTGACGTAGACCACGATCCACATGACGTCGACGAAGTGCCAGTAGATGCCGGGCACCTCGACGCCAAGGTGGCGGGCAGCCGAGAACCGTCCCTTGATCGAGCGCCAGAGCGCGAACCCGAGCAGCACGAGACCCACGAAGACGTGCATGCCGTGCAGGCCGGTCAGGCCGTAGAACGTCGAGCCGAACGCGAGGTCGCGCGGACTGAACCCGATCCGCAGGAACTCCATGATCTGGATCAGGAGGAAGGTCAGTCCGAGCATCATCGTGAGCGCGAGACCGCCGATCAGCGCCGCCTGGTTGTTCGCCTTCACACCCTGGAGCGCCCAGTGGATCGTGAAGCTCGACGTCACGAGGATGATCGTGTTGAGGAGCGCGAGGTAGACGGGCAGGTGGTAAGGCTCGGGCGGCCACGTGACCGGCTGCGCGGCAACGCGGGCGAAGAAGTAGGCGGCGAAGAAGGAGCCGAAGAGCATCGCCTCGGACGCGATGAACAGGTAGATGCCGAGGAGGACCGGGTTCGCGCGCGAGCTCGCGTGAGCGGCCGGCGGATGATCGCCGTGCCCGTGAGCGTGCGCGTCCGCGACGGCGCTCACGAGCGGGCCTCGAGAGGCGTCGCCGCCGTGACCACGTGCGCGACGGGAAGGTGCGTCGCGCCGCGGAGACGCTCGATCAGATCGCGGCGCAACCATCCGGACGACGTCTGCGGGAACGTCGAGATCACGATCTCGTCGAGCTGCTCGTCGTGCGCCGCGTTGATCGCGGCGGTGTAGGGATCCGCGTCGCCGAGGTGGCCGGACGCGTCGATGCCGCTCTCTGTCAGCCGCGCCAGCGCGCTGCTGAGGCGCGCTCCCGCGCCGGGCTCGTCCGCCGGCGCGACGAGGGTGAAATGAGGCGGCGGCAGCTGTGCCGCTCGCTCGCGGATCGCGGCGAAGAGCTCGTCGCTCTCGATCGTCTGGTTCGCGATCACGAGCACGTGCGCCTGCTCGCGGGGTGACTCCAGATCGACGACGAGGTGCTCGACCGGCACACCGGCGACCTTCCTCGCACGGTCGACGAGGTCCTTGCGCAGCCAGCCCGAGCGCGCCTGCGGATGGGTCGAGACGATCACCTCGTCGGGCCGGTCCTGATGGACGGCATCCCGGAGGGCCTGGAGCGGGTCCGGATCGACGACGGCGCCCCGCGCTGCGATGCCGGCCTCGTGGAGCAGGTCGAGCGTCCGCTGGAGGCGCCGCTCGGCGGCGGAGGCGCGGCTTCCCTCGTAGACGACGAATCCGGCCCGCGGCTCGTTCTGGGGGCAGATCACGGTCACCCGGATCGGGCCGGCCTCCGCTCGACGGCGGAGCGACTCGAGGAGCGTCCGCCCGGCGACTGTCTCGTTCGCCAGGACGAGCACGTGGAGCGGCTCGGGCGCGCTCAATGCGCCCCCACCTTCTCGGGCTCTCGGACGGGTGCCGGCGTCCCGTCGAGGATCGCGTGCCGCGCTCCCGGGCACGCCGTACTCGTACGGGCCCCCGACGACCTGCGGGATCTGGTCGAAGTTGAACTTCGGGGGCGGCGAGGGCACGAGCCATTCGATCGTGAGGGCGCGCCACGGGTTGGACGGCGCCGGCTCGCCGCGAGTCCAGCTGACGACGACGTTGTAGACGAAGATCAACGTCGCGCCACCGAGCATGAACGCGCCGATCGAGCTGACGAGGTTCCAGTCGTGGAACTCGGGCGCGTAGTCGGCGACCCGTCGCGGCATGCCTCTCAGCCCGACGTAGTGCTGGGGGAAGAACGTCAGGTTGAACGCGACGAAGGTCAGCCAGAAGTGGAGCTTGCCGAGCCGCTCGTTGTACATCCGTCCGGTCATCTTCGGGAACCAGTAGTAGGCGGCCGCGAAGATCGTGAAGACGGAGCCGCCGAACAGCACGTAGTGGATGTGGGCGACGACGAAGTACGTGTCGCTCGCGTGGATGTCGATCGGCACCGAGCCGAGGTAGATCCCGGAGAGCCCTCCGATCACGAACATCGAGATGAACCCGATGGCCCAGAGCATCGGCGTCTTGAAGTGGATGCGACCCTCCCACATCGTCGCGAGCCAGCTGAACACCTTGATCCCCGTGGGCACCGCGATCAGGAGCGTCGTCACCATCATCGGGATCCGCAGCCAGGGCGCCATGCCGGCCACGAACATGTGATGGGCCCAGACCGAGAAGCCGAGGACGAGGATGGCGAGCAGCGAGAGGGCCATCAGGCGGTAGCCGAAGATCGGCTTCCGCGAGAAGACGGCGATCACCTCCGAGATGATCCCGAACCCGGGTAACAGCATGATGTAGACGGCCGGGTGCGAGTAGAACCAGAAGATGTGCTGGTACCCGACGACGTACCCGCCGTCGGCCGGGACGAAGAAGTTCGTGTGCAGGACGCGGTCGAGCAGGAGCTGGAACTGCGAGCCGGCGATGAACGGCGTCGCGAGCACGACCAGCAGCGAGGTCGTGAAGTTCGCCCAGACGAGCAGCGGCATCCGCCAGAACGTCATGCCCGGAGCCCTCATCGTGATGATGGTCACGAGGAAGTTGAGAGCGGTCAGGATCGAGGACGCCCCGGCCCACTGCACGCCCATCTGGAACATCAGGTTGCCCACGGGGTTGACCTCGGCGATCGGCGGGTAGTTCGTCCAGCCGGCGGCGAACTGCCCCCCGGGCATGAGGAAGCCGGAGACCATGATCAGGCCTGCGATCGGCAGGAGCCAGAAGGAGAGCGCGTTCAGGCGCGGGAACGCCATGTCGGGCGCGCCGATCATGAGCGGGATCACGAAGTTCCCGAAGCCCGCGAACACCGGGACGATGAAGAGGAAGATCATGATCCCGGCGTGCGAGGAGGTCAGCCCGTTGAAGACCTGGGTGTTCACGTACTGCATCCCGGGGTTCGCCAGCTCCGCGCGCAAGAAGAGGGCCAGCAGGCCCGCGATCAGGAAGAAGCTGAACGTCGTGACGAGGTACTGGACGCCGATCACCTTGTGGTCGGTGTTGACGCGGAAGTAGTCGCGCCACGAATCTGCTCCGTGCCCGGAGTGATCCTCGGGGCGGGTCGGACGGCCCGAGATCCAGTAGAACCAGTAGTCGAACGCGCCCAGGCCGATCAGGAAGAAGATCGGCGTGATGATCGTCCAGGCCGTGACGAGCGGCTCGAGGTTCCAGACCGGGTCCCAGTGGGCGCCGTAGCGGATCCCGCAGACGAGCGCCGTCGCGACGCCGAAGCCGAGCGGTGTCATCCACAGGGCACGGAGCCAGCCGGCACGGAGAAGCCGGCGCAGACCCTTCGGCGCGGCCGGCGGCGCGGCCTGGACGACGGGATCGTGATGGACGACGTCGACGGCCACGCTATTCGCTCTCCCCGATCTCTGCCAGGTAGCCGACGAGCGCATCGAGCTGCTCGGGTGTCAACGAATCACCGTAGTCCTGTGGCATCACGTCTGGCTGGTAGCCGGGCGTGATCTCCGCGTTCGGGTCGACGATCGACTCACGAATCTGCTCGGGGCTCAACTCCGGAAGAACCTTATCCAGGTTCGGTCCGACCTCGCCCGTCCCACCCGCCTGGGTCAGGATGTGGCAGCTCGCCGCAACCGGCGGTCTCGAACGTCTCCTTGCCGAGCTCCGCGCCGCCGGCGGCCGCGGTGCTCTTCTGCTCCTGCTCCCAGGCGGCGTAGTCGGCCTGGGAGAGCACGATCACCTGGGCGCGCATGGTCGCGTGGCCGAGGCCGCAGAGCTCGGTGCAGATGAGCGGGAACGTGCCCGTCTTCGTCGGCGTGACGATGTAGCGCTGCACCGTCCCCGGGACGACGTCCTGCTTGACGCGCCACTGCGGCACCCAGAACGAGTGGATCACGTCCTCCGACTCCATCTCGAGCTCGACGGGCTCGTCGACGGGGACGCGAAGGACGCCGGTCGTGACGCCGAGCTCCGGATAGTTGAAGCTCCACGCGAACTGCTGCGCCGTCACGTCGATCACGCGGTGGTCGGAGGGGAGATCCTCGTTCTGGACGAGCACGATCCCGCTGTAGATCGCGATCACCGTGACCAGGGCCGCCGGGATCGCGGTCCAGAAGGCCTCGAGCCCGGTATGGCCGTGGATCGGCTTGCCGTCCTCGTCGTCGTCCTCGCTCTTCGCCCGGAACTTGACCACCGAGTAGATGGAGACGGCGGCGACGATCGCGAAGATCGCGAGGCAGATGATGGTCGTCAGCCAGTAGACGTCGTCGATGCGGTCACCCTGCTCGGAGCCGGGCTCGGGGAGCCAAGGGATGAAGATGGCGACCACGGCCGAGACGGCGCCGACGACGACGCCGAGCAGGACCAGCTGGATGACGAGGCCTTTGCGCACTCTCCCTGGCGGCCGAGGGGTCCCGGCCGGTCCCTAGCGTAGTCGGCCCGGCGGGCCTCGAGCAACGCGGAACCGCCGTGGCAGCTGGTCGCTCCGCCGCTGCTCCGGCTCGTCAGACCGTCGGAGGGCTCGCCGGCACCGTGGTGACCTCGGCCGTCTCCGCCACGCGCATGTGCCGGCGCCAGCGAACCGTTCCGAGCATGAGCAGGATGGCGCCGAAGCCGACGGCGACGTTGACCGTGACGATCACGAGCTTCATTCCGACGCTGAAGCTGATCAGCGCCGTCGTCGCGACCTTTCCGGCGAAGACGTAGACGATCAGCGCCTGCTCGGTGCCGATCCCTGCGGGCGTCAGCGGAACGAGTGTCGAGAGACTCTGCGTCACCTGCACGAGAAGCGCGCTCGCGAGGTTGTCCAGCGCCCCCAGCCCGACGCCGATGCCGAACGCCTGGAGGAAGAAGACCAGCCCGAGGATCCGGAAGCACCAGTCGGCCGCCTGCCAGGTGACCACCGAGCGCAGGTAGAGCTTCCAGTCGCCGAGGACGGCGAAGCCCTGCGTCACCCGGCGCCAGAAGGCCGCCACATGCCGCGAGGCACGCCAGGCGACCGCCCCGACGAGCGCTGCCAGCCCCGTCCCGATCGCGACGGCAGCGACGGGGTGGCCGAGCAGCCAGTTCAGGTCGAACGCGGGCAGCCGCGGGATGACGTCGAGTCCCGGCAGCACCCCCTGCTGGACGGCCCAAACGAACAGCGCGAGCGATGCGGCGAGGTCGAAGATCGTCTCGACCGCGAACGTCGAGGCCAGCGTCGGGTAGGACGCACCGGCGACGCTCCGCTTCGCGAGGTAGAGCTTGACCAGGTCACCACCCCTGATCGGGACGACCGCGTTGACGCCGACGCCGGCCGCGTACGCGCCGAAGATGTCGCGCCAGCGCACCTCCGAGTCCGGATAGGCGGCGGCGACGATGTTCCGCCATGCCCTGCTTCGACACGCCATCTTCGCGAGGTGGCAGAGGATCGCAAGCGCGAGCGCGCCTGGCGCGACCGACGCGAGATGGTCGAAGAAGACGCCCACGGCGTGGAGGAACGTCCCCATCTGCTCACCGTACTCCGGTCGGGGCCTCGCGTCACCGGGCGGCGTTCGTGGGCTCGAGCTCCCGCACCGTCGGGATCACGAGCAGGGCGGCGAGCCACAGCGCGACCGTGACCGCGAAGCCGATGCGACCATCCCCCGGCAGCGAGAACGTCAGACCGAGCAGCGGCGTCGCCACGACGATCAGGATGTTCGCTGCCATGTTCACCATCGCGACCGCGGCTGCCGGCGCGTCGGGTCGGACCCTGGCCGCGGCCCCGAACGACGCGGCGAACGGGATGCCCGCCGCGAGCCCGAGCAGCAAGGCTCCCACAGCCGAGAGGGCGGGCGGGCCGGCGACGGTGAGGATGAGGGTTCCGGCTGCGCTCGCGGCGAAACTGGCCGCGAGCGCCTCCTTGATCCGTCTCGGATGGGCTCTGACGATCCAGCCGCCGAGCGGCCTGCTGACCACCCCGGCCGCGAGGATCAGCGAGCCGACCCCGCCCGCGAGCCCCTCGTCGTACCCGCCCGCCCGCGTCAGCAGCGGCACGACCCAGTTGCCGAGCACGACCGACAGCCCGAAGGACGCCATGTAGAGCAGGCAGAGACGGTAGAGACGCGAGTCGCGCAGCAGTCCGGCAGCCGCAGCCGGTCGAGCTCCATCGGGCTGCACGAGGGGGCGCGCTCGGTCCCGCGGGCAGACGGCGAGAAGTGCAGAGGCGACGACCGCCAGCACGAGGGCGCTGGCGAAGGGTGCCCGAAAGCCGAGCGGGCCGACGAGCTGGGGGACGACCGCCAGCGCGAAACCGCCCGCGCCGAGCGCGATACCCCCGTAGAGACCCTGGGCGAACGGTGAGCCGCCCTGGCTGCGCACGTAGTCGATCCCCGCGACGAAGCCCAGCGCCGTGCCGACGCCCATCACGGCGCGGGCGGCGAACAGCAGCTCGGGCGAGGGCGTCACGAGAGCGACCCCGTTCGCGACCGCCAGCACCGCGAGCGCGATGAATCCAACCCGCCTGGCACCGCGTCGATCGACGGCCCTGCCCGCCGGGATCTGCAACCCGGCGTGCACGACGAACAGCGCCGTCGTGAAGAGCCCGACGGTCGTGAGCGAGACGCCATAGTCGTCGGCGACGGTGTCGGCGATCGCCCCGACGTTGGAGATGT
Organism: uncultured Thermoleophilia bacterium; assembly: GCA_963705605.1. GTDB lineage: Bacteria > Actinomycetota > Thermoleophilia > Gaiellales > Gaiellaceae > CAVPKC01. The sequence continues at coordinate 1,732,922 of CAVPKC010000003.1, forward strand.
TCCAGCCGACCGCGAACCCGAGCGCCGACCCTCCGGCCGTCGCCCGGTGGCTCACTCGCCCGGACAGACCACGAGTTTCGTGCCGGCCCCTGACGCCTGGCGGGCCCAGGCCTCAGGCGCTCGCCCGAGCGAGACGCGCTCGACGTCGATCCGTACGCTGCCCTCGATTGCGTGCCCGACGAGCGTCCGGTAGCCGTCGGCGAGCACGCCGAACGGAACGCGGAGGTTCGTGTACCCGAGGATCTCGAGCTCCTTGCCGCGCACCGCCCCGGAGGGGATCGCGGCCTCTGCGCCGGCCGACTGGCCGAGCTGGACGATCCGGGCGCGTGGAGCAGCGGCGTGGAGCGCGGCGACGATCGGCTCGCCCCACAGCGGGTCGACGACGAGCGTCGGACCGTCTGCGCCGCTCGCATCCCGCAGGAGCGCAGCGAGATCCCCGGAGCCCTCGAGTCTGACCGTCGCGTCGGCGCCGGCGCCCACCGCGCGTTCGAGCGCCTCCCGGCGGCGTCCGGCCGCAACGACGCGGGCGGCGCCGAGGATGCGGGCCGCCTGCACCGCAACGAGCCCGAGGGTTCCCGTCGCCCCGAGCACGAGGACGCGATCGTCACCGCGGACAGGCGCACGCCAGGCGAGCGGCAGCCAGCCGGCGAGGCCCGCGATCCCGAGCGCCGACGCGACCACGGGGTCAGCGCCGTCCGGTACGGGCACCAGCCCGTCCTCACGCGCAACCGCCCGCTCGGCGAGCACGCCGTCCCGATCGATCCCGAGGCCCTGCATCCCCGTCCAGACGACGGTGCCGGCCGGGTAGGCCTCGGAGTCGAGCACGCGCCCGACCCCCTCGGCTCCGGCAACGTAGGGGACGGGCGGCGAGCCTGCGAAGAAGCGGCCGGACGCGACGCCGAGGTCGACGGGGTTGAGCGACGCCGCGAGCATCTCGAGGAGCGCCTCCCCGGGCCGCCGGACGGGGTCCGCGACCTCGCGCAGCGCCGGCAGCGCTCCGAGCTCTGCGACGACGAGCGCTCTCACGCCGTGACCTCGCTGGCCAGCGCCGGCCGGCGCTCGTGCCAGTCCGTGCGCCGCTGGAACGCGTCTGCCGCCCGAAGGGCCGTCGACTCGCCGAAGCGGCGCCCGACCAGCGCGAGTCCGACGGGGAGTCCGCCGACGAAACCGGCCGGCACGGTGACGACCGGCGCTCCCACGCAGCTCCAGGGCGAGTTGAAGGGAATCAGCGCGAGACGGTAGGGGATCGTTTCACCGTCGACCACCACCGTCTCGTCGCCGAGCCGCGGCGGCACGACCGGCATCGTCGGGGCAGCGAGCAGGTCGACGTCCGCGACCGCCCGCTCGAAGGCAGCGGCTGCGAGGCGCCGCGCCCGCTGGCCCAGGACGTAGGTCGTCGGCGGAAGGAAGAGGCCGGTGAGCAGACGCGCGCGAACGTCGTCGCCGTACTCCGGAAGGCGGGTCCGGAGCCATGTCCGGTGGACGGACGAGGCCTCGATGAACTGCATCGCCTGCTGGATCGTCCCGAACCGGTCGAGAAGCTCGATCTCCACGTCGACGAGGTGCGCCCCGGCCCGGCGGAGCTCCTCCAGCGCGCGCTCGACCACGGCCGCGACGGCCTGGTCGACGCCCCGCTCGAACAGCGCTCGCACGACCCCGATCCGCAGGCCTTCCACGGCACCGTCGAGCTCGCGGGAGTAGGCGGGAACGACGCGGCGCGACGTCGCCGGATCGGCCGGATCCGGGCCTGCGATTACCTCGAGAAGCAGGGCGCAGTCTTCGGCGGAGCGGGCGATGGGCCCGACGGTGTCGAAGGACCATGCGACGGGGACGACACCCCGGTTCGATACCAGTCCCTGGGTGGGACGAACACCCGTCACCCCGCAGAAGCACGCGGGGATCCGGATCGACCCCGCCGTGTCGGTGCCGAGCGTCCCCGCCGCGAGATCCGCCGCGGCGCAGGCACCCGATCCGCCGCTCGAGCCCCCGCAGATGCGATCGGTCGACCACGGGTTCCGGGACGGCCCGAAGTGCGGGCTCGTCGTCATCGCGCCGTACGCGAACTCGTGGGTGTTCAGCTTGCCGAGCACGATCGCGCCCGCCGCCCGCAGTCTCCCGACGACGGTTGCGTCGGCCTCGGGCACCCGATCGGCCAGGATCCTCGACGCCGCCGTGGTCGCAATCCCGGCGACGTCGATCACGTCCTTGATCGCGAGCGGCACGCCGTAGAGTGGGCCGCGGGCCCCGCGGCCCTCGAGAGCACGCGCGTCGAGCAGCGCTTCTTCCTCGCGCAGGGCGATGTAGGCGTTCAACTCGGGGTCGATCCGCGCGATCCGATCCAGATAGGACTGGACGACCTCGACCGGCGAGAGCTCGGCGGCGCGGAGGCGCTCGGCGAGCCGGGCGATGCTCAGGGCTCCTCCTCTGGACGGAAGACCGCTGCCGGCGGCACCTCCTGCGGGATCAGCTCCTCGAGCTCCTCGAACGCCGGCAGGACGACCGCGAGGAAGGCGCGAACCCGCTCGAGATCCTCGTCCGAGGGCTCGACGCCCAGCCGTGCCGCCTCGCGGCGTAGCTCGTCGAGCGAGGGCGCCAGGGTCGGCATCGGGGCGATGCTAGCGCAGTACACTGGCCGGGATGCCGATCTACGAGTACCGGTGCGACCGCTGCGCGAAGTGCTTCGAGGAGCTCCTGGCCTCGTCGACCGCCCCGGCGCCGCCCTGTCCCTCCTGCGGCGCCTTCGAGGTCACCCGCCTGTACTCGTCCTTCGCGACCGATTGGCGGCCGAGCATCGTCAACTGGCACCGCATGCCCGGCAAGTGGTGATCCAGTCGCCGCGCTCGTAACGAAGACCGAGCGGTGCCGACAGTCGTCCCGCTCCCGACCGGCGCCGACGCGCGCCTCACAGGCTCGGGCCTCCGCGCCGTCGTCTGCGTGAACGGCGGGTCGAGCCGCGACGTCGAGGGCGACTGGAGCGCGACGCTCGAGTGGCTCGTCCGGCGTCTGGCCCCGGAGTTCCCGAGCCTCGCGTTCCTCGAGGTCCGCTACCGGATCAAATCGTGGCGACGCCTCGACAGCTGCCTCGAGGACGGAGCGGCCGCCCTCGACCTGGCCGTGGCAGAGGGCGCTCGCGAGCTGGCGCTGCTCGGCTTCTCGATGGGGGGCGCGGTGTCGATCGGGGTCGCCGATCACCCGGCCGTGACGACCGTGATCGGGCTCGCACCGTGGATCCCGGATCGCATGGACGTCTCGACGCTCGACGGCAGGCGACTGACCGTCGTCCACGGGACGCTCGACGCATGGATCCCCGGTATCCCGGGCGTCAGCCCGAGACACACGCGGCGCGGCCTCGACCGGATCCGCGATCGCGGCACCGAGGCCAGCCACACGCTCATCTCGGGCGCCGTGCACGGCGTCGCCGTGCACTCGCCGTGGGGCGGTCTGGTTCCGCTCCCGAGGGCCCACCACTGGGAGCGACTCGTCGGCGCCGCCCTCCGTCGCTTTCAGGACGACGGTTCGGCCTGAATGCGCCGGCGATCCTTCTGGGTTTCGCTGGGCCGCTTGACGTCCCAGACGAGACCGAGCCGCTCCATGCCCCGGCACGTCAGCCAGGCCAGGTCGAGCTGGCCCTTGTCGATGCCGTGACGAGCCGAGCTCGGGAAGGCGTGATGGTTGTTGTGCCACGATTCACCGAACGACAGCGGCGCGAGCCAGCGCACGTTCCGGCTCTCGTCGCGCGACCGGTAGTCCTGCCGTCCGAACATGTGGCAGATCGAGTTGATGCTGAAGGTGACGTGCTGCCACACGAAGATCCGAACCAGCCCGCCCCACACCAGGACCTCGGCCCCGAGGATCGCGCCGCCGAACGCGTAGCCGACGGCGAACGGGATTCCAAGGGTCAGGACGACCCACACCAGGTACAGGCGGTCGATCCGACGGATCATCGGATCGCCGTAGAGATCCTTGGCATACGACGGCCCCCGCTCCATCCCCTTCGTCAGGAACAGCCACCCGACGTGGGCGTGCACGAGCCCCAGGAGCGCGCTGGCGACCCCCGGTTCGCGTCCTGCATGGGGCGAGTGCGGGTCGCCGTCGCGGTCGGAGAGCGCGTGGTGCTTGCGGTGGTCGGTCACCCACTGGGTGAGCGGGCCCTGCATCGCCATCGAGCCGGCGATCGCGAGCGTCGCCTTCAGAGGCGCGGACGTCTCGAAGCTCTTGTGGGAGAAGTACCGGTGCCAGCCGAGGGTGATCCCGAGCCCGGTGAAGACGTAGAAGCCGAGCAGGACGTAGAGGTCGAGCGGGCGGAACGCCACGCCCCAGAGGAGGCCCATGGCGGAGAGGACGCCGATCGGAGGAACGACGACGGCGGCGACGCCGGCGAGTTGGCTCCAGAACGTGGTCCGCTCGCGGACGGTCGCGACCCGGGGCGTGGGCTCGATGGCGTGATCCACGGAGCGCAGTGTAGTTGCCACTCAACCGCTCTTCGGCGCGGCTACGAATTCGGATCATGAGGATCGCCGTCATCGGCACGGGCGTCGCCGGCCTGGGTGCCGCGTACGCGCTTTCGCGGGCGCACGACATCGAGCTGTTCGAGCGCAACGACTATCCGGGCGGGCACACCAACACGATCGCCGTGCGACGGAACGGACGCGAGCTGCCGCTCGACACCGGCTTCATCGTGCACAACGAGCCGAACTACCCGAACCTCGTCCGGCTCTTCCGCGAGCTCGGCATCCGCACCCAAAGATCCGACATGTCCTTCTCGGTGAGCTGCCGGCGCTGTGGCCTCGAGTACTCCGGCCGCCGTCCGTTCGCCCAGCCTCGCAACGCGCTCAGCCCGCGCTTCGTTCGACTGCTCGCGGAGATCGTCCGCTTCCTGCGGACCGCGAAGACCCTGCTCGACGACCCTCGCTACCGGGACTCGACGCTCGAGCGCTACCTGATCGGCGAAGGCTACTCGAGCATGTTCCGGGACCACTACCTCGTGCCGCTGACGTCGTCGATCTGGTCGACGGCGCCCGGCCGCACGCTCGACTTCCCGGCCGCCTACGCGGCCCGCTTCCTCGACAACCACGGGATGCTCGGCTTCCGGCGCCACCGCTGGCTGACCGTCACGGGTGGCAGCCGCGAGTACGTGCGGGCGCTGCTCGGAACCGTCGGTGGCCGGCTCCGCCTCGGCACGGAGGTCACGTCCCTTCGCCGAGCAACGGACGGCGTCGTGCTGCGCTCGGCGAGCGGCGAGAGCCACCGCTTCGACCGCGCCGTCGTCGCGACGCATGCGGACGAAGCGCTCCGCCTCCTCTCCGACCCGTCCGACGACGAGCGCCGGATCCTCGGCTCCTTCGGCTACACGCGCAACGACGCCGTCCTGCACACGGACGAGCGCTTCCTGCCGCAGGCGGCGGCACGCGCGTCGTGGAACTACCTCGTCGAGGACTGCTTCGTACCGTCCTCGCGACCCTCGATCACCTACTCCCTGAACAGGCTCCAGCGGCTGGACGAGGCCGAGCAGTACTGCGTCACGCTCAACCGCTCCGGGGAGATCCGCGAAGATCGCGTGATCGAGCGCATCGTGTACGACCATCCGATCTACACCGTCGAGAGCCTGCGCGCACAGGGGGAGCTCCGGTCGCTCGACAGCCGCAACACCGTCTACTGCGGCGCCTACCACGGGTTCGGCTTCCACGAGGACGGGCTCGTGTCGGGGCTACGCGCGGCGGAGGCGCTCGGAGCACGCTGGTGAACTCTTCCCTGTACACCGGCAGCCTCGTTCACGCGCGCCGCGAGCCACGCGAGAACGTCTTCCGCTACGGGGTCTGCTTCTACGTCCTCGATCTCGACGAGCTGCCCGAGCTGCATCGCAGCCTCGCGCTCTTCTCGTACCGGCACGCGAATGCGCTGTCCTTCCACGAGCGCGATCACCTCGGAGAAGCGGAGCGCCCTGCGAAGGAGAACGTCGTCACGTTCCTTCGCGGGCACGGGATCGATCTCGACGGGGGCCGGGTCCTCCTGCTGACGAACCTTCGCGTGCTCGGCTACGTCTTCAACCCGGTCAGCTTCTACTGGTGCTATCGGTCCGACGGAGCGCTCGCCTGCATGATCGCCGAGGTCCGGAACACCTTCGGCGAGATGTGGCCGTACCTGCTGACCGCACACGACCGGATCGAGGGCGCCGCTCCCCTCGCCTACCGCGCGGACAAGCACCTGCACGTCTCGCCGTTCTTCGGGCTCGAGCAGGAATACCGGTTCTTCTTCTCGGAGCCCGACGAGCACGTGTTCGCGCGCGTGGACGTGTGGGAAGACGGGGAGCGCCGGCTCGGCTCGATGCTCTCGGGAGCGCGCCGGCCGCTGACGAACGCGAACGTGGCGAGGGCGCTCGCGCGCTATCCCGCTGATGACCGCGCAGGTCACCGGGCTCATCCACTGGCAGGCGCTCAAGCTCTGGCTGAAGGGCGTGCCGTTCCACCACAAGCCCCCGTTCGTGCCGGGACGTGGCTCGGTGGCCCGGTGAGCGCGACGTCGCGCTCCGGCGACCGTCTCCGTCGCGTCCCCGAGGCGCGGCGGCTCGGCGTCACTCCGGTCGCCCGCCGCCTCGTCCTCCGCGCGCTCGAGGAGCTGCGAGGCGGCGAGCTCGAGCTGCGATTCCCGGACGGATCGGTGCGCCGCTTCGGCGACGCCGGTGCCGGCCCGCCGGTGGCCGCCCGGATCGCAAGCGACGACCTCTTCCGCCGGATCGCGACCCGGGGCTCGATCGGGCTCGGCGAGGGGTACGTGGCCGGCGACTGGGAGACGGACGACCTTCCGGGCGTACTCGAGCTGCTCGTTCGGAACGCCGAGTCCGCCTCGCAGCGCCGTCCGTGGTCGACGCTCGCACGCGCGAGAGAGCTCCGGCCTCACCTCACCACCTCGAGCGGCCTGCGCCGAGCGCGTCGCGACATCCATTACCACTACGACCTCGGCAACGACTTCTTCGGGCTCTTCCTCGACGACTCGATGACCTACTCGTGCGCCGTCTACGAGCACGACGGCCAGACGCTCGAGGATGCACAGCAGGCGAAGCTGCGGCGCCTGTGCGACAAGCTCTCGATCGGCCCGGACGATCACGTCCTCGAGATCGGCTGCGGCTGGGGGAGCTTCGCGATCCACGCCGCGCGCGAGCGTGGCGCACGGGTCACAGGGCTCACGATCTCGCGAGCCCAGCACGACCTCGCGAGGGAGCGCGTCCGTGCAGCGGGACTTGCCGACCGGATCGAGATCCGGCTCCAGGACTACCGCCTGATCGACGGCGAGTTCACCCGCATCGTCTCGATCGAGATGTTCGAGGCGATCGGCGAACGCCAGTTCCAGACGTTCTTCGCCACGTGCGACCGCGTGCTCACGCCCGACGGCCTCGCGGGCCTGCAGGTGATAGCGGTCCCCGACCAGCGTTTCGCCCGCTATCGCACGACGCGGGACTGGATCCAGGAGTACATCTTCCCGGGCTCGCTCATCCCTTCGCTCGGTGCGATGACCCAGGCCATGACGCGCTCGTCCCGCTTCCTCGTGCACTCGCTCGAGGACATCGGGCCGAACTACGCCGAGACTCTGGGCGAGTGGCGGGAGCGCTTCCTCGGCCGTCTCGACCAGGTCCGCGCCCTCGGCTACGACGATCGCTTCGTCAGGATCTGGGAGTACTACCTCGCAAGCTGTGAGGCGCTCTTCCGCTCACGCTCGCTCCGCGATCTCCAGATCGTCCTCACGCGGCCATTCAACGACGCCCTTCCCCGTTTTCCGGCCGATCTCCCACCACTCTCTCGCTGATGGCCGTGCTCTACGAGACCGTGGGCAACTGGTTCGTCCGGCCACTGGTGCAGGTCCTGTACCGCGCGGAAGTGGGCGGCGCCGACCGGATCCCCGACGCGGGGCCGGCGATCCTGGCCTCGAACCACGAATCGCTCGTCGACCCGTTCGTCCTCGGGCTCGCCACCCCGCGCGTCGTTCGCTACATGGCCAAGGCCGAGCTCTGGCGGAACCGTTGCCTGCGGCCGTTCATGGAGGGCTTCGGAACCTTCCCGATCGAGCGGGGCCGAGGCGACCGCGAGGCGATGGCGCGCGCACGCGCGATCCTCGAGGCGGGCGAGATCATCGGCATGTTCCCGCAGGGCACAGCCCAGCCCTACCGGCAGCGTCCCTTCAGGCGTGGCGCCGCGCGACTCGCGCTCGAGACCGGCGCCCCGATCGTCCCGGTCTGCCTCGTCGGCACGGAGCGCATCCTCAGGCCTCATCGCTTCCGCGTCGGGTTGCCGAAGGTGCGCATCCTCGTCGCCCGCCCGATCGAGGTCGAGCCGCGAAAGCCGACGATCGTCGCAGCCAACGCGCTGATCGCGCGCGTCGAGGCCACGGTCGCGGAGCTCTACCAGCCGTACGGGGAGCCCGACCACGCCTGGCTCGACTGAAGGGCGTGAACTGCTGAGGAGCGGGCGCGTCATCCGACGACTGCCACCCGTGACGTAGTCGAGGGTGACATGCCGACCTTTTGCAAGCGAACCCGGGTCCCGGTTTCCGCCGAGCAGCTCTTCGCCTGGCATGCCCGTCCCGGGGCGTTCGAGAGACTCACGCCGCCCTGGGATCGCGTCCGGCTGCTGGAGCACGAGGGCATCGAGGATGGCGACCGGGCGGTGCTCGAGCTACGAAAGGGCCCCCTGCGCCGACGCTGGGTGGCGATTCATCGCGACCTCGTGCCGGGGAGGCAGTTCGCGGACGACCAGGAGTCCGGGCCGTTCGCCGAATGGCGCCACACGCACCGATTCATCCCCGACGGCGCGGACGCGAGCTGGCTGGAGGACGAGGTCCAGTATCGTCTCCCCTTCGGACCGGCTGGCAGCGTGGCCGCCGGACGGTACACGGAGCGCACCCTGGAGCGCACCTTCGCCTTCCGTCACCGACAGACGCTCGACGACCTCATGAGACACGATCCCGCCCGGGCTCCGCTACGGGTCGCGATCACCGGGGCCTCCGGCCTGATCGGCGCCGCGCTCGGAGCGTTTCTCTCCGCCGGGGGGCACCAGGTGAGCCGGCTCGTCCGCCGGGAGCCGCACGGCGAAGGGGACGTGCGCTGGGATCCCGTCCGCGGCGAGATCGACATGCCCGCCCTGGAAGGTGTCGACGTCGTCTGCCATCTCGCGGGAGAGAGCATCGACGGGCGCTGGTCGGACCGGAAGAAGGCCGCGATTCTCGAGAGCCGCCGCTCCTCGACGCGCTTGATCGCGGAAGCGGTCGGACGGCTCGAGCGCAAGCCTCGAGCGCTCGTCTGCGCGTCGGCAGTCGGGTACTACGGCGATCGGGGCGACGAGATCCTCACCGAGGAGAGCGCTGCCGGCAGCGGCTTCCTCGCCGACGTCGTGAAGGTCTGGGAGCAGTCCGCCGATCCCGCCCGAGACGCCGGCATCCGGGTCGTCCACCTTCGCCAGGGCGTGATCCTCGAGTCGATCCTGCCGCGCCTGACGACACCGTTCAAGCTCGGGCTCGGAGGCGTGGTCGGGAGCGGGCGCCAGTACTGGAGCTGGATCTCGCTCGACGACGTCGTCGGCGCCTGGAACGAGGCGATCCGCAACGAGTCGCTGGCCGGGGCGGTCAACGTGACCGCTCCGGCCCCCGTCCGAAACAGCGAGTTCACGAAAACGCTCGGCCGCGTCCTCCGGCGGCCGACAGTCGTGCCGCTGCCGGCGCGCGCCGCGAGATCGATGCTCGGCGAGCTGGCAGATGCTCTCCTCCTCGCGAGTCAGCGCGTCGAGCCGGAGAGGCTCGAGGCCGCGGGCTTCCGCTTCCTTCACCCGCAGCTCGAGGAAGCCCTTCGCCACCGCCTCGGGAGGTGAGCCACGCCGCCGTCCTCGGGCACTCGGAGCTCGACCGCCGACCGCCGTCCCGCTCGTCCAGGTCGCCGCGACGCTGGCCTGGTGGCGCTGGCATGATCGACCGATGGCGCGCCGCCCCGTCGAGCTGACCAGCCAGGCACGCACCGCTCTTCGGACCGTCTCGACCGCGACGCTGACGACTCAGCTCCTGCGGCGCGGATTCCGGACGACGTTCGTCCAGGGCCTCCTCCCGACCAGGCCCGACCTGCGCCTCGTCGGCTACGCGTTCACCCTGCGATACGCCCCGGCCCGTGAGGACGTCGCCTTCCAGGCGGTGTTCGACAACGAGACGAACCTCCAGCGCGTCGCGGTCGAGTCGGTCGGTGCAGACGACGTTCTCGTCATCGACGCGCGCGGCGAGCTCTCCGCCGCCTCCCTCGGCGACATCCTCGCGACGAGGATCGCGCAGCGGGGTGCGGCGGGCATCGTCACCGACGGCTGTCTGCGCGACTCGCCGGGGTTCGCGGAGGTCGAGCTGCCCGTCTACTACCGGGCACCGCACGCGACGGCCTCCTCCGTCGCGCACCACCCGGTCGACCTGAACGTCCCCATCGGTTGCGGCGGCGTGCTCGTCCTGCCCGGCGACGTCGTCGTCGGAGATGCCGAGGGAGTCGTCGTGATTCCGGCGGCCCTCGCCGAGGAGGTCGCCCGTGATGCGGTCGAGCAGGAGCTCGAGGAGGAGTTCGCGCTGGGTCGGGTACGCGCAGGCGAGAGCATTCGCGACCTGTACCCGCTCTCGGAGAGCCGCCGGAGCGAGTTCGACGCGTGGCGGGCCGGGCGGGCGTAGGATCCGAGGATGGACACCGTGACGTTGAAGATTCCGAGGCCGCTCTACGAGCGGATCGGCAAGGTAATCGAGGGCACCGGCTTCCGCTCCGTGACCGAGTTCTCCGTCTACGTCCTGCGCGACGTAGTCGCGGCGCGAGACGCGCACGCCGCGGAGAGCGACATGAGCGCCGAGGAGCTCGCGACGGTACGCGGGCGCCTCCACTCGCTCGGCTACCTCGACGGCTAGGACCGACCTCAAGCAACGCCCGGCCGCTGCCGATGCAGGGGCAGGCGCGCCGGGCGACATGGGAGACGAACCGCCGGCTGCGGCACCGACGGAACGTTCGTCGCCCGGCGCACTAGCAGTTACTTGCTCGCCGGCCGGAACCCTCCCTCTCGCCGTAGAAGCTCGAGCTCCTCGTCGCTGATCGTCGGGAAGGCACCCGTCTTCGCGACCAGCCGGCCGGCGGACACGAGCACGTCCTGGAGACGATTCGCCTGGTCGGCGCGCAGCGCGACCGTCCGCACGACCGACGTCGCGCGCACGGCGTCTGCCGCCGTCTGCTCGAGCCACTTTCGCCCGAAGTGGCCTCCGGGGCCGAGCATGTCGATCGCCTCGAGCTCGTCGCTCTCGCGCCGGCGCCGCAGCAACTCGACATTGCCTTCGACGATGACGTGGACGTAGCGGACTGGGCGGCTCTTGTCCGCGATCACCTCACCCGGCTGGTACACGTTGTGGCGGACCTCGTAGTCGCCACGGGACTCTCGCCCCATCTCGACGATGTCGCGGCCCACGAGCGGCCAGATCGCCCAGTCCGCAAGCAGGCGCAGACGCCGGTCCCAGGTCGGGAAGAAGTAGAAGAGCATCCCGCGCCACACGATCCACGCGGGCGTTCCGCGAATCGGGTGCCCCTTGAGCTCCCCGACCGCCGTCCGCTTCCCGATCGAGACACCCTGGCCGAGCCCGGTGTAGGCAAACGGCTGTAAGGGTCGACCGCTGAGGACACGCCCGAGGTTGCGGCCGATCTGAAGCCCGTGCTTGAGGGCGTAGATGCCGACCGGTGGACACGTCCCGCCCTTGGGGTAGGGAACGGCCGCGTTGTCGCCACCCGCCCAGACGTCCGCGTGGCCCTCGACGCGGAGGTAGCGGTCGGTGACGAGACGGCCACGCTCGTCACGCGGGAAGGGCAGTGCGTCGAGAACGGCCGGCGGCTTCGTGCCGACCGCGCTGACGATGGTCCGCGTGGGGATCCTCAGCCCGCTCGAGAGATGGACCTCGTTGGGCGTCGCCCCGACGACCCTCGTGTCGGTCATCAGCTCCACCCCGAGCCGGCGCGCGTGCCGGGTCGCGTAGTCCACCAGCTCCCGGTAGCTGCGCCCGCGACGCTCGACGTTGGACGAGCCGTAGAGCTCCGGCAGGATCGTCGGCCCGGGCGTGACCAGGACGACACGACATTCCCTGCGGTCGATTCCCGCATACTCGCGGTTGGTCAGCAGCCGCACGAAGTCGGCCAGCTCGCCAGCGATCTCGGTGCCGGCGTAGCCGCCGCCCGCGACGAGGAAGGTCAGGAGGCGCCGGCGCTCCTCGGGATCCGTCTCGATGTCCGCGAGCTCGAACATGTCGACCAGGTGGTTCTTCAAGCGGAAGCAGTCCTGGAATGCCTTCAGCCTGAACGAGTGCTCGGCGAGGCCCGGGTACGCCTCGAGGTTCTCGGACGTGCCCAGCGCGAGCACCAGCTGGTCGTAGGCGAGCTCGAACCGGGCGCCGTCCAGGTGCCTGCTGGTGACCACGCGGCGTCCGGCCAGGTCGATGGACTCGATCTCGGCGACGTGCACTCTGGCGGGCGCGAAGATGCGCCGGACCGGGCTCAGCATGTTCCCGGCCCCGATCCGGCCCGTGATCATCTCGCCGACGAAGCCGTGGAAGGCGTGGAAGTTCTCGCGGCTCACCACGGTCACGTCGATCCTCCCCTGCTGGATCGGCTTCCGCAGTTCCCGCGTCAGCGTGATCGGGACGTAGCCGCCGCCGAGGACGACGACCTGGGGGCGTGCCCGCATGCTCGTAGACTACGGCGATGCCCGCGAGGGCGTGGATCACGGACGGGTCCCTGCCCGTCTTCAGCGACACTCGACGGCTGGATGCGACGCACCCGGTCCTACCGGGCCTGCGCACCCGCTACGAGGGCTTCGTCGACGCGGCGGTTCCGCTCGGCTCGGCGGCCGTCGACGGCATCCGGCCGGACGACCAGCTCTTCCTCGAGGCGGAGTGGGTCGTCCAGCTCGCAGGCGGCCTCCAGGGGTACGTCGACGACCCGGACGGGATCGGCCCGGACACGCCGATCGTCCTCCAGGGGATGATCGAGGGCAAGTGGATGAACCGGCTCCTCGGGACGCGCGCCTGGCAGCCCGCGAGTCTCGGCAACAACGTGATCGCGGAAGGCCCCGGGATCGAGACCACCCTGGGGGCTCTGGAGACCGACGAGCTCGGTGCGATCCGGGTCACGTACCGCGACGGACGTGGCGATCGCCGCACCCACACGACTGCGGCGGCCGATCTGCGCGGCCACAACGTGCTCGGGCTCGTGCGCGCGGTCGCAGGTCTCTGCGCGGAGAACGGCGACGCCGTGGACGTCGTCGATCTCGGGGCGGCAGGAGAGCACGCGGCCGTCGTCAACGAGCGCGCCCGTATCCGCGCCAGCGTGCGGCCGTTCCCGGCCGCGCACCGCTCGAAGGAGCGTCTCGTCCGCCGTGCGCTGTCGGAGGGAATCGGCCTGCCGCCCGGCGAGAGCGCCACGATCGTCGTCGTCGACCACCGCGGGGACGAGGCAGGGCGGGGGACGCTCGTCTGGCGCGCCGCTACGACGCTCTGAGCTCCGCCTGGAGCCTCGACAGCCGGGCGTGCAGCTGGCGGATCCGCTCGTTCAGAACGGGCAGCAGGGCGAGGGCGATGTCCGGATCCTCGCGCAGCTCCTTCTGGAAGTCCCACTTGGCGAGGAGAGCGCACTCGGTCGGTTCGGTTGCGATCACGGTCGCCGAGCGCGGCTCGTCGTCGATCAGCCCCATCTCGCCGAAGGAGCGATCCTCGCCGGCCTCGGAGACGACGACGGGGCCGCCTCCCTCGCCGTCTCGCTCGATCCGCACCGCGCCGGAGAGGACGACGTAGAGCGCCATGCTCGTGTCGCCCTGGCGCACGATCATCGACCCCTCGCGGTACGAGCGGGTCGTCGCCCTGCCTGCCAGTCGCCCACGCTGGCGGTCGCTCAGCCGCGGAGAGGAGCGGAACCTCCGCGAGCGTTCGCTCGATCAGCTCCTGCGTCTCCCTAGGCAGAGCCGTCATCGCTGCGGATCTCCTCGAGGACGGTCAGGCCCGCACCGAACTCCATGCTCGTGCACAGCTGCGGGATCTTCACCTGTGCCTCGGGCGCGCCCTCAGAGACGCGCTTCTGACGGAGCGCCTGGTAGGTGCCGGGCGCGACGCGCTTCAGGACAGGCGGCCCGAGGCGCTGCGACTCCCGCTTCGCCTCGTACTCGATGTTCCGAGCCGAGATCGCAGCGTCCATCGCCTGCACGAAGACGCGCGCCGCGATCGGTGCGTCATCGACGTCGCCGAGCTCTGCGTAGAACGCGTAGTAGGGCGGCTCGCCCCACTCGACGCAGGCCGTGAAGTGCTGGATGTCGAAGCCGCTCGATGTCGACGACGTCGACGAGCGCGCCGGTCACCTGCGACTCGGTCAGCTTCTCGCCGGTGATCGACGTCATGCCCTGGCCCTTGCGGACGAACTGGATCACCGGCGTGTTGCGGTAGAAGTCGACCACGCGGACGACGTCGTTGATGTCGTAGCGGTAGAGGCCGGCCGAGGTCGTGAAGTAGATGAAGTACTCGCGGTTCGACTCGAGCTGGTCGCGCGGTCAGGAACTCGCTGTCCGGGTCGTCGCGCTCCTCCTCGGGGACGAACTCGAAGAAGTGGCTCGTGACGTTGAGGACGCCGCCTGCGCCGGCGTTGACGAGCGGCGTCGCGCCGCGGCCCTCGCTCGCCATGTAGCCGAGGTCGCGGACGGGCACGTCGCCGTAGAGCGTCCGGAAGCTTGCGCAGGTAGAGCGGCATCGTCCCGCCCTTCCAGCAGCGAGAGGAGGCGCAGGTTCGGCCAGACCTCGACGGGGATCGAGCGCGCCCGGTCGTCCGGAGGATGCGCTGCGAGCTCGTCGGCGCGGCGCGGATCCGGGCCACCAGGCCCTGCGCAGAGCTCGGCGCGGCGTGCCCTCCGGCAGGTACGCGGCGTTCGACCGTGCCGTTGCGGATGTCGTCGATCAGCTCCTCGGCGTGCGCCGTCATCTTCTCGCGCGAGGAGCAGCATGCTCGACGGGTTCGGCATCACGATCAGCCGGATGTCCGTCGGCGATCGCGTGCCGGAGCGTGAGGTAGTACTTCGCCTCGACGTCCTTCACCTTGCAGAGCTCGTACGGGAGCGCGTAGAAGCGCTTGATCGCCCCGGGCTGCGTGCGCGTCAGGTAGCCGGAGATGGCGCCGTAGGGCAGACCGCCCTCGGCGTGGCCCTCGACGTCGTTGCTGACGAGGGGACGAGCAGCTTGCCCTCGAGCACGTCGCCGAAGTCGGCGAACATCCGGTAGAGGTGCACGTGCACGCCGTGGCTGTACTCGTGCAGGTAGCTCGAGGTGACCGGGATGTACTTCGCCTTGCCGGTCGTGCCGCTCGTCGTCGCGAACATCAGCGCCTTGTCGGCGGTGAGGACGTTCTCCTCGCCGCGCAGGATGCGCTCGATGTACGGCGTCCAGCGACTCGTAGGTGTTCGGCGGCACGGCCGCCTGGAAGTCCTCGATCGAGCGGATACCGCCGAAGCCGTGCTCGCGCCCGTAGTCGGTGCCGCTCGTTGCGGCGAGACGATCTCGAGCAGCTTCTCCTCCTGCGCGCGACGCGGGATCCCAGGTCGCGTCGTCGAAGTGGTTCGCGTCGCTGAACTTCAGCCAGGACCGCAGGAGCCGCTGCGATGCGGGACGTGCTCGGCCATCGCTGCGACCTCCAGCGACTCGCAGGCTCGTGCGTCGAGCTCGTGTGCGCCGTTCGAGCACGTCCTCGCTTCACCCTGACTCCGAGCCCCGGCCCGTGCAGGGGTCGCGGCCCAGCCCCGGCGTCCGGGAAGGACATTCTCGACCGTCAGGTCGTCCTCAGCAAGCAGGCTGCCCGCCCGGAGCCCTCGACGTACCGCGGGGAGACGATCGCGGCCGCGAGCATGGCGCCCCGCGGCCGAGAGGATGCCGCTCTCGCCGACCTGTGCGCCGACGACGCAGAAGAGGCCGCGCTCGCGCGCGATCTCGCGCGATGCGCATCGAGGTCGAGCAGGCCGCCGCACTTCGAGACGCGGATGTTGAACGCGTCGCAGGCGCCCTGCTCGGCGAGGCGCTACGGCCTCCTCGACCGTGCGCAGCGACTCGTCGACGACGATCGCCTCACGCGCGCCTCGGCCGTCAGCCGCGCGCAGACCGTCGAGGTCGTCCGCGGGCAGCGGCTGCTCGACGGCGCTGATCCGGAAGGCGCGCATGCGCTCGATCGCCGCCAGCGCCTCGTCGGCGTTCCAGGCGCAGTTGGCGTCGACGCGGAGGTCGGCATCCGGCCCGAGCACGCGCCGGAGGAGATCGCAGCGAGTCGAAGCTCGCGCTCGAGGTCGCTCGCCGACCTTGATCTTGACCTGCCGGATGCCGAGCGCCCGGATCGCCGAGCGCCAGAGCCCGACAGCTTGCGCGGCGACGAGAACGGCAGCACGGCGTCGTAGCGGACGACCGGCGCCGCGGCGACCGCGAGCCAGCGCTGCACGGACAGGCCGAAGCGCCTGCCGGCGGCGTCGAGGAGCGCGAGCTCGAGCGCGCAGCGGGCCGCGTGGTCGAGCCGGCCGTCGGGCGCCTCGGCGGCACGCCTCGTCGAGCAGCCGCCTCGACGTCCTCCGGCGGTCGCGAGCGCCCGCCCGAGCAGCGCGGGCACCTGCCGCTCGCAGAGCGCCCGAACGCGCACCGTCGACCGTCTCGCCGGTCACGTACTCGCGCGGCACGCCCTCGCCGTAGCCGACGGTGCCGTCGTCGAGCGCGAGCCGAACGACGACGTTCGTCGACGCACGCTGCGCGCCGCGAGCGCGTGCCCGAACGAGAAGCGGAACGGAAGCTCGACGGTCAGGACGTCGATCGCGCGACGCCGGCGCGCGACGTGCGTCGCGCACGGCCGGCGCGAGCGCTCGTCGAGCCAGGCGACGAGGTCGTCCCAGTAGCGCTCGCCGGTCCGGGCTCGAAGTCGAGCAGGTGGTCGAACTCGGGGTAGAGCACGTACCGGCGGTCGGGTGCAGCGCAGCCGGTCGAACCACGCGCGGACGGCGCTCGACGTCGACGATCGGGTCCCGCCCGGACTGGAGCAGCAGTAGTGGCAGCGTGAGGCCTCGCTCGCGCAGCAGGCGGCGGTCCCAGAGGAACTGCTGGAAGAAGAACGAGGCCGTCACCTCGTGGAGGGCGAGCGGGTCGTCCCGGATGAACTCGAGGTAGGGCGGGTTGCTGGTGAACAGCTCCGGCTCGAGCGGGATGCGGACCCGGCGCCTGCGGATTCGCGAACGCGTCCCGTGAAGACCTTGCAGCTTCTCGCCCGGCCGCAGGTCGACCTTCGCCTTCAGCGCCGGACAGACGAGCACGAGCCCGGCGATCTCGTCCTGCGCCTCCAGCGCGTAGGTCGATCGCCGGGCGAGCACCCCAGCAGCCCCCCACCACGAACGTCGGACGGCCTGCCTCGTCCTGCTTCGCACGGCGGACGAAGCAGCCGCACGTCGTCCACGAGCTGCTCCGGCTGCTGGGGAAGTGACCCCGCGGGCCGGGACTGAGCCCCGAGCCGCGGCGGTCGGGGAGGTAGACGGAGTAGCCGCGCCGGGCGAGCTCCTCCGCCGTCTCGACGTACCAGGCGCCGTGGCTCTGGATCCCGTGGAGGTAGACGAGGCTCGCCTTCGGCTGCGCTGCACGGAAGCATCGGTAAGGCAGGCTGAGGCCGTCCGAGGCGGTCTCGAACTGAACCTCGTGCCGCGTCTCGCCGATCATCCGGCTTCTGCGGCCTGAAGCCACGGCAGCGCCGCCTCGATGCGGGGCATGGCCGCCGCGGCGGCCTCCGCGCCGTTCTCGACGTAGCGACTCCCCTGCACGAAGTTGCGAAGCTTGCTCCCGCTCCCCGGCAGTTCGGGGAACTCGGGCGCCACGGAGATCGTCGTGACGCCCGGTGGGTGTGGAGCGAGGCGGCTCTGCATGATCTCGAAGGATCGCATCGTGACGGTGACCGCCGAGGGCCGCGGGCCCGCCGACTCGACCGCCTCCGCGTCGTCGTCGGGCTGCATCGACGGGCTGCCGAGCTTGACGCCGATCACGATGTCGGCGCCCATGTCGGCCGCGACGCTGACAGGAACCGGGTTCAGCACGGCGCCGTCGACGAGCATGTACGGGCCGGCCGGAACGGCGGGGTAGACACCCGGGATCGACATGCTGGCCAGAACGGCGAGCCAGACAGGACCTCGCCGCAGGACGACCTCTCGCTGGGTGTTGATGTCCGCCGCGACGAGCCCGAGCGCCACGCTCTGATCCTCGATCAGGCTGTCGCGACCCACCTCTTGCATGTACCGCTTGAGACCCCGGTGAGAGACGAGGCTCCTGCGCGAGAGCGTCGCTCGAACGAGGGTGCTCGCGGAGCGATCGAGGATCCTGGCCATGCTGGCCGCGTCGTAGCCCAGGGCGTGGAGCGCTGCGACGACCCCGCCGACGCTCGTGCCGGCGATGCAGTCGAACGAGAGGCCCGCGCGCCGCATCACCTCGAGCGCGCCCACGTGCGCGTAGCCGCGAAGGCTTCCCGAGCCCAGCGCGAGCCCCACCCTGAGGCCGGCGAACTCACGGGCGGCGAGGCCGAGCGCACGGCCCGCGCTCGACTCCGGCGGGAACGCACCGCGATGCAGATGCATGTCGTCCGCGGCACTCGGCCGCGGAACGTGCACGGTGCCGTTGCGATCGGAGCTCGGCGGATGCGGCGCGCCCGTCCAGCCGATCAGGGCTTTGCCCTCGATGGCGTCGACCGGAATCGCGCCAGGCGCCTCGGCGAGGTGCAGAACGCGCGCCGTCACGAGAGGAGGCAGCTGCTCGCCTCGGGGCACCTGAACGAGGATGTTCTTGTAGCTGCTGAAGAGCTCGTCGACCCGCCCGGCGATGGAGACGTGGCGGAGGTGCTCGAGGGTGGGAGAGAGGACGACACGAGCGCCCGAGGGAGCGTGATCCCCGATGCGGAACGCGAGCTCCCTGAGCTCTTCGGGAGGGGACTCTCCGAGCACGAGCAGAAGCGTCGAGGCGCGCGTGTGCCAGGCGATGCTGCAGGCGAGGGCATAGGAGAGCAGCGGCGGCGCCCCCCAGTCGCAGAGCAGCCCGAGGCGGCCGGGCGTGTCCTTCATCGCCAGCCGGTCCGTCTTCGCGAGCCGGTCGGAGAGGATCGCGCCGAGGTTGCGGTAGACCTGCGGGAAGCGGATCGCGACGTGCTCGAGGTCCTCCTCGGAGAGGACGAGCACCTCGAGGTCCTCGATCGCCCGAACGGTGGCGATCGCCGGTTGACCTGTGAAGAGGGACATCTCGCCGAGGGTGGATCCCGTCCGGATGCGCCCCACGCGGTGCTCGCCTCCGTGACGGTCGGTGACGAGCGCCTCGGCCGAGCCCGAGCGGACGACGTAGATCTCCCTCAGCGAGTCGCCTTCCGCGACGACCGTGGTCCCTGCAGGGAAGTGGCGACGGGGCAGGCCCTCGAGGACGTGCGCGAGCGCGTCCTCGGGCACCCCGTCGAAGAACGATGGCCTCGGCGGAGGCATCGTCTCATCGTATGGTCGGCGAGCGCGCGGTGCTGCTAGTCGTTCGTCTTCGTCGTGAACGCGAAGAAGACCTCGCCCGCCCCGAGCAGAGCCTGCGGCGCCCAGTAGTTCCAGCCCTTGCGCCAGCTTCCGAAGACCCACGGGGCGGCCAGCACGCCGATGCCGAGCAGTGCGTCGAACGTCAGATGGGTCTTCATCGAGAGGACGCGGTAGTGCCCTAAGGTCGCGCCCTTCGTCGGCCCGTAGTCGGTGAAGATGCTGTATGCGACGACCACCGGGCCCATAATGCGAGCCGGAGCAGACGACGCGGGCGCGTCCTTGACGAAGAAGATCTCCGGGCCTGTGAAGAAGATGCCGCTCGTCACGAAGTCGAGGACGCCGTGCACCTTCGCCGGTACGAACCGGGTATTCATCCGGACCTCCCTCTGCTCGGGTGACCGGACTCTAGCCCACCTCGCTGCTCCGGATCAGTCCGGTGCTCGGCCCCGATCGTCGATGCGTTCGATCTCGTCGGCGAGCCGGTCGAGCGCGTCCTGTGCGGCGGCGACCGCCGGATAGAGCCGAAGCACCTGTTCGCGCGCGAGCGGCTCACGGGCCGCCCTGAGGCCCTCGAGGCGCCGGACGCAGGGCCACAGGGCCCTGATCACGGACGGTGGAGCCGCAGAGTCCACCATCTGAGCCTAGGGCGGTTCTCCCCGGCCTGCCAGGCTTGCAGCTGCCCGGGCGCGAGGGCGTGGATTCGGCCGGCCACCTGTGGGTGCGGACTCTCCGTAGCCGGGATGTGGCAATGCGCGGATGCGCGCCGCGCCTGCAAGTCCGATCGTCAACGGTGACAGCCTCCGGACATGAGGCCCACCTTGACTGCGTAGAGAGGAGTCGTCGTGAAGATCCTGGTCGTCTACGAATCGGTCTACGGCAACACGCGAGAGGTCGCCGAAGCCATCCGCGAAGGTCTGTCGGGCAGCGGCGAGGTCGGCATCAGCGCCGTCCACGAGGCTCACGTGAGCGAGGACATCGGCGCGCTCGTCGTCGGCGGCCCAACGCACATGCACGGCCTGACGACGGCGATGAGCCGGCGGATGGCGGTCGCGGCGGCACACGAGGACGCCGGCTCGCTGGAGGCGGGCGCCGACCAGGAGCCGGGGCTGCGGCCATGGCTTCGCCACCTGTCTCGCCGAGAAGGAGGGCGAGCGGCGACGTTCGACACTCGGCTCGACCGTTCCGCGGCGATGACCGGCTCGGCCGCGCGCGGAATCGCGCGGCGCCTGAGCCACCACGGCTACGACGTCGTCTCGACGGAGAGCTTCTTCGTCGAGGACGCCGAAGGGCCGCTCGCCGAGGGCGAGATCGAGCGAGCACGGGCCTGGGGCGCGAGCCTCGCGCACCAGCTGGGAGGCGACTCTTGACCGCCAGGAGAGGGATCAGGGGACGCGCGCACTAGACTCTCGCGCATGCAGCCCGTCTCGCCTCGCGTCGTGTCCGTCGCCGGAACGGCCGTGACGATCAGGAACCCCGTCGCCGTGTGGATCCTCGGGTTCGTCACGCTCGGCATCTACACCGTGGTGTGGACGTACCAGGTGACGCGGGAGCTCCGCGACTACTCGATCGGAATGACGCGGCCGTTCGCGGCCTCGCCGATCCTGGCGGCGGCGCTCGCGGCGCTCTGGCCGCTCGGCTTCATCCCTGGCATGGTCGGCGCGTTTCTCTTGGGTCGCCGCGTCCGCCGGGTCGAAACCTGGGTCGAGAGCCCGCACCGCGTCTCGGCGATCCTCGCCGCCCTCCTCTTCCCGCTGCTCTTCGTCCACTCGCTGTACCTCCAGCGCGCGCTGAACAACGCCTGGGAGCGGGCCGAGCAGGGAGCCGGCTCACCTCGGGACACCGCGGCAACGACCGGTCAGGCGGGGAGCCAGTAGGGCACGCAAGCCGCGGCGGGCGCCCCGCTAGGAACAGGTCTCGGCAGGCGGCTCCGCGATCAGCCGCGCAAGGCGCACGACAGCCGCCCGAGCCGTGCCGGCGGTAGAGGCGCCCGGCGCTCCATTCGCTGGAGAGGGCTCCGCCGGGGTCAACGCACCGTAGTAGGCGAGAAGAAGCGCCTCGCGTTCCTCGCCGGTCAGCTCGAGCAACGCCGCGCACGGGTTGCTCGGCTCAGAGGTTGCCGCGCTCGCGGGTTCGCTTCGGTGAAGCTCGGCGGCGCGCCGGTTCGCGTCCATTGAAACCCCCAGCACTGGATGACTGCCCCGACCGGAGTTCGGTCCGAGGGTCGCGCGCCGGCTAGGGGTCGGAGCCGGTGGAAGCTGATCGCGCGGTCATGGAACCAGCCACCGTCACGGTAGCACGACGCAAGCGGGGCCGGCGAGTCAGCTCTTCGCTGTTCCGCTCAGTGGCCGACACGTCGTTGCGGCTTGATGCGGAGCTTCATCGAGGCCTTGGCGTGCTGGTCGTCGTGAGTGGCGGTGACGACGAGGCTGTAGCGTCCGTGGAGCGGTCGGAGGAGCCGGCGCGAGACGGTGATCTCGTAGGCGCCGGCACGGCTGACGCTGTTGGTGATGCTCCAGAGCGTCTTGCCGGCTCGGTTCCGGAGGCTGATCCGGATGTCGGCTGAATCGTTCACCTCG
This sequence comes from uncultured Thermoleophilia bacterium, assembly GCA_963705605.1. Lineage (GTDB taxonomy): Bacteria > Actinomycetota > Thermoleophilia > Gaiellales > Gaiellaceae > CAVPKC01. The sequence continues at coordinate 1,755,075 of CAVPKC010000003.1, forward strand.
TACGTCGCCGTCAGGCCTCTGGACCGAGCTCTGAGGACGACGACTTGCGAGGCCTGTTGCCAGCGGACGCTCAAGCGAACTGCGGTCGCGGGCGCGGGTGAGAACGGTGGTGAGGTCCCCTCGTTGGCGGCCGCCGTGCTAGGGCTGGCCGGGCTTGGCGCCGGGTTGCTGGACGGTGGAGGCGGCGTGCCGCCGTATCCGCGTAGTTCGAGGGTCGTCGGCGAGTTTGTGGCGTTGGTTGGTACGCCGAAGCTCGCCGACTTCGACCCGTTGCTGGTCGGGCGGAAGACGAAGGTGGCCGTGCACGACGCACCCGCTCTCAGGAGGTTGCCGCAGGTTCCTGCCTCGATGAAGTCGAATTCGTCGATATCGCCGGTGAGGATCGGCTCGGTGTCATCGAATTCGAATACCAGGGTTCCGTCCCCCGTGTTGCTGACGTGAACCTGCAGTTGCTTGCTCGAGCCTGGCGTGACCGAGCCGAAGTCGAGCGGGTTCGGTGCCAGGCTGAGATAGGCGTTCCCGCTTGCGGAACTGACGCCGTTGAGTTGGACGCTCGAGGAGCCACGGTTGGAGTCGATGCTCAGGGTGGCGGTGCGTACACCGAGCTGGTCGGGCGCGAACACGAGGTCGAGAGCGCACGTCTCACCGGCTCCGAGGGTTCGGCCGGCGCAGCCGTCGCGGACGATCTGAAAGTCACCGTCGTCGTCCTGGATCCAGACGCCGCCCAGCGAGAGGGAGCCTGTGCCGTCATTCTCGACCGTCACGGTCTGTTTCGGACTGGTCGTTCCGACCTCCAGCTCGCCGAAGTCGATGCTCGCCGGTGATACGGCGGCGTGAGCGTTCGTTCCGGTCCCGGAGAGCGGGATGTCGAGGGGTGTGGCGGGGTCGTCGGAATCGATGCGAAGCGTGGCCTGCTGCGGTCCCGTGACCGGAGGGCGAAACCCGACGTCCATCGCGCAGACCGATCCGGGGCCGAGGAACCCCGGACAGCTGTTGAAGCCGAGCTGGAACGCGGCGATGCCAGGACCGACCAATTGCCTGGATCCGAACGCAAGCGATGTGTCGCCCGTGTTCTGGATCACGAGCTTCTGAAACACGACGGGCCCGCCCACGGCCGCCTCACCGAAGTCGAGTGAGGTCGGAGACGCGGTCGCCGTAGGAGTAGCCTGAGCGACACCTGCCCACAGAACGACCGCTGCCAACGCAACGAGCGGGACGAGCGACCTCGGTGAGACGCGGCACAAGACCTGAGAGTCATCGGGGGACAGAACCCACGAGCCCATCCCCCAACAGGGGGACAGCAGGCCCGCCCGATCGGGTTACTCGAGGAGAACCTCCCGGCCGCGACGCTCTGCGGCGGCGCCGACTGAGAACGCGTCGCGGGCGCCCGAAGGTCTACCCGCGAGGGCGGCGGAGCTACGCTTCGCCGGTGGGGTGGCCCGCGACGCGACTGACGGAGATCCTGGGGATCCGTTACCCGGTCGTGCAGGCGCCGATGGCGGCGACGGCAACTGCACCAGAGCTGGTCGCCGCGGTCAGCAACTCGGGCGGGCTCGGCTCGATCGGTGCCGCGGCGATGGAGCCCGATCGGCTCCGCGACGCGATCGCCACCGTGCGGGCGCTGACCGACCGGCCGTTCGCCGTCAATCTGTTTGCTCCGCACGAGCGGACCGAGCCGAGCCGGGATGTCGTCGCCGGAGTCGACGCCGTGCTCGCCCCGTTTCGCCGGGAGATCGGGCTTCCGGAGCCTGAGCGGACTGGCAGGATCGTTCCGCCCTACCGGTTCGAGGAGCTCCTCGAGATCGTCGCCGAAGAGCGGGTGCCGGTGTTCAGCTTCACGTTCGGGATTCCGCCACTCGACCTGGTGCGCGAGACGGCGATCGTGATGGGAACGGCGACGTCGGCAAGGGAAGCGGCGGCGCTCGAGGCAGCCGGTGCTCAGGTGATCGTCGCCCAGGGCGGCGATGCCGGCGGGCACCGCGGCACGTTCATCGGCACGTTCGAGGAGTCACTCGTGGGGACCCTGGCTCTCGTCCCGCAGGTCGTCGACGCCGTGTCGATCCCGGTTGTCGCGGCCGGGGGTATCGCCGACGGGCGTGGCATCGCTGCATCGCTCGCGCTCGGGGCCGACGGGGCCCAGCTCGGGACGGCATTCCTCGTCTGCCCGGAGAGCGGTGCCCCCGACGTCTACAGACGCGCGGTCCTCGCAGCTCCAGAGACGGCGACGGCGATCACACGCGCCCAGAGCGGCCGGCCCGCCAGGGCGATACGGACTCCGATCAGCGAACAGCTCGAAGCTGCAGCCATCGAGCTGGCCCCCTACCCTGCCCAGGGACAGCTACTGCGTGACCTCCGCGCCGCCGGAGCCGAGCTCTTCCGCGAAGATCTGCTGTTCCTCCTCGCTGGACAAGCCAGTGGACTCACCCGCGAGCTGCCGGCCGCCGCGCTCGTCCAGACCCTCGTCTCCGAAACCGAGGAAGCGATCCGCAGGCTCGGCTGAGTATTGCGGTGCGCGAACGACGGCCGGGAGGCCAGCCGACCAGCGCGACCCACTGCGGGAAACCGCACGGTCGACCGGTGCCACGCGCACCGCTATCCCGGCAGGCCGGAGTCACGCACCGGACCGTCGTAGGCGATCGGGCGCCCCACGACTAACGCGGCTCGCAGCTCGGGCGCGAGCGACGCGTACTCGCGATCAGGCTGAACGCCGAGCGCGTCGAGCGTCTTGCTGAAGAAGCACCGCACAGCGGCGGCGCTGACGACGTCGAAGATCTCGTCATCGGAGAGGCCGAGCTCCCGGAGGCCGTCGATGTCCGCCTGATCGACAGACGTCGCGTCGTCAACGACCTTCTCGGCCAGCTCCATCACGGCGACGTCGACGGTGTCGAGCTCTGACGACCGGGGATCGCGGGTGATGTCGCGAAGGGCCGAGGGCTCGAAGAAGCGATCGGTCAGCACCGTCCCGTGGGCGAGGGCACAGTAGCTCGACCGGAGCCGACGCGCGGCCGCGAGCGTCACGAGCTCGTAGCGGCGCAGGTCCATCGTCTCCTTGATCGCTCCGCTGAGGGCCTGCCACGCTTCGTAAACAGCGGGCCGCCGGGCGAAGGCGCGCGTGTAGTTGGCGACGTAGCCCAGGCGAGCGCGGTCGGCCTCGTAGAGCTCGGCCGTCCGGTCGGACGCCTGTTCCTCGGAAACCGTCTCGATGAAGGTCATCGTCCCCTCCTCACGGGCGGTACGGCTGCGCACGAGTCGACTCTACTCCGACGCCGCGAGCTCTCACGTTGCTGGTCGCACAGGGAGCGGCGAAGCCATGGGCGAGTCCTCACGTGTGCATGGTCTGCCGAGATGCGCACGAGCCTCCGCCTGTTCGAGCGCAGGGATGCGCACCCGCACGTAGAACCAGCGGTCGACGAGCCGGGGCCTGCTGACCAGCACATCGGCGACCACCTCGGCGTCGGTCGTCCCACCGTGAATACCCACGTCCAGCACATCTACGAGAGACTCGGCGCCACAAGCCGAGCCGAGGCCGGGCAGTTGGCTGAGAGCGCAGGGCTCCTCCGCGCACCGGCCTCATAGATCCCTGCGGATGTCACCGTCTTCGCCACCAGAACGAGGATCCTTGACGCGGCGGGCGCGGGCGCTGAACGTCAACATCACGTTGCGGACGATGCTCGTCGTCACGGCGATCATCGTGCTTGCGTGGGCGTTCGTCTTCGTGCGGGTGGTGATGCTGACCATCTTCCTCGCGCTCTTCGGGTCGCTCGTCCTCGAACCGGTCGTCCGTCTGATTGAGCGGAAGTCTCGGCTTTCCCGAAGCAAGACGGCCACGATCCTCGTGCTCGGCCTCATCGTCGTTGCGATCATCTTCCTGGCGCTGCTGCTGTCGCCGATCGTCAACGGATTCCGCGATTTCTCGAACGCGCTGCCGTCCATCGTCTCCGACATCCGGAACTCGTCGGAGCTCTCCTCGTGGGTCGACAGCCACAGCCAGGTGGTGGAGATCCTGCAGCAGCACGCCCAGGGGATCGCCTCCGCCGTCGCCCGAGCCGCGGGCGGCGTCATCGGTGTCGCCCTGTCGAGTTTGAGCCTGGTGCTCAGCGCCGTAACGTTGATCTTCCTGACGCTGTACCTGATGATCGATCTGCCGCGACTGATCGGGGCGACCGACAGCCTGCTCGACCCCCACGCATCCGACCGGTGGCATCGGACGTCGGAGCGGATCGTGACCGCGGTGTCGCGCACGATGCTCGGCAACATCGCGATCTCGATCATCTGCGGCGCCGTCTACGGGCTGTCGGCGTGGGCGCTCGGAGCCCCGTTCCCGCTCGTGCTGGGCATCCTCGCCGGTCTCCTCGACATGATCCCGATGATCGGGGCCACGATCGCCGGGGTAATCCTCGTGCTCGCCACTCTGACCCAAGGGCTGACGCCAGCACTGATCATGGTCGCAGTCGTGCTTGTCTATCAGCAGTTCGAGAACTACGTGCTGCAGCCGACGATCTTGGGCAAGGCCGCCGACGTCTCCGGCTTCGTCGTGATCGCAAGCGTGATGGTCTTCGGGGGGTTGTTTGGCGTCGTCGGGGCGATCATCGCGGTACCCATCGCGGCCTCGATCCAGATCGTCGTGCAGGAGCTCACGGCGGATAGGCGGGCGAGGATGGCGGACCTTCGGGCCACCTCGCCCACGGAGACGCTGGCCTGAGCGAAGTCCCCGGCGCTGAAGCGTGTAGTCATGCGGCTTCTGGCAGGCAATCGTCGCTGAACGTCGCGTCACCCACCGAGACGACGCAAGCCCGGTCAACTCATCGGGCCGCCACGTCGAAGGTCGGTGGGCTGCCTTGCCGTTACCTGATCTTCACCTGATCGCTGCCGGACGGTAACCAGGCGGCGTTGTAGAGTCGCGGCTGTGGATCGAGCCCGCATCGCCGCCATCCCGCTCTTCATGGAGCTCTCCACAACGGATCAGGATGCAGTGGCGGCCGTGGCCGGTGAATACTCGGTCGAGGCCGGGACGACGCTCACGGACGAAGGCGACTTCGGGCATGGGTTCTTCGCCATCGAGGAGGGCTCCGCAGAAGTGGTTCGTGACAGCATCGTGATCGCGACGCTCGGCCCCGGAGACGTCTTCGGCGAGATCGCGGTCCTTACGTCCGGTAGGCGCACCGCGTCGGTTGTGGCCTCGACTCCGATGCGTCTGATCACGCTCTTCAAACGGGATCTCTGGCGGCTCGAGGACCAAGCGCCGCAGGTAGTGGAGACGCTCAGAGAGACAGCACGCGCCCGCCTCGCACGGACGAGTGGCGAGAGCGCACCGGCCGACGACTGACGCGTCAGCGCGTCGAGGAGACCCGGTTCCGGGGACGACCATCGTGCAGGAGTCGAACCGACCGGTTACCGTGGTCGGTTGGGCGATCAGCCCGAGCAGCAGCCGCGCGCCACCCCTCGTGGTCGCGGGAGCGTCGAGCGAGGATGATCCGGCTTCGGCGATGAGGAGTAGACGCCGCTGAGCAACCCGCCTTCCGCCACCGTTGCCATCCTGGGAGCGTGACCGCTGATCCGACTGGAACAGATGCTGATCGCCTGCGTGCGGCGATACGCGACGCGCGAGACGACGCGGCACCCTTCTCGTTCGTGGCGGCGGGGCTACTCATCGCGCTCGCACTCGTGAGCAGGCATGCCGGGTGGCTGTTGGTGGGGCATGAGCTGTGGTGGATCTGGCTCGTACTCGCCCTCCCGTACGTCCTCCTCGTCGGCGCGCTGCTGCTCGGCGTTGGACGGATCGTCCGGCACGACCGCAGGCGGGAGCTGGTGATCTCGCTCCTCGCGCTCGTCGTGATCGTCACGGCCCTGGGCGTCGCGATCGTGATCGCGACACTGGTTCAGTCGGGGAGCACGTTGACCGGCCGTGAGCTCCTGTTCACGGGCGGCGCGGTTTGGCTCGCCAACGCGATCGCCTTCGGCCTCGCCTTCTGGGAGCTGGACTGCGGCGGGCCGGTCGCGCGTGCTCTCTCGACGTCTCGCTCCAGGCCTGACTTTCAGTTCCCACAAGACGAGAACCCGGAGCTCACGTCCGAAGGGTGGGCACCACGTCTTCTGGACTACCAGTACCTGTCGCTCACGAACTCGATCGCGTTCAGCCCGACCGACGCGATGCCGCTCACACGCTCGGCCAAGTCTCTGATGGCAGCAGAGAGCATGCTCGCCGCCATCAGCCTTCTCCTCCTAGCGGCCCGAGCGGTGAACATCCTGTAGTAGCGCAGGTCAGGATTCAGCGAGTCCCGAACGCAGCAGCGCCAGTTCGATGATTACGTCCATGGCGAGCGCCACGATGGCGCGATTTCTACTTGGTAACAGGATCTTTTCCACCTCGATGCGGAGTGGGGTCGTAGGCTGACGTGCGATTCTCGTTCCTCCGTGCGGCTGCGGCGCATACGGCCCCAGGCGCCGTTCCGCGTGCTGGAGCAGCCTCACGGTGATCTCTTGCCTTCGCTCGAGACGATCGGAAGCAAAGGAGCGATCGGATGCCTGAGCAAAAGCGAATCTTGATCAACGGGACATTGGTCGACGGAGTCTCTCGAGAACAGTTCATCAACTGGATCAATGACCACGACGTCACCCCCGACACCTGGGAGCTCGTGCGCAAACGCATCCTTCTCGAGCCCATGTTCAAGGTCGGCGAGTCGGTCGGCCTCGTTGGCTTCATGGACTGCGAGACAGAAGAGGAGGCCCTCGGCCTGCTCAAAGAGTTCCCCGTCGTCTCCGAGGGAATGGTCGAATTCACCGCGGAAAGAGTCAGCCGGGTTGCGCACTTCGACTGAGTCGCGATGATCCATCGGTTGCTGTCAGCGTTCATCGACGCTGTGTTCGCAGCGGCGCCGGGGCAGCAGCCATCTTGAGGGGGTGCTCGTGCAGCGTTTCGTGATCGTCGCCAGCAGGGTCACCGAGACCAACCGGCAGTTGGTCCACGCGGCTCGCGCCGCGGGCGCGGAGGCGTTCGTGGCCAACCCGGCGGAGGCGAGCCGGCGCCTTGGCGCCGGAGACGTCGCCGTCGGCCGGCTGGACGTGCTCCCGACACTCGACGGCCCGGAGCCCGGGCTCGAGGCACTGCGGGCACTCGAGGAGCAGGGCATCGTCGTCCTGAATCGTGCCGGCGCCCTCGTCGGCGCCCACGACAAGCTCGTCACCGCGCTCAGGCTCGGCGTGACCGGATTGCCGCACCCAAGGACGGCTCACATCGGCCAGGACGCCGACCCCGGGTTCGACTTCCCCGTCGTCGTCAAGCCGCGCTTCGGCAGCTGGGGCAAGGACGTGACCGTGTGCCGGAGCCGCTTGGCCCTGAGACGATGCGTCCGCCTTCTGGCGCGGCGGCGCTGGTTCCAGCGGCAGGGAGCGTTGGTGCAGGAGCTTGTCCCACCGCGCGGGCACGATCTCCGGATCGTCGTGGCGGGCGGCGAGGTCGTCGGGGCGATCGAGCGCGTCGCCGCCCCGGGCGAGTGGCGGACGAACGTGACGCTCGGCGGCACGCGTCGGTGCGTGGTACCACCGGCTACCGCCTGCCTGCTCGCGCTCGGCGCGGCGAACGCCGTGGGCACCGACCTCGTCGGTGTCGACCTGCTTCCCGACGGCGACGGCGGCTGGACGGTCCTCGAGCTGAACGGCGCCGCCGACTTCACGCGGGCCTACGCACAGCCGGACCAGGACGTCTTCGAGCGCGTCTTCGCGACCCTCGCCCGCGCCGCCCGCCACGACGATCAAAGGAACATCGATCTGTTACTCGCAACGTGATCGTACGCCGGCCGCGTCAGCGCGCTGGGCTCATCATCCAGTTCGGCGCACTCCGATGCCGGCGAATCGCTAGACCTCAAGCTTCCCTGAGAGCACGAAGTGAGGCGTTGGCGAGGCGCTCGTTCGGCCAGTTGTCGAGCGCACGGCGATCGACGACGAAGAAGGGGTACAGCATCCCCAGGCGAACATGAAGCCGGTCAGGAAAGCGGAGAGCCACGAGTCCAGTACAAGACTCTCCGGGTGTGGGCGGCTTTTTTCGTTGATGTAGGGAGGCTCTATGAGGCTCGCAACTCTGACGCCGGCGATGGCGCTCCTGGCCGTTGTTCTTGCGGCGGGCTGCAGCGGCGGCTCGGATGAATCCGTTGGAAGCTCGCAGATCGAGGACGGCGCCGTCGTGACGCCGAAGCTTGCCGACGAAGCCGTGACGAAGGAGAAGCTCGCCCGCGGTGCGGTCGGGACAGCGCGCCTGGAGGATGGCTCGGTCACTGTCGACAAGCTCGCTCCGGACGCCGTCGATGGTGAGCACGTCGCGGACGATTCCCTTACGGGTGCCGATATCGAGGAGGCATCGCTCGAGAGGGTCGATGCGTCGACTCTGAACGGGTCGAGCTCCTTCATCGTCGAGGTCCAAGCCGTGCAGCAGACGAGCAACCTGAACGCGAGCGATCGCAAGGGACCCGTGACCGCCACCTGTCCGGACGAGACTGTCGTCTTTTCAGGCGGCGGGTCGATCGTGACGGACAGCGGCGCGAAGCTCCCGATCGCGCTGACGGCGAGCACCTCGAACTCGGGGAACGGCTGGAACGCCGAGGCGCTCGAGATCCGACCGGTTGCTGAGCCCTGGGGTCTCCGCGTCGTAGCACTCTGCGGCGTCGTAACGGGGACGTAGGGCACCCGGAGGACAGAACTGTCCCAGCCTTGATGTGGCAGGCTGGGCCGTGTCCGTCCTCCCCGCGCCGAAGACTTGACGCTTTGTCGGAACCGCTTCGAGGCGAGGAGGATCACATGCAGTCCGGCATTAGGCCGCGCGCTTGACAAGCGGCGTTGGCGAGATGGGCCGTGAAGGATTCGAACCTTGGGATTAGAGTGGCTGCCGGCGGGCTGGAGCCACGTCGCGAGACCTGACGAACGCGCTTGGTTGAGCCGAGCTCGCTCGGGCCGCCTCGGGCTGGTTCGAGGCTCCATGTTGACCTCACGTTGACCCCAGACGAGCACGCTGTCTCAAGACCGACGGGCCGTCGTCCGAATAGCTTCAGGAGCTTGGGATGGACGGCTCGGCGAGGTCAGGTGCCGCGCTCATCGCCTACTTGCCTTCGGTCTCGAAGAGCTGGCGTAGGTGGCCGTTGTCCTTGACCCCGCGCACCTTGTCGCGCACGTCGCCGTCGTTCACGTTGAGCCGAACCAGCTTGTCCTTCTCCTTGATGATGAGCTCGATGCGGCCGAAGCGGTCGCCGTGGGTCTTGGCGAAATCGGCGAGGCCGGCGGCCTTGGCCGCGCTGTCGTCCTGGGTCAGGCGATGCGGCTCGAGGATGTCGACGACGACTCCCTCGCCCTGCTTGCGGAAGAAGAGGAAGTCGGGGTACATCGGCGTGTCGTCGCCGTCGTACTTGTAGGGCACCTTGAAGGCCCAGCTCTTCCTTGGCACGTTCCTCAGCCAGCCGACGACATCGTCGCGGGCCAGCTCGGCCTCGACCGTGGCCCGCTCCCACTCGTTGACGTTGCAGCTGAAGAGGCCCTTCTCGTCGGCGAACAGATGGCGGTCGTAGATGCTGTCCTCGTCGATAATCGACTCGTAGATGTCCGGCAGCTCGAGCTCCTCGGGCTCGGGTTTGGCCGCCTGCCGGCGCAGCTTGCGGTAGGTCTCGCGGCGCGCCTCGGGCAGGTCGCGGATCGCCGCCTTGTGGTTCTCGGCCTCGGCGTTGAAGGTCTTGCCGGCGACCTCTTCGAGCGTCTTGGCCGTCTTCTCGGCGTCAAGCAGAGCTGCCAGCTCGAGCTTGGCTGTCTTCGGCTTCACCTTGCCGGTCGCCACCCGCGCCTTCAGGTAGGCCGCGTTCAGGCCCTCACCTAGCTTGCGCCCTGCCTGCGCATAGAGGTCGTCGATGTTCTGGCTGACGGCGGCGACCGACTCCGCCGTCTCCTCCGGCTTCTCCTCGTCGCCGCCGCGATAGACGACGCGGACGCCGCGCATGTCGATCTCGGCGCGCTCCTTGAGCGTCTTCTTGAATGTCGGGCTCTTCTCGAGCCGCTTGCGCTCGGCGTCAAGCGTGGACACGACGAGCTTGCGGAAGCGGTCAGCGGCCTCCTTGTCCAGCTTGTCGTAGGCCAACGCCCGCCCAAGGCGGATCAGCCGACGGACGTTGCTGGCCTTCGACAAACGCTCGATGGCGTAGGTCGGCAGCGTCTCGGCCAGCTCGAACAGCACGGCTTGTCCTCGGCACGCGGCAGTTCCACGAGGTCGTCGCCGTCGACGAGCTCCGGCGCGCGGCGAGCCCGTCTCTGGCTTCGAGAGGTACTCGATGACCGTCTTCAGCGCCTTCTTGTCGTAGTGCGGCAGGTACAACGGAGACGCCGTTCAAGAAGTCGTTCGAGGGGATTGCCCGCGCGAGCGGCGTCCTGACCAGCCGCCCGACGAGCTGGGCGATGCGCGTGTAGTCGAGCGCGCGGCGGAAGGACATGATCACCTCGGCGCGCGGGCAGTCCCAGCCGGTGTTCAGGCTCAGCTTGAAGAACACGACGCGCAGGTTCTCGTCGTCCTGGATGTCGGCCGGCGACACGTAGCGGAGAGCGTCGCCGACCTCGACGGCACGGCCCTCCTGGAAGGCGTGGCCGACCTCATCATCGTCCAGATCGCCGAGCACCTCCTCGAGCACGCAGCGCCTGCTCGAGGTCGGTCTTGGACGCTGCCATCGGACGCGTCCTCGACCTGGACGACGAGCATCGGGTGACCGGACCGGCTCCTTCTCCTCGGCGCAGTAGGCTCGCGCCACTGCTCGAGCGGTAGCATCTCCAGCCGCTCAGCCGACGCCCTGAGCAAAGGCCAGTTCCGAGGGCTGCGTCTCGCTGGGGTGGTATCAGGACGGATCGCTCCTTGAACAGGCCCCGACACGCTGCACGTCCTCGGGGTCGAGGGTGATCTCGCGCTCGGCGCGTTCGCGCCCCGTGCCCTCGAGGAGCTCGACGAAGCGGTCGGGCGTCGCGCTGATGCCGAGGACGAGCGGGACCGCGGGGATCTCTCCGGGGAGCCCTTGATGAACTTCTGGACGATCGTCGTCGGCACTCGGCCGCCGCGGGCCTCGAGCATCCCCTGGTGGGCCTCGTCGACGACGAGCCAGAGGCTGCCGGGCGCCTCCTCGATCGGTGTTCGCGATCGTCTCCCAGAAGGTGACAGGTGCGCCCGTCGGCCGGGCGACGAGGTTGGTGCTCCTTCCCGAGCTTCTGGGTGTTGAGGAAGTAGACCTTGCCGGGCGCGAGCGCCGCGGCTTGAAGTCGGCGTCGATCGTGACCAGGTCGTCGAAGTCGAAGCTCGTCGAGGCGAGCGAGGATCTTGCGCCGCGTCTGGTCGTTGAGCTCGGGCTGGTCGGTCATCCAGAGGAACGTCGCCTCGTCGTCGCCGGCGCTGGTCGTCGTCGCCGCTCGACGATGCGCTCGATCAGCCGGTCGCGATGACCGTCTTGCCGGCGCCGGTGGGCGAGGCCAGCACCAGCGCCTGCGCGGTCGCCGTCCATCGACCTCGCGTCTCGCAGCTCGCGCATCGACGCAGAGCGTCTCGACCGCGTTCGTCCTGGAAGTCCTTGAGGATCAGCTTCACGAGCGCGCACCCGGCGCCGAAGTGGCGCAGGTAGTCGCGGTAGAGCTGCAGCGTCTCGCGCTCGCGAGACCGATCGTGCCGCGCATCTCGGCGAACGCCTCGTCGGAGTCGGCCACGATGAAGACGTGGGTGATGTCCGGCCGTGCCGAGCGCGTCCTCGAAGGTCGCGGAATGCCGTCTGGTCGAACAGGACCGCGTAGGCGAGTCGGTGGCGATCGAGGAACGGCCGCTTCGACCTCGGGCGCCGCGCCGTGCCCGCCGGCGCGAGCCAGCAGCAGCGGGTGCAGCGGCGTCGAAGCAGCGGGCCGAACTCGACCTCGTCGCGGTCGAGGTAGTCGAGGCGGAAGAACTCGACGTTCTCGGCGAACCGTCGGCGAAGGGCGGCCGTCGAGGTAGTCGCCGGCGATCGGCTCGCCGTCGGCCGCATGCCCGGTGATCGCGGCCTCGACCCGCGGGCGGGTGACGGCCTCGAAGACGCCCTGGCCTCGAACGTCCGGGGTCGCCGCGGAAAGTGGCCCTCGCGTTGAGGCGCGCCGCGTCTCCGGTTCGAACTCGTTGTTGGTGACGAGGACGCAGCGGCGCTGAGCCGCCGTCCTCGGGGTTGAGCAGCAGCGTCGCGTGGAGGGTCGTCCCCGAGCCGGCGAAGAAGTCGAGGATCAGGGCGTCGCGGGCCGGTACGCGACGACGGCGGCCAGGCGTCGTGGACCGCGTAGATCGGACCCGACGAGGACTAGGCCCCAGAGTTGGCCATCGACGCTGATCGGTGTGCCGACGGCCGTCTCTATCCCCATCAGCTTGGCGGTCTCGGCGGCGGGGCCGGGCGGGTAGGCCTGGACCCGTGAAGGACGTCCCGTCCGCCGAACGAGGTCGGCGACACCACCCTCGCCCACCTCGAAACGGTAACCCACCGGCACCTGTCCTCCAGCGACGCTCCACCCGGCGACGAGCGTCGCCGTGTTGCCCGATTCGTACCGCGTCACGAATGCACGGCGCGCGCCGAAGAGCCGTCCCACTTCCTCGGCGACGGCCGCGAACACGGCCGCACGCTCCCGGGCGACATGGGAAAAGCTCCTGTCCAGTCTGAAGCGGTTCGTGGAAGGTCGCTAGGCCAGGTCCCCGCGGCCCTGTCCCCCACGAAAGGCCCGCGGATTCCGCGCTCGCGGTGCAAGAGGCCGCTCCGCGCGACGGCTGCGCCTATCGCGTCCGCGATTGAGCCGGGTGAAGTTCAGGGGGTGCTCGGGCTCCTCACGATGCACACCGCCCACGCTGCAACCAAACGGCACGAGCGTTGGCAACTTCTCGGCGTCAGGTGCTGCAGCCTCGACTGGCGCTAGACGCGCGCGCCCGTCCAGTAGCCCGACTGGGTTGCCGCGTACAGGAGGCCGCCGCGAAGCCGTGTCCCGATCGCGAGCACGCGGGTGCCGTCCTCGTGATCGGCGAGCAGGGCGTCGGGCTCGCGCGGACCCGCCCACACGAATGCTCCGTTTGGATGCGGCTGCTCGCCGCCGAGTTGCACCGCCACGCCGCCGCGCCCCAGCTCGCCGGCGAGATGGGCGGCCAAGAGGCCGTTCACGTCACCCGCCACAGCCCCGGAGGGGCTGTGCAGCTGCACCTTGCGGCCGTTTTCGGCCAGCCAGAGCGCCGCGTGTGCTGCCACCGTCCCGTCGCCGACAACGAGCGCCTCGTCGGCGCCGGGCAGTTGGCGGAGGCGAAGCATCTCCTCCGCGTCGACCGCGCCCGTCGGTAGGTCTTGTGGGACCGTCCCTGTCGCCAGCAGCACGGCGTCGGCCTGGGTCGTCAGATCGAACTCCGCGCCGAGTTGCACGTCGACGCCCGCGAGCCGCAGCTCGCGCTCGTAGTAGCCGATGAGCTCCTCGATTTCCATCGCACGGAAGGAGGGCGTGCTCCAGGAGCGCAACTGGCCCCCGATCCGGTCCTGCCGCTCGACCAACGTGACACGGTGACCACGCTGGGCGGCCACGATGGCGGCCTCGCAGCCCGCGGCGCCGCCGCCGACCACCGTGATGTTCTTGGGCGCGACGACCGGCAGGCGGCCCTGCGGCAAACGGTCCTCAAAGCCCAGCTCGGGATTGACGGTGCAGGGCGTACGAAGGCCCTGGAACATGACCCCGATGCACTCGTTGCAGGCGATGCACTTGCGGATCCGCTCAGGCTCGCCGCTGCGGATCTTGTTCACGATCCGCGGGTCCGCAAGCTGGCCACGCCCCATCGCGACGAAGTCGAGCTCGCCGTCGGCGATCGCCCGGGCACCCTCTTCGAGCAGCCAAACCATCCGGCCCACGCCGATGACCGGCACGCTCACGCGCTGCTTGACGGCCTTCGCGTAGTGGATCAGCGAGCCCGGCGCCACCAGCGGGATCAGCGTGTCGACCGTGTCGTAATTACCCGCACTGACGTCGAGTGCCTGAACCTTGTCCTGGAGCAGCTCGCAGAACGCCAAGCCGTCCTCGAGCGTCAGGCCGCCCTCGTAGGGCTCCTCGACGCTGAGGCGGTAGAGGATCGGAAAGGCGGCTCCGACCTGTTCGCGCACAGCGTCGACCAGCTCGAGCGCGAAGCGGGCCCGGTTCTCCAGGCTCCCGCCGTAGTCGTCGTCGCGACGGTTGGTCTTCGGTGACAGGAACTGTCCGGGGAGGTAGCCGTGCGCCCCGTGGATCTCGACCGCGTCGAAGCCGGCCAGTACGGCCCGGCGCCCGGCCTGGGCATACTTGTCGATGATCGGCGGGATCTCCTCACGCGTCAGGCCGCGGGGCGGATCGCCGAACAGGCTGGCCAGCCCGTCCGAGGCGGAGACCGGCGCCTCGCCGGTCTCGATGTTCGCCCGCGTGTTCTGCCGCCCGGTGTGGTGTAGTTGAGCGGCGATCCGACCGCCCTCGTTGTGAACGGCCTCGGTGAGCTCGCCGAGCGCAGTACGGAAGCGGTCGTGGTCGAGGCGGGCGGGATTTCCCACCGTCCGGCCGACCTCCCAGTCGATCGAGGTGTTCTCGAGGATGATCAGGCCGACGCCACCACGCGCCCGCGCACGGTGGTACTCGATCAGCTTGCGACTGGCCTCTCCCCACGTCGTCGCGTACTGAGTGAAGATCGGCGACTGCACGACGCGGTTGCGTAGCGTCATGGCACCGATCCGCCCCCGCTGCAGCAATGGCTCCAGCCCAGTCGTCTTGCGGGTGGTCGCGATGCTCACGCGAGCCTCTCTCCTAGGTCGTCGGGGACAGCGGCGCGCGCTTCACCGCGCTCGCGGCGTTGGTGCTCGTCGTCAGCCCCAGGTCTCCTCTCGCAACAACCTAGGCCTGGTTCATGTCTCTTGCAACACAGATCATGTCTTGATTGAGTGCGTTTTGCATATTAGTTCGGGCCAGTGCCAGGAGCGCGGTCAGCACGTGTTCGGCCAGTTCCGCCACTAACGATGGCGACCCTCAGCTCGGGAGATGCCCTACGCCATCGATGGCGTGCGCGCGGGGGCCAGCGCGAAGTCGTAGGTGATCGCGTAGCCGCCCTCGCCCGTCGGCTCAGGGTGCACGATCAGCTCGGGCTTGACCGCGCTGGCGACGTCGCTGTCCAGGTAGTCGCTGGAGTCGATGAACAGCTGCGTAACGACCGGCTCGTGGCCCTCGGCGCTGACGATGAGATGGACGTGCGCTGGGCGCCACGGGCTCCAGCCGGCGGCCGCGGTCATCCCGCCCGTCGGCCCGTCCAGCGGGATCGTGTACGGGCCCGGGGATCACGGTGCGTGAACTCGTAGCGGCCGTCGGCGTCCGTGCGGACCTGGCCGCGCAGGTTGCCCTCGGGCGGCCCGGGCATGAAGCCCGAGTAGACGCCCTCGGCGTCCGCCTGCCAGACGTCGAGGTTGGCGTCGGCCAGCGGCCTGCCGTCGACGTCGGTCACGCGGCCCGAGACGCGGGTGCGATCGCCGACCTCGTCGGGACGGTGCGGCAGCTCGAACGGCGCCTGCAGCACCGGAGCGTCTGGCATGTGGAACGGCCCGAGGATCGTGCCCTGGGAGCCCTCGCGCTGGCCGAAGGCGTGTTCCTCGACGGTATGCTCGATATAGACGTCGCCGAACAGCGGCCACTCGCCCGCCTCGCCGACGTCGATGAACCACTGCTTGGCGGCCTGGTACTCCTCGTAGGTGACGTCGTTCTCGACGATCGCCTCGTGGATCCGCCGCAGGAGGTCGGTGATCAGGTGGTTGGCGCGATCAGACATCGCTCTCTCCTCGGTTGATGGCGTTGGGGTGGCACGCCAGTGGCGTGACGCGAATGTCCAAGTAGGGGAACAGGGGGAGGCCGGACAGCAGCTCGTGCAGCTCGTCGACCGAGCTGACGTCGAGGACGCTCACGTTCGCGTAGCGGCCCGCCACCCGCCACAGATGCAGCCAGCGCCCGTCGCGCTGAAGCGCCTGCGAGTACTCCCGCTCGTGTGCCCTGAGCTCGTCCGCTCGCTCCGCCGGCATGTCGGGCGGCAGACGGACCTCCATCTCGGCCAAGAACAGCATCAGCGGTCCAGCCGGTAGCGCGCAAGACGATCCTCGTCGACCTCGAAGCCGAGGCCCGGCGCCGCCGGGACCGCCGCGCGGCCATCGCGGATCTGCGGCGCGGCGACGACGAGATCGTCGGACAGGTCGAGGAAGTTCGTGATCTCGGCCGGCTGGCCGGCGGTGGCGGCAAACGCAGCGGCAAACGCGATCGTCGCCATCGCCCCGATCGCTCCCTCGTACTGACTTCCCACCACGACCGGGACGTTGCGAGCGAGGCAGAGATCTAGGATCCGGCGTGACTCCGTGAACCCGGTACGCGACGTCTTGATGCTCACCACGCGGACCGCGCCGTCCGCGAGCTTCGCGATCGACATGCGCGAGGCTGATGCAGCTCTCATCGCCGGCCAGGGGAACGACCCAGCGGTCGGCAAGGCGCAGCCGGCCGGCCCGATCGTCGACCGAGATCGGCTCTTCGATTGCGCGCACACCGAGGGCGGCGAGCTCATCGCCGGCCCGCAGCGCGTCGTCGTAGCTCCAGCCGCGGTTCGCGTCGACGTACAGATCGGCGTCGGGCAGCGCCTCGCGGATCGCGCGGACCGCCGCGACGTCCAGCGCCGGAGCGCGCCCGACCTTGACCTTGAAGGTCATGACCCCGAGCCGCTCGGTTCACCGCCACGGCCTCGTCGGCCATCGCGGCCGGCTCGCCGAACGAGACCATGTGGGCGGCCGCGACATCGTCCGCGAACCCACCAAGCAACGTGTGGCACGGGGCGCCCAGGATCCGCCCGACGAGGTCCCAAACCGCGAGGTCGACAGCGCCTCGCGCGACGTAGTTTCCGGCGATACGGGCGCAGCGCTCGGCGACGAGTTCGACGCGCAGAGGGTCGACGCCCGTGAGCGCCTCGTTGAGATGTCCGCTGACGGTGTCGACGATCGAGGCCTGAGTCTCGCCATAGGTGTACGGGCGCGGCTGCGCCTCAGCTTGACCGACGAGACCAGCGTCCGTGTGCACGCGCACCAGCACGTTGTCGGCCTCCGTGACCGTGCCCGACGCAAAAACCGCCGGGCAGCGGTACGACACAGCGAACGGAATCGCCTCGACCCCGGTGATCCGGACCCCACCCGCGAACGTCTGAAGCGCCGCACGCGTCGCCGGATCAGTGGTCAATCGCATCGTCTCGGTGTCCTCTCTCGGCCAGCCGCGTCCGGGCGGGACCGCCGTCACAACGTAGGCAAGGTCGATGTACGTGGCAACACCAATCGAGTGTTGATTGACTATGTATCGGATACGAATCACGAGGGCTTGTGGAGCTCAGACATCTGCGCTACTTCGTTGCCGTGGCCGAAGAGAGGCACTTCGGCCGCGCTGCCGCGCGGCTCAACATCGCGCAGCCACCGCTCTCGCAACAGATCCGCCGCTTCGAGGCCGAGCTCGGAGAACCCGTCTTCTATCGAACCACCCGCAGCGTCGAACTCGCTCCCGCCGGCGAGGTGCTGCTCGACCGAGCCCGTGAGATCCTGGCTGCGGTCGACTCGGCGATCGATGACGCACGCCGCGCGGCGCGTGGCGAGTACGGACGCCTCGCCATCGGGTTCACCGGCTCGGTCACCTACGCCATGCTTCCCTCGCTCGCCGCTGCCCTGCGCCACCAACTGCCCGGCGTCACGCTCGACCTCCGCGGCGAGCTGCTGACCCCCGCTCAGGTCACGCAACTCCGCGACGGCACGCTCGACCTCGGACTCCTACGACCCCCGGTCCACGAGCGTGAGCTCAGCACCGAGGTGCTCCGATCCGAACCGCTCGTCGCCGTCCTCCCGGAAACCCATCCGCTCGCGAACTCAGACGCGGTTCCACTCGAACTGCTCAACGGCGACCCGTTCGTCACCTATCCGTCCCACTTCCGATCCGTCCTACACGACGCCGTCGAGGACGCTTGCGCGGCGCACGGGTTCAAACCCATTGTCTCTCACGAAGTCGCCGAGACCGCGACGCTCGTGAGCTTCGTCGCCGCCGGTCTCGGCGTTTCGCTCGTTCCGGCCTCGGTACGCAACATGACCGTACAGGGCGCGATCTACCGCCCGCTCGCCCACGACACGACTCAGGTCGAACTCGCCGTGGCGTGGAGACGCAACGACGACCGACCCGTGCTCGCCCGTGTGCTCGACGTGATCCGGCGCGACCTGCGTGCCGCGTGACCCGATCCTTGCGCCTCCGATGGATCCGTGTAGAAGAGAGGACACTCCGGGCGCCCGGAAGAACTGACCTGTGGCCCCTTGCGTAGCCCGCGGTTCAGTGACGTTGTCGAACCAGACGACGTCGTCCTCACCAAACTACGTTGAGAAGCGCGTTTGGTAGATGGGCCGTGAAGGATTCGAACCTTCGACCTAGGGATTAAGAGTCTCGCATGGACCGTGTCGTCCCGTGCCAACCGATCCGTGAACGTGAGCTCTCATGCGCGTTTGGGCCACGTGTCGGATGGACAGATGCGGTCTGGTTTGGTCGCGTGACGGCCCGTTCGTTTGCAGAATGTCTGCACGGGAGGGCCGCCGGCATTCATTCATGACGCGACTGCCTCCGCGTGGTGGGCGCGGTGCATGCAGCCTTACCTCGACGAATCCGACCGAGGACTGCGACTCGCCGCTGCAAGTCCGGGGCTCGACCCGCAATCTAGGCGGACGACGCGCACGCGCCCGATCCGGCCGACGAACAGGCGCCGTGCAGTTCCCGACTCGTCACCGAGCGTTCGGGACCCGCTCGGCGACGATGGTCTCGATCGTCAGCGGCGAGCCGAACCAGCGCATATGTTCGTGGACGAGGTCGAGTTCGAGGATGTAAGTGCCTGGCTCGAATGGAGCCTTGAGCCACACAGGCACGATTGTCGATCCACCTGGACTGACGGTGCATGGCAGAGGGCTGCGCAGGCCCTCGAACTCGATCATCCGGCCGTCGATAGAACGCCAGTGGTAGCTGACGCGGATCTCGGGTTGCTGGTCTCGACCCCACCGCCACACAGCCTGTCCCCGGTTCTCGACCCATGTGTATAGCGGGAGAACCTCGGCGGGGCAGAGCCGAAGGCGTGTATCTACTCCTCCGAACAGCCAGAGCCTGGCGGCGTAGTCGGTGTCGTCCAACACGGGAGACGACGCGACCTCGTCGATCTCGGCGGCCGTGACTAGCGAGATTGGGTCTGAATTGACTACGCGCTTCGTGTCGATCGGTCGGGCGCGTGAGGCAAGGACAGTGTTGAGAGTGAGCCGATCTTCGATGGGCACGGGGCGCCCCGGTGAAGACACCCACCGCTCCGGGCTATACATCACCTCGTTCAAGCTGCCGCCTCCATATGCCATCCGGCCGGGCGCCTCGACGTCGTAGCGCTCCGCCTTGACTGCGCGCTCGTCAGCGTCGGTGAGGATGCAATCAAGGTGGTAGAGAGGGGCGTCGACGTGGCGGGAGGGCAGCATCGACACAAACCCTGCGTGCAGCTCAGACCGTGCGGCGAGGGTGGCGTCGTTGCGTACAAGTCGCAGCTGGAAGTCGGGCCACCATGGCAACTCCCCGAGCCACGTATCCGCGTCCGGGTACAGCCAGCGGCGGGGCAGCCAGTACTGGATTACGTCCGTGGCGGCTACAAGTTCAGGCAGCGCGTCGACGAGCGCTCGGCTTGGCACCTCGTCTCCGTCAATCGACAGCAACCAGGCGCCCGAGCACTGCTTTGCCAACCAGGCACGGGGCCGATCAATGTGCGATCGGAACTCGAAGCGGATCACCCGGTCGGCCACATCGCTGTAGGCACTCAACGACACGGGGTCGACCCTGCTGTCGACCGCCAGCACGATCTCGTCGACGACTGGCCGTAGCGTGATCAGCGCGGCCGCGACCTGGACCGAAGGGTCGGCGGTCATGCAACACACACTGACCGAGGTCGCGTCACGTCGGCGTGCAACCGTCGGCCGCGGCGCCTCTGCACACGATCTCTCCATCACGGGTGTGCTGGCATCGGCGTAGGTTTCAGAGACCCCGGCGGCGTCCCTACGGGTCGACCGACTGCCGCTCCGCAGTGGATCACCTGTGCCGTCCTCCCCGTGTCGATTGGTCACGGCGGGTGCTGAGCACGCCGTGGGCCGCACAGAAGGGGCGTCGGGGTGCAGGCTCAGCCACCAATGCTCGACCACCGCCGCGGCGTGCCCACATCGGCGAGCTAGGTCGTCGAGCGCCACCCCAGGATGACCATCGGCGACCGACCGCATGAGCTCGCCGAGTCCGCCCATCGCGGCGCCGACCTCTGTCCTGCATATGGCCGCGAACTCGTCTCTGGGCAACGGGCCGTCGAGCAGCCGACGCCTGGCGTTCGTTCGTCCCTGAGCCCAGCCACGGCGGATGACCCACGTGCGGCTGAGGCGGTCACGTGTGACGGAGTGGAAGACGAGCGCCGTCGGCTCGTAGGCGATGCGGCCGCCACTTGCCCACAGCCGTTCGAAGAGGTCGGCCTCCTCGCTTGAGAGGAGGCTGCGCCCGTGCCGTCCGAGTCGTTCGTCGAACCCGCCAGCCGCGTCGAGTGCGGCGCGTCGTACCGACATGTTGGTGCCGTACGGCCCGTGTGGCCTGGGGAAGTCGATTGTCTGGAAACCGTGATCAAGGGCGCTGAACCAGTGCTCGAGGCGACGCGCGGCCCACGGCGGGCGCCCGTCGGGCCAGCGGAGTGAGACGGGGCCGCCTACTGCGACGATCTGCGGGTCGCGGTCATAGGCCGCGGCGTGGGCTTCAGCCCAGCCGCGAGGGGCGAGGGCGTCGTCATCGATGAACAGCACCACATCGCCCTGGGCCTCGGCAACGCCGCGATTGCGCGCCCGTGACAATGAGGCGCCCGGTTCGAGAACCGACCGCCGGTGACCGGGGGCGTTTCTACACCAGGCGTCCACAACATCAGCCGTCGCGTCGGTCGAGCCGTTGTCGACGACCACGACCTCGATCTCGTGAGCAAGTGTCTGATCGGCGAGATGGGCCAAGCACGCGCCCAGCCGGCCGGCTCTGTTACGCGTGCATACAACAATTGAGGCGCGCACCGATCGGCGGCTGTCTCGGTCTGGGCCGTCGGATGATTGGTGGCAACTGCTAGAGGGCGGCGTGGCTTCTGTGCGTCGCAAACTGGCGCTGTCTTGTCTTTGGATTGCGGGCAGCTCAGGGTCTGCGCCAAGCTCAGTCTTAAACGTGGAGGCTTGCTCCTCGCTAGAGGCTGTGGTCGGCGCGAGGACGTTCGAAAGATGCACAGTCAGGTGGTTTAGCTCCAGCAGTGCCTGCACCAGGGTCGCGTCGAGCTCTCGCTGCCGTTGCTCGTAGGGCCGGAGTACTCGTCGGAGCAGGCGCCGCGCTGACTGTCCGAGGATGCCGAACTGCGATGGTGAGTCCCAGGCGTTCGCCGGCCCATGCTCGATCGAGATTGCTGCGCGCTCCAAAGCGCTTGGAGCGGAGGGAACCGCCGCGGTCTCCTGGGTGCGCCGTCGCGTCGACTCTCGCAGCAGTTCGAGGCGTTCCTGGATCATTCTTGCCGCGAGCTTAGGGGCATGCCGTTCCTTGATCTCACGTCGTCCCCGTTCGGCCCGAGAGGAAGCCTCCTCCGGCTGCTCGACGATCCGCCGAAGCAGATGTGCCGCCGCTTCGATGCTCGGCTCCGCCCAGGTTCCGTCAGCTGGATAGGGGTCCGCACCTTTGCCGATCTCCACAATCGTGTGGGGCACGAGGTAGGCGTTCTCGTTCGTCATGAAGTCGGTGTTGCCACCGTACGCGGTAGCGACCACCGGCTTGCCGTTCCACATCGCCTCGGCAAGGGTCAGGCCGAATCCCTCGCTGCGATGAAGCGAGACGTACGCGTCGCAGCTGGCCATGAGTGCGTTCCTGTCGCCGGGCGACAGGTATCCGTCGATGATCGCCACGTCTGAGCGTCCTGCTGCTCGCGCGCGGAGCTCCTCGAGCGCGACCCGGTGGTGGGCGCCGTTGATGCTCTTGACGACGAGCTGCGGGCCCTCGCCGTCGGCAAATGCGTGAGTGAACGCGTCGACCACGCCGCCCGGGTTCTTCCTCGCCGCCGTGCTGAAGAAGTCGAATGAATAGAGGAACAGGAACCCCTCCGGAAGGTTGAGATCAGCCCGGGAGCGTTCCGGAGGTGCGGGGAATGCGAGGGGCATCGGATACGCCCAGATCGGGACTGTGGCAACTTCCTCGAGCACCTGCTGTACGAAACGGCTACCGACCCAGACCTCGTCGACGAGATCGAAGGCAGCCCGCCAGGACTCGGGAATTCGCGTTACCTCCCACCACCAGATTCCGATGTTCACACGATCCGCAAAGAACGAGGGCCCGACGGTGCGGACGAACTCGGGAAGCGCGTCCGCGTTCACGCAGATGAGATTCGTGTCATACCGTGCTCCGGTCAGTCCGCAGTCTGTGAACGCATGTTCGAGGCGGCTGGACGTTCGGTCGTACACAATTGAGGAGTACGGCACGCTTGCGGTATCGAGGCAGCCCGCCAGCTGGCGGGCTGCCTCGCCCACGCCAAGTTCTGCCGTCAGATAGCCAACGAGGTTTGCACCTTGCGCGCTCGGTGGAGGAACCGCTTTCCTGGCCTCGCGCTCGGCGAGTTGAGTGGGCGTGATCAGGAGCCCAGGCTCGAGTTGTTCGTCGCGAACTCCAGTAGTGGACGCCCACTCGACGAACGGGCGGGCGTGCACACCCTCGGCGTCCGGAAAGTGCGGCCAGAGCACTGGGCGTTGGTCGTACAAGGAGCGCAGGTAGCGCGGGAGGCGTAAGCCCGGAGGGGCCTCCTTGAGCCAGGCGACGAAGCGCTCACTTTCGCCCGGCTCGAACGGATTCGGTGGCTCTAGGCCGCGGCTGGCCTCCGATCGTTCGAGCGCCGAAGCGTATGCGGCTCGAGCAGTAGCGTCCAAGCGTAGGCCGTTCGGGAGGCGATCAAATCCGTACTCGAGCGCTGCGAGTTCACCGTATCCGTGCGTCTGCAATGCGTCTGCATACTCCTTGCACAGCCTTGCCAGTATGGGGTGCTCGCTGAGAAGGACCCGTGGACGGTCCGCCCCGTGCGTGGAAAGAAGCCAACTGCGAGACGGGTCGAAACCGCTGAAGTGGAAAAAGCGGAGCGGGCGTCCATCAACGGTGTAGGTGCCGGCCTGCGAGTCAAGCGGCCGTTGATGGACGTTCCAGTAGGCGACGTTCAGGGTCGGATCGCGAATGATCTCGTGTTCGAAGAGTCCTGGCACGAGATCGACATACCGCTGGTCGACGAACTGCCCCTGATCGGTTGCGATCCGGCAGCCTCGAGCCAGGCGGTCGCCCCACCAGCCGAGGAACTTCCGAGCTTCCCCGGAGACGCCGACAAAGCCCAGGTTGAACGTGCCGGCGAGTCGAATCGTCCGCTCGTCGATCAATAGGTCGTCGTCGGGGAGGGGTTCCGTGATGTGCGGAGTGAGGACGAGGCTATGCGCTGTCGTCAGAGCGAAGAGATCGTTAAGGGGATGGAAGACGCGGATGTCGGGGTCGAAGTAGAGAGCAGCATCGTGGCCTCTGTCGAGGAGCGTTCGGAGAAGCCACGGCTTCAGCGCCGTCGAAAGCTCGAGAACGGTGTAAAGAGCTGCCATCCGATGGAACTCTCGACGGGGAATCCCGATGTCGTCGGGCCTCAGCACTTCGAAGTCTTCGCCCGAGCCGATTTTCCGAGCATGGTCGTCGACGATGAGCACCGACGTTTCTGTCTGTGGATGGTGGCGCGTGAACGAATCTGCCCAGACTCGCGCGTGGGCGAGGTAGTTGCGGGCGATGATGGTCGTCGCGTGCATTTACGTCTGCCGGCCGGGTGACATGTCGATCGGGAGGGCGGCTCGTTACCGGCGGGGGATCCGGATCCCACACACCGGGGTGGTGGCACCGCTCACAAACGATGAGCCTACGAACACGCCTCCGCGCTGTCAATCGCTACTCGTGGAATCGATGGCGGGCGGCGGCTGGCGTGACGCAGACGCGACCATCATCGAGCCGACGGCGGCTCCGACAACGCCGCTGCAACCAACGTTTCTCGACCTCGGTGGCTCCCTTGCTCCTCGCACGCGTGAGTGTTCGCCCTCACGCAGACCCGGCGAGATCCCTGTCGCGAGCAGGTGGTCGCGGGCACGTGTGCACGCCACGTAGAGCAGCTGCCGCTCCGTCTTGTAGACGTCCTCAAGATCTGCGCTGTCAGCTACGTCCACGGCGGCTCGCTGAACGTCAACCTTGAGCTCGTCCGCCGCGGCGCCGCGACGGTCTGGTTCTACGAAGGCGAGCGCGGATGCGACGCGGACCGCCTGCTCGCGGCAGCACGACGCGCCCGAGAGCAGGTCCTCATATGCAGGAGTTCGTTGATGGGCCGTGCAGGATTCGAACCTGCGACCTTGGGATTAAGAGTCCCCTGCTCTACCAGCTGAGCTAACGGCCCCGGCGGGCCAGTATAGCCAGGCGCCAACGGCTCTCCGGCCACACTCCCGTAGGCTTCGGCCGATGCGCGTCCTCTCGATCGTCGGCAATCGCCCGCAGTTCATCAAGTCCGGCCCGGTGTCGCTCGCCCTGCGTGAGGAAGGCGTCGAGGAGGTCGTGCTCCACACCGGCCAGCACTACGATCGGGAGCTCTCGGAGGTCTTCTTCGACGAGCTCGGGCTCGCAGCCGCCGACCTACCGCCTCGAGGCGGGCTCCGGGACCCACGCCGAGCAGACCGCGCGCATGCTCCCGGGGATCGAGCGGGCGGTGCTCGAGGAGCGAGCCCGACTGGGTGCTCGTCTACGGGGACACGAACTCGACGCTCGCCGGGGCGCTCGCGGCGGCCAAGCTCGGCCGCGCCCGTCGCCCACGTGGAGGCCGGGCTGCGCTCGTTCGACCGGACGATGCCCGAGGAGCTGAACCGCATCGTCGTCGACCGCCTCTCCACGCTGCTCTTCTGCCCGACGCGAGACTCGCCGCCCGGAACCTCGCGGCCGAGGCGATCACCGAGGGCGTGCTACGTCGTCGGCGACGTGATGCTCGACGCGAACCTCGAGCTCGCCCCGCTCGCGCGCGAGCGCTCGCACGCGCTCGCCGAGGCGGGCGTCGAGCCGGGCCGCTACCTGCTGCTCACGCTGCACCGCGAGGCGAACGTCCGCCGCGAGTCGCTCGCGCGGATCGCCGCGCGCTCGACGCGATCGACGAGCCGGTCGTCTTCCCGGCCCACCCCCGCACACGCCGTGCGCTCGCAGCGCTCGGGCTCGAGCTCGGCGCCCACGTCCGCGTGCTCCAGCCGGCCGGCTACCTCGACTTCGCCGCGCTCGCCTCGCAGGCGCGCATCGTGCTGACCGACTCGGGCGGCGTGCAGAAGGAGGCCTACTGGTACGGCGTCCCGTGCGTCGACGCTGCGGACGACGACGGAGTGGGTCGAGACGGTCGAGACGGGCTGGAACCGGCTCGTCGGCGACGACCCGGACGCTGATCCTCCGCGCCGTCGCCGAGGCGTCGCCGCCAGCCCGACCACCCTCCGCTCTACGGGGACGGCCACGCCGCCGATCAGGATCGCGGACCTCCTCTGTACGATGAGCGCGGCCGTGAGGAGAGAGCTCGCCATCATCGGCGCCGGCTACGTCGGCGTGCCCCTCGCGCAGGTCTTCGCGGAGGCCGGCGTCCCGACGGTGCTCGTCGACGTCGACGCGGCACGGTCGAGCGCATCCGGACCGGGTGAGAGCTACATCGAGGACGTGCCGCGAGCGTGCTCGCCCCGCTCGTCGAGTCGGGGACGCTGACCGCGACCACCGACTACGACGCCGTCCGGGAGACGGACGCGATCCTGATCGCGCTGCCGACGCCGCTCACGGCGAACCGCGAGCCCGACCTCTCGATCGTGCTCGCCGCGGCCGGCGAGCTCGCGGGCCGCCTGCGCGACGGGCACCTCGTCGTGCTCGAGTCGACGACCTACCCGGGCACGACGCGGGAGGAGGTGCTGCCCCATCCTCGAGGAGAGCGGCCTCGAGGTGCGGGCGAGGACTTCTTCCTCGCCTTCAGCCCCGAGCGCGTCGACCCGGGCCGGACCGACTGGACGACGAAGAACACGCCCAAGGTCGTCGGCGGCGTCACGCCGGCCTGCACCGAACGGGCGAGCGCCTTCTACGCGCGGGCGATCGAGACCATCGTCCGCGTCTCGTCCCCCGACGCCGCCGAGCTGGTGAAGCTGCTCGAGAACATCTTCCGCTCGGTGAACATCGCGCTCGTCAACGAGCTCGCGCAGCTCTGCGACCGGATGACGCTCGACGTCTGGGAGGTGATCGACGCGGCGGCGACGAAGCCGTTCGGCTTCATGAGCTTCAAGCCCGGGCCCGGGCTCGGCGGCCACTGCCTCCCGGTCGATCCCTTCTACCTCTCCTGGAAGGCGCGCGAGTACGACTTCTACACGGAGTTCATCGAGCTCGCGGGCAAGGTCAACGAGAACATGCCGTACTTCTGCTTCGAGAAGATCGGCGCGGGCGCTGAACGCGCACGAGCGCTCGCTGAAGGGGAGCCGCGTGCACCTCGTCGGCGTCGTCCTACAAGGAGAACGTCGGCGACCTGCGCGAGTCGCCCGCGCTGAAGCTGATCGAGCTGCTCCGCGGCGGCGGCGCCGAGGTCTCCTACACCGACCCCCACGTTCCGAGCTCTCGACGAGCTACGGGCTCGCCTCGGTCGATCTCGACGCAGCGGATCGCGACGGCCGACTGCGTCGTCATCGTGACCGCCCACTCGGGGATCGACTATCGAGCGCCTCGCCGGGCGAGGCGCGCCTCGTCGTCGACCTCCGCAACGCGACCGGCCCGGCCGGCGCGGCCAACGGGAAGGTGTGGAAGCTGTGAGTCCGGGACGGTCGGGCAGGTCGGGCTCGGGCCCTGGGGCTCGAACCTCGCCCGCAACTTCAACGAGGTCGCGCGGCTCAAGTGGCTCTGCGATCTCGAGAGCGAGCGCTGGATCGGGGCCTCGCAGCGACGGTTCCCCGGCGACGACGTTCACGCGGCGCTTCGACGACCTGCTCGACGACCCGGAGGTCGACGCGGTCGTCATCGCGACGCCGGTCGTCACCCACGCGGAGCTCGCGACGCGAGCTCTGCAGGCCGGAAAGCACGTCTTCGTCGAGAAGCCGATGGCGCTCACGGCGTGCCGAGGCCGAGGAGCTCGTCGCGCTCGCCGAGGCGCGCGGCCTCGTGCTCATGCCCGGCCACCTGCTCCTCTACCACCCGGGCGTCGCGCAAGCTGAAGGAGCTCGTCGACGTCGGGCGAGCTCGGCGACGTGCTGTACGTCTACGGCAACCGCCAGAACCTCGGCACGATCCGGCGCGACGAGAACGCGCTCTGGAGCCTCGGCGTCCACGACCTGTCGGTGATCCTCCACCTGCTCGACGAGGAGCCGGTCGAGGTCTGGGCGCGCGGCGAGTCGTTCCTGAAGCAGGGCGTCGAGGACGTGGTCTTCTGCTACCTGCGCTTCCCGTCGGGCAAGATCGGCGCACATGCACCTGTCGTGGCTCGATCCGCACAAGATGCGGCGGATGACCGTCGTCGGCTCGCAGAAGATGGCGGTCTTCGACGACATGGAGCTCGAGCGCAAGATCACCGTGTACGACAAGGCCGCCGAGCAGCCCGTGGGCACCTACGGCGAGTGGCGGACGCGGACCGGCGACATCCACAGCCCGCGCATCCCGAACGACGAGCCGTTGCGGCTCGAGTGCAGCCACTTCCTCGACCTCGTCGGCGGCGAGGGCGATCCGCGGGCGGGCCGCGCGCGACGGCCTCGCGGTCGTCCGAGTCCTCGAGCAGCTGCAGGCGTCGCTCGACCGCGAGCTCGCCTAGTCATGGGCCACACCCTCGGGCAGTACGCCGTCGTGCACGAGGGCACGCGGATCGGGGACGGCTGCACGATCGGCGACCACGCCGTGGTCGGCAAGCAGCCCGTCCTCTCGCCTCGCTCGACGGCGAGTCGCGACCCACTCGCCCCGCTGGAGCTGGGCCCGGCGACGATCGTCTCCGCGGGCGCGGTCGTCTTCGCCGGAACGGTGCTCGGCGCACGCGTGATCGTGGGCGATCAGGCCTGCGTGCGGGAGCGATGCGCGATCGGCGACGACGTCGTCATCGGACGCGGCGCGCTCGTCGAGAACGACACCGTGATCGGCGCGCGGCACGATCATCCAGGCGAACGCCTACATCACCGCCTACTCACGTTCTCGAGGAAGACGTGTTCGTCGCCCCGTGCGTCGACGACGACGAACGACAACTACATGGGGAGAACCGAGCAGCGGCACGCCCTGCGCCGCGGGCCCGACGATCCGGCGCGGCGCCCGGATCGGCGGCGGCGCCGTGCTGCTGCCGGGCGTCGAGATCGGAGACGAGGCCTTCGTCGGCGCCGGCGCAGTGGTGCTCCGCGACGTCCCTCCGCGAGCGGTCGTCGTCGGCAACCCCGCGCGGCAGATCCGCGAGGTTCCCGACGACGAGCTGCTGTAGCCGGGAATCGGCGAGGGCCCGGGAGCTCCGTTCTATCCCTGACGCCTCACATCCAGGATCAGCCGGTAGACGCCGCCCCGAGCGGGGAGGCGACTTGACCTCGACGTAGTACCAGCCGGCGCTCTCGATCGGAATCCGGCGGAGGACGGGCTTCACGCCCTTGCGCCAGGCGAGGATCGCGCCGCTCTGCACCGCGACCGCCGTCACCGGGGCGATGTGCTCCGTCCCCGGTCGCCAGAGGACGAGCGTCGACCTGCCTCCGAGCGCACCGGTCAGGCTCACCGTGAGGCGCGCACCGCGTCGGAGGTACACGCGATACACGTCACTGGGGTCGTCGAACGCGTCGATCGTCGCGTCGATCACGCGCCGCGAGCGAAGCGCCACCGTCGCGGCCCGCTCGCCCGCGTCGTCGTTCGACTCGAGCTCGTCCGCGATCGGCGCAGGTGGCACCGTCACGGCCTCGAGGAGGCTGGCGACGTCGATCCGCCCGCTCCCCGTCGCGGCGTCCCGGCCGGGCGAGCCAACGTCCACGGCGCTTCGCGTGATGAAGCCGGATACCTGGCTCGGTTCCAGCGACGGATCCTGCGAGATCGCGAGCGCCGCGGCCGCGGTCACGAGCGGCGCCGCGAACGACGTTCCTGCACCGTTGCGGTAGTCCTCCGGGGCGCACAGCGAGTACCCGGCCTGGCGCACCCGGCTTCGGTCAGGTCGCGCGGGAAGGTCGACACGATCCCCAGCCCGGGAGCTGCCACGTCCGTGTAGACGGGATCGCGGTTCGAGAACGAGGGGACGGTGCCGTCGACCGCGAGCGCTCCGACCCCGATCACGTGAGGAAGAGCGGCCGGGTAGCTCGCGTACCGGTACGGGCAGACGTCCTCGCAGTTCCCCGTCGCGGCGACGATCACCGCTCCCTTCGAGTACGCGTACTCGATCGCCGCCTGCTCGAGGGCCGAGTAGGTGTCACGCGCCGGGTTGCTCGGGTCGCGGAGGCCCCCGAGGCTCAGGTTGATCACTCTCGCGCCGGCGTCGGCAGCCCAGCGGATCGCCTTCGCCTCGGCCTCGATCGAGATGCTGCCGTCGGCGCCCACGACCTTCGCGACCAGGAGCTCGACCGGCAGGCCGACTCCGGCGACTCCCTCGCCGTTTCCCGTCAGCGCCGCGATCTCGCCGGCGACGAACGTCCCGTGGCCGATCCGATCCTCGTCCGCCTTCGACGAGACGAAGCTCGCCTTGGCGGCGATCCGCCCCTGGAACTCGGGATGCCCGCCGTCGATGCCGGAATCGACGACCGCCACCCGGACGGGCGTGAGCACCGGCTGTTCCGGCCACCGCTCGAACGCCCGGATCGCCTGCAGATGCCACTGCACCTGCGCGAGCGGGTCGTTCGGAGCGAACGCGATCGACCGGCTCCGGGTGATCGGCTCGACGTACTCGACGCCGGGAATCGCACGGAGGCGCGGCAGCACGGAATCGACGTCGTCGACCGCGACCACGAGAGCGCCGAGCGGATCGAGCGCACGGTCGACGGGCTGGCCGGTCGCCTCCCAGACGGCCAGAGCGACCGTATCCGTCGCCACGCCCTCGGCGGCGCCGACGGCGATCCGGCCGGGAGCCCCGCTGGCCGCCGAAGTGATCGCGGCGGCCGCGGCGACCAGGGCGAGAGCGACGGCCGCCTTCACGACGGCCGTGGGGCGGCTACGCGCTCCCTCGAGACGGTGAACAGCGTCGAGCGGAGACCAAGCGTCGAGCGAAGCTTCGAGCCGGGGAGCTCCTTCGTCCAGCCGGGCCCGCGTGCGATCAGAGCCAGCGCGCGACCGGACGGGCCGGCTCGGACCCTGAGCTTCGTCGGAGGCCCGGGAAGGCCGAGCCGCGACGCGAGCTCCTGACCGTCGAACCGCACCACCCAGTCGTGGTGAGGCGAGAGCGTGTCGTAGGGATCCTCGACCGAGACCAGGTACGGGAAATCGTGCCCGGCGCTGCCGAACGCCTCGGAGAGCGTGGCGGTACGTCCACCGGAGCTCGACGAGTAGAACGTCCAGGCGGGCTGCCCCTCGTAGAGGACGATCTGCCCCTTCGTCGCGTCGACCGCGGCGTTCGTCGGAGCCGTCTCCTCCTCGATCCCCTCGTACGCCTGGGCGACAGGGTCGTACGCGAAGTCGTAGTACGTGCCCGTCTTGCGAGTGATGACGGCGTAGGTCCGCGCGGCGACGGCCTGCACCTTCAGCGCCTCTGCGCTCCAGCTGGACGGCATCTCGTGCGGCACGACGGCGTAGACGTAGTGGTCGAGCTTGAGGTCGTTGACGACCGAGAGCGAGCCGCCGACCACGTGGACGACGAGAGCGCCGCGATACTCGCGATCGAACCGGAGCGGCTCCTTGCCAGGCTCGAATCGAACCGGGCTCTCGAGCTTTCGCTCCTTGCCGTCGACGGTGATCGTCAAGTCCTGGCCCGAGCGAGATCGCTCCCGCCGGGAGCCGGAGCCGCCCCTTCGCGTCGACCGCGGCAAACGGGCCCGAGGAGGAGATCTGCACGTTGGCACGACCCGATGCGAGCAGCACGCGGATGCGCTCGACTGGGGCCTGGCCGAGCGTCGTCCCCTGGTAGTAGTGGGCGAGAATCCGGTCGTACGTCCAGCCGTTCTCGGCGAACCCGTAGGCGCCCCACTGGGACATCCCGACCCCGTGGCCCCAGCCATGGCCCTTGAAGACGAACGTCGCTCCCACAGCCGCCGATGCGGCGAGGCCGAATGCGAGCGCGAGCACGGTGATCGTCAGGAGTCGGCGCATGCGGACAGAAGGGCCAGGATCAGTGTCCCAGGGTAGCCAAAGGCCTTTAGGAACAAATGAAGGTGCGCGAGGCTGGGGTTAAGGGCTCAGCCGAGCCGGGCGGCGTACTGGGTGCGGTAGTACTCGAGGTACTCACCGGACTTCAGCGGGCTCCACCAGTCGCGCCGTTCCCGGTACCACTCGACGGTTCCGGCAAGCCCCTCCTCGAACGAATGGCGGGGGCTCCAGCCGAGCGCGCGGAGCTTCGCGGTGTCGAGCGAGTAGCGCCGGTCGTGCCCCAGCCGGTCGTCGACGTGCCGGAGAAGGCCTTGGTCGGCGCCGAGCAACTCGAGGATGCGACGGGCGACGTCGAGGTTCTCGCGCTCCTCCCCGCCGCCGATGTTGTAGACCTCGCCCGTCTCGCCCTCGCGCAGCACGAGGTCGATCGCAGCGCAATGATCCTCCGCGTGCAGCCAGTCACGGCTCTGCCGCCCGTCGCCGTACACGGGGAGCGGCTCGCCGTCGAGGGCGTTGGTCACGAACAGCGGGATCATCTTCTCCGGGTACTGGTTCGGACCGTAGGTGTTCGAGCCGCGCGTCACGACGGCTTCGACGCCGAACGTGCGGACGAACGCGAGCACCTGAAGGTCGCCGCCGGCCTTCGAGGCCGCATACGGGCTCGACGGCCTCAGCGGGTCGGTCTCCCGTGAGGACACGCCCGGAGGCAGGTCGCCGTAGACCTCGTCGGTCGAGACGTGCACCAGCCTCGCGCCGGTGGATCGGGCCCATTCGAGCAGGACGTAGGTCCCGTAGACGTCGGTCTGGATGAACTCCGCCGCCCCGAGGATCGAACGGTCGACGTGCGTCTCGGCGGCGAAGTTGACAGCGGCCGAACAGCCCTCGCCGGCGCGCGCCACCACGTCGGGATCCGCGATGTCCCCGTGGACGAGCTCGCGCTCGACGCCGTCGAGGTTCGCCGGGTTCCCCGCGTACGTCAGCTTGTCGAGGACGACGACCTCGTCGCCACGAGCGACGAGTCGCTTGACGAAGTGGCTTCCGATGAAGCCGCAGCCGCCGGTGACGAGGACACGCACGTCTCTGACTGTAGTTCGTCCCCGCGCCCGCGTGGGGTATCAGGCCCCCAGCCGTCCCAGGCACTCGCGCAGGCCTTCGCGCCAGTGCGGAAGCCTCGGCGTCCCGGGCTTCTCGCTTCGCAGCACCGAGTAGGCCGGACGAGGCGCCGGCCGGGAGAGCTCCTGCGTCGTGATCCGCACGACGCGGCAGGAGAGGCCTGCCTCCTCGAAGATCGCCTCCGCGAACTCCGCCCAGGTGCAGTCGCCGTCGGCCGCGACGTGGTAGATGCCGTGCGGGAGCTCGAGGATCTCACGGGAGGCCGCGGCGAGATGGCCGACGTACGTCGGGCAGCCTCGCTGGTCGTCGACCACCCTGACCTCGTCGCGCTCCGCTCCGAGGCGGAGCATCGTGCGCACGAAGTTGTGGCCGACCCGGCCGAAGAGCCACGAGCTGCGGACGATCCAGCCCTCGAGGATCTCCCGCTCGCCGAGATGCTTCGTGTGCCCGTACACGGAGAGCGGCGCCGTGGCATCCCGCTCGACGTACGGCGTGCGCTTCGACCCGTCGAACACGTAGTCGGTCGAGAAGTAGACGACCGGCGCGCCGAGGGAGGCGACGTTCATCGTGCCGACGACGTTCACGGCCTGCGCCGCTTCGCGATTCGTCTCGGCTCCGTCGACGTCCGTCCAGGCCGCAGCGTGGAGAACGACGTCTGGACGGGGATCTACGAGCAGCGGCTGGGTGACGTCCAGCTCCGCGTGCGTCCGCGCGTCGCGTCCGGGAACGCCTCCGCGAGCGCGGCGCCGAGCTGGCCGCCGGCGCCCGTGATCAGGACGCGGGGCGGGCGCTTGCGTCTCTGGCGGAAAGGATGGGGGAGCTCGTGCTCCACAGGTGCCTGACCCGCGGGTCGTCCCAGGGCAACGTCTGCTCGTCGGGGTTCGCCGGGTCGTACTCCTCGGTGACGTGGTAGGTGAAGAGGCAGTCGGTGAGCGCCTCGAACCCGTGCGCGTGATGCCCGGGAACGTAGACGGCGACCGGGTTCTCGTCGCCGATGTCGACGGAGAACGCCTCGCCGGTCGTCCGGTCGAGGACGACCACCCGGGCCATCCCCGAGAGACAGGCGAAGAGGTCGTCCTGCCCGCGCTCGTGATAGTGGAGGCCGCGAATCGCGCCTGCGCGCGAGAAGGACACGTTGGTCTGGAGCGTCCGCCGTGGGAGAAGGCTCTCCCGGCGGAGCTCGAAGAACCAGCCGCGCTCGTCCTCGAAGCGCCGGAGAGGCAGCACCTGGAGACCCTCGATCACGGCGCTGCCTTGTTGACGCCGGTCTCGTCGATCAGCGCACCGATCCGGGCGAGCGCCTCGTGCGTTCCCGCGTCGCGCCACCATCCCCTGATCCGGCACACCCCGAGCTCACCGCGTAATGCGTACGCACGGTTCACGTCCGTGATCTCGAGCTCGCCCCGCTCCGACGGCTCGAGCTCCCGGATCACGTCGAAGACGTCCGCCCCGTAGCAGTAGAGACCGACCACGGCGTCGTTGGATGGGGGGCGCTCGTAGCGGCGGTCG
Organism: uncultured Thermoleophilia bacterium; assembly: GCA_963705605.1. GTDB lineage: Bacteria > Actinomycetota > Thermoleophilia > Gaiellales > Gaiellaceae > CAVPKC01. The sequence goes on from CAVPKC010000003.1 coordinate 1,789,092, forward strand.
AGGGTGCCCGCCTTCTCGACGATGTCGACGATCCGGCCGTCGTCACCGTAGACGACGACGCCGAAGCGTTCGGGGTCGGGAACCTCCTTGACGAAGATCTGCGCCCCTTGGCCGCCATTCGGCGAACGAGCGGATGGCGGCGGCTTCGGCGTACTCGAAGACGTTGTCCCCGAGGCAGACGACGAGCCTGTCGCCGGCTGCGAAGCGCTCGGCCATTCCGACGACCTGAGCGATCCCTCCTGCACGGGTCTGCACCTTGTACGTGAGATCGAGATCGAACAGAAGCTCGTCGCCTCCGCGCTCGCGTGACCTGCCCGTCACCGAGGAGGTCGATGAAGTCGCCGGCGTGCTGCTGGCCCGTCACGATGAGCACCTCGCGGATCCCGGCCAGCTGGAGCAGCTGGAGCGGGTAGTAGACCATCGGCCATCGCCCCACGGGAAGCAGGTGCTTGTTCGTGACCCGGGTGAGCTCCTCGAGGCGCGTCGCCTCGCCTCCCGCGCAGACGAGCCCCTTCACCCCGAAGCCGCTCGTCATCCCGCCAGAGCCTCGCCGAAGGCTCGCTTGGCGTCGGCGCCGAAGACGGCGAAGACGACGCGGGCCAGCGAGCTCGGATCGTAGCCACGCACGGCCTCGACCATCATCCGCGCGCAGTCGGCGAGCGGGAAGCGCCCGACCCCGGTACCGAACGCCGGCAGCGCGACCGATTCGACACCGAGGCCGTCGGCGACCTCGAGGCACGCCTCGTCGTGCGCTCGATCAGGCTCGCGTCCGTGCTCAGATCCTGCCCCATCACCGCGCCGTGGACGACGTGGCGCGCCTTCAGCCGGCCCGCGCCGGTGGCGACGGCCTCGCCGAGGGGAATCGGCCCCTGCGCGACCGCCTCGCGCTCGATCTCCTCCCCGCCCGCCCGCTTGATCGCGCCCGCGACACCGGCACCCATCCAGAGGTGGTCGTTCGCCGCGTTGACGATCACGTCGACGTCGAGCGCAGTGATGTCGCCCTCGACGACGGCGAGCTCGAGCGGCATCACGAGAGCCCTTCCCGACGAGCGGCCGCCTTTCGCGCCTTGACGGCGGGCGCGTAGTGGACCGACGCGAACCACACGTAGACCAGGGCGCCCCCGACGACGAGCAGCTTCGACTTCACACCCGTGATTCTACGAGGGCGAGGTCAGTACGATGGCAGACGTGGCCGACAGGCGAGACCTCGACTGGCTGCGCATCGAGATGGACGAGCTGTTCTCCGGCCTTGCCCGCCAGGGAAGGCGGGTTTCCCGCGCCGGCTTCCGTCCGCCGGCGGACGTCTACCGAACGGAAGACCCTGCCCAGGTCGTCGTGACGGTCGACCTGGCGGGTGTCGACCCTTCCGAGATCGCGCTCGCGTTCGCAGACGGCGTACTGATCGTCAGCGGTCTTCGCCGCCGGCCGCCGGCCGAGGCAGCCGTCTATCAGCAGATGGAGATCGACTACGGCCCGTTCGAGCGCCGCGTGCCGATCGGTGACGACGTCGACCCGCCCGCAGCCGACGCGACCTACGACCGCGGGTTCCTGACGGTTCGCCTTCCGATCGTCGCACGACCGCGGCCGCCCAGCGGGTGCGGATCACGGTCGTGAGGCAGACGTGACCAACGCGGCCGAAGAGGTCGGCGACACCGAGATCCAGGGCGGCGGAGCTCGAGATCCCGCCGACGCTGCCGATCCTGCCCCTCCGGGAGACGGTGGTCTACCCGGAGTCGATGAGCCCCCTCGCGATCGGGCAGGAGCGATCGATCCGCCTCGTCGACGAGGCAGTCGCAGGGAACCGGATGGTCGCGCTCGTCGCCTCCCGTGATCAGGACATCGAGGTTCCCGGCCGGGACGACCTGTACTCGATCGGGACCGCTGCCGTCATCCATCGGATGCTCCGGATTCCGGACGGCACGCTCCGCGTGCTCGTCCAGGGCGTCCGCCGCGTCCGCGTCGAGCGGATCGTCCAGGAGGATCCGTACCTCGTCGGCGAGGTCGTCGAGATTCCCGACGTCGTGCCGGACACGCTGGAGGTGGAGGCGCTGTCGAAGAACGTCCAGACGCTCTTCAGCAGGATCGTCGACCTCGCGCCCTACCTTCCGCCCGAGCTCGAGCTCGCCGTCGCGAACGTCGAGAACTCCCGGTGAGCTCACCTATCTGATCGCGTCGACGATGCGCCTTCGGATCGAGGAGAAGCAGGAGCTCCTCGAGGAGCCGAACGTCGAGGCTCGCCTCCGTCGCCTGAACGAGATCCTGAACGCGCGAGCTCGAGGCATTCGAGCTCGGCGCCAAGATCCAGTCGCAGGTCCAGTCCGAGATGGACAAGTCGCAGCGCGAGTACTTCCTCCGCCAGCAGCTGAAGGCGATCCAGGAGGAGCTCGGCGAGGGCGACGCCGACCAGGCCGAGATCGCCGAACTGCGCCGCCGGGTCGACGAGGCAGGCCTCCCGGAGGAGGCCGATCGCCAGGCTCGCCGTGAGCTCGACCGCCTCGGGCGGCTCCCCTCTGCGGCAGCCGAGTACGGCGTCATCCGCACCTACCTCGACTGGATCCTCTCGCTGCCGTGGAACAGCACGACAGACGACAACCTCGATCTTCGCCGCGCCCGCCGCGTCCTCGACGAGGACCACTACGACCTCGAGAAGGTGAAGGAGCGCATCGTCGAGTACCTGGCCGTCTCGAAGCTGAAGCGAGACCTCTCGGGCCCGATCCTGTGCTTCGTCGGCCCTCCCGGAGTCGGCAAGACGTCGCTCGGCCAGTCGGTCGCACGCACGCTCGACCGGCGCTTCGTCCGGATCTCGGTCGGCGGCGTGCGCGACGAGTCCGAGATCCGCGGCCACCGCCGGACCTACATCGGCGCGATGCCCGGAACGATCATGCGCGCGCTTCGCGACGCCGGCTCGCGGAACCCCGTCTTCATGATCGACGAGATCGACAAGATGGGTGCCGACTGGCGCGGCGATCCGTCCAGCGCGATGCTCGAGGTGCTCGACCCCGAGCAGCACTCGACGTTCCGAGACCACTACCTCGACCTTCCGTTCGACCTCTCGAGGGTGCTCTTCATCTGCACGGCGAACCAGCTGGAGCCAATCCCACCGCCTCTGCGCGACCGCATGGAGATCATCCAGCTCGCCGGCTACACCGAGGACGAGAAGGTGGCGATCGCCCGCCGCTACCTGATCCCGAAGCAGATCGAGGCGAACGGGCTCGAGCCAGGGCAGGCGACCTTCACCGAGCGAGCGCTCCGACTCGTCATCCGCGAGTACACGCGCGAGGCAGGCGTTCGCGGCCTCGACCGCCAGATCGCAGCGCTCTGCCGCAAGGACGCGGCCCAGATCGCGGAAGGGCGGCTCAAGCGCGCCCGCATCGACGAGCGGCACGTCCGCGCCTGGCTCGGGCCGCGGCGCTTCTCCGGCGAGGCGCGGAGACGGACGGCCGATCCCGGAGTCGCGACAGGGCTCGCGGTGACCGCCGTCGGCGGCGACGTCCTCTTCGTCGAGGCGACGGCGATGCCCGGGAAGGGCGAGCTCACGATCACGGGTCAGCTCGGCGACGTCATGCGCGAGTCCGCCCAGGCGGCGCTCTCCTGGGTCCGGGCTCACGCATCCTCGCTCGGGGTCCGCGACAGCTGGTTCGCCGAGCACGACATCCACATCCACGTACCCGCGGGCGCGATTCCGAAGGACGGGCCTTCAGCGGGAATCACGATCGCGACCGCGCTCGTCTCGCTCGTGACGCGAAAGCCCGTCGCCGACGACGTCGCGATGACGGGCGAGATCACCCTCACCGGCCAGGTCCTGCCGATCGGCGGGGTCAAGGAGAAGGTGCTCGCGGCGCAGCGTGCAGGGATGACGACGATCGTCCTGCCGAAGGACAACGAGCCCGACCTGGAGGAGCTCCCGCCTGACACGCGGGCCGAGCTCTCGTTCGTGCTCGCGGAGTCGATCGGCGAAGTGATCGCCGTCGCGCTGGACGGCGCCTCACGGAGCTGACCGGTGGTTTCGAAACCGTTCGCACGGGCTACACTTCCCTGTTCACGATGTGAAGGGAGCAAGGCCATGCCAGACACCAGAGGGGTCAAGACGGCGGTCACGGTCGCGACGCCGGTCGTCAAGAAGCTCGCGACCGACGAGAACTTCCGCAAGACCGTGATCGGCGCGTACATCGCGGCCCGAGGGATCTACGACCAGGTCGGGGACGAGCGGAAGATGAAGGCGCTCGCCGGCACGATCGCCACCGATCCCGAGGTGCAGAAGGAGCTCAGCAAGCAGCTCAAGGAGGTGCAGAAGGCCACCAGAGAAGGCCACGAAGCCCTCCCACAAGAAGCGCAACGCGCTGATCCTGGCGGGGATCACCATCGGCCTCCTCTACAACCCGGCTACCGGGCCGGACACCCGCCGCTGGCTTCGCGAGAAGGTCTCGGGAGGAGACGAGTCGTTCGACTACGAGTTCGACGGCGGGAACGGCTCGGCGGCCGCTCCCACCGCCATGACGCCCGTCGAGGAGCCGCCCGCAGCGTCGAGCTAGCCGTCCGGTTCACGGCCGGCAGCCGCGAACGCATCGAGCGCCGCCAGGGTGGCCGCGGCCTGCTCGGGGACGAACGGGATCTTCTTCACGAGCGGCGGGAAGAGGATCCAGACCACGGAGCCGCCGAGATGCCGGATGGCCGGGCGGCCGTCCGGCTCGATGCGGATCCGCTCGAAATGGACACGCCCGAGCAGATCGTTCAGGCGGCACGTCCGCCGAGAGCCGATCCGCCAGTGCGCGCCCGGCCTCGTCGCCGCGGCGCGCCCGGAAGCCGACCCCCTTCATCCTCACGACCCCTCTGCCGCGCGCTGTGAGCCCATTCGTCGCGGGGAGCACCGGCTCGTCGGTGGAGATCTCGAGCGCGTAGTTGCCGCCGAAGACGCGGCCTTCTCGCGTCATCGTCAGGCGCAGCGGAGGCTTTCCGGCGGGCGAGCGCAGCCGCGCCTGGAAGCGGCTGCTGCGCTCGACCTGCGTGTACCCGGCCCCCCGCAGGAGCTCGACCGCGTCGTCGAGCGAGCTGACGGCGCGGGTGCGTGCGGGTCCTTCGACGGTGCGCAGAGGGAAGCCCCCGGCTACAGGGCGTCGACGTACTCCCGGAGCTCCCAGTCGGTGACGGCGAGCGCGAACCGCCTGGCCTCGTCCCGCTTCAGCGCGGTGAAGCCCTTGCACGAACTGCTCGCCGAGGCAGCCCCGAAGGTAGGCGTCGGCCTCGAGCGCGTCGAGCGCGGCCGGGAGGGAGAACGGGAGCGTCTCGCGCTCGACCGGGGGCTCGTAGATGGCCTCTGTCGGCGGGCCCGGGTCGAGGCGGTTCTGGACGCCGTCGAGGCCGGCGAAGATGTGGGCTGCCTCGCCGAGGTAGGCGCTCGCGCTCCCGTCGGCGATCCGGGACTCGAGCCTGGTCGCCTTGCCGCGCTCGGCCGGCAGGCGGACGCAGACCGACCGGTTGTCCGTTCCCCAGTCGACGAAGTAGGGGCCGAGCTCCTGCGCGATGAAGCGCTTGTACGCGTTGACCGTCGGCGCGAGCACCGCGCTCATCCCCCGCGCGTGAGCCAGGATGCCGCCGAGGAAGTGCCTCGCCTGGTCGGAGATGCCGTACTGGCCGGTCGAGTCCTCGAACACGTTCGTGCCCGCGGCGTCCCAGGCCGAGAAATGGAGGTGGTAGCCGGACGTGCCCCCGCCCTGGATCGGCCGGCCGATGAACGTCGCGACGAGCCCGTGCATCGCGGCGGTCTCCTTGATCGCGAGCTTCAGGAGGAAGGCCTCGTCGGCAGAGGTGAGCGCCTCGCCGAAGCGCGTGTTGATCTCCCACTGGGAGGGGTCGTACTCCTGGTTCGTGCAGACGAAGGGAAGCCCGAGAGCCCGGACGTTGTCCTCCATCGCCCGGACCACGCCCTCGGGGTCGACGCGCGGGTCCATGCGGTAGACGAGCCCCGGAACGGGCTGGTAGCGCTCGAGCGAACCGTCCGGGCCCCGGCGGAAGAGGAAGAACTCGAGCTCGTGACCGACCATCAGGTGCATACCGGCCGCCTCGGCGGCGGCGATCGCGCGGCGCAGCATCCCCCGCGGGTCGGCCTCGAGCGGCTCGCCGTCCAGGTAGCAGTCGCCGATGCAGATCGCCGTCCCCTCCTCCCAGGGCAGCAGGCGGAGCGTCGAGAGATCGGCCTTGACCTGCATGTCCCGGAAGTTGACCTCGTCGCGGAGCCCCGTCCCGTCGGGCATGACGCCCGTGTGGTCGATCGCGAAGACGGCGACGCAGAAGTTGAGCCCGTCGCCCGCGGCGTCCTCGAGCAACTCGATCGGGATCAGCTTCGCCCGGGGCGTCCCGTGGAAGTCGGAGTAGTGGACGCGAACCCGGGTGACTCCGGCCTCGACGAGCTCGCGAGGATCAGCTGCCATCCGGGCCCTTCTCGTCGTCGTCCTTGAACGGAAGGTCGGGATGCAGCGGATGCGGCGCGCCCGGCTCGACGGGCAACGGCAGCTCCTCCTCGATCAGGTCCGCCTCGCGATAGACCTCTGCGAGCGGAACGGGGCTGAACACGGCCGCAGCGCTCCTGTACGTGTAGAGGTTGTAGACGAGCGAGAACGCTGCCGCGATGGCGAGGAAGATCAGGTAGCGGTAGTAGATGGAGCTCGCCTCGATGCCCGGCGGGGCGATCTTGTACGCGGCGAGGGCGAGGAGCCCGATTCCGAGAAGCTGCGGAACCGGGGCGACGGGGGAGCGGAATGGCCGACTCGCGCCCGGCTCTCGGCGGCGGAGCACCAGCAGCGAGACGTGGATCAGCACGTACGCCGTCACCCAGCCGAGGACGCCGGCGAGGATCAGCTTGATGAAGTTCGCGCCCTCGGCCGCGCCGAACGCGTTCATCAGGATCGGGATCAGCGCGATGACGACGATCCCGAACCACGGCGCCCGCGTCCTCGGCAGCAGCCAGCCGAACGGCGACGGGAGCTGCTTCGTCAGCGCCATGCCGTAGAGGATGCGCGGCACGCCCGCGATCACGGCGTTCAGGGTGCCGACCGCGGCCGCGATCACGATCAGCCCGAGCCACCACTTCCCCGCCTCGCCGAAGATCGCCACGCCGACGTCGATCGAGATCGTCGGAGCGAGGGTGCCGAGCACGTCCGGGGGGACGTAGCGGGCGGCCGCGAGGCCCCAGAGGACGATGGGGACGGCGATCAGGGCGAGGCCGAGGAAGATCCCGACGGGAATGTCGCGGGCAGGGCGCTTCAGCTCCTCGGCGAGCGGGCACGTGTACTCGACGCCCACGAAGGTGAAGATGGACAGGCCGAGCAGAGCCGAGAGCAGGCTCCAGGTCAGGTCGATGTCGGGCAGCGCCGAGCCGATCGGATCGTTGACGCCGGCCCCGGCGAGACCGACGATCCCCACGATCAGGAGCGACGCGGCGACGATGAAGGTGAGCGAGACCTCGAGCGCGGCGAACGGCCGGATCCCGAGCAGGTTGATGAGCGCGAGGAAGCCGACGATGATCGCGACCCAGACCTTGTAGCTCGCCGGGCGCCCCGAGGACGTCGGAGATCACGATCCCGCCCACGAAGGCCTCCGCCGTTCCCGGGAACAGCTGCACCGCGATGTAGCCGACGGCGACCGTGAGCGTTGCGAAGAACGGCCCGAGGCCGGCACGGACGTACTCGTTCATCGAGCCCGCCTTCGGGATCATCGTGGCGAGCTCGGAGAAGCTCATGCTCGCGAAGATCATCGTCACGAACCCGATCGCGAGGGCGATCAGCCACACCCAGCTGGCGAAGAACCCGCCGGCCACGGTCGCGAGCACGCTCGACGCGACGATCAGGCTGAACGTCGTCCCGATCGCGGTCGGCAGGCCGACCACCCGCCGCTCGAGCCCGACCCCCGCCTGCTGTGCCTGCGTCGCCATATCGCCTCCCCCCGGTCGCCTGCGGCGCAGTATGAGGCTCAACCGGGGTCAAACTCAAGGCGCCTCGCGAGCCCGTAGCATCCGCCCGTGGGCGGGCTCGAGGGACAGGTCGCCATCGTCACGGGGGCGGCACAAGGGATCGGGCAAGGCGTCGCCGAGCGTCTGGAGCTCGACGGGGCGTCCGTCGTCGCGTTCGATCTCGCCGGCTCGCCTCCGGTCGACGTCACGGACGAGGCGGCCGTCCGCGAGGCCGTGGCGCAGGTCCTCGCCGCCCGGGGACGCATCGACATCCTGGTCAACAACGCCGGCATCTATCCGTACACCCCGTTCGAGGAGCTGTCCTACGCCGAGTGGCAGCGAGTCCTGTCGACGAATCTCGACTCGGTCTTCCTCTGCACCCACGCCGTCTACCCGACGATGAAGGCGCGCGGCTACGGCCGCATCGTCAACACCTCCTCCGCCGCCTACCTCGTCGGAGTCGACGGCCTCACCCACTACACCGCGTCCAAGGCCGGCGTGATCGGCTTCACCCGCGCGCTCGCCCGCGGTGCCGGCCCGCACGGAATCACCGTCAACGCGGTGATGCCCGGGTTCGTCGAGACCCCCGGGGTCCTCTCGAACCCGGAGGACGCGGCGATGTTCGACGTGATCCTCCCCGAGCAGTCGATCCCGCGTCGGGGACGGCCCGGCGACATCGCCGAGTGCGTCGCCTATCTCGTATCGCCCGCCGCCGGCTTCATCACCGGGCAGACGGTCAACGTCGACGGCGGCCACCGCTTCCTTTAGTGATCGGGGTCGGCGGGGGGCTCGTCACCGCGCTCGCCTGGGGCGTCGCGGCCGTCTTCGGCGCCAGGTCGAGCCGCTCCGTGGGACCGCTCGTGGCGTTCGCCTACTCGAACGCGATCGCCTTCGCGATCATCCTCGTGGTCGCGCTCGCGACGGCCGGCCTTCCGTCCGGAACGGCTGCCGACTGGGGGTGGGCCTGCCTCGTCGGCATCGGCATCGTGCTCGCGTTCCCGCTGACCTTCACCGCCCTGACGATCGGGAGGATCGGAATCGTCTCGGCGGTGATCGCCACCGACGGGGCGATGGCGGCGATCTTCGCGGTGCTGACCGGCGAGGAGCTCGGCAGGCTCGCGGCGGGAGGGCTCGTGCTCGCCGTCCTCGGAATCGTCCTCAGCGTCCTGCAACCGGCGCCGGCACGGAGCGCCGGCCCCTCCCGCGATCGCCTCGCGGCCCTGCTCGCGCTCTGCGCCGCATGCTGCTTCGCAGCGACCCTGATCGGGGCGAGCCGTGCCGACAGCATCGAACCGGCGTGGGTCGTCGCCACAGGACGGGCGTTCGGGCTCGTTCTCGCGACGATCCCGATCCTGCTGGTCACACGCGCGTCTCTGCCGCGCGCCGCGGCACCGCTCGTCGCCGCGAACGGCGCGTGCGACGTCGCCGGCTTTCTCACCTTCACGGCCGTGTCGCGCGAAGGGCTCGCCGTGCCGGCGGTGCTGGCCTCTCAGTACGCGCTCGTACCGATCTTCTACGGCGTCCTCGCGTTCAGGGAGCGCCTGACACCGCTCCAGTGGATCGGGGTCGCCATCACCCTCGCCGGCGTGGCCCTGATCGCGATCTCGAACGCCTGAACGACTCGTGCGATACCTTCAGAGCACCGATAGAGGGAGAACGCATGAGCACGAACGGTTCCCAGGAGGCAGACGGCCCTGGTCCGGACTCGCCGGGCGAGCAGCGACAGCCGGTCGCGCCGTACCTCGCGGTCGGACTGTCGACCGTCGTCTACGGCGTCGCGGAACGTCAGCACATCCGCTGGAATCTCGACACGATCGAGGACGGGATCCACGCCGCGATGTCGATCATCGGCATCAACATGCCGATCCGCCTGGTCGCGCTCGCCGAGGGGGCGCTCACCGGCTTCACGGACGAGGCGTTCGACATCCCCCACGTCGTCGCCACGCACGAGCTGTTCATCGACATCCCCGGCGAGGAGACCGAGCGCCTCGCCGGGCTCGCCCGCCACTACGACACCTATCTGGTCGTCCAGTGCAAGGCGCGCTGGCCCGAGGTGATGAGCGATCGCTTCTTCAACACGCTCTTCGTCATCTCGCCCGCAGGGGAGATCGTTCACAAGGCCGCCAAGAACCACCTCTGGTGCCGCGAGCGATCGTGCACCCCCCACGACGTCTACGACCGCTGGGTCGAGCTCTTCGGCGACGGCATCGACGCCTTCTACCCGGTGCTGCGGACCGACGACATCGGCAATCTCGGCACGATCTGCTGCTCGGACGGCGAGTACCCGGAAGCCGTCCGCGCCCTCGCGTTCAACGGCGCAGAGGTCGTCTACCGCCCGAGCGAGGCGGTGCCCATGACCAACACGGGCGGTCAAGCGGGCGGCACGTGGCTGCTCCAGAACCGCGCCCATGCGCACTTCAACGCCCTCTACATGCTCTGCCCCAACGTCGGGCCCGTCTACCTCCACCCGCGGATGAAGCACCCGTTCGACATCGGCGGCGGCAACTCCCACATCGTCGACTACCTCGGCAACGTCCTCTCGCACAGCGCGTCGGGGTACAACACGTTCGTCTCGGGGATCGTCGACATCGAGGCGCTCCGGCAGTTCCGGGTGATGAACCTGAACTCGAACTGGATGAAGGATCTGCGGACCGAGGTCTTCCGGCGGATGTACGAGGAGCCGATCCACCCGAAGAACCTCTGGCTCGAGCAGCATCCGAAGGGTCATGCGGAGGTCGACGAGGTCTACCGCGCCAATATCCAGCGCCTTCTCGACCGCGGCACGTTCACACCGCCGGCCCACCACTTCCCCGGTGCGCGCTACATCCCGATGGACGACCTGCCGCCGATGCAGGGCTGGCTCGGTGCCAGGACGCTCTGGGTCGGTGCCGACCCGGACGGGGACGATCGGTCGTGAGCGGCGGCTACGACGTCGTGGTCGTCGGGGGAGGGCACAACGGGCTGACCTGCGCCTGCTATCTGGCGAAAGCCGGCAAGCGGGTGCTCGTCCTCGAGACGCGTGACGTCGTCGGCGGCGGTTGCGCGACCAAGGAGGTCGCCGCGCCGGGCTTCCGCCACAACTTCCACTCGAACTTCCACGGGATCATCCACATGGGCCCGGTCTACCGCGAGCTCGAGCTCGAGCGCTACGGCGCCCGGTACGTCTGGCCCGAGCACCAGTTCGCGCACGTCTTCCCCGACGGGCGCGCGCTCGTCTGGTCGCGCGACCTGGATGAGACGGCGAGAAGCGTGTCGCGCTTCTCGAGACGCGACGCGGAGACCGTCCGCGAGCTTGCCGGCACGTATCTCCGAGTGCTCGAGGAGGGGATGGTCCCGGCGATGTTCTCGCCGCCGGCGCCGCCGTCCGCCGACTTCGCCGGGCTGGAGTCGATGCCCGGTGGGCTCGAGCTGACACGGCACTTCCTCACCTCGCCCAACCATCTGGCGCGCAGCCTGTTCGAGTGTCCCGAGGTGCAGACGTGGATCGGCTTCTGGGTCGCGCAGCTCGCCGGCACCGGAGACGTCTTCGGGCTCGGCGCGAACTACCCGATCATGCTCGCCGGCTCGACAGCTCCCTACGGCTGGGCCGTCTGCGTGGGAGGATCGGTCAAGCTCGCCGAGGCGATGGCGGCTCACCTCCGCGATCACGGTGGCGAGGTGCGAACGGACGCGACCGTGCGCCAGATCGAGCTGGCTGACGGCCGCGCCCGGGCGGTCGTGCTGGATTCGGGTGAGCGAATCACAGTCGGCGGGACGCTCGTGTCGAACCTCGACCCCAAGCACACCTTTCTCGAGCTGGTTGGCGAGTCCGAGCTCCCGGCCGAGTTTCGACCCCTGGTCGAGCGCTGGCGCTACGACACGATGTCGATGTTCTGCTGCTACCTCGCTCTCGACGCGCCCGTGCGCTGGAAGGCGGCCGCGTTCGAGCCGAAGGTGCAGCGATGCTTCGCCGTTTCCATGTGCGAGACCCTCGACGTGCTCGACGACAACGCGTCCGACTGCCGGCTCGGCGTCCCGCCGCAGCGCCCCGGGCTCTTCTCCGTCCACACCTCTCTCTTCGAGCCGAGCCTCTGCCCGGAGGGCAAGGAGGCGTGCTTCGTCGAGCAGATCGCGCCGTACGAGTTGCGCGACGGCGGCCACGCGGCCTGGGAGCAGGCGAAGGACGGCTACGCGGAGGCCGTCCTCGATCGCTGGCGCGAGTATCTCGCCGCCGGCCTCGAGCCCGGCTCGATCGTCGGGCGCTACGTCTCGAGCCCGATCGACATCGAGCGAGTGATGCCGAGCATGAAGCACGGCGACTGGAACCACGGCGAGATGACGCAGGACCAGCTCGGGATTTACCGGCCCTGGCACGAGTACGGTCCCTACCGGACGGCCTTCGAAAACGTCTATCTCTGCGGCTCCTCGACCCACCCGGGAGGCTCGATCGGTGGCGCCTGCGGCTACAACGCGGCCGGTGTCATCGCAGAGGATCTCGGCGTCGAGGCGTGGTGGGGCAAGACTGCGGTTCACGCTTGACGGCGGGCCCGGCCCACTTCGTCCCCCAGGTCGAGCTCGGCGAGGCCGAGAGCGCGGCTCGCCGGACCCGCTTCCCGGTCGGCGCCTCGATCGAGTTCGCCGATCTCGAGGAGCATGCCCGCGCCGGAGCGCTCGACGGCTTGCGGGCCGCGGAGCCGGTGTCGTGGGTTCCGGCGCTCGGCGGGTGGCTCGTGACCGCCTACGCGCCTGCCCGTGACGTCCTCGGCCGCAAGACGGACTTCACGGTCTGGGCAGAGCCGAATCTCGTGCGCGCGTCGCTCGGCGTGATGATGCTGACGAGCGACCCGCCCGAGCACGAGCGCCAGCGCCTGCCGTTCGACGAGCCGTTCCGCATGCGCGCGGTGCGTCAGCGCTTCGAGGCGCCCGTCACCGCTCGAGCCGAGCGGCTGCTCGACGAGCTCGCGCCCCGGGGCGAATGCGAGCTGGCGCTCGAGTTCGCCGCCCCGTTCGCCATCGGCGTGGCCGGCGACATCCTCGGCCTCTCCCTCGACGACGTCCCGAGGATCCAGGGCTTCTACCAGGCCTTCGCGGGCGCGATGGTCTACGACGGCGACCCGGAGCCTCAACGGCAGGCGGACGCCGCCAGGGCAGCGTTCAGCGAGCTGCTGCGGCGTGAGCTGGACCGGGCGCGACGCCGGCCCGACGGCTCGATCACGTCGGCCGTCGCCAACGAGCCGGCGGTCGAGCTCACCGACGACGAGATCGTCGCGCAGCTGCGGGTGATCCTCTTCGGAGCCATCGAGACGATCGAGTCGATGGTCGTGAACACCGTCCTGCTCCTGCTCCGGCATCCCGACCAGCTCGGGGCCGTTCGCTCGGATCCCGATCTGCTGCCGAACGCGCTCGAGGAGGGCATGCGGCTGATCCCACCCGTCGCCTTCATCGAGCGCTGGACGGCGCGCTCGACCTCACTCGGGCCAGTGGAGCTGGACGCCGGCGAGTTCGTGGGGGTAAGCACCCTGGCCGCCGGCCGCGACCCTGCGATCTTCGACGACCCGCTGCGCTTCGACGTCAGCCGGGAGAACGCCCGGCACCACCTCGCGTTCAGCTTCGGCGTGCACCACTGCCTCGGCTTCAACATGGCACGGATGCAGGGAACGATCGCCGTCCGCACGATCCTGGAGCGCCTGCGCGATCTCGAGCTCGCCGACGCACCCGAGCCGCACGGGTTCGCGTTCCGCCGCCCTCCGGAGCTGCACCTGCGCTGGCAGCGCTGAGACAGGCCTGCCTCGTGGATCACGTCACAAGCGTGGTCTCGCGGAATCTTGATCGGTCCCCGGCTCGGAACCGGCTGACGGCGGGCCTTTCGACTTTGTGACGTGATCCACGAGGCCCGCTCTGCGGTCAGCGCCAGACGCGGTCGGCGACGCGCGCTACGAGGTCGAGCTTTCGCCACTGCGTGTCCTCGTCGATCTCGTTTCCCTCGATCACCGAGGCGAAGCCGCACTGGGTCGAGATCGCGAGCTGCTCGAGCGGGAGGTGTCGGGCGGCCTCGTCGAGCCGCCGAAGGATGTCGTCCTCCGCCTCGAGGGCGGGGCGCTTCGAGGAGACGAGGCCCATCACGACGATACGGCCCTCGGGCGCGAAGCGGATCGCCTCGTAGCCGCCGTCACGGCCGACGTCGTCCCACTCGACGAGGAACGCGTCGTACGGCAGCTCGCCGAACATGCGCTCGGCGACGGGCTCCAGGGAGCCCGCGCAGATCCAGCGGGAGCGGTAGTTGCCGCGGCAGACATGGAGAGCGGTCGTTACCCCTTCGGGGATGGCCGTGAGGATCGCGCGGTCGGCGGCGAGCGCCTTCTCGAGCAGCCCGCCGACGGTGTGGCCGGAGGCTTCGAAGCGAGCGACCCAGTCCGGGTCGACGAGATAGGGATAGAGAGGGAAGTCGAGCTGCACGTAGCGGCAGCCGGCGGAGATCGCCTCGGCGATCAACTCGCTCTCGATCGCGAGCGCATGCTCGACGAACTCGTCCGCGCTCGCGTAGGCGTCCGCCGAGACGCCGAACGGGTGCGCGAAGATCGAGGCGGCCGGGAACGCGACCTTGAACGGATGATCCGTGATGCTTGCGAGAAACGAAGCCTCGCGAGCCCCCGGGCTGTCGATCTTCGTGAGCCTGCTCTCGATCGAGGGGACCGTCAGCACCACGGTCTCTCCCCGCTCGTTGCGAAACTCCACCGTCTGGCGGTCGGTCGCGACGCCGTCGACGGCGTCGTAGAACGAGTTGAGGAACATCCAGCGGCGGAACTCGCCGTCGGTGACCACGTCGAGCCCGAGCTCGATCTGACGGGCGACCACGCGCTCGATCGCAGCATCCGCCAGCCCGCCGAGATGGGCTGCGTCGCGCCGCTCGACAACCGCGGCCTGGAGCTCGCCCGGTCGAAGCAGGCTGCCGACGACCTCGGCGCGGGCGGGGCTCCGAACGGCCACGAGGAGGATGGTAGGGTCTCGCGCATGAAGATTGCGAATCTCTCCGGCAAGGCACACCTGGTCGTCGACGGCCGCCTCGTCGACGTCGAAAAGGCGAGTGGCGGACGCCTTCCCGCCGATCCGATGACCCTGATCGGATCGCTCGACACGGTCGGCGAGCTGCCGGTCCCGGACGACGCGCCGGCCCTCGCCGGGGCCGTCCTCGGCCCTCCGGTGCCTCGACCGTCGAAGATCGTCGCCGTCGGTCTCAACTACCGCGGCCACGCGGAGGAGTCGGGTCTGGACATCCCCGAGCAGCCCGTCGTCTTCGCGAAGCTCCCGAGCGCGCTCGTCGGGCCCACGGACGACATCGTCATCCCGGGTGGGCGCGCCCGCGTCGACTGGGAGGCCGAGCTCGTCCTCGTGATCGGCCGGCGAGCACGTCACGTCGCGGAGGCGGATGCCTGGGCGCATGTCGCCGGAGTCACCGGCGGGCAGGACATCTCCGACCGCGAGGAGCAGTTCCGTGCGCTCCGCCAGTTCACGATGGCCAAGTCGTTCGACACGTACGCGCCACTCGGCCCGGTCCTCACGACCACGGACGAGCTCTCCGACCCCGACGATCTCGCCGTGTCCTGCACGGTCGACGGCGATGAGGTGCAGTCGAGCCGTACCGGCGACCTGATCTTCCCCGTGCCGCAGCTGATCGCGTGGATCTCGCGCGTCTGCACTCTCGAGGCAGGCGACCTCGTCTTCACCGGGACGCCGTCCGGTGTCGGAGACGGGCGCAAGCCGCCCCGCTACCTCGCGCCCGGCATGGTCGTGGGCACGGAGGTCGAGGGAGTCGGCTCGATGCGGAACGCCTGCGTCGCGGGCCCCGACTACGCCTAGGGTCGTCGCTCGGTGCCCGCGATCTCGGTCGACGGCCTGCGCAAGTCGTACGGCTCGTTCGAAGCCGTGCGCGGGATCAGCTTCGAGATCGAGCAGGGCGAGTGCTTCGGGTTCCTCGGCACGAACGGCGCGGGCAAGACCACGACGATCGAGATCCTGGAGGGTTACCGGAAGCGCAACGCCGGCGAGGTCTCGGTGCTCGGAACGGACCCCGCCCGACCGACGAGGAGCTGGCGCGAGCGGATCGGAATCGTGCTCCAGGAAGTGGAGCTCGATCCCAGCCTGACCGTCGGGGAGACGGTGTCGCAGTTCGCGGCCTTCTACTCGGCGCCCCGGCCGGTCGCGGAGACGATCGACCTCGTGGGGCTCGCGGAGAAGCGTCGGACGCGCATCGCCGGCCTCTCGAGCGGCCAGAAGCGCCGCGTCGACGTCGCGCTCGGGCTGATCGGCGATCCGGAGCTGATCTTCCTCGACGAGCCCACCACCGGATTCGACCCGGCCGCGCGGCGCGAGGCCTGGGGAATGATCGAGGGTCTCAAGGATCTCGGCAAGACCGTGCTCCTGACGACGCACTACATGGACGAGGCGCAGCACCTCGCCGACCGCCTGCTGATCATCCACTCCGGCGAGGTCGCCGCGAGCGGAACCGCCGAGGAGCTCACCCAGGGCCTCGACCACTCCTCGGTGATCAGCTTCCGACCCCCACCGGGGACGAGCCTCGAGGACGTCCGTCGCGTCGTCGAGAGCGACGTTTCCTTCGCCGGCGCGCTCGCCAGCCTGACGAGCGACCGCCCACAGCGCGAGCTCTTCCGGCTGACGCAGTGGGCGGAGGAGGGCGGGTTCGAGCTCGGGGAGCTCACCGTGCAGCGCCCCACACTCGAAGACGTCTTCCTCGAGCTGACCGGCAGCCCAGAAGGAGACGCCGCGTGAGCGACGTCACCGTCGTTCTCAGCCAGACGCGATACAGCCTGCTCTCGCTGAGCCGCAACAAGCAGGCCGTGATCTTCACGATCGTCTTCCCGATCGTGCTCTACGTCCTCTTCTCGTCGATCTTCGGCGGTGACGACACGACCGACGTGCCGGGAGCGGGCACGCTCGAGCTGAACGCGTACTACGCGGCGGGCATGATCGCCTACGCGCTCACCGGAGCCGCCTTCACCACGCTCGCGATCACCCTGACGACGTCTCGGGAGAGCGGGCTCCTGAAGCGGTTTCGGGGCACCCCCGTCCCGTCCTGGACGTTCATCGTCTCCCTGATCCTCCGCTCCCTCGTCCTCGTCGCGCTGATGGTGGTCGCGATCGGGCTCGTCGCCCACTTCGCCTACGACGTCGACTTCAGCGGCGCCGCTGTCGGGGGCCTCGTCGTCTACCTCGTCCTCGGAACCTTCACGTTCTGCTGCCTCGGGGTCGCGCTCACCACCGTGACGACGTCGACCGAGGCCGCCTCCGCGATCGCTCCGTTCAGCGTGGTCATCCTGTCGTTCATCTCCGGGGTGTTCATCCCGGTGGAGGAGCTGCCGCAGTGGCTCGTCGACGTCGGCAAGGTCTTCCCGCTCGCGCACCTCGCCACGGGTCTCCAGACGGTGCTCTCGCCGTCCACGACGGGATGGGGCCTGAGCTGGGAGAACATCGCGATCCTCGCGGGCTGGGGAATCGCCGGGCTGATCGTTTCGGCACGCTACTTCCGCTGGGAGCCGAGGATCGCCCGGGGATAGGCGCGCGTCGGGCTAAGCGGCGCCGGCATGGCGCCCGGCGACGCCTAGAGATCGAGCACGCGGGAGTGGGCCGCCCTGATGTGGTGCCGCGCCAGAGCCTCGGCGAGGTCGGGATCTCCTCCCTCGACCGCCGCGGCGATCCGCTCGTGCTCGACGACGTCGGTCTCGATCAGGTCCGACTCGTCAGCCTGCCGTTCGTAGACAGCCTGGGCGACCCCTGGTACCCAGAGCGCCTCGGCCGCTCGGATCAGGTGCTCGTTCTCCGACGCTCGCACCAGGGCGAGGTGGAACGCCCGACTCGCGCTGTACGCCGACTGGCGATCCGGGCTGTCGCGTTCCGCGTCGATTGCCAGTCGCATCGCCGAGAGGCTCGCGGCCGGCCGCCGCACCGCGGCGAGGCGGGCGGCGCCCGGCTCGACGATCGCTCTGGCCTCGTACGCCCTCCGAACGTCGTCCGGCGTCACGTCGACGACCTGCGCCCCGCGATTCGGATGGAACTCGACGAGACCCTCGGCCGCCAGACGCCTCAGCGCCTCCCGCAGCGGCGTGCGCGACACGCCGAGCTCCTCGGCCAGCGCCTCCTGGCGGAGCCGGCTGCCGCGAGTAAGCTCGCCGTCGAGGATGCGGCCACGGAGAGCCCCGTAGACCCTGTCGACCACCGATTCGATCTGGAGCGGCTCGACACTCACGCGAGCGAGGATACATTATCCATTGTCCTCGGTCGAGAGTCGCTTCAACAGGTGCTATTTCCTTCAAGAAGGGTGATTTGACAAATCGCGCCCCATCTGGAATTTATCCAATCTCACATGGGTGACTGGATCACGGTCGGCCAGGCGGGCGATGCTCGCGCGGGCCAGATGCGGGCGTACGCGCTCGGGGGAGAGACGATCGCGGTCGCCTGGCTCGACGACGGCTCGCTCGCCGCGTTCGACGACACGTGCACCCACGAGGAGTGCCCGCTGAGCGAGGGAGAGCTGGAGGGCCCACGGGTCGTCTGTTACTGCCACAACGCCGCGTTCGAGGTCGCCACGGGCGCCGTCATGCGCGGCCCGGCGGAGGAACCGCTCCGCGTGCACGACGTCCGCGTCGCCGGCAACGACCTCCAGGTCCGGGTCCGGGAGGCATGATGGCCACCGCCGCCTCCACGACCCTCGCGGACATCGACCTCACCGATCTCGACCGCTGGGTGGAGGGCGTCCCCGACGACTGGTTCGCGCTCCTCCGGCGCGACGCCCCCGTCTTCTGGCAAGACGAAGCGGAAGGCCGTGGATTCTGGGCGATCACCCGCTATGCGGACGTCGTCGCGGCGACGAAGGACTACGAGACGTTCTCCTCTGCCCGCGGCGGCACGTCGCTGATGGACCTCACGCCCGAGCAGGTCGAGGCGCGAATGTCCATGCTCGACGCCGATCCTCCCTATCACACCCGCCTGCGCTCCATCGTCAACAAGGCGTTCACGCCGCGGGCGATCGCCGCCTACGAGGGGCGGATCCGCGCGCTCGTTCGCGAGATCCTCGATCGCGCGTTCGAACGCGACGAGTTCGACTACGTTGCGGAGATCTCGATGGAGACCCCGATGTGGGTCCTGTGCGAGATCATGGGAACCCCTCCCGACGACCGGCAGTACCTCATCCGGCTCGGCGACGCGATGCTCGGGAACACGGATCCCGACCTGGCCGGCGAGTTCACCTTCGGCGAGGCCGATCTGTCCGAGTACGCAAACCTGCCGTTCTCGAGCCCCGCCGCGCTCGAGATGTTCGAGTACGGCCACCGCCTGGCCGAGGAGCGGCGGGGCCGGCCACGTGACGACATCACGACCCGACTCCTCGAGGCGGAGGTCGACGGCGATCGGCTCGGCGAGCACGAGTTCGACCTGTTCTTCCTGCTCCTCGTGACGGCCGGCAACGAGACGACTCGCCATGCGATCAGCCACGGCACCCACGCCCTGCTCACGAACCCGGATCAGGTCGGCCGGCTCGCCGCCGATCCCTCGCTGATCCCGACGGCGGTCGAGGAGATACTGCGCTGGGGCTGCTCGCTGCTCCACTTCCGCCGGACCGCCACGCGGGACGTCGAGCTCCACGACCAGACGATTCGCGAGAACGACAAGGTCGCGCTCTGGTACATCTCGGCGAATCGCGACGAGGCCCAGTTCCCCGACCCGCAGCGCTTCGACGTCGGCCGCACGCCGAATCGCCACGTCTCGTTCGGCCTCGGCGGCCCCCACTTCTGCCTCGGCGCTCACCTCGCGCGCCTCGAGCTGAAGGTGTTCCTCCAGGAGCTGCTTCCGCACCTGCCCTCCCTCGAGCTGGTCGGGCCTCCGGAGCGACTGCGTTCGAACTTCTTCCACGGCATCAAGCGGATGCCCGTCGTCTACCGGCACCCGTGACGGTCCAGATGGCCGAGACGGACGTCAGGCACGCCTTCAGACAGGCCGTCGGCTCGTTCCCGACCGGCGTCTGCGTCGTCACGGCGGAGCACGAGGGGCGGCCCGCCGGCATGACGATCAACAGCTTCACGTCGGTCTCGCTCGACCCGCTGCTCGTCCTCGTCTCGCTCGCGCACGGCTCCCGCACGCTCGAGGCGGTGCGCGGCTCGGGCCGGTTCGCGGTCGCCATCCTGCATCGCGGGCAGCGCGAGACGGCACTGCATTTCGCGGAGCGCGGCGCAGACTTCGCACATCACCTCGTGCGGCGAACAGCGTACGGCTTCCATCCGGTCAGGGAGGCGCTCGCCGAGATCTTCTGCGACGTCCACGAGATCGTCCCGGCCGGCGACCACGACCTCGTCCTGGGAGAGGTTCGCGAGTTCATCGCCGGCCGGGGCGAGCCACTCGTCTTCCACGGCGGCCAGTTCGGCGGCGTCGATCCCGACACGCCGGCACCGCGCTCGTTCATCGACTTCCTCGACGAGGGCATCGGCTGGTGAGCGCGACTATCCCCTTCGTCCTCCCCGGAGCGCCCGCGTCGCCGACGAAGATCGTCGCCGTGCATCTCACGTATCGGAGCCGCCTCGAGGAGTACGGCGCCAGGACGCCCTCGGAGCCGTCGTACTTCCTGAAGCCGCCCTCGACCCTGAACCGTCACGAGGGGGTGATCCCCAAGCCGCGAGGCTCGCGCTTCCTGAACTACGAGGGCGAGGTGGCGGTGATCGTCGGACGACGGATGAAGGGCGTCCCGGCCGAGCGAGACGCTCGACCACGTCGCAGGGTTCTGCTGCGCCAACGACGTCGGCCTGCACGATTTCCGCCACGCCGACCGGGGCTCGATGCTCCGAGTCAAGGGCCAGGACGGCTTCCTCCCGATCGGCCCCGAGCTCGTCCCGACGTCGGAGTGGGATCCGTCCGACTACACGCTCCGAACGTACCTGAACGGCGAGGTCGTCCAGGAGGCGACCAGCGACGACCTGATCTGGAACGCCCAGTACCAGCTCGCCGACCTCTGCCGGCTGATCACGCTCGAGCCGGGGGACGTCGTGCTCACCGGGACCCCGGCCAACTCGCGACCGATGGAGGTCGGCGACGTCGTCGAGGTCGAGGTCACCGGGCTCGGGCGGCTCACGAACACCGTCGTCGACTGGGACGTCGACCTCTCCGGGCCCGGAGAGCAGATGCAGGTCTCCGCGAACACGCTGCACGTCGCGCTCGCCATCCCCGAGGACGAGGCCGAGCGCCGAGTGCGCGGAAGGGAGGATCAGATGATCGCGCTCCGCCGGATCGACCACGTCTGCCTGCGCGTCGCCGACCTCGACGAGGCCTCGCCCCGCTGGGCGATCCAGTTCGGCCTGCACGAGCGCTCGCGAGAGAGCGGGACGGCCGCTGCTCGCGTGCGACGACGAGCCGTACTGCCTCGAGCTCTGTCGGCCGGGGAGCCGGGCCACGACCACACCGGGTTCGAGCTGCGCCGGGACTGCTCGCTCGACGACGCGCGCGCCCATCTCGAGGCGCTGGCGTCGCCTGCGAGGAGCGCGACGGCTGCCTCTTCCTCGACGATCCGGACGGCAACGGCATCCAGCTCATGCCCTACCGCGCCGGCACCGAGGATCGACCGCTGGCCGCCAGCACGCGCGCCGTCGACGACGGTGCACGTCGGCTGCCGCCCGCGCAAGCTCGGGCACGTCAACTGCCTGACGGGCCAGATCCAGGAGCAGGCGCCGCTTCTACACCGACGTCCTCGGGATGCGCGTCACGGACTGGCTCGGCGAGGACGGCGTCTGGTTCCACGTCAACTCGGACCACCACGTCATGGCGCTCGTCGACAAGGGCTACGCCCACTTCCACCACCTCGCCTTCGACACTGATCGACTCGGGCAAGCTGCGCGATCGCGTTCGACCACCTCGCCCGGCACGGGCGCTGGCTCGGCTGGGGACCGATGCGCCACGGCATCGGCCGGAACATCTGCGGCTACGTCCGGATTCCGGAGGAGCACTGCTTCGTCGAGCTCTACTGCGACATGGAGCAGCTCGAGGCCAGGCCACGTGCCGCGCGTCTATCCCGGACGACCGCTACTCGTCCAACATCTGGGGGCCGCTGCCGCCCCGCTCGTACTTCCGCTTCGACGACGCCGCCGTCGAGTAGCGAGCGGCAGAGCCTCGAGACGCTCGGCCATCCGCTTCCACCGCCTCGTCAAGGAGAACCGTCTGACATGACCACCGTAAGACCGCCCCCACGGTTCGCGCCCGCACCGGCAAGCAGTTCCTCGACGAGCTCGCCGGCGACGAGCGCGAGCTCTGGCTGAACGGCGAGAGGATCACGCACCCGCTCGAGCATCCGCTCCTCGCGTCGGCAGCCGAGTCGATCGCGCGGGTCTTCGATCTCCAGCACGAGCATGCCGGACGAGATGCTCGTGCCCTCGCCCGACGACGGCTCGCTCGTCAACGTGACGCACGTCATCCCGCGCTCGAAGGAGGATCTCGAGCGGCGCGCAGGCGCGCGTTCGAGATCACCGCCGCGGCGACCGCCGGGATGATGGGCCGAACGCCCGACTACCTGAACGTCACCTTCGCCTGCTTCGCCGGCCGCTCCGACGTCTGGGCGCGCCGCGGCAACGAGCGAGGGCGCCGCGAACATCGTCGCCTACCACAAGCTGATGCGCGACCGTGACCTGTCGACGACGCACACGATCATCAACCCCCAGGTCGACCGCTCGAAGCCGGAGGCCGAGCAGGCCGCCGGCGAGGTCGCGCTGCACAAGGTCGGCGAGACGGCCGACGGGGGAATCGTCGTCCGCGGCGCGCGCATGCTCGCCACGCTCGCGCCCGTTCGCCGACGAGCTGACCGTCTACCCGGGCTCCGACATCCGCCCGCAGGACGGCAACTACGCGCTCGCCTTCGCGATCCCGATGGCCACGCCCGGGCCTCAAGTTCGTCTGCCGCGACTCGTTCGCCAAGGGCCGCAGCCACTTCGACTATCCCGCTGTCCTCGCGCTTCGACGAGATGGACGCGGTCGCGATCTTCGACGACGTCGAGGTCCCGCGCGAGCGCGTCTTCCTCGCCGGCGACCCGGTCGGCTACTCGGAGGTGATCACCGACACCGGCTGGCGCGGCCACATCATGCACCAGGCCTTCACGCGCGCCTACGTCAAGCTCCTCTTCGCGTTCGGCCTCGGGCCACCTGATCGCGAACACGACCGGGCGTCGTCCGCTTCGACCACATCCAGGAGAAGCTCGGCCAGATCTGGAACATGGCCGAGCTGACACGCGCTCGGCGATCGTCGCCGCCGAGGCCGGCTCGCACCTCGACGACGGGCGGCGTCTGGTACCCGGACGACCGGCCGTTCCTCGCGCTCCGCGGCGAGATGCCGAAGTGGATGCCGCGGGTCAACGAGCTGCTGCAGCTGATCGGCGGCGGCGGCTTCATGTGCACGCCGTCCGAGGCCGACGTCAAGGGCCCGATCGCGGACGAGATCGCCAAGTACTTCCAGGCCGCGGGCGCCGACGCCGAGCGACGGATCCGGCTCTTCCGGCTCGCCTGGGACTTCGTCGGCTCCGACCTCGGCGGCCGCGGCGAGCTGTACGAGCGCTTCTACCTCTCGGACTCGTTCCGCATGACGGCGCTCGCCTACAAGGTCGCCGACAAGGACGAGGCGGTCGAGCTCGTGGAGCAGTTCCTCCATGACTGACCTGCAGGGCTACTCGCTGCCGCGCTCGCCGGAGGGGCGCGCGAGCCTCGTCCCGCGACCGCCGTGGCACTACGTCGGCGACTTCCTCGTGATCGAGTACTGGGCCGACCCGGACGCGGTCGCGGCGGTGCTCCCGCCGGGCCTCGAGCCGCTACCCGGACGATCCGGGCCGCGCGGCGGCGCTCTTCGTCGACTGGCAGTCGTGCACGGACTCGCGCGAGGAGCTGCTCGACCCGGCGCGCAGCCAGTACAAGGAGTTCTTCCTCGTCGTGAACGCGCTCCTCGACGGCGAGCACGTGACGACCTGCCCGTACATCTGGGTCGACCGGGACTTCGCGCTCGTGCGCGGCTGGATCCAGGGCTTTCCGAAGAAGCTCGGCTCGGTCTGGATGACGCGCACGCTACGGGCTCGACTACCTGGCGGATCCCGGGCGTGAAGCCCGGAGCGACGTTTCGGCGGAACGCTCGCCGCGAACGACCGCCGGCTCGCCGCAGGGCACGGTCACGCTCGAGCGCGTCTCGGAGGGCGGGCCCGACGCACAACGACCCGCCGCTCGTCAACGTCCGCCACTTCCCGCGGCTCGCCGCCGGACAGCACGACGATCCCGCCGTCCACGAGCTCGTGCGGGCGAGGAGCCGCGACCGCGCCGATCTCGGAGATCTGGGAGGGCTCGGCGACGCTCGAGCTCTTCGGCGCACCGAACGAGGAGCACGACCGCGCTCGCCCCGGTGCGGATGGGCAAGGGCTTTCGGCTTCACGTTCGCCTACACGGTCGACGACCTCGCGACCGTGAGGGAGCTGTGAGCGCCACCACGACCGGCAGCCGGGTCGACGTCGCGCGGCGTCTCCGTCTCGACCGACCACTTCATCGGCGGCGAGCGCGTCGCGATCGCCGAGCGCTTCGAGGACCTCTCGCCGATCGACCAGCGCGTCCTCGCCGAGGTCTCCCGCGCGCGCGCCGGAGGACGTCGACCGCGCCGTGCGCGCGGCGCACGACGCCTTCCCCGCCTGGGCGGCGCTCGGCCCGGCCGGGCGGGCGCCCTACCTCCACCGCCTCGCCGACCTGATCGACGCGAACGTCGAGCGGCTGGCGACCGTCGAGTGCGAGGACATGGCGATGCTCCTGCGCTCGCTCCAGCGCACGCGTGATCTCGCGCGGCGCGCGCAACTACCGCGCCTACGCCGACCTCGCGCTCGCCTACGAGGAGCGCGACTGGCGCTCGAACGGCGACCTGGAACCGCGTGCAGCGCATGCCCTCCGGGCCCGGCGGCGGTGATCACCCCGTGGAACGCGCCGTTCATGCTCTCGACCTGGAAGACGGCACCGGCGCTGGCCGCCGGCTGCACGGTCGTCCTGAAGCCGGCGGAGTGGTCGCCGCTCGCGTGCTCGCTGCTCGCCGACCTCGTCGCCGAGGCCGGGCTTCCCGCCGGGCGTCTTCAACATCGTCCAGGGCATCGGCGAGGAGGCCGGCGCGGCGCTCGTCTCGCACCCGCTCGTCCGGCGCATCTCGTTCACCGGCTCGCCCGAGACCGGGACGCCTGATCGGCGTCTGCCGCCGCGCGCAACCTCGTCCCGTTCACGGCCGAGCTCGGCGGCAAGAGCCCGTTCGTCGTCTTCGCGGACGCAGATCTCGACGCCGCAGCCCGCAAGGCGGCCGGACAGTACGACGACGCCGGTCAGGTCTGCCTCGCCGGCACGCGCCTCCTCGTCCAGGAGAGCGTCGCCGACGAGTTCCTGCGAGCGGTTCGACGCGCACATCGACGAGCACGTCCTGGGCGATCCGCGGGACGACGCGACGACGGTCTCGCCGCTCATCCACCCCGACCACCTCGCGCGCGTCGAGGGCTTCGTCGAGCGTGCACGTGCCGCAGGCGACCGCGATCGTCCGCGGCGGGCAGGCGGGCCGACATCGGCGGCCTCTGGTACGAGCCGACGCTCGTCGAGCCGCGCTCGAACGACTCCGAGATCGTCCAGCGCGAGGTCTTCGGGCCGGTGCTGACGCTCCAGACGTTCGCCGGACGAGGCGCGAGGCGATCGAGCTCGCGAACTCGACCGAGTACGGGCTCGCCGGCGATCGTCTACACGGGCTCCGCCGGGCGCGCCGAGCGGGTCGGCCGAGCGATCCGCGGCGGCACGATCTGGGTCAACTGCTTCCTCGTCCGCGACCTGACGGCGCCGTTCGGCGGCATGGGCATCTCGGGCATCGGCCGCGAGGGCGGCAACTACGCGCTCGACTTCTACTCGGACCTGAAGACGCTCCAGATCCTCGAGGGATCGACCAGCTAGAAGGGAGAGGGCATGAGCGAGGTGGCCACGCGGCGAGGCGCGTTCATCGACGGACGCTGGGTGCCGGGAGGCGGCGAGGAGATCGAGGTGCGAAGCCCGGCGACGGGCGAGCTGCTGGGCTCGATCGCGTCGGCTACGTCGGAGCAGCTCGATGCCGCCGTGCAGTCGGCCGCGGCTGCCTTCGAGAGCTGGCGCAGAACGTCGGTCGTCGAGCGCGCCGAGCTCTGCCGGCGGGCGTTCGACCTCTGCCTGGAGCGCAGCGAGGAGATCGCCCAGATGATCACCCGCGAGGTCGGCAAGACGATCCGCGAGTCTCGCGAGGAGATGGTCGAGTTCACGGCCGACCACTTCCGGAGGGCTTCGGAGGACGCGCTCCGTCATGCCGGCCAGGTTCTGCCGTCGACCCAGGAGCGTGAGAACCGCAAGCGGATCGTCGTCGTCCAGGAGCCTGTCGGCGTCGTGGCCGCCGTCAGCCCATGGAACTTCCCGGTGGACATCGCCGGCATCCCGATCGTCTACGGGCTCGCTTACGGCTGCACGGTGGTCTGGAAGCCTTCCGAGTACGCTCCGCTGTGCGCCGAGCTCTTCGTCGACGTCCTCCGCGACGCGGGCTTCCCACCGGGCACCGTCAACCTCGTGCACGGCCGCGGCGACGTCGGGCGCCAGCTCGTCCGGCACCGCGACGTCGGCTCGGTCGTCTTCACCGGCTCGGTCGCGACCGGCGAGGAGGTCGCCCGGGACGCGGGGCTGAAGAACCGCGTCCTCGAGCTCGGGGGCAACGGCCCGCAGATCGTCCTCGCCGACGCCGACCTCGAGCGGGCCGCCGATGCAGCGATCACCGGCTGCTTCTACCTCGCCGGCCAGTGCTGCACGGCCGCGGAGCGAATCCTCGTCCATCGCTCCGTGCACGACCGCTTCGTGGAACTGCTCGTCGAGCGGGCGAGCCGGCTCCGCGTCGGCGATCCGCTGGACGAGGAGACCGACATGGGGCCCGTGTGCACCCCGGTCGTGCTCGAGCGCACGAGGGAGCACGTCGCCGACGCGGTGGGCAAGGGTGCCCGTGTCGTCCTCGGCGGCGGCGCTAGCGGCCAGTACCACGAGCCGACGGTGCTCGTCGGCGTCACGAGCGGGATGGAGATCGCGAAGGAGGAGACCTTCGGCCCGGTCGCGCCGATCATGGCGTTCGACACGCTCGACGAGGCTCTCCGGATCGCCAACGAGACCCAGTACGGCCTGACCGCGTCCGTCTTCACTCGCTCTCTCCACGACGCCTGGCGTGCGGCGGAGGAGCTACGCCACGGAACGGTGCACATCAACGAGACGACCAACTACTGGGACCAGATGGCCCCGTTCGGCGGCGCCAAGAAGTCGGGCGCCGGGCGCGAGCTCGCAGGCTGGATCGCGGACGCGCTGACCGAGACGAAGCAGATCTCCTTCGACCTGGGGACGCCCTAGGCGGAATCGCTGCCGGCCGCAGGCCGGCCGATATCCGCCGCGGAGGGGCCGCAGGCCCCGGTCACAGCCCTAGGCGGAATCGCTGCCGGCCGCAGGCCGGCCGATATCCGCCGCTGTGCCGCGAATCGGGCGCAGCCCGATATCGCGGCGATCGCGGAAACCGGCGTGCCGGTTTCCGCACTGCGGCCGCAGGCCCCGGTCAGAGCCATAGGCGGAATCAGTCGCGCAGGAACCGCTCGACCAGCGCGGTCGCGTGCTCCTTGTCGGCGAGCAGGTAGGCGAGCGCGGTCATCCGGAACGAGTCCTGGAGGTAGAAGCGCTCGTAGAGCTCGCTGCGGCCTGCCGATCGCGGAGCCGACGAAGTCCCAGGCGAGCCGGAACGCGCGGATCCGGCGCTCTGCGCCTGCATTGCGGGCCTGGAAGTACGTCTCGATGTCGGCGCGCCGCGGCCCCTCCCAGTCGGCCTTCGACGGCGTCGCCATGAAGCCACCGCCGCCGACGAGCTGGATCAGCTCGATCGCGCGCGGGATCCATCTTCGGCATCAGCCCGCGCAGCGCGACGAACGGGCGCTCGTCGGGCACCCAGTCGTCGGAGCCCTCGGCCCGGTGCGAGCCGGCCTCCGCGGCGATCACGCCCGCTCGGGTCATCTCCATCATCGACCAGAGCTCGCCGAGCTTCTCCTGGACGTGGTCGAACGTGTTGACGCCGGTCATGTCGGCGAGCGTGTGCGCGAGACCGAACGCGAACTCGAGCTTCGCCCAGGCTCGCGTCATCGCCTGGTGGATGATGTGCGCCCGCCAGTGGGACCCGGTGATCACCTCGCAGTGGAGGGCAGCGTCGCCGTCGAGGAACACCCGGTCCCACGGAACGACGACGTCGTCGAAGATCGCGACGGCGTCCATCTCGTCGAAGCGCGACGAGAGCGGATAGTCCCACGGGTCGCGCTGCAGCGAGAACGAGTCGCGGCAGAGGAAGCGCAGCCCCGGCGTCCCCATCGGGATCGCGAAGCAGACCGCGTACTTCGCGTCCTGAGGCCGCAGGTCCGAGCCCGGGTAGACGGCGAGCTCGTCGGCGAACGGCGCGAGCGTGGCGAGCATCCGGGCGCCGCGCACGACGATCCCGTCCGCCGTCTCGCCGACCTTGTGCAGCGAGACCTCGCCCGCGGCCTGCTCGGCCTCTGGCATCGAGCGGTCGACCTGCGGGTTGACGAGCGTGTGGGTCAGTCGAGAGGTCGTTGTCGCGCATGAGCGTCTGATAGGCGACGAGGTTGTCGCGCGCCGCGCTCGTTGCCGTTGCGAGCCCAGACGTCGGCTCGCGCCGCGAAGCACGCGAACGTGTAGTTCAGGTAGTCGGGCGTGCGTCCCATCATCCCGGCCGTCTCCTCGGCGATCCGCTTCGAGGCACGTCCGGCGCCGCTCGAGGTCGTCACGCGTCCTCGGCTGCACGTGGGTCACGTTCACGGGCTGCCCGTGTCCGGCGAGTGCATCAGGAAGACGTCAGGTTCCTCGTGCTGGAGATCGAAGACGCGCGCCAGCGAGAGCGCGGCGCCGGCGAGCTTCGGATGGGTCGTCGGATCCGAGACGCGCTCGCCCTCGAGCCAGAGCTCGCGCCCGTCGCCGCGCAGCCCTCGAGGAACTGCTCACCCGTCCGTGCGCCCCGGTCCCCGCCGCGTCGCCGGCCATGCGGTATTCGTACCGAATGCGCTCGAGGGACAAGTCGCGCTCGTCACGGGTGGAGGAAGCGGGATCGGCGCCGCGACCGCGCGCCGCTTCGCCGCCGAGGGCGCGCGGGTCGTCGTCATGGGGCGGCGCCCGGAGCCGCTCGCCGCCGTGGCAGCCGAGATCGGCGGGCCTCGCAGCGCCCGGCGACGCGGCGAGCTGCAGCCGACGCCGAGCGTGCCGTCGCGCTCGCAGTCGAGCATTTCGGGCGGACTCGACGTCCTCGTCGCCAACGCCGGCGGCGAGGGAGGCGGGCGCGGTGGCCGACACCGACGACCCGATCTGGGCAGGCGGGCCTCGCTCGAACCTCACGAGCTGCTTCGTCTGCTGCCCGGGAGGCGCTCCCCGAGTTGCTCGCCGACGGACGGCGGCTCGATCGTCATCGTCTCCTCGATCGCCGCGCTCTCCTCAGCCGGCCGGCGATGGCCGGCTACACGACCGCGAAGACCGGCCTGCTCGGGCTCATGCGCTCGCTCGCGGTCGACTACGGGCCCGAGGGCGTGCGGGTGAACGCGCGTCTGCCCCGGCTGGGTGCGAACGCCGATGGCCGACGGCGAGATGGACGACCTCGCGCTCGCGACGGGGTATCATCCCGCGAGGAGGCCTACGCGGCTGGCGCGCGCCGACGTGCCGCTCCGCGCGGCCGGCGAGCCGGAGGAGATCGCCGCCGCTTGCCTCTTCCTCGCCTCCGGGCGAGTCGTCCTTCGTGACGGGCGCCGTCCTCGTCGCCGACGGCGGCGCGACGGCCGTCGACGTCGGCACGCTCGCGTTCGGGGACACGCACGCCTGAGGCTAGACGCCTCTAGCGAAGCCGGGAAGCCGACCGGCGCGCCGATCAGGACCGGCCGGCGCAGCGAGAAGGCCGCCGCACCCTCCGGGAGCAGCGGGTAGTGCGAACTCCGCATCGAGCGGCCGGTCCGCGGTCGAGCGCCGCTCACGGTCGAGATGTCCTCGGCGCTCGACGAGCACGGCTCCGGGCTGCGGGGCGGCGCCGTCCGCAG
The DNA here is from genome assembly GCA_963705605.1 of uncultured Thermoleophilia bacterium. Lineage (GTDB taxonomy): Bacteria > Actinomycetota > Thermoleophilia > Gaiellales > Gaiellaceae > CAVPKC01. The sequence continues at coordinate 1,819,173 of CAVPKC010000003.1, forward strand.
CCACCGGAATCGTGAGGCCGAACTCCCGATCCTGACGGGACTTACCAGGCCAGGAGATAGCGGTATAGGGATTGATCGACGCCGTCGTAGCCGAGCCCGAGCAGAGCGGCAGGGTGGATCTCGAAGTGGAGGTGGGACGGACGTCGCCTGCGCATCGCCCGAGCTCGCCGACGAAGCCGATCACGTCGCCCGCCGCGACCCGCGCGCCGTCGCACGGCGAGCGGCGAGTAGGCCGAGAGGTGCGCGTAGTAGTACTCGTTGCCCTGCCCGTCGCGCAGCCAGAGCCGGTGGCCGCCGAGCGTGTTCCAGCCGACGAGGAAGAGCGTCGCCGTCGGCCACGGCGAGCACCGGGGCGCCGAGCGGGCGCGAAGATGTCGTTGCCGTGGTGCCAGACCGTGTCGGCGCGCGGAGCGTCGAAGTCGTCCGAGAACGACGACGAGCCCGTAGACGGGGAACACGTAACCCCCGCCCGTGATGTCGGGCCTGGACCTCGGGGGGCGGATCGCGGACGATCGGCGGCGGGCCCGATCGTCCCGCGCAGGCCGGGTAGGGCTGGGCGTCGGCTCCCTGTCGAGCGGCTCCTGCTGCTCTGCCTCACCGCCCCCTGAGCTCCTCGGCGGCCGGCTCGGTAGGCACGGGATCGCTGCGAACCGCGGCCTCGGCATAGCCGACGACGATCTCGGAGCCCGCGGGAAGACCCGCCGTGCTCCTTCGTCAGGTAGACGTGGATCGCCGCGACGAAGCCTCGGTAGCCGGGGCCGTCTCCATCCTCGCGCAGGACGGCCTGCTCCAGGAGCACTGCGTAGCCGAAGTCGCCGAGCTCGATTCGAGCGTTGTCGCCGGCGACGACCGCCTCGCCGAAGACGACCAGGCCATCGAGCGTCGAGCCCGCGAAGCTGCCGTCGGCCCCGTCAGCGTCTGCGAGCGCCGAGACGTTGGCGGCAACCTGCGCGATCGTGATCTCGCCGCCGAGGAGCGAAACGCCGCGGAGCTCGGCCGACGCGGAGGAGCGAGGCGCCGCCCCCGGGCCCGTGGCGACGGTCGTCGCGGCCCCCTGGAACGAGACGCTCCGCCGTACCAGGGACGATGCCGCAAGCGAGGCGCGGGCACCGGGAGGGGCGCCGACGCTTCCCAGGACGGCGTCGGTCTGGCCGGGAACGCGGACGAGGGCGGCGATCCCCGATGCGGAGGCCCGGTCGGGCCCCGGAGCCGCTGCAGCACTGCCAGCGAGAGACAGGAGAGCCGCCGCGAGCGCAGCGAGAAGCAGGGATGCCCGCACGGATCCTGAGGGTAGCTGCACGGACGGCCGCGGCGCGCCGAACCAGCCTGTGGTATCCGTTCTCGCACAGTTCCTTCAGAAGAGGACCCTCATGGCCGAGCCCCGGACCGAGACCCAGTCCCTCATCGAGGGGCTCATCAGCGAGCAGCGCACGTTCCCGCCGCCCGAGGACTTCCGGCGGACTGCGCTGATCGCGGACGACTGCCGTCTACCGCGAGGCCGAGGCGGACTTCGAGGGCTTCTGGTCGCGACTCGCCCGCGAGTTCCTCACCTGGTTCGAAGGCGCCGACGACGGGGCTGCGCTGGGAGCCGCCGCACTGCACCTGGTTCGCGGACGGTGTGCTGAACGCGTCGTACAACTGCCTCGACCGCCACGTCGAGCCGGGCGCGGGGACCGCGTCGCCTACCACTGGGAGGCCGAGGCGCCCGACGAGACGCCGGTCGATCGACCTACGCCGAGATGCTGACGCGAGGTCTGCAGGCTCGCCAACGGGCTCAGGGAGCTCGGCATCGGCAAGGGCGACCGGGTCGGGATCTACATGGGGATGATCCCGGAGCTGCCGATCGCGATGCTCGCCTGCGCCCGGATCGGGGCGCCGCACATCGTCGTGTTCGGCGGCTTCTCGGCCGAGTCGCTCGCCGAGCGCCTGCGCGACTCCGGCGCGAAGGCGTCTGATCACGCAGGACGAGGGCTGGCGCAAGGGCGGGCAAGGTGCCGCTGAAGGCGAACGCCGACCAGGCCTGTCGCGCTCGCGCCCGGCGTCGAGCACGTCGTCGTGCCTCCGGCGAACCGGCGACCCGGTTCCCTGGGAGGCCGACGACGTCTGGTGGCACGACCTGATCGCGACGTCCCCGAGACGTGCGAGCCGGAGCCGATGGGCGCCGAGGACACGCTCTTCCTCCTCCATACGTCGGGATCGACCGCCAAGCCCAAGGGCGCGCTCCACACGACGGGGGGCTATCTGCTGCACGCGTCCGTCACCCACAAGTGGATCTTCGACATCCACGACGACTCGGTGTGGTGGTGCGCGGCGGACGTCGGCTGGGTGACGGGCCACTCGTACATCGTCTACGGGCCGCTGGCGAACGGCACGACGAGCGTTCTCTACGAGGGAGACCCCGCGTACCCCGACTGGGACCGGCACTGGCAGATCGTCGAGCGCTACGGCGTGAGCTCCTACTACACGGCGCCGACCCTGATCCGCTCGTTCGTCAAGATGGGCGAGGAGTACCCGAGCGCGCCACGATCTCTCGTCGCTGCGCCTGCTCGGCACCGTCGGCGAGCCCATCAACCCCGAGGCCTGGGTCTGGTACTGGCAGGTGATCGGCGGCGGGCGATGCCCGGTCGTGGACACCTGGTGGCAGACGGAGACCGGCGGCATCCTGATCAGCGCCGCTTCCGGGGATCATCACCACGAAGCCCGGATCGGCGACGGTGCCGTTCCCCGGCATTCGCCCGGAGATCGTCGACGAGCAGGGTGAGCCGGTAGAGCGAGGGGCCGGCGGCTTCCTCGTCGTGAAGCAGCCCTGGCCTGGGATGTTCCGGACGCTGTTCGGCGACGACGATCGCTACGTCCGCACCTACTTCGAGAAGTACGGGCCGGCCGTCTACGTCACCGGTGACGGCGCGAAGCAGGACGAGGACGGCTACTTCTGGCTGATGGGACGGATCGACGACGTCATCAACGTCGCAGGACATCGCCTCTCGACCACGGAGATCGAGTCGACGCTCGTCGAGCATCCGGCGGTGGCCGAGGCGGCGGCGACCGGGGCGCACGACCCACAGCGCGGCCAGCGCATCGTCTGCTTCGTGCTGCTGAAGAGCGGCTTCGGAGCCTCCGACGAGCTGGCGGACGAGTTGCGGGAGTTCGTCGCCGAGAAGATCGGCAAGATCGCCCGACCGGCAGCGGTGCTCTTCGGCGACGACCTTCCCAAGACCCGATCCGGGAAGATCATGCGCCGGCTGCTCAAGAACATCGCGGAGGGGGAGGATCTCGGGGACACGACGACCCTGCGTGACCCGGCGATCGTCGACGACCTCAAGCGGAAGGCGGACGCGGCCCTCGGCCGGCGCGCCTGACCTCGGGCCAGACGAGGCGACCCGCGGTCACCAGCAACAGCACGGCGAAGAGCGTCCGCAGCACGTCCTCGGGCAAGGATTCCGCGAGGACCGCCCCCGCTGCGACGCCCGGGAGTGAGAGGAGCCCGATCAGGATCCCGGCGCGCCAGCGGACGTTCCCGTAGCGCTGCTGCCGCCAGGCACCGACGGCGACTACGGGCACCATCGCGGCGAGCGACGTCGCCGTTGCCTCTAGCTGGCCGAGATCGCCGATCAGGACCAGGGCGGGCACGAACAGGATTCCCCCGCCGACGCCGAACATGCCGGCGAGCACCCCGGCGGCGAGCCCGACCGAGCCCAGCTCGGCAAGCTCCGAGACCGTCATCTGAGAAGGAGTTGGATGGCGATGGCCACGAGGAAGGCGGCGAACAGAAGGACGAGGAGGCGGGACGAAACGCGCTGCTGCAACCAGGTACCGACCAGAACGCCCGCGATCGCGGGAAGGCCGACGAGGGCCGCCTCCTCCCACTGGATCCTCCCGAGAATCCCGTAGACGACGACCCCGAAGACGGCCGTCAGCCCGATGGCCGCGAGCGAAGTGCCGGTCGCCGCCCGCGGCTCGAAGGCGAGGAGCATGATCAGAAGCGGCACGACGACGATTCCGCCTCCGACGCCGAAGAGCGCGCTGAAGAGGCCCGCGACGAGCCCGATCCCCACGAACGGCAGGGAAGAGGATCGAGCGGCGGGCACGGCCCGTATCGTAGAGGGCGTGGAAACCGCCTCTCTCGTGGCACCCCTCGTGGCGGCGGCGGGGCGGAGCGCACTGATTCTCGACGTCGACGGAACCCTCGCTCCGATCGTCTCCCGCCCGGAGCTCGCCTTGGTACCACCCCAGACGCGTGGCGAGCTGCGACGCCTCGTCCGCCGCTACGCGCTGGTGGCCTGCCTGAGCGGTCGTCCGGGAGAGGAGGCGAGCCGCCTGGTCGGCGTCGACGGCATCCGCGTCGTCGGCAACCACGGACTGGAGCTCCACCCGGGGGCGGAGGCGCTCGCCGAGCTCGTCGGGGCGTTTCGGGACCGGATCGACGGGCGCTGGCCTGTCGAGGACAAGCGTCTCTCGTTGTCGCTGCACTTCCGAGAGGCTCCGGACGAGAGCGCCGCGCTGGCGATCCTCGGCGAGATCGCCGCGGAGGCCGAGGCAGCCGGTCTCGACGCCCGCTGGGGCAGGAAGGTCCTCGAGATCCGACCGAGGGCCGGGGTCGACAAAGGCACCGCCGTCCGTGCGCTCATCGCCGGGGCGGGCGCGCGCCTCGCGCTCTACGCGGGCGACGACACGACGGACGTCGACGCCTTCCGCGGCCTGCGCGAGGCCGGGCTGGAACGAGCGGTCGCGGTCGCGGTCTCCTCCTTCGAGGTGGCACCCGCCCTGATCGAAGCCGCGGATCTCGTCGTCGACGGGCCGGCCGGGCTGCTCGAGGTGTTGCAGCAGCTCTGATGCACGTCGACGAGCGGCTCCTGGGCCCGATCCGGGCCCGCTACGGAACTCCCGTGCTCCTCTCCGTCGAGCTGGAGATCTCCGAGGCGGAGCGGGACCTCGTTCTGGCGAGCACGGCCAGAGACCGCTTCCACGACGTGACGTTCTTCGTGTTCGCCGGCGATCGCCTGGCGCTGATCCGAAAGCCGCACTACGAGGAGGGGCTCTGGCGGCCTCCGGGAGGCGGACTGAAGCCGGGTGAGCCCTTCGAGGACGGCGTCTGCCGCGAGGCGCTCGAGGAGCTCGGCGTCGTGATCGAGCTCACGAGCTATCTCGTCGCGACCCGCGCGGTCTTCCGTACCGCCGGACACGAGATCCCCTGGGCGACCCACGTCTTCGCCGCGACGACCGAAGGCGAGCAGCTCGAGCCGCTGGACACGCACGAGATCGAGGAGGCGCGCTGGGGGACGGTCTCGGAGCTCCAGGGGCCGATCCGGGAGCGCCTGCTCGCGACCGGCCGAGGGCTCTGGCGCTATCGCGTCGCACTGCACGACGCCGCGGTCAAAGCGCTTCGGCCTGCTTCCTGAGGACGTCCCAGGCTCGGGTGACGTCCTCCTCCGTCGTCCGGGCGTTCCCGATCGCCAGCCGGAGGACGTACCGGCCGGACAGCCTCGTGTGCGAGATGAACAGCTCGCCCGTCGCGTTCACCCGCTCGAGCAGCGCCTCGTTCGCCTCGTCCGATCCGTCCCGCCGGAAGCAGACGACGGAGAACGGGTGCGGCGCGCACAGCTCCCACCCGACCTCGCCGTCCACCCACGACGCGAACAGCTGTGCCAGCCGGACGTGCTCCCGGATCACGCGCTGGAGCCCCTCCCGCCCGTAGCAGCGGATCACCGCCCAGAGCTTGAGCGCCCGGAACCGGCGTCCCAGAGCCGGACCGTAGTCGGAGAGACTGTCGACGGCGTCGCTCGTCCGCAGGTACTCGGGCGTGAGGCTGAAGGTCTCCCGGAAGACCTCGGGCCTGCTCGTCCACAACGCCGAGCAGTCCATCGGAACGAAGAGCCACTTGTGCGGGTTGACGACCAGCGAGTCGGCGTGCTCGACGCCCGCCTGCGACCAGCGCAGCTCAGGGCACACCCAGCCCGATCCGGCATAGGCGGCGTCGACGTGGAGCCACGCACCTGCCCGTTGCGTCAGACTCCGCGACGGCCGGCACCGGATCGACGGCGGTCTGCGAGGTCGCGCCCACGGTCGCGACCACACACGCGACGTCCCCCCTCGCGAGCTCGCGTCCCAGGAGGTCGGAGCGCATCCTGAACGCCTCGTCGCCCGGCACTTTCCGGCACTCGAGATCGAGCAGCTTGGCGGCCTTCTCGACTGACGAATGGGCGTGCTCGGAGCAGACGACCGCCGTTCGACCAGTCGAGTGTCTCGCCGCCATCAGGGCTGCGAGCGTCGACGTCGACGCGCTGTCCTCGATGTGGCCGTGCCACCCAGCCGGCAGGCCGAGGAGGCTGGCCAGCCAGTCCATGACGTGCAACTCGAGCTCCGTCGACGCCGGCGATGTCCGCCAGAGGAACGCGACCTGATTCAGCGCGGCCGAGATCAGCTCGGCAAGGATCCCCGGCTCGGAGGCGGTGATCCCGAAGTACGCGAAGTACCGTGGGTGCTGCCAGTGGGTGACCGCCGGCAGCAGGATCTCGTCGAGATCGCGGAGCACGGCCGAGAACGCCTCCCCCTGCTCCGGTGGATCCCTCGGAAGCGCGGCGCGGACGTCCCCCGGTCGCACCTGCGCGAGCACGGGATAGTCGCCGACGTGCTCGAGATAGCGGGCGACCCACTCCGTCGCGGCGGCTGCATCCTCCCGGAAGTCGCTCACCGGCGGCGCAAGCCCCTCACCTCGGCCCACGGCCGCGTGTTGACGACGTCGGCGGCGGTCAGCCAGCCCCGCCGTGCCTGCGCGACGGCGAGGTCGAGGTAGTCGAGCGCCGCGGTCGAGTGGCCGTCGCTCGAGAGGACGATCCCCACGCCGGCCTCGGCCGCGAGGCGGGCATGCGTGTCGCGGAGGTCCAGACGGTCGGGTTGGCCGTTGATCTCGAGAGCCGTGCCCGTCTCGACCGCCCGGGCCACGATCGCCTCGAGGTCGAGGTCGTAGGCGGCGCGGCGGTTGATGCGCCTTCCCGTCGGGTGGCCGATGCAGTCGACCAGGGGATGCTCGATCGCCGCGAGCAGACGCTTCGTGATCACGTCGCCGGCGTCGCGGAAGCCTGCGTGGATCGAGGCGACGACCCAGTCGAGACCGGCGAGCGCGTCGTCGTCGAGATCGAGCGAGCCGTCCGCGCGGATGTCGACCTCGACGCCGTGCAGCACCTCGATCCCCTCGATCGACCGGTTCACCCCGGCGATCGCCTCGGCCTGACGCTCGAGCCGTCCCTCCTTCAGCCGCTTCGCGTGGTCGCAGATCGCGAAGTAGCGATGCCCCCGGCCGGCAGCCGCGGCGACCATCTCGGCGAGCGTCGCCTTCCCGTCCGACCAGTCCGTGTGGGAGTGGAGATCGCCCTGGACGTCCGCTCGCTCGACGAGGACGGGAAGCGTGCCGGCCCGTGCCGCCTCCAGCTCGCCGCTCCCCTCGCGCAGTTCGGGCGGGATCCAGGAGTAGCCGAGGTAGGCGTAGAGCTCCTCCTCGCTCTCCATCCGCTCGACCTCGCCGGTCTCGACCGTCTCGACGCCGTACTCGGAGACGGAGAGGCCACGCCGAACCGCCTCCTCGCGAAGCGCGACATTGTGCGCCTTCGAGCCGGTGAAGTGCTGCAACAGGTTCCCGTAGCAGTCGGGCGGAACGACGCGCAGATCGAAGCGAAGGCCGTCGTGTGACACGACCGTCGCCTTCGTCTGACCGCTGGCGATCACCTCCGCGACCCACGGGCGTGACACGAAGTGCGCGATCAACGCGTCAGCGTCCGTCGCCGTCGCGATCACGTCGAGATCGCGAACGGTCTCTGTCCGCCGCCGTACGCTCCCGGCCTCCGAAACCCGAACCGCAGCAGGGTGCTCGCCGCAGCTCCTCGACGACCGCGCGGACGAAAGGGAGCGCTCTCCCCAGCAACGCGCGTCCGGTCGCAACCTTGACCCCGTCGCGCGCGCTGAGCGCCTGCAGCACCTTCTCCTCGGTCTTCACGCCGAGTCCGGGTAGCGCCCGAAGGCGCTGCGCCTCGGCGGCCGCTCTGAGATCGTCGACGCCCTCGACCCCGAGATCCTCCCAGAGCCTCCGGGTGGTCTTGGGACCGAGACCCGGCACGTGCATGACTTCGACCAGGCCGGGTGGGAGCCTCCCACGCAGCTTCGCGAGCGCCTGCAGGTCGCCGGTCTGCGCGAGCTCGACGATCTTGGCCTCGATCGTGCCGCCGATCCCCGAGAGCCTCGTCGCCTTGCCTTCGAGGGCGAGCTGCGCGACGGGCACCGCCGACTCGCGGATCCGAGTTGCGGCCCGCCGGTAGGCCTGCAGCCGGAACGCGTCGGCTCCGTCGAGCTCCAGCAGATCGGCGAGCAGGTCGAACGTCCGCGCCAGATCGTCGTTTCTCGGAAGAGAGCCGGCCATCTGACCGCGATGATATGCCGATGCTCCTCGTCTGCCTGCCGACCTACAACGAGCTCGAGAACGTCGAGCGGATGGTGCGGGCGCTCGGCTCCGTCTTCGACGCCCACGGCCTCGACGGCCGGGTGCTCGTGATCGACGACGGCTCGCCGGACGGGACGGGCGAGCTCGCCGACCGGCTGGCGTCCGAGCTCCCCTTCGTCTCCGTGCTGCATCGCCCGCTCAAGGAGGGTCTCGGGCCGGCCTACCTCGCCGGCTTTCGCCGGGCTCTCGCCGACGGCGCGGAGCTCGTCCTCGAGATGGACTGCGACTTCTCGCACGACCCGGAGGACGTCCCGCGACTGGTCGCAGCCACACGCGACGCCGACCTCGTCCTCGGCTCGCGGTATGTGCGCGGAGGCGGGACTCGCAACTGGGGTCTCGTCCGGCGCGCCGTCAGCCGCGGCGGATGCGTCTACGCACAAGCGGTGCTCGGGCTCGCGCTCCGCGATCTCACCGGTGGGTTCAAGTGCTTCCGGCGGCAGGTGCTGGAGACGATCGCCCTCGACCGGATCGAGGCGCGAGGCTATGCGTTCCAGATCGAGACGACCTACCGCGCGATCCGGGCCGGCTTCCGCGTCGTGGAGGTGCCGATCGTGTTCGTCGACCGGGAGATCGGAGGCTCGAAGATGACTCGATCGATCGTGTTCGAGGCAGTCTGGCGCGTGCCGCTCGTTCGTCTGAGAGCGCTGCTCGGGAGGCTCTGACGCCGAGCCGTTCGCTATGCTCGCCGCGATGGCCGAGTTGCCCGAGGTCGACGACGCGACGTTCGACGCTGAGGTGCTCCGCTCCGATCGCCCCGTCGTGGTCGACTTCTGGGCCCCCTGGTGTGGGCCGTGCCGCGCGATCGCCCCGATCATGAAGGACATGGCAGTCGAGTACGGGGAGCGCGTCTCGTTCGTGAAGCTCAACGTCGACGACAGCCCGCACACAGCAGCGGCCTACGGCGTCCTCTCGATTCCGACGCTGATCCTCTTCGAGGACGGCGAGGCGAAGGACACCGTGATCGGCGCGCGCTCGCGAACGCACTTCGAGCAGGCCTGGGCGGCCTGGCTCGACGGACATCCGACGAGCTCGTAGCCTCAGCCGAGCCATGGCTGCAACGTGGCCGGAGGCCTCAGCCGTGCCGTAAGCCGGCGTTATCGCCCCGAAAGTGGTCGAAGCCGCTCACCTCGAGCGGACGTCCGTTCTCGAGCACGAGGACGCCCGCGCCCTCGACACAGCGACCGACGACGGGTAGTCGCAGCGCTCTCGCGTCGTCGGCTGCGAGCGAGACGAGAAGCTCGTAGTCCTCGCCCATCGTCCAGAAGGGCTCCGGGCCGACCTCCGCGAGCCGAGCGGCGAGCGGGAGCCGTTCGACGTCGATCTCCAGCCGGCACCCGGAACGCTCGGCGAGATGGCCTGCGTCCGTGGCGATCCCGTCGGAGAGATCCACGATCGCGTGCGCGACGGGTCGGAGCGCGTCGATCAGATCGATGCGAAACGGCGGGCGCCGGTGGGCTCGGGTCAGCTCCTCGAAGTCCGGCAGCCCCAGCTGGAGCACGCGCAGGCCGGCCGCAGCCCCGCCGAGCGGCCCCGTGACGACGAGGGCGTCCCCGGGGACGGCTCCTCCGCGTCCCGGCACTCGCGGCGATCGGCCGATGGCGGTGACGGTCACGGACAGGCGCTCGCCGCTGCTCGTGTCTCCTCCGCGGACCGCGACGCCGGCTTCGTTCAACCCTTCGTAGAGCTCGACGACGTCGGCGAGCTCGCTGTCTGGCGGAAGGACGAGCGTGACGAGGAGAGCCTCCGGTACGGCGCAGGCCGCGGCAAGGTCCGAGAGGTTCACGGCGGCCGCCTTGTAGCCGAGGTCGTGCAACGACGTCCACGCGAGCCGGAAGTGGACTCCGTCGACGAGAGTGTCCTGGGTGACGACGACGCCGTCTTCGAGGACCGCCGTGTCGTCCCCGATCCCCTCGACGAGCTCCCTGCGCGCGAGCTCGTCGAGCAGCCCTGCCTCACCGAGCTGCGAGAGCCTCAAGGCCGAAGACGTCCACCGGCCCGTCGCCGGCACCGATCCCGAGCAGGCTGTTCCGAACCGCCTCGCTCGCGACGACGGCGGCGCGACGAGCCGCTTGCTCGAGGGTCTCGCCCCTCGCGAGCAGCGCGCAGAGGCTCGCGGAATGGGTGCATCCCGCTCCGTGGGTCGACTCGTCCGGAAAGCGCTCTACGGGAATCGGGATGTGACGGACACCGTCGAAGAGCCAGTCCTCCGGCTCCACGCCGTGCCCTCCCGTCACGATCACCGCAGCCGCCCCGAGGTCGTGCAGTCGCTCGGCGAGGCGGCGCCTGTCGGCACGCTCGTCGTACGGGAGGCCGGCGAGCGCGCACGCCTCGGGTAGGTTCGGAGTCACGACCGTGGCGAGCGGAAAGAGACGATCGACCAACGCCGCGGTCGCGTCTGGCTGGAGGAGAGACGCGCCGGTCGAAGCGACCATCACCGGATCGACCACGAGCGTCGTGCCGCGATCGGCGAGGAAGTCGGCAACCGTCCCGATGACGGCGGCGCTGAAGAGCATGCCGGTCTTGGCTGCGTCGACGCCGATGTCGTCGTAGATCGCTTCGAGCTGGGCCTCGACGAACGCCGGCGGTATCTCGTGGACCCCCTCCACGGCGACCGTGTTCTGGGCGGTCAGCGCGACGATCGCCGTCATCCCGTGACAGCCGAGGCGGGCGAACGCCTTGAGATCGGCCTGGATTCCCGCGCCGCCGCCGGAGTCCGAGGCGGCAATCGACAGGCAGCGGGCAACCACGGGAGCCACGGGCCTGTGAGGCTACCATCGACCGGTGAGCCTGACGGGGGCCCCCTGGGACGTCCTCCTCGAAGGCGAGGAGCTCGCGCACCTCGCGCACGTGCCCGGGCGACCTGCACGGGAGGCGCCGCTCCCCGACGGGCTTGCTCCGGAAGTGGTGAGCGCGCTCGTCGGGCGGGGCCTGAGCAGCCTGTTCACGCACCAGTCGGATGCCTTCGCCGCCGTGGGGAGCGGTGCGAACGTGATGGTCGCGACCGGCACCGCGAGCGGGAAGTCGCTGGCCTTCAACCTGCCCGTGCTCTCGGCGATCGCAGGCGACCCGAAGATACGGGCGCTCTACCTGTACCCGACGAAGGCCCTGGCCCAGGATCAGGCCCGCGCGCTCGGATCCTTCGGGCTCAAGCGGCTCCGCCCCGCGATCTACGACGGCGACACGGAGCCCGAGCGGCGTTGGCAGATCCGCAAGTGGGCCAACGTGATCCTGACGAACCCGGACATGCTCAGCGTCGGCGTCCTCCCCCACCACGATCGGTGGGGGGACGTCCTCTGCAATCTCCGCTACGTGGTCGTCGACGAGGCGCATGTCTACCGCGGCGTGTTCGGCTCCCATGTCGCAAACGTCCTCCGCCGCCTCCGCCGCCTCGCCGCGATCTACGGGTCGAGCCCTCAGTTCCTCCTCGCCTCGGCGACCATCGCCAACCCCCGCGAGCTCGGGCAGGCGCTCCTCGGGGAGGACGTGACGGTCGTGGACGACGACGGCGCCCCACGAGCCGAGCGCACGATCGCGCTGTGGAATCCCCCGCTGCTCGACGTCGAGCTCGGGCGAGCGGGCGAGCGCCCTCGGCGACGCCGCCCGCCTGCTCGCCGGCCTGGTCGAACGCGAGCTGCGCACGATCTGTTTCGCGAAGAGCCGAAAGAGCGCCGAGCTGATCCATCGGTTCGCCTGCGAGCGGCTCGACGACGGGCTGGCCGCGCGTCTTTCCCCGTATCGCGCCGGCTACACGCCGGGGCAACGTCGTGAGATCGAGCGGCGCCTCGTCGAAGGCGAGCTGCTCGGGGTGACCGCCACGGACGCGCTCGAGCTCGGGATCGACATCGGCCTGCTCGACTGCGCGATCTCCGTGGGCTTCCCCGGGACGGTCGCCAGCCTGCGGCAGCAATGGGGTCGCGCCGGAAGGCGACAGTCGGGGCTGGCGGTGCTCGTGGCGAGCGAGGACGCGCTCGACCAGTTCTTCATGCGCGAGCCGGAGGCACTCCTCGCACGGCGCGTGGAGGCTGCGCTTCTCGACCATGCGAACCCTCGCGTCCTCGCCGGCCACGTGCGGGCCGCGGCGTTCGAGGCTCCGATCGGAGACGGCGATCGGGCATTCCTCGGCGACGCGGCGCTCGACATCGCCGAGAGGCTGGCCGCAGACGGTGTTCTCACCAGAACTCCCGCCGGCTATGCGTACGCTGGCCGCGACTACCCCGCCGGGGCGCTCGCGCTGCGCTCGACGAGCCCCGGTGCGGTGACGGTGGTCGACGCGGAGACCGGCCAGGTACTGGGCCTCGTCGAGCTCGAGCGGGCCGCCTCGACGGTGCACGAGGGCGCGATCTACCTCCATCTCGGCGAGAGCTACCGTGTCCTCGCGCTCGACCTCGATGGACGAGTCGCACTGGTCGAGCCCTTTCGGGGCGATTACTACACGCAGACCAAGCGGGAGACGACCACGGCGATCGAGGCCATCTCGAGCGTGGAGCGCCGGGCCGGCGTCGAGCTCTCGTTCGGGCTCGTCTCGGTGACGGAGCAGGTGATCGCGTTCCAGAAGCGCTCGACCAGGACGCGCGAGGCCCTCGACCTCGTCCTCCTCGACCTCCCTCCGCAGACCTTCTCGACGGAGGCGATCTGGTTCTGCCCCGCGCCGGCCCACCTCGACGGAGCAGGGGACCTGCTCGGGACGCTCCATGCGGCCGAGCACGCCCTCATCGCGCTGCTGCCGCTCTGGGCCATGTGCGACCGGTGGGACATCGGCGGGCTCTCGACAAACGTCCACTTCCAGACCGGCGCGCCGACGATCTTCGTCTACGACGGCCATCCCGGCGGAGTCGGGATCACGCAGCGAGGGTTCGAGCACTTCGAGGGGTGGACAGCCGACACGGCACGGCTCCTCGCCGGCTGTCCCTGCGAGCACGGCTGCCCGTCGTGCGTCCAGTCGCCGAAGTGCGGCAACCTGAACGAGCCGCTCGACAAGCGAGGCGCGCTGACGCTGCTCCGGAGACTGCTCGCCGAAGGCTGACCGTCGAGGGCCGCCGGATTCCGGTGGCCGATTCGACGCCCGACGTCACTGAACGCTGGCGAGGGCCCGCGTCAGCGACTGCCTGAGCGTCAGCACCGGCGCCTGCAGATCGCCGTGGCGTTCCACGCGGTCGAGCACGACCTCCATCGTGAAGTCGCCCGGTCGAACGTCCTCGGTCAGCTCTTCCCAGCGCAGCGGGGTCGAGACCGGCGCTCCCGGATGGGGTCGGACGGAGTAGACGGAGGCGATCGTCGCGCCCTGGCGGTTCTGGTTCGCGTCGATCAGGACGCCCCGGCGCTTCCTGCGTGTCCATTCGGTGGTCACGAGACCGGGGTGGGTGCGCGCCAGAGATCGTGCGACGAGCTCCGAGAAGCTCCTGGTGTCCTCGTAGCGCGTGGCGCCGCGCGACCGGGACGAGCACGTGGATCCCGTCCGAGCCGCTCGTCTTCGCGAAGCTCTCGAGCCCGACCGCGTCGAGCAACGACCGCACGAGGTGCGCGACCTGCACGGTCTCGGGAAATCCGACGTCGTCCGCCGGATCGAGGTCGAAGAGGACGAAGTCCGGGCGCTCCGGCCGGTCGACACGCGAGTACCAGGCGTTCATGTCGATGCAGCCCATGTTCACCATCCAGAGGAGGGCGAGCTCGTCGTCGACCAGCGGATAGCGAATCGTCCGCGAGCGCTTGGCGTCCCTCGAGCTCGCCGGGAACGCCGCCGTCCCGATCCAGGACGGCATGTGCCCCGGCGCGTCCTTCTGGAAGAAGTGGCCTCCCTCGATCCCGTCGGGGTAGCGCTTCATCGTGAACGGCCTGCGGCGCAGGTGCGGGACGAGCACAGGAGCGATCCTCCGGTAGTAGTCGAGGAGATCGCCCTTCGTGATCCCCTCGTCGGGCCAGAAGACCTTGTCGAGGTTGGACAGCCGAAGTGTTCGCGAGCCCCGCCGGATCTCGGTCTCCAGCGGTTGCTCGCGCACGATCCGTACCGGGTCCTTGTCGTCCCGGAGCCCCTTGTAGGAGGGTGCACGCAGACGGCCCTCGCGCGTCCACTCGGCGAACTGGATCTCCGCCACCAGCCTCGGGGTGACCCACACGACGTCGTCTCGGCGCACCCGCGGCATCTTCGGGACGACAGCCAGCGGAGAGGTCTTCCGCTCGAGCGCGCGGAGCTTCCGGAGCAGGCGCTCGATCTCTCCCTCGGTGAAGCCGGTGCCGCAGTTTCCGACCCAGACGAGATCCGAGCCGCGCCGTACAGCGAGGACGAGCGCCCCGAAGGCTCCGGCGCGTCGTCCCTCGCCCTTCGTGTAGCCGACGACGACGAACTCCGCGGACGGGCGGGACTTCACCTTGAGCCAGTCGCGTGTCCGCTTGCCCGGCTGGTATCGCGAGTCGGCCCGCTTGGCCATGATCCCCTCGAGGCCCTGTTCCTCGGCTGCGGCGAGCAGCGCGACTCCGTCGGCGAAGGCTTCCGAGAACCGGACCCTCGGCACGCCCGGGTCGACGAGTCGCTCCAGCCGTGCCCGCCGTTCCGTGAGGGGGCGATCGACCAAGGGCGCTCCCTCGAGCTCGAGCAGGTCGAAGAGCTCGATGACGAGCGTCCCCGAGCCCTGCTGCATCGCGCGCGAAGCTCGGCCGGCCGTGCTCGTCGAGCGCGCACACCTCGCCGTCGAGTACGCAGTCGGGCGTGCGCAGCGCGCGCGGCAGGGCACGGGCGACCGGCTCGAAGCGCCGGTGAGATCCTTTCCCGTCCTGCTCCGCAGCTCGGCCTCGCCTCCGCGCAGGCGGCAGACCGCCCGGTAACCGTCCCACTTGACCTCGTAGATCCATCCCGCTCCGCCCGGAACGCCGTCCGCGAGCGTCGCGAGCATGGGCTGGTAGTCGATGCGCGCCGGCGCAGGCGCGGATGGGTCACGCTTCCGGATCAACAGCCAGTTCTTCGGGTCGGCATCGAGATGCGGCCGGCACGAGCGTCCAGACGCCGTCGAGGCGCTCGCCGTGGAGCCTGACGGTGAGGCCGCCGTCGGGCTTCTCCTCGACGAGCTCGTAGGTGCCCGTGTCCCAGATCTCGACCGAGCCTGCGCCGTACTCGCCGGGCGGGATCTCGCCCTCGAAGGACGCGTAGGAGAGAGGATGATCCTCGACATGAACCGCGAGCCGCCGCTCCCCGGGATCGAGCGGAAGTCCCTTGGGCACGGCCCAGCTGGCGAGGACGCCGTCCCGCTCGAGGCGAAGGTCGTAGTGGAGCCGGCGCGCGGCATGGCGCTGCACGACGAACACGGGCGCCGGCCTCGACCCGCCGACGTCCTCGAACGGCTCGACGGTTCGTGCCGGATCACGCTTTTGCCGGTATTCCTCGAGCTTCGAGTCACGGGATCGCGCCATCCGTTACGAGATAATCGATATCCGTTCACACCCTGGACGCGAGCCGGCTTCCGATCCGGGGATAAACCTGTGGGTCCCGTGGATACCGCGGGTTGCCAGAGCTCACTCCGTGAACACGCCCATCGCCCGGAACTTGGCCCTCCGACGGCGGACTCGCTCCGACGGATCGAGCCCCGACACCTCGTCGAGCGCGGTCTGCAGGCCGCTCTCCAGCAATCTGGCAGCCTCGTCGAGATCGGTCTGCGCGCCGCCCGGCGGTTCCGGCACGATGCCGTCGACGACGCCCAGCTCGAGGCAGTGGCGCGCGTCCGGCTTGAAAGCCGCGGCGGCCTTCTTCGCCTCGTTCACGTCCCTCCACAGGATCGTCGCGCACCCCTCGGGCGAGATGACCGAGTAGATCGCGTTCTCCTGCATGAGCACCCGGTCCGAAAGGGCGATCGCGACCGCGCCGCCGGAGCCTCCCTCGCCGATCACGCACGCCACGGTGGGAACGCGAGAGGCGGCACATCGCGAGCTGCGAACGGGCGATCCACGCCGCCCTGTCCGTGCTGCTCGGCCGCGACGCCCGGGTAGGCGCCGGGGGTGTCGATCAGCGTCAGCACCGGGAAGCGATGACGGTCGGCGAGCTCCATCACCCTGATCGCCTTCCGGTAGCCCTCGGGCAGCGCCATGCCGAAGTTGCGTCTCGTGCGCTCGTGGATGTCCCGGCCCTTCTGATGCCCGACGAGGGCGACGGTTCGCCCGCCGAAGCGGCCGAGGCCCGCGACGAGAGCGTGATCGTCGAGATTGCAGCGGTCGCCGTGAAGCTCGACGAAGTCGTCGAAGATCCGTTCGACGTAGTCGAGCGTGTAGGGGCGATCCTGGTGGCGCGCGAGCTGGACCGCGCGCCAGACCTCGTCCTCGGTCGGCTCCTGCGCGATGCGCTCGATCTGGCGCCTGAGGCGCCCGAGCTCGCCCTGAACGCGCGCCCCGCGCAGGAGGGGCAGATCGCCGAGCTTCGCGAGGCGCTCTCGCAAGCGGAGCTGCTCGAGCGCCCTGACCGGTCGTTCCGAGGCGGGCTTAGCCGTCCATCGGCGAAGAGAGCGAGCAGCGCGTCCGAGGAAGGGTCGCAGCTCGCTCCGCGAGAGAATCGCGTCGAGGTGCCCGAGCCTGAAGTTCGATTCGGTGAGCCCGAAGTCGTCGGGCAGCTTCTCCCGTACCGTCTGCTGAACGACGCGCGGGCCCGTGAACGAGAGGAGCGCCCCCGGCTCGGCAACCGTCACGTCGCCGAGACTCGCGAAGCTCGCGAGCACGCCGGCCGTCGTCGGGTGGGTCATCACGCAGAGGAAGCGCGCAGCGTGCCTCGCGGAGCCCCTCGACCGCGCAGACGGTCTTCGGCATCTGCATCAGTGAGAGGATGCCCTCCTGCATGCGCGCACCGCCCGAGGCGGTGACGCACACGAGCGGAAGACCGCGATCGCCGGCCGCATCGCACGCGCGAACGAGCTTCTCGCCCACGGCGCTGCCCATCGATCCGCCCATGAACGAGAAATCCATGACGGCAAGCTGGCAGGGCCGCCGCTCGATGTTCGCCGTACCGACGACGATCGCGTCGCCGAGCCCGGTCGAGACCTCGGCCTCGGCAATTCGCTCCGGGTAGGGGCGCAGATCGAAGAAGGTCAGCGGATCCGCCGAGCGGACGCTCGTGAACTCCTCCTCGAAGGTTCCGTGATCGGAGAGCTGCGCGATCCGATCACGGGCGTTGACCGGGAAGTGGTAGTCGCAATGCGGACACACGCGCAACGTCCGCTCGAGCTCGTCCTCGCGGTAGTGGGAGCCGCAGCGCGGACACGTGTTCGGGCTGCGCTTCGGTTGACCGGAATCACCGTCGGGCGCGCCGCGATGCTCGATCGAGACGTCGATCCGGCTCGCCATGACGCCTATCTTGTCACAGGCCCAGCGCGCGGCAGAGCCGTTCGAGGACGGGCTGGTTGCCGGGCGCCGCGACGAGGCCGGTGAAACCCGCGCCGGCAAGTGGTCGGAGCTCGGTCGCGCGCTCGATGACGAGCTCGACGCTCGCGATCGAGAGCCCGTCGGGCTCCGGCATGAACACGTCCACGCCTTCGCCGGGGTCGAGGACGTCGCAGTCGATCGCCACGTAGACGGCATCGGCGCTCGCCAGCGCCGGAACGACGCCGTCAATGCCGAGCGCCAGGCCGACCTGGTCGAGGAACGCCTCCTCGCCGGGGTCGAGGCGCCGAGCGCCGACGAGCACCACGTCCTCGACCCGCACCGTGCCGCCGTCGACGAGCATCCGAAGCGGCATTCCCCATTCGTTCCCGCTCGGCGACGTCTCGGGAGTGTTCAGGTCCCCGTGGGCGTCGAGCCAGACGACGGCAACCCGGCTCCCGCGCGCAGCGAGACCCTCGACGGCACCGACGTGCGCGCAGCAGCAACCACCCGCGACGAGCGGTCTGGCGGGAAGGGCGGCCGCGAGCTCGAGGTTCTGGGCCGCCAGCGTCTCCTCTGCGACGGTCGCGACCTCAGGGAACGGGAGCTCTCCTCCGGCCGCGGCGGCCATCGACTCGCCGCCCCTGCCCCAGGCTCGCGGCACGCGAACCAGGCCTGCTCGATAGACGCTGCCGCACGCGTGGCATTCGTACTCGTCCGCGACGGCGACGGCGGTCAGGGTCCGGCAGCGGGGGCAGCGGGCCCGCAAGCGGCTCATGCGAGGGACTTCCGGTAGACGGCCAGCTCGAACTCGACCCACATCCCGGCCCTCTCGTAGAGCCGCGTCGCGCCGGTCAGGCTGTCGGAATCGACCGAGAGGGCGACGCGCCGCTCGCCGCGCTTCCAGAACTCGCCGAAGGCAAGACGAAGGAGCCCGAGGCCGAGGCCGAGCCCACGCCAGGGGCGCCGGACGCCGAGCTCGTCGACGAAGCCGCCCCCGTGTCGGCGCCGGCACGCAGCAACGCCGGCGACCTCGCCGCCATCCTCCGCCACGATCCAAAGACCGGGGTCGAAACCCTCGCCGCCGAGGTGGGAGCTGCGCCACTGGTCGTACGGCACGGACACGGGGTCCCAGTGATCGGCGAAGATCTCTTCCAGGGCTGCGTGCACGGCCGGCCCGTCTCGCTCCGCGTCGATCGCGCGAGCGACGACCGTGGGAGGAAGCACCGGCGGGTCGGGAGCGACCGCGAGCTCGATCGCCATCCGTTGGTAGCGGCGCGCCAGGTCATAGCCGCGCGCTTCGAGCAGCCGGCGTCCGGCATCGTTCGAGGCGGCGAGCGCGTTGAAGAGCTGGACATCCTGCTCGGCGGCGCCGGCGAGCTCTCGGGCCCGCGCCTCGGTCAGTTGCACCAGCAGCGCGCCGATGCCGAGACCGCGCAACGTCGGTTCCACGTATCCGTCGGCCCGGTACCGCCCGGCCGCGATCGTGTCGGCGTCCGCGTAGCCCGCGAGCTCCCCGTTCTCCGTCTCGACGAGCCAGGCGTCCCTGGAGAGATCGAGGCGCCGCCAATGATCGCGAACGTCGGCCTCGACCGTCTCCTCGGTCACGCCGTCCGCCCGCTCGGCGGCCGTCATCAGCGCAGCGACCCGAGCCGCGTCCGCCGCCGCGGGTCGGCGGACCCTGAGCGACCCGACCGAGATCACGGAACGAGCTGGTCGAGCGTCTCGGGGAGCGCTGCCAGGTCCGGAAGCTCCCGGGTCGGCTGGGGCTCCGGCCGCTCGCCGAGCCGGTTGATCCAGACCGAGGTCAGACCGAGCTCGTTCGCGGGCGCGATGTCGTGATAGAGGCTCGCCGCCACGTGGACGTGCTCGTCGGAGGTCGCGCCGGTTCGCTCGAAGAACGCTCTCCAGTGCCCTGGGGCCGGCTTGTAGGAGCCCGCGTCGGCGGCAGTCACGACCTCGTCGAAGCGCACCCCGATCTGGTCGATCGACGCCGCGATCAGATCCGGGTCGGTGTTCGACAGCGCCGCGAGCCGCCACCCTCGCCGGCGAAGCTCGGCGAGCGATCCGGACACCTCGGGGAACGGCACCCAGCCGGGAAGCGAGGCCACGAGTGCGTCGTCCCTCGCAAGGCCGACACCCCGAGCGGCCGCGAGCCGGCGGGTCGCCTCCGTCAGGACCTCCCGGTACGAGAGCGCCGGCTGCTCGCGCTGGATCAGAGGCTCGATCTCGTGGTACTGGGCGAGAAGGGCAGCGCCGTCGAGCTCGGGCCACAGGTCGTCGAGCGCCCCTCTGATCCCCGCGTTCCAGTCGATCAGAGTGCCGTAGCAGTCGAACGTCGCCCAACGGGGCACGACGACCCCTAGCCTGTGAACTTCCGGAAGATCAGGCAGGCGTTGTGGCCGCCGAAGCCGAAGTTGTTCGAGAGCGCGACGTCCACCGTCACCTCGCGTGCCTCGTTCGGCACGTAGTCGAGGTCGCAGACCGGATCCGGGTTCTCGTAGTTGATGGTCGGGGGGACGACGTTCCGCTCGCAGGCGAGAATCGAGAGGATCGCTTCGATCGCGCCGGAGGCGCCGAGGCAGTGCCCGGTGGCGCCCTTCGTCGACGAGACGGGTGTTCGCCGCGCCTTCTCCTCGCCGAGAGCGACCTTGATCACGCGGGTCTCACTCGAGTCCCCGACCGGCGTCGAGGTGGCGTGGGCGTTGATGTAGTCGATGTCGTCGGGGCCGACGCCCGCGTCCTCCATGGCCAGACGCAGTGCCCGCGCGGGCTGGCGACCCGTCGGGTCGGGCTCGGTCATGTGATGCGCGTCCGACGACAGGCCGTAGCCGACGAGCTCGGCGTAGATCTTCGCGTCCCGCTTGCGCGCGTGTTCGAGCTCCTCGAGCACGACCACACCCGACGCCTCGCCCATCACGAACCCGTCGCGTTCGGCGTCGAACGGTCGGCTGGCGCGCTCCGGATCGTCGTTGCGAGTGGAGAGCGCGCGCATCGCACCGAACCCGGCGACGCCGACCGGGGCGATCCCGCACTCGACCCCGCCGGCGAACATGACGTCGGCCCGGCCGAGCCTGATCTGGTCGAGCGCGTCGCCGATCGACATGTTCGACGCCGCGCACGCCTCGCACTGCGACGAGAGCGGGCCACGCGTCCCGAGCTCCATCGAAACCCAGCCGGCACCCATGTTCGGCAGGATCGACGGGATCGAGAACGGGCTCGCCCGGTCCGGCCCTTTCTCGAGCAGCGTCAGATGGCAGTCCTGGAAGCTCTTCAGGCCGCCGATCCCCGTGGCGATCGCCGCTCCGATCCGCTCGGCCTCGGGCTCGATCTCGAGCCCGCAGTCCTGCTCGGCCATCCTGGCGGCCGCGATCGCCAGCTGCGCGTACCGATCCATTCGCCGCGCGCTCTTCGCCTCCATCCACTGCGTCGGCTCGAAGCCCTTGACCTCGCAGGCGAAGGTCGCCACGTACCCGGTCGGGTCGAACGACGTGATCGGAGCCGCGCCGCTCCTCCCGGCGATGATGCCGGCCCAGAAGCTCTCGGCATCGTTCCCGAGCGGTGTCAGGGCACCCATGCCCGTGATCACGACACGCCGACGTCCGTTGTCGCCAGTCACCACGTCTCCCTACATCCCAAGACCGCCGTCGACCTGGAGCACCGCCCCGGTCACGAAACGAGCTTCGTCCGAGCACAGAAAGCGTACCGCACCGGCCACGTCGTCCGGATCACCGAGGCGACCGAGCGGCGTCGCCGCGAGAATCGCCTCCTGCAGCTCCTGCGGGAGAGCCGCTGTCAGCTCGGTCGTGATGTAGCCGGGCGCGATCGCGTTGGCGCGCACGCCGCGGCTGCCGAGTTCCTTGGCGAGCGACTTCGTCAGCCCGATGATCCCCGCCTTGGACGCCGCGTAGTTCGTCTGGCCAGGATTCCCGTGAATGCCGACGACGCTCGTCATGTTGACGATCGAGCCGCTCCGCCTCTTCAGCATCCCTCGGGCGGCAGCACGGCACACGTTGAAGACTCCGCGCAGGTTCGTGTCCATCACCGCGTCCCAGTCCTCGTCGGTCATCCGCACGATCAGCGTGTCGCGGGTGACCCCGGCATTGTTGACGAGGATGTCGAGGGAACCGAGCTCGGCCTCGACCCGCTCGACGAGCGACGCCGCCTGCGCCGGGTCGGCGACGTCGGCCGGGATCGCGAGACCCCCGATCTCGCCGGCGAGTTGATGGGCGGCGTCGGCTCCGGCGCGGTAGTTCACGGCCACGCGCGCACCCGCGGCCGCAAGCCCCCGCGAGACCGCGGCGCCGATCCCACGCGAGCCGCCCGTGACCAGTGCAACCCGCCCGTCGAGCGAGCAGAACCCCTCCGTCATGCGTACAACACCTCCTCGAGCTTGGCGAGCGACGCCGGATCGTTGACGGTGACGGCCGTCACCGAACGGTCGATGCGCCGGATGAGACCCGCGAGGACCTGGCCGGGACCGACCTCCACGAAGTGATCGACTCCCCGCGCAACCAGCGCCGAGACCGCCTGCGTGAACCGCACCGGAGCCGTGAGCTGCTCGATCAGGAGCGGGGCGAGTCGCTCTGCCGGCTCGACCGTGGCGGTCACCGTCGACAGGAACGGGATCCCTGGCTCCCGCCAGGCCACCGTGTCGATCGCAGGCCTGAGGCGCTCGGCGGCCGACGCGACGAGCGGACTGTGAAACGCTCCGGTCACCCGCAGCAGCACGGTGCGGCGAGCGCCCCGCTCCGAGGCGAGCTCGAGCAGCCGTTCGACCGCACGCGGCGAGCCCGACACGACGATCTGGCCGGGACAGTTGTAGTTCGCTGGCCACACGTCCTCGAGCCCTTCGCAGAGCTCCTCGACTGCCGCGTCGTCCAGACCGATGACGGCGGCCATCGCGCCGGGGCTCTCACGAGCGGCGGCGGCTGTCGCAAGCCCGCGCTCGCGGACGAGTCCGACGGCGTCCCGCGACGACAACGCTCCGCACGCGCCGAGCGCCGAGTACTCGCCGACGGAGTGGCCGACGACGAACGCCGGGCGAAGGTCGATCCGCTCTAGCGCGGCGAGGCAGGCAAGGGACGTCGCGACCAGAGCAGGCTGCTGGACATCGGTCTGGGTCAACTCGTCGAGCGGCCCCTCGAAGCAGAGCCGCTCGAGATCGAGACCCGCCGCCTCGGAGGCCTCGCCGAAGATCTTCCGTGCGGCCTCCGACTGCTCGAAGAAGGCACGCCCCATGCCGACCTCCTGCGAACCCTGCCCGGGAAAGCAGAGCGCGACGCTCATGCGGCCGCGCTCCCCCAGCGAAGGAGCACCGAGCCCCAGGTGAGCCCTGCGCCCACGCCCGTCATCAGCACCAGCTGGCCGTCCCTGAGCCGGCCGCCGGCCACCGCATCGGCGAGCGCGATCGGGATCGACGCTGCCGACGTGTTCCCCACCCGGTCGATGTTGAGGACCACCTTCTCCGCCGGCAGGCGGAGGCGCTTCAGCGTGTGCTCGATGATGCGCCTGTTGGACTGATGGGGCGCGTACAGGTCGACATCGCCGATCGCGGCATCGCAGTGCGCGAGCAGCCGCTCGACCGACTCGGGAACCTCCCGCGTCGAGAATCGGTAGACGGCCGCGCCGTTCATGTGGATCGTCCCCCCGTGCGGCAACGTGAGATCCGCGGCCCGGGCCGCGTCGCAGCCCAACTCGAAGCCCAGGAAGCCGCCTTCGCGGACACGTTCGACCACGACGGCGCCGCCGCCGTCCCCGAAGAGGATGGCCGTGCCCCGGTCGTCCCAGTCCGTGACACGTGAGAGCGTCTCCGCACCGATCACGAGGCCGCGCTTCGCGAACCCCGCGGCGATGAATGCATGAGCCTGCGCCAGCCCGTAGACGAAGCCCGTGCAGGCCGCCGAGAGGTCGCAGGCCGCCGCCCGCCTCGCCCCGATCGCGCCGGCGACGAGGGCGGCGGTCGACGGTGTCGCAAGATCGGGGGTCGCCGTCGCGACGAGCACGAAGTCGACGGCCTCCGGATCGACGCCCGCGGCCTCGAGCGCGCTTCGTGCGGCCGGGGCTGCCAGATCGGTCGCGGTCTCCTCCTCGACGACGTGCCGTGACCGGACGCCGCTCCGCGCGATGATCCACTCCTCGTCTACTCCGAGCCTGGCCGCGACCTCGGCGCTGGTGACCGTCGCGTCGGGCAGGTAGGAACCGACTCCGGTGATCCCGATCCGGACGGCCCCGGGAACCCGGGCGATCACGATCCGGAAGGAGCGTCGACGACCGCGAAGGTCAGCGTCCCGCGCACCGCGAGCTCGCCGTCCACGGTCGCTCGTACCTTGCCCCGTCCGACCGGTCCCCGAACGCGTTCGAGCTCGCACCGCAGCTCCAGCGTCTCTCCGGGACGCACGACCCGCTTGAAGCGGAGCTCGTCGATCCCGCCGAACAACACCAGCTTGCCCCGGTTCTCTTCCTCGGAGAGGACGGCGACGACACCCGCCTGGGCCAGAGCCTCGACGATCAGCACGCCCGGCATGATCGGGTTGCCGGGGAAATGACCCGCGAGGTACCACTCGTCGTCTCGGACCGTCTTGGTGGCGACCACGCTGACACCGGGCTCCAGCGAGACGACGTCGTCGAGGAGGAGGAACGGGTCACGGTGCGGGATGAGGGCCTCGAGCTCGGCCCGAGACAGCGCCGTCACGTCTCCGAGTGCTCCTGCAACCTCCGACGCAACCGCTTCCGGCCGCGATGGACGTACGTCTTCGCGGTGCCCACGGGGATCCTCACAGCCCGGCCGATCTCCTCGTAGCTGAGGTCGAGGACGTCGCGCAGGATCAGCACGCGCCGCTGCTCGGCGGACAGACGAGAAAGGCCCGCCGCCAGCTCCCGTCGCAGCTCGGAGAGCATCGCGAGGCGCCAAGGGTCGCCGTCGAAGTCGAGATCGCCCCCGAGCTCGTCGGCCAGCTCCTCCGTCCGGCGGATCCGCTGCCGGTCTGCGAGATCGCGACAGGTGTTGACCACGAGGCGATGAAGCCAGGTCGAGAACTGGCAATCCCCTCGGAACTGCCGGAGCCGTTCGCTCACCTTGAGCAGCGACTCCTGAGCCGCGTCGCGAGCGTCCTCGATATCCCCCAGGAGCTGTGACGCCAGCCGTGACACCTTCGCCGAGTACCGCTCGACGAGCGTCTCGAGGGCGAAGCGGTCGCCCTCGTTCGCGCGCCGAACGAGGTCGTCGTCCGGCAGGCCTCGATAGAGCGACTGGCTCGGCCGAGGCTGATGGAGAAGGGGCTCGACTCGGGCAGTGCTCACGTAGATAGTGTACGACGCTCGATGCCCGGCACGCTCGCGCCGGATCACGTCGTCCCCCTGCTTCGGGGCCGCTTCGGCCGACCCTTCCTGTACGCGACCTCCTGCCCGTCCACACAGCGCCTACTGGACGAACACCACGACGAGGGTGCCGTCGCCGTCTGCGAGGAGCAGACGGCGGGTCGCGGGCGCCTCGGTCGGAGCTGGGAAGCGGCGCCCGGAACCAGCATTCTCTGCTCGATCCTCCTCCGTCCTCCGCCGGCACGCGTCCTTCCCCAGCTCGCTCTCGTCGGCGGCCTCGCAGTGGCCGAGACCGTCGAGCAGACGACCGGCCGAAGCTCCGCGATCAAGTGGCCCAACGACGTGCTGCTCGAGGGAGGGAAGGTCGCGGGCGTACTCGCGGACGCCCGCGAGCGCATCGTCGTGCTGGGCATCGGATTGAACGTCAACCAGCGACCCGATCAGCTCCCAGAACGGCCCCGCGTCCCGGCCGTCTCGCTGCGGGCCGTGGACGGGCTCGAGCGCGAGCGCGCGCCGATCCTCGCCGATCTCCTCGAGCGCCTCGAGCGCCACTACGACGCCTGGCTGGCCGATGGGCTGTCCGCCCTCCACGGCGCGATCGTCGGGAGGGACTCGCTCCGGGGCCGCCGCGTCGAGATCGGCGAGCTCCGAGGCATCGGCGCGGGGATCGATGCCGAAGGGAGGCTCCAGCTCGAGACCGTCGGCGGACGGCGGGTCGTCGCCAGCGGCGAGGTGACCCTCGACGGCGCGGCCGGGTAGAATCTAGAGCAGAGTCGACGTGCCGTCCTTGCGGGCATTTCTGGCCCTCTCCATCGCGGTGGCGGCGTGCGCATTTCCCGGAGCAGCTCTTGCGCAGGATCCACCGCGGGTGCTGGCGGTGGAGTTCGCGAACGACGTCAACCCGGTTTCCGCCGACTTCGTTACAGACCAGATCGACCGGGCGAACCGAGACGAGTTCGATGCCCTCGTCATCCTGCTCGACACGCCCGGAGGGCTCGCGGAGTCGATGCGCCAGATCGTCGAGGCAGAGCTCGCCTCACGCATCCCGGTGCTCGTCTACGTCTCGCCCGACGGGGCGAGGGCAGCGTCCGCCGGCGTCTGGATCGGCCAGGCAGCGGACGTGCTGGCCATGGCGCCCCAGACCAACATCGGCTCGTCGACGCCGATCACGGTGCAAGGTGGCGACCTCCCGAGCGATCTGCGCCGGAAAGTGGTCAACGACGCCGCGGCATCGCTTCGGAGCCTGGCGGAGGAGCACGGGCGGAACGGCGACTGGGCGGAGCGAGCCGTGCGCGACGCCTCGAACCTCACGGCCCGCGAGGCGCTCGAGCGGGACGTCATCGACCTCGTGGCCCCCACGCTTCCCGCGCTGCTCGACACGGTCGACGGAACGACGACCGTGCCGAAGGGGTTCGTCCTCGACACGGCCGGGGCGACGGTCACGACGGCCGAGATGTCGTTGTGGCAGCGCATCCTCGACGTGATCATCGATCCGAACGTCGTCGTGCTGCTCATGTCGCTCGGCGTCCTCGCGATCACCGTCGAGCTCTTCAGCCCGGGCCTGATCTTCCCGGCGGCATTCGGCGCGATCTCGCTGATCCTCGGCCTCTTCGGCCTCCAGGTCCTCCCCTTCAGCTGGGCCGGCGTGCTGCTCCTGGCCGTCGCGTTCGGGTTCTTCCTCGCCGAGGCGTTCGTCGTGAGCCACGGCGCGCTCGCCCTGGCAGGAGCCGCCGCGTTCGTCTTCGGCGCGCTCATGCTCTTCGACCCGGCCGGAGACGCGTACCAGGTCTCGCTCCCCCTCGCGATCGCGATCGGCGCGGTCCTCGCCGCGCTCGCCGGCTTCGCGGTCGTGAAAGCGCTGGCCGTCCGGCGCCGGCCCGCGACGGGCGGAGCCGATGAGCTGCCCGGCTCGGTCGGCGTCGTCAGACGGACGCTCGATCCCGATGGCTCCGTCTTCCTACACGGCGAGCTCTGGCGTGCGCGCTCGACGGACGGTCTCCCGATCCCGGAGGGAACCCCGGTCACCGTGATCCGCGTCGGCGAAGGCCTCGTCCTGGACGTGGCGCCGAGCGGCGAGCGTTCCGGGGTTCTCGCCGGGTCATCGGTAGGGTGAGGGCGTGACCACCGCGTTGATCATCGCCATCGTGGTCGTCGTCATCGTCGCGCTTCTCCTCGCGGCGTCGATCAGGGTGCTTCGCGAGTACGAGCGCGGTGTCGTCTTCCGCCTCGGCCGCGCTCTTGACGCCGCCGAAGGGCCCGGGCCTGATCCTCCTGATCCCGATCATCGACAAGATGGTGCGCGTCGACCTCCGCACGGTGACGTTGAACGTCCCGCCCCAGGAGGTGATCACGAAGGACAACGTCCCCGTCCGCGTGAACGCCGTCGCGTACTTCCGGATCCTCGATCCGCTGAAGGCGATCGTCGAGGTCGAGAACTATCATGGTCGCGACCTCGCAGATCGCACAGACCACGCTCCGAAACGTCCTCGGACAGCATCAGCTCGACGAGCTGCTCGCCGAGCGGGACAAGATCAACGCGATCCTCCAGCAGATCATCGACGAGTCGACGTCCCCCTGGGGGATCAAGGTCTCGATCGTCGAGGTGAAGGACGTCGAGATCCCGAGCGGCATGCAGCGGGCGATGGCTCGTCAGGCCGAGGCCGAGCGCGAGCGGCGCGGCAAGGTGATCGCCGCGGAGGGCGAGTTCCAGGCCTCGGAGCGGCTGAAGGACGCCGCGAACGTGATCAGCCAGAACCCGACGGCGCTCCAGCTGCGGTTCCTCCAGACGATGCTGGAGATGAGCTCGGAGCGTGCGACGATGATGATCCTCCCGCTCCCGATGGAGATCTTCCGCCCGTTCCTGGAAAGCCGACCTCAGCCGCCCACGGACAACTGAGCGACCGGGCCGGTGAGGTCCGCCGCGACCCGTTGTCGGGTCGCATCGTCGTCATCGCGCCGGGTCGCGCGCGGCGCCCGGGGGCCCCGTTACCAGCCGCCCCCGGCACTGAGCCGCGATGCCCGTTCTGCGAGGGACGTGAGGTGGAGACGCCCCCGGAGACCTTCGCCCTCGGCCCCGCCGACCGGGTCGCCGACACGCCCGGGTGGCGGGTCCGCGTCGTGCCGAACAGGTATCCAGCGTTCTCCGGTGTCCTCGGCCGACACGAGGTGGTGATCCACACGCCCCGCCACGAGAGCTCGCTCTCCGAGCTCCCCGAGGGGGATCTGCGAGACGTGGCGACGGCCTGGACGGCCCGGGCAGCGGCAGCTCGATCGGAGGGTTTCGGCTACGTTCACGCGCTCGTCAACGAGGGACGGCCCGCCGGCGGTTCCCTCCCTCACACGCACTCGCAACTCGTGTGGCTCCGCGAGGAGCCGCCCGTTCTCCGGCAGGAGCAGGAGGGCGAGCCCCTCGCCGAGCTGCTCGAGCAGGAGCGAAGCGCCGGCGTGCGCATCGTCGCCGAGGGTGCCGGGCTCATCGCGCTCTGCCCCACTGCGGGGCGCGGGCCCTACGAGCTGATCGTGGCGCCGTCCGTCCCCGAGCCTGACGCGTTCGCGAGCGCGCTTCTCGGTGATGCGCTCGTCCTCCTCGGCGACCTGATCCGGCGGCTCCACGCGCTCGAAGGGCCTGTCTCGCTGAACGCGTGGCTGCACACCAGCCCCTTCGGCGCCGCGTCGGGGCACTGGCATCTCGAGCTCCTGCCGCGCCTGACGGTCGCCGCCGGTTTGGAGCTCGGCGCCGGAATCTACGTCAATCCGGTTCCGCCGGAGGCGGCAGCTGCGGCTCTGCGGCAGGGTCTGATCCGTCCGACGTGACGTCTCCGACGTCGCCGTTCGGCTCGGCTTCGACGACCGGAGCGAGACTCGACACGTGCTCGTCGCCCCGCAGGCGCATCACGATCACGCCCTGCGTCGAGCGACCGAGCCGCTTGACGTCCTCGACCGGGATCCTGATCACGGTGCCCCCGGTCGAGATCAGCATCACCTGATAACCGTCTCGCACGACCCGCGCGCCCGCGAGTTGCCCGCGCGCCTCCGTCAGCTGAACGGTCTTGACGCCTAGCCCGCCTCTTCCCTTCCGCGGATAGTCCGACAGTCGCGTCCGCTTGCCGTAGCCGTTCTCGGTCACGACGAGGAGATCCGCGTCGTCCTGAGCGATGTTGACCGAGATCACCTCGTCTCCCTTGCGCAGGCCCATGCCCCGAACGCCGGCCGTCGCGCGGCCCATCGGACGCGCGTCGCTCTCGTTGAAGCGGATCGCCTGGCCCTTCCGCGAGACCATCAGAATGTCGTCGTTCCCGGAGGAATGGCGGACGCCGACGAGCTCGTCGCCCTCCTTGAGATTGATCGCGATGATCCCGTCCGCCCTCAGCGGCGTGTTGTACTCGGCGAAGCTCGTCTTCTTGACCATGCCGTTCTTCGTCGCCATGACGAGGTACTCCGCGTCCTCGAACGTTCGGGTCGCGATCACGGCCCGCACCTGCTCGTCCTGGCGGAACGGGAGGAGGTTGACGATCGCCCGTCCCTTCGACTGACGTGAGCCGAGCGGCAGCTCGTGCACCTTCAGCCGGTACACCTTCCCCACCGAGGTGAAGAACAGGATGTAGTCGTGGGTCGACGCGACGAAGAGGTGCTCGATGTAGTCGTCGTCCTTCAGCTCCATCCCCATCACGCCGATCCCGCCACGGCGCTGCTCGCGGTACGCCGTCACCGGAAGCCGCTTGATGTAGCCCGGAGCGCGTGATCGCGATGACCATGTCCTCCTCGGCGATCAGGTCCTCGAGCTCGAGCTCCTCCTCGGCCGCGACGATCTCGGTGCGACGATCGTCCGAGCGGCCGTAGATCCCCTTGAGCTCGAGCGAGCTCGTCGCGGATCAGGCCGTCGATTCTCGCCTCGTCAGACAGGATCGAGCGCAACTCAGCGATCCGCTCCTGCAGGTCGGCGTACTCGTCCTGCGATCCGCTTGCGCTCGAGCCCGGTCAGCCGGGCGAGCCGCAGGTCGAGGATCGCCTGCGCCTGCACCTCGGAGAGCGCGAACTCCGTCATCAGCCCCTGACGGGCTGCGTCGGCGTCGTCGGAGGCACGGATCAGGGCGATGACCGCATCGAGGTTGTCGAGCGCGATCAGGTAGCCCTGGAGGATGTGCGCCCGCCGCTCGGCCTGCCGCAGCTCGTACTTCGAGCGCCGGGTGACGACCTGGCGCTGGTAGTCGAGGTAGTGCTCGATCAGCTCGAGCAGCGAGAGCGTCCGCGGAACACCCGTCGACGAGCGCGACGGCGTTGTAGCCGAACGTCGACTGGAGGGCGGTGTGCTTGAAGAGCTTGTTCAGCACGACCTGCGGCACCGCGTCGCGCTTGAGCTCGACCTGGATCCGCATGCCGGACTTGTCCGAGTGATCCTGGATGTCCGAGATCTCCGTGATGCACCTTGTCGTTGACGAGGTCGGCGATCTTGCGGATGACCCCGGAGTCGCCGCCCTTCTTCACGCCGTAGGGCAGCTCGGTGACGATGATCGCCGACTTCCCGCCGCGCAGCTCCTCGATGTGCGCCCGGGCTCGCATGACCACGCGGCCCCGCCCGGAGCGGTACGCGTCCTTGATTCCGCTCCGGCCGACGATGATCCCGCCGGTCGGGAAGTCGGGCCCCTTGACGTGGCGGCCGAGCCGCTCGACGTCGATCGAGGGGTCGTCGATCATCGCGACGATCGCGTCGACGACCTCCCCGAGATGGTGCGGCGGGATGTTCGTGGCCATGCCGACCGCGATCCCCGCCGAGCCGTTGACCAGCAGGTTCGGGAAACGAGACGGGAGAACCGTCGGCTCGCGCCGCGACTCGTCGTAGTTCGGCTGGAAGTCGACGGTGTCGGCGTCGATGTCGCGGAGCATCTCCGTCGCCATGCGCGCGAGCCGGCACTCGGTGTAGCGCATCGCGGCAGGGGGATCGTCGTCGATGTTCCCGAAGTTCCCCTGGCCGTCGACCAGCGGATAGCGCAGAGAGAACGGCTGCGCCATGCGGACGAGCGTGTCGTAGATCGCCTGGTCGCCGTGCGGGTGGTACGAGCCCATGACGTCGCCGACGACGAACGCGCACTTTCGCCGTGGCCGGTTCGACTGCAGCCCCGCCTCGTGCATCGCGAACAGCACGCGTCGGTGCACCGGCTTCAGACCGTCGCGCACGTCCGGCAGCGCACGCGCGACGATGACGCTCATCGCGTAGTCGAGGAAGCTCGAGCGCATCTCCTGCTCGAGCTCGCGCGGCTCGATCCGGCCCGGGCCGAGGGCGCCCATGTCGACCTCAGACATCGAGGAACTTCACGTCCCTGGCGTTCTGCTCGATGAACTCCCGGCGGGGCTCGACCTGGTCGCCCATCAGCATCGAGAAGACGCGGTCGGCAGCCGCTGCGTCCTCGACCTCGACGCGGACGAGCATCCGGTTCGTCGGATTCATCGTCGTCTCCCAGAGCTCCTCCGCGTCCATCTCGCCGAGACCCTTGAAGCGGCTGACCTGCATCCCGTCCTT
The DNA here is from genome assembly GCA_963705605.1 of uncultured Thermoleophilia bacterium. GTDB lineage: Bacteria > Actinomycetota > Thermoleophilia > Gaiellales > Gaiellaceae > CAVPKC01. The sequence continues at coordinate 1,850,831 of CAVPKC010000003.1, forward strand.
CGCCAGGTCGAGCGCGCGGTCGCGCAGCTCGGAGTACGACGTGGCGTGCGTGCGCTTCTTCCCGAGCGTCACCTCGAACGGAGGCTCGCCGACGATCTCGGCGAGCCGTCCGTACGCCTTCCGGAGGTTGGCGTAGATCGGGGAGGCGAGGAGCGCCGCGGGAACGACGACATGCGTCGCTGCACTCGTCTCGCTCTCGACCACCCGGATGCGGACGCCGTCCTCCGTCTCCTCGACGACGGTCAACTCGTAGCCGTTCGCCTCCATGCCGGCCAGCGCATCGCCGATCTCGGACAGCCCGGCGGCGGCGGTCTCGACCAGCCGGTGCTCCACGACGAAGAGTGCCGCGGCGTCGCCGTAGTCGGCACGGAGCCTCGACATCCAGCCGTCGAGCTCGTGCAGGGCGCGCGCGAACCGCGCCCACCGCGCCTCTGTGAGCTTGAGGGCCTGGTCGTGTCGATCGACGGCGTCCATCTGCGCCACCCGCTCGCGAACGAGCAGCTCCTCGAACTGCGACTCCTTCTCGACGTACTGCTCGCGGCTGCCGAGCTTCACGCGGTACAGCGGTGGCACGGCGATGTAGACGTGTCCGCGCTCGACGAGCTCCTGCATCTGGCGGTAGAGGAAGGTCAGGATCAGCGTCCGGATGTGGGAGCCGTCGACGTCGGCGTCGGTCATCACGATCACGCGGTGGTAGCGCAGCTTCGAGATGTCGAACTCGTCCCCGATCCCCGTGCCGATCGCCGTGACGATCGCCTGGATCTCCTCGTTCGAGAGAACCTTGTTGATGCGGTTCTTCTCGGCGTTGATCACCTTCCCCCGCAGCGGCAGGATCGCCTGATAGGCGCGGTCTCGAGCATCCTTGGCGGAGCCGCCGGCCGAGTTTCCCTCGACGAGATAGATCTCCGTGACCTCGGGGTCGTTGATCTGGCAGTCGGCGAGCTTCCCCGGCAGCGAGGTGTTCTCGAGCGCGCTCTTGCGGCGCGTGAGATCGCGGGCCTTCCGCGCCGCCTCCCGGGCCCGGGCTGCGGAGACGGCCTTCGTGATGATCTGACGGGCATCGGTCGGATTCTCCTCGAGGAACTCGGAGAGCCGTTGGTTCACGACCTGCTCGACGAGACCTCGGATCCACGGGTTTCCGAGCTTGGTCTTCGTCTGCCCCTCGAACTGAGGGTCTCGTAGCTTCACCGAGAGCACCGCGGCGAGCCCCTCGCGAACGTCGTCGCCCTCGAGATTCGGCTCCTTCTCCTTGAGCAGGCCCTTGTCTCGCGCGTACCGGTTCAACGTCCCAGTGAGCGCCCCCTTGAACCCGGAAAGGTGGGAGCCGCCCTCGTGCGTGTTGATGTTGTTCGCGAACGAGAACACCGACTCGACGTACGACGTGTTCCACTGCATGGCAACCTCGACCTGACCCTGCTCGGTCTCGCCCTCGAAGTAGACGACGTGCTTGTGCACGGGGTCCTTCGTCTGGTTGACGTATTGGACGAAGTCGCGGATGCCCCCTTCGTAGTGGAACTCCTGCCGTTCCTCACCCTCGCGCTCGTCGACGAGCGCGATCCGCAAGCCGCGGGTGAGGAACGCCGTCTCGCGAAGGCGCTGGGTGAGAATGTCCCTCGACCATTCGAGCTCCTCGAAGATCTCCGCATCCGGCATGAACATGATCTTCGTGCCGGTCACCGCGCCAGCGTCGCCGATCGGCTCGAGCTCGCCGACGGGCTCGCCTCTTGCGAACTCCTGCCGCCAGACCTGTCCGTCCCTGCGAACCTCGGCGACAAGCCACTCCGAGAGGGCGTTGACCACCGAAACGCCGACGCCGTGGAGGCCGCCGGAGACCTTGTAGCCCTCGCCGCCGAACTTCCCGCCCGCGTGTAGCTTCGTCAGGACGACGGTCAGGGCCGGGAGGCCCTGCTCGGGCATGACGTCGACCGGGATGCCCGAGCCGTCGTCCGTGACCGTCACCGAGTTGTCGGGGTGCAGCACGACCTCGACGTGGTCGCAGCGCCCGGCGAGTGCCTCGTCGACGGAGTTGTCGACAACCTCGAACACGAGATGGTGGAGGCCCCGGGAGCCGGTCGAGCCGATGTACATGCCCGGGCGCAGCCGGACTGGCTCGAGGCCCTCGAGAACGGTGATGTCCTTGGCGGTGTAATTCGTGCTCATACCAAAAAAGCCCTGCAGATCGCAGGGATTTAACCTCTGTGAAGTGTATCAGACTGGGCGGTCGAACCGGTCGCACGCGGCGCCTGGCTGAGCGCGGCAGCGGCGGCCCGGGCGACGGCCGCGCGCAGCTCCGGATCCTCGATGGCGACTGCGATCTCCTCCCCGCGGGCGCGTTCTGCGGGGCCGGGTCGTGGCCGAGATCGTTGCACTCCCTCCTCTGTTTCGGGACCCGCGTCCGGAAGGGCTCCGACAGCGAATCGCAGCTTGGGAGGCGCGAGGTCGCCGAGCTGGTCGCGGATCCGGCTCTCGAGGTACCCGAGCTCGAACGCCCAAGCGCTCGACGACGTATGGACGACCAGTGTGCCGTCCCTTGTGAACCGCGCTGGCCAGGCGTTGCGCGCGATCGCCGTCCCAACGGCTCTCGGCCAGGCACCGAGGATGGCAGCGAGGTCGCCGTTCCCTGTCGGCGACCTCCCGAGGCGCGCGAGCTCTCGCTCAACGGTCGCGCCGAGCGGCTCGGGAAGCCAAGGGCCTCTGCGACGCATCGTCACCTCGCCACCGCCGTGCCGTTTGACACTTCGACGACGGCCGCGGGCTGCACCCCGGGCGGCAGCGACCGCAGCGTCGTAGCGGTCACAACCGTCTGACAGCCCCGCGGCACGCTGGCCAGCAGGGCCTCGCGGCGGCGATCGTCGAGCTCGCTCAGCACGTCGTCCAGGAGGAGGAGCGGGGGCTCCCCGATCCGTTGCCCGATCACGGTTGCCTCGGCCAGGATGAGCGAGAGCACTGCGATCCGCTGCTCGCCCTGGCTCCCGAAGCTCCGCAGATCACGATCGCCGGCTCGAAGGGGAACCTCACGGAGGTGTGGTCCGGCGCCCGTCGTCCCACGCTCGAGGTCACGGGCCAGTCGTTGCTCGAGATCGGCAGTCGACAACCCCGAAGCCGCGTACTCGATCCGGGCTCCGGGGAGCCCGAGCTCTGCCGCGACGCTCGTGAACGAGGGTGCGATCGCAGCCACAGTCTCGGCCCGCGCCTCGTCGAGCTCGCAGCCGAGGCGGGCGAGCGCGTCGTTCCACGGCGCGAGGGCAGCGAGCGTCGAGGAGCCAGCGGCCACTTTCCGAAGGGCGGCGTTTCGCTGGGCGAGGGCCCTGACGTACTCGCCGGGGATCTCGGCCCTCGACGGGAGAATCCGTCCGACCACTCGATCGAGGTACGCGCGGCGAACGAGCGGGCCTCCCTTCACCACGGCAAGCCGATCGGGTGTGAAGGCGAGGACCGGAAAGCGCCGGCGCAGCAGGTCGGCGGTCTCGAGCCCTGCGCCGTCGAGGGTGATCCGCTTCGCCCCCCCGGCTTGGAGCACGACCTCGGCGGTGAAGCGCCGCCCCCTGGCAACCGTGCCCTGTGCGGTCACACGAGCAGTCTCGACCCCGAAGCGAACGATGCGCGCGTCGCGTCGCGTTCGAGGAGAGAATCCCTGGGTCGCGACGTGGACCGCCTCGAGAAGGTTCGTCTTTCCGGCTCCGTTCGGGCCGACGACGAGCGTCAGCGCCGGCGACAGTTCCAGCTCCTGCCGTTCGTACGAGCGGAAATCTCTGAGCGCGACCGCGGCGACGATCAGCCGGCGAGCCTGATGGGCATGATCAGGTACCAGAAGTCCTCGCCGGCGCCCGTGACGAGCCCGGGCCGCAGGGGGCTGATCAGCTTGAGACGCACCTCGCTCTCGCCGACCGATTCGAGCCCTTCGCGCAAGAACTCGGGGTTGAAGCCGATCTCGAGAACGTCGCCCGTGTACGCGATCGGAAGCGACTCCTTCGCCTCTCCGACGTCCTGGGTCTGCGCCTGGATCGTCAGCTGGCCTTCTTCGAAGCGCAGTCGCAGCGGCGAGTTGCGCTGCGCCATCACGCCGACTCGTCGAACAGCGTCCATCAACTCTTCGCGGGGAAGGGTCAGCTCGACCTCGAACGTCTCGGGTCGTAGCTGGCGATAGTTTGGGAACTGCCCGTCGATCCGGCGCGCCGTCAGCAAGACACCGTCGAGCTCGAAGAGCACCTGGTTCTCCTGCGCTCCGAGCCTGAGGTTGTCAGCGGTGCTCCCTTGAGCGATTCGGGCGAGCTCGCCGAGGGCTCTCGCCGGAACGATCGCCTCGAGCTCACGACCCGGTGCCGAGGGGAGCGTCGTCTCCTTGACCGAGAGCCGGTACGAGTCCGTCGCCGCCATTGCGAGCGAGTCTTGCTCGAGCCGGACGAGGATCCCCGTCAGCACCGGCCGGGACTCGTCCCGGGAAGCCGCCCGACTCACTTTTGCCACGGTCTGAAGGAAGGCTTCACGGTCGAGCTCGAGGAGCTCGCCTGGCTCGACCGCTGGTAGCCGCGGAAAGTCGTCGGCGGCGTAGGTGTTCACCCGGTACGACGACGCGCCGCAGGCAACAACGAGAACTCCGTCCGCGGAGTGATACTCGAGGTTGACATCGCCAGGAGGGAGTAGCCGAACGATGTCCACGAACAAGCGGCCGGGCACGACGACGGAGCCGCTCTCCTCAACGGCGACGTTCAAGGACACCCGTAAGGACATTTCCATGTCCGTAGCGGCTAGCTCGAGGCGTCCTTCGTCGGCCCGGAGCAGGATTCCGGCAAGAATCTGAACCGTGCTCCGAGAGGAGACGGCACGACCAACGAGAGCCAAAGATTGGGCCAGGTCTTCGCGGGAGCAGGTGATCTTCAACGTTTCCGGGGCGTAGGTGGCGACTGTCATTTCTAGGCTATGAAAAATCTCTAGTCGTAGTCATAGGAAGTGTGGATGACGGGGAGGACGCAGCGAATCGCCCTCCGGGGCAGGGGTTCTGCCGGTGGACAGTTCTGGGGACGCGAATCGCTCTTTCAACAAGGTGGTTCGCCACTGCACGAGAACTCCACAACCGGGCATTGTTGTCCACGGCCTCAGCGGACCTGTTTGATGCGAGCTGTGAGTTCCTGAACGAGGTTGTAGACGCCCCTGTCCTCCCTGATGAGCTTCGTGATGTTCGACGTCGCGTTGATGACGGTCGTGTGATCGCGACCGCCGAAACGATCTCCGATCTTCGGAAGCGAGCTGTCCGTCAGCTCTCTACAGAGGTACATGGCGACGTGACGCGGGTAGACAACCGACCTCGAGCGCCGCTGGCCGATGAGCTCTTGAAGCGAGATCCCGAACCGCTCGGACACGACCTCCTGGATGCGCTCGATCGAGATCTCGGGCGGCTCACCCTGTGGAAAAACATCCTCGAGGACCTCCTGGGCGAGCTCAACCGTCATCGGCCGACCGGTGAGCGACGAGAAGGCCACCACACGGGTCAACGCGCCTTCGAGTTCCCTGATGTTCGTCGAGATCCGTCCGGCGATGAACGTGAGGACCTGCGCGTCGGGAATGTGGATCCCGTCCGTAGCGACCTTCTTCCGGAGGATGGCGATCCGCGTCTCGAGATCGGGCGGTTGGATGTCGACGATCAACCCCCACTCGAATCGGCTCCGTAGCCGCTCCTCGAGGGTCGCGATGTCTCGGGGTGGGCGATCCGACGAGAGGATGATCTGCCTGCCGGCCTCGTAGAGCGTGTTGAACGTGTGGAAGAACTCCTCCTGGATCCGTTCCTTGTGCTCGAGGAACTGAATGTCGTCGACGAGGAGCGCGTCGTAGTGCCGGTACCGTTGCTTGAAGGCCTCGACTCGTTTCTCCCGGATCGAGTTGATGAAGTCGTTGGTCAGCGTCTCGCTCGTCACGTAGCGGGACGAGTGACGGGGCGAGTGACGGCCGATGTAGGCGGCGATCGCCTGGAGGAGGTGCGTCTTGCCCAACCCGGTACCGCCGTAGATGAAGAGCGGGTTGTAGGCCTTCGCCGGCGCCTCGGCGACGGCGAGCGCGGCGGCGTGGGCGAAACGATTCGACGATCCGATGACGAACGTGTCGAAGGTGTACTTGGGGTTCAAGCCCTCGCTTCTCCGGTCGAGCTCCGGCTCGGCCCGATCGGAGCCACCGTCCCCCTCCTGGACTACGAGCCTTACCGGCCGATCGTCGCCGACCGCATCGCGGACAGCGGCGTTCAGAAGCCCGCGGAAGTGCTCGTCGATCCACGAGCGAGTGAAGTCGTTCGGGACGCCGAGGACGATCCCCCCGTCGGCGATGTCGACGACGGCTACGTCACCGAACCAGGTGACGAACGTCTGGTCGGTGAGGCTGTCGCGAAGGCGGCCCGAGATCCCGGACCATACCGATGCCGCAGTGATCTCCGAGGCCTGCTCCACGCCGCCGACTCACCCCTCCCAAGGGCTCGAGGAAGCGGGATCATAGCAACGGCCCCGCGGCCGCTCAACGCGAGATCAAACGGGTTACCAACCGGTTAGAAGCGTGCCGTTTGCAGGGAGTTCACGGTTTCCACAGAACTCTCCACAGTTGTGGATAGCAGGAAGGAACCCGTTCGCCGTGCGGGATCCAGGCTGTGGATTCGATCCTTTGAAGTGGACGCTGCGCGGAAGGCGCGAGGCCTCCTCTATACTGGCCTGCGGTCGCAGCTGCGACCCTCTGGTGCTCCTCGTCTCCATGAAGCGAACCTTTCAACCGAACGTCCGCCGTCGCAAGCGTCGGCACGGATTCCGTGCCCGGATGGCTTCCCGTTCGGGAAGGGCGATCCTCAAGCGCCGGCGGGCGAAGGGCCGCAAGCGCCTGTCGGCCTGAGCCGGTCGGGCCGGGTGAGCCGGAATGAGACGCCGCAACCGCCTCTCGCGCTCGCGGGACTTCGACGCCGTCTACCGTCAGGGCCGGTCCGTCTCGACGCGGTATCTCGTCCTCTACACGTTCCCGCGCCCATCGGGTTCCGATGCCGATGAGACGCCTCGGCTCGGCCTTGCCGTCTCGCGGAAGGTCGGTGGCGCGGTCGAGCGAAATCGGCTGAAGCGCCGCCTCCGAGAAGCGTTCGATCTCGTGAGCGAGGACGTGGCGCCGGGGCGCGACTACGTCTTGATCGTACGACCCGGGTTGGCCGAGGTGGCGGAGGCAAGGGGGTTCGACTGGCTGATCGAACGCGTGCGCGAGGTGTTCGCGCAGGCGCCACGCGAGGAACCAGCACACGCATGAGGTTCGTCGGGGTCGGCATGGTCTTCGCGTATCGGTACACGCTCGCACCGCTGCTCGCGTCGCTCGGCGGAGCCGCGCCGGGGATCGGCTGCTGCAAGTTCCACCCGACGTGCTCGCGGTACGCCATCGACGCGTTGCGTGAGTACGGACTCCTCCGCGGCTCCGTGCTCGCCGCATGGCGCCTCGCCCGCTGCCACCCGTGGAGCCACGGCGGGGTCGACCGGGTCGATGCCCAGCGACTCTTCAGGAAGCCCGCGTGACCGTTCTCGCTGGCATTCTCAGCCCGATCGAAGAGCCGCTCACGAGGATTCTCGAGTGGCTGCACGGTTCGATCGGCCTCTCGTGGGCGTGGGCGATCGTGGCGCTGACCGTGATGGTGCGCATCGTGCTCGTGCCGCTCACGATCAAGCAGGTTCGCTCGATGCAGAAGCTGCAGCAGTACGCGCCCGAGCTGAAGAAGATCCAGGAGAAGTACAAGGGCGACAAGCAGCGCCTGAACGAAGAGGTGATGAAGTTCTACCGGGAGAACAAGGTCAACCCGGCCGCGTCGTGTCTCCCGATCGTCTTCCAGATCCCGATCTTCATCTCGCTCTTCTACGTTCTCCGCGACTTCGAGAAGGAGGTCTTCCCCCAGTTTCCGGACTCGAGCCTCGGGTTCCTGAACGACCTCGTCCCGAACATCACCACGAACGTCAGCGACCACTGGTCGGGGTGGTTGCTTCTCGCGATCTACGTCGGCAGCCAGCTGACCTCGTTCCTGCTGATGTCGACGACGGTGCAGAGCCGCGCGCAGCGGATCCTGTTCATGATCCTTCCGTTCGTCTTCATCCCGTTCATCATCAACTTCCCGGTGGGCTTGATGATCTACTGGGTGACGACGAACCTCTGGACGACCGGCCAGGGGCTGGTGACGCGGCGGATGATCCCACGCGCCCCTGTCGAGTTGCCGAAACGGACGAGCCGTACCGAGCCGAAGCAAGTGGCCGCTCCCGCTGCCCAGCCGAAACCGGCGGCGAAGGCGGGGTCGACGAAGTCCGGATCGGCAGCAGCGGCCCCGGCCACGAAGACGGCGTCGTCGCCGGACGGGCAGCAGCCCCGCCAGGTCAGACGACGCAAGAAGAAAGGGTCTCGCGCCCGGCGATGAACGACGCTGAGCTGGCGTCCGGGGACGATCCGTCGGCCGAGACAGAGGCGACGGGCGAGACGGTTGGCGAGGCCAAGTGGGCGGCGCTCCGCGAGCTCGAGCGCCGCTTCCCGGGCCTCGACAAGTCCGCGGTCGAGTTGGTCGTGATCTCGGAGGGCGAGCGCGGACTACTCGGCGTCGGCTTCGTTCCGGCGCGGGTCGTGGCACGCCTCAGTGCTCCTCCGTCCCGGAGCTCTTCCGTCGACGACTCACGCGAAGCTGCGTCGCCTGTCGCGGCGCGGGTTGCCGAGCTCCTCGAGCTCGTTCGCGACGCGCTCGGGCTCGAAGCCACGGTCACGATCCGCGACGTCGACGACGCGCTCGTGGCGACGTTCGAGGGTCGCGACCTGGGGTTGCTGATCGGCAAGCACGGGCAGACGATCGATGCTCTTCAGTACCTCGCGAACGCCGTTGCTGCCAGGGCTGCCGAGGATCGTGTCGCTGTCGTCGTCGACGCCGCCGGCTATCGGGACCGGCGGCGATCGACGCTCGAGTCGCTGGCCGACCGGACGGCCGATCGGGTCGCCGGGAGCGGGAGCCCGATCGCCCTGGATCCGATGACGGCATCGGAGCGGAAGATCGTCCACCTGCGCCTCAAGGACCGAACGGACGTGCTGACCTCGAGCGAGGGAGCCGAGCCGAGCAGGCACGTGGTGGTCAGCCCGTCGGCGTGACGCGACGACCCCAGACTGGTTCACTGGCTCGACGAGCTGCTCTCCACGCCCGGTCTGACGGCGGTCGGGTCGCGGGAGGATGCGTGGCGTACGCACGTCGAGGACGCTCTCGCTGCCCTGCCGTTTCTCGAGGCGGGCCCGGTCGTCGACGTAGGATCTGGTGGCGGCTCGCCAGGCCTGCCGTTGGCGGCGGCCCGGCCCGACCTTCGCTTCGAACTGCTGGAGTCGTCACGGCGGAGATGCGCGTTCCTCGAGCGAGCGACTCGCCCATTCGCAAACGTCACCGTCGTTCGCGCCCGGGCCGAGGAGCACGGCCGTGCGCGAGGGCCGCGACGCATACGGGACCGCGCTCGCCCGCGCGCTGGCCCCCCCACCGATCGCTGCCGAGTGGTGCCTTCCCCTCGTCCGACCCGGGGGCGTTCTCGTCCTCTTCGCCGGTGCCGCCGCTGGCGGTCTGGATCACGTCTCGGAAGCACTCGCTGCCGCCCCGCCGGACGAGATCCGGATCCCGGGCTCCGAGCGCCGACGCATCCTTCTGTTCCGCAAGCTCGGCCCGACCCCAGCACGATTTCCCCGCCGTCCCGGAATCGCCCGGAAGCGCCCCCTCGCCTGATCCGCGCGAAGGGTCTGCCCTCCGGACCGAACCATAGACTCAGAAGGGTGACGGGCGGGGTCTACGCAGTCGTGAACCAGAAGGGCGGCGTCGGAAAGACGACGACTGCGGTGAACCTCGCGGCGTGCCTCGCAGAGGCGGGCGAGCCGACGCTCGTGATCGATCTCGATCCGCAGGCCAATGCGACGTCGGGCCTCGGTGAGCGTGCGAACGGCACATCCTCCTACGACCTGCTCGACGGCGCCCCGCTCGAGGACGTCGTCCACGCGACGCGCTTCCGGAACCTCTACCTCGTCCCCTCCCGGACGGAGCTCGCGGGCGCCGTCGTCGAGCTCTCGCGGCGCGACGACGGCGACGCGTACCTCGCCCGCTCCCTCGCCCGGGCGGACGCCCGCTTCTCGTTCGTCTTCATCGACTGCCCGCCCTCGCTCGGCCCTCTGACGGTCAACGCGCTCGCGGCGGCCGATCGGGTCATCGTTCCGATCCAGTGCGAGTACTACGCGCTCGAGGGTCTGACCCAACTCCTGCAGTCGATCGACCTCGTCCGCGCGAGGCTGAACCCACGGTTGACGGTCGCGGGCATGCTGCTGACCATGGTCGACACCCGCACCCGTCTCGCGGGAGACGTCGCCGAGCAGGTGCGCGAGGCGTTTGGCGACCTCGTCTTCGAAGCGAGCGTTCCGCGGAACGTCCGGCTCGCCGAGGCTCCGAGCCACGGCCTTCCGATCACGATCTACGACCCAACCTCGTCCGGTGCCGACGCGTACTACCGCGTGGCGGGCGAGCTCATCGGGCGCCGGTGATCGAACAGCCGGCAGGACGGCGCCGGGGTCTCGGCCGGGGGCTCGAGCTCCTGATCGGCCCCGTGTCAGCCGCCGAGGAGCTCGTCCAGCTTCCCGTCGGCGCGATCCACGCGAACCGCCGGCAGCCGCGACGGCATTTCGAGCAGGAGGCGATCGCGGAGCTCGCAGCCTCGATCCGGGTCCAGGGTGTGATCCAGCCGGTTCTCGTTCGGGCCGATCCGGAAGGTGGCTACGAGCTGATCGCAGGGGAGCGGCGCTGGCGTGCGGCGAGGGTCGCCGGCCTGGCGACGGTCCCGGCCGTTCTTCGGGAGGCCGAGGATCGGGAGTCGCTCCTGCTCGCGCTCGTCGAGAACGTTGCTCGTGAGGACCTGTCGCCGATCGACGAGGCGAGGGGGTACGCCGCTCTCGTCGACGAGTTCGGGCTCTCCCTGGGAGACGTCGCCGAGCGGGTCGGGCGGTCGAAGCCGGCCGTGTCCAACCGGATCCGGCTGCTCGAGTTGCCCGAGGACGTGCTGGAACTGGTCGAGCGCGGGCGGCTAAGCGAAGGCCACGCTCGCGCCGTCCTCGCCGTGCCCGGCGATGACGAGCGGCGGCGCCTCGCGAGGAGGATCGCTCGGCTCGGGCTGTCCGTGAGGGCTGCCGAGCGCGCCGCGCGAGGCGCAGGTGCCCGGACGCGGCCGCGTGCCCGCAGCGGAGCGACGGACGCGGCGCTCGCCGAGCGGGCCCGGGCTGCGCTGCAGGAGATCGCCGGCGTTCCGGCACGTGTCGTGGCGGGCCGGATCGAGCTCGGATTCGCAGACGACGACGAGCTGGCGGAGATCGCCGAGGGCCTCGAGGCCGCGGCGGGCGCGCTCCGGACGGAGCGCTTCGGCGGAGCGGCTAGAATTGCCGGTCGCTCGGGCGATTAGCTCAGTCGGTTAGAGCGCCGCTCTGATAAGGCGGAGGTCCCTGGTTCGAATCCAGGATCGCCCACTTCGTGTCGCTCGGCGACCGTGTCCGCAACACGACCGCCGCACCCGAGTTCAGGTCAGGGATCGCGCGCTAAGATCCGACGAGGGGCCCCCTGGGGCCTCCACCATATGCAGGAGATGGTCATCTACGGAGTGAGCTTCGACATGGTCGGCAAGCAGCCGATCGTCTTGCTGAAGACGGCTGACGGCAACAAGTTCCTGCCGATCTGGATCGGCCATCCAGAGGCGGCCGCGATCCTCATGAAACTGCAGGGGGCATCGACCCCGCGGCCGCTCACTCACGATCTCCTCACGGACATCCTTCGACAGCTCGAGGCGCGGATCGTGAAGATCACCGTGACAGAGCTTCGGGACAACACCTTCTACGCGATGATCACGCTCGGCATCGACGGGACCGAGGTCGAGATCGACTCGCGGCCGAGCGACGCGATCGCCCTTGCCGTGCGCGCCGAGGCGCCGATCTACGCGGCCGAGACCGTGCTGGAGGAGAGCGCGATCGAGTTCGAGAACGAGGAAGACGTGAACGAGGACGCGATCGTCGAGGAGTTCAAGCGCTTCCTCGACGAGATCAACCCCGAGGACTTCTCGAAGGAGGAGCAGTAGGCGGAATCGCTGCCCGGGCGCAGAGCGCCCGGGCCGATATCCGCGTCCTCCAGCCCGAGTATCGGCGCCGCCTGCGGCGCCGCGACATTCGGTAACCGGGCGGCTTCGCCGCCCTCCACGCCCGATATCGGCGCCGGCAGTGTCGCGAATCGGGCGACGCCCGATATCGCGACGGCCGCGGAAACCGGCGAGCCGGTTCCGCAAAGCGGCGTCGCAACGATTCGGGCTATGGCCACCGGCGCCGGTCGAGCTCTCGTTTCGTCAGATCCAGGATCGCGCCGACGAGCTCTTCGACGCCCTCGCCCGAGAGCGGGCCCTCGTTCGCATCGCGGAGGTCGCGGAGCAGCGCCTCCTCTCGGGTGCGATCGACCGGGGCATAGCCCTGCTCCGCCTTGTAGGCGTGAAGGCGTGTCACGAGGTCGAGGCGATGGTTGACCGTCTCGAGGATCGTCCGGTCGGCGCGGGAGATCTCCGCGCGGTAGTCCCGCACCACGGGGTCCTCAGCCTGGTCTCGGTCTGGCATCGGGACGACGAGAATATCCAGCGAGCGCGAGGCTACGCGTCACGAAGACGACGAGACGAAGAAGGCGATGACCCCGATCGCGTTGTAGGCCCCGTGGGCGATGACACCGGGCCAGACGCTGCCGGTGCGCACGCGGAGCCAGCCGAGGAGCAGCGCGAAGAAGCCGAGGGCGGGGATAGCTACGAGGATCCCGTGCGCCAGCGTGAAGACGAGGGCGGTCCCGACGATCGCGACGAGCGGGCCGAGAAACCAGAGGACGCGGACACCGAGCCCGCGGAAGAACAGCTCCTCGGCGAACGGCACTAGCGTTGTGACGACGATCGCATTGACGACGAACGGGGCGGCGCGCTCCGAGTTCCAGCTCTCGGGCTCGAGCCCCTGCTCGCGGCCCGCGTGCAGCACGGGCTCGAGCGCGGCCGAGACGATTACGGACGCGAGGACGACGCCGGCGATCAGCCAGGTGGTTCGGGCGGGGAACCGCCTGATGCCGAGCGCCGCGAGGCGATCGGGGTAGATCGAGGCGATCCAGAACGTTACGGCGATGAGGATGCCGTAGAGGACGAGCGATCCGATCGCGAGCGAGTACTCGAAGAGCGGCTCGCCGTCGCGGTCTGATCCGCTGCCGCCCAGAGCGAACGACGACGCGATCTGGAGCCCGGCGACGAGGAGCCACAGCCCGAGAGCGAGGCGCTCGCGCGACGGCGAGATCTCGGCAGAGGCTGCCGTAGCGTCCATCGCTCTACGATCGATCATCGGAGGTCGATCCGCTCCGGAACGCTCGAGAGCGGTTCCGATTCGTACGCCATGCCGGCTGCACTAGCGCCCTCTCGGTCGGCGTGCTCGTCGCCGACGTGCAGCGATCGGCTCGCCGGCACGGCGAGCTGGTCGAGCGCGAGCTGGAAGATCGCCGGCTCGGGCTTCTCGGCGCCGGCTTCCGCCGACGAGAGGATCACGTGAAAGCGGTCGGCGACACCGAGACCCTCGAGCTGCTCCCGCAGGCTGACGTCCCAGTTGGCGACGCATGCCAACCCGAGGCCGGCCGCACGCAGGCGATCCAGGGCGTCGAGAGAGCCCGGAGCGAGACGGAACGAGATCGCGCGCATGAACGCGGGAACGAAGCCGGCAGCCTGGAGCGGGGCCTCGAGCCGGTCGAGGAAGACACCGACGCACTCGAGCCGCAGTTCTTCGAGCGATGTCGCGTCGCGCCCTCGCGAGGAGCGAGGGCGGTAGTGAGCCGCTTCGGCGAGGAAGGCAGCGGCAACCGCTTCGCGCGGGCGCTCGATCCCGTGCTCCGCGAGAGCCGCCTGCAGGGGCGAGGCCGGATCATCGAGGAGCACGAGCGTTCCGAAGGCGTCGACCGTGACGGCGTCGAGCTCCGCGGCGCGTCTAGCGGAACGCATCGGGATGGAGAGCGGCAGCGATCGTCTCGAGCGCCTGGGCGATTCGGGGGCCGGCGCGCGTGACGAGGTCGACCGGAACGACGACGACCCGTCCGTCCTCGACCGCCGTGAGCTTGCGCGTCCGGGGATCCTTGCGCAGCGTCGCGAGCGAGACGTCGCTGTCCGACGTCGTGAGATACACGCTCGGGTCGGCGCGTCGCAGCTGCGGTAGCGGGAATGGCCCGAGACCCGCGTACTCTCCTGCGACGTTCGTCCCGTGCGCCCGCTGGACGAGGTTCCCGAGCAGAGAGCGGTTCGAGGCCGTGATCAAGTAGCCCTGATCGACGAAGGCCGTCACCGGGCCGACCCCGTCGAGGCGGCGCTCCGTCTCTGCGAGCGAGCGCTCGATCGAGCCGGCGAGCTGGCGCGCCTCGACGGGCTGTCCGAGGAGAGAGCCGAGCTCGATCGTGGCCCTCTCGACGTCCTCCACGGTTCGGGAGGGTTGGACGTAGACGGCTGCGCCGGTCCGGCGTTGGGCTTGCGCGACGTCGACCGGGTCCGTGTCCGCGGCTGCGACGATCAGGTCCGGGTCGAGCTTCGCAATGCGAGCGACGTCGATCTGACCCGTCTCCTTGACGACCTCCGCAGCCTTCGCGTCGGACGCGAGCTCGACACCGGCCGGAACGCCGAGGAGCCGGTCGCCGGCACCGATCGCGTCGATCAGCTCCGCCGATCCGGCGTCGAGAGCGACGATCCGTTCCGGCATCGCGTCGAGCGTGACGGGCTGCTCGCCGGCTCCCTGGACGGTGACGGGATACGGCTGGCCGAGCTCGCCTGTCGGTTCGCTGCGCTCTCCGCAGCCGGCCGAGGCCAGGGCGAACGCCAGGAGCATCGTTGCAAGAGGAAGCAGGGCGCGCACGTGCTATCTATCCAACCACCAGAGAGCTCGGGGATGAAGCACTTCACGATCGAGGAGGCGGCCAGAGCGCTCCAGACGGTGCGCCCGCTCGCCGAGCGCCTGATCGAGCAGCGGGCTGCGCTTCGGCGTGCTCGAGACGAGCTCGCGCCAATTCGCAAAGCGGTCGGCGGTAACGGTGGCGCGCTCGACGCCGCCCGCGTCGAGGCGCTCCAGTCGGCCGTCGCCGAAGCCTCGGCGTCGATCGCGGCGTGTATCGAGGGCATCCAGGCCGAGGGCGCCCAGGTCAAGGACCTCGATCGGGGTCTCGTCGACTTCCCGGCGGTCGGCTCGAGCGGTGAGACCGTCCTTCTCTGCTGGCATGTGGGTGAGGACGAAATCGCGTTCTGGCACGGTCTCGAGGAGGGCTTCGCAGGGAGGAAGCCGCTCCCGCTCTGACGAACCACGAGGCGATGAGCGTCGAGCGAATCGTCACCGCGGTGGCAATCCTGATCGCGACCGTGGTCGTCGCCAACCTCGTCGATCGGATCCTCAAACGCCGACGCTCGAACCTGCCCCCCTCGGCGCTCACGCGCTACCGCGCGGTGCGGCGGACGATCTTCATCCTCATCCTCGTGGTCGGCGTGGCAATGGCCGCGTTCGTCTTTCCGTCCGTGCGCGGCGTCGCCGGTGGCCTTCTGACCTCTGCCGCTGTCCTTGCGGTGATCATCGGCATCGCTGCGAGGTCGAGTCTCGGCAACTTCATCTCCGGCCTGGTTATCGCGTTCTCCCAGCCCATCCGCCTGGGCGATCGGATCGAGTTCCAGGGAACCGGCGGTGTCGTCGAGGACGTCGGCCGGGTCTACACCCGGATCCGCACCGGCGACGGTGCGTGGCTGCAGATTCCGAACGACCTGCTGGCGTCGGATACCATTCGCAACTGGACGATCGTCGATCCGGAGTGCACCGCCGAGGTCCGGCTGCTCCTCCCGCTCTCGTCCGACCTCGGCCAGGCTATGCAGATGGTTCTCGAACAAGCGCGAACGGTTCCCGGAGCACTCGCCGGCCTCGAGCCATCCGTTTCCGTGGAGAGCCTCGAGGGCGGTGTCGGAGGAACGAAGGCCGAGATCGCCGTCGGCGTCCGGGTTCCGGACCATGGAGCGGCCGAGCGCGTCTCCTCGGATCTCCGGCTCCGGATCCAGGAGCGGCTGCGGTCGGCAGGGATCTTCGCAGAGGCGTGACGAGCGGGAACGGTCACCCGAACGGCGCGGGATACCGGCCGTCGAGCGGACGCCGCCGCCGATCTCGCCGCAAGCGGCACACCGGGAGGATCCTCGCTGCGGTTCTGATCGTCCTCGTGCTGGCGGCGCTCGCAGCCGTGACGGCGGTGGCAGTCACGGGAACCGAGGCGTTTCGCCAGAGCTGCGATCTCACTGCGCTGAAGCCGGTCGCGATCGGCGAGAACTCGTTCGTCTACGCGGCCGACGGCTCGTTCCTCGGCGCGATCCCGGCGGAGAACAACCGCCAGCCGGTCAAGCTCGACGAGATGTCGCCGTGGCTCGCCGAAGGCGACGGTCGCGATCGAGGATCGGCGCTTCTACGAGCACGGCGGGCTCGACTACGAGGGCGATCGTCCGTGCCGCGGTCGAGAACTACAGGGCGAAGGACGTCGTCCAGGGCGGCTCGACGATCACCCAGCAGCTCGTCCGCAACCTCTACCGGCCGGTCGGGTACCGAGCGCACGCTGACGAGCGCAAGCTGAAGGAGGCCTGCCTCGCGCTCAAGCTCGACAACGCGTGGCCGAAGGAACGGATCCTCGAGACCTACATGAACCAGGTCTACTACGGCAACCGCGCGTACGGGGTCGAGGCCGCTGCACAGACGTACTTCTCGAAGTCCGCGGGCGATCTGACGCTGCCCGAGGCCGCGCTGATCGCCGGTCTTCCGCAGGCGCCCTCCTTCTACGACCCGTTCAACCGCGAGCAGGCGCGGCCGCGCGCCGCAACGAGGTGCTGAAGGCGCTGCGGGACGCGGGCTACGATCACGCGAGAGCCGCGTACCGCGAGGCGGTCCGCGAACGATCGTGCTGAAGCCCGGCAGGCTCTACACGGAGATCAGGGAGCCGTTCTTCTTCAGCTACGTGCGCGACCAGCTGATCGAGCAGTACGGCGCCAACTTCGTCCGGACGGGCGGGCTGCGCGTCTACACGACGATCGACCCGCGCTTCCAGCGGCTCGCCGCCGAGGCGATCAAGGAGACGCTGAACGAGCCCGGCGACCCCGCGTCGGCGGTCGTCGCGATCAATCCGGCGAACGGCGCGATCCGCGCGATGGTGTCCGTCATCGCCGGGAGGGCAGCGATCGCAGTTCAACCTCGCCGCACAGGGTCGCCGGCAGGCGGGCTCGGCGTTCAAGACGTTCGTCCTCACCGAGGCGATCCGGCGCGGCATCAACCCGGACTCGACGTACTACCTGTCGGCGCCGTTCACCTGGCAGCCCGACGCGAACAGCGAGCCCGTGGACGCCGAAGACGTACGACGGGACGCTACTACGGCCCGTCGACGCTCACCGCCGCGACGCTCCGGTCCGACAACTCCGTCTACGCGCGGCTGACGCTCGATCTCGGGCCGGAGAGCATCGCCAAGATCGCGCACGAGATGGGCGTCCGCTCGCCCCTCGAGCCCGTCGCCTCGATCGGGCTCGGCTCGAACGACGTGTCCGTGCTCGACATGGCGTCCGGCCTACGCGACGCTCGCGGCCGGCGGGGTCTACTACGAGCCGATGGCGATCCGCAAGGTCGTGCTTCCCGAGCGGGGAGGTCGACGACGAGACGGCTGGGCCGAGCGCCGAATCGCCGAAGCGCGTCATGCCGGACGGCGTCGCCTACCAGGTCACGACGCATCCTCGAGCAGAACGTGCTCTCGCGGCACCGGCACGCGGCGCCTACTTCGGCCGGCCGGCCGCCGGGAAGACGGGGACGACCGACGACTACACCGACGCCTGGTTCTGCGGGTACACGCCGACTCTCGCGGCTGCGGTCTGGGTCGGCTATCCGAACGCCGACGATCGAGATGACGAGCGTCCACGGCATCGCCGTCTCGGGCGGCAGCTTCCCGGCCGACATCTGGAATCTGTTCGTCTCGCGGGCGCTCGCGTACGCGCCTGTCGCCGACTTCCCGCTGCCGAGGCAGCAGCTCGTCTGGCGACCGTGGCAGGGCCAGTACAAGGACTTCGGCTCGATACGTGCCCAGCGGAACGTCTTCGACGGAGACCGGCACGACCGAGCACGGGCTCGACCGGCGACGGGGCGACCACGGCTGTCGAGCCGGTCACACCGGTCGACCCTGAGCCGCCCGCACCGGCGCCGGAGCCCGTGCCGCGAGCCCCCGCCCGACGAGCCGGTGCCGGAGCCCGCGCCTCCCGCGCCGCCTCCCACCGTCACCATCGGGTAGCCGTGACCGCGGTCGACGGCGCCGCAGCCGCTCGCGCCACGGGCTCCTCGGTTCCCGCGCTCGCTCCGGCGGCGGTCTCGCCAGCCTCGCGTTGCTCGCCGTCGCGGTCGCGGCGGCGCATCCGCCAGCTCGCCGCTCTCGCCCGATCACCCCGGAGGCGACACGGGCTGGTCGTGGCTCTACCTCGGCGCGCTGTCGGGTGCGTTCGCCTTCTACCTCGCGGGCCTCTGGCGCTGGTCAGGGAGGTGCCGGCTCGCCTCGCCGCCGTGCTCGCCGTCGCGCTCGTGATCCAGCTCGCTCCCCTCGCCGGGCCCGGTCCTGCTCTCGACCGACGTCTACACGTACTGGGCGTACGGGCGTGTCGGGGCCGTGCACGACGAGAATCCGTACGACGTGCCCCCGAGCGCGCTTCCCGGACGATCCCGCCTACGCGCGTGATGGGCGGCGACTGGCGCGACACGACGACCGTCTACGGCCCGGGCTTCACGCTTCGTCTCGGAGGGCCATCGCCGCCGTGGTGCGGCGGACTCGCCCGACGACGGCCGCCTGGGTCTACCGGGTCATCGCCACCGTGTGCGATGCTGGCCCTCGTCCTGCTCGCGGCCCGGCTCGGGCGGCCCCGCGCGTTCGCCGCGGCCTTCGTCGGCTGGAACCCGCTGCTCGCCGTCCACTTCGCGGGAGGCGGCCACAACGACGCGCTGATGATGGTGCTCGTGCTCTCGGCGCTCGCCTGGTCGGCCGCGGGTCGGACCAACGCCGCCGGGGCGGCCTGGGCCGCGGCGATCGCGATCAAGTGGGTTCCGTCGATCTTCCTCGTGCTCCGAGCGGTCGAGGCTCGGGCGACGGGGCGCCCGGTCCGTCACCTGGGCTTCGCGCTCGTCGCCGGCCGCGCTCGCCGGCCTTGCGTTCTGGCGCTACGGCCTCGGCTGGCTCGGGTGCGGTCGTGCCGCTGGCACGAAACGTCGAGCAAGCAGGCCGTCTACGCGTTCCGCACCGACTCTCGGGCGTGACCGGTCTCCGGAGCGCGGCGTCTGCGATCCTCTTCGCGGTCCTGTTCGCCGCTCGCCTTCGTCTGGCTGCTCCGCGAGGCGTGGCACGGCCGGGCGCGTCTCGGGCTCGCCGCGGGGCTGCTGCTCGTGTGCAACGCCCGTGGCTCGTTCCCTGGTACGCGGTCTGGGCGGTGCCGCTCGCGGCGATCGAGGAGGACCGCACAGCGCAGGCTCCTCGCCCTGGCCTCTCCGCGTACCTCCTGCGGGACGCGGTGCCGCTGTAGATTCTCCGTCGGTCATGAGCGATCTGATCACCGTCGAGGAGGCGCAGCGCCTCGTCCTCGAGCGGGCGAAGCCGCTCGACGCCGAACGGGTGCCCGATCGAGCGGGCTTTCGGGCGCGTGCTGGCCGAGCCCGCGGCGGCGACCGTGCGACCTGCCGCCGTTTCCGAGCTCGGCGATGGACGGATTCGCGGTTCGCGCCGCGGACACGGCCGCGGCTCCCGTGCAGCTCGCGCTCGTCGGGGCGGATCGCGGCGGGAAGCCCGGCGACGACGCCGCTCGGCGCCGGCGAGGCGATGGCGATCTCGACCGGTGGGGTCGTGCCGGACGGCGCCGACGCGGTCGTCCCGGTCGAGCTCGTCGGTGAGGTCGACGGGCGAGTGGAGGTCCGCGCGGCCATCGCCGCCGGTACGAACGTCAGGTCTCGCGGCGGCGACGTCGCGGCGGGCCGCGTCGTGCTCGAGCCCGGCGCGCGGCTCGGCGCCGCCCAGGTCGGCGCGCTCGCCGCGGCCGGCGTGAGCGAGGTGCGGTGCGCGAAGCGACCCCGCGTCGGCATTCTCGTCACCGGCTCGGAGCTCCGCAAGCCAGGCGAGCCGCTCGGGCCGGGCGAGATCTACGAGTCGAACGGCCTCATGCTCGCAGCACAGCTGGCCGCCGCGGGCGCCGTTCCCGCGCAGCTCGGAGTCGTGGCCGACGACGACGACGTGCATCGTAAGGCGATGGAGAAGGCACTGCTCGGGTTCGACATGCTCGTGACGACGGGCGGCGCCTCCGTCGGGCCGCACGATCTCGTCCGCCAGGTGCAGTCGGAGCTCCGCGTCGAGGAGGTCTTCTGGGGCGTCGCGATGAAGCCGGGACGCCCCGTCGCCTTCGGGGTGCGCCGCGACCATCTCGTGTTCAACCTCCCCGGCAACCCCGTGTCGGCGCTCGTCTGCTTCGAGGTGCTCGTCCGGCCGGCGGTCAACGCGCTGCTCGGGACTGTCGGACGCCGCTGCCGCGCGTTCGCACGCGGGCTCGCTCGGCGCTGCGCTCGAGCCGGAACGCCGAGCGCGACGAGTTCGTACGGGCACGGAGCGAGCTCGGCGGCGAGGGAGTCGGTGCTGCGCCCGCTGGCGGGGCAGGAGTCACACATGATCGTTTCAGCTGCCCAGGCGGACGCGCTCGTTCTCGTCCCCGCGGCGAGGCGGCTGCGGGGAGCGGTTCGCTCCTGGCCGGGTCCGATCGTCGGGCGGTTCCTCGGGCCTCGCTGCTCGCCACGGCCGCCGTCGGCGCGGTCGACCGGACGCACCGTAGCGACCGATCCGGAGAGCGAGTCGCGCCCGCCTGGCCGGCACGGCGCGCACGGCCGAAGGGCCCGAGCGCTGCGAGAGACAGGGCGACCGGCCGCGCAGCCGACGGAGAAGAGCGAGCACGAGATACCAGGGTGCGTACCGACCGCGAAGAGGGTCGCGACGTACCAGGGCGCATCGAACCGAGCCGAACGATGCGAAGGAGCGAGGAGTCGGGCCCGCGAACCCGAACACGTAGAGCGCGAGCCGGGCGAGCGCATGCGCATCGCGCACGTGCGGAATCCAGAGCCACGCGTGCAGGGACGGGAAGGACGAAGAGCAGCGAGTACGGGTTGACGATCGCCAGCGCGACGCCGATCGCGCAGAGGACGAGCATCGCGACCAGGTGGCCGGCGAGCTCGTCGGCGCGATCGACCGGCCGCCGCGGCACGAGGCGGATGCGGGCGAGCGAGCCAGCCGCCGCCGGAGAGCGCGGCGAGTCCGAGCAGAGCGCCGAGAGGCCATTCTGCGCCGGGCCCGGTGTCCGGCGACAGCGGCCGTCGCAACGCCGTTCGGGAAGAGCCCGACGACGGTGAAGACGGCGGCGAGGCCACCTGCCGAAGAGCCAGACGAGGAGCCGGCTGCGGTAGCTCCGGGCGCCGGCCCGAGCTCACCGCCCCGGCGGTGCACGCGGGCAGCCAGGTCGAGCGTGGCGAGAAGCGGGGGCAGGAGCGCGACGACGAGCAGGAACTGGATCGCGAACCCGCGTACGAAGCGACCGCCGAGATAGACGAAGGAGTCGGTGCCACTGGCGACCTCCGCCGCCCCGTCGAGCGAGCCGACGAGCGCCTGCGCCGCGCGGCCGAGCACGCCCAGCCTCGCCGTGTCGAAGGACGACGCCACGTCGGCCGACGGCTCGGGTGGGCGATCGCCTGCGGAGGTCAACGTCACCGCGGAGACACCGTGGCCGAGAAGCGGCGACTGACCGTAGAGGCTGAACGGGAACGCGAGGTCGAGGAGCTGTGCGAAGGCGGTCGGGTGCGTGGGCCTGGTGCCGGTCTGCGAGAGGACGCTGGCGTCCGCGCGTGGCGAGGAGCTCGCCCGCCGGCGACCGCGGGCGATCGCCCGCGAACTCGAGGCCCGGGTGGCCCATCCCCCGCGAGCGAGTCGAGGTCGACGACCGCGAGCACGTTGCGCGTGAACGCCGGATCGGCCGCGAGCGCGGCGGCTCCGACGTTGCCGTAGCGCTCCGCCGTCGGTCGGAGACGAAGACGATCGTGTGCGCGAGCGATGAGCGTCGAGAGGTTGCGGGCGAGCTCGATCAGCGCAGCCGTGCCCGAGGCGTTGTCGTCCTGGCCGGGCGAGAGCCCGAGGTTGTCCCGGTGCGCCATGACGACGATCGCGTCTCGGCTGAGCCCGGCTTCGCCCGGAGGGCGCGCGATCAGGTTGACGAACTCCACGGGCCCGCGTCCCGGGACGTCCGCCTCGAACGAGCGTCGCTCGACGACGAGGTCGTAGTCGTCGAGCCGGTCGGCGACCCAGCGCTGCCGCCTCGAACGCGCCGTCCGTCCCGGGTGTCCGAACCGGGAAGTCGTCCGCGAAGTCGCGTGCGACCTGAGCCGCGGCCGTCTGGTCGAAGGACGGGGGAAGCCCGGGCTCGGGAAGCGGCGCAGGCCGGCCGACCGTGAAGGCTGCGACGAGCAGAGGGATGGCGATGAGAGCCCAGGCTGCGCGGTAGATCCGACCGCTGACCGGGCCGCTCGATCGAGCCGCGCCGCGCGCCGGCGCCGCTCAGGGCGCGCTTCGAGAGGGAGAAGCGGCCATCGGGGCCGGGGTATAGTAGTGGAGAGATCGCCGGCGGGCGTCGAGCGCCGGGCCGATCTCTCGACGATCACGGCGCCCCGACAGGGGCGGCGCACTGCCAATATCCGCGTTTCATGGCGAGCGCCGCAACGATCCTCCTCGTCGACGACGAGGAGTCCGTGCAGAAGCTGCTCACGTACCCGCTCGAGCGGGAGGGGTACCGCGTCATCCAGGCGCGTGACGGCGAGGAGGCGCTCGAGCGCTTCGACGGCCGACGACGTCGACCTGATCGTGCTCGACCTGATGCTGCCGAAGGTCGACGGGCTCGAGGTCTGCAGGCGGGTTCGCGCGACGAGCTCGGTGCCGATCATCATGCTCACCGCCCGCGACGACGAGGTCGACAAGGTGCTCGGCCTCGAGCTCGGAGCGGACGACTACATCACGAAGCCGTTCTCGATCCGCGAGTTCCGAAGCCGCGTGCGGGCGCTGCTTCGCCGCGCCCAGCTGTCGGCGCGTCGACCAGCGCGGGGAGACGATCGAGCACGACGGCCTGACGATCGATCTGGCGCGTCGCGCGGTCGAGGCTCACGGCGTCGGCGTCCAGCTGACCTACGTCGAGTTCGAGCTTCTGCAGACGCTTGCGGCGCATCCGGGCCGGGTGTACTCGCGTCAGTCCGCTGCTCGAGGCTCTGTGGGGAAGCGCCGACTTCCGCGATCCGCGCACGATCGACGTCCACATCCGGCACCTGCGCGAGAAGATCGAGATCGATCCGCGCGAGCCCGAGTTCATCTTCACCGTGCGCGGCGTGGGGTACCGCTTCCGGGACCGATAGCCGTGCACAGCGTGAGCCCGCTGAAGAGCCTCAGCGTCAAGCTCGGCCTGATGCTCTTCGTCGTGGTCGCCGTTGCGATGGCGATCGCGTACCTCGCCGTCGTGCCGCGGCTCGAGTCGCGGCTCGTCAACACGACACCTCGAGAGCCTGCGGCGCTCGGCGCCGCTGATTGCGGGAACTGCGCTCAGCACCTGCTCGGACGCGTCCAGGTGCCAGCAGTTGACGCTGGTCTTCCAGGAGCAACTGAACGCCCGGGTCGTGATCTTCCGCCGCCTGGGAGACAGCACGCTCCTCCCGGTCGCGGATTCGAGCAATCTCGAGTCCCAGGACGTCGAGAACGACGCTGTATGCGCTGCAGGCCGCGCGGACCGGCCAGCTGGCGCAGGGGCGCCTCGAACGCGCCGGGAAGGGGTACGCCGAGGTGGCCCGGTTGCTCCAGCCCGAGAGCAATGCCGTGCTCCTGCTCTCGGCCCCGCTCGCGGATCGCCTGTCGGCCGTCGCGGTCGTCCGGCGCGACATCCTGATCTTCGGCGGGGTCGCCCTGGCCGTCTCCTGGCTCGTGGGGGCGGTGGCGGCGTTGCGACTGACGCGGCGGATCGGGCGCCTCGAGGTCGCTGCGGAGCGGATCGCCGGACGGCGACTTCGACGTCGTCGTGCACGACGCGAGCGAGGACGAGCTCGGGCAGCTCGCCCGGACCTTCGACCGGATGCGCGTACGGCTGTCGAGCCTCGATCGCGCCCGCCGCGAGTTCGTGGCGAACGCTTCGCACGAGCTGCGGACGCCGCTCTTCGCGCTCGGCGGGTTCCTCGAGCTGCTGGCCGACGAGGACCTCGACGACGGAACCCGCCACGACTTCCTCGAGACGGCGCGCGGGCAGGTCGAGCGGCTGACCCGCCTTGCCACCGATCTGCTCGATCTTTCGCGACTGGACGCGGGGCAGCTCGGGATCGAGGTCTGCGCCGCGTCGACCTGTCGACGACCGCGGAGACGCTCGTCGACGAGTTTCGCGGCCTCGCCGAGGGGAGCGGGCACACGCTCCGTGTCACCGGAAACGGGGAGAGCGTCGCCCAGGCGGACGAGGAGCGTGTTGCCCAGATCGGGCGCTCGTTCGTCGAGAACGCTCTGCGTCACACGCCGGCCGGGACCACGGTGGAGGTGGGCGCCGCCGTCGAAAGCGACCGGGCGGTCCTGAGCGTCCACGACGACGGCCCTGGCATCCGGCCCGAGGACCAGGAGCGGGTGTTCGAGCGGTTCTACCGGGGTGCCGGCGGCGCCGCGTTCGGGAGTGGGATCGGCCTGGCCATCGCGCGGGAGCTCGCAACGCTGATGGGCGGCGACGATCGAGTTGCGCTCGCAGCCCGGCGACACCACCTTCCGCTGCTGCTTCCTCGCGCACCGATCGCCGCCCCGTTTTCACGTGAAAACGCGCTCGTCCCGATCGTGAACGGCGGGCCACGGCATCGGGTGGGCGTTCTGATCGGCGTTGCGGCGGCTGCGGCCGTTCTCGGCGGTCTGGCAGCTGTCGGCATCGGGACGGCGGCCGGATGGATCGCCGGCGCCGAGACGGTCGTCGTGGAGCGCGAGCGGGACGCTCGGGGGCGACGCGCCGGCCGCCCCGATCGCGACGGCTCGACCGCTTCAGGGCGACAGCTTCGATCCGGCGGCCATCTACCGCGAACGGTCGGCCGGCGTGGTCACCATCTATGCGCTGTTCGACGGTCACGGCGACGGCGAGCGCGGCGGCCCAGGCGCAGGGCTCCGGCTTCGTCGTCGACGCGCGACGGGTACATCCTCACGAACTCGCACGTGATCACGACCGCCGGCGAGGGCGAGGCTCGGAACGGAGGTCGATCCCGCGAAGGACGTCTTCGTCGAGTTCCGCGACGGAGACCGGGTTCAGGCCGAGATCGTCGGCTGGGACGTCTTCAGCGACGTCGGCCTGGTCAAGGTCGACCCGGACGACCACGAGCTCGCACCCGTCCCGCTCGGCGACTCGAGCGAGGTCGTCGTCGGGGAGCCCGTGGCCGCGATCGGGAGCCCATTCGGGCAGGCGAGCTCGCTCGCGGTCGGCGTCGTGTCGGCGATAGGCCGCTCGGTCAGCTCGCTGACGAGCGTCTACAACGTCGTCGACGCGATCCAGACCGACGCTCCGATCAACCGCGGCAACTCCGGCGGCCCCCTGTTCAACGCCCGTGGTGAGGTGATCGGCATCAATGCGCAGATTCGCAGCGAATCCGGGAACGCCGAGGGCGTCGGGTTCGCGATTCCGATCAACACCGCGCGGCGCTCGATGGAGCAGCTGATCGAGACCGGAGTCGTGCGATACGCGTGGGTCGGGAGTCTCCACACAGACGCTCACCCCCTCGCTCGCCGCGGAGCTCGGCTATTCGCTCGACGGTGGCGCGGCGATCCAGACCGTGGTTCCGGGCAGCCCTGCTGCGAAGGCCGGCCTTCGTCGCCGGAGAGACCGTCGCACGCGTGGACGGGCTCGAGTTCCTTCGCGGCGGCGACGTCGTGGTCGCGATCAACGGGCGCGAGGTTCGAACCGACCGAGGATCTCGTCAGAATCGTCGCGGGGCAGCTCTTCCCCGGCGAGCGTGCCGAGTTCACGGTCGTCCGCGACGGCGAGCGCATCGTGCTTCCCGTCGTCCTCGAGGATCGCCCGGCGGATCCCGACGTCGGACGGTAGCGGCCGATCGACGCCGGGCGTGAAGTGGCTCGATCGAGATCGCGACGATCGCCGTACAGGTCTCCGCACTCGGAACGACGCCCGTCGGCCAGTCGGTATCGTGGGCCGCCGATGCTGCAACTCGTCAACGTCGGGCACAAGAAGCTCGCGGACTACGCGACGATCGTCGGGCCGCGCCTGATGGAGCAGATCCGGGCGCTTGCGGGGCCGCTCGAGGGCAAGCGTGTCCTTCACCTCTCGGCGACCGCGTTCGGCGGCGGCGTCGCCGAGATCAACTACACGCTCGTTCCCCTGATGCAGGACGCGGGCATCGAGGTCGAGTGGCGGGTGATCTGGGGCCAGGACGAGTTCTTCCAGGTCACGAAGACGATCCACAACGCCCTTCAGGGAAGCCCGGAGGGCCTGGACGACGCGCGCATGGCGGTGTTCGAGGCGTACAACCGCCGGAATGCCGAGGCGCTGGCGGGTGGCTACGACTTCGTCATCGTCCACGATCCCCAGCCTGTCGCGATGATCGAGCACGTCCGCGATGTGGCCGATCACTGGATCTGGCGGTGCCACATCGACCTCTCGACGCCCAATCAGTCGGTCGTGGACTTCCTCGCCACCTGGCTCCGCCGATACGACGCGGCCGTGTTTCATCGTGCCGAGTACGTGCCCGACGTCGAAGGCCTCCCCACCGCCTACGTCTGGCCGCCGGCGATCGATCCGCTCGCGCCGAAGAACATGGCGCTCGCGCAGGAGGACGCCCGCTACATCCTCGATCAGTTCGGCATCGACATCGATCGGCCCCTGCTCACGCAGGTGTCCCGCTTCGATCCCTGGAAGGACCCGCTCGGCGTCATCGATGCCTACCGAGGGGTGCGCGAGCTCCATTCCGAGGTGCAGCTGGCTCTCGTCGGCTCGATGGCGCACGACGATCCCGAGGGGTGGGACTTCTACAACCAGACGGTCGCCTACGCGCAGGACGACCCCGACATCTACATCCTTTCGAACCTCAACAACGTCGGCTCGGTCGAGGTGAACGCGTTCCAGGTCTGCTCGGCCGCCGTCCTCCAGAAGTCGATTCGCGAGGGCTTCGGCCTGACGGTCTCCGAGGCGCTGTGGAAGGCGCGTCCGGTGGTCGCCGGACGCGTAGGCGGGATCGTCAGCCAGATCCGCGATCGCGAGACGGGCTACCTCGTGGACTCTGCGCGCGAGTGCGCCGAGGCCTGTCTGGAGATCCTCGGTGACCCGTCCCGCGCCCGCGAACTGGCGCTGCTCGGCAAGGAGGACGTGCGCCGGCGGTTCCTGATGCCGCGGCTGCTCCGCGACTGGCTCACGCTCTTCAACCGCCTGCTCGGCAACGACACGGGCGACGCGCTCCTCGTGACGGCCGGCGAGGCCGTCTGACCGCGAGGGAGCCACCGGGTACCGTAGCGCCATGAGGTCACGGCGCCGCCTGATCGTGGTCTCGAACCGGGGCCCCGTTACATACCACCGGGAGGACTCCGGTGCCCGCATTGCGCGCAGGGGCGGCGGCGGCCTCGTCACCGCCCTCCGCAGCCTTGTATCGCATCACGATGTGACCTGGATCGCGAGTGCGATCACGGACGAGGATCGCGTGGTCGTCGCCGAGGCCGGGGACGAGCCGTTCGCCGAGGCCGGGCCTGACGGGTCGCCGTTCAAGCTTCGTCTCGTCGCGCACGAGCGAAGCGCTTACGACTGGTACTACAACGTGGTCGCGAACCCGACGCTGTGGTTCCTCCAGCACTACCTCTGGGGTCTCGCGGGCGCGCCCGACGTGGACCAGGGCCTGCACCACGCGTGGAGCGACGGCTACGTCGCCGTGAACACGGGCTTCGCGGAGGCGGTCGTGGCGGAGCTCGAGCAAGGCCCGGACACGGCCGTCTTCTTCCACGACTACCACCTCTACGTGGCACCGGCGCTCGTGCGTGAGCGCGTGCCCGATGCCCGCCTCGCGCACTTCGTGCACATCCCGTGGCCGCAACCGGACTACTGGCGGGTGCTCCCGGAGCCGATCCGGAGGGCGCTCCACGAGGGCATCCTCGCGAACGACGTCGTCAGCTTCCACACCGAGCGGTGGCGCACCAACTTCTTGCGGAGCTGCGAGGACATCGCCGGCGCCGACTCGCATTTCGAGTCGGGAACAGCGTCCTTCCTCGACCGGACGATCTTCGCGCACGTCAGGCCGATCTCGGTCGACCCCGAGGAGTTCGACGAGCTCGCAGGCGATCCCCGCGTGCTCGAGCAGGAGGAGTCGATCCGTCGAGAGCGCCAGGAGTTCCTCGTGCTCCGGGTCGACCGGACAGATCCCTCGAAGAACGTCGTCCGCGGATTCCGCGCCTACGAGCTCTTCCTCGAGGCCCACCCGGAGCTGCACGGGCGCGTCACCATGCTCGCGCTCCTCGATCCCTCGAGGCAGGAGATCCCGGAGTACGCGGAGTACCTCGGGGCGATCCAGCGCGCCGCCCGCACGGTCAACGATCGCTTCCAGCGCGACGGGTGGTTGCCGCTCGACCTACGGATCGAGGACAACTTCGCGCAGGCGGTCGCCGCGTACAAGCAGTTCGACGTCCTGCTCGTGAACGCCATCTTCGACGGCATGAACCTCGTTGCGAAGGAAGCGCCGCTCGTCAACGAACAGGATGGGGTTCTCGTCCTCTCCGAGAACGCGGGCGCCCACGACGAGCTGGCGCCGTGGGCGCTGACCATCAACCCGTTCGACCTCACGGGCCAGGCAAGTGCCATCCATCGCGCTCTGACGATGAGCGCCGTGGAGCGTCACGACCGCGCCGAAGCGATCAGATCCCATGTCCGGGCGCACACGATCGCCGAATGGATCGATTCGCAGCTGGCCGACCTCGACGCAGCAGCTCCGGTGGGCGGGCGTAGACTGCCTCCGTGAGCGGGGTGCGCACTGGCCTGAGCCACGTCGACGACGCAGGCGGCGTTCGCATGGTCGACGTTGGCGGAAAGCCGGTCTCGCGTCGTCGTGCCGTCGCGGAGGCGTTCGTGTCGATGCGGCCCGAGACCGTCGCGCTCCTGCGGCAGCTGCCCAAGGGAGATGCGCTGGCGACGGCACAGATCGCCGGCGTGATGGCGGCGAAGCGCACGGCCGAGTTGATCCCTCTCTGCCATCAATTGCCGCTCTCCGCGGTTCACGTCACGCTGGAGGTCGAGGGCTCCGGCGTGCGGATCGCCGCGAGCGCGGAGACGTCGGCCCGCACCGGGGTCGAGATGGAGGCGCTGGTCGCGGCCTCGGTCGCGGCGCTGACCGTCTACGACATGGCCAAGGCCGTGGACAAGGGGATGACCATCAGGGAGGTGCGGCTCGTCGAGAAGACCAAGGAGCCCACATGAGCGAGGCGACAATACTTCGCTATACGAAGCTGTTCGCTTCGCTCGTCAGGATCGAGCACACGCTCTTCGCTCTCCCGTTCGCATACGTCGGCGCGCTCCTGGCAGTCGACGGCATCCCCTCGGCCCATGGTCTGGCGTGGATCACGGTCGCGATGGTCGGAGCACGCAGCCTGGCGATGGCGCTCAACCGGCTGATCGACGCAGGGATCGACGCACGCAACCCGCGAACGCGAAACCGCGAGCTGCCGAGAGGAGCGCTCGTGCCGTGGCAGGTGATCCTCTTCTGCCTGGGCTCGCTCGCGCTCTTCCTCGTCGCCGTGTATCAACTCGAGCCGATCGTTCGCTGGCTGTGGCCGATTCCGGTGATCGGGTTCGTCGTCTATCCGTACCTGAAACGCGCGACCTGGCTCTGCCATTTCTGGCTCGGCGCGGTCGACGGCCTGGCCCCGCTCGGCGCCTGGGCGGCGGTGACCAACGAGCTTCCATGGCAGGCGTGGTTGCTCGGCGCCGCCGTCGCGGTGTGGGTGGCGGGGTTCGACATCCTCTACGCGCTCTTCGACCTGGATGTCGATCGGGCGCAGGGACTCCACTCGCTGCCTGCACGCTTCGGGGTGCCGGCAGCGTTCGCGGTCTCCCGCCTCTGCCACGTCGCGACGGTCGCGCTGCTCGTCGCCGTCGGGCTCGGGCTCGGTGTCGGCGCGCTCTACTGGGTCGGAGTAGCCGTCGTCGGGCTCGTTCTCGCCTACGAGCACTCGCTTGTCTCGCCGCGCGACTGGAGCCGCCTCGATACGGCGTTCTTCGCGGCGAACGGCGTCATCAGCGTGACCTTCTTCGTCTTCGTGCTCGCGGAGGTGCTCGTGTGATCCGGGCCCGGGGGCTCGAGAAGCGCTTCGGCGAGAAGGACGTGCTGCGCGGGGTCGATCTGGACCTGCCGGGCGGTGGGTTTCTGCTGGTCACCGGCCGAAACGGCTCGGGCAAGAGCACGCTGCTGCGGCTCTTCGCCGGCTTGCTGGCGCCCTCGGGCGGGGAGCTCGACGTCGAGGCGGGCCGTGGGTCGATCGGGTTCCTCGGCCACGAGCCGCTCGTCTACCGGCAGCTGACGGCTCTCGAGAACCTCGAGCTCTACGGGAAGCTCTACCGCGTCCCGGAGCGGCGCGAGCGGATCGGCATGCTGCTCGAGCGATACGGGCTCTGGGAGGCGCGCCACGACGCGGTCGCCTCGTACTCGCGCGGAATGCAGCAGCGCCTCGCGCTCTGCAGGACGCTTCTCCACGACCCGGAGCTGCTGCTCCTCGACGAGCCGTTCTCGGGTCTCGACCGCGAAGGGGGAGAGCTGCTGGAGGCGGAGCTCGCCGAGCTCGCGACGCGGCGGACGCTGGTCGTCTCGTCTCATGCTCCCGACCGCATCGAGCGCCTCGCGTCGATGCGGCTCGCGCTCACGTGATCCGGTACTTCCAGGACGTCGCGGTCCTCGCCCGCAAGGATCTCCTGCTCGAGCTGCGCTCGCGCGACACGGTGCCGGCGATGCTCCTCTTCGTCGTCTCCGCGCTCGTGGTCTTCCATTTCGCACTGCCCGAGGACGCCACCGGCTCCGAGCTCGCCTCCAAGGGGCTCCTCTGGGTGGCGATCGTCTTCACGGCGCTGCTCGGCCTCACCCGCGCGTTCGTGCCGGAGCGCGAGCAGGGGATTCTCGACGCCCTCGTTCTCGCGCCATGCGACCGGAGCGCGATCTGGCTCGCGAAGACGGTCAGCATCATCTGCTTCCTGCTCCTCGCCGAGGTGATCGCGATTCCCGCGTTCGCGCTCTTCTTCGAGCCAGTCGACGGCGCGACGATCCTCGCGGTGCTGCTCGCGAACGTCGGCATCGCAGCGGTCGGCGCCCTGCTCTCGGCGGTCGCCGCCGCCTCCCGGACCCGCGAGCTCGTGCTGCCTCTCCTCTTCCTTCCGCTTGCCATTCCGATCGTGGTCGGCGGCGTCGGCGCCTCGGTCGTCGACGACCCCGCCCGCTATCTCGGGTTCCTCGGCCTCTACGACGCCATCTTTGCGATCATTTCGTGGGCTTCCTTTGAGTACGTCGTTACGGAATAGGCCGGGTCCCGCGCTTGCGGTCGCGGCGTTCGCGCTCCTCGTCACGGGGGTGGCCCTTGCGTTCTGGTGGGTTCCGGACGACGCCGACCAGGGCTTCAGCCAGCGGATCTTCTACATCCACGTCCCCGTTGCGCTCACCGCCTACGCGTGCTTCGCGTGGGGCGCGTGGAAGGCGCTCCGCCTGCTCTGGAAGAACGACGAGCGTTACGACCTCGAGAGCTACACCGCGATTCACATGGGGACGATCTTCGGCGTGCTCGTGCTCGTCACCGGGGCCATCTGGGCGAAGGTCTCGTGGGGTGTCTGGTGGTCCTGGGGCGAGCGGCAACTCGTCCTCTTCTTGATTCTCTTTCTCTTCTACTCCGCGTACTTCATGCTTCGCTACTCGGTCGACGCCGGACCTCGCCGCGCCCGGATGAGCGCCGTCTACGCGCTCTTCGGCGTGGTTCTCATCCCCGTCAGCTTCCTCGCCATCCGCCTGGCCGAGAACTTCATCCACCCCGTCGTGTTCACGCGGGACGGGCCGCAGATGGCCGGCTCGATGTTCCTCGTCTTCTGCATCGTCCAGGCAGGAATGCTGACGCTCGCCGGAGCCCTGTATCAGACGGAGCTCGCGGGGAAGCGCCTCGACATCAGGCTCCGTGAGCTGCGGAGGGCGCTCGCGTGACGACGGCCGAGAAGTACGTCACCGCTGCCTACGCGGTCGTGCTCGCCGTCGTGCTCCTCTACGTCGTCGTCTACGCCTTCAAGATGACACGGCTCGAGCGCGAGGTGGGGGAGCTGACCGACGCGGCTGTGCGCCGCCGCGCGGCGGACGACGAGGTCGAGCAGGTCGAGAGCGGCGTCGGCTGATGGGTGAGGCCGCCGTCCTGCTCGTCTGGCCGGCGCTGATCGGCTACGCGGAGGCGGCGCTCGCCTACGCCGGGGAGGCCGTTCGGCCCGGGAGGCTTGCCCGTACGGCGATCTGGGGCGTTCGGCTCGGCTGGCTCGCGCAGACGGCGCTCCTCGTCGCCCAGGCGGCTCATGCGGACGGCTTTCCCTGGGACTCGTGGGCCGGATCGCTCAATCTCTTCGTCTGGATGTGCGTCGGCGCCTATCTGATCTGGGGCTGCCGCGCGCCGTTTCGCCTGCTCGGGCTGGCGGTGATGCCCCTGGCGGCGACCCTTCTCGTTCTCGCCTGGGCTGCCGGCGGTGCGGCGGCGGACGGCGGCAGCGATCTCGGCCCGATCTTCCTCTCGCTTCACGTCGGCCTCGTGCTCGCCGCGTTCGCCGGGTTCACGCTCGCCGCCGGGCTCGCCGCCGTGTATCTCTGGCAGGAGAGCCGCCTCAAGCGTCACGCGCCGGGTGTGCTCCGGGTAACGGCACCCTCTCTCGCAACGCTCGACCGCCTGATCGGCCGGACGGTGCTGGTCGCGCTGCCGGCGCTCACGCTCGGGGTCGGCATCGGGCTCGGCCGGCTCGGTGCTGACGGAGGGCGCATCGATGCGGTGATCGGAGTCACCCTGGCGACCTGGGTGATCTACGCGGCCTTCATCGTGCTTCGTCTCGAGGCCGGTTGGCGAGGCCGGCGAACCGCCCTCCTCGCTCTCGCGGGCTTCGCGCTGGTGATCGTGATCCGGCTCGGCTCGATCCCGCTCTCCCATTTCTGATGCGCCTCGTCCTCGTCGGTACCTCGCACCACCTCGCTCCGGTCGAGGCGCGGGAGCGACTCGGCTTCGACCGCGACGCCGCGCGCGAGCTCGTCGCGAGGCTGGCCGCCGACGACGGAGAGGCCGTGGCCCTCGCGACCTGCAACCGGGTCTGCGTGTACGTGGCGCACGATGACGCAGCCGAGGCGCGCCGGCGTGCCACAGCGGAGCTGGCCGGTCTCGCCCGAGTCGATCCGTCCGAGCTCGCCGGGTGGACGTACACCAAGACGGATGAAGAGGCAGCCAGGCACCTCTTCCGTGTCGCAGCGGGTCTCGACTCGCTCGTGCCCGGCGAAGCGCAGATCCTGGGTCAGGTCCGCGACGCTTTCGAAGCGGCCGACGGGGTCGGCTCGGCCGGGACGGTGCTGCACCGCTTGTTCGGTCAGGCGCTGCACGCAGGGCGCCGCGTCCGAAACGAGACGCGCATCGGCGAGAATCCCGCATCGGTCTCGTCGGCCGCGGCCGAGCTCGCGGCTCGCGTCTTCGACGATCTCCCGAGGAGGTCGGTGCTGTTGATCGGCGCCGGGAAGATGGGCGAGCTCGCGGCGGCGAACCTGGTGTCTCGTGGTGTGGGCTCACTCGTCGTGGCGAATCGCTCGGCGGACCGTGGCGTCGACCTGGCCCGGCGCCACGAGGCCCGTTCGGTCGGGCTCGACGAGCTGGAGGCCGAGCTCCGGCGTGCGGATATCGTCGTCGCGTCGACGGGCGCCGCGGATCTCGTCCTCACCGCCGAGCAGGTGCAGCGCGCGCTCCACGCGCAGCGGGGCCGTCCGGTCTTCTTCATCGACATCGCGGTCCCGCGCGACCTCGATCCGGCGATCAACGAGCTCGAGGGCTGCTATCTCTACGACATCGACGATCTCGAGCGTGTCGTCGAGGCGACGGTCGCGACCAGGCGGGACGAGGCGGCTCGTGCCGAGAGGATCGTCGAAGACGAGGCCCGTGCGTTCACGGCCTGGCAGCGGTCGCTCGACGTCGTCCCGGCGATCGCTTCCCTGCGCCGGCGGGCGCAGGAGATCCGGGACGCCGAGCTGGCACGGGCGAGCGGCAAGCTCGCGGGGTTGTCCCCCCGCGAGCGTGACGCCGTCGAGTCGCTGACGTCGCAGATCGTCAACAAGCTCCTGCACGCGCCGACCGTCCGCCTCAAGGAGGCGGCTGCAGGTGCCGAGGGGCCGGTCTACGCGGAGACCGTCCGGCGGCTCTTCGATCTCGAGGCCTGACGGGGGCCTGATGCTCGTTCGGCTCGGCTCCCGTGGCAGCCGGCTCGCGCTCACGCAGGCCGAGGGCGTCGCCGCGGCGTTGCGTACGGCAACCGGCGGGCTCGAGATCGCTCTCGTCCCGATCACTACCACGGGCGACCGCGACCGCTCTCGCCCGTTCGGAGAGCTCGGAGCGCGCGGCGTGTTCGTGAAGGAGATCGAGGAGGCGTTGCTGAGCGGCAGGATCGACGTCGCGGTCCACTCGGCGAAGGACATGACGTCTACCCTCGACGAGGGGTTGTCGGTCGGCGCGTACTTGCGCCGCGGTGATCCGAGGGACGCGCTCTGCGGCGCGGGTCGGCTGCGCGCAGGCATGCGCATCGGGACCGCCTCCGCCCGCCGCAAGGCGCAGCTGCTCGCCCTCGAGCCGGCCGTGGAGGTCGTCTCCCTGCGTGGGAACGTCGACACCCGTCTTCGTAAGCGCGTCGAGCGGGGCCTCGACGCGATCGTGCTGGCGGCGGTGGGTCTCGACCGTCTCGGGCTGCAACGCGAGATCGGCCTGCGGTTCGATCCGGACGAACTGGTCCCCGAGGCCGGCCAGGGAGCGGTCGCACTCCAGGTGCGCAGTGGTGAGGAGACTCTCGTCGCCGCGGCCGACGACGCGGAGACCCGGCGGCGGGTCGAGGCCGAGCGGGCGTGCGTCGCCCGGATCGGGGCGGGCTGCCTGGCCCCCGTCGGCGCCTACCACGACGGGGAGGCGCTGACCGGGCTGATCGCAGCCGAGGACGGTACCTGGGTCGAGCGGTGGAGGGGCGCCGATCCGCTCGAGGTCGCGGACGAGCTCGTCGCCGCGGCGGCCGTTCGCACGCCGTGAGGATCGTCGTCACCCGTGCCGCGGAGGGCCTCGATCGTCTGAGCGGCCGCCTCCGGGAAGCGGGGTTCGACGTGGTGGACTGCCCGCTCGTCCGGACCGAGCCGGTTCCGGGCGCTCGGGTTCGGCTCGACGGCTACGACTGGGTGGTGCTCACGAGCGCCCGAGCGGCGGAACTTCTGCTCGATCGCCTCGACGGAGCGCTCCCCCAGGTGGCCGTCGTCGGTCCGGGAACCGCCGAAGCCCTTCGCCGGCGCGGCGTCGAGCCGTCGCTCGTCGCGGTTCGATCGACTCAGGAAGGCCTCGTCGACGCGCTGCGGCCCCGGCTCCTGCCCGGAGCGCGCGTGGTGTTCGCCGGCGCGGAGGGCGCGCGCGACGTCGTGGCGCGCGAGCTCGGCGCGGACGCCGTCGTCCTCTATCGGACGGTCGAGCAGCTACCCGACCTGTTCCCGGAGGGCGACCTCGTCGTTCTCGCGTCGGCATCCGCGGCGAGAGCGCTCGCGGCGCTCGGAGTCGACCGCCCGTGCGTCTCGATCGGTCCGGTCACGTCGGCCGAGGCGCGCCGCCTGGGTCTCGACGTCGTTCGAGAAGCATCGAGCCACGATCTCGACGGCCTCGTCGCTGCCGTCATCGCCGTCGCGTCACGCCGACCTGTCGCCGAGCCGTGACCGTTCGCCACGACTGGCGGGAGCGGCTCGGCCGGCGCTTCGCCCGTTTCGCCGCGACGTCCGTCGTCGCGCGTCCCGGGCTCTGGCGCCTGTTCCGAGGGCCGATGCGGGCGCAATTCGATCGCCTTGCTGGGGTCTGGGATGACCGGCGGGGGCCCGAGGCGCTTCTCCCGCTCGTGGCGGCGCTCGAGCGGGTTCCGACGGCGAGGCGGGCGCTCGACGTCGGGACCGGGACCGGGAAGGGAGCGCGGCTTCTCGCCGATCGCTACCCCGCCATCTCGGTCGTGGGGGTCGACCTGTCGCCGAGGATGATCGCCGAGGCGCGCCGGCTGCTTCCGCCCGGTATGGCCGGGAGAGTCCGGTTCGAGCTCGCCGATGCGTCGGCTCTCGCGTTCCCCGACGACGAGTTCGATCTCGTCATCCTCCTCAACATGATCCCGTTCTTCCCGGAGCTCGCACGCGTCACCGCCGGGGGTGGGGCGCTCGTGCTGGCCTTCTCGTCCGGAGCGTCGACGCCGATCTACGTTCCGCCGCACACGCTTCGCGAGCGACTCGCCCCGCTCGGGTTCGGAGAGTTCGAGGAGTTCGCCGCTGGAGGCGGCACGGCCTTCCTGGCGCGCAAGCGGCGCGCTGAAGTGGCCCCATCGGTTGACCGCTGACACCAGTGGCGAGGGCCGGACTCGAACCGGCGACACCGCGGTTTTCAGCCGCGTGCTCTACCAGCTGAGCTACCTCGCCGGACAGAAGCGGACGTAGTCTACCGGCGTGCCGCAGCGGGAGATCGCGATCATCGGCGCGCCGCTCGACCTCGGTGCCGGCGGCAGGCGTGGCGTCGACATGGGGCCGTCCGCGATCCGCTACGCAGGCCTCGGC
Organism: uncultured Thermoleophilia bacterium; assembly: GCA_963705605.1. Lineage (GTDB taxonomy): Bacteria > Actinomycetota > Thermoleophilia > Gaiellales > Gaiellaceae > CAVPKC01. Next base: position 1,887,803 of record CAVPKC010000003.1, read on the forward strand.
GAGCGGATCGAGGCGCTCGGTCTCGCCTGCCGCGATCTCGGGAACATCGACGCTCCGATCAGGGAGACGGCACGTCCCGGCGACTCCCGCGCCCTGTACCTCGCCGAGATCCGCTCGGCCTGCGAGCAGGTCGCCGGCCGTGTTGCGAGTGCCGTCGCGGAGGGTCTGCTGCCGCTCGTCCTCGGCGGCGACCACTCCGTCGCCCTCGGCACCCTCGGTGGGCTCGCCTCGATCCGTGGGCAGGGCGCCGTGCTCTGGTTCGACGCCCACGGTGATCTGAACACGCCTTCCACGACTCCGAGCGGCAACGTCCACGGCATGCCGCTTGCCGCAGCCCTCGGCCGTGCGGGCGCCGGGTTCTCGAGCTCCGCGTGGCCGTTGCCCGCCGTCGGTCCCGGTCGGACCGTGCTGATCGGCGAGCGGAGCCTGGACGAGGGCGAGCGGGCGTTGATCCGCGAGCTCGAGCTTGCGGTATTCACCATGACCGAGATCGACCGACGTGGGGTCGAGTCCGTCGTCCGCGAGGCGCTCGACCGGGTCGACGGGGCGGCCTTCGTCCACCTCTCGCTCGACATGGACGTCATCGATCCCGACCTCGCGCCGGGTGTCGGCACTCCCGTTCGCGGAGGCCTGACGTATCGAGAGGCACATCTCGCGATGGAGCTGATCGCGGCTGCAGGGGTGCTCGACTCGATCGAGATCGTCGAGGTGAATCCGATCCTCGATCACGAGAACGAGACCGCTCTGCTCGGCGTCGATCTCGTCGCGAGCGCGCTCGGCGCGAGAATCCTCTGAGCCGTTAGGTGCGCTCGGCCTCCTCGCCGTTCCCGGACGGCCGGTAGTACGTTCGGCCCTTCAGCTCGTCGGGCAGGTGATCGACGTCGAATCCACGTGGGTCGTCGTGGGGATAGACGTAGCCGGTGCCGTGCCCGAGGCTCCTCGCTCCCCGGTAGTGCGCGTCGCGGAGCGAGGCGGGCGGTCTGAGCGCCCCGTGCTCGCGGACGTCGGCAGCCGCGGCGCCGATCGAGGTGATCACAGCGTTCGACTTCGGCGCGAGGGCGAGGTAGAGAGCGGCCTGGGCCAGGTTGAGCCGCGCCTCCGGCAGGCCGACGAACTCGAGCGCGTGGGCGGCCGCAACCGCGACGAGGAGCGCGCGCGGATCTGCGTTGCCGACGTCCTCGGAGGCGAAGATGACCATCCGGCGTGCGACGAAGCGCGGGTCCTCCCCAGCCTCGAGCATTGCCGCCAGGTAGTAGAGCGACGCGTCCGGATCCGACCCGCGCATCGACTTGATGAAGGCCGAAGCGAAGTCGTAGTGCGCGTCGCCGTCCTTGTCGTAGACGAGCGGACGCTTCCGGGCGGCGTCGGCGATGTGGCTCTCGGTGATCGAGCGGCTCCTCCGCACGCGCCGTCTCCGCGGCCAGCTCGAGGATGTTCAGCGCTGCCCGGGCATCCCCGCCGGCGCGGCGGGAGACCAATGAAGCGATGTCGGGCGAGATGTCCTGGTCGAGCGCGCGCGCGCCTCGCTGGACGATCTCGACGAGCTCGTCCAGCGAGAGCGGTTCGAGCTCGTAGACCTGACATCGGGAGAGGAGCGCCGCGTTCACTTCGAAGTAGGGGTTCTCCGTGGTCGCCCCGATCAGCGTGATCAGCCCCTCCTCGACGCCCGGGAGCATCGCGTCCTGCTGTGCCTTGTTGAACCGGTGGATCTCGTCGAGGAAGAGAATCGTCCGTCTGCCCTCGGCACCGAGGCGCTCGCGTGCCCGCGCGAGAACACCGCGGACGTCGGCGACGCTCGCCGAGACCGCCGAGAGCTCCTCGAACGCCGCTCCCGTCGATGCGGCCACGATCCGGGCGAGCGTCGTCTTGCCGCTTCCGGGAGGACCGTAGAAGATGCTCGAGCGAACTCGATCCTCCGCGATCGCGCGGGCGAGCGCAGAGCCGGCCCCCGTGATCGGCTCCTGGCCGACGAACTCCTCCAGCCGATCCGGGCGGAGCCGGCTCGCGAGCGGCGCGATTGCGCCGAGGCGTCCCGCGGCGGCGTCCGAGAACAGGTCGCTCACCCCGAAAGTATGCTCATGCGATGGCTGCGGTCTCCTTGCGCGACGAGGTGACGGAGCTGCTCCAGGACCTCGTTCGCATCGACACCGTCAATCCGCCCGGAAACGAGACCCGGGCGGCCGAGCTCCTTCGCTCCAGGCTCGAGCCGCTCGGGATCGAGTGCCGGCTCCATGCGCGGGTTCCCGAGCGGGCGAACCTCGTCGCGCGGATCCGCGGCCGAGACCCCGAGGCTCCGCGCCTCCTCTTTCTCTCCCATACGGACACCGTGCTCGCCGATCCAGCGGAGTGGTCGGTCGGCCCATGGTCCGGCGAGCTTCGCGGAGGCGAGGTCTGGGGGCGTGGCGCGCTCGACATGAAAGGTCAGGTGGCAGCGTCCGCGGTGGCACTCGCGACGCTCGCCAGGGAGGGATTCGAGCCCGAAGGGGACGTGATCTTCGCAGCCACCGCGGACGAGGAGGTCGGCCAAGGCTACGGGCTCTCCTGGCTCTGCGAGGCGCATCCCGAGACCGTCCGCGCCACGTGGTGCCTCAACGAAGGAGGTGGTGACAGGATCGAAGTGGGCGGCCGCGCGCTGTACCTCTGCGCGACGTCGGAGAAGGCGTCCTCGCCGTTCGTTCTCCGCGTGCGTGGCACGAGCGGGCACGCGTCGATGCCAGCGCTCGGCGACAACGCGCTCGTCAAGACAGCGCCGCTCCTCGAGCGTCTCGCTACCCTCGCGATGCCGCTCACCCTGACGCCCGAGACTCGCGCATTCCTCGCCGCGCTGGTCGGGAACGGGCTCGATCCGCTCGAGGCCCTCGACCGGCTGCGGGCCGCCGCGCCGCGTGCCGCGGCGATGATCGAGCCGATGCTCTCGACCACCGTCTCACCGACCCAGATCTCCGCGTCCAGGAAGCGCAACGTCATTCCGGCGCTGTGCGAGATCACATGTGACTGCCGGCTCCTCCCGGGAGCATCCCAGGCCGATGTCGCGGCCGAGCTCGCGTCGCGGCTCGGTGGCGACGTACGAGCTGGAGTGGCTCGAGCACGTCGGAGGCTCGCGGTCCGCGCTCGAGACGCCGCTCTGGGACGCCGTCGCCGGAGTCGTCGAGCGTGTCGACCCGGGCGCGAGCGTCGTGCCGATCCTGCTCCCGGGCTTCACGGACAGTCACTACCTGCGCCAGGCATTCGGCACGATCGCGTACGGTTTCTTTCCGATGCGCTCCATGGACGCCGAGCTTGCAGCCAGGCTCGTCCACTCGGCCGACGAGAGGGCGGCCGTCGACGACCTCGAGCTCGGAACTCGCTTCCTGGTCGACGTCGCGAGGATCCTCGAAGGATGAGCGGCACCGTCCGGCTCGGCGGAATGGCGCTCGCGAACGGCGTCTTGGTGCACGGCCCGCGCAACTGGGCCTGCGCGATTCGCACCCCCGACGGTCGCCTGGAGGTCGCCTCGGCGCGAAAGCGCGTCCGGTCGGTCGACGTGTCGTCGCCGTTTCTGCGAGGTCCGGCGAAGCTCGCCGAGGTCGCAGCCCTGCTCCCGGCGGTCGGGCGGGCGCTGCCGGAGGCCAGGCTGCCCTTCTTCGAAGGCCGGGTGCTGGGCGTGATGGCGGGCACGGCGCTCGCCGCGCGCGGGCTCCGAGCGAGCCGGCTCTCGCTCGCCGTCCAGGAGGGCCTGGCGGCGCTGCTCGCGGTCGTCCCGATCGCCTTCGCCCTCCGGGGGACGTCGCTGGCCGCGTACCACGGCGCGGAGCACATCGCAATCGGAAGCTACGAGCACGGCGAGCCGCGACCCCGGGAGCACGAGCGCTGCGGTTCGCACATGCTCGGCCCGCTGCTCGCCGCGACGGCCGCGGGCAATGCCGTCGCGACGGTCGCCGACGTCTCGCCTGCCAGGCGAGCGCTCGCTCGGGGGGCCGTCGCGATCGGCTCGATAGCGGTGGCAGGCGAGCTGTTCGCCTGGATGCTCGCGCATCCGGCGAATCCGGTCAGCCTGGCCCTCGCCTGGCCTGGCCGAGAGCTCCAGTCGCGTTTCCTGACCGCGGAGCCGAGCGACGAGCAACTCGAGGTGGCGCGTCTCGCGCTGGTCGAGTGCGTCAGGCTCGAGCTCGCCGACGACGCGGGAACCACCAGCGCCGCGGGGTAGGATCGTCTGCGTGGACGTGGCCGGGCTGCACCATGTGGCAATGGCCGTCGAGGACCTCGACGAGGCGGTCGCGACCTACGAGCGCCTCTACGGCGCCGAGGTGGAGCTCCGCGGCAGGCTCGAGAGCCAGGGAGTCGACGCCGTGTACCTGAAGGTCGGCACGGGGAGGATCGAGCTCGTCGCCCCGCTCGCCGGGGAGACGCCGGTCGGGCGGTTCCTCGCCAAGCGCGGTCCGGGGATGCACCATGTGGCGTTCGCGGTGGCGGACGTCGCCTCGGCGGTCCGCGAGCTCGCCCAGGCGGGCGCGGAGGTCATCGACAACGAGCCGCGAGCCGGCCTGGGCGGTCACGAGGTGTCCTTCGTGCACCCGGATTCCGCTCACGGCGTACTCGTGGAGGTCGTCTCACATGGCTGACGAGCGCATCCGACTGGAGATCGCGCTGGAAGGTGGCACGATGGTGGTCGCCCATGTCCTGTCCGAGGACGCCGACCGGCTCGAGAGGAGCCTCTCCGCGGGCGGGGACGGAACCGTCGATCTGGCGGTCGAGGACGGACGCTGCCTGGTCGTCCTCTCGAGGGTGCTCTACGTGAAGCGGTTCTCACGGGGCAGTCGCGTCGGCTTCGGCGTCTGAACGCGACGCATGTCGCTCGAGGTCGGCATCGTCGGGCTGCCGAACGCGGGCAAGACGACCCTGTTCAACGCCCTGACGCGAGCGGGCGCCGAGATCACGGCCTACGCGAGCGTGTCGGCGAAGGCCAACGTCGGAATGGCGCCGATCGCGGACGAGCGGCTGGGTCCGGTGGCGGCGGTGGTCGAGGCGCGCAAGGTCACGCCCGCGGCCGTGCGCGTCGTCGACGTGCCCGGCACCGGCGCCGCCCTGCTCGGCAACCTGCGCCAGGTCGACGCCTTGCTCGCCGTCCTCGACGGCTACTCGCCGGCGGCCGATCCCGACGCCGATCTCGTCACGCTTCGCCTCGAGCTGCTCGTGGCCGATCGCGACCACGTCCAGCGCCGGCTCGAGCGAGTCGCGAAGCAGGCGAAGTCGGGCGAGGCGGCGTTGCGGGACGAGGTCAGGGAGCTCGAGCGGATTCTCGCGCACCTCGATCGCGAGCTTCCGCTCTCCGAGTACCGCGGCGAGCTGCCCACGGCGCTCGAGCCCCTCACGACGAAACCGCTGCTGGCGATCGTCAACGGCGCGGGCGGCATCGACGCCAAGCTCGAGGCGGAGCTCGCCGACCTCGATCCCGACGAGGCCGCAGCCTTCAGGGACGGGCAGGCCTCCGCGCTGGACGAGGTCGTCCGGCGGCTCTTCGAGGCTCTCGACCTCGTCAGCTTCTTCACGGCGGGGGATAATGAGACCCGGGCCTGGACGCTGCGTCGCGGCGAGACCGCGCTGGACGCCGCGGAGGCGATTCACAGCGACATCGCGCGTGGCTTCATCCGCTGCGAGGTCATCCGGTGGAACGACCTTGTCGACTCGGGCTCGCGGAGCGAGGCCCAGCGGCGCGGCCTGCTCCGGCTCGAGGGGAAGGCCTACGTCGTCGAGGACGGGGACGTGCTCAACATCCGATTCAACGTGTAGTAGGCGGAATCGTGCCGCGCGCTGAACTGGCGCGGCCGATATCCGCCGGGGAGGGCGGCGGAGCCGCCGGTCACTTGAGGCGGAATCGTTGCCGCGCGCTGAACTGGCGCGGCCGATATCGGCCGGGGAGGGCGGCGGAGCCGCCTGGTCACTTGAGGCTGTTCGCCAGGGCCCGGCCGGCCTCGTCCAGGCGCCCCCAGGCCGGCGGGAACTCGACGCGTGCCTGCTCGCGACGGACGGCCTGGCGCTCGATCAGCCGGCCGGCCGCCACTGCCCAGCGCAGGCCGTGGGGGCGGCCCAGAAGCGCCCGGACGCGGGTCTCGGCGACGCTCGCGTCCTGGTGCTCGCCCAGGATGTCCTGCACGGTCCTCGCCCGCTCGACGACGCGATCGGCAACCCGGCCGGCGGATCTCTCCGCGAACTCGGCCGAATAGCGCGCCCGCTTGACGCGGATGCGCAGGCGATGCAGCTCGTCGTCGGTCGCGACGCCGTCGAGAGAGCGCACGGCCTTACGCAGCCGGCGGAACTCGGCGGCCGCGAGCGCAAGCGGGGTCAGGTCGCACGGCCGCGTCCGGATCGCCGGGAGCTCACGTCGAAGCTCCGTCAGGAGCGCAGCTGCCCGCCGGCTCTCGAGCGCGGCGACGGCATCGGCCCGCGCAGCCAGCCGCTCCTCCTCGAGAACGCGGATGACCCGGGCGAGGGCGAACCGCTCGCCGGGGTCGAAGCCGGCCGATACCGCGCGGACGTGGGCGACGAGGACGTCGAGATCGCGGGCCGGCCCGAGCGAACCGCCGAGCCAGGCCAGCTCGGCCCGCAACGGGTCGGACCAGGTGGGATCGACGAGCGGCCGGCCGGCTCGCAGGAGGGCTCTCGTCCTGCGTGCCGCCACGCGGAATCGGCGAAGCTCGTCCGGCTCGCCCGATGCGATCCGCGGGGCCAGGTTCTCGAGCCGCTCGAGCTGCACGAGCAGCAGCCACTGCAAGTCTTCGAGCGCGGGCGGCGGCGGTGGGTCCGGGACGAGGGCGAGGCTCACGGGTGGCGTGCGACCTCGACGCGGTTGTCGTTGAAGATGGGTGAGGGGCGAAGTCGCGTGAGGGCCTGCGATGTCGTCGCCTGGCAGGTCGTTCCGGCGGGCCAGCTCCCGTTCCACCAACCCATCGGGGCGATTGCGACGCCCTCGCGAACGTCGTCCGAGACGATCGCCTCGACGAGGAACGACCCCCGATCGTTGAAGACGCGGACGGTGTCGCCCGGCTCGATGCCGCGCTCACCGGCGTCTCGCGGATGGACGATCACGAACGGCGACGGCTGGGCAGCCGCCTGTCGTGCCCCGTTCGCGAACGTCGAGTTGAGGAAGAGATGCGTCTTCGGCGTGATCAGGCAGAGCGGAAACCGTTCGGCGAGCTCGGCATCCGTCACCTCGGCCGGGGGGTCGAAGAAGGGAAGCGGATCGAGGCCGTCCGCCGCGAGGCCGTCCGCGAGCAGCTCGAGCTTGCCGCTCGGAGTGGCGAATCCTCCGTCCGCATGTGGCGCCGGGCCCTGCCCGAGATCGATCTTCGCAAAGCCGCGGGCCCGGAGCTCCTCCGGGTCGACACCGGGCGGCGCCCCGTCGGCGAGAAGCGCGCCGAGGAGCTCCTCGTCGGTCTCGGCGAAGCACGGGTCATCAAGGCCGAGACGGGCTGCCAGGAGCCGGAAGATCTCGGTGTTCGGCTTGGCGTCGCCGAGCGGAGCGATCGCGGGCTCGTTCCACGTCAGGTAGTGATGGCCCCAGGAGCCGACGAGATCGAGATGCTCGAGCTGCGTGGTCGCCGGTAGTACGACGTCGGCGTACTTCGTGGTGTCGGTCGGGAACTGCTCCAGGACGATGGTCAGGAGATCGTCTCGAGCGAGCCCGCGGAGCACCCGCTCCTGGTCCGGCGCGATCACTGCCGGGTTCGCATTCCACACGACGAGGGCGGCAACGGGCGGGTCGAGGGCGGGGTCGGTCAGGACGTCGCCGAGCGTCGCCATGTTGATCGTGCGAGCCCGTCGTGCGAGGGCCGTGCGCCGGAGCCGGGAGAGGTCGAGGGCATCCGACGTCGCCGACGGAATGTACGAGAGCCCCCCGCCCCGATAGCGCCAGGAGCCGGCGAGAGCCGGGAGGCAGGCGATCGTGCGGTAGGCGATCGGAGCGCCCAGGTGCCGCTGGGCCCCGACGCCGACCCGGACCAGCGACGGCTGCGTCGTGGCGAGCTCGCGGCCGAGCCGCTCGATCGTCGCGGCGTCGACGCCGGAGAGGGCGGCGCAGCGGTCGATCGGATACTGATCGAGGCGCTCCAGCAGCTCGTCGTAGCCGACCGCGTGCGCACGGCACCAGGGCTCGTCCGCGAGCCCTGCGTCGACGATCGAGCGCATCATCCCGAGGGCGAGCGCACCGTCCGTGCCCGGGATCGGCCGGACGTGCTCGTCGGCCACCCGCGCGGTTCGGCTGCGGTACGGGTCGATCACGACGAGGCGGGCGCCGGCGCGCCGTGCCTCGAGCAGGAGCCGCCAGAGATGCGGCGCCGTCGACATCGGATTCCAGCCCCAGACGAGCAGATAGCGCGCGTGCGGCCACTCCTCGGGATCCACCTCCGGCGACGAGCCGATGGTCGCCCGGACGCCGGCAGAGCCGGCGCTCGCACAGATCGTCCGCTCGAGCTCGGTGGCCCCGATCGCGCCCAGCACGCGAGCGCTCATCGAGTTGCCCTGGAGGACGCCCATCGTCCCGAGGTAGCTGTAGGGGAGGATCGCCTCGCCGCCGTAGCGGTCGATCGCAGAGCGGAGGCCCTGCGCGGCCACGTCGAGGGCCTCGTTCCAGGTCGCCTGCCGGAAGCGTCCCTCACCCTTCGGCCCGGCGCGGAGGAGCGGGTGGAGGATCCGGTCGTCCGCGTAGACCCGGTCGATGTAGGTGGAGACCTTCCCGCAGAGGAAGCCTGCGGTGATCGGCTGGTCGGCTGCGCCCGCGATGCTCGTCGCGCGGCCGCTGTCGTCCACCGTCACGAGCATCGCGCACGTGTCGGGGCAGTCGTGCGGGCAGGCCGCGCGCACGATGCGCTCAGGCATGAGGCGACTCTACTCGACGGCTATCCCAGCACCGTCAGCGGGTCGACCGCGGCGCCGCGCACGCGCACCTCGAAATGCAGGTGCGGCCCGCTCGAGTCGCCGGTCGACCCGACGCGTCCGATCGTCCCGCCGAGGGAGACGTGCTGGCCGAGCGAGACCGCGATCCGTCGCAGGTGCGCGTAGTACGTGCTGACGCCGCGACCGTGGTCGAGCACGACGAGCTTGCCGAACCCGTCGTTGCGGCCGGCGTAGACGACGACGCCGGCCCTCGATGCCCGCACGGGCGTCCCTCGCGACGCGATCAGGTCGACCCCGGCGTGGAACCGGCTCCCCCGCGGTCCGAAGCGGTCGCCCACCGGGGCGTCGACCGGCCAGGCGAGCCGCAGCGGCGACCGCGGGAGCGGGCCGCGGAGGGCAGCCAGGGTCGCCGTACCGGCGACCCCGTCCGCCCCGAGGCCCTGCGAGCTCTGGAAGCGACGCACGGCCGTGTCGAGCCGCGGGCCGAAGACACCGTCGAACGTGCCGGAGGGAAACCCGTGCCAGGCCAGCGCGAACTGGAGCGCCGAGACGTCGAACCCGACCATCCCCGCCCTGAGCGGCCGGCTGCCGACCGGGTGGCGACCGAGCCGACCGAGCGCCTTCCTGGTCGCGGGGCCCGCGACACCGTCGACGGCGAGGCCGCGTCGGGCCTGGAGGTGTCGGACGGCGACCCGCGTCTGCTTCCCGGCGATCCCGTCGATCTGCCCGTGGTAGAGCCCGGCAGCCTGGAGGGCGACCTGGAGCGCCGCGGTGGCGGGTTTCCCTGCCGCGGCGGCAGCCGCCGGGAGCGCGAGCGCGGCGACGAGAAGGAGGATGAGGGGGGTGCGACGGAGCACGAGTGCCTCCGTCTCCTTGCTTCGGCAGGTGGTGCCGATCTCTTGAGCGGCGGGCGATCAGGCGGCCGGGGAGTCCACAGGTCGCGTTGCGGCGACGGCGTCGAGCTGGTTCGCGTGGTAGAGGACAGCCGCCTCGGCGGTCCGGGCGCCGCGCGCCTCGTGATGAACCGCGACGGCGTGGAGCAGTTCGGCCCGGACCACGGGCTCGAGGCCCTCCGCGCGCTCCTCGATCATGCGCAGCCCGAGATGGACGTGACCGAGCAGCCGCCCCTCGTGCGTCGGGGCGAAGGTCGGCCCGCGATCGAGCTCCCGCGTGCGGCCGACGTCGTGGAGGAGCGCGGCGGCGATCAGCAGGTCCGCTCGCAGTCGCGCGTGGACGGTCGCCGTCTCGCGGCAGAGGGTGGCCACGCCGACGGTGTGCTCGAGCAGGCCCCCGGCGTAGCCGTGATGGCCGTCCGGGGTTGCCGGCAGTCGCCGCAGGAGCTCACGCAGCGAGGGATCGGCGACGAATCGCGCGACGGCCTGTCGTAGCCCCGGGTGCGAGATCTCGGCAGCGAGGAACTCGAGGAAGCCGTCCAGCTCGTCGAGGTCCCTTCGCGCCGCCGGCACGAGCGTGGCCGGATCGAGCTCGGCCTTCTCCAGGGAGCGCACCTCGAGTTGGAGGCGGTCGCGGAACCGCTCGAGCCTTCCGAGCACCCTGACGGCGTCGCCCTCCTCGAAGCGCCGGTCGAGGATCTCCACGTCGTCCCAGACGCGGGCGTCGAGGCGGCCGCTCGGGTCGACGAGCTCGAGGGCGAGGTACGGCGCCCCGGCGCGCGTACGCAGGCGCTGCTTGCGCGCGACGGCGAAGACCCGCTCGACGACCCGATCCTCCTCGAGCTCGGGGATCGGGACCGGGACGCTCACCCCGGGAGTGTAGGCCCGGGGGGTGATGCTAGGCTCGCAGCGCACCATGGCGGACGCTCTCGTACGGCCATTTCGCGCGCTGCGCTTCGACGTCGCCGAAGCCGGCCCGCTCGACGATCTCGTCGCGCCGCCGTACGACGTGATCGCTCCAGGCGAGCTCGAACGGTTCACCGCTCGGAGCCCGCGCAACGTCGTTCGCCTGATTCGCCCTCACGAGCCCGAGCTCGCGGCGCAGCGGCTGCGCGAGTGGGTCGAGTCCGGAATCCTCGTTCGCGAGCAGCGGCCTGCCGTGTGGCGGATCGAGGAGGAGTACACGGGCCCGGACGGGATCGGGCGGATCCGGCATGGTCTCGTCGCGCGGGTGCGGCTCGAGCCGTACGCGAGCGGGATCGTCCTGCCGCACGAGCGGACCTTCCCCGGCCCCGCCGCCAGCAGGCTCCGCCTGCTCCGGGCGACTCGCACGAAGCTCTCGCCGGTTCTTCTCCTCCACGACGGCTCGCCGGCACCTGCTGGCGGCGGGCCACCGGATCTCGAGGCGACACTGGACGGAACGACGACCCGCCTCTGGCGCATCGACGATCCGGCAGCGATCGCGGCGGCAGTCTCGACCGTGAAGGCACCGGCCGTGATCGCCGACGGGCACCACCGCTACGAGGCGGCGCTCCGTTTCCACGAAGAAGACGGAACCGAGGAGACGGGCTGGGTCATGGCCGTGCTCGTGAGTCGGGAGGATCCGGGCCTGACGATCTTCCCGACGCACCGAGTCGTCTCAGGGTCGCTTCCGGCTCTGAACGGCGAGTTTCGCGTCTCGGCGGTGGATGGGAGTCCGGAGGCGGCGCTCGAGCTCCTGGCTGCGCTGCCGCGTGACCACCCGGCGTTCGTCGTGCTTCGCCCCGGCGAGGTCGTGCTGGCCGAGGCGGCCCGTGCTCCCGCCGGGCCGCTCGAGCGGCTCGACGTGACCGCCGTCGACCGGCTTCCCCTCGACGGGGTGAGCTACACGCCCTTCTTGCAGGAGGCCGAGGGGGCCGTCGCGTCCGGCCGAGCCCTGGGCGCGCTGCTCGTCCGAGCGCCCACCGTTGCGGAGGTGCAGGCGATCGCTCGTGCCGGCCAGACGATGCCCGAGAAGTCGACGTACTTCTACCCGAAGCTCGCGAGCGGCCTGCTCTTCTCCCCCTTCGACGAATGAGCCCCTGGCTCGAGCTGTGCCGCGCGGCGGCCGGCGACATCCGGCGCGCGCTCGACGAGTTGCCGACGCGCGTCGAGCGGGAGGCCTTGCGTCGGGCTCGGACAGGGCGGGGACGAGACGACGGCGATCGACGAGGCTGCCGAGAGCGCGGTCGTCCGGCGCCTCGAGGCGCTGCACGCGACCGGGGTCGACTTCGTGCTGATCTCCGAGGAGCTCGGCGAGCGCCGTTTCGGCGAGCAGCCCGCCCTGCGGGTCGTCGTGGACCCGATCGACGGAAGCGTCAACGCGAAGCGCGGGATTCCCTTCTTCTCGCTCTCGGTCGCAGTTGCCGAGGGGCCGGCGATGAGCGAGGTCGTGTTCGGCTACGTCCACGACTTCGGGAGTGGCGAGGAATGGGTCGCGGAACGCGGACGGGGCGCGACGCTCGACGGGCGACCGCTGGACGGCCCGGGGCCGAAGCAGGAGATCGAGCTGCTCTCCTTCGAGGCGACGATGACCCATTTCGTCGCCGAGAAGGCGGCGAGCTTCCTCGATATCGCGCCGCGCCTCCGCATCATGGGCTCGCTGGCGCTCTCGCTCTGCCATCTGGCGGCGGGCCGGGTGGACGCGGTCGTCTCGCTGAAGCCGATCCGCAGCGTCGACATCGCCGCCGCCCAGCTCCTGCTCCAAGAGCGGGGGCTGGCGATCGACCTGCCCGACGTCGTCGAGCCGTTCGGAGCCGCTCCGCTCGACGTCACCGGCCGTTCCCGTGTCGTCGCGGCGGACACCCCGGACACGTGCGCCCGCCTCGCGTCCGCGCTGGCGTGACCATCGGCGAGGCGCTCGCCCCTGAGGAGTTCGGCCTGGTGCGCGCCCTCCTCGTCGAGTACGCGCAGGGGCTCGACGTCGACCTCTCCTTTCAGGGTTTCGACGAGGAGCTCGCGACGCTTCCAGGCGCGTACGCGCCCCCGCGGGGTCGCCTCCTCCTCGCCGTCTGCGACGGCGACCCGGCGGGTTGCGTCGGACTGCGCCCGCTGGGAGCCGAGGTCTGCGAGATGAAGCGCCTCTACGTGCGCCCGGCTCGTCGCGGGAGCGGGCTGGGGCGCCTGCTCGTCCGGGCGATCATGGAAGCCGGAGCGCAGCTGGGCTACGAGCGCATGCGTCTCGACACCCTTCCGCAGATGGGGCCCGCGATCCGCCTGTACCGCTCGTTCGGCTTCGAGCCGATCGAGCCCTACACGGCGAATCTCGATGGGGCGATGTTCTTCGAGACCACGTTGGTACCCTGAGCTCGAGATGGCTTCACGCGAGGAGATCCTCGAGGCGCTCGAGCGCGTCATCGACCCGGAGCTGCATCGCTCCGTGATCGAGCTCGACATGGTGCGGGACGTCGTCGTCGACGGCGGTGAGGTCTCGCTGACGATCGCACTGACCGTGCCCGGCTGCCCGCTGCGCGCGAGCTTCCAGGAGCAGGTCGACGAGGCGCTTCTCCCGCTCCCAGGAGTCGAGCGTGTCCGGCTCGACTTCGACGTGATGACGCCTGACGAGAAGGCAGCGCTGACGGTCAAGCTGCGGGGTGCCGTCACCGAACGCTCGGAGGGGATCTCGGTCGACGCCGCGACTCGCGTGATCGCGGTCGCGAGCGGGAAGGGAGGCGTCGGCAAGTCGTCGCTGACGGTGAACCTCGCCGCCGCGCTCTCGACACTCGACCAGCGTGTCGGCGTCCTCGACGCCGACGTCTACGGGTACTCGATTCCGCGGATGCTCGGCGTCAGGCAGCGGCCCGTCGCCGTCGACAACATGATCGTCCCGCCCGTGCGCGGCGATCTGAAGGTGATGTCGATCGGGTTCTTCCTCGAGGACAACGCGCCGATCATGTGGCGCGGCCCGATGCTCCATCGGGCGCTCGAGCAGTTTCTCTCCGACGTCCACTGGGGTGAGCTGGACTGGCTCGTCGTCGACATGCCGCCCGGGACCGGGGACGTCTCGATCTCCCTCGGCCAGCTGCTGCCGAGAGCCGAGGTGCTCGTCGTGACGACGCCGCAGAAGGCTGCACAGGAGGTCGCCGTCCGCGCAGCCGAGATGGCGAAGAAGACGAACATGCGCCTGCTGGGCGTCGTCGAGAACATGTCGTACCTCGTCGGCTCGGGGGAGCTCGTCTTCGGCTCGGGCGGTGGCGAGGAGCTCGCGCAGGAGATCGGAGCACCGTTGCTCGGGAGCATTCCGCTCGATCCCGCGCTGCGGGAGGCCGCCGACCGTGGAGAGCCGATCGTGCTCGCCGACCCGGAGGCCGAGTCCTCGCGTGGCGATCCTCGCGCTCGCGGAGGCGGTTCTGCAGATCCGGCGCGAGCTCGGCGTCGGGATCACGAAGACGCTGCCGCTCGTCTCGGCCTGACGTGGGCGGGGACGCCGTCGAGCGCATCCGCGCGCTCGGCTTCGGGGCGCGCGAGGCCCGGATCCTCGCCGACCACTTCCTCGATGCGGACGCGCTGGGGAAGGAGGGTCACGGCACCGCGCGGATCGACTGGCTGGCGGAGCTTCCGGGCCTCGATCCGGACGCGGTTCCGGCGCTCACGGCCGACCTGCCCGGTTACCAGCGCTGGGAGGGTCGCGGCGCCGTCGGTTACCTCACGCTGGCCGCGGTCTGCGAGGCGCAACTAGCCGAGCCGCCCCGGCCGGCGCGGGTGGTCGTCGCGTGCGACTGCTTCCCCACGGGCATGCTCGGGCACTGGGTGCGGCGGCTGGCGGACGGGGGCCTCGTGGCCGCGCTCACAGCGACCTCGCCCGCGCGACTCGCGCACCCCGACGGTGGCACGCCGCTGACGGGGACGAATCCCCTCGCGATCGGGATCCCCAGCTCCGACGGGTCGTCGCTTGTCGCCGACGTGTCGATGGCCCGGGCGACGCACGGCGACGTGCTCGCCGGCCGGGCGACGGCGGAGGACATCGTCCCGTTCGGCGGCGAAGAGGCTCACAAGGCGTTCGCGCTCGCGGTCGGGCTCGAGCTTCTCGTCGGCGCGCTCGCGGGTGACCGGCACGGAGCCGTACTCGTCGTCGCCCGCCCCGATCACGATCCGGTGCCGGCGCTGCGCCGGCGTGCCGAGGGGATCAGGCTGCCAGGCGATCGGCCTCTGCCAGGGCGCCAGGGGTCGTAGCGGCAAGGCACGCCTCGGGGAGCGCGGCGCAGCCGAGCCAGGAGACCTCGGGCCGGAAGGCCACGACCGCGGCTCCTCCGGCGACGACCAGGATTCCGTCGACGAGCACAGCCCCGCCGGCCCCGAGGACGGCGGCCAGGCCGGCCGTGATGAGCGCCCCGAGCGGCAGCACCCCGACGAAGAACGCGGCCCAGATCGCCATTGCCCGCGCGCGCATCTCGTCGGAGCTCGAGGCCTGTACGACGACCGTGGACAGGCCGACGAAGAGCACGCCGCCGAAGCCGCCGACGACGGCGAGCGCGCAGGACAGCGCGGTGCTCGTCGAGACCCCGACGCCGACGATCGCCGCACCGGTCAGGAAGAAGCCGGCGAGGGCCGGCTCGCCCTTGTTCGGCCGGCGCGAGAGGCGCAGCAACGCGACCGATCCGAGCAGGGAGCCGAGGCCGATCGCGGCCATCACCGCGCCCAGCGTCCCGGCGCCGCCCTCGAGTCGCTCGTCCACGATCCCCGGGATCATGAACGCGACCGGCGGGGTCGCGAACAGGCCGGCGAGGGCCAGGAGGAGCATCAGCGACGCGATGCTTCGTTGGCCGAACACGTAGCGCAGGCCCTCCCTCATCGCGGCCCCGAGGCTCGCAGCGGTCTCGCCAGCCGTCGCAACGGCGCGCGAGCCGGGGAGCAAGGCGAGGGCGGCGAGGACGAAGACGAAGCTGGCTGCATTGAACCCGAACACCCAGGTGGGGCCACCCTGGGCGAGCAGCACTCCTGCGATCGCAGGGCCGACGAAGCGTGCGACCTGCAGCGAGAGGCTGTTGATCGCGACGGCGCTCTCGAGATCCGCCTTCGGCACCGTGCCGGCGAGCATTCCCTGGAAGGCCGGGAAGCTGAGCGTTCCGAGGCTGCCGCCGACGACGGCGATCGCGCCGATGATCCCAACTGTCAGACGGTCGGTCGCCCAGAGGACTGCGAGCAGCGCCGCGACGCCCATGTTCAGGCCCTGGAAGAGGAAGAGGAGCTTTCGGCGGTCGTAGCGGTCGGCGAGCACTCCGGCCGGCAGTCCGAGCAGGAGGTTCGGAATGGTGTTCAGGAAGCCGATCAGCCCGAGGGTCGCCGCAGATCCGCCGAGAAGCAGCACGACGTAGCCGAATGCGGCCGCCTCGACCCAGTTCCCGACGAGCGAGAGCAGTACGCCGGTGGAGAAGCGCCGGAACCGCGGCCAGCGCAGAGCGCCGAGGGCGCGGCTTCTCGCGTCCCGGGGGCGGGTGGACGAGGCCTGACTTGGCTGGGCCGCGTCTGCCGACCCGTCACGGCTGAGGGCGCCTGCGGCGCCCTCGTTTCGTGACAGTCCAACGACGCCTCCCCGGACGGCGTACGCGTCGAACCCCCGATCCTTCAGCCAGTGCGCCACACGGACGCTCGTCGCCTCGCGCGGTCAGGTGCAGGCGAGGACGATCGGCGTGTCGCGTGGGAGCCTCGCCAGCACGGAGGGGATCTCGTCTGGCGGGATGCGCGTCGAGCCCGGAAGCGTCGGTGCACGGTCGTCGAGGCGGCGGACGTCGATCACGAAGGCGCCTGCCCCGACCAGCGCCATCGCCCGCTCGAGCTCGATCCGCAGGGTCGTCCTGCGGACGGCGGACGGAACGTGGTAGCGACGGGTAAGCCTGGCCATCGGAGTCGGGGCCCCGCAGGGCCCCGATCGGCAGTCTGCCCGATCGCCGGTCGCGTCAGCGGCGCCGGAGCTCGGCGAGCACCACGGGGTCGATGGACGCGGCCCCGCGCACGCGTTCCTCGAGGTTCTCGGTCCCCGCCCACTCGACGAGGTCGGCCTCGAGTTCGCCGCTCGCGTGCCCGAGGTCGTCGAGCCGCGAGCGGAGCTCGCGCGCGAGCTCGTCGTCGACGACGAGCCAGTCGCTTGCAGGCGTCGTCCCGAAGAAGAGCCGGTGAAGCTCGAGCAGCCTCCCGAGCTCGGCGATCGGGCTCGGATGATCGTCGACACGGAGATCGACGAGCCGGTCGGAGCCGCCGCCGTAGCCGCCTCGCTCGCGGGCAACGAGCAGTGCCGCGGACTGCTGGCCGCGACGGTCGCCGCCCGCCGCCTGGCCGGCTTCGAGAGCCTCGAGCAGACGTTCGGCGAGCGGCCTGCCTTCCGTTCCGCCGAAGGAGCCGGCCAACGCGTCGACGGTCGCCGCCGACACGAGCACGTTGCCCTGGGCCGCGTAGCACGGGCCCGCCCGGCCACCGGCCCAGCCGAGGCAAGCGGAGCCGGTGAACGTCGCCGCCCGGCCGAGCCGGTCGACGATCCCGAGCTGGCGGTCGTCCCTTCCGTCGTCGGTGCCGACGAGCTGTTGCAGGGCCTCGTCGGCAGACGAGCCGCCGCGCAGCAGGCGCAGCGCGCCCGCCCCGTAGCGGACGTTGGCGAGAGCCTGCGTCGCCACGGCGCCGGTCTCGGCCTCGGCGAAGGGCACGACGGCTCCGACCGCGAGGAACTTCGACTGGACGGCAACGCCCCACTCTCGCCGCTCGAGGTCGCAGGCGACCAGCGAGTAGGTCACCGGTCAGAGCTCGAGGGTCTGGCCGGGCTCGAGGTCGAGGATCTCGACGTCGGGCGCAAGTTCGCGCAGGGCCGACGGCGTCCCGGTGAGGAGGGGGAATGTCCCCCAGTGGCAGGGGACGCACCGTGTCGCACCGAGTAGCTCGAGCGCGACGGCTGCTTCATTCGGCCCCATCGTGTAGTGATCGCCGATCGGCAGGATGACGATTCCGGGTCGGTAGATGCGCCCGATCAGCTGCATGTCGCCGAAGACGCAGGTGTCGCCGGCGTGGTAGACACGGAATCCGTTCTCGAGCTCGATGACGATGCCGGCAGGCTCGCCGGCGTAGGTCCCGTCCGGCGTCGCGCTCGAGTGAAAGGCGTTGACGAGGGTCAGCCGGATGCCGTCGATCTCGACGGTCCCGCCCTTGTTCATCCCGCCGCTCGCTCCGTCCGGGAAGCCCTGACGCTCGAGCCAGCCGGCCAGCTCGGCCATCGCGACGAGCCTGGCGCCGAAGCGCTTGCCGAGCTCGACGGCGCTCGCGACGTGGTCGTAGTGCGCGTGTGTGACCGCGACGATGTCGCAGCGCTCGGGCTCGAGCTCGGGCTCCGGGCAGCGCGGGTTGCCCTCGAGCCACGGATCGACGTAGATCCGCTTGCCCCCGGGACTTTCGATGCGGAAGGACGCGTGCCCGAGCCAGGTGAGCGAGGCGGTGGCCATGTACTGAAGGGTAGTCCTAGAGAGGGAGATCGCGGACGGCGAAGAAGACGGCCTCCGAAAACGTCGGGTAGGGCTGGATCGTCTCGCGCAGCACGTCGATCGGCACCTCGGCCTTGACGGCGAGGGTCAGCTGCCCCAGCCACTCCCCTGCCTCCGGGCCCACCGCGACCGCGCCCACCAGCACACGCCGGTCCGGGTCGGCGAACACCTTGAGGAGACCGCGGCGACGCGGCCGCTCGTACGTCGAGGCACGGGCAGTCGCGTTCACGCGCCAGCTGGCCGTGACGAGCCCGTCGCCGCTCGTGGTGCCCACCGAGCCCACCTGCGGGTCGGTGAAAGTGACGGCCGGCACGGCGCGATGGTCGGCGCGCGCGGCGATCCCGGCGACGTCCGCGGCGGCGACCCGAGCCTGGTACTTCCCCACGTGGGTGAACATCGCGATCCCGTTCACGTCCCCGATCGCCCAGACGTCGTCGGCCGCGCGCAGGCGCTCGTCGACCTCGATCCCGCGCTTCGAGATCGTCAGTCCGAGCGCCTCGAGCCCGAAGCCCTCGACGTTCGCCTTGCGTCCGGTGGCCACGAGCAGCCGCTCGCCCTCGACGACCTCCTCGCCGCTCAGGTGCAGCCGGAACGACGACTCGCAGCCCTTCTGGTCGAGACCGTCGATCCGGGCACCGAGATACAGGGCGATCCCCTGTGCCGTCAGGGCGTCCTGGACGATCGCCGCTGCTTCTGCGTCGTCGCGCGGCAGGATGCGCTCGGCGAGATCGACGATCGAGACCCGCGCTCCGAGGGCGCTGAAGAACTGAGCCAGCTCGCAGCCGACGGGGCCCGCCCCCAGGACGATCAGGCTCTCCGGAATCTCCTTCACCGTGGTCGCCTCGCGATTCGTCCAGTAGGAGCACTCCGAGAGGCCCGGGATCGGCGGGATCGACGGGACGGAACCGGTCGCGATGACGAGCTTCTCGTGGGGGAGCTCCCGTTCGCCGACCCTGACGAGCCCCTGCCGGAGGATGTGTCCCTCGCCGCGCACGAGCTCGATGTCGCGATCCGCGAGGAACGCGAGCTGGCCCGAGTCGTCCCCGCCGCCCGTGACCTGATCGCGGTGCCAGAGGACGCGCTGGACGTCGAGCCGCCCGGTTGCCGCTTCGGCCGCTCCCGGGACGCGCTGCGCCGCAGAGAGCGCTTCCGCCGGGCGCAGCAGCGCCTTGGTCGGCATGCAGGCGAAGTAGGAGCACTCGCCGCCGACGAGCTCGCGCTCGACCATCGTGATCGGAACCTCGGGGTCGTGACGGCGCAGGGCTGCGGCGAAGGCCTCACCGGTCGAGCCGGCGCCGAGGACGACCACACCGCCGTTTCCGGTCGAGCCGTCCATCCGTTCAGAAGGGGAAGGGGAGGCCGGCGACTGCCTCGTCGATCACGTTCAGCAACGAGTCGATGCCGAAGAACGAGCCGACCGCGATCGCGAGCGACGCGACGACGGCCACCTCGAGCGCGAGATCGCGAGGCGGCGATCCGCCGGCCGGCGCGAGCGACAGCCGTGCGTCGCGACGGTACATCGCGCCGATGATGCCGAGGTAGTAGTAGATCGAGACGGCCGTGAAGACCGCGCCGACGATCATCAGCCACACCCAGCCTCGTTCGAAGAGCGCCGAGAAGGCGAGGAACTTCCCGAGGAAGAGGCCGACCGGCGGCAGGCCGACGAAGCCGATCATGAAGGTGGTCATCGCGGCGCCGTAGAGCGGGCGCTCCCAGCCGAAGCCCGCGAGATTGTCGAGCGTCACCGGCGCACCCAGTTCCCGCTCGCGGGCGCTGACGATCGCGAACGCGCCGATCGAGAGGGCGGCGTACGGAATCAGGTAGTAGACCAGCGCGCTGCCGCCGTCCTCGTTCCCCGCGGCGATGCCCATCAGCAGGAAGCCGGCGTTCGCCACGCTCGAGTAGGCGAGGATCCGCTTGAGGTTCCGCTGCGTCAACGCGGCGAGGCTTCCCCACGCCAGCGAGATCGTCGCGAGCACGGCGAGCGTGATCGTCCAGAGCTCCGCCTGCTCGGGGAACGCCGTCGTCAGGAAACGCAGGGTCAGGACGAGGGCGGCGACCTTCGTGGCGGCGGCCATGAAACCGGTCACCGGAGTCGGAGCGCCCTCGTAGACATCCGGTGTCCACTGGTGGAACGGGGCGGCGGACGCCTTGAAGCCGAGGCCGACCAGGAGCATCGCGAGGCCGGTCACGAGCAGGAAGGTGTCGCCTTCCGTCGACGCAGCGGCGATCGAGGAGAAGCCGATCTCGCCGGTTGCGCCGAAGACGAGCGCGCTCCCGAAGAGCAGGATGCCCGACCCGAGGCTGCCGATGATCAGGTACTTGAGCGCCGATTCGAGCGCGGACGTCCGGTCGACGGTGATCGCGCAGAGGATGTAGAGCGAGATCGAGAACCACTCCAGGCCGAGGAAGAGCGTGATCAGGTTGTTCGACGCGACGAAGAAGACCATTCCGGCGACGGCGGAGAGGAGGAGGGCGTAGGAGTCCGCGCGACGCTCGTGCATCCCCTGCTCGCGGTAGGAAGCGAGCACGCTGAGGATCCCGATCGTGCAGAGGATGACCGTCGACACGTCGACGAGCCGGTCGCGGACGAGCGCATCCGACACGAGCGTGGACGGGGTCTCGTCGTTCCTGAAGAGGGCGACGGAGGCGGCGCCGGCGCCGAGCAGCGCGAGCACCGTGATGGTCGCGCCCACGGCATTCCGCGTGGAGCCGCGAAGGAAGACCGAGACCATCATCACGACGGCGACCCCGCCCAGCAGGGCGAGATACGGCGAGAGCCCGGCCCAGTCGATCGTCGGAGTGTCGATGGCGGCGAGCGGCACCTAGGGCTCCGTGAACTGGCTCGTGACGTCAGCGACCGGATCGTCGCCGAAGCTATGGTCGGTGATCCCCGCCGGCCAGAAGCTGAGGACGAGGAGAACTGCGAGCAGCGGGAGGATGACGCCGAGCTCGGCCGGGCGGAGGTCGCTCTGGCGATCGTTCACCGCCGGGCCCGGCTTTCCGTGCAGGGCGGCCGAGATCGCGCGCAGCATGTACATGGCGGCGAGCACGATCGCCACGGCGCCGACGACGGCCCAGCCCCAGCCTCGGGTGAAGACCCCGTTCAGGACGAGGAACTCGCCCGCGAACATGCTCGAGCCGGGGACGGCGAGCGAGATCACGCCGAGCGCGATCAGGACCGTTGCGAGAATCGGCCGTCCCTTGGCCATCCCGCCCAGGAGCGCGAACTCGCCGGTCGCCGTGCGCCGCTCGATGCAGCCCGCGAGGAGGAACAGCGCGGCCGAGACAAGTCCGTGGTTGACCATCTGCAGCAGGCCGCCGTCCAGCCCGGAGTCGGTCACGGAGATGAGGCCGATCACGATCAGGCAGAGCTGCGCGAGGCTCGAGTAGGCGACCACGCCACGGAAGTCCGGCTGGCGGAACGCGAGCAGCGAGCCGTAGACGAGCCCGATCGCAGACAGTGCGAGGATCACGTCGCGCAGGTCGGCGACGGCGTCCGGGAAGTGCGGGATCGCGATGAAGAAGAAGCCGTAGGCCGCCGTCTTCGACATCGTCCCGGAGAGGATGGCCGCGATCTCGGGGGGTGCCTGGCGATAGGCGTCCGGGAGCCAGCCGTGGAAGGGCCAGAGGGGCGCCTTGATCGAGAACGCGAGCGCGAACGCGAGGAACATCGCCGTGCTGCCGCTGGTGCCGAGGTCGGTGAGGTCGAACGTCCCCTGGTCGATGCCGAATGCGACGATCGCGACCAGCATCAGGAGCGAGCCGAACATCGTGTAGATCACGAACTTGAGCGTCGCCGCGCTCCGCCCGGCGCCGCCCCAGACGCCGAGCAGGACGAAGAGCGGGATCAGCATCGCCTCGTAGAAGATGTAGAAGAGAAGGAGATCCTGGGCGGTGAAGACGCCGACCATGGCGCCGAGCAGGAAGAGCTGGAGCCCGAAGTACATCTTCGGGCGCTCGCGTCCCGCCCAGAGGGCATAGCCCATCGCGGCGATCGCGACGACCATCGTCAGCCCGACGAGCCAGAGCGAGAAGTCGTAGAGGCCGACCTTGTAGGAGACGCCGAGGCTTTCGAACCACACGACGTCCGTCTCGTCCTGGAGACCGGTGGACGCGAAGTCGAAGTTCACCGCAGTCCCGATCCAGAGCCCGAGGTCGGCGATCGCGATCAGCAGTGCCAGGCCTCCTGCCTGTGCCGCCGTGCGGAGCGGCAGCAGCCAGACGACGAGGGCGCCGACGAGCGGGACGAAGATCAGCCAGGTGGTCATCGGAGGCTCATTGCACGGAGAGGAAGACGACGACGATGACGACGAGCCCGCCGGCGATCAGCAGTGCGTAGAGGCGCAGGAGCCCGCTCTGGGTGGCGGCCACCCGTCGCCCGAGCCCTCGCGTGCCGGAACCGATCTCCTCGGGCGGGCTGAGGATGAGCGGCCGCTCGATCTTGCGGGCGAGGAAGGTCGAGAGCCGCGCGGAGGGCTCGTAGAAGATCCGGTCGTAGAGCTCGTCGAAGTAGAACTTGTGCTCGAGGAGCGTTGCGACCTGGGGGAAGCGGGCGCGCAGCCGGGCGGGCGCGTCGCTCTGCCTGCCGTAGAGGCGCCAGGCGAGCCCCACTCCGATGGCGGCTGCCGTGATGGACGCCAGCACCGAGAAGACCAGTAACCCGCCGGTGGCCTCCTCGATCGAAGGGGCTACGGGGTCGAGCCAGTCGTCGACGAGTGCCCAGCCACCCGGAACCTGGAGCCAGCCGGCGAACGTGGCGAGCAGCGCGAGGATCGCGCAGGGCCACATCATCGCGAGCGGGCCCTCGAAGCGCTCCTTGTGCAGATGAGCCTTGACGTAGGGATCCTGCTTGCCGAAGAAGACGATGAAGAGGAGCCGGAAGGTGTAGAGCCCGGTCAGGACCGCCCCGAGGATGCCCACCACCCAGAGCGCGACTCCGAGGCCGCCCGCGTCGATCGCGCTCGAGAGGATCGAGTCCTTGGAGAAGAAGCCCGAGAAGGGGGGGATCGCGGCGAGCGAGAGCGCGCCGATCAGGAACAGGCGGTACGTCCTCGGGAGCTCACGTCCGAGGCCGCCCATCTTGCGGATGTCCTGCTCGGCCGTCAGCGCGTGGATGACGACGCCAGCCGTCAGGAAGAGCAGCGCCTTGAAGAAGGCGTGGGTCATCAGGTGGAACATCCCCGGGCCGTAGGCACCGAGGCCGACCCCGAGGAACATGTAGCCGATCTGGCTCATCGTCGAGTAGGCGATCACCCGCTTGATGTCCGTCTGGACCAGGGCGACCACCCCGGCGACGAGGATCGTGACCCCGCCGAGGATCGCCGCGGTGTGCTGGACGACCTCGGCCAGCTCGAAGAGGACGTTCGTACGCACGATCAGGTAGACGCCCGCGGTCACCATGGTGGCGGCATGGATCAGGGCGCTGACCGGCGTCGGGCCCTCCATCGCATCCGGGAGCCACGTGTGGAGCGGAACCTGGGCGGACTTCGCCGCGGCACCCCCGAGCAGGCCGAGGGCGATCAGCACGGCGACCGCTCCTCCTGGCTCGATCTTCTCGGAGGCCTCCGAGAAGACGGTGCCGAAGTCGACGGTCCCGACCTGCTGGATGAGCAGGAACAGCGCGAGCGCGAAGGTGGCGTCGCCGAACGCGTTGACGATGAACGCCTTCTTGCCCGCCGCGACCGCCTCCGGCTTGTACCACCAGAAGTTGATCAGCAGGTAGGAGGAGAGGCCGACCATGCCCCAGCCCGCCAGCAGGAGCAGGAGGTTGCCCGACATGACGAGCAGCAGCATCGAGAAGACGAACAGCGCCTTGTACGCGTGGTAGCGGCGCTCCTCGTCCTCACCTCTGACATACCCCGTCGCGTAGCAGACGATCAGGAAGCCGACCCCGGCGACGATCAGCATCATGAACACCGAGAGCGGGTCGATCCAGATCTGGGCGCCGACGCGGAAATCGCCCGCGGAGAGCCAGGTCCAGAGCGTCGAGGAGTGCGCTCGCTCCTCCGGGTCCTCGCCGAGCAGGGTGACGAAGGCGATCAGCGCGCAGACGAAGGACACGAGCACCGATGCCGCCGCGATCAGGCCGGACTGCCGACGGGTGACTCTGTCGCCGGCGAGCGCGAGCGCGACCACCGCGACGGCAGGCGAGAAGAGGCAGATCCAGGAGGCGGCGATCACGAGTGTCTGCCCGTCAGCCCTTGAGCGTGGTCATCTCGTCGACGTCGAGCTGGAGCCGTTTGCGGTGCATCGCGACGACGAGCCCGAGCCCGATCACGACCTCGGCGGCCGCCACCACCATCACGGCGAGCGCGAAGATCTGACCATCGCCTTCGCCGTGCTGGCGCGCGAAGGCGATCAGCGCCAGGTTGCCGGCGTTCAGGATCAACTCGAGCGCCAGCAGGACGATGAGCGGGCTGCGGCGGATGAGGACGCCTGCGATTCCGGTCGCGAAGAGGACCGCCGAGAGCACGAGGTAGGCGGTGATGCCGGGCCCGAGCACTTACGCGGCCTCCTGCTCCGTCGTCGCGGATGCCGCGTCCCGGCGGTCGCGGCGGATGCCCGAGCCGAGGACGACGCCTCCGACGGCGCCGATCAGCAGGATGATCGAGGTCGCCTCGAAGACGAGCAGGTGATCGGACAGGAAGAGCCGGCCGATCTCCGCCGGGCTTCCGAACGCCCCGCTGATCTCCGCCGTCGTCGAGAGGCTCCCGTTCGCCTCGAGCACGATGGCCGCGACGACCTCTCCGAGGATCGCGAGTCCTGCGATCGCGGCGGCGAGGCCCCCGACGCGCCGGCCCGAGGCCCACGGCGTCCTCGCGTCGGTGCCGATGTAGCCGATCACGAAGAGGAACATCACCATCACCGCCCCCGCGTAGACGAGCACCTGGGCGGCGGTGACGAACTCGGCCGAGAGGAGCAGGTAGAGGATCGCCAGCGAGGCGAGGTTGACGATCAACGAGAGCGCGCTGTAGAGCGCGTTCGAGAAGAGCACGACCGCGAATCCGGAGCCGAGCAGCGCGAGGGCGGCGACGACCCAGACGACCCAGACGATGATCTCGCCGGCCAGCGATCCCAGGACGAACTGCACGCCTAGCTCTCCGTCTTCCAGACCGGGTCGGGGGTGTCGTAGAGGTCGCGGTCGGCGACGGGCGTCGTCTTGATCGGCGGCTCGAGGAGCATGTCCTTCGTGTAGATGAGGTCGTCGCGCGTGTACTCGGAGATCTCGTACTCGTTCCCGAGCGTGATCGCGTCGAACGGGCAGGCGAGCTCGCAGTACCCGCAGAAGATGCAGCGCGACATGTTGATCTCGTAGATTCGCGCGAACCGCTCGCCGGGGGAGACGCGGTTCCCGGGGTCGTTCTCGGCGGCGACCACCCTGATGCAGTCGGAGGGGCAGGCCGCGGCGCAGAGCGAGCAGCCGACGCATTTCTCGAGGCCGTTCTCGTGGCGGTGCAGCCGGTGGCGACCGCGAAAGCGCGGGTACACGGGGCGCTTGAACTCGGGATACTGCTGCGTGATCGGCTTCTTGAAGATCTGACGGAAGGTGACTCCGAAGCCCTTGACGCTGTCGAGCGGCATTTACCGCGCTCCCCTCATTTGACGGCGACGACGACGACGGCGGTCACGAGCGCGTTCAGCGTCGCGATCGGCAGGAGCACCTTCCAGCCGAAGCGCATGAGCTGGTCGTAGCGCAGCCGCGGCAGCGTCGCACGGATCCAGATGAAGACGAACAGGGCGATGAACAGCTTGATCAGGAACCAGATCGGCCCGGGCAGCCCGGGCCCGCCCCAGGCGCCGAAGAAGAGGGTGATGCCGAGGGCGGAGAGGGTGACCATGTTGATGTACTCGGCCATCTGGAAGAGGCCCCATCGCATACCGCTGTACTCCGTGTGATAGCCGGCGACGATCTCCGACTCGCCCTCCGGGAGGTCGAACGGGGCGCGGTTCGTCTCCGCGACGCCGGCGACCAGGAAGATCAGGAACCCGACGAACTGCGGGCCGATGAACCAGACGGTGTCCTGCTGCTTGACGGCGATGTCGACGAGCGAGAGCGAGCCCGCCATGATCACGACGCCGAGCACCGAGAGGGCGAGCGAGACCTCGTACGAGACCATCTGGGCGCAGGTCCGCATCGAGCCGAGGAGGGAGTACTTCGAGTCGCTCGCCCAGCCACCGACGATGAAGCCGTAGATCCCGAGGGAGCCGACGGCGAAGATCAGGATCAGGGCGATCGGGACGTCCGCGACCCAGCCGGTCACGTCGTAGCCGCCGATTGTCCAGATCGGGCCCCAGGGAATGACCGCGAACGTGAAGAGCGCCGTTATCGCCGCGAGGACGGGTGCTGCCACGTACAGGGCGTCGATCGCGCTCGACGGCGCGAAGACCTCCTTGCGCTGGAGCTTCACGAGATCGGCGATCGGCTGGAGAAGGCCGTACGGCCCGGCGCGGTTCGGGCCGTAGCGAAGCTGCATCCGCCCGAGCAGCTTGCGCTCGAGGAGCGTCGTGTAGGCGAAGGCGACCAGGACGAGATTGATGATCACGAACGCCTTCGCGGCGTCGATCCACCAGGGCTGATTCAGGTCTTCGGTGCTCACGAGCCGGCCTTCTCGACCTGCACGACGTCGTCGAGCCCCTCCGCGTCGGGCCTCGCGATGCGCACGACACCGCGGCGAAGCCGCCTGTTCAGCTTCGCCGTGAGCTGACGGCTCGTGCCGTTGGAGCGAACGGCGACGGTGTCACCTGTCCGGACACCGAGCTCGCGCCCGTCGGCGTGTGCCAGCTCGATCTCGCCGGCGGGTCGCTGGAACTGGAGCTGTGGCACACGATCGACTGCGGCGCCGGCGAAGAGCGGCCGGTAGCGCAGGAGCGAGAAGGAGCCCGCCGGAGCGGTGCGCGGGGAGGGCGGGGTCAGGTCTTGCATTGCAACATCGCGTTGCTGCAATGCAAGACCTGACCCCACCGGCGGGAGGTCGACGCCGAACCTCTCGGCGAGGCGGGCGAAGAACTCGAGCTCGTCAAACCCCGCGGGAGGCGCGACGGCGCGGCGCTGGCGCTGCGGGCGCCCTTCCACGTTGACGGTGGTTCCGTCTCGCTCGAGATAGCTCGTACCGGGGAGGACGAGATGCGACCAGCCGGTGATCTCGGTCATGTACATGCTCGTCGTGAGGACGAACCGGGCGCGCTCGGCGAGCCCGAGGACGCGGGCGTCGTAGAGCGCCTCGTCGCCCGAGACGATCAGAGCCGCGACCTCGGCGTCGGGCTCCGGATCCGAGCCGCGCCCCGCCCCGGCCGCACGCCAGGTCGCGGACACGCCACGGCCGTTCGGCGTACGAGGGAGGTAGTAGACGCCCGATCCGCTGCCGAGCTCGAGCGCCGAGGCGAGCGCGGCCGCGTGCCGGCCACCGGTCGGGTCGTCCTCCGAGTAGACGATCGCGACCCGGTCCGTCTCGCGGAGGCGCCGCGCCAGCTCGCGCAGCTCCTCCGGCGGTGCATCGGATCCCAGCGCGGCGCAGACCGCAGGCGCCGACCCGGGCGGCACCGTGATCGAGCCCGCCGGGTGCACGCTGACGATCTCGGCGCCCTCGCGCCGTGCGGCGCGCAACCACAGGTCGACCACCGGCGCGCGCTCGATGACCGGCTCGTCCCCGAGCACGAGGCAGACCTGGCTCGAACGGATCGCCGAGAGCGGCGCGCGGAAGTCGTCGAGTGCCGGATCGAGGTCGTCGGGCAGGATCGCGACGTCCGAGCCGAGGCCCTGGCGTACGACCCGGGCGATCGCGTCTGCCTGCTCGACGCTCTCGCCGCCCGAGAAGGCGACGACCACGGAGCCGGCTGCGGCGCGCAGGCCTTCCTCGGCGGCATCGAGGGCCTGGTCGAGCGTGACCGGCTGGAAACCACGGAGGCGGACGCGGAGGATCGCCTCGCGGATGCGGTCGTCCGCGTGCAGGTGATCGTGGGCGAAGCGGCCCTTGTCGCAGAGCCAGCCCTCGTCGATCTCGGGGTTGTTCCGAGAGAGAACCCTCACGACCTTCCCTTCCCGGGTCGTCGCCCAGATGTTGCAGCCGACGGGGCAGAGCCCGCACACCGTCGGCGCGTTCTGGATCTCCCAGGGTCTGGCGCGGAAGCGGTAGACGGTCGACGTCAGCGCGCCGACCGGGCACAGCTCGATCACGTTGCCGGAGAAGTGCGCCCGGTACGGCTCGTCCTCGAACGTCGAGATCATCGTGTGGGAGCCGCGATCGACGGCCACGAGCTGGCCGTCTTCGGCGACGCTCTCGGAGAAGCGCGTGCAGCGGTAGCAGAGAATGCAGCGCTCCCGGTCGAGGGCGATCGCCGGCGACACCGGGATCGGCTTGTCGAACGTTCGCTTCGGGAAGGCCATGCGGGTCGACCCGGGCCCGTAGCGGAACGTCAGATCCTGGAGCGGGCACTCGCCGCCCTTGTCGCAGTCCGGGCAGTCGAGCGGGTGGTTGAGGAGGATGAACTCGAGAACGGAGTCCTGGCCGAACTTCGCCTTCTCGCTCGTCTGGGCGGTGCCGAGCACGATCCCGTCCTGGGCCGTCAGCGTGCAGGCGGCCTGGAGCTTCGGCAGTCCCTCGACCTCGCACAGGCACATCCGGCACGCGCCGAGCGGCGGGCCGAGCCGAGGCTCGTAGCAGAAGACCGGGATCTCGATCCCGGCCGCCAGCGCCGTCTCGACGATCCCGGTGCCTTTCGGCACCTTGATCTCGCGCCCGTCGATGGTGACGGTGACGAGCTCGGCCGGGCTCACGAGCCCACCGGGATCGGCATCTCGGCGAAGAGCCTCCGGTACGTCTCGTCGACGGGGGCGATCACACCCTCGAGACTCGAGCCCGGCGGGCATCCGCCGTCGTCGAGGGCGCGCTGGAAATCCTCGCGGAACTTCGCGACGTAGCTCGCGACGGCCATCGCGGAGGAGTCCCCGAGCGGGCACAGGCACTGGCCGAGGATCCTGTCGCAGACGTCGAGGAGGAGGTCGAGCTCGCCCTGGTCTCCGCGCCCTTCCGAGATGCGGCGGATGATCTCGACTTGCCAGCGAACGCCCTCGCGGCACGGCGTGCACTTGCCGCACGACTCCTGCATGTAGAACTGGGCCACGCGCAGCGCCAGGTGCACCATGTCGCAGCGGTCGTCGATGACGATGAAGCCGGCAGACCCGAAGGACGAGCCGGCCTTCGCGATGCCGTCGTAGTCGAGTGGGACGTCGATGTCGTTCGCGTTCAGGATCGGGGTCGACGAGCCTCCGGGGATGACCGCCTTCAGCGCCCGGCCGTCCGGGATGCCCCCACCGATCTCGTAGATGAGCTCGCGGAGCGTCAGCTTGCCGATCTCGAGCTCGTAGTTGCCAGGTCGCTCGACGTTCCCGGAGAGCGAGACGAGACGCGTCCCCGTGCCGGTCTCGGTGCCGATCTCCGCATACCGGGCGCCGCCCATCGCGAGGATCTTCGGAACCGCTGCCACGGTCTCGACGTTGTTGACCTCCGTGGGCGACGCATAGAGGCCGGAGATCGCCGGGAACGGCGGCTTGGTGCGTGGCTTGCCGCGGCGCCCCTCGAGCGAGTCGAGCAGCGCGGTCTCCTCGCCGCAGATGTACGCACCAGCGCCGCGGTGGATGACGATCTGGCAGGACCAGCCCGACCCCAGCACGTTCGCACCGACAAGGCCGCGTGCCTGGGCCTCGTCGAGCGCGGCCCGGACGACCTCGTAGGCGTCGAGGTACTCGCCGCGGATGTAGATGAACGCGTGGTGCGACCCGATCGCGAAGCTGGAGATGAGGATGCCCTCCAGGAGTAGGTGCGGCACGCGGAGCATGATCTCCCGGTCCTTGAACGTTCCGGGCTCGGATTCGTCCGCGTTGACGACGAAGTAGATCGCCTTGTGTGTCTGCTCCGGAGTCGGGACGAACTGCATCTTCCGTCCCATCGGGAACGCCGCGCCGCCCCGGCCCTTGATCTCGGAGGCGAGAACCTCCTCCTTGATCTTCGCGGGCTCCATCGCCAGCGCCCGCCGGAGCTGCTGGTAGCCGCCGAAGCGCTCGTACTCGGCGAGCTTCGTCAGGTCGGCCTCGTCGGCATGCTCTAGGAGCAGGTGCCTAAGCGTCGCCAAGGAGCTCCTCCACGATGTCGCGAACGTCCTCGGCTCTGACCGGCTCCCGGTAGCGGTGGTCGATCGAGACGACCGGGCCCCACCCGCACCCGCCCGCACACTCGAGGGTGCGCAGCGTGACCTCGCCGCCCGGCGTCGTCTGCCCCGATCGGATGCCGAGCGTCCGCTCGAACGCCTCCAGCGTCTGCTGTGCGCCGACCAGGGCGCAGGAGACGTTCGTGCAGACCTCGACGAGGTGCCTGCCGACAGGCTCGAGGTGGAACATGTCGTAGAAGCTGGCGACCGCCTTGCAGTACGCGGGCGTGAGATCGAGCGCCTCGGCGACGTCCCGGAAGGCCTGAGGGGGAAGCCACCCGCCGTGGTGTTCCTGCGCCAGCCGGAGCGCGGGCATCAGGGCAGAGTGCCTTACCGGATACTGACGCGCGATCGCCTGGATCTCGTCGTAGAGATCGACGTCGGCCTGAGCCTCGCCGCTCATCGGTCGACGTCTCCGAGCACGGGGTCGAGCGAAGCCGCGATTGCGATCAGGTCGGCGATCAGGGAGTTGTGGAGGCACGTCGCGGTCGCCTGCAGCGCAGAGAACGACGGCGCGCGGAAATGTACGCGCCAGGGCTTGGGGCCGCCGTCGGACACGACGTAGCAGCCGAGCTCGCCCCGGGAGGACTCGGTCGGGACGTAGACCTCGCCCTCGGGCACGCGGTAGCCCTCGGTCACGAGCTTGAAGTGGTGGATGAGGCTCTCCATCGACGTGTGCAGCTCGCCGCGGGGTGGGAGCACGAAGCGGCGGTCGTCGACGATCCAGGGACCCTCGGGCATCCCTTCGAGGCACTGGTGGACGATGCGGCAGGACTGCCGCATCTCGTCCATGTGCACCTTGTAGCGCGCGTAGACGTCGCCCTCGTAGTAGACGGGGACATCGAAGTCGACCTGGTCGTAGGCCAGATAGGGCTGGCGCTTCCGCAGATCCCAGTCGACGCCGGAAGCTCTCAGCATGGGACCGGACTGACCGAGCGCGACGGCGTCCTCGGCGGAGAGCAGGCCGATGCCCTTCGTCCGCTGGAGGAAGATCGGGTTGGCGGAGAAGAGCGCCTCGTACTCGTCGACGCGCTTCGGCATCACGTCGACGAACTTGCGGCACTCGTCTGCGAACCCTGTCGGGACGTCCTCGGCGAGCCCGCCCGTCTGCACGTAGCGGGTGTGCATGCGCACGCCGGTCACGAGCTCGAAGAGGTCGAGGATCAGGTCGCGCTCTCGGAAGCAGTACCAGAACATCGAGATCGCCCCGAGCTCGAGCGCCGTCGTGCCCAGCCAGACGAGGTGGGAGTGGATGCGGGCGAGCTCGGCGAGCAGCGTTCGCATCCAGACGGCCTTCGGCGTCGGTTCGATCTCCAGGAGCTTCTCGATCGCCATCACGAAGCAGATCTCGTTCTGCTGGAACGAGAGGTAGTCCATGCGGGTCGGATACGTGATCGCCTTCCACCACGTCTTCGACTCCATCGACTTCTCGAAGCCGGTGTGTAGATAGCCGATCACCGCGTAGATGCCGACGACGCGCTCGCCGTCGAGCGAGACGACGAGCCGCAGGACGCCGTGGGTGGATGGGTGGTTGGGCCCGAAGTTGACCTCGAGGATGTCGTCCGACTCGCGGAGCTCGGGCGGAACCTGCAAGATCGTCGGGATCGGCTGCGGGATACGGGAGCCCTCGTAGAGCGGTGGCCGCCCGGTCAGGGAGCTGAGCTCCTGCTCGACCGCGGTCGGCATCAGTCCTCCTCCGAGAAGCGCACCGGCTCGCCGCCGATCGGGTAGTCCTTCCGGAGAGGGTGGCCCTCCCAGTCGGCATCCATCAGGATCCGCACGAGGTTGGGATGCCCCTCGAAGGCGATCCCCATCAGGTCGAACTGCTCGCGCTCGTGCCAGTCCGCGGTCGGCCAGACGGAGACGACGCTCGGCACCGGCTCGCCGTCGTCGCACCAGACCTGCAGCCGTACACGCTTTCCCTCGGGGATCGCGAGCAGGTGATACGAGACGGAGAATCGGCACTGCTTCGGCTCCGGCAGCTTGGCGAGCCCCCAGGATCCCGGCGAGTTCGAGTCGCGCCCGGCCGTGGTGCCCCAGTAGCCCGCGACCCCGACCTCGCCCCAGCCCAGGTAGTCGGTCGCGGCCACGTCCGCGAGGAAGTTGAATCCCTCGTTGTCCCGCAGCTGCAGCGCCGCGTCGCGGAGCCGCTCCCGCTCGACGACGAGGGTCGTTTCCCCTCGCTCATCCCTCTCCTCGACGAGCCCGGGCAGGGCGTCGAAGCTCACGTGGCGACCTTCTTCAGCTCGTACGCCGGAGGCACGCCGGCCTGGATCTTCTCGTGGAGACGGACGATGCCTTCCATCAGCGCCTCCGGGCGCGGCGGGCAACCTGGCACGTCGACGTCGACGGGAACGATCCGGTCGACTCCCTGGAGGACGGCGTAGTTGTTGAACATGCCGCCCGAGCTCGCGCACGCACCCATCGCGATCACCCACTTCGGCTCGAGCATCTGGTCGTAGATCTGGCGGAGCGGCGCCGACATCTTGTGCGAGACGCGGCCGGAGACGATCAGGAGGTCCGCCTGGCGAGGCGAGGCGCGAAACGCCTCCATTCCGAATCGGGCGAGGTCGTAGCGCGCCGAGACGATGGACATCATCTCGATCGCGCAGCACGCCAGCCCGAACGTGTCCGGCCACATCGACTTGGTGTGCGCCCAGGCGACGGCCTTGGCCACGGTCGTCAGCATCAGGCGTTTCTCGAGATCGCCGAGCTCTCGCTCGAACTTGCCGGGCCCCTTGTCGGTCATGAGGACGCGCTCGGTCGACACGCCGTAGTCGGCGAGCCGCGGCCTGCGCTTGTCCGTCAGCGCCACTCCAGGGCTCCCTTCCGCCAGATGTAGACGTACGCGAGCACGAGGATCCCGATGAAGAACCCGAACTCCGCGACCGCGAACCAGCCGACCTCCTCGAGGACGACGGCGACCGGATAGAGAAAGACGATCTCGATGTCGAAGACGATGAAGAGCATCGCCGTGAGGTAGAAGCTGACCGTGAACCGCTGGTGCGGAGGCGGCCCCTTCGAGACACCCGACTCGAACGGGACGACACGGGCCTTCGTTCGGCGCTTCGGTCGGACGCCGAAGACGTAGGAGAGTACCACCATCGTCACCGGGATAGCGACGGCGAAGAGCCCGTAGATGAGCAGTGGGAAGTAGTCGTCGAGCACTGGCGGCGCTGCTCCTCCCTGTCGCGCCTAGGCGGCGAATCTACCACCGGCATCCTAGCGCTACAAGCACGGCCGCCACGGCCTGCCGAAACAGGCCTCTGAGCGGGGAAGTTCCTACTGCCACGAGTGTTACAAAGCGGTAGGTAGCGACCCGTTCTCGGCCCGACCCACGCGATGGCTATAATCGGCCCATGGTCACGTTGACGGAGAACGCAGCAGTCAAGGTCAAGGAGCTCGCGTCCCAAGAGCCAGCGGGCGAGGCGGAAGTGCTTCGCATCGCGATCCAGGGCGGAGGCTGCTCCGGGTTCCAGTACGCACTCGGGTTCGACCGCGGGCCGCAGGACGGTGACAACGAGATCCAGATGCACGGCGTGACCGTTGTGGTCGATGCGTTCAGCGCGCCGTACCTCCAGGGCGCCGAGGTCGACTTCGTCGACGCGCTCCAGGGGGCCGGGTTCGCGATCAACAACCCCAACGTGGTCGCAGCCTGCGGCTGCGGCTCGTCCTTCCAGGCGAAGGACGAGATCGAGGGTGACCCCGCCTACGCCTCCAGCGGTGGCGGCGGCTGCGGCAGCGGCTGCAGCCACTGACCGAACCAGAACCGCGCTCATGAGCGACGATCGGCCGCTTCGCGTCGCCGTCGTCGGCTCGGGCCCCGCTGGCTTCTACGCCGTTGCCCAGCTGCTGGCGTCCGACGTTCCCGTGGAGGTCGACCTGATCGACCGGCTGCCGACGCCCTGGGGCCTCGTCCGGCTGGGCGTCGCACCCGACCACCCGAACATCAAGGCCGTCTCGCGCGTGTTCGAGAAGACGGCGCAGCGGCCCGGCTTCCGCTTTCTCGGGAACGTCGAGATCGGGCGGGATCTCGATCACGAAGAGCTCGCTGCGCTCTACGATGCCGTGGTCTACGCGGTGGGTGCCCAGACAGACCGCCGGATGGAGATCCCCGGGGAGGGTCTCCCGGGCTCGTGGCCCGCGACGGTGTTCGTCGCCTGGTACAACGGCCATCCCGACTTCCAGGAGCTCGAGTTCGATCTCTCCTGCAAGCGCGCCGTCGTGATCGGGAACGGGAACGTCGCGATCGACGTGGCACGCATGCTCGCGCTCGCGGAGGAGGAGATCGCTCCGACGGACACGACCGACCCGGCGATCGCGGCCATCCTCGCATCGGAGATCGAGGAGATCGTGATGCTCGGCCGGCGGGGGCCGGCCGAAGCGTCGTTCACGACGCCTGAGCTGATCGAGCTCGGCGAGCTCGCAGCCGCCGACGTTCTCGTCGATCCGGAGGAGCTCGAGATCGATTCCGTGAGCAAGGCGGCCCTCGAGGCGTCCGCAGTCGCCAGGAACCTGGCGGTGCTGCGTGACTACGCTGCGCGGGTGCCCTCCGGGAAGCGCCGCGCCCTGCGCCTGCGCTTCCGGGTCTCGCCGGTCGCGATCCTCGGTGAGGAGAAGGTGGAGGGCGTGGAGGTGGCCCGCAACGTCCTCGTCGCCGACGAGCACGGGCAGGTGCGGGCGCTCCAGACCGAGGAGCGCGAGGTGATCCCCTGCGGGATCGTGTTTCGAAGCGTCGGCTATCGGGGAGTGCCGATCCCCGGCGTCCCGTTCGACGAGGAGCGGGCGACGATCCGCAACGCCGCGGGCCGAGTGCTCGACGAGCACGGCGACCACGTGCCCGGCGTGTACTGCGCGGGCTGGATCAAGCGCGGCCCGACGGGCATCATCGGCACGAACAAGAAGGATGCCGCGGACACGGTCGAGCGTCTGCTCGAGGACGTCCGCTCGGGTGCACTGAAGCGAAAGGACGCCGCGGAGGCCGGGCGCCTGGAGGCGCTTCTCGCCGGGCGCGGGGTCGGCGTCGTCACCTACGAGGGATGGGAGGCGATCGACGCGGTCGAGCGGGCCGCCGGTGACGAGCAGGGCCGTCCGCGGGTCAAGATCGCGGACTGGCACGGGCTGCTGAGCGTGGGGAACGCCGACTCACGCTGATCGCGCCGGGCTTGCGCGCGAGCCTTCGCGTCCGGCTTCCTGACCGGGCGGCTCAGCCGCCCTCCGGGCACGGCTGCGACCGCTTCGCGGTCGCGTTGCGTGCCGCGCTGCGCGGCGGGCTGACGCCCGCCTTGGTGGTGCGGGCCTTCGGCCCGCGAGCCTTCGCGTCCGGCTTCGCCGTCCGCTGCGCGGCGGGCTGACGCCCGCCTTGCCTACCCGTCGCGGAGGATCCAGAAGACGGTCGCTTCGCGGTCGCCGATGTTGCGACAGCTCGAGATTCCGCTGCGCTCGGCGAGCAGCGCCTCGCCTCCGCGCAGCACGGGCCGGCCGGTGGCGAGGACGACCTGGACGAGGCCTGAGCCGACGGTGATCATCTCGACGCCCTTGTGTGCGAACCCGAGCTCGGCGGTCGCCTTCGGCGGCAGCCGGAGCAGGTAGGAGCGGAGACCGGTCTCGGGATCGTCGAGCAATGCGAGCGGGCGGCCGTCCGCGGCGCGACGTGGATCGTGGCGCCGGGCGAGGCGATAGCCGGGCGCGACCTCCCCTCGCAGCAGCTCGTCGAGCGTGATCCCGAGGCGTGCGGTGAGGTCGAGGAGCGTCTCGAGCGACAGGCCTCGCTGGCCCCGTTCGGCCTGCGAGACGGCGCTCGGCGAGACCCCGGCCAGCCGGGCGAGCTCGCTCTGGGAGAGATGGCGTTGCATGCGCACGGCACGCAGCGCGGAGCCGAGCCTGGCGGCGGCGGGCGCCGGCTCGAGGGCCGGCCGCCCCTCTTCGAGCCGGTAGCGAAACACGGAGCCCTGCACGCCGAACGGCCGCCCCTCGGCCTTGGCGATGCGCACCCTCCCGTCGCTGACCGCGATCACGCACTGCGTCACCTCGCTCACCTCGCGGCGGACGCTCTGCCCGACCTCACCGGGCGAGAGCGACCAGTAGGCGATCGCTCCGAGCTCGAGGAGCATCGGGCAGCAACGCGTGAAGAATCGCAGCGCCGTCTCGGTTCCCCACTCGGCGCCCATCGCCTCGAGCGGATCGAACAGCAGCAGGTCGCGCTCGACGCTCGTGCAGAGGCGACGGATCTCGCCGAGGAGGGGGCCGGGCTGCGCGAAGGTCGAGCCGGGCCGCGCGTCGAGGACGTCCAGCGAGGGGAAGACGCCGCGCAGCGCATCCGGCTCGCGGGTCAGGGTCACGTACGCTGCGTACTTGTAGTCCTCGGCCGCGCGTGAGGCAA
Organism: uncultured Thermoleophilia bacterium; assembly: GCA_963705605.1. Taxonomy (GTDB): domain Bacteria; phylum Actinomycetota; class Thermoleophilia; order Gaiellales; family Gaiellaceae; genus CAVPKC01. The sequence continues at coordinate 1,924,636 of CAVPKC010000003.1, forward strand.
TCGAGCGGAAGAACGGATCGGCCGAGCCGCCCTCCTCGATCTCCCAGACGACGTTGTCGCCCCAGTAGAGGCCGCCGAGCGCGAGATCGAGCTCGGCGAGGCCGGTGCTGGCGGTCTCGAGATCTTCAAGCATCGCCGGAAGCCGCCAATGGTCTCACATTCCGGGCACCGTGCAACTTCCGCCGGTGGATACACTCGAGGCGTGACGGACACGGCGACACCTCGCGAGCTCTGGGGCTCGGAGACTCGCAAGGCCATCGAGAACTTCCCGATCTCGGGAGAGCCGATCCCGGTAGAGGTCGCCCGCTGGCTCGGCCGCATCAAGGGTGCGGCGGCGCGGGTGAACGCCGAGCTCGGGCTTCTCGATCCCGCGATCGCCGAGCGCATCGCCGGCGCCGCCGATCTCGTGGCGTCCGGCGAGTTCGACGACCAGTTCCCGCTGGACGTCTTCCAGACAGGCTCCGGCACGTCGTCCAACATGAACGCGAACGAGGTGATCGCGGCTCTCGCCGGCGAGGGCATCCACCCGAACGACCACGTCAACATGGGGCAGTCGTCGAACGACGTCTTCCCCTCCGCCGTCCATCTCGCAGCACTCGACGAGCTCGTGAACGACCTGCTGCCCGCGCTGCGCCGACTTGCGGACGCGCTCGCCGCGAAGGCGGCCGAGTTCGACGACGTCGTGAAGTCGGGTCGGACACACCTCATGGACGCCGTCCCCGTCACGCTCGGCCAGGAGTTCCGGGGCTACGAGGCGCAGGTGCGGCAGGGGGTCGCACGCGTCGAGTCGACCCTCGGACGAGTCGGTCAGATCCCGCTTGGCGGGACGGCGGTCGGAACCGGGTTGAACACCCACCCGGAGTTTGCGGCCCGGGTGCGGGAACGGCTCGGGGCAGAGTCGGGACTCGGGATCAACCCTCCGGCGGATCCGTTCGAGGCGACCGCTGCCCGAGACGGCCTCGTCGAGGCCTCGGGCGCGCTCAAGACGGTCGCCGTCTCGCTGACGAAGATCGCGAACGACATCCGCCTGATGGGATCGGGACCGCGCGCCGGGCTCTCCGAGCTCTTCTTGCCGGAGCTCCAGAAAGGGAGCTCGATCATGCCGGGCAAGGTCAATCCGGTGATCCCCGAGGTCGTCACGCAGGTCGCCGCCCAGGTCATCGGGAACGACGCCGCGATTACCGCCGGCGCCATGCAGGGCCACTTCGAGCTGAACGTGTTCGTCCCCTTGATGGGCCGAAACGTGCTCGACTCGATCAACCTCCTCGCCGCCGCCGCCAGGGTATTCGCGGAGAAGTGCGTCGACGGGATCGAGGCGAATCGCGAGCGTTGCCGCCAGTATGCGGAACTGACGCTCTCGGCTGCGACCGCGCTCAATCCGTACATCGGCTACGACCTCGCGACCGAGATCGTCAAAGAAGCGTCGTCGTCGGGTCGCTCCCTGCGCGAGGTCGCCCGCGCCAAGGGCGTCGCCGAGGACATCCTCGACAAGGCGCTGGACTACCGCGCGATGACGCGCGGTGGCCTGATCTAGAGGCTCTCCCTCCCGCTCCCCTGGGCCTTCGGCCCGCGAGCCTTCGCGTCCGGCTTGTGACCGGGCGGCTCTGCCGCCCTTCTGGCACGGCCACGACCGCTTCGCGGTCGCGTTGCGTGCCGCGCTGCGCGCCGCGCTACCGCGCGGCTTGTGCGGGCCTTCGGCCCGCGAGCCTTCGCGTCCGGCTTGTGACCGGGCGGCTCTGCCGCCCTCCTGGCACGGCTACGACCGCTTCGCGCGGCTGCCGCGCTGCGCGCCGCGCTACCGCGCGGCTTGTGCGGGCCTTCGGCCCGCGAGCCTTCGCGTCCGGCTTCGCCGTCCGCTGCGCGCCGCGCTACCGCGCGGCTTGTGCGGGCCTTCGGCCCGCGAGCCTTCGCGTCCGGCTTCGCCGTCCGCTGCGCGCCGCGCTACCGCGCGGCTTGCCGCTGCTCGTCTGCCCGGTAGGACGAGCGGACGAGCGGCCCCGAGAAGACGGAGCCGAAGCCCATCGCCTCGCCTTCCTCCCGGAACCTCCGGAACTCGTCCGGGTGCACCCAGCGGTCGATCGCCGCGTGCTTCGCGGACGGCTGCAGGTACTGGCCGATCGTGACGACGTCGACGGCGTTCGCCCGCAGCTCGCGCATCGTCTCGAGCACCTCGTCGTTGGTCTCGCCGAGCCCGACGATGATCCCGGACTTCGTCAGGATCGGATAGTCGGCGATCTCTCTCGCGCGCGCGAGCAGCCGGAGCGCGCAGTCGAACGAAGCCTTCGCGCCGCGCATGCGTGGGTGCAGCCGGCGGACCGTCTCGATGTTGTGGTTGAAGACCTCGGGTCGCTCGGCGAGGACGATCCTCAGGGCCTCTTCCTCGACGCCGAGGAAGTCCGGGGTCAGGACCTCGATCGACGCTCCTGGGATCGTCCGCTTGACCGCGCGGATGGTGGCCGCGTAGTGGGCGGCGCCTCGGTCGGGAAGGTCGTCCCGGTCGACGGAGGTCACGACGACGTGCGAGAGCCCCATGCGCTTCGCCGTCTGGGCCAGACGGAGTGGCTCGAGCGGGTCCGGTGGGTGCTCGGGCCTGCCCGAATGCACGAAGCAGTACCGGCAGGCGCGGGTACAGGTATCGCCGAGGATCTGGAAGGTCGCGGTGCCGCGGCCCCAGCACTCCGAGATGTTGGGACAGCGAGCCTCCTCGCAGATCGTGTGCAGGCCCTCGCCCTGGATCAGCTCCTTGACCTCGAAGAACCGGGTGTCGCGACTCGGGGCCCTGACCTTCATCCATTCTGGCCGGCGTGCGCGCTCGGCCACGGGGAGGGACTTCACCCCGCCACCTTCTCGTGGATCGGCTGCGGCCAGAGGTCGATGCCGTCGGCCCCCGGCAGCTCGTCGACGACGAGATCGAAGACGTCGCCGAGCGCGGTCGCGGCGACCGCACGCGTCTCGTCGACGGAGACGCGGCGACCGAGCTCCCGGCTCACGGTCGTGAACTCGGCGTCTTCGAGCCCGCAGGCCGTGATCCAGTCCCGGAACGGGGCCGGATCGAGATCGACATTGAGGGCGAATCCGTGCGTCGTCACCCAGCGGGACACGTGGACGCCGATCGAGGCGATCTTCCTCGGCGGATCCTCGAGCCAGACGCCGGTCAGCCCGTCGATCCTCGTCCCTGCCAGACCGAGCCCGGCCAGCGTCCTGATCACCGTCTCCTCGAGGTCACGGCAGTACTTCTTCACGTCCCGGCCGTGCCGGTTCAGATCGAGGATCGGGTAGCAGACGAGCTGGCCGGGAGCGTGGTACGTCGACCGGCCCCCGCGATTCGTCTCGACGACCTCGACCTCGGCGCCCTCTGGTACATGGAGCTCGCCGTCGTCCGTGCGCCGTCCGAGCGTCACGGTCGGCGGGTGCTCGAGCAGGACGATGGTGTCGGGCACCGCACCCTGCGAGACCGCTCCGGCAAGCGCTCGCTGCAAGTCCCACGCCTCCCCGAAGGAGGTCGTGCCGAGGTTCAGCAGGTAGGCGCCGTAGGGCATCTCAGTACGCGTCCTCGTCCCAGGTCTCGAGGTTGGCCTTCACGTCGCGCATGAAGGGAGCCGCATAGGCGCCGTCGACGAGCCGATGGTCGTACGAGAGGCACAGATTCATCATCGGGCGGATCGCGATCGAGTCGTTCCCCTGTTCGTCGGTGACGACCACCGGGCGTTTGACGATAGCCTCGACGTCGAGGACGCCGACCTGGGGCTGGTTGATGATCGGAGTGCCGCCGATCGCACCGAAGCCGCCAGGATTGGTGATGGTGAACGTCCCTCCCTGCACGTCGTCCGGAAGGAGCTTCTTGGTGCGAGCGCGCTCGGCGAGGTCGGCGATCGCGCGCGTGATTCCGAGGAGGTTCTTCTCGTCGGCGCTTCGGATGACGGGGACGATGAGGCCCTTTCCGTCGTCGAGAGCGACCGCGATCCCCAGGTTGACGTAGTCCTTGAGGACGATCTGATCGTCTCGGATCTCGGCGTTCATCCGCGGCCACGTCCCGAGCGCCTCGACGACGGCTCGGCAGATGAAGGGAAGGAACGTGAGCCGGGCGCCGTGCTTCTCGTCGTAGTCCCGCTTCAGGCGGCTGCGGATCGCAACCACGCGCGACATGTCGATCTCGAAGATCGTCGTCACGTGAGCCGAGGTCTGAACGGAGCGGATCATGTGCTCGGCGATCGCCCGGCGCATGACGCTCATCGGCTCGAACCGCTCGCCGCCAGCGGGCTCCGAAGTCATCGTCGGCGAGGCGGGAGGAGGAGGCGGCGGTGGCGCTGGCGGTGGGGGCGTGGCCCGCGGGGGAGGCATTGGCGGCGTGACAGCAGGCTTCGCTGGCTCTCCAGGTGCGGGTGGCGCAACCGGCGCCGTCTCGCCCCGCCCGTCGATGAAAGCGAGGATGTCGGTCTTCGTGACGCGACCCCCGCGACCGGTGCCGGCGATCGTCGAGACGTCGACGCCGTGCTCCGCGGCGATGCGCGCGACGACGGGCGAGACGAAGAGGCGCCCCTCGCCGTCAGCCGTATCCGAGCCCTCGGACGGCTCAGGCGGCGCAGGCTGCTCCTCGATCGTCTCGGTCAGGAGGGGGGGCGGGCCTCCCTCGGCACTCGAAGCTGCGGTTGCCTCGACGGCCGCCTCCTGCGTCGCGGGCGCTCGCGCGCCCGCGCCCTCCGGGAGGATCGTGGCGATCGTCGTCCCGACGTCGACCGTCTCGCCCTCCTGTACGAGGATCGCGCCGAGAACGCCGGAAGCCGGGCTGGGCACCTCCGTGTCGACCTTGTCGGTCGAGATCTCGAGCAGCGCCTCGTCGGCCTCGATCGACTCGCCCTCCGACTTCAGCCACTTCGTGATCGTGCCCTCGGAGACCGAGACGCCCATCTGGGGCATCACGACGTCGACGGCGGTTCCTGTAGCCATGTGGGACGTCCTCCCTCGAGATCGGCGGCTTGACCTTAAGGCTACCCGGCGGTGCCCGCCTCGCACGGGCGGGCTAGAGTCATTCCGTGGGCAGCCCGTCGAACTGGCTCAAGGAGGAGCGGCGCAGGACACTCGGGGACTGGGTCGCCCTCTGCCCCGGCTGCGGACACGCGCAGCGCTACTTCGAGGGAGACGAGGCCGGGTTGGCCGTCTCGTGTCCGACCTGCGGCGAGGCGATGGTCTCACGGTGCCCGTCGTGCCGTGCTCGGATCGCGTCGGTCTTCGCGGTCCAGTGCGAGGAGTGTGGCGCCGCGCTGCGCGAGCCGATCGGCTTCGGCGTCCCGATCCGCAGGCCGCCGCGTTCGACGTGACCGCCCGGATCGAGCGGGTTCTCGCGTACCGCGTCGAGCTGCCGTTCCTCGAGGGTGACTACACGATCTCGGGGGGACGGGTCGAGCGCGGCCTCGACTCGACCGTCGTCGCCGTACACGCCGACGACGGCACGGTCGGCTGGGGTGAGATGGCCCCGCTCGGAACGACCTACGCACCGTCCTTCGCCGGCGGCGCACGGGCAGCCCTCGCCGAGCTCGGGCCGGCATTGATCGGCCTTCGCGCGCACGAGCCGCAGGTGGCCGCAGCCGCACTCGACGCCGCGCTTCGTGGCCACCCGTACGCGAAATCACCCGTGGACATGGCCGTGTGGGATCTCGCCGCGAGGTTCCTCTCGCTTCCGCTCGTCGACCTGCTCGGCGGCCGCTTCGGCTCGACGGTCGAGCTGTACCGAGCGCTTCCGATCGGGGAGTCTGCGCCCACCGCGGAACTCGCTCGCGCCTACGTGGCCGAGGGGTACCGACGGCTTCAGGTCAAGGTCGGAGACGACCCGGATGCCGATGCCGATCGCGTGTCTGCGGTTCGCGCGGCGATCGGCGGCGGCGTCGCGCTCTACGCGGACGCGAACGGCGGCTGGACCGTGAGGGACGCCCGGCGGTTCTTGCATCGGCTAGACGACGACGCGCTCGTGATCGAGCAGCCTTGCGCGTCGATCGAGGAGTGTGCTTCCCTGCGGCCCTCGTGTCCCTGGCCGCTCGTCCTCGATGAGTCGATCGACTCGCTCGAGGCGCTCATCCGCGCGAGACAGCTCGGGGTTGCCGACGGCGTCACGATCAAGATCGCCCGCGTGGGCGGCATCACGCCGGCACGCCTCGTTCGCGACGCGGCAGTCGCGCTCCGCGTTCACGTGACCGTCGAGGACACGGGCGGAGCCGAGATCGATACCGCGGCGATCGTCCACCTCGCGCTCTCGACCCCGGAGCGCTTCCGCGTGCATTCCTACCCGTTCCACGAGCTCGGCAGCGTGTCGAACGCCGACGGGATGCCGCGGGCCGAGAACGGCCGTCTTGCGTGTCCGACCGGCGCGGGCCTCGGCGTCGAGCCCCGGCTCGACGTGCTCGGGGAGCCGTTCTTCGAAGTCTGTTAGCTGACGCTCGTTCTCGCGGCCGGCTTCGCGCAGTGACCGGGCGGCTCCGCCGCCCTTACCTGGCACGGCTGCGCCCGCTCCGCGGTCGCGTTGCGTGCCCGCGCGGCGCTACGCGCCTTGTGCGGGCCTTCGGCCCGCGAGCCTTCGCGGCCGGCTTCGCCGCCCGCTGCGCGGCGCTACGCGCCTTGCCGGTCGAGGATCTCGGAGAAGTGGATCACGGTCACGGTGTCCTCGCCGGTCACCGGCCGGTTGTAGATCTGCCCGAGGAACTGGACCATCTCCTCCGTCCGGCGGAGCTCGGGGTTGTCGTGGGTGATCTCGCGCGGTGACAGGTCGCTGAGGCGCTTGACCTCGATCTTGTCGATCACCGCGTCGAAGATCAGCTCGCGCGGGCCGAATCGCGTTCCGGCCAGGACCCGGACGATCATGCCCTTCTTGTACTTCCCGGACTTGTCACCCAGCCGGATGGTCGCCGTCTTGCGCCGGCTGCGCAGCTGATCGGCGACCACGGGCGAGTAGAAGTTGAGCGCGTAGGACGGCATCCGGCCGCCGAATCATAGAGGCTCGCCGTCCTGGCCCAACCGCTCGATCGCGCGGCCGGCCATCTGCCGCTCGCCGCCGTAGCTCAGGAGAACCGGCGCGTCCACCAGAGGGAGCCAGGCAACCTCGGCGACCTCGTGCGCGTGCTCCGGCGGGATCCGGCCGAGCCGGCCACCGCGATAGCGAAAGAGGAAGAAGCTCACGACCTTGAAGATACGCTCGCCCTCCCACGTGTAGACGTAGCGCGTGTCGCCGAGCTTCGCGACGAGCGTCGCCTCGACGCCGGTCTCCTCGCGGATCTCTCGTGCGGCTGCGTCCTCGGGGCGCTCGGAGGGGTCGACGTTACCCTTCGGCAGCGCCCAGACGCCGCGCTTGCCGGCGGGCCGGATCGCGGCCATGCGCCAGGTGCCGCCCAGGCGCCTCACCACCACCCCGCCAGCGGAGAACTCTCGCCGCACGCCCACCATCCTGGCACTCGCTGGTGAAGAGTGCCAGTACCTCCTTGCGAAGCGTGGCCCGGTTGGCTACAGTTGCGGCCAGGCAGCGATTTGGCACTCCAACACCAGGAGTGCCAGGGGCAGTCAGTCCGCACAGCTAGGAGAGAAGGAGGGATCGCTTCATGGATTTGCAGCCTCTGGGCGACCGCCTCATCGTCGAGGTGCTCGATGAGGAGGAGGTTCTCGCGAGCGGCATCGTCCTGCCGGACACGGCGAAGGAGAAGCCGCAGCGAGGACGGGTGCTCGCCGCCGGTCCCGGCCCCCGGGACGAGGACGGCAAGCACGTCGAGATGGATGTCGAGGAGGGTGACGAGATCATCTTCTCCAAGTACGGCGGCACCGAGATCAAGCTCGCCGGCTCGGAGTACCTGATCCTCCGCGAGTCAGACGTCCTCGCGAAAGTCGTGAAGAGCGAGTCGAAGAAGACCAAGAAGGCCGCGTAGGCCCCGAAGGAGTCACGGAGGAACGCGAATGGCACACAAGGAGCTCAAGTTCGACGAGGATGCACGGCGCGCACTCGAGCGTGGCGTCAACATCGTCGCGAACGCCGTCAAGGTGACGCTCGGCCCGAAGGGCCGCTACGTCGTGCTCGACAAGAAGTTCGGCGCCCCGACGATCACGAACGACGGCGTCACCATCGCCCGCGAGATCGAGGTCGAGGACGTCTTCGAGAATCAGGGCGCCCAGCTCGTGCGCGAGGTCGCCACGGCGACGAACGACGTCGCAGGCGACGGCACCACCACCGCAACGCTGCTCGCGCAGGCGATTACCCGCGAGGGCCTGAAGAACGTCGCCGCCGGCGCCAACCCGATGGCGCTGAAGCGCGGCATCGAGCGCGCCGTCGGCTCGGTCGTGGAGGACCTCAAGAGTCAGTCCAAGGAGGTCTCGGGCAAGGAGGACATCGCCCGGGTCGCCACCATCTCCGCGCGCGAGCGCGAGATCGGTGACGTTATCGCCGACGCGATCGAGAAGGTCGGCAAGGACGGCGTGGTGAACGTCGAGGAGGGCCAGACTTTCGGCCTCGAGCTCGAGTTCACCGAGGGCATGCAGTTCGACAAGGGCTACCTCTCGCCGTACATGATCACGGACGCGGAGCGGATGGAGGCGGTTCTCGAAGACCCGTACATCCTGATCGCGAACCAGAAGATCGGCGCCGTGAAGGACATCCTCCCGGTGCTCGAGCAGGTCATCCAGGCCGGCCGCCCGCTGCTGCTGGTCGCAGAGGACGTCGAGGGCGAGTCGCTCGCGACGATCGTCGTCAACAAGCTGCGCGGCACGTTCACCGCCGTCGCGGTCAAGGCACCCGGCTTCGGCGATCGCCGCAAGCGGATGCTCGAGGACATCGCCATCCTCAGCGGCGGCGAGGTCATCACCGAGGAGATGGGCCTCAAGCTCGAGAACACGAAGCTCTCGCAGCTCGGCCGGGCCCGCCGCGTCGTCATCACGAAGGACGCGACGACGATCATCGACGGTGCCGGCGACAGCGAGCAGATCAAGGCCCGCATCAAGCAGCTGAAGGCGGAGGTCGAGAACACCGACTCCGACTTCGATCGCGAGAAGCTCCAGGAGCGGCTCGCCAAGCTCGCCGGGGGCGTCGCGGTCGTCAAGGTCGGCGCCGCCACCGAGACCGAGATGAAGGAGAAGAAGCACCGCGTCGAGGACGCGCTGCAGGCAACCCGGGCGGCCCTCGAGGAGGGCATCGTCCCGGGTGGCGGCGTCGCGCTGCTGAACGCGGCTTCCGCGATCAAGCTCGAAGATCTCGAGGGTGACGAGCGAACGGGCGCGAGGATCATCGTGCGCTCGCTCGAGGAGCCGATCCGCCAGCTCGCGCAGAACGCAGGGCTCGAGGGATCGGTCGTCGTCGACAAGATCCGCAACAACAAGAAGGGCGAGGGTCTGAACGTCGACACCGGCGAGTACATCGACCTCGTCAAGGCCGGGATCATCGATCCGACCATGGTCACCCGCTCGGCGCTGCAGAACGCCGCGTCGATCGCGAAGAACATCATCACCACCGAGGCGATCGTCGCCGAGGCGCCGGAGAGGGACAAGGCGCCGATGGGCGGCGGCATGCCCGGCGGCGGGATGGGCGACTTCTAGGAAGCCCTTCTCCCGCAGAAGGCACGACTTCGAGGGGCCGGGCGACCGGCCCCTCGACGTTTCTCTAGGAGCTCGCGACCAGCCAGCAGGCCGCCCGGTGGCCGTCGGCGCCGGCGGGCAGGAGCTCGACCGGGTCGTCGTTCGGGCAACGCTCGAACACCGACGGGCAGCGCGGGTGGAAGCGGCACCCGCTCGGGACCGAGACCGGATTCGGCGTCTCGCCGACGAGGATCTGCGGTCTCGTGTGCTCGCGTGGATCTGGCTTCGGAACGACCGAGATGAGTGCCTGCGTGTAGGGGTGCGCCGGGTTTCGCACGACCTCCTGGGCTGGCCCCTCCTCGACGATGCGCCCGAGGTACATGACGGCGATCCGATCCGCGAAATGCGCAGCCGTGGAGAGGTCGTGGGTGATCATCAGGATGCCGAGACCGCTCTTGCGAAGCTCGTCCAGCAAGGTCAGGATCCCCGCTCGTACCGAGACGTCGAGCATCGAGACCGGCTCGTCGGCGACGAGGAGGTCCGGCTCGAGCACGAGGCTCGCAGCGATGGCGACCCGCTGGCGCTGGCCGCCCGACAGCTCGTGCGGGAACCGTTCCGTGTACAGCTCCGGAGGCGAGAGGCCGGCGCGGGTGAGCGCCGCGGCGATCTTCGCCGAGCGCTCCGTCGCGGATCCGCCCTGGCCGTGGACGAGCAGCGGCTCCTCGATCGTCTGCCGGACGCGAAACCGCGGATCGAGGGACTCGTAGGGATCCTGGTAGATCAGCTGCATCCGGCGGCGGAGCAAGCGCAGCGCCTTGTCGGGTAGGTGGGTGATGTCGTCGCCCCTGAAGCGGATCGTCCCGGCGGTCGGCTCGACGAGGCGCAGCAAGCTGTGCGCGGTCGTGGTCTTCCCGCATCCCGACTCGCCCACCAAGCGCGAGCATCTCGCCCTCGTGCAGCGTGAGCGAAACCCCCTCGACCGCGTGCACGACCTGCTCGGGGCGCCGCGCAAGCGTTCCGACGATGCCGCGGGGAACCGGGAACCGTGTCACGAGGCCCTCGACCTCGAGCAGCAGCGGGCCGTCGGCGGTCAAGCGACCGGAGCCCCCGGCTCTCCCTGGCGAGGCGGGGCCTGCGGCTCGCTCCGCGCAGCGTCGTTCAGGTGGCAGGCGGCTCGGTGCATGGAGCCGACAGAGACGAGCTCGGGCTCGACGGTCGTGCAGGGCTCGAAGGTGCGGTCGCACCGCGGTGAGAACGGACAGCCCGTGAGCTCGCGATCGAGGCGTGGCGGGGTGCCCGCGATCGACGTGACCCGGCTCTCCCCTGACAGGTCGGGCGTCGCCGAGAAGAGCCGGCGCGTGTACGGGTGGCGCGGGTCGTGGTACAGCGCGTCGACAGGGCCTTCCTCGACGATGCGCCCGGCGTACATGACTGCCGATCGCTGACAGGTCTGGGCGACGACGGGGAGGTCGTGGGTCACGAGCACCAGCGCCAGCCCGAGGTCGATCGACAGCGCGATCAGCAGCTCGAGGATCTGGGCCTGCACCATCACGTCGAGCGCCGTCGTCGGCTCGTCGGCGAGCAGCACCTTCGGCTGGCAGGCGAGCGCCATGGCGATCGCGGCCCGCTGGCGCATGCCGCCCGAGAACTCGTGCGGGTACCGATCCGCGCGGGTGGCGGCGATGCCGACCCGCTCGAGCAGCTCGCCTGCGCGTGCCCGCGCCTCCCTCCCCTCGGCGATCCCGTGCAGCTCCATCGGCTCGACGAGTTGGTCGCCGATCCGCTTGACGGGGTTGAAGGCGTTCATCGCCCCCTGGAAGACCATCGCGATGTCGCACCAGCGATGCGGGCTCACCGTCTCCTCGCCGCCCGCGAGGATGTCGTCCCCGTCGAGGAAGACGCGGCCGGCGACGCTCGCCGACGACGGAAGCAGGCCCATGATCGCGAGGATCGCCGTCGTCTTGCCGCAGCCGGACTCGCCCACGAGGCCGAAGCGGTCGCCGGGGTCGAGCGTGAAGCCGACTCCCTGAACGGGGTGCAGCTCTGCGCCTCCCTCGAGGTCGAACCACACGTGGAGATCCTCGATCGCGAGCAGCGGTGTCACGCGTGCTCTTCCCCGGGCACCTCGCGGAGGCGGAAGCGCCGGACGGCCAGGTGACCGACGCGCAGGCGTGGATTGAGCTGGTCTTCCAGCGCCCGCCCGATCATCGTGCACGCGAGAATCACCAGCGCGACCGCGACGCCGGGGGGCGCGATCGCCCACCAGGCTCGCTGCGTGATCGCACCGTCCTGGAACGCGTTCTCGATCAGCTTGCCCCACGAGACGAGGCTCGGGTCGCCGAGCCCGAGGAAGGCGATCGCGGTCTCGGCGAAGATCGCGATCGCGACCGTCAGGACGGTGGTGGCCACGAGCAGCGGGGCCACCTGCGGCAGGACATGGCGCCGGATGATCCGAACGTCGCCGGCGCCGATCGACTTCGCGCGCTTGACGTAGCCGCGCTCACGAAGCGACAGCACCTGTGACGCGGACGAGCCTCGCGGTGGTCGTCCAGTAGATGAGACCGATGATGACGATCACGTTCGTGAGGCTCCGACCCCAGATCGCGGCCGCGACGATGATCAGCGGGATGTCCGGAATGACGAGGAAGTAGTCGGTGATGCGGGCGAGGACGGTGTCCGTCTTTCCCCCGTAGTAGCCGGCCGTGAGCCCGACCGTGCCGCCGAGGATCATCGCCACCGCCGCCGCCGCGAAGCCGACGATCAGCGAGACCTGGGCCCCGTACATCATCAGCGTGAGCATGTCGACGCCTCCTCCGTCGAGCCCGAGGGGATGCGCCCAGGACGGCGGCTCGAACGGGGGGCCGACCTTCTCGTTCTTGCCGTAGGGCGCGATCCACGGCGCGAGGATCGCGACCGCGACGAAGAAGAGGATCACGGACACTCCGAAGATCGCGCTCGGCCGCTTGAGGAAGCGCACCCAACCACGGCCCTGCTTGGTGACCGGATCGGCGATCGCGTCGGCGAGCGGCTCGGCCTCGGGAACGATGCTCATGCGGAGATCCTCGGGTCGAGCTTGAAGTAGAGGATGTCGGCGATGAAGTTGGCGAAGATCACCGAGAGGGTGAGGATCAGAAACGACGCCTGCAGCACCGGGTAGTCCTTCGCGAACACGGCGTCGTACGTCGCGAGGCCGATGCCCGGGTACGAGAAGACCGCTTCCACGAGGATCGCGCCGCCGACGAGGTATCCGAGCGAGAGGGCGATCAGCGTCACGGTCGGCAGCATGGCGTTGCGAAACGCGTGGCGCCTGACGATCTGCCAGTTCGAGAGGCCCTTGGCGCGTCCCGTCAGCACGTAGTCCTCGCCGAGCGTCTCGAGGATCGCCGAGCGGGTGATCAGGGCGTACTCTCCGAAGAGCACGAGGCCGAGCGTCATCGCCGGAAGGATCATGTGCTTGAGGCGGTCGACGAAGACCGTCCACCAGCTCGGGTCGCTGAACTCGAGGAACGGGTCGGAGATGCCCGCCACGGGCAGGACGCCCGCGAAGGCGATGATCAGCATCAGGCCGAGCCACTGCGTCGGGAGCGAGTAGAGGACGAGCCCCGCGCTGAGCCCGCCCCAGTCCGCGAACGTTCCCCGCCGCCAGGCGGTGATCACGCCGACGAGCACCCCGAAGACGATGGAGAAGATCGTCCCGAGCGCGATCATCGGGAGCGTGTTCAGGAGCGGTCCTTTCAGCTCGCTCCAGACTGGTTGCTGGGACACGAACGACTGGCCGAGGTCGCCCTGGGCCAGATCCTTGAGGTAGAGCCCGTACTGCTCGAGCTTCGACTTGTCGAGGCCGAGCTCGGCACGAAGCGTCTCCTTGAAGTCCGCGGTGCAGTTACGGCAGCGTCCGAGCGCGTCCGCCGCGTCCCCGGGCGCAGCGCGGAAGAGGATGAAGTTGAGGGTGATCGCCAGGAGGACCGTGAGGAGCGCGTACCCCGCCCGCTTGAGGATGTAGTCCGCGCCCCTCACGTCGAATCCCGGTGTCTAGCGATGGAAGTGTCCGGCCTCGGTCACCCGACCTGATGCGGCTGCGTCCACGGCTTCTTCGAGTAGCCGCCCAGCGTCGGCTGGAAGCCGGCCCAGTTCTCGGTCCAGGCGCCCAGGACCTCCATGTTGACGATCTGGATGTAGGGCCGGTCGTCGTAGAGGATCTGCTGCATCTCCCAGACGATCTCCTTGCGTGCCTCGGGATCGAGCGTGACTCCCTGCTCGGCGTACATCGCGTCGTAGTCCGGGTTGCAGTAGCCGGTGTCGCTCCAGCCGCCGTACTGGTCGCAGGTGACGACCGAGAGCATGAACTGCGGATCCCAGTAGCCGATCCAGTCCCACATCGCGAGGTCGAAATCGAGGTACTCCCAGTCGGGCGCGCCGATCTCCTCGAAGGCGGTCGTGCCGTCGAGTGCCTTCTGGGTCAGCTTGATCCCCGCCTGGTCGAGCCCGGCCTGGACGATCTCGAACGAGCGGTTGATGTTGTAGTTGACGTCCGTCGGCGTGATCACCTCGTACTCCATCTTCTCGCCGTCCTGGTCGACCCGGATCCCGTCGGATCCGCGGGCGTAGCCGGCGGCGTCGAGGATCTCGTTCGCCTTCGCGATGTCGAACGGGAGCGGCACGAGCTCCGAGTTCATCCAGATGCCCGCGTCGGGTGCGATCAGGGCCGCGGTCGGAGTCGCGTAGCCGCCGAACGCGACCTCGACGATCTCGTCGCGGTTGATCGCGTACTCGAACGCCTCGCGCACCTTCGGGTCGAGCAGCTCGGTGTTCTTCGGCTTCTTCGGGTTCGAGTTGAAGATGAAGTTCGTGTTCTCGGCGCCCGGAACCGCGCTCGTGACCACACCCTCGACCCCTTCCAGGGCCGTGAACGCAGCGGCGGGGACGTCCTCGATCTGATCGAGGTCCCCTGCTTTGAACGCCTCGATCATCGCATCGGCGTTCGTGAAGTACTGGAGCCCGACTGCGTCGACGTGTGGCGGGTCGGCGCCGTAGTAGCTCGGGTTCTTCTCGTAGATCGTCACACCCTTCTTCTCGAACTTCGTGATGGTGAACGGTCCTGCGGCGACGAGCGGGAGCTCCGAGGCCGGGGCGTAGGTCTTGAGATCCTTGCCGTCGTTGCCCACGTGCTGCTCCCAGACGTGCTTCGGCAGGATGAAGAACTGCTGCAGCTGCGGGAGCACGTTCGCGGCTGCCTGGCCGTAGGTGATCACGAGCGTGTCCGGAGCGGGTGCGGTGCACTCGCTCGCGTGCTCGAGGAACGGTGCGAGGAAGGAGGTCGGGCCGTCCGCGTACTTGAGGATCGTGTTGCAGGTCCAGGCGGCGTCCTCGGCGGTGAGCGGCTGGCCGTCGGACCACTCGCCGGGCGTGACCGTGAACGTCCAGACCTTCCCGTCCTCGGACGACTCCCAGTCCGTCGCCCAGTCCCCTTCGAGCGTCTGGTCCTCCTTGTACTGCACGAGGACGGGGTAGACCATGAGGAACGCCACGTACGACTGCGCGCTGTAGGCGTTGAACGGGTTGAGGGTGTCGATGTTGTTGAGGGTCCCGATCCGGAGGATCCCGCCCTCCTCGACCTCGCCACCGGCCTCCGCGTCCGCCGCCTGCGTCTCGCCGCCTGCCGCCCCCGTCTCTCCGTTCGCCGTCTCGCTCGGCGGCGCGCTCTCGTCCGAGCTCGAGCTGCCGCCACCGCAGCCGGCGGCAAGCGCAGCCAGGATCGCCGCCAATGCTGCGACGAGAAGCACCCGAGTCCTCATGCCCTCTCCTTTCGGTTCCCCCGCGGTCCTGACCGAAGGGTCAGGAGTATGACGCGCGAAGCGCCGGCTCGTCGATCGTGAGCGTCCTGGCGTCGGCGTGGAGCGTGGCCGTGACGCCGAGCGGCAGCGCTGCGAGGTGCTTCGCATGGCCGAGCGGCAACCCGTAGAGCACCGGGATCCCGAGCGGCCCGAGCTTCTCCTCGAGCACGTCCTCGATCGATTTCGTCCGCGGCCACTCCGGCCGCTGCTCGCGCAAGTCGCACTTGTCCATGTCACCGACTACGACGCCCGCGAGGCGGTCGAGTTTGCCCGCGTGTCTGAGCCCCCGGCGGGAGGAGGCCGCCTGAAGCGCGTCGCTTCCATCTCCCGGATTATCGTCTGCCCTGTGCGCGTGCGGACCGAGTACCCGCGGGCCGTCCGAGAGATTCCGAACGTGTGGATTCCGCTCGCCGACGGCTGCCGGCTTGCGGCGCGGGTCTGGCTGCCCGTAGACGCGGAGGACCACCCCGTTCCCGCGATCCTCGAGTACATCCCGTACCGGAAGAACGACTGGACGTGGCAGCGCGACGCCCTCATGCATCCCTACGTCGCGGCGCACGGGTACGCGGTCGTCCGGGTCGACATCCGGGGAACCGGCGAGTCGGAGGGAGTCCTGGAGGACGAGTACCTGCAGCTCGAGCAGGACGATGCGCTCGAGGTGATCGCCTGGCTTGCTGGCCAGCCCTGGTGCACCGGGGCGGTGGGGATGATCGGGATCTCCTGGGGCGGGTTCAACGGCCTCCAGGTCGCGGCACGCCGTCCGCCTGCGCTGAAGGCGGTGATCACCGTGTGCTCGACCGACGATCGCTATGCCGACGACGTCCACTACATGGGCGGCTGCGTGCTCGCGATCGACATGCTGCCGTGGGCGACGCAGATGCTCGTGTGGAACGCGGTCCCGCCCGACCCTGCCGTGACCGGCGACGAGTGGCGCGAGCGCTGGCTCGATCGACTCGAGCGGACACCGCCGTACGTCGAGGCCTGGATCGAGCATCAGCGGCGCGACGCGTACTGGAAGCACGGCTCGGTCTGCGAGGACTACGCGGCGATCGACTGCGCCGTCTACGCGATCGGCGGCTGGGCGGACGGCTACTCGAACGCGGTGTTCCGGCTCCTCGAGGGTCTCGGCTGCCCGCGGAAGGGCCTGATCGGCCCGTGGGCCCACGGCTGGCCGCACGACGCATTCCCGGGGCCGTCGATCGGGTTCCTTCAAGAGTGCCTGCGCTGGTGGGACCACTGGCTGAAGGGGCGGGAGACGGGGGTGATGGACGAGCCGCAGCTCCGGGTCTGGATGCAGGACTCGGTTCCGCCCAGGCTTCACTACGAAGAGCGTCCGGGCCGCTGGGTGGCCGAGGCGTCGTGGCCGGCAGCAGGCGTGGACGAGCGCGTCCTGCATCTCGACGAGGCTGGCCTCGTCGCTCGCCCGAAAGGTCCCGGGAGGGTCGTTCACCGGAGCCCGCTGGCGACTGGCCTCGACTCGGGTCTCTGGTGTCCCTACGGGGACGCGGCGGACCTGCCGACCGACCAGCGCTTCGACGACGGGGTCTCGCTCTGCTTCGACACGGAGCCCCTCACCGAGCGGCTGGAGCTGCTCGGCTTCCCCGAGCTGGAGCTCGGGCTGTCGGCGGATCGGCCGGCGGCTCTGCTCTGTGCGCGCCTCTGCGACGTCGCGCCGTCGGGTGAGTCGACGCTCGTGACCCGTGGGCTTCTGAACCTCGCGCATCGCGAGAGCCACGAGCATCCGTCCGAGCTCGTGCCCGGACGCGTCTACCGCGTGCGTCTTCGCCTGGGCGGCATCGCGTACGCCTTCCCGCCCGGGCACCGCCTCCGTATCGCGCTGTCGACCGCCTACTGGCCGTTCGCATGGCCGTCACCCGGCGTCGCCACGCTGACGCTCGAGACGGGAGCGGCGAGCCGGCTACGGCTTCCAGTGCGAGCCCCTCGGCCGGACGACGCGCTGCTGCGTCCCTTCGAGGAGCCTGAGACGTCGGCGCCTCTCGAGGTCGAGCGCCTGGCCGACGACGGCGCCAGCAGGACGATCGAGCGCGACCTCGCGACGGGCGAGTCCGTCCTGACCTACGCCTACGGCGGCGGTCGCAAGCGGCTGCCGAACGGCGTCGAGCTCGCGGATACGTATCGCGAGGTGTTCCGCATCGTGGAGGGCGACCCGCTCTCCGCTGGGGTCGAGACGGCGGCGACGATCGAGTTCGCCCGCGATGGCTGGCGGACGCGTGTCGAGACCGCGAGCTCGATGCGGTCGGATGCGGAGGTCTTCGTGCTCGTCAACCGGGTCGAGGCGTACGAGGGCGTGGAGGAGGTCTTCGCACGAACGTGGACGAAGCGGATCCCGCGGGATCTGGTGTAGCGCTGCCGCGAATCGGCTGCCGGGCACGGCGAGCCAGGACGCCGCGAATCGGCCGGGCTTCGCCCGGCAGCGATTCGCGGCACTACGGCTTCTGGCAGCGGGGATCGTCTCCCGCGACCTCGCGTCCGATCGCGTTGAGCTCCGCGTCGGCGGCCGGATCGTACGGCCCGGGCGCGGCTCCCTCCCAGAACCCGTCCGGAGCCGCGCCCGGGCCGATCACGGTGATTCGGTAGCGCGCTCCCGTTCCCGCGACCGATCCGCGAGGGTAGAAGCCGTAGCAGAAGTTCCCTCGCGGCCGATGAGTCAGGAACGAGCTCTCCCGCTCCCAGCCGGAGCCGTAGGGGGAGTCGAGCGTGTCGAGGTAGACGTTGCGGCTGTAGCGGTCGAGCGGCTGACCCGTCGACGTGTTCCGGAAGCCGTAGACCGGCCGTCCCTTGTACGTGAAGCGGCCGAACAGGTGCTGGTAGCGCCCCCGGAAGACCCAGTCGACCCAGACCTCGAGTCGTGGCGCCTCGCCACGCCAGTGAGAGAGGCGAAGCTCGAGCGCGTCGTCGGTCGAGTCACGCGGTGCCGCCCCCTGGTTCGGGAGGCCCCGCCTCCAGGCCTGGAGCGTCCAGTGCGACCCGTCCGGTGCCGTCCGGCCCAGGACGAACCAGGGCAGCGGAGGGCCGTCGTAGGGTCGGGAGACGTCTGCGAAGGTCTTCCAGACCGGGCGCCCGAAGGCCCCGTGCCCGCCCGAGTAGTCGAGTCGCATCGAAACCTGGTCGTCGACGGCTCCGAACGCGAGCACCCGATGCAGCTTTCCGCCCTGACGGTAGGTGACGAGAGCCTGACCCGAGCGATTGACCTCGAGGCGGACGTCCGCCGCGTTGCGGGTGATCAGCGTCGAGGCGGCGGCGTGGCCGGCCGTGGTCAGGCAGACGAGGACGAGGATGAGGGCGAGGAGGATGCGCACGGCGTCCAGGACCCGGATCGGCGCACCACGCGCGATCCCGATCCCTCGAAGGGAGAGATGCGCGACGCCCCGAATCTTGCGCTATCGAACCGAGGAGACGTCGCGCTCAGAACGCGTAGCGCTCCTCCTCGAAGGGGTCAGCGTCGTTCGAGTAGCCGTAGCGCTCCCAGAATCCCGGACTGTCTGCAGCCGTGAGCTCGAGGCCGCGGAGCCACTTGGCGCTCTTCCAGAAGTAGCGACTCGGCACCACGAGGCGTACGGGCCAGCCGTGGTCCGGTGTCAGCGGCTGCCCGTCCGCCTCCCAGGCGATCAGCGCGTCGTCGGCCTCGAGGGCGGAGAGCGGAACGTTTGCCGTGTAGCCCTGCTCGGCGTGGGCGACCACGTGGCGAGCGGTCGGCTGGGGGGAGGCCAGTGCCGCGAGCTCGCGCCAGTGCACCCCCCGGAAGGCGGTGTCGAAGCGGCTCCAGCGGGTCACGCAGTGGAGGTCGACCGTGACCTCGGTCGGCGGGAGGGCGCGTAGCTCGTTCCAGTCGAGCTGCACCTCGCGCTCGACCGCGCCGAAGATCCGCAGGCTCCAGGTCGCGAGCTCCGTGGTGGGAACCGAGCCCGTGTGGAGAACGGGCCACTTCTCCGTCAGGTACTGACCGGGCGGCAGCCGGGCAGGATCGTAGCCTCGCTCGCGCACCTTCCGCTCGGCTCTGGAGCGAAACATCTCCCCTCTAGACTAGGTGGCGTGGCGAGTGTTACCGCACGCATCGCGGTCGGGGCGCGGCCCAGAGCCTTCGTGCGCGTTGCGGGACCGCAGGCCGGGGAGTTCCTCCAGCGGATGGTCTCGAACGACGTCGAGGCGCTGGCACTTGGCGACGTGTGCGATGCGCTGCTGCTGACGCCGAAGGGACGCGTAATCGCCCCGTTGCGGGTCGTGCGCCGCTCGGAGGACGACTTCCTGCTCCTGACGGAGCCGGCGCTCGGGGAGGTGGTACGGACGCAGCTCCTGCGCGCCCGGTTCGCGACCCGGGCCGAGGTCGAGCTCGAGGAGCACGACTCCCACGTCCGGCTCGGCGAGGGAGCGACGGTAGCGGCGGACGGCATCTCGATCTCGTGCGACGACTTCGGCTCGCCGGGGTACGAGGTCATCGACGCGCCGCCGCCCGACGGCGCCGAGAAGCTGGACGACGCCGACCTGGAGCGGCTGCGCATCCAGGCGGGGACGCCTCGCTTCGGTCGCGAGATCGACGACCGCGTCCTCCCCGCCGAGGCGGGCATCGTCGACCGCTGCGGTGAGCTTCACCAAAGGCTGCTACCCGGGGCAGGAGCCCATAGCGCGCCTTCACTACAGGGGCCATGCCAACCGCGTTCTGCGCGTGCTCCTGATCGACTCAGCCGAGGCGCCTCCGTACGACGCCGAGATCCTCCACGAAGGGACGGCAGTCGGTCGTGTGACGAGTGCCGCAGCGACCGATGAGGGCGTCGTCGCCCTCGGCTACGTTCGAACGGCCGTTCCGGAGGACGCAAGGCTCTTCGTGCAGGGCGCGCGGGCTACAATGGCTCGTTCGCGCCCGTAGCTCAGGGGATAGAGCGCAGCCCTGCGGAGGCTGAGGCCAGAGGTTCGAATCCTCTCGGGCGCATGCAAGCCGTGCCGGGAGGCACGGGCGCAGTGGCCGGGCCGAAGGCCCCAGGCCACGAAGGCTCGTCGAGGCCGGAGGCCTCGACACTGGAGTCGCCGAAGCCCGACTCAGCCGTGCAGGTCAGGCCGGCGAAGCCGGCCGTATCCGCGCAAAGCTAGCCGGAAGCCAGCGCGCAGTGGCCGGGCCGAAGGCCCCAGGCCACGAAGGCTCGTCGAGGCCGGAGGCCGCGACACCTGAGTCGGCGGTTGCGGCAGAGCACTACAGTCAGTGGCATGCGGATCGCCTCCCTCGTTCCCGGAGCGACCGAAGCGCTCTTCGCGCTCGGTCTCGGTGACCAGGTGGTCGGGGTCACGCACGAATGCGACTGGCCGCCCGAGGTGGCTGCGATCCCCCCGGTCACGGCATCTCGGCTCGACACCGCAGAGCTCCCAGCGGCGGAGATCGATCGCCTCGTCAGCGAGGCTGCGCGCGGCGGGCGGGAGCTCTACACGGTGGACGCCGGGCGCTGGGGTGAGCTCGCTCCCGATCTCGTCGTTGCCCAGGAGGTCTGCGACGTCTGCGCCGTGTCCGCTGGGACGGCTCGGTCGCTCGAGGTCGAGGTGGTGGACTACTCCCCGACGACGCTCGACGGCGTCTCGACCGCGATCGAGATCCTCGGACGGCGCCTGGGCGCGGAAGTCGCAGGGGCCCGGATCGGAGCCGAGCTGCGGAGTCGCCTGGATCTGATCCGGACGGCAGTGTCCGGACGACCCCGCCCGCGGGTGTTCGTCGCGGAGTGGCTCGATCCCCCCTATGCGGCAGGTCACTGGGTTCCCGACATGATCCAGGCCGCCGGCGGCACCGAGATCGCGGGTCGTTCGGGAGAGCGATCTGTTCGGACCAGTTGGGAGGCAGTCGAGGATCGAGGACCTGACGTCGTCGTCCTCGCTCCGTGCGGCTACGACCTCGACCGAACGCTCCGGGAGGCGCCGGAGGACCTGCCCGGAAACACCGTCGTGGCGGTCGACGCCAATGCGTTCGTCTCGCGACCGGGGCCGAGGTTGGTCGACGGCGTGGAGCTGCTGGCGCACCTGCTCCATCCGGGCGCCTGGCCGGATCCGGGTCTTCCGTACGCGAGCCTCCGCTCGACCGCGCGCGCCACCCAGTAGCCGGACGATGCGCGTTCTCTCCGACGCGGACGCTCGCGCTCTCGTCGCGCCGGCGGACGCGATCGAGATCGCTGCGGAGCTCTTCGCCCGGAAAGTCGCCGCGGGTGTCGAGACCGGTCAGGCGAGCGCCGTGCGGCTCGAGGGGGGCCGGCTGATAGCGGCCGCGACCGTCGACCGGGAGCTCGGCACGAGCGCTCTCGACGCGGTCGTGTCGTTTCGGGACGCCGGGAGCGTGGCCGTCGTGCTCGTGCTCGCTTCCGACGAGCCGATCGTGATCGGGACCGTCGTGGGCTCCTGGCTCGCAGGCCTTGCCGCAGGTGCGACGAGCTCGGTTGGCGCGCGGTATCTCGCCCGCCGGGGCTCGCGGAGTGTCGGTGTGATCGGATGCGGAGCCCACGCCGAGGCCCAACTCGCCTGCCTGCGGGTCGGCGTGCCGAACGTCGACCGCGTCGTCGCGTACTGCCGGACACGCGAGCGGCTCGAGGCGTTCTGCGCCGCGCACGGCGCCGAGCCGGGCGACTACGGGAAAGATGCGGCCGGCCTGGACATCGTCGTGACCGCCACGACGTCCTCCGACCCGGTGCTCCGGGGTGACTGGCTCCACGAGGGGGTGCTCGTCTGCGCGGCCGGGACGGCAGGCGTCGATGCCCGGGAGCTGGACAACGTCGTGCTCGAACGGGCTGCCTTCGTCTGCTGCGACTCGCTCGTCGCGGCGCGGGCGGGCGCCGGCGACCTCGTCGAGCCGATCGAGCGGGGAGGGCTCGACTGGCTCGAGGTGCACGAGCTCTCGGAGGTCGTGGTGGGCGAGGTCGAGGGAAGACAGAGCGACACCGACATCGTCGTCCTGAAGTCCGTTGGTCTTCCGGCGCTGCGCCTCGCGCTTGCGGGCCTGGCCCTCGAGCGGGCCGGCTCCTAACTGGCCGTCTCGTCCAGCGCCGAGCGGGCGGTGTGCTCTCCCACGGCCTTGATGATGTCGGGTCGCTCGAGGAGCCGCCGCCGCTCGAGCTCGGTCGCCCTGTTGCGGATGTAGGGATCGTCGAGGATCTCGTCGAGCGAGCGCCCGGTGTCGTGCTCGCGGATCACGTAGGCGGCCAGCTGATCCTCTCTGGAGCTCCGCGCAAAGAGCCCGGCGAAGGGGTTGCGCCAGAACGATCGCTCGGCCATGCAGGCGATTGTATCCTGCTCGTGTGAAGCACCCGCCGGGCGCGATGCGGTTCGCGGAGCGCGTCGTCCATGGAGTCGACGACGACGGGAGCCGCGAGCAGATCGTGGTCTGGATCGAGCGTCGTCCTGGCGCAGTCTGGGCGGTAGGACGGGCGATCAACCCGCACAACCGGGCGATCGTCGAGCCGATCGACGACGACTACGTGTTCGAGGGCTACGAGCTCGGAGACGCGCTCGACGCGGCGAACGGGGCGCTCCGCGACGATCTGGCGGTCTCGAGGGAGGAAGGCGTCCGGGAACGCGTGCCCGACTTCGCCGAGGACGAGCTCCTGCGTCCGCTCGAGCGCTGGTTCTTCGGCCAGGGGCAAGCGGGCTGACAAGCCCGCGCGCAGCGGCCGCGACCGGAGGTCGCCAGGCCGCGGAGGCTCAGGCCGGCGTAGCCGGCCGTATCGGGCAAGCGGGCTGACAAGCCCGCGCGCGGGCCGCGAATCGTTGCCCGGCGAAGCCGGGCCGATCTCGCGGCGGTCGCGCTTCGACGGAGTCGAAGCGCACAGCGCGAGCCCGGTTCACTCAACTCGGATCTGGCCGGCTAGCTCTCGGGAGATCGCGTGCTCTCGAGCGCCGGCGACGAGAATCGTGACCGGTCCGCCGAACGGCGCTGCGCTGCGGAGCTCCACGGCGCTCCCCGGGACGAGCTCGAGCTCGGAGAGATAGCGGAGCAGCTCGGGATCGCCGTCGGGCACGCGGTGCACGATGGCCCGCTCGCCCTGCTCGAGGTCGGACAGCAGCCGCAGGGAGCCCTCGGAGACCTCCAGCTCGGCGTTCGGGATCGGGTCACCGTGAGGGTCGTGCGTCGGATAGCCGAGGCGCTCGTCGATCAGCGCCTCGAGCTCCTCCGAGAGCGCGTGTTCCAGCCGGTCGGCCTCGGCGTGAACGGCATCGAGGGAAAGACCCAGCGTCTCGGCGAGGTACTGCTCGAGCAGGCGGTGGTGGCGGATCACCTCGAGCGCCACGCGCTCGCCCTTGCCGGTGAGCACGACGCCGTGGTAGCGGGAGTGCTCCACCAGTCCGAGCGCGTCGAGCTTCTTGAGCATCGACGTCGAGGACGAGGGCCCCACGCCCATTGCCTGGGCTAGTCTCGTCGTCGTCGCCCGCCCGTCCTCCTCCTGGAGCTTGTAGATCTCCTTGAGGTAGTCCTGGATCGCGTCCGAGAGCTCGATTCTCGACACTCGACGGAGTCTAGAGCGCGTGCTCGCGCTTCCCCTGCGCCGTCCGCGCGAACGGTGCTAGCCTCCCGGGCTCGTGCTGATCCGCCTCGGACACAGTCCCGACCCCGACGACGCGTTCATGTTCTGGGGTCTCGCCTCCGGCCTGGTCGATCCAGACGGTTTCGAGTTCGAGCACGTCCTGAAGGACATCCAGACGCTGAACGAGTGGGCGCTCGAGGGACGGCTCGAGGTGACCGCGATCTCCCTCCACTCGTATCCGTTCGTCCAGGATCGCTACGTCCTGCTGCCACACGGTGCCAGCATGGGCTCCGGCTACGGGCCAGTCGTGGTCTCGAGGGAACCGCTCCCCTGGGCCGGTCTTCACGATGTCGAGATCGCCGTGCCGGGCCGGATGACCACCGCCTTCCTCGTGCTACGGCTCTTTCTGGGACGCGAGTTCCGCTATCGAGAGGTTCCCTTCGACCAGATCCTCGACGAGGTCGAGTCGGGCCGAGCCGACGCCGGGCTGCTGATCCACGAGGGTCAGCTCACGTACGAGCAGCACGGTCTCCGGAAGGTCGTCGATCTCGGCGAGTGGTGGCTCCTCGATACCGGCCTGCCGCTGCCGCTGGGCGTGAATGTGGCACGGCGCGACCTCGGCGAGGAGAGCCTCCGGGCCCTGTCGGCGATCCTGCGCGAGTCGATCCAGGCCGGGCTCGACGCGCGCGAGGAGGCTCTCGAGTACGCCCTCCAGTACGGTCGCGGCCTCGATCCGGGTCTGGCAGACCGGTTCGTCGGGATGTACGTGAACGAGCTCACGCAGGACTACGGCGAGGAGGGTCGCCAGGCTGTCGCCGAGCTCTTGCGCCGCGGCGAGGGCATCGACGCCTTTCCGGGCCAGGTCCGCGTCGAGTTCGTGGCGTAGGGGAAATAGGCGGAATCGTTGCTCGGCCGGAGGCCGAGCCGATATCCGCCGGGGAGGGGCCGGAGGCCCCGTTCTCCGCGGAGCGTGCGTCGCCCAGACCGGGCCGATCCGCCGGGGAGGGGCCGGAGGCCCCGTTCTCTGCGGGGCGTGCGTCGCCCAGGCCGGGTCGATGTCCGCCGGGGAGGGCCGGCGGTTCCTCGCTCCGCCTAGACTCGTCTCGTGACGGAAGCCGTCGTCCTCTCCGCGGTGCGTACGCCCGTGGGCAGGTACGGCGGCGTCCTCTCGGGGGTGCGACCGGACGATCTGGCCGCGCACGCGATCCGGGCTGCGGTCGACCGATCCGGGGCCGACCCCGGTGAGATCGAGGACGTGATCCTCGGCTGCGCCAATCAGGCGGGCGAGGACAACAGGAACGTCGCGCGGATGAGCCTGCTCCTCGCGGGGCTGCCGGACACCGTCCCGGGGCTCACCGTCAACAGGCTGTGCGCGTCGGGACTGTCGGCGGTGGTCGAGGCCTGCCGGGCGATCCGCGCGGGCGAGGCCGACATCCTGGTCGCCGGCGGTGTCGAGTCGATGAGCCGGGCGCCGTTCGTCACCGGCAAGCCCGATCGAGCGTTTCCGCGTGGCAACCAGACAGTGTTCGACACTACCCTCGGCTGGCGTTTCCCGAACCCGCGGCTCGAGGAGCTGTTCCCGCTCGAGTCGATGGGCGAGACGGGCGAGAACGTCGCCGCGGAGTACGCCGTCACGAGAGACGAGCAGGACGCCTTCGCGCTCGAGAGCCAGCGCCGCCACGCAGAGGCCGTCGCGGCAGGACGGTTTCGCGACGAGATCGTCCCCGTCGAGGGCGTGGACGTGGACGAGCACCCGCGTCCGGATACTTCGCGCGAGAAGCTGGCGGCGCTGAAGCCGGCGTTCCGCTCCGACGGGACCGTGACCGCAGGGAACTCCAGCGGGGTGAACGACGGGGCGGCGGCGCTGGTCGTGGCGAGCGCAGCCAGGGCCGCGTCGCTCCGGGCCGAGCCGCTCGCGCGCTACGTGGCGAGCGCTGCAGCCGGGGTCGACCCGCGGGTGATGGGGATCGGGCCCATACCCGCGGTGAGAAAGCTCCTGTCCCGGCTCGGGCTCGACGTGGGCGAGATCGACCTCGTCGAGCTGAACGAGGCGTTCGCCTCGCAATCGGTCGCCGTCATCCGGGAGCTCGGGCTCGATCCAGCCCGGGTGAACGTGAACGGTGGTGCGATCGCGATCGGCCATCCGCTCGGGATGAGCGGCGCCCGGCTCGTGGTCACGCTGCTGCACGAGCTGCGACGCCGTGACGAGCGGTACGGGCTCGCCACGATGTGCGTGGGCGTCGGCCAGGGTCAGGCCGCGCTCTTCGAGCGTCCTGCTCCTACCGTCTGAGCGCGAGCACCGCTCCGGCGGCGAGCAAGGCGAATCCGAGCGCCCGGATCCACGTGAACCCGATTCGTTCGAAGCCGAACAGGCCGTAGTGGTCGATCACCGCCGTCGCGACCAGCTGCAGCGCGATCAGCAGGGCGGCCGTCGCGAACGTCCCGATCCTCTGCGGCGCGTACGTGATCGTGTAGACGATGACGAACCCCATCACGCCGCCGAGCCACAGCCAGACGGGCTGGCGGACGCTGTCGACCACTCCGCCGAGGCCCTGGCGCGCGATCAGCGTGACCGCGAGGAAGAGCGTCACCGCTACGACGGACTGGAAGGTGGCCGCCTCGATGGTGCCGACGCGGCGGCCGAGCGAGCCGTTGATCGCCGACTGGAGGGCTGCGGCGACGCCGGCTGCGAGCGAGAGGACGACGGCGAGCGCGTTGCCGGACACTCCGGGCGACGCTAGCAGCGCACCCTGACGACTCTCGCGCCCCGGGGCCGAAAGTCTCGGATGCGGGCAAGAGGACCCTTGCGTCCGCCAATTCCGTGCGATTGACTATGCATTGCCTAGGAAGCACTGGGAGGGAGGAGTGCATCATGTCGGATCTCAGCCGCGCGCAGTTCCTCGCGCGGGGGGTCAAAGGGGGCGCCGCGCTCGTCGCTGGGGGAGCGCTGCTCGGTCTTGCCGGGCCTGCGCTCGCAGGAGCGGAGCCGGCTCCAGCCGCGCCGAGCGAGGAGGATCTCGCGATCGTGCGGCTGGCCGCGTCGGCCGAGTTGCTCGCGGAGGCGTTCTACAACGGCTGCCTGAACGCGAAGCAGTTCGCGAAGGAGGCTCGGACATACCTCGTCGAGGCGCGGCGAAACGAGCACGAGCACTACGCGGCGCTCGCCCAGGTGCTCGGCGCCGGTGCGCCGCTTGCGGACGACTACCAGTTCACGTTTCCCGCGGGCGCGTTCAAGTCGAGCGCATCCGCGGCGAAGCTCGGCGTGAGCCTCGAAACGACGTTCGTCGGCACGTACCTGGGAGCGGTCGCAGCACTGCAGGACGCCGCGCTGCGCGATACCGCCGCGCAGATCGCCGCCTCGGAGGCGATGCACCTGAGCTTCTTCTCCGACATCGTCAGGGGCACGCCGATCGGTCCGGCCTTCCCGCCGGGTTTCGACGTCGAGCAGGCGACGGCCGCTCTCGATCCGTACTTCGGCGAATGACGGCCGCCAAGGGGGTCTACAGCGCGTCGGAGGCAGCGCGTGCGCTCGGGATCAGCATCGACACGCTCCGCCGCTGGGACCGCGAGGGCAAGATCGAGACCGAGCGCGACTCGGCGAACCGTCGGGTCGTGCCCGCTGCGGAGATCCGGCGCCTCCGCGGAACGGAGACCGATCGGCTGAGCGCGCGGAACCACTTCCACGGAATCGTCTCGGCGGTCAAGGTCGAAGGGCTCCTGGCACAGGTCGAGATCGACGTCACGGAGCCGTCTCGCGTCGTCGCCGTGATCACGCGGGACGCCGTCGAGGAGTTGGGCCTGGAGGCCGGGATGGCGGCGACCGGGGTCGTCAAGGCGACGTCCGTGATGGTCGAACGATGAGCAGCAGGAAAGGAGAAGGAGTGACACGGAGCATTCGGCTCGCGCTTGCAGCGCTGGCTCTCGTCGCCTGTTCCCTCCTCGTCACGACCGCGGGGGCGCGAGTCGCAGAGGAGAAGGGACCGACCCAGCTGAACGTCTTCGCTGCCGCCTCGCTGACCGAGGTGTTCCCGAAGATCGACCCGAAACCGAAGTACAACTTCGCCGGCTCGAACACGCTCGCGGCGCAGATCCGCCAGGGGGCGCCGGCTGACGTCTTCGCGGCGGCGAGTACGAAGGATCCCCAGGCGCTCTTCGCCGAGGGGCTCTGCGACAAACCCGTCACGTTCGCCTACAACAAGCTGGTCGTGATCGTCCCGAAGTCGAACCCGGCGAACATCAAGACCGTGTTCGATCTGAAGAAGCCCGGGGTGAAGCTCGTCCTTGCCGCTCCGGGTGTCCCGGTCGGCGACTACGCCCGTCAGATCCTCAAGAATCTGGGGATCTCCGCGGCCGTGCTGAAGAACGTCGTCTCGAACGAGCCCGACGTGAAGAGCGTCGTCGGCAAGGTCGTGCTCGGCGAGGCGGACGCGGGGATCGTCTACCGCACGGACGTCGCGCCGGTGGCGGATCAGGTCACGTTCCTCAGGTTTCCCGGCTGGTCGCAGCCCCCGGTGCGCTACCAGATCTGCGTCGTCACGAAGAGCCAGAACAGGGCGGCGGCGCAGGCGTTCGTCAACCGCGTCCTCGGGCCGATCGGGCGCGGCAATCTCTCCGGGGCCGGGTTTGGCCTTCCTCCGAAGCAGAAGTAGCGCTTCGGGGGCCGGGGGAGGCGCCTCGCACAACCTCGCGAGGCGCCTCTTCTCGGCGCTCCTCGTACTGTCACTCGCGCTCGCGTTCGGGTTCCTCCTGCTCCCGCTCGTCGCGATCTTCCTCCGCATCCCCCCCGGCGAGCTGTTCGCCCAGCTCGGCAGCGACGTGGCCGTCGACGCATTGATCCTGACGGCGAAGACCAGCCTCGTCGCCCAGACGATCATCGTGCTCGTCGGCACGCCTGCGTCCTACTTCATCGCCACGCGGACGTTCCGGGGCAAGTCGCTCCTGATCACGCTCGTCGAGTTGCCGCTCGTGCTGCCGCCCGCCGTCGCAGGCATCGGTCTGCTCGCGGCCTTCGGACGCGCGGGACTGCTCGGCGGGTCGCTGGACGCGTTCGGCATCACGCTCGGCTTCACGGAGGCCGCCGTCGTCATGGCGGTGATCTTCGTCGCCGGGCCCTTCTATCTCCGGCAGGCGATCGCGTCGTTCCAGGCCGTCGACACGAACCTGCTCGCGGCCTCCCGGACACTCGGAGCGGGGCCCGCGAAGACGTTCTGGCGCGTGTCGCTCCCGTTGGCCGCGAGCGGGCTGAGCGCGGGCTTCGCGCTCTCCTTCGCGCGGGGCATTGGCGAGTTCGGAGCGACACTCTTCTTCGCCGGCAGCTTCCAGGGGGTGACGCAGACGCTGCCGCTCGCCATCTACGCCCAGTTCGACGTCGACTTCGACGTCGCGCTCGGGATCAGCGCGCTGCTCGTGCTCGTCAGCGCCGCCGTGCTGCTGATCGTCAAGCTGCTCCCCGGATGGAGGCGCTCCGGCTCGACATCGGCGTACCCCTTCGCTCGTTCCGCCTCGAGCTAGCCCTCGAGGTTGAGCGGGAGACGGTCGCGCTGGTCGGCCCCTCCGGAGCGGGCAAGACGACGGTGCTCCGGGCCGTCGCCGGGCTCATCACCCCGGACCGCGGCCGTGTCGAGCTCGGCGACGCGGTGCTCTTCGACGCCGAACGCCGGATCGACGTACCGCCGGAGGAGCGCGGGATCGGGCTGGTGTTCCAGGACTACGCGCTGTTCCCCCACATGACGGTGGAGCAGAACGTCGCCTACGGGGGGAGCGGCCGGGTCGACGAGCTGCTCGAGCGCTTCCGGATCGCGCACCTTCGCAAGGCGAAGCCCGCAGGTCTCTCGGGGGGCGAGCGCCAGCGGGTCGGGCTCGCTCGTGCGCTCGCGCGCGACCCGAGGGTGATCCTCCTCGACGAGCCGCTCGCGGCTCTCGACGCGCACACGAGGAGCGGCGTCCGCGCCGAGCTGCAGGAGCTGCTTCGCGGGCTCGGGCTCCCGACGCTGCTCGTGACTCACGACTTCGAAGACGCGGCGGCGCTCGCGAACCGGGTCGGCGTGCTCGTCGAGGGCAGGGTGCTGCAGCTCGCTCCCCCGGCGGAGCTCGTCGCGGCCCCAGTCGACCCGTTCGTCGCGAGCTTCACGGGCGGGAACCTCGTCCGCGGAATTGCGGGCACGGGCCCGGACGGGCTCACGCGCGTCCAGCTGGAGGACGGCACGATCGTCGTCTCGAGCGACGGCGGTGACGGCGAGGTCGGGGTCGTCGTCTACCCGTGGGAGATCTCGCTCTCACGCGAGGCACCCGACGACTCGGCCCTGAACCATCTTCGAGCAGAGGTGACGTCCGTCGTCCCGCTCGGAAACCGTGTCCGCGTTCGGGTCGGGAAGTTCGTCGCCGAGATCACGGTTGCATCAGCGGAGCGGCTCGCGATCGAGAACGGCGACTCGATCGTCGCCTCCTTCAAGGCGACGGCGACGAAGCTGGTTCCGCTGCGCTGATCCCACGACCGCCGCGATATCGGGCTGCGCCCGATTCGCGGCACAGCGGCGGATATCGGCCCGGCCTTCGGCCGGGCAACGATTCCGCCTGGGGCATGACCGGGGCCTGCGGCCCCTTCCTCGGCGGATATCGGCCCGGCCTTTGGCCGGGCAACGATTCCGCCTAGGGCTATTTCCCGAGGATGACCTCGGTCGCCTTGATCACGACCGTCACCGAGTCGCCCTCGGCGAGGCTCAGGCTCTCCGCGCTGCGGCGCGTGATCGCCGAGACGATCTCGTGGCCGGCCACGTCGACGACGACCTCGGCCATGACCGCTCCGAGCGTGACGCTCTTCACGGTGCCGGGCAGCTGGTTGCGGGCGCTGATCTCGATGGCGGAACCCTAACGCACTGGCCAAGGAAGCGGCCTCTGTCCAGCCTTCGCGTCCAACGACGAGCGCCCGGGCCGGGGCTACACTCGGCGTCATGTCTCTCCAGGAACGAACTGCAAACGAGCGTCTCCTCGAGCTCCGCGACCGCTACGTGGCGCGAGGCGTCGCCGTCGCTCCGATCGCGATCGCCCGGGCCGAGGGCGCGTGGGTGGAAGACGCGGACGGCCGGCGCTACCTCGACTTCGCCGGCGGCATCGGCTGTCAGAACACGGGCCACGGGCATCCGGATGCCGTGGCCGCGATCCACGACCAGGTCGATCGCTACCTCCACCAGTGCTTCATGGTCGGGATGTACGAGCCCTACGTCGAGGTGTGCCGGCGGCTCGCGGAGCTGTCGCCGTGTCGCGGCGCCGACCAGAAGACGATCCTCGTCAACTCGGGCGCGGAGGCACTCGAGAACGCGGTCAAGATCGCGCGCGTCGCGACCGGGCGGACCGGCGTGATCGTCTTCGACCACGCGTTCCACGGACGCACGCTGCTGACGATGACGATGACGAGCAAGCTCGTCTACAAGAAGGGGTTCGGACCGTTCGCGCCGGAGGTCTACCGGACGCCCGCGCCGTATCCCTACCGCGGGGTCACGAGCGACGACGCCATCCACGGGGTGAAGACGCTTTTCAAGAGCGACGTCGACCCGGAGAGCGTGGCCTGCGTCGTGCTCGAGCCGGTACAGGGCGAGGGCGGCTTCATCCCGATGCCCGCAGACTTCCCGGCACGGCTTCGGGAGCTGTGCGACGAGCACGGGATCCTCTACGTGGACGACGAGGTCCAGTCCGGCATGTGCCGCACGGGCCCGCGTCTGGGCGATCGAGCACTACGGCGTCGAGCCCGACCTGATGACGACGGGCAAGTCGATCGGCGGCGGGCTGCCGCTCGCCGGCGTGACCGGCCGGGCGGAGGTCATGGACGCCGTCCATCCGGGCGGGCTCGGCGGCACGTTCGGGGGGAACCCGGTGTCCTGCGCCGCCGCGATCGCCGTGCTCGACACGGTCGCCGAGCGAAGGACTTCCGGCAGCAGGCCGACCGAGCTCGGCGAGGCGATCCGCGGGCGGCTCGACGAGATCGCGTCCCGCGTGCCGCGGTCGGCGAGGTACGCGGCCTCGGCCCGATGCTCGCGCTCGAGCTCGTCGAGGATCGAGACGACGAAGGCGCCAGCGGCGACGCTCGCGGCGGCAACCGTCGCCGCAGCGCGCGAGCGCGGGCTCTTCCTGCTCTCCTGCGGGCTGTACTCGAACGTGATCCGGATTCTCGTGCCGCTGATCGTCGAGGACGGACGATCTGACGCACGGGCTCGATCTGCTCGAGGAGTCGCTCACTGCGGCGTCCGCGTCTTGACCAGGGGGGCGAGGGACGGCGGGACGCGGGGGGCTCCCAGGGCGGCTGGTCGCGGCGCCGGGCCGAGCCCCCGCGTGCGCGATCCGGCGATCGCGCGGACGCTCGCTCGAGGTCTCGACCGTCGACTACCACACTGCCGGCGAGCCGTTCCGGATCGTCACCGACGGCGTGCCGCGCGCTCGCGGGCAGGACGATCCTCGACAAGCGGCGGATCGCAGCCGAGCGGCTCGACGACGTCCGGCAGGCTGCTCGTGCAACGAGCCGCGAGGGCACGCCGACATGTACGGCTGCTTCGTGACCGAGCCCGAGGACGACGGGGCCGATCTCGGCGTCGTCTTCTTCCACAACGCCGGCTACTCGACCGCGTGCGGGCACGGCACGATCGCGCTCGTCACGTGGGCGGTCGAGAGGGTCTCGTGCCCGCCCGGGAGCCCGAGACGCGCGTGGCGTCGACGTGCCCTCGGGACGGCTCGAGACGGTGCGCCAGGCTGGCGGGCGGGCGCGTGCGTTCGGTTCGGTTCAGCAACGTCCCTTCGTTCGTGGAGCTCGAGGCGCTCTCGCTGGAGACGAGCGCGGGCGCCCTCGTCGCGGACGTCGCGTACGGCGGCGCCTTCTACGCGCGTGGACGATGCACGCTCGATCGGGCTGACGGTCGAGCCGGCGGCTCTTCCTCGGCTGATCGAGCTCGGCCGCGAGGTCAAGCGCCTCGTCGAGTGCCTCGCACGACGTCGTCCATCCGAGCGAGCCCGAGCTGCGCGACGTCTACGGCGTCGATCTTCTTCGAGGACGAGGACGACGGCCCTCCGCTCGTCCAGCGCAACGTCACCGTCTTCGCCGACGGCGAGGTCGATCGCTCGCCCTGCGGGAGCGGCACGTCCGCCCGCCTCGCGCTTCTCGACCGCTCGGGCAGGCTTCCGCGCGGCGCGACGCTCCGCCACCAGGGCATCGTCGGCACCGAGTTTGCGGCAAGGGTCGTCGCCGACGCCACGGTCGCCGGGCCGCGCCGCGGTCGTCACCGAGGTCGAGGGGAGTGCCTACCGGACGGGGACGCACCGGTTCGTGCTCGATCCGGACGATCCGATCGGCGACGGCTTTCTCCTTCGCTGAGGGGAGTGCCTCGACGGTCAGTAGCATCTGCCCCGGCAATGCGCCGCGCGGCACTCATCGTCAATCCGAACGCGAGTCGCGTCGCCTGGCCGCTCGTGAAGGCCGTGATCGACGAGCTCGCGGAGGGAGGGCCCGTCGAGCGGTTCGTGACCGAGCGGGCGATGCACGCCCGCGAGCTCGCGGCGACCCTCGACGCCTCCTTCGACGAGCTCTACGTGTTCTCGGGAGACGGCGGCTACAACGAGGTCGTCAACGGGCTTCGCCCGGACGGGCCGCCGGTCGGGTTCCTGCCGGGCGGAGCCACGAGCGTCCTCCCCCGCGCCCTCGGCCTCCCGCGCGACCCGGTCGCGTGCGCCCGCAGGCTCGTCCACTCCGGCGGTCGAAGACGGATCTCGCTCGGGCGGGTGAACGGGCGCCGCTTCACCTTCTGCGCCGGTGTCGGGCTCGACGCGGAGCTCGTCAGGGCCGTCGACGCGTCTCGGTCGCCGAAAGGGACGGCGCCCGAGCGACGTCGAGTTCGTCCGTCAGCTGGGACAGATCCTCGGTGCCAAGGGGTGGCGCGTCGAGCCTGCGCTGACCGTCGACGGGCACGGGCGGGTCGCGTTCGCCGTCGTCACGAACTGCGATCCCTATACCTACGCGGGCAGGCTGCCGGTGCACGCGACGCCCGAGGCGCGGTTCGAGCTCGGGATCGACCTCGTCGGTCCGCGAGCGCTCGGACGGGCCGGTCTCGCCCGGCTCGGCTGGTCCCTGCTCGCGCATCCGACCCACCAGGGCTCCGCGGACTACCTGTACCTCCACGACCTCGATCGGATCGAGATCGCCTGCGACCGGCCGACGCCACTCCAGGTGGACGGCGAGGACATCGGAGACGTCACCGAGCTCGCCCTCGAGTCGGAGCGAGACGCGCTGACCGTTCTTGTCTGACCGTCGGAAGAAGCTCGTGCTGACGGTGATCGACGGCCTGACGCCGTCGGCGCTCGAGCAGGGCCTCGAAGCCGGCCGGCTCCCGACTCTCGCTCTCCTGGTCGAGCGCGGACGCTACGTGCACGGCGTCAGCACGTTCCCGTCCGTGACGCCGGTCTGCCTGACCTCCATCGCGACGGGGTCGTCGCCCGACGTCCACGGGATCCCGCATCTCGTCTGGTATCACCGAGACGAGCAGCGCATCGTCGAGTACGGCTCGTCGCTCGCGGCCGTTCGGGCGGCCGGTTTACGCGGAACGATCCGCGACTCGGCGATCGACATGTCGGGATCGCACCTCTCGCCGGACGCGCTGACCGTGTTCGAGGTCCTCGAGGACGCAGGTCTCGTGACCGGTGCGATCAACTTCACCTGCTACCGGGGCCGCATCGGCATCGCATCCGGCTCCCCGGCGTGGCGAGCCGGAACCGCTGGTACGAGTCCGTTGCCGGCCCGAGACGCTTCTTCTTCTTCAACCTCTACGAGTCCGATGCGACCGGTGCGCCGATCGCGGTGCGCTCGCGCCCGGCCGGCTCCGTCGACGCCTATGCGGCAGCGGTCGGCAGATGGCTCGTGACGCGAGACGGCTTCGACTTCCTCGTCTACTACCTGCCGGACTACGACTACGCCTCGCATGCGGCAGGGCCGGCGGGAGCGCACTACGAGCTCGAGCGGAGCGACCGATGCATCGCCGAGTTGCTCGCCGCGGCAGGAGGTACCGACTCCTTTCTCGACCGCTACGCGTTGATCGTCTGCGCCGACCACGGGCAGACGGACGTCGTGCAGGTCGCGAGGGTGGAGGACTCGTTTCGCGATCTCGCGCCTGTTCTCGCGGTCGGCGTCCGGGGCCCGCGAGCTGCGATCTCGTCGTCACCGCATCGAACAGGGCGGCCATGGTCTACCGGCTGCCGGGCTGTAGGCTCGATGCGAGGAGCCTCGCCCTGCGACTCGACAGAGAGCCAGCCGCCGATGTCGTCCTCTTCATGGAGGGCGGTGAGGCTGTCGCCAGGCGCGATCGAGAGGAGCTTCGCTTCGTCCCCGCGCCCGGCGGGTTCGCCGTCAGCGGCGATCCCGAGATCCTCGACGTGGATCACTACCCCGACGGCCTCGAGCGGGCGTGGCGCGCGCTCGCGTGCGGTCGGGCCGGGGAGATCGTCGTGTCTGCGGCGGAGGGCTGGGAGTTCGCCGACCTCGGCGGGCGTCATCACCTCGGCGGCGGAAGCCACGGATCGCTCGTCGCGGGCGACTCGATCGTGCCCGTGATCGCCGTCGGGCTCGAAGGAGACGGACTGCCCGACCGTCCGGGCATCGTCGATCTCGCGCCGGCCGCCTTGTCCCATTTCGGCCTGGCCCGACCTCCTTCGATGGAACGCGCGGTCGCCGCTCATGCGTGACCCCGAGCAGCAGCGCAGGCGGATGGTGGAACGGCAGCTGCGCGGACGGGGGATTCGTGACGAGCGCGTGCTCGAGGCGATGGCACGGGTTCCGCGCGAGCTGTTCGTTCCGGACGAGAGCCGCCGGGACGCGTACGACGACGCACCGCTGGCGATCGGGCACGGGCAGACGATCTCGCAGCCGTACATGGTCGCCCTGATCTGTCAGGAGGCTGGAATCCGCCCCGGCTGCCGTGTGCTCGACGTCGGCACCGGGTCCGGGTATCAGGCCGCGGTGCTCGCAGAGATGGGTGCCGAGGTCGACACCGTCGAGCGGATCCCAGAGCTGTCGGAACAGGCGGAACGCAGTCTCGCGGCGGCGGGCTACGGTGACCGGGTCCGGACGCACGTGGGCGACGGATCGCTCGGACTGCCCGATCGAGCTCCCTTCGACGCGATCGTCGTCGGCGCCGCCGCGCCGGGGCGCCCGGGGACGCTGTACTCGCAACTCACGCCGGGCGGACGGATCGTCGTCCCGGTCGGGGGCCCTGGCGGCCAGCGGCTCGAGGTGATCGTGGCGAGCCCCGAGGGGCCCGCCGTCGCCCGTTCCGTCCCGTGCCGGTTCGTCCCGCTCGTAGGCGCCGAGGGCTATCGGGACTGATCCCCGGCGGAGCGGCGCCAGCCGAGATCGCTTCCCTCCGAGCTGGGGATTTCCGCCCCCTACAATCCGGGGATGGCGCGCGCCACCGAGCTCACTCCTCGTCTGACCATGCTCAAGCAGGACGCAGGCGACGCCCTGCGGCGTCAGGGCAACTGGATCCAGCTCGCGAAGTTCTGCGCGGTCGGCGCGTCGGGCTACGCCGTCAACCTGATCGTCTACACGACGCTCGTCCACGCGGCAGGGCTCAACTACATCGCGGCAGCAGTCTGCTCCTTCGCGGTCGCGGTCGCCAACAACTACGCGTGGAACCGCCTGTGGACGTTCCGCCGGGAGCGCGGCCACGTCGCCCTCCAGGGCGCGAAGTTCCTCGTCGTCTCGCTCGCCGCGCTCGGGGCGAACGTCGCGGTCCTGGCGCTGCTGGTCGAGCTCGGCCTGCCCAAGGTGCCGGCGCAGGCCACCGCCATCGTGCTCGTCACGCCGCTGTCCTTCCTCGGCAACAAGCTCTGGTCCTTCCGCGGATAGGAGACGCGTGCAACGCGGCTCCCTGCGACTGATCTGGCTCGTCGCGGTCGCGATCGCCGTTCTCCTGCCGGGCACGGTCTCGGCGGCGATCTCGGCTCCCGTGTACGACGCGCGCGGCCGGCTCGTCGACACGCCGTTCGTGCCCGCTCCGGTCACCCCGACGCTCGACGAGCAGGGCGCGATCGACCTCGCGCTCGCCTATCCGAAGATCCGTCGTTGGGTGGAGCGGTACCCGTCGGAGGGGTTGACCGAGTCGGCCGAGTACGACGATGCGTCGGGCAAGTGGACGGTGAAGATCTGGTCCGATCGCCCGGACGCGGGTCAGATCGTGCTGGCCAAGGTCGACGATCTCTCCCGCTACGTCAGCGAGGCGTGGACGGGCCCACAGGTCGCGTGGTCGATGGCGCGTGGCTCGAAGGGCTCGTTCGGGAAGAAGATCAACGACGCGGCGATCTGGTGGCCGCTGTGCGCGATCTTCTTCATCGGGCTCGCCAACTTCCGCCGCCCCTTCTCGCTCCGCAACCTCGACCTGCTCGTCCTGCTCTCCTTCAGCGCGTCGTGGTGGTTCTTCAACGAGGGCAAGATCTTCACCTCGGTCCCGTTGGCCTATCCGCCGCTCCTCTACCTGCTCGGGCGAATGATCTGGCTCGGCGTTCGCGGCCGCTCTCGCACGGTCCCGGATCGGCCGCTCTGGCCGGTCTGGGTGCTCGCCGCGGCGACGGTCTTCCTCTTCGGGTTCCGCGTCGGCCTGAACCTCGAGGCGTCGAACGTGATCGACGTGGGCTACGCGGGCGTCATCGGTGCGCAGCGGATCGTCGACGAGGGGGAGATGCCGTACGGGCACATGCCGTCTCGCGAGGGCGAGTCCTGTGGGCTTCCTGACGCCTACGGCGACGTGCGCGACCGGATCCAGGAGAACGGGCGTTGCGAGACGGCGAACGACCGTGGAGATACCTACGGCCCGGTCACGTACATCGCCTACGTCCCGGGGTACCTCGCGGCGGGGTGGAGCGGCAAATGGGACGACCTGCCGGCTGCGCACTTCAGCTCACTCGTCTTCGACGGCCTCGTCGTCGCCGGTCTCGCCCTCGTAGGGTGGCGCTTCGGCCGCGGGAGGCTCGCGGCGACCCTGCCGTTCGCCTGGGTCGCCTATCCGTTCACGCAGTACGTGTCCAGCTCGAACTCGAACGACGCGCTGTTACCCGCGATCCTCGTCTGGGGCTTCTGGCTCGCGACCTCGGCACCGGCGCGAGGGCTCTTCGTCGGTCTCGCCGCGTGGACGAAGTTCGCGGCGCTGCTCCTCGTCCCGCTGTGGGCGTCCTATCCGAACGGCCTTCGGCGCCCGCGCGCCCTCGTGCTGTTCGCCGCCGGCTTCCTGCTCGCCACCCTGCTCGGGTTCTGGGTGCTTCTCCTCGAGCCCGACCCTCTTCACGCCGCACGCGTCTTCTGGGATCGAACGTTCGGGTGGCAGCTCGGACGCGACTCGCCGTTCTCGATCTGGAACTGGGGCGAGTACCCCGGGTATCCCGGGCTCGGTCTCCTCCAGACGATCCTCAAGGCGGCCCTCCTGATCGGAGCGGTCGTGGTCGGCTTCCTGCCGAGGGTGAAGTCACCGCTTCAGCTTGCGGCGCTCACGGCTGCCCTGCTCATCGGCTTCGAGATCGTCCTCACCCACTGGTTCTATCTCTACATTCCGTGGTTCGTCCCGTTCGTCGCCTTCGCGCTGCTCGCGCCGGCGACCGTCGCGGTGCGCGCGCCGGCCGAGGAGACCGATGATCGCTCGACCCGCGAGCTGGTCGGGGCAGTCCATCAGGCCTGAGAGCGACGGGCGCCGGGTCGCGGCCGCGGCCGTCGTGGGCATCGTCCTCTTCCTCGGCACCTTCCTGCTGCTGCACCTCGGGGCGCTCGGCCGGACGCAGATCATCGACACGCCGACGTACCAGCGCTACGGGGACGTCATCGTCGACAAGGGAGCAGTTCCCTACCGCGACTTCTCGCTCGAGTACCCGCCCGGGGCGTTGCCGGCCTTCATCCTGCCCTCGCTGGCACCGGCCGACGACTACCGCGGCATCTTCGAGGTGCTGATGGCGTTCTGCGGCTCGGTCACGGTCGTCCTCGTGGTCGCGGCGCTCGCCGCCGTCGGAGCGGGAACGCTGCGGCTCTTCGGCGCAGCCGCCTTCGTGGGGCTCGCGCCGCTGGCGATCGGACCGGTGATCCTCACCCGCTTCGACCTCTGGCCGGCGGCGCTGACCGTCGGCGCGGTCGCCGCGCTCGTCGGCGGCCGGCCCCGGTTGGCCTTCGCCGTTCTCGGCCTCGCGGTGGCGGTCAAGGTGTACCCGCTCGCGCTCGTGCCCGTCGCCGTGCTCCACGTCTGGCGCCGGTACGGAGCCCGCGAAGTCTGGGTGTCGCTCGCCGCCCTCGCCGGCGTGCTCGCGGCGGTGCTCCTTCCCTTCGCGATCCTTTCCGCCGACGGGCTCCTCGAGAGCCTCGAGCGCCAGACCGACCGGCCGCTCCAGATCGAGAGCCTCGGGTCGGGACTGCTCCTCGTCGGGCACCAGCTCGGTCTCTACGGCGCGTCGGTCGTGTCCAGCTTCGGGTCGCAGAACCTGGTCGGAGGCCTTCCGGATGCCATCGCCACGGCGCAAACGGTCGTGCAGGGGCTGGCGTTGATCGGGGTCTGGGCGATCTTCGCGACGAGACGTGGCTCGAACGAGCCGTTCCTGGCCGCCTCGGCGGCCGCGGCCGCCGCCTTCGTCGGCTTCGGCAAGGTGCTCTCGCCACAGTTCCTGATCTGGCTCATCCCGCTGGTCCCGCTCGTAGCGGGGGCCTGGGGCCTCGCCGCGTCCGGCCTTCTCCTCGTCGCGCTCGTACTGACCCATCTCTGGTTCCCGTCGCGCTACTGGGATCTCGTCGATCTCGAGGGCGTGCCCGCGTGGCTGCTCGTCGGCAGGAACGCGGCGCTCGTCGCGCTGGTGGCCGTCCTGGCTCTGGCTATTCGACGGGTACGCGAACCGCCTCGCATCGCGTAGCCCGGCCGTCGGAGTCGCAGTCGATCAGGACACCTTCGATGCGGACGTCGCCGTCGGCCGGGTGGAAACGCACCGGAAGCCCGACGCGCATGCGCCGGATCGCGAGCTCGGCGCGGACGCCGATCACCGAGTCGTGCGGGCCGGTCATGCCCGCGTCCGTGATCGCGGCCGTCCCTCCCGGCTGGACGCGGGCGTCGTTCGTCTGGACGTGAGTGTGTGTGCCGACCACGGCGGTCGCGCGGCCGTCGAGAAGCCGTGCGAGGGCGATCTTCTCGCTCGTCGCCTCCGCGTGGAAATCGACCACGACGACCGGCGTCCGGCGAAGAGCGTCGTCGACGAGCTCCTCGGCGACGAGGAACGGATGGACCTGGGTGTCCATGAAGAGCGCACCTTCCAGGTTGAGCACGGCGACGGGCGACCCGTCGGTGGCCGGCCTGACCGTGAGCCCCCGACCCGGTGCGCCGATCCCTCCCAGATTGGCCGGTCGCAAGACACGGTCGGAGGACTCGAGGACCGGCCCGAGGTCGGCGTGCCGCCAGACGTGGTTGCCGGTCGTGATCACGTCGGCTCCACGCTCCAGCAGCCTGGCCGCGAGGCGGGCCGTGAGGCCGGCCCCGTCCGCGGCGTTCTCGCCGTTGACGACGCAGAAGTCGACCCCGAGCTCGTGGCGCAGCTCCGGTAGTCGCGATTCGACCGCCTTGCGGCCGGGCGCCCCGAAGACGTCGGCGACGTGGAGAATCCGCACGGGATCTCTACGGGAGCGGCAGGCTCGCGCTCGGACGCACCTCGAGGTGCACGTGCTGGCCGCTGTCCTGCGTGTAGTCCGCCAGGGTCGCGCGCTCGACGTCGGAGAGGTCGATCAGGCTGCCGAGTCTCGTCCGGGTTGCGGCGACCGACGAGCCGACGTTCAGCGCCCCGTCGGCATCGACGTTCTCGAGCGAGACGACGAGGCCCGGGCTCCCGGACGGTTGGATGTCGATCTTGACGCCGTACGGCTTCCCCGACATCACGTTGTCGGTGATGCCGATGATCGTGCCATCGACCGGTGCGTAGACGTCGGCGCCGACGGGGGCGCCGATGTCGAGCCCTGCGGTGTCGGGGCCGGGCCCGCCGTCGATCAGGTAGTAGCGGATCCCTCCCTCGTCCTGGCCGAAAAGCCGTCGCAGGAGGCGCGTGAAGACTCCTGCGTTGGCCTGTGTGCCGACCGGCTCGAGCGCGAGCGCGCCCTGTCCGACGGCGTGATAGGCGACGGCGGTGACCTTGTCCTGGGCAATCGGGAGCTGGAGGCGCAGGGAGCCCTGGAACGCGACCACCTGCGGTGCGGGCGGCCCTCCCGGCAGGAGCCGCTCGGCCGGAGGCACCGGCACGGGAGCCGTCGCCTCCGCCTCGTCGAAGACGAGGACGAGGATCGGGAGCACGATTGCCAGCACGAGCGCGAGGAGCCCGAGCTGGCGCAGTCGTCTCGACCGCATCCTTGCCCGCTCTCGCTTGTCGCGTTGCTCCGTCCGCGCAGCGAGGCCTGACACCTGGGGCCGGGCCATGCCGGCCAAGGTACCATGCGGCCTCGCCGCGGGAGCCTCCGTGCGAAGATGCGGGCGTGCCCGCGTCCTTCCCCGTCGCGCGTCTTCGTCGTCTGCGCCGCACGGCAGCGCTCAGATCGCTCGTCCGCGAAACGTCGCTCGACGTCGGCGACTTCGTCTACCCGCTCTTCGTGGGCCCGGGGGAGAACGTCGACGAGCCGTTCGAGGGCCTGTCGGGCATCGCGCGCCGATCGATCGATCGCCTGTGCGACGAGGCGGAGGAGGCCGCCGGGCTCGGGATCCCGGCGATCCTGCTCTTCGGAATCCCGGAGCGAAAGGACGAGGTCGGATCGGAGGCCTACGCGGAGGACGGAGTCGTCCAGCGAGCCTTGCGGGCCCTGAGGGAGAGGGTGCCGGAGCTCGTGCTCGTCACGGATCTCTGCCTCTGCGAATACACCTCCCACGGCCACTGCGGGCTCGTCCGCGACGGCGAGGTGCTCAACGACCTGACGATCGAGCTGCTCGGCCGCACGGCCGTCTCCCATGCCGAGGCGGGGGCGGACGCCGTGGCGCCGAGCGACATGATGGACGGTCGCGTGGCGGCGATTCGCAGTGCGCTCGACGGCGAGGGCTACGAGAGCCTGCCGATCATCGCCTACTCGGCGAAGTTCGCCTCCGCCTTCTACGGCCCCTTCCGGGAGGTCGCCGAGTCCGCTCCGTCGTTCGGAGATCGCCGGAGCTACCAGATGGACGTCGCCAACGGGCGGGAAGCGCTGCGGGAATGCGCGCTCGACGTCGACGAGGGCGCCGACGTGATCATGATCAAGCCGGCGCTGCCGTATCTCGACGTGATCGCCGCGGCCCGCGCGCGCTTCGACCAGCCGATCGCCGCCTATTCGGTGAGCGGTGAGTACGGGATGATCAAGGCGGCAGCGGCGCGCGGCTGGCTCGACGAGCGTCAGGCCGCGCTCGAGACCCTGACGGCGATCAAGCGGGCCGGCGCCGACCTCATCTTCACGTACTGGGCGAAGGAGGCGGCCAGGTGGCTCTGACGCACCGGACGGCCGGTTCGACCCGGAGCGCCGAGCTCTACCGCGACGCCCGCCGGCTGATCCCCGGCGGCGTCAACTCGCCGGTTCGGGCCATGCGCTCGGTCGGGCTCGAACACCCCCTGTTCGTGCGCCGCGGCGAGGGCGCGCACATCTTCGACGAGGACGGCAACCGCTACGTCGACTGGGTGATGTCCTGGGGACCGCTCGTGTTCGGCCACGCGGATCCCGAGATCGTGGCGGCCGTCCAGGAGGCGGCGGCGGACGGGACGACCTTCGGCGCGCCGACCGCCCGGGAGGTCGAGCTTGCGCGGGAGATCGTCGACGCCGTGCCGTCGGTCGAGATGGTGCGCCTCGTCTCCTCGGGCACCGAGGCGGCGATGAGCGCGCTCCGCCTCGCGCGAGGCGCGACGCGGCGCGACAGGGTGATCAAGTTCGCGGGCTGCTACCACGGCCACGCAGATGCGTTGCTCGCGAGCGCAGGCTCGGGCCTGGCGACGCTCGGGATTCCATCGACCCCGGGCGTCGCGAGCGGCGCGACGATGGACACGATCGTCTGCCCCTTCAACGACATCGACACGGTCGCCGGGGCCGTCGCGCGCTACGGGGAGGGGCTTGCCGCCGTGCTCGTCGAGCCTATCGGCGGGAACATGGGAGTGGTGCCGCCGGAGCCAGGCTTCCTCGAGGCGCTGCGCGCGCTGTGCGACGCGTCGGGAGCGCTGCTCGTCTTCGACGAGGTCATGACGGGCTTCCGGGTTGCTCGAGGCGGTGCGCAGGAGCGCTACGGCGTGCTCCCGGACCTGACCGTGCTCGGGAAGATCGTTGGCGGGGGGCTCCCGCTCGCAGCCTTCGGCGGGCGCGCGGAGGTCATGGAACGGCTTGCTCCGAGCGGCGACGTCTACCAGGCCGGAACGCTCTCCGGGAACCCGATCGCGACGGCGGCCGCGCTCGTCGTGCTGCGCCGCCTTCGCGACTCGACGGTGTACGACGAGCTCGAGGGGTGCGGCGCGCGGCTCGAGGCGGGGCTCCGGGCGGCGGCACGGGAGGAGGAGATCTGCGTCCAGCGCGTCGGCGCCATGCTGACGGTCTTCTTTCGCCCCGGCCCGGTCCGCGACTTCGAGGAGGCGTCGGTCGCGGACACCGAGCGGTTCGCGGCGTTCTTCCGGCACCAGCTCGAACGCGGGGTATACCTGCCCCCTTCGCAGTTCGAGGCGCTCTTCGTCTCGACCGCCCACGGGGACGACGAGGTCGAGCAGACGATCGCGGCCGCCGAGGAGTTCTTCACCCCGTGATCGCGTCCGTCTGGGCGACGATCGCCGACGAGGCGGCACGCGAGAGCGAGCTCTGGGAAGCGGCTCTTCTTCCGCAAGAGTGGCGCGAGGAGCGCGAGGTTTTCTCGGCGCTCGGGCGGGACGAGTTCGCCCTGGCGCTCGAGTCGATCTACGAGGGATACCTGCTGCACTACGGTCGGCCGCGACTCTTCCGCCCGGACGAGCCCGGTACGGGCGTGCTCCTCGGCGACTATCTCTACGCCCACGGGCTGGTGCGCCTCGCAGCGCTCGGCGACGTGGAGGCGGTTACCGATCTAGCGGAGCTCATCTCGCTTTGCACCCAGCTCCGTGCCGATGGCGACGGCGCGGCGGGCGGACGCCTCGACGGCGCGGCCTGGGCGGCCACCGCGACCGCCCTCGGCGACGGCGACGGGCGGCTCGGAGAGGCGCGGTCGGCGCTCTGCCTCGCGCGCGATCCCGCTCCCCTCGAGGCGATCGCGGTCGCAGCGGCCGGTGCCGATGCGGTGGCGGCCGCCGTTTCGGCTCACGCCGCCCGCGTGAGTTAGAGTCTGATTCGTATGGCCGATCTGCTCGCGACTCTCGTTCTCGCGGCCGAGAAGACGCCGGATCAGGAGGGGAAGGACATCGTCCTCTCGATGCTGGTCGTCGGGCTCGTCTTCCTCGCGGTGATCGCGCTCGGCGAGGTCGCCCACGCCATCGCGAAACGCAGGGCCCGCCGTTAGGCGGGCCGCGCAGCGGCCCGCTGTGTGGAAACCGGTGTAGCCGGTTTTCAAGGGCCCGTCGCGACGGCGCACCGATCGCGCCCCACGCGATCCCTCGCGACTACACTCGAGCCGTGCCCCTCGACGACCTCCGCTCGTGGATCGAGCTCCTGAGGCGCGAGGGTGAGCTCGTCGAGGTCGACGCGGAGGTCGACCCGTATCTCGAGGCGACGGAGATCGTCGATCGAACGGTCAAGGCCGGCGGTCCGGCGCTGCTCTTCCGCCGGCCGAAGGGCTCGTCCCACCCTCTCCTCGTCAACCAGTTCGGCACCGAGCGGCGGATGTGCCTGGGGCTGGGAGTGGACTCGCTCGACGACGTCGGCCGCCGCCTCGAGGACGTCTT
Source organism: uncultured Thermoleophilia bacterium (assembly GCA_963705605.1). Taxonomy (GTDB): domain Bacteria; phylum Actinomycetota; class Thermoleophilia; order Gaiellales; family Gaiellaceae; genus CAVPKC01. The sequence goes on from CAVPKC010000003.1 coordinate 1,969,388, forward strand.
CGAGATGCAGCCGCCACAGGGGCTCGTCGACAAGGTCAAGGGGCTCGGCAAGCTGAAGAAGCTCGCCGACTCCGTGCCGAAGGTCGTGAGGAGCGGCCCGTCGCAGGAGCTCGTGCTGCAGCCGAACCTGGATGCGCTTCCGATCCAGCACTGCTGGCCCGGAGATCCGGCGCCGTTCCTGACGATGGTCTCCGTGATCACGCGCGACCCTCGGACGGGGTCGCGCAACGTCGGCATGTACCGCATGCAGAAGATCGACGCCAGAACGACCTTCATGCACTGGCAGATCCACAAGGACGGAGCGGCCGACTGGCGCGGAATGGGCGAGCGGCTCGACGTTGCCGTCGCCCTCGGCCTCGATCCGATCACGGCCTACTCGGCGAGCGCGCCGCTTCCCAAGCACATCGACGAGTTCATGCTCGCAGGCTTCCTCCGCGGGAGCCCGGTCGAGCTGGTCCAGGGCAAGACGGTCGACCTCGAGGTTCCCGCGAACGCCGAGATCGTCCTCGAGGGCTACATCGCGAAGGGCGAGCTCGCCGTCGAGGGGCCGTTCGGGGACCATACGGGCTACTACTCACCGCCGGAGCCCTTCCCGGTCTTCCACCTGACGTGCATGACGATGCGGAAGGACGCCATCTACCCGTCGATCGTGGTGGGTGTCCCGCCGGCCGAGGACGCCTGGCTGGGCAAGGCGACCGAGCGGATCTTCCTGCCCGCCGTCAGGATCACCGTTCCGGAGATCGTCGACTACGACCTGCCTGTCGCGGGAGCCTTCCACAACTGCGTCATCGTGTCGATCCGCAAGGCCTTTCCGGGGCATGCGCGAAAGGTGATGCACGCCATCTGGGGGCTCGGGATGCTGAGCCTCTCGAAGACCGTGATCGTGGTCGACGAATGGGTGGACGTGCACGACTACAACGAGGTGTTCTTCCACGTCTGCGCGAACTTCGATCCGAAGCGCGACGTCGCGCTCAGCGAGGGGCCGCTCGACCAGCTCGACCACGCTGCGGTCATGCCCTGCTACGGCGGCAAGCTCGGAATCGATGCCACGCACAAGTGGGAGTCGGAGGGGGCGCGGCCGTGGCCCGAGCGCATCGAGATGAGCCGCGAGGTCCAGGAGCTCGTCGACAGGCGCTGGGTGGAGTACGGGATCGCCCTCGACAGCTCCCGCAACGGCGGAATCGCGGCAGCGAACTCGCCACATCCGTTACGTCGTTGACGGGAACGCTGGACAGGTCTTGAATCTGCGCTAGCCGCTAGTGTGCGCACCGCAGCAGCGGGACCGAAAGGGAGGCAGGTGGCAGAGCACGACGAGGGCCAGGACGGCGTCGGCGCCGAGGACGAGGACGCACGCGAGGCCGCTCCGCATCTCCCGACCGCGACGATCTTCCCGTTCGGCTTCGCCGGCGGCATCGCGCTCCTCCTGATCGGTCTCGTCATCAACTGGTGGATCGTCGCCGTCGGCGCCGTGATCGCGATCGTCTTCGGGTTCTTGTGGGTCCGGGATGCGACCGCCGAGTACCGCAAGCGGCCGGCCCCGCCCGTGCCCACGCGGGACGAGGCCGCGCTCGCCGCGGTCGAGGAAGAGGAGCAGCCCGAGCGCTACTCGCGCAACAAGTTCCTCGAGCTCTCGACGCTCGGCCTGGGAGGCCTGGTCGGCGCCGTCGTCACGATCCCCGTCGTGGGGTTCGCCGTCGCTCCGACCTTCATCGACGATCCGACGGAGGACAACATCGACGTGGGTCCGCTCGAGGAGTTCGAGGAGGGCAAGTACGTCGTGGCGACGTTCGAGGCGTTTCCCGGCCAGGGCGCCGTGGGTCGCCAGACCGCGTTCATCCGCAACAACGGCATCGCAAACGGTGTTCCGAGTTTCACCATCGTCTCGAACCACTGTGTCCACCTCGGCTGCCCGGTGCAGCCGAACGGGCCGACCGACTTCGAGAACCCGAAGACGATCGACACGGAGACCGGACCGGTCGACCTCGTCGCGACGCAGCCGGCGGGCTTCGGCTGTCCCTGCCACGGCGGCCAGTACGACAACGAGGGCAATCGAACAGCCGGCCCACCCGTCCGGGCGCTCGACCGTTACCAGTACTCGATCGTCAACGGCCGGCTCGTGCTCGGCGAGCGCTTCAGCGTGGCCCACGTCACGGGAACGGGCGCCGAGGCGCAGATCGAAGCCTGGGGCCGCCGGTATCCGGGCTCCCAGATCGACAACTGGGAGAAGGTCCTCTACCCCTGGTCGGGGTTCTAGATGGCCGTCGCGACGCCGCGCAAGTCCGCACGCCGGGAGCAGGCGAAGTCGCTTGCGCTCGCGCCGGTCGACTGGCTCGAAGAGCGCTCGGGCCTCATCGGCGGCGCGCGCTACTTCCTCTTCAGGAACGTCCCCTCTGACATCAGCTGGCTGCAGACGCTCGGTTCCGCCACGCTGACCGCGTTCATCGTCCAGGCGATCACTGGCGTCATTCTCGCCATGTACTACAAGCCGAGCCCGAACGAGGCCTACGAGTCGATCCAGTTCATCACGAACGACCTCACCTGGGGCTGGCTCGTGCGCGGGATGCACCGGTGGGGGGCGAGCGTCTTCATCATCCTGCTCTTCCTGCACATGGGTCGCGTCTTTCTGTTCGGCGCCTACAAGTACCCACGGGAGCTGAACTGGCTGATCGGCGTGCTGCTGCTCGCCCTCGGAATGGTCGAGGGCTTCACGGGCTATCTGCTCCCCTGGGATCAGACGGCCTACTGGGCGACTGTCGTCGGCCTGAACATCAACGGCACCGGCCCCTTCGTCGGCCCGTTCCTGACGACGGTCCTCCAGGGCGGCTCGAACATCGGCTCGGAAACCCTCTCGCGGTTCTACTCGATCCACATGCTGGTGTTACCCGGGGGCCTGATCGCGTTGATCGGGCTGCACCTGTACCTCGTCGTGCGGCTCGGGGTCACCTCGCCGCCCTGGTCGAAGACGCGCGCGGGCAAGGATCGCGTCGAGGTCGAGACCCGACGGCGAGGCCTCGTCGAGCCCCGGCCACGCGGCAACGGCAACGGCGACGGGCGGACCGGAGCGTGAGCACCACCGAGAAGCGCGGCGCGCGCCGGAGTAGCGCCTCGAACGGGAAGGGCGATCCGCGCCGAGCCGAGTTCGCCCGCTACAAGCAGGACGTCAAGGAGCGCGGGAAGCCGTTCTACCCCTTCGCGATGTTCCACGACACGGTCATGGCGCTGGTCGTCGTCCTCGTGATCGTCGCGCTCGCCGCGATCTGGTACTTCACCTCCGGCCCCGAGCCCGGGGACGCGGGCCTGCTAGGCCCTCGTTACGCGGACAAGGCCGATCCCGGAACGGTCTCCTTCGTCCCCCGTCCCGACTGGTACTTCTACTTCCTCTTCTACCTCCTGCGGATCTTCAAGTGGCCCGAGTCGGTCGTGCTCGGCACCGTCGGCATTCCGACGATCGCGCTGATCCTGCTCCTCGCAGTTCCGTTCATCGACCGCAGCCGCGAGCGTCGCCTGCTTCGCCGCCCGGTCGCCGTCATCGCCTCGCTGCTCGTGATCGCGTCGATGGCGATCCTCACCTGGAAGGGCGCCACGGCGAAGGAGTTCCTCGCGAGCGAGGTCGGCGGTCTGGTCGACGGGTGGGCGGAGCAGGCCGGGTTGCCACCGGACGCTCTCCCGGGCGCGGAGCTGTTCGCGCAGGCCGGCTGTCTCAACTGTCACGTGTACCTCGGTGACGGCGCCCAGAACCTCGGGGCTCCGGAGCTGACCGATGAAGGAACGAAGGGTCGAGGCGTGCAGTGGCAGATCGACCATCTGAAGTGTCCGAGCTGCGTGAACCCCGGCTCGCCCATGCCGTCCTTCGCGGAGCTCGGAGAGGAGCAGTTGCGCGACATCGCAATCTTCCTCGAGGCCTCGAAGGGCCCGACCGGCGGCGGCTAGCCGCCATGACCGCAGCGTCCGGCCGGCTTCATCCCGACGCCGTCCGGGAGATGTTCGACCGGATCTCGCCGGTTTACGACGTCATGAACCGGGCGATGACGCTCGGGCTCGACCGGCGGTGGCGGCGGATGACGGCCGTCGCGGTCGTCCGGCCCGGCGACCGGGTGCTCGACGCCTGTTGCGGAACCGGCGATCTCGCGCTCGCAGGTGTTCGCTGCGGCGGGACGGTCACCGGGCTCGACTTCTCGCCGCGGATGCTGGCCCGAGCCCGGGAGAAGGCGCCGGGGATCGCATGGGTGCAGGGCGACCTGCTGGAGCTCCCGTTCCCCGACGCCAGCTTCGACGCGGCCACCGTCGGCTTCGGCGTCCGTAACGTCGCCGATCTCGACAAGGCCTTCGCGGAGCTCTCGCGGGTGCTGAGGCCGGGCGGGCGCCTCGGCTGCCTGGAGATCACCCAGCCGAGCGGGGTGCTCCGGCCGTTCTTCGACCTCTGGTTCGACCAGCTCGTCCCGCTTGCCGGGAAGCTGCTTCCCGGAGGGAGCGCGTACGCGTACCTCCCGGCCAGCGTGCGTCGCTTCCCCGGGCCTCGCGAGCTTGCCGGGGTCGCTGCGCGTGCGGGGTTTGCGAAGATACGCTGGACACTGCTGGGAGGGGGCATCGTCGCCCTCCATACGGCCACGAAGGCCGCGCCGAACCAGAAGCGAGACGTGTGAACGCAATCGCCACCATTCGCTCAGCGCCCGGCCTCGAGAGCTACCTCGAGCGTCTCGAAGCGCGGCTCGAGGCATCCGTGGCCTCACACCCGGGTCTCGTCGCGGAGGTCGGGAACGAGACGCTCTCGGCCGGCGGCAAGCGCCTCCGCCCTGTTCTCGTCTTCCTTGCTGCGCCGCCGTCCTGCCGCGAGCACGATCGGACCGTTGCGGCGGGAGTGGCGGTCGAGCTCATCCACATGGCCACGCTCGTCCACGACGACATGCTCGACGGGGCGGACCTCCGCCGGGGCCGCCCGACTGCGTGGGCGAGCTACGGGAACGGGGCGGCGAAGGCGGCGGGCGACTACCTGTTCGCGCGGGCTTTCGCCGAGCTGTCGCGTACGGGTGACGCCGGCGCGGTTCAGGTCCTCGCGGGCGCTGCGCTTGCCCTCGCGCGCGGCGAGGCGCTGCAGCGCCGTCAGGCGTTCCGTCCGGAGACGACCGTCGACGACTACCTGCTTCGCTGCTCGCTGAAGACCGGCAAGCTGTTCGAGGCTGCCTGCCTGCTCGGCGGCGGGCGGCAGGAGCTCGGCGGCTTCGGCCTCTCGCTCGGCGTCGCTTTCCAGATCGCGGACGACATCCTCGACTGCACCGGCGACTTCGACACGACCGGCAAGGCCCCCGGGGTCGATCTTCGAGACGGGACGCCGACGCTGCCGCTGATCCTCGCCGCCAACGAGGATCCCCGCGTCTGGCAGGCGCTCGCGGGCGAGTCCGTCCGCGACGCGCTCGACCGGGTCGCCTCGACGAGCGCGCTGGCGCAGTCGCGCTGGCTCGCGCTCGAGTACGCCCGGCGTGCCCGCGCGGCGCTGGACGGCGAGCCCGACCGGGACGTGCTCGAGGCCTTGACGTTCGCCGTCGTCGACAGGGAGAGCTGATGGCCGTCCTGGACAGGGGGATCGCCACGCTCGAGACGATCCGGGAGAAGGTCGAGGCGAACGAGCGCCTCGACTTCGAGGACGGGCTCGCCCTGATGGAGTCGGACGATCTCCTCGGGCTCGCGGAGCTCGCAGATCGTGCCCGCCGGCAGCGGGGAGGGACGGACGACGTCTTCTTCGTCCAGAACCTCTATCTGAATCAGACGAATGTCTGCCGGGTGAAATGCAAGTTCTGTGCGTTCGCCCGCACCCAGAAGCAGGGCGGCGCCTACACGCTCTCGATCGACGAGCTCGTCGAGGACGCGCTCGCGCAGCGGGAGCTCACCGGGTTCACCGAGATCCACATGGTCAACGGCGAGAGCCCGCACGTCGAGTTCGACTGGTACGTCGAAACGGTGAAGCGGCTTCACGAGGCGTTGCCCGACGTGCACCTCAAGCTCTACACGGCGAGCGAGATCCACCACATGACGAAGCTCTCGGGGCTCTCGCACGAGGAGGTCCTGGCGGAGCTGAAGGCCGCCGGTCTCGGGTCGCTCCCCGGCGGCGGCGCGGAGATCTTCGCCGACCGGGTCCGGCGGCTGATCGCGCCCGGAAAGGAGCATCCGGACTTCTGGTTCCGGACGCACGACTCGGCGCACCGGCTCGGCATCCCGACGCACTGCACGATGCTCTACGGCCACGTCGAGACCTACGAGGAGCGTGTCGACCACCTGCTCCGGCTGCGGGAGCAGCAGGACCGGACAGGGGGCTTTCTCGCCTTCGTGCCGCTGGCCTTCCATCCGGAGAACACCGTCTTCGAGCGGCGAGGCTGGACGTTCACGGCCGGCGCCGAGGACCTCAAGGTGATCGCGGTCTCGCGCCTGCTCCTCGACAACATCCCGAACGTGAAGGCGTACTGGATCATGATGGGGATGCCCCTCGCGGCCGTGGCGCTGCACTTCGGGGCGAACGACGTGCAGGGAACGGTGGTGCGCGAGCAGATCTTCCACGCGGCGGGCGCCACGACCGAGACCGAGCAGAAGATCGACGAGCTCGTCCGCTACGTCCGGGAGGCCGGCCGGATCCCGGTTCAGCGCGACACCCTGTACAACGCCGTCCAGCGGTGGGACGACTGACGTGACTCTGAGGCTCGGCCGGATCAGCTACGTGAACATGGCCCCGCTCTTCTTCGGCCTCGACGCCGGGGTGGAGGAGATCACGGGCGTCCCGACCGAGCTGAACAGGCGTCTCGTCGAGGGCGGGCTCGACCTCGCCCCGATCTCGTCGATCGCGTACGCCCGGAACGCCGGCGAGCTCCGTGTGCTTCCGCGCGTGGCCGTTTCGTCCGAGGGTGCGGTCGACTCGATCCAGCTCGTCTGCCGGATGCCGCTCACACGCGTCCGTTCCGTCGCCGTCACGCCCGAGAGCGCGACCTCGGTCGTCCTCACGCGGATCCTCCTCCCCGACGCGGAGCACGTGCCCCTCGGGGAGGCGGCCGACGCCACCCTCCTGATCGGCGACGCCGCGCTCCAGAGCGTGTTCGAGGACCCGACGCCGCACTACGATCTCGGCCGTCTCTGGCGCGAGCGCACCGGCTTGCCGATGGTCTACGCGGTCTTCGCCTGCCCTGACCCCGCACCGGAGGGAGTCTTGGCGATCGAGGACGCGCTGCTCGCGGCGCATCGCGAGAACCGTGCCGAGCCCGAGCGGCTCGCCCGTGCGGCAAGCGAGCTCTACGGCTATCCGGCGGGGTTCCTCGCGCGCTACTTCGAGAAGCTGCGCTACGGCTTCGGTCCGCGTGAGCGGGCCGGCCTGATCACCTTTTTCGAGCTCGCGCGGGACGCTGGTGCGCTCGATGCCGTGCCGGAGCTGCGATTCGTCTCGTCCGAGACGGTGACGGTGTGAGCGGCGTCCGGGCCGTGCTCGATCGAGCGCTCGCCGGCGAGCGCATCTCCGACGGCGAAGCCCTGACGCTTCTGCGCAGCAAGGAGCTCGTCCCGATCGGCCGTGCGGCCGACGAGCTGCGCGGACGCCGGACGGATCCGTCGAGGGTGACGTTCATCATCGACCGGAACCTCAACTACACGAACATCTGCCATACCGACTGCGACTTCTGCGCGTTCTACCGCCGCCCCGGCGATCGGCGCGAGGGCTATCTGCTGCCGAAGCAGGTGATCTTCAAGAAGATCGAGGAGACTCTCGAGCTCGGCGGCACCGGCCTCCTCATGCAGGGCGGCCATCACCCCGATCTCGGGATCGACTACTACGAGGATCTCTTTCGCTCGATCAAGGCGCACTACCGGATCCATCTCCACGCCCTCTCGCCGCCGGAGGTGCAGCACATCGCCCGCCGGTCGAAGCTGACGGTTCCCGAGACGCTCACGCGGCTCCGTGACGCCGGTCTGGACTCGATCCCTGGCGGGGGCGGCGAGATCCTGGTCGACCGCGTCCGTGACGTGATCGCGCCGAAGAAGACCAAGAGCGAGGAGTGGCTCGGGGTGATGCGCGACGCACACCGGCTCGGCATCTCGACGACCGCGACGATGATGTACGGCCACGTCGAGACGCTGGACGAGCGCGTGGAGCACATGCGCAAGATCCGCGAGCTCCAGGACGAGCTGCACGGCTTCCGTGCGTTCATCTCGTGGACGTTCCAGAGCGACGGCAACCGGCTGGCGGACAAGGTGCCGCGGGAGCAGATGCCGACCTCGTTCGAGTACCTCCTCACCCAGGCCGTCAGCCGCATCTATCTGGACAACGTCGACCACATCCAGTCGAGCTGGGTGACCCAGGGCATGAAGATCGGCCAGGTCGCCCTGGGCTTCGGGGCCGACGATCTCGGCTCGATCATGATCGAGGAGAACGTCGTCTCGGCGGCAGGCACCACCTACCGGGCCTCCGCGGACGACTTCGTCCGCGTGATCCGAGCGATGGGCAAGGTCCCGGTGCAGCGCGACACGCTGTACCGCGACGTCAAGGTCTGGAACTAGAGCAAGCCACCGGAGGTGGCGCGCAGCGGACGGGCCGAAGGCCCCAGGCCGCGAAGGGTCAGGCCGGCGGAGCCGGCCGTATAGGCAAGGCGGGCGAAGCCCGCCGCGCAGCGGACGGGCCGAAGGCCCCAGGCCGCGAAGGGTCAGGCCGGCGGAGCCGGCCGTATCGCTCACGCCGGTTGTTCGGTGGCGCAGCCGCGCAGCGGACGGGCCGAAGGCCCCAGGCCGCGAAGGGTCAGGCCGGCGGAGCCGGCCGTATCGCGTCCGCTAGTTGACGAAGCGGGCTCGCTCGGTCTCCGTGAGGGCTCTGTCGAGCCGTCCGAGACGCTCCTTGGCGAGGGCCTGGAGCTCATCGAGCGTCCCGCAGACGCGGCAGGTGAAGATGCGAACGGTGCCGTCCTCGCTCGTGGTCACGATCTGGCGGCTGTCCGGCCCGAAGGAGGCGCTCGTCAGGAGCCCCTCATGGCCTCGGAGGTAGAAGCGGAACTCGCCGCTTCCGGCTTCCCAGAGCCCGGCGGTCGTCGGTCCGGCGGTCACGATCCAGCGCCCGTCCGGGCTGAACTGCGCGTCTTGCACCGCGGCGAAGTGGGCGCGGAGCACGTGCACGAGCTCGCCAGTTGCCACGGTCCAGACACGCGCGTCGTGGTCGCGGCTCGACGTGACGATCGACTGACCGTCCGGGCTGAACGAAACGCTTGTGACGTCGTCCCGGTGGCCGCGCAGCTCGTGCTCGACCTCCCGGGTCTCGAGGTTCCAGATCCTCGCGACCTTGTCGGCGCCCGCTGTGGCTAGGAGAGCCCCGTCGGGGCTGAAGGCGACGTCCGTCAGCGGCCCCGAGCCGCCACTCAGCTGCAGCTCGATCTCGGCGGTGTCGGCGTCGTAGACCCGGGCGATGCCGTCCTGCCCTGCCGTTGCGACGTGGGCGCCGTCGGAGCTCATCGCGGCCGCCACGACCTGCCCGCCGTGGGCGAACCGGCCCACGATGTCGCCCTTCAGGAGAGTCTGGAGCAGCCCCTCAGCCCCGACGGCCGCCAGCACTCGATCCGGGCCGCCAGGGCCCACGTCGACGACAGGATCGTCGTGTGTGAGGGTCGTCACGGTGCTGCCGGAGCTCGCGTCGACAAGAGTGATCTTGCCGCCCGGCCCGGCCACCGCGATCGTGTTCTCGCCGGGTACAAAGACGGCTCCGAGAGCCGGCCCGTCCACTCGCGCGAGGACGACGAGGGTCTGGTCCGAAGATGCAGCCCAGAGCCGCGCCGTACCGTCCGCGCTCCCGGTCACGACTATCTCGCTCGCAGGGTCGAACCCGACGGACGTCACCCGCTCCGCGTGGCCGAGGAGCACCGCGGCCGGGCGTCCGCTCTCCCGCTCCCAGATCCGCGCGCTCCGATCACGGCTCCCGGTGGCGATCCACTGACCGTCGGGGCTGAACGCGACGGCCGTGATCGAGTTGCCGTGTCCGATCAGCGTTGCGAGCAGATCGCCCGTGGCAACATCCACGACCCGAGCGAGTCCGTCGGTTCCCCCGGTGACGAGGGACGCTCCGTCGTGGCTGAACGCGACATCTGCGACGACTCCCCGATGTCCCTCGATCTCCCTTACGAGCTCCGCGGATGGGATCGACCAGAGCCGCGTGACGCCATCTCTCCCGGCTGTCGCGAGCAGGGTCTCTGAGGGGCTCACGGCTGCGCTCGTGAGCGCTGCGCCGTGGTCGACGACTGCGAGCGGGCTTCCAGAGGTTGTTCGCCACACCCTCGCGCGGCCGTCCTTGCCCGCCGTCACGAGGATCGCGCCGTCCTCGCTGAAGGAGAGGCCCGCGACCGAGTCGCCGTGGTCGACCGTCGAGATCTCCTCGCCGGAGACTGGGTCGAAAACACGCACGACGCCGCCGGGTTCCGCGCTCGCCGCGTACGCTCCCGTAGGGTCGAACGCCGCCGACACGTTCGGCCCGTCACCTGTGGATTCGGTCACGAGCTCCCCCGTGCGCCCATCGAACCGGCGAAGCGTTCCGGCTGCCGAGATCGCCTCGACACGGCCGTCAGCAGTAGCCGCTGCAGCCTGAACCGGCTCTCCTTCCTGCGGGAGAACGAGTTCGGCGCGCGTCGCAATCAGCGCCTGGCGAAGGGCGTTCTCCGCCTCGGGGGTCTCCCGAGCACGAGCCGCCTCGAGCGCGAGCAGGATGGCCAGCTCTGGATCGGTCGGAAGCTCGGAGGACGCGCTCGCCGCCAGCTGCCTGGAGCGCGCGATGCTCGCCTGCTCACGCGCTTCGCTTCGCTGTGTCAACGCGAACACCGTCACGGCCACCATGGCGGCGAGCGCGAGGAGCGCGACGGCCACGATTGCGACGAGGCGCCGCTGACGTCGAGCTGCAGCTGCGCGCTCTGCGTCGAGCGCGCGCTCGGTCTCGAAGCCGCGCTTCCAGGCAAGCACCGGCTCGGCGAGGACGTCGTGGTAGATCTCGAATCGGGCAGAGCCGCGCCCGCCGTCCGGCGTCGCGACCGGGCGCAGGATCCGCGCCTCGGCGAGCGAGAGCAGGACCGGCTCGAGCTCGGCGTCGTCGACCTCCGCGTATCGAGCGAGGTCACTCGATCCGTGCGCGATCTTCGTCCCCGAGGGTGTCACGAGGTGGCCGAACACCCGCGCTGCGAGCTCCTGCTGCGCCGGCGGCAGGGCGCCGATCGCGTCCTCGAAGTGCGCCTCGACGATCGGCGTCGCCCCACCGAGGTCGTGGAACGTCGAGAGCCGGAGGGTCGTCGAGCCAGCGGCGGTCTCGATCTGCCAGAGCCGCTCCATCACCAGCTGAAGGTATGGCGCCTCGATCCGAGAGTTGGCGCCGCCGACGTCTGCCGTACCGACACCGTTCTCCGCGATCGACAGCTTGCCGGTGATCGACCTCGTCGAGCACCGCGTCGACGAGGTTGTCCTCGATGGCGACCGCGGATCGCCTTGTCAGCACGGCATAGCGCTCGAGAGGCTGGACGATCGCAGCCCGTCCTGCTTCCCGATCGAGGTGCTCGACGCGAACCGAGTTGGCGAGCACGGCCGGAAGCTTGCCGGCAAATCGGTCGAGTTCCGCGAGGGCGTCGTCTCGGAGCGAGACGAGGACGTTGACGCGCAGTCCTTCCGTGCGCACGACCTCGGCCAGTTGGGCTCCGAACCGCTCGGCGTCAGCTCCGTCGTGGTAGACGAAGAACTCCTCGAACTGATCCAGGATCACGTAGACGCTCGCCCTCGATCGCCTGGCTGGCTCGTTCGAGGACGAGCGCAAGAGACGGCGTACCGTTCGTCCGAAACGTCGATTCCTCGAGGCGGGGCTCGACCGAGTCGGCGACCGCTTCGATCAGTGCAGGAAGCGGGTCGTCGCTCCACGAGCCGAAGAGAACCACGGCGTGCTCCGGCTCTCCGTGGCGCTCGTCGCCGGTTCGGGCGGCTCGTCGGAGCTGGTGGGCTACACCCGCGCACAGGAGCGAGCTCTTGCCGACACCGCTTGCGCCGTAGAGCACGGTCAGGCGTGAGGCCATGAGATTGGCGGTGACGATCGCTCGTTCGCGGTCGCGACCGAAGAAGAGCTCGGCATCGAGGTCGTCGTCCTCGAAGGCCGCAAGGCCCTTGTACGGCCCGTTCACCTGACGTCCTCGCCAGCAGCTCGGACGATCCGCGCGAACGTCGCGACGTAGTCGTCGAGCCGCGCGTCGATCAGGTCGACGTCGCGCGAACGCCAGAACTCACGCTCGATGCGGTCTGGCTTCGGTGCGACAGCCCACGATCGGTAGGCAACCTGGTGCCCTCCCCAGAGCCGCCGCAGGAGCGTTCGGGCGCTCCAGCCTCGGACGTCGAGCCCGACGAGGAGGAAGTGGCTTCGGCGCAGCTGCGCCCGGAGAGCGACGGGTATCGCGCCTGCGCTCTCGTCGTCACCGAGCAGATCGATGTAGTCGTCCTCGGTCACGACGAAACTCTCGTGCTCACGCTCGCGCGACCGGTCGACCTGACCCTGAAGTCGCAGGACGATCGTGCGACGTTCGAGCGAGAGTTCGCCGACGTAGGTGTTCGGAAGCTCGATCAGCCGAACATCGCCCTCTGCCGTTCGGTGCCAGAACCTGCCTCGGTCTCTGCCTTCCGACACGTACCCGACGACGTCGAGCTCCTCGCCGGATGCCGCAAAGGCGCGCTCGAGCGCGTCGTCGAACCCGGTGGTCACGATGAGCTGATACGGCGCGCCCCGGGAACGGAGGAGCGCCGGCAGGCATGCGAGCAGTTCATGGACGGCCCCGGGCTCGTAGTCGACGGCGAAGAGGTCGTGGAGCTCGTCGTGCAAGGGGCCGCTGCCCTGCATGACCTCCGCGTACTGCGACACTCTCGGCAGTTCGCGTAATCCTTCGAGCGGGTAGCCGAAGCGCTCGGCAAGGTGCTCGGCGACATCCTCTTCGACCGGCGGCAGGCAGTTTCCAGATGTCGAGCCACCGTCCGGGCGGCAGAGCGCACTGCCTGAGCCGACCACGACGACGACGCGGCCACGGGTCACCTCGGCCAGTACTGCTTCGCAGTGCTGCTCGAGCGCCCTCGGAACGAGGCGTGAACCCGTCTCCGTGGTGGTGCCCTCCAGCCCGAGCGCACTGCGCACGGCCTCGACGAAAGCCGCACAGGTCGAGAATCGCTCGTCAGGCTGTTTCGCGAGTCCCTGTGCGAGCACCCGATCGATCTCCGCCGGGAGCTCGGGCCGGAGCTCGCTCGCCGCAGGAGCCGGCTCGTTGACGTGCGCCCAGAGGACGGCGACTGGGGTGTCGCGCTGGAACGGTGGTATTCCCGTGAGGCATTCGAAGAGGACGGCCCCGAGCGCGTAGACGTCAGAGCGACTGCTGACAACTCCCTCCGCGATCTGCTCGGGAGCGGCATAGCCGGCAGTTCCGAGGAAGTGTCCAGTCGCCGTGAGACCGTCGGGCCCGGACGTCCGTTTGCTCGCGCCGAAGTCCGTGAGATACGCGTGCTCATGCCCCGGTGTCGCCCCGACCAGGATGTTGCTCGGCTTGACGTCGCGGTGGATGATGCCGCGCGCGTGTGCCGCGTCGAGCGCGTCTGCGATCTCCGCGAGCAGCTTCAAGACGCGCTCGGGGTCGAGCGCGCCTTCCTGCCTGATCACCTGGCGCAGATCGGCGCCCTCGACGTAGCGCATCGCGATGTAGAGCACTCCGTTCGCCTCGCCTGCGTCGTGAACGGGCACGATGCTCGGATGGTCGATTGCAGCGGCCTGTCTGGACTCCCGCAGGAACCGGGCACGGAACCGGGCGTCGCCCGCGCGGTCGGCGGGGAGGAGCTTCAGCGCGACGCGCCGGTCCAGCCGTGGGTCGAATGCCCGGTAGACCACCCCCATACCGCCCTCGCCGACGACCGCCTCGATCCGATAGCCGGCAAGCTCTGAGCCGATCTGCGAATCAGGCGTCCGCGACATCTCCCTGCCCGAAACGATAGGGGGAAAGCAACGGAATACACTATCGCCTGTGGCCCGGCTGCTCGAGCGCGGCACGCTCCTCGGCCCGTACCGACTCGAGGAGCCGATCGGCGAGGGTGCGGTCGGCAGACTGTTCCGTGCGACCCATCGAGGTGGCGGCGACCCTGTCGCGCTCAAGGTCTTGCGGGCCGAGTTGGCCGACGATCCCGTCTATCGCCGCCGGCTCGAACGCGAGGCCCGGGTCGCCGCGACAGTTCGTCACCCGAACCTCGTCCGGGTACTCGAAGCGGGAGAAGACGACGGCTTGCCGTACCTCGCGGCCCACTTCGTGGACGGTCGTTCGCTCCAGGAGCGGCTCCGGGCCGAAGGTGCGCTCCCGATCGACGACGTTCTGCGTATCGCATCCGAGGTCGGGGCCGGCCTGACCGCGCTCCACCGGCGGGGCCTGGTTCATCGGGATGTGAAGCCTGCGAACGTGATGCTCGATCGAGACGGGACAGCGCTTCTGACCGACTTCGGCCTGGCGAAAGGCCCCGCCATGACGGCGTTGACCCGGTCGGGGATCGTGCTCGGCACTCCCCAGTACCTCGCTCCCGAGTTGATCGAGGGAGCGGCAGAGGCCACGCCCGCCTCGGATGTCTACTCGCTCGGCTGCCTGCTCTTCGCCTGCCTGTCGGGGAGCCCGCCGTTCACGGGCTCGGTGATGGAGATTGCATTCGCCCAGCTCGAGGAGGAGCCGCCTGACCCGTGTGCGGCCCGGGACGACGCCCCGGCGGACGTCTCGACGGTCGTGCTCCGGGCGCTCGCCAAGGACCCTGACGCAGCGCCCACGGTCGCCGACGATGCTGGGCCACCTGCTCGGGGCGGCCAGCAACCGCCGCTGAGCGGCTCGTCATCCCTGGCTCAGCGAGGCGAGCTTTTGCTGGAGTCCCCGCACGCCGTCGCCTCCATCGATCCTGACTCGATCCATGGTGAAGGGCTCGGAGCCGCGTCCCAACCCGAGGTAGGGCGCATCCGCGGCCGGGTGAGGAGGACGGTGCGATGAGGCGCTTGCAGCTCTCCTGCCGTGCTCCTGCTGGGCGTCAGGGTGCCGACGCTCGGACGCTTCTCAGTTCGCGACCACGAAAGGCCAGCTGGAGCGGCTCCGATTGCCCTGCGTGTCGACGACTCGCACCTCGACGGCGTACGCGCCGTTCCGGAGATCCCCGCTGTCCCAGATCGCGTGCCAGGTAGAAGCGGTAGTGCCAGCGCGGTTCGGGCGGTTCTGGCGGTGTCCGGGTTGCGAAGACGGTCTAACGACACGCCACGGTGCGCCGAGCGGACGTCGAGGAGATCGCCAGGTTGGATCACACCTCCGGCCGGCCTGACGATGCGCCACTCGACCAGCGCGGGCGTGACGGGCAGGTCGCGCCACGGGATCGGCGCCGAGACGGCCGGCGAGTCGAGCGCTCCAACGACGATGTCGACCGTTCCATGAAGGGAAAGCGCCCGCATTCGCGTGCCGTCGCGCTCGAAGCGCACCTGCTTCACCGCGGGGCAGGTTCCGTCCTCGTACGGGCCCATCGCACCGGGCCGAAGCGGGTTGACGTAGACGTCGTGTCGCAGCTCCGAGAAGTGGACGTGTCCCCAGCCGGTCTCGATGTGACCGATCAGAGTCTCGTAGGCGACCACCCGCTCGCCGGTCTGACCGCTGGAGCTATGTGCCAGTAGCTGAACTCGACACCGTTTCCGGCCATGATCCGGACGACGTCCGGATGGAGCGAGTTCCCAGCGGCGACGCCCGACGCTGTGGCGTAGACCGCCGTGCCGTGCGGAGCTGCGACGTCGACGCCGAAATGAAAGGTCCGATGAATCGTGCCGTCGTCGTCGGGGCCGACTCGCGGGTCGCCGAAGTAGCCGCGGACCGGGTGCTGGCGATGGAACGGCTTGACCGGCCAGCCGTAAGCGGGATCGACGGAGGTCTGGCGTCCCCTCTCGCACTCTGGCTCGGAGGGCAGTGTCGTCTCGACGGCGGCCGGCTGCTCGACCGGCGGGCTTGCAGCGATCATCAGCGTCTCCGGCGGGGGCTCGACCGCACCCGTCGACGCGACCGGGTTCGGTCCGGCCGTCTGCCCGAGAGCCCGCCCGCTAGCCGGGATGCAGAACGCTGGACCCGCTACAACGCCGACGAGGACGCTTGCCGCCAGCGACCGAGTGCCCCACCTTCGTCTCGCGATCCGTGTCCTCATCGCTTCCTCCCCTGCTCCTGGGCCGCTGTCTGCGGCCCGGTGGGAGGACGGTGCGATGAGGCGCTTGCAGCTCTCCTACAGCGCTCTTGCTGGGTGCGTCAGCGCTCGGCCAGCGCGTAGAGACGCAGGGCGCCGACGAGGTAGAGGCGTTCGGGATCGGCGACGACCGGCGAGTAGAAGCCGTCTGGGAAGGTCCAGACGGGCCTTCCGGTCGCGGCGTCGAGCCCGAAGGTTCGCCGTTCGAACGTCGAGAAGTAGACGATCCCGTCGATCACGGTCGCCGAGCCGGAGATCCGACCGCCGGCGTCGAAGCGCCAGCGCACGTCGCCGGTTGCCGCGTCGAGCGCGTAGAAGTAGCCGTCGTACGACCCGATCAGGACGAGTTGGTTCCAGATCGCCGGGGATGCGTACACGTAGCTGCCGGTCGACATCGACCAGCGGAGCTTCCCGCTCGCTGCGCCGAACGAGTACACCTTGCCGTCGGTCGAACCGATGTAGACACGGCCGTAAGCGACCGCCGGCGTGGAGTAGAAACGGCCCCCAGCTCCAAACCGCGACTGGCCCGAGGCTCGCCAGAGGAGCGTTCCATCGCCGGCGTCGAGGGCGTAGACATGCCCGTCGTACGACCCGATGAAGAGGCGTTCGCGGTCGACTGCCGCAGAGCCCTTGACCTCGCCGCCGGTCTGGAACGTCCACTGAGGCTTGCCTGTCGTCGCGTCGAGCGCGTAGACCTGCCCGCTCCAGTCCCCTCCGTAGACGAGTCCGTGAACGACGACCGGTGAGGACTCGTCCCGCCCGTGGACTCGGCGCCAGCGAATCGCACCGGTTGCTCCGTCGAAGGCGACGACCTCACCGCCCGATCCGGGCACGTCCTCCTGACAGCTCCCCCTCTGCCCGATGAAGGTCTGGATCACGAGGTTGCCCGAGATCGCGGGCGAACCCCAGGCGCAGCGGCCCGAGTCGTATGTCCACACCACGGTTCCCGTCTCGGGATCGATCGCAAGGACACGGCCCGCGAACGTCGGCAGGTAGAGCCGCCCATGGGCGATGGCCGGCGGGAACTCGAGCAGGCTGTGACCAGGGAACGTCCAAAGGCGTCGGAAGGGCGGACGCAGGTGGATCGTCGTCGGGCTGCGGAGGCGTTGCCCGCTATAGCCGAAGGTCGACCAGACGAACCGGGCCTGAGCCTGAGGAACGGAGAGGCTCGGCGGATGGAGTTCGCCGATTGGCTGTTCGAACGTGGCGACATCCGTCGTGCTGAACTCGATCGTCGGCGACCCACGAACATCCTTGACGCGGGCGCTGTGGTAGACGAAAGCGCCGGCCACCGCAAGCGCGATGGATGTGCCGCCGACGCTGAGCCAGACGACTCTGCGTCTCACCGGTCGGGCCCTCCGGCGGCCGGCCGATCGGCGGGAGCCGGGCGGGTCAGCTCACGTGCTGTGTGAGCCGGGATCCCTTCGGTGAGCCGCTTCCAGAGGTTCTCCAGCACGCCGGAGACTTCCGGCCAGAGGGCTGCGCCGCCGAGCGTGAACGCCCCCGCGGCGAAGACCTTCGCACCCCTCGGGGTCTCGTAGTAGGTCATCTGCGCCGTCATGCCGGGTCCGAGGAGGTTCGGGATCTCGGCGATCACCTGGGTGCCTGGTGGCGACGCCGACGACGTGTGGTCGATCTCGATCCCGAAATTAGCGAAGCGGGATCCGGCTTCGAGCCCGGTTCCGGCGAAGACCCAGGGCGTCGCAGCCGATCGGCGCAGAACGTAGGGCGCCCGGTGCTTGCCGCTGTCGTTCCCGATGTACTGGACACCGATCAGTCCGGCTTCGGGACGGCCGGCGTCGCGCCACTTGTCGATTCGCGTGAGCCGGTCGCCGTCTCGCTCCACCCGCCAGAAGAAGTTGTTCGCCGAGAGGAACATCAGGTTCCCGCCGAGATCGCGGAAGCGCTCGATCACGTCGTACTCGCGCGCCGTCACGTATTCGTGATGACCCGGGAACACGATCAGGTCGTACGCGCGGGCGAGGGCGTCGCCGCTCGTACCCTGCTCGAGATCGAGTTGGGACAGATAGTCGACCTCCTTTCGGGTGACGTGTAGCCAGTGGAGGAACGGAAGGTCGTAGTGGCCGAAGTGGGGCGGAACGCCGCGGTCGAGGTATGGTCGGGTCAGGTCGATCGTCTCGACCTCGGTGTCCTCGTACCAGGTGTCGCCCTCGCCGTCACCGTCCGTGTCGCGCCGGTTGTATGCCTGCCAGGTGTTCGTCGGCAGCACGACGGCGACGCGATGCTGACCGAGTCGCTTCGGGCTCAATACGAATGGTGCGTAGCCGACCTTGCCGTCCGGCGAGCGGAGCTCTGCGAAGTACACGCCGCTAGGCCAGTCGCCCATGCGGATCATCGCCGAGTAGGGCTGGCGATCGGTCACCGGCGCTCCGGACATGCCGTCGCGCCGGCGCTCGCGGATCGGCACCGAGGCGGCACGGAAAAGCTGAACGGTGATCCCCGTCGTCGAGCCGTCGACCGTGAGTCGCGCAATGTCGCCTGGCGCGTAGCTCGCACGAGCGAAGTACGCCTCGACCGACTGAGCAGACCCCTGCGCGCTGAGTGTCGCCTGATCCCGCCCCTCGGGGATCTCGACTCTGTGAGGCGGCGACATGAGGATCGTGACAGCGACTGCGATCGCAGTTCCGGCGATCCCTCCGACCAGTGCGAGCGAGCGTCCCATCGCTCCTCCCTCCATCCGGGGCCGCCCTGTGCGGCCCGCTTGGGAGCGACGGTCGATGGAGGCACTTGCAGCCCCCCTGCTCGCCTCTTGCAGCCGGCTCTGCTATGAACCCGACGGATGGAGTTCCGGATCCTCGGACCGCTCGAGGTCTACGAGGACGGGCGCCGGCTGGAGCTCGGCGGTGCTCGCCAGCGCGCTCTCCTCGCGATCCTGCTGACGCGTGCGAACTACGTCGTCTCGCGGGATCGCCTGATCGACGATCTCTTCGGCGAGGAGCCGCGGGAGGCTGCGGGCAACCTGCTCCAGGTCTACGTGTCTCGACTGCGCAAGGCACTCGAGCCGGGGCGCGAGCGGCGTCAGCAGACCGGCATCGTCGTAACGAAGGCTCCCGGGTACCTCGTCCGAGTCGAGCCGGGCGAGCTCGATCTGGAGCGTTTCGAGCGGCTCGCCGAGGAGGGTCGGGAGGCTCTCGCCGAATCCGTGCCGGAGATCGCCCGCCAGCGGCTCGTCGAGGCGCTAGGTCTCTGGCGAGGCCCCGCTCTCGCCGACTTCGCGCTGGAGCCGTTTGCGCAGGGCGAGGCCCGGCGGCTCGACGAGCTTCGACTCGTGGTTCTCGAGGATCGCATCGAGGCCGAGCTGGCACTCGGGCGGCACGACACACTCGTGGGGGAGCTGGAGTCGCTCGTCAGCGAGCATCCGCTGCGAGAGCGCCTTCGCGGTCAGCTCATGCTGGCCCTTTACCGCTCCGGTCGCCAGGCGGAGGCGCTCGACGCCTATCAAGCCACGCGGCGGGTGCTAGTGGACGAGCTCGGTATCGAGCCGACGGCCCGGCTGCACGAGCTCGAGCGCGCCATCCTTCGCCAGGATCCGGGGCTCGACCTCCAGCGCTCGCCGGAGCTCAGACCGGAGCTCACACAAGTGACAACACCCGATCGATCGGTCCTCCTCGTGGCAGAGACAGCGGCGGCTGTCGAGGCGGTGATCGAGCTCGCGGAGCCGCTCGCTGCCGCTGCCGGCAAGTCGCCACGCGAGCTCGTCGCTGTCGCGCTCGTCGCCGATGCAGCCGCGCTGAACGAAGCAGTGATCCGGCTGCACGCCCAACGTGATCTCCTCGAGGCCCGTGGGACGGCCGTTCGGGTCGCCGCCTTCACGTCCAGCAGTCCGGCCGACGATGCGCTCGGGCTCGCAGCGGAGCCAGGCGTCGAGCTCGCCCTCATCGGGGCGACGCTCTCCGAGGGCACGCTCCGCGACGACTGGATCGGCGCCGTCATCGGCTCCGCTCCGTGCGACGTCGGCGTCGTTTCGCTCCCCGCTCGGCCGTCACAGGCGGACGGCTCCGTGCTCGTGCCGTTCGGCGGCGCGGATCATGACTGGGCGGCGCTGGAGCTCGGCGCGTGGCTGGCGGCCGCTCGAGGGCTTCGACTCGTGCTGGTCGGACCTGTCGAGGACGCCGCGGCAGGCAATCGTGACGCGAGCCGGTTGCTGGGGCGCGCATCGCTCCTGGTGCAGCGGTTCGTCGGTGTGCCTGCCGAGCCGCTGCTCGCCGCGCGCGGGCCCGAGCCGATCCTCGTTGCGGCGGAGGATGCCGCGCTCCTCGTCGTCGGGATCTCCTCCAGGTGGCGCGACGAGGGCATCGGGAGCGCCCGCCACCGGATCGTGGCAGATGCGAGCGTTCCGACGATCCTCGCTGCCCGCGGCCTCAGGCCGGGCGGGCTCGCGCCCGAGTCGTCACTGACCAGATTCTCGTGGTCGTTGCGCGAGGAGTCGGCATCGTGATTCCGGGTCGAAGCTGAATCGCACATGGCGCCCGGAGCACGTGGTCATTCGCACGGCATGGGGCGGGCCGCAGCGGCCCGCCCCATCCCGACGATCCAGGCCCCGGAGCCTTCACGCGTTCGCGAGTGGCTCGCGGCGCCGCGTAGCACCCACCGCGAAGGCGCCGAGCACGAGAACGACGAAGCCTCCGATGCCACCCGCCACGATCCGCCAATCGGACTCCGTCGCGCTGTCGCCCGTGACAGGCAGGCCGCCCGGCCGGGCTCCGATCCACTGGTTCGGAGTCTCCGCGACCGGCTGAACGCCGCGCGTTCCCTCATCGGGATGTGCCGTGACGGGCGACGCCGTAACCGGCGGCACGCCACGCTCTCCCTCGTCCGGGCGCTGGAGCTGCACGACGGTCGTGCCGGGCGCCGGGCGCGACAACTCGCCGACGGTCGAGATCGACTGCACGGTGGCCTCGCCCTGAGCGGTGGGCTCAGCGATGGAGGCTGCGCCAGCTGGAACGGCCACGCTCGCCGTTGCGAGGCCGAGAGCCGCGATCCGGAGGCATCTGCGCCTGAAGACATGGAGCTTCATTGCTCCTCCCTTCCGTCTGTGGTCACCTGGGCGGTGTCCTCACGATCCGAGCATCTCGCTCGCCGCTGACGGGCGGCTGACCGTTCGCTGACGCCTATGATCCCGGCACCGTGGCGGACGAGATCGTCGACGCGCTGGGCCGGGTGCCGCTGCTCGCCGGCCTCGAGCGGGCAGAGCTCGAGGAGCTGGCAGGGCATTTCGGAAAGCACACGTTTCCGGCCGGAAGCGAGCTGACCCGCGAGGGCGAGCGAGGGGCGCGCGTGCTCGCGTTCTTCCTCATCACGTCCGGCCGGGCTACGGTCACGAAGGCGGGGGTCGAGGTGGGGACGGCGGGGCCCGGCGACCACATCGGCGAGATCGGCCTCTTCCAGGACGTGCCGCGCACGGCTACGGTCACCGCCCAGACGGAGCTCGAGTGCCTCGCGTTCGGCTCGTGGGAGTTTCGCCCGTTTGTCGAGTCCCATCCGACCGTCGCGTGGCGCCTCCTCGAGTCGATGTCCCGGCGGCTCGCCGGCGAGACGGCGACCGCGTGATCCTCGACTGAGCGGCGCATGAGCGGGACAGAGGACGAGCTCAGACCCGTTACTGCGCTGTTCGCCGACATCGTCGGCTCGACCGCGCTCGGCGAGCAGCTCGGCCCCGACGAGGTGAAGGCTCTCGTCGGGGAGTGCGTCACGCTCATGAGCCGAGCGGTCGAGGAGTTCGGAGGAGCGGTTCAGGCGTCGCTGGGCGACGGCATCTGCGCCGTCTTCGGCATGCACGTCGCTCGGGAGGACGATCGCGAGCGCGCCGCGCGCGCGGCTCTCCGGATCGGGGAGCTCGTCGCCGTGTACGCCCGCGACGTCGAGGCAGCCTGGGGGATCCGCGGGTTCAACGTCCGCGTTGGCATCAACTCCGGACAGGCGGCCGTCGGGCTGGTCGGCGCCGGAGCGCCTCAGGAGGTCGCCCTCGGCGACGTCGTCAACGTGGCCGCGCGGCTTCAGGCGGCGGCCGAACCGGGGGCGATCGTCGTCGGGGAGGGGACTGCCGAGCTGCTCGCCCGGCGGTTCGTCCTCGAGCCTCTCGGAGCGCTCCAGGTCAAGGGTCGGGAGGGCACGGTCGAGGCCTGGCGCCTGGTCGCGTCACAGGCCCCCGAGCGGCTGCCGCCGACCGGGCCGCTCGTCGGGCGCGACGTGGAGCTCGCGCGGCTGCGCGCCGCCGTCGACGAGGTCTCGGCGGGTCGCGGCCAGGTGCTCGTGATCTCGGGCGACGCAGGAATCGGCAAGACCCGCCTGCTCGCGGAGCTGCGACGGATCGCGGAGGGGCGGGCGACGTGGCTCGAGGGAGAGTGCGTCTCGTACGGCGGCGATCTGCTGTACTCGACCTTCGTCGCCATGCTCCGGGGCTGGCTCGACGTGGAGGAGCGGGAGCCGGCCGTCGCGGTGCGCACGAAGCTACGGGCGAGGCTCGGGACCAGGCTCGAGCCTGCGCTTCCGGCGCTCGGACGCCTCCTCGGTGTTCGCCTCGATCCGGAGGCGGACCAGCGTCTAGACGCGCTGCCGCCGGACCAGCTGGCCGCGGAGCTGCGCGCCGCCTACCGGGCCTGGCTCGAATCGCTGCTCGCCGAGCGGCCGGTGATCGTGGCGGTCGAGGACGTCCACTGGGCCGATCCGCCCACCCGCGAGCTGGCCGAGGTGCTGCTCGCGATCACCGACGCGGCACCGCTGCTGGTCGTCGTCACCCTCCGGCCGGATCCAGGCTCGGAAGGGTGGGCGCTGCGTCTCCGAGCGCTGGCCGAGTACTCGCACCGCACGCTCGAGCTGCCGCTCGCACCTCTGTCCGACGATGCCGTGCGCGAGTTCCTGCGCCTGCTGCTCCCGGGCGGGCTCGACGACGCGGCGCAGCGGGAGATCGCGACCAGGGCCGAGGGAAACCCCCTCTACATCGAAGAGCTGCTCCACGTGCTCGTCGAGGGCGGGGGCATCGTGCGTGAGCGGACGTGGACGCTGAACGCCGCCGCGGCACAGCTTCTCCCGCCAGCGATCGAGACGCTCCTGGTCTCTCGGATCGACCGGCTCCCGGAGGAGGCACGGAGGGTTACGCAAGTGGCGGCCGTCGCCGGCAGGACCTTCCCGGTTCGCGTCGTCGAGCACGTGCTCGGGGCGAGCGAGGTGGCTTCGGAGCTCCCCAAGCTGCTGCGGGCCGAGATCATCCGTGAGCTCAGGCGCTACCCCGAGCTCGAGTGCACCTTCCGGCACGGCCTTCTCCAGGAGGCGGCGCTCGCGACGTTGACGCCCGAGCGGCGGCGCGACCTCAACCTCAGGGTCGCGCATGCGTTCGAGGAGGTGTTCGCCGTCTCCCTCGAAGAGCACCTCGAGCTCCTCGCCTCGCTCTACGCAGGAAGCGACGATCTGCAGAAGGCACACGCATACCTTCTGCGTGCCGCCGACCGCGCAGCATCCTTCGACGCAGTCGCCAAGGCCGAGGAGCTTCGGCGGAGGGCCGCGAAGGTCGCCGTCAGGCTGGGCTCCTAGCCGCTCCTCCCTCGTTCGAGGGATCATCTGCTGTAAGGACTCTGCAAATTGCAGGGTTTTTCCGTTGCCCGGCGTAGTCGTCTCTGCTTTGGTGTCTCGAAGAGTGCGCCTGCGTACCCATTTCGTCTGCCTCCTGGCAGCGCTCCTCGCCGCGCCGGTCGCCGCCGCCGGGACGACGACTGTCGACCTGATGCCCGGCGTGACGTACACGCGGGACGAGCGGACGATCGATGGCAAGCCGGTCGTCCTC
This sequence comes from uncultured Thermoleophilia bacterium, assembly GCA_963705605.1. GTDB lineage: Bacteria > Actinomycetota > Thermoleophilia > Gaiellales > Gaiellaceae > CAVPKC01. Next base: position 1,993,428 of record CAVPKC010000003.1, read on the forward strand.
CACGTCGTCACCGCGCCGAAGCCCGGCGGTCTGTACCAGCTCGCACCGGTGCTCTCCGACGGCGAGGTCACCGGCCGCCAGACGGTCAGCGCGATGCAGGAGCCGCTCGCGAAGTCGAGCACCGTCGTCGGGGTGAACGGTGATCTCTTCAGCTACACGACCGATTCGTCGAGCGGGATCCTGATGCGCGACGGTGTGCTGTTCAGCCGGCCCGTCTCGAAGCGCTCGAGTCTCGGCATCGGAGCCGACGGGCTCCTGTCTCTGGGTCGTGTCGGGTTCTTCGGGCGCTGGGCGCTCGCGGACGGCAAGCGGCGTGCCCTGGCCCAGTTCAACCGCCCGCTCGAAGGGAGAGGCGTGGCGCTCTTCACCCCGGGCTGGGGCAGCTCGACGCCGAAGGTCAAGAATGCCGTCGACGTCGTCGTCGAGGGCGTCCCGCCGACGGCCGTCGGCGTCGACCTCCCGGGTCAGGTGCTGAGCGTGAGCGAGGGCGGGGGTACGCCGATCCCGAAGGGCGGAGCCGTGCTCCAGGCCGTCGGACCCGTTGCCGCGGAGCTCCTGTCCACGGCGCTTCCGTCCACGCCGTTCGTCGCGCGACTCGACCTCAAGCCGTGGTGGGAGGGCGTCTCCGACGCGATCGGCGGCGGACCAGCGCTCGTTCGCGACGGAAAGATCGTGCTCCCGACGGACGAGGAGTTCACGGGCGGGCAGCTGCAACCCCGGTACCCGCGGACGGCCGTCGGGCAGCTTGCCGATGGCCGGATCGTGCTCGTCGCGGTCGACGGCGGCCATGCGTGGAGCGCCGGCATCGACGTGCGCGGTCTCGCCGAAGAGCTCCTGCGGCTCGGCGTCGTCAACGGGATGGCGCTCGACTCGGGCGGCTCCACGACGATGGCCTTCGACGGGAGCGTGCTCAACGCGCCATCCGCCGGCTCCGAGCGCGCCGTTTCGAACGCCCTGATGGTCTTCTACTACGGCGTCTACGCGCCGCAGCCATCGGCTCCCGTCGTCTCCCCGAACGGCGACGGGGTCGACGAGCGCGAGATCGTCTCGTTCAAGGTCGTCCGCCCGTCGACGGTCGAGGCGCGCCTCGTGGGCCCAGGGGGGCGCGTGTTCTACAAGGACGAGACGAAGAAGGAGCCGGGCACGTATCCATTCGAGGTAGCGCCGGAGATCTTCAAGGAAGGCACCTGGCGGTGGGTCGTTCGTGCGGTCGATGCTGACGGCAAGGAGTCGAAGGCCGAGCGGAGCTTCACGGTCAACAACACGCTCGGGTTCCTCGAGCTCTCGAGCAAGACCGTGAAGGTGAGAAAGCGCAAGGGCGGATCGCTCGGCGTCGCGTTCAAGGTTGCCAAGCGAGCCCGGGTCGTGGTGACGGTCTCCGACGAGCAAGGTCGCCTCGTTCGTACCCTGCTGTCGCGGTCGGAGACTCCGGGGACCGTCCAGCTCACGTGGGACACGCGGGCGGAGAGCGGCGACGTCGTCGCGCCCGGCCGCTACACGGTCTCCGTGGAGGCGAGGAACGACCTCGGCGCCGTCGATCTCGCCGCTTCGGTGACCCTCCGGCGAGGGAAGTAGCGGCCGGACCAGTCCGGCCAGTCGTGCGACGATCCCGTCGCTACCATCTCGCGAATGGGCGGGATCACCGAGACCGTCACCGACTGGATCGGGAGCGGCGGGGTCTACGCCGTCTTCCTCCTGATGCTCGTGGACGCCGTGTTCCCTGCGGCGAGCGAGGTCGTGATGGTCTACGCGGGTGCGCTGGCGGCCGGCGCCTTCCCGGAGCACCAGGTGTCGCTCTTCGGCTGGGAGACCGATTCGACCGCCGTCGGCTACGTCGTCATGGCGCTCGCCGGGACGCTCGGCTACTGGGTCGGCTCGATCCTCGGCTGGGGCATCGGGATGTACGGAGGCAGACCGCTGCTCGAGCGTCACGGCCGGTGGTTCCATCTGACGCCGGAGAAGCTCGACCGCGCGGACCGGTGGTTCGAGCGCTACGAGGACAAGACCGTGTTCTTCGGGCGGATGATTCCTGTCGTCCGCTCCTTCATCTCGATTCCGGCAGGTGTCGCCGAGATGCCGCTCGGCCGCTACTCGATCCTGACGTTCCTCGGCACGCTGCCCTGGTGCTTCGGGCTCGCGGCGGTCGGAGTGGCGGTCGGCAGTAGCTGGGAGACGTTCCACGAGCGCTTCCGCTGGGCGGACTACGTCGTCGTCGGGCTGATCGTGCTCGCCGTCGCGTGGGTTGTCTTCCGCATCTGGCGGGGGCGCGCCAGGCGGCGTCGAGAAGCCGTGGGGCTAGACTGAGGCCCTTGGCGATTCCGCTCGTTGACGTGCGGGCGCAGTACGCGCCGATTCTCGGCGAGCTGAAGGATCGACTCGCGGACGTCGTCGACTCCGGACACTTCATTCTCGGCCCGAACGTTCAGGCCTTCGAGGCCGAGGCGGCCGCGCACCTCGGGCTTGCCGAGTCCGTCGGCGTCGCGAACGGCACCGATGCGCTCGTGCTCGTTCTCGACGCTCTTGGAGTTGGCTCCGGAGACGAGGTGATCTGCCCGTCGTTCACGTTCTACGCGACGGCGGAGGCGATCGCGCGTCGTGGCGCAACCCCGGTCTTCTGCGACATCGATCCCGAGACGCTGAACCTGGATCCCGCCGACGTCGCGAGTCGCATGACTGGGCGCACGAAGGCGATCCTCGCCGTCCACCTCTTCGGTAGGCCCGCCCCGATCGCCGAGCTTCCCGGCGGGCTACCGGTCGTCGAGGACGCGGCACAGGCGTTCGGCGCGCCGGGCGTCGGTCGTGATGGTGTGGCATCGACCTTCAGCTTCTTCCCGACCAAGAACCTCTTCGGGCTCGGGGACGGCGGTCTCGTGGCGACGGACGATCCGGCGCTCGCCGACCGCGTGCGCGTCCTTCGCTTCCACGGCTCGCGGGACAAGCAGACCTTCGAAGCGATCGGCTACAACTCGCGACTCGACGAGCTGCAGGCCGCCGCCTTGCGACTGTTCCTGACGCGAGTCGACGCCTGGAACGCAGCCCGCCGGCACGCCGCGGCGCGTTATCAGGCGCTCGGCCTCGGCGAGGTCTGCAGCCTGCCCGAGGACGACCCCGGGCACGTGTTCCACATGTACGTCGTGCGCTCATCCGAGCGCGACCGGATCGCCGCCGCGCTGAAAGACGCGGGCATCGGGTGTGCCGCGTACTACGCGACGCCGCTGCACCTGCAACCGGTCTTCGCCTCGCTCGGCTACCGCGTCGGCTCCTTGCCGGAGACGGAGCGCGCGGCGCGGGAGAACCTCGCGCTCCCGCTCTGGGCCGGCATCGGGGAAGCGGAGCAGCGGCAGGTCGTCGAATGCGTGCGCGGCGCGGCGACCGCAGGAGCCCTGAGCGAGCCCCGCGAGCCTGGGCGGCGGCCTGCGGTCGTCGCGGCGCGGCCCGGGAGCGCCTTGCGATGAAGCTCGTCAACCGCAACCGCATCTGGCAGATCGTCGTCGACGGCGGGCTCGTCGCGGCCGCCTGGTACCTCGCGTTCTGGCTGCGGTTCGACAACGGGATCCCGGTCTTCTACGACGGCCTGTTCGAGAAGTCGATCTACATCGTCGTCCCGATCTCGCTCGCGGTGTTCGTCCTCTTCGGCTTCTACAGCCACATGTGGCGCTACGTCTCGATTCGCGACATGTGGGCGATCTTCCGCGGCGTCACGGTCGCAGCGATCCTTGCCGAGCTCGCCGTCTACTTCATCGACCCGACGAACGGGCTCCGGGTTCCGCGCTCGGTGGTCGTCCTCGACTGGCTGATCCTGCTCGTCCTCGTTGCCGGAGCGCGGCTGCTCGCGCGCACGATCCTCGAGCGGCCGGGCCCGCGGCGGATCGTCGCCCGCGGTCGGGAGGTCCTCATCGTCGGCGCAGGCGACGCGGGTCAGCTGATCATCCGCGAGATGCAGCGACAGCCGGCTCTCGGCTACACGCCGATCGGGCTGGTCGACGACGATCCCGGCAAGAAGAACCTTCGCATCCACGGGGTGCGGGTTCTCGGGTCGACCGCGGACCTCCCGCAGCTGATCGCCGACTCGCGCCCAGCCGAGGTGATCATCGCGGTGCCGTCCGCAGGCGGCCAGGCTCGCCAGCGGATCGTGACCATCTGCCGGAACGCCGCCGTGCCCGTGAAGACGCTCCCCTCGGTGAACGAGCTCATCGCCGGCGACCTCCAGCTCGCCCGACAGCTCCGCGAAGTGCAGGTCGAAGACGTGCTCGGTCGGGAGCCCATCCACCTCGATCTCGGAGAGATCGCCTCCTACCTCGCGGGCCAGACGGTGCTCGTAACCGGCGCCGGCGGCTCGATCGGCTCGGAGCTCTGCCGCCAGATCGCGCGCGTCGGTCCCGAGCGGATCGTGCTCGCAGAGCACGCGGAGGGCGCGCTCGTCGAGATCGAGCGGGAGCTCGTGCACGAGCGCGGCTTCCGGGCGATCGTCCCCGTACTCGTCGACGTCAAGAACCGAGCGAAGATGCGCCGGATCTTCGAGAAGTACCGGCCGGCCGTCGTCTTTCACGCCGCCGCCTACAAGCACGTCCCGCTGATGGAGGCGAACCCGCTCGAGTCGGTCCGGAACAACCTCGTCTCGACCCAGGTCGTCGCCGACGTGTCGGCGGAGTTCGGGGTCGGGACGTTCGTCCTCGTCTCGACGGACAAGGCCGTCAACCCGAAGAACGTGCTCGGGCAGACGAAGCTCATCTGCGAGTGGATCGTGAACGCCGCCGCCCAGCGCGAGGGCAACACGACGCGCTTCCTCGCCGTCCGGTTCGGAAATGTCCTCGCGTCCTCCGGCAGCGTGATCCAGATCTTCCGCCGCCAGATCGCGCGGGGCGGTCCGGTGACGGTCACGCATCCCGAGATGACCCGGTACTTCATGACGATCCCCGAGGCCGTGCAGCTGATCATCCAGGCAGGCGCGATCGGAGCGTCGGGAGACGTCTTCGTTCTCGACATGGGCGAGCCCGTGAAGATCCTCGATCTCGCCCAGAACATGATCCGGTTGTCAGGAAAGGAGCCGGGGCGTGACATTGCGATCGACGTGATCGGGCCGCGTCCCGGAGAGAAGCTGCACGAGGAGCTGTGGGCGGACGGCGAGGAGCCGGCCCCGACCTCGCACGCGGCGATCCTCCGCTGCGCCTTCCCGCCGATCGACGTCGCGTGGCTCGACGAGGAGCTCTCCGAGCTGCTCGGGTTGATGGAGGCGGACGACACCCTCGAGACGGTCGCGCGCCTCGGCGCGATCGTGCGCGCGCCGCAGCGCACCGGGGTCGTGTCCCAAGAGCACGTCTCCTGAATCCCGACGCGATTCTCGACGGCCTCGATCCCGCCCAGCGGCGGGCTGTGGAGGTCGTCCGGGGCCCGGTCGTCATCCTCGCGGGCGCCGGCTCGGGGAAGACGACGACGATCACTCGGCGGATCGCCTACCAGGTCGCGGTGGAGGCGTTCTCCGAGGATTCGATCCTCGCAGTCACGTTCACCGACAGGGCCGCGACGGAGATGCGGGAACGGCTCCGAGCGCTCGGAGCTGACGGCGTTGTCGCACGCACGTTCCACGCCACCGCGCTTCGGCAGCTGACGTTCCTCGAGCCCGGGCTCGGATCGATCCTCCCCTCGAAGGCGCTCTGGCTCAGGCAGATCGGAAACGCTCTCCCGAAGCCGTACCGGTTCCGGCCGGCCGCCGACCTCGCGACCGAGGTCGAGTGGGCGAAGAACCGCCGCCTGACACCCGACACCTACCTCCGGGGCCGCGGCGCACACGAGCCACCGATCCCGCCGGACCTGATGGTTCGCGTCTTCCGCCGGTACGAAGCCCGCAAGCGGGAGGAGCGGCGCTTCGACTTCGAGGATGTGCTCGAGCTGCTGGTGCAGGCATACGAGCGACGTCCCGAGGCGATCGAGCGCTTCCGCGAGCGTTGCCGGGCGATCACGGTCGACGAGTACCAGGACGTCAACCTGCTCCAGCAGACGCTGCTCGAGCTCTGGCTCGGCGGCAGGGACGATCTGTGCGTGGTCGGGGACGACTACCAGTCGATCTTCTCCTTCACGGGTGCGTCGGCCGAGCATCTCCTCGGGGCCGGAGAGCGGTTTCCGGACGCGACCGTCGTCCTGCTCGAGCAGAACTACCGGTCCACCCCCGAGATCCTGTCGCTCGCCAACTTGCTCGTTCCCGCTCTCGGCGGCGCGGCGAAGGTTCTCCGGCCGACGAGGGCGCCCGGCTCCGCCCCGGACCTTCGCTCGTTTCCGACGACCGCCGCCCAGGTCGCCTGGATCGTCGCCGCGATTCGCGCGCTCGAATCGTGCGGCGTCGCGCTCGAGGAGATCGCCGTTCTCTACCGGGTGAACTCACGTTCGGAGGACCTGGAGGGGCCTCTGGCGGCTGCGGGGATCCCCTACCAGGTTCGCGGGGGAGCATTCCTCGACCGGCCCGCAGCGCGGGGCGTCCTCAGGAGGCTCCGCGGGTCCCGCGAGGAGGCGGCTCTGGCCGTTCGCTCCGCCGCCGTCGAGGCCGGGCTGCTCGACGAGGCGGACGAGGACGAGCTCGGCCAGGAGGAGCTCACCCGCCAGTCGGACCTGCGCCGGCTGGTCGACCTCGCCGCGGCCGCCGGTCCGGGAGCGACGGTCAGCGACTTCGTCGCCGATCTCGAGCGCCGCTTCCACTCCGACGGCGACGGTCGGGGCGTCCAGCTGCTCACGCTCCACCGCTCGAAGGGCCTCGAGTTCGACGCCGTGTTCCTGCCCTTCCTCCAGGAGGGTGATCTCCCGATCAGGCAGGCGAAGGACGCCGACGCGATCGCGGAGGAGCGCAGGCTGCTCTACGTCGGCCTGACCCGAGCCCGGGACCGCCTCGCGGTCACCTGGGCGACGGACCGCCCGGCGAGCCGCTTCCTGCGCGAGCTCGGAGTCGCCCCCGCCGGCGCCTCGGCGAGGAAGCCCCGACCCTCCGAGCAATCGCCCGCGTTCCGGGCGCTCAGAGACTGGCGTCTCGAGCGCGCGAGGTCGGACCAGGTACCGGCCTTCGTCGTGTTCAGCGACGCGACGCTGCACGAGCTCGCGGAGCGCCTCCCTCGTACTCTGGAGGAGCTGGCGGCGATTCGCGGTGCCGGTCCGGTCAAGATCGAGCGCTACGGCCGTGAGGTCGTGCGCGTTCTCTCGCGCTTCGATCGCTAGACGCCGGTGCGTGCGCTCAGCAGGAGCTCGAGCAGCCGGCCCGGGTCCCGGCGGATCCGGTCGCCCCCCGTCGAGCGCTTGGCGAGCGGCAGGCCGTTCGGATCGTCGAGTACGCGGAGGCGCCCTTCGCGGATCAACGCCTCGTCGACTCCGCCCAGCCGGCCGCTGAACGTCGTGTAGACCGGGACACCGAGGGCGACCGCCTCGCGGTTCATCGTCCCGCCGGCGGAGACGACCAGGTCGGACAGTGCGATGAGGCTCTGGGCGTCGACTGCATGCGCGGGGACGATCAGCGAGGGGAGGGCGAGTGCTGCGATCGCTTCCCGCTGCTCGTTCGTTCGCGCGATCGTGACCGCGCTGACCGCTGGATCTCGGCCCAGGCGCTCGAGCAGACGGGGGAAGAGGAGGTTCGAGACGCCCAGGTGGTAGGCGGCGATCTCGGCCGGTGGCCGCACGACGACCAGCACGCGGTTTCGGTCGAGCCCGAGGGCTTCGAGTGACCCAGGATCAGGGACGAAGTCGGCGAGGTAGTACTCCTCCTTCAGTCCGGGGTAGCGCAGCAGTTTCGGCGGGCGGGCGCCGTAGCGGCGGAATCGCTCGGCGGGAATGGAGTCGGGGACGACCACGCGCGTCGCGGCGCGGCACCCAAGCTGATGCTGGACCGTCGCGAACTCGTAGTCGAAGGTCGTCGAGCTCGGAACGCCGAGCACTCTGGCCGCAAGCGTGAGCTCGTGCGAGCCGTGCGCGAGCGCGAGGTCGAAGTTCCGAGGACGGGCCCAGCGCACGAGTGCCGGGAGGCGGCCGGCAAGCGCTCGCAGCTTCCCGGTCCGTGACCCGCCGCCGTGCTCGCCGAGGAGGGTTGCGTCGATTCCGTGCTGTTCGAGCAGCTCGACCGTCTGGCCGTACCCGCGCGATGTGACCTCGACCTGCGCCCCACGCGCGGCGAGAAGCGCGATCAACGGCCGGAAGACGAGGACGTGGGCAGGGGCGGTGATGTCGATCCAGACGCGCATCCACGGAGTCTAGGAGCGGCAACCGGCGCATCGTCTCGGCCGGCGCAGGGATACTGCCGCGATGAGCAGCCCGTCGGGAAGGCGCCCCGTCCAGGCCCCCAAGCCGGGTGGCAAGAAGCGTGAGGCTCGCACGCCGCCGCCGGTTGGCGGCAAGGGTGGGATCCCGCGCAAGTGGCTCTACCTGGGTGCCGGGCTGGTCGCGGTGGCGGTCGCGGCAGTCTTGATCGCCGTCAGCCTCAGCGGCGGCGAGGAGGAGGCAGCGCCGTCGTTGGCGGTCGCGGGCGAGCAGACGCAGCAGCTGCTCGAGGGGGTCGCGCAGGACGGGAACGAGCTGGGTGATCCGGACGCGCCGGTGACGTTGGTCGAGTTCGCGGACCTCCAGTGTCCGTTCTGCCAGCAGTGGTCGACCGACGTGTTCCCGACCGTCGTCGACGAGTATGTGCGCACCGGCAAGGTCAGGGTTGTATTCCGCGGGATCTCGTTCATCGGCCCCGACTCGACGGAGGCGCTTCGGTACGCGTACTCGGCCGGCGAGCAGGACAAGCTCTGGAACGTCGTCGACCTCACCTACCAGCAACAGGGGGCGGAGAACTCCGGGTGGGTGACCCCGGAGCTGATGCAGGGGATCGGCGAGGCGGTGCCCGGCCTCGACGTCGACAGCTACGTCGCCGACATCGACTCGGCCGCGGTCGGCCAGCAGCTCGACGATGCCGCCAAGGAGGCCCAGGACGGCGGCGTCACCGGCACGCCGACCTTCCTCGTCGGGCCGACCGGCGGCGAGGTCGAGCCGCTCGAGTACGACGAGCCTGACAGCCGGAGGTCTTCCGCCAGAAGCTGGACGAGGCGCTCGGACAGTGAACGAGCGGGGCCTTCGCCTCGCAACGGCCGTGCTCGCGCTCGTCGGCGCCGGCATCGCCGGCTACCTCACCTACATCCACTATTCCGGCGCCGCGATCGCGTGCTCGACAGGTGGCTGCGAGAAGGTACAGAGCTCGACCTACGCGGAGCTCGCCGGGATCCCGGTTGCGCTGATCGGGCTCGTCGGGTACCTGCTGATCCTCGCGACGGCCCTGGTTGCGGGCGAAGTGGGCGCGGTCGCGGCTGCCGCGCTCACGCTGGGCGGGTTCTCCTTCGCCGCGTACCTGATCTACGTCCAACTCGCGCTGATCGACGCGGTGTGCCTGTGGTGCCTCGCCAGTGACGCGGTGATGGCGATCCTCGTTCTCGTGTCGCTGTTGCGGCTCCGGGCTGTCACGCGAGCCCAGGAGCCGGCGCCAGAGCAATTCTCGGCATAATGATCACTTATGGATACGCGCCAGCTCGCAGCGTTCTGCGAGGTCGTCGAGCGGGGGAGCTTCTCCCAGGCTGCTGAACGTCTCGGAGTCACCCAGCCCGCGGTCAGCCTCCAGATCCGGGCGCTCGAGGAGCGGCTTGGCCGGCGGCTGCTGGATCGCTCCGGGCGCCGAGTCGAAACGACCGAGGCCGGTCGCCGCGTGTACGACGGGGCCCGGAAGCTCCTCGTGGCCGAGCAGCAGCTCCTCGAGGCTGCCGGGGCCGACGGGGCCGAGCTCGCCGGCACGCTGGCGCTGGGCGCCTCCACGGGCCCGGGGGGCCGCCTGGTGCCACTCCTGCTCTGCGAGTTCGCCCAGAAGCACCCTGCGCTGCACGTCGCGCTCTCGATCTTCGACACGCAGACCGTGATCTCCCTCGTCGCCGATCGCGATCTCGAGCTCGGGGTCGTCGGCGCTGCCCGGCGCGCGAAAGGCCTGACGTTCGAGTCGCTCGTCCGCGACGAGATCGTGCTCGCCGTCCCGCCGGGTCATTCGCTCGCGGGCAGGGTGGTCGAGCTCAGGGACCTCGAGCACGAGACGCTGATCGACATGCAGGACGGCGCCGGGGTCCGGCAGGTCGTCGAGGACGAGCTCCGGCGGACCCGCTCTCGCCTCCGGCCACGGTCGCGGATGGAGCTGGGCCTGCAGGAGTCGGTGAAGAGCGCCGTCGCCGCTGGTCACGGCGTCGCTTTCATCTCGCGGACCGCGCTCGAGGGCGAGCTCCAGGCCGGGACCCTCGAGGTCGCCACTGTCGCCGGTCTGGCCCCGGCACGCGACATCTTCCTCGTGCGCGCCTCGGGTCGAGCCCCTACGCGCGCGGCCGAGGCGTTCGTCGCCTACGCGAGGCAACGGGCTGCGTGATCGTCCGGTTGGGCGCTCGACGAGTCGTGGATGGGCGTCTGGTAGCCAGACGAGGCAGAATGTCATCGGCATGGCCGACGACTTTCGCCTGACGGTCGACTTCGACGACGAGCACGATGGCACGCAGCTCGTCGAACGGCTCGACGCCCGGCGCTTCGCAGCAGAGGAGCGGAAGCGGCTCGGCGATCGCGTCATCGTCACCCGCGACAGCGGGCGCGTCTTCTTCTACACGGGGACGGAGGCCGAGGCCCGTTCGGTCGAGGAGGTCGTTCGCGCCGATCTCGAGAGCGAGGGCAAGCACGCGAGCGTCGTGCTCGAGCGCTGGCATCCCGTCGAGGAGCTCTGGAGAGACGCGGCGATCGCGCTCCCCGCGACGTCGGGTCAGGTCGAGGAGGAGCACGAGCGCCGCGAGCAGCGCGAGGAGGCCGAGGCGGCCGAGACCGGCGTTGCGGAATGGGAGGTTCGCATCGAGCTGCACTCCCATGCCGAGACGGTCGAGCTCGCGAAGCGACTCGAGGACGAGGGGACTCCCGTGGTGAGGCGCCACACGTTCCTCCTGGTCGGTGCGGCGACCGAGGACGACGCGCGAGAGCTCGCGGAGCGGCTGAAGGGCGAGGCGCCCGCCGGCGCTACCGTCCACGTGCAGCCGGGGGGCGAGATGGTATGGGAGGTCACCCCTCCCAACCCGTTCGTGAACGTCCTCGGCGGCCTCGGCGGCTAGGCAAGGCGCGTAGCGCCGCGCAGCGGACGGCGTAGCCGGCCGCGAAGGCTCGCGGGCCGAAGGCCCGCACAAGGCGCGTAGCGCCGCGCAGCGGACGGCGAAGCCGGCCGCGAAGGCTCGCGGGCCGAAGGCCCGCACAAGGCGCGTAGCGCCGCGCAGCGGACGGCGAGCCGGCCGCGAAGGCTCGCGGGCCGAAGGCCCGCACAAGGCGCGTAGCGCCGCGCAGCGGGCGGCGTAGCCGGCCGCGAAGGCTCGCGGGCCGAAGGCCCGCACAAGGCGCGTAGCGTCGCGCAGCGGGCGGCGTAGCCGGCCGCGAAGGCTCGCGGGCCGAAGGCCCGCACAAGGCGCGTAGCGTCGCGCAGCGGGCGGCGTAGCCGGCCGCGAAGGCTCGCGGGCCGAAGGCCCGCACAAGGCGCGTAGCGTCGCGCCGTGTGGAAACCGGCTTGCCGGTTTCCACGGTCGCCGCGATATCGGGCTGCGCCCGATTCGCGGCACTGCGTCAGGCGCGAAGCGCCGCACCGCGGAAGCCGTACTTGCCTGCTCTCCACACGAGTCACGGGCCCGAAACCGGCCCGCGCCTTGTGGATCACGGCACAAGGCACCGCGAAGCCCGTTCGGACGCGGCAAACGAGCGGAATAGGGGCGCGGCAAGCGCTCCGGAGAGCTCTCGCCCAGCGCTCGAGCTTTGTGCGGTGATCCACGAGGCAGGTCTTCTTCCGCTGGCTCGGGAGCGAGCCGAAGCCGCGCTCGGGAGACTGGCCTGACGGGAGCGACGATGGTCGGCCGTCCGCGAGGCCGCATGTGCAGGTTGGGAGCGGAAAGGGGAGGACTAGACTCCTGCGATGCCCGACGCCTCGACGCTCGCCGTGTTCGCCGCGGCCGCCTTCGCGCTGATCGTCGTCCCCGGGCCGGCAGTGCTCTACGTCCTGACGCAGAGCGTCGCCCACGGGCGGCGAGCGGGGCTCGCCTCCGTCGCGGGAATCGCGACGGGGGCGCTCGTGCACGTCCTCGCGGCCGCCGTCGGCCTCTCGTCGCTTCTCGTATCCTCGGCGGTCGCGTTCAACGTCGTGAAGTACGCCGGCGCCGCGTATCTCGTGTACCTAGGTGTCCGCCGGCTGCTCGGGCGCGACGGGTCGATCGCGCTGATCGACGCTCCCCCACGACCGCTGCGACGTCTCTTCCGCGACGGCGTCGTGGTCAACGTCCTCAATCCGAAGCTCGCGCTCTTCTTCTTCGCCTTCCTGCCGCAGTTCGTCGATCCGGCCCAGGGGCGCGTGTGGCTGCAGATCGTCGTCCTGGGAACGCTCTTCGTCGCGATCGGAGTGCTCAGCGACGGCGCCTACGCGCTCCTCGGCGGCACGTTCGGCGGCGTCCTGAAGCGGAGCCGCGCCTATCTGCGCGTCGAGCGCTACGTCTCGGGGACGGTCTTCGTCGCACTCGGTGTCGTCGCCGCGGTTACCGGTCACCGCCGCCCGGCATAGGTAGACTGGAGCACGTGAGACGTACGCGGCTGATGCCGAGCGCTCGCGCCTCGTTCCTCTAGAGGGGCGCCTCGAGCCTCCACACGACCGAGGGCTTCCGGCCCTCGCTGCGCCGCCGTCCACGTCTGGTGAAGCCGCCTGAGCGCGCGCTTCTCGACCTGCAGAGCCATGTCCATGGAACGCAACGACACCGACCTGAACACCCGCCGGTTGCCTCGGCCCGGTCTCCCGTCCATGCTCGCGCCGCTCGCGATCCGCGACTACGCGCTGCTCTTCGCCGGGATGACCGTGTCGCTCTTCGGCGACGGCATCTACCTGGTCGCGATCGCGTGGCAGGTCTACGAGCTCTCGAACGCGCCCACCGCGCTCTCGATCGTCGGGGTCGCGTGGACGCTGCCGCTGGTGGTGTTCGTGCTGCTCGGCGGCGTGGTCTCGGATCGAATCGACCGGCGGAAGGTGATGATCGCCGCCGACCTCGTGCGCTTCGTCGGCATCGCCGCGCTCGGCGCGCTGTCGCTGGCGGGGGCCCTCGAGCTCTGGCACGTGGTCGTGCTCGTCGCCGTGTACGGCGCGGGCGAGGCGTTCTTCGGACCGGCGTTCGGCGCCATCGTGCCGGACATCGTGCCGCGTGACCAGCTCGTCCAGGCCAACTCGCTGAACCAGTTGATGCGCCCGCTCGCGCACCGCCTCGCCGGCCCCGCGCTCGGCGGCGTCGCGATCGCCGCGCTCGGCGCGGGCGGCGCGTTCCTCCTCGATGCCGGGACGTTCCTCTTCTCGGCGGCCGCGCTCGCGCTCATGCGACCACGCCCGGTGGCGCGGGACGATCACGACGATCGCTCGGTTCTGAGCGACATTCGCGAGGGCTGGAGGTTCGTCCGCTCCCGGACCTGGCTCTGGGGCACCCTGGTCGCTGCGTCGATCACGCTGCTCGTCTTCTGGGGCCCGCACGAAGTGCTGATCCCGTATCTGGTCAAGAACGAGCTGGGCGGCGGCGCTGCGGCCCTCGGGCTGGTGTTCGCGGCCGGTGGCGTCGGTTCCGTGCTCGCGGCGATCGCGGTCGGCCAGCGCGGCCTGCCGCGGCGCCACATCACGTTCATGTACCTGACCTGGGCGGGCGGCGGTCTCCTCATCGCCGGCTACGGGCTCGCGAGCGCGATCTGGCAGGCAATGGCGGTCAGCTTCGTCGTCGGGGCGCTGGACACCGCAGGGTTGATCGTCTGGGGAACGCTCATCCACCGGCTCGTCCCCGGCCCGCTCCTCGGTCGGGTCGAGAGCTTCGACTGGCTCGTCTCGATCGCCCTCGTGCCGGTCTCGTTCGCCCTCACCGGGCCCATCGCCGCCGGGATCGGCTCGCAGGCGACTCTGATCGGGGCGGGCCTGCTCGGCGCCGTCGGCACGCTCGTGTTCCTGTTCCTCCCCGGAATGCGCGACACCGAGGAGGACGAGGCTTTCAGCGCCTCGCTCGACATAAGGCATGCTAATGCCCAACATTAGTCTTTCCTGGTAGACTTGAGCGCCGTGGCACAGCGCCTCGACGTCGACGTGCTCGTGATCGGGAGCGGTGCCTCAGGACTCGCGGCGGCGCTGACCGCCGAGCGTGCAGGTGCCCGCGTCGCCCTCGCCACCAAGGGCTCGATCCAGTCGTGCAACTCGGCGAAGGCCCAGGGTGGCATCCAGGCGGCGATCGGCGAGGACGACTCCCCCGAGTTGCACGCAGAGGACGTCTGGAAGAGCTCGCACGAGACGGCTGATCGGCGGCTGGTCGACGTGCTCACGTCGGAGGCGCCCGGCGCGATCCACTGGCTCGAGGAGCACGGAGTCGTCTTCACGAGGGACAACGGCGGCTACCGGCTCGCTCGCTGCGGCGGCGCCAGCCGAAAGCGACTGCTCCAGGTCGGCGACCGCACCGGGCATGCGATCACCACCGCGTTACGTCATACGGTCGAAGGCTCCAGCGTTACGTGCCTCCCCAACCGGCCGCTCGTCGAGTTGCGACGCGGCGAGAACGGCTTCGTCGCGGTCTGCGGAGCCTCGAGCGACGCGGCGACCGAGATCGGCGCGGGAGCGGTCGTGCTCGCCGCGGGCGGGCGCTGCTACCGCGAGGCCGAGGAGCGCAGCGAGCTCTCGACGAACCATCCGGGTGCGACCGGCGAGACGACGCGGATCGCGATCGAGCTCGGCGCGGACGCGCGTGACCTCGACGCGCTCCAGTATCACCCGAACGGCGGCGCCTGGCCCGAGACGATGCAGGGCTACTCGATCCCCGAGACGACGCGCGCGTACGGCGCGCTGCTCCTGAACGCGGAGGGCGAGCGATTCGTGGACGAGCTGGCCCCGCGCGACGTCGTCTCGGACGCGATCTTCCGCGAGGTCGAGGAAGGCCGCGGGGTCGAGACCCCGGACGGCCGACCCGCCGTCTGGCTCGACACGACCACGATTCCCGAGCGGGACGCGGAGATCTCCCTCCCCTACATGCTCCGCCGTTACCGCGCGGCGGACGTCGATCCGCTCAGCGAGCGGATCATGACCTACCCGGTGCTGCACTACCAGAACGGCGGCCTCGTGATCGACGAACGGGGCGAGACGACGCTCGAAGGTCTCTACGCCTGCGGGGAGATCGCAGGCGGAACCCACGGGCGCAACCGGATGATGGGCAACTCACTCCTCGAGTGCTGCGTGTTCGGCCGCAGGGCCGGCCGGGCCGCCGCCGAGAAAGCGAGGTCGTAGATGGCCGTTGCGGTCGACCTGCAGAGCGTCGTCGAGGACGCCGCCGCACACCTGTACGTGTGGGCGCTGAAGGACATCCCGCAGGACCTGCGCGATGCGCTGGTGGCGGCTCGCGACCGCGAGACGTCGGTCCCGGGCCAGCGAGTGCTCGACACGATCATCCGGAACGTCGAGGTAGCCGACGGCGAGAAGAACCTCGTCTGCCAGGACACCGGCATCGCCGTCTACTACTGCCGCGTCGGGGAGGGTTTCCCGCTCCATCCGGCTCGGATCTACCAGGCGCTCTACGACGGCACCGAGCGGGCGACCGTCGAGCACCCGCTGCGCTCGAACACCGTTCACACGCTGACCAGGGAGAACACCGGCCAGAACGTCGGCTACCGGGTGCCGATCGTCCACTGGGACTTCGTCCAGGGCTGGGACGGCCTGGACGTGAAGTGCGTCCCCAAGGGCTCCGGTTCCGAGAACATGAGCTTCCTCAAGATGTGCGTCCCCGCCGACGGCGTGAAGGGCGTGAAGAAGTTCGTGCTCGAGTCGATCGTCGGCGCCGGCGGCAAGCCCTGCCCGCCCGGGATCGTCGGTGTCGGCATCGGCGGCTCCGCCGACTACGCGATGCACCTCGCCAAGGAGGCGATCGCCCGGCCGGTCGGGACGCGCAACCCCGATCCCGAGGTGGCGAAGCTCGAGGACGAGCTGTTCGCGCTGCTCAACGAGACCGGCATCGGGCCGATGGGGCTCGGCGGCGACGTGACCGTGCTCCAGTGTCACGTCGAGCATGCGGACACCCACATGACGCTGAACCCGGTCGCCGTGAACTACCAGTGCTGGGCCGCGAGACGCGCCAGCGCGCACGTCGCGGCGGACGGCACCGTCGACTTCGACCGGGAGGCCTGAATGGCCGATCTCCGCATGACCTTTCCGACCACCGAGGAGGCGATCCGAGAGCTGCGCGCCGGCGACTCGGTCACCGTCGACGGGCACATCGTCGGGATCCGCGACCGGACGCAGATCCGGATGTTCGACGAGGGCCGGCGGCCGCAGATGAATCTCGCCGGGGCCCTCCTCCTGCACACCGCCCCGAACGTGCGCAAGCTGGGCGAGGGGCGCTACGAGAAGCTGTGCATCGGCACGACGACGAGCGCGCGCATGGTGCGCTTCACCGAGCCGCTCGGGCGCGACTACGGCGTGCGGGCGATCTGCGGCAAGGGCGGCCTGCCCGACGAGGCGATCGAGCCGATGCGCCGTCTCGGGATGGTGTACTTCGCGATCGTCGGCGGGGCGGCGGCGCTCGAGACCACACAGATCGAGGAGATCGAAGAGGTCGAGTGGGAGGACCTGATGCCGGAGTGCCTGTGGAACTTCCGGGTCAAGGACTTCGGGCCGCTCACCGTCGGCATCGACTCGCACGGGACATCGCTCTACCACGACGTCCAGGAAGCGGCCAGGAAGCGACTGGAGGATCTCTATGCCCGTCTCTAACGGATTCAACGGATTCCTCGACGTGCCGGCGCGGTCTCCCAAGCCGCGAACGCAGGGCTTGACCCACGTCATCGACAAGGGGATGAACCTCCGCGACATCGAGGGCCTGTTCGACACCGCCGGCCAGTACGTGGACATCGTCAAGCTCGGCTGGGGTACCTCGTACGTCACGAACAACCTCGAGAAGAAGATCGCCCTCTACCGCTCCTTCGAGACCCCGGTGGTCTGCGGAGGAACGCTCTTCGAGGCGGTCGTCGCGCGGGCGAAGCTCGACGAGTACCGCTTCTGGCTGACGGAGAACCGTTTCTCGCACGTCGAGGTCTCCGACGGCACGATCGAGCTCCCGCGAGAGCGCAAGCTCGAGCTGATCGCCGAGCTAGCGAAGGATTTCGTCGTCCTCTCCGAGGTCGGCTCCAAGGACTCGGAGACGGTCTTCGCTCCGTACCAGTGGGTCGAATGGATGCGGGAGGAGCTCGAGGCGGGAGCCTGGAAGGTGATCACCGAGGGCCGCGAGGGCGGCAACGCGGGGATCTACCGGCGCGACGGCGAGATGCGCACCGGCCTGATCGACGAGATCGTCCACTCGATCGAGTTCGGCGACATCATCTTCGAGGCGCCCACGAAGTCCTCCCAGGCCTGGTTCGTCAAGAACCTGGGCCCGGAGGTCAACCTCGGGAACATCCCACCGGACGAGGTGATCCCGCTCGAGACGCTCCGCCTCGGGCTCCGCGCCGACACACTGATGGAGGTACTGCTCCGTGAGCAGCCTGCAGCTGTCGCTGACTGACGCGGAGATCGAGGCGCTGCCGGCGGAGGAGATCATCCGCCTGGCCCACGAGGAGTTCGGCGACGGGCTCTGCCTGACGTGCTCCTGGCAGAAGCAATCGTCCGTGCTGGTGCACATGGTGTCCGAGCTCGGGCTTCCCATCGACGTGGTGGAGCTCGACACCCATCTGTTCTTCCGCGAGAGCTACGAGACGCGGGAGCGTCTCGTCGAGCGCTACGGCCTCTCGCTGATCCGCCCCGAGATCATCACGATCGCCGAGCAACACGCCCAGGAGGGCCCCAACCTCTGGGAGACGAGCCCCGACCGCTGCTGCCACATCCGCAAGGTCGAGCCACTCATCCAGACCCTCGAGCCCTACCAGGCCTGGATCTCGGGAATTCGGCGTGAACAGTCGCCTTCACGGGCAGGAATCGGGAAGGTCGAGCACTCCGACAGGTACGGAGTCTGGAAGGTTCATCCGCTTGCGGGGTGGACAGAGAAGGACGTTTGGCGCTACATCGTGAGTAACGACATTCCCTACAACCCGCTCCACGACGCCGGCTACCGTTCGATCGGCTGCATTCCCTGCACGCGGCCGACGAAGCCCGACGAGGAGGAGCGGGCGGGACGCTGGGCCGGCTCCGACAAGCTGGAGTGCGGACTTCATCTGGAAGCATCCGAAAGGAAGGCATGACCGAGAATCTCCATCCCACCGAGCACCCCGAATCGGATCGGGTCGCCGGTGGCGGCTTCACCCTCTGGTTCACCGGGCTCTCCGGATCCGGCAAGACCACGATCGCGCATCTCGTCGGCCCCGAGCTCGAGGAGCGGGGCAAGATCGTCGAGTACCTGGACGGCGACGTCGTGCGCCAGCGCCTCTCCAAGGGCCTCGGCTTCTCGAAGGAGGACCGCGACACGAACATCGAGCGGATCGGCTGGGTCGCCTCCCGGCTCACCCGGCACGGGGCCGCCACGATCGTCGCCGCGATCTCTCCCTACGAGGAGACCCGCCGCATCGCGCGCGAGCTCGTCGAGGAGTTCGGCCCGTTCGTCGAGGTGCACGTGCAGGCGTCCGTCGACGAATGCGCCAACCGCGACGTCAAGGGCCTCTACGCGAAGGCGTTCGCCGGCGAGATCAAGGGCTTCACCGGCGTCGACGACCCGTACGAGGCGCCGACCGACGCCGAGATCGTCGTCGACACCGAGGAGCACGAGCCCGAGCAGAGCGCTGCGATCATCCTCGACAGGCTCGAGCAGCTCGGGCTCGTCCCGTCCCGGGTCGCTTCGTGAGCGTCGCGACCGATCACCTGATCAGGCCGCACGGCGGCGAGCTCGTCGACCGCACCGGCGACCGACCCGACGATGTCGACGGGCTCGAGACGGTCATCGCTCTCTCCGCGCGAGCTCGCCGATCTCGACATGCTCGCGTCGGGAGCGCTCTCGCCACTCACGGGCTTCCTGGGCAGCGAGGACTACGAGCGGGTCGTGGAGGAGATGCACCTGGCGAGCGGTCTTCCGTGGGCGCTGCCCGTCTGCCTCGCCGTCGCGGAGGCGCCGAAGGGCGACCGGGTCGCACTCGCCGACCAGGAGGGCACGCTCCGCGCTGTGCTCGACGTCGAGGAGGTCTACCCGTACGACAAGGAGCGCGAGGCCGAGCGCTGCTTCCGCACGACCGACGGCGAGCACCCCGGTGTCGGCCAGCTGTACGCACAGGAGGGTCTCTACCTCGCAGGGGCCGTGACGGTCTTCGACCGTACGCCGCCAGAGTTCCCGGAGCTCGCCCTCGATCCCGCCGACACGAGGCGCGCGTTCGCCGAGCGGGGCTGGAAGCGCGTGGTCGGCTTCCAGACGCGGAACCCGATTCACAGGGCGCACGAGTACATCACCAAGTGCGCGCTGGAGCAGGTCGACGGTCTCCTCGTGCATCCGCTGGTCGGCGCCACGAAGTCGGACGACATCCCGGCCGACGTTCGCGTCGAGTGCTACCGGGTGCTGCTCGAGAGCTACTACCCGGGCGATCACGTGCTCGTCTCGGCCTTCCCGGCCGCCATGCGCTACGCGGGGCCTCGGGAGGCGATCTGGCATGCGATCTGCCGGAAGAACTACGGCTGTTCGCACTTCATCGTCGGACGAGACCACGCCGGAGTGGGCAGCTACTACGGAACCTACGACGCGCAGCTGATCTTCGACGAGCTCGCGCCGCACGAGCTGGACATCGAGCCGATGTTCTTCGAGCACTCCTTCTGGTGCAAGGCCTGCGGTCAGATGGCGACGCCGAAGACCTGCCCTCACTCCGGCGACGATCACGTCTTCCTCTCCGGGACGAAGGTTCGCGAGCTCCTGTCGGAGGGCCGGTTGCCTCCGGCGGAGTTCACCCGTGCCGAGGTTGCGGAGATCCTGATCCGGGCGTATCGGTCGACCTAGGCCTGCCTGCGCGGACGCGCGGGCTCCTCACCGTAGAATCGCGCGGCCTTGCCCCGCGTGGCGACGATCGTCCTCATGGTCCTCCTGCTCGGGGGGACGAGCGCCGCATTCGCGATCACGCAGTCGCTGAAGGACGAGCCCTCCCCGGTGGGCACGCCGCGCTTCGATCGGGTGCTCGCGCCGACGTGCGATTGCCCGACGGCTGCCGCCACTCTGCGTCTTCGCCTGCGCAGGGCGGATCGCGTGACGGCAGAGGTCGTCGACGCCGACGGGGACGTCGTCGCCGTCCTCGCGGACGGCGAGCGATTCCGGCGGGGGCCGCTCGAGCTCGCCTGGGACGGCCGCACCGCCGAGGGCGAGGTCGCACCGGACGGGCGCTACCGGCTGAGGCTCGAGCTGGCGCGGGCGGGCCGCACCCTGCTTCTTCCCACGACGATCCGGGTCGACGCGACCGCGCCGACCGCGCGCATCGTCGACGTACGCCAGAAGCCGGCCCGGGTCTCGGTGATCTATCGCTCGGACGAGCGATCGGCAGCCACGCTCGCGATTCGCGGCGAAAATCTCGCCGAGACCGTCGTCGTCCGGGGGCGGTTCCGGCCGGCCGGGCGCGCGAGGCTCAACTGGTCGGGAGAAGCGGACGGAGCTCCCCTGGCACCCGGGACGTACGAGCTGGTGCTCCGCGTGCGTGACAGCGCCGGCAACGTCTCCGAGCCTGTCGTGGCGCCGCTCGACATCACCGGGGCCGGCGGATGACGGAGGAGCTCGCCCGCGTCGGCGGCCCGCTCGCGGTCGCCGGGCTCGCTCTGGTCGCGCTCGCACACCCGCGTCTCGCGCGCCTCGCGGGGCTCGGGCTCTGGGCCGTGGGGACGATGCTGCTGGTACCGCTGCTCGCGCCGTCTGCCAATCGGGGGACGCTCGTCGCGGCAGCCCTCGTCGGGCTCGGGATCGCGGGAGCGCTCGCGGTCGCCTTCCGCCGCTGGCCGTGGGCTCTGCCGTTACTCGCGCTCGCTGCGATCCCCGCCCGCATCCCCGTCTCGATCGGGAGGACCGATGCGAACCTGCTCCTGCCCCTCTACCTCGTGATCGTCGGCGGGGCGCTCCTCCTCGCCTGGGAGCTCGCGCGCGGCGACCGGCGCTCGCGCGAGCTGGGAGCCCTCGCCTGGCCGCTCGCGGCGCTCGTCTTCTGGCTCGGCCTCTCCGCCGTCTGGACGGACGACATCCGCGAGGCCGCGATCTCGCTGCTCTTCTTCGTCGCGCCGTTCGGCCTGCTCGCCGTCTCGATCTCACGGCTCCCGTGGCGCGAACGTCCTCTCGCGGGCCTCTACGCGCTCCTGGGAGGGATGGCGCTTCTCTTCGCCGGGGTCGGCATCGGGCAGTGGCTCGCGAAGGACGTGTTCTGGAATCCGAAGGTGATCGTCTCGAACGACGTCGAGCCGTTCTTCCGCGTCAACTCGCTCTTCTGGGATCCCTCGATCTACGGCCGCTTCCTCGTGGTTGCGATCCTCGCCACCCTCGTCCTGCTCGTTCTCGGGCTCGCCCGACGCTGGCACCCTGGCCTCGTCGCTGGGATCGCCGTGACGTGGGTCGGCCTCCTCTTCTCGTACTCCCAGTCGAGCTTCGCGGCCCTCGTCGCCGGGATCCTCGTCCTCGGCGCGCTCGCCTGGCGCTCCCGGGTGTTCGCCGCGGCCGCGGTGGCCGGGGCGCTCCTCGTCGTGCTCGGCGTGAGCGGCCCCGGCCTCGCGCTCGCGGACGGGATCGGGAGCCGCGGGAAGCTCGTCACGGAGGGCATCGGGATCGCTGCCGACCACCCGATCCTCGGCGTCGGGCTCGGAAGCTTCAAGCAGGCCTACGCGGAGCGCCTGGAGCTGAGCCGGAAGGCACCGCCGAAGGCCGCCTCGCACACGACTCCGGTGACGGTCGCGGCCGAGACGGGCCTCCCGGGCCTCCTCCTCTTCCTCTGGCTGCTCGCCACGGCCGGCTGGGCGTTCGTCCGCCGTCCCCGCGAGGGCGCTAGGCTGGCCCGGGCGACTCTCTGGGCGAGCGGCCTCGCGGTCGTCGCGATCTTCGTGCACAGCTGCTTCTACAACGCGTTCTTCGAGGACCCCATGGTCTGGGGCAGCCTCGGCCTGCTCGCGCTCGCGACCGCCGCTCGGGCGGGAGGCGAGCCGTGATCGAGACCTGGCGGCGCGTCCTCGTGCTCGGGCCCCACACCGACGACGGAGAGTTCGGCTGCGGCGGCACCATGGCACGGCTCGTCGATGCCGGGATCGAGGTGCGCTACGTGGCGTTCTCGATCGCGACCAAGTCCCTCCCGGAGGGCTTTCCTCCGGACACGCTCGCCCGCGAGGTGCGGGAGGCGACGGCCGAGCTCGGGATCGCGGCCGACCGCCTCACCGTCCACGACTTCGAGGTGCGCACCTTCCCCGAGCACCGGCAGGAGATCCTGGAGATCCTGATCGATCTCCGGGAGGAATGGCCGCCCGACGCCGTCCTCCAGCCCTGTCTCGGAGACATCCACCAGGACCACCAGGTGGTGGCGGCCGAGGGCCTCCGCGCCTTCAAGCGGACGACCGTGCTCGGGTACGAGATCCCGTGGAACACGATGACGTTCACCTACCAGGCATTCGTCGCCCTCGACCGCCCACACGTCGAGCGGAAGGTGGCTGCGCTCGCGCGCTACGAGTCGCAGCAGCACCGGAACTACGCGAATCCGGAGTACATCTGGAACCTCGCGAGGACACGCGGCATCAACGTCGGACGGGAGTACGCGGAGGCCTTCGAGGTCTACCGGGTCGTCACCTGAGCCGCTCCTGGCCGCAGCGGCCCATCTCTCCGACGACTCCCACGCGGAGCGTCTCTCCGCGGGGCGTGACCGAGATGCGGGCGACGCCGTTCGCTCCGGTTCTCACGCGGACGTCGACGCCCCGGCCGCGGACGCGGAGCTGAACACCGTCTGCGCGGTCGCCGTCGAGCGCCACCGTGATCGCCAGCCGGACGCGCTGTCCGGGCTCGATCGGCCGCGAGCGGATCGAGAGCTCGTGGCACGAGGAGGAAGCCCCGCCGCTCTCCGCCCCCGTGCCGGAGAGCGGCTGAACGGGCTCGCCCGGCGGCGGCGTGCCGGTCGAAGTCGGCGGAGTCGACCCTGCCGTTCCGGCCGGCGGGGTGGCGGCGATCCCGCAGCCGCCGGCCGCAATGTCGTACACGCACACCGAGATCGCGTTCGAGCGGATAGCGCCGGCCTTCGACGCCTTCAGCGAGTGGGTGCCCGGGGCGGCGAAGGAGACGGTGGCCGCGCCGCTCGCGTCGGTCGTGGCGCTGCCGACGGATGCTCCCCCGACCGCCGCACCGCTCGTCCCGTCGGCGACCGTGACGGTGAAAGGCTGGCCAGTGGCTGCGACGGCCGGTCCGGACAGCCGGAGGAGGCCGGAAGCGCTGAAGAGGTCGTAGGCGAAGAGCACCTCGTCGCCGGCCTTCACCTGCTGCTGGCAGCCGCCGATCTGCGTCGTCTGGAAGTTCAGCACGAGCCCCCAGAAGCGGAAGTTGACGAGATCCGAGGAATCGGGACCGATCCGGTCGACGGCGAAGTCCTGGAACGAGTCGTACCAGGTGCCGTCCCACGAGAGTCCGGAGCTGTCGAGCGCTCCGGTCATGGTCGGTCCGGGCGCCGGGTTGGCGCCGCCGTTGGTCCCGTCGCACGTCTGCCCCTTGACGACGTGCGGTGAGGTCTCGACCGGGCCTTCGAAGAGCGTCGTCGACGCACCTTCCACGCGAAGCGTGACGGTGACGGCGAGCGAGGGAGTCGCGGCCGCGAGTGCGACCACGAAGACAGCGAGGGCGAGCAGTCGCCTGAACACGTTGCCTCCTTCCGCGAGGGGAACGAGTCGGGGGCGAACGGCAGGTCTTCTGGCTCGGGGCGCCCCCTCCCGTCGCCTTCCCGGCCTCGTGAGGCCAGTGGCACGTCGGCGGGAGGGCATCTCCCCTCACAGCGGCGGGACCGCGCCGGTCTCGCACCGGCTTCCCTTGACCGCTCACCCGTATGTCGAAGGAGCGCGACGATACCAGGCACTGCGCGTACGGATCTCAGCGGTGTCGGATCGGTACGCTCGACGGCATGAGCTCGCAGCAGCACCGCAGGCTGGCCGAGGAGCGGGGCCCGGTCCGGGTCGCGATCGTCACGGTGAGCGACTCGCGCACCGAGGAGACGGACACGAATGCCCAGTACCTTCGCCCACGGATCGAGGCCGCCGGCCACGAGGTGGTCGACTACCGGCTCCTGAAGGACGAGCCGGACGAGGTCGCCGCGACGCTGGACGAGCTGGCAGCAGGGAGCGCTCAGGTCGTTCTCTTCAACGGCGGCACGGGGATCACCCGCCGCGACACGACGTACGACGCGATCAGCGTCAAGCTCGAGAAGACGCTGACGGGCTTCGGGGAGCTGTTCCGCATGCTCTCGTACGAGCAGGTCGGCGCTGCGGCGATGCTCTCGCGGGCGACGGCGGGCGTCTTCCGGGACACGCTGGTGATCTCGACGCCCGGCTCGCCCGCGGCCGTCGAGCTCGCCTGGACGAAGCTGATCGAGCCCGAGCTGGCGCACCTCGCCTGGGAGCTGACCCGCTGAATGCGCACGCGCGCCGAGGGACGCGCGCGGGGGTGACGGCAATGGCGCTGACCCGTCAAGCCACGAACGGCGTGACGGCCGCGGTCGCCTGTTCCGCGGTCAGCGCCTTCGGGAACGCGGGGATCACGGGGTCGTCGGTGGCGATGTCGGAGAAGACGCTCAGATGCGAGGCCTCGCTCGCGCCGATCTGCGCCGCGACACCCTTCAGATCGTTCGACTCGAGCGCGGTGACGGCCCCGAGATAGGCGCCGACGAAGGCGGTCTCGAGCGCGACGCCGAGCTTCGCGATCGACTTGCGCGAGCGGAAGGCTCCACCCGGGAACTTGAAAGAGAGGCCTTTCGGCGCGGCCGACCCGAGCACCTGGGCGAGCGCGTCGTAGTGGTCGCGCTCCGAGTCGCGGGCGTCGATCAGGTACTCGCGCTCCTCCCCGACGAGCTTCCGGGCGGCGATGGCGCGGCTGTAGAAGTCGATTGCGAGGAGCTCGGCGGTTGCGGCGAGCTTCGCGATGTCCGTGTCGGCCGTCGCGCTGCCCCGGGTCTCCCGAGCGCCCTGAGCGGAGCCGGCCGTGGCTGCGAGGAGCGTTCCTCCGGCGACGAGCGCGAGGCCTCCCCTCGTGGCGCGCGAGACGAGCTGAGCGCGGGTGAGCGTGGCGGTGTCGAGCATGCCGTCCTCCTTGTCGTCGACAGTCGACGGAGGTTCGCCGCGGAGTCGGTCGCGGTTCGGCGGTTATCGTTTCGGGGTGACCGCGACCCAGACCGTCTGGCTCGACCACGCGCTCGGCGAGCTCCGCCGGGCCGGTCACCGGACGGGAGGTGCGCGGACGGCCGTGGTGTCGCTGCTGGCCGAGCAGGACTGCTGCCTGACCGCCCAGGAGATCTTCGACGAGCTGCGGGAGCGAGACCGACGGGTCGGCATCGCGAGCGTCTACCGCGCGCTCGACCTGCTGACGACGATGAAGCTCGTGCAGCGCCTCGAGATGGGCGAGGGCGTCGCGCGCTACGAGCCTGCGCACGCAGACGGCGAGCACCACCACCACGTCGTGTGCGAGCGCTGCGGAAGGGTCGCGGCGTTCGAGGACGACGAGCTGGAGGACGCGCTGGAGGGGCTCGGAGCGAAGCTCGGGTACGCCCTCGAGGGTCACGACGTCGTGCTGCGGGGCGAGTGTCCCGAGTGCCGGCTCTCCCCTCGTTAACGAGAGTCACTCTCATTTTCTGGTAGGCTCCGCCTCGATGAGACGGTTCGCGCGCATCGCCGCGGTGCTCTCGCTCGCGCTCCTGCCGGCCTCTCTCGCCGCTTGCGGCGGCGGCACGGAGGGAAGCGACGCGTCGGTACAGGCCGCCGAGGGCGGCGCGACCATCGTCGTCACCTACTCGATCCTCGGCTCCGTGGTCGAGGAGCTCGTGGGCGACGAGGCCCAGGTGACCGTGATCATGCCCAACGGCGCCGATCCCCACGAGTACCAGCCGTCCGCGAAGGACGTCGAGGCGATGACGAAGGCCGATCTGATCGTGCAGAACGGGCTGAGTCTCGAGGAGGGCCTGGGGGACGCGATCGTCCAGGCAGTCGAGGCGGGCGTGCCGACGTTCCTCGCCGCCGATCACGTCGACGTCCGGATCGTCGGCGAGGGGGAGGGCGCCGAGCCGGACGACCCCGACCAGCAGCCAGGCGCCAGGGATCCGCATCTCTGGATGGATCCGCTTGCGATGAAGGCGGTGGTCGAGGCGCTCGCTCCGGTTCTCGACGAGCAGCTCGGCCTCGACGTCGCCGACCGCGCCGCCGAGCTGGAACGGCGGCTCGACGAGCTGAACGCGGCGGACGAGGAGACGCTCGCCGGCGTGCCCGCCGACCATCGCAAGCTCGTTACCGGGCACGAGTCGATGGGCTACTTCGCGCGCCGCTACGACTTCGAGCTCGTGGGGGCGATCATCCCGGGCCTCTCGACGCAGGCGCAGTCGTCGGCCTCCGAGCTCGCGGACCTCGAGGCGAAGATCGAGGCCGCCGGAGTGCCCGCGATCTTCACCGAGCTCGGCACTTCGCCGGACGTGGCGCAGGCGGTCGGGGACGAGACGGGCGCGGAGGTCGTCGAGATCGGGACCCACAGCCTGCCGGACGATGGGTCATATTTCACGTTCATGCGGGACGTCAGCGGGAAGGTCGCCGGCGCGCTCGACTGACAATGGGCGCGCTCGTCGACCCCTTCCTCGACAACGCGTTCCTGACCCGCGCGCTGGTCGCGGGCGTGCTCGTCGCGATCGCCTGCGCGGTCGTCGGCACCTACGTGATCCTCCGTGGGCTGGCTTTCGTCGGGGAGGCGCTCGGGCACGGCGTCCTGCCGGGCGTCGCCGCGGCGTTCCTGCTCGGCGTGTCGGGGATGCTGGGCGCGGCGGTGGCGGCGGGCGTCATGATCGCCGGGGTCAGCTGGATCACGCGGCGGTCGAGTCTCACGTCGAGCACGGCGATCGGCCTTCTCTTCGTGGGAATGCTCGCGCTCGGAGTCGTGGTCGTCTCACGCTCGAGCTCGTTCACGGGCGATCTGACCCGGATCCTGTTCGGGGACATCCTCGGCATCAGCTGGAGCGACATCTGGATCCAGCTCGGCGTCACCGTCGCGGTCGTGGCGGCCGCGCTCGTCTGCGCGAGGCCGTTCCTCCTTCTTTGTTTCGACAGCGAGCAGGCACGGGTCACGGGGTTCAACCCCGCCGTCTACGAGGGCCTGCTGCTCGCGCTGATCGCGGCAACCGTGGTCGTCTCGTTCCAGAGCGTCGGGACGCTCCTGGTTCTCGGGATGCTGCTCGCTCCCGCCGGCGCAGCCGCTCTCGTCACGAGCCGCATTCCCTCGACGATGGCGCTCGCCGCGGCGATCGGGGTCGTCTCGGTCGTCGCCGGGCTGCTCGTCTCCTATCACTTCGATCTGGCGGCCGGCGCGTCCGTCGTCCTCGTCGCCGTCGGCATCTTCTTCGCCGTCTTCGTCGTCCGCGGCCTGATCGGGCCGGTCCCGTCGAGAGAAGCCGGCCCGGCGTGAACGGCGAGCCCGCGATCCGGCTCGAAGACGCCGCGGTCGGTTATCACCGTGTGCCGGTCGTACGGGATCTCGAGCTGGAGCTTCCGTTCGGCTGCTCGATCGCCCTCGTCGGCACGAACGGGTCGGGCAAGTCCACCATCCTGAAGACCCTGGCGGGGCTCCTGCCACCCTGCGCGGGAACGGTCGAGGCGCTGGGAGCCCGCCCGGGCAAGGCTCCCGAGCGGGTCGGGTATCTCGGCCAGTTCCACACGAACGGCCTCCTGCTGCCGATCCGTGCGGGCGAGGTCGTTCGGATGGGCCGGTTCGCCGGCAAGGGCCTGCTCGGTCGGCTCGGACCCGCCGACCGTTCGGCCGTGCGCGAGGCGCTCGAGCGGATGGGAGTCGCCGGGCTCGCGAGAACGCCGCTCCGCGACCTCTCGGGCGGCCAGCAGCAGAGGATCTTCATCGCCCAGGTGCTCGCCCGCCGGGCAGATCTCCTCCTCCTGGACGAGCCCGCTGCCGGTCTCGACGCGGCGAGCCGCGAGCTCCTGAACGAGGCGGTCCGGGTCGAGCGAGACCGTGGCGCTGCCGTCGTCTTCGCCACGCACGACATCGGCGACGCGATGCGCGCCGATCTCGTCCTCCTGCTGGCCCGCAGGGTCGTCGCGCTCGGGCCGCCCGATCAGGTGTTGACGCCGGCGACGCTGCTCGAGACCTTCGGGCTCGCGATCCACGCGCTCGAGGGAGGCGTGCTCGTGATGGACGCGGGGCACGGCCACGGGCACGGCGATCCGCATTGAGGCCCGGCCGCAGCCGCCAGGGGCCGGGCAGGGTCTGGCAAGGGCCTACTCGTCCCACTCGACCTGGTCGAAGTAGCGCAGCGCCCGCCGGGTGGGCCTGATCCGCCTCCCGTAGAGCGCGAGCTCGTCCGCGTCGATCTCGCCGAGCGCGTGTTTGACGCCGAGGTAGGGGACGTTGACGTCCTCCTGGTAGACGATCGTCGAGATCCGGGGGTTGACCTCGATCACGGCGTCGCCGACGAGCTGGATGTTGAAGAAGTGGTCGATCGAGAGCGCGTCGACGATCCTCCGGCACACCCCCATGAGAGCCTCGTCCTCGAGCGTCTCGAAGTACATGGCGAGGCCGGCGCGCATCGCCTCGCGGGTCTTCGGGTGTCCGAGCAGCACGCGTCCACCGGCTGCGAAGCCGTCGATCGTCTGCTCGCCGCCCTCGGCGAGCTCCATCACGAGCAGCTCGTCGCCGCCGACCTCCGGCAGCAGCTCGATGACCTCGTCGAGCTGCATCGCCAGGTTTCCGGGCCGTTCGTTCAGCAGCTGCTCCCGCCGATCGACCGACGGGTCGAGGATCCGGAAGCCGCGCGAGCCGGAGCCGACGACCGGCTTGAAGCAGACCGGGACGCCCGGGTAGCCGAGCTCGTGCGCGGCGCGCGCAAGCTCGCGGCCGCCTCGAACTCGCCGCCAGACGGGCGTGCGGACGCCGATCTCGTCGAGCAGCGCGTAGCAGGCGGCCTTGTCGTTGGCCGTTCGAACCGTCTCCGGCGGCGAGACGAGCACGGTGATCCCGTCCGCCGCGAAGTCTCCCTTCGCCTTCGCGAGGCCCAGCAGGTCGTGCGAGGACTGCGGCAGCACCGCGTCGATCCGCTCCTCGCGACAGAGCTGGCGAACGGCCTCGGGGAAGAGCGGGCTCGACCCCGGTGGCACCCTGCGGAAGGAATCGCAGAGAAGCCGCCCGATCGGCCGCTCGCCCATGTCGCACCCCGCGAGGGTGACGTCCCGCTCGCCGTTCTCGCGCAGGGCGCGCAGGAGCGCGGCCGTTCCCGGGGCACCACAGGCGGTAACGAGGATCCGGAGCGCGCGCATCGTTCGGCGCTCGCAGCCTAGCGGCGCGGCGTCAGCGTCTCGTGTCGCCCCGGCGCAGGCGCGTGCGAATCGCCGCGAGATCGCTCCGGGTGAAGAAGCGGAAGGCCAGGAGGACGGCAGGGTAGGCGAGTACCATTCCGACCCTGACCGCGATCGACGGCGCCATCGGCAGCCAGGCGTCCACCGCGAGCGCGGCGAGGCACAGCGAGACGGTCGCGCCCGCGACGAGCGCGATCCGCCGCCACTCCCACGGCACCGGGTAGATCCGGTTCGCGACGGCGAGGACGAGGAGCGCGAGAACGCGTCACCGACGCGGCCGTCGCCCAGGCGGCGCCGACGAACGAGAACGGCGGGATGAGCAGGAAGTAGAGGCCGACGGCGACGCCTGCGCCGGCGATCGCGATCGGGGGCAGGAGACGCATCCGCTTCGTCACGTTGAGCCCGACGGCGAAGACGGTGTAGGCGCCGATCGCCACCGCGGCCAGCGCCAGCGGGGCGACCGCGCGCGTCGCGTCCCAGTAGCGCTCGGGCATGAGCAGATGGAAGACGGGGAGAATCCAGGCCGAGACGAGCACCGCGAGGAAGCCGGTGCGCGAGGAAGTAGTAGCTCGCGCCGCGCGCCACCATCTCCGGATGACGGCCGCTGCGAAGCCACGGATAGTGCCAGGGCGTCCAGCCCATCCGGAAGGCGAGCACGGCCACGACCACGACCTGGCTGTAGCGGAACGCCACCCCGTAGAGGCCCGCGTCGGCGAGGCCGTGGTAGTGCTTGACGATGAAGCGGTCGAGCAGGTTCAGGGAGTAGAACGCGAGCCCGCCGATGATCCCGGGCCAGGCGAAGATGCACCATCTCGATGCCGACGCGCCAGTCGATCCTGCGCGTCAGGTCGCGAGACGTACTCGCGGCAGGGTGAGGACGAACGCGACGCAGACCGCGGTGAGCGACGCGATCAGGATCCCCTTCACGCCGAGGTGCCAGACCGCGACGAGGAGGACGGTCGAAGACGATCTGGATCGAGCCCGCGCGAGTCAGCGAGTAGAACGCGAAGCGCCGCCGCCTGCGCCGGAGGCGCGTGAGGTTCATCGGCAGGTCGACGATGTTCGTCAGGTAGATGTCGACGAGCGCGATCACGAAGAAGGCGGCGTAGGTCTCGACGCCGAAGATCCGGTCCGAGAGCTGTCGCCGAGAGCAGCACGAGCGGGAAGACGACGAGCGCGGGGTAGACCGTCTCGATCAGCAGGTAGAGCGTGATGATCTGGCGCCGCCACTGCGGCTCGTCGCGGTCGAAGTAGAAGCGGGCGAAGACGCCGTCCATGCCGGCGGTGATCAGCACGTCCACGAGCGCGACGGTCGCGAGCACCAGCTCGAGCTGGCCGAACTGCGCCGGCGCGAGGTAGTGCGCGTACAGCGGGACGAGCAGGAACGCGAGCGACTTGAGCAGGGCCCGGACACCGCCGTAGAACGCCGCGTCGCTGGCGAGCCCGGCGATGCCGAGGCGCTGCTTCGCGTAGTCCGTCCGTGGCTGGCGGTCGACGCGCCGGGCCGGACGCCCGTGGTCATCCCGAAGAGGCTACTCGTACCCCAGGTCGCGGAGGTGCTCGATCGAGCCGCGCCTCCTCCTCGGCCGGAGTAGACGGACTCCTCGGCCGGCGCGACCCCGGGGGCGGTTCCGGTGACGAGCTCGACGTCGGCCGGAGCGAGGACGGCCTCGATCGCCGCCGCCGTCGAGGCCCTCAGCGGCGAGCCCGAGGAGGCGGAGGATCGTCGCCGGCAGCTGCGTGATCTCGCTTCCGGCAGGAACGCTGCCCGGCCGGATCCCCGGACCGGCGGCCGCCAGGATCCCGGTCAGGCCGTGGTGGCCCGAGTAACCGTAGAAGACCTCGGGATCGAGCCGGTCGTGGAGCTCGAACGCCCGGGGCCAGGCGCGCCGTGACGAGTCGACGTGGATCCGCTCGTCGCGGGGCAGGATCACGAGCTCGGGCGCCTTGTCGAGGTACGGCGCCGTGGTACAGCTCCTCCTTGCGCCGGACGTCGAAAGCCGGCTCTCCGGTCTCGGGATGCCGGACGGCCGCGAGCTCGTCGGCGAGGCGCTCGGCGTAGCGCCGGGTCGCGCAGCGCACCGCTCGCCTCGCCGAGGAAGATCTGGCCGCCCGTCGCGAAGCAGTACGCTCGCGTCGAGCCGAAGTCGATGTCGGCGAACGCCCGGTCCGGCCGCGGGCCGGGGAGGCAGCGGGACCCGATCGAGCGCGCGGCCGTACCAGCGCGGTCGTCCGGGCGAGCCGCTGGTCGACCTTCGACAGCGTCGTTCAGGGCGCCGCCCTTGAGCGGCTGGAGCGAGCGGCGGCGGTAGCGGAGATGTCCCGCTTCCTCGAGCCAGCGGTTCGCGTGGAACGTCCAGTAGATCGGCTTCATGCCGTGGTCGGAGAGGATGACCGCGGTCGGCTCCTCGCCCCAGATGCCAGCGGCCTCGTCGACGAGCTCGCCGCAGGCCCGGTCGACCGCCTCGTACACGCGGACGAGCTCGTCGCCGGCGCTGCGCCGGGTCGTGTGCCGGATGATCGGGGTCGAGCCGGTCGTAGCCGAGGTGGCCCGCGTGGTCGGAGCTCATGAAGTCGACGCAGAGAAGCGGCGAGGTCGGGCTCGAGCTCGAGGCAGAGGCGACAGACGTCGGCCGTCTGCGTCGACGTGCTCGACGAGCCGGCTCGCGTAGCCCTCGAAGTCCTCCCACCAGCGCTCGGCCATCGGATGATGGGCCGTGACGAGGTCGGGATGGGCGGCGAGGATCCGGTCCGCGGGCCGTCTCCGGCAGGATCTGCGGACGCTCGGGCCCGCCGTAGCCGGTGACCACGATGCCGTCGATCGGCTCGGCCGGGTAGGTGAACGGGATCGCGACGAACGCCGAGCGGATCCCGGCCGCCGCCGAGTCGACGCCAGAGCGGGGTGCCCGGCGCGGCTCGCCGCGCTCTCGACGCGCTGCGGGCTGCGGTTCGGGTTCGTCGAGAAGTTGAAGATGCCGTGCCCGGCCGGGTTGAGCCCGGTCAGGAAGGACGACCAGGCGGTCGGCGTGACGGCCGGGATCGTCGAGCGGAGCGGTCCGAACGCGCCCTGGCCGGCGAGCCGCCCGATGGTCGGCAGCCGGCCCTCGGCAAGCAGCTCCCGAGACGAGGTCGTAGTCGGCGCCGTCGAGGCCGAGACAGAGGATCCTCACGTTCCGTCACGTCTTCAGCGCTCGCCGCGCCACGCGCAGCATACGATGAAAGCGGGTGGAGGCGGGGTGGCCCCGGCGAGCGTGTCATCGGCAGCCCCGTAGAGGCCTCGAGCTGCTCGCCGGGATCGCCGAGCGCTCGCGCACGAAGCGCTCGTTCCGCTCGCCGTGGCGGCGGCGTAGCTCGGGATCGCGCGAGGAGCGCGGCGAGCGCGTTCGCCACCGCGTCCTCGTCACGGCACTCGACGAGCGCCCCGCCCTCGTCCGGCCCGATCCACTCGTCGATCGACCAGGTCCGCCCCGCGACGACCGGCACGCTGCGAGGCCATCACCTCGAGCAGCGACGCCGGCGTCGAGTCCGAGTCCCGCGATCGTCACGGCGACGTCGGCAGCGGCGGCGACGCCGGGCAGCGTCCTCCCACTCGACACGCTCGAACGCGACGAGTGGCCGGATGCCGAGCTCGTCGACGAGCGCCTCCGATCTCGGTGCGCGTCGGGCCGCCGCGGGCCGCGAGCAGGAGACGCGCCCGCGGCTCGTCACGCGGCGGCTCGGGCGAACGCGCGAACGACGACGTCGAGGTTCGTGTACGGGCGGTAGTTGCGCAGCGAGAGGACGACGAGGGCGTCCTCGGGCCAGCCGAGACGCGCGCGGAGCGCCGCGGTCGGCGCGGTCCGGTGCGAAGCGGTCGAGCTCCGAGTACCAGATGATCTCGCGGATGCGCGCCGGATCGGCGCCGAGGTCGATCGACGCGAGGCGGTTCGCCTCCGAGTTGACGACGAGGTAGTCGGACGCGGCGATCGCCTCGATCGCGCGCCGGCGCCCCTGGCGGCGCTCGTTCGCGTCGACGAAGACGTCGCGGCTCCACGGGCTCATCACGAGCGGATGCCGCCCCGCGCGGGCCGCCCACCAGCCGTAGGGAAGAAGGTAGTGCGCGTGGACGAGGTCGACGTCGAGCCGCTCGGCGAGGCGTCCGACCGCCGGGCCGATCGTGCTCGCGGCGGAGCCCGCGCACACGCGTCAGCCGCTCGAGCTCGCGAACGTCGTGCACGGTCGACGCCCTCGATCGGCGTGCCGCCGGGCGGCAGGCGGTCGCTAGACGAGCGTGCACCTCGTGGCCGCGCTCGACGAGCCGCCGGGCCCACCGCGCGACGTTGATCGAGCGCCCGTCGGCGACGCCGAGCAGGCGGAGGGGTTGCCCGGGCACGGGAGGCGATTCTAGGCAAGCGACCCGAGCGGCCGCCGCTACGATCGCGGATCGATGGTGCGATCTGGACGCGCCACCGGCTCGTCTTCGTCGGCGGCCTCCACCGCAGCGGCACGACGCTCCTCGCCGCGCTGCCTCGCCGAGCATCCGCTCGTCGGCGGCTTCGAGGGGACCGGGCGTTCCTGCCGACGAGGGCCAGCACCTCCAGACCGTCTATCCGACGGCGAAGGCGTCACGGCGGGCCGGGGAAGTTCGCCTTCGCGCGAGGCGGCCCACCTGACCGAGGCGTCGCCGCTCGTCACGCCGGCGAACGCCGAACGCCTCTATCGCCGAGTGGGCGGCCCACTGGGACTCTCGCGCGGCCGGTTCTCGTCGAGAAGTCGCCGCCGAACCTGATCCGGGCCAGGTTCCTCCAGGCGCTCTTCCCCGATGCGGCGTTCGTGATGGTGACGCGGCACCCGGTCGCCGTCTCGCTCGCGACCCAGAAGTGGTCGAGCACCTCGCTCGGCTCCCTCCTTCGCCACTGGGTCGTCGCTCACGAGACGTTCGAGGCCGACCGCTCCGCGCCTCCGGCGGGTGCTCGTCGTCACGCTACGAGGACCTCGTCACGCGCACGAAGGAGTGCCTCGGCTCCGTGTACCTGTTCCTCGAGCTCGAGTCCCACCCGACGACGCTCGAGGCCCGGGCCGACGGGAACGAGCGCTACTTCGCGCGGTGGCGGCGAGCTCTGCGAGGGTCCGCTCGCTCGCGCTCGCTACGAGCGGCGCTACGGGCGGCTACAGCCTGCGCCGACCTCGGCTACAGCCTCGCAGCGACCTGCTCGAGGCGCCTGCGTCCGCTCTGGAGAACCGGCTGCTAGCATCGGATCCGGCCGGTCGCGAGCCCCATGACCCAGACCGAGCTCGCGCCCCGTCCCGCCGTCGCGCCGGCGGTCGACGGCCTCCCAGAGATCTCCGTCGTCATCCCGGTCTACAACGAGGCAGGGACGCTCGAGGAGGTCGTACCGGCGGACCGTCGACGGCCCTCGAGCCCCTCGGCCGGCCCTACGAGCTGATCGTCATCGACGACGGATCGGACGGATCGCACGTGGGCGATCGTCGAGCGCTGCACGGCGCCGACCCCCGCGTCCGCGCAGTACGCTTCAAGCGGAACTTCGGCCAGCACCCGGCGATGCACGCCGGGCTCGTTCGGGCACGCGGTGACATCGTCGTCACGATGGACGCCGATCTCCAGAACTCGCCGACCGACCTCCCCAGGCTGGTCGCGGCCGTCGAGGCGGGCTCCGACGTCGCGAGCGGCCGTCGCCTGGGCCGTGACGACTCGTGGGGGCGGACGCTGCCCTCGCGGCTCATCAACGGGATGCTGCGACGCTTCACCGGGGCCGACATCTCCGACTTCGGCTGCGCCTTCAACGCCTACCGCCGCGACGCGCTCGTGCCCGTGCTCGGCGCCATCGGCAAGCAGAAGTTCACGAAGGCGCTCGTCCTCTCGACCGGTGCGAGCGTCACCGAGGTCGACCTCGAGCATCGGGCCCGCGCAGGACAGCTCGCGCTACTCGCCGCTCCGGCTGACGCGGCTCGCGTTGCACGTCCTCGCCGGCTTCTGGCCGCAGCCGATCCAGCTGGGCCGGCGTCGTCGCTCGGCGCGATCTGCACGCTCGCCGCGCTCGCCGTCGTCGTCTGGGGGATCGTCAGCTGGATCGTGAACGACGAACTTCCCCGGCCTGCTCTTCCTCGCGGGCCTCGTGCTCGGCGTGCTCGGCCTCCAGGGGTTCATCCTCGCCCTCGTCGGCGAGTACCTCGGCCGGATCCAGCGCGACGTCGAGGGCCGGCCCCTCTACACGATCGAGAGAGAGCTCGCGTGACGCCTGACCCGAGAAGACGCGTGTCTCGTCACCGGCGGCTGCGGGTTCATCCCGTCGAACTTCATCCGCCACCTGCTCGCGCAACACGCCGTACGAGGTCGTCTCGCTCGACGCGCTCACGTACGCGGGCAACATCGACAACCTCGCGGACGTGCTGGGCCACGAGCGCCTCTCGTTCGTGCACGGCGACATCCGCGACCCGGAGCTCGTGCGCGACGTCGTCGCCGGAGGTCGACGTGATCGTCAACGCCGCCGCCGAGTCGCACGTCGAGAAGTCGATCCTCGAGGGCGCGTCCGAGTTCGTGACGACGAACGTCGAGGGCACGCAGATCCTCCTCGACGCGATCCGCGAGACGCCGGTCGAGCGCTTCATCCTCATCTCGTCGAGCGAGGTGTACGGCACCGCGCCGCCGATCCCGATGGACGAGGAGCATCCGCTCGAACCCGCGCAGCCCCTACGCGGCGACGAAGGCCGGCGGCGACCGGCTCGCGTACTCGTACCACGTCACCTACGGCCTGCCGATCGTGATCGTCCGCCCGTTCAACAACTACGGCCCGTACCAGCATCCGGAGAAGGTGATCCCGCGCTTCATCACCCAGGCGCTCTCGGACGAGCCGCTGACGGTGCACGGGCGAGGGCCGCGCGAGTCGCGACTGGCTGTTCGTCGACGACGACGCCGAGGCGATCGAGGCCGTGATCGACGGCCGACCTCGACGACGGTCGCGGGCGAGGTGATCAACGTCGCGACCGGCGTCGACATCTCCGTCGCCGAGATCGCGGACCTCGTGCTCGACGGGCTTGGGCAAGCCGGCGGCGCTCAAGCGTGCACGTCGACGAGCGGCCCGGCCAGGTCGACCGGCACATCGGCTCGACCGAGAAGGCCGAGCGGCTGCTCGGCTGGCGGGCGCGGACGTCGTTCGAGGAGGGCCTCGAGCGGACGATCGCCTGGTACGCAGGGCATCGGGCGTGGTGGGCGGGGACGCAGGCTCCGGTGTCCCGGGAGGACGAGGCCGCCGACCGTCACAGTTGACAGCGGTGGCGTAGGATGCGGCTCGCGAGCCGCACGGCTCGTCACCCTGGTGACATCGACGGCGGGTGAGGCCCGCTCCGTGCCGACGAAGGAGAATGCGAAACGATGGACGAGGCCGCCTCGACAGTCGAAGCCCCACCCGCCGAGCAGGCCGGACCGGCTCGGATCTCCAGAGGCAGGCGCATCCTCGTCTGGGTGCTGATCGCCCTCGCGGCCGTGATCGCCCTCGCCGGGTCGCTGACGGTCTTCGTCAAGAAGCAGATTCTCGACACCGACAACTGGGTCAGCCTCGAGCTCGAGCATGCTCGAGAACGAGGACATCCGGAACGCGCTCTCGCTCCGGCTCGTGAACGAGCTGTACGCGAACGTGAACGTCGAGGAGCGGATCCAGGAGCGGCTTCCCTCCCAGTTCTCCGGGCTCGCCGCGCCGATCTCGGCTGCGCTCCGGAACACCGCGGAGACGGCTGCGAATCGTCTCCTCGCCAGCGAGGAGGCCCAGGCCGTCTGGGCCGGACATCAACCGCCGTGCGCACGCGCAGCTCGTGGACGTGCTCGAAGGCAGGGAGGGCAAGGCGGTCACGACGGCGAACGGCGAGGTCGTCCTCGACGTGCGCCAGCTCCTCCAGCAGCTCGGGGACCGGCTCAACCTCAACCTCGGCACGCGCATCCCGGAGGGCGCGGGTCAGATCGTCATCCTCGACTCGGACCGGCTTGCCGCCGTGCAGAAGGCCGTTCGCGTGATCAAGGTCATGACGGTCTTCCTCGTCCTCGTCGCGTTCGCGCTGATCGCGGGAGCCGTCTACCTCGCGCGCGGCCGGCGCCGTGAGACCCTGCGGGCCGCGGGGATCGCGCTGCTGCTCGTCGGAATCATCGACCTCGTGGTGCGACGCCTCGTCGGCTACGAGATCGTGGACGCGCTCTCGAACCCGACGAACGAGTCGGCCGTCAGCGCGACTTGGGACATTACCTCCTCTCTGATTGTGGACGTCGCGATCGCGCTGATCGCACTCGGCATCCTCGGGATCGTGGCGGCGTGGATCGCCGGCCCGACGCGCTCCGCGCTGTGGATCCGCCGCAAGCTGGCGCCGACGCTCCGGAACCGCCCCGTGCTCGTCTACGCAGTCGTCGCGCTCGCGCTTCTCCTCTGGCTGCTCTTCGGCCCGACGCAGGCGGTTCGCTCGCTGATCGGAACGGGGATCTTCATCATCCTCGTCGTCGTCGGCGTCGAGGTGCTGCGGAGACAGACCGCGCGCGAGTTTCCGGCAGAGCCCTTGGCGGCAGAGCCCGTTGCCGCAGGATCCGTGGCGGTTCCGGCGACGCCTGAGCCCACGGGACGCGAGCCAGAGGAGGACGAAGTGACCCAGGTTGCCGACGGACCGTCGACGGTCGCCGAACGCTACGAGGCGGGCCGCGTGTTGCGCGGCGACGTGCCGCGGTCGAGCCACGCCGGGTGGGAGCCGCCCGCCGACCGTCCCGATCCGATCGAGCTGCTCGAGGAGCAGGCGAAGACGAGGCTCCCCGAGCTGGTCCCGATCCGCTACGGCCGGATGGCGTCGTCGCCGTTCGCCTTCCTGCGCGGGTCCGCCGCCGTGATGGCCGCCGATCTCGCGCGCACGCCGACGAGCGGGCTCCGGGTCGAGGCCTGCGGCGACTGTCACCTGATGAACTTCGGGATCTACGCGACGCCCGAGCGCAACCTCGTCTTCGACCTCAACGACTTCGACGAGACCCTGCCGGCGCCGTTCGAGTGGGACGTCAAGCGCCTGGCGGCGAGCATCGTCGTCGCTGCTCGCTCGGCCGGCTTCACGCGAAAGCAGTGCGCGGCGGCTGCCCGCGCGTGCGTGGCGTCGTACCGGTCGAAGATGCTGATGTACGCGCCGATGGCCTACCTCGACATCTGGTACTCGCGGCTCGACGTCGACGCCATCAGCCAGGAGGTCACCAGCGAGCGCGCCGCGAAACGTGTGGCGAAGACCGTCGCCAAGGCTCGAACGCGCACGAGCCTCGGCTCGCTCGAGAAGCTCACCGAGCGCGTCGACGGCTCCCTGCGGATCAGGGAGGCGCCGCCGCTCATCCAGCACGTCGATCTTCCCGATCTGGACGAGATCGTCGAGTCGGCGCTAGGCCAGATGAAGGAATCGCTGGCCGACCACCTGAACGCGCTGCTCGACCGCTACCACTTCGTCGACATCGCGCTCAAGGTCGTCGGGGTCGGGAGCGTCGGAACCCGGGCCTTCGTGGTGCTCATGCTGGGCAAGGGGGAGCACGATCCGCTCTTCCTCCAGTTCAAGGAGGCGCAGGCCTCGGTGCTGGAGCCGTACGCGGGCGAGAGCGCGTATCCCCACCACGGCCAGCGGGTCGTGTGCGGCCAGCGGCTGACGCAGGCGGCGAGCGACATCTTCCTCGGCTGGGTCAGTGGGCCCAGGGACGACCGGATCCATTACTACTTCCGCCAGCTCCGCGACATGAAGGGCTCCTTCGAGCCCGAAGGCGCCACCCCGGCCGGCGTCACGCTCTACGCCGAGGTCTGCGGGTCGGCCCTCGCCCGGGCGCACGCGCGGTCGGGCGGCTCGGCCTCGACGATCTCCGGCTACCTCGGCTCTCGAGACAGCTTCGACCGGGCGATCGTCGAGTTCGCGGAGCGATACGCCGACCAGACCGAGCGCGATCACGCGGCGCTCGTCGAGGCGATCCGCTCCGGGAGGATCGAGGCCCGCGAAGGCATCTGACCGGGACGGCGGTGCTCCGCTCCGCCCTCCCGATCCTCGCCTGGCTCCCGCGCTACGAGCGCCGCTGGCTGCGGTTCGACGCGCTCGCGGCCGCCGCCCTCTGGGCGATGCTGATCCCTCAGGCGATCGGCTACGCGTCCCTGGCCGGTGTCCCACCGGACGCTGGACTCTACTCAGCGCTCCTTGCGGCGCCGCTGTATGCGGTCTTCGCGACGTCCCGGGATCTCAACGTCGGTCCCAGCTCGACCGTCGCGATCCTCTCCGCGGCGACCGTGGCGCCGATCGCCGCCGGCAGCGGCGCCAGCTACGTCGCGCTCACGGCGATGCTCGCGCTGCTCGCCGGGGGAGTCCTCGTCGTAGCCGGGCTTCTGCGGCTCGGCTTCCTGGCGGACTTCCTCGCCAGGCCCGTGATCCTCGGCTTCGTGATCGGCGTCGCGCTCGTCATCGCGGTCGGACAGCTGCCGAAGCTGCTCGGCCTCACGATCGAGAGCGGCAACTTCTTCGAAGAGCTCTGGCGGCTGCTGGCGAGCCTCGGTGAGATCCACCGTCTGACGGCGGCAGTCGGGCTGGCCTCGCTCGCCTTGCTCGTCCTCCTCGACCGATTCGTCCC
This sequence comes from uncultured Thermoleophilia bacterium, assembly GCA_963705605.1. GTDB lineage: Bacteria > Actinomycetota > Thermoleophilia > Gaiellales > Gaiellaceae > CAVPKC01. The sequence continues at coordinate 2,033,576 of CAVPKC010000003.1, forward strand.
GAAGGCGCCCGGAGCACTCGTCACCCTCGTCGCCGCGATCGGCATCTCGGCGGCCCTCGACCTCGAGGCCCGGGGCGTCTCGATCGTGGGTGAGGTGCCGAGCGGGCTTCCGGGCGTCTCGGTTCCTGAGATCGGCCTGGGACACGTCCTCGAGCTCGTGCCGGGTGCGCTCGCGATCGCGGTCGTCGCCTTTGCCGAGTCGATCGCGGTCGCCAGGTCGTTCGCTTCCAAGCGCCGCTACGAGGTGGACGCGAACCGGGAGCTCGTCGCCCTCGGGGCCGCGAACGTGGGCACCGGGCTGGTCGCGGGGCTCCCGGTCGACGGGAGCCTCTCGAGGACGGCGGTTGCCGATCGAGTGGGCTCGCGCACGCAGCTGGCCGGGATCCTCTGCGCCGGCCTGGTGCTCGTGACGGTGCTCGTCCTCACACCGCTCTTCACGGATCTTCCGACCGCGACCGTCGCGGCGATCGTCATCGCAGCGGTCATGAAGCTCCCGCAGCCCAGGCCGCTGATTCGGCTCTACCGCCTCGACCGAGACGACTTCACCCTCGCTGCGATCTGCCTGCTCGGGGTGCTGCTGGTCGGGACGCTGCCGGGGATCCTCGTCGCGGTCGTCGTCTCGCTCGTCATGCTCGTCCGGCGCTCGTACCGTCCGCGGGTCGTCGTCCTCGGCCGCGCCCCGGAGCGCTCCGAGCACGACGAGGACTACCGTTTCCGTGACGTCGAGCGTCACCCCGAGTACGTCACCTCTCCCGGTCTGATCGTCGTCCGCTTCGACGGCGAGCTCTTCTTCGCCAACGCGAACTACTTCCGCGAGCGGGTCCGGGCGCTCGTGGCTGCCGCCGTTCCGCCTGCGGCGACGGTCCTCGTCGACTTCGGCGCCGTTTCACATGTCGACACGTCGGCTGCCGAGATGCTGGAAGAGCTGCGCGTCGAGCTCGCCGAGGCGGGAGTCGAGCTGGCGCTGGCACGGGTCAAGAGCCCCGTGCACGACGCGCTCGCGCGGTGCGGCTTCGTGGAGCGGCTCGGGCCCGAGCGGATCTACGGCTCGGTCTGGGCGGGCGTCAACGACCTCGTTCGTTGACCGCCATCGCCTGGCGACCGGTTCGCCGCTGGCCCCGGGCCCGCCGGAGCTGGAGCGGGAGCAGGGCGAAGCACGCGGCCTCACGAGCGAGCAGGCTCGGGGGCGCCGACCCTGCCGACCCCTCGACGGAGAGCCGCACCCGGCTGTTCCCGAGCGCGGCCCGGAGCAGGATCCGCGCGCGCCGCCGGTGCCAGCGGGAGGTGACGACGACGAGCTCGGTCGCGCCGAGCGCGCGGGCGGTGGCGGCCACGTTCGCCGCGTTCTCGGCGGTCGTGCGCGCGTCGGGATCGCACACGATGGCGACGCCGGGTCCGGCCCAGGCCGCGCGCATCAGCTCCGCCTCGGGCCTCGCCTTCGACCGCCGGGCCCAGCCGGAGAGAACGACCGCTGTCGCGCCATCCGCGAGCTGCTCCGCGCGCGCCAGGCGCCCAGCGCAGATCGGATGGAGCTCGGTACCGCGCCGGCGCGAATAGCCGAGGACGGCCACGACCCGGCCGCCCGAGCCGGCGAGCGGCTCAGCCACCGCCCCGCCGTCGGTGGCGCAGGTAGCCGGCGGTCAGGAGCGTGCCGATCACCGTCAGCACGAGGACGATCGCCTTCTTCCCCTGGAGCTTCGACTCCCCGCTCGACCGCTCGCGCATGTGCACGGGCACCTCCTCGACGCGGAGCCCCTCCTCGTGCAGGCGCAGCACCGCTTCGACCTCGGGGGCGCCGCTCGTGTACGGGCGCGCGAGTACCGGCATCGCCTTCGCGTTGGCCGCGTACATCCCGCTGGTGGCGTCGTGGAAGGGGCGGCCGAGGACCACCCCCATCGAGCCCCTGAGGAGGCCCGTTCCGAGCTTGCGGGCCGCGGTCGGCTCGTACCGGTCGGCTGCGTAGCCGTCGCCCGACGCGAAGCGCGAGCCGACGGCGACGTCGCAGCCGCCGGAGCGCACGAGCTCGAGCAGGCGCCGAAGCTCGCCGACGGGGTGCTGCCCGTCGGCGTCGACCCGACCGCAGTACGCATAGGCCTGCTCTGCCGCGTGCTCGTATCCGGCGGCAATCGCAGCGCGGAGGCCGCGGTTCTCCTCGAACGACAGGACCTCGGCGCCGCAGGAGCGGGCAACCGAGGCGGTGGCATCCGTCGAGCCGTCGTCGATCACGAGGACGTCCGCGTCCGGCAGCACCGCCCGGAGCTCGGCGAGGACCGCGGGAAGGCTCTGCTCCTCGTTCCACGCCGGGACGAAGACGAGGGTGTCGCTCCTGGCGCTCACAGTGGGCAGCGTAGCCGCCGGTCAGATCTCGGCCGGGAGGGACTCAGCCGATCTTCGCTCGGCAGGCTCGAGCCGCTCCCGGACGCGGCAGTCGAAGTAGAGGTAGGTGGTCGCGATCGCGGCGAACGGCACCGCGAACGCGTAGACGATCGACGAGATCAGGTTGACGACGTCGAACGTCGCCGTCGACGCGAACAGCAGGCGATGCCGACGAGCGGCCCGAGCAGGAGGGCGAGCCCCGTCGTGAAGAGGACGATCGTCGCGACCTTCCACCAGCGGCCCCTGACGAGCTCCGCGCTCCTCCGGAGGGCTGCGAGCGGCCTCAGATCCTCGAGGACGAGCGTCTGCGCGAGGAAGGCCCAGCGGAACAGGAGCCAGATCGCGATCGGAATCCCGACCACGGTGAGGTTCAGCACGACGACGACGGCGACGAGCAGCACGAGCGTTGCCAGCAGCCGCTTCCACCGGCGAGCGACGTCGCGGTAGGCCTGCCGGATCGTCGGGTCTCGGCCCTCGTCGATCGAGACGAGGACGAGCGCCGTCGCCGCCTGGACGAAGGTGAGGGCGATCACCGCGAACCCGATCCCGAGCGCGAAGACGAGCAGCGCCACGAAGCCGTTCGACTCGCCGGCGACGTCGGCCAGGTTGGCGAACGGGGTGAGGTGGAAGACCACTGCCTGGAGCCCCGTCGCGACGAGGAGCACCGGGACGAAGACGGCGCCCACTCCCATCCAGATGCGAAACCGGCCCGTGTACATCCGTCGTGTGGCCGAGACGATCTGCCCCCAGGCGCGGCGGCGGGCGAGGCGCAGGGGCGCCGACGACTCCCATTCGGTCCGGGACGCGGCCCAGAAGAGGAGCCCGATGACCGCGGCGAAGAAGGCGAGCACGCCGAGCGGGTTCCGCTTGATCAGGACCAGGAGCTTCGAGCCGGCGGCGACGGCGTCGCAGAAGACACCCGTCGCATCCGGGCCGAAAGTGCCGCCTGTGGGGACGGCGAACGCGGCGTCCCGCCAGCCCTGCGCCCACACGAGCGGCTGGTTCCACTGGGTCTTCATGTTCGGGCCGGTCGGGCCGTTGTAGAAGGCGAGCTGCTGCTCGCCCCAACGGCCCTGGAAGCCGAGCCACGGGTACTCGGCCAGGTACTGGTCGCGGTCGCTCGGCACGGACGGGGCGGTCGGCCGGATCTCGCGGTGCGGCCCGTTCGTGTCGTCGCAGCCGACGCCCTGCTCGGCGCTTCGCCCGAGGAAGAGCGCGGACTCGTAGAAGCTGGCGTGGGAGCCCGCCGCCGGGTAGACGACGGGGTGGGTGTCGTCGACCAACTCCAGCTTGTCCTCGCCCCAGTCGGCCCGCTCGGCCCCCTCGTGCTGGCTGTAGCCGACCTCGTACGGCTCGGTCGCGAGCGCCTCGTCGGCGGTGCCCGCGTCGAAGAGGAGCTGGATCATCTCCCAGTCGCCCTCGTGGAGGTTGTTGAAGTCGTTGAAGACGTAGAAGAACCAGTACTGGAGGGCAAGCTTCCCCGGATACGCCGGGTCGGTGGCGACGTGCGCGTACACCGTCGGTTCGGAGTCCTCCGAGATCCGACGTCCCCAGAGCTCGAAGTCGCAGCCGGGGTCGAGCGCATCGCCCGGGAAGTCGAGGTGGTAGCCGTACTTTCCCGCGCCGATCTGCTCGGCCGTCGGGGCGATCCCGACGAGGTTCACCTGATCCCACGGGCCCCGGAAAGCGACCTCGTCGTTCCCGAGCACCAGCCCGACGTCGATCGGCTCGTAGGGCTCGCCTGCCCCGCACTCCTCCTCCTGCTCGGCGAGCCGCACGACGGGCGCGTACTTCTCGGCGAGCGCCACCTCGGATTGGTCGGCTGCGGCGGCGGGGGCGCCGAGGGCCAGGAGAGCGATCGCGGCCGCGGCTCCGCAGCACCGCCGATTCCATCTGCGCATCGCAAGACTATGCCCGAGGACGTGGGCTCGCTGGTGGCTCAACATGGCACGCCAGTAACCTTTCCCAGGTGAGATCTCCGCCCTCGATGTGCACGACCTGAGATGAATCCCGGATGGCGAAGCGCCTGCTCGTCCTAGGCGCCGGGCCGGCGCAGCTCGGTCTCTTGCGGGCCGCGCGCGAGCGCGGCCTCTTCGTGATCGCCTGCGACCGCGATCCCGCGGCGCCGGGCTTCGAGTATGCGGATCGCCGCGCGCTCGTCTCGGCAGAGGACGAGGAAGGTCTCGACCGGCTCGCGCGCGCCGAGCTCGTCGACGGGTTGATCGCGCCGGGGATCGACTGGCCGGTCGCGATCGCGGCCCGGATCGCCGATCGGCTCGGCTTACCGCACCCGATCTCCCCCGACACCGCAGCGCTGTGCGTCTCGAAGCTCCGCCAGCGCGAGGCCTTCTCCGTCGCGGGTGTGCCCCAGCCGAGGCACGCCGTTTGCGGTGCCGTCGAGGAGGCGGAGGCGGCCGCAGCCGAGATCGGGTTCCCCTGTGTCGTCAAGGCGCCAGACCGCCAGGGGCAGCGGGGACTCTCGCTCGTCGAGGCGCCGGGCGAGCTCGCGGGAGCGGTCGAGGCTGCGCTCCAGGCCTCGCGGAGCCGGATCAGCCTCGTCGAGGAGCTCGTGCCTGGTCCGGAGCTGACGGTGGTGGCCTTCTCGATCGACGGCGCGTTCCACCCCCTCACGGTCACCGACCGCCTCACCGCGCTGCCCCCGGCCTTCGGCGTGGCGCTCACCCACGCCTGGCCGGCCGTGACCGGGGCCGGGGCCGCGGCCGAGGCCGCACGGCTCGCCGCCCGAGCCGTCTGCCTGGAGAACGGCCCGAGCTACACGCAGGTGGTGGCGGGCCCCGACGGACCGCGCGTGGTCGAGCTGGCTGCCCGCCTCGGCGGCGGCCACGACGCGGAGCTGGCCCGGGCGGCGCTGGGCGTCGACCTGAACGGGCTCGCGCTCGATGCCGCGCTCGGCGAGCCGTCGAGCGTCCCCGAGTTCCGCCCGCGCGGCGGTGCGTGCGTGCGCTTCCTCGTCGCGCCACCCGGCGAGCTGGTGGGCGTCGACGGGCTCGACGACGCCCTGGAGCTGGACGGGATCCTCGACGCCCGCTGCTACCGGCGACCGGGATTCGTGTTCGGCGAGCTTCGGCGGGGCGCGGACCGGGCCGGTTTCGTCCTCGCCGTCGGGGACTCGCGTGACGAGGCGCTCTCGCGCGCCGACCGCGCGGCGGAGTGCGTCCGATTCGAGACCGTGGATGTCGCTGCGCGCGTCTAGCCGCACCGCAGTGCGGGAGACGTTCCTCTCGTTCCAGCCTCCCGCGATCGGGGACGAGGAGCTCGCCGCGGTCGCGGAGACGCTGCGCTCCGGCTGGCTGACGAGCGGCCCGAGCGCGGCCGAGCTCGAACGGCGGTTCGCAGAGTACACGGGCGCCGGGCACGCGATCGCCCTCTCGTCTGCGACGGCGGCGATGCACCTCGCGCTCGTCGGCCTCGGTGTCGGCCCGGGCGACGAGGTGATCACGACGCCCATCACGTGGCCGGCGACCGCGAACGTGATCGTCCACACCGGGGCGAGACCGGTGTTCGTCGACGTTCGACCCGACGATCTCAACATCGACCCGGCCCTCGTGGCGGCGGCTGTCACGCCGAGGACACGGGCGATCATGCCGGTCGACCTCGCCGGCCAGCCGTCCGATCTCGAGCCACTACTCGAACTGGGCCTGCCCGTCGTCGAGGACGCAGCCCACGCCACCGAGTCCGAGTACCGCGGCCGCAAGGTCGGATCAATCGCTCGGGCGACCTGCTTCTCCCTCTACGCGACCAAGAACGTCGCGGCGGGCGAGGGGGGGATCCTGACCACGGACGACGACGAGCTGGCGGCGGCCGTGCACGAGCTCCGGCTGATGCGGCGCGGCCACGGCGCCCTGTACGACGTCCGGGTCGCCGGTTTCAAGGCCAACCTCTCGGACGTGCTCGCGTCGATCGCCCTCTGCCAGCTCGACAAGGTCGGCGCGCACAGGGAGGTGCGCCTGCGTCACGCCGCCGCCTACGACGCGGCCGTGGCAGAGCTCCGCGGGATCGAGCCGCTCGCGCGCGATCCCCGCGACCTCCACGCGCTCCACCTCTACGTCGTGCGCATCGACGCGGAGCAGGCAGGCGCGACGCGAGACGAGTACCAGCGCGCGCTCACGGACGAGCGGATCGGCACCAGCATCCACTTCCTGCCCGTGCACCGCCTTACCTTCTACCGCGAGCGCTTCCCCGACCAGCCCTCGCTACCGGTCGCCGAGCGCGCCGGGAACGAGGTGCTCTCGCTCCCGTTCTCCCCCGCGCACACCGACGAGGACATCGCGGACGCGATCGGGGCGCTCCGGCGGGTGCACGCGAGGTTCACGGCGTGAGCCGCCAGCTGAAGATCGCGCTCCAGGTCGTCGTCAGCGTCGGCGTGCTCGTCTTCCTCTTCTGGCAGATCGATCTCAAGCAGACCGTCGAGCTGGTTCGCGACGCGAACGGCCTGCTGCTGCTCGCTGCGTTCGTGATCTTCTTCTCGACGACGTGGGCGATGGCGTGGCGGTGGCAGCTCCTGCTCGCGTCGAAGGGCATCCGGGAGCCGCTCGGCTGGCTGACACGGCTGTACTTCATCGGGTACGCGGCCGGACAGATCCTCCCGACGGGTGTCGGCGGGGACGCCGTCCGCATCGTCGAGCACTCGCGGCGCATGCCGGAGGCGAAGGGGGAGGCGGCGGCGGCGGTGCTGCTCGAGCGGGTGATGGGCGCCGCGGGCACGCTCGTGATGGTCGCCGTCGGGCTCGTCGTCGCAATCGGCCGCTACGACGACATCGAGTACCTCGTCGCGGTCGAGGCGCTGTTCCTCCTGTTCGTCGGTGCAGGCTTCGTCCTCCTCTTCTCGAAGCGCGCGCGCGAGCCACCTGGGCTGGCTCGGCCCGCTCGCCGCGCGCCTGAAGCTCGAGCGCGCCGGCACCAGCGTCTACCAGGCGCTCCACGGCTACCGGGAGCAGCCGCGGACGCTCGTGCTCGTGCTCGTGATCACCGTCGTCCTCCAGTTCGTGCGCTGCCTCTCGATCTGGCTCTGCGGCGAGGCGGTCGGCGTCGAGGTCTCGCCGCTCGTCTACGTGATCCTCGGTCCGCTCCTCTTCCTCGTGATGATGGTGCCGTTCACGATCAACGGGCTCGGCGTCCGCGAGGCGTTCTTCGTCGGGTTCCTCGGGCGGTTCGGGGTCGACGCCGACGCGGCATTCGCTACCGGGTTCCTCTTCTACGCCGTCACGATCGCGACGTCCCTGCCGGGCGGGCTGATCCTGCTCTGGCGGAGCCTTCGCCCCGCCTGGGTTCGCACGCGTCGCGTGTGAGTGCCGTCTCCGTCGTCGTCGTCTCGCTGAACGGGCTGCCGTGGCTCGAGCGCTGCCTCGAGAGCGTCAGGGGCCACGAGACGATCGTCGTCGACCACGGCTCGACGGACGGCTCGCTCGAGCTCGTCCGGGAGCGGTTCCCGCAGGCCCGGGTGATCGAGCAGGCGAACGTCGGCATGGGTGGCGGGAACAACGCCGGGATGCGAGTCGCATCGGGCGACTACTTCCTGCTCCTGAACTCGGACGCCTGGGTCGTCGGGGACGCCGTCGACCGGCTCGCCGCGTTCGCCGACGCGCATCCCGATGCCGCCGTCGTCGGGCCGCGACTGCGCAACGAGGACGGGACGCTGCAGCGCTCCGTCCGCGGCTTCCCCACCCGCTGGCGGCTCGCGACGGAGTACTTCTTCCTGCGCAAGCTCGCGCCGCGCTCGCGGGCGCTCAACTCGCTCTATGCGGGCTGGCTTCGACCACGAGTCGGTCGTCGAGGCGGACTGGCTCTCGGGCGCGTGTCTCCTCGTCCGGCGGCGCGCGACGGAGCAGGTCGGCCTCTTCGACGAGTCGTTCTTCCTCTTCAGCGAGGAGACGGACTGGTGCTACCGCTTCCACCAGGCGGGCTGGCGCGTCCTGTTCGACCCGGAGCGCCGAGGTCGTGCACGTCGGCGGTGCCACGCACGGCGGCGCGCTCTACCGCGAGAATCTGCGAGGGCACCTCCGCTTCGTCGGCGAAGCACTACGGCATGGTCGAGGCGGAGCGGACGCGGGGGATGCTGGTGCACGCACTGCGGCTCCGCGGCAGCTCTCTTCCGCGGCGAGCGGGGCGCGGGCTACCGGGAGGCGGCGCGGTGGCTCGGGGCGGCCCCCGCCGAGCGCTACCTGTAGCGGGGTCAGGTCTTGCATTGCAACATTGGATGCTGCAATGCAAGACCTGACCCCGATGGTGCGATGGTGCAACGCAAGACCTGACCCCGATGGTGCACTGACCCCGATGGTGCAATGCAAGACCTGACCCCGTACCTTCGACGGTGGCCGATGCCGGCCGCCGTCGTCGTCGACGTCAACTGGGTCAACGGGCTCGCGGCGATCCGGTCGCTCGGCCGCGCCGGCGTCCCGTGCTCGCGCTCGACCACCGCCCGAGCGCGCTCGGGCTTCCGCTCGCGATTCGCCTCCCGATCCTGTGCCCCGATCCGGGCGTGGACGAGGAGGGTTTCGTCGCGCTTCCTCGTCGAGCTCGCCGGGCGGCTCGACCGCCCCGCGCCGATCTTCCCGACGCACGACGAGCAGCTGAACGCGATCGCTCGCAACGCGCTCCGCGCTGGGCGGCGCCTTCCTGTTCCCGTTTCCGTCCTGGGCCGTGCTCGAGCGGATCCAGTCGAAGCGGTTCCAGCTCGAGCGCGCGGCGGCTGCGGGCGTGCCGGTTCCCCGTACCGCGCATCCGGCCTCGGCGGCGGAGGCGCTCGCCGCGGCGCGCGAAGTCGGGTACCCGGTGCTCGTGAAGCCGTCCGACCCGACGGGGTTCAAGCGGCGGTTCCGCCGCCAGGCGTTCCGCTGCTACGACGGCGGCGAGCTCGAGCAGCGCGTACGCCGATTCCGAGCCGTTCGCGCCGATGGTGCAGGAGCTGATCCCTGGCGGCGACGATGCCCTCTACACGCTCGGCAGCTACGTCGGAGCGGACGGCGAGCCGCTCGGGCTGTTCTCCGGGCGAAAGCTCCGCCAGACGCCCCCCGGCGTCGGCACCTGCCGGATCGGCGAGGCGGTGTGGGTGGACGACGTCGTCGAACTGGGCTTGAAGACCCTTGCGCGCAGTCGAGTTCCACGGCCTCTCGCAGGTCGAGTTCAAGCGCGACCCGCGGGACGGACGGTTCAAGCTGATGGAGGTGAACCCCCGTCTCTGGCAGTGGCACGGGCTCGCCTCGGCGTGCGGGGTCGATCTTCCGCGCATCGCCTACTGGGACCTGCTCGGCGCCCGCCTTCCGCGCAGCCCGCATGGAGGGGGACGGCAAGCGCTGGGCGATCAGCTTCATGGGCGGGGAGGCCCCGGCGCTCCAGCGCCCTCCGTACGTGGACGCGGTGCTCGCAGCCGACGACGTGCGACCGGCGCTCGTGCAGGGCGCTCGTGTCCTCCGAGGAGGCGCTCCGCTGATCCCCGAGCACGTCGAGCGTCGGGCCCGCTGGGTCCTCGACACGATCGGTGCCCGCGACGTGGCCATCGGCGACGGCCTACCGTACGACGAGGAGGCCTGGCGCCGGGTCGAGCTCGGCGAGCGGCCGACCGGCGACGAGCTCGCGGCGGGGTTCTACGACCTGGCCCGCGTCGAGGAGCGAGACGGCATCCGCGACCGCCACGGACGCTTCCCGGGGACGGCTTCGTGCCTCGATCCGTTCGACCCGCCGCTCGAGCGCCTGCGACGCCGGCTCGGAATCGAGCCGCCGCGGTGGGGAGGGGCGCGATTCGCTGTCGCGATCACTCACGACGTCGACACGCCGTGGCGCTGGACGCGGGTCGGCATTCGGGGCTCCGCCGCACGCCTCCGTGACAGCGCGCGGGCCCGGCAGGGCGCGGCCGCTGTTCGCGAGGCCCGGGCGCTCTCCGCCGTCCCGCTCCACAAGCTGCGCCGGACCGACCCGAACTGGCGGTTCGAGCGGATCCTGCGCATCGAGCGCACGCGCACGCAGGGCTCGACCTTCTACCTGATGGCCGGGCATCGCCATCCGGCGGATGGCGCCGTGCCGGAGGCCTACGAGCGCCTGCGCCCTCGGCTGGTCGAGCTGCTGCTCGAGGGCGGCGCCGAGGTCGGCCTGCACGGCAGCTACACGGCGGCGGCGGATCCCGAGCGGCTGGCCGAGGAGAAGGGACGGCTCGAGGCGCTCGCCGGGCGGCTCGACGGGCAGCGCTACCACTACCTGCGCGTGGATCCTCTCGTGAACCTCGCCCCGCTCGCAGATCTCGGCTTTCTCTACGACTCGAGCGTCGGCTTCGCCGACCGGCCCGGCTTTCGCAGCGGGATCGCCCACCCGTACCGTCCGTGGGATCCCGTACGCGACGCTCCGCTCGACCTCGTCGAGATCCCGCTCGCCGTCATGGACGTGACGCTCGCGGAGGACCGCTACCTCGGGCTGCCCGCGGCCGAAGCCGAGCGGCGGCTGCTCGACGTGGTCGAGTGGGCCGCGGCCAACGGCGGAGGGTTCGCGGTGCTCTGGCACACGGACCGGTTCGATCCTGCGACGTCGCGCGGCTGGGACCGGCTCTTCTTCCGCTTCCTCGACGCCGTCCGTGCCAACGGCGGCGTCTGCCTGTCAGCGAGCTCGCTCGCGGAGGAGGCATCCGAGTGGCTTCGGTGAGCAGCCAGCTCGGCGCGAGGCTGCGGCTCCCGAGCCTCCCCGTCCGTTTCCTCGCCGTCATCGCGCTCGCCCCGATCGCGCTCGGGATCGGCCGTCTGCTCCCGGCCGAGGGGGCCGGGCTGGGCCTGCGGCTCGCCGCCGCGGCGGCCTGCATCCTGCTGCTCCCCGGCGCGCTCGTCCAGCGCGCGCTCGACTGGCCGCACCGCCTCGGCCAGGCACTGGCCGGATCGGTCGCCTGGAGCCTCGGGATCGTCTTCCTCGCGATGGTGCTGACGTTTGCAGCGAACGGCTCGCTGTCGCTCACCGTGACCGTCGTGGCGGTCGCGTGCGTCGGTGGACTGGTTGCGGCGCTCCGCGCCGGTCCGAGCCGGCTCGACCGGCGAGATCTCCTGCCGATCCTGGTCGTCGCCGCTGCCGGCTTCGTCCTCTGCGGTGTCGTCTGGTGGGCCGCGACGGTCGTCTCGGGCGACGCGCTCTTCCATCTCGCGCGCGTCCGCAAGCTCGACGACTTCCCGGTCCTCTCCTCGGTCTGGATCGTCAACGAATTCCGCGGAGGGGATCTGCATCCTGGCTACGCGTTTCCACTCTGGCACGGAGTCCTGGCCCTGATCGGACGGCTGGCCGACGTCGACCCGGCGGTCGTCGTGCTCCACCTGTCCGCGATTCTCACCCCGCTGGCTCTCGTGCTCGCGTATGCGGCCGGCGCCGCACTGTTCGCCTCGGCGGCCGGCGGCGCGGCGGCCGCGATCGCCCAGGGCGCACTCGTCGGCTTCCAGCGCGACGGGATCGGCTCGTTCGCCTTCACCGCGTTGCCGGCCTCCTCGGCCCGCCTGCTGCTCGTTCCCGCCGTGCTGGCGCTCGTCTTCGGCGTCGTCCGCGGAGCGCCGCGCATCCGGTATCTGACGCTCGCCATCGCGGCGCTCGGGCTCGCCGTTGTGCACGTCACGTACGCGATCTTCCTCGTCCTGCCGGTGGCGGGCTTTCTGGTCGGCCGGCTCGTGCTCTCACGCTCCGGTCGGCGGGACTGGCGTCGCATCGGTCTGGCGATCGCGGCGCTGCTCGTCCCGACCGGCCTCTTCCTCGCCTGGCTGTGGCCGGCGATCTCCTCGACCGAGTCGTTCCGGCCGTCGTCCGGTGAGAAGGCGCGGGCGCTCGCCGCCTACGGAAGCCAGCTCGACACCTTCGGCGACTGGTTCCGGCTCGCGCCCGAGACCATCGCCCGCGGCGGTGCCGCGACCGTCGCCGCGCTCCTCGTCATCCCCCTCGCCGCGCTGGCCGGCCGCCGGCGCTGGGCGGCCTACGTCCTCGGCGGCTCGCTCGCCATCCTCGTCGTCCTGCTCGTCCCACCGTTCTTCACCGCGCTCGCGGACCTGACGTCGCTCTCGCAGGCACGCCGGCTCGCGCTCTTCCTGCCGCTCCCGTTCGCGCTCGCGGGAGCTGCGGCACTCGCTGGCCGCCACCGCGTGTACGGCTGTGCGGCCGCGCTGGCGCTGGGGGTCGGCCTGCAGCTCGCCTATGCCGGAGGCGCGGGCGGCCGGCTGGGCGAGGGCGGCCCGGCCTGGGTGACCTGGCTCGCGGCGGGCGGTGCGCTCGGCGGCCTGATCGCGGGCTGGTTCCTTCGCCGCACGGCTCCGACCCCGACCTGGTGGGCAGTCGCGGCCGTCGCGCTCCTCGCCGTCCCGGTCGCCGTCGCCGGGTTCCGCGACGTGAAGCAGGATCCCCCGGATCGCTACGCGCTCACACCGGGCCTCGTGGAGGCGCTACGCACCGACGTCCCGCTCCGCGCGACCGTCTTCTCCGACCTCGAGACCTCGTACCGGATCGGCGCGTACGCCCCGGTCTACGTCGCCGCGAACCCCCCCGCCCACGTGGCCGACACCGGCGAGAACGAGCCGTACGAGCGCCGCCGCGACGTGATCCGCTTCTTCTACCGCGACGACGTCTCGTACATCGACAAGGCGAGGATCCTCTCCTCGCGGGGGGCGACCTGGCTCGTCGTCGACAAGACGCGCAAGGTTCCCGAGTACGTGAAGTTCCTGCCGGAGCCCGTCTACGAGGACGGGCGCTACGTGCTGTATCCGCTGCGCCGGGACTCGTAGGTCGTGCCCCTCGCGTTTCGCCGTGCGCCGGCCGCCTACGACACGACGTTCATGGGAACGATGGCCGGTGCCTATCTCGACCAGACACCGTGGACGCGCCTGCGCCTCTCGGCGGTTCGCGACCTCGTCGAGCCCCGGCGCGGCGAGCGGATCCTCGACCTCGGCTGCGCCGCGGGGGCGACGAGCCACTTTCTCGCGACGTTCGGCTGCGAGACCGTCGGCGTCGACTCCGAGCCGCTTGCGATCGAACGGGCGCACGCGCTCTTCCCGGGCCTTCGCTTCGAGGTCGCGGACGTCGCCGCCTTGCCGTTCGCCGACGAGAGCTTCGACAAGGCTGCCGCCGCCGATCTGGTCGAGCATCTCGACGACGAGACCCTCGCCGGGATGCTCTCGGAGACGCGGCGTGTCCTCCGGCCGGACGGAACCCTCTCGCTGTACACGCCGAACCCCGGGCACGTGATCGAGCGGCTGAAGGCACGCGATCTCGTCCTCGCCCAGAACCCCACGCACATCGGCCTGCGGACGGCGGAGGAGCTCGAGGCGGCGCTCCGGGCCGGAGGGTTCACCGTGGAGCGATCGGAGTGGCGCCCGAGCTTCGTCACGGGGCTCCGCCAGGTCGAGGGCCTGCTCGGCCCGCGGACGAGCTTCCTGCGCTATCGGCTGTGCCTGCGAGGTCGGCGGTGAGGCTCCTGATCGTCTCCATGTACTGGCCACCGGCCGGCGGCGCCGGGGTGCAGCGTCCGCTGAAGCTCGCCGGCCATCTCGCCGACCTGGGCCACGAGGTGCACGTGCTCGCCCCGGACGACCCCAAGTGGCTTCATCTCGACCCGACGCTCGTTTCTCCACCCGGCGTTGCCGTCCACCGCGTGCGGAACGTCGGCCCGCGCTCACGCCGCCCTGCGGAGGAGTTGCGTGCAACACAGGGTCTCGACCGAGCCGTCTTGCGGGCCGAGCTCGCGCTGCGGGGGCTGCTGGTGCCCGACGCGAGCGTGCTCTGGGCGCTGACGGCGGCACCCGCGGCGAGGAAGCTGGCTCGCCGGCTCGGCGTCGAGGTCGTCCTCACGACGTCGCCGCCCGGGTCGGTGCAGCTCGTCGGCGCGGCAGCGAGGCCGCGTGCCCGGCGTGCGCTGGGTCGCGGACCTGCGCGACTCGGTCGTCTCGCATGCGCACCGCCGTCACGAGCTTCGCGGCGAGGCGATGCTTGCGCGGCTCGTGGCCGAGCGGGCGGACGCGATCGTCTGCGTCTCGCGCGCGATCGCCGACGAGATGCGCGGCCTCCACCCGCGCGGGCCGGTGGCCGAGATCGGCAACGGCTGCGACTTCGAGGACTTCGAGGGACTCGCGTACCGGCCATCGGCCGCGCTTCCGGATCACGCACGCCGGCAGCTTTCTCGGTCGCCGCAGACCCCGCGCCGTTCCTCGACGCGCTCGCCCGGTCGGACGGTGACGTCGTCGCGCGCTTCGTCGGCGACTTCCGCTCCTCCGATCGCGAGTACGCCGCGGCGCTCGGCCTCGGCGACCGGCTCGAGCTCCTCCCTTACACCTCCCGGGCGGAGGTGCTCGCCCTCCAGCGCGACTCGGAGGCGCTCCTCCTCCTGATCCCGGAGGCAGGCGGGCAGGGGCAGGGGGGTGCTCACCGGCAAGGTGTTCGAGTATCTCGCCGCCGAGCGCCCGATCCTCGCAGCGGTGCCGCCGGACGGCGGAGGCGGCGGCGCTGATCCGCGAGGTCGGCGCAGGGCTCGTCGTCGCTCCCGACGACGTGGACGGGATGGTCGCGGCGATCGCCGAGCTCGAGGGGCGCTGGCGAGCCGGGCAGCCTCGACGGGACGCCGCTCGACGCCGGCGACCCGCGAGCGGCTCTCCCGCCGGGCGCGAGCGGAGGAGCTCGCGGAGCTGCTCGCAGGGGTCGACGCGGATGAGCGTCGCGCTGCCGGCCGCCGAGCGTCCCAGCGCACGCGTCGAGCGCGACCGCGACCCGCGTCGTCGACGTCCTGCTCTTCGCCGCAGTCTTCACGATCACGTTCGCCAAGGTGCGCTGGTCGGCCGGCGGCGCCGACGTCAACATCTCGGACGTCACCGCAGGGCTGTTCGTGCTCGCGTTCGCGGTTCCTGCGGATCGACGAGCACGACGGGCGCGCTGCCGCGGACGTCGCTGGTGCTGCTCGGCTTCTTCGCGCGCGTTCACCGTCGTCTACCTCGCCGGCTTCTTCAACCTCGACGACGACCGCCGATCGCGATCTCTTCGTGAAGGGGATCGTCAAGTTCGCGATCCACTTCCTGTTCCTCGTCTGCGCGGTCGCCCACCTCGCCGCGCGGCTCCGGCTTCTACTGGCGGACGCTCGGCTGGTTCACGGCCGGGCATCGTCGCCAACGGCGCCTACGGGCTGCTCCAGCTCGCCGTCGCGCGAGACGAGCGGCCGCAACCTCGACGAGACGGTCCTGTCGCCGATCGGCGCCTACCAGCGCGGCGGCATCAACGTCTACGGCGCCGTCGAGCGGCTCGAACGTCTACCGGACGAACGCGCTCACGCTCGACCCGAACCACCTCGGGATCATGCTGATCGTCCCGCTGCTCGTCGCTCCTGCCGATCTACCTGCGGCTCGAGCGCGGCCACCGGCTGCGGACGCCGCTCGCGCTCGTGCTCGCCTTCCTCGCGATCGTCGAGCTCTCGACGCTCTCGCGCAGCGGCCTGCTCGGCATCGTCGTCGGGCTGCTCGTTCTCGCGATCCCGTACCGGCGGCTGCTCGCTCCGCCCGCGCTTCCTCGTCCCGCTCGGTCTCGTCGTCGCGGTCGTCGGCGATCGTCGTCTCGCAGCGCACCGGCTTCTTCGAGACGGTGCTCGAGTCGCGGACGAGCGTGACCGGCGGCTCGACGCGCGTCCATCTCGAGATCTACGAGCTGCTGCCGCCCGTGATCGACCAGCACCCGCTGTTCGGGCTCGGCCTGAACACGTTCTCGTCCTACTACGAGTTCGTGACCGGGAAGTCGAACTGGGGGCCGCACTCCTACTACGTGGCGCTCCTGACCGAGACCGGGATCGTCGGCGACGGCGGTCTTCCTCTGCTACCTCGTCTACCTCTTCCGCCGGCTCGGAGCGCTCCGCCGGCTCGGCCTGCGCGCTCGCGACGGCCGGCGAGCAGGCCGCGGCGCGCGTCCGCCCGCTCGGCCTGGGGGCTGACCGCCGCGCTCGTCGGGAACGCTCGTCGCGAACGCCTTCTACCTGACGATGCAGATGTACTACTTCTTCGTGCTCGCGATGCTGATCGTGGCCGCGCCGGCGGTGTTCGCGCGGCGGTGAAGGTCGTCGTTCTCACGACCTCCTACCCGCGTCACGAGGGCGACCACGCCGGGAGGTTCATCGCCGACGCGGTCGAGCGGCTCAGGGAACGCGGCATCGAGATCGAGGTGCTCGCCCCGGGCGCGTTCGACGACTTCGGGCTCGCCTACGGTGACGGCGTGCCGGCGAACCTGCGGCAGCGGCCCTGGGCGGGACCGCTGCTGCTCGGCTCGATGGCGCTCGCGGCTCGCCGGGCGGCCCGCGGGGCTGACCTCGTGCACGCGCACTGGCTCCCGGCCGGGGCGGCCGCGGCGGCCTCGGGCAAGCCGTTCGTGGTCACGCTCCACGGCAGCGACGTCGAGCTCGCGAAGCGGGCGCCCTGGCTGGCCCGTCCGGTTCTTCGCGCGCGCACGGGTCGGTGATCTGCGTCTCGCGGGCTCTCGCGGACGATGCCGCGGCGGCTCGGTGCGCATCGCGTCGAGGTGATCCCGAACGGCGTCGAGATCCCGGAGGCGATCGGCGACGAGGCCGATCCGCCCGAGGTGCTCTACGTCGGCCGGCTCTGCGCCGCGAGAAGGGCGTCGAGGAGCTCGCCGAGGCGGCGGCGGGGCTGAACCTCGTCGTCGGCGGCGACGGCCCGCTCCGCCACCTCGTGCCGAGCGCGCTCGGCTTCGTCTCCGACGCGGAGCGAGATCGGCTCTACCGGCGCGCCGCCGTCGTCGTGTGCCCGTCGCGGCGCGAGGGCTTCGGGCTCACCTGCGCGGAGGCGATGGCGCACGGCAAGCCGGTCGTCGCGAGCGCGGTCGGTGGCCTGCTCGACCTGGTCGTC